>NZ_VZPG01000002.1 GCF_008801715.1 Pseudochrobactrum saccharolyticum | reverse complement strand
GGCTGTGTGAATTGCTGTGAGTGATTAATGAGGCCGTACGGCGCTTAAAATAGGAATAGGGGGATTTCTATATTTGTTCTTTTCTTTGGTGAGACGATCTTATTTTCCGCCTTCGCCTAAAGGTAGGGCAGCGCACTTTGAATGCACCGGTCGTGGTTCGATCACATGAGGCGGAACCAGTTCAACTCTGTCAACAACGACGGTTTTTGTTATTCAATATAATGCTATAAAATTACACAATAATTTATTGAAAACATAAGTTTAGCAGATCGTATTGACGCCGTTAAAATGAGTGTTAATGATTATCACGCTCGTTTTTTATGAGCTATGACAGCATTAAACGAACCCTGACAGTTTACCCCCTGTCGGGGTTTTTTATTGCCCAAAACCTGAAAGGAAAACACATGAAGCTTATGCGAAGTATGTTCTTCGGCTGCATTGCTATGCTTGCTGCCGCCTTCTGCCTAAGTACACCAGCCGCTGCACTTGATGTCAGTCCAGCCGTGTATGCTGTGAAGCTCACCATTGCTGACTATGATGTGCCGGACGTTTTCAAGGCAAATCCGATCACTGTAGGCATCACATCGCTGCCTGACCGAAGTACCAACTCCCATGCGGTTGAGTACAATATCCAGAACCAGCCACACTCGGCCTTCCGGCTTGCCGTCGATGCTCACAAACATATCGACCCGCACATCGCGGTAAAGCGTTGAGCTTTTGATTTGCCGGTTTCACCCCGCCGTTCCTCGCGGTTCGGCGCGGGTGCTCATTTCTATCTTCTCAGAAGAGGGGATTGATGTGAGTTTAGATCATATTGCCAGAGCTTGATTTTAAAGGCTGGATGCAACTGTTGCTGCGCCTGCTGCTACAGCTCCGATTACAGCGACTGTACCAACTGTTTTAGCTGTTGTGGTTGTTGTTGTAGCTGCTGTGTCGGTGACCTTGTTGACCGTTCCACATGCACTGAGGGCTGCGACGATAGACAAGAGGAATATAGGTTTCATTTGCTGTTGATTCTCATACGGTTAATACAGCTTACAGCAACTGAACTGTTTTATTCATCGTTACAACAACGAAAACAGCCCATATGAATAATTAGCAAATTCTAACGATAGTTATAAAATTAAAATGATAAGTATTACACTCTATAATACGTATTCTGGCGCTTTAGCGGCAGGGGCATTTTCACGAAGACTATTTTGCTCTGTATCGCATGGATTGCCGCTGCAGCAAGGGGTAAATGATGGCAGTTAAATACACGCGGAACAATCGTGACGTCGAAATCGGATTTTCAGGTTGGCATGCCACGCTGATAATCTGTGTTGTGTTCATTCTCGGTATTGCTTTTGGTTGGAGCCTATAAGGTGAACGCATGAGCATCCCACCGGATCGCGTTAAACAGATAGCGGATAAGGCAGAGGCAAGAGCAGGGCAGCAACCAAAGATTGGGCGCCCTTCTGATTATACAGAGGCAATGGCAAGTCATATATGCGCTGAGATGTCAGCGGGGCGTTCTTTGCGCTCAATCTGTGAAGATACCGGCATGCCTGATCGGGTTACTGTGTTCCGATGGCTTGCTCGTCATGAAGAGTTTCGCAACCAATACGCGCGAGCACAAGAAGACCGTGCCTCTGCAATGGCTGAAGATATCCTTGATATCGCTGATGATGAAGAATGCTCAGACGTTCAGAAAGCCAAACTCCGTATCGATACACGCAAATGGCTTATGTCAAAAATGGCGCCTAAAAAATACGGTGACAAGGTAATGAATGAGCATTCTGGCCCCGGTGGTGGGCCAATTCCTGTAAGACGTTTTGAGGTTGAATTTGTCGAGCAATCTAAACCATCGGATACGGATACCTGAGGTATTCAAGCCGCTCTTTCGTTCCGGCGCTCGCTACTATGGCGCATGGGGTGGTCGCGGCTCAGGTAAATCCCATGCATTCGCAACCCGTCTTGTGCTTGAGTGTGCGAACCAGCAAATCCGTGCTGTGTGTCTTCGTGAAGTGCAGAACTCAATCAAGGATTCCGTTAAGCAGCTGATTGAGGATAAGATTGCTGAATATGGCCTTCTTGATGACTTCGATATCACTGATCAGGAAATACGCGGGCCAAATGATAGTCTGATAATTTTCCGTGGCCTAAAGAGCCATAATGCTGCATCCATCAAATCGCTGGAAGGCTTCAATCGTGCGTGGGTAGAAGAAGCACAGACGGTTTCCCAAAAATCGCTTGATCTGCTCATTCCTACTCTTCGCGCGGCCGGTTCGGAATTGTGGTTCTCGTGGAACCCTGACCAGCCGACAGATCCGATTGATAAACTGTTGCGCAACTCAGCGAATGACAATGCTGTTGTTGTTCGCGCAAATTACTCAGATAATCCGTTTTTCCCGCCCGCTCTCCGCGAGGATATGGAGCGCGATAAACGTGCTGATCCTGCAAAATATGCTCATGTCTGGCTTGGCGAGTACCAGACGCTTGCCGATATGCAGTTTATCTCATGGGATGATGTGAACGCGGCGCAGCAACGACAGTTTCGACGCGGTGCAAAGCCCGTTCTGTTTGGCATCGATGTTGCGCGATTTGGTGATGACCGTTCAGTGCTGGCAATCCGTGAAGGCGATGTTCTCACAGACCTAATGAAATGGGAACGATTGGATACGCAGCAACTATCCGGCTATATCGTTGAAGTTGCCCGCAGCAGAAGCCCGCAGGCGATATTCGTTGATGGCGTCGGCGTTGGTGGCGGTGTTGTTGACCGATTGCGTGTTCTCGGCCTCAATGTGATTGAGGTGAATGGCGGCGCGAAAGCGGGGCAAGACAACCGCTATTTCAACAAACGCGCTGAGATGTGGGGGCGCATGCGGGAATGGCTACGGGAGCGCGGTGTTCTGCATGGCTCTGATATTGATCTCGCCGCTGAATTAACGGGGCCACAATACAAGTTTGATCCATCCAACCGCATTATGCTGGAAAAGAAGGATGATATGAAGAAGCGCGGTCTACGTTCTCCTGATCTGGCTGACGCATTGTCACTCACATTCGCGGAGCCTGTGGCAGCACCACATCAAAATGTGGGCTATTATGAGCCTCAGTTCGTAGCCGCTGACGAAAACATACTGGATAACTGGTGAGCGTTGAAATCAGAGCTGGAACGCTGCGAGACATTTGTTTCGTGGCGGCGAACCTGCGTGAGCAAGACAGACGCGAGATATTCGCTACTGCAATATTGGAAAGCGGTACGCAGGCAGGCGCAACGTCTTATCTCTCATCGCCTAACTGGTGCTGGACTGCTTGGATTGATGGGCAGCCGGTCGCTGCCTTTGGTGTATCCATTGGCAATTACATATACCAGCCGCATCTGCGATATGCGTGGGCTTACGGCACAGAAAAGTTCAAGCGGGCAACGCCTGCAATCACACGATTTTGCTTAAATGAATGGCCTGAGCAGTTAATCGCTGAGGGCGTAACGCGCGTTGAGATCAGATCATTAGCTGATCATGACTTCGCGCATAAATGGTTATCCAGCATCAGAGCGCGAAAAGAAGCTGACATGCTAAATTATGGCGTGAACGGTGAGGCTTTCGAGCTTTGGGCGTGGTTGAAAGAGGACTGGCAAGATGTGCTTTAAACCTGATACCCCGAAAATCCCTGATGCACCGGCAGTGCCTGACGCGGATGCAGAGGCAGCAAAGTCTCGTCGTGCCAATGAAATGGCCGCTGCAGAGCAACAGCAGGGACGTGCAGCAACAATCATTACCACGCCGCTCGGTGCGCAGGATTATGGCAAGAACCTGAAGCGCACAACAATCGGCGGTATGTAATATGGGTATTGCTGACGACATCATGCGTATGCAGCAGCAAATGGCTGTTGAGCGCTATTATTGGGAAGCCACATGGCGCGATGTTGTCACTCTGTGCATGCCTTATGCCTCCCATAAATACGAATTGAACGGGATGAACATTGCTTCATCGCTGACCGGTACAGCGCAGCAACCGCAAGCAGCTCAGCGCAGCAAAGAAATATTCGATGCAACCGCTGCATGGTCTCTCGACCGGTTGAATGCTGGAATGGAAAGCCTGATTGCACCGCGTGCCCAGAAATGGCACGCGTTCTCGCTTGATGATCCGTTTTCACCAGATCCGACTGATCTTGAAGAGGAATGGCTTGACCGGCTGCGGGATTACCATTTCACAGCGCGGTATGATGCGAAGAGCAATTTCGCGCTGGCTAATCAGAAGGCAATTCGCGGGGCGTGCGGACTTGGCACAGGTATTCTGTATCTGGAAGAGAATATCGGCCGCCGTGGCATTGATCCGGTCAAAGTACCGTTTTTCTACCGCTCTATACCGGTGGTTGAAACATATCTGGGCATTGATGCTTACGACGATGTTGATAAGTGTATCCGCGTCTTTGAACTGACAGCGCGGGCTGCTGAGGGCTATTTCTCACAAGAAGGCGACAGCCTGCCGGAAAAGGTGAAATCCGCTCTCACCAACAAACCAGACCAGCCATTCACGTTCATTCATTGTGTTATGCCGCGTGAGGAAGCAGGAGAGCATAAAGACAAGCGTCGTCATCAGCCATATGCCTCATTCTGGTTAGAGGTTGAAAGCCGTCATCTGATCCGGTCGAGCGGCTTCTTCACATTCCCGTATCAGGTGATGTGGTGGGATCAGACGGACGGTTCGCCTTATGGCCAGTCTCCTGTCATGGCTGCGCTCTCTGAAATCAAAATGCTGCAGGTGATGGGCAAGACTGTTGCTCAAGTCTCGCAGCAGATGATTAAACCGCCGATGGCAACTATGCGGGGTATTTATAATCAGCGTCTCAATCTGAATGCTGGGGCAGTTAATGCCGGTATGCTGGATGAACAGGGGCGCTTGCTGGCACAGCCAATTATTCAGGCGCAAAACCCGACATTTGCCGAGCGATTGATCGAAGCCAAACGCCTGTCCGTCCGTGAGAGCATGTACATTAACCTTTTCCAGACAATGGTTGATAACCCTCAGATGACAGCGACAGAGGCATTGCTTCGTGCGAATGAGAAGGGTGAATTGCTCGGCCCTGCTGGTGCAAAGATCGAAACAGGTATTGCTGGTGCGATTGATCGTGAGGTTGATATTGTTCAGCGCAAGGGCGCGTTTGAACAAGGCTCACCACTTGAGCCGCCTTCATCTGTTGGTGGCAAGAATGTGGGTGTGAAATTCACTGGCCCTCTAGCTCGTATGCGTCGCATGGCAGAAATGCAGGGCATCGAACGTGTTTTGCAAATGGCAACTGTTGTCGGGGAATACGATCGTTCAACGCTCATGAAAATCGATGGTGACGAAACACTCGAACTGACCCGTGAAATCAACGGCGCACCACGTAAGATGTTTAAACATGATGAGGAAGTGGCTGAGCAGCGCCAAGCAATGGCACAGCAGCAGGAAAGCCAAGCAGCCCTTGCCATGATGCAGGGAGCTGCAACAGCTGCCAAGGATGCAACGCCAGCGATGCAGGCGATGGCGCAAGCTAAAGGGATGATGCCAGCATGACGTGGCGCAACGTTTCCAAAACCCGCCAAATACTTCCGGCACAAACAGAGCAGCAACTTCATGCCGCTTATCTTGAAGTGTTCGGAAAACACACTGAGGCAGCCCAAATTGTGTTGGCTGATCTGGCCGCGCAGACCGGTTTTTATATGGTTGAGCCGCCTGATGCCGATCTCTCACTTTACCAAGCCGGTTATAGCGCCGGACAGCGAGCCGCCTTCGGGCGGCTTTTTCATTTCCTGTCTCTCAGTGATGAACAATTGAGAGCTTTGGAAGAAGCCGCTCGCGCAGAAGCCGAGCACCTCTAAACAAGGATAATCATTATGGCAGACGAGAATGGGCAGGTGGAAACATCTACAACCGCTCCGAACGCAACCGTTGTTACTGATCAAGGGTCAAATGGTAACAGCGTTGACTGGGTGGCTGGCCTTCAATTTGAAGATAACCGCACTTTAGTCGAAGCGAAACAGTGGAAGACGGCAGATGATGCGATCCGTTCGTATCGTGAGCTGGAAACCCACGCAAGCAAGGCCTTGAAAGTGCCGGAGGCAGATGCCTCGGCTGATGATTGGAACGCGTTCTACGGCAAGTTGGGACGACCTGAAACGCCGGATAAGTACGAGCTTAAGCTCAACACTGAAGCTGTGCCGGAAGGTTTCCCTTATGACGAAAAGAGCGCGATTGAATTCCGTACATGGGCGCATGAGGCCGGTTTAACGCCTGCGCAAGCCCAGACATTGCATGACAAATTCGTTGGGATGCAAGCCGGAGGGTTTACTGCGGCACGCGATGCCATGGCAAAAGCCGAAGGCGATACCCACCGTGAAATCGTTATGCAGTGGGGCGATCCGGATACTGACGGCTACAAGCAGAACCTCGAATATACGAGCCGAGCTATTGGCCAGCTAGGTCTAAAGGATGAACTTACCCGCCTTGGAGCTTTGTCGGCCGATGGAGCTGTTCTCAGCCCGAAGATCGCCTTTGCACTCTCCAAAGTTGGCAAGGAAATGTACGGTGAGGACACAACCGTTCTCAATGCTGGTGGCACAATCAGCAATCCATTCTCAGCGGAGCATGAAAACCTGACGCAACAGGGGCAGCTCGTTCGTGACGACCCGTCAAAAGCCAGATCACTAATCCGTGCAGCAGGTGGTAACCCTGCTGATTACGGACTGTAAGTGACGGCAGCCATTCAGGAAAGGTTATAGCAATGGCTACTACCCGCATTTCGGACGTTATCGTCCCAGAAGTTTTCTATCCATACATGATCAAGCGCACAAAAGAGCGTGGCGCAATCTTCCAGTCCGGTATTCTTCGGAACGATGCCAATATGGCTAAATTCCTGATCGGTGGTGGCAAGACGTCGAACGTGCCTTTCTGGCGTGATCTGACCGATGTTGACAGTGATATTGGTTCTGATGATCCGACACAGCTCAGCGTTCCGGGCAAAATCGAAGCCGGTAAAGATGTGGCTGCTCGTCATGTCCGCACCAAGTCGTGGTCATCTATGCGCCTGTCTGGTGTATTGGCTGGTGACGACCCAATGAAGGCGATTGGCAATCTTGTCTCAGACTGGTGGGTCCGCAATCTGAATACGCTGTTGGTTGCCTCACTCCATGGTGTGTATCTGGACAATGTGGCCAACGACTCCGGCGATATGGTCAATAATATCGGGCTCACAACTGGTACACCTACAGACGCAAATCTGATTTCTGCTGAAGCTATTCTTGATACAAAGCAGACAATGGGCGATGCAGCTGAAGATTTGTCGACACTGATTATGCACTCGGCAATTTACACCCGCCTGCAGAAACAGAACCTCATCGACTTTATCCCTGATGCGCGCGGAGAGGTTCGCTTCCCGACATATCTCGGCTATCGTGTTGTTGTGTCTGATACTGCAAAGATCATCAACAACGGTGCCGGCAACCCAACAAGCTATGTGACGTATCTGCTGGGGAATGAAGCAATCTGCTTCAACGAACAGGCGATGAGCACAAGTCCGAATATCGAAATTGACCGTAAGCCAGAACAGGGTAACGGCGTTGGCGGGGATATTCTCTATACGCGCCGTCAGTTTGTTCTGCACCCTTATGGCATCAAATGGACTGATGCCAGTGTGGCGGGAGAGTTCCCGACAACCGCAGAAATGGCAACGGCTGCGAATTGGGATCGTGTTTATCCAGAGCGCAAGCAGATTCCGATCAGCTTCCTCGTCACCAACGGCTAATCGAACTGGAGGGCAATTGCCCTCCTTTTCTTTTTGGAGATTTCCATGAGCAAAGATATCGAGCCTCAGCGCGAAAAGACGTTGCACGAATTAAATTTGGAGCAGCGCGAGATCGACCGTTCTATTCGTGAAACGAATATCGAAGCGGCTAATGCAGCAGGCAAAGCCACTCTCGATGTTTTGAACAGACACAGACCAGACGGTAAGCGCATGCAGAAACCCGTCCGTTCACCTGTGACGGAATAGAGCAATGGCTGCATATAGCCCTCCGTTATCATGGTGGTATCTGAAAAAGCAGAAGCAGCGTCGTGACGCACAGCAGACACAGGCGCCACCGCCTCCTGAACCAGAGCCAGAAGGTGAGGAAGCATGACCCCCACTGATATCTGCAATCAGGCTCTCGACATTCTCAAAGAGGCTGAGATTACCAGTCTTGAGAATGATAATCGGCCAATTGTTCGCTGGATGAAGCGCAACTTTGATACATCACGAGATAGCTTGCTTTCTCGTTATGATTGGAATTTCGCACTTCAGCGTGTGGCACTGGCTGCGGATACGGTTGCACCTGCGTTCGGCTGGCGACATGCTTTCACAGTTCCTCACGACTGCCTGCGGGTGCTGCCGGTAACAGCTTGCGGGAAGTCAGAAGGTTCACCGATCCGCCATGAGGTTGAAGGCCTTCGGATACTCACCGATGCGCAAGGCCCGCTCAAGGTTCGGTATGTTCGACGTACCGAGGATTATGATCGGTATCCAACCGCATTCGTTGAGGCGCTGGCAGCTTACATCGCGATGAAATGCGGCCACTGGGTCACTGGGAAAGTGTCCTATGTGCAAGTAGCCCAAGGCCTCTACCGTGAAGCGATTGATGCAGCATGGCGCATAGATGCAATAGAAGGCACCAGTCCGCGTGCCGCTGATGATGATTGGGTGGCACAGCGCTAATGGCTTATTATTCACATACGGCTACATTTGATAAAGGCTGGACGACCCCACTTCTAGGGTCTCGCTCTGACGTTGATTTCTGGCTATCGTCACTGTCGTACTGTGTGAATTTTAATGTACTGACACATGGCGGGCTTCGTCGTCGGTCTGGTACAGTATTTATTGCAGAAGTAGCCGACAGCAACCAGTTAACGCGCTTACTGCCATTCCGTTTTTCAGAAGATCAGGCATATGTCCTTGCGTTAAACGGAAACGGGACGATGCGCTTCCTGTCTGAAAGAGCACAGTTATATTCTGGCGCTTCTCCGTACTCCATTTCGCACCCGTATTCCGCTTCGAACCTGCAGAGAGTGAGCTATGATCAGTTCAATGATGCTGCATATTTTGCGCACAAAGATGTAAGCCCGAAAAAACTGCTCCGCGCCGGTGATGTGAACTGGTCAATGGAGGATGTCGTTTTCAATGATGGCCCTTATATGGAGGCTGAAGATGTTTCAACGACTTTACGCCCAAACGGTACTGGTTCATTAAGTATTAGTGGATCATCCAGCAGTGGATCTGCGACAGGGGCTTTTTATCAAGTAGATTTAACATCAGCACAAACACTGGATAGTTATTGGGTGAAAGCGCCAGATAAAGAGCCAGGGCATAGTCCGAGCGGGTGGGATTTACTTGGGTGGGATGGCCTTGCATGGGTAGTGCTGGATACAGTTGAGGGTCAGGGCGGCTGGAGGAACAATCAGAGATACTACTTTCAAGTCAATAATAAGCGAGCGTTTACAAAGTATCGACTTAATTTCGTCGGCACTCAAAGTTCATTTGACGGTGATAACAGTGTTTGGTGGGGAGGTTTCGGCTTTCATCAATATGGAGGTGAGCAGTCACCCGTAACTATGACTGCCTCCTCAACTGCTGGAATTAATAATGGAGCCGGCTTCCAACCATCAGATATTGGTCGATCTATCAGAATAATGGGGCCATCATCCAAATGGATGTGGGCGAAAATTGCATCATATTTCTCAGCTACTCAGGTTAGTGTGCGGTTATACGGTCATGCTTTGTTAAATACTTCACCGATATCGATGTGGCGTATGGGCGCTTTTTCACAAGAGTCCGGTTGGCCTGCCACAGTTCGACTGTTCAATGAGCGATTGATGTGGTCTAGGACGAATAGCCAGCCGGTAACTGTCTTTGGCTCTAAGCAAGGTCAATTTGAGGATTACGGGATCAGCGATCCCAATGTAGAAACAGACGGCCTTTCAATTACATTGCTCTCATCAAATCAGAATGAAATCCTATGGTTGGCCGACGACGAGGATTTGGTAACAGGCTCAGCAGGTCAAATTCGAACCGTTGGCCCTGCTGATCTGAATAAAACATTCTCGGCAGTGAATATATCTCAACGCAAAGGCCCCACGAGCGGCGCTGCGGCTCTCAAACCTCTGTCGATTGGTGGCGTTACAATTTATGCCGGTATAGGTGCGACGAAGATTCGTGAACTCGTTTTGGGTGACCAAAACCGTTATGTCGCACCGGAATTATCTCTGCTTGGGGAGCATCTGTTTAAAAGCGGGATAATCGATTGGGGATATTGTGAGCGCCCTGATCCGCAAATTTACTGTGCGATGGCAGACGGCTCTCTCGTTTCCGTCACTTATGACAGGGAGCAGAAAGTTGTCGGTTTTGCAAAACATGAAATCTCTGGCGGCGCCGTTGAAAGCTTAGCAATTATTCCGGGGGAGGAAGAGGGCTTTGACGATGTTTATCTCTGCGTCCGCCGGTCAATCAATGGGCAACTAAAGCGTTATATCGAAGTTCTTGAACGACCGTTTGATGGCGATATTGATACTGTCGAAAATGCATTTCATGTCGATTGCGGGGCCAAGTATAACGGCTCTGAGATCAGTACGATTTCCGGTCTGGGACACCTTGAGGGTGAAGCAGTTGTGGCTCTGGCTGATGGCAGCGTGGTCAACGACTTGCAGGTTGTAGGCGGGAGCGTAACGCTTCCTTTTCCCGCTGCGAAAATTAGCATTGGCCTTAAATATCAGAGTCGAGCGATCACACAGCCTATAGCAGGACCTCAACAAGATGGCACGTTATTCGGACGTAACCGCACCATTATTGCGGCAAGCATTGATGTTTTGAACTCAGGCGCGGCAAAAGTCAGAGCTGCTGGCGGTGAGAATTGGCAGCCGAGTTTACATGAGCAGCTGCTGAAAACAGGTGATAGCCTTTTCGGAAGCGCGAGTGAACTCCGCACGGGCTTTGTGCCTTGCGACTTATCCGGATCATGGATGGAGGGTGGGGGCAAACTTATCTTTGAAACAGATGAGCCGCTGCCTTTGCTCGTCCGATCTTTGGTCTTGCAATTGGAGAGTACCCCTTAATGTGCTTCGACCCACTCTCAATGACGCTCATAGGTGCAGGTGTCTCCATGGCGGGACAGGTAGCCGGAGCCAGCGCGCAATCTGCCTCATATAAATCACAAGCAGCATATGCTGACCGTCAGGCGCAAATGGCAGCGGAGAAGGGGAACTATGATGCGAACCTTCAAAGCCGCTCCAGTGACCGGCAACTCGCATCTATGCGGGGGCAATATCTATCAAACGGTATCGCGCTTTCCGGCTCCGCGATAGATGTGCTGCAGGACAGCGCAACTGAGGCAAGCCTAGATGAGCAGGCTATTCGCTACGGCGCTCAGGTACAAAGCGACAATTACCGGTTCCAATCAGGTCTCGCTCGGTCAAATGCAAAGAGCGCGATGACAGGCGGGTATATGGGGGCATTAGCGACCGGTGTGAATGCTTTCACAGGAGTAAGCCAGACGAACCAGCAGCGCACAATGATTTCAAATCCTTATACTCAATATCAACGTGCTCGTAGTGGCGCGATCCAAGGTATGTTTTAATGGTTCAAATCCGTCCGATTGAAGCTGGCCGTACCATTGATATTGGCGGCGTTCCTGACACACGCGTAGATAACAGCATTGGTCAGGGCTTGGCGCAGGTTGGTAACGCAATCAGCAATCATGCAGACATGCAGAACCAGATGGCATTACGTCGTCAGCAGATGGAGGAGCAGGTTGATGATTTTGCTACCAATCAAGCTTTTCAGCGCTGGCAGGATGATAATGCATTAGATTTCGCCAAGCAGCAGGAAGGCATGGCCCCTTCAGGTAAAGGGTTCACCGATAATGTGTCAGGCATCTATACCAAGCGGTCAGAGGAATTTTTGAAATCTGTACCGGATAGCCTCAAACCCAAATTTGCTGAGCTGGTTTCCACTGCACGAAACCAATGGATCGACAAAGGAGCGGCGGCAGAAATCGATCAGCGAAATAACTGGTATCGCACAAGCATTACAGAACGCCAGCAGACACTGCAAAATCAAGTATTTAACGATCCGACCATGTTTGACGCGGCAAAGCAGGATGCTCACCGTACTATTGATGCTTCTGGCCTGTCACCAACTGAAAAAGAAAAGCTCAAAAAACAGGCTGACGAAATGTTTTCGCTGACCATTGGTGAGCGGGAAGTGCGTGAAGCTCAAGCAAATCCTGCTTCAATTACTGGTGCGGCTGATCGACTTGGGGTGCCTGCAGTAGGTAGTGATGCGATTGGTGTTGTGGTCGGGAAAATCATCGGCGTTGAAAGCGGCGGTAATGCCAAGGCAAAGAACCCGAACTCATCAGCAGCCGGTTTGGGGCAGTTCATTGATAGCACATGGCTCAATATGGTGCGTAAATACCGCCCAGATATTGCCGGCGGAAAATCTAATGCGGAACTCATTGCCCTAAAAACAAACCCGCAACTCTCCCGCGAGATGACAACAGCCTATACACGGGAAAACGCTCAATTTCTTGCAAACCAAGGCATTCAGCAAACCCCGGGGAATATTTACCTTGCCCATTTTCTGGGGCCACGCGGCGCTGCTCAAGTTCTTAAGGCTGATCCGAATGCTTCAATAGAAAGTATTGTTGGGCCAGCGGTTGTTCAGGCGAATGGTTTTCTCCGAGGTAAGTCTGCCGGTGATGTAGCCGCATGGTCAGCAGGCAAGATGGGAGGCAAAGCCTCTTCGGCGGGGCAGACACCTGCTGATCCGCGCTTTGCTAATTTGTCGCTGTCTCAACGTCTATCACTATATGATCAGATGAATGCCGCCGCACAGCGGGGGCAGACAGCTATCGATGCGCAGGCAACCGCCACCTACAATAGCGAGAAAGGTGCTTTGCAGCTTGGTATCCAGACGGGTGAAATTTCCAGTGATCAGCAAATCTTATCGAGCCGGATGAATGATAGCGATAAAGCTACGCTTCTGTCGGCTTTGCGATCCCGTCAGGGCGATCAGGTTATGACAGCTCAGGCGATGGCTGACTTCCAGAATGGTGTACTCAGCCTTGATCCGTACTCGTCGGATGGAAAGAAGAAGGTTGATGCAATTGGCGGGGTTATCAATCAGGCTGTTGCGCCCGAGAATAGACAGGCGGCACTGGAATCATTGGTAGTTCAGTCTGGTACAGTGCCGCAATCAACGATGAACCAACTCCGCGCTGGGGCAGAAAGTCAGGTTCCTGCTGAAGTCGAAGCCGCTTTACAAGCAGCCTCACGATTTTCGCAGATCAATCCGTCTGCACTTGGTCGCCGTGACGGCGGGAGTGCAGTTCAGAAGAAAGTTGATGACTTTGACTATTATGTAAATACGCTTAATCTGTCGCCGTCTGATGCGGCGCGACGCATCGCTGAGCAGAATGATCCGAATAAAATTCGTGAGCGTAAAGCATTAGAGCCAGCTGCCAAAGAGTTCAGGAAGCAGATCGAGAACACGGATATTGGAGCAATTTTCGATGATAGCTGGTTGCCTTTCAATGACCCGAAATTAGGTTTCAACGAGCAGCAAGCCGCGGGGATTGCGGCTGATTATCTAGCGATTGCAGAAGAGCAGTTTTACGCATCTGGCGGCAATCCGGAACTTGCAAAGAACCGCGCCGATGCTGAAATGAAGAGGTTGTACGGGACAACAGAAATCACTGGCACGAAGTCCGTGATGAAATACCCGCCGGAAAAGTTCTGGCCAGCAAAGCCAAATGACGGCGACCCATATGGATATGTGAAAGATCAGCTTATCAATGATTTGGCGCAGGCATTCCCAAATGACCAATTGCTCAATCCAACAAAGGGGAATGATGGCTATCGCGGATTAGTTGAAGGGCGCGAAGTTTTTATCCGGAATGAAGGCGGGCTGACGGAATATCGCACAATGACACGCGATAGCATTATGAGCCGCATTGTACTGGTTTCAACACCTGAGACTGGCTCTGAGATTAAATCCAATCAATTGCCCGGCTACACCGTTCTTTACAAGGATGAGCAAGGGAATTTGCAAACCCTTTATGGCAAGCAATGGCGACCAGACTTGTCTGTTGTGTCAGCTGCAGCACGAAAACAACAAGATAAGCGACTTGAAACAGCTACGCGAAATCAAGTCAGTGGCCTCGGAATGGCTGAGTATATGAACGGCGGCGATATCCCAATGGGTGCAAGTTCTGCATGGGATAGCCCGGAGGCACAACAAGTTTTACCTCAGCCAACAGTTCCTAATATTCCTGTGCCGACAAGCCAAACGCCGACTGTGAAATCCGGTCTGGATCAGCAGCGTACTCAACTATTCCAGAACGCCAAAGATAGCGGCTTACTGAATGCAGGTGGGAACTGATGCCTTTTTATGAACCTGCAGTTCGTGTGCAAAACCTGACAAATGTCGCGCCTGCTGATGTACCGCAAGACCCGACCATGAGCGAGACAATGGCAGCAGCCTTTCGTTCGGATAATATGGTCACATCTTATATCACTTCGCGAGGCATGTCAGACCCTTACGAAATCGAACAAGGTTTCAATGCCATCGATTATGTCAAGGATGATCCGGATTTTGCACCTTATGTGGAGCGCTTCTCAGGTGTGTTTAATCAGAGAGCGGCGGATGCGTTGAAAATCCAAATTCAACGCGAAGTCTCGGATCGCAGAACTCTGGATGCTGCTGGCATCCAAGGCACAATTGCTTCACTTGCTGCTGGCGTGTTTGACCTTCCAACGCTTTTGCCTATTGGCGGTGGTGTGCTTGGTGCAGCAAGGAGCGCGGCCGGAGCTGCGACAGGGGCAGCAATTGGTGCTGGTATTGATGCTACTGTGTCCGAAGCTGGTTTGCAGCTGACACAGCAGACACGCACTGGCGAAGAAAGCGTCTTTAATATTGGTGGTTCAGTTCTGCTGGGTGGAGCGCTTGGTACGCTGGCTGGGCGATATCTATCATCTGCTGAGCTATCTGGGCTTAGCCGTAAGATAGAACAGCAGAATAAAGCATTTGAAGAAGCTGACACGGCTGTGTTTGGTGGTGGCAGTGCACAATCAGCTGGTGCTGCGGCCGTTAATAAAGGCCCAACTGAAATTAAAGATGAAGCGCTGATAAAGAAGTTTTGGGGTGTACGCTCTCAAGACCCTCTTATCCGCTCGCAGCTTTCAGACTTTGATGAGGCGAGATCGACTGTACGGCAGCTGGCTGAAACCCCGCTGGAATACAAAGCCAATGCTGAAGGTGTTGCGACAGAAATCGGGGGGTCTGTAGAGACCCGTATGAAGATGTGGCAGGCGCCGCTGGCGGACACGCTGCAACAGATCGATACAGCATACGCCAAATATTTTCACAATGCACCAGATCCGACCGGATGGCAGCGCCGTCTTGCTCCTATGCGCTCTGAAATGCAGCGCATAACCGGTGGTGATAAAATGACATTCAAGCAATTTAAAGAGGAAGTGGGGCGGGCAGCGTTTAGCGGCGACGTGCATGCCGTTCCTGAAATTGCGGAAGCGGCAAAAATCTACCGGCAGACTGACGATGCAATGAAGCAAGCCGCAATTGAAGCCCGCTTGCTGCCCGATGATATTGCCACTGCAGGTGATGTATCGCACCTGTTTCGCATGTACAACAAAGATAAAATCGCGGCGTACCGAACTGATTTTGCACGTATCCTGAACGATTATTTTGTGTCGAAACGTGATGCTGCTGCGCGGATCAGTGATGCTGAGAATGTCGCGAGGCAAACTAGTGCAAAGGCTGATGCAGTAGCCAAGAAGGCGGAAGAATTCTCACGTCTCTCGGATGATGAGGTCGCCGATATCGTCGACCAAACTATAGATACAATTCTGGGGAATGCTGATGGTCGCATCCCATATGACAGCATTGTCTCGGGGCCACGTGGCCCATTGAAAGAGCGTCTTCTGCGTATTGAAAGCAAAAAGATACAGGAGTTCCTCAACACCGATATTGAAGAGGTGCTCCACGCTCAGGTGCGCACTATGTCTGCGGATATTGAGCTGACCAATAAGTTCGGTTCACCGGATATGGCAGAGCAAATCCGCAAGATCAACGATGAAGCCAATCGTAAGATTGCTGCTGTCGACGGTATGCTCGATAAAGAGGGGAAGGCAGCTACTCCCGAGGTGAAAGCCAAGGAACGAGCACGACTTGAGAAAGCACGTAAAAGCGCTGTGCGGGACATTGAGGGCATGCGCGACCGTATCCGTGGCCAGTATGCATTGCCATCAAATCCAGATGGTATTGTGCTTCGCGCCGGTCGCGTAGCACGTAACCTGAATTACTTGCGCTTGCTTGGCGGCATGACCCTTTCAGCCTTTCCAGATATGGCCGGTATCGTTTTCAAGCACGGTCTGACATCGACATTCCGCGATGGGTTTGTGCCGCTTGTATCCAACATAAAAGCTGTTCGCATGGCAGGCAAAGAGGTCAAGGCATCCGGTACAGCTCTCGATATGATCCTTGATAGCCGAGCGATGTCACTGGCTGAAATTGGCGATGACTTCGGCCGTGGCAGCAAGTTTGAACGTGCCGTTAAATCTGCCGGAACGCGATTTGGCGTGGTGTCACTTATGGCTCCTTGGAACGCCGCGATGAAACAGTTCAGTGGCATGATCGTTATGACCAATATGCTTCATGCAACCGAAGCTATTGCCAAAGGTACAGCAACAGCAAAGCAGATCAGGAAACTTGGCGCTGCTGGCATCAATACCGATCTTGCTGAGCGAATTCATAAACAATTCAAGAAGTATGGCGAAACTCAGGGCGGCGTGCTGCTGGCAAAAGCGGCAGATTGGGATGATCGTCTGGCACGAGAAGCTTTTCGAACGGCCGTAGTGCGAGATGTTGATCGCATCATCGTAACTCCCGGGCAAGATAAACCGCTCTGGATGAGTACAGAGCTTGGGAAGACAATTGGCCAGTTTAAAAGCTTCAACGTGTCTGCCATGCAGAAAATCACCCTATCGGCTATCCAGCAGCGTGATGCGGATACATTGGCAGGCATTGTGACAGCTCTCTCACTTGGTGCGATGACCTATATGGTCAAGCAAATGACAGCAGAACGAGAGCTATCAGATAATCCCATTGTCTGGGCAACCAACGCATTTGACTGGTCTGGTCTGAGCGGCTGGATGATGGATGTAAATAATATTGCTGAGAAGGCTAGCCGTGGCCGCATTGGGCTATCTGGCATCACCGGTGAACAAATGAGCCGCTATCAATCACGTAATGTGATTGGCGCATTCCTCGGCCCAACCCCTGACGCTGTATCAGACATATTCCAAGTGTCTGGCTCTATCTTCGCAGGAGATACCACTAAATCTGATTTGCATAAGATCAGAGGTCTGATGCCGTTTCAAAACCTGTTTTATATCCGCAGTTTGTTAAATCAGGTTGAGGACGCGACTGGCGATGCGATTGGTTTACAAGAAAAAAGTAATTAATAATCTACTAACTTTGCCCAGTTAAGAGCGAATAAGGCATTTTTGACATTGGGATTTCTAGGGTTAATTTTCCTTTTTCTAATCCACTTCATGGCAGTCCGCGGGTCAAGTTGGATCGTATATTCAAGTGGTAGTTGACTGGCTAAAACAAGCGCCATTTCTTGTGGGGTAGCCCCAAATTCTTTACCAGAAATCTGAGCCGATTGGCGTATCGTTTCGTTTATATGCTGAGGATTTACCCCTAGCATAGCTAAGGCGTGATTGAAGCGTAATACATAAGAAAGCTGACCAAACATCATCCCCCTCCGTTTCTGACATCTTGCTTAATTTGCCTAGAAATGTCGAGTAGGGGATGAATGACATCTTATTGCCTCGCGTGTGCGGGGCTTTTTTTGTTTTGGCCGCTCAGTTTTTGGGCGGCTTTTTAATTGGAGCATTACATGACCGTTCCTGTACCTGATCAGCTTGAATACATCTCAGATGCAGATGGCACGACAACTGAGTTCCCGTATCCGAAGCGTTTTTTACAGTCGGATGAAATTGTTGTCTTACTGCGTGATGCTGACGGGGTAGATACTCAACAGTATCTTAATCAACATTATTCTATCGCTGGCAGTGCATGGCCAAATGGTGGTGCGATCTCATTTTATGTCGCGCCAGCTGTTGGGGTGAAAGTTGTTCGCTATCGAATGACACAGGCTAAACAAACTGTTGATTTGGAAAACCGACAACGCAATGACGCGCCAAGTGTTGAACTTCAACTTGATCGTACGGTCATGGCAATTCAGGACACTCGCCGATCTGTATCCAAGCTGGAAGCTATGTCTGATGAAATTGGATTGGCTCAAGGGTATGCAGAGCAGGCAGCGGAAGCGCGTGATAGTGCACGCGATGCACGAGAGGACGCAGAACGAGCAGCCGAGCGTAACTGGTTCGCTTTTGAAACACGTGATCAGGTAGCCCTTACCATCGTTCCATCGTCAACACATTATATCCGAACAGCAGGCGAAAGCATGCGGGGAGATGGCAAGGGAGGGCTGTACATTGATGAGCCAAACGGCACTGCGAACACGGTGGATAGTCTAGACGGGCGCACTTGGTATAAGGTTGTAGATGTCGAGGCCGAACGTGTCCTTCAGGCCCCAGCCTATACACGCATGACCGCGCGCATTGTTGCCGATGCATTGTCGGGACAACCAATCTCACCGTTTCACTTTGGCGGCAATGGGCTTGCAATAGACCAGTCAAACGCACTCCAAAACGCGCTTGAATTCACGCTCCTAGACGACACTAACCCTCAGTCATGTACTCTTGATTTAGTCGGACGCAATTGGCGGACAAATAAGGGGCTGACTATCAGAGATGTACCGAAGACGAAGCGGACGATACAAAACGGCCAGCTTACTGCGATTGGTGCATACGCAGATGAAGCATTGCTTGATATACGTCCAACGGCGAATGGTGGCGCAGGTGGTAGCAATACCAACTGGGTTAACGCGCTTAAGATCAAAGACGTGCACATATTGGGAGGTCAGTCGGCTGGCGCTGTGTTGGTCAACGACAGTATAGCGGTCAAAAATGCACATGGCGTCGTTATTGAAGGGTGCTATCTACAATGGTTCCGTGGCCATGGGGTCATCGATTATACTGATAGAGCTGCAACGGAAACAATCGTCCGTCACAATCGCATTGTCGGGGCATACGGAAATTCAGAGGGTGTTCGCATATCAGGTGCGGATGCTGAGATTGGTGGTAAAAATATGATTTCTAATTGCAGGAGAGGGATTGTTTCTCTTATGCATTCAGTTAACATTGAGTATAATCATATTTACGACTGTACTGATGCTAGTATTTATTACAATGACACAGCTGCTTTGTGCCAAGGTAACTACATTGATAATGCGCCTATCGTCATCTGTAATCCGAGAGGCTTATTTACAGGTAATAAATTCCTACGCGCACTGACCTCTCCCATGGGAGAGGGTAGCGCTTTTGTAGTGCTGTTCCCCGCCGTACCCTCTTTATTTGTGCAGGGATTTAACTTTCAAGATAATTCCTTCGCAAACACAGCAGGTGGGCAGGTTAAGATGTTCGCTGTAAACGAAAGCAAGGGATCAATTGGCTCAGTGTATTCCAGCATCGTTGATGGTAATACTATAAGTTCAGTCACTGGTTCGGTTTTACCGCAAAGATCACGTCCTCGTGGGCGTCTACAAATCAGCGCGAGTGTGTCGGGCGACCTAGATATGTCGTCTCAACTTCCGTTCGGGCGGCTGCGCCACGCGGAGGTGACATGGAACAAGGATTCCGCATCTTCTGTAATTCCTGCTGTAGCTGTTACCAATATATCGGATGCCGGCGTAGTGACAATTGGATTGTCTCAAGCGGCTACAGGTCGCGCTTATATCCGAGGGGATATAAGCGAATTTGTTTAAGATTTTTTGTTCCGTTCACGAAAATTTTAGCACGTTCAATTATGGGGGTCTCAATATACTTGTAACTTGCCGCTGCTGCGAGTGTAGTAATTGGAAATGATACAACAAAAAGTATAGCTAAAGCTCCCCAATGGCCGAAAATATCAAATCTACCCCATATCACAAAGTATGAAATTACGAGCAAGAACGGCATGTGGTAAATATAAAATCCATAAGATCTATCACCAAACCATTTTATTGGTCGTAGGATAGCTGTCGACATACGAAGAATATTTGAATTCTGTGCCGTCGAAGCTAAAAACCAAGTAAAACCCCATATTGGGAGAGCTATTGAATAGCCGCGCAAGTATGATTGACTTAAAATAATCAAAATTATCAATGATAATTTCAGTGGCCAATGAATATAAGCAGAGGGCTTGAAAGCAACAGCAGATGCCATTCCGATAACAAAATAATCGAGCCGCAGTGGAAGAAATGAAGGTGATGAAGATGTCCAAAACCCTTTAATCCATATTGCAATTTGACCAAAGATGATGACAGCCACGATAAAAGATAGAAAGGTCAATGTTTTTTTCTTTGCAAGAAGAAAGAATAGCAACGGTGCAACCAAGTAAAACTGCCACTCCAGTGATATTGACCACAGCGGGCCGCTGAAGGCATATTCGCTTGACGGTATTATGCTATATGGAACCATCCCATGAAGCAAAGACAAGTGCAGTGCAAGATTTTGCCAAAAATTAGCAAATACTTCCCCATGACGTGAGGCGAACCACGGCATGTGTTTGGTATAGTCGGAGTTTCCGAGAACAGGCCCATAGAGATAAGAAGTTGCGATCCCCAAACACAACGCGATTAAATAGGCCGGATAGATACGAGCAAACCTTCTAAGGATATACCGTGGATAAGATTCCGGCTTATTAAGCCTCATGAGGCCTATTACAAATCCACTTAACATTACAAATACGTCAACAGCCAAATCGCCACGGCTTAATAGCGGGTGCCAAAACCCGCAAATTAATAGCAAATGAGATAAATATACCCAAAACGCTGCGATTCCACGCGTCACATCAAAGAAATCATACTCAGCATTCCGCAACGTCATTCCCCCAGCATTAAATTCCGTAACAGAAGGCCATCTAAATCACGTTTTTTCACCGACCGCTACCTTTCGATTGCACTACCACTGATGGGGCAACCCCAGCAAGCACCAAAAAGCCGAAACCACAGCACTGCCTCTGAAGCGGTTTATTGCCGAGTGGGAAACACAATGACACGACGTATCAGCGCGGCGTGACTTACGCTGACCCAGCCACCGAATGATTGACTGTATATTTCTACAATTAAGATCGGAAAAATCGTTCAGAGTAATCATTTTGAACAACCCCAATTCTCCATTATTGCATCTCTCTGATGCAGTCGGAGCGCATGTGAACAGCGTTTTCGGCATTTATTCGCAGGCTCTGCCGCAAATTCTGGATGGCACACTTACCGATCAAAACCAGATCGACACTGCATTTGCCTGACCGGCAATAATCACACTGGCCTGATAGTCAGGCACAATCACAGGAAAATTCAGATGGATAAAACCGTGCCAGCTGGCGCGGCGATCCTGCTTGTGTTTACGAAAGGAACGATATGCGTGAGACTTTAACAACCGCGCTTGACCTGATGTTTGGTCATGAGGGCGGATATGTGAATAATCCGAAAGACCCGGGCGGTGCTACGAAATACGGCATTACTCACAGGACATTGGCCGCTCACCGTGGTGTTGCCAGCGTTACACCTGCACAGGTCAAAGCCTTATCCAAAGCAGAAGCCATCGAGATTTACCGGCGCTCTTATTGGGTACAATCTGGCGGCGATCTGCTCCCAGTTGGCATCGACTTCATGGCATTCGATTATGGTGTGAACAGCGGCCCCGCTCAGGCGGTTAAATCGCTGCAGCGTGTGGTCGGTGTGACTGCGGACGGCATTGTTGGTGGCCAGACTGTCGCTGCGGTCAATGCCTATAAAGGTGATCTGATCGACGCTTATGCCGCTGAACGGCTCCGGTTCATGCGCACGTTGAAAACGTGGCCGACATTCGGGCGAGGTTGGCAAAAGCGAGTATCAGCAGTGGTATCGCAGGCTCGTCATATCATACGGGGAATGCAACCAACTACAGATGCCCCCAGCCACTCAGCTAAAGCCAACCCCAAAGATCAGTCAATCACGGAAACGCTGAAAAAACCAGAGGCATGGGCATCAATCGGCGGCCTTTTATCCGGTCTTGGCGGTATGGCCTCCGGTACCGGTCCCATGCAGTGGGCGCTTGCAATCATCATGGTTGGAGCGTTCGCTACAGGTGCATATTTCCTTATTAAGCGCATGCAGGATCAGGCAGCATGAAGATCAGTCTTCAACACATCATCGGCGCGGTAATCGGAGGGGCAGTTTCAGGCCTCTTTTTTTATGCGCTTGGGCAACATGACGGCAAGCAGGATGCGGCCTTGAAAGCCGCTCAAGCTGTGACACAGGCAATCCAGAACAGGGCAGGGATTAATGAAACAATCAACAATATGGATAGTGTTGCTCTGTGTGCTGAGCTTGGCGGGGTGCGCGACCAGTGCGAACAATTGCGCGGGATGGCAGAAGATCAGCCTTAAACCGGAAACCGCTGTCTATCTGGCAGGTAATGACCAGAGCGCAGGTAAGGGCATTGCTGGTCATAATGCATATGGGAACAAGGCGGGGTGCTGGTGATGTCGCCAACAGAGAATGATGTCGATCTTCGTTCCCGCGTTGTAAATCTTGAGCAGCAGCTAACGGGTATTCTCCCGCGCCTTGTGGTTCTCGAGAAGTTTCAGGTTCAATCTGAAATAGCAGATGCACGCAAAGACGAACAATGGAAGCATATGGACAACCGGTTTAACGATCTTGAGAAGAAAATATCCGGTGTAAGTGATACTCTGGCTAAGGTCGTTTGGCTTATAATAAGCGCTCTGATCCTTGGGGTTGTCAGCTTCATGATAAAGGGTGGTTTTAATGTGGCTTAATGTTGCTCTTTGGTTTTGATTTCTTTGTTTTTGAAGGCGGTGTGATCGCTGCTTGAGCAAGTCTTTGTGCTTTTAATCGCGCGGTCTTTTCATCGCGAAGTTTCACATTTTCTTCGATTTCATCGGAGATACGTGCATGAACACTGCTTTGATGCTGTGTTTTCTCAAAGGCAATTTCTGCATTTTGACGTAATAAGCTATGCATTGATTTCATCTGGTAGCCAATCTTGATGTGAGAAATAAAAAAGGCCAGACAAAATGCCTGACCTCTCATTTTGTGTATTCTCTCCAGTGCCAGTACATCCGTGGTCAAAGGAGTGAGTTACACCAAGTTATGCTGCTTGCAGATTGCAAGCTGACATTTTGCCCGACTTATTATCACGCTCAAGATCGTAACCGAGCTTCTGGCCTTCAACGATTTCACGCATGCCAGCGCGTTCAACGGCTGAAATGTGAACAAATACGTCTGCATTGCCGTTGTCAGGCTGAATGAAGCCGAAGCCTTTTGTGGAATTAAACCATTTAACTGTGCCGGTGGTCATAATGAACCCTTTCATAGCAACATAAGGTGCTCATAACGCAGGATAGCGTTACGAGTATGATAGCGATTTTTGAGATGAAAGGTTCGTTAAGGGCGCAGATGCCGCGCAAAAAGCAAAGCTAAACAAGTAAAATATCGATATTGGTAATGTAGCTGGTTTTAAAATTTTGTCAACTGTTGGTTTGAATAATTATTAAATGCTACTTTTGGTTGTTTTGTTGGGCTGTGTAGCAAACTTTTCAATTAACGAAATCTCGAAAGCCCGCCGCCGGTATTTTTAAGGATGGCACCTAAACTTCTGTTTTCATCATTAATATTGGGCATGCTAAGTTTTGTTATAATACCTTGTGCAGCTCCCAGTGGGGTATAATGCGGTTTTCTTTGTTGAGAAACAGCGCGTTCCGGGGTTGATTTATCAAAGTTAATAGGCAAATTATTCATGATACTCTCCTCCTATGTCCATCAATAAATTTTCATTAAAATCGTGACTTAGTATCGCTAATAACCGCTTGATTATTAGTGTGTCAGCGAATGTTATAATTTTAAATTGATGTATGAATTAAAAAATACTATTTAACACATAATGTGTAATTGCGACTTATTAATGTTTATTAATAATTTACTCAAAAATAAAAGCCCCCATAACGGAGGCTTTCAAATTACCAATTTTGGCGTGTATACCAGTCGTCAATGTCTTTTTTAACGCGGTCTTTTTCTATTCCGTAACGCTCCTGAATCTTGCCTTCCAGCTGCTCACGGCGACCGTTAATTTGGTCAATATCATCATCTGTGAGCTTTCCCCACTGCTCTTTGACCTTGCCTTTCAACTGTTTCCAATTCCCTTCAACGCGGTTCCAATCCATGGGATGCTCCTTTGTTTTTGGTTGTTGGTACATAGAAGTAACGGTACGATCAGCAAATGGTTCACCTTTTAATTGTAAAATAAATATTTCAGCTTTTTACAAAGGGGTTAGGTTGCCATCATCTTTGTGTTCAAAACAGAACCATTCAGTGCCGTAGCGTCCTTTGAAGCCATAAGCTCCCCACTTATTGCATCCTTTATGCATGCAATAATGAATGTACACGCCTTTCGATATGCGGGATTGTGTTTCGTCGCTCATGCCAGCCCTCCGGTAAAGCCGGACATTTCATCCAGCCGAACCATGGCCATGCGCATTTGACCTTTGCAGCCTCTAGCTTTGCATCGGGCACGCTTCTCGATCTCATCCAGATAGAGTTGTTCGCGCCCTTTGGCTGTGCAGATCGTGGCCTTGTTGATGTAAACAAGCCTGCTGCATTTCTTGCAGATCATTTCCAGCTTTTGAGTGTCAGATAAATCACTGACCCTGTAGTTTGTTTTCCAGTTACCCATTAGTAGAAGTCCTCCGCAGAGGGGATGCGCACATAGCTGATCTTGCCGCCGACATGTCCGCCTGCAGGCGGCTTCCATTCGCCCATGTGGACAATCGTGCTGGAATATTTGGAATTGAGCGCATCCATAGCGCCATTGGCTCTTTCCCATTTCTGCCGGATTGCATCATCATTGTTGAAGATATCTAGCTGACGGGCATTGGCCTCGCTCAAATCCATCAGAGTGACACCGACACGGAAAATGGTTGTGCGCCTCGGCAGCTCTCTCCGTGCGCATTCCCAAAGCGCTGTATGCGCTGTCATGATGGCTTGCTCATCATTCACGGTCGGCATTTTGATCGTGCGAAACCATGAGCCGCCATCAATTGCCATCCAGAGCCACAAGCCGCTGGCATAATATTCCTCGCGCCGCAATCGCCTGCCAGCTTTGACCAAGAGCAAGCGGGCAATCTCATAGGCTCCGTTGATACTACGGCTCTCCGGCGGCAATACACGAGCATGGCCATACATGCCACGCTTCTGCGGCATGGCCTGAATGTCATAGCCGTGCAGCGCCATCCACAGCCGCTCTCCGTTCACACTTCGCCAGATTTTGCGCATATGCTTTGGCTGCAAGTTGTATAGCTGCTCGGTTGTGATCACTTGACTATGAGCCAGCCGCATTTTCATGCTGTGGCCAACACCCGGAACATCTTCCAGCTTCACCTGAAACAATGGCTCCGGCATCATATGGGGATGCCAGATTGCTAAGCCATTGCCATACTGACCGGCTTTTTTGCTGGCATCCTTTCCAGCCTTACAGGCCATCTTTGCCAGCTGCCGGTTGGCTGCGAAGCCGATAGAGCAGGTGATAAACTCGCCTATGTTTTTCTCAATGGTGCTTTTGATTTGCTCAGATAGACCTTCCGGATCACGCCGTCCTCGGTCATCCAGAATGCATGTCAGCTCATCAATGCTCTTAGCCGTATCAATCGGGATAACCGTTTCAATTTCACAGAGCAGGGCGCTATGAGCGCGGCGATACAGGTCTGGCTTCTGCTCCACTAAAATCAGGTCAGGGCAGAGTGCTTTCGCATCCTTAATCCGCATGACGTTTTTTACACCATAGGCTTTTGCTTCTTTTGAGCAGGCAATGACTGCCGTGCGGTCTGTTCCGACAAACGGCACGACACCGACCGGCCTACCACGCAGGCGCTTATCGCATTGCTGTTCTACACTCGCAAAAAAGCCGTCAAAGTCGAGGTATAGGCGTTCAATGGTTTCTGGCTTACGCATGGCACAACAAATCCGTGGCGCAAACGAGTGCGCAAAACAGGGTATAAGTTTTAATAATCTCTAATTTGTTCTACAAATGTTCTCAAAATGAGAAAGAGTCAACAGGGATTATTTATGGCCGGTCGGGGCTGTGAATTGCTGTGAATTCAACACAGGAACGAAACAAGAAACCGCGTGGCGTTTCTCGTGGCGTTTATGGTTCCCATTGGTGCCACGCGATCCTTCTGTGTCCCTTATGTTCTTTTGGTTGTTAAATGGGACTTGCCATAAAAGCCTTTATAATCTAGGGCTTTTAGGTGTTCGGAGCGTAGCGCAGCCAGGTAGCGCACTTGACTGGGGGTCAAGGGGTCGTGGGTTCGAATCCCGCCGCTCCGACCATGTTTTACTGATTTAAATGTGTTTTTCTGCGTAACCGGCTTATTGTTTTAAGACCGGTTTACAGCTTTGTTTTGCTTCATACTACAGAGAAATAGCTCTTAGTTCTGCTATGCAATATTGCTGAACGGCCTATTCATCACACATTCATTGTGACCGGTTTACCTTTGAAATACTCCGATGGGGAGGAAGTATTAACAACAGAGGGAGGACTACCAATGTTTATCAAAGATTTGCTTAAAGTAGTAATGACATCTGCAATTGTTCTTATTCCTGCAGCCGAAGCTTACGCCTATAAAAACATTTCTCAAAAAGACAGCTCCGGCAGAACAGTTCATTGGGTACGGTGTGATAATGGTTATCAGTTTATTGTCGGAGATGGCAGCAGTGCGCCATCAGCTGCATTTGCTGAGCGTATCTGTGCAAAGCAGGGAAGTGGCCTGACGACAGGCGCAAAAGACAAAGTGAAAGAATTCAAAGGGCTGGAAGCCGTTTCCAAGTAAAAACAGGCATTTACCCGTCAAATGAATGAAGCCCCGTTCGGGGCTTCATTCATTTTATAAACTATAGGCGAAATCAGTTTGCTTTTTTAACTTCGTGATCGGCACCGTAAATTGAAATCGCCGGATCTTTAACACCTGATGCGACAGACCAATTGATTTTATGGCCAACCCCGCCGACTTCGATTTTGGTGGCACTTTCCAGGGTAACATTCACCACATTTTGTGCACCGCTCACTTCAAGCTCGGCTCTGTCATTATCATTGGAACGTAATGTGGCTGTGACTTCATGATTGGCCACGTCCACAGAGAGGTCTTTCACGCGGCCGCCGGTCACTTTATTGTCGGAGCCGGACACCGAGACATCATCAGCTTCTTCAAATGTAACCTGATGATTGGTGCCGTGAATGACAATATCATCGCATTTTCCGGTCAGTTTGATGATATTCTTTGCACCATAAATGCCGATATCATTCGATGAACAGGCAATATCACGTGTAATGCCGGAGCCTTCAACTGTCAGCTCTTCTGCGTATGCAGCACCTGAAATAAGAACACTCATTAAAGTGATTGCGGAAATTTTGAGTTTCATCATGTCACTCTCTGTTGAGGGAGGGGAGGTATTCTGTATATCTCTAAAATGGCCCTTTAAATACAAAAAAAGCGCCAAGGCAGATAAATGCGAAACCAATCATATGATTGATGGTTATGCTTTCTCCCAGATACAGCACAGAAAATCCGGCAAATACGCTGAGAGTGATAACCTCCTGAATGGTTTTGAGCTCTGCCGCACTATAGATGCCATGCCCCATTCTGTTGGCCGGAACCGCAAGGCAATATTCAGCAAAAGCGATCAGCCAGCTAACAATAATGACCAGCAAAAGCGGCTTATTTGTAAATTTGAGATGCCCGTACCAGGCAAATGTCATGAAGATATTGGATGCGCAAAGCAGTAAGATCGGCTTGAGATAATCAGCCATATGTGCCTCGGTGTGATCGGCGGCAGCCGCACTCAGCGTGCAATCATTGTGACGGGCTGAGCGTTCTGGCAGGCCGGAACGGGATAAAAAGATGGTGCGAACAGCAAGATCTTTTATCGGTTTGTTTTACCTTTGAACAGATCGCCCGCGAGGCCGAAAACCCATTTTCACGGACAGAAAAAGACAGACAATTCCTCTGCTTTGTTCTGCCCGTGACGGATTTCTTTAATCAGACAGATGTTTCCGTTTAAGGAA
This sequence comes from Pseudochrobactrum saccharolyticum, assembly GCF_008801715.1. Classification (GTDB taxonomy): domain Bacteria; phylum Pseudomonadota; class Alphaproteobacteria; order Rhizobiales; family Rhizobiaceae; genus Pseudochrobactrum; species Pseudochrobactrum saccharolyticum. Next base: position 720,337 of record NZ_VZPG01000002.1, on the reverse strand, counting down.
CTTCATCATAGGCAACAATGCCGCCTTCGCTTTCCAGCGTAGAGAGGCGCCGTGCTTCGGATCGTGTAAATTTCAATCTGACGCCGATACCGCCGCCATTTTCCGGAATGAACACGGCTCCGGCATCTTCGAGCGCTTTTTGCAGCGCTACAAGGATAGTCTCGTCCGGTGTTTCAAGTTTACGTTCAAATAACTCAATCACACGGATATCAATGCCTGAGAATGATGACAGTCTTTCACGGCTGAGTTCAATTAATGCGCGGGCAGCTTTAGATTGCGGGCCGGTAATCATTACAAGTCTGTCCTTCTGATTGCGGTGCCGTCGGGAAGATATTGGCGGGCACCGTAAGCGTTTGAGAAATAGAACTTTATTCAATCCATCATAGCTCAGTTGCTGGAAGTTGAAACAAGACTTTTTGAAGCGGCAGGGAAATTCAGTGAGGTGCATTCCGGGGCAGAAAGCTGCTTTGTAATATAGGAATTGCAAAGGAATATATTCTTATTCTGATTGCAATGTCACAATTTTGCCCGGAAGCTGGCGCTTCAATCTTCAGGAGAAAATCTCAAGTTTGAATTTGATAAGTAATTGTAATTTCTGTCTTTTCGTAAAAAAAATATTTCAAAAACGCGCATACTTACTCAGCTGGTTTTGATCTGCTTTGTAGCTTGCTCAAAAACGCGTTGTTTCTTGATGAAGATATTGAATCTGTGCGTTTTTAAACGTCGAACAGGTGAGTTATGAAATTCAAAAGAATTTCTGTTGCAAGTAATCTATTATGCTTCATAACAGCCATTTATATTACTGTATTTTTTAACCGCGCAGCTTTTGTTTTCATCGCAGACTATCTCAAAGGAGATTTTCTGAGCACCGGCATTATCGCTGCAACATTGTTTTTATTGACCTATTGTTTGCTGGTTTTATTTTCAGCGCCATATCTCATCAAGCCTGCATTGATTTTCTTTGTCACGGTGTCTGCATCCGCGGCATATTTCATTGACCACTTCGGTGTTTTGATTACGCCGAATATGATTGAAAATGCTGCGACAACCACAAGGGCTGAATCCGGTCACCTGATGAATGCGCATTTTGTAACGAATATGCTGCTTTATGCCGGTTTGCCGTCTCTTCTGATTATCTGGGTTGAGGTCAGGCACCGGCCTTTTGTGCAAAAATTATGGGTCAACACGCTGCTGATCAGCGGCTGCTTGGTTGCCGGTGTTGCTCTGCTTCTGACAAATTTTGGCACTTTTTCTTCGATGTTTCGTGAAAAGAAAGCGGAAATCACCGGCAGGTTCAACCCGCTGGCACCGCTCAGCAGTACCATCCGTTATTTCGTGAAGGTCAATGACGAGCGCACCTATATTGCTCAGCCGCTCGGTACGGATGCTGTACAGACCAAGCCATATCAAGAGGGTAGTAATAAAAAGCGCCTGACGGTGATTGTGGTTGGCGAAACAGCACGCGCACAGAATTTCAGTTTCAATAATTATTACCGCGATACAAATCCGATGCTGCGTGAGCGCGATGTGCTGAACTTCACCGATGTCAGCAGTTGCGGAACAGAGACATCTGTTTCTGTGCCATGCATGTTTTCTCCGTTCCCGCGTACGGAATATAGCAGCAAGAAATTCCGCCAGTCTGAAAATCTGCTGGATGTGCTGAAACATGCCGGCATTCAGCCTTTGTGGGTTGAAAATAACACCGGCAGTAAGCGTGTGGCCGATCGTATTGAAACAATTGATATGAGCCAGTTGCAGGAAGGTAATCCGAATTGTGCAGGTGGTGAGTGTTACGATCAGGTGCTGGTAGACACGCTGGCATCCCGTCTCGATAGTTTTAAGACTAACACGGTTGTTGTGTTGCATATGCTCGGCAGTCATGGGCCTGCCTATTACCGGCGCTATCCGCCGGAGCAGGAAGTCTTCAAACCTGCCTGCCGCACGTCAAATTTTGCTGACTGCACTCAGCAGGAAATTGTAAATGCCTATGATAATACAATCGCTTACACCGACAAAATATTAGCGGAAATCATTGACCTGCTGAAATCGAGAGAAAGCGAGTTTGCTTCATCGATGATCTATATGTCCGATCATGGTGAATCCCTTGGCGAGAAAGGGCTGTATCTTCATGCCATGCCTTATTTCATCGCGCCGCGGGAGCAGACGACGATTCCGTTTATCAGCTGGTTTTCACCGGATTTTATGAAGGAGAATGATCTGAAACAGGCTTGCCTCAAGACTCTGAGTGATCATCCGGCATCCCATGATAATCTGTTCCATACGGTGCTGGGCTTGATGAATGTGAAGACGACCGTCTATGACAAGGATATGGATATATTCAACAGCTGTCGCGGTGACGGCGCGGCCTCCTGAATATCAAAACAGCGCCGGAATTTCCGGCGCTGTTTTATTGAACTCGCAGGGAGCGTTGCGGCTGTTACCAGCGCGTGTCATTCCGGCAGCTGGCAACCAGAAAACCGAGCACGAAACCGGCAATACCGGCTGTGCTCAGAATGGTTGTTGCGGTGCCCGGATTTTCACGGATGACAGATACGGTTGCCTGCCCCTGTTCTTTGATGGTTGAGGCTGCACGGTTCAGGCGGGTGCGGGCTTCTTCTGCGGCTTCCTCGCCGCGCTGTTTCAAAGATTTGCTCATCGCATCAATCTGCGCGCGCAGTTCTGCAATCTGTTCTTCCATTGCCTGACGGGCATTGTCAGCATTCTCTGCCATTTTCATTCTCCGTTATCTTGACTGTGGAATAGGCGCTTACAAAGGCGTGGGAGTTATCGCCGGATCATGCGCCCCGCTGCAATCAGAATACATGCCCCGATAAAACCGGCGATCAGGTAGCCGAGCCAGCCTCCGAGAACCACGCCGAACATGCCGAGCAGGGCATTGGCGACAGCAGCGCCGATAATACCCAGAATAATATTCATGAAAACGCCGTGGTCACTTTTCATGAACATTTCGGCCAGCCAACCGGCCAGACCACCGATGATAATAGCTGCAATCCAGCCTATCTGAGCATCTTCCATGGTATTTCCCTCATTGTTGACGTTCAGCACATAGTAAAAAGATGGTCTTTGTCTGCCGGAATTTAAGGCGCAGACAAATGCAGCGTTAAATATCTGCTATGAAAGAAAACGTTCAGGGTGCGTTTTGGTTCCCGTAAAGACAGTGATCCATGCATTGAAAGACATGCAGATACTGTTTTGCATAAAATAAATTTTATGTTGCTTGATGAAAGCCGTTAAAATAATTATCAGAAACATAAAGACCGGCATGCGGGAGTGCATCCTGAAATACAGGCGCATGTGGTCGTGAGGATGTGGGATGGGTAAATCCGGTCAGTTTTCCGGCTCAGAGAAAAAGAAAACTGCTTTGCTATGATTTATCTGCCGCCGGTTTTCTTCTTTTTATTTTCGCTGATGTTTTTCGGTGTGTGGTTCCTTGAGCGGACACGGCCGCATCTCGGACTGTTCGGCTGTGCCTTTCTGCTGGTTTCAATCGGTGTTTTAGCTCAGGTTACATTTACACCGGCTGATATCGGGCAGAATGCAGTATTGTCTGCAACTCTATATGTTGCAGGTGTTCTGTTCTTTTCCCATGGCATTTTAGTCCGGTCAGGCAGACAGCTGCCTTATTGGTTCTATCCTTTGTTTCTGATCTCTATTGTCGGCGGAACGATTTATTATTTTTACATCGAGCGAAACCTGTTTTACCGGATCTACATTATCAATCTGGGGGTGGGGACGATTTTTCTGGCCACAGCCCTGCAGGCACGCTTTTTACTGCGCGGGAATTCCGGAGATAAATTATTATTCTGGCTGATATTGGGGCTTGGTCTGCATTTCTTTCCGCGCACAATTCTGACTGCGGAAAGAATGATGACATCACCTGTCATCGAATTTTCTGCCGGTTCGTTCTGGCTGGTGCTGCAATTCACCATTTCTGTGATCGGTGTCGTGACCGGTATCGGACTGCTGGCCGTGACATTTATGGATATGATTGCGGAGTTGCGCAAAGAACGCGACACGGATTCACTGACCGGTCTGGCAAATCGCCGTCTGTTTTCCCAGCATGTTGAGACCATGATGAGCAGGGGGCGTTCACAGGGGAAACCCATGTGTTTTGCAATGATCGATGTGGATCATTTCAAACTGTATAATGATATTTACGGTCATGCTGCGGGGGATGAGGCTCTGAAACATGTTGCCGGTACAATCAGTGCTACGCTGCGTCGTAGCGAGGATATGGCGGCGAGAATTGGCGGTGAGGAATTCGCACTGTTCTTTTATGATTGTACAACAGAACAAGCCAGACAGTTTCTGGAAAAACTGCGCACGCAGATAGCTGCACTGAAAATCGAGCATGAAGGCTCACAGGTCTCAGCTGTTCTCACAATCAGTGTCGGCGTTGCGGAGCTTGAAAGGAATGAAGACTTTGAAAGCCTTTACCGACGGGCTGACGTGTCACTTTACAGCAGTAAAGCGACCGGCCGCGATCAGGTAACTTTTGCCTGATCTCTGCTGCGGATCAGAAGAAGAAATACCAGATCAGGACTACGACAAAAAACGGAACACCCATCATCCACAAAATACCGGCTCTTAACATCTTTGTTCTCCCTGATTGTCTTGATTTGCTTACAGGGATGTAACGCCGGTGCCGGTGTTTTGGTTCCGCAGAAATTAAACCGGTCTTGCAATGCGTGCGTTGCTATAGGGGCGTGGTTCTGAAGTCAGATGATGCCGTGCCTGTTGCTGATAGCGTTGTTCAAGCCCTGCACAGCCCCAGATAATACCGACGATCAGATAGAAATGCCGCCAGTGATCGATATCGATCACATTGCCGATCAGTATATGGCCGATAAATGCCACATAGGCGCAGAGCAGATAAGGTTGCCATGGCCGCTCACGCAGCATCAGCCTGAAGCCGAAACCCAGCGTAAGCATTGTCAGGATGATGAAAGACAGAAAGCCGAGCCAGCCATAATCCAGCAACGCTTTCAGCCAGATATTATGGGTATCCTCGCCAAACATAGGGCCGAATTCCAGCGGACCGATACCGAAGGGTTTTTCCATGGACAGAAGAAAACCCAGCCAATGCCGTGCAAAACGTCCCGTACGGGCGCTGTCATAATCCTGTTCAAGGCGCGCACGCTGGAAAAATACCTCACTGATCTGCGGGAACTGCAAGGCAATCAGCAATACAAGGGCAAGAACAACAATCGCCGCAATGCTGATCAGCATGATCTTGCTGCGAAAGCGCTGGTTCTTGCTGCCGATAAACAACAGAGCCGGAATGAGCAATAAGGATACGGCATACATGCCCCATGCTGCGCGGGAGAAGGACAGCAATACCGCAAGTGTCAGCACCAGAAATAATGCCCAATAGAGCAGGCTTTTCTGAAAAGGGCGGGTCAGAACCTGATAGATGCACCAATTGATAGGCAGGATCAGAAAAGGGCCGAAGACATTCGGATCTTGAAATGCACCTTTGGCACGGCCATAAAGCGTAAACAGATCCGCCGCAGGTATCAGGTTGAGATAACCGCCGATACCCAGCATTCCTGTAATGACGGCAGCCGCCAGATAGCCGGTGAAAAGCGGCTGTAATCTGCGCCAGTCGCTTTCGGTGACAGCGGCGAAGAACACACTGGTCAAGGCCAGAAAATATGACACGGCAATGTAAAGCGGTGCCTTTTTCAGATCAGCCATCTGAAAAATCGAAAGCACACCGCCAATATTGAACAAGGTGAGCAGGAGCAGCAATGCCAGTGAGTTAACACTCAGCCTGAGGCCGAATAACAGCCACAGGCTGATGAGCACCAGCATCAGTATTTCATAAGGCCCCGGTTCGAAGAGAACGAAGCCACTGAAAAAAACACCTGTTGCCAGTGACAGCCGCGCAATCCATTGCATTGCAGCTTGTCGCTGACCGCGCTCCGCCAATGCATAGAATGCTGCATCTGATGCGGATGACGCCTGCACAGATCGGGGCACAGATCGGGGCACAGGTTGGGACGGATAGCTCAATAGGCGTTTTCCGTGTTCATCAGGCGCACTGGGGTCAGGAACAGGATTTTCAGGTCGAACAGCAATGACCAGTTCTCAATATAATTGAGATCATATTCCGTACGCATGACGATTTTCTCAGGCTTGTCGATTTCGCCGCGCCAGCCATTAATCTGCGCCCAGCCGGTTACGCCCGGTTTAACTTTGTGGCGGGCAAAATAACCGTCAACCACATCATTATAGAGCATGTTGTTGGAATTGGCGCTGATCGCATGCGGGCGAGGGCCGACAAGTGAAAGACTGCCGCCTAAGGAATTGAAAAATTGCGGCAATTCATCAATCGATGTTTTGCGGATGAAGCGACCGACACGGGTAACGCGGCTGTCATTTTTGGTGACGGCCAGTTTTGCGGTCGGATCGCACTGGTCGCTATACATCGAGCGGAATTTCCAGACATTGATCACTTCATTATTAAAGCCGTGCCGCTTCTGCTTGAAGATTACAGGGCCTTTGCTGTCGAGCTTGATCGCAATAGCCGTCGCCAGCATGACCGGCGAGAACAGCACAATTCCGAACAGGCTGAAGACAATATCAAACAAGCGCTTGGCAATCGCATCCCAATCGTTGATCGGCTTGTCGAGAATATCCAGCATCGGTACCGAGCCGATATAGGAATAAGCACGCGGGCGCAGACGCATATTGGCAGCATGGGCAGAAAGACGGATATCGACCGGTAATACCCAAAGCTTTTGCATCAGCGTCAAAACCCGTTCTTCCGCTGAGATCGGCAGAGAAACGATCAGCATATCAATGCGGGCAACACGGGCAAACTCGATCAACTCGGAAATATTGCCGAGTTTCGGATAACCGGCAACAATCGGCGGAGAACGACGGTCGCCGCGATCATCAAAAATGCCGCAGATACGGATGTCATTATCCGGTTGTTTGTTGAGTTCAAGAATAAGATCTTCCGCATTCTGACCGCCGCCGACAATAACCGCGCGTCGTTCCATGCGACCACTGCGGGCGAGAATACGCATCAGCTTGGCTGCGAGAAAGCGCGATATTGTAAGGGCGATAAAACCGGAAATTACAAATCCGGCAAACCAGATGCGGGAATAAACCGCAGAAATTTTCAGCAGGAAGGCCACAATAGCCAGAACAGCAAAAACGCCGGCCCAGCAGATAATCAGCCGGCCGAGATAGCGAAACGGCTTGCGCAGCACAGAAGGGCGATAGCCGGAGCTGAACTGGGCGAAAATAACATAGAGCGCGGCAGCAAGAATATTTGCAAACAAATATTCCAGCATATGGATGCTTTCAGCGCCGACATAGCTGAGATAGACAGCGATACCGCACAGGGCGACAACAGCAAATTCCCATATGCGCATAAGCCCTGTGAACAGAGCCGGTGAAATACTTTCATTCTTGTATTGAGCGGCCACTTTCATGGCCAGCGGGCTCAATTCAACTTTTTCAGCAGGTGTGGAGGCTGCGCCGGAGTCATGCTGCTTTTGCAGCGCCTTCCTGTCGAAACTTCCTTTATGTTTTTTCTCACTCATGGGTACACCGGCATATTAAAATTTTGCTCACAAGAAAATATAAGCAATCTATCCGTGATGAGGGTTGCTATTTTCTTATTTTTTTTAAGAGAATGCGCAGTTTAGGCCGCTATACGGGCTTTTTACGTATTGTGGTTGCCGGATAGTAAATATCCGCAATATTGCTTTATTACAGTAAAATTAAACGAATGATATTTGTATTTTAATGAAACAAGGAAGCTTTACATAGTGCTTATATGTAATTTAGTTGATGCGATAGAATTGTTCAACTGCATGAGCCATATTTTCCCGGCTGAAGCGTGAGCGCAACAGCAGCGGATCAGGCATAGTTTGCTGATAATTGGCAGGGAAGGTCAGGGCTTCGCACATTTTTGCGGCGATGGCACCGGCGTCAGGTTTGCAAAGGGCATTGCTGTCTGTGCCGAATATTTCAGCAAGACCGCCGACATCTGTGGCGATGATGCTGCGCTGTGCGGCCAGAACTTCCAGTGCAATATATGGCAGAGATTCCGCACGTGAAGGCAACACAAAGATTTGCCCGTGTTTGAGTGCTTCACGCACCGGCATTGCCGGATAAAAACATATGTGGTTTTCCAGTCCGAGTTGCGCAGCAAGAGCCTGATAATTCTGTTTTTGCGGCCCGTCTCCGACCATGGCACCGGTGGCAAGAGGCCGGTTGTTGGCTCTTGCTACCTTGTTCAGCTCAGCCAGCGCGCGGATAAACAAATCCGGCCCTTTCAGGTCGCGCATCATGCCGGTAAAAAGAAAGTCGGCGGCATCTGCTTCCGGTGTAACCGGTGCAAATTCATCTTTGCTGATACCGTTGCGGATCACAATATGCGCGCAGCGCGGATTTCCGACTTTTTCCTGATAGGTGTTTTCCTCATAGGCCGAGACAAAGATCAGGCCGTTGGTGATCCGTTCTTGCAGGCGCTCCGCCGTGAACATGATTTTACCGGCAAGGGTTGCCGGATCAAAATGCAGGCTGCCGCCATGAGGAGAGTAAAATTTGTGCGGGCGCTGAGCCTGACTTTTATGGATGCCTATTGTGCCGAGACGGGCATAAGTCCCGCCTTTTGCACCATGTCCGTGTACAATATCCGGCTGAAGCTGCTTCAATATTTTGCGCGTGCTTAAAATAGCACCGATGTCACTGAGGCCTATTTTGCGGCTGATGGGAATACGGTGCAAACCCAGTGCCAGATCGGGCAGCATGGCAGCAAATTGCTGTTGTTCAAGTGCGCCGTCTTCGCATAATTCGCAAATCACACCGACCTGATGACCGGCTGCATTCTGCATGGCAGCCAGATCGCGTATATGGCGAAACACACCGCCTATAGGGGAACGGAAGCAATGGATAATCCGCAAAGATTTTTGCTTCACAATAGCCTCGTCTCAGGAAGGATGAATTCTGGTCTGTCCGTGATGATCAGAATAACCGTTCGCGGACATAGATTGTATCGCCTGGCAGGATAGGATCTGTAATGCGTACCCGTCCGGTAAAGATTTTGCCGTTGATCTGGCGGGTAATGTCCACGCTTTCCTGATTGGCGCGTGGTGTAAAGCCGCCGGAAGCTGCAATAGCCGTTTGTGCAGTCATGCCCGGTACGTAAGAATATTGTCCGGCGCCGCCGACTTCACCCATGATGAAGACAGGGCGGTAGCGGTCGATTTCCACGCTGACGTCAGGATTGCGGATATAGCCGCCGCGCAGTTTTGAAGCGATGGTGGATTCAAGCTGTTTTACTGTTTTGCCGCGTGCAGGCACGCTGCCGATCAATGGGAAGGCAATATAGCCGGACTGGTCGACGGAATATGTATTGCTTAAACCTGTCTGTTCAAAAACGGTGATGCGCAGACGGTCGCCGGAACCGAGAATATAAGGCTGGTTCAGCGCTTCGTGGAATGCCGGAGGAGCAGGGCGATAGCTGGTGCAGCCTGACAATACCAGACAGGTTACGCCCAAAGCTGCCATAAAAACACGCGTTTTCATTCTGCTCTTTTCCTTATCCCGTTCTGATTGCTTTGGTGTCAGAACCCACCAAAGCATGTCGCAGCTAAATGGTTTCATTTAGCGTTCGCGCACATGCGACAATTAAAAGAATCTAGAGCGAGCGCTGTGAATTTGATTAAGCACGACACGCTCTAGTTCATTATTATATATATTCAGGCTCCGTTGCGCATTTCATAGCTATGCAACGGACATCTGTCTGATGGTGATTATTGAATTATTAGGGTTAATATGGCGTAAAGACTAAAAGCTAAAATCTGTTGTACTGATAAAATTATCTTTAAATACAAACTGCTAAAGTAAAGTCCTGATACGCCCTTAGTATGAAGGGTGAGGGGAAAATACAGGATTTAACCCTATAGTTACCTTGATGATTTACCATAAGAGTCCTGTGCAGGATTATGGGGATCGGGTCAGTGATGCGTGATGCAGCAGAAAATGCGGAAATTGATATCGGAGCGCTGTTTGCCGCTCTGAAGCGCAACTGGCTGTTCATTCTACTGGGCGCACTCCTGTTTGCTTTGCTGACATGGGGCGTTGCGCAATTTCTCCCGCCTTATTACCGTTCCGAAGCGCGTATTCTGATTGAAGCACGGGAAACTGTCTTCACGCGCCCGAATGTCGGATCGGAAACGGATCGTCCGCTGCTGGATCCGGAGGCTGTGAAATCGCAGGTAGAGCTGATCAGCTCTGCTAAAATCCTTGCAAAAGTAGCCGCCGATCTGAAGCTTGAAGATTATGCGGAATTCTATCCGAAAACCATGTCGCCGGTGAAACAGGTTCTGGTCTTGCTGGGATTGCGCCCTGATCCGCGCATGATTCCGGTATCAGAGCAGGTTCTCACCCGTATGCGCGAGAATTTACAGGTCTATGCTGTAACCGGCTCGCGGGTGATTGTGGTTGAGTTTGTCTCCAAAAATCCGCAAGTCGCAGCCGATGTCGCCGATAAAATTGCGGATGAATATATTGCAGCACAGGCCGCTGCCAAGCGCCAGCTGACAGGCGATGCAACCGGTTGGCTGGAACCGGAAATTGAACGACTGACGAAGAAGGTGCGTGAGGCAGAAACCAAAGTCGCTGATTTCCGCGCGGTAAGCGATCTTCTCAATACCAGCAATAATACTTCTCTTGCCACGCAGCAAATGTCCGATATCTCATCGGAACTGTCGCGTCTGAAAGCTGAGCGTGCTGCCAGTGAGGCTAAAGCCGAAAGCATTCGCACTGCGCTTAAAAACGGCGTGCCGATCAATAGCCTGCCGGAAGTCATGTCTTCCGGCATTATGCAGCAGCTGAATGAGCGCCGCGGAGCGCTGATGGCCGAGATTGCCAATCTCTCGACAACATTGCTCGACGGGCATCCGCGTATTCAGGGCTTGCGTGCGCAGCTCGCCGATCTTGACCGGCAAATCCGGCAGGAAGGCAATACAATTCTGAAAAGCCTCGATAATGAGGTGACGATTGCCCGCAGCCGCGAGCAGGAGCAGACCCGTGAACTCAACCGTCTGAAAGCACAAGCTGCCGAGGCTGGCAGTCAGGAAGTTGAACTGCGTGCTTTGGAGCGTGATGCTGCTGCCCAGCGCGATTTGCTGCAAGCCTATCTGGCGCGCTATCGCGAGGCTTCCAGCATTGCTGATCGTACAGATCAGCCTGCAGATGCACGGATTTTCTCAACGGCAACTGTTGCAGGGGCACCGTATTTCCCTAAAGTGCTGCCTATGGTCAGCATGAGTTTCGTTGCTGGCCTGTTGCTGTTGTCGGTTTTTGTTTTGCTGCGTGAGCTTTTCAGTGGTCGCGCTATGACAACAAATCCTGCCAGAGCTGTCAGGGGACAAAATCTCTGGGGCGATGAATATGGTGCTGTTGCACAGAACTTTAGCCCTGCGCATAATAAAACCGCACAGATTGATAATAAGCTGATTGTGCAGCCGGCTCCCGAGCCTGTTTCCGATAAAAATGAGATGGTAGAGCAGCCTATGGCCCGTCCTGAAATTGATGTTGAAACAATTCAGCGTATCTATGACAGCTATACTGTGTCCGAGCCGGATGCCACGGAAGAACCTGATCCGGCATCGGATGATATTTATGCGCCCAACGGTGTGGCGGCAATTGCCAGCCGTCTGATGTTGCAGGAGCTCCGCCGCATCATTCTGATCTCGCCGGAAGGCGATGCCGGTTCTGCCGGTAGTGTGCATCTGCTGCGTGAACTGGCTGACCGCAGCCTGCGGGTATTGCTCGTGGATATGACCGGCAATGGTGCTGTCAGTCAGGCAATGCTGGATGGCAACAGGCCTGCAGGCATTACCGACCTGCTGCTCAATGTGAAACAGTTCACCGATATTATTCACGGGGATTTATATTCGGATGCGGATGTGATTCCGACGGGTCTTTCTGATCCGAAAACCGCTATGGCGCAGGCCGAGCGTCTGCCGGTAATTTTTGAAGCGCTGGAAACGGCCTATGATTTCGTGCTGGTGGAAACCGGTGCATCCTCTGCCGAACAGGCGCTGAACCTCGACAGCGATACATCCGTCTTTGTGATGAATGTGTTTGACAGCGAAGATCAGGCTGTGGCGCAGACGGCACTGGCATTCCATGAGGCGGGTCAGGATGATGTGACCATTCTGATGGTACCGCACGCATAAAAACGGATTAAGTGCTCCTGCGCAACTTGCTGCGCAGTTTTTTCACCAGCGGCCAGAGATGTTTGTTGGTTTTAATACGATAGACAAGACCTGAGCGCAGCTGATTGAATGTTGCGCTCAACCGGCCTTTGAATGTCAGCGCGATATGGCTGTCATAAAGCGGTTGCTCAATATCACACCAGTCGCGCTTGTATTTCTCCTCGCCGATACCGAAGCTGAAATAATCCAGCTTGTCATCAATGGCACCGGCAATCGCTTCGTAAAACAGAAAGTCTCCGGGGCTGGCTGTAACCAGATCATCATCGGCAAAGGCACCAAATTCCACAGTCAGACCGCGTTGCAGTGGTGTCTGGCCGTCTGGGCTTTGCCAATAGGCGCAACCAATGACCGCACGTGGTTTTCCGGCAACTTCAAGAACATGCAGGCGATATTGTCTGCGCGTGTCATTTTCCGGTGCAGCGAAGAGTTTCTGGAAAAAACGGTTCAGATCATCGCCGGTAAAGCTGTTGGCAATGCCCTGTTTGGCAAAGCGCTGGCTTTTCATCGCATAAAAATCATTGAATGCAGCGCTGTTTTCCGCATCACCTTCTGCGGTATAAATCCGCCATGCACCTGTTTCATCATAACGGCGGGCATGCTGGCGGTGCTTTTTGCGTTTGCGTGAAGCATTGCTGCGCTCAAGCACGCTGTCAAAATTGTCTGGCAGTGTGGCAATCAGAGCCGGATTCGGATTGCGCTGATGGGGGAGGCTGAGCAGCGGATTATTATATCCGAGCCAGCTCTGCATCTGACGGGTGAGGGATAGCAGCGTAATATCCGGCCGCGCTTCTTTCAGGCAGGCAATCAGTGCAGTGATATGGTCTTTGCTGATGTGTTGCGCAAAGGTCGGAAACAGAACCGGAAAATTGCAATTGGCATGGGAGCCGCCGGCAAAGCGCGCAACATGCTTGTGGTTTTGTTTGATAACCTCAAGCGGCAATAACAAGGCAGGGCTGTCATCAATAAACAGCGCCAGCACAAGACAGTCAGGATTCACATTTTGCTGCCAGAGCCGAGTCCAGAGAGCGGACTGGGCTATACCATGCACCGTCTTGTCATTGCTCCAGAGTGGCAGAGCCTCATGAATGTCGGAATAACAGACTGTGCGGATCATAATCAGCGGGCTTTAGGCGGCTGAACCATCCACCACAACAGATACATGGCCGGAAGTATCCACAAAAAGCCGGTGAAGAAGAAATAAGCAAGCTGTACCCAGACCGAAGACTGGCCAAGATGGGCAACCGCAATCATGGTTGCAAGCAGCGCATAAACTGCAATCAGCAGAACAAGCAGCACAGTTCCGATCAGTTTCTTTAGTCTTACAGGCATATTTCTCTCTCCGTCACCACTCTCATACACCAGACAGCCCTGAATCTGAAATGATTTTCGTCTCCGCTTCGTCACTGGATTTATGAAAGGGGTAATAAAAACAGCGTCTGCGTGTCGCGTGTTGTTGTCTTGTATTCGCGGTGCGCATGCGGCATGTATCTGCGGGGGTAAAACTCAGTCGGAGCAGGATTGATGATAACAGATTATGCCGCATTACCGGCAACACAACAGCCGGTCAGTGCCAACCACGACAAGAACCGCAAGATGGTGCGGTGGTGGCTTTATGCGGTATTCGTTGTATTGATCGCAATTGTCATGGTGGGCGGTGCAACCCGTATGACCGGCTCCGGTCTGTCTATTACCGAATGGAAGCCTATCCATGGCGTTATCCCGCCGCTGAACCATGCGGAATGGCTGGAAGAATTCGATAAATACCGCCAGATCCCGCAATATCAGCAGATCAACAAGGGTATGGCGCTGGAAGAGTTCCAGTTCATTTTCTGGTGGGAATGGGCGCATCGTATGCTGGCGCGTTTCGTCGGCTTTCTGGTGGCTGTTCCGCTGATTTTCTTCTGGGTAACAGGCCGCTTGCAGGACGGCTTGAAAGCACGGATGCTCGGCATTCTGGCGCTGGGCGGCTTGCAGGGCGCTATCGGTTGGTGGATGGTGGCATCGGGCTTGAGCGTGCTGACATCGGTGAGCCAGTATCGCTTAGCTGTGCATCTCACTATGGCCTGTATTATTATTACTGCCGTGTTTTATGTTGCGCGCGGGCTTGCCGAATATACGGAAAAACCAGCGCCGCGCGGCCTGCAACGCTTTGCAGGCTGGCTCGTTCTGGCAATTCTGGTGCAGATTTATCTTGGCGGGCTGGTTGCGGGGCTGCATGCCGGTCTGACCTATAATACATGGCCGCTGATGGATGGCGCGATTATCCCTTCAGACCTGTTCATCCATCAACCTTACTGGCGCAACCTGTTTGAAAATCCGAAGACCGTGCAATTCATTCACCGGATGTTTGCCTATACGGTGCTGGTGCTGGCTGTGCTGCATGCTGTACAGGCGCGTCGCCATGCTGCCGGTACAACTCACGCGCGACGCTCTGTCGTACTGCTCGGCCTGATCCTGATGCAGGCGGCGATCGGAATTATCGCCTTGCTGACAATGGTGCCGATTGAATGGGGGCTGGCGCATCAGGGCTTTGCATTGGTGGTGCTGAGCTTTGCTGTCGCCCATTGGCGCGCCTGTAAAGGTGCATATGAGATGCGTACAGCGTAACAAAAAGCCCCGCAAATGCGGGGCTTTTTTTATGGGTAAAGCTGCAGCCTTAATCTGCGCAGCGCGGTAGCAATTTTCAACTCGCGCTCCTCATCTGCAGCATTGCCGTCTTCATGATGCCATGCGGCTGAGAGGCAGCCATAGCAAAAGGCATAATCAAGAATATAGGCCGCAGGCTTGTTGATGATCCCTGCGAAATATTGCGTCATTTCTGCAGCACGCTGCATATTGAGGCACAAATCATCACGGTCGAGCGGATTGTAAAACAGATTGGCACAATCAAAGGCAGCATCACCGCATAATCCGTGCGGATCAATTGCCAGCCAGCCCCGTGCACTGCGAATGATATTCTCATGATGAAGATCGCCATGCAGGGCGATGATTTCATGAGGTTGTCTGAGCAGGGATGCCGCGAGATCGGCTGCTTCCGTGTAAATATCCGCTTTCTTTCCCGCCAGATCAAACAGGCTTTTGAAATGCTTGAGCAGCGGCTGTAATTCAGACGGCAGAACCCGACCGGAGGGACTGTGTAAAGCACGGATCACTTCACCGGCAATGCGGATAGCATCTGCATCATGTCCGGCTTCAAGATGGGCTTTGAGGTCATAATCACCGGCATATTCCAGCAGCATCATCACCGGATCATGCGTGAGGCCGAGCAGCCTGATCGCACCATGTCCGTCACGCTCGCGCAGATAATAGGCGCCGCGCAGCTCCTCATGACCTGCAGGCTTGAGCACTTTAACAATCACCGGAGACTGTTCCTCTCCGGTGATTGTTGCTTTCCAGATATGGCTGGAATTGGTGTCAGCGAGCAGTGTTGCAGAGGCAATCTGCCAATGTGCCGGAAATACCGGCTTTATCACTGCTTGCTGTTCCATAGGCGATGAATGCTCCGGTTAACGCAGCCCCAGCATCAGGTTCATATTCTGCACGGCTGCACCCGATGCACCTTTGCCGAGATTATCCAGCACGGCGACCAGATTGATCTGCTTGCCGCCTTCAGAACCGAAGACATAAAGATTCATACCATCTGTATCTGCCAGCATTTCGGCATCCACACGCGCCATGGCGCTGCTTTCTTCAAGCGGGACAACGCGCACGATTTTCTGACCGGAATAATGTGCCTTCAGCTCATTATGCACGTCTTCCATTGTCGGTTTGCCTTTGAGCAGATCGAGATGGACCGGAACCTGTACAATCATACCCTGCGCAAAACGGCCGACACTTGGTGCAAAAATCGGCGCATGGTCGAGTTTGCCATACATCTGCATTTCCGGCAGATGCTTGTGCTTGAGTGTCAGACCATAGAGGAAATTGTTTTCCTTCATATGTTCCGGATGGTTCACATCTTCCATCTGGGCAATCATCTGCTTGCCGCCGCCGGTATAGCCGGATACCGCATTGACGGTGACAGGGTAATCGCTGTTCATCAGCCCTGCATCACGCAGCGGACGAATGAGCGAGATTGCACCGGTCGGATAGCAACCCGGATTGGCAACCAGACGGGCTTCGCGGATACGCTGCGCCTGCAAGGCTTCCAGCTCGGCAAAACCATAGACCCAGTTTGAATGGGTACGGTGCGCGGTTGACGTGTCGATAATACGCGTGGAATGGCCTTCAAGCAGGATCACCGCTTCACGCGAGGCATCATCCGGCAGGCAGAGAATAGCAATATCAGCCGAGCGCAGCAGGTCAGCGCGCAAATCTTTATTGCGTCGTTCTTCTTCCGGAATAGACAGGACTTCCAGATCAGTGCGACCGGCAAGGCGGGTGCGGATCTGCAGACCCGTTGTGCCATGTTCGCCGTCAATAAAGATTTTCGGTTTCATTTGAATTTTGCCTTAATGGTAGAGAATTCAGAGTGTTAGGAGTTATTGCTGAATCATTCTGTCAAGCAGTTGATTCATTCTGTGAGACTAAAGCATTTCCGGCAAAAGCGGGAACCTGTTTTACCGGAGGACAATGCGTAAAATCAAACAGTTGGAACGGTGCCAGTGATTCAATATTCACCGGAACCGCTTT
The DNA here is from genome assembly GCF_008801715.1 of Pseudochrobactrum saccharolyticum. Taxonomy (GTDB): domain Bacteria; phylum Pseudomonadota; class Alphaproteobacteria; order Rhizobiales; family Rhizobiaceae; genus Pseudochrobactrum; species Pseudochrobactrum saccharolyticum. Next base: position 703,436 of record NZ_VZPG01000002.1, on the reverse strand, counting down.
AGCGCGCGGCTTTCTTTTCCGCAAGCAGCCCCAGATAATGCATGGCAATTGTCGCGCCTGCAATGGCTGTTATATCGGCATGATCATAGGCCGGTGCAACCTCTACAATATCAGCGCCGACAATATCAAGTTTGCCGAGCTGACGCAGCACCGAGAGCATTTTTGCCGAGGACGGGCCGCCCGCAACCGGTGTGCCTGTACCGGGCGCATAGGCCGGATCAAGGCAATCAATGTCGAAAGTGACGTAGGTTTTGCGCCCCTGTGTACGGGTTTCAATCGCCTGCACAATGTCTCTGGCGCTCATATTTTCAACATCGTGACCATAGAGAATCTGAATGCCGCAATCTTCCGGTGCATGGGTGCGGATACCGATCTGGATGGATGCGGTTGGGTCAATAATGCCGTCGCGTACAGCACGGGCAACAAAGGAGCCGTGATCGATACGCTTGCCGTCATCAAACCATGTGTCCTGATGGGCATCAAACTGCACTAAGGCCAGCGGGCCATATTTCGCGGCATGGGCTTTGAGGATCGGCCATGTCACAAAATGATCGCCGCCAAGCGACACCAGAAAAGCATCATTGGCGATCAGTTTAGCGGCTTCCTGCTCAATGGTGGCCGGTGTGAGCTGGTGATTGCCGTAATCGAGCAGGCAGTCGCCGTAATCAATTACTGCCAGATTTTCAAACAAATCGCGCTGAAACGGATATTGCGGGTCATTATCAAAAATCGCTGCAGCACGGCGGATAGCCTGCGGGCCAAAACGGGCGCCCGGCCTGTTGGAAACAGCTGCATCAAACGGAATGCCCCAGACCACCGCATCGGCATTGCTCACATCTTTACTATAGAGACGCCGCATAAAGGAGAGGGCACCGGCATGAGTAGGGTCGGTTGCGGCTCCCTTGATCGTCTGAGCCGTAAAAGCATTGTCGATGGATTTATGCGCCATGAAGTAACACCGTAAGCTGAAACAAAACTGACGATACAAGCTGTAGCGTCTTTTGGCGGGCTGATAAAGCGGGCGTCCGATATTTAAATTGCTGAGAATTATCGGGCGCAGAGTTGCGATTGTGATGTGTCCCGTTCTGCCTGCAGATAGTGCTTTTCTATTCATCCGAGGGGACATTATGCAAAGCAGGTTAATCAATGTTTTTGTGGTTTCAGCACTGGCGGTTTTAGCAGCAGGCTGTGTCACGGATCAGAAAGCGGCGCAGGCTCAACTTGAGCAGCAGTCTGTGCTGGGTTTGAACTGGGTGCAGCAATCAGGTGAATATGAGGCACTGGCTTATCAGGCTTTCAATACTGCCCGCAGAGCGTTTGACACGGCAAAGGTGGAAGACGGACGTAAGAAGGCTGTGATTGTTGATCTGGACGAGACAATGATCGACAATTCCGCCTATGCCGCATGGCGGGTGGAGAATGGTGTACCTTATACCAAGCCGACATGGGCGCGCTGGATGGCGGCGCGACAGGCAACGACCATTGCCGGAGCGGTGTCTTTCGCCCGTTATGTCAATTCCCATGGCGGGCGGATGTTTTATATCTCCAATCGTGATGACACATCTTATGCTGCTACGGTCGAAAACCTGCAAAAACTCGGTTTTCCCGGTGTATCGCGTGAAACGGTTCTTCTGCGCACAACACAGTCAAACAAGCAGCCGCGTTTCGATTGGGTAAAATCCAAAGGCTATGATGTTGTGGTTTACGCCGGTGATAATCTCAATGATTTTGGCACTGAATATTACGGCAAGAATAATAGTGAGCGCCGGTTGCTGGTTGCTGCACAACAGAACAAGTTCGGCTCAAAATTCATCATGCTGCCAAACCCGAATTACGGTGACTGGATCAGTGGCATGGCAACAGAATATTACAAGCAAACACCGGCGAGACAGCTGGAAATCAACCGTGAGAATTTAGAAGTCTGGAAGGGCTGATTTGGATAAGTTCAGGAACCGGCTCTGCGCCATTCATAGAGCATATCCGGTTCTTTTTCTTCATTGCCGCTGCCGTCGGTTTTACCAATCGCGATAAAACCGTGTTTCTCATAGAATTGCTGTGCCTGAATATTTCGCTGAAATGTCCATAATTGCAGATGCGGAAATGTTGTTTGTGCCTGTCTGAGTAAAGCACTGCCAATACCGTGCCCCTGAAAATCCGGCAGAATATAGAGTTGCTCAATCCAGCCTGTTTTAAAGGCAATAATACCAGCCATATCAGGGGAAAATGCTGCCCAGACCTCGCATTGTTCAAAAACGCAGTTTTCATAAAACCATTGATCTTCTTGCGGTGTATGCAAGCCTTTCAGCCATGGCAGGCTATTGTCGAAGGCCGCCCGGTGGATGCGGGAAGCCTGCGCCATATCCTGCAAGTCCAGACGCCGGAACGTAAAACGATTGGCTGTCATCGGGCTTGTGTCCCGTGCGTATTGAAGCCATAGGCGCGTTCAACGCGGGCAATCCGTAAAGCATAGGTTTCATACCATGCTGCGCGTCCCTGTTTCTGCGCTGCCAGATGGTCGACATTGCGCTTCCAGTTGCGAATGCTTTCTTCATCGCGCCAGTAGGAGTTGGTAATGCCGAAGCCACTTGCATCCCGCACGCTTTCAATGCCGAGAAACCCGTCCTGCTTTTCCGCTAGTTCAACCATCTGACCGGCCATTTCGCCATAGCCCGTGTCATCATCTGTCGTGCGCTGCGATGAAAAAGCAACGATGTAATAAGGTGCAGCGGGAAGTGTGGCGAAAGGAGAGCGATTGTGCATGAAACAGAATCCTGCGGCTTGATGATGTCGAACATAAGAGACACAAGACGCAGGAGACAGCGGCTATGCTGTCGCATGAAATAAAAAAGCGGATCCGAAGATCCGCTTTCTTAATATTGGAAGTGCTAAAGATATTAGCGCTTGGAGAACTAAGCCCCAGAGCGCGATTAGCGCTTGGAGAACTGGAAGCTACGACGGGCTTTCGCCTTACCGTATTTCTTACGTTCTACAACACGGCTATCGCGTGTCAGGAAGCCGCCCTTCTTGAGGACTGCGCGCAGAGCTGGTTCGTAGTAGGTCAGGGCTTTTGAAATGCCGTGACGAACCGCACCAGCCTGACCGGACAGACCACCGCCGGCAACAGTCGCAATAATGTCAAACTGACCAGTGCGGTTTGTTGCAACGATTGGCTGCTGCAGAACCATCTGCAGAACCGGACGAGCAAAATATGCGTTGAACTCTTTGCCGTTCACGATGATTTTGCCTGTGCCTGGCTTTACCCAAACGCGTGCAATCGCATCTTTACGCTTACCGGTCGCATAAGAACGTCCGAGAGCGTCGACTTTTTTAACGTGAACAGGAGCTTCAGGAGCAGCAGCTGCTGCAACTGTGCCAAGTTCTTCGAGCGAGTTGAGCTGCTCAGCCATTATGCGTTCCTCTTATTTTTGCTGTTCAAAGCGCCGATGTCGAGGACTTCTGGCTGCTGTGCTTCGTGCTGGTGGTCAGCGCCTGCATAAACGCGCAGGTTTTTCATCTGACGACGGCCGAGCGGACCGCGCGGAACCATACGTTCAATCGCCTTCTCAACGACGCGTTCCGGGAAACGGCCTTCGAGGATCTGACGAGCTGTACGTTCTTTAATACCGCCTGGGTGGCCAGTGTGCCAGTAGTAAACCTTGTCGGTGTACTTCTTGCCGGTCAGAACAACCTTGTCAGCATTGATGATGATGACATTGTCACCGTCGTCAACGTGTGGAGTAAAGGTTGGTTTGTTCTTACCGCGCAGAATGTTGGCGACCTGAGAAGCGAGACGACCGAGAACAACGCCTTCAGCGTCGATCAGGATCCACTTCTTCACCACTTCTGCTGGCTTCTGGGAAAAAGTTGCCATTGAAGTTATCCTTGGAAATAATCCTTGCAACAGAGACTGGAGCAAGGCTTTTTTTGTTGCTTGTGTTGCGGCAGAAATCTGCGCGTAACAAATGAAAACCGCTCATCTTTGACAGATGCACGCTTTCTGGCTGTCCAATACAGTGCCTGTGAGTGGGCGTCAAGTGTGTTGAATTTGCATATACTTGTAATTATCTTTTAAAATCAATGTGTTAAAATTGCGGTATTATGTTACCCTATAAAAATCCGGTGATTTTTACTCTATATTTCCGTCCGGCCTGCCGCATCACTTCAATTGCCCGCATTTTATGCCTAGATTATATCTTCTGCACAATGTGATGCATAGCAGCATGAAAACGGAGAATGCCATGAATGAAACGGAAGTCAGATCTATCCTGCAAACCAAGCATGTGATCGCGCTGGTCGGCGCTTCTCCGAATGAGGATCGTCCAAGCTTTGGTGTGATGAAATATCTGCTGGAGCATGGTTATAAAGTTATTCCGGTTAATCCGGGGCAGGCGGGGAAGCAGATATTGGGGCAGACAGTTTATGCCTCGCTCTCCGATATTCCGGAGAAGATTGATATTGTCGATGTCTTCCGCGCTTCCAATGCCGTACCTGCAATTGTCGATGAAATTCTGGCACTGAAAACACAGCCGGATGTTTTGTGGTTGCAGCTTGAAATCACTCATGAAGAGGCTGAGGCCAAAGCCCGCGCTGCCGGAATAAAGGTGGTGACAAATATGTGCACCAAACAGCAGCATCAGCGTCTGATCGGCGCCTGATTTTAGCTTTATGTGACATTGCGGTTCAAAATTTCTGTTTTGCCGCAATGTAAATCTGCGGGTAATTTATAGATGTGCCTGCGGAAAAAGATAATAGTTTGCGTGTATTATAGTGATAAGCGGAATCTTTTTCTTTGCTTGTGCGGGAGTAAAATTCTAACCTGACCCAAATTGTTTATTTTGGGGAGTAGAGAATGTCTAAGCGCAGCCCGGGTTTTGATACACTTGCTATTCATGCAGGCGCAAAACCGGATCCGACCACCGGTGCCCGCACCACGCCGATTTATCAGACCGCATCTTATGTTTTTGATGATGTGGATCATGCTGCCGCTTTGTTCGGCCTGCAGGCATTCGGCAATATCTATACCCGTCTGACCAACCCGACCACAGCCGTACTGGAAGAGCGCGTTGCAGCGCTTGAAGGCGGTACAGCTGCCGTTGCGACTGCATCCGGTCATGCTGCCCAGCTGCTGGTTTTCCATAATCTGCTGCGCACCGGTGATAATTTCATCGCTGCAAACAAGCTTTATGGCGGTTCGATCAACCAGTTCGGTAATGCTTTCAAGTCTTTCGGATGGGAAGTGCGCTGGGGTGATGTGGACGATGTTTCCAGCTTCGAGAAACAGATCGATGACAAAACCCGTGCGATCTTTGTTGAAAGTCTGGCCAATCCGGGCGGTATCGTTGTTGATATCGCAGCGATTGCGGAAATCGCGCATAAGCACGGTCTGCCGCTGATCGTTGATAATACAATGGCATCGCCATATCTGATCCGTCCGATCGAACATGGCGCAGATATTGTTGTGCACTCGCTGACTAAATTCATTGGCGGTCACGGCAATTCCATGGGCGGTATTCTGGTCGATGGCGGTACATTCGACTGGTCGAAATCCGGCAATTATCCGATGCTGAGCGAGCCGCGTCCTGAATATGCCGGTGCGGAACTACACAAAACTTTCGGCAATATTGCTTTTGCCATTGCAGCACGCACACTCGGTTTGCGTGACTTTGGTCCGGCGATTTCTCCTTTCAACTCGTTCCAGATTCTGGCCGGTATTGAAACTCTGCCGCTGCGTATGCAGCGCCATTGCGACAATGCGCTGAAAGTAGCGAAATGGCTGGAAAAGCACGAGAAAGTTTCATGGGTGCGTTATGCCGGCCTGCCGACCGACAAATATCATGCTTTGCAGCAGAAATATTCGCCTAAGGGTGGCGGCGCTGTTTTCACCTTCGGTCTGAAGGGCGGTTATGAAGCCGGTAAGACTTTTGCGAACTCGCTGGAACTGTTCTCACTGCTGGCCAATATCGGTGATACGCGCTCGCTGGTTATTCATCCGGCATCCACGACGCATCGCCAGCTGACGGATGAGCAGAAAGTTGCTGCCGGTGCAGGTCCTGAAGTGGTGCGTTTGTCGATCGGTATTGAAGATGCTGACGATATTATTGCTGATCTTGAACAGGCTTTGGCAAAGATCGCCTGATGAAGTCGCTGTTGCTGCCAGTCAATACAGAGTCTGAACCGGAAATTGGTGCGCCCGCAGAAGGGCGTATCATTTTTGGTGATCCGCAGTTCAGAACATGGAATGCGGAGGAGACCTCAGACGGGCTTTATGCCGGTATCTGGGAGTCGACGGTTGGTAAATGGCATGTCGCTTATGATGAGTGGGAGTTCTTCCAGCTGATCAGCGGTGAGTCTGTGCTGACCGAAGAGGGCAAAGAGCCGGTCACTTTGCGAGCAGGCAATAGTTTCATCATCAGACCGGGCTTTAAAGGCACGTGGGAAGTGATTGAAACGACTCGTAAAACCTATGTGATAAAGCTTTAAACTTATATTGTCTGAAATAGAAAACGCCGCGTTCCATAGGACGCGGCGTTTTTGTTTTTACCATTCCAGTTTCAGGCTTTGCATGCCGTGGAAATGATAGGTGTCGCCATAGAGCGGCGGTTCTGCAAAGCGGATATTTGGCAGACGTTTGAACAATGTTGCCAGTGAAACCTGCATTTCCAGACGAGCCAGCGGTGCGCCGATACAGAAATGAATACCCGCTCCGAAGGAGACGTTCTTCTGATCCGGACGCTCCGGCCAGAAACGATCCGGCTGCTCAAAAGCCTGATAATCGCGGTTACCGGAACCAAGCAACAGACCAAGCTGCTCACCGGCTTTGAGCGTTACGCCTTCGGCAATTTCAGTCTCATTATAGGCATAGCGGGTGAACATATGCAGCGGTGCATCAAAGCGCAGGCTTTCCTCGACCGTGGCAGCGGTTGATTCCGGCGTTGCAAACAGGGTGCGATGATCCAGACCGCTTTGCAGAATGCTCTTAACCGCATTACCGGTCTGGTTGACCGTTGCTTCATGGCCGGCATTGAGCAGAAGGATACAAGTGGTAATCAGCTCATCTTCCGAGAGCTTGGCACCATTTTCCTCAGCGGCAAGCAGCAGGCTTAGCAGGTCATCACCCGGATTTTTGCGGCGCTGGGCAGCATAGTCGCGCAAATAGTCGGAGAATTCTTTAGCCGCCTGATTAGCACTGTCTTCCACTTCACGGGTGGCATTGTGCATATACATATTGACCATGCGATGCGACCAGTCGAGCAGCTGCGGGGCATTGTCTGTCGGCACACCCAGCATCTCCGCAATCACCACCACCGGAATAGGGGTGGCGAAAGCCGGCATCAGATCAACATGGCCCTGATGCTCAAAACCGTCAATCAGCTCATTGGCAAGTTTTTCGATACGCGGGCGCAGGCGCTCGACCTGACGGGACACAAAAGCGCGATTGACGAGGGTGCGCAGGCGGGTATGTACCGGCGGCTCAATCTCGAGCATGGAGTGGCGCTCAACACCGTCGAAATCTTTGAGATGTTCGCGATTGATTGCATTGGCACGATAACCGCCCGGCTCTTCACGCCCAAAACGGCGGTCGCGGAACAGCTTGTTGATATCGTCGTAACCGGCAAAGCACCAGAAACCGTAATCTTCCCAGAAAAATACCCGCGCATTGTGATGCAGCCATGCGTAAGCCGCATAGGGATTCTGTACAAATTCCGGTTGATGCGGATCAATCCGCACGTGGCGGGTGGCAGGATCGAAATGAAGATAATCAGGTTTTACAGGGGCGCTTGGGAAATGACTCATCAGGCTTTCATCGCATTGGCATTAAAAGAGAATTTGCTATGCGACTATAAAGGCAGATTATGAGAAAATGCAGCGTGACAAAGCGCGGCATGGCTAAATAGATAGTGTTTACTTGGCCAAAGCAACATTCAATCATCTATAAGCATATTCTGCCAGATGGGCTCATTTAAAAATCGTGAGCATGTGACTATTTAAGAACGCAGCGAGTGCAATGAATATGAGTAATCACAACATTTTTTGGGCTATAAAAATAATAGCGCCCGATTATAAATCGGGCGCCTTATGAATATTTTTACTTAGGAATTATTAGCCACCGGATGGTGGTGTTGCAGTACCTGCCATCAGGTCAGCCAGACGCTGGAATAAATCACCCAAATTGGTGCCCAGTGCTGTAAGACCGCCAATAATCATGATCGAAACGAGCGCTGCAATCAGGCCGTATTCGATTGCAGTTGCACCGTCTTCATTTTTGCGGAAGCGCTTAAAAATTGCTTTCATTGCCTTAACTCCAGATAGTTCTTTTCGTTATGGTCTTGCTGACCTGTTACGACTTATAGCCTGAAGAGTGTTTTTCAAGGCTTAAATTACATAGTAAATGAAGTTTAAGCATTGAACTTGCTTAATGAATTACTTTTATTGTGTCTGTCGAGAAGTGTTTTATATATTCAAAAATTAAAATGTGACTGTGTTTTCAATATCTTAAATGATGATTTAAAAAAGAAATGCCCCTGAGACGTTGCTTGGTCTCAGGGGCATAAATATTCGGATCATCGGAAAGCAGACGGAATATCAATGAAAAACCGTTTATTTCCTGACGGAAGAATTAAAAATCCCAGTCATCATCTTCTGTAGCAACGGCTTTACCGATCACATAGCTGGAGCCGGAACCGGAGAAGAAGTCGTGATTCTCATCAGCATTCGGTGAAAGCGATGACAGGATCGCCGGATTAACATTGGTTACAGTGCTCGGGAACAGCGGTTCGTAGCCAAGATTCATCAGCGCTTTATTCGCATTATAGTGCAGGAACTTTTTAACATCTTCGGTCAGACCGGTGCCGTCATAAAGCGCTTCTGTATATTTGGTTTCAACTTCATAGAGATCAAGCAGCATCGAGAAGGCGAAATCTTTCAGCTCCTCCTTGCGGGCTTCGCTCTCTTTTTCCAGAGCCACCTGATATTTATAGCCGATATAGTAGCCGTGCACGGCCTCGTCACGGATAATCAGGCGGATAAGATCGGCAGTATTGGTCAGTTTCGCACGGCTCGACCAGTACATTGGCAGATAGAAGCCGGAATAGAACAGAAAACTTTCCAGATAAACACTGGCGATTTTACGTTTCATCGGATCATCAGATTTATATTCATTGATGATCAGAGCTGCTTTGCGCTGCAGATGCGGGTTTTCCTCACTCCAGCGATAGGCATCATCCACATCCGGTGTCGAGCACAGAGTGGAGAAGATCGAGGAATAGGAGCGGGCATGAACCGCTTCCATGAAGCTGATATTCGACAATACAGCTTCTTCATGCGGGGTCACAGCATCCGGCATCAGGCTGATTGAGCCGATAGTGTTCTGAATGGTGTCCAGCAGTGTCAGACCGGTGAAAACACGGATGGTCAGTGTTTTTTCTGCCGGTGTCAGCGTGCCCCAGGACGGAATATCATTGGACAGCGGAACTTTTTCCGGCAGCCAGAAATTACCGGTCAGACGGTTCCATACTTCGAGATCTTTATCATCCTCGATACGGTTCCAGTTAACAGCCTTTGTGGCGCAGACGAGTTTAGGTTGGGCGTTCATAACGTGCTCTGATCTGTTCGGATGAACCGTCTGCACTGCGGCAGACGGTTTTATATAAAAGGATAGGGTTTACAGGGTGCAGGAAACGCAGCCTTCTACCTGTGTGCCTTCCAGAGCCATCTGGCGCAGGCGGATATAGTAGATTGTCTTGATTCCCTTGCGCCATGCATAGATCTGCGCCTTGTTGATATCGCGTGTTGTTGCGGTATCGCGGAAGAACAGCGTGAGCGACAGACCCTGATCCACATGCTGCGTCGCTGCTGCATAGGTATCTATGATCTTCTCGGCACCGATCTCATAGGCATCCTGATAATAATCGAGATTATCATTACTCATGAACGGGGCAGGGTAATATACGCGGCCGATCTTACCTTCCTTGCGGATTTCAATCTTGGACGCAATCGGATGAATCGAAGAGGTCGAATTGTTGATGTAGGAAATCGAACCTGTCGGCGGAACAGCCTGAAGGTTACGGTTATACATACCATGCGCCATCACAGATTTGCGCAGTTCTTCCCAGTCCGCCTGTGTCGGGATCGTAACACCTGCTGTTTCAAACAGTTCACGAACGCGGGCAGTTTCCGGTTCCCAGACCTTGTCAGTATATTTGTCGAAGAAAGTGCCGTCGGCATATTTTGAATCTTCAAAGCCGACAAAGCTCGACTTGCGATCCATCGCAATGCGGTTGGACGCTTTAATCGCGTGATAGGTCACGGTGTAGAAATAGATATTGGTGAAATCCACACCTTCTTCAGAACCGTAGAAAATGCGTTCACGTGCCAGATAGCCGTGCAGGTTCATCTGACCCAGACCGATCGCGTGTGATTCATCATTGCCGCGGGCAATCGATGGCACGGAATTGATCTTGCTCATATCCGAAACAGCGGTCAGCGCACGGATCGACGTTTCAACAGTCTTGCCGAAATCCGGTGAGTCCATGGTCATCGCAATATTGAGCGAGCCGAGGTTACAGGAAATATCCTTGCCGATATGTTCGTAATTCAGATCGTCTTTATAGGTGCTGGCTTCGCTGACCTGAAGAATTTCCGAGCAGAGATTGCTCATGGTGATGCGGCCGGCAATCGGATTGGCTGCATTCACGGTGTCTTCGAACATGATATACGGATAGCCGGATTCAAACTGAATTTCCGCCAGTGTCTGGAAGAAGGCGCGTGCCTTGATCTTCTGCTTGCGGATACGGCCGTCATCAACCATTTCGCGATATTTATCGCTCACGGAAATTTCCGTGAAAGGTACACCGTAAACGCGTTCCACATCATATGGCGAGAACAGATACATATCCTCGTCATTCTTCGCCAGTTCAAAGGTGATATCCGGAATCACCACGCCGAGCGATAGGGTTTTAATGCGGATTTTTTCATCGGCATTTTCGCGCTTGGTGTCGAGGAAGCGCATAATGTCCGGATGGTGGGCATTCAGATAAACCGCACCGGCACCCTGACGTGCACCGAGCTGGTTCGCATAGGAGAATGCATCTTCGAGCAGCTTCATGATCGGAATAATACCGGAAGACTGATTCTCGATCATTTTGATCGGCGCGCCATGCTCACGGATATTGGTGAGCGAGAAGGCCACACCACCACCGCGCTTGGAAAGCTGCAGCGCGGAATTGATCGAACGGCCGATCGATTCCATATTGTCTTCCATGCGCAGCAGGAAGCAGGAAACCAGCTCGCCGCGCTGTTTTTTACCGGCATTGAGGAAGGTCGGTGTCGCAGGCTGGAAACGTCCGGACAGCACTTCTTCCATGATCGAGATCGCCAGAGCCTCGTCACCATCGGCAAGCGCCAGCGCAACCATGCAAACGCGGTCTTCATAACGTTCCAGATAGCGCAGACCGTCAAAAGTCTTCAGCGTATAGCTGGTGTAATATTTGAACGCGCCGAGGAAGGTCGGAAAGCGGAACTTCTTTTTATACGCGAGATTGAAGAGATTCTGGACGAATTCAAAAGAATACAGATCCAGCACTTCTTTTTCGTAATAATTCTGGGTCACCAGATAATCGAGCTTCTCTTCCAGATTGTGGAAGAAAACCGTGTTCTGGTTCACATGCTGGAGAAAATACTGGCGAACGGCCTTGCGATCCATATCAAACTGGATCTCACCATTCGGACCGAACAGGTTCAGCATGGCATTCAGCGCATGATAGTCCATTGCCGGAGTGTCCTTTTTAGAACTCCCGTTGTTTGAACTGTTGGTGTTGTTCTTTTCTGTCCGTTCAAGCTCAAGAGTCGCCACAGTTTTTCCAATTCATTTTTCGGCCAATATGTGTTGGCCAATTTATTTGTCGGTATGTGCAAAACAAAGACCGGCTTCGCTTTCACATCTGTTCACAATACTGATCCGGCTTTTCGTTTGAGAAAGCGGACAGCAATTTAATTTCGTTGTTGAACCCTGTATGGGGTCAGAAGTCAGGCAGCGAGGTCTGCCTGCCAGAATTTGCGCAGACCATTCCGCACATTGATAACGTCATCATCCGTTCCGGCCAGTTCATAGCGATACAGAAACGGCACCTGACATTTCTCGGATATGACATTGCCGGCAAGACAATAGGTTGCACCGAAATTACGGTTGCCACCGGCAATCACACCGCGAATAAAGGAACGGTTGGCACTGTCATTCAGAAAACGGATCACAGGTTTGGGAACAGCACCGCGTCCGTCCCCGCCGGCATAGGTTGCGACAACCAGCACAAAAGGTTGTGTCACCTGTAAAAGATCGGCCTTCATGCTGCACGGAATACGCAGAGCAGGCAGTCCGGTTTTTGTGACAAAGCGATGCGTATTTTGCGTGCCGCTTGAAAAATAGACGAGCATGCTCATAGCCACTTCCTCATGTTAAATCTCCAGTGAGACACTGAAGTCAAACAAAGACCCTCTATATATAGTGGCACCAGTCCGGCTTTGCAGCCAATGCTGTGCATTATACAGGAAGAGGGCATAGCTTTTGTGATTTGCCTGAAATGCCGTTTCTGGTTCCGGTTTCTGCCCGTCTTGCAAAGCGAAAGACGGGCAGAGAATTACCGGCCAGATCGAACAGTCAGGCAGATTGTCCGGATATGACAGTCAAACCGGAACGCTCAGGCCATTATAATTAAGCCAGCGCGCTGATCATGTCAGGGCGGAAGCCTGCCCAATGTGTGTCACCGGCAACAACAACCGGAACCTGCATATAACCGAGACGTTTAACTGTGTCGTAGCCTTCTGCATCAGCAGAAATATCAATGATGTTGAAATCGATTCCCTGACGTTCCAGAGCGCGATAGGTGGCGGTGCACTGAACGCAGGCTGGCTTGCTGTAAACAGTAATGGACATCGGATTCCTCGTTTCTTGATCGCCCTGATATTTTTCAGAGACTGATATGCGTTATATGCCTGTTGATTATTCCGGAGAGAATAGTCAGCGGACATTGTAGCGGGGGCTACAGTTTCCCTTGGCAGGGCCTCATTGGTCTGCACCTTGCGGTGCCTTCTTGTATATGCACCTGACGGTGCTCTTCTCTTTTTGCACCTTGCGGTGCGGGATTCTTCGTTCTCCGGAGCGTTGTGCCCTCAAAGAACTTCTTGTTTACGCTTCCCTGTATTCCTCACCGGTATGGTTCATCCAGAGACGCACCGGCGGTGATAAATCCGAGCATTGTGGTTCCGCCGCTTTTGAAACGAGAGGGCGGAGGCCTTTCAGGTGCAAAGCGCACCTTTAAATCTGCTGCACAAACTGCGGCTATTCCGCAAAACGCATGCTGAACTTGCTTAAACTGATAAGAACGGAACGGACGGCGGGAGAGGCTGGAAGGAACAGCTCACAGAGGAGCCGGATGCGTCATCAGAGATGGTCGTATAAAGCCATCGGGCGAAGATTCGCTCTGACCGCTGACAAATCTGCTGAAACAGGTTTCTGAACGACAGATGCAGACATCTGTTTGTTTTCCGATTCCTGAAAAGCAGCTCTGACCTTGCGCATAACCTGATTCCTGTTGCCTTGCTGAACTGTGATCTGTGTGCCTGCGATACTGAAAACAACACCGGCGCAACGGATCACATTTCTTCCGTCTTCAACATTCCCGGAGCCTGTTGATAACAACAAGTTCCGATTCTCCGCCGGAAAGGAGTTACCTCCCGAGAACCGGCAAAAATTTCGACGCAACTATCCCGGATCGCATTGCGTATCGCCGGTTTCATTGTGCCTGATAAAGCCGTTTTGAGCGTAGTTACGAAGCTGCGGTTTGCAGAATCGAAGAACCGCTCAAGACACTATATATGGTATATGTTATGAATTTTTCGTCAATACCTATGGTGTCTCTCTGATAATTTTACCCGCTATACACAGGGCTGAATTAATATGTGGAGATGTGCCAAAAGGGCATCAGCAGGGTCGGCAGGCGTGCTGCCACCGCTCAGCTTGATTCTTAACTGCAGCATATAAGATATGAGCGGTTTTGGGGCGGAATCTTTGCTGTTTCCGGGCAGATTCTTTTCTTTACAAAAGCGGCTGGAGCGGGCAGGCGATTCTTAAATGAGGCGGAGAAGAAGTGCAGAAAGGAAGATGTGAGGATAGAGCATTTCACAGTCAAGTTGGATCAACTTGACGCCCGTGATAATGCGACCAAATAAAGAATCTAGAGCGAGCACTGTGATTCAATTTGGGCGTAAACCGCTCTAGTCAGCCATGAGACTGCGATTCTGCATGAAACAATTTCCGCCGAAAATCAGCGTAAGGTACAAAATGTTGATTTGCAGAAGAGGGGAGAAATGGTGGGCGATGAGAGACTCGAACTCCCGACATCTTCGGTGTAAACGAAGCGCTCTACCAACTGAGCTAATCGCCCGCTCGCTAAAAGCGGTATGTGCTGACTTTAGTCTTCAATTATAAATATGAGCACAACATATCTATAATTGTCATTCACTCATCTGATTTCTCAGAAATGAATGGTGGGCGATGAGAGACTCGAACTCCCGACATCTTCGGTGTAAACGAAGCGCTCTACCAACTGAGCTAATCGCCCGCTCGCTTTGAAGCGGCTGTGAGGCTCGTTTAAGGAATTCTTTGACTAAGCGCAAGAGCAAAAATCAAAAATAAAACAGAAATTTGAATTAATTTTTGTTTCTTCACATTCCTGATGCCATCCCGTCATGTGTTTCGGATGATTCTTTGAATTCAGATGCTTATAGGGAGCGAGGGGGCTCGTCTTTTTATCCAGTGCTGTGCATAAAATCAGTCATTTGTGGACTGCCTATATATATAAAGTGCTCTGTTCGGGCTTTGCGCATTTTTATCCTCTTTTCGGTGAAAAACTTTCAAAAGCTCGCTTGACAGTTCATAGTGAACACATTAGACAGCGCCCATACCGAACGGAAACGTCACGGTGCCTCAAGCGAATAGCTTAAGGCTTTCAGATAATCTCTGAAAATACTGCGCGGGTGTAGCTCAGTTGGTTAGAGTGCCGGCCTGTCACGCCGGAGGTCGCGGGTTCGAGCCCCGTCACTCGCGCCACTTTCTCTTCTTACAATATACAGTTTATGAGAAAGTGGCGCACCCCGCCTGCTTTATATTTCCCTTTGATGTCCCGATTTAAGCATTTGTTTTTAAATGCAAATTTTCTTCATTTATTTGTAAAATTTGTAAGAAAACCCTTTGATTTTAAAAATGAATCAGGGTACATACCAAATCACTTCAGCACATGAAGTACTGCGCGGGTGTAGCTCAGTTGGTTAGAGTGCCGGCCTGTCACGCCGGAGGTCGCGGGTTCGAGCCCCGTCACTCGCGCCACTTTCTCTTCTTTAAAATACAGTTCAGAGAAAGTGGCGCACCCCGCCAATTATCCTTTTCTATGATCTATCTATTATAATGCATATCCGCAGGGGCGGGGATTGCTGCCTGTTTTTCAATTTTGGCAACAGGGCTGCTGAAGTGGTTTCGTCGGTTTCCGTGGGATGGTGGCGAATGCGATCAGGCTGATGAACAGGAATCTGACGGCGATGATTTCGATAATTGTCGGTGTTCCGCTGCCGTCCATCAGAATATAGGCAAATATCCCGGTGGTTGCGGACAGGACTGCGGCGGTCAGGGTGAATAATTCTGCACTCACGCCAAGTGGTGTGTGCATTGGCATTTCCCATAAAAATAAATCAAAAAAATATCAGGTTTTAAAATACATTGATTCACCTGCAGGCTGATTGTGCATTTTGTTAAGTACGCCGCATGAGGTGAGGGGCGACTCGCCTTGCGGCGTGAAACAGATTCTTTTTAGCCTGCAAATCAGAGCTGAATGATTTTTACGGAAATTTGTGTAATATAGTGATGTAATGACTGCTGGTGTCTGCGCAAATCGCGGGCGGCACGGAGTTGTTAACAGGATGGCTTTTATTAATCATATCCGTGTGAGCGCAGGGCAGTCATGTGCTTTAAAGGCTTGCGCAAACGGGTTGACTGCGGTAACCGTCCCCACACAAAGCACTGTATTCGCACGGCACGCCATTTGAAGCTGTTTGGGCGAGATTGATTGTAAGGTGCAATGTGTCACATGGCTGTAGCCGTCAAATGGCTTATGTAGTGCACAACTTTACATCTTGAAGCCGGAAATAGGGTAATGAACGAGCTTTTAAGTTCCTATCTGCCGATCGTCATTTTTATTGGCGTGGCAATGGTGATCGGAATTGCGTTGCTGGTAGCGCCGTTCCTGGTCGCGTACAGACAGCCGGATCCAGAAAAACTGTCCGCCTATGAGTGCGGATTTAACGCATTTGACGATGCGCGCATGAAATTCGACGTGCGTTTCTATCTGGTATCCATTCTTTTCATCATCTTCGACCTCGAAGTTGCATTCCTGTTCCCGTGGGCTGTGTCCTTCGGTGAAATTGGCATGTTTGGTTTCTGGTCCATGATGGTCTTCCTTGGTGTGCTCACCATCGGCTTCATTTATGAATGGAAGAAGGGAGCCCTCGAATGGGATTGACCTCTGGCCAAAACACTATGTCTTCTAATGCCAATATGGGTGGCGGGACGCTGATAGCTCCCCGCCCTAAGGGTATTATTGATCCGAATACCGGTAAGCTGATCGGTCAGGACGATGCGTTTTTCGGTGAGCTGAATAATGAACTGTCCGATAAGGGTTTCATTGTTACCTCTGCTGATGCATTGATTACATGGGCGCGCACCGGCTCGCTGATGTGGATGACTTTCGGTCTGGCCTGCTGCGCTGTGGAAATGATGCATATTTCCATGCCGCGCTATGATGCCGAGCGTTTCGGTATTGCGCCGCGTGCGTCTCCGCGTCAGTCCGACGTGATGATTGTTGCAGGTACGCTGACCAATAAAATGGCTCCTGCGCTGCGCAAGGTTTATGACCAGATGCCGGAGCCGCGTTATGTGATCTCCATGGGCTCCTGCGCGAATGGCGGCGGTTACTACCATTACTCCTATTCTGTTGTGCGTGGTTGTGACCGTGTTGTTCCGGTTGATATCTATGTGCCGGGCTGCCCTCCGACCGCTGAAGCGCTGCTCTACGGCATTCTGATGCTGCAGAAGAAGATTCGCCGCACCGGTACGATTGAGCGTTGATTGGGGGATATGATGATTCAAGAAGCTCTCAATGAACTCTCGGCCTATCTGTCCGAACGCCTTGAAGGCAAGATCGATGAAACATCACTGCGTTACGGTGAGTTGAGCATAACTGTGCCGGGCAGCCAGATTATTTCTGTGCTGACATTCCTGCGCGATGATGTGCAGTGCCAGTTCGTGAATTTCACCGATCTGAGCGGTGTGGACTATCCGGGCCGCGTCAATCGTTTTGATGTGGTCTATCAGCTGATGTCGCCACGTCATAACCTGCGTATCCGCATTCGCGTAATCACCGATGAAGATACACCTGTGCCGTCAATCACCGGCGTTTATCCGGGTGCATTGTGGTACGAGCGTGAAGCTTACGACATGTACGGCATTCTGTTCTCCGGTCATCCGGATTTGCGCCGTCTGCTGACAGATTACGGTTTTGAAGGTCATCCGCTGCGTAAGGATTTCCCGCTGACCGGTTTTGTCGAAGTCCGTTATGATGATCAGGTCAAACGCGTTGTTTACGAGCCGGTTGAGCTGCGTCAGGAATTCCGTAATTTTGATTTCTTGTCCCCGTGGGAAGCAACAGATTATGTGCTTCCGGGCGATGAGAAAGCGAAGTCAAATTAATCTGTCACGTTAGCCGAAGGATTTAAAAATGTCTGATGGTGCTAAGTTGGAAGGTCGCTGCCTCTGTGGTTCAGTGCAGTTTTCGGCGAAGCCTGTGAATGACGAAATGGGCGCCTGCCACTGTTCAATGTGCCGCCGTTGGTCCGGCGGTGTGTTTCTCTGTGTGGATTGCGGAGACAGTCTTGAAATCACCAAAGGTGATGATCTCGGCTTTTACGGTTCATCCGCATGGGGTGAACGCGGTTTCTGCAAAGTCTGCGGCTCCACTCTGATGTGGCGCATGCAGGATGGTTCCCATAATGTTGTTTCCGTTCAGGCGTTTGAAGATCCTTCGCAATTCAGGTTTACAACAGAGATTTATATCGACTGTAAGCCTGATAGTTACGCTTTTGCCAATGATACGAGCAAAATGACGGAAGCAGAGTTTCTGGCAGCTTTTGCCTCTACACAGGATGCCGAGAATGGCTGAGACACAAGTAAGAAATTTTAATATCAACTTCGGCCCGCAGCATCCGGCGGCGCACGGCGTTCTGCGTCTTGTGCTCGAGCTCGATGGTGAAGTTGTGGCGCGTGTTGATCCGCATATCGGTCTGCTGCATCGCGGTACCGAAAAGCTGATGGAAGCCAAAACCTATCTGCAGGCTGTGCCTTATCTCGACCGCCTCGATTACGTGGCGCCGATGAATCAGGAACACGCCTATGCACTGGCGGTTGAACGCCTGCTCGGTATTGATGTGCCGAAGCGCGGTCAGTTGATCCGTGTACTTTACTCGGAAATCGGCCGTATTCTCAATCACCTGCTGAACGTAACCACACAGGCTATGGACGTTGGTGCACTGACACCGCCGCTCTGGGGCTTTGAAGAGCGTGAAAAGCTGATGGTGTTCTATGAGCGCGCTTGCGGCGCCCGTATGCACGCGGCCTATTTCCGTCCGGGCGGTGTTCATCAGGATCTGCCTGAACAGCTGGTTCAGGATATTGCCAACTGGATTGATCCGTTCTTCAAGACGCTGAACAATCTGGACAATCTGATTACCGGCAACCGTATTTTCAAACAGCGTAACGTTGATATCGGCGTTGTGTCGCTGGATGATGCATGGGCATGGGGTTTCTCCGGTGTCATGGTGCGCGGTTCGGGTGCAGCATGGGATCTGCGTAAATCGCAGCCTTATGAATGCTACAATGAAATGGAATTCGACATTCCGATCGGTAAGAACGGCGACTGCTATGACCGCTATCTGATCCGTATGGAAGAAATGCGTCAGTCCGCTTCCATCATGCGCCAGTGCTGTGAACTGCTGCTCGGCAAAGAGCGCGTCGGCCCTGTGTCGAACATGGACAATAAGATTGTTCCGCCGAAACGCGGCGAAATGAAACGCTCGATGGAAGCTCTCATCCATCATTTCAAGCTTTACACTGAAGGTTACCATGTGCCGGAAGGCGAGGTATATGCCGCAGTGGAAGCACCGAAGGGTGAATTCGGTGTTTATCTGGTGTCTGACGGCACTAATAAACCGTATCGTTGCAAATTGCGTGCACCGGGTTTTGCTCATCTTCAGGCCATGGATTTCCTGTGTCGCGGTCATATGCTGGCCGACGTCTCCGCGATCCTTGGCTCGCTCGATATTGTGTTTGGTGAGGTAGACCGCTGATGTCCGTCCGTCGTCTCGCAGATGATTCCGTTCAGCCGGCCAGCTTTTCGTTTAATGCGGAAAATCAGGCCTGGGCTGAAAAGACAATTAAGAAATTCCCTGAAGGTCGCCAGCAGTCTGCGGTTATTCCGCTGCTGATGCGTGCGCAGGAACAGGATGGCTGGGTCACCAAGGCGTCGATTGAGCATGTTGCAGCTATGCTGGAAATGCCGCTGATCCGCGTTCTGGAAGTGGCAACATTCTATACCCAGTTCCAGCTCAAGCCGGTTGGTACACGCGCCCATATTCAGGTTTGCGGTACAACACCATGCGCATTGCGCGGTGCTGAAGAGCTGATGAAAGTGTGCAAGCACAAAATTCATCATGATCCGCTGACACCAAATGCTTCGGGCACACTGTCGTGGGAAGAAGTTGAATGTCAGGGTGCTTGCGTCAATGCGCCGATGGTCATGATCTTCAAAGACGCTTATGAAGACCTGACACCTGAACGCCTTGAAGAAATCATTGATGCTTTTGAGGCAGGCAAGGGCGATACCATCAAGCCGGGTCCGCAGATCGATCGTGATTTCTCTGCGCCGATTGGTGGCTTGACATCTTTGACTGATGGCAATCCGAAAGCGGAGGGCTGATTGATGCTGGCTGATAAAGATCGCATCTTTACAAATATTTATGGTCTGAAAGACAAGTCGCTGAAAGGCGCTATGTCCCGTGGCCATTGGGACAATACCAAAGGTTTTGTCGAAAAAGGCCGTGACTGGATCATCAATGAGATGAAGGCTTCGGGCCTTCGCGGTCGTGGCGGCGCGGGCTTCCCGACCGGCATGAAATGGTCCTTCATGCCGAAGGAAAGCGACGGTCGTCCGCATTACCTCGTTGTCAATGCCGACGAATCGGAGCCGGGCACCTGTAAAGACCGTGATATCATGCGCCATGATCCGCATACGCTGATCGAAGGCTGCGTGATTGCCGGTTGCGCAATGGGCGCACATACAGCTTACATCTATATCCGCGGTGAATTCATGCGTGAGCGTGAAGCCCTGCAGGCAGCAATTGATGAATGCTACGCAGCCGGTCTGCTTGGCAAAAACAACAAGTGCGGCTGGGATATGGACGTGTTCGTTTCCCATGGTGCGGGCGCTTATATCTGCGGTGAAGAAACTGCGCTGCTGGAAAGCCTTGAGGGCAAAAAAGGCCAGCCACGCCTTAAACCTCCGTTCCCTGCGAATATGGGTCTTTACGGCTGCCCGACCACTGTGAACAACGTGGAATCGATTGCTGTTGCTCCGACAATCTTACGTCGCGGCGGTGCATGGTTCTCTTCTATCGGCCGTCCGAACAATGTCGGTACCAAGCTGTTCCAGATTTCCGGTCATGTGAACACACCATGCACAGTTGAAGAAGCACTTGGTATTCCGTTCCGCGAACTGATTGAAAAACATGCCGGCGGTATCCGCGGCGGTTGGGACAATCTGCTGGCAGTTATTCCGGGTGGTGCATCCTGTCCTGTGGTTACCGCAGAAAATATGATGGACGCCATCATGGATTTCGACGGTATGCGCGATGTTAAGTCGTCTTTCGGTACCGGCGGTCTTATCGTTATGGATAAGTCAACCGACATTATCAAAGCGATTGCCCGTCTGTCGGCCTTCTTCAAGCACGAAAGCTGCGGTCAGTGCACGCCTTGCCGTGAAGGTACAGGCTGGATGTGGCGCGTTATGGAGCGCATGGTTACCGGTAACGCGCAGAAGCGCGAAATCGACATGCTGTTCGACGTGACCAAGCAGATTGAAGGTCATACGATTTGTGCGCTTGGTGATGCGGCTGCATGGCCAATTCAGGGTCTGATCCGCAATTTCCGTCCGGAAATTGAAAAGCGTATTGATGATTATACCCGCAATGCTGTTCAGAGCCGTAATATCCGGCTCGAGGCTGCGGAATAAGCTTCAGGGCAGGCCGGTTGCGGTCTGCCCGTTCAGTCATGAAGCGGCATTGCCGCAGAATTAATATGATGCGGCGGATGCCGCGGGTTTAAAAGAATGCGGCAAGTGCCGCAGGTTTGGACAAGCGATGGCAAAGATCAAAGTTGACGGTAACGAGATCGAAGTACCCGATCACTACACGCTTCTTCAGGCAGCCGAAGAGGCTGGCGCTACCGTGCCGCGTTTCTGTTTCCACGAACGCCTCTCCATTGCCGGCAATTGCCGCATGTGCCTGGTTGAAGTTAAAGGCGGACCGCCGAAGCCGGCTGCATCCTGCGCTATGGGCGTACGCGATCTGCGTCCGGGCCCGAACGGCGAAACACCTGAAATCTTCACCAACACACCTATGGTCAAAAAGGCCCGTGAAGGTGTGATGGAATTCCTGCTCATCAATCACCCGTTGGATTGCCCGATTTGCGATCAGGCCGGTGAGTGCGATCTGCAGGATCAGGCGATGGCTTTCGGTACCGATGGTTCGCGTTACCGCGAAAACAAACGTGCGGTTGAAAACAAATATATCGGCCCTCTGGTCAAAACGATCATGACACGCTGCATTCACTGCACGCGCTGCGTTCGTTTCACCACGGAAGTTGCCGGTATTTCCGAGCTCGGCCTCACAGGTCGTGGTGAGGATGCTGAAATCACCACCTATCTCGAACGCGCAATGACCTCTGAACTGCAGGGCAATGTGATTGATCTGTGCCCGGTCGGTGCGCTGACATCCAAGCCTTACGAGTTTCAGGCACGTCCTTGGGAGCTGAACAAGACCGAATCTATCGACGTGATGGATGCTCTTGGTTCAAACATCCGCGTTGATACCCGTGGTCGTGAAGTGATGCGTATTATGCCGCGTCTGAACGAACAGGTGAACGAAGAGTGGATTTCCGACAAGACCCGTTTCATCTGGGATGGTCTGCGCACCCAGCGTCTTGACCGCCCTTATGTTCGCGTTAATGGTCGTCTGCAGGCAGCAAGCTGGAGCGAGGCATTTGCTGCGGTTAAAGCTGCTGTTGCCAAGACTTCGGCAGCCAAGATCGGCGCGATTGCCGGTGATCTGGCCAATGTGGAAGAACTCTACGCATTGAAGAGCCTGATGACCAAACTCGGTTCCGTCAATATTGACGCCCGTCAGGATGGTGTTGCGCTCGATCCTAAATTCGGCCGTGCTTCTTACATCTTCAATCCGACGATTGAAGGTATCGAACAGGCTGATGCGATTCTGATCGTGGGTTCCAACCCGCGTTTTGAAGCTTCGGTGCTCAATGCACGTATTCTGAAGCGTCAGCGTCAGGGTGGACTGCAGATTGGTCTGATCGGTGAACAGGCAGATCTGCGTTATGCTTACAACTATCTCGGCGCCGGTTCTGATACGCTGGCTCAGGTAGCAAGCGGCAAAGACAAGTTCTTTGATGTTCTGAAAAACGCACAGCGTCCGCTGATCCTGATTGGTCAGGGTGCACTGACCGGTGAAAGCGGTGAGGCTGTACTGGCTCAGGCTGCTGCTTTGGCGAATGCCGTTGGCGCAGTGAGCGAAGAGTGGAACGGTTTTGCAGTTCTGCACACTGCTGCTGCCCGCGTCGGCGCACTTGATCTCGGCTTCGTGCCGGGTGAGGGCGGTGCTAAAGCTGCTGACATGGTCGGCCAGATGGATGTGCTGTTCCTTGCCGGAGCAGATGAACTGGATCTGTCCAACAAAGGTTCGAGCTTCGTGGTTTATATCGGCACCCATGGTGATGCCGGTGCCCACGCTGCTGATGTGATCCTGCCAGGTTCCACCTATACAGAAAAATCCGGTACCTATGTGAATACGGAAGGCCGCGTACAGCTGGCAAACCGTGCCGGTTTTGCTCCGGGTGAAGCCAAGGAAGACTGGGCAATCCTGCGTGCATTGTCTGATATTCTGGGCGCGAAACTGCCGTTTGACAGTCTGGCTCAGCTGCGTGCAGCGCTTTATGCGGACTATCCGCATATGGCTCAGATTGACGCAGTGGCTGCCGGTCAGGTTGCGGATATCGCATCTCTCGGTGCAAAAGCAGCTGCAGTTAAAGGCGTTGCATTTGCTTCGCCTGTCACAGATTTCTATCTGACAAACCCGATTGCCCGTGCTTCAGCTGTGATGGCTGAATGTTCCGCGCTGGCAAAGGGTGGCTTCCAGCAGGCAGCCGAATAAGTATTGATGCATACAGCTCCTTAAGCTTTCGGGTTTAAGGAGCTGGTTTTGCAAAGCAATTTCGAGGCAAAAGTGGGAACCGGTTTTCCGTCCGAAATTGCGTAAACAAAAAAAGAGCATTTTCACTTTTTCATTAAACTGGAAATGCTCTGAATAAATAAGGTTTACAGCTTGCCCTTGCGTGGGACTAAAAACCACGCAGTGCTGTAAGAGAGAGACGGGAAAATGGACGGTATTTTTGCAGCTTACGTCTTACCGGCGCTGATCATAGCGCTGAAGTCAGTCGTTCTGCTCGTCGTATTGCTGATTGTTGTAGCCTATCTGCTTTATGCGGATCGTAAGATCTGGGCTGCGGTACAGTTGCGTCGGGGACCAAACGTTGTCGGCCCTTGGGGACTGTTTCAGGCTTTTGCGGATCTTTTGAAATTCGTATTCAAAGAGCCGATCATCCCATCGGGTGCCAACAAAGCCGTGTTCCTGCTGGCGCCGTTTATTTCGGCACTGCTGGCACTGGCAACATGGGCAGTTATTCCGGTCAGTGAAGGCTGGGCAATTGCCAATATCAATGTCGGTATCCTTTATATTCTCGCTATATCTTCACTTGAAGTTTATGGCGTGATTATGGGTGGCTGGGCTTCAAACTCGAAATATCCGTTTCTCGGCGCACTGCGCTCCGCAGCGCAGATGGTTTCTTATGAAGTTTCGATCGGCTTTGTGATTGTAACAGTATTGCTGGTTGCCGGTTCCCTGAACCTGACCGACATCGTGCTGTCTCAGTCCACAGGTCTTGGTACTTCGCTGGGTCTGCCGAACTCGTTCCTCGACTGGAACTGGCTCGTGCTGTTCCCGATGTTCGTGATCTTCTTCATCTCGGCACTGGCGGAAACCAACCGTCCTCCGTTCGATCTGGTTGAAGCGGAATCCGAACTTGTTGCCGGTCATATGATCGAATACTCGTCGACACCGTTCCTGCTGTTCTTCCTCGGTGAATATGTTGCCATCACTCTGATGTGCGCATTGATGACCATTCTGTTCCTTGGCGGCTGGCTGCCAATCGTGGATGTATGGTTCCTCGCATGGGTGCCGGGCATTGTCTGGTTCATGCTGAAGCTCTGCATGTGCTTCTTCATGTTTGCGATGGTGAAGGCATTCGTACCGCGTTACCGTTATGACCAGCTGATGCGTCTGGGCTGGAAAGTATTCCTGCCGATCTCGCTGTTCATGGTTGTGGCAACCGCTGCATTCCTCAAATTTACCGGCCTCGTAGGTTAAGGAGACATCACATGGCTTCTATCGCTCAAGCCGCTAAATCACTGCTTCTGAAAGAATTCGTCGGAGCATTCTTTCTCTCCATGCGTCAGTTCTTTGCGCCTAAGGCAACATTGAACTACCCGCATGAAAAAGGTCCTGTTTCACCGCGCTTCCGCGGTGAACATGCCCTGCGCCGTTATCCGAATGGTGAAGAACGCTGCATCGCCTGTAAGCTTTGCGAAGCGATCTGCCCGGCACAGGCAATTACAATTGAAGCCGGTCCGCGCCGCAATGACGGAACCCGCCGCACCGTGCGTTATGACATTGATATGGTCAAATGCATCTATTGCGGTTTCTGTCAGGAAGCTTGTCCGGTTGATGCGATTGTTGAAGGGCCGAATTTCGAATTCGCCACGGAAACCCGCGAAGAGCTTTACTATGATAAAGAAAAGCTGCTCGCCAATGGTGACCGTTGGGAACGTGAAATTGCGCGCAATATCGCGATGGACTCACCTTATCGCTAAGATGGGCTAAGCCCATCGGATCGCTAAGATGAGTTCCTCTGTCCGGAAAGGGCAGGGCTGAAGCGCATCCCGAAAAGTGCGAAGCGGTTTTCGGAAAAGATGCGCGTCGGAAAACAAAAAGATAGAGCATTTCCTGCGGTTCAATTTAAACCGGAAATGCTCTGAATATTTAAGTTGGTGCAATAGCCGGAGCTTTTGGTGCTCATGGCTGTTGTGCTTGAAGTTTTGCCTCATGTCGCGGTTTTTGGCTGTGGGATATGAGGTGGTAGGACAGGCAAGTTGCCTTGCCAAGTTAAAGGATATTGGGGAACCCCATGCTGACAGGTATAGCGGCGGCGTTTTTCTATTTATTCGCCTTCATCATGATTGCGAGTGCGCTGATGGTTATCACCGCACGCAATCCCGTTCACTCGGTCTTGTTTCTGATTTTGGCTTTCTTCAATGCAGCGGCTTTGTTCCTGCTGACGGGCGCTGAATTCCTGGCAATGATCCTTGTGGTTGTTTATGTCGGTGCTGTGGCGGTTCTCTTCCTCTTCGTCGTCATGATGCTGGATGTGGATTTTGCTGAGCTCAAACAGGGCGCGCTTAAACATGCGCCGGTTGGTGCTCTGGTCGGTGTGGTTCTGCTGGCAGAATTGATTTTGGCTTTCTCCGCCTCGATCTTCTCGCCGAAAATTGCAGCAAATGCCGCTTATCCGATCCCTGATGTGGCGACACGCCAGAATACACAGGCGCTTGGCGACATTCTCTATACGGATTTCGTTTTCTACTTCCAGATTGCCGGCCTGATCCTGCTGGTGGCGATGATCGGCGCGATTGTGCTGACCCTGCGTCATAAAGAAGGCGTCAAACGTCAGTCGATCCCTGCGCAGGTTGCCCGTACACCGGAAACTGCGATCGAGATCAAAAAAGTCGAAACAGGCAAGGGTATTTAACAGGAGCCTCATGATGGTAGTCGGTATCGAACATTATCTGACCGTGTCGGCGATCCTGTTTACGCTTGGCGTTTTCGGGGTTTTCCTCAACCGTAAGAATGTGATCGTCATTTTGATGTCGGTCGAACTTATTCTTCTCTCGGTCAATCTGAACTTCATTGCGTTCTCCGCAACGCTCGGCGATTTGGTCGGGCAGGTTTTCGCACTCTTCGTCCTGACTGTTGCAGCTGCTGAAGCGGCAATCGGTCTTGCTATTCTTGTCGTGTTCTTCCGTAACCGTGGTTCTATCGCGGTGGAAGATGTCAATGTCATGAAAGGTTGACGGGCAGATGCTCTACTACGCGATCGTCTTCCTTCCGCTGCTGGGCTTTCTTATTGCCGGACTTTTCGGCAATAAGATCGGAGCCAAAGCCAGCGAATATATCACTTCCGGCTTCCTCGTGATTGCGGCTGCGCTGTCATGGGTTGCGTTCTTTACTGTTGCAATGGGCTCCTCCGAGCCTGTCCGTGTGCCGGTTCTGCACTGGCTGACTTCCGGTACCCTGTCTTTTGACTGGGCGATCCGTGTGGATACACTGACCGCGATTATGCTTGTTGTTATCAACAGCGTGTCGGCGCTCGTGCATATCTACTCGATCGGCTATATGCATCACGATCCGCACCGTCCGCGTTTCTTTGCCTATCTGTCGCTGTTTACCTTTGCGATGCTGATGCTGGTAACTTCTGACAATCTGGTTCAGATGTTCTTCGGCTGGGAAGGCGTGGGTCTTGCATCCTACCTGCTGATCGGCTTCTGGTATAAGAAACCTTCGGCCAATGCGGCTGCGATGAAAGCTTTTGTGGTCAACCGCGTTGGTGACTTTGGCTTCCTGCTTGGTATTTTCGGTATCTTCGTTCTGTTTGGCGCTGTGGATTATGCCACGATCTTCTCGACAGCCCAGAATTATGCTGCCGGTGAAAATGCATCGCAGGTTGTGCTGAGCTTCCTCGGTTTTGAACTCGATAAGCAAGGCGCTTTGACCGTTGTTGCATTGCTGCTCTTCATGGGCGCGATGGGTAAATCGGCACAGTTCCTGCTGCACACATGGTTGCCTGATGCGATGGAAGGCCCGACACCAGTGTCGGCTCTGATCCACGCGGCGACAATGGTGACCGCAGGTGTGTTCATGGTTGCGCGCATGTCGCCGATCTTTGAACAGTCTGAAACAGCTCTGCTGGTTGTAACCATTATCGGTGCGATCACTGCATTCTTTGCCGCGACCGTTGGTCTGGTACAGAACGACATCAAGCGCGTGATTGCTTATTCGACCTGTTCGCAGCTCGGTTATATGTTCGTGGCACTCGGCGTCGGCGCTTACGGCGCTGCCGTATTCCACCTGTTCACACACGCATTCTTTAAGGCTCTGCTGTTCTTGGGCGCCGGTTCGGTGATCCATGCGGTATCTGATGAGCAGGATATGCGTCGTATGGGTGGTCTGCGTAAGCTGATCCCGACCACTTACTGGATGATGATCATTGGTACTGTGGCGCTGACAGGTCTTGGTATTCCGGGCACTGTTATCGGTACTGCCGGCTTCTTCTCCAAAGATGCGATTATTGAATCTGCATTTGCTTCGCACTCAGCTGCGTCAGGCTTTGCCTTCACGCTGCTGGTGATCGCTGCTGCATTCACATCTTTCTACTCATGGCGTCTGATTTTCATGACTTTCCACGGTAAGCCACGCGCCACCGCTGAAGTTATGCATCACGTTCATGATTCACCTCCGGTGATGCTGGTTCCGCTGTTCGTTCTCGCAGTTGGTGCACTTTTCGCAGGCTTCTTCTTCGTTGGTTACTTCTTCGGCGATCATTATGATGCCTTCTGGAAGGGCGCTTTGTTCACCGGTGCGGATAACCACATTCTGCATGACTTCCACGGTGTGCCGACCTGGGTTAAATTCTCGCCGTTCATTGCAATGGTGCTGGGTTTCATCTTTGCATGGGCTTTCTATATCCGCTCGCCGGAAACACCGAAGGCAATTGCAGCCCGTCATCCTGGTCTGTACCAGTTCCTGCTGAACAAATGGTACTTCGACGAACTCTATGATTTCCTGTTCGTTCGCCCGAGCATGGCTCTTGGCCGCTTCCTCTGGAAAACCGGCGATACCAAGATCATTGACGGCATGGGTCCGAATGGTGTGGCGGCTCGTGTAGTCGGCATTACCAACCGCGTTGTTAAGCTGCAGAGCGGTTACCTTTATCACTACGCATTCGCGATGCTTATCGGTGTCGCCGCGCTCGTCACCTGGATGATGATCGGGAGCTCTTTCTGATGACCGACTGGCCAATTCTCTCAACGGTCACGTTTCTGCCGCTCGTAGGTGCGTTCTTGATCCTCTTGATCAAGGACGACAGCGAGGCAGCGCGCCGCAATATCCGTAATGTTGCATTTCTGACCACAATCTTTGTGTTTGCATTGTCTCTGGTGATCTGGGCAGGCTTTGATAATTCAAATGCCGGTTTCCAGATGGTTGAGAAACATGCATGGTTCGGTGAAGGCATCAGCTATCACATGGGCGTGGACGGTATTTCCATGCTGTTTGTGGTGCTGACCGCATTCCTGATGCCGTTCTGTATTCTGGCGAGCTGGAAGTCCGTGGACTTCCGCGTCAAGGAATATATGGTTGCGTTTCTGATCCTTGAAACGCTCGTTATCGGTGTGTTCTGCGCACTGGATATGTTCCTGTTCTACGTGTTCTTTGAAGCAAGCCTTATTCCGATGTTCATTATCATCGGTGTGTGGGGTGGTCAGCGCCGCGTTTACGCCAGCCTGAAATTCTTCCTCTATACGCTGCTGGGCTCGGTGCTGATGCTCATTGCTATGATGGCAATGTATTTCACCGCCGGTACAATGGATATTCCGACCCTTCTGGCTTACGACTTCCCTGCATCAATGCAGACATGGTTGTGGCTGGCCTTCTTCGCTTCTTTCGCGGTGAAGATGCCGATGTGGCCGGTTCATACATGGTTGCCTGATGCGCACGTTGAAGCACCGACAGCCGGTTCGGTTATTCTGGCCGGTATCCTGCTGAAACTCGGTGGCTACGGCTTCCTGCGTTTCTCGCTGCCGATGTTCCCGCTGGCTTCCGCAGACTTTGCACCATTCGTATTCTGGCTCTCGGTTATCGCCATTGTTTACACCTCTCTGGTGGCTCTGGTTCAGACCGATATCAAAAAGCTGATCGCCTATTCGTCCGTTGCCCATATGGGTTATGTGACCATGGGTATCTTTGCTGCCAATGCACAGGGTGTGCAGGGTGCATTGTTCCAGATGCTGTCGCACGGTATCATTTCCGGCGGTCTGTTCCTTTGCGTTGGCGTGGTTTACGACCGTATGCATACACGTGATATCTCGGCCTATGGTGGTCTGGTCAACAACATGCCGAAATATGCGGTTGTGTTCCTGATCCTCACCATGGCCAATGTTGGTCTGCCAGGGACTTCCGGCTTTATCGGTGAATTCCTGACACTGTTCGGTGTATTCCAGGCCAATACATGGATTGCTGTGATTGCAACAACCGGTGTTATCCTGTCGGCTGCCTATGCGCTCTACCTCTATCGCCGCGTCATTTTCGGTGCGCTTGATAAGGAAAGCCTGAAAGCGCTGCTGGATCTGTCTCCGCGTGAGAAAGCAATCCTGTATCCGCTCGTCATTCTGACGATCTTCTTCGGTGTCTATCCGGTTCCGGTCTTTGATGCGACTGCGAGTGCCGTTGACGCTCTGGTCACCAACTACAATGCGGCTGTGGCAAGTGTTGCCATGCCTGTTGCAAATTAAGACGAAGGCATCGAGCGATGTACACCGATCTGATTGCCCACCTTACTCTCGCTGCACCGGAGGTGCTGCTCGCAGTTGGCGCCCTGGTGCTGCTGATGGTGGGTGTATTTTCCGGCGATCGTGCCAACACCATTGTTACGGGTCTTTCTGTAGCATTGCTGCTTGGTGCGCTCGCACTCGTGCTGGTTTTCCCTGCTGATGGCGCTGCTTTCGGCTCGGCATTTATCAGCGACAGCTTCACCCGTTTCATGAAAGTGCTGACGCTGATCGGTTCGGTCGTCACGCTGATCATGTCGGTCGGCTTTGCCAAAGACCAGAAATTCAACAAGTTTGAATTTCCGGTTCTGGTTGTGCTGTCGACTGTCGGTATGTTGTTGATGGTATCCGCCAACAATATGCTGGCTCTCTATCTCGGCCTTGAAATGTCGTCGCTGGCGCTCTATGTGCTGGCCGCTTTCAACCGCGACAGCGTGCGTTCCACAGAAGCCGGTCTGAAATATTTCGTTCTCGGCGCTCTGTCTTCGGGTATGCTGCTTTACGGTATTTCTCTGGTCTATGGTTACACCGGCACAATCAACTTTGCTGATATTGCTGCTGCTGTTACCGGTGGCGAGCGTCAGCTGGGTCTGGTTTTTGGTCTGGTCTTCATCATGGCCGGTCTGGCATTCAAAATTTCCGCTGTTCCGTTCCATATGTGGACACCGGATGTTTATGAAGGTGCGCCAACCCCTGTAACCGCTTTCTTTGCTGCGGCTCCGAAAATGGCTGCTATTGCATTGCTGGTACGCGTGACCATGGGTGCCTTTGCACCGCTGACCGCTGACTGGCAGCAGATCATCGTCTTCGTGGCTCTGGCCTCGATGATCCTCGGTGCTTTCGCGGCGATCGGTCAGAAGAACATCAAACGCCTGATGGCCTATTCGTCCATCAGCCATGTTGGTTATGCTCTGGTTGGTCTTGCTGCCGGTACTGTAGACGGTGTGCGCGGCGTTGCTATTTACATGCTGATCTATCTGGTGATGACACTGGGTACATTCGCATTCATTCTGGCAATGCGTAACAAGAGCGGCACTGTTGAAGAGATCAATGATCTGGCCGGTCTGTCCCGCACCAATCCGGTGATGGCGACAATCATGACCATCTTCATGTTCTCGCTTGCAGGTATTCCTCCGCTGGCCGGTTTCTTCGGTAAGTGGTACACATTCCTTGCAGCAGTTCAGGCTGGTCTGGTGCCGCTGGCGGTTATCGGTATCGTGGCTTCCGTTGTTGGTGCCTTCTACTATCTGCGCGTTATCAAAATCATGTGGTTTGATGAGCCTGCAGGCGGTCTTGAAGCACCTGCCGGTGAGCTGAAACTGGTGATGGGCGTATCCGCAGCTTTCGTTCTGCTCTATGCGCTGATCGCTTCGCCGATCATGATCTGGGCGACAAATGCTGCCAAAGCATTTTTCTGATGCGATCTGAATAAGCATGTTATAAACGCCCGGTTTATGCCGGGCGTTTCTTTTTGTAAGGTGCATGATGAGTTTTGTTCTGAGTGAAAAAACAATTGCTGCCGGTTACGGGCTAAAGGAATTCGAATATATCGGTTCAACCAATGCCGAAGCTTTGACAGAAGCACAGACAGGGGCGGAAAGTGCTGTCTGGTATGTGACCAAGGATCAGCGCTCCGGCCGTGGTCGTCGTGGTCGTGAATGGTCAACACAGACCGGTAATCTCGCTGCAACCTTGCTGCTTATTCATGATTATCCGTTGGAACTGGCTGCCACACTGAGCTTCGTCGCCGGTCTTTCACTGGTTGAAGCCGTTGAGCAATTGCTGCCGGAGACAGAGACACGGTTTCAGCTGAAATGGCCGAATGATGTGCTGGCTGATGGTGCGAAACTGTCGGGTATCCTGCTGGAATCTGCTTTGCTGAAAGACGGGCGCAAGGCTCTGGTTATCGGTATTGGTGTGAATGTGCTGCATATTCCGGAAGGCGTGCCCTATGTGGTGAGCAGTCTGAAAGCCAATGGCTATACACAGGGTGCAGAACAGCTTTTGCAGGCGCTGGCAGAGCGCTTTGCTGTGAACTTTGCTTTGTGGAATAACGGTCAGGGACTGGAAACTATCCGCACCCATTGGCTGCGCCATGCGGCAAGGCTGGGTGAAGTCATTCGGGTGCAAAGTGGCGGCGAGACATTGGAAGGTATCTTCTCCTCGATCGATCCACAGGGACATCTGGTTCTGAGCCTGCCACAGGGACGTAAACAGACGATCTCAGCGGGTGAGGTTTTCTTTGGTGCTGAAACACGCTAAAGCATCCTGTAATGAAGTGCAGGCCGTGAACTGATAAAAGGCCGGTATTGCTATAATTGTTAAGTTGAAGTGCAAAACTTCAGTTTTCTTTTTGTAAGTTGAGAATTTTTGAGAACTATTCTTGCTTCAAATCACTTTAGCGGTCATGAAATTAGAGCGCTTCCAGTTATGACTGAATCGTTGGAACCGCTCTAATTCTTTGTTTTACGCATTATCCGGCGCAAAACCGGTACCCACTTTTGCTGGAAATGCTTTAATATGTTGAATTTGCATTGTCATGTCACTGCGCATCCGGCTCTGTCTTTAAAAGAGCATGGAAAACGCCACATGATAATGTGTCGGAAGTAATATTTATTGAGGAGGGGGAATGCCCCAGTCCCGTTTGGATGATGTGCAAAACGATAGTGCTGTGAATGGCAAAGCGGAACTGGTGTTCCTGCCATTGGGCGGCGTAGGCGAAATCGGTATGAACCTCGCAATGTATGGCTACGGGCCGGAGCATGCGCGTGAATGGATCATTATCGATATGGGCGTGAGTTTTGCAGGTCCTGAATTGCCGGGGGCTGACCTGATCCTGCCGGATATCCGCTATCTGGAAGCCGAGCGTAATAATATCCGCGGCATTATCATTACCCACGCGCACGAAGATCATTATGGCTCGCTGCTGGATCTCTGGCCGCGTCTGCGCCTGCCGGTTTATGCGACCCCGTTTACCGCCGGATTGCTCGAAGCCAAACGTCAGGCTGAATATAATGCGCCTGAAATTCCGGTAACTGTGTTCCGCGCCGGTGAAAGTTTTGAGGTAGGCAGCTTCAAGATTGAAGCGCTGGCCGTTACGCACTCCATTCCTGAGCCGGTATCGCTGGCGATTACCACGCCGCTTGGTCGCGTGATCCATACGGGTGACTGGAAGATCGATCCGGAGCCGTCGCTCGGCCCTGTGCTCGACGAAACCCGTTTTGAACAGCTGGGTAATGAAGGTGTGCTGGCACTGGTCTGCGACAGTACCAATGCGATGCGCGAGGGTGAATCGCCGTCCGAGCGTCAGGTATCGGAAAGCCTGCGTGAGCTGATTGAAAATGCCAAAGGTCGTGTGGCAATCACCACATTCTCTTCCAATGTCGGCCGTATTCGCTCGATTGCCGAAGCTGCACGTGATGCCGGTCGTCAGGTGCTGGTGGTTGGCCGTTCGATGAAGCGCTGTATCTCGGTGGCTACCGAACTCGGCTATATGGAAGGTCTGCCGGAATTCCTTTCCGAGGAAGACTATGGTTATGTCCCGCGTGAAAATGTGGTGATGGTACTGACCGGTAGTCAGGGTGAACCACGCGCTGCGCTTGCCAAACTGGCACGCGATGAAATGCGCTCACTGGCACTGACCGCCGGTGATACGGTGATTTTCTCGTCCCGTACTATTCCGGGTAATGAAAAATCGATCATTGAAATCAAAAACATGCTGATCGAGCAGGGCATCAAGATCATTTCGGATGATGATGCGCTTGTGCATGTTTCCGGCCATCCGCGCCGTAATGAGCTGAAGCGCATGTATGCGTGGGTACGCCCGCAAATTCTGGTGCCGGTGCATGGTGAAGCCGCGCATCTGGTTGCACAGGGCACATTGGGCATACAGGCTGGTATTCCGGATGTGGCACAGGTGCGTAACGGTGATGTGCTGCGTTTGGCTCCGGGGCCAGCGAAGATTATTGATGAAGCGCCTTATGGTCGTATTTATAAAGATGGTCGCCTGATTGGTGATGAAGATGAAATGGGCATCACCGAGCGCCGCAAGCTGGCCTATGTCGGCCATGTGGCAGTGTCCATTCTTCTCGATAACCAGCATAAAATCTATGATGAGCCAGAGGTTGTAGCCTTTGGTTTGCCGGAAGAAGACAGTCAGCGCAATCTGATTGAAGACCTGCTTTATGATGCAGTCGTTAGCGCTGTAGACAGTATTCCGCGTGCGCGTCGCAAGGATATCGAGCTGGTGCGTGAAGCCGCGCGGCGTGCAGTGCGTGCTGCGGCCAATGATGTCTGGGGCAAAAAGCCGGTGACCACAGTTTTTGTCACCCGTATTCCGGAAGCCTGATCGTTTCTGTTCAGCATAAATATTTCGCCGCCGGTGAGCCATTCACCGGCGGTTTTTATTTGGGAAACAGGAATGTCGCTGTAAAACGAGCGCCCCAGTCAGGACCGTTATCCGGCTTGCTGGCGAAATATTGGCCGGTAACACCAAGGCTGACATGCTGCTTACCGAAAGTGAAGACTTTGGAAATGCCGAGATCAACCGGTATTGTCCATTGCTCATTCGTCCAGTCATAGGTCATTTCGCTGTTGAGCGATAAGCCGACCGTATTGGGAAAAGTATAGCTGATAAAAGGCTGGATCAGTGTGGCACTGACATTCTGCCGGTCGCTCTCACCGGCAAAGGACCAGATATGATTGGTCAGCATGCCCATCGTCCAGCCGTGCATTTGTTTGAGCGCGACAGCTGTCGGGCCTGCGCCCCATTTTTGGTTGCCAAGCATGGCATTGGTGGCGGTCGGCCACAGAAAGGCCGACCCCACACCCCAGATGATGCCATCTGTTTTCTGAACCGGAGACAGGAAAAAACTCTGTACCGTATCACCAAGCCCGAATTTCGCTCCGATATCCGGCGCAGGGGAGCTTTGATGAATGATTGGCACAATGGTGCGCACGATCAAATTCCAGTCGGCATTGAGGGAAAAGGGAATAACCGGCTGAATATTGGTGGTAAAACGACCGGCATTATTTGCGCCGGTACAACAGGTATATGTGTTTTGAATAGGTACGCTTATAAGACTGGAAACCGGATTGGCCAGTTTCTTTGCCAGTTGTTGTGCGTCGGATTCTTGCGCTTGGGCAGCAGGAATGAAACTGACAATGCTGCATAATATGAATGTTATAATGTAGGGAAATATATTGCGTATCATCGGCTAATGACCTGATATTATTCGAAATAATAAGCAGGTTAAGCGCATTGCCTGAAATTTGAAGCTGGCATTTTTATGCGTATCATTGTGAGAAACTGCGTGATGCTGGAGCGTATCCCGAAAAGTGCATAGCGGTTTGCGGATAAGATACGCGTAAAAACAAAAAGACAGAGCATTTCCCATGTTTCAAGAGCAACTGAAATGCTCTGTCTCTTGCCCGTGTTCTTTCGCTGCTCTATGCTGCGGTCAATAATGATGCATAATCCTTTAAGAGAATTATGCGGGGAGGAAACATATGTCTGTTATGTCCGGAATGGCGATCTATTTTATCATCTGGTGGACAAGTCTGTTTGCCATGCTGCCTTTCGGTCTGCGTACACAGGCAGAAGAGAATAATATTGTGCGCGGCACAGTCGCGAGCGCACCGGCGCGCCCGCGGATCTGGCTGGCTTTTCTGCGTACGACCATCCTTGCGACAGGGATTTTCGGCCTGTTCTGGTTTGTGACGCAGAAACTCGGTTTCGGTCTGGATGATATTCCGCACTTCTTCCCTGAACTGTGAATCTCATTCTGAAATATTTGCCATAAGGCACTGTAATTATAGCGCTATTCGATAATTATTATCGGATTTCTGTGCGCGCATAATCACCTGAAATCACGATTTCCGGCTTTGCTCCCTGTGTATTCGGCAGCTTGGCATCGAGCAGGGAGGCTTTGGCATGAATACGATAGCTGACTGCAGTGCCTTTCGGAAACTGCAGGCTTGTATCCAGCGCACGGCCTGCAATATCAATCTGTTGCGGTTCTGTTGTGCCATCAAATTGCAGTCTTGTGCGAAAAGCATCGCCGCGAATTCTGACAGAGGTGGCAGAGCCTTGCAGGCTGATATCTGCGGCGCGGGTCTCTATATTCAGATCGGCAAATTGTCCCTGTAAGTCCCCTTTGAAAGCAGGCTGATTAATCGTCACGCCTGCATTGCGCGGCAGATTGATTTGCAGATAAGTGCTGCATTCGGACAGGTCATACCAGCCGCTGTTTTGCGCTTTAATCAGCAATGTCTGGCCGCTGACAATCATCTCGCCTTTGGATTTACAGTCATTATAGAACCAGCCGGAAAGCCAGCCCGATGGCTTGGCACTCATGACAGCCAGTTGTTTCTGATCGTCTTTCGCGATCAAGCGGATAAGGCTGGCATCACCGCTGATCGTTACGCTCTTTATGCCGTCGGTTGCCACGGATTTTTCCGATGTACTTGTTCCATTGCTGCAACCGCTGAGCGTGAGAATGGCTGAAAGTAAAATTGAGAGAAGCATGTAGTCCATTATTTTGATCCTGACTGCGTTGATAATGCAGGGATCATTTGCCGGGCTGTGTATTTCTGCGACCTGAAACAGGATCAAGGTCGACGCATAACGCGTTTTGCTTCATGTTCCTGATCGCAAGATAAGACATGACCGAGATATTTGCCGATGATTTTTATTCCGTTGCCATTTGTGCTGACAATATTGCTGGTGATTATACTGATGCAGCTGTTGCGTAATCGCGAGGCGGGAAGTCGTGCGGATATGTTTTTCATCGCGCTGATCGGCACCTATATGCTGCAATCGGTTCTGCTCGGCTTGCGCTGGGGCTATGACATTCTTGCTGTTCTGCCCGTGCAGATTTTACTGGCGTCGATAATTGCCGGATTGTCATATTTAAGTTTTCGCAGTCTCACGGTGCAGAATAGTGATGATGCTTTGCGGGCGCATAAAATCTGGCCGCATTTGCTGCCGGTATTGGCGGTGTTTGTGTTGCTGCTTATACGCCGTGATCTGGCGGCGCTGGCAATTATCGTGATATTTTTGGCCTATGGTCTGGCTCTGCTGCGCCTGAGTTTTGCGGGGCCGGATGTGCTGATTGCTGCGCGGTTGGACGGGGTCATGCGTTCCTATCGGGCGATGCAGATAACTGCCGCTATGCTGATCGGCTCTGTGATCGTTGATATACTGATTAATTTCGATTTTCTCTGGAATAGCGGCCGCTATTCCCCCT
This sequence comes from Pseudochrobactrum saccharolyticum, assembly GCF_008801715.1. Lineage (GTDB taxonomy): Bacteria > Pseudomonadota > Alphaproteobacteria > Rhizobiales > Rhizobiaceae > Pseudochrobactrum > Pseudochrobactrum saccharolyticum. The sequence goes on along the minus strand of NZ_VZPG01000002.1, from coordinate 666,034 downwards.
CGATCATTCTGGTCACCAATATTCTGTCGCTGCTGGTATTGGGCGCGGCGGCCGGTGTGGCACTGAATAATCGCACAAATGCTGATGAAGATGAGCGGGATGAGGGGAAGGCACCTGCGCTTGTATCTGAGACTGCGCTGACAACAGATGAGCATCTGGCCATTGTGACTGAGCTGGATGCGCTGATGCGGGATAAACAGCTTTATAAGGATATGGAGCTCAACCTGAAGCGCATTGCTCACCGGCTTCGCAAACCACCACGCCATGTCTCTGAGGCGGTTAACCGGTGTCGCGGGATCAGCGTATCGGTTTATGTGAATAATTTTCGTGTCGAAGAAGCGTGTCGTCTGTTGCAGGAGACGGATGAGCCGGTGACGCAAATCACATTTGCCAGCGGTTTTCTCACCAAATCGAATTTCAATCGCGAATTTTTACGGGTGACGGGGATTGCACCTAAAACATATCGTAATCAAATAATTATGTCCGGCACCAGCATCACTGAATAGCACGGCTTTGTATGACATGAGTTTTGAGGAGAACTGCTTTATTATCGTGATGAAGCAAAACCGGAGTTTATAATCACACTATATTTGTATTATTAAGATGTAAAAAAAAGCAAGGCGTTAGCCTTGCTGATAAAATACGCGTCCAACTCGTTTCCTTGTTACAGGCGGCTGCGAAATACCGCGCCTGAGTTGCATCCTCCCAAGACTTTGACCGCGTGAGAGAGTAGTTAAGCCTGCTCTCTGTTGTCGTTGCTTGGAAAATAGAATGAGAAATATCAGTTGTCACGCGTTTTTTTAAGCGGGGACACAAAAATGCCATAAGAATTGAAGCCGAAAAGCAAATTTCAATGTTTTTAATTCGATTTAAAATGAAATTTTCATAAGAATTGCAGTTTTTAGAGTGATTTTTGGATGAAAATCAAAAATGTAAAAAAATTGTCACAAATAAATAAAACTGAAGCTGAACCTGTCTTTTGCCGTTCAGGCAGCGGGAAATACTGTAAAGCTCACATTATTTTTATCCCGATCTCCTGAAATATAAGGAATCATCGGGCGCTGCCATAATTTGGCAGGCTTTATCCGTCAGGTCTGCATGCCTTCGTGACTGAAGATTTGCTGGCTCCGCTCTGCGTGAGACGGGTTTTCATTGCCATGATAAGTGGTTAATAAACACGAGAGATTTTATGTGTTTTTTCCTGATTCTAACGGGATCGGGAGCAATTTCCGGTGGTTCCTCCATGCGTATGTCGCGATTCTTTTTGCCGATCCTGAAAGAAAATCCAAAAGAGGCAGAAATTGTCTCCCATCGTCTGATGCTGCGTGCGGGGATGATCCGCCAGCAGTCAGCCGGTATTTACACATGGCTGCCGCTGGGTCTGAAGGTTCTGAACAAGGTCAATACGATCATTCGTGAAGAGCAGAACCGCGCAGGCGGTAATGAAATTCTGATGCCGACAATCCAGTCCGCTGATCTGTGGCGCGAAAGCGGCCGCTATGATGCTTACGGTAAGGAAATGCTGCGCATTAAAGACCGCTCCGAGCGTGAAATGCTGTTCGGCCCGACCAATGAAGAAATGGTCACCGATATTTTCCGCTCCTATGTGCGTTCATATAAAGACCTGCCGCTGAACCTTTATCACATTCAGTGGAAATTCCGCGACGAAGTGCGTCCGCGTTTCGGTGTGATGCGTTCGCGCGAATTCCTGATGAAAGATGCTTATTCTTTCGACCTGAATTACGAAGGCGCGAAAGCCGCTTACTACCGCATGTTCGTTTCTTATCTGCGCACATTCTCCCGTATTGGTGTGCAGGTTGTACCAATGCGTGCTGATACCGGCCCGATCGGCGGCGATCTGTCCCATGAATTTATTATTCTGGCGGATACCGGTGAAAGTCAGGTTTTCTGTGACCGCGCTTATCTCGATCTGAAAGTGCCGGGTGCGGATATCGACTTCTTTGATGATGCTGCAATGGCATCTATCGTTGACCAGTGGACAACGCCTTACGCTGCGACTGAAGAAATGCACGATGAAGCCGCATGGGCAAAAGTCGATGCAGGTAATCAGGTTGCTGCACGCGGTATTGAAGTTGGTCACATCTTCCATTTCGGCACCAAATATTCCGAGCCAATGGGCGCGAAAGTGCAGGGACCGGACGGCAAAGAACATCTGGTTTCCATGGGGTCTTACGGCATCGGCCCTTCACGCGTGGTTGCTGCAACGATTGAAGCATCCCATGACGAAAACGGTATCATCTGGCCGAAAGCCATTGCGCCGTTTGGTGCAGGTATCGTCAATATGAAGCCGGGCGATGCGGCTTGTGATGCAGTCTCTGAAAAACTCTATGAAGCCCTGACCAATGCCGGTCTCGATCCTCTGCTTGATGACAGCGACGACCGTCCGGGTTCGAAATTCGCAACCATGGATCTGATTGGCGTGCCGGTACAGATCATTGCCGGCCCGCGCAGCGTTGCCAATGGCGAAGTTGAAGTCAAAGATCGTAAAACCGGTGAACGTCAGACTATGACTGTTGAGGCCGCAATCAATCTTCTGACTGCGGGGCAGTAATGTTCAAAAAGCCTGCGACAGGTGGAAATCAAGGCAACGGGGGAGCGCAATTGCTCGATAAATTGCCAAAGAAACAACAGGAAAAGAAACCGGCAGCTCAGGCACAGCGTCAGGGCACCGGACCATTCTCCTCACTGGAACGTATGATTGCATGGCGCTATCTGCGTTCCCGCCGTCGCGAGGCTTTTATTTCTGTGATTGCCGGTTTTTCATTCACCGGCATCATGCTCGGCGTGGCCACACTCATCATCGTTATGGCGGTGATGAACGGCTTCCGCACGGAATTGCTCAACCGTATTCTCGGTATCAACGGCCACCTGATTGTTGCGCCGATCGACAGCCCGTTGGAAGATTACGATCATCTGGTGAAGCGTATGGATGCGCTGCAAGGCGTGAAATTCGCTATTCCGGTTGTTGAGGGGCAGGCTCTGGTGCAGGGCAGTATCGGTGCCGGCACCGGTGCGCTGGTTCGTGGCTTGCGCGAGCAGGATGTGAATAAACTTGAACTGATCGCCAAGAATGTGAAATCCGGTACTTTCGCGAGCTTTGACACGTCTGACGGTGTGGCCATTGGTACCCGTATGGCGCAGAATCTTGGTCTGGGCGTGGGCGATGATCTGAAAATCATTTCGCCGGATGGTGACGTAACGCCGTTTGGTGTGAATGCCCGTACCAAAGCCTATCCGATCAAGGCCATCTTCGAGATCGGCATGTCGGAATATGATGCGTCTATTGTGCTGATGCCTTTGGGCGAGGCACAATTGTTCTTCAATCAGGAAGATCGTGTCCAGTCGATTGAGGTCTTTGCCGATAATCCGGACAAGGTTGATGATCTGCGTGCCGGTGTTGAAGAGGCGGCAGAGCGCCCTGTGATGCTGACAGACTGGCGCCAGCGCAATGCCACATTCTTCTCAGCCTTACAGGTTGAGCGTAACGTGATGTTCATGATCCTCACGCTGATCGTTCTTGTCGCGGCACTCAATATTATTTCCGGTCTGATCATGCTGGTGAAAGATAAGGGGCGTGACATCGCGATCCTGCGCACAATGGGCGCAACCCGCGGTGCAATCATGCGTATTTTCCTGATGACCGGTGCGGCGATCGGTGTCACTGGAACGCTGGCAGGCGTGGTGCTCGGCGTTGTGGTGTGCCTCAATGTGGAGCGTATCCGTGCGTTCTTCTCATGGTTGTCGGGCACAACTTTGTTTAATCCGGAGCTTTATTTCCTGAGTCAGCTTCCTGCTGAAATGAATCTCAGTGAAACGCTTTCTGTTATTGGTATGGCGCTGTTCTTGTCATTTATTGCAACGATTTTTCCGGCTTGGCGTGCGGCCAAACTCGATCCTGTTGAAGCGCTGAGGTACGAATAATGGCTGCTATGTCCGGAGAGCCGATCCTTCAGCTGAAAAATGTCTGCCGCAGCTATCATGAAGCAGACCGTGAGCTGACTATTCTTAAAGACGCGAATTTCACGCTGATGCGCGGTGAAATGGTGGCGCTGGTTGCACCATCCGGTGCCGGTAAATCCACCTTGCTGCATACGGCAGGACTGCTGGAAAAGCCGGATTCCGGTGATGTAATATTAGGCAAAACCTCCTGCGCACAGCTGGATGACGATGAACGTACAGCCATGCGACGCAATGATCTGGGCTTTGTCTATCAGTTCCATCATCTGCTGCCGGAATTTACCGCGCTTGAAAATGTGATGGTGCCGCAAATGTTGCGTGGCCTGTCATCCAAAGTTGCATCACAGCGTGCGCAGAACTTGCTGGATTATATGCGTATCGGGCCCCGCTCTTCGCACCGCCCGTCGGAGTTGTCCGGTGGTGAACAGCAGCGTGTGGCCATTGCCCGTGCAGTTGCTAATGCACCGCTGGTGCTGTTTGCGGATGAACCGACAGGCAATCTCGATCCGTCAACATCATCCTATGTGTTTCAGGCACTGGAGGCGCTGGTGCGTCAGTCCGGCCTGTCTGCGCTGATCGCAACGCATAATCATGATCTGGCACGACGGATGGATCGTTGCGTTACATTGAAAGACGGCAAGATCGTTGATCTCGATTTGAGAAAACCTGCCGCCTGATTGCAAGACAAGCTGAATTATTGAATGCCGTATGCTGAAATATGCATGCGGCATTTTTATTTGTTCTGTAGATACGGAAAAAAGAGCTGCGGCTTAAATAGCTGAAACTACACTCAAAAATAAAACAGACGCTGTCTACATAACCAGGCGGCAAATCAGCGGTTCATATTTCACTAACTATAGATGTTCTTACGTGAACAAAGAGGGGTTGACTGCGGAACAATAATGGAACAAATTGCATACATACAGGAACAAATGGAGTTCATATCATGTCTGATCTGGTTCGTGATGTTATGTCATTCATTTCCATCGGTTTGTTTGTAGCAACTTTTGCTATGTGGCTGGCAGCGTTCTGAGGCTGCTCAAAGCCTGATTTAACCAGAGCATGTCGCGGAAAAGTGGGCACCGGTTTTCCGATACGACATGCGTAAAACAAGAAGATAGAGCGAGCAGAGCGGATAGAATTAAACGCGGCACGCTCTGTGTAAAGATGTAGCGGGCTGAAGATATAGCCAGCTAGACATATAGAATGTGTAATGATTGACGGAATGCGCTTATGCATCTGGACATCATGACGGCATTGCGGGAAAAAGGATATGATGAATGGGCGGAGTCTGACAGGCTTCAGTTCATTATCCGGTTTGATTTTCCCGTCTTACAGAACTGTTATTTTTGTAATGCAGTTTCTATGTAAGGCTTTGTACTGCGATACATCACTGCACAAACGGGCAGGCGATGATTGCAATGACGGAGTATATGCCTTTGCCTTCTGATGTTTCTGCCGTAGCTGCTTCTGAATTACCTGCGGGTGCGCCGGTATTTATTCATTTGCGCACGCATTCGGCTTACTCATTGCTGGAAGGGGCATTGCAAATCGGCAAAATTATCGGCCATGCCAAGGATGATAATGCGCCTGCAATTGCCGTAACAGACACGAATAATCTCTTCGGCGCATTGGAATTTGCGCAGAAGGCGTCGAAAGATGGTGTGCAGCCGATTATCGGCTGTGTTGTTGATATTGCCTTTGGCGATCATCAGCCGGAAGGCCGTGCGATTAACCGCCGTGATGCGCTGGATTTGTCGCCGGTGGTGCTGCTGGCTTCCAGTGAGGAAGGCTATGCCAATATGGTGCGGCTGGTCAGCCGTTCCTATCTGGAAACAGAAGCCGGTGATCCGGTGCATATCCGCGCCGACTGGCTGCCGGATTTGTCAGAAGATGTGATTTTTCTGACCGGCGGGGCAGAGGGGCCGATTGGCAAACCGCTCAGCAATGAACGGGAAGAGCGTGCGCGCAGCCGCCTTGAGTTTTTAAAAAACATCTTTGGCGACCGTCTTTATGTCGAGTTGCACCGCCAGCGCGGTTATGACCGTGTACTTGAATCCAAACTGGTTGATCTGGCTTATGAATATGAGCTGCCATTGGTTGCAACCAATGAGGCTTTCTTCAAGCAGAGCGGAGATTATGAAGCGCATGATGCTTTGCTGGCGATTGCCGACGGACAGGTCATTGCTTCGGATGATCGCCGCCGCCTGACACCGGATCATTATCTGAAATCCCAGAGCGAAATGGCGGCATTGTTTGCCGATTTACCGGAGGCTCTGGAAAATACCGTCGAGATTGCACGCCGCTGCCATTGGTACACGCAAACCCGTGCGCCGATCTTGCCGCGCTTTACCGGTGAATCCGACGATCCGGAAGCCGCTTTGCAGGCAGAAGCGGATGAAATGGCGCGTCAGGCGCGTGAAGGTCTTGAGGAGCGGTTGAAACTGTTCGGCCTTGCCGAAGGCCATACCCACGAGGACTATATCAAGCGGCTGGATTACGAAATCGGCATCATCGTCCGTATGAAATTTCCGGGTTACTTCCTGATCGTTTCGGACTTTATTAAATGGGCGAAATTGCAGGATATTCCGGTAGGGCCGGGGCGTGGTTCCGGTGCGGGCTCGCTGGTTGCTTATGCACTGACCATTACGGACGTTGATCCGCTGCGTTTCTCCCTGCTGTTTGAGCGCTTTCTTAATCCGGATCGTGTGTCGATGCCGGACTTTGATATCGACTTTTGTCAGGATCGCCGTGAAGAGGTGATCCGCTATGTGCAGCAAAAATATGGTCGCGATCAGGTAGCGCAGATTATCACTTTCGGTACGCTGCAGGCGCGCGCGGTGCTGCGCGACGTTGGCCGCGTGCTGCAAATGCCTTACGGGCAGGTCGACAGGCTGTGTAAATTGGTGCCGTCGAACCCTGCCAATCCGGTATCGCTCGGACAGGCGATTAATGAAGAGCCGCGCATTAATGAGGAGCGTGAGAAGGAGCCGGTTGTCGGACGTCTTCTTGATATGTCGCTGAAGCTTGAAGGACTTTATCGTCACGCTTCCACGCACGCGGCGGGTATTGTTATCGGTGACCGGCCGTTGTCGGAGCTGGTGCCGATGTATCGCGATCCGCGCTCAGATATGCCTGTCACCCAGTTCAATATGAAATGGGTTGAGCAGGCCGGTCTGGTAAAGTTCGACTTTCTTGGTCTGAAAACGCTGACGGTTCTGAATACGGCTGTGAAGCTGATTGCCCGTAAAGGCGTTGATATCGATCTGCAAACGCTGCCGTTTGACGATCAGCTGACCTATGAAATGCTATCGCGCGGTGAAACGGTCGGCGTGTTTCAGGTGGAATCGGTGGGTATGCGTAAAGCGCTCATCGGGATGAAACCTGACCGTATTGAGGATATTATTGCGCTTGTGGCGTTGTATCGTCCGGGCCCGATGGAGAATATTCCGACCTATAATGCGCGCAAGCATGGTGAGGAGGAGATTGCCTCTATTCACCCGAAAATCGACCATCTGGTGAAGGAAACGCAGGGCGTTATCGTTTATCAGGAGCAGGTGATGCAGATCGCGCAGGAGCTTTCCGGCTATTCGCTTGGTGAAGCGGATTTGCTGCGCCGCGCGATGGGTAAGAAAATCCGTGAAGAAATGGACAAGCAGCGCGTCCGTTTCGTCGATGGCGCGATTGAAGGCGGTGTCGGCAAGGCGCAGGCCAATACGATTTTCGACCTGCTTGCCAAATTTGCTGACTATGGTTTCAACAAATCCCACGCGGCGGCTTATGCGATTGTTTCTTATCATACTGCCTATCTAAAGGCGCATTATCCGGCGGAGTTTCTCGCCGCGTCGATGACCTATGATATGAACAATACGGAAAAGCTCAATGATTTCCGTCGTGATGCCTTGCGTCTAGGCATCGAAGTTGTGCTGCCGTCGGTCATGACTTCTTATCGTCCGTTTGAAGTAGGGGAAGGCAAGATTTTCTATTCGCTGGCAGCGATTAAAGGCGTTGGTGATGCTGCCGTTGAACATATTGTCGAAAAGCGGAAAGAAAAACCGTTTGAAAGCCTTGAAGATTTCTGCGAGCGCGTTGATCCGCGCATGGTCAACCGCCGTGTTTTTGAAAGCCTGATCAATGCCGGTGCGCTGGATTGTTTCGGTGTAGACCGTTCGGCTCTGAGTTCCGGTATGGACAGCCTGATGGCCTATACCCAGCGTACGCAGGAAAACGCCAATAGCGGGCAGTCGGATATTTTTGGCACCGGTCTGGTGCCGAAAGAAAAGCTGCAGTTACCGGTGGTAACACCTTGGACATCATCAGAGAAACTGCATCGCGAATTGCAGGCCGCAGGCTTCTATCTCTCCGCGCATCCGCTGGATGATTATAATGAAGCGCTGCAGAAAATGCGTGTTCAGAGCTGGGCTGATTTCTCCAATGCGGTGAAGAAAGGCGCAACCAACGGTCGTCTTGCCGGAACGGTTATTAGCAAGCAGGAGCGCAAGACCAAGACCGGCAATAAAATGGGCATCATCGCCTTTTCTGATGCGACAGGTCAGTTTGAATCGGTGCTGTTCTCGGAAGCGCTTCAGCAGTTCCGCGACCTGCTGGAACCCGGTCGCTCGGTAGTAATTACTGTTTCCGCTGAGAACCGGCCGGAAGGTGTGAGCCTGCGTATTGCTACAGTTGTGTCACTGGAAGATGAGGCCAGCCGCCTGCAAAAGGCGCTGCGTCTGTTCCTGCGCAATAGCGATGCACTGGATCAGATTGTGCCTTATTTCAAAACCCGTGGTGACGGTGAGGTCAGCTTTATCGTGATCAAGGATAATGGTCAGCGCGAGGTCGAAGTTGCCTTGCCGGATCGCTATCGCATCAGCCCGCAGATTGCCAGCGCGATGAAGGCCATCAGCGGTGTGGTCGATGTGGAACTCATCAGCTGATCGCTGACTATTATTCGCCTTGAGACTCAATATATGTTTCGTATATAGTATGTATATGGAACATATGTGAGGCCTTATGGGTATTGTGAATATTGAAGACGAGTTGCATGAGCAGCTGCGTCTTGCGAGCAGGGTGACTTGCCGCTCTATTAATGCGCAGGCTGCTTTCTGGATTAAGATCGGCATGTTGTGCGAGACCAATCCCACGCTTAGTTTTTCAGAGATTATGCGCCGTGAGCTGAATGCTGCCGGTGTTGCTGTGTCTTCACTGAGTGTGAGTGAAGCATGATTAAGCAACCACAGGAACTGGCGCTGATGGCTGAGGCAGGGCGTTTGCTGGCTTCTGTCTTTGATATGCTGGATAAAACGCCGCTTGAAGGTGTCTCAACGCTTGAGATCAACGACAAAGTCGAGCGCTTTATCATTGAGGATTTACAATCCCGTCCGGCGAGTAAAGGCCAGTATGGCTATGGTTTTGTGCTGAACTCTTCAGTCAATCATGTGGTTTGTCACGGTGTGCCGTCACAAACGGATGTGCTGAAAAGCGGTGATATTGTCAATTTTGATATTACGCTGGAAAAGAACGGCTATATCGCGGATTCCAGCAAGACCTATTGTGTCGGCGAGGTGAATGTTGCCGCTAAAAGACTGGTGCGCACAGCTTATGAAGCAATGTGGATGGGTATTGCTGCTGTGCGTCCGGGTGCGCGGATCGGCGATATCGGCTGGGCGATTGAACATCATGCCAAGCGCAACGGCTATTCGGTTGTGCATGATTATTGCGGTCACGGTATAGGCCGTGAAATGCATGAAGAACCGCAAATTCTCAATTTTGGCAAACCCGGAACCGGCCTGTTTCTGCAGCAGGGCATGGTTTTTACCATTGAGCCGATGCTCAATCAGGGGCGGCGCAATGTAAAAACTGAAGCGGATGAATGGACTGTCACCACTAAGGACGGGTTACTCTCGGCTCAGTTCGAGCATACGGTTGCGGTGACGGCAACAGGCGTTTCGGTGCTGACCTTGCGTGCGGATGAAAAGAACTCACCGCAGGCGAAACGATTAGGTTTGATAGCAAGTTGATGTGAAAAAGGCCTGCAGTGACTACAGGCCTTTTTATTCTATGTTTTAGTATGCTGCGGTGAAGCGCTGGCGGATATGTTTGCCCTGTTCTGCTTCATCAAGAATGGCGACAGCCAGATCGCCGACGGTGATTTTGCTTTCGCCATTGTCATCAAAGACCGGAGCATCCGTGCCAAGACGGAATGTGCCGGTGGCTTCACCCGGCACCAGCAGAATTGCCGGTGAGACAAAAGACCAGTCTAGTTCATTCTCGGTTTTCAGATCATTGAGTGCCTGACGGGCACCCAGCGCGCCTTCTTTATATTCCGCTGGAAATTCAGGGGAATCCACCAGCTGAGCGCCGTTGATTTCAAGGCTGCCTGCGCCGCCAACGGCGATCAGGCGTTTGATGCCGGCTTTTTTCACAGCTTCAGTGATAGATTTGCTGCCTTTGATGTGAATATTGCGGATGTCGGCTTCCTGCCAGCCCGGATTATAGGCGGAGATCACCAGATCATGGCCTTTTAAAAGGGTGGCCAGTCCGTCTGTGTCCAGAACATCGGCTTTTACAGCAGTGACATTGGTATTGGCAGTGATTTTTTCCGGATGGCGCACATGTGCGCTCACCTGATGGCCGCGTTTCACTGCCTCATTAAGTAAAGCTGTACCGACATAGCCGCTGGCGCCGATGATTGCGATTTTTGACATAGGACTTACCTCATATTATAAGATTGATAAGAATTATTTTTAATCAAGTTACGATAAGTAACTATGTAATATGATTTGAAATGACTGTGAAGAATGCACTTTAAAGTCAGCAAGTCACTTCAAAGTAACCACCTGCAAATGCGCGCTTTACCGTTCAATTTTACGGTCGCGTGCAATGAAGGAGAAGGTAATGACCTCTCAGATGAATGCCGCTCTGAAGAAAAATTCAGCAGAGCCACAGCATGATGATGGAAAAAATACCCCGCCGATTCTGGCTGATACCGCAGGATTTACAGCGGATGAGAACGGTACATGTCCGATCCGTGAAGTGCTGGATCGTGTCGGCGATACATGGAGCCTGCTGGTTATTCTCAATCTTCAGCAGGGTACAATCCGCTTCAATGCGCTGCGCCGTCTGATCGAGGGTATTTCGCAGCGCATGCTCACAGTGACTTTACGCTCATTGGAGCGTGACGGTTTGGTGTTGCGCACTGTACGTCCGACTTCACCGCCGGAGGTGGAATATTCGCTGACTGCATTGGGAATGTCGCTGGCAAAGCCGATTGACAATCTGGGACAATGGGCGGTCGATAACCGCCATACCATGCGTGAAGAGCGCGCGCGTTTCGATGCGCAACAATAAATCAAAGGCGCATTGTCAGAGCGTATCCTGAGAAATGGGAACCGGTTTTTGGATAAGATACGCATAAAAACAAAGAGATAGAACGAGCGCCGTGATCCGGTTTGAATGCAGGCCGCTCTGACAATGCGCCTTCCTTTCTTATCGTGTTATTTTTTCACGGTAACGGATACAGAGCGGACTTTGTTTTTGCTGACACTGCAGTCGACTGTAATTGCATCCCATGCAGCACTGCCGTTGCGCTGACGGGCTTCGCCGTTGAGCCTGACGGTTACATTGCCGTTGTTGCGGTTCAGTTGCGCAGCATCATAATCGGCTTGCGTAAAGCCGAAGCGGTCATATTTATATTTCTTGTTTTTGGTCAGATCATGCGCTGTTGCAGAGCATAAAGCGGTTTCCGGCTTTGCCTTGCTGTCATTGATGGCCAGATTGTAATTGGCTTTAAAGTCAGAGCTCTGTTTTGGCACAGCTTCCGCCTGAACAAGGGAGGATGAACCGATAAGAGAAATTATTACAACAGAGGCTTTAAAAGGAAGAGTTAACATAGCAAATCCTGCCGGTTATTGATTGAATGTAATATACCTGTTGATCGTGATGATCTGATTAATATTGGTTCTTAAAATATCGCTGAAAACTATGATCTATTTTAGTGCAAATGAGGGTTAAACGCTGCCTTCTATATCGTTTTACAGTAATATGTATCGAGAAGTCCCTGTTTTTCACTTCAGAAACATTTCTAATGATGTGGGGTGTTAAGAATAAACAAGCAAAAGAAATGAAGCCACCATCAGCGGAGGAATGAATAAGGCCGCAGCAATGAGAATATTTGAAACAGGCCGGTGAATTGAAATCTTCTTTTTATAAAACTCAAAATTTCTCACGGATTTTATAGTTTGATAGAGTAGCAGATAGGTGCTTATGGCGAAAAACCCGATGTTCCAGCCTGATAATTGAGCCGGTGTCGGCCGCCCGGGAACGCCGAGTATCCACGGGATAATGAGAAGGCCGCACAGAACAGCGATTACATCAGGATATATGCGTATTATAAATTTTATCATGCCGATCTCTGTTCTTGGAATGCCGGATATTTAAGTTGAGGCAAGATTCAAAGAATGGCAATGTTGCAACGCAAGAAACCGGCATGTGTTCCGAAACATAAGTGGCCGGTTTCGGATCAAGATACGGAAACAATCCGCTGTCTGCGCCGCAGGCCTTGACAAGACAGGCTTTCACTCCTTAAAAGCCGCTCAGGATTTCAGGGCGTCTTTACAGATTCCCCGTATCTGTTGACGTGTCCCGTGAATAATTGCCACATTCGCTGTCGCAATATTCTGTCAGTCTTCACAACAAGAAGGCAGAGGAGGGCGCGTTTCCTTCGAGCGAGGCAGACAAGCTGCCGCGCCGGTATAACTTTTAAAGGGAAATGCGATGAGTAAGCGCGAATCTTCCAAATATAAAATTGATCGTCGTCTTGGTGAAAACATCTGGGGCCGTCCTAAATCCCCTGTAAACCGTCGTGAATACGGCCCGGGTCAGCACGGTCAGCGCCGTAAGGGCAAGCTGTCCGACTTCGGTATTCAGCTGCGCGCAAAGCAGAAGCTGAAAGGCTTCTACGGCGATATCTCCGAAAAGCAGTTCCGTAAAACTTACGAAGAAGCTGCTCGTCGTAAAGGCGATACCGGTGAAAACCTGATCGGTCTGCTGGAAAGCCGTCTGGACGCAGTTGTATACCGCGCCAAATTCGTACCGACCATTTTTGCTGCCCGTCAGTTCATCAACCACGGTCACGTAAACGTAAACGGTCGTCGCGTTAACATTCAGTCCTACCGCCTGAAGGCTGGTGACGTTGTTGAAGTTCGCGAAAAGTCCAAGCAGCTGGTTATCGTTCTGGAAGCTGTTCAGCTCGCAGAACGCGATGTTCCTGACTACATCGTTGCTGACCACGGCAAGCTGACTGCAACTTACAGCCGCGTTCCAGGCCTGTCCGACGTTCCATACGCCGTTCAGATGGAACCAAATCTGGTTGTTGAATATTACTCCCGTTAATCGTGAGTATGGCGGAATTATCCGCTGTGAAATCAGAGCCGCTGCGGATTTCCGCGGCGGCTTTTTTGTTTTGGATAAGCTATCTTTCCCTTTCTTCGGGGAGCTGCCTTATGTATTGTCACGCAAACTGTAAGAAAAAAATCTGGAGTGCAGGTCTATGGCAGGCTCAGTCAATAAAGTTATTCTCGTCGGTAATCTCGGAGCGGATCCTGAAATCCGCCGTCTGAACTCCGGTGAGCCGGTTGCAAACCTGCGTATCGCAACATCGGAAAGCTGGCGCGACCGCCAGTCCGGTGAGCGTAAGGACAAGACCGAATGGCACAGCGTTGTAATCTTCAACGAAAATCTGGCCAAAGTTGCAGAACAGTATCTGAAAAAAGGCGCCAAGGTTTACATTGAAGGTCAGTTGCAGACCCGCAAATGGACAGACCAGAATGGCAATGAACGCTACACAACTGAAATCGTGTTGCAGAAATTCCGCGGTGAGTTGCAGATGCTCGACAGCCGTGGCGAAGGCGGCGGCGGTGGCGGCGGCCGTTTTGAAGGCAGCGGCAGCGGCGGTGATCGCTTTGCCGGTGGTGGCGGTTCATCGCGCGGCGGTGACTATGGCAGCAGCGGTGGCGGCAATGATTTCGGCCGTTCCAGCCCGCAGCAGCAGTCCGGCGGTTTTAGTCATGACTTGGATGATGATATTCCGTTCTGAGTATCTGATCCAAAAGTCGCCCGACTTGGCTGCAAATGGCGATTTTCTGTACTTCGGTACTCACGTACACATGGCGCCGCACATCCTATGGATGTGCAAAGGACGTCATGATCTTTAGGTGCCGCATAATCTTATCTCTCATCGGCATGATGAAAGGATTATGCGGAAGTACGCTCCGTTCCGATGCTCGCAAATCACCATTTTCGCTGGCGTCTGTCGCTTTTTGATTCAGACACTTAAGTGTTCACAAAAGAAAAGCCCGCGTTTGACGCGGGCTTTTTTATTTAGCTTCCTACGATCAGTGACCGGATACCATCTGCAACAAATTGCACTGCCAGAGCCGCAAGGATCACGCCGAGCAGACGGGTGAGGATGGAGCGGCCTGTTTCCCCTAAGAAACGATCCACGCGCTCTGCAAGCAGAAATACGATGTAAGAAAGTACGATACAGGCGAGCAGAATGCCGAGCAAAGCAAGTCTGCTGCCAATGGTCGGAAATGTTCCGCCGAGAAGGACTGTGGCGGAAATAGCACCCGGGCCGGCAATCAGCGGAATGGCCAGCGGGAAGGCGGCAACATTGCGGATATGGTCTTTGGTGATGGCAACTGTCGCGCTTTTCTCGTGGCGTTCCTGACGGCGTTCAAAGATCATTTCAAATGCGATCCAGAACAGCAAAAGACCACCGGCAACGCGGAACGCGCCGAGCGTGATGCCGAACAGCATGAGAATTTGCGCGCCGGCAATGGCAAAGAGCGCAAGGATGATAAAGGCGATGATGCTGGCGCGCTTGGCAACCTGTGCCCGTTCGCGGCGATCCATGCCGGTGGTAACGGCGAGAAACAGCGGTGCAAGCCCCGGCGGATCAATGGTTACGAGCAGTGTGACAAAGGCGCTGAAGAGACTGTCATAAAAGCTCATCCGTGTTCCTGTTCTTGTTCTTTATGAATGATTGTAAGAATTATGCCTGTCTTTGCCATATAAGCGCAAGATGGTTCTTGTGCCGGTTCTGAAAGGCCGATTGATGAAGTATTCTGATGCATTTGCCCCCGTCCCGAACGGGAAACAAGAATATTCTCTGATTTATGCGTGACAGGGTGATAAATATGCCAAAAAAGCACAAAATCGGCTATATTTGGTGTGTATGAAGGCCGCCGCAAGGCAGTCGAAATTTCGTGATTTTGATGTTATGGGATAGAGTACAATCTATCAAAACTAATCGATTCTTTATGAAAGATATTTGAATAGTGACAGACCTTACTCCGCCGCCCGGTTCAGACGAATTTAACGGTATTGAACCGATTTCTATTGTGGAGGAGATGCAGCGGTCCTACCTCGATTACGCTATGAGCGTTATCGTCAGCCGCGCGCTTCCTGATGTTCGTGACGGGTTGAAGCCGGTCCACCGGCGTATTCTCCATGCCATGAATGAGATGGGGCTTGCCTGGAACCGCTCCTACCGTAAATCTGCCGGTGTCGTCGGTGAAGTGATGGGTAAATACCATCCGCATGGTGACGCCTCTATCTATGATGCGCTGGTGCGTATGGCGCAGGACTTCTCCATGCGCGAACCACTGGTTGACGGGCAGGGTAACTTCGGTTCCATCGACGGCGACAGTGCCGCTGCGATGCGTTATACTGAGTGCCGTCTGGAAAAAGTTTCCTCGGTTCTGCTCGAAGATATCGACAAGGACACTGTTGATTTTCAGGACAATTATGATGGCCGCGAGCAGGAGCCCAAAGTGCTTCCGGCGCGCTATCCGAACTTGCTGGTCAATGGTTCCGGCGGTATCGCCGTTGGTATGGCCACCAATATTCCTCCGCATAATTTAGGTGAAGTGATCAATGGCTGTATTGCCCTGATCGATAATCCTGAAATGTCGCTGGAAGAAATGATCGAGATCATTCCGGGGCCCGATTTCCCGACCGGTGGTTTGATCCTCGGCCGCTCCGGCATTTATTCGGCTTACAGTACCGGTCGCGGTTCTGTGCTGATGCGTGGTCGTGTGACCATCGAGCCGATGCGCAATGACCGCGAATCCATCGTGATTACGGAAATCCCGTATCAGGTCAATAAAGCGAGCATGATCGAGAAAATGGCCGAACTGGTACGCGACAAGCGTATTGAAGGCATTTCCGATCTGCGCGACGAATCTGACCGTGACGGTTACCGTGTGGTTGTTGAACTGAAACGCGATGCCAATGCTGATGTGGTGCTGAACCAGCTTTACCGCTACACCCCGCTGCAGACCTCTTTCGGCTGCAATATGGTGGCGCTGAATGGTGGTAAGCCGCAACTTCTGACCCTGATGGAAGTGCTGAATGCGTTTGTGCATTTCCGTGAGGAAGTTGTCAGCCGCCGCACCAAGTTCCTGCTGAATAAAGCCCGCGAACGTGCGCATGTCTTGGTTGGTTTGGCGATTGCCGTTGCCAATATCGACGAAATTATTGCGCTGATCCGCCGTGCGCCGGATCCTGCAACGGCGCGTGAGCAGTTGATGACACGTCGCTGGCCTGCAGCCGATATCGCACCGCTGATCCGTCTGATCGACGATCCGCGTCATGTGCTGAATGATGACAGCACCTATAACCTGTCGGAAGAGCAGGCACGCGCTATTCTTGAACTGCGCCTGCAGCGCCTGACAGCTCTCGGCCGTGATGAAATCGCTGATGAACTGAACAAGATCGGCGAAGAAATCAAAGACTACCTGTCTATTCTGGCGTCGCGTGAGCGCATTCTCGGCATTGTTAAGGATGAAATGGCTGCGGTTCGTGATGAATTCGCCACGCCACGCCGTACTGAACTGACCCTTGGCGGCGCTGAAATGGATGATGAAGATCTCATCGCCCGTGAAGATATGGTCGTTACTGTCAGCCATGCCGGTTACATCAAGCGCGTGCCGCTGAATACCTATCGTGCACAGCGCCGCGGCGGCAAAGGCCGCTCGGGCATGGCGACGAAGGACGAGGATTTTGTTACCCGTCTGTTTGTGGCCAATACCCATACGCCGGTACTGTTCTTCTCCTCGCGCGGTATCGTCTATAAAGAAAAAGTCTGGCGTCTGCCGATCGGTACTCCGCAATCCCGCGGTAAGGCATTGATTAATATGCTGCCTTTGCAGCAGGGTGAGCGTATCACCACGATTATGCCGTTGCCTGAGGATGAGGCAAGCTGGGCAGAACTCGACGTGATGTTCGCTACAACGCGCGGTACTGTGCGCCGTAACAAGCTGTCCGATTTCGTTCAGGTCAACCGCAATGGTAAGATTGCGATGAAGCTGGAAGAAGAGGGCGATGAAATCCTCTCGGTCGATACTTGTACGGTTAATGACGACGTGCTGCTCACCGCTGCCGGTGGCCAGTGTATCCGCTTCCGTGTGGATGATGTGCGCGTCTTTGCCGGTCGTAATTCGATTGGTGTACGCGGTATCAATCTTGCGGACGGCGATAAAGTTATCTCCATGGCTATTCTTGAGCATGTGGAAGCGACACCGGCCGAGCGTACAGCCTATCTGAAGCGCGCTGTTGCTGAGCGCCGCAGCCTTGGCTCGGATGATGTGGAAGATATCGCAGTCGTCGGCGAAGACGTGACCGAAGATGCGGAACTCAATGATGAGCGTTATGAAGAGCTGAAAGCCCATGAGCAGACTGTTCTGACAGTCAGCGAGTTCGGTTACGGCAAGCGTTCTTCGTCCTATGAATTCCGTATTTCCGGCCGTGGCGGTAAGGGTATCCGCGCCACTGATACATCGAAGACTGATGAAATCGGTGCGCTGGTTGCGCTGTTCCCTGTGGAAGCAAGTGACCAGATCCTGCTGGTGTCGGATGGCGGTCAGCTGATCCGTGTGCCGGTTGGCGGCATCCGCATTGCCGGTCGCTCCACCAAGGGCGTAACCATCTTTAACACCGCTGATGGTGAAAAGGTTGTGTCGGTAGAACGGATTTCTGAAACCGATGATGAAGAGGATGAAACCTCGGAAACCGCCGGTGAACAGACACCGGTTCAGGAAGCGCCCCAAACGGGCGGTGATGAACCTGCCGCAGAATAAGCTCTGAGACAAAAAAACGCCCCGTCATTTTGACGGGGCGTTTTTTATTGTGCTCACATAAAGAAAAAGGCGGTGTCTTCTCACACCGCCTTGAAATAAAAGCCTGGACTGGAGGTTCCGGCTGCAACTGCCCTCTGATTAAAGAGGTATTTTGTATCTATTTAGGCCTGATTTAGGCGAAACCAAGATATTATCACTTCACTTATGCGTGTGTAATGCGCTTTGATCTGGTGCCGCGGGCGACACGCCGTACAGAGCGCAGGTCGAAGACTGATTTCTGATTGCTCAGACGCCTGGAGGCACTTTCTTCGATCATCAGGATAATGGCTGCAAACATCATCGCGACGATCATTGAGATTGCGAGAATAAATAGCATCATCATTTTATCCTTTCGCTTATATTACGCGCAAGCGACACAAAGGTTGCATAAAATCTTTCATTTTGTGGCATGTGAGATCTGTGCGGTTACTGTGTTGCCCGTAATATAGGCGTTTTCACTTGAATTATTTCTGACCGGTCTATTCATGCTAGGTTCACTTTGGGAGCGCGTAAACCTATGCTTTTGATGTAAGACTGAGGCTTAGAGAGGTTCTTGCTCCGCTCTTTGCTGAACCCGTTATGTACTTCGCTTTAGAGATTGAAATTGGTCAGTATAATGATTAATTCATAGGGTATGAAAACAGCTCTCTATGCAGGATCATTTGATCCGGTCACCAATGGTCATCTTGATGTTCTGCGCGGGGCTCTCGGGCTGGCTGACAAGGTGATTGTCGCTATCGGCGTCCATCCGGGTAAAACCCCGATGTTCAGCTTTGAAGAGCGGGTTGAGCTGCTGCGCGAGGTCGGAGAGCAGGCTTTCGGCAAAGATAATAGCCGTATTGATTATACCAGTTTCAGCGGTCTGGTGGTGGACACTGCCAGAAGTTTCAGCGCAACGCTGATGGTGCGCGGTTTACGCGATGCCACTGATTTTGATTATGAAATGCAGATGGCCGGTATGAATACAGGTATGGCACCGGATGTGCAGACTGTGTTTTTGCCCGCTTCCCCCGATGTGCGTTTTATTACTGCCACACTGGTGCGCCAGATTGCGGCAATGGGGGGCGATGTCAGCCGCTTCGTGCCGCCTGTTATCGAAAAAGCCCTAAAGCATAAGCTTAAAAAATAAGAATTTAGCTTCACACAGGAAAAATCATGTCCTTTTTGCGTAAATTTCTGGCTGTCACAGCCTTTCTCGCATTTTCAGCAACTGCCGCTTTGCAGCCGGTTAATGCGCAGGCCGCAGACCCTGAAAATACAGTGGTTCTGACTCTGAAAGACGGTGATGTCGTTATTGAACTGCGTCCTGATCTGGCACCGAAACATGCAGAGCAGATCAAGAAACTGGTGCGCGACGGTGCTTATAACGGCGTTGTGTTCCACCGCGTGATTGACGGCTTTATGGCGCAGACCGGTGACGTAGAGTTCGGTAATGCGGATAAAGACTATAATCCGGGTCGCGCAGGCACCGGCGGTTCTTCCTATGGTAATATTCCGGCAGAATTCTCCAAGCAGCCATTTATGCGCGGCACCGTCGGCATGGCACGCAGCTCATCGCCGGATTCTGCCAATTCGCAGTTTTTCATCATGTTTGATGAAGGCTCGTTCCTGAACGGCCAGTATACTGTTGTCGGCGAAGTCGTCAGCGGCATGGAAACCGTCGATAAAATCAAAAAAGGCAGCAAATCTGCCAATGGCGCGGTTGATAATCCTGACCGTATCGTTAAAGCCATTGTTCTGGCTGATCGTAAATAAAAATAAGATTGCTTTTTGTTAGGCGAAAAGCATTCTGTTTGTGACTTACGCATTATCCAATGCTCCTGAACGGGATGAGATGCTTGTTCAGGCTTTGCAGGAAATGCTCAAATTCTAACAGGACTGCCGGTTGAGCAGTCTGACAATATACAGGAGAGGCCCTATGGCTTATAAAGATCCGGAAAATACACTGGTACTGGAAACCACCAAGGGTACTGTTGCAATTGAACTTTACCCTGATCTGGCACCAGGTCATGTTGCCCGTATTAAAGAACTGGCACGTGAAGGCGCTTATGACGGCGTAGTATTTCATCGCGTGATCGATGGTTTCATGGCGCAGACCGGCGACGTGAAGTTCGGTAAGCAGGGCGGTTCCAGCTTTAATCCATCCCGCGCCGGTATGGGTGGTTCGGACAAACCTGACCTGAAAGCTGAATTCACTAACACCAAGCATGTACGCGGTACCTGCTCGATGGCGCGCAGCCAGAACCCGAACTCGGCTAACTCCCAGTTCTACATCTGCTTTGCTGATGCTCCTTGGCTGGATCGCCAGTACTCCGTATGGGGTCAGGTTATCGAAGGCATGGACAATGTTGACAAGATCAAGCGCGGTGAGCCGGTAACTGATCCGGATTCAATCACTTCAGCTAAAATCGCTGCCGACATTTAATCTGTCAGCTTGCTGATTTGAGGGCGCGTTATGGTTCAATCCGTAACGCGCCCTTTATTTTTTGCCCGCTGTTCTGTATTGCAGGGCAATGCGAATTCTTGAAAAATTTGAACTCCCCGAAATTGAGGCCAGTGATGCGCGTCGATCTGTTTGATTTTGACCTGCCGGAAGAGCGTATTGCGCTGCGTCCGGTTACCCCGCGCGATCATGCAAAACTGTTGCGCGTCATTCCGGATCAGCCTTTGCAGGATCTGCATGTTGGTGATCTGCCGGATTTGCTGCGCGAAGGTGATGCGCTGGTCTTCAATGATACCAAAGTTATTCCAGCGCAGCTGGAAGGCACACGCGAACGTGACGGCACAGTCGCAACCGTGAGTGCGACCTTGCATATGCGCACCGGCGCTGACCGCTGGAAAGCATTTTTGCGCCCTGCAAAGCGCGTGAAGGAAGGCGAGCGCATTCGTTTCGGCCATTCGGGTTCCAGCTGTTTTTTAGGCACGCTGGATGCTCTGGTTGCAGAAAAGCACGACAGCGGTGAAGTGCTGCTGGTGTTTGATGTCTCCGGTGCCGTGCTGGATGAAGCGATTGCTTCGGTCGGGCATATTCCGCTGCCGCCTTATATCGCGTCCAAACGGGCGGAAGATGCGCAGGATAGACAGGATTATCAGACTGTCTATGCGCGTGAAGAGGGCGCTGTTGCAGCACCGACTGCCGGTCTGCATTTCACTCCGGAACTGCTGGAGCGTATCCGCGCCAAGGGCGTGGAAGAGCATTTTGTAACGCTGCATGTAGGTGCAGGCACCTTCCTGCCGGTTAAGGCTGATGATACTGCCGACCACAAAATGCATGCGGAAATCGGCTATGTCTCAGAGGAAACCGCAGCAGCACTTAACCGTGTGCATGAGCGGGGCGGGCGGATTATCTCTGTCGGCACCACATCGCTGCGCCTGATTGAAAGTGCAACCGGTGAGGACGGCATTATCCGTCCTTGGTCGGGCGCGACCGATATCTTCATCACCCCCGGCTATAAGTTCCGCGCGATTGATATGCTGATGACCAACTTCCATCTGCCGCGCTCGACATTGTTCATGCTGGTCTCGGCTTTCAGCGGTTTCGAGACAATGCAGGCGGCCTATGCCCATGCCATTAGCAATGAATACCGGTTTTATTCCTATGGCGATGCCAGCCTTCTGACGCGTCGCGACGCCTGAGCAGTTTCAGGAAAAGTGGAAGCCGGTTTTCCGTCCGAAACTGCGAAAAATAATACTAAGAGATTTTGATATGACTAGTGAAAATTTTGAATTTAAAGTGCTGGCAACAGACGGCAAAGCACGGCGCGGTGAAATTACTATGCCGCGCGGCACTATCCGCACACCGGCCTTTATGCCGGTTGGCACCGCAGGCACCGTTAAAGCCATGTATATGGATCAGGTCAAAGACCTTGGTGCTGATATCATTCTCGGCAATACCTATCACCTGATGCTGCGCCCGGGTGCCGAGCGCGTGGCACGCCTTGGCGGTTTGCATGAGTTTGGCGGCTGGCAGGGGCCAATCCTGACCGATTCCGGCGGTTTTCAGGTGATGTCACTGGCGCAGCTGCGCAAGCTGACAGAGCAGGGCGTAACTTTCCGTTCGCATATTGACGGCCGCGCTTATGAAATGTCGCCGGAGCGTTCCATTGAAATTCAGGGACTGCTTGATAGCGATATCCAGATGCAGCTCGATGAATGTACGGCACTGCCTGCATCCTTCAATGTGATGCAAAAGGCGATGGAACTGTCATTGCGCTGGGCAGAACGTTGTAAGGTGGCCTTCGGCGATCAGCCGGGCAAGGCGATGTTCGGTATCGTGCAGGGCGGCGATAATGTGCAGCTGCGCGAGCAATCTGCGCAGGCGCTGAAGGATATGGATCTCAAAGGCTATGCCGTTGGTGGTTTGGCTGTTGGTGAGCCGCAGCAGGTAATGCTGGATATGCTGGATGTGACCTGTCCGATCCTGCCGCATGAGAAGCCGCGCTATCTGATGGGTGTTGGTACGCCGGACGATATGCTGAAGTCGGTTGCGCGCGGCATTGATATGTTCGACTGCGTTATGCCGACCCGTGCAGGCCGTCATGGTCTGGCCTTTACCCGTCGTGGTAAGGTGAACCTGCGCAATGCGCGTCATGCGGAAGATCATCGCCCGCTGGATGAAATGTCTACCTGTCCGGCATCGAGCCAATATAGCCGCGCCTATCTGCATCATCTGGTGAAATCCAATGAAGCACTGGGCGGTATGCTGCTGACATGGAATAATCTGCATTATTACCAATATCTGATGCAGGGTATCCGCGATGCGATTGAGGCAGGCCGCTTCAATGACTTCTTTGAAGAGACAACAGCAGAATGGGCCAAAGGCGATATTTCGCCTCTGTAACAGGCAATAAAAAAGCGGGAGAAATCCCGCTTTTTTATTTTGTGTTGAGTGCTGTGACAGCCCAGACCCGATGGGGAATTGCCAGAGGGTCTTCAGGAAAGCCTTTCAGTAAAGCTTGAGAGAGTTCACTGTCAAAACGAACCGTTTCTTCAGCTGACAGGCTGGCTTTTACACCCGCGCTTGCACGAATACGTCCGCGCCATGCTTCATGGCTGTAATAAACCGGCAGATCAAAAGAGAAGGTTTCAATCGTAGAGAAACCAGCTTCTGCCAAGTCCTGTAACCATTGCGGATAAATTCCGCTGCCACCGCCCATTGTCCATTTCGGATTGTATTTCAGAATAAGCTGTTCTGTTGCTTCAACAACATTCCCTGCAAAGGGCAACCAGTCGAAATGAGCGATAATGATACGGCCATGAGGTTTCAGAACCCGTTTTGCTTCTTGAGCCGCTTTCGGACGATCAAACCAGTGCCAGCATTGTCCGGCTGTCAAAAGATCAAAACTATTATTCGCTTCGGTAAGGCTCTCGGCTGAGCCTGTCCGGTAATGGATGTTAACTCCTGTGTCTCTGTCCAGTTCTGCAGCTTCATCAAGCAAAGCCTGCGCCGGATCAACACCGGTAACAATCAGTCCTTTTTGTGCAAGGCCGCGGGCGACGGTGCCGGTTCCCGTGCCAATATCAAGCGCTGTCTGTTTAGGTTTGATATAGTTTTTTACACTTAAAGCGTCGAAAAACTCCGGCGGAAAACCGGCACGAAAATTCCGGTAATCAGAGGCAGTTTTGCCAAAATCAATGGTTTTGCCAAAGGATTGAGTAGCTTGAATATTCTGCTTACCGGTCATAGTGCCCACAGGTCGTATAAAATTATTCAGCAGCTTCTTTTGCAGCCTCCAGCAAGTCGCTGATCATATCCAATGTCATCTCGTCAAAATGTGAGATGATGCGGCTTGGCTCAAAATGCGAGACATGCAGATCGGTATAGCCGAAATCAACGGCAATCACCGGAATACCGGCAGCTTTGGCCGCGTCAATGTCGGCGCGGCTGTCGCCAACCATAACCGCCTGATAACGGTCACCTTTGGCTTGTGCAATTGTATCCGTCAGATGGCGCGGATCAGGCTTGCGGTACGGGAAGGTATCCTGTCCGCAGATCGCGGCAAAGCGATGCGCTTCACCCATGCGCTCCAGCAATGCCTTGGCACTGATTTCAAACTTGTTGGTGCAGACAGCAAGGACATAACCTGCGGCACTCAGCCGGTCGAGACTGTTTAGTACACCCGGATAAAAGGCTGACTTGCCCGGCATATTGCCGTTATAATGCTCCATAAACAGGGCAAACAGCTGCTTCATATCCTCATCCGTCAGCTGACGGTTCTGTGCCTGATAAGCACGCTCAATCATCACTTTCGCGCCGGAGCCGACAAATTTACGCAGAGAGACCGGATCGGCAGGTGTCAGACCACCGGCAATCAGGCAGTGATTGAGGCTGTCGAGCAAATCCGGAGCTGTATCTACCAATGTGCCGTCGAGATCAAAGACGATAACGGGTTGCGCTGTGGTGGTTGCGGAGGAATGAGACATATCTGCCCTTTGGCTTATCACTATTTTACAGAACACGGCACGGAAAGTGTGCGGCATTGGCAAAACCTACCTGAAATGCGGCTTATTGATAGTCTTTTTCGCTAAATAGATGAAATGGGAACAATAATATATTTGCCGCGCGTGATGCTCGTGCTACAGCAGTGCGGAAATAAGCAGTATTAACGGTGTTTTGCGCGACTACCGCGTGTGGCCTGTTAAGGCATAAAGCGTTTCGCAGCCAAAGCTGCAAATGGAAATACGGGAAGCAGATTTATGAGTTCAGTTGATCCGCGTCAGTTGAAAATTGCCGCCGCCGCTGAGGCTTTAACCCATGTGAAAAGCGGTATGAAGCTCGGTATCGGTACCGGCTCCACAGCTGAGGAATTCGTGCGTTTGCTGGCCGTTAAGGTGGCTGAAGGCTTCGAAATCATCGGCGTGCCGACTTCTGAACGCACCGCTGCTTTGTGCACTGAACTGGGCGTTCCGCTGACTACGCTGGAAGAAACCCCGCATCTTGATCTCACTATCGACGGTGCAGATGAAGTGGATGGCGATCTGTCGCTGATTAAGGGCGGCGGCGGTGCTTTATTGCGCGAGAAAATTGTCGCTGCCGCATCTGATGCTATGATCGTTATTGCTGACGAATCAAAAGTTGTGGACACACTCGGCCGCTTCCCGCTGCCGGTTGAAGTGAATCGTTTTGGTCTGGCCGCAACAAAGCTGGCAATTGAAAAGGCTATTGCCGGTCTCGGATTGGAAGCGCCGTTGAATCTTCGCATGAAAGACGGCGAAATTTTCGTAACGGACGGCGGACATTATATTCTTGATGCATCTTTTGGCCGTATTCCGGATACAAAAGCATTATCAGACGCACTCTTCGCCATTCCGGGTGTTGTAGAGCATGGTTTGTTTATCGGGCTTGCGCGTGCTGCGATTATTGCAGGCACATCAGGCATCCGTACATTGTCGTAATTTTAAATACATATCTGTCGGCTATTGCCGGAACAAACAGATTTCACGCCGTACAGAACGGTGTAAAGTGAATAAAAAACGGAGTATTGACCATATGACCAAGGCAACTGGCTATCGCCGTCTTATTGCGCCGCTGGCGGCGCTTACAGTACTGGCTGGTGTCAATCTCGCGCAGGCTCAGGAGGCTTCGCAGTCTCATCTGGCAGCCGCGCGTGCTGCAATTGCTGCAATCGGCGCTACCGAACAGTTTGACGGCATTCTGCCACGTGCAGCACAGGCTCTGAAATCTGAGCTGATCCAGAAAGACCCGAATCTCGAAGCAATCATCACCAAAACAGTTGATGATAAGGCTCTGGCACTGGCTGCCCGCCGCTCCGATCTGGAAACCGAAGCTGCCCGTGCCTATGCAAATTCTTTCAGTGAAGATGAACTGAAAGCAATCAGCGGCTTCTATACATCCGAAGCCGGTAAGAAGCTGATTTCCGAAGGCCCGATTGTAACCCGTGAAGTGCTGAAGGCTGCTGAAGTCTGGCAGAACGGCGTTGCCCGTGATCTGGCCATGCAGGTTGGTGAAGTGCTGGCGAAAGCCGCCGGCAGTGCAGCTCCGGCTGCTGCTGAATAATTCAGTCTCAATGACAGAAAAAGCCCGGTCTGAGTGCCGGGCTTTTTTATTGCATATTATTTGGCACGTTGAGCTTGTGACTTTTCGGCATTTCTAGCAAAACTGTGTGGGATGATACGTAAAAACAATGAGTTACATCGGTTTCAACGATTCAATCTCAAATTTGACTGTTGTAACGTTCTGTAACGGTTCCTCTTGTTAAGCCATTGTGCCGGTAACATATTCGGATAACGCGTAAAAAATTCGGAGACTAAAATGACCAGTTATGACTATGACCTGTTTGTGATCGGCGGCGGTTCCGGCGGTGTTCGGGCAGGGCGTCTTGCCGGAGCTATGGGAAAACGCGTCGGGCTGGCAGAAGAGTTTCGCATGGGCGGCACTTGTGTGATCCGCGGCTGCGTACCGAAAAAGCTTTATGTCTATGCATCCCAGTTTCCGGAACATTTCAGTGATGCTGCAGGTTATGGCTGGACTGTCGGCGAAACCAGTTTTGACTGGTCAAAGCTGGTTGCCAATAAAGAAGCTGAAATCACCCGTCTTGAAGGCCTTTATACCAAGGGGCTGAATAATGCGAAGACGGAGATTCTGCCTTATCGTGCCGTGCTGAAAGATGCCCATACGATTGAACTGGTCGGTAGCGGCAAAACTGTTACTGCGGAAACCATTCTGATCGCGACCGGTGGTCATCCGTTTATGGATGATGCCATGCCTGGGCACGAGCTTTGCATCAATTCCGATCAGGTTTTTGATCTGGCTAAGCTGCCAAAGTCGATTACTATTCAGGGCGGCGGTTATATTGCCGTTGAATTTGCCGGTATTTTCAACGGTCTGGGTGTTGAAACCACGCTGGTCTATCGCGGCAAACAGATTTTGCACCGTTTTGACGGCGATCTGTTCCGGCTGGTTACTGAGGCGATGATTGAAAAAGGCATCCGTATTGTCACGGAAGCCAATATTACCTCAGTTGCAGAAGCCGAAGGTGAGCACCGTCTGAGTGTTACACTGAGCAATGGTGAAGTGCTGGCTGCCGATCAGGTGCTGCAGGCAATCGGCCGCGTACCGAATACCAAGGGGCTTGGCCTCGAAAATGCCGGTGTGAAACAAGCGGAAGACGGTTCGATCATTGTTGACGAATATTCCCATACCAATGTGGAGAATATCTGGGCTGTCGGTGATGTGACCAATCGTGTTCAGCTGACGCCTGTCGCCATTCATGAGGCTATGTGCTTCCTTGAAACGGCATTTAAGGGCAATCCGATGCGCCCTGACCATGAGCTGATCCCGACCGCTGTCTTTTCGCAGCCGGAAATCGGCACTGTTGGCATGTCGGAGGAAGAGGCGGCGAAGCAATATGCCAATGTTGAAATCTATCGCGCGCATTTCCGCCCGATGCGCAATACGCTGGCCGGACGCTATGAGAAAATGCTGACCAAGCTGGTTGTTGATGGGGATACGCGTAAAGTGCTGGGTGCCCATGTGCTCGGGCCGGATGCCGGTGAAATGGCGCAGCTGCTTGGTATTGCTTTGAAAGCGGCAGCGACAAAAGATGATTTTGACCGCACAATGGCGCTGCACCCTTCCGCTGCGGAGGAGTTCGTGACCATGTACACACCAAGCTACAGGCTGGTCAAAGGGCAACGTCAGGGCTGATTATTTGTATCGCAAATGAGACAGAGTGACAGACCGGCGGTGGTAATCGCCGGTTTTTTTGTGAGTTTTGATGGATTTCGTCATAAAATTACAAGATGTGACTTAAATCTTGGCAAAAATGACAAGGCTGGAGCCTGTCGGCTTAATTGCGGCTGGTACATTGTCTTCCGGTGGACTATATACGCAAGGCTGTTACTGCAATGGTGCGGTGCAGCAGGGGATAACTCTAAATAAAATCAGAATATATTACAGGTGCTATAATGACGAAGAACTGGACACCGCAATCCTGGAGAGGCATGCCGATTAAGCAAGTGCCTTCTTATCCGGACGCGCAGGCTTTGGCCGATGTCGAGGCTCGTCTGCGTACATATCCGCCTTTGGTTTTTGCAGGGGAAGCGCGCAAGCTTACCAGGCAACTGGCCGAAGTGGCTGAAGGTCGCGCCTTCCTTTTACAGGGTGGCGATTGTGCAGAAAGCTTTGCGGAACATGGCGCGGACAATATCCGCGACTTTTTCCGCGTGTTTTTGCAGATGGCTGTTGTGCTGACTTTCGGCGGATCACAGCCTGTTGTTAAAATTGGCCGTATTGCCGGTCAGTTTGCCAAGCCGCGCTCAAGCGACATGGAAACCGTGAATGGTGTGGAACTGCCTTCTTACCGTGGTGATGTCATCAACGGTATCGAGTTCAATGAAGCATCGCGCATTCCGGATCCGAACCGTCAGGAAATGGTTTACCGCCAGTCTGCGGCAACGCTCAACCTGTTGCGTGCTTTCGCACAGGGTGGCTATGCCAATCTGGAAAACGTGCATAAATGGACGCTCGGCTTTGTTTCGGACAGCCCGCAGAACGAGCGTTATGTTGCCGTTGCCAACCGCATTTCCGAGACCATCAATTTCATGCGCTCTATCGGCATTACCGCAGACAGCAATCATGCGCTGCGTGAAACCGATTTCTACACCAGCCACGAAGCTCTGCTGCTTGGCTATGAAGAAGCGCTGACCCGTGTGGATTCAACCTCGGGTGACTGGTATGGCACATCCGGCCACATGATGTGGATCGGCGACCGTACCCGTCAGCTGGATCATGCGCATATTGAATATTGCCGTGGTATCAAGAACCCGATCGGTATGAAATGCGGTCCGTCGCTGGAAGCTGATGATCTGCTGCGCCTCATTGACCGTTTGAATCCGGAAAATGAAGCCGGTCGTCTGACCCTGATTGCCCGTTTCGGCTATGACAAAGTGGAAGATCATCTGCCGCGTCTGATCCGTGCGGTTGAGAAGGAAGGCCGTAAGGTTGTCTGGTCCTGCGATCCGATGCATGGCAATACGATTACTGCTGCGGGTTATAAGACCCGTCCGTTTGACCGTATTCTGAAAGAAGTTCAGAGCTTCTTTGCAGTGCATCAGGCCGAAGGCACTCATGCCGGTGGTATTCATATCGAAATGACCGGTAAGAATGTGACCGAATGCACCGGTGGTGCACGCGCCATTTCTGCAGAAGACCTGTCCGACCGTTACCACACCCATTGCGACCCGCGCCTCAATGCGGATCAGGCTCTGGAGCTGGCATTCCTCGTGGCGGAACTTTTGAAGAAAGACCGTGATTCACAACCTCAGAAAATCGCGGCAAATGCCTGATTTTCAATAGATAAAACTATACGGGCGGGGCTTGGTTTCCCGCCCGTATTTTTATGATTTCCGGTTTATTGCGGGGCAATATGGAACGCATTTTTAAAGCATTTATCAATTCTATGCGGTCGCTGAACCATCTGGCGCGCCATGAAAAGCCGGTGCAGCAGGAACTGCTTCTGCTGCTTGTCTCTCTGCCTGTGGCATGGTTTGTGGCTGCGGATATGGCAGCCTATCTGTTGCTGGTCGGCGCGGTATTATTTCTGTTGCTGGTGGAAGTCATCAATACGTCCGTTGAAGCTACCTGCAACGCTATCAGCCGTGATTTCAAGAAAGATATTCAGATTGCCAAAGATGCAGGCTCACTTGCGGTGCTGATCGCGTCGATCATGTGTGCAACCATCTGGATTTATCATCTCTGGCCGCTTGTGCGACCGCTGATTTTTTCTGCTTAAATAATGATATGGGTGCCTGTATTCACTGATCTGCCCCCGTTTCTCATTGCAAGAAAAAGGCAGTCGCGGTAATGCTTGTGCTATGAGCACACAGACCACATCTCCCGATAAATTACGTATCGCAATCGCCCAGCTGAATCCGGTTATGGGCGATCTTCAGGGCAATCTTGTCAAGGCGCGCGCAGCCCGCAAAACTGCGGCTGATGCCAAGGCTGACCTGATCCTGTTTACTGAATTGTTCATCTGCGGCTATCCGCCGGAAGATCTGGTTTCCAAGCCTGCTTTTGTAAAAGCCTGTGAAAAAACAGTGCAGGCCTTTGCGCTGGAAACCGCTGACGGCGGACCGGGAGTGATTATCGGCACGCCTTTGCAGCGCGTTACCGGTCTGCATAATGCGGTGATGGTGCTGGATGGTGGTAAGGTCATTGCCGAGCGTTTCAAAGTTGACCTGCCGAATTACGGTGAGTTTGACGAGCAGCGCAATTTTCAGGCTGGCGCTATGCCGGGGCCGGTGAATTTCCGTGGTGTGCGTTTAGGTATTCCGGTTTGCGAAGATATCTGGGGTGAGCTCGGCGTGTGTGAAACGCTGGCAGAGAGCGGCGCGGAAATTCTGCTGGTGCCGAATGGCTCGCCATATCACCGCTCCAAAATGGAAGTGCGCCATCAGATAGCTGTACGTCAGGTTGTCGAAACCGGTCTGCCGCTGATCTATGCCAACCAAACCGGCGGGCAGGATGAGTTGCTGTTCGATGGCGGTTCATTTGTTATCAATGCTAATCATCATCTGGCGGTGCAACTGCCGCAGTTTGAAGAACTGGTCTCCATGAGTGACTGGACACGCGGTGCGGATGGCTGGTCTTGTGCAGACGGCGACCGCAACTGGGTGCCGGAAGGTGAAGAGGCGGACTATCTTGCCTGTATGCATGGCCTGCGTGATTATGTGAACAAAAACGGTTTTAAAAGCGTCGTGCTTGGCCTGTCCGGCGGTCTGGACTCAGCAATCTGTGCGGCGCTGGCTGTTGATGCTCTGGGTAAAGACCGCGTGCATACAGTGATGCTGCCTTATCGCTATACCTCTGAAATGTCGCTTAAAGACGCTAAAGACTGCGCTGAAGCACTTGGATGCCGTTATGACATCGTGCCGATTGCAGAACCTGTTGAGGGCTTTCTCAATGTGCTGCAACCACTGTTCGCCGGTACTGAGAGCGGCGTCACGGAAGAAAATCTGCAGAGCCGCGCCCGTGGCGTTATTCTTATGGCGATTTCCAACAAATTCGGCTCGATGGTTGTGACCACCGGCAATAAATCGGAAATGGCTGTCGGCTATGCCACGCTCTATGGCGATATGAATGGTGGTTTTAATCCGATCAAAGACCTCTACAAGATGCAGGTCTATGCGCTGGCCGACTGGCGCAATCATCATCTGCCGGAAGGTGCTATGGGACCTGAAGGCGTGGTCGTGCCGCAAAATATCATCGACAAGGCGCCGAGTGCGGAACTGCGCGATAATCAGACCGATCAGGACTCCCTGCCGCCATATCCGGTTCTGGATGCGGTCTTGGAGGCGCTGGTTGAACATGAGCGCAGTGTGGATGAGATTGTCGCTGAGGGCTATGATCGCGCTGTGGTCGAGCGTGTGGAGCACCTGCTTTACATCGCTGAATATAAGCGCAGACAATCGGCGCCGGGTGTGAAGATTACCACCAAGAATTTTGGCCGCGACCGTCGTTATCCGATAACCAACCGCTTCCGCGACCGGCATTAATACAAAAAACAAAGAAGAAAATTATGACTGTAATCGTTCGTTTTGCACCGTCGCCGACCGGCTATATCCATATCGGCAATGCCCGTCCGGCGCTTTATAACTGGCTGTTTGCGCTGAAGAATAAGGGGCAATTCATCCTGCGTTACGACGATACGGATGTGGAGCGCTCTCGATCAGAATATGCAGAAGCGATTGCCCGTGATATTGATTGGCTGGGCATCAAACCATCCCGCGTCGAATATCAGTCCAAGCGTTTTGCCGTTTATGATGCTGCCGTTGAAAAGCTTAAAGCTGCCGGTCTGCTCTATGCCTGTTATGAAACAGCAGAAGAGCTGGAACTGCGCCGTAAATTGCGCCTGACCCGCCGTCTGCCACCGGTCTATGGCCGCGATGCGCTTAAGCTGACGGATGAGCAGAAAGCCGCTTTTGAAGCTGAAGGCCGTAAGCCGCATTGGCGTTTTCTGCTGCCGAATTTCAAAACAACACCATTTGAAACCGAACGCACAGAAGTGCATTGGGATGATCTGGTGCGCGGCCCACAGACTGTTGATCTGGCTTCCATGTCTGATCCGGTACTGGTGCGTGAAGACGGCACCTATCTCTATACGCTGCCATCGGTGGTGGATGATATTGATATGGGCATTACCCATATTATCCGTGGCGATGACCACGTGACCAATACCGGTGCGCAGATTGCAATTTTCCGCGCACTGAGCGATGTGGTGCCGGTCTTCGGTCATCATAATCTGCTGACTACAACAAGCGGTGAAGGCCTGTCCAAGCGCTCCGGTGCTTTGTCGGTTGGTAGTTTGCGCGAAGCCGGTGTGGAGCCTATGGCGGTTGCTTCTCTGGCGGTGCTGACCGGTACATCGGATAATGTTGAGCCGATTGCAACTATGGAAGAACTGGCGGCACGCTATGAACCGTCCCATGCATCAAAATCCAATGCCAAATTCGATCCGGCTGATCTGACCGGTCTCAACCGCGCTTTGATCCATCATCTGGAATTTGCCGATGTTGAACCGCGTCTGGCAGCCTTGGATATTTCCGGCGACAAAGCTGAAGCCTTCTGGGCAACTGTACGTGGTAATATCGACCATGTGCAGGATGCTGCGCAGTGGTGGGAAGTGGTCAATCGCACCGAGCCTTTCAGTGATGCAGTGGCCAATGAAGACAAGGATTTCATCGCGCAGGCTTTCGATCTGCTGCCGGAATCACCATGGGGCAGTGATGTCTGGAAAGTCTGGACAGAGGCTGTGAAAGCCGCTACCGGCCGCAAAGGCAAAACATTGTTCATGCCTTTGCGTTTGGCACTGACCGGTGTTGCTTCCGGCCCTGAGCTGGCTGATCTCTTGCCGCTTATTGGGCGGGAAAATACGCTGGCCCGACGCGCCTGATCGCCGGATCAGGCACATAATCAACGGCTTCCTGAATAAGCGGCGGGGATTTCTCCGCCGCTTTTGTATGTTTCATCGCGGGTGCTGCCGGAATGGAGAAGGGTGATTTGCCGACACTGGCGGTTGCCTTGACCGGTATCAGATCCGTGGTGCTGGTTATGTTTTCCGCAGGTACGAAGACGGCTGGCTGCTGCAATGCGGCCTGCCTGACAGTTTTCGGCTTTTTATAAGTCTGTTTAATGCGCTTGCGTGTTGTGGTGACAGCGCGGTTTTCTTTCATCAGCCGTTCAAGCTCTTGCGGGCTGCGGCAATTATAGCGACGCATATCTGTATAGATTGCCTGCCGCAGATGTCTCTGCTGTGGTGTTGCCGCTGCACGGGAAATCTGCTGTAAGGCGCTTTCGATACGATGTTGGGAAGCGCGTATATAGCGGCATTCTTCTGAAGCGGAACCATTGCTGAATGGTCCCGGATTGCAGGAATAGCGTCTGGCATCACTATTGGCCTGCCGCTGCATCTGGCTCAGCTGTTGGTAGCGTTTGGCCTGCCGCGCATTCAGGCTGGTATGATAATCAAGATTGCGCAAATCCTGCTCATAGACACGGCATATACGACCATCAGACAGGTTCTGTGAAATTGCAGGACTGCTTGCAAATATAAGTGTGGCTGCAACCAACACGGCTTTAAATGATGAAAATTGGAAAGCTGCTATTTTGAAATGGATTGATGAAGACATGAAATACTCCGCTTAAATAATCTGAACTGCTAATGAGAAGAGTATGAATATTGATGGTAAATGACGTGTAAATTATTGATTATTCAATAATAATTGTAATTTTTAGCACTTTATTGATGCATCAGATTGAGATTTTTACATCAACAAAAAACGCCGCATCATTTTTTGAAACGATGCGGCGTTTAATTATTTTAGATTAGAGCATTTCTATTCGGGATACGCTCTGAAATCAGGCTGTTGTGCGCTGTGAAGCCTCAACAACGGCCAGTGCTGTCATATTCACAATGCCGCGCGATGTAACCGACGGTGTGAGAATATGCGCAGGACGGGCTGCACCAAGCAGGATCGGGCCGACATGCAGGGCATCGGTCACGGTCTTCAGCACATTCATGGTGATATTCGCGGCATCCAGATTAGGGAAGACCAGCAGATTGGCTTCGCCTTTCAGACGGGAATTCGGGAAGACGCGGTCACGCTGGAACTGCGACAGAGCCGCGTCACCATGCATTTCACCATCCACTTCCAGCTCCGGTGCGCGTTCTTGCAGAATTGCGCAGGCCTGACGCATTTTGGCTGCACTTTTTGAATCGCGCGAACCAAAGTTGGAATGCGACAGCAGGGCTGCCTTCGGCTCAATACCGAAACGACGGATTTCCTTGGCCGCCAGAATGGTCATTTCCGCGATTTCTTCAGCGCTCGGATCAATGGTCACATAGGTATCTGTAAAGAACAGGGTACCGCGTGAGGAGATCAGCAGGCTGAGTGTGGAAAGATCATGCAGGCCGGTCTGAACACCGAGAATCTGTTTGACCAGCGTCAGGTGACGTTCAAAACGGCCTTCGAGACCGCAGATCATCGCATCGGCTTCATTGCGCATCATGGCCAGAGCAGCAATCACAGTCGGATTGGTGCGCACGATGGAACGGGCGGCTTCCGGTGTCATACCCTGACGGCCGGTCAGCTTATGCATCAGATCAACATAGTCACGGTAACGCGGATCATCTTCCGGATTGATGATTTCAAAATCAACGCCCGGTTTGATTTTCAGCGCATAGCGCTGCAGACGGGTTTCGATCACATTCGGACGGCCGATAAGGATCGGCTGCGCAATGCCTTCTTCCAGCACCACCTGAGCGGCACGCAATACGCGTTCTTCTTCACCATTGGCATAGATAACGCGTTTCTTGTCTGCGGAGCGGCGTGCCGCAGCAAAGACCGGCTTCATAATCAGGCCGGAGCGGAACACGAAGCGGTTGAGACGGTCGATATAGGCTTCCATATCGGTGATCGGGCGGGTTGCCACACCGGTTTCCATAGCAGCTTCTGCCACTGCCGGAGCAATACGCAGGATCAGACGCGGATCAAACGGCGACGGAATCAGATAATTGGCACCAAAAACCGGTGTGTCACCGGAATAGGCACGGGCTGCCACATCGGATACTTCTTCGCGGGCGAGAGCAGCAATCGCTTTCACCGCAGCCATTTTCATTTCTTCATTGATGGCTGTTGCACCGACATCCAGCGCACCGCGGAAAATATACGGGAAGCAGAGAACATTGTTCACCTGGTTCGGATAGTCCGAACGGCCTGTGCAGATGATTGCATCTTCACGCACAGCACGGGCTTCTTCCGGCATGATTTCCGGCTTCGGATTGGCCAGAGCCATAATCAGCGGGGTAGGCGCCATTTTGGCAACCATTTCCGGCTTCAATACACCTGCAGCAGACACGCCGAGGAATACATCCGCATCCGCAATAATGTCATTCAGTGTGCGTGCATCAGTATCCTGAGCATAGACCTCTTTCCAGCGGTCCATCAGCTCGTTACGGCCTTTATAGACAACGCCTTCCAGATCGCTGACCCAGATATTCTTGTGCTGTGCACCAAGGCTGACCAGCAGGTTAAGGCATGCAAGTGCTGCCGCACCGGCGCCGGAAACCGCAATTTTGGCTTTGGTGATATCTTTGCCGGCCAGTTCCAGACCATTCATAACGGCTGCGGCTACGATAATCGCTGTGCCGTGCTGGTCGTCGTGGAAAACCGGAATATTCATTTTAGCGCGGAGCTGTTCTTCAACCTCGAAACATTCCGGCGCTTTGATATCTTCCAGATTGATGCCGCCGAAGGTTGGTTCCAGCGCGGAGATCACATCAACCATACGCTCGACTTTGAGCGAGTCGATTTCAATGTCGAAAACATCAATATCGGCAAATTTTTTGAACAATACGGCTTTACCTTCCATCACCGGCTTGGAAGCCAGCGGGCCGATATTGCCGAGACCGAGAACGGCTGTACCGTTGGAAATAACCGCAACCAGATTGGCGCGGGCAGTATAATCGGCAGCCAGTGCCGGATCATCCTGAATAGCAAGACAAGGAGCTGCAACACCCGGGGAATAGGCCAGTGCCAGATCGCGCTGATTGCCGAGTGTTTTTGTTGGCTGGATTTCCAGCTTACCCGGCTTTGGCGAGCGGTGGTAAAACAGTGCCGCTTCTTCAAAATCCGAGAATTTTCTGTCTGTGCCGGATACCTGTGCGGTGCCGGTGTTATTCGTGTCGTTGGATGATTTTTTTGTCATATAATTCTTGTCCAGTCAGACGATTGGGGTAGTCATCCCCGTGACAGCTAAGCAGTTAAGCAAAAGCGGGTTCCGCTTGTGCGGGGAAATCAGTCCGCCGGACTTATTTCTTTTCCGCAATGATCTGCCCAAACTACATTAACCAAAAACACTCTGGCGCATTTGTCTCAAAGGGAGGCGCTTCGGACAAGCGTGCCATTTTGTAGGAATAAGGTCGTATATGGGATATTCGGGCAAGTTACAAATCACAGACTGCTCATTCGGCACTGTAAAAATCAAAAAATACGCTTTTGCGGCCTGTAGCCGAAAGGGGAGCGCGATTATGTCTCAGTCAGAGTGAAATCGCGCTTAACCGAAATCCGGTTAACCCCACAATTCAGGCAGAGGCGGGGAGACAGTTGTCCCGTCATAATGCAATGCCGGTTCACGGTCACGCGCCAGCAGGAGCGGGCCGTCGAGGTCGACGAAATCCGAATCCTGCGCCACCATCAGGGCAGGTGCCATCGCGAGAGACGAACCAACCATGCAGCCGACCATCACTTGCAGGCCAAGAGAACGGGCTTTGTCACGCATGACCAGTGCTTCAGTCAGGCCGCCGGTTTTATCCAGCTTGATATTCACCGCATCATAGCGGTCTTTCAGCTTTTCCAGACCTTCAGATGTATGGGCGCTTTCATCAGCGCAGACCGGCACAGGGCGGCTGGCCTGTAACAGATAGCTGTCATCGGATGAAGGCAGCGGCTGTTCGATCAGTGCAATCCCGCATTCTGCGGCCACATTGATATTTCCGGCAAAATTATCCGCATTCCAGCCTTCATTGGCATCCAGAATGATTTGTGCTTTTGGTGCGGCTTCCCGCACGGCACGAATACGCGCAGCATCATTCTCACCGCCGATTTTCACTTTAATCAGCGGATGATGTGCGAGTTTTGCAGTGGCTGCGGCCATAGCTTCCGGCGTATCAATGGAGACGGTGATCGCAGTAATCAGCGGACGCGGTGCAATATTGAGCAAAGCAGCAACTGTCGTGCCGGATTGTTTTGCCTGCAAATCCCACAAAGCGCAGTCTACGGCATTGCGTGCGGCACCGGCAGGCATAAAGGATTGCAATTTCAGACGCAGGCTTTCTGCCGAGCCGCCTTGTTTCAGTAAAGGCTCAATCGCATGAATTTGTTCGCTGACTGATTCGATGCTTTCGCCGTAACGGGCATAAGGCACACATTCGCCGTGACCGCTGTGAATACCGTCACTCAATTCACACACTACGACCACTGCTTCGGTTTTGGAGCCGCGCGAGATTGTAAATTTCCCTGCAATCGGGTAGCGCTCAATAAGCAGGTTTAGATTATATTGCATTGGTACTGTCCGTAATTATAGAAATTTACGCCTGGTATAGTGCAGATAAATCATATTGGTGCAGGCGTTCGGGATTATCAGAAAGCTGATAGACTTGGATATTTGCAGAAGGGATGGAAGTAATCCGGTGCATATCTGATCCGGTTATTTCCAAACAGACTCAGGTTTTGGAAGACGCATGTTGACCGATAAAACGGGTAAAACAAGTAGCAGCCCTGCATCCGCACCCGAAATTAATGTGGTGGCGGATGATGGCGCGACTATTATCTCTTTATCCGGCCGCTGGACGTCGCTGACTGTCGCCCGCGTTGATAATCAGATGCGCAAGCTGGAAAGCGGTCTTGCAGATAAAATGCAGGCACCGGTTGTGAAAGTGGATATGGGTGACATATCCGGTCTCGATACGGCCGGAGCATGGCTGATTGAGCGTCTGCGCGTTGCGCTGAGCAAACAGCAGATCAGTGTGCATATTGATAATATCCGCCCGAGCTGGACACCGTTGCTGGAAGAGGTCGGCGCTGCGGTTGAGCGCTATCAGCTGCCTGAAAAACACCGCCGTCCGTTTTTTGCAATTGCTCTGCTCGATAAGCTCGGCCGCTTCATGTATGCGGCACGCGATGATTTTTTGATGTCGATGCATATTCTTGGCGCGACGATCCGCGGTTCGCAGATGAAGTCCGGTCGCGGCAACGGCATCAGCTATGCAGCTATCGTCAATCAGATTGACCGAATGGGCGTCGGCGCGATTCCTGTTGTCTTGCTGATGTCGACGATTATCGGTGCGATTATCGCCCAGCAGGGCGCCTTTCAGTTGCGCTATTTCGGTGCAGAAATTTTCGTGGTCGATCTGGTCGGTATTCTCGTACTGCGTGAAATCGGGGTGTTGCTCACTGCGATTATGATTGCAGGGCGATCCGGCAGCGCGATCACCGCGGAAATCGGCTCGATGAAAATGCGCGAGGAAACCGATGCGCTGACGGTTATTGGTCTCAATCCCGTTGGTGTGCTGGTGTTTCCGCGACTGGTGGCGCTGGTGATTGTTCTGCCAATGCTGACAATCATTGCCGATCTGGCCGCTTTGGCCGGTGCCGGTTTTGTTGCATGGGCCTATTCGGGCATTCCGCCGGAAGCTTTTATGAGCCGGTTGCGTGACGCGATTGTGACTTCAACCTATCTTGCGGGTCTGATTAAAGCGCCGTTCATGGCGATGATTATCGGTATCATGGCCTCGGTTGAGGGTATGAAGGTAAAAGGCAGCGCAGAATCACTGGGTCGTCGCGTTACCTCATCGGTGGTGAAATCGATTTTTGTGGTGATTGTCGTGGACGGCTTGTTTGCGATTTTCTACGCAGCCATCGAGTTCTAAAAATAAAGCATTACGATAAACATACGGATGAATATGACAAGCAAAGACAACCGGCAGCCATCACAGGGCACAGATGCAGGAGCGGCGCAGGAAGCCGTGATCTCCGTGCGTGATGTTACGGTTGCTTTTGGCCGTAATGTGATTTTGGACAAGCTGGATCTGGATATTCGCCGCGGCGAGGTTCTTGGTTTTATCGGTCCGTCTGGCTCGGGCAAGTCGGTGCTGATGCGCACTATTTTGGGGCTGAACCAGAAGAAATCCGGCCTGATCGATATTTTCGGACAGGATGTTGATAAGGTCAATGAACGTCAGAAAATGGCGATTGATATGCGTATGGGCGTGCTTTTTCAGCAAGGTGCGCTGTTTTCCTCACTGACGGTACTGGAAAATATTCAGGTGCCGATGCGCGAATATCTCGACCTGTCGCCGAAGCTGATGAACGAGCTGGCACGGCTCAAGATTGATCTGGTGGGGCTGAAGCCGGATACGGCGGAGAAATATCCGTCTGAGCTTTCCGGCGGGATGATTAAGCGCGCTGCACTGGCACGCGCATTGGCGCTGGATCCCGAAGTGGTGTTTCTCGACGAGCCGACATCAGGGCTTGATCCGATCGGTGCGGCAGATTTCGATGATCTGATTGCCAATTTGCGCGATACGATGGGGCTGACCGTCTATATGGTAACCCATGATCTTGATAGTCTTTTTGCAATTTGCGACCGAATTGCTGTATTAGGGCAAAAGAAAGTGCTGGTAGACGGCACAGTTGAAGAATTGCTGAAATTTGACGATCCTTGGGTACAGACCTATTTCAACGGTAAGAGAGCACGGCAGATTGATATGAATGCAGCAAACCGCCGGCGCAAAAGCTCAGCAATACCGGTTGAGAAAAAAGGAACGGATTTGAGCGGGACTGAAAACCAGAATACAAATCTTGATGCGGGACCAGATACGGAATTGAATCAGTAATGGAAACAAAAGCCAATTATGTTCTGGTCGGTATTTTCACACTTGCTGTGACACTTGCCGCATTTGGTTTCGTTTATTGGGCTGCGCG
Source organism: Pseudochrobactrum saccharolyticum (assembly GCF_008801715.1). Taxonomy (GTDB): domain Bacteria; phylum Pseudomonadota; class Alphaproteobacteria; order Rhizobiales; family Rhizobiaceae; genus Pseudochrobactrum; species Pseudochrobactrum saccharolyticum. Next base: position 625,871 of record NZ_VZPG01000002.1, on the reverse strand, counting down.
TTTCGGTGACGGCAATGATACGCTGCCGCTGGAAATTCGTATTCCCGGTTCTGTGACCGGTCTGTCCAAGGGCAGTCAGGTGCTGTTTAACGGGATTAAAGTTGGCGATGTGCGCCAGATGTTCCTCGATCCGCTCAATCCGAATATGGTGATTGTGCAGTCTGAAGTGAACCGCACCACGCCGATTACCCGTTCCACCAAGGCCGAGCTTTCTTCTCAGGGTTTGACAGGTATCGCTTTTGTTGAGCTTAAGGGCGGCAGCCTGATGGAGCCTAATCTGATGGAAGAGGCGGAGAAGGGCGGCTATGTGGCGCGTATCAATGCTGATCCGTCAATCTTTACCGATCTTATGGCGACCGCGAAGGATATTTTCGGCCGTACCGAGCGTGTGCTTGGCGGGCTGGAGGGCTTTGTTAATGATGCCCGTGGTCCGCTGACAGATACAGTCAATAATGCCAAGACCTTTACTGATGCGCTGGCCAAAAATGCCGATGTTATCAGTGCGATCGGCGATAATGCTGCGGATGTTCAGAAGACGATTCAGGAAGCGCGTGAAATGATGCAGCGCCTGAATGAGGCATCCAAGCGCGTGGACGGCATCATGGCCAAAGTGGACAAGCTGTTGTCGCCGGAAGACCGTGAAGGTGTTGTGGCACAGGCGAAGGCGACACTCGCCTCCATTCAGAAAACTTCGGACAATCTGGATAAGCGTCTGGCTCCGGTTGCGGATAATCTGGCGCGCTTTTCGGGCAAGGGCTTAAGCGATGTACAGTCGGTTGTCGTGGATAGCCGCCGTTCGCTGCAGCGTATTGAACAGGCGATTACCGATCTTGAGCGGGATCCTCAGCGTATTATTTTTGGTGGTTCAGGCACTGTGCCGCAATATGACGGAAGGAAACGTCACTGATGCTGAAGCATATTCTGAACTATAAACTGACAGTTCTCGGTGCCGCAGTTCTGCTGGCCGGTTGTACGACAACACCGCTCGATACATTCAGCCTCAGCTCATCGCCGCAGGTGCAGGTTTCGCAGAAGCGTAAGAATGTGCAGATATTGGTGCCGACACCGGCAGCACTCAAAGCTTTGGACAGTGAGAATATTGTTATTCACGATGCGCCGGGCTCTATCACCTATCTTAAAGGAGCACAGTGGGGCGACCGTCTGACCAATCTGGTGCAGGCGCGTCTGGTGCAGGCATTTGAAAACAGCAATGCTGTCGGTGGTGTCGGACGTCCGGGTGACGGTCTCGCGATCAATTATCAGGTGCAGGCGGAGTTGCGTGATTTCGGTATCAATGCATCGTCCTCACCGCAGACAGCCAAGATAGAACTGGCTGTTCGTGTGCTGAATGACAAGACAGGTGAAGTGCGTGCCACACGGGTCTTCACATCATCCGCACCGGTCAGCGGCGCTGGTAACAAAGCCTATATCCGCGCATTGGATGCAGGTTTCAGTGATGTGACCGGACAGATCGTTGCATGGGTGGTTTCTGTTATCTGATAAAAATCAGATAAATCTTCATGCGGCAGATAAGTATTTCTGTCTTGTGTTCTGAAAACATTGAGATATTTAATTTTTTAAAAGGCGGCATTTATGTCGCCTTTTTTCTCTCCCCAAATCAATAAAAGAAAAATATTCTGTCTGCTGTATAAAAGCTGAAATATGCAGATGCGATTCCCTTTACTCATGACAGAGTGAGGGAAAAGACAGGGAGAGCAGGCCGTATGACCTTGCATCAGATATTGGCACTCATGGTTATCGCTTTGATGATGGCTGTCTTTATCTGGGATCGGTTTCGCTATGATGTGGTAGCTCTGTGCTTTCTGCTGATCTCTGTCAGTCTCGGTCTGGTTCCCTATGACAAAGCTTTCACCGGTTTTGCGGATGATATTGTTATCATTGTCGGCAGTGCGCTGATTGTCAGTGCCGGTGTGGCTCGCTCCGGCCTGATGGAGGCGGCGGTGCAGCGTTTTGTACCGCATCTCAATGCTGTGCGGCTGCAAATGCTGTTACTTGTCGGGGTGGTGACAGTTCTCTCGGCTTTCGTGAAAAATGTCGGCGCTCTGGCCATTATGATTCCGGTTGCACTGCAATTTGCGCGCCGCTCCAATGTCTCCCCGTCAGTTTTCCTGATGCCGATGGCCTTTGGCGCGCTGCTTGGTGGGTTGATGACACAGGTCGGCACATCGCCCAATATTGTGGTGTCCCGTGTGCGTGCTGAAATGGTGGGCGAGAGTTTCACCATGTTTGATTTCACACCGGTCGGTGCAACGCTGGCTGTCGTGGGGATTATCTATCTGGCTCTGTTCTATTGGCTGGTTCCGCAGCGTAAGCGCGAAAATGTCAGTGTGGATGAGGCTATTGAAATCCGCAATTATGTCTCAGAAGCACGGGTGCCGAAAGGTGCGACGGTTATCGGTAAAAAGATCACTGATCTGGTGAAACCGGCCGAAGGCAATGCGATGGTGACATCCATTTTGCGCGATACAAAACGCGTTGCACCACTGCCGGATACGGTGATTGCTGAAGGCGATGTTATTCTGCTGGAAGGTGATCCGAAAGCGCTGGATGCGATTGTCAGCAATGGCAAGCTCAAACTGACGGAAGACCGCATACCTTCCGAGAATTCCGGTTCTGCCGAGATTGAGGCCATTGAAGCGGTGATCGGCAAGGATTCCGCACTGATCGGCACATCGGCACGCGGACTTAATCTCTATGAGAATTATGATGTTAATCTGCTGGCGGTGAGCCGTCAGGGTGAGCGTATCAGCGAGCGTCTGCGCGAGGTTATTCTGCATCAGGGCGATGTGGTGGTGTTGCAGGGACGGCAGGGGATTTTGCCGCCATTGCTGCGCGAACTGGGTTGCCTGCCGCTGGCGCGGCGCACAATCCTGCTCGGCAGTGTCCGGCGCGGGCTGATCCCGCTGTCGATCCTGCTGGTTGCTATCGGAATAACTGCCTTGGGCGTTGTGCCTGTCTCAATTGCCTTCTTTGCGGCGGCAGTGGCGATGGTTGTCTTTCGGGTTATTCCGGTCAGTGAGGTTTATTCATCCGTTGACGGGCCGATTCTCGTGATGCTGGCTGCACTTATTCCCGTGAGTGATGCTTTGCGCACAACCGGTGCAACGGATGTGATTGCGCAATGGCTAACGATCTTCGCACATCAAATGCCGCCTGCCGGTGCGCTGGCTCTGATTTTGATTACAGCAATGGCGGTCACACCGTTTCTCAATAATGCGGCGACAGTGCTGGTAATGGCGCCGATTGCCACCAGTTTTGCTTCAGGCCTCGGTTTTAAACCCGAAGCATTTCTGATGGCTGTGGCGATTGGTGCCGGTTGTGACTTTCTTTCGCCGATCGGCCACCAGTGCAATACTCTGGTGATGGGGCCGGGCGGATATCGTTTCAGCGATTATCCGCGCCTTGGCCTGCCTTTGTCTTTCATCATTATTTGCGTGGCCGTACCGGTGCTGATGTTCTGGTGGCCGTTGCAGTAAATATCAACCGGCCATAAAGCCGGTTGAATCTTTCTGCCAGTAACCGGCGACCAGTGTCTGGTCACGGGATTTACCAAGCTGTTTGCGCCAGTAATCGCGCATGATTTTGGCAGTGTCAGCTTCACCGGCAAACCAGCCGAAACTGTCACTACCGTCCGGCCATGGCAAGGCGCGGAGTCTGTCTGTCAGCACTGTTGCGGCTGCATCCTGATCGGCATTCACAATCCATTCGATAGTCACACCTTCAGGATGTGTGAGCGGCTGAATATCAGATTGCGCATCAACGGCAATCAGCACATGGCCGGTAACATCGGGTGCGAATTCTTCCAGCATCCGCCCGACAGCGGGCAGGCCGGTCATATCCGTACCGATCAGATATTGTTTTGCCTGTCGCAGCGGACGGCCAACCGGCCCCATCAGACCGGCAATATCACCTTCGCGGGCATTTTTAGCCCATTGGCTGGCCAGCCCTTCGGTTTCATGAATATAGAAGTCAATTTCCATCCAGCCTTCTTCAATATTGAGATTGCGGATGGTGTAAGCGCGCGCTGCCGGCCGCTTTGTTTCATCCGGCCAGAAGGGCAGGCCGTTCGGTCCCATGATCGGCCAGACAGGCTGCGGCACATCTTGGGTCGGCAATAACAGCCGCACATGCATCGCACCGAACAGGGAAAAACGTTTGAGGTCTTCACCGCTGAAACGGATACGTAGCATATGCGGTGTGAAATAACGGGTTGAAACAACATTCATCAGCCGGAATTGCGGCAGTGGCTGCTCACCGGCATGATCGCCTTCCCAGAGAATGTCCGGTGCTTCTTCTTTGGTATAGAGTTTGATGGCAACGGCAGCCAGATCTTTCAGGCGGCTCAGCCCGACAGTTTCACCGGCATGTAATGAAACCTGATAACCTTCAGGCTGCGATTTCAGCTCGATCTGCCCGAAAGGATAATAAAATGCGTGCAGTTCTTCTTGCGCATCATAATGCGCTTCATAGGAGTTGAGACGGTCGATAATCGGCGGCAGGTAGCTTGCCCCGTTGACGAGGCGGATATTGGCATAGCTGTGCAGTGATGATGAATGCTCTGACACGGTGTTCTCGATTTTGGAAACAGGATGAACGCAAAAAAGACAGGCAGCATAAAATGCCGCCTGCCAGACTGGAGAGGATTGGCGTTTTAACCGCCGAAACGTCCGGTAATGGCCACTTTGAAAGTGCGGCCTTTGCCTTGTTCTATATCTGTGGTTGTTGCCCAGCCGGTTTGTGCGTCGGTATAGGCTTTGTTGAATATATTATCGACGCCGAAGTCGAGCTTCACATTGTCAGTGACCTGCCAGTTGGCAAACACATTCACCAGATCAGTGCGCGGATAGACGGTCACGCCATTGCTGATCGCACGGGTCACTTTGCCAAGGCTCTGATATTCAATGCCGTAAACCAGACGGTCATCCAGAGCTTTAAGACCCAGCGCGGCGCTGAAATTATGCAGCGGCGTGTTGCTCAGGGATTCGCCCTTATAGATACCGTCTTTCATTTCCGCATCGGTATAAGAGGCGGCAAGGTTCACATAGCCCCACCATGTGTCATAGGTGCCTTCCAGTTCTACGCCACGCAGACGGGCGGTGCCGACATTCTCGGAGGTCGTGTACTTGTCGATTTTAACGGTGTTGATGTAATCTTTCACATCGGTGTGGAAGATATTGAGTTTGGTGCGCAGCTGATCTCCGGCTTCAATCAGATTATCCTGCCGCAGATTGATACCCGCCTCATAGGTAGTGGCGACTTCCGGTTTGAGAAACAGGTTCGGCTCATAGCCGGAACCGTGAGAACCGTTCTGGCGGAACACATCCTGCATATGCGGAACGCGATAACCCTGCGCATAAAGTCCGTAGAACTGAATGCCTTCAATAGGGGTGATACCGACACTCAGACGCGGGGAAACGCGGTTACCGTCGAGGCTGACATCCTGAGACGGATTACCCGGAGAGGCTTTGCTGGTGCCATCCAGATTATAACCGTCATAACGGACAGCACCGATCACTTCGAGCCATTTCTGATATTCGCCCTGCCATTGCACAAAGCCGCCATAGGCCTGCTGCTCGCCATTGCCGAAATTGTCGGTATCGGAGCGTCCGCGCAATTTATAGTAATCCATGCCGTAGGTTACGGTGTGTTTCAGGCTCCCGGTTTCAAAACGCGAGCTGTTATGGGCGCGGAAACCGGATGTCGAAACATCATAATAACGGGTTTTTCCATAGTCTTTCAGCTGCCAGACCTGAAACTGGTCATTATCCGTCGCGCTGTGATAGGCGTTGACGGAGAGACCCCAGAACGGATTATCATCCGGTCTGTAGGTGTAGCTACCTGTATAGGTGCTGACGATCGTATCAGCATTATAGCGCGACAGGGTTGGAGAGGCCGAGCCGCTGCTGCCGGTGATGATATCTTCATATTTCTGGCGGGAGATGCCGAATTTCAGCTCATGGCCTTCTGCAGGGCGCAGGGTGACTTTACCCATGCCGCTGATGGCTTTTTCACCTGTCCAGCGCACATAATCGCCGTCACCATTCTTATATTCATCACTGTCACGGTAATTGAGATTACCGATGACATCGAAATTCTCATTAAAGCGGTAAGCGCCGGTTGTGCTGGTGAGGAAGCCTTTTCCATTGCTTTCATAGCGCAGCTTTTCGCTCAAAGCCCAAGTTTCACCGTCATAGAGAAAGTCGCGGGCATCTTTGGTTTCAAAAGCAACCACGCCGCCAATGGCACCGGAACCATAGATGTTGGAAACGGGGCCGCGAATAACGGTCACCTGCTTGAGCAGTTCCGGTTCAATATAGAACGAGCCGGAACCGTGGCCGACACGCCAGTAATCCTGCCTCGCGCCATCCAACGTTACTGCAACACGGCCATATTGCTGAAGGCCGCGAATATTAATCGAGGTTGCCGGATCATCACCGTTCAGAGAGGCATGAACACCCGGTGTGAAGCGGAAAATATCGGCAGACGTCACCGGCTGTATGCGGTCGATCTGCTGGCGGGAGATCAGACTGGTGGAAGCAATCGCATCAATCACCGCCTGATCATTGCTGAGCGGGGAGATGGTGATGGTATCGAGTTCCAGCACCTGAGACTTCGCTTTGTCGGCGGGTTTTTGCTCGTCTGTTTGTTGCTGGGTTTTAAACGGCTTAGTCTGGGCAAGAAGAGGTGTTGCACTGAATGCGAACAGCCCGATTGTACTGAGCACGGTTGTACCCAGCAGACGAAACGCGGATTTCTGAGAGATTTTCATATTGCCCCCGATGATGCTGCCGGTTCACAGCGGGAGGGATTTCCGGCTATTGGCATGCATTAAGTTGACTCATTAACTCATATTAATTAGAGGCTATATAAATCATGATAAATAGAGTCAACTTTAATTATGCAAATCAGACAATTGTTCACTAAAGCGAAAAATCATCCCGATTATTACGCAATGAAGGCGATATTTTTGCTCACAATCGCTCTGATCGTTGTGGTGTTCTGGCTGAATGTGAGTTCTGCCCGTGCCGCGCAGCAACAAGGCACGGCGCAACGCATTATCACGCTCGGGCCAGATGTGACCGAAATCGTCTATGCACTCGGCGCGGATGAAAAAATCATCGCCCTTGATCGCAGCAGCAAATATCCGGCGGATACAGCCAGTAAGACCAATGTCGGTTACCGCCGCAGCCTGTCCGCCGAAGGTGTGCTGGCTCTGCATCCCGATCTGATTATCGCGTCGGAAGATATCGGCCCGCCGGAAGTGGTGGATGTGCTCAACCAGTCCGGTGTGCCTGTGCTGTATATTCCGGCGGTTAACAGCCGTGAGGGACTGGTTACAAAAATCAGCCTGATTGCCGAGCGTCTGCAGCTGGAGCCGCAGGGGGAAGTGCTGACAAAATCGGTTACGGCAGATTTTGATGCGGCTATGGCGCATGTGCGCAAAGTCTCGGAAGGGCGGGGAAAGAAAGTGGTGTTCTTCCACGGGCTGGCGAAGCTGAGCGGCGCGGGCAGTGATACGGCGGCAGATGCCTTTATCCGCCATGCAGGGGGCGTTAATCCGCTTGCGGTCTATAAAGGCTATAAAGCCGTGTCAGCAGAATGGTTGCTGGAAGCGGAGCCGGAAGTGGTGCTGATGCTGTCCGACGGGGCAGGCGGGCCTAAAGCAGAGGATGTGTTCTCGGATAAAGCGCTGCAAAACACGCCCGCAGCCCGAAACAAGGCACTGATCGTACTTGACGGGCCCTATATGCTTGGTTTCGGCCCGCGTACGGCAGAAGCTGTGCGCATTCTTGCTGATGCGCTTTATGGACAGTAATACAGATTAATCATCAACATCTTTGGGTAGCAGCTTTTCAATGTCGTGGAAAATCTGCTGCCATTCTTCTTCATTCAGATCAAAAAGCTGGAAACTGCGCAGCAGAAAAGCACCTTCATTGGCGATGAATGCAAGGCGGGTATTGCGTCCTTGCTGAGTGGAGACATCCAGCCCGTCCAGTTGTTTGCGATACCATTGCCGTGTTTTATCCAGCTGTTCTGAACTGGGTTCAAGACTGGCAAGCATGGCTGCAAGACGTGAATCACCAAGCGGGTCACTGTCCCTTGTCACACGAATATGCGCCGCTATATGGGAGAGGGCATCGGTTCTGCCATTCTGCATGGCGGTCACCTGTTTGTCGAAATCAATGCCCCAGCGTGTCAGCATAGCATCGACCAGTCCGTCTTTATTGCCGAAACAATATTGCACGCCGCCCTTGGTGATACCGGCAGCCTTGGCCAGCGCATCAATGGTCAAAGCCGGTGCGCCATGCTCCACAACGATCTTTTCGGCCAGATCCAGCAAATGATTGCGGTCAATGGTGCGCGGACGGCCAATTTTTTTGAGTTTTTTACTTTCCATACGTATGGATTTAAATTAACGACCATCAGGTTTCAAGCTTTTTCCGTAAAACAACACATTTTGTCGTTCTGCGGGGCAGGTTATAAAAGTGCTGAAACTTCAGCACAGAAGAAGTGGATATTATCAATGACATTGCATAATCGCTGGCTGGTACTGGCCATCGTCTCAAGTGCATTATTCCTGATCGTGATTGATATGACTGTGCTTTACACAGCATTGCCGCGGCTTACCCATGATCTTGCGGCCAGCGCATCAGAGAAACTCTGGATTATTAATGCTTACCCGCTGGTCGTTGCAGGCCTGTTGCCGGGTGTCGGCAGTCTTGGCGACCGTCTGGGGCATAAACGCATGTTCACAGCGGGGCTTGTGGTTTTTGGTATTGCGTCACTCGCGGCAGCCTATGCACCAAATGCGGAAATGCTGATTGCTGCCCGCGTGCTGCTTGCCGTTGGTGCTGCAATGATGATGCCGGCAACACTCTCGATCATTCGCCTGACTTTCGAGGATGAGAACGAACGCTCTTTCGCAATCGGTATCTGGGCGGCGGTGGCCTCCGGCGGTGCAGCCTTCGGTCCTGTTGTCGGTGGTGTTTTGCTGGAATATTTCTGGTGGGGTTCCGTCTTCCTTATCAATGTGCCGGTGGTGCTGATTGCGCTGGTTCTGGCTTTGACCGTGCTGGAGACCCGTCCCGGTAATAAAAACCGCCAATGGGATCTGATCGGTTCCGTTCAGGTGATGATCGGTCTTGTCGGTGTGACTTTTGCCCTGAAAGAGCTGGCCAAGCGCGACAGTTCCATGTTGCTCTTTACCGTCTCTATGATTGTCGGTTTGATTGCGCTGGTGGTGTTCTATCGCAGGCAGCGGGCAACCAATGGTATGCTGGTTGATTTCTCGCTGTTTGGTAACCGCAAATTCTCGTCCGGCGTGATGGCAGCTTCTGTCTCTTCGGCAGCTCTGATCGGTGTGGAGCTGGTTTTTAGCCAGCGTTTGCAGCTTGTTGCCGGTTATTCGCCGCTGCAGGCCGGTCTGCTCATTCTGCCAATTCCGCTGGCCGCCTTTGTTGCGGGGCCGCTGGTTGGTTGGGGGCTGCCAAAAATCGGTGAGGCACGGGTGCTTTGGGGTGGTATGCTGATTACCGGTCTTGGTACTGCGCTTTATCTGCTGAGCTTCCAGATGCAGCCGCAGATCTGGCTGATCGGCCTGATGATTATGGGTTTTGGTGTCGGTGCCGCAATGACCGGTGCTTCAACCGCAATCATGGGCAATGCGCCGGAAGAAAAAGCCGGTATGGCAGCTTCCGTTGAGGAAGTGTCCTATGAGCTTGGCGGTGCCACAGGCGTTACGATTTTCGGCAGTCTGATGACCGCAATCTATACGGCATTCATGATCGTGCCGGAAGGATCGGGTTTTCCTGAAACGATCCGTGACAGTCTGGATGAAGCTTTGCTGCTGGCAGAAACCCTGCCTGCGGAACAGGCACAGCATCTGCGTGAGGTTGGCTTTATGGCCTTCGATCAGGCCTTTATGTGGGTGATTGCAACGGCGTCATTGCTGATTTTTGCAACGGCATTGCTGATCTACCGGATGAACCGGAAAGCATAAAAAAAGACCGGCTCATTCTGACGGATGAGCCGGTCTTACTATTTTGAACAGAGATGATGATTATTTATCATCTTTCATACGGGCGAAATAATTCGCCAGCAGCGCACCGGAAATATTGTGCCATACGCTGAAAATCGCGCTTGGCACTGCGGCCAGCGGCGAGAAATGCGCATTGGCAAGGGCGGCACCTAGACCGCTGTTCTGCATACCGACTTCAACTGCAATGGCTTTGCGCTTGGCAAGCGACATGCCGGTAAGTTTGGCAGCGATAAAGCCCAGCATATAGCCGATGCCATTGTGCAGAACCACGACCACGAAGATGAGCAGGCCGGAAGTAGCGATAGCGCCTTTGCTGCCTGCCACAACAGCGGCAACAATGAGCACAATACCGGTCACGCTTACCAGCGGCAGCACAGGGACAGCAGATTTAACAATACCCGGAATGAGTTTCTGCGCCAGCACGCCGAGTGCCAGCGGCACGAGGATTACTTTAACAATGCTCATGAACATTGCCATTGCATCAACCGGCAGGAACTGGCTGGCGAAGAACCAGACGAGGAATGGCGTTACCAGCGGTGCAGCCAGCGTGGTCACGCTGGTGCAGGCAACGGACAGCGCCACATCGCCTTTGCCGAGATAGGTCATCACATTGCTGGATGTACCGCCCGGGCAACAGCCGACGAGAATAACACCGGCAGCGACTTCCGGTGACATCGGAATGATCTTGGTCAGCAGTACGGCAAGCAGCGGCATAATCAGAAACTGCGAGGCAACACCGATACCCACATCGACCGGGCGGCGTACCACTTCACGGAAGTCATCAAGGGAGAGGGTAAGACCCATGCCGAACATGATGATACCGAGCAGGGTAACAATATAAGGGGCGAATTGTTTAAAGGTCTCAGGGAATACAAAACCCAGTACGGCAAACAGCAGAACCCAGACCGCAAAAGTCTTGCCTACGAAAGCCGAAAAGCTTGCCAGCATTTTCATTACAGATAGTCCTTATTTAATAACTACCCCCGCTCTAAATTTTATGAGGCGGCATGGCAAGTTATTAATGAAATAAAATAAGTGCATTACGGGTAATAAAATGAGTCTGTACGGCAGGCATATAGGCCTAAAGTTTCAGAGCAGCTGTAAATAAAAACACCCGCCATAGCTGTGTATGGCGGGTGCGTTAGTTTTGTTTGTCAGTCTGTATCGTCAGGCTGTCTTTTTATTGTCGCCCATTTGGAAAATCGCGAACAATGCGATAACAGCTGCGATACTGACATACCATGCAGGGGCGCTGTAGCCGAGCGAAGTGGTGCCGAGCCATGTCAGCGCTGCCGGAGCAAAACCACCGAAAATCGTGGTGGAGATGTTATAGGCCAGCGACATACCGGTTGAACGGATATGGGTCGGGAAGACTTCAGACAGGGCGGAAGGTGCAACACCAACCACACCGGCTACCATCACACAGAAGCAGCTCTGAACAGTGATCAGGGTGCCGAGTGTCGGTGAGTGATGCAGCCACCACAATAGCGGATGAATAGCAATCAGCAGCACGGTTGTGGTGATCGCCAGTGTCAGACGACGGCCGATCTTGTCGGAAACAGCACCGGCAGCGATACAGGCAATAGCCATCAGAATATTACTGATAAGTGCCGAGATGAATGCCTGCGTACCGGTGAAACCGAATGCGCGCTGCACATAGACCGGCATATAGATAACCATGACATAGACGCTGGCTGCCCAGAGCACGGAGAAGGCTGTACCTTTGAGCAATGCACCGCGATAAGTGGTGAAAATCTCTTTCAGCGGAGCATGTTCTTTATGCGCGGCTTCCGGCTTTTCGTCGAATTTTGCCTTGAAATGCGGTGTTTCATCAAGCGAACGGCGCATCCACAGACCGACAGGTGCAATCAGCAGGCCGAGGATGAACGGAATACGCCAGCCCCAGTCACCGATCTGATCTTCAGTCAGCAGCGATGTAACGCCCAGTGCTACAAAGGCACCGATAATATTGGAAAATGCCATACTGGCCTGCAGCCATGCAGCATATTTGCCCTTCTGACCTTCCGGTGCATGTTCTACCAGAAACGCCGCCGCACTGCCGACTTCACCACCGGCTGAGAAGCCCTGCAAGACACGGCCTGCAAGAATAATCATCGGTGCGCCGATACCGATAGCGGCATAGGTTGGTGCAATAGCAATCAGCAGTGTTCCGGCTGCCATAATCATGATGGTCAGAAACAGCGCCGCTTTGCGACCGGCTTTATCAGCGTAAACGCCGAGCACAACCGCGCCGAGCGGACGGATCAGAAAGCCGAGGCCGAAGGCCAGAAACGACTTGATCAGTTCGACAGTGTCATTGCCGCCAGGAAAGAAATTCTTGGCGATATAAACCGCAAACAAGGCGTAGATTGTAAAATCATACCATTCCAGAGCATTACCGATTGAGGCAGCAGCGACAGCCTTTTTGGCGTTGGAATTATGCTTTGTATGCGATGGTATAGTTGGATTATGTGTAACGTCCGTCATAGGACTGGCTCTCCCCCAAACATTCCGGCTGTGGTCTTTTATCTCTCATCTCCCACCAGCAATACGAGACAGTAACAATTTAACTTTGTGTCGGCATTTGACAAAAAATGAATGTCTCCATAGCGAAAAACGAAATAGTGTTTCGACGGAACAATATTTTTGTATTTATGGCATATTGGATTGATATTCTTGGTAAAAATCACTGATGAAGGTCTGTGCCTATGATCGAGCTGCGGCAGCTTTCTTACTTCGTGGCGGCCTGCCATCAAACCAGTTTCAGCAAGGCGGCTGAAATGCTGGACATTGCGCTGTCAACGCTCAGCGTGGCACTGCAGAATCTGGAGGAGGAAGTCGGCGCTCAGTTGTTCCGTCGCGTGCCTGCGGGGCTTACCCCGACTGTGGCCGGGCGCTGGCTTTACCGTGCTGCTATCCCACTGTTACAGGCTGAAGCTTTTACCCGTCAGGCGGCGATGCGGGAATGTACCGAAGAGAATGAATTCAGCCATCTGGTGGTGGAAGTCCAGCTGATGTTCTCGCTGGGCAATGTCTCCAAAGCCATCAGTACGGCGCTTGCCGGATTGCAGAAAGACTATCCGGATGTGTTTATTGAGCCGCATTGGGGCAGTGCGGATGGTGATCCGGCTTTACCGCTGACAGAGAGTGCGAAAAGCAGCCGGATTGTTTTCAGCTATGAGAAAAAGGGTGTCGCTATTCACGATGATCCGTGGGTGCTGGCGCGCAGCCTGCCGGTACAGTCAGGCGAAGCGCCTGCTTTGCAGGATATGCTGGCTGGCCCTGTGATTGTGCCTGCATTGCCGGAACCGCTGCTGCATGACCTCTCTGCTTATCTGGCAAAGCACTCGATTAAAAATATCCGTTTCACGCAGGACCATCCGGGCACTCTGGCACGTTTAAGCGGGGAGCATCCTGATACGGCCTTTCTGGTGCCGCAAAGCACGCTTGCCAACCGTATGGGGCTGCATCGTCTTAAACTGGTGCCGCTTGATCCGCCGCTCATCAGTCAGGTGCGGGTGCATATTGCCGATCCTCATCCGGTGGCGGAAGAGACTGTGCGCCGTATTCGTGCGGCACTGATTTCCGGTGAAACATCGCCGCTTTATCAGCCGCAGCTGACCAGACGGCAATTCAGCTATTTCCGGCTCATTGACAAAAATCGCAATCTCACAGCAGCCGCCCGTATGGCTAAAGTCGCCCAACCGGCTATTACCGGACAATTGCGCAAGATGGAGCAGGTGATCGGCAAGCCGCTGTTCGAGCGTCGCCGCGACGGACTGGTGCCGACAGATGCCGGACGGGTTTTTCGTATCGGCAGCGATCTGATTGATGCGCGTTTGCAATCTATGGCCGTGCATAGTGCGGGATCGCTGGGGCGCAACCGTTCGCGTTTACGCATCGGCGTGCTGCCATCCGTCAGTCAGGAAAGTACTTTGCTGGCAGGGATGACCGATGCCGTGCTGCGCTGGCGAAAGAACCATCCGCAGATTGATCTGCAAATTCTCGAAGCTCCGACGAGTGTCTTGCAGGATTGGGTGCAGGCGGGTGTGATCAGCCTTGCCGTGCTGGAAACCGATATGCCGCATATGGCGCGTTTCAGCCTTAACGTGGAAGAGCCTCTGTCACTGATCTGTCATCCCGATCTGGCAGCAGAACTCTCTAAGGGTGCAGCGATTGATCTGGAGGCGCTTCGTCAGGTGCCGCTGGTTCTACCGACTTTGACTTTCGGCATCCGGCAATTGCTGGATGCCCAACTGAGCGAGCACAACTTGTCCGTTGAACCGGTCATCGAGATCAATTCTCTGCCGATGATGATCGCGATGATCCGGCGTGAAAAGCTTGCCACTTTGCTGCCGGTCTCAGCCGTGCGCCGTGATCTGGAGCAGGGAACATTGGTAAGCCTTGAACTCAAGCCGCATATTCTGCGCAGGTTGTTTGTGATTTATTCCAATGCCCGCACCCTGACGGTTGCCGAAAGAGAACTGGTGCGCGAATTGCGCGAGGCACTTACTCCATAATCGGCTTAGAGCGCCGTGTGCCAGACTTGGCACACAAAGGTCGCTCTAACACTTTAAAATTAGAGCATAATTTTACCTTAAACTGATCTAAGTTTAAGGAATTATGCTCTGGGAATGAAAACAGGCGAAACCGGAGTTCCGCCTGTTTTCTTCACGGGGGCATTTTCTAGGTTTTACGCCAGATTGAAGTGGCGGATGTTTTTCTTTTCCGCTTCGTCCAGCGCTTCTTCATAACCGGCATCGGCATAACGCATCACGCCGAGCGAAGTGTCATTGGTCAGCGACAGTTCAATGCGGGTATCCGCATCATCTGTACCATCGGCCACAACGGTTACACCCGCGCTGGTCATGTAGCCGGAATAGCCGCCGCCACCGGAATGGATCGCGACCAGATCGGCCTGCGACGAGCACATAGCCAGACCATTGATTAGTGGCCAGTCGGCAATCGCATCAGAACCGTCACGCATATTTTCAGTCATGATATTCGGATGCGCCATGGCACCGGCATCAAGATGGTCGCGGGTAAAGGCAACAGGGCCAGACAATGTACCATCACGCACCATGCTGTTCACTGCGAGTGCCAGCTGAGTACGTTCACCATGCCCGAGCCATGCAATACGTGCCGGCAGACCTTCAAACGGTACATTTTTACCGGCGAGATGGATCCAGTTGGTGACAATGCGGTTATCCGCAAATGCTTTGAGAATGTAATTGTCGATAATGCGGATATCTTCCTGATTATTCGACAGTGCAATCCAGCGGAACGGGCCAATCGCGCGGCAGAACAACGGACGCAGGAAGGCTTCGGTGAAGACCGGAATGTTGAACGCATCTGCTACACCGCCGTCTTTGGCGTGAGTGCGGATCAGGTTGCCATTGTCAAAAACGACCGAACCGGCTTTCTGGAAGCCAAGCATTGCTGTGACATGACGAACAATGGAAGCGCGGCTTTCATTCATCAGGGTCTGCGGATCGCTCTTGCGCATGGCACGGGCTTCATCCAGCGAACGGGTCGCTGGTACATAGCCGTAAACCAGATCATGCGCGGAGGTCTGGTCAGTCACGATATCCGGAATGATGTTGCGTGCCAGAATCTGCTCATAAAGATCAGCGGCATTGCCGTGAACGCCGATGGAAACAGCGCGTTTTTCAGCCATTGCTGTTTTGACCTGCGCCAGCGCATCGTCCAGATCTTTGGCAATCACATCAAGGAAGCCGATATCCTTGCGCTTCTGAATACGTTCCTGATCGATTTCAACGCAGAGCGTAACAGCACCGGCCATACGGCCTGCCAGCGGCTGAGCGCCGCCCATGCCGCCAAGACCGGCGGTGAGGATCAGACGACCGGCCAGATCATTATTGAAGCTCTGTTCGGCAATACGCATGAAGATTTCATAGGTGCCCTGAATAACACCCTGCGAGCCGATATACTGCCAGTCACCGGCAGTAAGACCGCCCCAGCAGATCAGGTTCTGCTTTTCCCATTCGTAGAAATTTTCAGCCTTTGCCCACTGACCAACCATATTGCAGTTGGCCATAATCACGACCGGTGCCTGTTTATGGGTTTTCAAAATACCAATCGGCTTGCCGGACTGCACGACGAGGGTTTCGTCTTCTTCAATCTTGTGCAGGCTTTCAACGATCTTGTCATGGGACGGCCAGTCGCGTGCGGCTTTGCCGAGTGCAGCATAGACCACCAGATTGTCAGGGTCTTCACCCACAGCCAGCACGTTTTCCATCAAACGCAGCAGACCTTCAGCGCGCCAGTTCTTACAGCGCAGCTCGGTGCCGGATGTGACGTTAAATTGTTTCTTGGACATAATAATACTTTCTAAACCGCTAACTCAGGCCAGTGCGTAATCGGCAAGGGAAATACCGAGTGCCTTTTCGACAATCGGATAAACGCTCGGGTCTTTGACCGAGGCGCTGAGCGGGATTTCTGTCTTGTTGATGTGGAACACTAGAATTTCCATGCCCTCATGAACATTGCCGACACTGACAGGGCTGCCATTGGTATCGAGCGTGGTGATTACATCAGGGAAGGTGGCAAGACGCTGACCATCACCGTCATCCACGGCCATATATTCATTCATCACATGCAGGATCACATCGCGGTTGCCGTCACGTACGGTGATGGTGCCGATGTCGAAAGCTTCCTGCGTGTAATGCACATTCTTGGCGGTGACTTTGCCCTGCGCGAGAATGCTGCCATTGGTGGTTTTGCAGATCGCATCAATCACCGCAGTCGCACCTTTGCTCTGGGCTGCGCGGATGGCTTCACCAAGGGTCAGAGCGCGGGAAATGCCGCCGAGCGCTGCATTCTTGCGCACATAGGAAGCACGCAGCGGATTACGGCAGCTGGCGATGAAACCGCCGGACATATCGGAGGCTTTGCGCAGGATCGGTGAGATTTTAGCTGTCGCGCCGCGTGTGACCAGTTCGATATAGGAGTTGGAATCGCGATGGCCGCCAACGGCTGTCTGGATCATCTGCTCAGGGCTGTTAGCCATACCGATGGAACCCATATCGCCGGTCGGATGCGCGCGGATATCGCCTACAGCATCAATCACCTTGGTGCCGAGAACAGCGGAAGGCAGCCATGCATTCATGGTGCTGGACATGCCGTTCTGGCCGATCATCAGACCATAGACTTCGTCGCCCAGCTCATATTGCAGCAGCTCAACGGCTTTCACATAGTCAATGCCGAGCATTTCCCACTGGGTGGTGCTGGCCGGTGCGCCGATTGCTGCGGCTGTGGCGATCCATGCGTCATCGGATACTTCTTCCATATCCACCAGTTCAGGCCGGCCAATGGTGACCGCAGTGGTGCCCAGCATACGGCCATGCTCGACCCAGCCGCCGCCGCCGGCTGCAAAGACCGAACCGCCGGCAATTGCGGATTCCACGTCATCCAATGTTAAAATACGCCCCATAATGGCCTCCTCTTAAATGCTGTTATGCGTTTGATTGGTAACCGGAGTGCGCTCGTCAAAGCGGCGCACTGCCGCAAACATTGCTGCAGCACCTGCTGCAATGTCGTGTTTTTCTGTCCATTCTTCCGGTGTGTGGCTGCGCCCGCCGAGGCATGGCACAAAGACCATGGCCGCCGGTGCCAGCTGGCCGATAAAGGCCGCATCATGCCCCGCGCCGCTGGCGAGTTGCAGATGGCTATGGCCGAGCGCATCGGCGCTTTTTGCCAGATCATCCAGCAGGCCTAAGTCACAATCCATCGGCATGGTGTCGGAAAGGGTCTTGAAGCTGCTGCGTTCCACACTGGCTTTTGATGCAGCATCTTGTGTTGCCGCATCAATGCTTTCCAGAAAACGCAGGGTCTTTTCACGTTTGCCGGTACGGATATCAACAATCACCTTGGCCTGTTCCGGCACCACATTGGCACCGCCCGGTTCAAGGGTGAGAATGCCGACCGTGGCAACGAAATAGCCGTCCGGCTCGGATGCCAAAGCTTCGGCCTGTTCACGGATTGCAGTGACAGCTTGTGCCGCCGCATAGAGCGCATCACGGCGCATATGCATCGGCGTGGTGCCCGCATGGTCAGCGGCACCCTGAAAAGCAATTTCCAGACGGGTGATGCCGACAATGCCAGTCACCAGACCCAAATCCGTTTTGCTTTGTTCCAGCACAGGGCCTTGCTCAATATGTAGTTCCAGATAGGCGGCAATATCCTTGCGCACAGCCTCTGTGAGCTTGGCCGGATTGCCACCGACACGGATCAGCGCATCGCCGAGACGCTCATCCTGCGGGCCGGTAAAGTCGAGCATGGCATTGGTGAGCTGACCGCTCATGCCACGACTGCCCACACAAGAGAGGCCGTATTCACTCGGTTCTTCAGCGAGAAAATCCACCACTTCCAGATTATGCTGCAATTCTATACCGGCATCGCACAGGGCGCGGGCAACTTCGAGTGCTGCCACCACACCGGCAATGCCGTCAAAGCGTCCGCCGGAAGGCACAGTGTCACTATGCGACCCCATCATAATGGTTTTGGCATGCGGCTTGGCACCGGTACGGCGGCCGATCAGATTGCCTGCGGTATCAATACGTACCTCAAGACCGGCGGCTTTGAACTGCTCAATCAGATAGGCGCGGCCAGCCAGAAAACGCGGCGTAAAGGAACGGCGTGTGTAAGGTTTGCCCGGCTCGGTAATATCGGCCAGCGCCATAATATCCTGCCAGAGCCGGTCACCATCTACGAGCGTGTTGGAGGCCGCCATTACGCGGCTCCTTTACGCAGAGCTGGGCGTACAAAGCGACCGGAACCCGGTTCCGCTGTGACCACACCCTCAGCCATGGCGCATTCACCGCGCACAAATGTATGGGTGATACGGAACGGCAGTTTGATGCCATCATAAGGACTCCAGCCGACAATATTATTGCCGCTTTCTGCCGCTTTGTAAGTGTAAGGATCGCGGCGTGCCAGAACGATATCGGCATCAAGACCGGCACCGAGCGCACCCTTGGTCTGACCAAGACGGAACAGGTTCGCCGGATTATGCGCCAGCAGGCGGGCAGCATGGCTGAGTGACAGACCGTGCTCATCCAGACCTTTGAGCAGCAGCGCATAGAGCGCTTCCAGCCCCGGAACACCGGATGCATTTTTCAGCATATTCTCATCGTTTTTACGATCAAGCGACCAGCTCACATGATCGGTGGAAACAATGGTCACATTACCGGCAGCGAGCTGTTGCCAGATGGCTTCACGCTCGGCGCGGTTGCGTACCGGCGGGTTGATCTTGGCGCGGCCGATCAGGCGGCTCACATCATCTTCTTCACACAATGTCAGATAGTGGATGCAGGCTTCAACCGTTGCCGCATAGCCCTGTGCGCGATAACCGGCGGCCAGTTCATAGCCACGGCCAACGGAACAATGCACCACATGGGTGGCACAACCGCTCATTGCGCCGATCTCATAGACTTCAGCCATCGCCAGCGTTTCAGTCACCGGCGGACGGCTCATACTATGTGTCAGATAATCGGTGCGGCCGCTTTTCTCGACCTGATCGATGTAATAGCGCACCATTTCATCATTTTCATTATGAATACCGGCAATCAGACCATGACGGGCAATGGCCGAGAAACACTCATAAAGCATCTGCGGGGTAATGCGCGGAAAGCGCTCCGGATGCGTGCCGAAGGTCGAGAATTTGAAACCCGCCGCACCAGCCTCCACCAGACCGTCAATATGTTTGGTGCCGTCTGCCGGATGCGCCGTGGCATAAAGCGCGAAATCCACGCGCGCTTCCTTGCCAGCGGATTCCACCTTGCGGGTGAAGCGCTCCGGCGTGGCGATCAGGTCGCCGTCGTCATAAGGCATATCGACAATCGTCGTCACACCACCTGCAGCGGCCGAACGGGTCGACCAGATAAACTCTTCCTGATTTTTCTGGCTGCGGCTGTGCACCTGACCGTCAATGGCACCCGGCAGTACCAGATAATCCGCACCGCCATGGCTTTCACCTGCAGGAGCTGTGCCCTGACCGGTCTGGACAACGCGGCCGTCGCTGACCAGCACCCAGCCATTATCAATGACCTGATCGGGCAGAACCACTTTACCTTTGAAGACTTTATCCTGCATTGCGGCATTCCTCATTCTGGCTGTCTGCATCACTTTGCAATGCAGGCAGTTATGCGATTTTAAAATTACTTGGCGGCTGGCTGCGTGAAAGCGTGCAGCACCTGCACACCGGCTGCAAAATCCGGCGTGTAAATGCGATCCTGATCGACGAATTTGACCTGTGCGCGATAGGTTTCCAGCAGTTTTGCGGAGGTTTTGCCGAGCGCAACTTTGCCACGCAGATCAACCGCCTGCGCCGAATGCAGCAGCTGAATGGATGACAGGCTGTACATATTGCCGAGAATGCGCTGCAGGTTGTTCACGGCCAGCGGGGCATTATTGCCGGTATCTTCAATATTGCCTGCCATGGCAAAAGTATCGAGCGAGACCGGCATGGCCAGCTGACGGTTTTCCGCATAAAGCGCAACAAGCGGCTTCTGCATCGCACCGAATGCATGACCTTCATTCTCAGGGTCGGCAAGGAAGCGCGGCAGCTTGGTGAAATCCGGATTTTCCGTGCGGATGGTTTGCATCACAATATTCTGCGCTAAGCGGGTGAGGGCGACATTCAGATTTTCCACACGGGTGGCAACCGGCAGCATGTCGAAATTGGCGGTCGGATAAATCGCGCCATGCACATCGCCTGCGACCTGATATTTATGCAGCTGGTTATGGCTTTCAGCCGCTTTTTCCGCAGGCTTGTCGGAAGTCATAGCGGCAGGATTGTCATCGCTGGCATTGATATGGATATGCAGAGCTTCTTCGAGTGCGGCCTGCGCTTCCCATGCATTGCCAAGCGCATAGGCCATCGTGCGGTAGGAGAGCGGATCCTGCAAAGCGCGTCCATCAGACTGCCGCCAGAGATAGGAGCCATCCAGCGCTGCACGAATATCTGTTGCCGCCTTCACCATGCCCGGAAACGGGCGCAATCCGGTTGTCTCAGACAAGAAGGGCGCGACATTGCCGTTATAGCCTTCTAGCGACAGGGCGAAAACGGCTGTGGCGGCTTCCAGATAATGGCGTGTTTCTTCTGCCAGCAAAGCTGCCTGACCGGCAGTCAGTGCATTGGTGCTGAGAATGGAGAGGAAGTCTTTGCCGACCGGTTCAATTGGCTTTAATCCTGCCAGCTTCAGGGCTTCTGCCGCAGGCATACGCTCGCCCTGATAATCGACAAACCATTCGCCGATCATTGCCAGACCAATATGGGAGGCGAGTGTAATATCAGCCTCACCGACAGAGCCTTTTTCCGGCACAACGGGGATGATGTCGTGATTGAGGAAGTCGCGATAGGCTTCCACTACACTTAGTTGCGTTCCGGTTTCACCGCCGAGCATTTCATTGAGGCGGATCAGCATACCGGCGCGTACTGCCTGCGCAGGCATGGCCTCGCCAATACCGCCACCATGGGCATGAAGCGAACTGGTGTTGAAGCGGCGGGAAAGTGCCAGCAATTCTTCATCCAGCGTGCGGCGGCCTTTAACCTCTTTGAAAACCGGTTTGTCCTTGTTCCAGCCCACGCCGACATTCAGCCCGTAAACGGCGGTGCCCTGCAAGGCAGCTTCCATCACCAGATCAAAACTATGGCTGACTTTTTGTGCCGCTTCCGGTGCGATTTCGACTTTTTCATTTTTGTTCGCTGCGAACTCTGCCACCTGCGCAGTGGTGAGCTGCGTGCCGTTAAGCTGCAAACTTTCAGCATAGGCGGCAGAAGACGACAGGAGAACAAGTGTCAGAAGGCTGAGTTTGGACAGGTGGTTGAGCTTTTTCATACAGGGTTCCCGTTTGCCTTTTCCCTCTGGATGAGGGTGCTTATGGATGCGGCAAATTATGGGTCAGTATAGAAATTGCTTGAAAGGCTGAAACGGCGAAAGTTGCGAAACCGGCAATAACAAAAAGCTAAATCCTGCCGGTATCAGAGAATAGTTTTCTGAACAGTCCGGATTGTGGCCTTACGCATGCCGGCTTTCATTTCGTAGCGTAATGAAAAGGACTGCGTGTAACTGAAAGGTTGATTTTGGGAAATGAAACTCGATATTCAGTGATTGTTAAAATGACAATAAATACTGTAAAATCAAAAGCTTGTAATTGTTATTTTAAGGGTTGTGCATGGCATTTTTATGATGAATTGTCTGCGGGTAACTGTCACATAATCTCAGGCAAATTCAGTAACGGAGTTATACATGTCTTGTACTCTCTCGTCTAAAATTGCACTCAGCCTTATGATGTCGGCCTCTTTGCTCAGTCAGGCCGCAGCACAAAAATCAGAACAGGATGTCAAAGCCTATAAGCAGCAAGTAACAGCGGGGGTGGAGAGCCGCGCCAAGCTTGCGCAGGAGATGACGGATTCAATTTTCAGCTTTGGTGAGCTGGCCTTTCAGGAAGTTGAAACCTCAAAATACATCACAGATATTCTTGAGAAAAATGGCTTTACTATTGAGCGCGGCATTGCCGGTCTGCCGACCGGCTGGGTGGCGCGCTGGGGTTCCGGTAAGCCTGTGATTGCACTGGGCAGTGATATTGACGGTCTGCCGAAAACCTCCCAGATGCCTGGTGTTGCCTATCGCAAGCCGATGGTTGAGGGCGCACCCGGTCACGGGGAAGGGCATAATTCCGGACAGGCTGTGAATGTGGTTGCAGCCTTGGCGATGAAAGACCTGATGGAGAAGGAAAAACTCTCCGGCACGCTGGTGCTCTGGCCGGGGGTGGCAGAGGAACTGCTGGGCGGCAAAGCCTATATGGTGCGTGACGGCGTGTTCAAGGATGCGGATGTGGTGATGTTCACCCATGTCGGCAATAATCTGCAAACCTCGTGGGGCGCAGCCAATGGCACCGGTATGGTCTCGGTCAAATATACATTTGCCGGTGAGTCTGCCCATTCTGCCGGTGCGCCGTGGCGCGGACGCAGCGCGCTTGATGGCGTGGAGCTGATGAATATAGGCTGGAATATGAAGCGGGAGCATTTGCGGCCTGAACAGCGCTCGCATTATGTGATCCCTGACGGCGGCGATCAGCCGAATGTGGTGCCGTCTGTTGCCAGTGTCTGGTATTTTATCCGCGAAACGGATTTTGAAAACATCGCCAAGAATTTCGCTGTGGCGAATACAATGTCTGAAGCAGCGGCAAAAATGTCTGACACCACAGTGGAACGGCAGATTATCGGCACCGCAGCACCGCGTCATTTCAACAAGCCGATGGCGGAGGCAGCCTATGCCAATATTCTGGAAGTTGGCCTGCCGAAATGGACTGACGACGAAAACAGCTTTGCAAAAGCTGTGCAGAAGGCTGTGAAAGGCAAGGAAGACGGGCTGGCGACAGAGCTGAAGAAACTGGCTCCGCCACCGGAAAAACCTGAAAGCGGCGGCTCGGATGATATCGGTGATGTGTCATGGATTGTGCCGACAATCACGCTGAACTATCCGTCGAATATTCCGAACCTTCCGGGGCATCACTGGTCGAATGCCATGTCTATGGCCACACCGATTGCTCATAAAGGCGTTGTCGCCGGATCGAAGGTCATTGCTATGACTGGCGTTGATCTTCTGACCAAGCCGGAACTGGTATCTGCGGCACAGGATTATTTTACCAATGTGCAACAGAAGGATCAGAAATATCTGCCGATGCTTGGTGCGGATGACAAGCCGCAAATTCAGCTGAATACGGAGATTATGCAGCAGTTTCGCCCTGAAATGCAGAAGCTCTATTACGATGCAGAGAAATACCCGACTTATCTGGACCAGCTGGGTGTGAAGTTTCCTGAGCTGACTGCGCCGCAATAGCAGAACTGTATAGGTGTGATAAAGGCGGTTCGGCATTTAGCCGGATCGCCTTTGTTTATCCGGTTTGAGTTATACGATAGGCACAGCGACGTGCGCCGAGTAAAATATGCTCGCAGCGCTCGATCTTGCAATTGTCACCGAGAATGGCCTGAAAAATATTGAGTTCGGAACGGCAAAAGCCGCGGCAGGCTGTGGCCGCAGCGCAGATAGGGCAGTGGTTTTCAATCAGCAGCCATGAACCGTTCGGCTGCTTTGTCCATTCCGACATATAGCCTTCCTGACTGCGCAATTCTGCAAGGCAGTCTATGCGTTGTTCCAGCGCTGTCATATCCTGCATGGCTGTGCGGTAGTTTTTGAGTATTTCCTGTTCGCGCAAGCTGATCACGCGCTCAGTCAGATCTTCACCCAGACTGCTCATATGGCGCAATAAACTAACGGTCAGCTCCGCATGGCTGTCAGGAAACCGGCTATTGCCTTTCTCCGTCAGATGCCAGAACTGCACCGGCCGACCGGCTTTTGGTTTTTTTTCTGTGGCATAGGGTTCAATCAGGCCTTCTGTCACAGATTTTTGTAATTGCTGGCGTATATTTTCCGCACCCGTGCCTGCGAGTCGTGCAAGTTCCGATATTGTTTGCGGGCCACGGGTTTTAAGAATAAACAGCAGACGATCAGCGGTGCTTTGTTGTGCAGCGCTGTTCATTTCATCCGAAGTGATAATGTCAGAACTTGACATTTGATCTCCTGCTGAATATTCCAAGTTTATGCTTGCATAATTAACGGCTCCCTCAGGGATTTGCAACCCGACCGGTATGTTCCGGTTAAAATTGATGAGAAACACAGGCGCATTCCCGCCGGAACTCATGGTTTTTGATAGCTGTCCGGAGATTGAAATGTCTGACCCGGCATCGCTCACCAGCTACCACAAAGTTGGCTGGGGAGATTTGTTGACTGGCAAAAATGCCATTCGTTCCATGGCGCTCGCAGGTGGCGTCGCGCTTCATGCTGTTAATGTTTACATTGCTACAACCATTCTGCCTTCCGTCGTTTCGGATATTGGCGGGCTGGATTATTATGCATGGAACACTACTCTTTTCGTCGTTGCATCCATTATCGGCTCAACGCTGGCTGTGAAATTGCTGCGCAAAACCGGCCCGCGCAAAGCCTATGCCATTTCGGCCAGTGTTTTTGCTCTCGGTACCCTGATTTGTGCTGTTTCGCCGACAATGCAGGTTTTGCTGATCGGCCGTTTCATTCAGGGCTTCGGCGGTGGTTTCATGCTGGCTTTGTCCTATGCCATGATCCGTATCGTATTTCCCGAAGCGCTGTGGCCGCGCGCTATGGCACTGATTTCCGGCATGTGGGGCGTTGCCACACTGGTTGGCCCTGCTGTGGGCGGTATTTTCGCTGAACTCGGCGAGTGGCGTGCTGCTTTCTGGTCGGTTGTCCCTGCAGCGCTGCTTTTTGCTGTAATGGCGCTGTTTGTATTGCCGGAAGTACGCCATGAAGAGGAAGACACCAATCGTCTGCCTTTTGCACAGCTCAGCCTGCTGACACTTGCAGTCTTTGCCGTTTCACTTGGTAGTGTCAGTTCTGAAGTGATCTGGAATGTGATTGGTATCAGCACGGCGATCCTGTTGATCGGTCTGATGATACGTCTGGAAGCCACCAGTAAAAATCGTCTGTTGCCACGTGGTTCTTTCAGTTTCAGCCAGCCGCTGGGGCCTGTGATCGTAACCATGTCGTTGCTGGCGCTGACGGTCACATCTGTGGAAGTGTTTATTCCGCTTTTCCTGCAGGTGCTGCATAACCAGTCGCCATTAGTAGCCGGCTATCTGGCTGCGCTGATGGGCGCAGGCTGGACACTCGGTTCAATCATGAGCTCGGGGATTTCATCGCGCCGTGTGCGTGATGTGATTATTATCGGCCCGCTGGCCTCTTTTGCCGGTATGGTTTTGTTGCTGCTTCTGCTGCCATTTTCCAGCAATGGTACCTATCTGGAATTGCTGCCGCTCTGCGCCGGTTTCATCGCTGTGGGCTGTGGCGTGGGTATGACATGGCCGCATCTGCTGACACGGGTGCTGAAAGTTGCACCGGCTGATGAGAAGGATCTGGCATCAACTGCGATTACCACTGTGCAGCTGTTCTCTGCCGGTCTCGGTGCGGCAATGGCCGGTATGGTCACCAGCCTTGGCGGTTTGACTGTACCGGGTGGTATTGCCGGTACATCCAGTGCTGCATTCTGGCTTTTCCTGAGCTTTGGCGTGGGGCCGTTACTGGCTTTCCTATGCGCTTCACGCATGGTGAAACGCTGGTAAAATCAGCCGCTTACGTTAAAAAGATAAAGCTGACCGGTTATTATCCGGTCAGCTTTTTTTATAGGCGAGATAGGGCTGGCGTACAAAGCGCCACAAAACCAGTGTAATGATAATCAAGCCGTAAATCAGCGGCTCAGGTGGCCAGCTTTTAACCGACATCAGAAAATGCAAACTACCGGCAAGAGCGATGACATAAATCAGCCGGTGCAGGTTCTGCCAGTTATTCTTCAACTTGCGGATTGACCATTGGTTTGAAGTTATTGCCAGCGGAATCAGCATGACAAAGCCGATAAATCCGAAAATAATAAACCAGCGTTGCGTTACATCTTTCACGATATCCGGCCAGTTCAGGCCACGGTCGAGAATGATATAAGTCGCGAAATGCATGGCCACATAATAAAACGCTAGCAGCCCGAGAGCGCGGCGATAGGGCAGGAAATTCAGCCGGAACAAATCGCGCAGCGGTGTGACGAGCAAGGTTAGGATTAAAAAGCGCAATGCCCATATGCCAAGAAGATGCTCGAACTCTTTGACCGGATTCGCGCCGAGCTGATTGGTAGCAGCCAGCCAGAATGCCCATGATGCCGGTGCAAGGCCAACAACATAAATACCCCAGCGCAGCCAGGGATTATTGGGAATTTTGACCGGCGGCTTACGCGCGGCTGTCTGTTTACCGGTTGTACGGGGCATAGCGATGGTTTGCGCAGCGATATCTGGTTTCATGACAATCATCCGCTAAAGCATGTCGCAGCTAAATGGCTCCATTTAGCGTTCGCGAACATGCGACAATTAAAAAATTAGAGCGAGCACAATGAATTCCATTAAATGCGACACGCTCTAATAATTCTTGGTCAGATCCATACCGCTATAGAGCTGGGCGACATGCTCGCCATAGCCGTTAAATGGCAGTGTATCGCGCCTGTCCGGTGAGAAGAAACTGCCACTGCCAATCCGTGTTTCAGTCTTCTGGCTCCAGCGCGGGTGATCCACCGCCGGATTAACATTGGCATAGAAACCATATTCCGAAGCGTTCTGCATCTTCCATGCAGTCACCGGCTCTTTATCTGTCAGCGTGATTTTGACAATCGATTTGATGCCTTTAAAACCATATTTCCACGGCACAACAAGGCGCACCGGTGCACCGTTCTGATTGGCAAGGTTTTCACCATAGAGACCGGTTGCCAGCAATGTGAGCGGGTTCATCGCTTCGTCAAGGCGCAGTCCTTCACGATAAGGCCAGTCAAGTACCGCAAATGCACCGCCGACACCCGGCATTTCTTTTGGCCGCAGAGCTGTTTCAAAGGCCACATATTTGGCAGATCCCAGCGGCTCAACACGTTTCAGCAATTCTGACAGCTGAAAGCCCTGCCAGGGAATAACCATTGACCATGCTTCAACGCAGCGCATCCGGTAGATACGCTCCTCAATGCTCATCGTCTTAATCAGGTCATCAATATCGAAAGTCGCAGGCTTTGCTACC
The DNA here is from genome assembly GCF_008801715.1 of Pseudochrobactrum saccharolyticum. GTDB lineage: Bacteria > Pseudomonadota > Alphaproteobacteria > Rhizobiales > Rhizobiaceae > Pseudochrobactrum > Pseudochrobactrum saccharolyticum. The sequence goes on along the minus strand of NZ_VZPG01000002.1, from coordinate 598,148 downwards.
ATGCCGCCGACTTCGATGGTCCACGGGCGCGGCTTGAAACCGCCGGAATAGCTGGCAGGGTCGGATTTGCCTGTGCCGAATTCATAAAAATTATTATAGGTCAGCACTGAGTCTTTTGGTGTCAGCGTCTCATCGGTTTTAAAGCCGTCAGCACTGTCTTTGGCTGAGGCAATATCCGGCAGCAGGCCACCGATAGACAAACCAATACCGGCAGCAATGCCTGTCTTGATAAATTCCCGTCGCCGCAAATAAAATGTCTGACTGGTGATTTCAGAGGATGCGATACCGGATTTAAAAAATGACTTAGACATAGCACTTGCTCCCTGCTGACTTATGTCAGTGCAATTATAGGGGAATAGGGCGGAATTAATATCGGGTAATATATTAGAGAAAATCTGTGGTGGAATTTAGTTTATAAAACGCGCTTTGTGAGATTTGAATATTGTGAAACAATAAAAAAGGCTCCCGAAGGAGCCTTTTTTATTCGCAAGAACCGGATACTGATCTGAGATAGCGCTCTCAGATATCCGGCACAGATTATTTGCGTTTTGCCAGCGGTACGAAATCGCGCTGTGCGTAGCCTGTATAAAGCTGACGCGGACGGCCGATTTTCTGCTGCGGGTCTTCGACCATTTCTTTCCACTGGGCAACCCAACCGATGGTACGGGCAACGGCGAACAGAACGGTGAACATTTCTGTCGGGAAGCCGAGAGCCTTCAGGGTGATACCGGAATAGAAGTCGATATTCGGATAGAGCTTCTTCTCGATGAAATATTCATCGGTCAGTGCAATATTTTCCAGTTCCATCGCAACATCGAGCAACGGATCATCTTTGATGCCGAGTTCGCCTAGAACTTCATGCGTGGTTTTCTGCATGATGCGGGCGCGCGGATCGTAGTTTTTGTAAACGCGGTGACCGAAGCCCATCAGACGGAACGGATCGTTCTTGTCTTTTGCCTTGGCGATATATTCAGGAATACGGTCAACCGAGCCGATTTCAGCCAGCATGTTCAATGCAGCTTCGTTGGCACCGCCGTGAGCAGGGCCCCAGAGGCAGGCAATACCGGCAGCGATACAGGCAAACGGGTTCGCGCCCGAAGAACCGGCTAGACGAACGGTCGAAGTCGAAGCGTTTTGCTCGTGATCCGCATGAAGGATGAAGATACGATCCATAGCGCGTGCCAGAACCGGATTGACCTTATATTCTTCGCAAGGCACTGCAAAGCACATACGCAGGAAGTTGGAAGCCAGATCAAGATCATTCTTCGGATAAACGAAAGGCTGACCGACATGATATTTATAGGCCATTGCAGCCAGTGTCGGCATTTTCGCCAGAAGGCGGATCGAAGCAACCATACGCTGATGCGGGTCAGTAATGTCGGTTGAGTCGTGGTAGAAGGCGGACATGGCGCCAACGCAACCAACCATAATGGCCATCGGATGCGCATCGCGGCGGAAGCCGGTAAAGAAGCGCGACATCTGCTCATGCACCATGGTGTGGCGGGTCACGCGGTAGTCAAAGTCTGCTTTCTGGGTCTTGGTTGGCAGTTCGCCGTAGAGAAGCAGGTAGCAGGTTTCAAGGAAATCACCCTGTTCGGCGAGCTGTTCGATCGGATAGCCGCGATGCAGGAGAACGCCTTCGTCACCGTCAATATAAGTGATTTTGGATTCGCAGGAAGCGGTTGAAGTGAAACCAGGATCGTATGTGAAGGAATTTGTATTCTTGTAAAGCGGGCCGATTTCGACGACATCTGGTCCGATTGTACCTTTGCGGACCGGCAATTCGGTCGAATTGCCATTTAGCGTGATTGTCGCTGTCGTATTAGACATACTGGTTCCTTTCATCATCGCGCTCACTGCTCGTGGATAGCAGTAAATTTGGAGCATAATGCCGAAAACGGGTGTTTCGGTTTAGTCTTATGCATAGAAACATACAGTTAGGGTATTTTTACCGGCGCTGCCAGTTTGAAAAATATCCTTAAGCCGCTGTCACTCAAAATTCATGATATTTGTGAATGACGGCCTGCAAAATTTATGGCTCAAACTATCGTAAATGTTGGAGGTTGCAATGTGGAAATTTGCGTTTTTCTGAACAAATTTCTGTCAATTAGCCATTCTTACGACAGAGGCCGGTTTTTGAAAATCACACTCCTGTGTTCAGGGCGTGTTTGAAGCCGTATTCTGTTGAAAGAACACGGCTTCTGACAGGCTTTATACGGCCTGATCCTGAATACGTCCGAGCGCTTCTTCGCGACCCAGAACCACCAGAACGTCAAAAACGCCCGGTGAAGTGGCGCGGCCGGTGAGGGCAGCACGCAGAGGCTGGGCAATTTTGCCAAGTTTCAGGCCGGTTGATTCCGCATGGGCGCGGACAACGGCATCCAGCGCATCAGCATTCCACTCGGCAGCTTCCAGCTTCGGCAATACATCTTTGAGGATTGCACGGCCTTCATCATTGAGCAGGCTGGCAGCTTTTTCATCCAGCGGCAGCGGGCGGGAGACGAACAGGAATTTCGCACCGTCTGCCAGTTCCACCAGTGTTTTTGCACGGTCTTTCAGACCCGGCATTGCTGCAACAAGCTGCGCACGGCGCTCATCGGTCAGCAGAGCCTGCAATTCTGCGCCGCCTTCAATATAAGGCAGAACATCGATCAGCGCTTTGGTAAGCGTTTCTGAATCACTGGCACGGATATGGTGGCCATTAATGGCTTCCAGTTTCTGGAAGTCAAAACGTGATGCACCTTTGTTGATGTCTTTGGTATCAAACCATTCAATCATCTGCTCAATGGTCATGATTTCATCATCACCATGGCTCCAGCCGAGGCGAACCAGATAGTTGCACAGTGCTTCAGGCAGATAGCCCATTGCACGATAGGCTTCAACGCCGAGCGCACCGTGACGCTTGGAGAGCTTGGCACCATCCGCACCATGGATCAGCGGGATATGGGACATTTTAGGCACATCCCAGCCCATTGCCTGATAAATAACTGTCTGGCGGGCAGCATTGGTCAGATGGTCATCACCACGGATAATATGGGTAACGCCCATATCATGATCGTCGACCACAACCGCATGCATATAGGTTGGCGCGCCGTCGGAACGCAGAATGATGAAATCATCCAGATCCTTGTTCGGGAAGCGCACTTCGCCCTGCACATCGTCCAGCACAACGGTTTCGCCTTCGCGCGGGGCTTTAATGCGGATAACCGGCTTCACACCTGCCGGTGCTTCCGACGGATCACGGTCACGCCAGCGGCCGTCATAGCGCGGCGGGCGGCCTTCTGCACGCGCCAGTTCACGCATCGCATCCAGTTCTTCCGGCGAGGCATAGCAATAATAGGCTTTACCGGCTTTCACCAGTTCTTCAGCAACTTCGCGGTGGCGCGGTGCGCGTTCCCACTGGGAGATGGCATCACCGTCCCATGTCAGGCCGAGCCATGTCAGACCTTCAAGAATAGCTGCCGTTGCGGCCTCGGTGGAACGCTCGCGGTCGGTATCCTCAATGCGCAGCAGCATCTTGCCGCCGGTATGTTTGGAATAAAGCCAGTTAAACAACGCTGTACGTGCGCCGCCGATATGCAGATAGCCGGTCGGTGAAGGCGCAAAGCGGGTAATAACGGGTGATGACATCGGTCGCTCCGTATCTGCGGCAAAGTTACAGAATCTTACGCTTATATCCGAATATATCGGCTAAAGAATGTAACTGGCCGCCTCTCGATTTCTTGTGCTGTTCATGTAGCATAGGCAGCACAACGTGCAAGACTTGATGCAAAAATCAAAGCGCAGAACCGGTGTTTAACGCCGCTCAATGCAAGATTCCTGCGTGAAATAGGCTGTTTTGGACGTATAATTGTGCAGCTGTCAGGTGCGGGGGCAATTCAGACAGCATGGCGAATGGTTATGGCGGTGAATGTGGCCATCAGGCAAGCAAGACTGAGTCCCGTCATGATGATGGCGGGTCAGGGAACACGGCTGACCGGACGAAACATAGCAGCGGATTAACTGCCGAGCAATTCATGCTCGGTTTTGCTCCGGTGCCGGATGCAGAGATTATCCCCGATGATGGTGCTGTTTATAGCGGACGAAAGCGGGCACGGATCATCCGGCTCAATCTGCGGGAATATTGGCAGCGTTTTCTGGATAATATCTGTGATGCTCTGCTGTTTGAATATGAACGCGGAACGGTTTTTCTGTTACTGGCCGTTGCGAGTGGCGCAGGGGCGGTTCACTATTTTTCTCTGAAGTCTGAACCATACTGGATAGAGCTGTTTGCACCGGCAAGCCTGTTCGGCTGGCTGCAGTTTTTGCTGCGGGACACGCTGATAAGGCGTGTCAGCCTTGTGCTGATATTAGCCTTTATGACTGGTATGCTGGCTGCAAAATGGGAGACGCAGCTCTATGCAACGCAAATGCTTGGCAGTTCTGTGTCAACCACTTTGACGGCGCGGATTGTCTCGCTCGAACAGGAGGCTGAAGACAATGGCAAAGCCGGACGCTGGCGTATTGTTGCCGATGTGCTGGCAACGGAAAAACCACATCTGCGCTATGCGCCGCAACGATTGCGGCTCTCTGCCCGTGATTTACCTGCACAGGCTGAAACCGGTTCTGTGCTGAAAGGGGCAGTGCGATTGCGCCCCCATGGCGGGCCGGTACGTTCCGAGCAATATGATTTCGCATTTCATGGATATTTTCGCGGCATTGGCGGTAATGGCTTCTATCTCGGCGTGCCGAAACTGGTTGATGGTGAATTTGCCGGTGATGCAGTATCAAAGAGCTGGACTGCATCCGTTGAGGCACTGACCGGTCAGTTGCGGGCGATGATCGGCGGGCGGATTATGCAGGCACTGTCCGGTGAAGAGGGGGCGGTGGCAGCAGCGCTGATCTCCGGTCAGCGGGCAGGGATCAGCGAGACAACCAATGAGGCGCTGCGCATTGCAGGGTTGGCGCATATTCTTTCAATTTCCGGCCTGCATCTGGCGCTGGCAGCAGCTATTGTTATGGTGAGCCTGCGTGGCATTGCCGGACTATTCCCTTCTTTAGCGCTCTATTATCCGGTGAAGAAAATCGCCGCACTGATTTCGCTGTTTTCTTCGGGTTTTTATCTGGCTTTGTCGGGTGCAGATGTGGCGGCACAGCGTAGTTTTATCATGCTGGCCGTGATGCTTTGTGCGGTGATTTTCGATCGTAGAGCTCTGACCTTGCGCAATCTGGCGATTGCAGCGCTGTTCAGTATTCTTGTGACACCGCATGAAATTCTGGGGCCGAGTTTTCAGATGTCCTATTCTGCGACCGGCGCGCTGATTGCAGGCTTTGCATGGTGGAAATTACGCAAGAGACAAAGCAATGAACAAGCGACGCGGCAGACGACATTGGGGGGTAAGCTCAGGATTTGGCTTGGCGGGATTGCGGCGACTTCGCTTTTAGCCGGTACGGCCAGCGGGCTTTTTGCAGCCTTTCATTTTAACAATATGGCACCGCTTGGCATGTTGGGAAATGCACTGGCACTGCCGGTGATCTCGGTACTGATTATGCCTTTTGCGGTTCTGTCTTTGTTGGTGATGCCTCTGGGACTGGAATGGTTGCCTTTGCAAGTGATGGGGAAAGGCATTGAACTGGTTAAATGGATTGCACATTTTGTTGCCGGACTTTCCCCTGATCTGATCCCCGGCCTGTTGCCCGTGCCGGTATTGTTGCTTTGGACGGCGGCAATGCTTTCGGCGATGATCTTTACCAGTCATTTGCGACTGGTATCGCTGTTCTTTCTGATGATTGGCGGGATTGTGCTGAGTATGAACACTTTGCCGGATATTATTATCTCGGAAGATGCCAGACTGGTTGCAGTCCGCCAGAACAACAGTCTCTATGTGAACCGTGCACGACCGGCTGCCTTCACAGTCGATAACTGGCGCAAAGCCTATAGAATTCATGAGGTTAAAACGCCGGATAATAGCAGCGCGACAGGTTCAGAAGGTTTTGTCTGTGAGGACGGGTTATGTAGCTTTGATCTGCAAAACGGGCAGGTGTTGGCCTATGCCGAGAACCGGCCTGCGGCAGATATCGCCTGTACTATCGGTGATATTATTATTCTCGCTTATGCAGGAAACCTGTCTTGCCCCGATAGAAAAGCCGGCAATATTACAGGGACAGTAACGCAAAATGCCCCTGCTATCATCACCCGCCAGCAGCTGGCACTACGAGGCGTGGCAGAGATTTATCTGGAACCCGATAGCCGCAGATATACAGATACAGCACAAAGTCTTTTTCCGGCTATGCTGCAAAGCGCGACTATAAAGGCGCAAGTGCATCAAACTGGTTTGGCATATCTGCCGGAACAGGCTCAGGTCGTGTTTGCAGTGGGAGAGCCGCAACGACCATGGCACAGCTACCGCCTCTGGTCCCGTGCTGCCCGTAATCTGGAAGATCCGAAATAAGAGCCGCCACATCTTCTTATGATGTAGCTATTATGAATGCGTAGTCACAGCATAATAGTGCAGCAAAAATAGGCTTGTAGGGCGTTTGCTGTATTGTCTTGTCGGGAGACGCACTACTTAAATGACCCGTTATTGCCCATGCAAGAATATGCAGCAGGAGCAATAAACTGCCTGAAGTCGAAAACCGGCAGTAATGCCGGTTTTCGCTCCGATGTCATATTAGTAGCGGCGTACCAGACCAACCAGTCTGCCCTGAACACGTACGCGGTCAGGACCGAAAATTCGGGTTTCATAGGCCGGATTGGCAGCTTCAAGCGCAATAGATGCGCCTTTGCGGCGGAAGCGTTTGAGTGTTGCTTCTTCATCATCGACCAGAGCCACAACAATTTCACCGGCATTGGCAGTATCACCACGGCGGATAATCACTGTATCGCCGTCGAGAATACCGGCTTCGATCATCGAGTCGCCTTTGACTTCCAGCGCATAATGCTCACCGCTGCCAAGCATTTCCGGCGGCAGGGTAATCATATGGGTTTGGGATTGGATCGCAGAAATCGGTACACCGGCTGCAATACGTCCCATCACAGGAACGCTTATACCGGCAGGTGCTTCAGATTCTGTCGCGGGCGCTGCTTTTTTAGGCAGTTCGGTGACATTCTTTTTGCCGAGATCGCCTTCAATGACACTTGGTGAGAATTTCTTCTGGCTGTTGAGACCCGGTGCAATCGAGTCCGGCAGGCGCACAACTTCAAGCGCACGCGCTCTGTTTGGCAGGCGGCGGATAAAGCCGCGTTCTTCCAGAGCCGTAATCAGGCGGTGAATACCAGACTTGGAAGCGAGATTGAGCGCCTCTTTCATCTCGTCAAACGAAGGGGGAATGCCGCTTTCCTTCAGGCGGTCATGGATAAACAGCAATAATTCATGTTGTTTACGCGTCAGCATTATACGCTCCCAAAGCCTTTATATTATCTGCCGGTTACTGAAATTATGGTGGCAGATAATGAAGTCGTGCGGACTAAACGCATAACCGCATGCACGGGGCGCGGTTGCGAGAATCAATTTTTAAAACAAACCCAGAACGAACACTATATGTTCCAGTATTGTTCTGCAAGGCTTTAAAAGTGATTAATCCGATTGTTTAAGGATTTCAGCGTATCATCAGGATCTGACAGCGATCTCCGGCTTTGGCTGCCTCAGCAAAAGGCTCACGGATCAGCAGAGCATCCGCACGGGTAATCACGGTAAGCATGGAAGAATCCTGCACCGGCAGAGGCGTTGCCAGTAACTCGCCATCGCTGTTGCGGGTTAGTGCCGCGCGGGCATAATCGCGGCGGTTGCCATTGGCAGCCATGTCCTGTGCCAGTCTGGCGCTGGCAATATAGGTGGTCGCGGCTTTGCCTGCCAGACGCGCAACCAGCGGCGCCAGAAACACATAGGAACAAACGAGACTGGAAACCGGATTACCTGGAAGACCAAGAACGAGCAGGGGCGCTTTGCCTTCGCTTTCCAGTTGGCCGAACATCAGCGGTTTGCCCGGACGCATGGCGATTTTGTAAAAGCCGAGTTCAACGCCGCAATTGGTCAGTGCTTTATGCACCAGATCATGATCGCCGACGGATGCGCCACCCAGCGTAATAAGAATATCAGCATCCGAAGCTGCAATATTGCGAATGGATTGTTCGATAAGTGCCAGATCATCCGGCACAATACCCAGATCATCTGCCGTGCCGCCATTGCGCCGTACAATTTCTGCGACACCATAACTGTTGGAGCTGACGATCTGATCTGCCGCAGGAACAGTGCCTGCTGGTACAAGCTCATTACCTGTAGCAAGAATAGCTGTTTTAGGGCGTTTATAGACCTGCAATTGCGCATGGCCGGACGCTGCAGCCAAAGAGAGCGATGCCGGATCAAGCAGATGACCCGTTTGCAGCAAGCATTCGCCGTCTTTGAAATCCAGTCCGCTGAAACGGATGTGACGGTTTTTGTCCACATCCCGTAACAATGTGACCAGATTGCCTTCCTGCTGCGTGTCTTCCTGAATGACAATCGTGTCAGCACCGGCAGGCATAGGCGCACCGGTGAAAATACGCACAGCCTCACCGGATCGGACTGTACCGTCAAAGCCTTTGCCAGCCGCAGATTCGCCGATGACTTTCAGTGTCACCGGCAGCTGTTCTGCATCGGCAAAGCGAATGGCATAGCCGTCCATAGCCGAGGCATCAAAAGGCGGCTGATTGAAAGAGGCAAAGATTGACGTGGCGAGAACACGGTCACCTGCTTCATGCAGAGCAACTTGCTCATGGCCGGAAGGCATTTTATCCGCCAGCAAAAGCCGCAATGCTTCATCAACCGGTAATAATGCCATGAAATCTACCCCGTAAAAATAAGAGCGATCTGTTAAGAACGCTGCCAGTCACCGGATTTACCGCCGGTTTTGCTGTCGACAGCTATATTGCCGATGACCATGCCTTTATCGGCAGCTTTTGCCATATCATAAATCGTCAGGCAGGCGACGGAGACAGCAGTGAGTGCCTCCATCTCCACACCGGTTTTGCCGGTGAGTTTGACGGTTGCACTGACCCGCAAGCCGGGCAATGTCTCATCCGGCTCGATATCAACCGAGACTTTGCTCAGCATCAGCGGATGGCAAAGCGGAATAAGATCAGAAGTCTTTTTCGCAGCCATAATACCGGCAAGACGGGCGGTGCCGATCACATCGCCTTTGGCAGCATTGTCGGAAAGGATCAGCTCAAGCGTCTGCTTTTGCATCGTGACACAGCCCGAAGCCGTGGCAATGCGCACAGTCTCGGCTTTGTCGCCGACATCGACCATATTCGCAGTGCCGCTTTCATCGAGATGTGTCAGCTTGCTCATGGTTTACTCTTTGCCGGTCAGGAGTTTGCGGGTTGCACTGGCCACATCCTGCTGGCGCATCAGGCTTTCACCGATCAGGAAGGTGGAGATGCCGGATTTCTGCAAACGCAGGCAATCATCATGCGTGAAGATACCGCTTTCACCAACCAGAAGACGGTCATCCGGCACCATGGCTGCCAGACGTTCAGAAACTGCGAGATCGACTTCGAAAGTACGCAGGTTGCGATTGTTGATGCCGAGCAGACGTGACGACAATTTGAGTGCCCGTTCCATCTCCGCTTCATCATGCACTTCAATCAGTGCATCCATGCCGAGCGAAAAGGCGGTGTCTTCCAGCTCTTTAGCCAGTGCATCATCAACGCTTGCCATGATGATGAGAATGCAATCAGCACCCCAATGACGCGCTTCATAGACCTGATAAGGATCAAACAGAAAGTCCTTGCGCAGCGCTGGAAGAGAGCAGGCAGCGCGTGCCTGTTGCAGGAATTCCGGTGCGCCCTGAAAGCTAGGTGTATCTGTCAGAACTGAAAGACAGGCCGCGCCGCCATCTTCATAGGCTTTTGCCAATGCTGGCGGATCAAAATCCGGACGGATCAGACCTTTGGACGGGCTGGCTTTTTTGATTTCCGCAATCAGACCGAAAGAACCGGCAGCCTGCTTTGCTTCCAATGCTTTGAGGAAACCACGAGCAGGCGACTGATCGGCAGCAGCTTTTTTCACGTCTGCCAATGGCAAACGGACTTTGGCTTCTGCAATTTCAACAAGCTTATAGGCTTCGATCTTTTTGAGAATATCGGTCATTTTATTCACTTGTCTTGCTGTTCGATACAGCAATCAGCTGATCGAGTTTGGCTTTTGCCGCGCCGCTGTCAATCGACTGTGCAGCAAGGGCAATACCTTCTTTAATATCTTTGGCCTTGCCGGCAATCACGAGTGCAGCACCGGCATTGAGTAGCACGATATCGCGATAAGCACCGGCTTCACCGCCAAGTACGCGCAGCAGGGCAGCCGCATTATGCTGCGCATCGCCGCCTTTGAGAGCGTCAAAAGCAACGCGCTTCAGGCCGACTTCTTCCGGTGTGATTTCAAATTCGGTGATTTCACCATTATGCAGCGCTGCAATATTGGTGGTGCCTGCGGTGGTCATTTCATCCAGACCATCGCCATAAACAACCCAGACATGATCGGAACCGAGTTCTTTCAGCACTTTGGCAATCGGCAGTACCCAGTCGTGGGAGAAAACGCCGACGAGCTGATGCTTGACACCAGCCGGATTGGCGAGCGGGCCAAGCAGGTTGAAAATTGTACGGGTGCCCAGCTCCACGCGGGCAGGGCCGACATGGCGCATCGAAGAATGATGCATCGGCGCGAACATAAAGCCGAGACCTGCATCATGAATGCAGCGGCTGATTGTTGCCGGATCGGCTTCAATATTAATGCCGAGCTCTGCCAGTGTATCTGCCGCACCTGAGCGTGAGGACAAAGCGCGGTTACCATGTTTGGCAACGATCACGCCTGCACCCGCAGTCACAATGGCTGCACAGCTGGACACGTTATAAGAGCCGGACTGATCGCCGCCGGTACCTACAATATCAATTGCACCGGCAGGTGCATCGACGGGGATCATTTTCGCCCGCATTGATTCCACAGCGCCTGCAATTTCCGCAACGGCTTCACCGCGCATGCGCAGAGCCATCAGAAAACCGCCGATCTGGGCAGGGGTGGCGGAACCGGACATCATAATGTCAAACGCTGCTTTGGACTCCGCCTGAGTTAAAGGTGTGCCTGTAACAGCTTTGGCAATGTAGCTTTTGAAATCTGACATAGTGTACTCGAATCTTTAGTGAGGCTCCGCCTGCCTTCAAAGAGAGAAGGCGTTAGAAGGACAGAGCCTGATCCATCAGGGTCTGATTGATTTTAACCGGATATTCGCTCTGCAGACGGCCAACCAGCTGTTCCAGCAGGTCGTCGCCAATGCGTGAGGAAATCGCATCGCGTGTGCCCTGTGGCAGGCTTTCCGCGCTGACACCGGCAGGCTCAGTTGTCTCAATCACTTTGAACAGGATCTGGGTTTCTTTATTGATGCCGCTTGCAACGCCTGTGAGATTGTCCGCGCCGCCGAAGATCTGTGCAACCGCAGCCTCTGACAGTTCAGAATCTGTAGCCGTACGGGTCAGGCCGCGCTTGGTCTGTTTTTCAACGCCGGCTTCCTGAGCAAGAACGTCCAGAGTTTCACCGGCTTCAAGGCGCTTGCGCAGCTCTTCGGCTTTGGTTGTCAGACGCTTTGCTGCTTCATCCTGTTTCCACTCGGCTGCAACCTGATCTTTGACTTCATCAAATGTTTTGTCGCGGGCAGGTGTCACGCCATCCAGCTGATACCAGATATAACCACGGGTCGGAGTTGGCAGTGCATCATTATCAATGCCCTGATCCGACTGGTAAACAGAGGTCAGGAAGGAAGGCAGCTGCGGCAGATCAGCAACCGGCTTACCGTCCGGAGCATTGCCGTTCACATCAACAGCTTCTACGGTTTTAACTTTGAGTTTCAGCTTTTCAGCAGCCTGCGCCAGTGTTGCGCCATTGCCGCGTTCTTCTTCAAACGAGTCATGAACCGCATTCAGCGAGGTCAGCGCCTGTGTCAGAGCCAGAGTTTTACGGATTTCCGGTGCAACTTCTGCTTCTGTTTTCACGGCTGCAGGCTCAATTGCGCTGACATGCAGCAGCACAGGGCCGAATGCGCCTTTTACAACATCGCTTGTGCCATTGGCAGGCAGAGCGAAAGCCGCATCAGCAATCACTGCATCCGGCAGATCGCCTTTTACAAATGTGCCGAGTTTAACATCTTCTGGCTTTTTGCCGCTCTGGGTAACAAGATCAGCAAAGCTGGTGCCGGATTTGATTTTATCCGAAGCCGCTTTTGCTTCCTCTTCATTGGCGAAATTCAGCTGTTCAAGAGTGCGCTTTTCTTCAGTCGAGAAACGGGCAATGTTCTTTTTGTAATATTCCTGAATCTCTTCCGGCATAACATCGGCTTCGTTGACAATGTCCTGCGCTTCGAGCGGCACATAGCTGACTTTACGATATTCCGGTGCGCGGTAATTGCCGAGATGGCCATCATACCATTTTTTCAGTTCAGCATCGTCAGGTGTAGCAATTGTGTCAGCTTTTTCCTGAGTAAGGGTGATGTAATCAACCGTGCGGCTTTCACCGTCATAAAGCGCCAGCGCCTTGAATAATGTGTCCGGTGCGCTCATGCCGTCTGACACAGCTTCAACGATCTGCTGACGCAGCGCATATTTGGTGCGGCTGTTGAAATAGTCCTGCGCGCTCATACCGGCCTGACGCAGCACTGCGTTAAACTGGTTATTGGAGAAGCGGCCGCTGGAATCCAGAAATGCCTGATCTTCACCGGTGAGACGGGCGAGGTGATCTTTCGACATGCCCAGTCCCATCTGGCGTGCCTGTTCATCAAGCAGCACGCCTGCAACCAGCTGGCCCGTTACTTGTGACGGAATACCGAGCGCTTTAGCCTGATCGCGGGTCAGCTGCTGACGCAGCTGGTTGGAAACAGCAATCACCTGACGGTCATAGGCCAGACGATATTCAGTCGGCGATACGGATGAGCCTCCGGCTTCCAGAACAGCATTGCCGCTGAAACCTTCACGGAACACATCTGCGATACCCCATACTGCAAAAGAGAGGACGAGAAGACCGAGAAAGAATTTCGAGACCCATGATTTGGATGCAGTGCGCAAGCTGTCAAGCATAGAAGTACCTTTGTGGAGTAAACTCACTTTGTTAAATAAGGGGATAGCCGCCGATGATAATGCAGTCAAACGGAAACCTGCCTTCAGGGCACTAAGAACGAAAAGAATTGTGGCATTATTGCCGTTAAAGCCATGTTGAGCGATGCGTTTGGGGATTTGCTTTCAGGTCTGAATTTGCTAGAGCGGTTTCAGTTTTGGGCACGAACCGGCTCTGCCGCACCGGTCTAAACCGGCGAGGCCGTGTCAGAAGCCGCTATGCAATGCGGCTGAAATCATTGGTGAGGAGGGTGTAATGACCCCGGAAATACGTCCGCTTGTTGCGGGTAACTGGAAGATGAACGGCACCGGCGAGCAGCTGGGTGAACTGCGTGCAATCGCTGCCAATCTTAGCACGGATATCGGCCGCAAGTTCGACGTGGTGATCTGCGTACCTTCCACTCTTATTTCGCGTGCTGCGGCTACACCAGAAACCGATGCTATCGGCGTTGGCGGTCAGGATTGCCATGCAGCAGAATCAGGCGCGCATACCGGCGATATTTCTGCGCTGATGCTGAAAGAAGCAGGCGCAAGCCATGTGATCCTCGGTCATTCCGAGCGCCGCACAGATCATCATGAGACCAGTGAAGCCGTTTGCGCCAAAGTACAGGCCGCTTGGAAAGCCGGTCTGACCGCGATTGTCTGCGTTGGCGAAACCGCTGAACAGAAGCAGGCCGATCAGACACTCGAAATCGTTGGTCAGCAGATCGCAGATTCGCTGCCTGAAGGTGTGACACCGGAAAATACCGTTGTTGCCTATGAGCCTGTCTGGGCAATCGGTACCGGCCTGACACCAACCGTTTCGGATGTGCGCACGGTACATGCTTTCATCCGCTCGAAGCTGATTGAGCGTTTCGGTGCCAAAGGTGCGCATCTGCGTCTGCTCTATGGTGGTTCGGTGAAGCCGAATAATGCTGTTGAATTGCTCGGCGTTGCTGATGTGGATGGCGCGCTTGTCGGCGGTGCCAGCCTGAAAGCCACAGATTTCCTCGCAATTTGCGACGCCTATCGCGTGCTCTGAATTTGAATAAATATCAATCCCTTGCAAGCATTCGGTTGCAGGGGGTTGGATTGTCGGATAAATCCGTGTAGAAAGCCGTTTCTACTCCTATAAGAAAGCAGTCCGGAAACCCATGCAAACCGTTCTTATTGTTATACATCTCCTGATCGTTCTCGCACTTGTCGGCGTTGTGTTGATTCAGCGTTCCGAAGGCGGTGGTCTTGGTATCGGTGGTGGTTCAGGTTTCATGACTGCGCGCGGTGCAGCCAATGCTCTGACCCGCACAACTGCAATTCTGGGCGCAGGTTTCTTTGCAACTTCGCTGCTTCTGGGCATCATCGCTATGAACGGCGAACGTCCGACAGATATTCTCAACCGTATCCCTGCCGGCAGCTCACAGACTGCACCTGCAGGCGGCAACGGTATTCTGGATCAGCTCGGCGGTGGTACAACAACACCGGAAAGCACACCGGCACAGCCTGCCACTCCGGCAAGCCCGGTTCCGAGCTCCCAGTAAGAGCCGGATTTATGAATGATAAAAAGCCTCCTCGCGGAGGCTTTTTTATTTTAAAGGTTTTGCAATAAAAGTGTTGCAGGCTTGCCATAGACGACGGGATTAGCTTGTGGGTAACATATTGCCCGTTGAGAGATCAGTGAGTTTGGCCTATCAGCAAGCAACCTGTTTACACCTCATCTTCGGCTCATCGTGCTGATGAGACATAAAAGAGTGTTTTGAGAAAGCCCCATGATTTCATCCCGTGTTCTCATCGCCGGTTTTGCCGGTTTGTGCTTAAGTTTCTCCGCTCTCACCGGTCAGGCTGCCGCCCAGACGGCTGCTGCGGCCGCATCAACGGATACAACGGCTAAAGCCGCCAAGCCGGAGAAGAAGAAAGCCACAACCCAGAAGGCTGCCAAAGGCAAATATAATATTGATCCGAGATATCAGGCACAGACAGTTGCCTTTTCGGGCTATCCGGTAGGGACAATCGTTGTCGATCCGGCAAAATATTTCCTTTATCTGGTAGAAACACCAACCACAGCCCGCCGTTACGGTATTGCTGTCGGTAAAGTCGGTCTGGAATTTAAGGGCACCGGTACAATCAATGCCAAGCGTGAATGGCCGCGCTGGATTCCGACCGCAGACATGGTCAAGCGCAGCCCTGAACATTACGGCCGTTTCAAAAACGGTATGGACGGTGGTCTGGGTAATCCGCTGGGTTCACGCGCGCTCTACCTGTTTCAGGGCAATAAAGACACCTATATCCGTATTCACGGCACGGTTCAGCCTTGGACAATCGGCAGCTCGGCATCAAATGGCTGCTTCCGTATGACCAATGAAGATGTCATGGAACTCTATGAGCGTGTAAATCTCGGAGCGACTGTCGTCGTTCTCTGATTATGCCGACATAAAACAAAAGCCGGCTCAGGCCGGCTTTTTGCGTTTTTGTGAAGTAAATTTAGTTTTACAAAAAGTTTTTCAGGACAAGCGAATAAGCAGTGGCAATTTGTTTGTCGAAGCACTATCTGTTTGCTCAGAGCTGCGGAGCAGATTTCCGTAGCGCGTTATCAACGCAGGTTTTGTAATTTCAGCACTGTCAGGAAAATTCCTTACGGTGGTGTTGTTGCGTGAATTATGGGTTTTGCCAAAAAATCCTTCATGGATTTTACGGGTAAATGTTAAGAGTAATGAAAAATCCGTTACGAAAGTCATTTTTTAGTGGCGGAATCAATCAGGAGAGTCTAACGACATAAGCCCATGGCGCGATATGTATTCATCACAGGCGGCGTGGTCTCTTCCCTTGGAAAAGGCATAGCTGCAGCAGCACTGGCGGCTCTTCTTCAGGCACGTGGTTACCGCGTGCGGATCAGAAAGCTCGACCCTTATCTCAACATTGATCCGGGCACGATGTCTCCTTACCAGCATGGTGAGGTATTTGTGACCGATGACGGTGCGGAAACCGATCTTGACCTCGGTCATTATGAGCGTTTCACCGGTCGTTCTGCGACAAAGCAGGACAATATCACCACCGGCCGCATCTACCAGAACATCATCGAGAAAGAACGCCGCGGCGATTATCTCGGTGCAACGGTTCAGGTCATTCCGCATGTAACGGATGAGATCAAAAACTTCATTACGGAAGGTAATGAGGATTATGATTTCGTACTTTGCGAAATCGGCGGCACAGTCGGCGATATCGAAGCAATGCCGTTTCTGGAAGCCATCCGTCAGCTCGGCAACGAATTGCCGCGCAACACAGCCGTTTATATTCACCTGACATTGATGCCGTATATTCCGGCAGCGGGTGAGCTGAAAACCAAGCCGACACAGCATTCGGTGAAAGAATTGCGTTCGATCGGTATTGCTCCGGATGTTCTGCTGATCCGTGCGGATCGTGAAATTCCGGAATCCGAGCGCAAGAAGCTTTCGCTGTTCTGTAATGTCCGTCCGAGCGCGGTTATTCAGGCGCTGGATGTTAAGTCGATTTATGATGTGCCGATGGCCTATCATAATGAAGGACTGGATTCAGAGGTTCTGGCAGCTTTCGGCATTGAACCGGCACCAAAACCGCAGATGGAACGTTGGGAAGAAATTGCCAACCGTATTCATAATCCGGAAGGTGAGGTTACTATTGCAGTTGTCGGTAAATATACCGGCCTGAAAGAAGCCTATAAATCGCTGATCGAAGCTCTGACCCATGGCGGCATTGCCAACCGTGTGAAAGTCAATCTCGACTGGATCGAAGCGGAAGTGTTCGAGAGCGAAGACGCTGCACCTTATCTCGAAAAAGTTCACGGCATTCTGGTGCCGGGCGGCTTTGGCGAGCGTGGTGCCGAGGGCAAAATTCTCGCGGCAAAATTTGCCCGTGAGCATAAAGTTCCTTACTTCGGTATCTGCTTCGGTATGCAGATGGCATGTATTGAAGCCGCGCGTAATCTCGCTGGTATCAAAGATGCTTCTTCCACCGAATTCGGTCCTGCGAAGGAACCGGTTGTCGGTCTGATGACGGAATGGCTCAAAGGCAATATGCTGGAGAAGCGTTCTGCATCTGGTGATCTCGGCGGTACGATGCGTCTGGGTTCTTATGAATCCATGCTGAAAAGCGGCACCCGTATTGCTGATATTTATGGCTCGACAGATATTCATGAGCGTCATCGTCACCGCTATGAAGTCAATATTGACTACATGGAAAAGCTTGAAAAAGCCGGTCTGACCTTCTCCGGTCTGTCACCTGACGGTGTTCTGCCGGAAACTATCGAATATGCTGATCATCCGTGGTTCATTGGTGTGCAGTATCATCCGGAGCTGAAATCGCGTCCGTTTGAGCCGCATCCGCTGTTTGCTTCCTTTATCGAGGCAGCGGTCACTCAGAGCCGTCTGGTTTAAGATCTGAAGCGGGCACTTTAACAGTGCCCGTTTTGCTTTTATCAAAAGGACTGGATATTGCGGTTTGCAATGTCCATATGCTGAAAATGAAACCGCACTGCGGTTTCTGCGCAAATTTACCTGCGCCGTTATTTATTGGGAAAAGTCAGGTACTTTTCAATTTTGAGGAACAGATATGACTGCCAATCCTGTTGTTGAGGTTAAGGCGCCGTCAGGCAATGTAGTGTTTTCCAACAAGGGCGCATTGTCGATCATTGCCGGCCCGTGCCAGATGGAAAGCCGTGAACACGCCTATGATATGGCTGGTGCCTTGAAAGAAATGACAGATAAGCTCGGCATTGGTCTGGTTTATAAATCGAGCTTCGACAAAGCCAATCGTACTTCGCTGAAAGGTCAGCGCGGTATCGGCCTCGAAAAGGCTCTGGAAGTTTTTGCTGATCTTAAAAAAGACTTCGGCTTTCCGGTGCTGACGGACGTGCATACTGAAGAGCAATGCGCTGTTGTCGGTGAAGTTGTTGATGTGTTGCAGATTCCGGCATTCCTCTGCCGTCAGACTGATCTGCTGATTGCTGCCGCCAATACCGGCCGTGTGGTCAACATCAAGAAAGGTCAGTTTCTGGCGCCATGGGACATGAAAAATGTCATGGCCAAAGTGGTGGAGAGCGGCAATCCGAATGTGATGCTGACCGAGCGTGGTGCATCTTTCGGCTATAATACACTCGTGTCGGATATGCGCTCTTTGCCGATTATGGCGGGCCTTGGCGCGCCGGTGATTTTTGACGCGACTCATTCGGTTCAGCAGCCGGGCGGTCAGGGTGAAACCAGTGGCGGTCAGCGTGAATTTGTTGAAACGCTCGCCCGTGCATCGGTCGCGGTTGGCGTTGCCGGTGTCTTTATTGAGACGCATCAGGATCCGGACAATGCACCTTCCGACGGCCCGAATATGGTGCCTTTGAAAGACATGCCGCGTCTGCTTGAAACACTGATGGCTTTCGACAAGCTGGCAAAATCCCTTTGATCTTGCTGGTTGCCAATTAGCAAAATCTCTCTGAGATAATTAGCTAATAAAAAGCCCCGCATTTTGCGGGGCTTTTTTTGTGTCTCAGAACTTCTTGCTAAGGCTGACTTTGAAATTACGGCCAGGCATGGCGGTAATGCCATCGCTCAGATAAGGCTCGTATTTCTTGTCAAAAATATTGTCGAGACCGATATCCAGCTTGGTATCTTTCATCATCCCGCTTTGCGGTGCCCATGTCAGAAACAGATCATGGATACCATAGCCTGCACTTTCAGGACGGGCATACTCGCCGCCATTCTGATTATGCGGTGTCTTGGACTGACGGGCAACAAAAGTCCCTGTCCAGCCCAGTGTCAGATCATAATCAGGTACTTTCCAGCCCAGCGTTGTCACCAGTGTCGCCGGTGCCAGATCCTTGAGATAGGTGTTATAGCCATAGATATTATTCAGCGCACCATGACGGCTGCCATGCATTGTAGAGAAGGCCGCATCGGCAAACATATAAGTTGTGTCGTAATGGGCTGAAATCTCGATACCGGCAGAGTAGTAGGACGGCATGTTCCAGTAAGTGTCACCATCTCCGCGTTTTTCAGGCATGTTTTTAGTACCAAAGCGCCGGTTAATCGGATTGGTAACATGGTTATAATAAGCTGTTGCCCGCACTTTCAGCTGATCATCACTGGTGAAAAGCTGGTTGTGAATGGTTTCAACGCCAATCTGGAAGTTGTTGTTGCGTTCCACTTCAAGGTCACGGCTGGTGCGTGGCAGGCTACTGCTGGCACTTTGTGTGGAGTAGAGCTCATCAATATTCGGCATACGCATTGCATAGGCCCAATCAGCAAACAGACGGAGATTTGAGGTTGCGTCATAGGTCATGCTCAGACCCGGTGTCAGGCCGTCATGGCTGACTGCGCTGTAATCATGACCGGCAGCAGGATTATTATAGGTCTTTGCAGCGTTAGGCTTGCCTGTTGATCGCACATAATCATAACGCAGACCCGGAATAATGGTCAGCCGATCGGTCAGAGCAATCTTATCAATCACAAAAGCGCTGAAAGTTTCCTGCTTGCCTTCAGGCATATTATACGGAGCAAAATAGCCGTAATTATAATTGGCATTATTTTTGTAAGTATCGGCATACATGACAATATCACGGTTGTGACGCTGTAGCTGAATGCCGTAATTCAGGCTGTGATTAAAACCGCCGAGCGTGAAATTGGATGTGTTTTCCGCTTCGATCCGCAAGTCGGAATATTTGGATTCGTTCCACTTGCCGCCAAGGGATGCAGATGTGCTCACCCCATCAGGGCGCTCGGCATAAAGCGATGTAAAGGCATAACTCACCATCAGGCGCGTATTGACCAGATCGCTGTCACCGGAAAATTTATGCTCGACCGATGAGCTGAAATCTTTCAGGTCGCGCCAGGCGAGGCGGCGGCGGATCGCTTCATAATAGCCGTATTTTTTAACATCGCTGCCAATCGGTTCAACCTGTCCGCGAATAGCCGCAGGCGGACCCCAGTTCTCGCTCATGCCGTAGCTTGCAGTCGCTTTCAGCTCATGGCCGTCAGCGCTGGCACTGCCTTTGGCAGAGAAGGATGTGAGCTTGCTGTCAGAGAAATTATAACGCTCACCACCGCCGATACGCATGTCCTCAGTCTTGCGCCATGTAGCCGCTGCAAGACCGTCAAAATTGATGCCGCTATAATTTGTGCGGCCATAAACAGCGCCGCTCTGCACCCAGCCTTTATTGGCTGTCTGATAGCCGGTCTTTGACCAAAGACCCCAGTTCTCACCTTCGCGCAACATATCGGCTGCGTCTTTGGTTTCCATCTTGATGGTGCCGCCGAAACCGCCATTACCATATTTGATGGAAGTCGCGCCTTTTTCGATCTCAACGCTTTTGAGCAGTTCCGGCTCGATAAAAACGGTTCCCTGATCGTAACGCTCGAAGTTTTTCTGTGCGCCGTCCATGACAATACGCACATCGGTCTGACGGGCGAAACCGCGAATGGCAATGCTCTGACCCTGAATACGCACACCGCCGAGCATGGTCACTCCCGGTGTCTGTTTTACCAGTTCCGGCAGGCTGGCAGCCTGAACACGGTCAATCGTCTCGCGGTCGATGGTGACAATATTCGGGGCATCTGTGCCGTAGCTGCCGGAGCCGACTGTGCCGGTGCCCACAGTAATTGTGTTCAGCTGTAATGTGCCGGATGCATTATCCGCTTGCTGTTTTTCCGTTTGTTTTTTTGGCTGTGCCGTTTGGGCGAGAGCCGCAGGCGTAAGGTTCAGAAATGCAGCAGTGCTTAAAACCGTTGTTGTAAGAAAGAAAAGTGAAAATTTATGCAGGCATGAAAAATTGCGTGCACCGGTGGCAGAACCACCAGCAGCATAAGCAGACATCAGCGCAACTCCTTGGGAGGATGGTTGTTTAAGCTTTGTTAATAGATATGCGCTGCCATAGGAGGATTTATCGTATTTTGCAAATATGTAATTTAATAATTGAGTAAATTAATCATATTTAATCAAAGATCGGATTGATACTGTGTCTGTGTGGTTACAGCCGTGCTCTGGTACTGCGCGGTGTAGCCAGCAACAGATTGGTTTCGCTATTGGTAATACCCGGAACCAGACGGACACGACGCAGCACACTGTCGAGGTCGCTCAGCGTATCGGCATTGATTTCGGCAATCAGATCCCAGCGGCCATTGGTGGTGTGAATTTCTGAAATCTCCGAGAAACCACCCAGCGCTTTCACTACGCGTTCTGTCACATGGCCTTCAATCTCGATCATCATAATACCGCGAACAGCCTGCTCAACAGTGTCCGCACGCAGGATAACCGTATAGCCGAGAATATGGCCGTCTTTTTCCAGACGCTCCAGACGGGCACGGGCAGTGGCACGTGAGACACCGGCATCAAGGGCGAGATCGGAGATGCTGCGGCGTGCATTATGACGGAGCAGGGTGATGAGTTTCTGGTCGAGTTCGTCCACTGTCTTACCATTTTGTTCATTTAACTGCGCAATCTGATAAAGCATCTGTGGAGATTTGCCAATCTTCTCTGTCCACTCTGCCAATGTTTCGTGGTTTTATACCGGAAAATCACCGCTCTGATTGTGCTTTGCAGTCATGGCGGCAGACAATTTACAGTCGTGAGGAACATATATGCATTGTAAGCTGATTGGTGCACCTGTGCAGGACGGAACCGGACGCATGGGTTGCGAAATGGGGCCGAGCGCGTTTCGCGCCGCCGGATTGACTCAAGCACTTGAAGAGCTGGGTCATGATGTTACCGATCTGGGCAATGTGGAACCGGCTGCAAAACGCAATCTGACCCATTCCAATCCGGTTCTGAAAAATCTGCCGGAAATCGTGGCATGGATTGAGGCGCTGGATAAAGCTGCCTATGAGCACAGTGCTGATGGTTTCCCGATTTTCCTCGGCGGCGATCATGCTTTGGCTGCCGGAACTGTTTGCGGTCTGAGCCGTCGCGCCAAAGAGCAGGGACGTCCGCTTTTTGTGCTGTGGCTTGATGCTCACACGGATTTTCACACGCTGGAAACCACCACAAGCGGCAATCTGCATGGCACGCCTGTGGCCTATTATACCGGCCAGAAGGGCTTTGAAGGCACTTTCCCGGAAGTGCTGGCTCCGGTTGATCCTGCGAATGTCTGCATGATCGGTATCCGCTCGGTTGATCCGGCAGAACGTACAGCGATCCGCAAGACTGAAGTGACCGTCAATGACATGCGTATGATTGACGAACACGGCGTTGTTGCACTGCTCAACCGCTTCCTGAAGCGCGTTGAGGAAGCGAATGGCCTGCTGCATGTCAGCCTTGATGTGGATTTCCTTGATCCGAATATCGCACCGGCCGTTGGCACTACAGTTCCGGGCGGCGCGACATTCCGTGAAGCCCATCTGATTATGGAAATGCTTCATGACAGCGAGCTGGTGACAAGTTTTGAGGCGGTCGAACTCAATCCGTTCCTTGATGAACGCGGTCGTACAGCCTTCCTGATGGTCGATCTGATCGCCAGCCTTATGGGCCGCAGCGTGATGGATCGTCCGACCCGCAGCTTCGTGTAAAGCTGACAAGATTTACAGCCAAAGCGCTTCAATTGTCTCTGATGGGCATGAAGCGCTTTTCTTAGTTTAACAGGTTCCGGCAAGACCGGAGGGAGAAAACCTGATGCGTGACAGAACAACTTTGAACCTCGTACCATTTGTCAGTGTTGACCACATGATGAAGCTGGTTCTGAAAGTCGGTATTGAAGAATTCCTGAAAGAACTCTCTGCCTATGTGGAAGAAGATTTTCTGCGTTGGGAAAAGTTTGACAAGACCCCGCGTGTTGCTTCCCACTCCCATGACGGCGTTATCGAGCTGATGCCAACCAGTGACGGTGCGCTTTACGGCTTTAAATATGTCAATGGCCACCCGAAGAACATGAAAGACGGTCTGCAGACCGTTGCTGCTTTCGGTATGCTGTCCGATGTGGATACCGGCTATCCGATGCTGCTGACCGAAATGACCATTCTGACAGCGCTGCGTACTGCTGCGACTTCAGCCGTTGTTGCCAAATATCTGGCACCGGAAAATGCGCAGACCATGGCGATTATCGGCAATGGCGCACAGTCCGAGTTTCAGGCGCTGGCATTCAAGGCGCTGCTCGGCATTAAGTCGCTGCGTCTCTATGATATCGATCCGTCTGCCACTGAGAAATGCAAACAGAATCTCGCAGGATTCGGTTTTGAAATCACCACCTGCACCAGTGCGGAAGATGCAGCGCAGGGCGCTCAGATCATCACCACTGTGACCGCAGACAAGCAGAATGCAACAATCCTGACCGATAATATGATCGGCAGCGGCATTCACATCAACGGCGTTGGCGGTGATTGCCCGGGCAAGACAGAAATGCACAAAGACATTCTGCTGCGCTCCGATATCTTCGTTGAATATCCGCCGCAGACCCGTATTGAGGGCGAAATCCAGCAGCTCGATGCCGATCATCCGGTTATCGAAATGTGGCAGGTGATGAACGGTACTGTTCCGGGTCGCCGTGACCAGAACCAGATCACCCTGTTTGACTCGGTTGGTTTTGCGACCGAAGATTTCTCGGCACTGCGCTATATTCACGACAAGCTGAAATCCACAGGTCTCTATGAAAATCTCGATCTGCTGGCAGATCCGGATGAGCCGCGCGACCTGTTCGGCATGCTGCTGCGCTGCGAAAAGAAACTCGCAGGCGAAGCTGCTTAATTCGCGAATAAATCACAGAGACGGGCAGGGTTACTCCTGCCCGTTTTTGTTTGTGCAATTGCTGAATACTGGACATCATTAAAACAACGGAGTAATTGCCGCTCATGGCTCTGCATCTTGTAAAACTCTGTGTGGGATGTGATTCCCTTGAAGATCTGGCAGCGTGGATTGATTTCCGCCTTGAGGAATGCCGTGCAAACGGCGTGGTGCCGGAGCAGTTTCATACAACACGAATGGTACCGAAACGCCAAGCAGAGCTGCTTGACGGTGGTTCACTCTATTGGGTTATCAAAGGCAATATTCAGGCGCGTCAGCGTTTGCTGGAAGTGCGCACATTTACCGGTGAAGACGGTATCGGCCGTTGTCATCTGGTGCTGGAACCGAAAGTGATCCCGACTGTCTGGCAGCCACGCAGAGCGTTTCAGGGCTGGCGTTATATTGCGGATGAAGAAGTGCCGCAGGATGACAGAGCCGGAGCGGGCGGCGGTATGCAGGCTTTGCCTGTGGAGCTGCGCCGCGAACTGGCGGCGCTGGGTCTTATTTAATCAATACAGAATATCAGCGTAATTTAAGACGGATTGCTGTGCGTCCGTTCACATTGCCTGTTGCAATGCGCAGGGATGCTTCCGGCAGGCTGATACGACGGCTGCGCTGTGCATTGCAGACCAGAAGCCCTACAAATTCACGCGTATTCAGGGATGCGCCGTCAGCGCGCAGATCGGCAAGACGGGCAGCAGCACTACGCAGGGCGTGGACGCTGAGCAAAGTGGTTTTGCCTGGCTTTTGTGAGTCGGATTCCACAGGATCAACATTGGTGAAACCAAACAGATTGAGCATATTCGACATTGTAAACCCTTTACACAATACTCATTGGGTTTGCAGATGGCCTGCCTGAACTATACCGGCGAAACACAAAGCCGGATAATATCGGATATTACGGTCTTAGAGCGCCATGCGTCCCATTGGGTGCATAAAGGTGGCTCTAACACTTTGAAATTAGAGCATAATTTTAACTTAAACTGATTCAAATTTAAGAAATTATGCTCTAAACGGTGCGAACCGCGCGCATTAGCGCGCAATTGCATAGCAGCTGAAGTTCTTTTTCTTCAGGGCAGCACAGGCATCCCATGCGGCAGTTTTGGTGTCAAAACCAACAAAACGTGCACGGTAGAATGTGTTGTTACCCTTGTTGAAAGTCTCAGTCATCGGGGAGGTTGCACGCAGGGTGCTGCCTGCCTGTTGAGCGGCTTTATTCAGCATTTCCTGTGCCTGATTTTCGCTAGGCAGGGAGCCGATCTGAATAGCCCATGCACCGGAAACATCAGCTGCGGCGGCCATGGCAACGGCAGTCTGTTCCGGCTGCTGCTGGCGGGTATTTTCCTGCGGTACAGCAATCGGTTCATTACGCACAGCAGCAACAGGCTTTGGTGCCAGACCCATACGGGAAGCAGCTGTATTGGCGGAAGCTGTGGTAACCGGATCAACATTCGGGATCGATGCTTTAGGCGTTGGAATAGCCACAAGCTGGGAAGATACCGGAGCAGAAGGACGCGGTGTCGGTGCTGCCAGAGCCAGCATTTCAGGCTGCTGGGCAGGAACCGGCTTCTGACGGGCGATAACTGCGCTGATTGCATCCTGTGCGCTGCCTGCGGAGCCGGAAGCATCAGCAACCAGAACCGGCTGGTCGGCACGTTCAGCCGGCAGCGGAACCGCACGCGGCAGAGGAGATGGTTCAGCCGCAACTGCCGGACCTGCAGGTGCATCATTACGGGCAATCAGCAGGGCATCACTGCCGCGACGCGACGGTGTTGCTTTTGGCAGATGTGCCTGAATAAGACGGGTCATTGCTGCGTCACGCGATGCACCGCTGCTGCCGCCCATAACAACGGCGACGATACGACGGCCGTCACGGTTGACGGAAGTGACAAGATTATAGCCGGATGCGTTTACATAGCCGGTTTTAATGCCGTCAACGCCTTCAACGCGGCCGAGCAGACGGTTGTGACCATTGATCGTGCGGCCACGGAACTGGAAGCTGGAGCGGCCGAAATAGCCGTAATATTGCGGGTAATGCTGGCGCAGCGCGATACCGAGAATCGCCATATCGCGGGCTGTGGTCTGCTGGTTCGGGTTTGGCAGACCGGAAGCATTACGGAATGTGGTGGAGCGCATGCCGAGACGACGTGCCTTGGCTGTCATCATCTGTGCAAAACGTGGCTCGGAACCGCCAAGATATTCACCAAGAGCAGCCGCAGCATCATTGGCTGAGCGGGTAATCAGCGCCATAATCGCATCTTCAACGCTGATTGTCTGGCCTGCCGGTACACCGATTTTTGTCGGCGGACGGGTTGCTGCATATTTGGAGAACGGAATTTTGGTGTTTTTGTTGATGCGTCCGGCCTGCATCGCCTCGAAGACCATATAAAGGGTCATCATTTTGGTGAGGGAAGCGGGAAAACGCTTGGCATCTGCGCTTTCTGCAAACAGGGTTTTGCCGGTATTGGCATCAATCACAATCGCGGCATGACGCGGGTTCTTTGCTGCCTGAGCGGAACCTGTCGTGATGGTAAGAGTGAGGGCGCCGGCCATTGTTACTGCTAACAATGAGCGGGCCGCAATCTTGATGCCGGATGCGGCGTGACGGAACGCATGATACACGGTGACTTACCTACCTGGACTGCCAATTTTCAGGTGTGGCGCAAAGGACACGCCACGAACATTTCCGTGATCATATTGCCAACAGCCTTACCAATCCGTTTATAGACGGGCAAATCATGATCTTTTTTTGATTTTTATGATGCTTTTTTAGCTGGCGGACATGTCTGGACGGTCATCCGGTCTGTCTGCATCGTGTTAAGTACCTGCTAATGAATAAAAAATTTATGAGGTGTTTCTTTTCAGGCCAGCTTCAAGAAATTGTGAGTCTTACGAAAATTTTGTTCTGCAGAAGCGTAATTTCCTGTTTGTAACGCATCTTCTGTCCTGAAACTGTTAATAATCAGAGCTAAGGGACTGATGCATTACGGGCTGCAATTTACCGGCCCTGATGAGAGTGATTTGGTTGAATCACTTACCAGTCTTCAGGCCGATCTTGAGACTGGTATTTAAAATGCAGAAACGGGGACAATTTTGCGTGCTTTATTAATTTGCCCCTGTGCGGTTTGCGGAAATCTTTTCTTAAATGATGTGTTTCATGCTGGTTTTTTCCTGCAGGCGCGATACTCTGGACGTGAATGAGGACGTGTCGGGCTTTGTGTTCTGCGGGGCTTAACATTGCCGCGTTTCAACCTACATAATAGGTCTACGATGTGTGGTTTCCCGCCATACAGCGTGACTTCAGAAAATACAGATACGATCAGGACGGATACGATCAGGAATGTGTGCAGCAGACCATTTTTTACAGGTTACTCCTTTTATGCAGGCCAAGTCTCCTGTGATGGGGAGTGACGATGGTGACCCGAAGGACCCAGGTAATGGTACGGCTGTTATTACGCGGACGAAAACCCGCTTAAAACGGCCAAGTCTGTACAGGGTGCTGCTGCTGAATGATGACTATACGCCGATGGACTTCGTTATTCATGTGCTGGAGCGTTTTTTCCAGAAAAACCGTGAAGATGCGACACGTATCATGTTGCATGTCCATAATCACGGGGTCGGTGAATGCGGTATCTATACTTATGAAGTTGCCGAAACCAAAGTGACGCAGGTGATGGATTTCGCCCGTCAACATCAGCATCCGCTGCAATGCGTGATGGAGAAAAAGTGAGGTACAATGCCAACATTCTCCCAAAGCCTTGAAAAAGCACTTCATCAGGCGCTGACCATCGCCAATGAACGTCATCACGAATATGCCACGCTCGAGCATCTTCTGCTTGCTCTGATTGATGACAGAGATGCCGGCGCGGTTATGCGTGCCTGCAATGTCGATATTGCGCAGCTTAAAAAGACTGTCACCGACTATATCGACCGCGAGCTGGATAATCTGGTGACCGGTTATGATGAGGATTCCAAGCCGACAGCCGCTTTCCAGCGGGTGATTCAGCGTTCGGTTATCCATGTGCAGTCATCAAACCGCGATGAAGTGACGGGCGCCAATGTGCTTGTCGCAATCTTTGCTGAGCGGGAAAGCCATGCGGCTTATTTCCTGCAGGAACAGCAAATGACCCGCTATGATGCGGTCAATTATATTTCTCATGGTATTTCCAAGCGTTCGGGTGTCAGTGATGACCTGACCGAAGGCAAGGCGCATAGTGCTGAAGATTCAGCGCAGCCTGAGAATGAAGAACAGAGCAAAAAGAAAATTGATGCGCTGACCGCTTATTGCGTCAATCTCAATGAAAAAGCCAAGGCCGGTAAAATCGACCGTCTGGTTGGCCGCGAAAGCGAAATCAACCGTACGATTCAGGTTCTGTGCCGCCGCTCCAAGAATAACCCGCTTTATGTGGGCGATCCGGGCGTGGGTAAAACCGCGATTGCCGAAGGTCTGGCCAAGCGCATTGTTGACGGCGATGTGCCCGAAGTTCTGCTCAATGACACGATCTTCTCGCTCGATATGGGCAGTCTGCTGGCCGGTACCCGTTATCGCGGTGATTTTGAAGAGCGCCTGAAGCAGGTCGTCAAGGAGCTGGAAGATTATCCGGGTGCCGTGCTGTTTATCGATGAAATTCACACCGTTATCGGTGCGGGTGCCACATCCGGCGGCTCAATGGATGCATCCAATCTGCTGAAGCCTGCACTGTCTTCAGGGCAGATTCGCTGCATCGGCTCAACGACTTACAAGGAGTTCCGCCAGTTCTTTGAAAAGGACAGGGCGCTTGTGCGTCGCTTCCAGAAGATTGATGTGGCCGAGCCGACTATTCCGGATGCCATTGAAATCATGCGCGGTCTGAAGCCTTATTTTGAAGACTTCCATAAAGTGAAGTTCTCCAATGATGCGATCACTGCCGCAGTAGAACTGTCTGCCCGCTATATCACTGACCGTAAATTGCCGGATAAGGCGATTGACGTGATTGATGAAAGCGGTGCCAGCCAGATGCTGCTGCCGGAAGCCAAACGCAAAAAGGTTATCGGCATCAAAGAGATTGAAGCGACCGTGGCAACCATGGCGCGTATCCCGCCGAAGACTGTCTCCAAGGATGATGAGCAGGTGCTTGCCAGTCTGGAAAAAGATCTCAAGCGTGTGGTTTATGGTCAGGAACTGGCGATTGAATCGCTCAGCTCTGCGATCAAACTGGCGCGTGCAGGCCTGCGTGAGCCGGATAAGCCGATCGGTTCTTATCTGTTCTCCGGTCCGACCGGTGTGGGTAAGACGGAAGTTGCCAAACAGCTTGCCAGCACATTGGGCGTGCAGCTGCTGCGTTTCGACATGTCCGAATATATGGAGCGTCATACCGTATCGCGTCTGATCGGTGCACCTCCGGGTTATGTCGGCTTTGAACAGGGCGGTCTGCTGACTGATGGCGTGGATCAGCATCCGCATTGTGTGCTGCTGCTCGACGAAATCGAAAAAGCCCATCCGGATCTTTTCAACATTCTGTTGCAGGTTATGGATCATGGCCGCCTGACAGATCACAATGGCAAGCAGATTGATTTCCGCAATGTCATTCTGATTATGACCACCAATGCCGGTGCGGCAGATATGGCGAAAGCAGCAATCGGCTTTGGCTCCACCCGTCGCGAAGGCGACGATATGGAGGCGATCAACCGTCTGTTCACACCGGAATTCCGTAACCGCTTAGATGCGATTATTCCGTTTGGCCCGCTGCCTGTACCGGTTATCCATAAAGTGGTGCAGAAATTCATCATGCAGCTGGAAGCTCAGTTGGCTGATCGTGGCGTGACCTTTGAACTGGATAAGAAAGCTATCAACTGGCTAGCTGATAAAGGCTATGATGAACGCATGGGTGCACGCCCTCTGGGTCGTGTTATTCAGGAATATATCAAGAAGCCTCTGGCCGACGAGTTGCTGTTCGGTAAGCTCAAAAATGGAGGCACGGTCAAAGTCACAACCGGCGAAAAACCGGATGGCAAGACTGGTCTGGTGATGGATGTGGTGAAGGCCAAGCCGGTCAAGCCGCAGAAAGAACAGCCTGATGAGGAGGTTGCGGAAGCTGCAGCCAAGCCGGAAAAGAAACCGGCAAAAGTTGCAGCCGATAGCAGCTCTGCTCCTGAGGCAACGGAACCGAAGCGTAAATCGGCCTCTGTGCCGAAGGTTCCAAGAACGAAGGAATAAAATAAAAAGCGCCCGTTTCAAACGGGCGCTTTTTTTATCAGATGGCCGGTGTCTTAGCTTTTCAGCATCGTGCCGGTTTTCTCTTTAAACGCATACCATGAGATGGCTTCTTCAAGAATATGCGGGGTCTGACCGCCACGCTCACAGGCGCGGGCAAAGTAGTCGCGCAATTGCGGGCGGTAATCCGGATGGGCACAATTCTCGATAATCACGGATGCGCGTTCACGCGGAGCAAGGCCACGCAGATCGGCAAGGCCGTGTTCGGTCACAAGAATATCCACATCATGTTCCGTATGGTCAACATGTGGCACCATCGGCACGACTGAGGAAATCGCACCATTCTTAGCTACCGATTTGGTGACGAAAACCGAGAGGAAGGCGTTCCGTGCAAAGTCGCCTGAGCCGCCGATGCCGTTCATCATATGCGTACCGGCCACATGAGTTGAGTTCACATTGCCGTAAATGTCGAATTCCAGTGCGGTGTTGATACCGATAATACCAAGGCGGCGGATAACTTCCGGATGATTGCTGATTTCCTGCGGACGCAGCACAAGCTTGTCTTTGTAGCGGTCAAAATTGCCGAAAACGCGCTCGCCGCATGCCTGACTGAGTGTGATTGAGGAGGCCGAGGCAAAGCTCAATTTGCCTGCATCCATCAGATCGAATGTACTGTCCTGCAACACTTCGCTATACATGCGCAAATGATGGAAAGGACTGTCCACGAGGCCGGTCAGAACCGCATTGGCAATCGTGCCGATGCCGGCCTGCAGCGGGTTGAGTGACAGGTCGAGACGGCCTTTTTCCACTTCGCTTTCAAAGAAATGAATCAGGTGTCCGGCAATGGCCGATGTTTCACTGTCTGCCGGTTCAATCAGTGAAGCACTGTCCGATTGTTCCGTGATAACAATCGCTGCGATTTTCTCAGGCGGGATCGGAATATAAGGCGTGCCGATGCGGCTTTCACAGGACACAACCGGAATCGGATCGCGGGACGGGCGCTTGGTCGGAATATAGACATCATGCAGCCCCTCCAGTGCCAGAGAGTGGCTGAGATTGATCTCAACAATCACTTTCTTTGCCAGAATGGCGAAACTGGCCGAATTACCAATGGAAGTTGTCGGGATCACACCGCCGTCTTCATTGATGGCAATGGCTTCAATAACCGCATAATCAACCGGTCCGATCTGATTGGAGCGCAATTGCTCAACAGTTTCAGAAAGATGCTGGTCGATAAACATGACTTCACCGCGGTTGATGGCGGCTCGCAAAGTGCGGTCAACCTGAAACGGCATACGGCGGGCAAGTACACCGGCTTCGGTGAGGATTTTATCGACATCATGGCCGAGCGATGCACCGGTGAGCAGGGTGATTTTGAATGGTGTGTCTTTAGCCTGCGCAGCCATGGCAACCGGCACGGCTTTGGCATCGCCGGCACGGGTAAAACCGCTCATGCCGATTGTCATCCCGTCTTTGATAAGGGCTGCGGCCTCGGCAGGTGTCACAACTTTATCTTGCAGGGAGGAATTGCGGATACGATCTTCTAGCATGGGAAACCTATATTCGAAGGATCTCTGACAGGGAGGAGCCAGAGAGTTAGTCGCATATACATATGCTCTCATTTTAAAGTGTTAGAGCGAGTTTTGTGCGCCCATGGGGCGCCCGGCGCTCTAATACGCAGTATC
Organism: Pseudochrobactrum saccharolyticum; assembly: GCF_008801715.1. Classification (GTDB taxonomy): domain Bacteria; phylum Pseudomonadota; class Alphaproteobacteria; order Rhizobiales; family Rhizobiaceae; genus Pseudochrobactrum; species Pseudochrobactrum saccharolyticum. Next base: position 566,455 of record NZ_VZPG01000002.1, on the reverse strand, counting down.
GGCGTAAAAGCAGAAGTTGAAGATTAACCTAAACGTAAACTGCTCTGCCAAAAGGGCTTATCTCTTACCGGAGGCTTTTGCCAGCTTTGTCTTTGATAAGGTCATTCTGTCGCGATTTTACATTCATGTGTCTTGAACGGACTATGCATAACAGGCTTGACGATAAGAACTTCATGCCTGTTATGAATGACTGCTTTTGACAGCATTGCAAAGCACATGGGCTGGGTCTAACAATAATGTCATATATGCTGACATTTATATGTAAGATAGTTTCCCATGCCAGATCATCAGCCGCCTGTAAGCCAGTCTGCGCCGCAGTTGCCAAAAGCGCATCATAATGCGGATGCCGCTTCATCCTTCACAGAGCGGGTGCAATGGTTCGGACGTGGCGCGCGCAACATATTCAGTATACCGGCGCTGCTGCTGATCAGCTCTTTTATCGGCTTTTCCGGTCTGGCCATTGAGAGCGGTATTACCATGGGGCAGGCAGTGTTTATGACGCTGACGATCTGGGCTCTGCCCGCCAAAGTGGTTCTGATCGGTGCGATCTCCGCTGGAAGCTCAATGGCTGCCGCTGCATTGGCTGTGGCACTGTCCTCCGTGCGTCTGATGCCGATGGTTGTGGCCTTGTTGCCGGAGCTTAAAGGGCCGCGTTCGCGCAAGATCACTTTGCTGTTTCTCTCGCATTTTGTGGCGGTGACCGCATGGGTCATGGCAATGGAACAGTTGCGCCATATTCGCCGTGATCTGCGCACCAGCTATTTTGCCGGTATCGGTGTAACACTGGTGCTGACCAATGCGGCTGTTGTAGCACTGATTTATCTGCTTTCTGCCAGTTTTCCGCCGCTGTTGTTTGCTGCACTTTTCATGCTGACACCGATGTATTTTCTCACCTCGCTCTGGCGTTCATCGCGTGAACAGGCGGGTAAAGCAGCATTGCTGAGCGGCTTGCTGATCTTTCCGGTCATGCATGCCATTGCGCCGGGATATGATCTGTTGCTCACCGGCCTGACCGGCGGTGCGGTGGCCTTCGGTTTCCATCTCTATGTGCAGAATTTGCGCCGGAAAGAGGCTCAGAAAGAAGTGCTGTCATGAATTTCACGAGCTTTGATACATGGTGGTGGCCGTATCTGTTCATCCTGATCGCCGGTGCGCTGGCGACGGATATCTGGCGCTTTCTCGGCGTGCTGGTTGGCGGCAAAATGCGCGAGGATTCGCAGGCTCTGGTGCTGGTGCGCTGTGTGGCGACAGCCTTGGTGGCGGGCGTGATTGCGCAGCTTATTCTCTACCCGACGGGTGAACTTGCAAATTCGCCGATGTGGCTGCGGGCTGGTTCTGCCATTCTTGGATTCGGGGCGTTCCTGCTGGCGGGGCAGCGTATTCTGGTCGGTGTACTGACCGGTGAAGCCCTGCTGCTCGCAGGACTTCTTATTTTATAATGCTCTGTGCAGAGGTATAAGTCTTATAGATTAAAGGCTTGCGATAATCTTCTGACAGTTTTCAGCAAGAGCAGCCTGATCTTCCATCTTGCCGGTATGACCGGTCAGGGCAACGCCTTCAAAACGCGGAATGACATGGAAATGCAGATGGAAAACGGTCTGGCCTGCCGCCGGTTCGTTAAACTGCATGACGGTGACGCCATCAGCATCAAAAGCCTTCTTAACAGCAATCGCTATTTTCTGCGTGGCAGCAACCAGCTTGGCCAGCACGGCGCTGTCTGCATCGAGAAGGTTGCGTGAACCCTGTTTCGGGATGACAAGACTGTGGCCTTTGCCCTGCGGCATCACATCCATGAATGCATAGACATCATCATCTTCATAAATCTTATGGCTCGGAATTTCGCCGCGCAGGATCTTGGCGAAAATATTGTCGCTGGCATAAGTCGTGGTCATGGATGGCTCCCTATTCAGATTGATGGAATTTGCGGAACGGACTGTGTTCCGCATAATAGCTGTTATTCATTTCGACTTCGCGGACCTCGCGGTGCAGATATTGCGCCACAGCATCACGAAAGCCGGGATGGCTGATATAATGGGCGGAATGGGTGGTCACAGGTTCATAGCCGCGTGCCAGCTTATGTTCCCCCTGTGCACCGGCTTCCACTACCGATAATTTATGTGCAATCGCATAATCAATCGCCTGATGATAGCAGACTTCAAAATGCAGAAACGGGTGATCTTCGATACAGCCCCAATGACGGCCGAACAGCCGGTCACCACCGATGAAATTGATCGCACCGGCAATATAGTGCCCGTCGCGCTTGGCCATAATCAGCACAATATCATCACCCATGCGCTCGCCGATCAGCGAATAGAACTCACGGTTGAGATATGGACGCCCCCATTTGCGGCTGCCGGTATCCATATAGAATGCGTAGAACTGATCCCATATGTCTTCCGTCAGGTCGGAGCCGGTCAACCATTCAATGGAAATGCCATTGCTCAGAGCTTCGCGGCGTTCGCGCTTTAAGGCTTTACGTTTGCGGGAAACAAGTTCTTCCAGAAAATCACTATATTCCTGAAAGCCATTGTTTTTGAAATGAAACTGCTGATCCTTGCGATGCAGGAAGCCGGTCTCAGTCAGAGCCTGAATATCCGGCACTTCAGCAAAGGTTACATGTGCGGATGACAACTGGTTCTGATTGGTGAATTGCGCAACGGCACTGGCAAGCAGGCGGCGCAGTTCAGGATTATTCTCTGTAGTCAGCAGGCGTGCGCCCGTTGCCGGAGTGAACGGAATACCCAGTTGCAGCTTGGGATAATATTGACCACCGGCACGCTCAAAGGCTTCAGCCCAGCCGTGGTCAAAAACATATTCACCCTGACTATGGGATTTCAGATAGGCAGGAGCTGCGGCCAGCAATACGCCCTGTTGTGTTTCAAGGCGCATATGGCAGGGCAGCCAGCCGGTATTTTCACCGACGCAGCCGGAATCTTCCAGCGCGGAAAGATAGGCATAAGAGAGAAACGGGTTATAGGATTTGTTCGCAGCAATACCGTCTGTGGACGGGGCTGCGGAATGTTTGCCGGTTTCAGAAAATTGCGCCCATGCCTCAGGGCTGAAACCCTGCATGGAGCTGACGTTACGCAAAATAATGCTGGTTTCTTCCTCTGCTTCCTCACGCATAGCAATCAACCATTCCCACCCGTTTTGTCATGTCTGGTTTTTACCGGCGCATCACACTATGCGCCGGTAAGATAGTGTTGCCTCAGGCGATTACGCTGTCGGGTATAAAGCCTTCAAACGTGATCTGCTGTGCATGCATGTCGCTCACGGCCTTTTCCTCCGCGCTACGCACTGTCCATGTGATGACAGGACGGTTGAGCACGGTGCGGAAGAAGCTGATGAACGGATTTGGCAGATGGTGGAAATTGTAAGAAACAAAATCCACATCATGCGCGAGCATGGCAAAGTGCTTTTCCATATCGGCGGCACTGGTACCTTCTGCCGTCAGACCGGCAACAACACCCGGTGCATCGCTGCGGAAACGGCGGATGAGGTGATGATCGAAGGACATGATCGCCGCTTCGCCCTGATAGGTTTTCAGCTCTTTGGCAACGGCGGCAACCAGACCTTCGTCCTGACCTTCAATGCCTTTGAGTTCGATAACCAGCGGCACGCGTCCGGCAACCAGATCAAGCATCTGGCGAAGCGACGGGGCGTGATCCTGTGTGGTGCCGATGGTCAGTGCCTGAGCCTCGGCCAGTGTCAGATCACAAATGCGGCCTTCGCGGCCGGCAAGGCGATCCAGCACATCATCATGAAACACGATGACTTCACCGTCTTTGGTCAGATGCACGTCACATTCAATGGCATAATTGCCTGCAATGGCTGCACTGAAGGCCGGGAGAGTATTCTCCCAGACCTTTTTATTCATATCGTGCAACCCGCGATGGGCAATCGGCCGGCGGGTAAGCCATTTCAGTTCATCACGAGGCGCAGCGCTCATAATCAGGCAACCTCAATCACGGCTTCGATTTCAACCGGTGCATTCAGCGGCAGACCAGCCATGCCAACAGCGGAGCGGGCATGTTTGCCTGCATCGCCGAGAACATCGATGAACAGCTGAGAACCGCCATTGGCAACAATGTGCTGATCGGTGAAATCAACAACAGACGCAACAAATACAGTGATTTTAACAATGCGCTTGATGCGGGAAAGATCGCCGCCAAGAGCCGCTTTTGCCTGTGACAGCACATTGATAGCGCAATATTTTGCTGCTTCCTGCGCCTGTTCAATGGTCAGGTCGCGGCCAACCAGACCGGTGGAAACGAGCTTGCTATCCTTCAGGGGCAACTGGCCGGAGGTGAACAGCAGATTGCCGCTCTGGGAAAAAGGCAGATAGGCTGCAGCCGGTGCTGCGGATTCTGGAATGGTGATGCCGAGATCTTTGAGGCGGGTTTCGATTGTCGAGGTCATGGCGCTCTTTCCGGTTTTATTTTATCGTCACATCAGAGTGGACGGCAAACAATAAGGTCATTTTGGGGCGGTTTATATTCCGCAGGGATTCTTTAACAGTTTGCCCTTCATTGTCGGTTCCGAATGTCGGCCCTGAATTGTTGGGATGAATGTTTATGCCTGATCTGTGTGTTTTAGGTGTCATGCATATACAAAAATAAAGTTCAAACTGACAGAATCAGTGGAGCATAGCAAAAGCTGTGATTTTTGCCTCGCTTCCGCCATGAGTTATTTTAACATGGCGATAAATTTATCGGAGAATCTTTATGCGTTTTTTGCAGGCCCCCATTTTGCAGGCCCTTGTGTTCGGATCTGGTTTTGTTGTTCCTGTAGTGCTGAGCACAGCAGCTTATGCAGGAAGCACACTTCTGCCGCATCGCGCAGTTTATGATCTGACACTGGAACGCGCCGATGAAAAATCCGGCATTGCCGGTGTAACCGGACGTATGGTCTATGAATTCAACGGCTCGGCTTGCGAAGGCTATACAACGAATTTCCGCTTCGTGACCCGTATCGATATGGAAGGGCAGGATCAGCGGGTTACAGATCAGCAGACCACTACTTTTGAAGCCGGAGACGGCAGCCGATTCCGTTTCGTCAATAAAACCTTTGTCGATAAAGAGCTGATTAAAGAAGTGCGCGGGAATGCGGCGCTTGGCGACAAGCAGATGGATGTGGCGCTGACCAAGCCTGAAAAACAGGATCTCAAACTGGCGCTCTCGCAGTTCCCGACCCGTCATATGGAAGAACTGCTTGTTCGTGCGCAAAAGGGTGACACTTTTTATCAGACGACAATTTTTGATGGTTCCGATGATGCCAATAAGATTATGGCGACCACAGCCGTGATCGGGAAAGGGCAGGTGCTGCCTGAAGACACCGAAACGAAAGTCATGGGTGAGGTGGCCAAACAAGAGAGCTGGCCTGTGACCGTCGCTTATTTTGATGATGAAGAGAGCGACGAGGGGTTGCCGGTCTATCGCGTGAATTTCAAACTCTACCGCAATGGTGTGACCCGTGATCTGAACATGGATTACGGTGATTTTTCCATGAAAGGCACCTTGGTCAATCTGGAAATGTTTAAACCGGCAGCGGCGGCAACCTGCGAATAATCCGGCATAATTCTACAGGTTTCGATGACAAGGCGGCATTTCCGGAAACGGATTTGCCGCTTTTTTCATTTTATTGAATTTCCGTGCCTTGTATTCTGTAGTCTTGACTATAAATATCTCTGTGACTGAGATTGATCCGTGCGTGCTGTGGCGGCGCGGATAATTTTTACAAGCAAAGGTTATTATAATGTCCGATCTTTTTTCTTCCTATGACCTCAATGGCCTGCCGCTTAAAAACCGTGTGGTGATGGCACCTATGACACGCGCACGCGCAATTGATACTGTGCCGAACGGCGATACGGCATTATATTATGCCCAGCGTGCCGGAGCAGGCCTGATTGTGAGTGAAGGAACACCGATCTCTGATGAGGGGCGCGGCTATCTCTATACGCCCGGTGTATATTCTGCCGAGCAGGTTGAGGGCTGGAAAAAAGTAACGGATGCCGTTCATGCGCAGGGTGGTAAAATCTTCTCACAAATCTGGCATGTCGGACGTGTTTCCCATGTTTCCGTACAAAAGAACGGCATTGCGCCTGTCGCGCCGGTTGCTGAAATTGCAAAAGACTCAAATGTTTTCGCGCTTGGTGAGGGCGGAACACCGGGGCTGGTTGCACCCAGCGCACCGCGTGCACTGAATGCTGACGATATTGCCCGCATTACCGGAGAATTTGCCGATGCTGCAGAGAATGCCGTTAAAGCCGGTTTTGATGGTGTCGAAATTCACGGTGCAAACGGCTATCTGATTGAGCAGTTCATCAATGCCGGTTTCAATAAGCGTGAAGATGGCTATGGCGGCGCGACAATTGCCGGACGTATCCGCTTTGCGCTGGAGGTTGTTGATGCGGCCGTTGCACGTATCGGCTCTGCCCGTGTCGGTATCCGCCTGACACCTTTCAGTCGCCTGTTTGATCTTCATGCCTTTGACGGGGAGGAGGAGACATGGCTGACACTGGCTGCCGAGCTGTCCGCCCGCAAACTGGCTTATATTCATATCGGCAATGCCGGTGGTTTGCTGGCAAAAGAAGAAGGCCGTGAATTCCTGAAGAAGTTCCGTGAGGTTTATCAGGGCACATTGATCTTTGCCGGCGGCTATATGCAGGAAACGGCTGAGCGTGTTCTCGATGAAGGGCTTACAGATCTGGTGGCTTTCGGCCGGCCATATATCTCAAATCCTGATCTGGCCGAGCGTATGCAGCGCGGCTGGCCGCTGGCACCGGCCGATCACACAACTTTCTATGGCGGTGCGCAAAAGGGTTATACCGATTATCCGGCCTATGAAGCTGTTTAAACGCAGATAAGGGCAGGGATGTTTCCGCCGCAGAACAAGTGTTCCGGCGGGAATGTCCCTGTGCTATAGTCTTATGGCTGTGTAATATCTGATAATGAAGGCTGCGTTCCGGCTTCCGGCGGTTTTTGACCGTTCAGGGCTTGCATTTTCTTCATTCATCGTTTACCAGCCGCATTATTCCACACACGGGATTTGGGTTATGGGCGGGAGAAATCCGCACAACGCCTCCGGTGGCACATTTGTGCCTCAGCCCGTGGAGGTTCAACCGGAAAAGGAAAATACAATGGCATTGCCTGATTTCAGCATGCGCCAGCTTCTGGAAGCTGGTGTTCACTTCGGTCACCAGACACACCGCTGGAACCCGAAAATGGCACCTTTCATCTATGGTGCACGTAACAACATCCACATTCTTGACCTGGCTCAGACCGTTCCTCTGCTGCACAATGCGCTGAAGGTTGTTTCTGATACTGTTGCTCGTGGCGGCCGCGTTCTGTTCGTTGGCACCAAGCGTCAGGCTTCGGAAATCATTGCTGACGCTGCTGGCCGTTCGGCTCAGTATTACGTCAACTCCCGCTGGCTCGGCGGCATGATGACCAACTGGAAAACCATTTCCAACTCGATCCAGCGTCTGCGCAAGCTTGACGAATTGCTGTCGAGCGAAGCTCAGGGCTATTCCAAAAAGGAACGCCTGACTCTGGAACGCGAACGCGAAAAGCTGGACCGCGCTCTCGGTGGTATCAAGGATATGGGCGGCGTTCCTGACCTGATGTTCATCGTCGACACCAACAAGGAATCGATTGCAATTCAGGAAGCCAAGCGTCTTGGTATCCCTGTTGTTGCTGTTATCGACAGCAACTGTAATCCAGACCAGATCGATTTCCCGATCCCAGGTAACGATGATGCTGCTCGCGCAATCTCGCTCTATTGCGATCTGATTGCTAAAGCTGCTCTGGACGGCATTATGCGTCAGCAGGGCGCTCTGGGCATCGATATCGGTGCGCAGGCTGAAGCTCCTGTTGAGCCAGCTCTGGAAGCTGCTGAAAACGCTTAATTCGTTTTCTTGTCTGCCGGATCTGTTTTCAGATCCGGCAGATATTCTGCTTAAAAGACACAATTTGCCGTGTTTGCAGAGCTTCAAAAAACTGAAGTTTTAAACCGGTAAATATCTGAAACGGGTGAGTCGTTTCTGATTCCGTCCGCGCACGGTGAAATCTGTGTCTTATTTAATCTGAGCCTTTTCGGCTCCTGCTATCCCGTATGTATACAGTTGACGCTTTGCAGGAATTGCAATGCGGGCTGTAATGATTAATCGGTCATTGGATAAAAGACAGGTCCGCTGTCTGAACAATGATCCATAGCGGGCATGCCGCTTTGCCGGATGTCTGCTGCTTTCTCTGAGAGGCGACAATGAGCATTACCGCAGCAATGGTTAAAGAACTTCGTGAACTCAGCGGCGCAGGCATGATGGACTGCAAGACCGCTCTGAACGAAAATAATGGCGATATGGAAGCTGCCATGGACTGGCTGCGCAAGAAGGGTATCGCTAAAGCTGACAAGAAAGCCGGCCGTACAGCTGCTGAAGGTCTGGTAAGCGTTGCCAGCGAAGGCAAAAAAGCTGTTGTTGTTGAGGTTAACTCCGAAACAGACTTCGTTGCCCGTAATGCTGCTTTCCAGGAAATCGTTCTGAACGTAACCAAGGTTGCTCTGGGCACCGACGGTTCGACTGATGCCGTTGCAAACGCAACCTATCCGGGTTCGGAAAAGACTGTAACTGACACCATTAAAGATGCTGTTGGCACCATCGGTGAAAACATGGCATTCCGTCGTTCCGCTGCTCTGAGCGTGGAAAACGGTGTTGTTGCTTCTTACATCCACAACGGCGTTGCAGACGGCCTCGGCAAGCTGGGCGTTCTGGTTGCTATCGAAACAACCGGTGATGCAGAAGCTGCTGCCGCTATCGGTCGTCAGATCGCTATGCATGTTGCCGCAACCAACCCGCTGGCTCTGACTTCTGCTGAAGTTGATGCTGCTGCCGTTGAGCGTGAAAAAGCAATCTTTGCTGATCAGGCTCGTCAGTCCGGCAAGTCGGAAGAAATCATCGCCAAGATGGTTGACGGCCGTATGCGCAAGTTCTTTGAAGAAGTTGTTCTTCTGTCGCAGGCTTTCGTTATCAACCCGGACCTGAGCGTAGAAGCTGCGCTTAAAGAAGCAGAAAAAACAATCGGCGCACCTGCTAAGGTAACCGGCTTTGTTCGCTTCGCTCTGGGCGATGGCATTGAAAAAGAAGAAACCGACTTCGCTGCTGAAGTTGCTGCCGTAAACAAAGGCTAATTCTTTACAGGCGCATCCTGAATTGCGATGCGCCTTTCAGAATGCGGTTTACTGCCCGAATTTAAAATGCCGGTCTGACTCTGTCAGGCCGGCATTTTTACGACATGCGTAAAACAAGAAAACAGAGCGGGCGCTATGCATTCCATAAAATGCAACAGGCTCTAAAAACTTGTCAGTTATGAAAGGGCATCGCGTGACAATGCGATGCCCTTGATGTATGCGAAACATATTCATGCTTTTTCTTGTCATCTGCACCGGTCATGCAATTATGCTTGGCGACGGTTGCTCGCGGCAGAAAATCATTCTGTGTTCCGGCTAAAAATGTGAATATCTGCAAGTTCATGTGCACCGGACTATTTAAAAACCATGTCCGCTTGCCGGTGGGGAAGTTCGGACCGAAATCAAAAAAGGGATCCCATGGCTGGTAAGACACTGTATAAACGGGTTCTCCTCAAAGCGTCAGGTGAGGCGCTGATGGGTGAGCAGGGATTTGGCATTGACGTGTCCGTTGCTGACCGCATTGCAAGTGATATTGCCGAAGCGCGTGCGCTCGGCGTTGAAGTCGGCGTGGTTATCGGCGGCGGTAATATTTTCCGCGGGTTGGCTGTTGCCTCCAAAGGCGGTGACCGCGTAACCGGCGATCATATGGGGATGCTGGCTACAGTGATTAACTCGCTGGCTCTGCGCACCTCTCTGGTCAAGCAGGGTGTTGATGCGGTTGTGCTTTCGGCGATTGCTATGCCGGAACTGTGCGAGAGCTTCTCGCAGCGTCAGGCAACCGCCTATATGGATCAGGGCAAGGTTGTAATCTTTGCCGGTGGTACCGGTAATCCGTTCTTCACAACCGATTCTGCGGCTGCTTTGCGTGCTGCTGAAATCGGTGCAGATGCCCTGTTTAAGGGTACGCAGGTTGACGGTATTTACAGTGCGGATCCGAAGAAAGATCCGTCTGCCACGCGTTTCGACCGTCTGACCCACAAGGAAGTGCTGGATAAAGGTCTGGCTGTGATGGATGTGACGGCAGTGGCTCTGGCACAGGAAAACCGCATTCCGATCGTGGTTTATTCCATTCATGAAGCAGGCGGCTTTGCGCAGATTCTGCAGGGTAAAGGCCGCAGCACGGTTGTGACAGACGCCTGATAAGCACCGGTTCCTGAATTGAATCTGTGTGTGTACACAGATTCAATTCAGCAAAGCTTTGATTTTGTGCTTATCATTTGCGTCAAGCTGTTCTAAACAAAAAGCGAATTGTGTGGTCTGAAACCTGTTTCCGACTATCAGGCAGTATTATGCGCTGTAAAAGCGCAAGATGTTTGGTGTACGCCCAAGGAGAGATATTATGAGCGACGCTCTGGATGTAAACGATCTGAAACGCCGTATGGATGGTGCGATTCAGTCCTTCAAACATGATTTGGGTGGTCTGCGTACCGGACGCGCTTCAGCAAGCCTTCTGGAGCCTCTGACGATTGAAGCCTATGGTTCGACCATGCCGATCAATCAGGTGGCGCAGATTACTGTTCCTGAAGCCCGTATGCTGTCTGTATCCGTTTGGGACAAGAGCATGGTCGGTGCGGTTGAACGTGCAATCCGTGACAGCGGTTTGGGTCTGAATCCGATCACTGACGGTATGACACTGCGTGTGCCGCTGCCGGAACTGAACGAACAGCGCCGTAAGGAACTGGTTAAAATTGCGAACCAATATGCTGAAGGTGCTAAAGTTGCCGTTCGTCATGTGCGCCGCGATGGTATGGATCAGTTGAAGAAACTGGAAAAAGACGGCACCATCAGTCAGGATGACAGCCGCAGCCTGTCTGACAAAGTGCAGAAAATGACCGACGAAACCATTGTAGAAGTTGATAAGCTTCTGGTTTCTAAAGAAGCGGAAATTATGCAGGTCTAAGGCACCATTCGCCTGATCGGGCGTATAAAGGTCGCTCTAAACTGTAAGAACAGGCATCAGAGTGGTTCAGTATCAATTAACCACTCTGATATCTGAGACTGCCGTATATCTCCGGTGAAAAGAATATATCCGCGAATGCGCATAGTGAATGCCGGAGTGGCCGTGCAAAAGACATTTTGCGGATTCTATTATAGTACAGAATAATTATGCATGTTGTTGCTGGTTGCAGTCTGATGCTGATAATTCTCTAAGTTCTTAAACCGGATAAGCATGGCGCCTGACGGCAGCCGTTCTGTCAAAAAAAGGAATATGCCTGAATGTCCGATCCGCGCCACATCGCCATTATTATGGATGGCAATGGTCGTTGGGCTAAAGCGCGCGGTCTGCCGCGTGTTGCCGGTCATAAAGCGGGTGTGGATGCTCTGCGCGGCATTGTGCGTGCTGCAGGGGATAAAGGGCTGGAATTTCTTACCCTCTTTGCATTTTCTTCCGAGAACTGGTCGCGTCCGAATTCCGAAGTCACGGAACTGATGGGATTGCTGAAGCTGTTCATCCGCCGCGATCTGAATAAGCTTCACAGTCAGAATGTCCGTGTACGCATTATCGGCGCGCGTGATGATCTTGCCTCCGATATTTGTGTGCTTCTGAATGAGGCCGAAAAACTGACCGCAGCCAATAGCGGTCTGACGCTCGTTATTGCCTTTAATTATGGGGCGCGGGACGAGCTGACACGGGCAATGCGTCAGATTGCGGAAGCCGTTGCTGCAGGGCAGATGAAGCCGGATGCGATCACGGCCGAAATGATTTCTGAAAGGCTTGATACGGCAGATATTCCGGATCCTGACCTGATTATCCGTACCAGCGGTGAAATGCGGCTGTCCAATTTTCTGCTCTGGCAGGCGGCTTATTCAGAGTTTCTGTTTGCTCCGGAATATTGGCCGGATTTCAAGCCTGCGCATTTATTTGCTGCGATTGATGAATATCGTAAGCGCGTTCGCCGCTTTGGCGGGCTGGAAGCTGACGACATGCAAAATTTGTCCGGTGAAACGGACGTGGTACCTTTGCGGCATAATGCGGGTTAGGTTCGTGCTGTGCGTTTCAGCTTTGCCGGATCATAAATAGACAGACTTAGAGCGCATCCCGAAAAGTGCGAAGCGGTTTTCGGAGCAAGATGCGCGTAAAATCAAACAGATAGAGCATTTGTAATGATTCAATCTAAACTAAAAATGCTCTAGGGGCGAGGGTTTTCGTGTCCAATCTTCAATTGCGTATCATGACGGCAGCAGTGCTTGCGCCCGTTACAATTCTGCTGATCTGGCTGGGCGGTATGAGCTTCCGTGTGCTGGCTGTGATGATTGGCTTCGCGATTTTCTATGAGTGGACAACGCTGAGCGCCTCGAAGCAGACGCGCTCCGGTTTGACGGCAGGCTGGGCGGTGCTCTCGGTTGCTGCGGGTCTTATGCTGATACAGGTTCCGGCAATTCAGATTCTGGCCATTCTTGCAGCCGGTGCGGTTTTCCTGATCCAGCGCTCTAACTGGACTGCGGCAGGGCTGATTTATGCCGGCGTGCCGATGGTTTGTTTGGCGGTCTTGCGCGGCGAAACGACATCCGGTCTGATTGCAATCATCTATTTGTTCGCACTGGTCTGGGCGACAGATATTTTTGCGTATTTCACCGGACGCAGCCTCGGCGGGCCAAAACTGGCTCCGCGCTTTTCTCCGAATAAAACATGGTCCGGCGCAATTGGCGGTGTTGTGGCAGCAATGATTGCTGCGGCGGCGGTCAGCTATTTCAGCTTTGACCGCGTGAAATATCCGATGGTTATTCTGGCTATTGCGCTCTCGGTTGCCTCACAGATGGGCGACCTCGGAGAATCATGGGTCAAGCGCCGCTTCGGAGCCAAGGATTCCGGCAAGCTGCTGCCGGGGCACGGCGGGGTGATGGATCGCGTGGATGGCCTGATTGTGGCGGCTGTCATGCTGTATATTATCGGTGCTCTGGTGACAGGGCCGGATTCACCTTCAGCAATGTTTATCGGCATTGTTTTGCAGCCTCTGTAAGTAGCGCTGCGGTAAAAGCATATTTTGAGACTTTGAATTACGGGAGTTAGAGTTTTGGGTGATCCCCTTGCATATTTATTCGGCGGCGACAGCCTGCTGGTTGGCACATTACTTCCGTTTATTCTCGTTCTGGCCGTTGTTGTTTTTGTTCATGAGATGGGACATTTCATCGTCGGTCGTCTGTGCGGTATCGGCGTTCAGGCCTTTTCTATCGGATTCGGGCCGGAGCTGATCGGTTATACGGCGCGTAACGGTACACGCTGGAAGCTCTGTGCGATTCCTCTCGGCGGCTATGTGAAGTTCGCCGGTGATATGAATGCCGCCAGTGCACCGGACGGCGAGGGCTTGTCCGCCATGACTGAAGCCGAGCGCAAGGTTGCTTTTGCGACGCAGCCGGTCTGGAAGCGTGCTGCAACCGTTTTTGCAGGCCCGGCATTCAATTTTCTGCTGACAATTGCCATTCTGAGCTTCTTCTTTGCAAGCTACGGACGCCTTGTTGCTGATCCGACCATTGCAGAGGTTAATGAAGGCAGTCCTGCCGCTGTGGCAGGTTTTAAACCGGGTGACCGTTTCATCAATGTGGAAGGTACGCAGATCAATAGTTTTGCCGATGTGCAACGTATTGTGAACGGACGCAGCGGTGATGAACTGTCTTTCACGGTTGAGCGTGACGGGCAGGAAATCAACCTGAAAGCTGTTCCTGAAATTATGGAGCAGACGGATGCGCTGGGTAACAAAATCAAGCTCGGTGTGATCGGAGTTACGATCACCAAAGACACAGGCAATTACCGCAAGGTTGAATATTCCCCGCTCGAATCGGTGGGTGAGGCTGTGGTCGAAACCGGACATATCATCAGCCGTACCGGTACTTTTATGAAGAGACTGGTAATGGGGCGTGAAGATAAATGTCAGCTGGGCGGACCCGTAAAAATTGCTAATATGGCCGGACAAGCGGCGCAACACGGCTTTGAATGGCTGGTTCAGCTGATTGCGATGCTGTCGGTTGGCATTGGATTGTTCAATTTATTTCCGCTTCCCCCTCTTGATGGCGGGCATCTGGTGATTTATGCGGGAGAGGCTGTTTTGGGACGTCCTGTTCCGGTGGCAGTACAGGAATTATTCTTCCGGCTTGGTTTCTTTGTCGTTCTCGGCTTTATGGGATTCGTCTTTTACAATGATCTCTTTGGCTGCTAATCTGAACTGGACAAGGCTCAAGCCTTTGAATTAAAACATTAACGAATTGTGTAAAATACGAGGGGATTATACAAGAAAAGCAATAATCTGTTTACCATGCTATTGGATTTGCGTGGCACCTGTGCCACGTTCGGGAATGAAGTAAACAGATTTTAATAGTGAAGCTTGCTTGTATATGAAAACTGGTTATTACAGTTTGCATTATGCGCTATTTTCCCGGATTACGGCCCGGGGCAACGAAACGAAGGTTAAATAGACCTATGACGGCAAATTCAAAGTTCTTTGGTGCTGCTTCTGCGGTCGCTATGTCGGTAGCTATGGTTGCTGCCGGAACGTCAGCGATCTCATTTGCTACTGTGAGTGTTGCACAGGCAGCAGTCGTTAGTCGTATTGACGTTCGCGGTAACAAGCGGGTTGATGCATCGACAATTCGTGGCGCCATCGGCATTAAGCCTGGCAAGTCATTCACCAATGCTGATATTGATGCGGCTGTAAAAAGCCTTTTCAATATGGGCCTGTTCTCTGATGTTCGTATCAGCCAGTCGGGCGGTGCACTCGTTGTCACTGTTTCCGAGTTCTCGGTTGTTAACAACGTACTCTTCCAGGGTAACAAGAAGGTCAAAGATGCTGATCTCGGTCGTGCGGTAGAGCTGAAGGCGCGTAGCCCTTTTGATCCTGCGCAGATGGAATCAGATCGTCAGGCCATCATTCAGGCTTACCGTAATGTTGGCCGCAGCGACGCTGTTGTGAACGCCCGTACGGTTGATCTCGGTCAGGGTCGTGTAAACGTTGTTTATGAAATCACTGAAGGCGGCCGTACAAAAATCGCCAATATCGATTTCGTAGGTAATGAAGCTTTCGGTGGTCGTCGTCTGCGTGACGTGATCTCCACCAAGCGTACCAAT
The DNA here is from genome assembly GCF_008801715.1 of Pseudochrobactrum saccharolyticum. GTDB lineage: Bacteria > Pseudomonadota > Alphaproteobacteria > Rhizobiales > Rhizobiaceae > Pseudochrobactrum > Pseudochrobactrum saccharolyticum. The sequence continues at coordinate 551,208 of NZ_VZPG01000002.1, read as the reverse complement.
CCATTGTCATGGCTGACACGCGGCGACATTTACAGCGAAGATCGTCTGCAGGCAGATGAAGAAGCGCTGCGTCGTTTCTACTACAACCGTGGTTATGCTGACTTCCGCGTGATTTCGTCCAATGCGGTTCTGGATCCTGCGACAAACGAATATACGATCACCTTCACTGTTGAAGAAGGTCAGCGTTATACATTCGGTGATGTTCAGGTTGAAAGCTCAATCGCTGGCGTTGATACAGAAGCGCTCGGCGGCATGCTGAAGACCCGCGCAGGTAAAGTTTATAGCGCCAACGACGTTGAAAAGTCGGTTGAAGCTGTAACTGAGCGCGTTGCCGGCAGCGGTTATGCTTTCGCTAAGGTTGAGCCACGCGGCGACCGTAACTTCGAAAACCGCACAATCTCGGTCGTTTATAACGTGGAAGAAGGTCCGCGCGCTTACGTGCAGCGTATCGAAATCCGCGGTAACGATAAGACCCGCGACTATGTTATCCGTCGTGAATTCGACATGAGTGAAGGCGATGCTTTCAATCAGGTTATGATTACACGCGCCAAGCGTCGTCTCGAAGCTCTGGACTTCTTCCAGACAGTTAATATCTCGACCGCTCAGGGTTCTGAGCCGGATCAGGTTGTGCTGATCGTTGACGTTGTTGAAAAACCTACAGGTGAATTCTCCATCGGTGCAGGTTATACATCGGGTGGTGAAACACCGGGTGCTTCGGTTGAAGGTTCGGTTGCAGAGCGCAACTTCCTCGGTCGTGGTCAGTATATCCGTATCGGTGCAGGTGCCGGTCAGGATGATGCGCGTAACTATTCGTTCTCGTTCACCGAGCCTTATTTCCTCGGTCAGCGCGTTTCTGCAGGCTTCGATATTTTCCGTAAGTCGTATCGCGTTAAAGATCAGTATGACGTAGAACAGACCGGTGGTACAATCCGTTTTGGTCTGCCGATTACCGACAATTTCGGTGCGAGCATCGGTTATAACCTGGTTCAGGAAAAGTATAAGCTCAAGAGCGAAGATATGGCGATCTACGCTCCGGCTTTGATTGAAGCTGCTGCACAGAGTCCATGGCTGCGTTCGTCGATTTCTTATGCTTTGACTTATAATACGATCGATAACCCGAACAATCCGCATGACGGTATCTATGTTCGCTTCGGTCAGGAATTTGCTGGTCTCGGCGGCGATGCCAAATTTATGAAGACAACTGCAAAAGCAAGCTATTACAAGACCTTGCTGCAGGAAGCTGATGTTGTTGGTGTGCTGACTGCCGGTGGTGGTTACATTCACTCCTTCACCGATGACGGTCTGCGTATCTTTGATATGTTCAAAGGTAACACTGATATGATCCGCGGCTTTAAATATAACGGTATCGGTGCCTATCAGGATTCTTCTGATGGTAGTGAACGTTACTGGCTCGGTGGTACAACTTACTTCAACGCCAGCGCTGAAGTTCAGTTCCCGATGCCGGTTGTTCCGGAAAGCCTTGGTATCCGTGGTGCGTTCTTCGCAGATGCTGCGACGCTCTATGGTAACAAGACTGAAGGTGCAATGGGAACCGGCAGTGCATTGCGAGCTTCGGCTGGTGTAAGTCTGATGTGGGCTTCTCCGTTCGGTCCGCTGCGCTTTGACTATGCTATTCCTATTAAGAAAGAAGATTCCGACAAAGTTCAGAACTTCAATTTTGGTATGTCGAGCAAGTTCTGATAAATTTGCTTTTTCCTGAGGCGTAATCTCTGCAAAGAAGATCCGCCTCAGGAGAGAAAGTATGTTGATGGCAGATCCTGTATTTTATACGCTGTCCTGTGCACTCAACGTCGCTGATATTGCTCAATTTACCGGTTCCGAATTGCTGACAAAGCAATATGCCGACCGGAAAATTGAGCATTTGGCGTCTTTGGATAATGCAACACCGGATTCTCTTGTTTTCCTTGAAGGTAAGAAAAACGAAGCTGCTCTGAGCTCGCTCAAAGCGGCCGCTGTGCTATGCGCAGAAGCGCAGGCATCATTGATTCCTGAGGGTGTTGCGATTCTGGTGAGTAAATCGCCGCAGCGGGATTTTGCTGCTGTTGGCCGTAAGCTTTATGCGCAGGCTGTGCATCCGCGCTCATTGCTGGGTGTTCCTGGTATTTCTGAAAATGCCACGATTCACCCGAGTGCCGAGATTGAAAGCGATGTTACGATTGAACCGGGCGCAGTCGTCGGTGCTGGTGTATCTATCGGTTCCGGTACAACAATCTGTGCGAATAGTGTAATTGGTGCGGGCTGTAAAATCGGCCGTGATTGTATCATCGCGCCGAATGTTTCCCTGACCTATGCGCTGATCGGTAATCGCGTTTATCTGCATCCGGGTGTCCGCATCGGGCAGGATGGTTTCGGTTATGTACCGGGGCCTGCAGGACTTGAAAAAGTGCCACAGCTTGGTCGCGTTATCATTCAGGATGGTGTGGAAATCGGTGCGAATACCACGATTGATCGCGGTTCACTGAGTGATACTGTGATCGGCGAGGGCACCAAGATCGATAATCTGGTGCATGTTGCACATAATGTAAAAATCGGGCGGCATTGTATTGTGGCCGGTCACTGCGGAATTTCCGGCAGTGTTACCATCGGCGACATGACAATGCTTGGCGGGCGTGTCGGCCTTGCAGATCACATCACAATCGGTTCGCGCGTGCAGATTGCTGCTGCGAGCGGTGTGATGAATGATATTCCCGATGGTGAGAGATGGGGTGGTCTGCCAGCCAGACCGCTGAAGCAGTGGTTCCGCGATATTGCGACGTTGCGCAGTATCGGACAGTCTAAAAAGGAGAAATCCTGATATGAGTGAGAATGTTGAGCAGAACAGCCTTGGTTCAGCAGATATTCAGAAGTTGCTGGCAGTTCTGCCGCATCGTTATCCGTTTCTTCTTATCGACCGTATTGTCGATATTGACGGTGATGATTCCGCGACCGGTATCAAAAATGTGACATTCAATGAACCACATTTTACTGGACATTTTCCTGCGACCCCTATTATGCCCGGTGTATTGATCATTGAAGCTATGGCGCAGACCGCCGGTGCGATTTCAATGCTCAAAATGGGCCTTGAAAATGCAGGAACCGTATTTTTGCTGACAATTGATAATGCAAAATTCCGTCGTCCTGTTGTTCCGGGTGATCGCATGTTGCTTCGCGTTAAAAAAGTGAAGCAACGCGGAAATATTTCAAGATTTGCATGTGTCGCTGAAGTTGACGGCGTTAAAGTTGCCGAAGCGGATGTATCTGCAATGACTGGTGCGTAAGCAGACAGTCTGTTACAGGCGATCTTGCAAACAAATACATTAATTTTCAAAGTCCGGTTCGGGCTTTGATATAACTGAAGAAAAAGCGTGATTTGAATGCGTGAAACCTCTATTCACCCGACAGCCTGCGTTGAACCGGGCGCCAAACTTGGTCAGGGTGTTTCTGTCGGCGCTTTCTGCCATGTTCAGGCAGGCGCAGAGATTGGTGATAACAGCGAGCTGATGAGCCATGTTGTTGTCACGGGGTTTACGACACTTGGTGAAAACGCCAAAGTTTTCCCGCACGCTATTCTCGGTTGCGAACCGCAAAACGGTAAGCATAAAGGTGGCCACACCAAGCTGCTGGTCGGCAAAAATGCGATGATCCGCGAAGGCGTAACCATGCATCGTGGTTCCGATACCAGCCGCGGCTATACCAATGTCGGCGATAATTCCACATTTCTTGCTTATGCCCATGTCGCCCATGATTGCGATGTCGGTAATCACGTAACTTTTGCGAATAATGTGATGATCGGCGGCCATTGTGAAATCGGCGATCATGCAATTCTCGGCGGCGGTGCTGCTGTGCACCAGTTCGTCCGCGTCGGGCATCATGCTTTTGTTGGCGGTATGGCGGCTGTTGTGCAGGATGTTATTCCGTTCGGCATGGCTATTGGCGTTCATGCGCATCTCGGCGGTCTCAACATCATCGGCATGAAACGGTCCGGTCTGGAACGTAAAGAAATCCATGCTGTGCGCCGTGCAACACGTATGTTGTTTGATCGTACAAAACCGGTGAAAGAGCGCGTGGAAGACGTGCGTATTGAGTTTGCAGATTCACCGGCAGTGGGCGATCTGATTGCTTTCATCACAGCCGATGCCAAGCGCAGCTCGTTTACGACACCGCTTCTGCATGGTAAGCACGGTCATATTGAAGACCATTCATAATATGACGAAAAGCGCTGTTTCTGTCCGAGCCGTAGATGCTGAAGCCAGAACCGCTATTATTGCCGGTAACGGGCTTTTGCCGCAAGTTGTGGCAGAGGCTCTTGAAAAGAAAGGCAATCCGCCCTTTGTCATTTGTCTGAAGGGCGAGGCGGACGAAAGTCTCAAACGGTTCGACCATGAAACTGTTTCAGTGGTGGAATTCACCCGCCTGATTAAGGCGCTGAAACAAGCCGGTGCGAAGAATGTTATTCTGGCGGGCGGTGTCCGCCAACGCCCGCATTTAAGCGATATACGTTTGGATATGACAACCATCCGTGCACTGCCACGGGTGTTTAAAGCATTGGGCAAAGGCGATGATGCTTTGCTCCGTGCTTTTATCGGACTTTTGGAATCCTACGGCTTTCATATGGTCGGCGCGCATCAGATTGTGCCCGATATTCTGGCACCGGCAGCATCCGTGCTGACTGCGGTTAAGCCGGATAAAAAAGAACAGCATAATATTGATCTTGCACGCGAAGCAGCTTTCATATTGGGCAAGCTGGATGTCGGGCAGGGTGCCATTGCTGCCGGCGGTCGTGTTGTGGCGCTGGAGGGTGCTGAAGGTACCGACAATATGATTGAGCGTGTGCGCCAGCTGCGTCAGGAAGGCCGCATCCCGCGTCAGGGCGGAGTGCTGGTTAAATGCGCAAAACCTGCACAGGATGAGCGGGCAGATCTGCCGACGATCGGCATTGATACGGTGACCAATATTGCAGCTGCAGGGCTTGCAGGGATTGCTATCGAGGCTGGCCGTACTGTGATGTTGTCCTATCACGACACGGTTCAATCCGCCGATGCGCAGGGCTTGTTTATTGTTACTTTCGACAGTCCGCGCGAATAATTTTTCAAAACTTGTATAGCTCTGCCGCTGTTCAGCTACTATGCTGCAGCTCTTGCAACCGAAGCACTTTCGTTTAATCGGGCGTTTAATCGGGCGTTCAATCGGGTGCGAGCCGGAGCATTTCACAGTCAAGTTGAGTCAACTTGACTGCTGTGACAATGCGACCAGATAAAGAGATAATACGGTTCCAATGATTTTGCTCTGACCGGAACCACTTTAATCCAAAGGATGCCGGTTTGAATATGAGTGAAAAACTTCCGTTGAAAATTGCTGTTGTGGCCGGTGAGGAATCCGGAGACCTGCTTGGGGCGGATCTCGTGGATGCGCTGCGTACGAAAACGGATCGCCTGATCAGCCTTGTGGGCGTTGGCGGCACACATTTACAACAGCGCGGATTGCAGAGCCTGTTTGATCCTGATGAGATTGCCCTGATGGGTATTGGAGCAGTGCTGGCACGTTTGCCGAAACTGATTATGCGGATCAGTCAGACAGCCAAAGCGATTGTGGCTGAAAAACCGGATTGCCTGCTGATTATTGACAGTCCGGATTTCACTCACCGCGTGGCGAAAAAGGTGCGTCAGGCCGATCCGTCGATACCGATCATCAAATATATTGCCCCGACTGTCTGGGCATGGCGTCCGCAGCGTGCCAAGGAAATGCGCAAATATATTGACCATGTGCTGACGGTTCTGCCTTTTGAAGTAGAGGTCATGCAGCGTCTGTCCGGCCCTAAATCGACTTATGTAGGCCATCGGCTGAGCAGCTACCAGCCATTGCTGGATGTGGCTAAAGCGCGGAAAAACCGCAAAGCACCGGCAGAAGATGCCGAGAAAACCATTCTGCTTTTGCCGGGTTCCCGCCGGTCTGAAATACAGGCTTTGCTCAAAGAATTTGGCACAACACTGCAATTGCTGAATGAACGCAACGGTACTGTGCATGCAATTCTGCCCACACCGGAACGCCATGAAGCCTATGTGCAGAACCTGACGAAAGACTGGCCGGTTAAGCCGGTTATTGTCACCGGTGAGGCTGCGAAATGGGATGCCTTTGCCAAGGCCGATGCGGCATTGGCTGCTTCCGGTACTGTGTCGCTTGAACTGGCGCTGACCAAAATTCCGGCAGTGATTACCTACAAGGCCGATCTCTTCAGCAGATTATTCATTACGCGGCTGATAACCATCTGGAGCGCATCACTGCCGAATATTATTGATGATACGCCGGTCATTCCTGAGTTCTTTAACGAGTTTGTCCGTGCAGGCATGCTGTGCCGTCAGATTGAGCGTTTGCTTGAAGACGGTTTGGTACGGCAGGCACAGATCGATGGTTTCGAGCGGATTATCGCTAAAATGCATACGGATAAGCCTGCCGGTGAAATGGGGGCTGATGTGCTGCTGGAGCTTCTATCAAACAACAACTGATCTGATTTGTTCGACCAATTAAAAAGCCTGCCTCTGAGATCAGAGGCAGGCTTTTTGTTTTCTGTATGTCTTATCTTTTAAAGCATGTCGCGGAAAAGTGGGTACCGGTTTTCCGATAACGACATGCGTAAAAACAAGAAGATAGAGCGAGTGTAGTGGCTATGATTAAACGCGACACGCTCTATCGGATAAGGTGGACAGTGATCCGGCGCTCAATCCATTCAATGATATTGCGCAGCACCTCTACAATCGCCAGATAAATGATTGCCGCCCACAGATAGGTCTGGAAATCAAATGTACGGGAATAGGCGCGGCGGGTTTCGCCCATCAGGTCATATACCGTGATGATCGCAACAATGGCGGAGCCTTTAATCATCAGAATGATTTCATTGCCGTAAGGACGCAGAGCAACAATCAGTGCCTGAGGCAGGATGATCTTGCGGAATGTCTGAAACTTAGACAGGCCGAGCGCATGCGCACCTTCCCACTGGCCTTTAGGCACGCTGAGGATTGCGCCACGCAGAATTTCAGCCTGATAGGCGGCTGTATTCAGTGTAAATGCCAGAACCGCGCAATACCATGCTTCGCGGAAAAAGCCCCAGAGCCCGATAGTTTCCAAAAACGGGCGGAAGGTTCCCAGACCGTAATAGATCAGGAAGATCTGCGCCAGCAATGGTGTGCCACGGAAGAAATACACATAGGCATAGGCGATGCCGCCCAGAATACGGTTGTCCGACATGCGGGCAAGCGCAACCGGTAGTGACAGCAAAGCGCCAAGCACAATCGACAGCGCAACCAGAATAAGAGTAGTTTTCAGACCGTTCCAGTAACGTGGCGCATAGGTTTCAACCAGATCAATCTGCCATGAATTATACAGATAGATTGCAAGACCGGCGAATAGCGCAAGCCAGATAGCAACCAGTATATGGCCGGTAATGCGTGCGCCTGTCCACGGACGAGGCGGCTCAGCAGGGCGGAAAACGCGATCAGTTTGCATATTGCTTATTGTTGTCATTGACGCACCACGCTTGCTGCCGGCTGTTTGCGGCTGCCTTCAGCCCATTTTTCAATGCGGGCGATAAAGTAAGAAGAGATAATTGCAAGTGCCAGATAGATCAGGCAGGCCACGCCGTAGAACAGGAACGGTTCTTTGGTGACGCGCGCAGCAACCGAAGTCTGACGCAGAATATCTGTCAGGCTGATAACCGATACCAGCGATGTATCTTTGAGCAGAACCATCCAGAGATTGGCGAGACCCGGCAGAGCAATCTTAATCAGCTGCGGGAAGATAATCTTGCGCATGGTCTGAAAATTGGTGAGGCCGATGGCGAAAGCGCCCTCATACTGGCCTTTCGGTATGGCGCGAAACGCGGACAGGAACACTTCACTGGAATAGGAAGAGAAAACAAAGCCCAGAGCAATCATACCAGCGGCAAAGGCATTGACCTCTACCGAACCCTGAAAGCCGATCAGCGCAAAAACCTTCTGAACTGCAAGAGAGCCGCCGAAATACACCAGAAACAGTGTGAGCAGCTCAGGCAGTCCGCGGAATATCGTTGTATAAATATTGGAAGCAAGGCGCAGCGATGGCTCAGCCGATTGCTTTCCTAAAGCCACAAGGAAACCGAGTAACAAACCGATTGGCAAAGTGGCAAGCGCCAGCAAAACGGTCGTCAACAGCCCCCATGCTATGCTCAGCCCCCATCCGTCCGGACCAAAGCCAATTAACACAGCATATTTTTCCATTTAGTCTATCCCTGTGAGGACGGGTGGCAAATCCGGTTTGTCACCCGTCAAGATCAGTTTATTAAAATACCGGCCAGACGGATCTGACCGGTTTCTTCGGAATTATTCGCCGTAAATATCGAAATCAAAATATTTGTCGTTGATTTCTTTGTATTTACCGTTGTCACGGATGGCGAGAATAGCTGTGTTGAATTTCTCAACCAGTTCTTCACGACCTTTTTTGATGGCAACGCCAACACCCGGACCGTGAATTTCAAGATTCGCCTTCACTGGACCGACCAGTTTGCAGCAGGCACCTTCCGGTGTCTTGAGCCAGTCAATCAGCGATACGATATTGTCGTTCACAGCATCAACACGACCGGCAACCATATCCATACGCGCTTCATCCGAGCTGCCGTAATTGTTAATGGTGCTGTCGGAATAGGTTTGTTCAGAAAACACAGCATGAACAGTTGAGGACTGTACGCCGACTGTTTTGCCTGCGAGGTCTTCTTTTGTTGTGCCTTTGATATCAGAATCTTTTGGCACGGCGATTGCTGCAGCAGGATTGTAATATTTATTGCTGAAATCGACCTGTTCTTTACGGGCCGGAGTGATCGACATGGAGGAGATCACAACATCAAGCTTGCCGGACTGAAGGGCGGGGATCATACCATCCCAGTCCTGCACAATGATTTGACATTTGGCTTTTAATTCTTCGCAAAGTGCGTTGGCGATGTCGATTTCAAAGCCTGCAACCGTGCCGTCAGCCTTGACGAAATTGTAGGGAGGATAGGCGCCTTCCGAACCGACTTTCAGTGTAAGCTGCTCTTGAGCATGCGCGGATGCGGTCAGTGCTGCAACGGCAGTGATTGTCACCACACCGGCAGTTGCCAGCCCGCGCAGAGCTTTGCTGAAACGACGGTTTGCTCCCGTAATTTTATTCATTCTTCTGATACCCCCATAAGTCCCATTGTAAGAAGCATTGTTGTTTTTTTCTTCTCTTCGCTGGCGTTTTTTTAGCGCATTTTCTTTGCGAAGAAAAATTTGTTAACGGCGATATTCCCATCATTCCGGCGTTAAAGGCAAGTATCAAAAATCATGTTTTGCCTGCACACAGAAAAATAAAGCGCTGGACATGGTTTAAATCACTCTTATCTGCAGGTAATCAGACGGTATTCTTGATATAAAATATTAAAAATCAACATATTATGGTGATAATTTAATATTGTGGATTTCAAAAATTTCTTTCTTCTCTATCAGTCGCGCACCCGCAAAACACTCGCATTTACGACATGCAGGTGACGGCTTTCAGATGATTATGCATAGGTTGATGTGGTTTTTGCATTAAATCGGGATCAATGGCAGCAAACATAAAAAAGCTGCATCACAAGGATGCAGCCTTAAGAGAGTTTCAGCCGGTAAACCCGACGATATTAGTCTGTTTCCGCGCCATAAGCGTCGAATTCAAAGTATTTGTCGTTGATTTCTTTATATTTGCCGTTCGCACGAATAGCTTTAATCGCATCGTTGAATTTGGCGATCAGCTCAGGATTGCCTTTTTTGAAGGCTACGCCTGCGCCCGGACCATGAATTTCCAGAACCGGAGCCCATGTGCCAACCATCTTACAGCAAGCACCGTCTTCAGTTTTCAGCCACTGGGACAGGGTCACGCTGTCATCGCTTGCGGCATCAAGACGACCATTGGCCAGATCAAGACGATATTCTTCCGCAGTCGGATAGGCTTTGATGGTGCTGTCCGTGAAGGTTTTTTCTGCGTAATTGGCATGGGTTGTGGAGATCTGTACGCCGATGGTTTTACCGGCCAGATCTTCTTTGGTTGTACCTTTGATGTCGGTATCTTTCGGAGCAGCAAGACCCGGAGGGGTGTTATAATATTTGTTGCTGAAATCAACCTGCTTCTTACGCTCATCGGTGATGGACATGGAAGCGATGAAAGCATCAAATTTACCGGCCTGCAGGCTCGGAATAGCGCCATCCCATTCAATGGTGATGAACTTGCATTCAGCCTTCATTTCTTCGCAGAGCGCGCGGCCGATATCCACGTCAAAACCGGACAGCTCGCCGGAAGCGCTGATGAAGTTAAACGGAGGATAGGCACCTTCAGTTGCAATTGTCAGCTTCAAAGGTTCCTGTGCCTGTACTGCTGTGGCAGTCAGGGAAACTGCACCGGTCATGACCATGGCAGACAGCGCGGTTCCGATAATTTTCTTGTAATTTTTCATGTACTTTTCACCCGTTTAACCCATCCAAAAGTTGCAATCATAATGTCAGAACTACAAAGCCGGTTTATTCTAATCGGTTTATTTTTTGCCGGATTCTGACGTAATAATTGTTCGCTGGATATTCCCACCATTTTTGCGAGAAAGGCAAGGGTAAAAAAGCGTTTTAAAACAATGTGAGCAAATGTGAAAATTACTGCTCAGCAGTTCATAGGTGAGTTTGAATTTAATTTTTAAATTTATGATTTTAAATCAGTATATTGTTGTGATGAATTAATATTTTAATTTCATCATTTTCACCGGTTCTCAAACCTTGTTTTCCGGTTTCAGTTTTTCAATCCGCAGTAGTTTTCAACAAAATCGCTGACGGCTGCAATATTATTCAGGTCCAGAACCGGTACGCTCTGATCTCTCAAACCCTCATCAGTGGCGATGGCCACGATCGAATATTGCTCTGCATTGAGGGGGATTTGAGTCGGACTGTCTTTGCGCCGGACTTCAATTTTTGGATGTTTATCGTTCTTGTAGCCCTCAACCAGTATCAGGTCGCAGGGCGCCATACGGCTGACAATTTCCTCAAGCGCAGGCTCCTGAGCATCGCGCAATTCATGCATCAATGCCCAGCGATTGAAAGAGACAATGGCAACCTCAGCCGCTCCGGCTTGACGGTGGCGATAGGAATCCGTTCCCACTGTATCAATGTCAAAACTGTGATGGGCATGTTTGATTGTTGAGATTTTATAGCCGCGTTTGGTCAGTTCGCGCACCACACATTCCGCAAGTGTGGTTTTGCCGGAGTTTTTCCATCCGGTGATGCCGAAGATTTTCTGAGTCATGATTCACGCTCCTGCCAGCCGCTCATATCCTGCAATTGCCAGGCTGATCTGGCCAGCGCCAGTTCCGTTTGTGTGTTGATGTTAAAAAACGGATCAAGACCACTGATTTTATCAGTTTCGCTGAAATCTGCATAGGCAACAGTGTGATTATTCGCGAAAACGCGAATGCTGCGTCTTTTGGTTTCCGAGAGCCAGTTTTCCAATGAGGCAGCAATATTGGCAGGCCACAGTGCAAAGGTCGGATGCGCACCAAAATCCGAACGGGCGAATATAATCGTGTCATCCATGGGGGAAGCTGCGTCAGTCAGAGCCTGCGCAAAGCGTTGCAACAAATCGGGTGGGAAGAACGGTGTATCCGCAGCCACACTCATCACATGGCTGCAACCAAGCTGGGTTGCATAATGACAACCGGCGAGAATACCGGCCAGCGGGCCGCTGTTAAGCCATTTCCCGTCATTGATGATCGGATAGCCGAAACTTGCGAAAAAGGCAGGATCGCTATTGGCGCTGAGAATGATCTGATCGGTTTGCGGCTTCAGACGCGCGCATACCTGATGGAGAATAGTGTGATCTCCGAGCGGGCGCAGGGATTTGTCGCCGCCACCGAGACGCTGGCTGCTGCCGCCTGCCAGAATGAGCCCCAAAACATTTTTACCTGTCAGCACTTGTTTGCCGGTAGATATGATCGGGACAGACATGACTGACGCACCTTTGATTGAAAAGCCGGATTTCAGGGAGAAATGCTGCTACCGGCATTTTGCCGCCGCAACTGCCTGCGCATCCGGTAGCCCGTAATTGCTTCACGATAAAGCATATAGCAACCGCTGGCGACCACGATTGCAGAGCCGATCAGCGTATTCTGATCCGGTATCTGATTGAATACAATATAGCTCAGCGCGATTGCCCAAAGCAGGCTGGTATAGCGAAACGGCGACGCAAAGGACATGTCACCGGCACGGGTGGCAAGGATAATGCAGTGATAGCCGATGATGAGCAGCACAGCAGCAATGCTGACATGGATAATATCTGTCGTCGTCGGCTGAACCCAGCCGGTATCCGTCTGCATGATAATGAAACCGGTAATGGTAATCATAATCGAAGTCATGGCAGAAATCAGAATAGTCGGGATTTGCATATTGATGCGGCGGGTAGAGAGATCGCGCATGGCAGTAAAGCAAACACCAACAAGCAGCAGCAGGGCATAGGCATTCATGCCGGTACCGTCGCCGTCGCCACCGGGGCGGATGATAATCAATACGCCAATAAAGCCGATGCCAATTGACAACCAGCGCCGCCAGCCGACTTTCTCACCGAGAAACAGCACTGCGCCCAGCGTTACCGCCAGCGGCACTGCCTGATAGACCGATGAGACAAATGCGAGGGACAGATGTGTGAGTCCCACCAGATAAAAGGTCGTCGCGCCGACTTCACCAAAGCCGCGCAGGATGGTGACTTTGTCCAATGCATCGCGCCAGCGGCTGAGCACACCTTGCCTTGCGGCAATAAAGGCCAGCAGGAGAATGCATAATAATCCGCGCATAAACATGAATTGCCCGAGATTGAGCGTCTGCGTGGAATATTTGGTCAGAGCATCGCCGATGGCGAAAACACCCATGCCGAGCATCATATAAAGACTGGAGCGGATATTAGCTGAAAGTGCCACGGTCATATTCCTGCAGGAAAAGCTGAAGAGCTTTTCATTTAGAGCATCGTCCTGCGCAAAAGGCTCACGCACTTTTGCCGGAAATGCTTTTATGCAGGACTTATAACAAGTATTTATGCGACATGGTCACCCGTTTGCGTCATGCACAGCAAAATAATGATATAAAAATCAAGATAATGCCAGTTTATGATCCGGATTAGGCCATGTGCACATCGCATGGTCGCGGGCGTTAAATGAGTGCACTTAACGCTGATGCGCTTTAGCCGCCGGTGACACTCATATGGCGCGAGACTGCAGGGCGGTTATGCCGCCGGTCGATGATGAAGTCATGGCCTTTTGGCTTGCGCAAAATTGCATTGTCGATTGCTTCCGACAGCAGCGCATTATCAGCACTTGCCCGCAGTGGTTCACGCAGGTCGGCCGCATCTTCCTGACCAAGGCACATATAAAGCGTGCCGGTGCAGGTGATGCGCACGCGGTTGCAGTTTTCGCAGAAATTATGAGTCATCGGCGTAATAAAGCCGAGGCGGCCGCCGGTTTCCGAAATCTGCACATAACGGGCAGGGCCGCCAGTCTGATAAGGAATGTCGGTCATGGTGAACTGACGGGCAAGTGAAGCGCGCAGCATGGAGAGCGGCAAATATTGATCAGTGCGGTCGAGATCAATCTCGCCCATCGGCATGGTTTCAATCAGTGTCATATCCATGCCGCGGCCATGCGCCCAGCGCAGCATGTCCGGAACCTCATGATCGTTAAAACCTTTGAGAGCCACGGCATTGAGCTTAATATGAATGCCTGCTTTTTGCGCGGCATCAATACCACGCAGAACCTGCGCCAGATCACCCCAGCGGGTAATTGTCTTGAACTTTTCCGCATCCAGCGTGTCGAGCGAGACATTGATGCGTTTGATACCGCAGGCGGCAAGCTCCTCTGCGTAGCGGGAGAGCTGCGAACCATTGGTGGTCAAAGTCAGCTCATCAAGCGCACCGGCTTCAATATGGCGCGACAGACTGCCGATGAGGTGCATGATATTTTTACGCACCAGCGGCTCACCACCGGTGAGGCGGATTTTGCGCACGCCTTTATCAATAAAAGTTGAACAAAGGCGGTCGAGTTCTTCCAGCGATAACAGGTCTTTCTTCGGCAGAAAGGTCATATGTTCAGCCATGCAATAGGTGCAGCGGAAATCACAGCGATCAGTTACAGAAACGCGCAAATAGGTAATTGCCCGTCCGAACGGGTCAATCATAGGTGCTACCGGCGTTGTTTTTTGGGCATTCAGTGCTGTTACGTCCATATTACCTGTATATCGGCTTCTTCAGTCATCGCTTCTATATAAGAGAGATAAGTTCAACATATGGTGCTGTCCAGTACCATTATGTCACGCAGGCTCTTGCCCGTCAGTGTTTCTGATATTACCACGTAAGGCAGACGTGAATATGGTGGATCATTCAATGAGCGATATCTGGCCGGAAGAGTTGCGGGTTTCTCAAGACCGCAAAACCCTGTCTGTGACATTCAATAACGGACATAATTATTCATTTCCGGCGGAGATGCTGCGTGTCTTGTCGCCGTCAGCGGAAGTGCAGGGACATTCGCCCGAGCAGCGTGTGACTGTGCCGGGCAAGATCAATGTTGGTATTATGAAGATTGATCCGGTCGGCAATTATGCGGTGCGCATCACTTTCGATGATATGCATGATACCGGCCTGTTCACATGGATTTATCTGCATCAACTTGGTGAAGAGTATGAAACCCGCTGGCAAGGCTATCTCGATGAGCTGAAAGAGAAAAATCTCAGCCGCGAACCGAAGTTTCATTAAAGCAGTTTCAGAAAAAGTGGTCGCCGGTTTTTCGTTCGAAACTGCGTAATTCTAAAAGCAAGAAAGCCGGAGTTTCCTCCGGCTTTCTTTTTGGTTTTATGAAAGATTGAGTTCTTTGAAGAAGTCATTGCCCTTGTCGTCAATGACGATGAAGGCAGGGAAATCTTCAACTTCAATACGCCAGATGGCTTCCATGCCGAGCTCGGCATATTCAACCACTTCGACTTTCTTGATGCAGTCCTGAGCCAGACGTGCGGCCGGGCCGCCGATAGAGCCGAGATAGAAGCCGCCATGTTTACCGCAAGCATCGCGTACCTGACGGGAACGGTTGCCTTTGGCCAGCATCACCATGGAACCGCCGAAAGACTGGAACTGATCCACATAGGAATCCATACGACCGGCTGTTGTAGGGCCGAATGAGCCTGAAGCGTAACCGGTTGGGGTCTTGGCAGGGCCTGCATAATAAATCGGATGATTTTTGAAATAATCCGGCATGCTGTCGCCGTTTTCCAGACGCTCGCGGATTTTCGCATGTGCCAGATCACGTGCAACGATGATGGAGCCGGTCAGCGACAGGCGGGTTTTAACCGGATGCTGCGACAGGGTCTTGAGAATCTCTTCCATTGGCTGGTTGAGGTCGATTTTCACCACGCTGTCAGAGAGCTTGGCTTCATCAATGTCAGGCATATATTTCGCCGGATTGGTTTCCAGCTGCTCAAGGAAGATACCGTCTTTGGTGATCTTGCCTTTTGCCTGACGGTCGGCCGAGCAGGAAACGCCCAGACCAATCGGCAGCGATGCGCCGTGACGAGGCAGGCGGATAACGCGAACATCATGGCAGAAATATTTGCCGCCAAACTGTGCACCCACGCCCAGAGACTGGGTGAGCTTATGGATTTCCTGTTCCATTTCCAGATCGCGGAACGCATGTCCGTCTTCGGAGCCTTTGGTCGGCAGGCTGTCGAGATAGCGGGTGGAGGCGAGCTTAACAGTCTTGAGATTCTGTTCTGCCGAGGTGCCGCCGATCACAATCGCCAGATGGTATGGCGGGCAGGCTGATGTACCAAGCGTCAGGATTTTCTCTTTGAGAAACTCGATCATGCGGTCATGAGTCAGCAGGGATGGTGTGCCCTGAAACAGGAATGTCTTATTGGCTGAGCCGCCGCCTTTGGCGACAAACAGGAATTTATAGGCGTCTTCGCCTTCCTGATAAATGTCGATCTGGGCAGGCAGGTTGTTCTTGGTGTTCTGCTCTTTGAACATTTCCAGCGGTGCCAGCTGGGAATAGCGCAGGTTCTTTTTGAAATAGGCATCCATCACGCCGGAACCCAGCGCGCTCTCATCGCCGCCTTCAGTCCAGACGCGACGGCCTTTTTTACCCATAATGATCGCGGTGCCGGTATCCTGACACATCGGCAGCACGCCGCCAGCGGCAATATTCGCGTTTTTCAGAAGATCATAGGCAACAAAACGGTCATTATCGGTTGCTTCCGGATCTTCCATAATATTGCTGAGCTGCTGCAGATGACCCGGACGCAGCAGATGGTTGATGTCGGCAAAAGCAGCTTCGGCCAGCAGACGCAGGCCTTCCTGTTCAACAGTCAGGATTTCCTGACCTTTGAATGTATCGACCGAGACATAATCAGATGTCAGTTTGCGATAGGGGGTTGTGTCCTCACCAAGCGGAAACATTCCGGTATTTACTTGCTCAGCCATATATCACCTTGTTCGCCGGTTTTGCCGCTGAGGTTTCAGCAGGCAGCCGGTCAGACGTAAGTTATCAGATGACGGGCTTTTAACGCTTGTGGCCGCTATTGCCACTGCGGCAGATTGATCTTTTTCTAAGTTTTGACGGGAGAAGGGGCTTTGTCCGCTAAAATTATATTTATTGTTAAAAGTTTCTAAATCACAATGGCACACACTATTGGGAATGAATCATTGCGGTGCCGGATCATTTCACCGTCCACTGCCTGCATAGCTTGTTTTGCTCGAGAACTGACGGACAGATATGACACTTTCGCTGAAATCCTTTCCCCTGATCGTAAGTTCTTCCATGCGCAATGCATTTTTTACAACGGCTATCACCGCTGTTACCGGTATTTCTGTGCTGGCTCCGGTGCAGTCAGCCAATGCAGCCAGCAATCTGATGGATTTGTTCCGTGAGAAACGTGAGGCGCGTGAAATGCAGCGCCAGCAAATACAGCAACCTGTTCAGCAGGTGCCGCAAGCCACGGGCGCAGCACGCACTGCCAAGCCTGCCGGTGCCGCGCAGCCTGCCAAAACCGCAACTGCGCCTGTTAAGACTGTTGCGGTCAAAGGCCCGCAGATTTACGATTACAAGCCTGAAAAGCTGGTAAAGGTAGATTTTACCGCAGTTGATATGCAGCTGACCGCAGCCATTTCTGAGGATGAGGGTGGCTTACTGCCGTCTGAACTTTATGCTGAAGCGGCGGATTTTATCAGTACTCTGCCGCAGCGTGCCGATGGGCTGATTAATCCGGTTGCCAAAAAGACCACGGCGCAAACAGACACAGCTCAGGTGACTGCTGTTCTGGATGCGATGAAAGCCACGGATGTTAAGGCTGAGCAGTCTGTTGCAGAGGCAATTGTGTCCTTCTATGCAACCGAGCAGGCATTGCTATGGTCTGACGGGTTGAATGTTTCTTCCCGCGCTGAAGATGTGTTGGCGCTGTTTGAACGGGCAGAAGAAGACGGGCTGGTTCCTGCAGAATATGCAGTGAAAGTGCCTGATCTGGCCTTTGACGCTGCGCAAAAAGATCAGCGCATTCGTGAAATGGCAGCATTTGAAATCAATCTGACCGCACGGGCATTGCGCTATGCGCTGGATGCCGGCGAGGGGCGGGTGATTGCCAATCGCCTGAGCGGTTTCCATGATCTGCCGCGCAATCGCATCAAGCCGGAACTGGTGCTGAAAGCACTGGCTGCGGATGCTGAACCTGCGGAAACATTGGCCGCTTTCAATCCGCAAAACAGCTATTATCAGAAGCTGAAAGCGCAGCTGGCTTCGATGAAGCCGGAAACAAAAAACACTGTTCGTATTGCAGCGGATACGCTGATTAAGCCGGGTCAGGACAATGCGGAACTGCCTAAAATTCTGGCGCTGATCGTACAAAAAGCACCGGCCGGTTATCTGAATAGCTATCAGGAGATGTTTGGCCGTCACAAAGACGGGACACTTTATGATCCTGAGCTGGTGGCTGCGGTTAAAGATTATCAGAAACTGATGGGAAAAACGCCGGATGGTGTGATTGGTCGCGCGACCATCGCAGGCTTGCAGGGCGAAACATCTTCGGTCAAACGCGAGCGTATTCTCTATGCAATGGAGCGTCTGCGCTGGCTGCCGCGTGATTTCGGTCAGCGCTATGTCTTCGTCAACCAGCCTGCCTATCGTGCGCAATATTTCGATCAGGGCAAAGAACAACTGGCAATGGATGTGGTGATCGGTTCACCGCGCAACCAGACGCATTTCTTCTATGACACAATCAGCACCGTGGTATTTAACCCGTCATGGGGCGTGCCGCGTTCTATTGTAATGAATGAAATGATGCCGCGTATTCTGGCTGATTCCGGCTATCTTGACCGCAATAATTATGAAGTGATTGCCGGTGGCAAGCGCGTGGCTTCATCCTCGGTCAACTGGTCTGTGGTTGCGCAAGGTAAAGCACATGTTGGTGTGCGCCAGAAGCCGGGCCCGAATAATGCGCTGGGTGAATTGAAAATTTTGTTCCCGAACAGCCACGATATCTATTTGCATGACACACCGTCAAAAGCAGCGTTCAAGCGCGATATGCGGGCGATCAGTCATGGCTGTATCCGTCTGGCCGATCCGCGTGCCATGGCTTCTGCCGTGATGAGTACCGGTGAGGAAAATCTGACCAAATATTTCGGCAAAAATGAGCGCGGCATTAAAGTGCCGTCCGGTGTGCCGATTTACCTGACCTATTTCACCGCATGGCCGGATGAGGCGAGCGGTAAAATCCGTTATTATGACGATGTTTATGCGCGTGATGAAGGTCTGGCAAAGGCTTTCCAGAAAACGGAACAGAGTCGGGTAGCGGCAATGTAAATGTAAAAAAAAGGAGCAGTTCATTTGCTCCTTTTTTATTTTGTGGGCGGGATTTTTGCCGCTGTCGCAAACTCTTCACTTTAATATCGTTTGAAAATCCGGAAATTAACATCTGATTGGCCGAAGCCCTTTGCGTCCGGCAATCTGATTGGTTATCAATAGCGCGAAATTTCTGTAATACCATTTCGGCTGATGAGGGCGGCATGGTATTGGCTCTACCGGTTTGTTTTACGCATTGTCTTTACGCAAAACCGCTTCGTCATTTTGCCGGACATGCTTTATGGAAGGATACTCCCAATGACAGCGATCATCGATATTGTCGGTCGTGAAATTCTCGACAGCCGCGGCAATCCGACTGTTGAAGTTGACGTGACACTGGAAGACGGTTCTTTTGGCCGTGCGGCTGTACCAAGCGGTGCATCAACCGGCGCTCACGAAGCAGTTGAACTGCGTGATGGCGGTACCCGTTATCTGGGTAAAGGCGTTGAACAGGCCGTTGAAGCCGTGAATGGTGCGATTTTTGATGCGCTGGCCGGTCATGAAGCGGAATATCAGATCGAAATCGACCAGACCATGATTGATCTGGACGGTACGCCAAATAAAAGCCGCCTCGGCGCCAATGCAATTCTCGGCGTTTCCCTCGCGGTTGCCAAAGCTGCTGCACAGGCTTCCGGTCAGCCGCTGTATCGCTATGTTGGCGGTGCCAATGCCCATATCCTGCCGGTGCCGATGATGAATATCATCAATGGCGGCGCACATGCGGACAATCCGATTGATTTTCAGGAATTCATGATTCTGCCGGTCGGCGCATCCAGCTTGCGTGAAGCTGTGCGTTACGGTGCGGAAGTGTTCCACACACTGAAATCCCGCCTGAAAGCTGCCGGTCACAATACCAATGTCGGTGACGAGGGCGGTTTCGCTCCTAACCTGCTGAGTGCGGAAGCAGCTTTGGATTTCGTTATGGAATCAATTGCTAAAGCCGGTTTCAAGCCAGGTGAAGAAATTGCAATCGGTCTGGATTGCGCCGCGACTGAATTTTTCAAAGGCGGTAACTACGTCTATGAAGGCGAGGGCGTAACCCGCACACCGCAGCAGCAGGCAGAATATCTGGCCAAGCTGGCCGCAGACTATCCGATCATCAGCATTGAAGACGGTATGTCGGAAGATGATTGGGCAGGCTGGAAAACCCTCACCGATCTGACAGGCAAGAAAACCCAGCTCGTTGGCGATGATCTGTTCGTAACCAATTCCGCACGTTTGCGTGATGGTATCAAAATGGGCGTTGCCAATTCCATTCTGGTTAAAGTCAACCAGATCGGTACGCTGTCTGAAACCATGGATGCCGTGGAAACCGCTCATAAGAACGGCTACACCGCTGTGATGTCGCACCGCTCGGGCGAAACAGAAGATTCCACCATTGCGGATCTCGCTGTTGCCACCAATTGCGGCCAGATCAAAACCGGCTCGCTGGCACGTTCAGACCGGTTGGCAAAATACAACCAGCTGATCCGTATTGAAGAAGAGCTCGGCACACAGGCACGTTATGCCGGTCGTTCGGCTTTTAAAGGTCTGTAAGATCCTGTTTTGAGATAAATTAAGGAGAGGCCTGCATAAAAATGCAGGCCTTTTTTGTATTCGAGCGCCGTGTGCCCGATTGGGCGCACAAAGGTCGCTCGAACACTTTAAAATGAGAGCATAATTTTAACTTGAATTGATTCAGATTTAAAAAATTATGCTCTAAGTGCAGCTTTTCTCTGCTTCCGTAAGTCTCTGTTAAGGCTAATATGCTTTAAATAAATATCGGGTGGAATTTATCGTGTGTTGATAATTCCAGTCCTTATTTACGGGCAGATATCCGCGTATCGGATGCGTATTGCTCCAGAGGTGTGAGTATGTGGACAAAACAAAAGCGTAAAAGCATTAAAGGCCGTCTGATTGTGCCGGTTCTGGCTACGGCTTTTTTGTCCTATTTTGGTTTTCATGCTTATAATGGTGCCTATGGTATCTATTCCAAGGAACAATTGCTGGCGCAAACCGTTTCGCTCAATAAGCAGCTGACTGATTTGACAGAGCAGAGAGAGTCTCTGGAGCGACAGGTTTTGCAGCTTCGTGACGGTTCAATTGATAAGGATATTCTGGATGAGCAGGCGCGCCGCGCATTGAATCTGTCTCATGCGGATGAGGTTACAATTATTGTCGATCGCGGCAAAAAGACCAATTAACTGAATTGCAGTTAATTGGATGTTTTCTTATTATTTTCAATAACTTAAATAGTGCAAAATTAGCTGTTTAGACATATTGTAAGTTTGGCTGATGAGGTTTATTCTGCGCCCACCATAACAGGGAGCAAAATATGGCACCTAGGGCACAAAAAACTGCTGCGGGTAAATCGCAGGCAGCTCTGTCTAACACTCTCAAGGCACCCCAGCCTAACCAGTTCACCAAAGAAGAAGATCTTCACGCTTACCGTGAGATGCTGCTGATCCGTCGCTTCGAAGAAAAAGCCGGTCAGCTCTATGGTATGGGTTTCATCGGCGGTTTCTGTCACCTTTACATTGGTCAGGAAGCTGTTGTTGTCGGCATGCAGAAAGCCATGCAGGAAGGCGATCAGGTTATCACTGCCTATCGCGACCACGGTCACATGCTCGCAGCCGGTATGAGCGCGCGCGGCGTGATGGCTGAGCTGACCGGTCGTCGCGGCGGCTTGTCGAAAGGCAAGGGCGGCTCGATGCATATGTTCTCGAAAGAGAAGCATTTCTACGGCGGTCACGGTATTGTTGGTGCGCAGGTGTCGCTCGGTACCGGTCTGGCTTTTGCAAACCGCTATCGCGGTAATGACAGCGTTTCCATCACCTATTTCGGTGACGGCGCTGCCAACCAGGGTCAGGTTTACGAAAGCTTCAACATGGCATCGCTGTGGAAGCTGCCTGTTGTATTTGTAATCGAAAACAACCGCTATGCGATGGGTACTGCTGTAACCCGCGCTTCGGCTGAAACCGATTTCTCCCGTCGCGGTCTGTCCTTCAATATTCCTGGTATTCAGGTTGACGGTATGGATGTGCGTGCTGTGAACGCCGCCAGTGAAGAAGCACTGGAATGGGCACGTTCCGGCAAGGGTCCGATCATTCTCGAAATGCAGACCTATCGTTACCGTGGTCACTCGATGTCCGATCCTGCGAAATACCGCAGCAAGGATGAAGTGCAGAAAATGCGCTCCGAGCATGATCCGATCGAGCAGGTTAAATACCGCATGATGGATAATGGCTGGTTCTCGGAAGATGACCTGAAGGCGATTGATAAGGAAGTTCGTGACATTGTTGCTGATTCAGCAGACTTTGCACAGAATGATCCGGAGCCGGATGCATCTGAACTCTACACTGATATTCTGCTGTAAGGAGCGAGCGCTATGCCTGTTGAAATTCTTATGCCAGCGCTCTCCCCGACAATGGAAGAGGGCAAACTCTCCAAATGGCTGAAAAAGGAAGGCGATAAAGTCGCTTCCGGTGATGTCATTGCTGAGATTGAAACCGATAAAGCGACCATGGAAGTGGAAGCTGTTGACGAAGGCACTATCGGCAAACTGCTGATTGCTGAAGGGACTGAAGGCGTTAAGGTAAACTCAGTAATTGCTGTGTTGCTGGCTGACGGTGAAAGCGCTGACAGCATTGGCGCAGCGGCTCCTGCTGCAGCGCCTGCCGTTGAACAGCCGACTATGGTTACTTCGGAAGCACCAGTTGTTGCCGGTGAGAAGCCAGGTGCTTCAACGCCTGCCGCTCCTGCTGCACCTAAAATCGAAGTTGCCAATGATCCGGATATTCCGGCTGGTACAAAGATGGTGCCGACCACTGTTCGTGACGCTCTGCGTGACGCAATGGCTGAAGAAATGCGCCGCGACCCTGACGTTTTCGTCATGGGTGAAGAAGTTGCTGAATATGAAGGTGCCTATAAGGTAACCAAAGGCCTTCTGGCTGAATTCGGTGACAAGCGCGTTGTCGATACACCAATCACCGAGCACGGCTTTGCCGGTATCGCTGTTGGTGCGGCCTACACAGGTCTGCGCCCGATTGTTGAGTTCATGACCTTCAACTTCGCCATGCAGGCGATTGACCAGATCATCAACTCTGCTGCCAAGACATTGTATATGTCCGGTGGTCAGATGGGCGCGCCTATGGTGTTCCGTGGCCCTTCGGGCGCGGCTGCACGCGTTGGTGCACAGCACTCCCAGTGCTATGCGGCATGGTACAGCCATATTCCGGGTCTGAAAGTCATCATGCCTTATTCGGCTGCTGATGCTAAAGGCCTGCTCAAGGCTGCAATCCGTGATCCGAACCCGATCATCTTCCTTGAAAACGAAGTTATGTATGGTCACACATTTGATGTGCCGGACATTGAAGATTTCGTGCTGCCAATCGGCAAAGCCCGCATTCACAAAGTCGGTAAAGATGCGACCATCGTGTCCTTCGGTATCGGCATGACCTATGCGATCAAGGCCGCTGAAGAACTGGCTCAGCAGGGTATCGACGTTGAAATCATCGATCTGCGTACCATCCGTCCGATGGATATGCCGACTGTGATTGAATCGGTCAAAAAGACCGGCCGTCTGGTTACTGTTGAAGAAGGTTTCCCGCAGTCTTCCGTGGGTACAGAAATTGCAACCCGCGTGATGCAGCAGGCTTTCGACTATCTCGATGCGCCGATTATGACCATTGCCGGTAAAGACGTGCCGATGCCATATGCCGCCAACCTTGAAAAGCTGGCACTGCCATCGGTTGCGGAAGTTGTTGAGGCTGTTAAAGCTGTCACCTACGCTCGTTAAGGGGAAGATTAAACATGGCTATCAAAATCACGATGCCGGCTCTTTCTCCGACAATGGAAGAAGGTAATCTGGCAAAATGGCTGGTCAAAGAAGGCGATAAAGTCTCCGCAGGTGACGTTATTGCCGAGATCGAAACCGACAAGGCAACTATGGAAGTAGAAGCCGTTGATGAAGGTATCGTAGCCAAGCTGGTTGTGCCTGCCGGAACTGAAAGCGTGAAGGTCAATGCCCTGATCGCTGTTCTGGCGGAAGATGGTGAAGATGTTGCTGAAGCTGCGAAAGCAGCTTCAGGCGATGCACCGGCCGCAGCGCCAAAAGCTGAAGCAGCGCCAGCTGCTGCTACACCAGTATCCGCACCGGCACCGGTTGCTGCTGCTCCGGCAGCGACACCTGCGCCTGCTGCTGCTCTGGCTCCTGTTGCCAAGGGTGAGCGTCTGTTCGCTTCGCCGCTGGCACGTCGCGTTGCCAAGGATGCAGGCGTGGAACTGGCTGCTGTTTCCGGCACCGGTCCGCATGGCCGCATCATCCGCAAGGATGTTGAAGCTGCGATTGCTTCCGGCGTTAAAGCTCCTGCCAAGCCGGTTGCTTCTGCTGCTGCACCTCAGATTGCCGTTTCCGGCGCTTCGGATGAAGCCACCCTCAAAATGTTTGAGGAAGGTTCATACGAACTGGTACCACATGACGGTATGCGCAAAACCATTGCGCGCCGCCTGATGGAATCCAAGCTGACTGTTCCGCATTTCTATCTGATGATTGATTGCGAACTGGATGCTCTGCTGGCGCTGCGTTCACAGCTCAATGCTGCGGCACCAATGATCAAAACCGAAAAAGGTGAAGTGCCTGCTTACAAGCTTTCGGTCAATGATCTGGTCATCAAAGCAACGGCTCTGGCACTGCGCGACATTCCGGAAGCCAATGTTTCCTGGACTGATGCAGGCATGGTCAAGCACAAACATGCGGATGTCGGCGTTGCCGTTTCTATTCCGGGTGGCCTGATTACGCCAATCGTTCGCGGTGCAGAAACCAAGGCTCTGTCTGCCATCTCCAATGAGATGAAAGATCTGGCCAAGCGCGCCCGCGACCGTAAGCTGAAGCCTTCGGAATATCAGGGCGGCACCACTTCGGTGTCCAACCTCGGTATGTTCGGCGTTAAAGACTTCGCAGCGATCATCAACCCGCCACATGCAACAATCTTTGCAGTTGGTGCCGGTGAACAGCGCGCAGTTGTCAAAAACGGCGAACTGGCTGTAGCAACCGTAATGTCCGTCACGCTTTCCACTGACCACCGCGCCGTTGATGGTGCGCTGGCTGCGGAACTGGCGAAGGTTTTCAAGAACTATATTGAAAACCCGCTCGGTATGCTGGTCTAAGAAAAGACAGGCGCCTCAGATTTCTGGGGCGCCGTTGCTTTCCCGCAAAAGGCGCGAACATGAAATCAGTTTTATGTTTTGGTGATTCACTGACATGGGGCTATCAGGCACCGGATGGTGCGCGTCTGCCGCTTGAGGATCGCTGGCCGTCTGTTTTGCAGAAAGGCCTTGGTTCTCAGGCGCATGTGATTGCTGAAGGGCTGAACGGCCGCACCACTACTTTTGACGATTATACCGCGCCGGAAGACCGCAACGGTTCACGCATTCTGCCGACATTGCTGGGTACCCATGCGCCGCTTGATCTGGTGATTATCCTGCTCGGCAGCAATGATATGAAACCGCAGGTCGTTGGTGATGCTTTTTCCAGCCATTGCGGTATGCGCAGACTGATCCAGATCATCCGCAGCCATCCGTATCGTGAAGGCTATGCGGTACCGGATATTCTGATTGTGGCTCCGCCGCATATCACTGAGAGTGCTGATCCGTTTTTTGCCTCGCTTTTTGCCGGTGGTATTACGGAATCGCGCAAGCTGGGGCTGCTCTTGTCAGATCTGGCGGATGAAATGGAATGCAGCTTCTTTGATGCATCCGGCGTTGCGAAAACCACGCCGCTGGATGGTGTGCATCTGGATGCGGAAAATACACGGGCTATCGGCAAGGCACTGGAGCCTGTTGTGCGCCTGATCTTGGGTTTGTAGTTATAAGAGCGTATCCCGAAAAGTGTGAAGCGGTTTTCGGACAAGATACGCGAAAACCAATAGATATAATGAATGATGCGCCGGTAACCGGCATAGAAACCATTCAAGGAGAATGAGCGTGTCCAACAATTACGACGTTATCGTGGTCGGTTCCGGTCCCGGCGGTTATGTAACTGCTATCCGTGCCGCTCAGCTCGGACTTAAAACCGCGATTGTTGAACGTGAGCATCTTGGCGGTATCTGCCTTAACTGGGGCTGTATTCCGACCAAAGCTCTGCTGCGCTCGGCTGAAATTCTGCATTTCGGTGAAAATGCCAAGGATTACGGCCTGATGCTCGAAGGTAAAATCAGCGCGGATGTGAAGGCAGTTGTTGCCCGTTCGCGCGGTGTGTCAGCGCGCCTCAATGGCGGCGTTGCCTTCCTGATGAAGAAGAACAAGATCGATGTGATCTGGGGTGAAGCTAAAGTCACTAAAGGCGCATCCGCTGGTAAGCCTGCTGAAATCGTAGTTTCCAAAACCACCAAACAGCCAATGCTGCCACAGAATCCAGTGCCTAAAGGCGTTTTGGGTGAGGGTACTTACACAGCCAAACACATTATTCTGGCAACCGGTGCGCGCCCTCGTGCGCTGCCTGGTATTGAGCCGGATGGCAAGCTGATCTGGACCTATTTCGAAGCAATGGTTCCGCAAGAACTGCCAAAGAGCCTGCTGGTTATGGGTTCCGGTGCTATTGGTATCGAATTCGCTTCCTTCTACCGTACCATGGGCGTTGACGTGACTGTTGTTGAAGTCATGAAAAACATCATGCCGGTTGAAGATGCGGAAATCTCGACCTTTGCCCGTAAGCTGCTTGAAAAGCAGGGCATGAAGATCATCACCGAAGCCAAAGTGACTAAAGTGGTCAAAGGCGCAAACTCGGTTACCGCCAGCGTTGAGACCAATGACGGCAAGGTGCAGGAAATCACAGCTGATCGCATGATCTCGGCTGTCGGCGTGGTCGGCAATATCGAGAATCTCGGTCTTGAAGCACTTGGCGTTAAGACTGATCGCGGTTGCGTGGTGATTGACGGTTACGGCAAAACCAATGTCGAAGGCATTTACGCCATCGGCGACGTTGCCGGTCCTCCGATGCTGGCACACAAAGCCGAGCATGAAGGTGTTATCTGCGTTGAGAAGATTGCCGGTGTGCCGAATGTTCATGCGCTGGATAAGGGCAAAATTCCGGGCTGCACCTATTGCAACCCGCAGGTTGCATCCGTTGGTCTGACCGAAGCGAAGGCCAAAGAACAGGGCTTTGATATCCGCGTTGGCCGCTACCAGTTTGCTGCGAATGGTAAGGCGATTGCGCTGGGTGAAGATCAGGGTCTGGTTAAGACCATTTTCGATAAGAAGACCGGCCAGTTGCTTGGCGCGCACATGGTTGGCGCTGAAGTCACCGAGCTTATTCAGGGCTTTGTGATTGCAATGAATCTCGAAACCACCGAAGAAGAACTGATGCATTCCGTATTCCCGCATCCTACCTTGTCAGAAATGATGAAAGAAAGTGTGCTGGATGCCTATGGTAAAGTTCTGAACGCTTAATATTTATTCCGGCCTGATGATAAAATTCAGGCCGGTTTCACTCTTGAGAAGGATCGCAATTGCCGCTGATTAAAGACGGATCACCCTATCGCAAAGCCGCGCTGACAGTGCTGAAATATTCAACACTGATCGGTCTGGGGCTTGGTTTTGGTGTATCGACGCTCAGCTTTCTGTCCGGCAATGTGATTTCAATCAATGGCTATGCACTCTCGGGCTGGTATGGCGTGTGGAGTGTAACACTGGCGCTGGGGCTGGCCGGATTTTGTTTCGGCCTGATCTGGGCACTGGTATTCAAGGCAATCGGTGAAGCAGCGCGACGTTGAGACCGGTTGTATATAAAAGCTGACGGCTTATATGAGCTGTTATCAGTTTTGATAAGAGCAGGGTTTGAAGCTTGTAGTTTACCTTGTTCGTCCTGCCTGATAAACAGGCGCAATATTCTGGCCGGAATTTCCGGTGTTACGAAATCTGAAGGCCGCAACGGCCGTTTTGGGAAAGACATATGGTTACGCTTCTGGACACCGTTAACGACGACAGAAAACGCCTTCGTCATCCTGAGAAGGCCAACCGGCCCGACACAGCACTTTTGAAAAAGCCTGACTGGATTCGCGTGAAAGCTCCGACCTCACGCGGCTATGGCGAGACCCGCGATATTGTGCGCTCTAACAAGCTTGTCACAGTATGCGAGGAAGCCGGCTGCCCGAATATAGGCGAGTGCTGGGATAAGAAACACGCGACATTCATGATTATGGGTGAAATCTGCACCCGTGCCTGCGCGTTCTGTAACGTATCGACCGGTATTCCGACCAATCTCGACCCGAATGAGCCGGAAAATGTGGCCAAGGCCGTGAAACAGATGGGGCTGACCCATGTGGTTATCACCTCCGTTGACCGCGATGATCTGGCCGATGGCGGCGCACAGCATTTTGCTGAAGTGATTCATGCAATCCGTGCAGCCAGCCCGCAGACTACGATTGAAATTCTGACACCGGACTTCCTGCGTAAGGAAGGTGCTCTGGAGATCGTTGTTAAGGCGCGTCCGGATGTGTTCAACCATAATCTGGAAACAGTGCCGTCCAACTATCTGAAAGTGCGTCCGGGTGCCCGTTACTTCCACTCCCTGCGTCTGTTGCAGCGCGTGAAAGAACTCGATCCGACCATTTTCACCAAATCCGGTATCATGGTTGGTCTGGGTGAAGAGCGCAATGAAGTGCTCCAGCTGATGGATGATCTGCGCTCGGCTGATGTGGATTTCATGACCATTGGTCAGTATCTGCAGCCAACCCGTAAGCACCATGCGGTTATCCGTTATGTGACACCGGATGAGTTCAAATCTTTTGCAACGATTGGTAAAACCAAAGGCTTCCTGCTGGTTGCTTCCAGCCCGCTGACACGCTCTTCGCACCATGCGGGTGATGATTTTGCCAAGCTGCGTGTTGCCCGTGAAGCGCTGATCGCCAGCCGTAACTAAAACTTATAGATCATGCCGCAATTTACTGCCACACGTCAGGTTCAGCACCGCGCGGAGCAAATGTTTGCTCTCGTCGCGGATGTTGAAACTTATCCGCAATTTGTCCCGATGTGTGAAGCATTGACCATCCGCTCGCGTAAAGAGCGCGATGGCAAGACATTACTGGTGGCCGACATGACTGTCGGCTACAAACTGATCCGTGAGACATTCACCACTCAAGTGCTGCTCAAGCCGGATGAACGGGTGATTGAAGTCAAATATATTGATGGCCCGTTCCGCTATCTCGACAATCGCTGGACATTTGTACCGGTCGGTGACGGTACGCATAGCGATGTGGATTTTTTCATTGATTATGAATTTAAGAGCCGCACGCTTGGTCTGGTAATGGGCTCAATGTTTGATCTGGCTTTCCGCAAATTTGCGGAAGCTTTTGAAAAACGCGCCGATCAGATTTACGGCATTGAAGCCGGTAATGCGATTAAGTAATTAAAATTACTCAGTCAGTCTTTGCAGAACCAAATCCAGTGCGGCCTGCACTGTAGCTAAGCGGATGGCTTCGCGCGATTGGTCGCCGAAACGGCATTCCAGATGCAAGCTTTCAAAACCCTGTCTTGCACAAGCAATATGCACCAGTCCGACAGGTTTTTCAGCGCTGCCGCCTGAAGGGCCTGCAACACCGGTGACCGCTATACTGATGCTGGCCTGCGGGGCATGTTTCAGCGCACCTTCAGCCATGGCAATAGCGACAGGTTTCGACACTGCACCAAAATCACGGAGCAGGCTTTGAGAAACACCGATCAGTGAAGCTTTGGCTTCATTGCTATAGGTGACAAAACCACAATCCACCACATCGGACGAACCGGCTATGTCGGTCAGTGCGGCGGCAATCATGCCGCCGGTACAGGATTCGGCAGTGGTAATCATGAGCTGCGCCTTGCGGCAGGCATCAAGAACGGCGAGGGCCTGCTCTGTTGATTTATTATTGCACATGTTCTTGTCCCAAAACCGCTGCCCACTTTTGGGGAACATGTTGTGCAATCAAACTCATGATCTTCTTCCTTTATGCGGGCACTTCACCCGGATAGATAACGCTGACAGTCACGATAGAGGCGATGCCTTCCTTGCGGCCGACAAAGCCCATTTTCTCGTTGGTCGTGGCTTTGACCGAAACACGGTCGGCACTTACGCCGAGCATATCGCTGAGTTCTGCGGTCATAGCTTCCCGATGCGGGCCAATTTTCGGTTCTTCGGCAATCAGTGTAATATCGGCGTTAGCGATACGTCCACCGGCTTCGCGCACAGTTTTAACTGCAAACTCAACAAATTGCCGTGAGGCAGCACCTTTCCACTGCGGATCAGACGGGGGGAAATGCGTACCGATATCGCCCGCACCGCGGGTGGCGAGCAGGGCATCCGTCAGCGCATGCAGCGCCACATCGGCATCGGAGTGGCCATTGAGCTTGTGTGTGTGCGGAATTTTCACGCCGCAAAGCCACACATGGTCGCCTGCCTCGAAACTATGCACGTCATAACCATTGCCCGTGCGGATGTCCGGAAACGCAACCATATCCTGACGCAAGCGCTGATCTGCCATTTCAATATCCTTTGCCCATGTAATTTTAGTATTGTCGGCTGAGCCTTCGACAACACGAACAGGAATGCTCTGCCATTCTGCAATGGCGGCATCATCGGTGAAATCTGTGCGTCCCAATGCAAATGCTGCATTATGCGCATCGAGAATTGGCACGAACGGAAAACTCTGCGGTGTCTGCGCAGCAAAAAGGCCTGCACGCGGTACGGTTTTGGTGACCAATGCATCGCCGCCGGCCTGTTTCAGCGTGTCGGAAACGGCAAGGGCAGGCAGCACGCCAGTTTGCGGGTGCAGGGCAATCATGATGCGCTTGAGCAAATCCTGCGTAATAAACGGGCGTACGCCGTCATGAATCATCACATAATCCGGTGCATCGTCGCACAAAGCGAGCAGGCCGAGACGGGTGGATTCCTGCCGTGTCGGGCCACCGGTAACAAGGCGGATACGCGCGGCATCAATATCGGCGCGTTGCAGTGCAGCATGATAAAGATCGTGATCGTCGGAATGGATCACCACCACCACAGGCGAAATCTGCTCGCAGGCCAGAAAGGTACGTAAAGTATGCGCCAGCACGGCCTGACCGCCGATACGACGATATTGCTTAGGGCCTTCGGTGCTTTGACCGGCGCGTTCTCCGCGTCCTGCGGCGACTATAACTGCTGCTGTGCGAATGAGAAAAGCCTTTCCGAGCTGTCACACCTCTGTTTATAGCGAATACCGCCTTGATAAACGAAATGCTAGAGCATTTCACAGTCAAGTTTGTACAGCTTGACGACAGTGATAATGCGATCATTAAAGAATCTAGAGCGACCTTTGTGCGCCCAAGAGGGCGCACGGCGCTCTAGTGATGTTTTTTTGATAATGGATTCATCGGTTAATCGCATTGCGACGAATCCGCTTTTTCTTGCATGAAGATGATAAAACCTATAAATCTGCTTAAAGTTTAAGCGTTTTTGATATTGCACAATTTTTAGGCTGATGATGACGACTGCAACCCTGCCATTGAAAATCGGACCGGTGGAAATCCGCAATCGCGTGTTTCTGGCGCCGATGTCCGGCATATCCGATCTGCCGTTTCGTCGTCGGGCGTGGGAGGCCGGTGCAGGTCTGGTGGTCTCCGAAATGGTAGCCAGTGCGGAGTTGTGCAATCATCATTCTGAAAGCCGTAAGCGGATGGAACGCGGTGATCTGCAAACCCATGTGGTGCAGCTTGCAGGCCGTGAAGCGCATTGGATGGGTGAGGCCGCCAAGATCGCTGAAGGTGAAGGCGCGGATATTGTTGACATCAATATGGGCTGCCCTGCCAAGAAGGTGACAGGTGGTTATTCCGGTTCGGCGCTGATGCGTGATCTCGACCATGCGCTGACACTGATTGAAGCCACTGTGCAGGCTGTCAAAGTGCCGGTGACGCTGAAGATGCGGCTTGGATGGGATCACAATTCAATCAATGCGCCGGAACTGGCACGACGCGCTGTCGATGCCGGTGTGCAGATGATTACCGTGCATGGCCGCACGCGCTGTCAGTTCTATACCGGTCATGCCGATTGGGATGCAATCCGCGCCGTGCGTGAGGTGATCTCTGTGCCACTTGTTGCCAATGGCGATGTCGGCAGTGCTGCCGATGTGCAGGAAATTATGCGCCGCTCCGGTGCCGATGCGGTGATGATCGGCCGTGCCGCCTATGGTCAGCCTTGGCTGGCGGGGCAGGTCGCAAGCGAACTGAATGGTTTACCACATGGTGCCGCGCCGCTAAACTTAAGCGATTATATTCTAGCGCATTATCACGCCATGCTGGAGCATTATGGTGAGAAAACCGGTATCCGCCATGCCCGCAAACATCTGGGCTGGTATATGGAACGTCATACGTCAAATGTTCCTGATACGGTCAAGAAGGCGCTGATGACCTCAGGCAATGCGCAGGAAGTATCAGACATTCTCACGGATATTTTTACCGGCCTGTCACCGGTCGCAGGGACAAAATCCCTGAAGGATGCTGCCTGATGGACGCTGCTGCATTCTCTTTGTCCGATCATGTGCTGAATACATTGCCGCAAGCGGTGATAATGGCGGATGCTGCGGGACAGATTATTTACGCCAATGCGCAGGCTGAGGTGTTTTTCCGCTCCAGTGCGGGAATCTTGAAGCGCCATGGTCTCAATTATTTTCTGCCGCCTTCAAGTCCGCTGATCGGACTGATTACGCAGGTTATTCAAAGCGGTACAGCGGTTAATGAATATCATATTGATCTGTCATCGCCGCGTATGGGCACTGAGCGCATGGTGGATGTGCAGGTGACTCCGGTCAGTGAAATACCGGATCAGGTGGTTATCCTGTTTAAAGAAACAGCCATGGCAGAGAAGCTCAATCGCCAGATGAGCCATCGCGGCGCGGCACGTTCTGTCACCGGTCTGGCGGCAATGCTGGCGCATGAAATCAAGAACCCACTTTCGGGTATTCGCGGTGCGGCGCAATTGCTGGAAATGTCGGCACGCGATGCAGCCAATGAGTCCGACTGCGAACTGACACAGCTGATCCGTGATGAAGCTGACCGTATAGTCGCACTGGTCGATCGGATGAATGTGTTTTCCGACGAGCGTCCGATTGAGCGCTCTGCCGTTAATCTTCACACTGTGCTGGGGCATGTCAAAACATTGGCGAGCCACGGTTTTGCATCCCATGTCACGATCCGCGAGGATTATGATCCGTCTTTGCCGCGTGTCTGGGGCAATCGTGATCAGCTGATACAGGTATTTCTCAACCTGATTAAAAATGCGGCTGAGGCGATTGAGCCGGAAGAGCGCTCGGGGCGCAAAGGCGAGATCCTGCTGACCTCTGCCTATAAAGCGGGCATGCATATGATTGTACCGGCGACGGGCGAGCGCCTGTCTCTGCCGCTGGAATATTGCGTGATTGATAATGGCGGCGGTGTCGCACCGGATATTCTGCCGATCCTGTTTGACCCGTTTATTACCACCAAAACCAATGGATCTGGTCTGGGCTTGCCCTTGGTTGCCAAGATCATTGCCGATCATGGCGGTATGATTGAGTGTGAAAGTTTCGCGGGAAAAACCATTTTCCGTATTCTGTTGCCAATATGGAAACAGGACAGTTCTGTCGTTTAAATTTAAATATTAAAATATCGATCTAATATCATGTAATATAATATTTATATATGTGGGAGTGAGGCATTGAATGAACCGGTAATCATCGTTGCGGAAGATGATGCAGCCATGCGCACAGTGCTTAATCAGGCGCTGAGCAGAGCAGGTTATGCTGTGCGTCTTGCCAGTAATCGTGCGGCGCTTTGGGGGCTGATTACGAGCGGCGAAGGTGATCTGGTTATCAGCGATGTGAATATGCCGGATGGTTCGGTGTTCGAAATTCTGCCGCGCATCCGCAAAGCGCGCCCCGATCTGCCGGTAGTGGTGATGAGTGCGCAGAATACTTTCATGACCGCGATCCGCGCCTCCGAAGCCGGTGCCTATGATTATCTGCCAAAGCCTTTTGACCTGAGCGAGATGGTGAGCCTGCTGCGTCGTGCGCTGTCCGAACCAAAGCCGGTGCAGGCAAAGCAGGAGAGTGACGAACAGGTGGAGAATATGCCGCTTGTCGGCCGCTCGGTCGCGATGCAGGATGTTTATCGTGTGCTGGCACGCATGATGCAGACTGATCTGACACTGATGATTACAGGGGAATCCGGTACGGGTAAGGAACTGGTTGCCCGCGCTTTGCATGAATATGGCCGTCGCCGTAACGGGCCTTTTGTGGCGATCAATATGGCAGCTATTCCGCGTGATCTGATTGAATCTGAATTATTCGGCCATGAAAAAGGTGCCTTTACCGGTGCTCAGCAGCGTTTTTCAGGTCGTTTTGAGCAGGCCAATGGCGGAACGCTGTTTCTCGATGAAATCGGCGATATGCCGATGGAGGCGCAGACGCGTCTATTGCGCGTACTGCAGCAGGGCGAATATATGACCGTTGGCGGACGCACGCCGATTAAAACCGATGTGCGTATTGTGGCTGCAACCAATAAGGATTTGCTCAAGGCAATTCACAAAGGTCAGTTCCGCGAGGATTTATACTACCGGCTTAATGTGGTGCCGCTGCGTATGCCGCCGCTGCGTGAGCGCAGCGAGGATGTGCCGGATCTGGTGCAGCATTTCTTCCGGCTGGTGGAAAAGGAAGGTCTGCCGCCAAAGCAGATCAGTGCCGAGGGTTTTGCAGCGCTGCGCCATTACACATGGCCGGGCAATGTGCGCGAACTGGAAAATCTGGTGCGTAGACTTGCAGCACTCTATCCGCAGGATGAGATTAATGCGGAGATTATCCGTCACGAATTGCAGCATCTGCCACCGTCATTACAGGCTGATGAAACAGGGCTGAAAGCGGATCAGATCACTAACTTACGTGAGGCGACGGAAATTTATCTGCGGCAGTATTTCGCCTCCTTCAACGGTGAACTGCCGCCGCAGGGGCTATACGACCGGATTTTGCACGAGATTGAATATCCGCTGCTGGCTGCAAGCCTGACAGCCACATCCGGCAATCAGATCAAGGCCGCAGAATTGCTGGGTTTGAACCGCAACACGCTGCGCAAAAAAATCCGCGACCACGACCTCAATATTTTTAGGGGTTGATGGAAATTTGTTTGATTTTTAAAGTAAAAATTTCAAGAGGTGTATTTAAGTAATTATAATATATAGGGAATATATTTTATGAGCATTATAAGAACGCTGCTGCTTGCATCGATTTCGCTTGTGTTTGTAGTTCCAGTAGCTGCTTTTGCGGAAGACAGGCGTTGTAATGATCGTAAGCCGGTGAATTCAATCAATGAAATGTTTTCGGCTCTTTATGCGTGCTGGCAACCACCGAAAGGAACTGCGGGGATGAGTATTACATTGCGATTTTCTCTGCGGCGCGATGGAACTCTCATAGGCAAGCCACGCACAACTTTTACCGAAAAAATAAATAATGATGAGCTTTCCAAGGCCTTTGTGGTTTCTATTTTAGAAGCGCTTAATAAGTCATTACCTGTGCCATTTACGGAAAGTATGGGGGGAGCGGTTGCTGGCAGACCTATGACTTTGAGATTTATATCCCAAGAAATTCGCGACCTTTAATAAAGCTAATATATTTTAATTCGCACAGCGATAACGTTGCATATGTGCAACATTCTGTTGCATGACGGCAACGGTTTATAATAGATTAACGAAATGGATAAGACGAGTCTGCTTGAGTGGTTGCGCGAATTTAAACCTGCACGGGTGAGTGAACAAAGACGTTTGCTGGCTCTGCCGGGTGTGATCATTGTTGTCCTGTCGATTATTGCATCACTTGTCTCCTTTCTGATTATGATCGGTGTCACGCCGATTGTTCCTGATCTGCATGTGACGCTGACGCTGATTATCATCAATGTGGTTCTGGTCGTCAGCCTGCTGGCGCTGATTATCCGCGAGATTTTCCGCATCACACAGGCGCGCCGTCATGGCCGTGCTGCCGCGCGTTTACATGTGCGCATTGTGGCGTTGTTCTCACTGATTGCAGCGGTTCCGGCGATTGTTGTGGCGATTGTCGCCAGCGTAACGCTCAATCTCGGGCTGGATCGCTGGTTTGAAACCAATACGCGCAATATCGTCAATTCATCGATCAGCCTTGCCAATGGTTATATCAATGAAACCGCGCGTAACCTGCAAAGCACCACCTATTCGATGCTGCAGGATATGGATGCGCAACGCACGCTCTATAGTCTCGACCGTAACGGTTTTGTGCAGCTGATGACCTTGCAGGCGCTGGGTCGCGGTTTGCTCGGTGCGCAATTATTGCGCGAAGACGGCTCGATTGCCTTGCGCAGCGAACAGGGCGGCGCAAATCTGCCGCAACCGCCGTCTGAGGCGGTTGAAACGGCACGGGACGGTAATCCGGTGATTATTCCGCCGGGTCCGACCAGCAACTTCGTTGGTGCGATTATCAAGATGCGTGAGATACCCGATGTGTATCTCTACACTGTACGTGCTGTTGATGCGCAAATTCTCGATTCCATGCGCCTGATGGAGGCGAACACCAAGCGCTATCAGGATATGGAGGCGAACCGTATCCCGACGCAGGTGATCTTTGCGCTGCTCTATTTCGGCCTGATGCTGATTGTTTTGCTGCCGGCGATCTGGACAGGTATTGCTGTGGCAGACCGTCTGGTGCGGCCGATCCGCCAGCTGATCGGCGCTGCTGATGAAGTGGCTGTCGGTAATCTGGATATTTCCGTGCCGGTGCGCTCCAGCGATGGTGATCTCGGCGCATTGTCCGGCACTTTCAACAACATGGTTGCTGAGTTGAAAAGCCAGCGCACCGATCTTTTGGCCGCTAAAGACCAGATTGATGAGCGCCGCCGCTTCTCCGAGGCTGTGTTGTCCGGTGTTACCGCCGCGGTGATCGGGGTGGATGCGCTGGGGCTGATTAATATCGTCAACCGCTCGGCAGAGCAGATGTTCTGCCTTGAGCCCGATGAGGTTATCGGTACCAGCCTGAGCACGCATATTCCGGAAATCGGACAGGTCTTTGAAGTGGCACATGATTCCGGCCGTGCGGTTTACCGCGAGCAGGTCTCGATGATGCGCGGCGGGCTGACCCGTACCTTCAATGTGCAGATCACGATTGAGGACGGCACAGGTGATGAACGCTCCTATGTCGTGACGATTGATGATATTACTGACCTGGTACAAGCACAGCGCTCAACGGCATGGGCTGATGTGGCGCGCCGTATCGCCCATGAGATCAAGAACCCGCTGACACCAATCCAGCTTTCTGCCGAGCGTATCCGCCGCCGTTATGGCAAGGTTATTACCGAAGATCGTGAGGTTTTCGACCAGTGTGTGGAAACGATTATCCGTCAGGTCGGCGATATTGGTCGTATGGTGGATGAATTCTCGTCCTTTGCACGGATGCCGAAGCCGAAAATGGAAACCATTGATTTGCGGGATTCGCTGAAAGAAGCCGCATTCTTGGTGGAAGTCAGCCGCAGTGAGATCAGTTTTGAGCAGCAATTGAGTGAAGTGCCGCTTTATGGCCATTTTGACAGTCGTCTGCTTGGACAGGCTTTTGGTAACATTATCAAGAATGCCAGCGAGGCTATTGAAGCGGTTACTGATGAAGATAATTATCACGGACATATTCTGCTGAAAGCCTATCAGGACAAGGATCAGCTGATTGTCGATGTGATTGATAACGGCAAAGGCCTGCCCGGTGATAACCGGCAGCGGCTGCTGGAGCCTTATATGACAACGCGCGAAAAAGGCACCGGCCTTGGCCTCGCTATTGTCAGAAAAATCGTTGAGGATCACGGCGGGCATATGGAACTGCATGATGCACCGGCTGATTTCTATCAGGGCAGAGGTGCGATGATCCGTATGGTTTTCCCTGCAACACCGCCGGAAATGGCAGGGACACAGACAAATGAGGAGTTGCAGGCATGACAGACAGATGCAGGCAGCTGAATGATAAATACCTGCGGATAGATCACTTTGTGGTAAATCTGCAGGATAATGGGAACAAGGCAGGTGGATTAAATGGCTTCTGATATTCTCGTCGTTGATGATGAAACGGACATCCGTGATCTGGTTGCTGGTATTTTAAGCGACGAAGGTCACGAAACCCGCACAGCTTTTGATGCGGACAGTGCATTGGCTGCGATCAATGATCGTGTGCCGCGGCTGATTTTTCTGGATATATGGTTGCAGGGCAGCCGTCTGGACGGGCTGGCATTGCTGGATGAAATCAAGAAACTGCATCCGGATCTGCCGGTGGTGATGATCTCAGGTCACGGTAATATTGAAACTGCTGTCTCGGCTATCCGTCGCGGCGCTTATGATTTCATTGAAAAGCCGTTCAAGGCAGATCGTCTGATCCTCGTGGCAGAGCGGGCATTGGAGACATCAAACCTTAAGCGCGAAGTTTCTAACTTACGTAAACGCTCCGGTGAGACATTCGAACTGCTTGGCAATTCGCTGGCGATGAACCAGTTGCGCCAGACTATCGAACGCGTGGCTCCGACCAACAGCCGTATCATGATTACCGGCCCTTCGGGTTCGGGTAAGGAAATGGTGGCACGTGCCATTCACGGACAGTCGAGCCGTGCTAACGGGCCTTTCGTGACGGTGAATGCCGCTGCTATTACGCCGGAGCGCATGGAAATCGAGCTTTTCGGCACCGAAATGGACGGCGGGGAACGCAAGGTCGGCGCACTGGAAGAGGCGCATGGCGGTATTCTCTATCTCGACGAAATCGCCGATATGCCGCGTGAAACCCAGAACAAGATTTTGCGTGTTCTGGTTGACCAGCAGTTTGAACGTGTTGGCGGAACCAAGCGTGTGAAGGTTGATGTGCGTATCATTTCTTCGACCGCGCAGAATCTTGAAGGCATGATTGCCGAAGGTCTGTTCCGTGAAGATCTGTTCCATCGTCTGGCCGTTGTTCCGGTGCAGGTGCCGCCATTGGCACAGCGCCGCGATGATATTCCGTCGCTGGTATCCTTCTTCATCAATCAGGTGGCTGAACAGGCCGGTATCAAGCCGCGCCGTATCAGCGATGATGCAATGGCGGTTCTGCAATCCCATAGCTGGCCCGGCAATGTGCGTCAGCTGCGTAACAATGTGGAACGCCTGATGATTTTGGCGCGCGGCGATGATGTGGATGCGCCGGTAACGGCTGATCTGCTGCCGGCGGAAATCGGTGATACGCTGCCGCGCACACCGACTGATTCCGATCAGCATATTATGGCGCTGCCGCTGCGCGAAGCGCGTGAAATGTTTGAAAAGGAATATCTGGTCGCACAGATCAACCGTTTCAGCGGTAATATTTCACGCACGGCTGAGTTTGTGGGTATGGAGCGTTCCGCTCTGCACCGTAAACTCAAGTCGCTCGGAGTGTAATTATGCGCATCATTATCTGCGGTGCCGGTCAGGTCGGCTTCGGTATTGCTGAGCGGCTCGCTGCGGAACATAACGATGTATCGGTGATTGATACATCGGAAAAGCTGATCCACGCCGTGCGTGATCTGCTTGATGTGCGCGGTTTTGTCGGTCACGGCTCGCATCCGGATGTGCTGGAAGCGGCCGGTGCCGATGAAGCGGATATGATTATCGCTGTCACGCTTTACGACGAGATCAATATGGTGGCCTGTCAGGTTGCCCATTCGCTGTTTAATGTGCCGACCAAAATTGCCCGTATCCGTGCGCAGACCTATCTGCAAAAGCAGTATCAGGAGATGTTCTCGCGCGATAATATGCCGATTGATGTAGTGATCTCGCCGGAGCTGGAAGTCGGCGATATGGTATTGCGCCGTATCGCTTTGCCGGGTGCTTCCGATGTGTTGCGCTTTGCCGATGACAAAGTGGTCGCGTTTGCCATTGAATGTATGGAAGACTGCCCGATCATCAACACGCCGCTGAAACAGCTGACCGATCTGTTCCCTGATCTGCCGTCAACGGTGGTCGGCGTGGTGCGTAATGACAAGTTGTTTGTGCCGCATTCCGAGGATCATCTGCTGGCAGGCGATCTGGCCTATGTGGTGACAACGGTAGAGCAGGTACGCCGTACACTTGGCCTGTTCGGGCATGACAAGCCTGAGGCGCGGCGGATTATTATCGCCGGTGGCGGTAATATCGGGCTCTATGTTGCGAAAAAGATGGAAGAGCGCCAGCCGCATACGCGGCTGAAGATCATTGAACATAATCGTGAGCGTTCAGCTTTTGTGGCTGATGAGCTGGATAAGACAATTGTTCTGAACGGCAGTGCGCTGGATCAGGAATTGCTGCGCGAGGCGGAAGTTCAGGATGCTGATCTAATGGTGGCACTGACCAATCAGGATCAGGCGAATATTCTGTCCGGCATTATGGCCAAGCGCCTTGGCTGCAAGTCGAATATGGTGCTGATTAATAATTCTGCCTATCAGGAATTCATTCATACGGTTGGTATTGATTCTTATGTCAGTCCGAAAAATGTGACGATTTCCAAGATTTTGCAGCAGGTGCGGCGCGGACGCATCCGCTCGGTGCATAGTGTCTATGACGGGCGGGCGGAGCTGATTGAGGCGGAAGCCCTTGAAACTTCACCATTAGTCGGCGCGCCATTGCGCAATATCGACCTGCCGGCCGGTTTGCGGGTGGGGGCGGTTTACCGTGACGGAAAAGTTATTAAGCCGCATGGCGATCTGCATATTCGCCGTAATGACCGCGTAGTGATGTTTGCGACAAGTGATGCGGTGAAGCACGTAGAACAGATGTTCCGCGTGAGTCTCGATTTCTTTTAAGCGCCTCATTTTAAAATTGAGTATGTTTTATGGATATTTGTACATTCTGGTACGGCAGCCAATTACGGCCGGTGGATCATATGTGCCTGACTTCCATGGTCAGAACCGGACAACGGGTTAAGCTGTTCAGCTATCAGCCTGTCGAAAATCTGCCGGAAGGCGTGGAGCAGCATGATGCTGCAACGATCATGCCGATTGAATCATTTCGCCGTCTTGATCCCGGTTTTCCGAACCTGAAAGATAATCTGACGATTGTTCAGTTCAGCGATATTTTTCGCATCAATCTGATGAAACATCGTCAGGGCGTGTGGCTGGATACGGATGTTTATCTGCATAAGCAGTTTCATCCGGATGCATCCAAACCCTATCTGGCGCGTGAAAACAGGGAGCGCGTCGGCGTTTCGGCTTTGTATTTCCCGCCCGATCATCCGGTGATTGCCGAATTTGATGCTTATATGGCCGGTGATTATCCGCTGCCGAAATGGCTCGGTTTGCGCAGACGGGTTTTGCGCCCGCTCTGGTACCGCCTTATCGGCAAGGAAGTGACCCCTGCTATGATCGGCATTACCATTTTTGGCAATGACGGTATTTCAAGGCTGGCCAAAAAATATGGCTGTTTCAATGATGCGGCGCCCAAAGAAAGTTTTTACTACTGGACGGCGCGTGACTGCCTGAACATTTTTGATCCGAAATATGGTCTGGAACCGCTCAACCATCCTGAATTTATCGGTTTTCATGTGCATCGCAAAAGTCCGGAAGAGCTGGTTGCGCGCAAGGGCAGCTTTTATGAGTGGATGCTGAAGCAGACAGGTGAGCTGACGGAGGCTGATTAAGCGCCATGAATTGTCAGAATACAGGTCAGATACAAAATATATTTGGCCTGAATGGCATAGTTCTGACTGTGCGGCAGCTAATCATCCGGCAGCATACAACATTTTGACGTTGCGCAAAAAATAGCGGCCTGTTAACCCTTTGCGGAATGTGGGATTATTCCCGCAACTATTGATTCTGTATCAATATACAGGTGCAATATCTGGGGCAGATGATAAAACCGGATGACAGGGGAAGTTTTTCTGCTGTTTCTTCGGAAATGAACTGTTTACGGGCTATGCGCTTCAGGCGGCATATTTGTAAACAGGGTGGATGTCTCCCCGAAATCAGTGCTGGTTGCGGATCGAAATAAAGGAATAAAAAAATGGCTGAACGATCGCAAAATCTTCAGGATCTCTTTCTGAATTCTGTACGTAAGCAAAAAATCTCTCTGACGATCTTTTTGATTAATGGCGTTAAGCTGACAGGTATTGTCACATCCTTTGATAACTTCTGTGTCTTGCTGCGCCGTGACGGACATTCACAGCTGGTATATAAACATGCCATCTCAACCATTATGCCAAGTCAGCCTGTGCAGATGTTTGAAGGCGAAGAAGAGTAAGCATTACAGGTCATTACGACTGTTTGCTGAAATTTCGGAATGTTTTTATATCCGCAGTGCCTCAAGGCCTGCGGATATATTTGTTTGTAAATACGGGAATAATTATCTGAGGCGCGCTCATTGATGCAGGCAGCCCTGATGATTATCTGATGGGAACAGAAGCCGTTCCGGACAAAGATGGCCGGTAAAGGCGATACATAAATCAGGATACACATTTGAAAAAACGCAATGATCCGGCAGCTGATCTGACGCCAGAAACAGAGATGCCAGAAACATATGAATTATCATCCGATGATAATTATGATGACGGCGCCAAACAGAAAAGCAGCAGAAAGCCTTTCACAACAAAAGTAGAAGATACACGGGCTTTTGTTGTCGTGCCGATTTTGCCGGAACGTTACGCGCTGGTCGTCGATCAGGATGAGAGCGAACGCCCGAAATATCGCCGGAGTGATGAGGCGCGGCTTGAAGAAGCTGCGGGACTTGCACGCGCGATTGATCTGAAAATTATCGACAGTTTTCTGGTGCAGACCTCCCAGCCGCGTCCGGCCACTTTGCTTGGCACGGGTAAGGTTGAGGATATTGCCGAACGCATCGAACGTGAAGAAATCGAGCTGGTGATTGTCGATCATCCGCTGACACCGGTGCAGCAGCGCAATCTGGAACGCGAATGGAAGGTCAAGGTTATTGACCGTACCGGTCTGATTTTGGAAATTTTCGGCCGCCGCGCGCAGACCCGTGAGGGTAGCCTGCAGGTTGAGCTGGCACATCTGAACTATCAGAAAGGCCGTCTGGTTCGCAGCTGGACGCACTTGGAGCGTCAGCGTGGTGGTGGCGGCTTTATGGGCGGTCCGGGTGAAACCCAGATCGAGGCCGACCGGCGTATGCTGCAGGAGAAAATCCTGCGGATCAAACGCGAGTTGGATACGGTTGTGCGTACCCGCCAGCTGCATCGCCAGAAACGCCGTAAGGTGCCGCATCCGGTGATTGCACTGGTCGGCTATACCAATGCGGGCAAGTCTACTTTGTTCAATCGTCTGACCGGTGCTGATGTGCTGGCGGAAGATATGCTTTTCGCGACGCTTGATCCGACTTTGCGCCGTCTGCGGCTGCCGCATGGCGATATGATTATCCTGTCCGATACGGTTGGCTTCATCTCCAACCTGCCGCACCATCTGGTTGCCGCATTTAAGGCGACACTGGAAGAGGTAATTGAGGCTGATCTGATCCTGCATGTGCGCGATATGTCAGACCCTGACAATGCGGCGCAGGCTGAGGATGTGGAGACAATTCTCAGCGGTCTCGGCATTAAAAAAGGCGATGAGCGTGTCATTGAGATCTGGAACAAGATCGACCGTTTGAGCGAGCCGATGCAGGACAGCGCGGAAAATCTGAGCAGCGGCAGTCATGAAGATGCACGGCCTTTGCCGTTGTCTGCGCTGACGGGGCAGGGTACGCCTGAATTGCTGGCTTTGATCGAAAGCCGTATTTCCGGTGCGATGGAAAAGGTGCAGGTCAGCCTGCAGCCGGATCAGT
This sequence comes from Pseudochrobactrum saccharolyticum, assembly GCF_008801715.1. Classification (GTDB taxonomy): domain Bacteria; phylum Pseudomonadota; class Alphaproteobacteria; order Rhizobiales; family Rhizobiaceae; genus Pseudochrobactrum; species Pseudochrobactrum saccharolyticum. Next base: position 507,532 of record NZ_VZPG01000002.1, on the reverse strand, counting down.
TCGGTCTGATTGACTGGATTTACCGTCATGGCAGCAATGTGCGCCGTCAGGATGAGGAAGACGGTTCGGTGATTATCGATGTGGATATGACCGCCGGTTCCGCGCAGAAATTCCGCGATAAATATGCTTCCGTAACAAAACGCAGCTAAGGATGTGCAGCAGTCTGCCGTCATTTAGATTTCGGTAAGTATGAAAGATTAGACAGGGGCGGAATAGGGCGTTTATAGCGCAACACCTTGCGAAACGGGTACGCCTCGCCCTATGTATTGAGTATTACGAATCCTGACGGCAGTGTTTCGCTCCGTTCTCCGATAGCCAAAGGCAGTTAATGATGAGAGATCCAATTGAAACCGTTATGAATCTGGTCCCGATGGTGGTTGAGCAGACTGCACGCGGTGAGCGGGCCTATGATATTTTCTCGCGTCTTCTGAAAGAACGCGTGATTTTCGTGAACGGTCCGGTTGAAGACGGCATGGCTATGCTGATCTGCGCGCAGCTTCTGTTCCTTGAAGCGGAAAACCCGAACAAGCCGATTGAAATGTACATCAATTCGCCAGGTGGCGTGGTCACTTCCGGCATGGCGATTTATGACACGATGCAGTTCATCAAGCCTCCGGTTTCCACGCTCTGCATGGGGCAGGCGGCATCTATGGGCTCGCTGCTGCTGACAGCCGGTGCAACCGGTCAGCGTCTGGCACTGCCGAATGCACGTATCATGGTTCACCAGCCATCCGGCGGTTTTCAGGGGCAGGCTTCCGATATCGAGCGTCATGCGCAGGATATCATCAAGATGAAGCGCCGCCTCAATGAAATCTACGTCAAACATACCGGCCGTGATTATGAAACTATCGAGCGTACGCTCGACCGTGATCATTTCATGACCGCTCAGGAAGCGCTCGAATTCGGCCTGATTGATAAAGTGATCGAATCACGCGATCTCGGCGAAAAGAAAGACTGATAAACCGGATTCTGATCCGTTTTGCCTGAAAAACGGATCAGTTTTCTGAAGACCGGAATTTCGTGACAAGTGGTTTTCCGGCAGAAATCTTCGGCATTGTATAATTTTAGCCACATTTTTTCTGCCATTACCGCTTTTACTGTACTGTCGCATAAAACAGTGCGGTAGACAGGTTGTAAAACTGTCTTTTGCCTGTTTATGCTGAATGCTGTGTTAAGTGATTGTTTGGGTCTTGTGCCTAAAAAGACGACTGCCGTTCATGTCGGTTTCGGTCGGGAAGACATAACGGTTAGAACTTGGTGCCTGTTGCGGACAGCGGGCGGCCATTACTGAAAGGAAACTGCGATGAGCAAAGTCAGCAACGGCGGTGGCGATTCCAAAAATACGCTCTATTGCTCCTTTTGCGGAAAAAGCCAGCATGAGGTGCGCAAGCTGATTGCGGGGCCGACCGTTTTTATCTGTGATGAGTGCGTCGAGCTTTGCATGGACATCATCCGCGAGGAAAACAAATCCTCGATGGTGAAGTCGCGTGAAGGCGTTCCGACCCCGCAGGAAATTATGGCGGTTCTCGATGATTACGTCATCGGTCAGAGCCATGCCAAGCGTGTTCTGTCGGTTGCGGTTCATAATCATTACAAGCGTCTGGCTAACCAGCCAAAGAGCGGTGATGTTGAGCTGGCAAAATCCAATATTCTTCTGGTTGGCCCTACCGGTTGCGGTAAGACCTATCTGGCACAGACACTGGCGCGCATCATTGATGTGCCGTTCACCATGGCTGATGCCACGACACTGACCGAAGCCGGTTATGTCGGTGAAGATGTTGAAAATATCATTCTCAAACTGTTGCAGGCTGCCGACTACAATGTCGAGCGTGCGCAGCGCGGTATCGTCTATATCGACGAAGTGGATAAAATCAGCCGTAAGGCCGATAATCCGTCGATTACCCGTGACGTATCCGGTGAGGGCGTACAGCAGGCTCTGCTGAAGATCATGGAAGGCACTGTGGCTTCCGTACCGCCGCAGGGCGGGCGCAAGCATCCGCAGCAGGAATTCCTGCAGGTGGACACAACCAATATCCTGTTCATTTGCGGTGGTGCATTTGCCGGACTGGATAAGATCATTTCGTCCCGTGGCGAAAAGACCTCCATCGGCTTCAGCGCGACTGTAAAAGCGCCGGATGAACGCCGTATCGGTGCGATTTTCCACGAGCTGGAGCCGGAAGATCTGGTGAAATTCGGTCTTATTCCGGAATTTGTCGGTCGTCTGCCGGTTATTGCGACACTGGAAGATCTGGATGTGGCCTCTCTGGTCAAGATCCTGTCTGAGCCGAAAAACGCTCTGGTGAAGCAGTATCAGCGTCTGTTCGAGATGGAAAATGTTGAGCTGACATTCCATGAAGATGCGCTGCTGGCAATTGCTGGCCGTGCGGTAGAGCGTAAGACCGGTGCCCGTGGTCTGCGTTCGATCATGGAAAAAATCCTGCTTGATACCATGTTTGACCTGCCGACACTGGAAGGTGTTCAGGAAGTGGTTATTTCCGGCGAAGTCGTGGATGGCAAAGCGCAGCCGCTTTACATCTATGGCGACCGTAAGGAAGAAAAAGGCACGGTTTCCGCTTAAGGAAACAAACAGCCTGTCAGCTGTGACGAAAATTAAAAACGCTCAGGAGCAATCCTGAGCGTTTTTCGTTTGAATATACGTTCAAGAGCTCACGTTCTTATATTTATGAGTTAAAATATCATATTTTATTGTGCTGGATTGTGGACGATAGGGGAAACACGGCGAAACCGGCACTTTAGGCGTTTCTTTAACCGCGAAACCGCTTTAAAAGATGGGTATGAAAATTGCATTTTGATCCGGTGGTCATAAATGCGCTGATTTATTCTGCTGTATGAAGCATAAACAGTGCTTGAAATAGCGGCAACGGGTGGCCAATTATACAGTCGATGCACGCAGTGATTTGCTGATGAAACGGGGGTCATTGTGTGGCGATCGGGTGGTTAACCCGGGAAAGGACTTAAAATGACGGATACAGAGTTGAAGACATCGGTGGGTGGTCAGGACGGGCTCTATGCCGTATTGCCATTGCGCGATATTGTTGTCTTCCCGCATATGATTGTGCCGCTTTTTGTCGGCCGCGAAAGATCAATCCGTGCGCTTGAAGAAGTGATGGGCGTTGATAAGCAGATCTTGCTTGCCACGCAGAAAAATGCTGCTGACGATGAGCCGGCCAATGACGCGATTTATGAAATCGGTACAGTTGCCAATGTGCTGCAGCTGCTGAAACTGCCGGACGGCACTGTAAAAGTGTTGGTCGAAGGTATTGCACGCGCCAAGATTTCCAAATTCAGCGACCGTGAAGATTATCACGAAGCCTATGCTGACATTCTCGAACTGCCGGAAGAAGAGCCGGTGGAAATCGAAGCGCTGTCCCGCTCGGTGATGAGCGACTTTGAAAATTATGTGAAGCTGAACAAGAAGATTTCGCCTGAAGTTGTCGGCGCGACCAGTCAGATCGACGATCATTCGAAACTGGCCGATACGGTAGCCTCGCATCTGGCGATTAAGATTGCTGAAAAGCAGGAAATGCTTTCGATCCTGTCGGTTCGTGAGCGTCTTGAAAAAGCTCTGGAATATATGGAATCCGAAATCTCGGTTCTTCAGGTTGAAAAGCGCATCCGCTCGCGTGTTAAACGCCAGATGGAAAAGACCCAGCGCGAATATTATCTGAACGAACAGATGAAGGCGATCCAGAAGGAACTGGGCGACGGTGAAGACGGCAAGGATGAACTGGCCGAGCTGGAAGAACGCATTGCCAAGACCAAGCTGAGCAAGGAAGCTGCGGAAAAAGCGCAGGCTGAAATGAAGAAGCTGCGGTCGATGAGCCCGATGTCGGCGGAAGCCACAGTGGTGCGCAACTATCTAGACTGGCTGCTGTCCCTGCCGTGGAACAAGAAGTCCAAGGTCAAAACCGATCTGGCTTTTGCCGAGGAAGTGCTGGATACAGAACATTTCGGCCTGGATAAGGTTAAGGAGCGTATTGTCGAGTATCTCGCGGTACAGTCACGCGCTGCCAAGATCAAAGGCCCGATCATCTGTCTCGTAGGCCCTCCGGGGGTTGGTAAAACCTCGCTGGCGCGCTCGATTGCCAAGGCAACCGGTCGTGAATATGTGCGTATGTCGCTTGGCGGTGTGCGTGATGAGGCTGAAATCCGCGGTCACCGCAGAACCTATATCGGCTCCATGCCGGGCAAGGTTGTGCAGTCGATGAAGAAAGCCAAGAAGTCTAACCCGCTGTTCCTTCTCGATGAGATTGACAAGATGGGGCAGGATTTCCGCGGTGATCCGTCATCGGCAATGCTGGAAGTGCTGGATCCGGAACAGAATGCAACTTTCATGGATCATTATCTGGAGGTCGAATATGACCTGTCCAATGTAATGTTTGTGACGACTGCAAACTCGCTGAATATTCCGGGCCCTCTGCTTGACCGTATGGAGATCATCCGTATTGCCGGTTACACCGAGGATGAAAAACTTGAAATTGCCAAGCGCCATTTGCTGCCAAAGGCAATCAAGGAACATGCTTTGCAGCCGAATGAATTCTCGGTTGATGAAGCAGCCATTCTTGCTGTGATCCAGCACTACACCCGCGAAGCCGGTGTGCGTAGTCTTGAACGTGAAATGATGAAGCTGGCGCGTAAAGCTGTCACGGAAATCGCACGTAAAAAGACCAAGTCGGTTCATGTGACCAAGGATAATATTTCTGATTATCTCGGTGTCATGAAGTTCCGTTACGGACAAATCGACGGTGAAGATCAGGTTGGTGTTGTTACCGGTCTGGCATGGACGGAAGTGGGCGGCGAATTGCTGACCATTGAAGGTGTGATGATGCCGGGTAAAGGTCGTATGACCGTGACTGGTAACCTGCGTGATGTGATGAAGGAATCCATTTCGGCTGCGGCATCCTATGTCCGCTCCCGTGCGGTGGATTTCGGCATCGAGCCTCCGCTGTTCGACAAGCGCGACATCCACGTGCACGTACCGGAAGGTGCGACACCGAAGGATGGTCCGTCTGCCGGTACAGCAATGGTAACCGCAATTGTTTCTGTGCTGACCGGTATTCCGGTACGCAAAGACGTTGCTATGACTGGTGAGGTTACATTGCGCGGTCGTGTTCTGCCAATCGGCGGCCTGAAGGAAAAACTGCTCGCAGCTCTGCGCGGCGGTATCAAGAAGGTGCTGATTCCGGAAGAAAACGCCAAGGATCTGGCTGAAATTCCGGACAATGTGAAAAACGCATTGGAAATCATTCCGGTCTCTTATGTCGGTGAGGTGCTTGAACATGCACTGATCCGCAAGCCGGAACCGATCGAATGGGTTGAACCGGAAGTATCAGCCATTGCTAAAACCGGCGATGATGATGCTGTTGTGGGCATGGCTCACTAATCATCTGCAATAAAAAATCAAAAGCCCCGCAAGTCTGACTTGCGGGGCTTATTCTTTAATTGGGGTAAACTGGCAAAGTTACATTCCAACGATTTTGCGGGGCGGGTTGTCCGGTATCAGCGCAATTGACACTGATGCGTTTTACCTGATCCGCATCATCTCGCCATGCTGTATCCAGTGGCAGCAGACATTCAGGTACAGCCACCTTGGCATTAACAACAGGAAATGCCCAATTGCTGTTCTGCTCTATGTTTTGATGATTGATAAAACGCGCGGCAACGGCGGCAATCTCATCAGGATTTTGCATTGTTGTATTTACCTGCCTTTGGTGTTCGGCAAAAATCGCATGGCACATACGCAGATTATCGAGGCCGAAACGCTGGCGGCAATAGATGCGGATGTCATCAATACGAGCCAGCGACAGCTTTTCAAAAGCCTCAACATCACATTCCCCGCAAACAATCGGATTAACAAAGAAGAGTTGCAGAGAGGGCTGTTGCTTGACGAAAAACGTATAATCCGTGTCATGCTCGCGATATTTTACCTCAATGCCGGTGAACAGAGCCGCTGCCAGTAACAATGGCATCAGGCCGAGGGCGGCGAACAATGCGTGTTTTCTCATGAGAGAGTACCATTCTTAAAACAGATATCTCTGCCGTAAGCAGTGAACATCCGAATGGCAAATATAAAAAAGACCAGTATCAAACTGGTCTTTTCATTTTGGGAGGCTTTATATTTTTAATGTTCTGCGCCTGAGCCGCCGACAGCAACAATGCTGAATGGCTGATCGGCCACAGGTATGGTGCGGTCTTCTTTGAGGCTTTCAATATTAATCAGGCGTACCAGACTGTGGCGCGGATCGGTAATCGCAATATGGTCACCCGCAACGGCCAGACGCGGGCGCGGATCACGCCAGTGGCCGTCTTTGCTGTAAGGCTCGGTCACTTTCGCAGAACGGGTGATTGTGCCATCCAGAATATTGATGAGATGAAGCTGGCCGTCTTCCGTCAGCACATAGGCATTTTTCAGGCGGGCAGGGTCGAGCGCAAAATCCACACGACGGGTCGGCAGATCAACCAGGCGATAAGGCGTGTCGCTTTCCGGATCGATCAGAGCAATCTTGTCCTCACCATAATTGCCGAGGAAAAACTGCATCGCTTTGCTGCCAATCAATGTACTGACTTTGCCCTTTGGCAGATCAGCACCATAGGTCAGCATTTTCAGCTCGGCTTTTTTATCTTTGGACGGGCTGGCGATCAGCACGCCTTCCTCACAACCAAACGCAGCGAGACTGGCGGAGAAGGCTTCGCCATGCAAGGCTGTGCAGGTTGCAACATCGCCGGTCTGCGTGCCGTCGGCCTCAAGAACACGCAGGCCGAGGCGTGGCGGCAGGGCGTCGGGCTTGGTTTCTGCTTCCAGATTTGGCACGGAAGCCAGATATTGATCGCCGAAAGGCACAATCACACCATGATGCGGCGCTGTGGCATCAATGATCTTTGCCTGCGGATTGCCTTTCAGAATATCCTGCTCGGACAGTTCATGGCCTTTGCCTTCGCGGTCGAAGAACAGCACAACATTGTCACCATGCATCACCGCATGAACCGGACGTTTGCCTTCAAATTTCTCATCCAGCAAGGCTGTGTCCGAAACTTCCAGATCACGATGGTCGCCATGATCGGAAAGGCTGATGCCGGTTTTAATGACATTCACCTGATCGGCATCGGATTGCACGGCGAATACAGTTTCGCCGGATGCACTCGCCGTCAGACCGGCATAGCCTTTGATATCAAATTTTCCGAGTTCTTTGCCGCTCTCCAGATCAATCGCCCGAACCACCGGCTTGGTATGATCGGCAACAAACAAACGCCAGACCTGCTTATGTTCCTCATCTGCACCGGCATGACCGGCAATCAGTAGGGAGCCTAATATGCCGAGCGCCGTTGCGCATTTTAGTTGTTTTAGCATCATAAACCTCAAGTCGAAATGTAATAACATTACGACTGATAGATGCGTTTATCTGACATGTCTATGCCGCAAAAGAAATTATTGTAATTTTATAACATAAATAGAACGGTCTGATTGAAACTTAATCGTCAGAACCGCTCTATCTTTTTATCCTCGCATTGTCCGACGCAAACCGCTTCGACTTTGTTGGAAATGCTTTTATGGCTGCGTTTATAAATGCAGCCATTCCTTTGCACGGGCAATATCGTCCTGCGAGAGCTGATGACCTGCATTGAGCGTCTCTGCCGTTAAACTCGCGCCGTTCTTGCTGAGCCATGTATTCAGCGCTTCAGCATATTTGCCGTAAGGATCAGATTTTCCGGCCAGAGTCAGTACCTCTGTGCCGGACAGGTCAGCCTGCGGTACATCTTCCAGCACATGCATCGGGCGGCACAGAATAGCGCGGCGGATCAGTTTCGGGAAAAGCGCCATCACTGCAGCGGCAAAATTTGCACCATTGGAGTAGCCGAGCACCGTGATATCTTCCGGTTTCAGGCCATAAGAAGCAATTGCCCCTTCAAAAAAGGCGTTAAATGCCTCAGCCTCCGAGCGGATATCCGCCTGATCGAACTGCGTGGCGCCAAAGCGGCGGAACCAGCGGGCAGTCCCTTCCTCATGGCTGCGTCCGCGCACGCCGAGCAGGGTAGCACGCGGGTTGACGCGATGCGCCATCGGCATCAGATCGGCTTCATTGCCGCCGGTACCGTGTAGCAGTAGAATAACACTGCCATCGGGATTTTCCGGCGTATAGAAGCGATGCACAAAGGGCAGGTCACGCATGGCAATTCTTTCCTCTCCGGGCATCGCAAATTGCGGCATTATCACTTTCAGATCCTGCGCGCGCTCCTGATTATGCGGTGGTACAAACAGTGTTTCGCCCAGATGCTCCGGTGTTTCATCAATGGTAAAACCCGGTCCGTCGGTTGCCAGCTCAATCAGTGTTCCGCCCGGTTCACGCACATAAAGTGAGGTGAAATATTTGCGGTCATGGAAGTTGGTGATCGACGAATTGAGGCGTGACAATTCTGCTTCAGCCGCTTTGACTGCATCAACATCTTTGGCGCGGAATGCCACATGGTCGGCAATGCCGGTTCCGGGAATGCCCGGCACAAAGCCGCTGACATTGCGAACATCCACGAAATCCGTATCGGAAACCATGCGCAACACAGTTTCTTCACGCTGACCTTCACTATAGCCGAAGCGCTTGATGAAAGCGGCGGTTTCTTCCTGCGTTTCAGTGAAAAGGGTAACGCTGTGCAGACGGGTGGGTGCAGAATTCCACGGATGTGCAGCCGGCATGTCATGACCGACCAGTTTGACGGTAACGCCATCGGGATCTTTGAGACGTAATACTGGTTCACCGAATTCACGCTTTGGCCCTTCAACGCGAATTTGCCGGGACAGAGCGCGTGTCAGCCAGTCACCGATTGATTCCGGCGGGACTGCGAGTGCAATTTCCGCTACCTGACCATGACCGACACGACCGCGCGCACCTTCTTCCCAGACAAGAAATGTAATCAATGAACCTGGTGAGCCAAGGGCATCACCGTAAAACAGGTGAAGCTGCTCACCGTCTTCAAAGCCGCCGGTTTGCTTGACCAGACGCAACCCCAGAAAACCTGCATAAAAATCAATATTGGCCTGCACATTGCGGGTGATAAGGGTCACATGATGGATACCGGAGGTCATATTGGCCTTTCTGAGACTGATAAAGCAGAGAATGAAATCAATCTCTGCCGAACTGTTCGGTGTTTCGCATTATATTATCGTAGATTTGTATTTTTGTAATATGGGCAGGGTGAACACTGTATCAACACCATTCAATTCCCGAAAAGTTGATTTATTTCACAGGCATAAAAAGACCCCGCATTGCAGAGCAATACGGGGCAGATATCGAGTAGGTATCATGAGGAGATCAACTTGGTGAAAATATCATCTGTTGACAGTCCAACTATACGCATGAGTGCATATTAAAATAGTCCAATATAAGACTGGCAAATTGTTGTAGTGAGAAAAATCCGGAGAAAGTGGTGAGCGCGCACGGGTTCGAACCGTGGACCTACTGATTAAAAGTCAGTTGCTCTACCGGCTGAGCTACGCGCTCTTGCAATTTCTGAGACATGAAGTCTCTGTCAGGAGCATCTCGGTAATGCTCTGCAAGTGGGGCGATACATAAGGCGGTTTGGCGCCATCGTCAACACTAAAATCAGTGTTTAAATTCAAAATCTTAAGTTTATACACAAGACAGGTACAAAGACAGATTTAATGCGCAGACAAACAAGCTGCTCAAATTTAAGAGGATTTTATAAGGGGAGAAAGTGGTGAGCGCGCACGGGTTCGAACCGTGGACCTACTGATTAAAAGTCAGTTGCTCTACCGGCTGAGCTACGCGCTCTTGCAATTTCTGAGACAAGAAGTCTCTGTCAGGAGCATCTCGGTAATGCTCTGCAAGTGCGGCGATACATAGGTGCCGATATCGCGATCGTCAACACCAAAAATCATTGTTTTTGATGTGAAAGCGGATTTTTTGAAGTTTTTTCCGGTTTTTCCCCATGTTGAGGTGCGGAAATCGCGCTCATATCATGCATATTTGATGATTTCTGTGTTCTGAAGAAAAATACAGAGGGGCGATTCATGCCTCCGAATGAGATTCTTTTAAAGAATGATTCCGGCAAGCCATTGTTTGCATGGCTGATTCCTGAAAATTTACCGATATTCGCACCTGCAGTTCCTATCCGGAACATTTCTGGCTATAAGACCCGCACGACTATAAGCAGCACCATGCCCGTGAGCTCGCACTGAATCAGCGGAGCAAGGCTGGTGGTTGCTGAAAGTCACGGATTTCGTAATTTGACAGGGAAATAATATGGCAATCGACATTTCTTATCTGACAGCCGTTGGTGCCGGTGCCTTATCTTTTCTCTCTCCTTGTGTTCTGCCGCTCGTGCCGCCTTATCTCTGTTATATGGCCGGTGTGAGTGTGGATGATTTCCGCAATGGCGGAGAGGCCTCGCAGGCCACACGCAACCGCATCCGGTTGCTGGTGACGTCATTTGCATTTGTTCTCGGCTTTACCACCGTATTTGTGGCACTTGGTGCCGGTGCATCGTCAATCGGTCACTTTCTGCGTCAATGGCAGCAGGAAATGGCGATTGCCGCCGGTCTTGTTATTATTGTGATGGGGTTGAATTTTCTTGGACTGATCCGCATTCCGTTGCTGTCACGGGAAGCACGTTTTCAGGCAAATTCCGCACCGGCCACACCTTTGGGTGCCTATATTATGGGGCTGGCCTTTGCATTCGGCTGGACACCATGTATCGGGCCGGTCTTGGGGCCGATCCTGACACTTGCAGGTTCCAAAGCTTCAGTGCTGGATGGTGCATCGCTGCTGGCTGTTTATTCGCTGGGGCTGGGCATTCCGTTTATGCTGGCGGCGCTGTTTTCCGGCCGTTTCATGCGGTTCCTGTCACGTTTCCGCGTGCATATGGGCAAGGTCGAAAAAGTAATGGGTATTTTGCTGGTGCTTGCCGGTATCCTGTTCCTCACCGGCGGTATGGAAGCTTTTGCTTTCTGGCTGCTTGAGACATTCCCTGTACTGGGCAAGCTCGGCTAATCACGATACGTACCGGTTGTTTCTGAAAAGTGACCGGCACAACCATAAATCCTGAACAGGAAACTGTTTAAAAACAGAATAATACCGCGATTCATGCAAAATCATCGGCACCTTGCTTGTTTTGTGTAAATGAATCTATACGTTTTGCCTTTAAAGTGGTTCTGATAATTCAGACCTCTTTGCCAGTTATGAAACACGGAATTAATATGGCTTCCAGATCCTGCCTGACTATCATCCTCGCTGCCGGTGAGGGTACCCGCATGAAGTCTTCCATGTCCAAAGTACTGCATGAGATTGCCGGTCTGCCGCTGGTGGGGCATGTGGTTAAGGCCGTGCAGGGTGCTGATGATGGGGCTGATCTGGCCGTTGTTGTCGGTCGCGGCGCTGCAGATGTACAGAAGGCTGTTGGCAAAATCAGCGATAAAGCACGTTTCTACGAGCAGACCGAGCGTCTTGGTACTGCCCATGCGGTTCTGGCTGCGCGTGAAGCTTTGGCGGAATCGCATGATGATGTGCTGGTCGTGTTTGGTGACACACCGCTGATCGAAGAAACCTCTTTGCGCGCTGCCCGTAACAAGCTGGCGGAAGGCGCGGATATTGTGGTGATGGGCTTCCGTCCGGAAAACCCGACCGGCTATGGCCGTCTGGTTGAAGAAAATGGCAAGCTGATTGCCATCGTTGAAGAAAAAGACGCGACGGACGAGCAGCGCAAAATCACATTCTGCAACGGCGGATTGATGGCGCTGAACGGCAAGCATGCGCTGCAGCTGATCTCTGCCGTGAAGAACGATAATTCCAAAGGCGAATATTATCTCACCGATGTGGTGAAGCTGGCACATGCGCAGGGGCTGAATGTTATTGCCATTGATGTACCGGTTGAGAATGTCATTGGCATCAATAATCGTGCAGAACTGGCCGAGGCTGAAGCTCTGTGGCAGGCACGCAAGCGCCGTGATGTAATGCTATCCGGCGTGACGCTGATTGCACCTGAAACGGTTTTCTTTGCGCATGATACGCTGATTGAGGCCGATGTGCTGATTGAGCCGAATGTGTTCTTCGGCCCTAAAGTGACCGTTGAGTGCGGTGCCGTTATCCATGCATTCTCTCATGTTGAAGGCGCACATATTGGTGCCAATACCAGTGTGGGGCCGTTCGCACGCCTGCGTCCGGGTGCAAAACTGGCCGAGAAAGCCAAGGTCGGCAATTTCTGCGAAGTGAAAAATGCGGATATCGGCGCCGGTGCCAAGGTCAATCATTTGTCCTATATCGGTGATGCAACTGTGGGTGCGGAAACCAATATCGGCGCGGGCGTGATTACCTGCAATTATGATGGCTATAACAAGTTCAAAACCATAATCGGTAGCAATGCCTTTGTTGGTTCCAACTCTGCTCTGGTTGCGCCACTGACAATCGGCAATGGTGTTTATGTGGCCTCTGGCAGCGTGATTACCGATGAAGTGCCTGAAAATGCATTGGCGCTCGGTCGTGCCCGTCAGGTTAATAAAGAAGGCCGTGCAGAGATTTTGCGCGAAAAATATAAAGCCATTAAAGCAAGCAAAAACAAATAATTATCATAAAATCGTCATTTTTAAATTTAAAGTGATGATAGGAATTGTGTGGTCTTAAGGCCTATAGGTCAGACCTTAAAACAAAGACGCAACAGGAACAGACACTCATGTGCGGAATTATTGGTATTGTCGGTAAACAGCCGGTCGCAATGCGACTTGTGGATGCGCTGAAGCGTCTTGAATATCGCGGTTATGATTCAGCCGGTATTGCCACTCTGGTGGATAATCAGATTGCCCGCAGCCGTGCCGAAGGTAAGCTGGTTAATCTGGAAAACCGTTTGGCGGCAGAACCGCTGAGCGGCACAATCGGTATCGGTCACACACGCTGGGCAACCCATGGTGCGCCGACAGAACGCAATGCGCATCCGCATGCCACTGAGCAGGTTGCGATTGTTCATAACGGTATTATCGAAAATTTTGCTGAACTGCGTACAGAGCTGGAAGCTGAAGGCGTTAAGTTCCAGAGCGATACGGATACGGAAACTGTAGCGCAGCTGGTCGCCCGCAATATCCGCTCCGGCGATGCGCCTGTTGAAGCCGTACGCAATGTGCTTAGCCGTCTGCGCGGTGCTTTTGCACTGGCTTTCCTGTTCACCGGCGAAAATGAAATGCTGGTCGCAGCACGCCGCGGTTCGCCACTGGCCATCGGCTATGGTGAAGGGGAAATGTTCCTCGGCTCCGATGCGATCGCGCTGGCACCGTTCACCGATAAAGTGACCTATCTGGAAGATGGTGATTGGGCAGTTCTGACCCGTGATAGCGTTGTCATCTATGATGAAGGCAATAATGCGGTCAGCCGTGTTGTGCAGCAGTCTGCCAGTGGTGCTTATGTTGTCAATAAAGGCAATTATCGCCATTTCATGGAAAAGGAAATCTATGAGCAGCCGGAAGTGATTTCCCGCACATTGGCGCATTATCTGGATTTCGCATCCTCGTCGATCCGCACCGATGTCAATAATATCGACTGGTCGAAGATCAACCGTATGGCTGTTTCCGCCTGCGGTACCGCTTATTACGCAGCAACAATCGGCAAATACTGGCTGGAACGTTATGCGCGTCTGCCGGTAGAGATCGATATTGCATCGGAATTCCGCTACCGCGAAATGCCGCTCTCAACCGATACGCTGGCACTGTTTGTGTCGCAGTCTGGTGAAACCGCCGACACGCTTGCATCGCTGCGCTATTGCCGCTCGCAAGGCCTGCCGATTGCCGCTGTGGTCAATGTGCGTGAATCCACCATTGCCCGCGAGTCCGATATTGTTCTGCCGACCCTGGCAGGGCCGGAAATCGGCGTGGCATCGACCAAGGCTTTCACCTGTCAGCTTTCGGTTCTGGCTTCGCTGGCACTATCCGCTGCCAAGGCACGCGGCACGATTACACCGGAAGAAGAGAAGCAGCTGGTCAGTGAGCTTGGCAATCTCTCTGGTGTGCTGCATGAAGCGCTGAAACTGGCACCAAAGATCGAAGCGATCTGCCGTGACCTGATGAATGTCAAAGATGTGCTTTATCTTGGACGCGGCACATCCTATCCGCTGGCTCTTGAAGGTGCGTTAAAGCTCAAGGAAATCTCCTATATTCATGCGGAAGGCTATGCAGCCGGTGAGCTGAAACACGGGCCGATTGCACTGATTGATGAAACCATGCCGGTGATTGTGATTGCACCATTTGACCGTCTTTATGAGAAGACCGTGTCGAATATGCAGGAAGTGGCAGCCCGCGGTGGCCGGATCATCCTGATCACGGACAAGGAAGGTGCAAAACACGCAAATGTGGAAGCACATTCCGTGCTGATTATGCCGGATGTGCCGGAATTCATTTCGCCTCTGGTTTATGCTCTGCCGATCCAGATGCTGGCTTATTACACTGCTGTCTTCATGGGGACAGACGTGGATCAGCCGCGTAATCTGGCGAAATCCGTGACTGTTGAATAGGTCAAGGCAGTCTGTTTTTTCAAAGCCCGCTTGTCTCAGATAAGCGGGCTTTTTATTTATAGATCATAAGCGGCGGGAGAATGGTTATGCTGGTGCAGCAAGGCAGATTGGCAATACGTGTTTTGCAGAAAAGCGATGCGCTGGTGATGCTGCGCTGGCTGCAGGATAAACGTGTGCTGGAATTTTATGAAGGACGCGACAAGCACTTCGATCTGCAATCCATCATCGAAATTTTTATTGAAGATCAGGGGGAAACCACACCGTGTCTGGTGTTGCTGGATAATAAGCCGCTGGGCTATGTGCAGTTTTACCCGCTGGATAGCGAAGATAAGCAGGCACTGGAATTACCTGTTGAAGATATAATCTACGGGCTGGATCAGTTTATCGGCGAGTCGGATTTCTGGGGACTGGGGCTGGGCACACAGCTTGTCTCACTAATGCGGGATTATCTCATAACAGAAAAGGCAGCACAGCGCCTTGTACTCGACCCGCAAAGCCGTAACTTGCGTGCTATTGCCTGTTATGAAAAATGCGGCTTTGAAAAACTCCGCCTGCTGCCCGCCCATGAAATGCACGAAGGGCAGCTGCAGGATTGCTGGCTGATGCAGTATTATCCTGCACGCAGCAGTCTGATTGCCTCGTCACGGCCGAAAATATAGAGCAACAACCGCAGCGCCTGACCGCGCTCAGATTGCAAATCAATATCGCGCTCCAGCATCAGACGGGCATCTTTACGGGCGATTTCCAGAAGATCAGTATGCGCTTCCATGGAAGCGAGTTTAAAGCCCGGCGTGCCGGACTGGCGGGTGCCGAGCAATTCGCCTTCACCACGCAGTTTCAGGTCTTCTTCGGCAATGCGGAAACCGTCTTCCGTCTCACGCATCACCTGCAAACGCGCTTTGGCAATCTCACCCAGCGGGCCTTTATAGAGCAGCAGACATGTGGATGGCTTATCACCACGCCCGACACGACCACGTAGCTGATGCAATTGCGACAGGCCGAAGCGCTCGGCATGTTCAATCACAATTACGGTTGCATCCGGCACGTCCACACCAACCTCAATCACCGTTGTGGCAATCAGCAGGCTTGTATCACCGCGCTTGAAAGCCAGCATGGCATCGTCTTTTTCCTGTCCGGTCATGCGGCCGTGAATGAGGCCAAGCTTGTCGCCAAATACCGGCAGAAAAGATTGAAAGCGTTCTTCGGCAGAGGTCAGCTCAACATGTTCTGATTCTTCCACCAGCGGGCAGATCCAGTAGATTTTCTGCCCCTCGGAAATTGCCTTACGCATTCGGTCAACAATTTCACTCAACCGCTCACTCGGCACAATTGCGGTGGTGATCGGCTGGCGGCCTGCCGGTTTCTCAGTGAGTTTGGAAACATCCATATCGCCAAAAGCGGTCAGAACCAGCGTGCGCGGTATCGGTGTGGCGGTCATCACCAGCATATCCGGCGCAGTACCCTTGGCGGTGAGCTGCAGACGCTGATGCACGCCAAAACGGTGCTGCTCATCAATAATCACAAATACCAGATCATGATATTCGACCTTATCCTGAAATAGCGCATGGGTACCGATAATGATATGAATTGTACCATCGGCCAGTTCGTCGAGAATGCGCTGACGCTCTTTGCCTTTTTCACGCCCTGTCAGCAAAGCAGCTTTCAATCCGGCTTTTTCAGCCAGCGGTGCAATGGTTGCAAAATGCTGACGTGCCAGCACTTCAGTCGGTGCCATCAAGGCGGATTGTCCGCCTGATTCCGCTGCATGTGCCATAGACAGTAAGCCAACTACAGTTTTACCCGCGCCGACATCACCTTGCAGCAGGCGCAGCATGCGCTCCGGCTGCTTGAGGTCGCCGATAATATCTTTAACTGCCTGTTCCTGACCTTTCGTCAGGCTATAGGGCAGATTGGCCAATATCTGCGCGGTGATTTTGCCTGTGCCATTGAGCGGGCGACCTGAGAGACGCTTGGTCTTGGCGCGCACCAGTGCCAGCGCCATTTGTCCGGCGAGAAATTCATCATAGGCGAGGCGGCGACGCGAAGGGCTCTCTTGCGCAATATCTTCCGGTTCTTCCGGCAAATGCAGATGATGCAAAGCTTGCGAGAAAGACGGAAAGCCCTCCCGCTGCATCAGCGTCTTATCCTGCCATTCCGGCAGATCAGGAATGCGTGTCAGCGCATCACGCATCGCGCGTGCCAGTGTTTTGGGTGAAAGACCGGCAGTCAGCGGATAGACCGGCTCGATCAGCGGCAGATCATCGCTGCCGTCAATCGGCGCAATATGATCGGGATGCACCATTGAGGCACGACCATTGAACCATTCGACTTTGCCGGAGACGATGACCTTTTCGCCAAGAGGCAGGCTCTTTTCCAGCCACGGGCGCTGGGCACGGAAGAAAACCAGTGTTACTTCGCCCGTATCATCATGGGCATAAATGCGATGGGGCACGGAGCCGCGCATAAAGGCGCCTGATTTGGCAGTGGAGGGTGAGAACTGATATTCATCAACTGTCACTTCCAACGTGACCACGGCCCCTTCCTGCGCAAAAGCCACACCCGGACGGTTGCGCCGGTCGATCACACTGTTTGGTGCCAGAAACAGCAATTGTCCCACACGCGGTTCAAGCATCGTCGCGCTTTCCGCGCCGAGCAGTTTCAGCAGCAGAGCAGAGACTTTAGGCCCGATACCGGTAAGGGTGCGGACGGATGCAAACAGGGGATCAAGCAGACTTGGACGCATGAAAGCAAACTTACTTAGATCTTATTAACTTGCAAGCTGACATCGCGCTCATCCCGCGTTATATGGCTGGTAACATACTTGAATACACAGACGTTAATCCGGAGAGTGATATGAGCACAGGCAGTAAATTATCGGGCACCGAGGCAGGCGCACAGCTGGATCCGCGTCGTCGCAAGCTGCTGTTCCGCTCATGGCACCGCGGTATGAAGGAAATGGATCTGATCTTCGGTCAATATGCTGACATGCATATTGCAACCATGGATGAAGATACATTGAATGAGTTTGAGCGCCTGCTCGAAGTGCTCGACCGCGATCTGTTCAAATGGATTACCGGCGAAGACAAAACACCGGAAGCTTTTGACACGGTTTTGTTCCGTGATCTTATTTTGTTCCGCGATAAAATCGACTATTGATCTTATAAATCAGAAGTTCGTACACATAGCAGAGTCATCCTATGCCCGTATTTTCCAAACTTGGTCTGAAACCGGTACTCGTCAATCATGTGCTGATTGACGGTGTTGCCGATGGTTATGAAGCCTTTGTGCTGGCCAAGATTCTGGAAGAGGCGGGCGATAAAGGGCCGATACTGTTCATCGCGCGCGACGGGCAGCGCGTGGCGGATATTGAGCAGGTGATCGGCTTCATCATGCCGGAATTGCCGGTGTTGCATATTCCTGCATGGGACTGTCTGCCTTATGACCGCGTTTCCCCCGGTGCAACCGTCTCGGCCAGACGTCTGAATGCTTTGAGCCAACTGAGCGCTTTGCGGGAGCAGAAACATCCGGCGCTGATTATTGCCACTGCCAATGCGGTATTGCAGAAACTGCCGCCACGCGCTGTGTTGGCTGAGCAGAGTTTCTCTGCACGGCCGGGCAACCGCGTGAATATGGATGAGCTGACCCAGCGCCTTGAACGCAACGGCTTTGAACGCGTGCCGACCGTACGTGATGTCGGTGAATTTGCGGTACGCGGTGGTATTCTTGATCTGTTCGTGCCGGGTGCGGAAGAGCCGCTGCGTCTGGATTTCTTTGGTGATACGTTGGAGAGCATTCGTGCGTTCGATCCGGCCTCGCAACGCACCACTGAGACGCGCAAGGAGTTCACTCTCCAGCCGATGAGCGAGATTACGCTCTCGCCGGATATGATCAGCCGTTTCCGTAAGAATTATATTGCTGCCTTTGGTGCGCCGTCACGCGATGATGCGCTTTATGCTGCGATCTCAGAAGGTCGCCGCTTTGCCGGTATGGAGCACTGGCTGCCGCTGTTCTATGACGAGATGGAAACCCTGTTCGATCACACAGGCGCAATGCCTGTTGTATTTGATCATCTGGTGCCTGAAGCTATTGCCGAGCGTCACAAGCTGGTGCTTGACCATTATGAAGCGCGTCAGAAACAGGCCGAGGGCAAAGAAGCCGCTGATGCTATTCCCTATAAGCCCGTTGCACCGAGCCAGCTCTATATGTCGCTGCGTAAGGTGGAAGAGGCCGCAGAGGCGAATGGCAAGCGCTATGATCTCACGCCTTTTGAAGCACCGGAAGCCAGCGGACGACATATTATCCATGCAGATGCCCATAAAGGCCGCAGCTTTGCCGAGGAACGCGCCGCTAAAGACGTCAATCTGTTTGAGGCCGTAACCAAATATATCGCTGAACTTCGCGCAAGTGGCAAAAAGATCATGGTCGCCGCATGGACGGAGGGCTCACTTGACCGTCTGTTGCAGGTGCTGGACGAACATGGTCTGGAAAAAATCGAGACGGTTAAAGATCTGCGGACAGTCAAAGCCCTGTCGCGTGATAAGATCACTGCAACTGTGCTGGCCGTGGAAAGCGGCTTTGATGCCGGTGATCTGGTTGTGGTGGCCGAGCAGGATATTCTCGGTGACCGCCTGATCCGACGCACCAAGAAACGCAAGCGCGATGCGGATTTCATCTCTGAGGCCGGTAGCCTCACCGCAGGCGATATCGTTGTGCATGTCGATCACGGTATCGGTAAATTTGTCGGCTTGCGCACAATCACTGCTGCCGGTGCGCCGCATGATTGCCTTGAACTGCATTATGCCGGTGACGACCGTCTGTTCCTGCCGGTTGAAAATATAGAACTGCTGTCGCGCTATGGCTCGGAAGGCTCAAGCGCTGTTCTGGATAAGCTTGGCGGCGGCGCATGGCAGGCGCGTAAAGCCAAGCTCAAGAAGCAGCTGCTGGAAATGGCCGGACAGCTCATCCGCATTGCTGCAGAACGCGCTATGCGCGGTGCGCCGGTTCTGAATCCGCCGGATGGTCTTTATGGTGAGTTTGCTGCGCGCTTCCCTTATGACGAGACAGAAGACCAGCAACGCGCCATTGATGCGATCTTTGACGATCTTGGCGATGGCAAGCCGATGGATCGTTTGGTTTGCGGCGATGTCGGCTTTGGTAAAACCGAAGTCGCGCTGCGTGCGGCTTTTGTAGCGGCGCTCAACGGCTATCAGGTGGCGGTTGTTGTGCCGACCACATTGCTGTCACGCCAGCATTTCAAAACCTTTTCCACGCGCTTTAATGGTCTGCCGATTAATGTTGCCCATGCCTCGCGTCTTGTCGGAGCCAAAGAACTGGCATTGACCAAGAAAGGTGTTGAAGAAGGCACGGTGGATATTGTTGTCGGCACCCATGCGCTGCTCGGCAATTCGATCAAGTTCAAAAATCTCGGCCTGCTGATTATCGACGAAGAACAGCATTTCGGTGTCAAGCATAAAGAACGTCTGAAAGACCTTAAATCCGATATTCACGTGCTGACACTCACTGCAACGCCGATCCCGCGCACTTTGCAGCTGGCGCTTACAGGTGTGCGTGAATTGTCGCTGATTACCACGCCGCCGGTTGACCGTATGGCGGTGCGTACCTTCATTTCACCTTTTGACGCGCTGGTCATCCGTGAAACCCTGATGCGCGAGCGCTATCGCGGCGGCCAGAGTTTCTATGTCTGTCCGCGTATTTCCGACCTTGCAGAAATCAAAGAATTCCTCGACCAGCATGTACCGGAGCTGAAAGTTGCCGTGGCTTATGGGCAGATGGCGGCCGGTGAGCTGGAAGACATTATGAATGCCTTCTATGACGGGCAGTATGATGTGTTGCTCTCCACAACCATCGTGGAATCCGGTCTGGATATTCCGACTGCCAATACCATGATCGTGCATCGTGCGGATATGTTCGGTCTTGCGCAGCTCTATCAGTTGCGTGGCCGTGTTGGCCGTTCCAAGCAGCGTGCATTCGCGCTGTTCACATTGCCTGCGGGCAAAACGCTGACGCAGACCGCTGAGCGCCGTCTCAAAGTGCTGCAATCGCTGGATACTTTGGGCGCTGGTTTCCAGCTTGCGAGCCACGATATGGATATTCGCGGCGCGGGGAACTTGCTGGGCGATGAACAGTCCGGTCATATCAAGGAAGTCGGTTTCGAGCTGTATCAGCAGATGCTGGAAGAGGCCGTTGCTGAGCTGAAATCCGAAGGCCCTGTGATTGACAGCCATTGGTCGCCACAAATTGCGGTTGGCACAGCGGTGATGATACCGGAAACTTATGTGCCGGATCTGCAATTGCGTCTGGGGCTTTATCGCCGTCTGGCCGATCTGGAAACAACGCAGGAGATCGACGGATTTGGTGCCGAGCTGATCGACCGTTTTGGCCCGCTGCCGGAAGAAGTGCAGCACCTGCTCAAGATCGTGTTTATCAAGGCGCTGTGCCGCAAGGCCAATGTTGAGAAACTGGATGCAGGGCCGAAAGGCATTGTTATCCAGTTCCGTGAGAAGACCTTCTCGAATCCGGCAGGTCTGGTGCAGATGATTGCGGCACAGGGCTCGCTGGCGAAGATCCGGCCGGATCAGAGCATTGTGTTTATCCGCGATTATCCGACCGCTGAAAAACGCCTGACCGGTTCAGCCGTAATCATGACGCAACTGGCAAAAATCGCCGGAGAATAAGCAAAAAACAGGGGGGAATAAAATGCAAAAACAGCTGGTTGAAACCAGACATGGCCGTCTTGAGGTCATGACAAGCGCAGGCAAGGGCGCTCCGGTTTTGTTTATTCACGGCAATTCTGCGTGCAAGGAAGTGTTTCACAAGCAGTTTGAATCCTCTCTGGCGCATGATTTCCGGCTGATTGCTTTTGATTTGCCGGGACATGGCGCTTCTAATGATGCTGCTGATCCGCAAAAATCCTATACATTGCATGGCTATGCGCAGGCCGCAGCCGATGTGCTGAAGGCGCTGGATGTATCATCGGCAGCGGTGTTCGGCTGGTCGCTCGGTGGGCATATCGGTCTGGAAATGATTGCGCAGCAGGCACCGGTCAACCGGTTGATGATTACCGGCACGCCGCCATTTGCCAAAGATACGGATGCGGTAGGTCAGGCTTTTGTGGCGAGTGAAGCGCTGAAATATGGTGGTCAGCGTGATCTGGACGATGCGGAGGCACAATCCTATGCGCGTCATGTGGTGCATCCGGATAAACCGACACCGGCTTTTATGGTGGATGCCGTGCGCAGAACCGACGGGCTGACACGCCAGACAATGTTCAAAAATATTCTGGCGGAGAATATTGCCGACCAGCAGCATATGGCTGAGAATTGCCCCGTGCCGCTGGCTATCCTCAATGGTGCTGAGGATCATTTCATCAATAATGCGCATATCGCATCGCTGAATTATAAAAACCTCTGGGAAGAGACGATTTTCCTGCTGCCACAGGTCGGCCATGCGGCTTTTCTGGAAAAGCCGCAGCTGTTTAACCGCATATTGGAACGCTTCCTGCGCGGCTAATTTTGTGGTTTGCGCAGGCGCACAATCCATGCAATCGGCGTAACGCGCGTATCGGCAACGACTTCTTCTTGTGCAGCCAGTTCTTTCGAGGCCATTGGTTCAACACTGGCCTCGAGAATAAAACCTGCAGCGTTAATCATGCCGATCCATTCGCTTAAAGTGCGGTGGAAGCGCGGAATATTGAACGGTTTATGCTGCTCGCGCTCAGTTTGCGGAACGCTTGAAAACAGCCATGTCTCAAGACTGCCGTCAATATTCTCAAAATAATCTGCAACCAGAACCGCGGTTACTTTACCATTCTCATCACGAATATTCTTACGAAATGGCGGCACAAAACACGGATGCAGAATGGTGAACTGGAAGAAACCCTGCGGTTTAAGAATGCGGAATATTTCTTTCAGTACATCGCCTTGTTGCGGCATATCCATCATCGACATGAAGGCGCTGGCGAAGTCAAATTGTGCATCATCGAATGACAGGTGCAGGGCATCCGCCGTCAGATAACGGATACCAAGCGGCTCGTTTTCTTCATATTCGGAAGCATGGTGCACAAAGGTCGGCGCAATATCAATGCCGGTCATTTTCGCACCGGCGCGTGCCAGAGCGCGCGTATTGGCACCTTCACCGCAGCCGACATCTAATCCGTTCAAGCCTTTGATATCCGGCAGCATTTCCAGAAAAGCCGGTGTGTGCAGCGCATCGCGGTAAATATCATAACCGGCGCGGACAAGCTTCGTCCATGTCGCAGCATTGGCCTCCCAATTTTCTGATACAGAGCGTTTCAATGCATCATTTGTGGACTGATCTGCTTTATAATGGAAGGAAAGACGAAAAAGGCTCCTTGGCGAGCACCAAAGAGCCTTAGAATAATATTGTTGCAGTGGTTTAAAGATCAGCGATCTTCGCTCAGACCCGGCTCATAACCTTCCGCAATCTGACGGATAGCATCAGCCATGGCCTCGGCGCTCTGTGCACCCATGACCGCATATTTCTGATCGAGAATGAAGCATGGCACACCGGTCACGCCCATCTGTCCGGCAACGGCGATTTCCGCACGAACATTGTCGCTGTCCGTGTCACCTTCAAGCAGGGTTTCGATAATGGTATATTCCATACCGGCATCTTCTGCGGCTTCGATCAGGATTTCATGGCTGCCGATATTTTCGCCCTGTTCAAAATAGAGTGAGAACAATTCGCCGACAACGCGATCCTGTACTTCCGCGCTGACTTCACCCGCCCAGCGGATCAGGCGATGGGCATCCAGAGTATTTGGTGCGACTTCAATCGCATCAAAGTCGAACTCGATGTCTTCTTCTTTGCCGATGGCGATCAGCTGGTCATGCACTTCATTTACGCGGCTCTGGGAGCCGAGCTTTTCAACCAGATAGCGTTTGCGCTCTTTGCCTTCAGCAGGAAGTGTCGGGTCGAGCTGAAACGGACGCCAGCGCACTTCAACATTCAGTTCCGGCAACATTTCAAGGGCGGCTTTCAGGCGCTGACGGCCGAGAAAGCACCACGGACAGACGACATCGGAAATAACATCGATTGTGATTTGTTTATTAGTCATGAAATTACCTGTCATCATTTGCCAGTTATTATTAGTTCACAGAGGTGGTTTCAGTCCACCATGTAGGGAATTGATAGCCGTAAAGCGAGGTTTTTTGTGGAATTTTTATCCGCTCCCACCGTGCAACCTGCTGTTTCGGCAAATAATAGAGTGGCAGATAATAGCTGCCGGAAATCAGTAACCGGTCAAAGGCGCGCACTGCATCGGTAAAAGCAGGGCGGTCTTTTGCGGCAAGCATAGCTTCAATCATCGCATCAATAGCTGGATCCTGCGCACCCGGATAGTTGAAACTGCCGGATGCATCACGAGAGCCGGAACCCCAGCGCATCCATTGTTCATTGCCGGGTGAGAGCGAGGCTGTCAGCGCACCGATAATCATATCATAATCGAAATTCTGCAAGCGCTGCTGATATTGTGCATCATCGGCACTGCGGATTTCCGCAACAATACCAAGCCGTGCCAGATTGCGCTTATAGGCCAATGCCAGCTTTTCCTCATCGACCGAGCGGGTCATGATTTCGAAACTCAGACGTGTGCCTTCCGGTGTGTGCGCTACACCGTTTTCAAAAGTAAAGCCTGCCTGTTCCAGAAGATCATAGGCCTTTTTGGCAGGCGCACGGTCATGACCGCTGCCATTGGTTGTGGTCGGGCGCCATGTGCCGTCCATTGTTTCCGGCAGAATTTTATCCTGATAGGGCGCGAGTAACTGCTTTTCACCTTCGCTCGCCGGACGACCGACGGATGACAATTCCGAACCCTGCCAGAAACTCGCCATACGGTCATATTGACCGGAGAACAGTGAGCGGTTTGCCCATTCAAAATCAAAGAGCTCGGAGAGTGCGCGGCGCACTTTAACATCAGCAAATTTCTCGCGCCGCGTATTGAAGACAAAGCCGAGCATATTGGCCGGTGTGCCTTTGACAAAAGTGTCCTTAATGACTTTTCCCTGTTTTACCGCAGGAAAGTCATAGGCTTTGCTCCAGTGATTAGGTGAACCGTCAACATAAACATCAACGATTCCCTTCTTGAAAGCCTCGAAATAGGAGGTTTCATTGCGGAAATATTCGATGGTGATGGTGTCGAAATTGCTGAAGCCGCTGCGGCTTGGCAGGTCTTTTGCCCAGTAGTCAGGATTGCGTTGATAGGTGATGCGCTCACCAGGTTTAACTGCCTTAACAATATAAGGGCCGCTGGCGATCGGTGGCTTCAGCGAAGCTTTGCCGAAAGTTTCCGGATCAACGGCATGTTTCGGCAGCACCGGCATAGTACTGGCCAGCAGTAACGGGAATTCCCTGTCAGCCTTGTCATTAAAGGTAAAACGGATGCCGCGTTCACCGGTTTTCTCGATTTTGGCAATGCGGTTCATACGGGCATTATAGGGCGGGCGGCCTTTTTCCGTCAGGATTTCATAGGTGAATATCACATCTTCCGGTGTCACCGGCTTGCCGTCCGACCATTTTGCCTGTTCGTTCAGCGTAAATTCAATAAAACTGCGCGCATCATCCGTTTCAACACGTTCTGCCAGCAGGCCGTAAAGCGTGAAAGGCTCATTGGCAGAACGCTGCATCAGTGTTTCAAACATCAGATTGCCGAAATCCGCATCATTGAACATGCCACGCGCCGTGGTACGCATGCTTTGCAGAACAAACGGATTGAGACTGTCAAAGGTACCGACCACACCATAAGTGATATTGCCGTCTTTAGGTGCAGCCGGATTGGTATAAGGGAAATGTTTGAAATCGGCTGGCAGCGCAATGTCGCCATGCATGGACAATGCGTAGGATGGCACGCTGTCTTGTGCGGTAGCTACAGTCTGCGCCTGTGCTGTACCATGAGTAAAGGGCAGGCCGGTTGTGCCAAATGCGGTTGCCAGAACGGAAGTTCCCAGCATGGCAAGCAGATGACGCCTGTTGATGATGCGCGGGAAGGGCTGGAACGGCTGTGTCATTGGTCAATCACTATCCGGTAAAATTATAAGAATGCTCTGATTTGTCAGAATTTTGCGTGTTTTTGATTAATTTTGAGAATGTTTGAGGATTATACCGTTCCGGTACCATATTTGATTCGTATCAGATGCACTGTATAAACCGCTTTTTTAGCGGGAATATGCAGCAAGCCACAGAATTATAATATGAAATATTGACCGGCCGGTTTTCGTTTTCTGATAAGTCAGGCGGGAAATGCGTTGTTTTTATAGCGCAAATCGACGTTAAAAAACTATGGTTAATAAAACGGCACTGGATAATACGTTACAGTCAGTGTAACACCGCAAATAACGCAGGGTCACGCTGTTGCCGTATTTTATCCGCAGTCATGGTTGCGAAAATTCGGTTCACTTGCTGATCCGCAAGGGGAAAATGTTGTCTTGCCAGTCTCGATGATAATTCCCGTAAAAAATACAGGCTGTTTATTTCTCTGAAACAGCATAGCCAGAATTCAGATCAGAGTGTTGAAAGGAACCTGTTGATCATGACCAGCACGAAGACATTCGCTGCCGCATCCGCAATTGCCGGCGCCGTTGCCCTGCTTGCAACCGCGACCCTTCCGGCCACAGCTCAACAGCTGCCGCCGCAGGGATGGTTCAAGGTCTGCTCGAAGCAGGAAGATAATGATATTTGCAATACACAGAATATCGTGACTGCAGATTCCGGTCAGCTGCTGACCGCGATCAACCTGATCGAAATCAAAGGCAAGATTAATCGTAAGATTTTTCAGGTTTCCGTTCCGACCGGTCGTCTGATCCCTGCGGGTATCGGCATGCAGATTGATGCGAACAAAACCACTAAGGTTGAATACGGTATCTGCTTCCCGGATCGCTGCATTGCAGAAGCTCCGCTGACAGATGAAATGGTCAATGCGCTGAAAAAAGGCGGCAAACTGACCCTTACATCCGTAAACTTCCAGAATAAGCCAAATCCGATCACTGTTCAGCTCACCGGTTTCTCCGATGCTCTGAATGGCAAAGGTCTGCAGCAGAACGAACTTGAACAGCGCCAGAAAGAACTTCAGGACGCAGTTCAGAAGCGCCAGAAAGAATTTGAAGCCAAGATGAAAGCAGAACAGGAAAAGGCGAAAGCCGGTAACTGATCTGGAACATCCGGAAACAGATTTTAAAGGGCGCCTCTGGCGCCCTTTTTTATTGGAGGAAAAATGACAAGACCTGAACTGACAACGCAGCGTCTGAAACTGCGGATATATACACCGCAGGATGCTGCTGAAATGTACAGCCATATCACACCGACGCTGACCCGTTTTATGGCGTGGGAGCCGCCTGCATCCTATGAAGAGTTTTTGGAGAACAAACCTCTTTGGGAGGAGCGTTTTCTGAAGGGGACGGATTACCACTTCGTTGCCAGAGATATCCAAAACGGGCGTTATATTGGTATTGTCGGGGTGCATCGGGCAACAACGACCACACCGGAATTCGGCGTTTGGATGTGTGAGGATGTGCACGGGCAGGGCTTCGGAAAAGAGGCGGTCACTGCTGTGTTCGACTGGGCAAAGGAAGCGTTACAGGCAGACTATTTCGTCTATCCGGTAGCCGAAGAAAATCGGGCTAGCCGCAAGATTGCCGAAACTCTGGGCGGCAAGCTTGTCTCCTCGGAGCAGAAGCCGAAATATATGGCTGTGACTTATCACATTCCGGCTTGAAACATACGCGGAGTATAGGCGGTAACGTGTAATTTCTTGTAATTTCTTGTAATTGCCACGTAATGCTGAAGTCATATCATCGGGTTTTCTTTATAAGGAAACTCGATGATACCAGAAATTGAAACAACGCGTATGATCTTGCGTCCATTCAGGGCAGAAGATGCGGATGAAATCTGGCCGTGTATGACAGCGAATTTAGCACGTTATATGCGCTGGGAGCCGCCTGAGCGGGCTGAAGATTTTGAAAAAATTTGGCGTAAATGGCCGATGCAATTTGCTGAAGAAAGCAATTGCATTTTCATCGCGCGGAAAAAAATGGATCATTCTTTTATTGGTCTATTCGGTATACATAGTTTTAAAACACCAACGCCACGTTTAGGTCTTTGGGTGCGTGAGGAACTGCACAGGCAAGGGTTCGGGCCTGAAGGCATAGTTTCTGTCATGAATTGGGCGCGAGGGGATTATTCACCAGACTATTTTATTTATCCGGTAGCAGAAGAAAATATACCGAGCCGCAAGCTTGTAGAAAGCCTTGGCGGTAAAGCTGTGACAACGGAACAAGATCCCAAGTTCACGTTGATTATTTATCATATTCCGGCTTGAAAATTTCATGATAATAATGGCCGGATATGTCCGGTCATTGTCCTGATACTGACTTTTTCATTATGTTTTAGCGCGGTAATTTCTGTTATACCACTTTACAGGAGTTACCTAAAATGTCCGCCAATGATACTGCTCTGATCGTTATTGATGTTCAGGAATCTTTTCGCCAGCGTGCCGTATGGCAGGATGATATCGCCCGACCTTTTATCCGGAATGTGCAGACGCTGATTGATGGTGCTACAAAGCGCAAGATTCCGGTCGTGCAGATTTTGCACACGGATAATGATGATGTGTTTCAGCTGGAAAGCGGTTTTGTACGCACATTGGAAGGCGTGGAGATTGAGCCAACCGTGCAGTTTTACAAGAAACGCCACTCTGCTCTGGTGGAAAGCGGGCTGAATATCTGGCTGACGGAGCGCGGTATTCGCAAGCTGATTATCTGCGGCATCAGAACCGAACAGTGCTGTGAAACGACAACGCGTCATGCGTCTGATCTGGGCTATCAGGTTGATTATGTAACGGAAGCCACACTGACTTTTCCGATGCAGCATCCTTCAGGACAGGTCTTCTCTGTTGAGGATATCAAAATGCGCACGGAGCTGGTTCTGGCAGGGCGTTTTGCACGCATTGCTACGGTTGAAGAAGCACTTCAGGCTGCTTCAGTATAAGGAAATTGGATTGTGAATAAGCCAAGCGGCACGACGACCCCAAAGATTATACCTGTCTATGTTGTTGTGCCGCCGCATATCCTGCTGCTGGATGTGGCGGGGCCGGTAGAAGTGCTGCGCCGTGCCAATGCGGAGCAGCAGGACATTCTGTTCGATTATCATTTTGTCTCAACGCGAACGGAGCAGGTGAGTTCAATCGGGCTGGCTGTTGCAGGGCTTGAGCCATTGCCAGCACAGCTGCCGGATGATGCCTATATTCTTGTCTGCGGCACCATAACAGCACCGGCAGAGGCAAATGATCCTGAGCCGGAATACCGGCAATTGGCAGCATGGCTGAAAACAATCTTCCGGCCATCAATGCATCTGGTAACGATCTGCTCCGGTGCTCTGATCGCTGCACGTGCCGGTTTGTTCGATGGTTATGCCTGCACTACTCATGCGCTGTCTGTTGATGAATTGCGTGAAATTGCTCCGGCGGCGCGTGTGCTGGATAACCGGCTTTATGTGCAAGATGGCTCACGTTATTCGAGTGCAGGTATCTCCACCGGAACTGACCTTATGCTGCATCTGGTGGCAAAGCTGACATCGCCGGTCGTAGCTCTGAATATTGCCCGTTACATGGTTGTCTATATCAGGCGTACTGGTGGCGAGCCGCAATTCTCGCCGTGGCTGAGCGGGCGTAATCATATTCATCCGGCAATTCATCGCATTCAGGATGCGATTATTGCTGATCCGGCGCGGTGCTGGTCTCTGGCAGAGCTGGCTGATACCGGTTTTATGAGTGTTCGCAATCTGTCGCGTCTGTTTCAGGAGCATACGGGGCTGACGGTGACGGAATATGTCAATCTGATCCGCGTAACACTGGCCAAAGATATTCTGACCAATTCGCCGCTGGATATGGAGAATATCGCCGAGAAAACCGGCTTTACCTCAGCCCGCCATCTGCGCCGTGTCTGGTCGAAATATAATGCGGTGCCGCCGAGCCATTATCGCCGGATTACCGGACAGGTGTAAGATCGCGTTGTGCAATACCACAAATCACTGCCAGCAATAACAATCCGGCTGAAGCCCACAGACCACTTGAGAGATTGTGCGTCAGGTCATTGATAAAGCCGATCAGCACAGGGCCGACAATTTGTCCGATTGAGAACATAACAGTCATCATACCGATTGCTGCTGCCCAGCCTTCCGGTGGCAGATTGCGGCGCACATAGACTGTAGTTGAAGCAACAACTGCGAAAAAGGCACAACCGAAACCGGCAGCAGAAACCATCAGCAGAGGCGTGCCGGATGAGAAAATCGGCAGCAGTGATGCAATCAGCGTGACGAGTGAGAGCAGAGCGAAACCATAGCCATGCAGTACTTTTTTCTGAATACCTGCGCAAATCCATGGCGAGGAAATTGCGCCAAGCCCGATCACAAACCAAAAGGCTGATTGCAGCATAGCCCCGCCGCTGGAATTCTGCACCCATGCGATCATAAAGGTCATATAGGCAATATAACCGGCACCGACAAAGAGATATCCCGCTAGAATGCCGCTCATGGCTTTGTAATCAACGCGGTAAGGTTTGCTTTTCTGATCCGGCTTGTAGAGCGTTACATTTTGTCCGCGCGCACCGATCAGCAACAGAGCCAGCGGGGCGGCGATCAGCGCCAGCAAGGCCCATGCATAAGGCCATGAGCCTGCACCCAAATAAGCAATCAGATAAGGAATGACGAGACCGGACAGGAAAATACCGATACCCGGCCCTGCATAGAAAATACCGAGAATAACCGAACTGCGTTCAGGATGGCGTTGAGCAAGACCGGTTGTCAGCAGGCCACCGGCCACAAAAGCCAGACCTGCACTGAGACCGGCAATAAATCGCAGCAGGTTGAGAATAAGCACATCGCGGAAGACCGCGCAGAATGCCAGCGAAGCGACAACCAGCCAGATATTGATGATCATCATTTTATAGGCACTGATATAGCGCAGCAGGCGCGATGCGAGCAAAGCGCCGAACAGATAGCCGATCCCGTTGCTGGTATTCATCCAGCCCGCATCTGCATAGGACCAGTGCAGATCGGCACGCATATCCGGCAGCACAAGCGCATAGGCAAAACGTGCAAAACCCAATCCCAGTGCCGGAACCATTGCTAAGGCCAGCACAACGGCTAAGGCATTTTCACTTTTTCCGAACGGGTCTTGGGTGGTCATTACAGGCATTCCGGTATTGTTTTACAGTATAACTTATAGCGGATTCACAGCTTGGCGGTGATGATTAATCCGCATGAGAGAGCGTGTTCAAATAGAAAAAGCCCCGCCTGATTATTCAGGCGGGGCTTTTACAAATCATGACTGATTAAGCAGCCATTGCTTTCTGCAGGTTTTCGTCGATCTTGTCGAGGAAGCCTGTTGTCGACAGCCAAGGCTGGTCCGGACCGATCAGCAGAGCCAGATCCTTGGTCATGTAGCCGGATTCAACTGTGTCTACGCAGACTTTTTCCAGTGTATCGGCAAAGCGCTTCAGCTCGGCATTGTCGTCGAGCTTGGCGCGGTGCGCGAGGCCACGGGTCCATGCGAAGATCGAAGCGATCGAGTTGGTTGAGGTTTCCTCACCCTTCTGATGCTGACGATAGTGACGGGTTACAGTACCGTGAGCAGCTTCTGCTTCAACGGTCTTGCCATCCGGTGTCATCAGAACCGAGGTCATCAGGCCGAGCGAGCCGAAGCCCTGTGCCACGATGTCGGACTGCACGTCGCCGTCATAGTTCTTACAAGCCCAGACATAGCCGCCGGACCATTTCAGAGCCGAAGCAACCATGTCGTCGATCAGGCGGTGTTCGTACCAGATCTTGGCTTCTTTGAACTTCTCAGCAAATTCAGCCTGATACACTTCTTCAAAGATATCTTTGAAACGGCCGTCATAGGCTTTGAGAATGGTGTTCTTGGTCGACAGATAAACCGGATAGCCGCGCTGCAGGCCGTAGTTCAGCGATGCGCGTGCGAATTCACGGATGGATTCGTCGATATTGTACATAGCCATAGCTACACCGGATGATGGTGCATCATAGACTTCGTGTTCAATGGTTTCGCCGTCTTCACCAACGAATTTGATCGACAGCTTGCCTTTGCCCGGGAATTTGAAATCAGTCGCGCGGTACTGGTCACCGAAAGCATGACGGCCAACGATGATCGGCTGAGTCCAGCCCGGCACCAGACGTGGTACGTTTTTGCAGATGATTGGTTCGCGGAAAATTACGCCGCCGAGAATGTTGCGGATGGTGCCGTTTGGCGATTTCCACATTTTCTTGAGTTTGAATTCTTCAACGCGGGCTTCATCAGGGGTGATGGTGGCGCATTTCACACCAACGCCGTGCTCTTTGATAGCATTCGCTGCGTCGATGGTAACCTGATCATTGGTTGCATCGCGGTGTTCTACCGACAGATCATAATATTTCAGATCGATGTCGAGATATGGATGGATGAGTTTGTCTTTGATAAACTGCCAGATGATGCGGGTCATCTCATCGCCGTCAAGCTCAACAACGGGATTTGCAACTTTGATCTTTGCCATTAAAACCTCTCCTTCATGAAGTTGCGCCTCTCATAGCACTGCTTAGGCGAGAGGCAAAGTGCTAACGACGCCTTGAGAACAGGAATAATAAAAAACGCAGGAGATAACGGGTTTTTATACTGTCAGAGGGCAATTTATTTGTTCACGATGGTGTGAGATATGCTTCGCTTCGCTGCATGACAGAGCCGTACAGGTTGCGGGCGATTCAGTTTTTTGAACTGAGACCTGTTTAATTGTCATGCATGGTTTGAATTCCGTCACTCTTCCGTTTAAGAAAAGCGCGAAAAGCGCATGCGGAATGTCTCGTTTTGCGCGTGAAGTTCGAGTTTTGAGAAGATAATGGCCGGTACAGACAAACAGCGCCCGATGATTTCAGAAGGTCCAGCAATCATTCTTGTGGAGCCGCAATTGCCGGAAAATATCGGCATGGTGGCACGCGCTATGGCGAATTTCGGCCTTGGCGAATTGCGTCTGGTCAATCCGCGTGAAGCTTTTCCGAATGACAAAGCACGCTCTGCCGCCAGCAAGGCTGACCATATTATCGATAGTGCTGTGCTCTATGATGATCTGCCGTCAGCGCTGGCTGATCTGAATTTTGTCTATGCCACAACCGCCCGCGAGCGCGACGGTTTCAAGCAGGTGCGCGGTCCCGTGGAAGCAGGTAAAATCCTGCGCCAGAAATTCCGTACCGGTGAGAAAACCG
Organism: Pseudochrobactrum saccharolyticum; assembly: GCF_008801715.1. Lineage (GTDB taxonomy): Bacteria > Pseudomonadota > Alphaproteobacteria > Rhizobiales > Rhizobiaceae > Pseudochrobactrum > Pseudochrobactrum saccharolyticum. Next base: position 474,733 of record NZ_VZPG01000002.1, on the reverse strand, counting down.
GCATCATGTTCGGGCGTGAACGCGTCGGCCTGAAAAATGATGAAGTTGGTCTGGCCGATGAGCTGGTGACTTTTCCGGTCAATCCGGCCTTTGCCTCGCTCAATATCGCGCAGGCTGTGTTGCTGATGTCCTATGAATGGATGAAATCCGGTCTGGAAAATGAAACGGACACGGTTTTCCGCGGGCCTGAACTGCAACCGGCCAATAAAGAATATCTACACGGTTTCTTTAATCATTTGGAGGAAGCTCTGGATACGCGCGGTTATTTCCGGCCAGAAGCGCGTAAGGAGATCATGGTGAATAATCTGCGGGCAGTGCTGACCCGTCCGGCATTTGCGGAAGCTGAAATCCGCTTGCTGCGCGGCGTGCTGACCTCGCTGGATTATTTCTCACCGAAGAGCCCGCGTGGATCCGGCGCGCCCGAAGGCCGCGCCAGAATACCCAATGATGCCGCTCCAGAAGGTAGAGCCAGAGTGCATAAAGACGAGACACAGAATACTGAGCAGGATAAACCGGACGAAAAGTCCTGAGGCAGGTTTGCGATGCACCATCTCGCGCAATATACAGCAACCAATATTTCCAGCAGGCAGGATGCGCCGGTCATCGTTTTTGATAGCGGTATCGGCGGTCTGACCGTGTTGCGCGAGGCGCGGGTGCTGATGCCCGACCGCCATTTTATCTATGTGGCTGATGATGCAGGTTTTCCTTATGGTTCATGGGAAGAACCGGCCTTGCGCGAGCGTATTGTCAGCCTGTTTGCTGATCTGATCCGCCGGTTTCATCCTCAGCTTTGCGTGATTGCCTGTAATACGGCGTCCACATTGGTGCTCGATGATCTGCGACAGGCTTTTCCCGATACGCCTTTTGTCGGCACGGTTCCGGCAATTAAACCCGCCGCTGAGCGCACCAATTCCGGTCTTGTCTCGGTTCTGGCAACGCCGGGCACGGTTAAGCGTGCCTATACGCGTGATCTGATCCAGTCTTTTGCCACACAATGCCATGTGCGTCTTGTCGGTGCTGACCGGCTTGCCACTTTGGCGGAAGCGCATATCCGCGGCGAAAAGATTGATGATGAGCTGGTGCTTGAGCAAATCACACCATGCTTCATTGAGAAAGACGGTAAGCGTACGGATATCGTGGTGCTTGCCTGCACGCATTATCCGTTTCTCGCCAATGTATTCCGTCGTTTAGCGCCGTGGCCGGTTGACTGGCTTGATCCGGCTGAAGCAATCGCCCGGCGCATGTTGTCGCTGCTGCCTGAGAATAAAGACAAGATTCTGCATCATCATGATGATCTGGCGGTGTTTACATCCGGAAAACCGGATTATGCGATCCGCCGCTTGTTGCAGGGCTTTGGCCTGCGGAACTAGAGTCAAGCAGCAAATTGCTATGCCCGCTTCCGGCGGGCAATCTTCACTATTCCTGCGGATAAAATCTTTTTTAAAAGAAAGCACTTGACCTTAACCTAAGGGCAAGCCTGCATAACTTGTGCGATGATAGTCACAAGGAGAAAGCATGCTCACAATAGGACAAATGGCGCGCTCCCAAGGGGTAACGACAAAAACACTGCGCCATTATGACAGTATCGGTCTGTTCAGCCCCTGCCTGAGCGGGCAGGATAATGGCTACCGCTATTACCGGCCGGAACAGATCGTAACACTGGGGCGCATTGTCTGGCTGAGGCAGCTTGGTATGGCTCTGGATGAGATCAAAGCACTGGCTGCCAGTGGCGGTCTGGACAGTGTGGAGAAGATGCATGCAAGCCTGCAAAATCATGCAGTGCAGCTTGAGGCTGACATTAACCGCCGTCAGAAAACCCTCGATCATCTTTATCGCTATCTCGCACAACCGGAGCGTAAAATGCCTGAATTACAAAAGCCTGAACGTGTTTTCTTCGCTGCTCAACGGATTATCGGCATGTGCTGGTATCCTGAGGATGAGGGCAGCATCGCGCAAATGTGGGATCGTTTTGAAGCGCGTGAGCATGAGATTGAACGCCTGAATGAGCCTGTCGGCACTTTCGGCATTTGCCAGCCGCTGGAAGACGGCCAGTGGCGTTATATTGCGGGTCTTCCGGTTGGCGCAGATGCAACCATTCCTGAAGGACTGGTCGCCATGGAAATTCCGGGACGCTATTACGCGAAAGTTGAGCATCAGGGTGAAGTGACGACTTTGCCGGAAACATTCCGCGCGGCCTATTCGGAATGGCTACCAAGCGCAGGCATGCAGCCTGATGAAGGGCCGGAATTTGAATATAGCGGTGCGCGTTTTCTCGGGCCGATGAATCCTGAAAGCGTGACCGAGATCTATATTCCGCTGAAATAATCGGCATTCAAAAATGAAGTGATAAATGAGCGACCTTGATCATGTTTCAGGTCGCTCTTTTTATGATTGGGTTGTAATGCCAGTAACGAAAAAGAATATCAGCGGAGATTGGAATGATGAAACAGACAGTGGCTGTATTGGCGGCAGGGCTTGGCATTTTGACGCTGACAGGCAGTTTGGCCTCTGCAAATGAGCAGGTGGGTTTCCGGCAAACCGAACTGGCAGATAAGAGCGGCAAGCGTGACTTGAAAGTCGCGCTTTGGTATCCGGCATCCGACACAAAAGCAGCCGAGACTGTTGGTGAAAATCCAGCATTTATTGGCATTCAGGCCGTTAAGGGCGCAGCACCGGACGGAAAAACGCATCCGCTTGTGGTGTTGTCGCATGGTTATGGCGGTAGTTGGCGTAACCTGAACTGGCTGGCAGGTGAGCTAGTCGGGCAGGGCTATATCGTTGCCGCGCCGGATCATCCGGGCACAACGACGTTCAATCGCGATAAGGAACAGGCTGCGCAGCTCTGGGAGCGGGGGCATGATCTCAGTCGTGTGATTGATGCTGTGACCACTGACAGCGCCTTAGCGGGCAAGGTTGAGCCAAGCCGCATTGCCGCAATTGGTCATTCACTCGGAGGCTGGTCTGTTGTCGCTCTGGCCGGCGCACAGTTTGACCCTGCGCGATTTGACAGGGATTGCACAGAGCAACCCAATCCGCGCACTTGTGGTCTGGCGAGTGAGCTGATTACGCCACGAGCCGAAGTGGCAGCTGAAAAGCTTAAAACAATGAAGGCCGACCCGCGTGTTGGAGCAATTGTCTCGCTTGATTTGGGCTTGGCGCGTGGTTTCACTCCGGAGAGCCTGAACAGCATTACTGTACCGGCGCTGATCTTTGGGGCAGGCGTTGATATCGGTGATCTGCCTGCGAAACTGGAATCCGGCTATGTCGCTACCAATATGCCTGCAAAAACCGCGCAATATGTTGAGATTGCGGATGCCATGCATTTCAGTTTCATGCAGATATGCAAGGCCGGTGCGGCAGAACTTATCGAGGCAGAAACCCCGGGTGACGGTATTGTCTGTAAAGACGGCGGAGAGCGCGGCCGAGAGGCAATACATCGTGAAGTCGCTGATATGATTATTGCCTTTCTGGCGAAATCATTACCTGCAAAATGATAAGAAAAAGGCCGCGCTGTTATGCAGCGCGGCCTTTCTTTTGATGGCCTTGAGAGGCTTATTTAACTTTCAACTCACTGACTTTGCCAACGGTGAAGAACTGGGTTTCACCATTGGAGTCATCCACACCGTCATTATCGGTCACAACATAGCCGATGCCGTTTTTGTCGATGGCGAAGCCTTCAAGTTTATCCGGCACAAAACCGTTGAGCTTCTTGAGGTCAGGAATGAAATCATAAACCAGTGTTTTGCTGACAAGCGGCAGTTTCTCACCGATCTTCGCTGGTTTCAGATCAGCCATTGCCACTTTGTAGAGGCGCTTGTTGACAGCTTCATTGCCGATCAGGTTATCACGCTCAACAATGTAAAGCTGACCGTCATGGGCAGTGATTTCTGACAGGCCGACCCAGCCTTTTTCTTTCTTATCCAGCGGATAGGAAACGGCAGCCCATTCTTCGCTCTTCAGATTGTAGCTGAGGATTTTGACAGTACCTTTGTCATCATCAGCCCATTCGCGCTGTACAACCATCCAGAGCGTTTCATTGTCGCCTTCACCGGTGCGGGTGATGCCTTCAATACCAAAACGGGTCTGATGCTTGAGCAGGTCTTCAGGCAAAGCAATTTCTTTTTTGATCTCGCCTTTGTCGTTCACATTGAGAATGGCATGCGGTACCAGTTTCTTCTGGTCGCCTTCATTGGCCAGCCAGAAACCGCCTTTGCCATCGGTCGTAATGCCTTCAAGATCAATCTTTTGCGCTGCATCTTTACCGCGCTTGACGAGCAGCGTAGAGGTGATTTTCGCAGGCTTCTGGTTGGCGTCAATCGTGTAGATTGTCGGCGCAGCAAAATAAGCAGAGTCAGAGACTGCATAGAGAATGCCATCTTTGCTTTCATCAGCAACCAGACCGGAGAGCGCGCCCCAAGCGATTGGTGTGCCTTCTTCCGTTAGTTCGGAAACCAGCTGCGGATAATCAGCGGCTTTGTCTTGCAGCTCATAAATCATCACATGGGAGCGGGCGGCGCCGTCTTCACCCAGATCAGTTTCATTAGCGGTTACCAGCAGGTTACGTGACGGGATCGCCAGAACACCTTCAGGGCCGATGCCCGACGGTAGCAGCTGAACGAATTCAGGATCTTTACCGGTATCTTTATAAACACCGACCATCGAGCCACGCTCGCTGGCAACGAAGAGATAGTTGGTCTCGCCAAAACGACCGACCTCGGCACCTTCCAGCTCAACGCCTTTCTTGTTGCGCTTTTCCGGATAATGGCCGTGCGCAGCAATCTTGTGCTCCAGCGTATTGCCGGATTCGTAAGTCACTTTGCCGGTCTTGTCGAAGATCGTGAAGCCGCGGGAGCCGCCTTTATAATCGCCTTCATTGGCGGTCAGCAGACGGTCATCGCCAACCCATTTGATGGTGTCCGGCTCGCGGGAGACATTTTTCATCTCGCCGTTGAATTTGATCTGCCCGTCTTTCTTGGTATCGATCTTGTCGAGGTCAACAGAACCGGCAGAGAAATGTGCAGTGATCTTGCCGGAAGCAGCATTGACGATCGCAATATGGTTGTTTTCCTGAAGGGTAACAGCAATTTCATTCTTGCTGTTGATGGAAACAAATTCCGGTTCCGGATCTTCCGGTGCAACTTCTGCAATACCGGTCAGATCAACCACTTTCATGGTTTTGCAATCCGGTGTGCCGTCTTTGAGATTGAGAATAACCAGATTACCGGCTGGCAGCTGTGGCAGCTCGCCGTCATTCAGGTCTTCATCGCGCTCATTCTCAATAGCAACGGCGAGGAATGTCTTGTCCGGTGAAACGGCAACGGAATCCGGCTGACCGCCGAGATCGCAGCTCATTTCAACCTTGCGCGATGCAATATCAATGACATCCAGACGGCCGGATGGCTTCACATAGCTTTCAGATGTGTTGACACCGGCGAAAACGCGCTTGCCTGCAACGGCAACTGATGTCGGTTCGCCTTCAACTTTAAGAACGCCACCGGCTTTAGGGTTTTTAGGGTCGGTAATATCAACAAAACCGATGCCGCCATACGGGCTGTCGGAATAAATCAGCGTGTTGCCATCTTCCGAAACCGTAATGATTTCGGAGGAGGTTGCCGCTTTTGCATCTGCATCTTTCGGCAGGTTATCGGCGACTGCAAAGCTGGCGATGCGATTGAAAACCGGCTCAGCCGAAGCGGAAAAAGCAACGGAACTTGCCAGAGTGGCAGTAAGAGCGGTGATGAGAGAAAGTCTCATAGAACGGCGCGACATGAATATCCCCGAATGTTGGATAAAATTCTGGATCTCTGATCCAAAAGCCGCCATGCCTTGCTGCAAATGGCAATTTCTACGCTTCCGGTACTCACGTACTTATATATACGCTGCGTTCCGGTGCTCGAAACCACCATTTTCGCTATGGCCTGCCACTTTTTGATTCAGACATTGAGGGGAGATTTCGCCGTTCTCTGTTTCAGACAAATGTCACTTCCATGAAGAAATGATGACATGGCTTTTATTAGCAATTTATTCGTTGATAAAACGGTGGGAAAACGGGATGCGGCCGGTTTCAGAAAACGCTGAAACGCTTGCAGATTGTATTGTCGCCGGTGCGATAGCTTTGGAAACCGATTGCGTCATAATAAGCAAGCCCGTTGGTATTATCCACGCCGATAGTCGCATCAATATTTTGCAGGCCTGTATTTTCAGCAGCAAGTTTTGTTGCGGAAAACAGTGCCTTGCCGACACCACGTCTGGCAGCACGCGGGCTGACATGTGTGCCGATAATGCCCCAACCTGCGCTAACACCGTATTTATTGCCCTCAGCTGCGCGGATCAGCGACTGGAAGCCCAAAACCTCACCATTTGCATCTTCTGCCACGCTGCACAGAATGCCATGCGGGTTATTGATATAAGTATCGCGCACGAAATCCTGATCATGCGGGCGCTGCCGTTGTGTAACTGCAATAATATCTGTCAAAATGCGGCTCATGGCTTCAGCATCACTCAATCGGGCAGGCCTGATAATCATTGTTTTATCTTCCAAATAGCTGAGTGCATTTATTTGTCTGACGGTGTTTGCGGTCGCGCGAGATTGCCTTTGCCGAATGTATAGCCGGTTTCCACTGTCTTCGAGCCGAATTTTGAGCGTAGCTTATCAATGGCAGTTTCAGCCGCCGCACGCTTGCCGGCTTTGATATCCACGAGATCCGGCGGATCAGCCTTTACCGGATCGGTGAGGTCGGTCACGCCGATGCCGAGCAGACGATATTTGGTGCCGTCAATTTCCTTTTGCAGCATATAAAGGCCGGTGCGGAAAATCCTGTCGGCAAGCTGCGTAGGATCGCTCAGACGATGATTGCGTGTACGGCTTTGGAAATCCTTGGTTTTGAGTTTCAGCACCACTGTATGACCGGCAATCTCGCCATGTTTCAGCCGTCCGGCAACTTTTTCCGATAGTGCACGCAGAACCGGCACCAATTCCTCAGCCTTGGCGATATCAATATCAAACGTGGTTTCATTGGAGATGCTCTTCATCTCACTTTCAGGCTGCACTGTGCGCGTGTCCATGCCGCGGGAGAGGCGGTAGAGACGCTGCCCCATCACGCCATAGGACTTCATCAGCGCAGATTCTTCCATTTGCTGGAGCTGTCCAATGGTCTGAATACCGTCAGCATTGAGCTTGGCATTGAGCGCCTTGCCGACACCCCAGATCATACCGACCGGCTTAGGCTTCAGAAAATCCAGTGTTTCCTTTTCCCCGATCACCGAGAAACCACGCGGCTTCTCCATGTCTGAGGCAAGTTTCGCCAGAAATTTGCAATAGGACAAGCCGACAGAAACGGTGATGCCGATTTCCTGTTCAATCCGGCGGGCGAATTCTGCCAGCACAAGAGCAGGCGGCGCACGGTGCAGTTTGGCCGTACCGCGCAAATCCAGAAATGCCTCATCAATCGAAAGCGGTTCGACCAATGGCGTGAGATCAAACATCATTTGGCGAATCTGATGCCCGACCTTGCGGTATTTCTCCATATTCGGCTTAACGAATATGGCCTGCGGGCAGAGCTCAATAGCTTTGAAGGTCGGCATGGCAGAACGCACGCCGTGAATACGCGCAATATAGCAGCAGGTAGAAACCACACCACGCTTGCCGCCGCCGACAATCACCGGCTTGTCACGCAGTTCAGGATTGTCGCGTTTTTCAATGGAGGCGTAAAAAGCATCGCAATCAATATGTGCAAAGCTTAAATCATATAGCTCTTCATGACGTACCAGACGCGGGCTGCCGCAAGCGCTGCAGCGTGGTCTCGGTTCACTACGGCGTTTTTTCTGCACAGTCAGGCAATCGCGGCAGAAACCTGCCTGCGGATCGGCCTCAGCAAAATAACCGGAAACACCGTTGACCATCGTAAAAACCTGTATCATGATCCGAACATAAGCAGAACATTTGCACAATACAGGCAGATGGTTTCAAGCGCCAGCGAATTTTATACACAATCTGCAGCGATGCAGGAGGTCACACTTACATGGATTGGTCGTAAGCACTGTCGCCGTTCGGCAGAAAGCGCAGCGCCTGATTCATGCTCTCCGGCTTATGGCCGGTGGCTTCACAAAACTGCATGAGCGTTGGCTCATGCGCCAGATAGAACTGCAAAACACCGGTCAGAAAAGCCGGTTCACCTGCGGCTTCGCGGATAGATGAGACTTCAATACCGGTGAGGGACAAAAAGCGATTCATCAGATCTGGTTGCTGCGCCAGAAAGACCAGAGCTTCAATGGCCAGATTTTCAGCATCGCTTTGATTCAAGATGGTTTTTGACATTTTATATCCGGCTGGCTTTTACGTTTTGGCAACTGTAATTGCATCTTTAGCTGTATGAAAGCTGTTTAGGAGCATTTTGGTCATTGTTCAATGCTATGCTGATGGGGTTGGAATAATCATGGTCTCTGTGTGCTGTACCCGTGCGTGGTAATTGACGTGAGCCGAAAACTACGAAATGCTGCGGCCAGCACGCGGATATATTCAGACAATGTTCTGAGTAATAAGGTATTTTTTCATGACCAAAAAAGTAATGATCGTTGAAGATAATGAGCTGAATATGAAGCTTTTCCGCGATCTGATTGAAGCCAGCGGTTATGAAACCATCCGTACGCGCAATGGTCTTGAAGCTATGGATCTGGCGCGAATCCACCATCCCGACCTGATTTTGATGGATATTCAGCTGCCAGAAGTCTCCGGTCTTGAAGTCACAAAATGGCTGAAAGAAGATGACGACCTGAAAGCCATTCCGGTTATTGCCGTCACAGCCTTTGCTATGAAGGGCGATGAAGAGCGTATTCGTCAGGGCGGTTGCGAGGCCTATATTTCCAAGCCGATCTCCGTGCCGCGCTTTATTGAGACGATCAAGTCCTATCTCGGCGACCTGTAGTTACAGGATTTCGCCTAACTGAGGTGAATGATGAAAATTCCTACGTTCCGCATTGTAAGGCCGACAGATAATCCGGATGCACTGCTTCCCTTTTATCGGGATGGTTTAGGAATGACAGTTCTTGATAGTTTTCAGGATCATGACGGTTTTGACGCGATCATTATGGGGCGTGAAAATGTGCCCTATCATTTTGCATTTACACGCACCGATAAGCATCAGGCCGGTAAGGCACCAACCAAAGAGAATCTGCTGGTTTTTTATTTGCCGGATCATGCCGAGTGGGAAAATGCTGTTGAGCGTATGAAAGCGACCGGCTTTGTACCTGTGAGCGCCTTCAATCCCTATTGGGACAAGAAAGGGGTAACTTTCGAAGATCCGGACGGTTACCGTATTGTTTTGCAGCAGACAGATTGGGCGCCTTAATTACGGTTTCGACACAAATTACCAATCAGAAATGCTCTGCATTCAGACAACAAAAAACCCGGGCTGATAACAGTCCGGGTTTTTTTTAATAACCGAAACCAGAATTATTTGATTTTGGTTTCTTTGAATTCGACGTGTGCCTTAGCAACCGGGTCGTATTTACGCTTTGTCATTTTTTCAGTCATTGTACGGCTGTTCTTCTTGGTTACGTAGAAGAAGCCTGTGTCTGCGGTCGACAACAGCTTGATTTTAATTGTTGTAGCCTTAGCCATAACGATATCCTGCTCTTTTAAATAATAAAACCGCCTGCTTGTCCGGCGATTTCATCCGGGTGCGGGAATTTGGCGCGACACTACGGATACACGCCGAAAAGTCAAGCCCGCTGTTTACGAACTACCAGTCTGATAAGCAGAATTATGATAAATGCTGCAAAAAAGAGTGATAAAGTGACCGGGAAACCTGTTGCTCCCAGCAAATCCATACCGACACCGGCTGCCTGAGGGCCTGCCAGCATACCGATGCCATAGCAGAAAATGAACGCGGCATTGGCCGAAGCAAGCTCACGTCCCTGCAATTGCGAACCAAGGTGGGCGAGGCCGACAGTGTAAAGACCGGCAACCACACCGCCCCAGATCAGTAGCAGAACTGCCATCAGATACCAGTTGCTGACAACATAAGGCAGCAGCACCATACCGGCAAAACCGATAATAGCACAAATCAGCAGCAGAATACGGCGGTCACCGATACGGTCGGAGACGAGGCCGAGCGGAATCTGCATCAGCACATTGCCGAGACCGACCATAGTCAGCAGCAGCGCGGCATCGCCTTCATTGAGGCCGACACGCGTGCCAAAGACCGGAAACAGGGCAAAACCGCCGGTTTCCACTGCACCATAGACGAAAACCGCCATTGTCGCTGCCGGAACGGCGAAAATATAAGGCATGAAGGGAACATGTTCACCTTCCTCAAATTCAGGGCTGTCTTTACTGGCAATCATGACAGGGAAGGCTGCCAGCGCAATGATGACGATACCGATACCAAATGGCATGAAGCCGCCGCTGCCGATGATTGAGAACAGCCACGGGCCGACTGCGAAGCCGAGTGAAAGACATGTCGCGTATATACCAAGCACCAGTCCGCGTTTGGCAGGCGGGGCAGAGGTATTGACCCAATATTCAGACAGCACAAACAGCACTGTGAGCGCGAAATGCAAGGAAACGCGCAGTGCAAACCATGCAATAATATTCGGAAACAGATAGAAACCGAGGAAGGATAGACCGCTGATGAACAGCATCAGCATCATTGAGCGTGCAACGCCCAGATAGGAGCCGATACGCGCGGATAGCGCTGCGCCGAACAGCGATGCAAGACCGGCAACAGCCGTATTTGCACCGATGGTGCTGGCTGAATAGCCACGGCTTTCCAGAAGCACACTCAGCAGCGGAATACCAAGGCCGATCGCTGCACCAACGGCACTGATCGTGGCAATGGCTGCGCCAAGAGAGCGCCATTGCGTTGGTTGAAGTACCTCTGATGCGGGTTCAGTTGAAAGATGGTCTTGCTGCATGAAACTTAAATCACCTCACGGACATGACGGCCATGCCGTTTACGATAGAACGGAACCGGATATATAGAGGACAAATCCCTGTCTTCGAGCAGGAGTTTTTCGATATCCCGCAAAATAATGCGCGTAATCGCTGCAATATTGAGATTAAAAGCTTCGGAAAAGCTCACAAATTTCAAATCAGACAATTCCGGCTCATTATAAGCAGATGATTCTATAGCGCTTATGTCAGCCGGATTACTGTTTCGGGCAGGGAGCTCCGGGCTGATTTCATCCAGAAAACTGGCAAAGAAACGCGCATCATAGCGGCGCACATGACCGGGCGGGGTGATCGCGCGCGCCACATAGCGCAGCTGCGATAAATCGGGCAGGTGATTGCTGCGGGCAAAACCTGTCCACGGATGTGTTTGCGCATCATCATGCGGCGTACCGAGCAGCAGGCCGGTTTCCTCATAGGTTTCGCGTATTGCAGTCATTGCAAGCGCACGCGCGCGTTGTGTACTGGCACGTTTGCCAAGCCCTGCCAGCAATTTTGCTTCATCCTGCGGCCTGAGGCTGTTGGCAGCATTAATTCTGCCGTCCTGCGCTTCTGTACCGCCGCCAGGGAAGACAAACATATCCGGCATGAAATGCATCGCACGGGCGCGGCGCCCCATGAGAATACGCGGCTCATTGCCATTGCGGTCGATAAGGATGAGTGAGGCAGCATCACGCGGCCGTATAATGCGGGATGTTGCGGTGCCCTGATTACTCAAAGCTGCCGCATCATCCGGCCGGTGCATATCCTGCAAAGCGTGGTCTGTTTTATGTCCTGACATTTGCGTCAGATATATTCCTGCTGACTTTCTTTATCAAAGCCATGCATATAAAGCGCCCATTGCAGGCCGATGGTGGCACCCTTGATCGGCTGCAGCAGCACCAGTGACATCAGAATGGTCACCGGCCCCCAGATAGCCAGATGCCCCCAGAGTGACAGGCCGCCCATATTTTCCACCATCATGAACAGCGCGACGACGACGTGGCCGACAATCAGCACGGTCAGATAGGCAGGCAGATCATCGGCACGCTGCGGTGTGTAATCTTCATTACAGACAGAGCAATTAGCAACCGGACGCAGGAAGGAGCGGAACAATTTGCCGTCACCGCAATGCGGGCAGCGGGAGAGAAAACCGCGCTGCATGGCTTGTCCCAACGGGCGCGGGGTGCGGGCGGGTTTTGTCTTCTCGCCGCCGAAAACCTGCGTTTCCGTCTGTGTCAGGGTCTGATCGCTGCTCATCATCGTCTCCCAATACCTGTGTCGGGGTTATCTTTTGCTTTTACGCGAAATATGGGCTGGTTTGCCTCTGGCCGGACCGCCGGTGCGGGATTTCCCCGCCTTGCGGCTGAATTTGGTAGCTTTGTGGTGCGATTGCAAGGATGCAGGCAGCAAACGCGGTTCTGTCAGCATTTCAAAACGCAGTGCTCCGGCAACCGGCTGCGCTTCAACGAGCCGTACTTCCACACTGTCGCCAAGACGATAGCCTTTGCCAGACCTTTCACCGGCGACAGAATGACCGGCTTCATCATAGTGATAATATTCCCGGCCCAAAGTGGAAATGGGAATAAAGCCGTCGGCACCATATGTCGCAAGGGTCACAAACAGACCGGCTTTGGTCACACCCTGCACACGCGCCTGAAACTCATTGCCAACCTGTTCGGCCAGATGATGGGCGATCAGACGATCTGTCGTTTCACGCTCGGCCAGCATGGCGCGGCGCTCTGTCTGGGAAATGCTGAGCGCAATGGCAGGCAATTCGCCAATCTCGTCATTGCTCAGACCATCGGGTCCCAGATTGAGCGCGCGGATCAGCGCACGATGCACGATCAGGTCAGCATAACGGCGGATCGGCGAGGTGAAATGCGCGTAATGGCGCAGATTCAAACCAAAATGGCCGATATTATCGGTATTATATTCGGCCTGACTTTGCGAGCGCAGTACCACCTGATTGACCAGTTCTTCATGGTCTGTACCCCGAACGCGGGACAGAATGCCGTTGAACTGACTCGGGCGCAGTTCCGCACCGCGGGCAAGGCTGATTTCCAGTGTCTTGAGGAAGTCACGCAGGGATTCCTGCTTGGTCAGCGACGGCAGATCATGAATACGATAGATCAGCGGCTGGTTTTTTGCTTCCAATGTTTCAGCGGCGGCGACATTGGCCTGAATCATAAATTCTTCGATGAGCTTATGCGCATCGAGCCGGTCAGGCACGATAACTTTCAGCACCTGTCCCTGATCGTCGAGGATCAGTTTCTTCTCCGGCAGATCAAGCTCCAGCGGCTCGCGCTTGTCGCGGGCTTTTTTCAGCGCCGCATAGGCCTTCCACAGCGGCTTCAGGCTGATATCAATAACGCGTTCGGTCTTCTCATCCAGAGCGCCGTCAATGGCCGCCTGTGCCTGCTGGTAGGCGAGGCGGGCAATAGAGCGCATCATGATGCGGTGGAAGCTGTGCGAGCGTTTGCGGCCATCTGCACCGATGATAATGCGCACTGCCATGGCCGGACGGTCAACACCTTCACGCAGCGAGCATAAATCATTGGAGATGCGTTCCGGCAGCATCGGCACCACGCGGTCAGGGAAATAGACCGAATTGCCGCGCTTCAGTGCTTCATGGTCAAGCGAGGAACCGTGCTGTACATAATGGCTGACATCGGCAATCGCCACGACAATAACAAAGCCGCCTTCATTGGCCGGATCAGTATCCGGTTCGGCAAAAACCGCATCGTCATAATCTTTAGCGTCAGCCGGATCGATGGTGACCAGTGGCAGTGAGCGCCAGTCCTCACGATGCGCCATTGTTGCAGGCTTGGCATTTTCCGCCTGCTCAATCGCTCTTTCAGGGAAAATATGCGGTATTTCATATTCGTGAATCGCAATCATCGACAGCGCTTTTTCACTGCCGATTGAGCCGATCACCTGTTCAATCTTACCCTGCGGCAGGCCAAAACGGCTTTTTTGATGCGGGATCGCCTCAACCAGATCACCCGGTTCAGCACCGTTCAGATGTTGCGCATCAATGCTGATTTCACTCTGTTTGCGGTTGACCGGCTCAAGACGGTATTCGCCGCTCTGCAACTGGCGCAAAACACCAAGCACGGCATTATCGCGTTTTTCCAGCTTTTTGATGACGCGGCCGGTATAGGGCGCGGCGCTTTTATCGGAGCTGGCAAAGATTTTCGCCAGAACCTGATCGCCAACACCAACTGTCGGGCCTTTATCCTTGTGTGTCCGGTGCAGCAGTACCAGCGGCGCTGCTGTTTCACCATTCCACTCAATCGGACGTGCAATCAGGCCGCCATCACTGTCGCGACCGGTAATGGTCAGCGGAGCAATTGGAGGCAGGGTATTCGGGCGTGACAGTTTCTTGGCGCGCTTTTCCACCTGTCCGTCATCGGCCAGTTCGCGCAAAATATCTTTGAGATAAATGCGGGCATCACCCTTGAGATTGAACGCCTTGGCGATATCACGCTTGGCAGCGCGATCCGGATTTTCAGTGATGAAAGTGAGGATATCTTCCTTCGTCGGAAGATAGGCTTCCGAGAGCGGCTTCACTTTGGATTTACCGGAAAAGCTCTTGTTGTTTTTTGTGCCCTTCTGGTTTTTTTGTTTGCCTGAGCCGCTGTTACGGTCAGAAGAAGGGTCTATTCTGCGAGCCAATCCGGTCATCCTTAATATTTACTTTTCATAAAGTCCTGAAAACTCTTTAAAGCATTTCAGCACAGAATGGAAACATTTGCTGTGGCTCAGCTGATGCAAATAAAAAGGGCACCATAGTAACTATGGTGCCCTCTGTGTTACGTGCTTTGTGCTGCTTATTCAGCCGCATCCGCTTTTTTAGGTTTAGCGGCTGCTTTAGTCGCAGTCTTTTTAGCTGCCGGCTTTTTGGCTGCTGCCTTTTTTACCGGTTTGGCTTCATCATCCGCAGCCTTGGCTTTGGTTGTCTTCTTCGGAGCCGCCGGTTTTTTCGGTGCGGCTTTCTTCGTGGTCTTCTTGGCAGAACCGGCTTTCGCTGTAATCAGCTCCAGCGCTTCTTCCATTGTTACCGTTGCCGGATCTTTGCCCTTTGGCAGCGTGGCATTGACCTTACCCCAATTAACATAAGGGCCGTAGCGACCGTCACGCACAGTAATGGAGCCGCCATCCGGATGATCGCCGAGTGTGGCAAGCGCAGCCGGTGTTGCGCGGGTACGACCGCCTTTAGCGGCTTTTTCTGCCAGCACAGTCACAGCGCGGTTGATGCCGATCTCAAACACATCCTCAATGCTGTCGACATTGGCGAAAGCGCCGTCATGGGCAATATAAGGGCCGTAACGGCCGAGGCTTGCGGTGATCATCTTGCCGCTTTCCGGATGCGGACCCACATCACGCGGCAGATTGATAAGCTGCAAGGCTTTTTCCAGATCAAGTTCAGCCAGTGACCAGCCTTTCGGCAGGCTGGAACGCTTGGCTTCCTTGCCTTCACCGCGCTGGATATACGGTCCGAAACGGCCGGTACGCGCAGTGATATCTTCACCGGTTACCGGATCCTGACCAAGCACTTTTGGTTCATCAGATGCAGCTGCTGCATCACCTTCGCCTTCACCACCAAGCTGACGGGTGAATTTGCACTCCGGATAGTTGGAGCAGCCGACGAAAGCACCATATTTGCCTAGCTTCAGCGAGAGATTGCCGGTGCCGCAGGTCGGGCAGATACGCGGATCCATACCGTCGCCGCGATCAGGGAAGGCAAGGGCGGAAAGCTGCTCATTGAGCGCATCCAGCACATTGGTAACACGCAGTTCTTTGGTGCTGTCGACATTGCCGGAGAAATCCTGCCAGAAGTCGCGCAGCACGTCTTTCCATGCCAGTTTGCCATCGGAAATCAGATCGAGCTTTTCTTCCAGCGCGGCGGTGAAATCATATTCCACATAGCGCTCAAAGAAGCTTTCAAGGAATGCGGTGACCAGACGGCCTTTGGCCTGCGGGATCAGCTTGCGCTTATCCATCGTAACATAATCGCGGTCACCCAGAGTTTTCAGCGTTGCAGCATAAGTCGACGGACGGCCAATGCCGAGCTCTTCCATGCGCTTGATGAGCGATGCTTCGGAATAGCGCGGCGGCGGTTCAGTCGAATGCTGGGTTGCGTCGATTTTCTCGCGCTTCAATGTCTCACCGGCATTGATCTGCGGCAGACGTGCGCTGTCCTCGTCTTCATCTTCTTCTTCGCGGTGATCAGTATAGGCCGCGAGAAAGCCGTTGAAGCGGACAACCGAACCATTGGCACGCAATACAGCCGAACGGGCGCCGTTTTTAGCTTCAATATCAACGACTGTGCGTTCAATATCGGCAGGCTGCATCTGACTGGCGATAGCGCGTTTCCAGATCAGCTCATAAAGGCGAGCCTGATCCTCGTCGAGATATTTGCGCACTTCTTTCGGATGACGGCTGAAATCGGTCGGACGCACCGCTTCGTGCGCTTCCTGAGCATTTTTCGCTTTAGTGGAATAGTAACGCGGCTTTTCCGGCACATAATTATCGCCGAATGTCTGGCCGATTGCTTTGCGCGCTGCGGAAATTGCTTCCGGTGCCATCTGCACACCGTCAGTACGCATATAGGTAATCAGACCGGTGGTTTCACCGCCAAGCTCAATACCTTCATAAAGGCGCTGCGCAACCTGCATAGTGCGCGATGCGGAGAAACCGAGCTGACCGCTGGCGGCCTGCTGCAAGGTGGAAGTGGTGAATGGCGGGCCCGGATTACGTTTGGTCGGTTTGGCATCAACGCTCATGACATTGAAGGCAGCGCCTTCCAGCATGGTGCGGATGGCACTTGCCTGCTCTTCATTTTTAATATCGAGCTTGCCGAGTTTCTTGCCGTCAACAACAGTCAGGCGGGCAGTGAAATTATCGCTGCGCGGTGTCTGGAGCAGGGCGGCAATATTCCAGTATTCTTCACGGATGAAGCGTTCAATCTCGGTTTCACGGTCGCAAACGAGGCGCAGTGCCACCGACTGCACGCGGCCAGCCGAGCGCGAACCCGGCAATTTGCGCCACAGAACCGGCGACAGTGTGAAGCCTACCAGATAGTCGAGCGCACGGCGTGCCAGATAGGCATCCACCAGCGGCACGTCGATTTCACGCGGATTGGCCATGGCTTCGAGCACGGCATTTTTTGTAATGGCGTTGAACACCACGCGCTTGACCGGCTTGGAGCCGAGCACTTTTTTCTGACGCAGCACGTCCAGAACATGCCATGAAATTGCTTCCCCTTCGCGATCAGGGTCAGTTGCCAGAATCAGTTCGTCGCTTTCCTTGACCGCTTTGGCGATCTCGGAAAGACGTTTGGAAGAGGCCGCATCGACCTCCCAGCTCATGGCAAAATCTTCATCAGGACGAACAGAGCCGTCTTTTGCAGGCAAATCGCGGACATGACCGAAAGAGGCCAGAACCTTATAGCCTGAGCCTAGATATTTATTGATTGTTTTGGCCTTGGCGGGCGATTCAACGACAACGACATTCATATTGCGGGTCCAGATTAACGTACACAGCCGGATATGCCCGGATTGCGCCAGTGTTGATAATCATCAGGCTGGCAGGATATTTGTCATTCAAATGAACAGCGAAATCAGATTGGTCAAGAGCAAGCCACTGTTTTTTACGCAAAACAACGACAGGTTGACATTGTTTATTTTGTAATCATAGGTTGATTTCAGGCATTGTACATATCAAATTTGTCTGTTCCGGTTGCAATAGAATGACATTTTATTTGGTACTTTAATTTATATATTTAGGCTTAAGGCGGGCTCATGAAGGCAGATAAAGAGAAGTCCTATCATGAAATCATTTATGTTCATGATAAACTACTGGAATTACGTCATATTGCTCAGTCCAACCACTATCCGATGCTGGCTTATTTCATCGAAATGGCATGGGTTGAGGCATCAGATGTTTTGCGCAGCCAGTCAGGCCGGATGACGAAAAACTGATTATTATGAGGGCAAAAGCGCAACCAGACCATTGTCGCTGCGTTGCAACTGCCCCGCGAGATCAAGCTCCAGCAATGCCAGATGCACGGCAGAGGCGCTGAGACCTGTGTGGCGGATAATCACATCCGCTGAAACGGGGGTGTTGCTGAGAGCGTTGCGGATACGCTCATAATCATTTTGTGCCGGAACAGGGTTTTTACCGGTATCGGAACCGATACTTGCCGGTTGTTTCATCAAAATCTGTGCTGTGTCTTGATTGAACAATGCTCCGGCCTGCATTTGTGCCGTACTGTCCTTACGCAGCATCGGCTCCAGCGCAACCAAAATATCCTGTGCTTCGGTGAGCATGATAGCGCCGTTCTTGAGCAGAGAATTGGCACCATTCGCACGCGGATCAAGCGGTGAACCGGGCACAGCGAATACCAGCCTGCCCATTTCTGCGGCCAGTCGTGCGCTGATGAGCGAACCGGAGCGCTGCGCCGCTTCAATCACTGCAAGCCCGAGCGACAGACCGGCGATGATGCGGTTGCGGCGCGGAAAGTCCTGCGCGCGTGGCACCCAGCTCATCGGCATTTCAGTAATAATGACCCCGCCATTATCAATGATCTGGTCGAGCAACGGGATATTTTCCGGCGGATAGGGACGGTCAAGCCCGCCTGCCAGAACGGCAATCGTACCTGTCTCAAGGCTGGCTTTGTGCGCCGCCGTATCAATGCCTCGCGCAAAGCCGGAAACGATGGCGCAGCCGGATTGCCCGAGATCGCGAACCAGCTGGCTTGTGAAGGCACAGGCCGTGGCAGAAGCATTTCGTGCGCCGACAATCGCCACCGGCGGTTTGCTGAACAGCGTTGTATCTCCAAGCACAGTTACCAGTGGCGGAGGATTGAGGATTTGTCTGAGATAGGACGGATATTCGGGCTCGCCCATGCCGATAAGTTTGGCACCGGAGCGTTCTATCGCTTCCAGTTCCTGTTCGGCTTCATCAATTGTATGAATACGCAGCGGGCGTTTGGCTGTGGAGCGCACCAGTTGCGGCAGGTGCTCAAGTGCGGCAGCAGCGCTGCCGCAATAGGCGATCAGATCGCGAAAACTGGCAGGCCCGACATTATCGCTGCGGATCAGCCGCAACCAGTTGAGTCTCTGCTGATCTGAGAGACGAATTCCTTTTGACTGCGAACCCGTCTCTGCGATCATTTATTTTGATCCTATTTTGGTTTCTGTACCGCTCAGTAACCGTTCAATATTTGCACGGTGCTTGATAAAAATTATCAGCGTCAGAACTGCAAAGAGCAGTGCTGTTTTCGTCAGCCCGAGATAGAGAATGGAAAGCGGAACGATGATACAGGCGATCAGCGCTGAGAGCGATGAATAGCGTGTGAGAAGCGCGATAACGATCCACACTGCGGCAAAAACCAGTGCACCCGGCCATGCCAGACCCAGCAGAATACCGAGATAAGTGGCAACACCTTTGCCGCCTTTGAAGCCAAGCCAGACCGGAAAGAGGTGGCCAAGAAAAGCCCCGAGACCAGCGGCAAGCGCGTAATCACGGCCGAAATAGGCCGCAACCAGCACGGCGATCGTGCCTTTGAGCATATCGCAGAGCAGGGTAGCAGCGGCAATTTTCTTATTGCCGGTACGCAACACATTGGTCGCGCCGATATTGCCGGAGCCGATGGAGCGCACATCGCCGAGACCCGCCATGCGGGTGAGCAGCAAACCAAAGGGGATTGAACCGAGCAGATAGCCAAAGACCAGCGCTGCAAAAATGCCAGCCGCGCTGCCGGTGATAATCAGTGGTTCAAGCATGAAGTCCCCTCAGAGTGATTTGTCCGCGCAACCGGACAGCAGAAATTAGGCATAAAATCCGCACCAAAACAATATTTATAATGCGAAGACTGTTTTGCCGCTGACCACGGTACGGATCACGCGACCCTGAAATTTAGCATCTTCAAAAGAGCTGTTTTTCGAGAGCGAGTGCAATTCTTCAGCCTTTACGACCCATGGTTCATAAAGATCAACCACGGCGAAATCGGCCTTTGCACCAACTTTCAGAGTGCCTGCATCCAGACCATAGAGTTTGGCCGGAGCGGTGGAAAGCACTTCGATCAGTCGCAAGAGGCTCAATGAGTCATTGTGATAGAGACGCAGCGCTGCCCCCAGCAGGGTTTCCAGTCCGATTGCACCGGCTTCCGCATCGGCAAATGGCAGACGTTTGGTATCAACATCCTGCGGATTATGCGCGGAGACGATCACATCAATCGTGCCATTGCGCACGGCTTCAATCATCGCCTGACGGTCATCTTCATTGCGCAGCGGCGGCGAAAGACGGAAGAATGTACGATATTCGCCGATATCATTTTCATTCAGCGATAAATGATTGATTGAAACAGCAGCGCTGACTTTTGCATTGGTTTCTTTCGCGCGGCGCAGAACCTGAGCCGACATATCGCAGGAAATTTGCGCAGCGTGATAATTGCCGCCGGTCATGCTTGCTAAGCGCAGGTCACGTTCCAGCGGAATAACTTCTGCTTCGCGCGGCGCACCGGAAAGACCGAGCCAGCTGGCATAAAGCCCGCTATTCATTGCACCGCCGCCGAGATAAGGGTCGATTGTCTCATGGGCAATCATCGCGCCAAAATCCTTGGCATAGGTCAGCGCACGGCGCAGCAGCAGCGTATTGGCCAGTGATTTGCGGCCTTCGGTAAAGGCAACCGCACCGGCTTCACGCAGCAGGCCCATTTCGGTCATTTCCTCACCCAGCAAACCTCGGGTGATGGCCGCAGCCGGATGCACATTGACAATGGCGGTGTCGCGGGCAGTCCGCTTGACGAATTCGACCAGTGCCACATTGTCAATCACCGGATCAGTATCCGGCATCATAATCATCGAGGTTACGCCACCGGCAGCAGCAGCCTGACTGGCCGAGGCAATAGTTTCACGATGTTCTGTACCCGGCTCACCGATAAACACGCGGCTGTCGACCAGACCCGGGATCAGTACATTGCCGTTAAGGTCAATGACTTCCGCGCCTTCCGGCGTGCCTTGATTATTAGCATCTGCACCGCTGGCGACGATAATGCCGTCCTGAACGATCAGCGTGCCGTTTTCATCGAGATTGCGCGAAGGATCAATGATGCGGGCATTGGTGTAAACTGTAGTGCTCATCATCAGGCTCCAACACCGTTAAAATTTTCAGGATTTCGTCGCGGGTCAAGCAAAGCTTCCATCACGGCCATGCGCACGGCAACACCCATTTCCACCTGTTGCTGGATCACGCTTTGCGGGCCGTCAGCAATGTCCGAGGCAATCTCTACACCACGGTTCATCGGGCCCGGATGCATCACCAATGCGTCCGGCTTGGCATATTTGAGCTTTTCTTTATCCAGCCCGTAGAAGTGGAAATATTCGCGCACCGACGGCACAAAAGAGCCGCTCATGCGCTCGCGCTGTAAGCGCAGCATCATCACTACATCAGCGTCTTTCAGGCCTTCTTTCATGGAGTTGAACACTTCAACGCCCATTTGTTCAATGCCGGATGGCAGCAGGGTGGACGGTGCAATCACCCGTACCCGCGCACCCAGCGCATTGAGCAGCAGAATATTGGAGCGGGCAACGCGTGAATGCAGGACATCACCGCAGATTGCCACAATCAGACGACCGACCTTACCTTTAGCGCGGCGGATGGTCAGCGCATCGAGCAGTGCCTGTGTTGGGTGCTCATGGGCACCGTCACCGGCATTGACCACCGAGCAGCCGACTTTTTGCGCCAGAAGCGCCGCAGCGCCGGCAGAAGCGTGGCGGATCACCAGAATATCCGGCTGCATCGCATTGAGCGTCATCGCCGTATCAATCAGCGTTTCACCTTTTTTAACCGACGAGCTGCCGACCGACATATTCATCACATCGGCACCGAGGCGCTTACCGGCCAGTTCAAAGGAAGATTGGGTACGGGTGGAGTTTTCAAAGAAAAGATTAATCTGCGTACGACCGCTTAGGATTGTTTTCTTTTTTTCCGGCTGACGGGAGACAGCAACTTCACTGTCGGCCAGATCCAGCAATGTGGTAATATCGAGAGGAGAAAGACCTTTAATCCCGAGCAAATGGCGGTGGGGAAAAAGAGGCGCGGGAGATTGTTCTGTCATCACAGCTATTCCCATATAATGTTTGCAGAGAAACTTGTTTGCGGCCTTATATATGCTTTTGCGGCTTTGTCGAATAAACAGTGTGGAGAAAAACGGATTATTGAGGGGATATTTATAATTTTGCCGCAAACAATGACACAAGGCGGATATTAGAGATTCGCGTATAGATTTTTAAATACAAAAACCGGCGGCTGAAATCTCCGGCTAAATGGATGGAATATGTCGGTTAACACTCCTGCAGACGTTTCTGAAGTAACTAATCAGGCGCCGCAGCGCACCAATTATGCGCCGGATACGTCTCCATATTCCGTGACCAAAAATCTCAACGGGCAGGCTGCTCCGCAATATAATGCCTATTTGAGTGATCCGCTGCTGCTGCAATGTGCAGCGCGCTTTCCGGAAAGCCTGCAAAAAGAGCTCGAACAGACCGGCCGTTTTGTTTTATCTGCCGATGCGCAGGAAATGGCGCGTCTTGCCAATTCCGAAGTGCCGTGCTTGCAAACCCATGATCGTCAGGGCAACCGCATTGATCAGGTGGAATATCATCCGGCCTATCATGCTTTGATGCGCCGCTCCGTTGCGCATGGCCTGCACTCATCCATCTGGGAAAACAGCCCGCAACAATCGCCTGAAGCAGGGCGCCGCCATCAGGCGCGTGCGACACGTTTTTATCTGACTGCGCAGCTTGAATGCGGTCATCTCTGCCCGCTGACCATGACAAGCGCATCACTTGCAGTGCTGATGACCTCTCCGGTGCTTTATGATGAATGGTCGCCGCGCATTCTCACCCGCAAATATGACTCGTCCAACAAGCCGCCGGTTAAAAAAGCCGGTCTGACGCTTGGTATGGGCATGACAGAAAAGCAGGGCGGCACCGATGTTCGTGCCAATACCACCCGCGCCGATCATGCGGGGAATGGCGTCTACCGTCTCAACGGCCATAAATGGTTTATGTCCGCGCCGATGTCCGATGCTTTCATGGTGCTGGCGCAGGCCAATGGTCAGGCTGCCGGTGACAATAAGTCCGGCCTGTCCTGTTTCCTAGTACCACGTTTGTTGTCGGATGGTGGCGGCAACGGCTTCCGCTTCCAGCGTTTGAAAGACAAGCTCGGCAACCGCTCCAATGCATCTTCCGAAGTGCAGTTTGAAAATGCGTTCGGCCAGATGGTCGGAGAGCCGGGGCAGGGTGTGAAGACTATTATTGATATGGTGACACTGACCCGTCTGGATTGTGCTGTGGCCTCCGCCGGTTTGATGCGCGCCGGTATGAGTGAAGCTGTTCATCATGCCCGTCACAGAAGTGTCGGCGGTGTACCGCTGATCAATCAGCCGCTGATGCAGCGTGTTCTGGCGGATATGTCACTGGATGTGGCGGCTGCTACTGCTCTGTCACTGCGCCTTGCCCGCGCCTTTGACATGGCGGCCAATGACCGTATGGAGGCTGCTTTTGCCCGTGTTATGACACCTGTGGTCAAATATTGGGTGGCAAAAATCGCACCGGCGCTGCTTTATGAAGCAATGGAATGTCTCGGCGGTAATGGCTATGTCGAAGAAAATCCGCTGGCGCGGCTTTATCGCGAGGCTCCGGTCAATGCGATTTGGGAAGGTTCCGGCAATGTGATGGCGCTGGATATTGTGCGTGTATTGCACCGCGCACCACGTTTGTTTGACGATGTGCTGGAGTGGATCGGCACACAGCTTGGCCGTCGCGGTCAGGGCACTGTTGCCGTGTTGCGGGCTGCGATGCAGGTAACTATGACCGATGAAGGTGCTGCACGGATGCTCACCGAGCAGATGGCGCTGGCCGCTAGTGCCGCCTGCCTGAAAGAACTCGGCGCGGATGATATCGGTGATGCCTTTATCGAAACCCGTCTTGGTGGTCAGTGGCGTACAACCTATGGCATGATCGATGCCCGTCATGACGCATTAGGCATTATCAATGCGCTCTATCCGCAGGAATAAGCTGCAACCGGCTCATTGACGGAGGGCTGACTAATCCTGTTCATTGTCGCGACGCAGCATATGCAGCCGGTCAAGTGCCCCCTGCAAAATGAACGAGGCAGCAGCGGAATCAATCCGCTCTGCGCGTTTGGCGCGGGAAACATCCATGCCGATCAAAGCACGCTCTGCAGCGACCGTTGAAAGCCGCTCATCCCAATAGATAAACGGAATATCGGTGAGCTTTTCCATATTGCGTACAAAAGCGCGGGTGGCCTGCACACGCGGGCCTTCCGTGCCGTCCATATTGACCGGCAGGCCGATAACCACGGCTGAAATCTTTTCTTTTTGCAGCAGTTCCAGCAGTTCCTGCGCATCCAGCGTGAATTTGCGTCGTTTCAGAACGGGGCGTGGATGGGAGAAGGAAAGTCCGAGATCAGAGACAGCGATGCCGATGGTTTTGGTACCCAGATCAAGACCGGCAACCAGCTGACCATAGCTCAGGCTTGCCGCAAGCTCTTCAATTGTTGATACAGCCATATCTCGTTTCCTGATCCGGTAATGTCATACTATATTGCAAAGACAGTGCAGTGCATTCTAACTGTGCCTATAACAATATGCATCGGCAAAGGGAATATCATGAAAATCACCTGGCTCGGCCATTCTGCTTTCCGCGTTGAAACTTCGCAGGCGGTCATTCTGATCGACCCTTTCATCAGTCAGAGCCCGACCGGTTCCGCTTTGGATTTTGCTGAAGTGACCAAAGGCGTGACGCATATTGCACTGACCCATGGCCATGGTGATCATGTCGGCGACACCATTCGCATCGCCAAAGAAACAGGTGCAACGGTTATCGCCAATGCTGATCTTTGTGACTGGCTGGAGCATCGTGGTGTCGCGAAAGTCGATCCGACGAATACCGGCGGTACAGTCTTTCACGACGGATTTTCTGTAACATTCGTCAATGCACTGCATTCTTCCGCAAGTTTGACGGAAGACGGTATTTCCCATTCGCTTGGTAATGCCAATGGCTTGGTGTTCCATTTTGATGATGAGGGCGCGCCGGTGCTTTATCATATGGGGGATACGGATATTTTCTCCGATATGGCGCTGATTAATGAATTGCATCAGCCGGAGATTGCTCTGGTGCCGGTCGGTGACCGCTTTACCATGGGCGGTGCAGTGGCCGCATTGGCCTGTCAGCGTTATTTCCCCGCGCTCAAAACAGCCATCCCTTGCCATTTCGGTACATTCGGCCTGCTGGATGCAACAGCAGATGATTTTGTACACGGTATGGAGAAGACCTCAACGGAAGTTAAGGTTCTGGAAGTCGGGAAAGCATTGAGTGTTTAAAATGAAACTCTCCCCGCTTATGATTTAGGCGGGGAGGTTGTCAAATTTATTTCTACATTATTCTACTATATCTATGTACCATAGCTTTTGATCTGGAAAAGCAGGGCTTTTTGAAAAATAAGTATTTGGATCATTCTTCCAATAAGACAAAGCACATGATGTATTGTAGTTCACAAATGGATTTGTACCATTTACGTAGTTACTCAATATATAGCATGTATTTTCATCAATCATTTGTATTGTAAATTGGGAGGCGTTGTTCATTTCTGGAGTTAATTTTGCAAAAGATGCACCATAAGAGTCAAAATCAGTGTCAATATAGATAAATACTCCTGAAGTTACATCTTTTATTGTGGCTGTATCAGGTGAAAGTACATTACTATTTGGTGTTTGGTTTGATTCGAAAATAACGCTATCCGCAAATTGTGGTCTTGGGTCTAAGTCTGTAACTTGGAGATATTTTCTGCCTAAGTTAAGATCTGTAACTGTTAAATACTTGCTACTATTTGAAATTGGTCTTAATGTAAATTTGGTCATTATTGTCCCTTGTTATTTAAAAAAATGGCAAATAATTTAAATTAATTACTTTTGCACATTAATATATTGTGGTGAATAAGGTTACTGTTGCTTTTAACAGTGTCATGCTTTTATGGTGATGCCTGCATTTATCACGGATATGTGAAGTCCCATTCAGCGAGGCATGACGAAACAGTCGTAAAATTTCGCGTCAATATTGCACTTGAGCGGGTGCAGGGTTATAGCCGGTTATGACACAATAAGCGCGGCCGTTTGCGAGGCCGTGATTGCATTTATCGGAGAACGACATGTCCGTCGATTTAACTACAGTCAAGCGCGTTGCGCATCTTGCCCGTATTGCGGTCAATGAAGAACAAGCCGAGAAAATGACCGGTGAACTCAATGTTATTCTGGGCTTTGTGCAATCGCTCGACAGCGTGAATGTCGATGGCGTGGAGCCGATGACCTCAGTTATTCCGACCGCCATGCGTCTGCGTGAAGACAAGGTGTCTGACGGCAATATCGCTTCGGAAATCGTATCCAATGCACCAATCACGGAAGAAAACTTCTTCATGGTGCCAAAGGTTATCGAATAATCCCCGCCCTGATCCATCCGACTGCTGTTTCCTGTTTCAATATGAGCTGTAACTGCTCCCGACGCGAAGTCCGGTTTTTGAAATAGTGCGGACAGCACATAAAAAGCCCTGAACAGGATTGATAGAATGACTGATTTAACCGCACTCACCATTGCCGAGGCGCGTGACAAGCTGAAGGCCAAAGCCTTTACCGCAACCGAACTGGCCGATGCCTATCTCAAGGCGATTGATGAAGCGAATGGTGCGATCAACGCCTATGTCAGCGTTACCCATGATAAAGCCCGTTCGATGGCCAAGGCTTCGGATGAACGTCTGGCAAAAGGCGAGGCCGGTGCGCTGGAAGGTATTCCGCTCGGCGTAAAAGACCTGTTTGCAACCAAAGGCGATCATACGCAGGCCTGTTCGCATATTCTCGATGGCTTCAAGCCGGATTATGAATCGACTGTTACTGCCAATCTCTGGGCAGACGGTGCGGTTATGCTCGGCAAGCTGAATATGGACGAGTTCGCAATGGGCTCCTCCAATGAAACATCTTATTATGGTCCTGTGGTCAGCCCTTGGCGCGCAGAAGGCTCGGAAGAGAAGCTGGTTCCGGGCGGTTCTTCCGGTGGTTCTGCTGCGGCTGTGGCTGCACGTCTTTGCGCCGGTGCAACCGCAACCGACACCGGCGGCTCGATCCGTCAGCCTGCGGCTTTCACCGGTACTGTTGGTATCAAGCCGACTTATGGTCGTGTTTCCCGTTGGGGCACAATTGCTTTCGCATCGTCGCTCGATCAGGCAGGCCCGATTGCCCGTGATGTGCGTGACAGCGCAATTCTGCTCAAATCAATGGCTTCGGTTGATCTGAAAGACACGACGTCTGTCGATCTGCCGGTTCCTGATTATGAAGCAGCCCTTGGCAAATCCGTAAAAGGCATGAAAATCGGTATTCCGCGCGAATATCGCATTGACGGTATGCCGGCAGAAATCGAAAAACTCTGGGCGCAGGGCGTTCAGTGGCTGAAAGATGCCGGTGCGGAAGTTGTTGACATTTCGCTGCCGCATACCGAGCAAGCACTGGCTGTTTATTACATTGTGGCACCGGCTGAAGCATCGTCGAACCTCGCACGTTATGACGGCGTTCGTTACGGCCTGCGTGTACCGGGTAAAGACATTGTTGAAATGTACGAAAACACCCGTGCGGAAGGTTTCGGCAAGGAAGTCAAACGCCGCATCATGATCGGCACTTATGTGCTGTCAGCCGGTTATTATGACGCCTATTACGTCAAGGCGCAGAAAATCCGCACGCTGATTAAGAAAGACTTTGAAGATGTGTTTGCTGCCGGTGTGGATGCAATCCTGACACCAGCAACGCCATCCGCGGCCTTCAAGCTGGGCGATAAGGAACTGGCCGCTGATCCGGTGAAAATGTATCTCAATGATATCTTCACCGTTACTGTGAACATGGCTGGCCTGCCGGGTATTTCCGTACCTGCCGGTCTGTCCGAAAATGGTCTGCCGCTTGGTCTCCAGCTGATTGGCCGTCCGTTTGAGGAAGAAGCACTGTTTCAGGCAGCTCATGTGATTGAGCAGGCTGCAGGCCAGTTCGCGCCTAAACGTTGGTGGTAACACTGCATGCAGCTCCGGCAGGCAACAAACGCTGATCTGGCGATGATTGCCCGTATCGGAGCTGATGCATGGGCTTCCCACATATTCAGTCATGAAACAGAAGAGCCGGATCAGCGCAGACGCGCTGAACTGGCTTTTTTGCATTCAGCACAGGATTATCTGGATTATATTCTCGTCGCTGAGCAGAATGGCGTGATCTGCGGCTGGGGCGCACGCGATACCAATCAGAATTATATATCTGATATCTGGGTGGATCCGGCGCATCACGGGCA
Organism: Pseudochrobactrum saccharolyticum; assembly: GCF_008801715.1. GTDB lineage: Bacteria > Pseudomonadota > Alphaproteobacteria > Rhizobiales > Rhizobiaceae > Pseudochrobactrum > Pseudochrobactrum saccharolyticum. The sequence continues at coordinate 446,395 of NZ_VZPG01000002.1, read as the reverse complement.
GGGCATCGGCACATTGCTGGTTGATGCATTGCTGGCACAGATTGTTATGCTCGGATTTCAGACTGCGGAAATCGGCACCCATGCACGCAATTTACCTGCAATAAAGCTTTATGAGAAATGCGGTTTCCGGATTATCCGCCGCTATGAAGAATGGTCAGACAGTCTGGCGCGGGTTGTGGAAAAGGTGAAAATGCAGGCTGATTTGTAATTCAGGCTTGCCAAAACCATTTAATGTTCCTATTTTGTTCCGTAATAGTTGCGGAACAAAACCCATGCGTAAACCTGATCTGCCGGAACGGCTTTATCTCGATTTTGACAGTTTTTTTGCCAGTGCCGAGCAGCAGATGAATCCTGCTTTGCAGGGCAGGCCGGTGGGCGTTGTGCCTCATGCCAGTGAATTTACCGGTCTGATTGCGGCCAGTAAGGAGGCGAAGAAGCTTGGTCTGAAAACCGGCACATCGGTACGTGAGGCACGGGCAATCTGCCCTGAGATTGCGATTGTGGAAGCGCGGCCGGATGAATATGTCAAACTTCATCACAAAATACTGGATATTATTGATACGGTGCTGCCGATAGGCAGCGTGCGCTCAATTGATGAACTGGTTTGCCGCTTGCTGCCGTCAGAGTCCCGACAGGCAGAGGCTTTGGGGCTGGCAATTAAAGCGGCATTGCGTGAGAAACTCGGCTCGGCACTGACCTGTTCTATAGGCGTTGCGCCCAATGAGCTACTGGCCAAAATTGCTGCGGAAATCGACAAGCCGGACGGCTTGGTGATTGTGCGGCCGGAGGATATTCCGCATCGTTTTTTAGGGCTGAAACTGCGTGATCTTCCGGGCATTGCCGCAGGCGTGGAGGCACGTTTACTCCGCTCCGGTATTGCGACGGTTGAAGAACTCTGGAAGATCAGTCCGAAACAAGGGCGCGCGATCTGGAATAGTGTTGAAGGCGAGCGTTTCATCGCCGGATTACATGGCTATGCGGTGGAGAAACAGGAAACGCATCGCCGTATGTTCGGCCATGGCCGTGTGCTGCCGCGGGACTGGCGCCAGCCGGATAAGATACTGCAATGCGCGCGGCTGCTTTGTATGAGTGCTTCGCGCCGTTTGCGTAAGGAGCATTATCGTGCCGGTGCTCTGGTTTATGGCTGGCGGATCAAGGGGCAGGAATCCGTCTCGGTTGAAGGTGTGTTCCCGCCGTCACGGGACGATCATTGTTTTCTCACCTGTCTCTCGCAGTTGCACCGGCGATTGCTCATGCACCCGTCGTTTCGCAAGGCTGATTTCCGGCAGGTCAAGAATGTGCATATTTATCTGCATCATCTGTCCGGTGAGGTGGTCGACAGTCATGATTTGTTTGATGAGCCGCAAGACAAGCAGCGTCAGCAGCGCTGGGAGCAGGTTTCAGATACGCTTGACCGCGTGCGCAAACAATTCGGTTCGGATGTTCTGAGCCTCGGACCATCTATTGCCCCCGGCTCTTATATTGGCGGTAAAATCGCTTTTGGCCGCATTCCTGATCTGGATGATTATTGATCTGCTTTGATGCAGACTGCTTAAACGCAGTCAGATGGGGCAGATTCCGGTTGAAACAGAATATCGGCATGACCTGAGAGTGCCTCAAAATACGGCATAGTATATGTCTGCCTGAGGCGCTCCATAGACATAAAATGATCCGTATTGTCGTTTACCCGTTTCTGCCCGCGCTGCACCGTAACTTCAACCGGAGTATCGACCAGAATGATGATGTCTAATGCAGTGCTTATCGGTTCATGAAGAAGATAAATACCATCGCATAACACAATGGACGGAGCGTTTTCAGACAGCGTAATATTGTAATGCTCGTCCAGATTGCCAGTTTTCCCGTTCCATGCGCGATTGTAGCTGTAATGTCCGTGCGCTCTTAATGCGTGGATGGCAGCTATTATATCATCATAGGCATACCAGTTCTGCGGATTTTCAGCAAAAGCGATATGCTCTGTTATGCCGGAAGCATAGGCGCTCTCAATGCTTGCCTGACGGTCAGCATAACTATGGGAAGAGAAGCGGTCACAGCTCAGATGTACAATATTGAAACCTGATATTGCTGTGAGCTGCCGACATAAAGTGGTTTTTCCGGCTCCTGCTAATCCGCATATTCCGGCAACTAAAATATTCTTATTGGCCGCTTCAGATTCAAATCTCTGCCGGAGTTCATCAATTGTCCGGATTATGAATTTCGCGGCGCACATCAGCAGCTCCGGTTAAACGGTCTTGGCAATTCAGATCAGAATATATTGCCAGAGTTGGAGCGCATCCCCAAAAGTGTGAAGCGCCTATGCAGGGAAATCAGTTCACCGGAATGATTTCTTGTCCTGTTTCGACCGGAACAAGATGCGTGTAAAAGCAACAGGGCGGTTCTGACGTTTCCGTATTCACCGGAACCGCTCTGGAATGATGTCTGATATTATCGCTAATGTACAAGGCGAAGCCTTGGGCCAAAGCCTTAAATATCCAGCTCCTGAACGAATTCAGCATTTTCCTGAATGAAGCGGAAGCGGGCTTCTGGCTTGGTACCCATCAGGTCATCCACCGTAGATTTGGTCGAGCCGTTTTCATCTTCCATCAGATCCACGCGCAGCAAAGTACGCTTCTTCGGATCCATGGTCGTTTCTTTAAGCTGGTCGGCACGCATTTCGCCAAGACCCTTAAAGCGGCCGATTTCGATCTTGCTTTTGCCTGTAAACATCGTGCGGATCAGCTCATCTTTATGGGCATCATCGCGGGCATAGGCAACTTTACCACCCTGACTGAGGCGGTAAAGCGGTGGCACTGCAAGATAGAGATGCCCGCCGGTAATCAGCTGCGGCATTTCCTGATAGAAGAAAGTGATGAGTAGCGATGCAATATGCGCACCATCGACGTCAGCATCGGTCATGATGATGATGCGGTCATAACGCAGATCATCTTCACGATAATTCTTGCGTGTGCCACAGCCGAGTGCCTGCACCAGATCACCGATCTGCTGGTTGGCTGTCAGCTTGTCACGACCGGCGCTGGCCACGTTGAGGATTTTACCGCGCAGCGGCAAAATCGCCTGATTGGTACGGTTACGTGCCTGTTTTGCAGAGCCTCCCGCCGAGTCACCCTCAACGATAAACAATTCCGCACCGGCAGCCGAATTCTGCGAGCAGTCAGCCAGTTTGCCCGGCAGACGCAATTTGCGTGTTGCAGTCTTACGGGTGGTTTCTTTTTCCTGACGGCGACGCAGACGCTCTTCCGCACGTTCAACAACCCAGTCGAGCAGTTTCGAGGCTTCCTGCGGGGAGGCTGCCAGCCAGTGGTCAAACGGATCGCGGATCGCATTTTCCACGATGCGCTGCGCTTCAACTGTTGCCAGCTTGTCTTTAGTCTGACCGACAAATTCCGGTTCGCGGATGAAAACCGACATCATACCGGCGGCAGAAATCATCACGTCATCAGTGGTAATCACCGAAGCGCGTTTATTATTGGTCAGTTCCGCATAGGCTTTCAGGCCGCGTGTCAGCGCCAGACGCAGACCCGCTTCATGCGTACCGCCTTCGCCGGTCGGAATGGTGTTACAATAGGAGTGGACGAAACTGTCGCCGCCATACCATGCAATGGCCCATTCAACGGCACCGTGACCGCCTTGTTTTTCGGTCTTGCCGGAGAAAATCTCTCTGGTGACCATAAATTCTTTGCCGAGCGAGGCGGCGAGGAAGTCCTTCAGACCACCCGGAAAATGGAAAACGGCTTTTTCCGGAATGCCTTTTTTCGGATCGAGCAAAGACGGGTCGCAAGACCAGCGAATTTCAACGCCGCCGAACAGATAGGCTTTTGAGCGTGCCATACGGTAAAGGCGCTCAGGATCAAATTTCGCATTCTTACCGAAAATATCCGGATCGGGATGGAAACGCACACGCGTACCGCGACGGTTATGCACTTCTCCCAGTTCTTCCAGATCGCCCAATGGCAGGCCGCGCGAAAAGCGCAGACGATAGAGACGACGGGCACGCGCCACTTCGACTTCCAGCAGGTCGGACAGCGCATTGACCACCGAAACACCCACGCCGTGCAAACCGCCGGAGGTTTCATAGGCTTTGCCGTCAAATTTACCACCCGCGTGAAGCTTGGTCATAATCACTTCAAGCGTGGATTTGCCCGGCACCTGCGGGTGGTTTTCAACCGGAATACCGCGTCCGTTATCGCTGACAGTCAGGAAGCCTTCAGCATCGAGATTAACATCAATGAAATTGGCATGACCGGCAACAGCTTCGTCCATCGCATTGTCGATGACTTCGGCAAACAAATGGTGCAGTGCTTTTTCGTCGGTACCACCGATATACATGCCCGGACGTAAGCGAACCGGCTCCAGCCCTTCAAGAACCCGAATGGCGGAGGCGTTATAATCGCTGCCATCGGAACTTGCCGGAGCAGAACGGAGTTCCGCGACAGGTGCAGAAGTCGGAGCGGGGCGAAGCTCTGCGACTGGTTTTGAATCAGCGGGGCGAAGCTCTGCGACAGGTTTTGGAGCAGGCTCAGTGACAGCAGGTTTCACGGCAGGCGCAGGGCGCAATTCTGTTGCCGGCTTTGCGACAGGTGCAGGCTCAAGAGGGGACGAAACAGTTTCGGCAACACTGACCGGAGATTCAGGCTGTATCGCCTGACGTCCGCGTGCATTGCTGAGAATATTCGAAAAAAGATCGTCGCTATTATCCATGTGAAATGGCTGGCCTGTTCGTTCAAATAGATACGGAGCATTTTGCTGCTGAAAGAATGCTTCAGCTTCGCATAAATGCGGGAAAACAAAGTTACGAAACGGATTTTCTGTTTCAGGAAAACCAGAACCGCTTCGGAATTACGAAAAATCGAATCACAGATAGTTTGGCATGTTTATATCGCTAAAGCGATAAAGGTTCTCTTTACGTTCTTGTTTAAATGCCGGTAATCCTGACTTTTCCGCAGATTTATTTTGTTTGAACAATTATATCGGAATTGTCAAATCATGCCGCAACCAATCCGCAACAGCATAGCGGGCTCTGTGTCCTTATAGTGACGGTTTGGCACAATCAGACAAGGGGCGGGAGAGAGTGGTTGCTTAAACATATAAGCCGTGATGAGAACAGAGAATGAAATGAAGGCGGCTCTGCCGCAGGGGAATGAAAATGCAAGACCGGTTACAGCCGCATGTGCGCGGAATGATTACGATGATCTGTGCCATGCTTATTGTGCCGCTTATGGATGCAACCGGCAAATGGCTGGCAATGGAAGAGAATATTCCGCCTGCCACCATCAGCTTCATGCGTTTCTTTGTGCAGGGGCTGATTAGTTTAGGTGCAATTGTCCTGTTCAGTCGCGGACTTGGCCTTAAAACTGAGCATCTCTGGGGTAATCTGTTTCGTGGCTGTCTGCTTGCTCTCGGCAGCCTGTGCTTTTTTACGGCGGTAAAATATATGCCGCTGGCCGATGCGCTGGCCGTGTTCTTTGTTGAACCGCTCATTCTCACAGTTCTTTCGATGATTTTTCTCAATGAGAAGGTGGGCTGGCGTCGTCTCAGTGCCGTGCTTGTTGGCCTGCTCGGAACCGTGATCGTGATTCAACCAAGCTGGAGCGTGTTTGGCTGGGTATCGGTTCTGCCGATGATTTCAGCTTTTCTGTTTGCAGTTTATCTGGTGCTGAACCGTAAATTCGGCCTCAATGAGCGTCCCGTCGTCATGCAGCTTTATGCCGGTATCGGCGGCAGTATCATGGGGCTTGCTGTTATGATCTTCGGTGAGGCCGCGGCTATTCCGGATCTGCAATTTGTATTGCCTACCTCACTGTTCCCGTGGTTCATGCTGATTATGATCGGCGTCTTTGCAGCCAGCGGCCATTTGCTGGTGGTGCAGGCATTTCAGCTGGCACCGGCATCTATTCTCGCGCCATTTCAATATGTCGAAATCGTTATGGCCGTGACTGTTGGGCTGATCTTCTTCGGGGATTTCCCAAGCCTGTCAAAGTGGTTCGGCATCGCCATTATTATCGGCTCCGGTATTTATGTTTTCATCCGCGAGCAAAAGCGCAGTGCGGAAGTGGAGAAGGCAATGCTTTCCGCATGAGTGAAAAAAGAAAGGCGGCTCAAAAGCCGCCTTTATCATTTTAAAATAATATGTTGTTTGATATTTTTATTATTTCACATCACCAAAAACATCATTGAAACTTTGCTTCAACGCCACATCCAGATCATCCATGGAGACCGGCAGACCCAGATCAACAAGGCTGGTCACGCCATGTTCGGCAATGCCGCAGGGAACAATGCCGCCGAAATTTTCAAGCTGCGGCTCTACATTGATGGAAATACCGTGAAAGCTGACCCAGCGACGCAAACGAATGCCGATTGCAGCAATCTTGTCTTCAGCCATTGAGCCATCGGCGAGGCGAGGTTTTTCAGGGCGCATAACCCAGACACCCACGCGGTCTTCGCGGCGCTCACCTTTGACATTAAAGCTGTCAAGCGTGCGGATGATCCATTCTTCAAGTGCGGCCACAAAGGCGCGAATATCTTCGCGACGTCGTTTCAGATCCAGCATGACATAGGCCACGCGTTGCCCCGGACCATGATAGGTAAACTCACCGCCGCGCCCTGTCTTGTAAACCGGGAAACGATCAGGTGACAGCAGGTCTTCTTCACGGGCACTGGTGCCTGCAGTATAAAGCGGCGGGTGTTCCACAAGCCAGACCAGCTCATTGGCCGTACCGTCACGAATGGCTGCGACGCGGGCTTCCATAAACGCTTCAGCATCCGGATAGGCTGTGAGGCCATCGGCAACCAGCCATTCAACAGGCGGAGAGCCGTCAGCAGCCTGAAAACGTGCAGATAGATCATTACGGTTTGTCGCGGGGCGACTCTGTGCAGGGGAATTTTCTGTCATGATGGCATTCAGGTAGAGATTACAGCTCAAAAAATCCAGATGGCAAATTGACCGCTTTTATTTGAAAGGCTCTACTCTGTGCGCATCAGTTGTCGTAATGGCAAGAGCAACATCACTATCGCCATGTCGCTGTGTAAATGACGAAACTGCAGCAATGGGACACGGGAGTTGTGCAGGCTTTATTCAGTATCTTTTAGCCAATAGTGCTCACGAATATTTTGAGCGTTTTTAATCACGAATTCTGCAATTTGTGGGTCTCCGCCTTCAAATGTCTCAGGATTAGCGCCACACAGAAGTGCGTATAACTGCTGATGCGCTAAGGCGATATAATAATCCTGTGGCGGTGCATCTTCGTCGATTCCGACTGCTTTTAATTCATTCGTCGTTTGTACATAGGCATCACTGAGAGATTTCTTGATCGCAAGCATCATCCTGCGCTCATTTTGTGCTTTGATGTCGGAGTATTTCTCTTCCATTGAAGGTGACAGTGAGTTGCGGGTGCTCAAAGGGGCTTCCTTAGCTGAAGTGCAATAGTGATAATCAAGTCGTAAAATATGCGGATAGTGAAATTGTGCCGCACCTTATCGATTGCCGGTTCTCCGGTAAAGCGAGTCATTTTGCCCATAAAGGCTACTGTCGCAGGCCATTATCAGCGACGGTGTCAACGATCTGCTTATTGGTAATTATCGAAGAGGCTTAGCACTCATGCATATGCAGAGGAGGGCTCAGGTATGTTTCTTTATAAAAAAAGCCATCTCAACTAATCTGACAAGGTGAGGGCTTGTTTCAAATTAGGAAGTAAAATCAATAGGTGTTTTAGAATAGAAGATAAGGGGGAAACGCATTTAATAAGCTTCAATAGATCGTTGCTATTGTTAGCTTTTTTTTCCTGATTGTAAGGAGAGAATGGTGCGGTCGAGAAGACTCGAACTTCCACGGGTTGCCCCACAGCGACCTCAACGCTGCGCGTCTACCAATTCCGCCACGACCGCACTGTGTGGTAGAAACCGAACTGCTTCGGTGAGGGCGATGTAGCAAATCACTATTGCAGTGACAAGCCAAATTATTCGTTTCATTGCATTTTTTTAAAAGTAATTCACAGAAGCCCGTTTTTCTCCTGCAAAACCGCGTTTTTATAATCCCTTCAATAGGATGAAGCGGGGCTATTTTCTTCACTGGGCACTTAGTCCGCCATATTTTCCGGAATCAAACTGTCAAAAAACTGAAAAGATTCGTCTTTTGAGCCGGAATTTTTGGTTCAAAAGATTACGCGTTGCAGTCTTTCAATATTTTCCAGCTGTTTGCGGGTTTCCTGATAGCCGATATCAATGGTTTCAGCCGCGCGGTGAAACTCGGTCAGGCCGATATGGCCGATGCTTGGCATCAAAGCGATGTCCGGCGGATCGCCGGCCATACGGGCGCGCGAGATTCTGTCCTGTATAATATTGAAGGCGTCCATCATGACGCCGGTTATGCCCAAGCGCGATTCATGGCTTATGACACCTGCCTGAGCAGGGGTGATTGTGTCTTCCTGTCCGGCGCGTGCTGGACTTGTATATTTGACAACGGCTGCGCGGCCGAACTGGTCATAGTTGAGATTGACGGCCAGAACCAATTGCTGCTCATAGGCGCGGCATACGGAAACCGGAACCGGATTGACCAATGCGCCGTCCACAAGCAGCCGGTGGTCGTAACGGATCGGTTCAAAAACGCCCGGCAATGCATAAGAGGCGCGCATTGCCATAATAAGTGAGCCGGTGGAGAGCCAGATTTCGTGACCCGTGCGTAATTCAGTAGCCACAGCCACATAAGAACAGGGCAAGTCATCAATATTCAATCCGTCGAGATGCTGGTGCAATTTGCGATCCAGTTTCATGCCGCCGAATAATCCGCTGCCACGAAATGTAATATCCATCAGGCTGAACATGCGTCTGCGTGTAAGGGAACGTGCAAACTCTTCCAACTCATCCAGTTTTCCTGCCAGATAGCAACCGCCCACAAGTGCCCCTATTGAGGTGCCTGCAATCATAGATATTTTGATGTTGGCTTCATTCAGTGCGCGTAATACGCCGATATGTGCCCATCCGCGTGCCGAACCGCCGCCTAAAGCAAGAGCAATTGGCTGGGGTGTTTTAAGAATAACAGGTTTGGGAATTTCCGCCTGAGCCGGTGCATTGGCAGCAGCAGTCGTGCGGCGGCGCGGTACCCATGAAAGCATGCAATATCTCCCGAATATACCTGTGTTTGCAACCAGAATACAGGAACAAGTATATTCAGACTATGGCTTTCATGCGATTGCAGTGCAAGGCAATTCATACAGCTATAAATTGCAGAAAACGCACAAAACAACATGAATTATGTTAATTTAATGTAATTTTAATTATTATTAACTATCAATTAAGTAATTATATTGAAGTTTATTTGTGTTTACTTTGATTTTATAAATTAACGCAATAGTAACCATAAGTTCTTCTGAATATACGTGTTGCAATATTGTTACAGCATTTTTGTCCGGTTGGTGTAAAACAAGATCAAGAAAGATTTTTGAGGTTCTCCCATGTTTAATAAAGTCATCCTCGCTGCTTCCGCAGCTGTTCTGTTCTCCGGCACTGCAATGGCTGCAGACGCTATCGTTTACAACGAACCTGCACCAGCCGTTGAAGTGAATACCTTCAGCTGGGAAGGCGCCTATGTTGGTGCCAATGCCGGTTACGGTTTTGGTAAAATGAAAGAAGACGGCGTCAGCATCAAGCCACGTGGCTTTGTTGGTGGTGTGCAGGCTGGTTACAACTGGCAGTTCGATCAGGTTGTTGCCGGTATCGAAGCTGACTTCCAGGGCTCGACCATGAAGAAATCGGTTGATTTCTATGATGCAGCCGGCGCTTACGAAGGCACTGTAAAAGGTAAAGTCCAGTGGTTCGGTACTGTTCGCGGTCGTCTGGGTGCAGACATTGCTGAACGCACCATGCTCTACGGTACAGCCGGTCTTGCTTACGGTAAAGTGAAGATCGAAGGCTATGATGCTGCTCAGGATGTGTCTGAAAGCGCTTCCAAGACCCGCGCTGGCTGGACTGCCGGTGCCGGTGTAGAACACGCCTTCACTGACAACGTAACTCTGAAGACAGAATATCTCTACACTGATCTGGGCAAAGTTAAGTTCAGCGACGGTGCAGATGTATCCAAAGTTAAAACCAACTTCCACACTGTGCGCGTTGGTGTAAACTACAAGTTCTGATAATCTGACGGGAGGTGAAGGACGCCTCTCATGTCTTCAAGATTTCTTTCGCCGGATTTGATATTTGGCGAAAGAACCGTCCTCCAGACAAAAAGCCCTGCGTAATTAATATTACGCAGGGCTTTTGTGTTTTATGTTAATAAACAAACCTAATATTTTGATTTATTTATGTAAAATGACGTTGTTTCCTGAAATGTCTACCGTGCGGTAAAAGCAGGAGTGACGATCTGTGTGGCATGTCGGGCCATTACCGGCAACTCTGACCTTGAGCCATAGGGCATCCTGATCGCAGTCTGTGCGCATTTCGATAACAGTCTGCAGATTGCCGGAAGTTTCGCCTTTCTTCCAAAGCGACTTGCGTGACCGCGACCAGTAATGGGCAATGCCGGTTTCCAGTGTCAGCCGCAGGGCTTCGCTGTTCATATGTGCAACCATCAGCAATTCGCCGTCATCCGCACTTGTTACAACTGCGGTTATCAGGCCGGAACTGTCAAAGCGGGGCGCAAAGACAGCACCTTCCTCAGTGCTGTGCTTGTCGGTCTGTGCAGGGAAATCGGCAGGCAGTTTGGTCATGAACCGCTCCGCAGCATGGTCATGAACCGAACCTGATTGGCAACATCCTGCTCAAAAGAGCCTGTAAAGGTGGTTGTCAATGTGGTTGATCCCTGTTTGCGAATGCCGCGCATAGCCATGCACATATGTTCCGCTTCAATCAAGACAGCAACGCCGAGGGGTTTGAGAATATTCTGAATGCTGTGAGCAATCTGCGCAGTCATGCTTTCCTGTGTTTGCAGGCGATGGGCAAACATATCAACAACACGTGCAATTTTCGACAGGCCGACAACAGAACCATTCGGCAGATAGCCGATATGTGCCTTGCCGATAATCGGCACCATATGATGTTCGCAATGCGAGAAGAACTTGATGTCTTTGATGAGAACCATGTCTTTGTAGCCGGCAACTTCTTCAAAAACAGTGCCGAGCTCTTCTTCCGGTGACTGATGATAGCCGGAAAACAGTTCTTTATAGGCTTTTGCCACACGTTTCGGGGTTTCAAGTAACCCTTCGCGTGACGGATCTTCGCCCATCCAGAGCAACAATGTTTTTACAGCGGCCTCTGCTTCAGCCTTTGTCGGGCGTGCAACATTGCTGGTCTGTGAATCGGAAATGTGCTTGTTCATATCGAGCTCCCGTAGTCTCTCTCTGTGGAGAGACGAGTTAAACGGACACTGTTACGAAGCTTGCTCAGGCGGTAATCTTAGCTGTACCGCTGAAGGCTTGGCATTTATGTCGGGGCAGTTATCTGGCGTTTTGCAGAATACAGCCAAAGGCCTGCTCTGCCTGTTTGCATTGACTGTCGCGGAAATATCCGCAAAAGGCAAATGCCTGTCCTATATAAAGTATGTCGAAGATATTAAAAGAGCAAAGACAGCCGATTTATGTCGTATTTCGGTTGTGCTATTCTCTATAGCGGCTTGAAATGAAATATTTATATAGCCACTTATACAATCATGTCCGGCAATGCGCCGGAACATGCTGAAGGAGAAACCGGATGATCAATGATATGTATAATGCCCGGATTCTCGAATTTGCCGGTAATATTCCGCATATTGGTCGTCTTCAGTCGCCGGATGCAACAGCGAAGGCGCATTCAAAACTTTGCGGTTCTACAGTGATTGTCGATCTCAAAGTCAGAGATGGCATTGTCGTAGATTTCGCGCATGAGGTAAAGGCTTGTGCTTTGGGGCAGGCGACATCCTCGGTGATGGCACGTCATATTATCGGTTCCACAGAAGCTGAACTGCGTGAATTGCAGGCGCAAATGACTGCAATGCTGAAAGACAATGGTGCGCCGCCTGAAGGCCGCTTTGAAGATTTGCGTTTTTTCGAGCCGGTACGTGATTATAAAGCCCGTCATGCATCTACTTTGCTGACATTTGACGCTGTTGTTGACTGTCTGGATCAGATTGCCGCAAAAGCTGCCGTGTAAGCGATATGTGCCCGCAGCCTGAAACCAAATCCCGTAAAAAATACAGCCGTAATTATCAGGGCGCATGGCGCAAGACACCGGATCGTTTGCTGGGAACAGGGCTTGTGCGGCTTTATCAGCTGACTTTATCGGGCTTTATCGGCAATTCCTGCCGTCATATGCCGACCTGTTCCGAATATGCCTATGAGGCTATTGCCCGTTACGGTTTGTGGACCGGCGGCTGGATGGGCTTGTTTCGGGTTATGCGCTGCGGACCATTCGGCACCTGCGGCATAGATCGCGTGCCGGAAGTGCTGGAACCGCACTATAAATGGTATTTTCCGTGGCGTTATTGGCACATTTCCGCTGCAAAACCCGATAATGACTAAGCTTTTACGGGGGAAAGGTTTATTTCCCCGTTCAGATTGATTATAGAGACGCTGCCGGTCGCATCTGCACTTCGTTTTGCAGGAGCCGGAAAACTTTTATTTTGCTCTAAATAACCACCCGCAATCGTTGGCGGGACTGGATGAGGATGACAATGTCTGATCTTATTACTCTCGAATTTCCCGACGGCTCACAGCGCGAATATGATCCGGCCATGACCGGTCTGGCGCTTGCCGAATCCATCTCCAAATCACTGGCTAAAAAGTCTGTCGCCTATGCGGTTGACGGCACCGTGCGTGATTTGTCCGAGCCGCTTGGCGCATCAGGCAAAGTCGAGATTCTCACCCGTGAAGATCCGCGTGCGCTGGAGCTGATCCGTCACGACTGCGCCCACGTTCTGGCTGAAGCTGTGCAGGAGCTTTTCCCTGGCACGCAGGTCACAATCGGACCGGTTATCGAAAACGGCTTCTATTATGACTTCGCCCGCAATGAGCCTTTTACGCCCGATGACCTGCCGGTTATCGAAAAGAAAATGCGTGAAATCATTGCCCGCAACAAGTCGTTCACACGCGAAGTCTGGACACGCGAAAAAGCCAAGCAGGTTTTCTCCGATAAGGGTGAATCCTATAAGGTTGAGCTGATTGACGCGATCCCTGAAGGTCAGGATCTGAAGATCTATTATCAGGGCGACTGGTTTGATCTCTGCCGTGGTCCGCATATGGCGTCCACAGGTCAGATCGGCAATGCGTTCAAGCTGATGAAAGTTGCCGGTGCTTATTGGCGCGGTGACAGCAACAATCCGATGCTGACCCGTATTTACGGTACAGCCTTCGCGAATGATGCTGATCTGCAGCAATATCTGACAATGCTGGAAGAAGCTGAAAAGCGCGACCATCGCCGCCTTGGCCGTGAAATGGATCTGTTCCATTTTCAGGAAGAAGGTCCGGGCGTTGTGTTCTGGCATTCCAAGGGCTGGCGCATGTTCCAGAGCCTTGTCAGCTATATGCGCCGTCGTCTCGACGATCATGGCTATCAGGAAGTCAACGCACCGCAGGTGCTGGATAAATCCCTTTGGGAAACATCCGGTCACTGGGGCTGGTATAAAGACAACATGTTCAAGGTCACCACTGCCGGTGATGACACTGAGGATGACCGCGTTTTCGCGCTGAAACCGATGAACTGCCCGGGTCACGTGCAGATTTTCAAACATGGTTTGAAATCCTACCGCGATCTGCCGATCAAAATGGCGGAATTTGGTAATGTGCATCGTTATGAGCCGTCCGGCGCGCTGCATGGTCTGATGCGCGTTCGCGGCTTTACGCAGGATGACGCGCATATCTTCTGTACTGACGAGCAGATGGCTGATGAGTGCCTGCGCATTAACGACCTGATCCTCTCGACCTATGCCGATTTCGGCTTCGATCAGATCACCGTCAAGCTCTCCACACGTCCTGAAAAGCGCGTGGGTGATGATGCGCTGTGGGATCGTGCGGAAAGCGTTATGGGCGAAGTGCTCAAGACAATTGAAGCCAATTCCGGCGGCCGCATCAAAACCGGCATTCTGCCAGGTGAGGGTGCATTCTACGGTCCTAAGTTCGAATATACGCTGAAAGATGCGATCGGTCGTGAATGGCAGTGCGGTACAACGCAGGTTGACTTCAACCTGCCGGAACGTTTCGGTGCCTTCTATATCGACAACAATTCCGAGAAGCAGCAGCCGGTTATGATCCACCGCGCTATTTGTGGCTCGATGGAGCGTTTCCTCGGTATTCTGATCGAGAACTTTGCCGGTCATATGCCGCTGTGGTTCGCACCAATTCAGGTTGTTGTGGCAACGATCACTTCGGAAGCGGATGAATACGGTCAGGAAGTTGCTAACTTGTTCAAAAAAGCAGGCCTGCAGGTAACGACCGACTTCCGCAACGAAAAGATCAACTACAAGGTACGTGAACACTCGCTGCAGAAAGTGCCGGTTATTCTGGTGCTTGGTAAGCGTGAAGCAGAAGAGCGTACAGTGAATGTACGTCGTCTCGGCTCCCGCGACCAGACACCAATGTCGCTGGATGAAGCACTGAGCTCATTGCGCGAAGAGGCAACACCGCCGGATCTTCGCCGCGCATAATCGATATAAAAAAGGCCGGAGCAATCCGGCCTTTTTGTTTATTGTTTAAAGCAGGTATCCATGCGCAGCACCCCGTTTTCACAATTCTGGAATAGTATATACTCAGGCTCGCTGCCTTTGATGTATCTTCTGCGGGAAGAAAAGCGGCAGCAATGGGTACGATTTTACGCATTGCCTGAAGGAAAGCGCTATCCTTCTAATGTTGCTGAGCAGCAGGAGGTTTTAGAGCGATTTAACAGCATTGCCGCTGCAATTTTCAATGAGAATGAACCACTTTGGTTAGTGTCTGATACTGACACTGAAAAATCCGCAACCAGTAAAACTTTAAGCTTTCTCAGGATGGGCTTTAAAAGTTCAGGTATAAAAACATATTTTGACAATGATGGAGATAAGTGCAAATCCCGTTTTCTCTATAAACTAGATCATTGGAAAAGCGGCGCATTTGACGAGCTATTTTCTCTCATTCTTCATGGGAAAATATCAGGCATTTTGTTTGTAAATCAAAAAGCGCAGCTATTTTATGTTTATGACGGCGGAATGGATGTCATCCTGCCAGATAGTCTGCAGCTCAATCACCTCAAAGAGCGGTTTGAACAATGGCGCTCACCGCTTTTAAGCGGACTTTAATTCAATGGTGCAGCTTTAAAGCGATATTCGCCCTGACTGTCGATGTCGAAATAGTCACCGATCTGCGGGTGGCGCAGCGGTTCGCCGCTTTCATCTTCTTCCAGATTTTGCTCGGAAACATAGGCCACGTAATCCGTTTCCTCATTCTCCGCGAGCACGTGATAAAACGGCTGCTCACGTTTCGGGCGTGAGGCTTCGGGAATGGACATGTACCATTCTTCCGTATTAGCGAATTCCGGATCAACATCGAAAATGATACCGCGAAACGGTAACAGGCGGTGACGCACCACCTGTCCGATCTGGAAACGTGCATATTTTACTTCAAAAGCACTCATTGTGATCCGTCGTGATGTGGCGTGACAGTTGGCAGTGTCGTCTTCTTATTCGCTGCGGTGAAAGACGGCAGCAGGGCTTTGAAGCCGCCACCGGGACGCAGCCCCTCACGCATGAAGAAAGCACGCAGCGGCGGTATAACACGCAGGATTTCCAGTCCTGTGCCGCGAATGATCTGCGCAGGCAGGAAGTCTGACAGCAGCGTGCGGTTCAGCACATCGACCGAGCCGGTACGTGCCAGAATATCAGGGCGGCGACCGCTGTCATAAGCGCGGATAACGCGATCAGTTCCGGCATCCTGCTTATCTTTGCTCAAAGCGGAGATCAGTGTTTCCACATCACGGGTGCCGAGGTTCAGGCCTTGTGCACCGATCGGCGGGAAAACATGCGCTGCTTCGCCGATCAGAATGGTACGCTTGGCTGCAAATTTCAGCGGTACCAGACCGGAAAGCGGCCAAGCCTGCTGTTTGGTATCAACCGTGATTTCACCCAACATGGATTGCATTTTTGTTTCAATCTCACGGGCGAGCTGTTCGCTGTCGAGCGCCATCAGTTTTTCAGCATAGCGCGGATTGGCAACCCAGACGAGACTGGAGCGATTGCCGGGCAGCGGCACCTGCGTGAAAGGGCCGTCCTCGGTGTGGAATTCGGTCGAAATATTCTGATGCGGTACTTTATGGCTAAACGAGCACACAACTGCCGTTTGCGGATAGCGCCAGCGGCGGGTTTGAATGCCGGCTGCATCACGCGCTAAACTGTTGCGGCCGTCAGCTGCCACGACCAGTGGAGTGGTCACAACCTGTCCGTCGCTGAAAGTGACAGAAATATTGTCGCTATTGTGCTGATAGGCGGTGGCATTGCTGAAATTACGGGCAATGCGCGGATGCGCGGTTACAGCTTCATGCAGCACCCGGTTCAGCACCAGATTGGGAATATTATAGCCGAAAGCTTCCGTGCCGATTTCTGAAGCGCGGAATGTCACCGCAGGACTGCGGATCAGTCTGCGGGTGCCGTCAACAATACGCATGGAGGCGAGGGCGGCTGTATCCGGACGGATCGTCTGCCACACGCCGAGACTGTCGAGATATTCAATAGCAGGCATCATCAATGCTGTGGTGCGCCGGTCATCCTGATCGCTTACCGGACCCGCCAGCAGAATATCATAGCCCGCCTGCGCCATCGCCAGTGCCGCAATCATTCCCGCAGGGCCGCTGCCGCTCACAAGAATGCGCGCCGAAGTGAACTCTGATGAATGAACGGAGCCTGACATAATGCACCTCTTTGTTATCCGGTTTTTGACAATCCAACAGTCAAATCACCGGAATATCCTGCTAATTTTTAAAAACCAGAAGCAGATTTGCCTGCTCATTCTTTTAGGCCATAAGTCGCCGTTACGACACTAAAAACATATGCTTAAAGCGGAGATAGTCACGAATAGCAGGTAACTTCTTTGGATGAGCGACATTTTGTCTGTTTTTCAAGTCAGCTTTTCTTGCACTTTTGGTGTTTTTCGACAAAAGCTGTCAGGACTGATAATTCATTAATTTTTTGTAACAGAATCGGCAAAGATCTTGAAAGCGAAACTGACAGACAAACTGAAAGCTAAAAAAGTCACTCTGCCTCAGGTCAGGGCTTTTTCTGTTCACCTGTTAACGGCTTCCGGCTCCTTTCTGGCCTTTCTGTCACTGGTTGCTGCCAGTGAAGAAAACTGGACGGCAATGTTTCTCTGGCTCGGGCTGGCACTTTTCGTCGATGGTATTGACGGGCCGATCGCCCGCAAGCTGGAAGTAAAATATGTGCTGCCGAACTGGTCGGGCGAGCTTCTCGATAATATCATCGATTATGTCACTTATGTGCTGATCCCTGCATTCGCGCTTTATCAGAGCGGCTTCATGGGGCACGGCCTGTCATTCCTGTCAGGCGCGATCATTGTTATCAGCAGTGCGATTTATTATGCCGATACCGGCATGAAGACCAAAGAAAACTTTTTTAAGGGTTTCCCTGTGGTCTGGAATATGGTGGTCTTCACCCTGTTCATCGTCGGTCCGGGTGAATGGACAGCTTTTGCGGTTGTTGTTGTCTCGGCGATCCTGTCTTTCATGCCGCTGAACTTTCTGCATCCGGTGCGCGTGGTGCGTTTGCGTCCGCTCAATCTCACAGTGTTTCTGCTGTGGTGCGTTTTCGGTGTGGCGGGTATTTTCTATCAGATGGATGCGCCGCTCTGGGTGCGCATCGGTATCTCCGTCACCGGTATTTATCTCTACTGCATCGGTATCGTGATGCAATTCCTGCCTAATCTTGGTCTTAAAACTGCTGCGAAATAACAGGGAATTCTGACAATGATAAATGCAATTCTGATCCGTGAAACCGGTGGTGCTGATGTTCTGAAATATGAACAGGTCGAACTTGGGCAGCCTAAAGCAGGCGAGGCACGTATCCGCCATGAAGCGGTCGGATTGAATTTTATCGATGTCTATTTCCGCACCGGTCTTTATAAGGCGCCGCAACTGCCTTTCATTCCGGGGCAGGAGGGCGCAGGTACAGTCGTCGCTGTCGGTGAAGGCGTGACGAATGTGAAGGTCGGTGACCGTGTAGCCTATACGGGCGCTATGGGTTCTTATGCGGATGAACGGCTGATTGCTGCGGATCGTCTGGTTAAAGTGCCGGATAATATGGATTTGCGCCTTGCCGCATCCATGATGCTGAAAGGCATGACAGCCTATTATCTGATTAACCTGACCTACAAGGTGCAGAAGGGCGATACGATCCTGATCCATGCCGCCGCCGGCGGTGTCGGGCAGATTGCCGGTCAGTGGGCGAAACATCTCGGTGCAACTGTCATCGGTACTGCCGGATCGCAGGAGAAAATCGATCTCGCGCTGTCCCTCGGCTATGACCATGTTATCAATTACCGTGAAGATAATTTCGTCGAGAAGGTGAAGGAAATCACCGGCGGCAAAGGCCTGCCGGTGGTCTATGACAGTGTCGGTAAAGATACATTCCCGGCATCGCTGCAAGTTCTGCAACCGCGTGGCTTGTTTGTGAGCTATGGCAATGCATCTGGGCCGGTGCCGCCATTTGAGCTGGCACTGCTCAATCAATATGGTTCGCTTTATGCAACCCGCCCGACGCTTGGCTCTTATATTGCCACAAGGGAAGAGCTGGAACGTGCGGCGCAGGCGCTGTTTGATGTGGTTGCCAGCGGTGCAGTCCAAATCAATGTCAATCAGACCTATGCATTGCGGGATGCAGCACAGGCACAGCGTGATCTCGAGGCGCGCAAAACCACCGGCACAACGATACTGATCCCGTAAAATCATTTTCAGATTTGAAAAACAATATTCCGGCGAAATCTGATTTCGCCGGAATTTCTTTATGCATCTTGCAAAAAGTGTTCATAGAATTGTTATAAATTACTTTTCGGCTTTCCTATTTTTTTGACTGTGGCATAAGGTGGGCGGAAGAAATGTCTAGGGGACACATGACAGAACCTTCCGCAAAACCTCAACAATTACTGGCTGAGCAATTACTGGATGTACGGCGTTTAACCAAACAGTTTGGTGCGCTGAAAGCATGTGACCAGATTGATCTGACGATTGAACATGGCGAAATCCACGCGCTGCTGGGGGAAAACGGCGCAGGAAAATCCACGCTTGTCAAAATGCTGTTCGGCTCTTTGCAGCCACAGGATGGCGAGATTTTCTGGAAGGGACGCAAAGTCCGCATGAGTAATCCGGCCTATGCCCGCAAGCTCGGCATTGGTATGGTTTTTCAGCATTTCTCTCTGTTTGACAGTTTGACCGCTGCAGAAAATATCGCGCTGTCACTGGATGCGGGTCTCTCCCTTAATGAAGTTGCACAAAAAGCTTCGCAGATCGGTGAGACTTATGGTCTGCCGGTCGATACCAATGCGCTTGTCGGCGATTTGTCAGTTGGTGAGCGCCAGCGCATCGAAATTATCCGCTGCCTGTTGCAGGAGCCGGAACTTATTATTCTCGACGAGCCGACATCAGTTTTGACCCCTCAGGAAGCGGACAAGCTGTTTATCACGCTTAATCGCCTGAAAAGCGAAGGCAAATCCATTCTCTATATCAGCCACCGGCTGGAAGAAGTGAAGCAGATTTGCGACCGCGCAACCGTGCTGCGCCATGGCAAAGTCGTATCCCATTGCACGCCTTCGCAGGAAACCGCAGCGTCGCTTGCCCGTATGATGGTTGGCGAGGATGTGGCACTGGTTGAACGTCCGAAAGCTGAGTTGCAGTCAGCGGAACGAGCGACATTACTGGAGATTGACGGGCTTTCACAGGCACCGCGTGGACCATTCTCAACGGCCTTACGTAATATTTCTCTGAATGTCGCTGCCGGTGAGGTGGTTGGCATCGCCGGTGTTGCTGGTAACGGCCAGAGCGAGTTTTTTGAAGCTGTATCCGGCGAGTTGCGGCAGGATCAGGCATCGACCATCCGTATTCGCGGGCAGCAGGCAGGTCTTGCCGGTATCACACAGCGCCGGATGCTGGGCGCAGGTTTTGTGCCGGAAGAACGTCTGGGACATGGCGCTGTGCCGGAACTGCCGCTGACGGATAATCTGTTTTTGTCGCGTTACCGTACCGATGCAAAAATGTTCCTGAAGGGTGGCTGGCTCAAAATCATTTCGCAATCTGCATTGTCTTCCGCTGCCAAACGCATCAATGCGATGATGGATGTACGCAAAAATGCGGAAAATCCGGTAGCCGGTGCGCTGTCCGGCGGCAATTTGCAGAAATTCATTATCGGCCGTGAGCTGGATCGCAACCCGTCTGTTCTTGTCGTCAATCAGCCGACATGGGGCGTGGATGCCGGTGCGGCCATGCGTATTCGTCAGGCTTTGGTGGATTTGTCACGTCAGGGTTCTGCGGTGCTGGTCATCAGTCAGGACCTTGATGAATTATTTGAAATTTGTGACCGTATCGCAGTGATGCATCATGGTCAGTTATCCGAAGCCATGCCGCGCGATGTTGTAACGGCTGAAAAAATCGGCCTGATGATGGGCGGGGCAGTCTGATGCGTATTGAACTGATTAAAAGACCACAACCCTCACGTTGGTTCAGCGCAATTTCTCCGCTGTTAGCACTGGCGCTTGCAATGATTTGCGGCGCCATTTTGTTTGCGCTGATGGGTAAAGATCCTTTTGCTGCACTCCATGCGTTCTTCATTGAGCCGCTGCTGGATATGTGGTCGATCCATGAATTGCTGGTCAAAGCTGCGCCGCTGATCCTGATCGCTGTCGGGCTTTCAGTTTGCTATTTGTCGAATAACTGGAATATCGGTGCTGAGGGTCAGCTGACCATGGGCGCGATTACCGGTTCGATCCTACCGATATTATATCCGGACGTGCAGGGCTGGTATGTTCTGCCGCTGATGCTGCTGATGGGGATGATTGGCGGTGCGCTTTATGGTGCGGTACCGGCGCTTTTAAAAACCCGTTTTAATGCCAATACGATCCTGACCAGCCTGATGCTTGTCTATGTAGCGCAGTTCTTTCTGGACTGGCTGGTGCGCGGGCCTTGGCGCAATCCGGAAGGTAATAATTTCCCTGAAAGCCGTCAGTTTCATGAATATGCGGTGCTGCCGGAAATCTGGTCAGCCGCAGGACGTGCGCATTGGGGTTTCATCTTCGCAATTATCGCTGCATTCCTGCTGTGGTTCATGCTGCACAGCACCCTGAAAGGTTTTCAGATCAAGGTTGTCGGGCAAAGCCCGCGTGCAGCGCGTTTCGCCGGTTTCAGTGCGGGCAAGATTACATTCTTTGCCTTTCTGGTCTCCGGTGCGCTGGCAGGTCTTGCCGGTATCAGCGAAGTGTCCGGCGCTATCGGTCAGCTGCGTACGACAATTACACCGGGCTACGGTTTTACAGCGATTATTGTTGCCTTTCTCGGGCGGCTTAATCCGCTGGGCATTATTGCAGCCGGTCTGGTGCTGGCATTGTCCTATCTCGGCGGTGAGGCCGCACAGCTTTCTATCGGTATCTCAGAAAAATCCGCGCGCGTGTTTCAGGGGATGATCCTGTTTTTTGTGCTGGCCTGCGATACTTTCATTCACTACCGCATTCGTTTTGTCAGTCGCAGTCAGCATGATCTGCGCGGGGAGGCCTGAGCCATGGATATGACACAGGCAATTATGCTGACTATTGCAACAGCGGCCACGCCTCTGCTGATTGCCGCCATCGGTGAGCTGGTCGTTGAACGCTCAGGTGTGCTCAATCTCGGTGTTGAAGGCATGATGCTGATGGGCGCGGTCACAGGTTTCGGTATTGCTCATTTAACCGGCAATGCGTGGCTCGGCATGATCGCAGCAATTTTTGCAGGGGCAGCCTGCGCATTGCTGTTCGGCTTTCTGACACTGACACTGGTCACCAATCAGGTGGCAACAGGTCTGGCTCTGACCATTCTCGGGCTGGGTGCATCAGCTGTGATCGGTGAGGGCTTTGTCGGTCTTCCGGGTGTGCGCCTTGGCGCAATCTATATTCCTTATCTGAGCGATATCCCGCTGATCGGTAAATTGCTGTTCGGACAAGACCCGATTTTCTATATCGCATTATTGCTGGTTATTGGCGTCAGCTGGTTTTTGTTCCGCTCACGGGCAGGGCTTAAATTGCGCTCGATCGGTGACAATCACGGCTCCGCCCATGCGCTCGGTATCAATGTGGTGCGCACGCGTTATCTGGCTGTGATGTTCGGTGGTGCCTGTGCGGGTCTTGCCGGTGCGCAGCTCTCCCTCGTCTATGTGCCGCAATGGGTGGAAAATATGACTGCTGGCCGTGGCTGGATTGCGCTGGCTCTGGTGGTTTTTGCTTCATGGCGGCCTTGGCGTGTGCTGATCGGCGCCTATCTTTTTGGTGCAGTGACGATCGGTCAGCTCCATGCGCAGGCATTCGGCATCGGCCTGCCGCCGCAGCTATTGTCGGCACTGCCATATCTGGCGACAATCATTGTGCTGGTGATCATTTCGCGTAACCGCCGCCTGACAATGATGAATACACCGGCATCGCTCGGTAAACCATTTGTGCCGGATAGATAATCCGGCAGCCTATTCGTACCGGATCAATGATCCGGTGGCCTATTTGTACCAGACCGCTGATACATAGTCGTTTTACAGTTTTTTGATTACGGACCTTAACAGGAGAACGGGGACAATGAAGAAAACGCTAACAATTCTTGCCACTGCGGCAACGCTTGCCATGGCTGGCACAGCCATGGCTGAAGAAAAGCTGAAAGTCGGCTTTATCTATATCGGCCCTCCGGGTGATTTCGGCTGGACCTATCAGCATGACGAAGCCCGCAAAGAGCTGGAAAAAGAACTGGGTGATAAGATCACAACCAGCTATCTGGAAAGCGTGCCGGAAGGTGCGGATGCTGAGCGTTCGATTGAACGTCTTGCCCGTGCAGGCAATAAGCTGATTTTCACGACATCTTTCGGCTATATGGATCCGACCATTAAAGTTGCGAAAAAATTTCCTGATGTGAAATTTGAACATGCAACCGGCTATAAGACAGCAGAAAACGTATCTGCCTATAATGCGCGCTTCTATGAAGGCCGTTATGTGCAGGGTCAGATCGCTGCCAAATTGTCGAAAAACGGTATGGCTGGCTTCATCGGTTCCGTGCCGGTGCCGGAAGTTGTGCAGGCTATCAACTCCTTCATGATCGGCGCGCAGTCCGTTAATCCGGATTTCAAAATCAAGATCATCTGGGCAAACTCATGGTTTGATCCGGGCAAAGAAGCAGATGCTGCCAAGGCGCTGATCGATCAGGGCGTTGATATTCTCACCCAGCATACAGATTCCACCGCACCAATTCAGGTTGCGGCAGAACGCGGTATCAAAGCCTTCGGTCAGGCTTCGGATATGATCAAGTTCGGCCCTGAAACCCAGCTGACAGCGACAATCGACCATTGGTCGCCATATTATATCGAGCGCACCAAGGCTGTTCTCGATGGCACATGGAAGTCGCAGAATACATTCAACGGCATGAATACCGGTCTGGTTGCCATGGCACCGCTGACCAATATGCCTGACGATGTGAAAGCAATGGCTGAAGAAACCATCAAGAAGCTGACCTCCGGCGAGCTGAAGCCGTTTACCGGCCCGCTCAAAAAGCAGGATGGTTCTGAATGGCTCAAAGCCGGTGAAACCGCCGATGATAAAGCAATCGTCAGCATGAACTTCTATGTTCAGGGCATTGACGACAAGCTGCCGCAATAAGCTGCTTGCATGAAGAAATGAAAAGGCTCCGCAAATGCGGAGCCTTTTTTATATGGTTCAGGCGCGGTCAATACGACCGGAATAACAGCCGCGTCCGGCATTATGCGCATGAATATAGGCGGCGTTCTGATCGCTGAAGAGGCGTTCAATTGCCGCTTCAATATCCGTACCCTGCACAACTTCAGCTCCTATAATCATGCCTGTAGCATTATAGGCACGCAAAGACAGGAGCCGCGTGCGCATGACTGAGGGAACCTCGTTAATCCGGTCATAGGCTGCCACTGCATTCTCGCGTACATAAATCGCATGAGTTGCATAATAGGGTGTTTCGGCGCTTTGACAGACATGGTTGAGCAGCAGCAGGCTTTCACCTATTTCAGCCTCACACATCTCAATACGGTCAGGATAACCTCTGTCTTCAGCAAATACGCGTAGTGCACGATGCTGTTTCAGTTCATGATCGGGTAAGCCAAATAGGTGGCGAAACGGCCCCGGTGAAAGCCCTGTGATACGAAAATCCATAGAGAGTCTCCTGTAAATAACAGGAGGATTAAATTGCAGATACAAAGCAGAAACACTGCAATTCTGCTTTTCAAATTTTTGATTTGTAAGATTGGTACGGCGTGTATCCGGCAATAAAAAAGGCCCCGCAGAGCGGAGCCTTTCATTGCAATCGCAATAACGATTTTATTCAGCTGCATCTGCCGGTGCAGCATTGAGCATACCGTAGCGTTCTTCGCCGATTTTGCCGAGCAGTTCGAGCTGGGTTTCGAGGAAGTCGATATGGCCTTCCTCATCTTTCAGCAATTCGTCGAAAAGCTGACGGCTGACATAGTCACCGGCTTCATCGCAGATTTCGCGGGATTTCTTGTAAGAGGCGCGGGCGTCATATTCACCGGCCAGATCAGCTTCCAGAACTTCTTTTACAGTCTGACCGATACGCAGCGGCGCAACAGTCTGCAGGTTCGGATGGCCTTCGAGGAAAATGATGCGGTCGATGAGGCGGTCTGCATGCTGCATTTCTTCAATCGACTCTTCGCGTTCCTTTTTCGCCAGACGGGTATAACCCCAGTCAGACAGGAGGCGGTAGTGCAGCCAATATTGGTTTACTGCGCCGAGTTCGAGGAAAAGTGCCTCGTTAAGCCGCTCGATGACCTTTTTGTCGCCCTTCATTCCATTTGCTCCCGAATTGTTCACGTAACGCACGAACGCGATCAATATAGACAATGAACTCAGAATCATTGTGCTCGCGCCGAAGATGATATTCTTCAGTCACTCTTATGATCGTTTCAACAACATTTGGGAAGCAGCCGCAGCACCGGCCACGCTTCTTCATAGCATGGTAGACCTTGGCAGGAACAATCAATTGCCAGCAATCTTCATCCAGCATCTGGATGATAGTATTTTCGATCTCTTTGGCAGTAATTACATTGCAATGGCAGACTAGCATGCTGCACCATGCATAGAAAAAGCGGTGTTTAAGCCGGAAAATACGGAAAATGAATTTGAAATATGCAAATGACCTGAAGAAATCATGTTCTGATTTTCATCATGGTCGCTGAAAAAGAAAGCAACCATGGCTGCATTCATAAAATTATACTGATTCATCATTCCTCCAAATGAATGGGTCAAGGCCAAACATTTAAAGTTGCACTGTAACTGTTTGATTTTCTAATGCTTCACAGCGGCAGGCTTGTCAAATTGTGCAGATTAAAACCATTCTAAAAATCAACAATTTAGAATGATTTTAAACCTGAGTTAAATACCCATATTAATTGAACTATTCGGTACGGAAAAACGGCAGAACGGAGAATTTACGGTAAAATCATACCGCTGTGGCGTGTTGTCACACTGCGTATAAAAACGGAATTTCAACAGGATTTTGAAAAAACAACGCGCCCCGAAGGGCGCGCTGCATCATCTTCTATGTCCGGCTCAACTCAGAACTGGAACTGAGTGGCGACAACGAATGTACGACCCTGACCGGAGCCCGATGTGCTGAGTGCCGGTGTGTATGTTTTATCAAACAGGTTGGTGACTTTGAGGGACAGATCAACATTTTCGTTGAATTTATAGGTCGCGAAAATGTCTACCAGATCATAAGAGTCGGATTTTGTCGGAGGCAGCAAATTGCCCCGTGCATCTGCAGCAGCAACCAGACCGCTGGAAACATAGGAATATTTCACACCGGCAGAGAGCTTCTTATCAAAGAAATATCCGCCGAGGGTCGCCGCAAAAACATCATCCGGCAGATACTGGCTTGCACCAAGACCCGGTGTCTGCGACGGCAGGTCGGACTTGTTATGGGTGTAGGAAAGGCTGCCGAACACATAATCGGAATTATAATGTGTTTCGAGTTCAAAGCCTTTCACACGGGATGTGCCCGGCAGGTTAACAAACTGCAGCTTGTTGAAAGTCGTATTACGCTGCGCTGCGATATAATTTTTAACATCCATATCAAAGTAATTGGCTTTGAAACGGATTGTGTCGCCTGCGGTAATCAGATCATCATGCTTCATGTTCAGACCGATATCCCAGCCGCGCTGTTCTTCAGGCGCGAGATAAGGGTTTGGCACATAGCTGGATGCTGTTCCGCCGGGATGCGTGCCGCCGATCATTGTTTCCTGCAATGTTGGCGCGCGCATTGACTGCGAATAAGTCACATATGGCTGGAGCCAGTCAGTTACATTGTAAGCGAGTGTAACTTTAGGGCTCCACAAGCCTTTGGACTGATTGGCGGAATACATGCCGTTATCTTCAAAACCCGGAATACCGCTATCGGCTGTACCATCCAGCTTGTAGAAGTCATAACGCAGACCGGTCAGAACCTGAAGGCGGTCGTAATTCCACTCGACTTGAGTAAAGGCTGCGCCGCGGTTCATGCTTGAATCAACCGGATTAACGCCGACTTTCACACCGCCGGTATTGTCGTGATTGTATTCAACGCCGTATTTCCAGTCGATATACAGATCATTGACTGTGAAACGGGAAGTATTGGCGACCGAGAAGCCGATGGATTCATTTTTGATTTCACGGCCAAGGCTCGACAGAGTAGGGCTGTTGCCACCGACATAAGTCAGTTTTGTGCTGTTGAAATAACCGTTGATCGCAAGGTCAATCAGATCATTATCGACAGGCTTGTAGACGTAATTGGCTGTAAATGTACGGTTCTGCAGCAGCAGATCATAGTCAATTGTCGGCGGCACAGGCATGAAATTCGTCTGTGAAGTGCCGTATTTATTGTTATAAATCACGCCGCCAAGTGTCAGCTTGTGATCTTCGGCAAATCCGAATTCTGTTTTGAACAGGCCGGAAGTCATCTCCTGACCGGTTTTATTCTGGGTGATGCCGTCACCGTTTTTATAATCATTGGAATCGCGGCGGCTGAGAGCGGCAACAATGCCCACTTCATTAACGCGCATCGCACCGGCAAGCATTTCAGAGAAGCCGACGCCGTTGCTGCCCCATGATGCGCGGCCGAGAACGCCTTTGTCCTTGCCTTCCATCAATACGTCATCAACGCCGAGTGTTTTGAAATTAACGCTGCCGGCAAGACCGCTGCCGCCTTCGGTAGTCACTGCACCGCGGGTAATATCAACGGAGGACAGCAGATTCGGATCAATATAGCTGTAACCTTGAGCATCATGCGCCGTGGTGCGGAAAGTCTGCGGCGCACCGTCGATCATCATATTCACGCGGCCGGAGCCTTCAAAGCCGCGAATATTGACCGCAACACCCGGATTGGAGCCGTTAATACGGGTGAATACACCCGGAGTTTCACGCAGAACCGTATCCAGTTTTTCACGGCCGTTCAGCTTGATCTCTGTTTTGGAGATTGTGCTGACCGGTGCCGGACGGGATGTAATATCCTGAGGATTAACGGTTTTAACATTGATTGTGTTGAGCTGCACATCACCGGATGCGTTTTCCGCAGCCGGTTTTGCAGTCTGAGCCTGTGCCTGCTGGGCATTGGCTGCGCCAGCCATAACCACAAGGCTGATAGCCGTGCTGCCGAGACCGATTTTGAGATATCTGGAAAGGTTGGAAGGCTGCTGCATTGAAAGTCTCCGCATCGTTGCCGCTTATTGGCGGGGCAAGCAAGGCATAAAAATTGCGTTCGGAACCTTGGCGCTTGCACCGGAAAAATGTTCTCAGCAACAATCAGCAGCTTTTCCGTACTGATCTGCGAGTTCCCTGATCCGGCTGGTGCAGGTTCAATTCTGTACTATGCGGAGGCCAGATATCCTCTGTTTTTCCACACAAGTTTATGGACAATCACATGATTTTTAATATGACTCTTAAAGTCCACTATTGCTTCCAATAATTAATATGATATTTTGTGTCAAGAAAACTTCCTGAAAATAAACAGGATGGTTGCATTGATGCAACGGGGGCCAGAAGGCGCCGATAAACTGATCCGGCAGTTTTGTTGAAAAGCCGGATTTGACGATGACACTAATAGACTGCATCCGGCGGATGTGGTCGGTACAGGCGTATAATAATGACTGCAACGCAAACACATTCTCAGTCCCTGACACCGCAAGATATCCTGCGTCTGCGCAGTGAAAATCCGAAATCCCGTGAGAGGGACTTTGCTCAGGCTCATGGTATTACCGAGGCTGATTATGTTGCTGCCCATGTCGGCACATCTGCTATTCGCCTGAATGTGGACATTGCTGCAATTCTGAACGGCGCAACCACACTCGGCGAAGTTATGGCGCTGACCCGCAATGAAAGCGTTGTGCACGAAAAAATCGGACCTTATGAAAAAGTATCCGTCGGACCGCATGCGTCTCTCGTGCTCGGCAAGCAGATCGATCTGCGTATTTTCCCAAAAGCCTGGGCCTATGGTTTTGCTGTAGAGAAAACTGACAGCGAAAATAATATCCGCCGCTCACTGCAGTTCTTCAACAAGGCGGGTGATGCGGTTCACAAAATTCATCTGCGCGATGCATCTGATCTGGCCGCCTATGAAGCACTGGTTGCTCAGCTGCGCTCGGACGATCAGAGCCAGACAGTTGAAACCAAAGCTGCAACGCAAAAAGAGCCGACAGACATTGATACAGTTGATGTAAACGGCTTCCGTGAGCGCTGGACAAACATGACTGACGTACATCAGTTCGTGATGATCCTGCGTGATTACGCTGTCAGCCGCAAACAGGCTGTTGAGCTTGCCGGTGAAGAATTCGCCTGGGAACTGGAAGCCGGTACGGTTGAAAGCATGATGAATACGGTTTCTGAAACCGGCCAGCCGATCATGGTTTTTGTCGGCAATAACGGCTGCATTCAGATCCATACCGGTCCGGTTAAAGAGATCAAAATGATGGGCCCATGGCTCAATGTTATGGATCCGACTTTCCACATGCATTTCCGCACCGATCATGTTCATGCCGTTTGGGCTGTCCGTAAGCCTACCAAAGACGGCCATGTAACATCGCTGGAAGCCTATGACGAGCAGGGCGAAATGATTGCCCAGTTCTTTGGCGAGCGTCACGAAGGTGAAGCAGAGCGTACAGACTGGCGTGAACTGGTTGAAGCGCTGCCGCGTCTGGCTCGCTCCGCAGCAGCCTGAAAACTCTGAAAGCCATGCAGGGCGGTTTATGCCGCTCTGCATGGTTCACTTTTAAAATTGCCCGCTGTCTCCCTTGGCGGTGAATATCATCAATGACGGTCAGGATAGTTGTCTTTGGCCGGAACAGTCTCGGATTGACCAATGTCTTTTGCCCGCAGCACTCTTTTTTCATCCCGGATCAGGTCTTATCGTTTGGTTGCAGCTTTTGCTGCCGGTCTGCTTTCTGCCACCACAGGCGTTTTGCCGGTCGCCGGTATGATCTCACCTGTACAGGCAGAAGAGGTCAAAACCTTTACGGATACAACACGACTGGTGAGTGTTGGCGGCGCGCTGACAGAAATCATCTATGCGCTGGGTCTTGAAGACAAGCTTATTGCCCGCGACCGTACCAGTATTTATCCGGAAACAGTCAAAAAGCTCCCTGATATCGGCTATATGCGCCAGCTTTCATCGGAAGGTATTTTGTCTGTTGCACCGACTGCCATGCTGGTGATTGAAGGCAGCGGCCCTGCAGAAACTATGGATGTGCTGAAACGCGCTTCTGTGCCGATGATTATTGTGCAGGATCAATATACCGCTGAAGGTATTACCAATAAAATCAATGCTGTGGGACAGGCATTAGGGGCTCAGGATAAAGCCGCGGCTCTGGCGGAAAAAGTCCGCACTGATCTGAAGGCTGTTGAGGCCGCCACCAGCAAAATCACTGAGAAAAAGCGTGTCCTGTTTATTCTGTCCCGTCAGGGCGGACGTCTCATGGCATCAGGGCGGGAGACTGCGGCTGACGGCATGATTAAGATGGCCGGCGGCATCAACGCGATTGACGAATTTCAGGGCTACAAACAGCTGACCGATGAAGCGCTTGATAAAGCTGCTCCGGACATGATCCTGCTGATGAATACCGGTCCGGACAAAGCGTCGAATGATTATTCCGATCTGCTTGCCAATCCGGCACTGGCTGCTACACCGGCAGGTCGTAATAAAGCTATTCTGGCCATGGACGGGCTCTATCTGCTCGGCTTTGGGCCGCGCGCTGCTGAAGCCGCGCGTGATCTGGCAGAAGGCCTTTATGGCAAGGCTGTTCAATAAGACATTGAATTGGTTCAGCCCGCTGCCGGAAAATTATCCGGCAGCGGGTGACGCATTCTGAAAAGGTATGAAGCTGTCTTCTGCCGGAATGTGTTTTCATCAAATTTCACATTCGCAGCAGCTTTTCGATCTGTCTGCTGCATGGCTGAAACGGAAAGCATAAGATTTTGACTGATACTGTTGGCGATATGCCTGCTTCCCACTTTGCCAAACGCAACACAGTCGCGGCATCCTCAAATGTGATAAAGCCTGCTGAGAGCGGTAAAGGTACAACTGCCCTGCAAGGTGACCGTTCGCGTCAGGCGCGTATTCTGATAGCACTTCTCGCAGCTCTGCTGGTGGCTGTTGCATTGTTCAGTCTGACAGCCGGTGCTTCGCAGGCATCAAGCTGGTCGGTGCTGAAATCCCTGTTCTCCTCGCAGATCAATCCGGATGATATTACAGCGCAGCGCGATCATATCATCATTATGGATATCCGCCTGCCGCGTATTGTTCTGGGCATTCTGATCGGTGCGTCACTGGCTGTTTCCGGTGCGGTTATGCAAGGTCTGTTCCGCAATCCGTTGGCTGATCCGGGACTGGTCGGTGTTTCTTCCGGTGCCGGCCTTGGTGCGATTGTCGTTATTGTTTTGGGCAGCACTTTCCTTGCACCGGTACTCGGATTTCTCGGCATGTATACATTGCCGCTGGCAGCATTTATCGGTGGCTTGACTACAACATTGATCCTGTATCGTGTTGCCACGCGCAGAGGCAGAACCTCAATTGCCACAATGCTGCTTGCCGGTATTGCGCTTGGTGCCATGACCGGCGCTTTCAGCGGGGTGCTGGTTTATATTGCGGATGACAGACAGCTGCGCGATCTCACCTTTTGGGGGATGGGTTCGCTGGCCGGTGCCACATGGATTAAAATCCTCACTGCCGGACCGATTATTGCGCTGACATTGTTTGCTGCTCCGTTTCTGGCGCGCGGATTGAATGCTCTGGCTCTGGGTGAGGCGACAGCCAATCATCTGGGCTTGCCAATTCAGCGTATTAAAAACACAGCAATCATTCTTGTAGCCGCAGCCACCGGTGCCTCAGTTGCAGTCAGTGGCGGCATCGGTTTTGTCGGCATTGTTGTGCCGCATCTGCTGCGTCTTTCCATCGGGCCCGATCACCGCTATTTGCTGCCTGCCTCTGCATTGCTGGGGGCTTCGATGCTGCTGCTGGCAGATGCTGTCAGCCGTACTATTGTTGCTCCGGCTGAAATCCCGATCGGTATTGTCACTGCATTTGTCGGTGCTCCGTTCTTCCTTTGGATTCTGCTGCGTCGCCGTGGTTTGCTGGACTTGTAATCATGATAGAAACAAAAAATCTGGCCGTTCAGCTCAGCGGCAAAACCATTCTGAAAAATGTTAATATCACTGCTAAACCCGGTGAGGTGACAGCCATTGTCGGGCCGAACGGCTCCGGCAAGACAACGCTGATCCGTGCACTTTCAGGCGATCTGCCTTATACGGGGCAGGCACTGCTTGATGGCGTATTGTTTGAAACCTATAAGCCCTGGCAGATGGCTGAACGCCGCGCAGTGCTTCCTCAGAACAGCGCTTTGTCTTTTCCGTTTACGGTGCGTGAGATTGTTAATCTCGGCCTGACCGGCGGTCGTTCCGGCCTGACGGCAGCGGAAGAAATCCGTTTGCCGGATCAGGCATTGGAGCTGGTCGATCTGAGCGGTTTCGGCGGCCGTTATTATCAGGAGCTTTCCGGCGGAGAGCAGCAGCGCACACAACTCGCACGCGTGCTCTGTCAGGTATGGAAACCGGTGCTCGATGGTCAGCCACGCTTCCTGCTGCTGGATGAACCGGTCTCCAGTCTTGATATCCGCCATCAGATTGTGGTGATGGATATTGCCCGTAATTTTGCGGCCAAAGGCGGCGGCGTCATTACGATTCTGCACGATCTTAATCTGACAGCCCTTTATGCGGATCATGTTGTGATGGTGCATAATGGTGAAATAGATGCCAGCGGCTCTGTCGCAACCACACTGACCAATGATCGTTTGCTGCGGGTCTATGAATGTCCGTTGCAGGTTGGTGTCGCACCGCCTGCCGGTCAGCCTTTTGTGCTGCCGCATTCGGTATTCGGTTAAAATAAAAAGCCCTGAAACTGATGTTTCAGGGCTTTTTAAATTCATGGATAAGCGGAGTTAGAGCAGTTTACATCCGGATTGAATCATAGTGCTCGCTCTGGATTCTTTATTTGGTCGCATTATCACGGGCGTCAAGTTGATCCAACTTGACATAATCAAGAAGTCAAGTTGATCTAACTTGACTGTGAAATGCTCTAGTGTGCCGCAGCGACTGCGCGGACTTCCAACTCATCAATTCCCAGCAGCTTGCGTACATTCGGCCGTGCATCAATCAGATCCTGAATGCTGTATTTGCCAAGCACTGTGAAGAAAGCATTCAGTGCTTCGCGCAAAGCAGAATTCAGCGCACAGCTGTCAATCAGCGGGCACTCACTGTCACTGTCGAAGCATTCTGCCATCGCAAAATTATCTTCAGTCACACGCACAACATCAAACAGCGAAATTTCCGCAGCAGGACGGGCGAGTTTCACGCCGCCATTGCGTCCGCGTACTGTTGTGACAATGTTGTTTTCAACGAGCGGCTGCAAAATCTTGAACAAAAACAATTCCGAGACCGTATAGGCCTTGGCGATTTCAGCAATACGGCTGAGACTGCCTTCATTTGCTGCACAATACATCAGCATCCGAATAGCATAATTGGTCTGTCTGGTAAGACGCATTTCAGGTCCTTTCCCGCAGCGCATCAGGGCGCTGCTAAAAACATGAGCGCAGTTTAGAACTATTCTGAATAAATATGAAGTCCTGTTTTGAAATTAAAGTCACTAAAATTAATCATGTTTTAGTGATTTTGCACAGCCCTTGTTTTAAAGTCACATTCCGGTGACCGTTTACAGGCCGTGATTTTGACTACAGCCAAATCGAAACTGCTGATTCCGCAAGAGATTTCCAATATCTGTCAGAGGCTTACTGACATACATCCACCCATTTTGCATTGGTCAGTTCGGCCAGACGATGCGGATTAATTCGCACAGCACTGTTAACAGCACCGGCCGCAGGCAAAACCTCTTCAAAGGCTTTTAGCGATACGTCACAATAGATTTTCAGATGTTCCGCAACACCGAAAGGGCAGACCCCGCCGACAGGATGACCTGTGGCCTCCAAAACAGAATCAAAATCCAGCATGCGCGGCTTGTTCTGAAACTGATCTTTGAACTTGCGGTTATCGAGACGTGCATCGCCGCGGGCAACAAGCAGAATAATATCTTCACCAAGTTTGAGTGAAAGTGTTTTGGCGATTTGTGCCGGCTCGACATTATGAGCTGCAGCAGCTTCAGCAACAGTTGCAGTGCTGGTTTCCAGCTCAATAACCTGCACATCCGGTGCTTTTTCAGCAAAAAAGGCTTTCACAGTTTCAAGGCTCATGAGATTTCCTGTGCGCTTTCGTCAGAACAGTCACATCAAAGGGGAATGGTTCTGAATTTCGGGATTGCCCGCATGATGATACAGAACATCATATGGTCTCAACAATTATTTGCAAACAAGCACAATAATTTAAGCGGAGGCGATTGACGAAACGACAAGAGTGCCTGTATGTAGCCTTCATTCGCCATCACAGTGCGTTTCGGGCTGATTTGCCTGAGGAGGGGTGGCCGAGTGGTTTAAGGCACCGGTCTTGAAAACCGGCGTGCGGGAGACCGTACCGTGGGTTCGAATCCCACCCCCTCCGCCATTTCAGTACAGAACAGAGCACTGCTGAACCGGTCAATTTCCCGCTACCTACTACAACAAATATTCGCAATAGCTCGTCTTTCGCCCCCTTTATGAACACCTCGCACTCGGCAATATCGACGCGCTGCGCTTGTTCAGTTCGACGATATGCTCGCCGCGCCTTGATTGAACAAGCATAGTAGCGATAGTGCCTGCCATCGCTTTTGCGTTGCGCTAACATCTTTTTTGTGGTCCGTTGCAAGAAGTATTCGATGTGCTGCATGCACTTAGCGGGAGCTGTAAGAGTTTGGCTGTAATTTCGATCAACGCTATTTCGTCTGCGCGCCACCATATCGCCGATGCTGGATTTATTGTCCGAGGCACCTGCGCGGCTACCTTGGCTCTTGTGGCTGTGTCTGTCGTTACACCGGCTCAAGCCGCAGGCTCGGATCAGCCTGCACTCAACCCGGCACCGTCGCAAGGCTATGAATTCACAGTCACCCTTGCTGAAGCTCCCGGTCCATTCAAAGTCGTCACCGCCGGCGCTCAATATGATGCTGAAAACTATGCCCGCTGCGGCAAATCAATTCGTCTGGCTGGCACAATCTCCCGTGTTACCAGCCATCAGGAAATCAAGCTGACTAAAATATCCGACACGACCTATCGAGGCATCGTCTATGCAGACCAGCTCATTGATGAAAGCTATTACGGCCGCGATGTCTGCCACTGGAAACTGACGAATGTCAGCGCATCGTTCAAGGCGAATGCCGACAATGTCAGTACAACCCATATTATGAGCCTTCCTGCGAAACTCATTGCCGCTGAAGGCACAGATACCCGGTACTTTTGGGAGGGCTACTACCCTCGCGCCAAAATGGAACGCTTTCGCGACTTCGGTGACGATTCCCTTAAAGAGGCTGTCAGACGCGAGCATGGAGATGAGTTTTTTTCGATTACAATGTCAGCCAAAAAGATATCCGCGCAAATGCCCTACGAGCTGGATTGAATCCCTTTACAACCCGATGCCTCTGGCACGGAATCAACATCAGTCTGGCAGATCATTATCATTGGAGGTTCTATGTTTAAATGCACTGTAATAGCGACATCGCTGGCACTCATGATCATACCGGCTCTTGCTCAGAACGAAGAAAACAATCACGCAGGGCGCTATGAAAGCGAAGGAGGGCAGTCCCTCACAGCCGACCTGACCCATCTCTCTGGCAATCGCTATTCGGTCGAACTTTCCACGACAGTCCCCATCAGTGGCGAGCGGCCCGGTTGCGGCGGCGGTCTCAAGGGGGAACTCGCTATCGAGGCCGGTGCAGGAACGCTATCGATTCCCAATGAGGGTTTCATCGCATCAGAAGCCGAATCCGTACTAAACAGCAAACTCTGCAAAGTGAACTTCAAATTCAGCGATAAGTATACGTTGCAAATCGAAGAGGGTTCCGGCTGTACCTTTTATCATGGCGCAAGTTGCAGCTTTGATGGCACCCTCGTGCACGAAGCCAGCGGGATCTAGCTAGATTGCGATTCATTAATTGCCCTTTCCAGAAAGCTCCCTGCGGTTATAACCGTCCGCATCCTGTGTAACACTTGCGTGCTCACTTCCTGCGCTGTCCTGGTGGTAGTTGTTTGTCAATGAGGTCAATATGAGAATAGTCATGGCTATTTTTTTGTTTTGATCGTTACCTCTTATGCCAATACACAACATCGGATGACAACCCTTGATCAGGACAGAGCGGACTGCACCCGTTTGGGTTGGCGATTGGAGGTCCAACCGAAGGAGGTGTACTGCCATCTTCCAAATGGCGAAGTACGAGACGGCCTGGATTTCATTCTTGACTAGTGACTAGCTAATCCACCTTCGAGCATCACTGCCCTAATTCGGGCTCTGCAAATCTCCTTGCAGACAATAATCGAAAGCGTGGAGCGTGTCGGCCGCAGACCGGTTTTCCCAGAACGAGGGTGGAAGACACGCTCTCGACCCTGCTCAGGGGCCATGTTGAGGACCAGAGAGCCGTTCTTGTGCTCCCGCAGCCATTTTTCGATATGGCTATTCAAATCTCCCATGTTTTTCGCCCTCAGACTTATTGTGAGATTGGTTTCCAACGCAGCTATGGTCGGATCAAGCCATAACCCTCCAAGAGCCTGTAAGGCATAAAAAAGTTATGGCAAGTGGCCGCCAAGCAGTGCAGCCACTGCCAGTACATATCGCAATGACTCTGCCGGTTTTACTCCGGCAGGGGTATTTTCTAACCCGACACCGTAATCTTGCCTTTCATATTGGGATGAAAGCGGCAGTAGTAATCGACCGTATCGTCAGCGGTAACGATATGGGTTGCTACTTTGCCGGGCGGGATCATCACCTCCCAACCGCCTTTAATTGTGGCAGTGTGGGCAAAAGGATCCTTATTTGTCCATTCAATGGTCTCACCGACCTTTACCGTGATCGTGGCTGGCACGAAGGCCAGCTTTTCAATAACCACGTGGACAGTGCCGTTATGGGCGCGAGCCAATTGTGTTGTGGCGAGTGTCGCCGCACCGGCAGCGAGTAGCTGCCGTCGGTTGAGAAGGAGCGCGGTCATTTCAGGCTGGCCGCAACATGTTCGGCGTGCTGTTCATGGCCTTGAAACAGCTTCAAACCAGTTTCCAGCAGGCCTTTCAGCTCTGCATTCTGAGCAGAAGGGATCAGCAGCGTTTCCAGTGCGCCATTCACCTGCTTGTGATAAGCGACTTCATTATCGATATAAGCCTTGTCGAAGGCAGCTCCCTGAAGTTTATGCAATTTGGCGCGCTCTTCTTCACCCGCTTTGGCCAGTGACTGGCTGGTGGCATTATCTTCCGGCGTTACATTGAGTTTTTTGACGAGCGCCAGAGCCATTTCATTGACGGCTGCATGGTCTTTCTGCATCGATTCCGCGAAGGCTTTAACCTCAGGATTCGTCGTTTTTGACAGTGCAAGCTTGGCCGCTTCAATATCGATGGCACCGGCACTATAGGCGATATGAGCGATCTGAGGATCGGTCGGTTTGTCAGCAGCCATCCCGAGCGAGCTGGTGAATGCAAGGGCGGCAGTGCCGAGTATAGCGATCAGAGTTTTCATCGGACTCTCCTTGGCGCCGTTTTGCTCAGCGCCTGTTTCGGTTGACACTACATTTGATGTCAGCTCGCCGGAGAGGTTCCCGTTATTTTTCGAGACCTAGTTTCATAATCACGGCTTCAGTCAGCCGGGCGCAGCGCATACCGGCAAATGGAAAGGCGTTGATCAATATCGGCCCGATCTGTTCTTCAAGCTGTGTGCGGATAAGTTTTCTGGCGCGGTGCAGGCGGGTCTTGACCGTAGCGACCGGAATATTGAGCGCAGCGGCAGTTTCCTCTGCACTCAGCCCCTCAATCACACGGGCGACGAAGACAAGGCGGAAGCTTTCAGGAAGCGCATCAGTGGCTTCCTCGACGAGAGTGAGAAGCTGGCGCTGCGCCATAATACGCTCCGGATCGGCAGTGGTGGAATGGGAAAGCGGAAAGGGGATAATCTCTGCATCCATGTGTCCCGTTGCTGGGGCGGGATATGTGACAGCTGTGCGCTTCAGGCGCTTTTGTGCCCGAAGTCGCATCAGTGCCGCGTTGAGCGCGATGCGCGACAACCATGTCGAGAGCGAAGCGCTGCCTTCAAATGTATCAAGATGGGTAAAGGCGTTCAGATAGGCTTCCTGAAGCACATCTTCGGCATCCGCATTATTGCGCAACACCGCGCGGACGAGCCGGTAGAGGCGTTGGTTATGTGTCTTGATGATCTGGCGGATGGCTTCCGTTTCTCCGGCGGCAGCGCGGGAGACGAGAGCCGCTTCTTGCGGTTCGGCGGCGGGCAGCAAAACAGACATGAATTTTCTCCTCTCAGAGACTATCAGATGCCGGTTGTTCCATAAGGTTCCGCAGTTTTTACAAATTTAAACATCATTCAGCTTGTCAGAAGCTGAGTATAGCCTCAAAGCCGTTTTTCTGCCCGCTTGGCGGGGAGGAAAATTGCAGGCGGGCGTGCATCTGACCGGCAATTTCAGTGGCAATGGGAATACCAAGCCCTGAACCCGGCGCTGCGGTTGTGCCGCGGCCAAATCTTTTCTGAACACGCAGCAATTCTTCAGCAGTAAGGTTCTTGCCACTATTTATGATGCGGATTGTACCGTTTTTATCGGCCTGAATGATAACCGGTTCATTCTGCGCACCATGAAGCAATGCATTTTCAAGCAGGTTTCTTATGACAATAGCA
Source organism: Pseudochrobactrum saccharolyticum (assembly GCF_008801715.1). Classification (GTDB taxonomy): domain Bacteria; phylum Pseudomonadota; class Alphaproteobacteria; order Rhizobiales; family Rhizobiaceae; genus Pseudochrobactrum; species Pseudochrobactrum saccharolyticum. The sequence goes on along the minus strand of NZ_VZPG01000002.1, from coordinate 407,873 downwards.
AAGGCGTCTTCATTGACCGGCTTCATCAGACTGGCCTCAGAGTGGCGCTGATAAATAATCCGGTCATTGGAAGCCATTTTACGCTGAAATTCCTCCACCAGAAGATCAAGGACGCTCAGGAGATTCACCGGCTTATCCGCAAGCGCTATATTGGCTTCTGCGCGTGCCAGCTGCATCAGTTTTTCAACCAGTCGTTTCAGTTTTTGCAGTGATGCTTCGATCTGTTCGACCCGCGCTTTGCCCGATGCGCTTTTCACTTCTGTCATCAGCAATTGCGTATGTGCCAATGCACCGGCAATCGGCGTGCGTAATTCATGGGCGCTGTTTGCGGTGAATGCCCGCTCTGCTTCAAGAGCGGATTGCACGCGTCCCATCAAAATATTAACCGAATGCACGATCGGCTGAAGCTCGATCGTCAGTCCTTCAGCTTTTATCGGTGTCAGATCGCCGCTGTCTTTCTCGGATATTGCCTGCCGCAAATCGCCGATAGGATTAACCGAACGCCGCGCAACAAGGCGGATAATATAGAGGCTGAGCGGCACAAGCACGAGGATCGGCAGCAGCAGGGCAAGCGCACCTTCATTGATGGCTTCGCGCCTGTTTTTCATCTGATCCGCGACCTGAACAAAGATCGTATTATCGGCTGCGGCGACAGTATAGTAGCGCGCAGTGTCATCCTCCCAGAAACCCTCAGCTAATGGCGCAGGGAAGGCACCGTCGATAATATCCGAGGAGTGAACAAGGATTTTGCCGCTGGCGTCTCTGGCCTGATAGGTCAGATATTGGCGGGATGAGGATTGAGCACCGTTGTCCAGCGACAGAACTGCACCGGATTGGTCACGATGCATAATGTCGTCGACGATGAGCGGCGTCAGCCGTTCGGTAGTTTCCTGCAAGGCACTGTCAAAAATTTCAGCAAATTCGTCCCGCATCACCAATATGCCGCCGACAGCGGCGACGACCCAAAATGTCACCACAGCTGCAGTCACAGAAAACATGAGACGTCCGATCAGGCTGGGAGACTTCATGTTCTGTCCTCAACTTTGTAACCCACACCACGCACCGTACTTATCCGGTCATGACCGAGCTTTTTACGCAGGCGGCTGATATAGACCTCGACTGTATTGCTCTCAATTTCTGAGCCGAATGCATAAAGCGCTTCTTCAATCTGTGCTTTGGAAACAATAGCACCGGAACGGTGGAGCAGACATTCCAGCACTGCCCATTCGCGCCCCGAGAGGATAATTTCGCCCTGCGGGGACAGGATATTGCGCTCGGAGATTTTGATTTCGAGATCGCCGATATGCAATACCGATGCGCTATTGCCGCCATATCTGCGTGACACGGCCAGCATACGTGCGGTCAGCTCATCGAGATTGAACGGTTTTACCAGATAATCATCTGCGCCTGCATTCAGCCCTTCAATACGGTCTGATATCTGGTCATGCGCCGTTAATATGATAACCGGCACCGGATTATTGGCGCTCCGCAAATCTTTGAGGATAGTGAGGCCGCTGCCGTCAGGGAGACGCAGATCAAGCAGGATCAGGCCATAAGCAACGCTTGTCGCAGCCAATGCCGCATCTTCAGCCGTCTGCATCCAGTCAACAGCATGACCGCTTGCCAGAACATGATCGCGCACGGCCTGACCAAGTGTATCATCATCTTCAACAAGAAGAACTCTCAAGCAGCAATCTCCGGCGGATAGTCTGAAAACAGGCAGGGTGATGGATTATCCGCAGACAATCCGTCACCCTGTAACCGGTTTCAAGTATATAATGTGATTTCTATCTGCGAACAGCCACAGAATTAGCAACCTGCGGATTTGTCTGCCCGTTCACGCGGCATGAAGAGAGTGTATCCAGAGCCGGAGAATAAACCTGTGTTTTCACCTGCATCAGACCGAGAACTGTATGGAACAGCTTGTCATGAGATTGCGGCTCGGTTGCTTCTTTCGCGAGACAATCCTGCCTGATTGTGGCTTTGGCATCTTTTCCGAGCCACAGCACATAAGGCACGTGAGTCTGCTGTGACGGTGCTACAAAATAGGGTGCACCATGGAGATAGAGGCCAAATTCACCAACGGATTCACCATGGTCTGACATGTAAATCAGCGAAGTATCGAGCTTGTCCTGCTTGTCGCGTAGCCGGTCGATAACCGATGAAATAATATGATCTGTATAGGCGATACTATTATCATAGGCATTGAGAATTTCTTCGCGGCTGCATTTTGAAAATTCAGCACTCTGACAATCCGGTGTAAAACGGCGATATTCATCAGGATAACGCAGATAATAAGCCGGACCGTGGCTGCCAAGCTGGTGCATCACCAGCACCGTGTCCTGTGTTATGCCGGACATCCATGTATCAAGCTTATCCAGAAAAATCCCGTCCAGGCATTCTCCGTTTTTACAATATTTCGGATTGTCTGATGTCGACAGCGCTTCACTTGTCACGCGATCAGCAACAGATTTGTGGCCTGTATTATTATCCCACCACTCCACATGCACACCGGCATGTTTCAGCACATCGAGCAGGTTTTCCGTCTCCAGACCCTTCTCATGGGTGTACTCATCGCGTGTGTAAACCGAGAAAATACATGGCAAGGATACCGCTGTGATGGTGCCGCAACTGCTGGTATCGGAAAAATAGGTGATATCCTGACGGGCAAGTTCAGGATTGGTATTTTTCTTATAGCCTCCAAGGGAGAAGCTTTCGGCACGGGCGGTTTCCCCTGCAATAACAATCGTCAGGCGAGGTTTTCTGTTGCCTGAGCTGGCATTTGCAACCTTGGCATCCGTACCGAGCGGCTGCACGATAATATTCTGATTTTTACCGGAGCGGATGCCCAGCTTGACAGCATTGCCAATCGGCATCACCGGATTGAGCGTTGCAATCCATTCCTTATGTTCGCGCCCCAGCGAGGTAAAAGTGCTGGCATTCAGCATAAAGAGCGCCACAGCAACAAAAAGCGCAGGAAAGATAAAAGCAGAATTCTGCTTCACTTTTTGCAGGAAGGAACGGTGCTCGATTTTTACCCATAAAATCAGCAGGGAAGGCAGAATACCAAATATAACGACATGGCGTATGAAGCCGAAGCTGATGAGATGTCCTGCTTCGGCATTGGTTGTGTCGATCGCACTTTGCAACATCTCCACATCAATGATGGTTCCGAACTGATCGATGAACCATGATGCCGTGGCCGAAACCATAATGAGAAAAATAAACAGCGGTTTGGTGAGATATTTCACGGAAACAGTGATGCAAAGCGCTGTTAACAGGCAGAATATGCCCGCAACAAGAGCCAGAAGCGCGCCGGTTGGCAGCAGCTCCTCTGAGCGGTGCCAGAATGTTGCATTGTTTACTGCGGTAAGATAGCCGGCTGTGATGATGCTTAAGGTTACGCTCTCGATATGCGGGCGGCGTAACTCTGCCGGAATATTCAATGCCATGACTCGTCGTCCTTGAAGTTCTGTACTTTGGACAAACGAGTGAATGGTTTTCCTGACAGGAACCTGAACGCGGCTTTTCCTGATCGCTATATGAAAGCCTGATCTGCATATAAAAAATAAAACGCGCCGGTGCTTTTGCTCCGGCGCGTGCATATTCAATACATTTCTGCGTTTTATTCCGATCTTGTTTTCAGGAATATTTTAGGCACCCAGAAACCGGGTTTCGGGTCAACGATGGCACTCAGTGCACGGGCATAATCAAGAACGAGACCCGGTGTCCATGCCATGGTTTCTGCGCGCTTGCGCATCATGCTGGCAGCCCAGAGTTCCGGATAAACAATCGCACGGAATGCTGAGAAGACCGGCCAGCGTTTATTCCGGTAAACACCTTCCAATGCGGCATCCAGAGCATCAGCCACTGCGCTGGAGCAATTGCGGTTTGTCAGATTATAGGTGTTGTCGGCCTTATAGGTCTTCCAGAAAGCACGCAGCTTATCTTCATCAATATTATTGATAACCACCTGTACCGTAGACTCGCACCAGTCTGCGGCCTCCGATTTATAATCAGGTAAAAATCTGCCTTCGATATTATTATCGGCAGTGGCACGCAAAGTGCGGCTGAACTCATTGGGAGAACGGTCAATCTCTACCGCCGGATAGTGACTGATATAAACATCAGGCACCAGCTCCAGAGCCGCATGGCCGGTGGAGATGACACCATTGGCATCAACGGCAGCGATATAACGGCTGATCGCGCGCTGACGCAGCGGTGTCATGGCCGTGCCGGTTGGTGTCCAGACATGAACGATTAATTCGCCGCGTTTAGGGTTTTTCTCATCCGTTTCATGATGCGCGGTCATTGCGGAGAGCAGGCTGCTGCGACCGAAAAGACGTGAAAGCGGCGCACCGGCCTCAAGACTATGAATGCGAAGCGCAACATGGATAATACCGAAGCTGGTGAGCATGATAACCGCGCCGACATTGGCGCCGACAGTGCCTTCATACCAGGTCGGCCATGGCTGCAAGGTTGCAACCGCCAGAATAAGTTCCAGCACACCACCGGCAATACCGGCCTTCCAGCGCGGATAGCGAACAACCCACGCGCTGGCGATACGCATACTGCCGTCAACGAGAAAACACAGGCCAAACACCATGGCCAGAAAGAAATTGCTGGCGGCACTGGAGGTGTAAATAAGAATACCGACAGCGAATAATGCAATCCCTTGCACTATGCGCATCTGTCTGGCTGTGCCTTCGCTACCGGCTGCGGCAAGCAGGCTGAGAGCCGCTTCCGGCACCAGAAAATAAGCAAAAACATACGGGCGGAGCAGGGTATCTCCGTCCAGTGCATCAATCAGAATAGCAAGGCCGACAAGCAGCCAGAGAACGCCGATGACGAACAGTGTTTTCCAATGTCTCTGGATGATTTCACGACCCAGAAAAAGAAACAGAATACGTATCATGCGTTGATCTCGGTTGTTCTCTTGTAATTGTCATAGCGGCGCTTTTATTCAGTTAAGCGCGAAGAATTTACTATTACATTTAAAATTGTACAGACAGCTAAATAAATATTGCAAAAAAGAATAAAAAAACCTGCGGGTCATAATATTGTCCGGTCAGGCTCCCAATTATGCCTCATTCCGCCGCAAAGCATAGGCATCGTTTATTCTTCGGGGAAAATAATGGTTCGTTCTTTGCGCGCTTTCGGAAAAACACTTGCTGCCGGTCTTGCTGTCACTGCATTGGCTTCACCGGTTTTTGCAGCCAGTAATGATCAGAACCAACGTATTGAGGTCGCTTTTGTACTCGATACAACCGGCTCAATGGCCGGCCTTATTGACGGTGCCAAAAAGAAGATCTGGTCCATTGCCAATACCATCATTGATGTGAATCCCGATGCGGATATTCGTATGGCACTCGTGGCCTATCGTGACCAGGGCGATGAATATGTCGTTAAATCCTATGATATGAGCGCGGATGTGCAGGGACTATACGGCAAGCTGATTAAGCTTGAGGCAGACGGCGGCGGCGATACACCCGAATCCGTCAATGAAGCGCTGGATGAATCTGTCCGCAAGCTGCAATGGACAAAGAATGACAATACCAGACGGATCATCTTCCTTGTCGGAGATGCGCCACCGCATATGGATTATCCAAACACATGGCAATATCCGCAAATTCTGAAACGTGCGAAAGAAGATAAAATCACCGTCAATACAATTCAGGCCGGTGATGATCCTGACACAACCAAAGTCTGGCGGGAAATTGCCCAGCTCGGGCACGGGCGTTATATAGAAATTCCGCAGGATGGCGGTAATATCACTGTTATGGAAACGCCGTTTGACAACGAAATTATCGTTGTTCAGCAAAATCTTGATAAAACCGTGATTGCCTATGGCAGTTCAAAAGTTCAGGCTGAGCTTTTCAGCAAGATGGATGCAAAATCTGCCGCTCCTGCAGCTGTAAAGGTTGATAATTCACGCTATTACTCGAAAAAAGGCGGCGCTAAAGAGGTTGTAACCGGCGGCGGCGATCTTGTGGCGGATGTGCAAAACGGCAAACAAAAACTGGATGCTGTTAAAGATGAGGAATTGCCGGAAAATATGCGCGGCAAATCCGGTCAGGAGAAACAGGCAATTCTCGACCGCAATGCGCAGGAACGCATGAAACTTGAAGGGGAAATGGCGGGCCTCATCAGCAAGCGTGATGATTATATAGCCAAGAAAACAGCTGAGCTGAGCAAAGACAGTGGCGGAGATTCATTCGATACTGTTGTTAAGGAAACTCTGGTTGAACAGCTGAAATAATACTCCGATTTTGGCACTCTGTTCATAACGGGCAGGGTGCCTCATGCTGTAAGACATTTTATAAATATATAAGCGGTGAAAGCCCCAGAAGCAGGCCGGCAACGGCGATACTGCTGCGCCAGTAAAACACACCCCACAGGCCGAAAATTAAAGCGATTGGCGCCGTAAAAACGCAATATATGATGGCATAACCGTCATTTCCCGCGCCAAAGAAGACCAGATAATAGAATATAAAGGCCGTCAGCGCGCCAAAAATCACGGATATGATTGCAGACAGGCACCAGTTTTGTTTGCGGGAGGGTGTTTGCTGGCTCATATATCGTAAGCAATCCGCTCAATAGTCCCGTCACCGGATAATCCGAACAGAACATCCTGAGGGACTTCAAGTTTCAGCGCTTCATTTCTCGGGATATTGGCATAAATACTGCGAATTATCCGGCCGGTCACACCATGCGAAACGATAATTTTGATCTGAGCCTGATGTTCTTCAATAGTGGTTAGCACGTCTTGAACGCGGGCGGACATATCTTCAAAGCTTTCACCATCAGGAGAGTGAAAGAACCATTCGTGGCGTTCCAATCCATCACGGGCATTCGGCCATTCCTGCTCTATCTCGTAATCCGTAAGACCTTCCCATGAGCCCATACCAATTTCCATCAGGCGTGGATCGAGTATGATTTTATCCGGTTTACCCAGTTTTTCGGCGATTATTTTTGCAGTGCTATGCGCACGGCCTAGCGGGCTGGAAAAGAGAGCAATATTATCGGAGATGATGTTTTTGCGAAGAGTTATACCTGCTGCAGCAGCCTGACGTAATCCGAGCGCGGTTAGAGGAGAGTCGACTTGTCCCTGCCAGCGTGCGGCAGCGTTAAAAATCGTTTGGCCGTGACGAACTAAATAAATCACGTTGCTTTGCTCCTGAGTCCAAGGCTGTTTTGTTTTTGCAGTGATGAGAATACTCAAAAATAATCCCTCAAACCATCGCTGGCTTGAGGGATAGTTTTTTAGCCGATTATATCGCCGGTGACAGGGCCTTCCCAGTTCGGTTTCCAACCAAGGGCAGGAGCCACATATTTGGCAAAAGATTCCAGCATATGCAGGTTATAATCCGGCCCAAGCTGGTTCGGAATTGTCAGCATAAGAGTATCAGCCAGTGCAATGGCGCGATCATTCTTCAGCTCTTCAATCAGCCGGTCCGGTTCGGCAGCATAGGTACGGCCGAATGTTGAACGGAAACCGTCAATCATACCAACCCCGTCATATCTTTCAGATGCATTACCAAAATAAGCGGCATCCTGTTCGTTCACAATCGGGAAGATGCTGCGACTGACAGAAACGCGCGGAGCACCGGTATGACCTGCCGCACGATAGGCTTCGCGGAAACGAATAATCTGCTCCGCCTGAAGCTCATCAAAAGGCATTCCCGCATCTTCCGTCAACAAAGTAGATGACATCATGTTCAGGCCTTGTTGTCCTGTCCATTCAGCACTTTCACGGGTCGCAGAACCCCACCAGATATGATCGCGCAAAGTAGAAGAACGCGGTTCAATCGGCATCATCTGACCGCCGGTTGTGCTGCGTTCGCCCGGTGCCAGTCGTTCGCCGTCAATTGAACGCATGAACAAATCGAATTTGGTGCGTGCAATATCAGCGCCGCGCGGATCAGTTGAGCCGGTATAGCCAAAGGTTTCATAACCGCGCACCACTGTTTCCGGTGAGCCGCGACTGATCCCCAGTGCAATACGTCCGTCTGCGAGAATATCGAGAGCAGCAGCTTCTTCAGCCAGATATAGCGGGTTTTCATAGCGCATATCGATAACACCGGTACCGACTTCGATATGTTTTGTCTTCGCTGCAATCGTTGCCAGCAATGGCATTGGCGATGCCTGCTGACGGGCAAAGTGATGCACGCGGAAATAAGCGCCGTTCACACCAAGCTCGTCCGCACCAACGCCGATATCAACAGCTTGTTTCAGCATGTCACTGGCTGTCCGCGCCTGCGAGCCCTGTGCATTAACATAGTGACCAAAACTTAAAAAACCAAAGGCTCTCATAGAGTTACTCCTGCCGCTCAAGCGGTTTCAATAGCAATTGGTCTTGATATAGTATGCGGGTGGAAGAGGCGCAAAGCTTGCAAATAGGACACTGTGTTCATCATGTGACCTATAGTGAGGAGAAATCCCTCTCATTGCGTTGTTGGTCATTTTTTGACCTGATGTCTTGATACCTGATTATAGGCAAGAGGCATTTGCAAGGGATAGTATTCTTGCTGGATCTACCTCATGTATTGTTACAGCTATTTGAAATGGGGTTCGAGTAATTCTTGTCGCTAATTAGCAGGCTGGCATTTTATCCCCCAGCAAATTGATATCATTTGTGGAAGCTATGAATGCATTAGAAATGTTTCATAGCTATACACACGGCCGGAGTGAGTACGAATATTGGCTTTATCGTCCTTACTCTGAGAGTTTTCCGTGGTTTAGCGCACGTTGAAACTTCACCACAAATTTATCATAATCTGCGCCGTAATATCCGCCCGTTCTCATGGCGCAGGCAGCGATAAATGACGGCTCCGAATGATAAAAAACAACACGCACATTCCGAAACAACACTGCAGCCTGAAGGGCTTGCACAGTCATCCCGATGCTTTGACCTGATAAAGCGCTATCAGCATTTTTTCTTTCCTGTTGCCGGTTTCGTTGTCGTTCTGCTGGCAATCTATGTATTGGAAAATATGCTGCAGAATACGTCCCGTTCGCAGACAATGGCGGCGTTTCATACGATTTCATGGCAAACAATCAGCCTTGCCGTATTTTTCACAATGCTCAGCTATGCCGCTGTTGCACTATATGACGTGGTCGCAGTCGAGACGATTGCTCCGGGGCAGATTCCAAAACGTCTTGCAGCGATTGCAGGAGCGGCAGGCTATGCAATCTCTAATGCGCTTGGTTTTTCACTGCTGACAGGCGGCGCATTGCGTTACCGTATTTATGCGGCGGAAGGTATCAGCCTTGCCGATATAGGCAAAATAGTTGGCACATCGTGGTTTGCCATCTGGTTCGCCCTGATTATCATGGTTGGCGCGGCACTGTTGATTGACCCTCAGGACGTGCCCTGGCTGTCTGCTTTTGACAGCCGTATTGATATTGTGGCCGGACTTGTCATTCTTGGTGGCATCGGCTGGCTTATTTACTGGCTGTCACACAGCGAACGCCATATCAGGATCGGCACTTTCAGCCTGCGATTACCGGATTCAAAAGGCGCTATGGTTCAGATATTCGCCGGTCTGGTTGATGTCGGTGCCGCAGCTGCTACGCTTTATGTGCTGATGCCGGATGGCGCTGTCCCAAGTTTTGCGGTTTTTGCGATTGTTTATGTAATTGCGGTGGTGCTGGGTATTGCCAGTCATGCACCCGGCGGGCTTGGTGCTTTTGAGGCAACAATCATTGCCGGTCTTGGCCTTGGCGGCAATCCGGAAGCCATTGCAGGCTTACTTGCCTATCGCGTTATCTATACGGTCTTGCCATTGGTTACCGCGGCAGTCGGTCTGTTATTCTGGGAGATCATGCGCCGCCGGCATATGCTCGGCAAACAGGCACGACTTGCCAAACGTCTGGTTGAGCCGCTGATACCGGGACTGAGCGCCAGTATTATTTTTCTGGGCGGAATTATCCTGCTGATTTCCGGAGCCACGCCGGATAAGCGCTATCGTGTGGAATTGCTGTCTGACATTGTGCCGGAATTTCTGGTTGAAATGTCTCATCTGGCCGCGAGCTTGGTCGGGGTTGCCTTGCTGATTGTTGCGCGGGGGCTGGCAAAACGGCTGGAGCGTGCATGGCTGGCGGCATTGATGTTACTTTTAAGCGGCGCTGTTTTCTCCCTTTCGAAAGGGCTGGATTGGGAAGAAGCTGTTACGCTTTGTCTTTTTTCTGCCGTGCTCTGGGAGTTTCGCGATTCATTTTATCGTCGCCCGATCACCGGTAGTTTTGAGTTAAGCTGGCATTGGATTGTGACTGTTGGCACAACATTGCTGGTTTCTACCTGGCTTGGTTTTTTCGTGTATCGCCATGTCGAATATTCCAGTGATCTTTGGTGGGATTTTGCATGGAATAGCAATGCACCACGTTTTTTGCGTGCCACAGTACTGGTTTTCGCTGTTGTCGCTGCTTTTGGTCTGCATACATTAATCAACCGTCATAGCCAGCGCAGACAAAATACCAATCATGACATTCCTGAAGCCGTGCCTGCTTTGGTTGCGGCCTGTCCTCATACGGATGCGGCTCTTGCTATGGTGGGGGATAAACAGTTTCTCCTTGCACCTGACGACAGTGCTTTCATCATGTATGCGCAGTCGGGCGGCAGCCTGATTGCATTGGGTGAACCGGTTGGCCAAATCTCTACGGCAAAAGAACTGGCATGGTCATTTCACGCTTTGGCAGATCAGCAGGCATTACGCACAGTGTTTTACGGAGTGGGGCCGCAAAGTCTGCCATTGTTTCTGGATATGGGATTGGTAGCCCTTAAGCTGGGTGAAGTGGCGCGGGTGGAATTGGCGGATTTCTCTCTTGAGGGCGCGCGGCGTCAGCCTTTCCGCTATGCAGATCGTAAAGTCAGTAAAGACGGGTTAGTCTTTGAAGTTATTTCTGCAGCAGATGTACCGCCTTTATTGCCGCGCTTGCGTGAGATTTCTGATGCCTGGCTGGAGTTTAAATCCGGAAGTGAAAAAGGCTTTTCACTCGGATATTTTGATGAAGATTACCTCAAGCGGTTTGATCTGGCTGTGCTCCGGCAGCAAGGAGAAATCGTTGCTTTTGCCAATTTATGGCGCGGTGGTGACAAATACGAAATTACCGTCGATCTGATGCGCTATATGCCGAATGCGCATAAATTACTGATGGATGCGCTCTTTGCCAAATTGCTGATCTACAGCAAAGAGCAGGGTTATAAATGGTTTAATCTCGGAGCAGCGCCCCTGTCAGGCTTAAGTGGCAGCAGGCTTGCTTCCCGATGGAACCGGTTTGGTTCATTTGTCTACAGACGTGGCGCAGATCTTTATCATTTTGACGGGTTAAAGGCGTTTAAGGAAAAATTCGAACCTGTCTGGACACCGCATTACATGGTTTGCCCCGGCGGATTTGAAACGCCGCGTGCACTTTTGGACGTAACGAAACTGATTAACGGCAGTCCGCTGGAGTTTATTCGCAAATGAAAGCAAAACGGCTTGTGGGACTCTTCGGATTGCTGGTGCTGATTGCAGCAGGTATCTATTTTTCTATGCATCCGGGCAAAGTGCTTCGTTTCTGGGCAAGTCTGACTGTTTCGGACAAGCCGGTAACGCATGTAAGTGCGGAGCGGCTGTCAGAGATTCCTGTTTATATGCCGAAAGGCGATCCGGCAGGGCTGGCGATTATTATCAGCGATCTTAACGGAGGCGGTGATCGTGAACGCCGTTTTGCCAATGCGCTGCTTGTACGCAACCTGATTGTCTTGCCGGTTGATCTCCGGCAATGGCGTGCAGCACTCGATAAAGAGGATGGTGAATGTAATTATCTTGATTCAGACTTTGAAGCGATCACCAAAGAGGCTCTGCGTGCGCTGGATCTGAATGTTTATTTTCATCCTGTTGTAACCGGTATCGGGCAGGGGGCGACGATTGCTTACGCCGCTGCATCTGATTCACCCGATGCTACAATTGCCGGTGCTGTCGGGATTGATCCTGTGCCCGCCCGTACCCGTCTGCCATCCTGTACCGAACAGGCGCAGGCCAGCAAAACGCCGGACGGCGGTTTCACTTATGAATATGGTAAGGAACTTCCAGTTTCTGCTTTGCTTGTTGCAGCGGGAGGCTTGCAAGCCAATCAGCCGGAAGCTGCACGCGAACAGAATATTGCGATATTGCAAAATATGCCTGATCCGGATCAGCGTTTACGCGTGGCCGCTGATGAGGTGCTGTCAATGGCCGGGCAGGATGCTCAAAATGCAGCTATGCCGGTTGTTGATTTACCTGCGCGTGGCGGTAAAGCAAAATATGTAGCAGTTTTTTATTCAGGAGACGGTGGCTGGCGCGATATTGATAAATCCATCGGGGAATGGTTGCAGACACAGGGTGTGCATGTGATTGGTGTGGATTCTCTGCGTTATTTCTGGAGCGAACGTAAACCCGAGGATATTGCGCGCGATACAACAGCTTTACTGAAGAAAGCAGATCCGGGCGGAAAGTTACCTATCGCGGTTCTGGGCTATTCATTCGGTGCTGATACATTCCCTTTTGCATGGAAATATCTTGATCCGGCACTGCAAAACCGGATCAGAATGGTAGGGTTACTGGGAGTCTCAACCACAACATCTTTTCAGATTTCCGTTCAGGGATGGCTCGGTTTTGAAGGGGAACAGAAAACGCTGCCGGCTATTCTTTCCATACCACAGGATCGGGTCGTCTGCGTCTATGGTGAAGATGAAGAGGATACGGCTTGTACTGCAGATGCTTTAAAAGGTGCGGATATTATGAAAATCAGCGGCGGGCATCATTTTGACGGGAATTATGAGGCACTCGCCCAAACATTGTTGCAGAAAATGCAGAAACTTGCAGTAGAGTTTTAATTGCAGAAGGTTTGCTAAGTATCTGTATTTAGATAACTCTCACCAAGGACGGGTGCTGGCCTGCATAATGCTTGCGTCATGGTTTGATCTCATGAGGCGGAACCATTTCATTCCCGTCAACTATGGTTGAGCCAATATGCATCAGATCGGCTGAATATCTCCAATCACTTGATTGAAACGACTTATTTACGGCCTTCACACTGCAGGATCATCAGGTGTCAGACGGCGCAACAACGATTATTTGCGACCTATATTCCAATAAAGTCTATATGATTCAAAATGTATTGGGGAATTAATGGGGAGTATAAAATTTACTTCGCTTATTTTTGTAAATTACAATAATTTAATGAAGCTCTTTGGCGCACCCGACAGGATTCGAACCTGTGACCTCTGCCTTCGGAGGGCAGCACTCTATCCAGCTGAGCTACGGGTGCGCAGTCGCTTTTGATATAAAGCAAAGCCGTTCTAACCCAAGCGATCTTTCGTATCAATGGGGTATGGCCGAATTGATTGCAGATTATGTGCGTAACTTTGCGGTTGCTATCATTGATTTACAGCGCACTGCCTTATCCCTGTCGGATCTTTTTTATTGTGCAGCATTTATGCGAGCAGATGAGTGATTGCTTTTTCTCAAAGGGTGGAGATCGGGCAGGCTTTGATATAGTTGGAGCCGATAAACCGCGCTTATTGCTGTGTTTTTACGGTGCTTATGATTCTGCACCGATGCGATTTTGAAATAAAACGGAATAATCTCATGCCTCAGCCGTTAGCCCTGACAAGAAACATATAAGGGCTCAGACTTATGGCAGAACAATCACTTCATAATATTACAAGACTTACACCGGCTAAACTGGCTGACAATTCATCAAAAGCTGTCGTGCCAGTGACTGCAATGCCGCTGAAACAAGTGAAGCAAATCATTGCGGCACTGATCCTTGGTTTTTCCGCTATTTTGATTTTTGGAGCAATTGACGGACTGACCATGCCAATGCGGGTGTCCGTTGCGGTTTTCGTCGTCACGCTTGTGTGCTGGGTGATATTGGATTTGCCGGAAACGCCGGTGGCGCTCAGTGGGGCAATCGCACTGGCCGTCACCGGAACCGTGAGTAATGAGGCTGTCTATGCGGCGCTTGGCAAAGACATAATCTGGCTGATGCTGGCGGCCTTCATTCTTGCTGCTGTCTTGCAGGCCTCGGGTCTGATTGAGAAGTTGCTGCTGCGTAATCTGACAAGGCTGAAATCCGTCCGGTCGCTATTTTATCTGCTGACATTATTTGTCTTCATGACGGCTTTCATCATTCCTTCCACTTCTGCGCGTGCAGCGATTTTATTACCTGTCTATGTGGCAATTGCCGGTTCGGCAGTCAGCGCCGGTTTTACCCGTGCTTTGGCCTTGTTGTTCCCCACGATTATTTTGCTGTCTGCCGGTGCGTCACTCACCGGCGCAGGCGCACATCTGGTAGCTGCGGATTTCATCAGCCGAACCGGTGGTCGTGAAATGGATTTTCTCAGCTGGATTGCTTTTGCCGCGCCGTTCTCACTGCTTATCAGTCTGATTGCCTGCGAGCTTATTCTGCGCTTGTTTTTGGATGCTGAAGAGCGCAAGCAATCGCTGCCGCAATGGGTGGATGAGCAGGCCGAAACAGCACTGACGCGCCAGCAGAAAATGCTGTTGCTGATTACCGGCGCAACGGTAGTGATGTTTGCTACCACGGCATTACACGGCATTGATATGCCATTGATTGCCTTGATTGCCGCATTGCTGGTGACATCTGAAAAGCTCTCACCGGTTTCCTTTAAAAAAGCACTGAAACTGGTGGAGTGGAACCTGCTGCTGTTTTTAGCCGGTACTCTGGTAATCGGCGAGGCGCTGCTCACCACCGGTACTGCGGAACTGATCGCACAGCGAATGCTGAATGCTTTTGGTGCCGGACTGGCCGGTTATCCGGCGCTGATTATCGGTTTTGCTGCAATCACGGCGACCTTGGCGCATATTGTCATCAATTCCCGAACCGCCCGAGCAATTGTGCTTATACCTGCGCTTTGTCTGCCGCTGGCCGGTCTCGGAATTGCAGTCACGCCGCTCATTCTGGTGGTTACACTGGCCAGCGGATTTTGCCAGACACTGCTGGTTTCCGCAAAGCCTGTCACATTGTTCGGCACAGCCGATCCGCAACCTTTCAGCCAGCGGGATTTGCTGAGGCTGGCACTCTGGCTGATCGTGCCATTCATTGGATTGCTGATGATATTCGCCTTGCTGATATGGCCGATGCAGGGAATGAGCCTGAAATAATTCAAAGAGTTACATAGCCCCGATGAAAATCGGGGCTTTTTTTATGTTTTATGAAAATAAATAAAATTCTGCGGAATAAACTGCGTCAGCCCCCGTTCTTCCCTTGCAATTCAATTGTCACAATTTGCAAAGGAAACTGTCACAATGTCTATCACTGTTCTGGTTGCCCCATCAGGTTTCAAAGAAAGCCTGTCCGCGGATGAAGCTGCAGATGCGATTGAGAAAGGCATTCGACGGGCTGTGCCGGATGCTCATATTATTAAAGCGCCGATGGCAGACGGCGGCGAAGGTTTTACCAAAGCGCTGATTAATGCCACGCAAGGTACATTGCATGAAGTCATGGTGACGGGGCCGGTCGGCCAGCCGGTGCAGGCACATTTCGGATTTCTGGGCACGCGCGGTGCCAATGGTGACGCCAAGCGCACGGCCGTTCTGGAGATGGCTTCGGCCGCAGGGTTGAGCCTCGTGCCCCGTGACCAGCGCAACCCATGCCTGACCACCAGCTATGGTGTTGGTGAACTGGTCAAAGCTGCACTGGATGCCGGTGCCGAGCGCATTCTGCTGGGCTGCGGTGACAGCGGTACTAATGACGGCGGTGCTGGCATGGCGCAGGCGCTCGGCATTAAACTGCTCGACAGTGCAGGGCGTGTGCTTGATGCCGGTGGCGCTGCTCTTGGAAAACTTTCCGCAATTGATATCAGTAATCGCGATCCGCGTCTTGAAACTGTGCAGATTGATGCGGCTGTGAACTGGCATAATATGTTGCTGGGAGAGCGTGGCGTGGCTCGTGTTTTTGGCCCGCAGAAAGGCGCTACGCCGGAGCAGGTGGAAATACTGGCACATGCTATGGAAAATTATGCGCATCACATCGGTCTGGCGACCGGTATAGATGTCGGTTCTGCGCAAGGAGCAGGGGCTTCCGGCGGCTTGGGTGCTGCGGTGCTGGGTCTGCTCTGCGGCAAGCTGCATCCGCGCTATGAGATCGTTATGCAATATCTCGATCTTGACCGTTATCTGACGGATGCTGATCTGGTGATTACTGCTGAAGGCAGTCTGGACGGGCAGACACCATTCGGCAAAGTCCCTGCAGAAGTGGCCTTACGCGCCAAAAAACGCGGTACTCCGGTGATCGCGCTGGCGGGTACAATCGGGAAGGGGGTACGCCTCAATCTCGATCACGGTATTGATGCTTTCGCATCTATCCTGAGCCGCCCCTGCTCACTGGAAGATGCGATTGATGCCGCCCCTAAATTATTGGCACATGCCTCGGAAGATGCCGTACGTATGGTGATGATCGGTATGTTGATGAACCATCGGATGGCCGCCTGAACAAAACAAGCACCTTAATTATAAGCCCTGAAACATCAGTTTCAGGGCTTAATTTTTATCAGAGCATAATTTTAAAGCGTTAGAGTGACCTTTGTGCGCCAATGGGGCGCACGGCGCTCTAGCTGCTACAAAGAGCCTGCGCATTAATCAGCCCCCAGCCGAAGACAGGGTCATGACCGGGTTTTCCCATATCTTTGGCCTGACGGCTCAGCTCTTCCGCAATTTGCCGGTTATCCAGATCAGGCTTTTCAGCTTTCAGCCTTGCTGCTGCGGCAGTGACAAATGGTGCTGCAAAAGATGTGCCGGTCTTTTGCCGTGCGCCGGATATGGAGGCTGCTGTCCAGACGCCGACACCTGGTGCGGCCAGATCAATATGCTCGCCGCGCACAGCGCGTCTGTACGGATTGCCGTTGCGGTCAACCGCCGTGACCGCAATCACATTCTGATAGGCGGCAGGATAAACCGGTTTGGCATGAGGGCCTTCATTACCTGCAGCCGCAACCAGTGTAATTTTGCGCTGTGCCGCCGCCTCTACGGCCTTTTGAAGCAATAAATTATCCGGCCCTGAGAGGCTCATATTGATGAGCGGCACCTGTTTTTCCGCCAGAAGATCAATCGCGCGGATCAAGTCATAGGTTGTGGCACGGTTATTATCGCCTTTGATGCCGTGAAACACATCCACTGCAATCAGTTCTGCCTGCGGAAGCAAGCCCGGTGCACGGCTGTTTT
The DNA here is from genome assembly GCF_008801715.1 of Pseudochrobactrum saccharolyticum. Taxonomy (GTDB): domain Bacteria; phylum Pseudomonadota; class Alphaproteobacteria; order Rhizobiales; family Rhizobiaceae; genus Pseudochrobactrum; species Pseudochrobactrum saccharolyticum. The sequence continues at coordinate 390,663 of NZ_VZPG01000002.1, read as the reverse complement.
CTGCGCCGACAAGCAGAGCGGCAACGGCTGTACCATGCTGTGTGCCTGATTGCGGCAGCTCATCATCGCTGAGGCGGATGATTTCCATACGTGCCTGTTTGAGGGATTCATGATCCGGATTAACTGCCGTATCAATCAGGCCGATCTTTGGCAGTATGGTGCAGGTTGCGGCACCGGCTTTCGGCTCATTCCAACCGATCAGATCACGCATCAGGGGGCAGTCTGTGCCGTTGCAGGCTGCGGGTGCCGGTTTTGTTTCTGTTTCCGGAGCACTTGTCTGTTCCGGCTGGTAATAATGGTTGAAATCAACCACCGCATCCGGCACGAGCGCGGATACGCGCTGGCGTGCAGTTTGCAATGACATTTTTGCCGGTATTTGCAGGCGTGTGAGCTGTGCTCCTGTCAGGCGCATTTCCACTCTGTCAGCCACAGAGAAACCCTGTTGCTGCAATTGTGCAATATTCTCATCGCTGAGACCGAGTGCCACAAGCCTGCGGGGCTCGTAAACAGGTGCTGCCTGTTGACGTTTCTTTGCTGTGCTGCGGGTTCTGGGCGCCTGTATCTGGCGGCGATTGTCCAGATAGTCCATCAGCGTCTGCGGCCCGCGAAAGCGTTTGCCGCCGTCACTGCCGGAACGCCCGCTATTACCGGATCCTCCGTCATCATCACTGCCACCATCATCGCCGTCATCATCATCTGCATAAGCGGCACTGACGACAGAGAACTCAGCGGAAAGCATTAGCGACGGAGCGGTTGTTACAATACCCGTCGCAACAAATAAAAGACTGGCAGAGCGGAGAAGCCTGCCGGTATGCCTGTATAGACAATTTAACATTGATCTGTTCCAGTTTTCTGTTGATGGGCTTTATCGTAAGATTGCCCAAATGCAGAACGTATGGCTCGGTGTTTTATTCGATTTTTCGGACAGAATCCTCTTATGACAGATGACGGACTAAGTTTTTCACAGCGTTTAATAGGTTTTTTACCGAATTTACGCCGTTTTGCTATCGCTTTGTGCCGCTCCCGCGAGTTAGCGGACGATCTGGTGCAGGCCGCCTGTGAAAAAGCACTGGCCGCAGAACACAGTTTTCAGCCCGGCACACGCTTTGATGCATGGATGTTCCGCATCCTGCGCAATATCTGGATTGATACATTACGCAGGCAGAAGACAGCCGGTATCAGCGATGATATTGCCAATCATGAAGATATCAGCACACCATCAGGTGAAGATGCGGCTATTGCCCGTATGACTCTGCAAAATGTGTCGGAAGCAATCGGGCATTTGCCTGACGAGCAGCGCGAGGTGCTGCTTATGGTCTGCGTGGAAGAGCTTTCCTATAAGGAGACTGCGGAGCTGCTTGAAATACCGATAGGTACTGTGATGAGCAGACTGGCGAGAGCGCGGAAAAATCTTGCTGAACGAACGGGAATAGACAAGGATCCCATGCGTTTATCCCCTGTGAAAGGCGGTAATCAATGACACAATCCCAACCGCATAAAGATTTCAGCGATGAAGAGCTGATGGCCTTTGCCGATGGCGAGCTGGATGAAGAGACAACGGCGCGCATTGAAGCAGCTATGGAGCATGACGATGCGCTGATTGCGCGCGTGGCACTGTTTATGGAAACTCGCGCTGCAGCACAGGACGCTTTGCGGCCGATGCTGGATGAGCCGGTGCCGGATGCATTAATGGCTGCTGTGCAGGGCATGGTTGCGCGCCACGAGCAGGAAAAACAGCAGAAAACTGCTGAGGTGGCAGAGCCGGTTTCAGCGGATGCAGAGCGCGGGAATGTCATTGTTCCGTTTCGTGCAAAGCCGCGCAAACCGCTTTTTGCAGACAGCTGGTTGGCAGCGGCTGCAGCTGTTTTGCTGGCTGCGGTTACCGGTTTCAGCGGTTATTTCATGGGGCAAAGCGGCCTGCAAAATGCGCAGCCTGAAGGCGCAGGTCTTGCTTCGCTCACAGCATCTGCCGTGCAGGCACAATTGCATAAAGTGGCTTCCGGCGAGACTGTCAATCTGGCTGAGCAGAATGCTTCTATGCAGGTGATTGCCAGTTTCCGTGACGGGGAAAATCATCTCTGCCGTGAGTTTCGTCTGAACAGCGCGGGGCAGTCCGGCTATGTGGCTGTGTCTTGTCTTGAGCAGGAGGATTGGAAATTGCGTTTTGCTCTGGCTTCACAGCAGGATACGCAAAATTATATTCCTGCCTCAGCACAGGAAACTGTCGATATTTATTTGCAGTCTATTCAGGCCGGTGCACCGCTGTCAGCGGAAGAGGAAAGGGCAGCACTCAAGCAGTGATGCATCACAGGAAAGTCTTATTGTGCGGGCATCTTTGGGAAATTGCTTAAAGATTTTTCAAAGATGTCAGGAAAAAACAATGCAATATTCAAAGCAGATTTTAGCCGCAGCTCTGGTCTCAACACTGCTGGTTGCGCCTGCATCCGCCAGAAATGCGGTGATGATGCCATTGCCGGATAAACGGATTGCAGTGATTTCAGAAGGTGATCTGGAACCTGCATCCATCGGCAGTTACACGGTTGCGCTCTATAAAGATGACGGGCTGATTGACTATCTTGGCGGCGGAATTTTTGCACGCGACGGTTCTGTTTTTGGTGACAAGGGCGAGCCGCGTGTCAGTTTTTCGGATATTACCGGTGACGGCAATCCCGAGATGATTATCGCCAAACTAACCGCAGGTTCCGGCAATTATCTGGATGTGGATGTGCTGAAACTCGGTGATAGCACGGTTGAGCGGGTGCTGAATTTTGCAAGTGACACCAAGAAAGACCTGCTGATTGAAGCCAAACGTGCCTATAGCCAACAGCAACAGAACCTGAAGAAACCATAAACGGTTTTTATTGCCGGCTCAGGCTCAGTGACTCTGACAGATAACCAACAAGAGCACGGATATTGGGTGCCTGCGCTTTGGTTGAGGGATATACAGCATGAATTACCGGCTCATTAAGCCGGTAATCGGGAAGCAACTGTATCAGCTGTCCTGTTTTTATATCCCCGCTAACAATCCAGAGCGGTAATTGTGCTATACCCAGACCGCGTATCACTGCATTGCGCAATGTTTCATGGCTGTCTGTTATCAGTCGCGGCACATGTCTGATGCGCTGCGCACGACCGCGTTCATCACGGAATGACCATTCATAGTGAGGACGGCCGGCGCTGACAGCACGTTCAATTTTGGGAAAGCCAAAAGCAAGGGTCGGAAATCCTGCGAGATCTTTCGGTTCTGCCGGCGGAGACGCATTGCTGAATAAATCCTTGCCGGCGACGAGACATTGCGGATTTGCACCAATCACACGGGTCACAAGCGCATTATTCTCCTGATATCCGTTATTGTCCTCGCGAATAACGAGATCATATCCTTCGCCGATCACATCAACATTTCTGTTCATGCATTTGAGATGCACATCAACCTTGGGAAAGTGCTGCATGAATTCTGTAATCAAATCGCTGATTTTATAATTGAGCGGCCCGACGGGGCAGACAATGCGGATGGTGCCGTTTGGCTCTTCATAATTGCGGTCGATGATACGCTGTGCAGCCTCAATATTTTCGAGCACAACAAGACATTGGCGGTAATATTCAGCCCCGACCTCAGTGAGTGCAAAACGGCGGCTTGACCGGTAGATCAGCGTTGCCTGCAAAAACTCTTCCAGATTGGTGATGTGCCTGCTTAATGTCGATTTTTGCACGCCCGTTATCCGTGCCGCAGCAGCATAGCCGCCGTGCGTGACCACTTGGACAAAATAGAACAAGTCGTTCAGGTTCTGCATCGTTGCAAATATAGAATGCTGCGTTTCAGTATTCAAATCTTTTCTAATAAAGGCACCGATGTTACTATTTCTCCGCGTTGTTGTTTTTTCAGAAAGCAACGGTCGGTAAATTTCGTCACCCGCAAGTAACTATCATCTTATCTGCTTGAAATTAAATCAGAATTGCGTTTCGGCTGAGGCTTTGATGCTCTCGGTTCGGGACGTTATTGGAATTGTTTTCCCTGTGTTCGAGGAGACTATGCAATGACAAGCGAACCCATTCGTGATCCTGTAAAAGACCGGCTGCTCAGCCCTAAAAATTCAGCCTTTATCATTATTGACTATCAGCCTGTGCAGGTGAACTCCATTGCCTCCATGGACAGGCAATTGCTTATCAATCATATCGTTGGCGCATCCAGAGCTGCACGCGTTTATGATTTGCCGATTATTCATTCAACCGTGAATGTAAAAACCGGTCTCAATAAACCTCCTATTCCGCAAGTCCGCAAAGCCCTTGAAGGAATTCCGACGATTGACCGCACCACAATCAATTCCTGGGAGGATGTTGAATTCCGTAAAGCCGTAGAGCAGGCCGGACGCAAGAAACTGATTATGACAGCACTCTGGACTGAGGCCTGTCTGACATTTCCGGCGATTGATGCGCTTGCTGAAGGCTATGAAGTCTATGTTGTGGCTGATGCTGTGGGCGGTACTTCGGTACAGGCGCATGAAGCTGCATTGCGGCGCATAGAACAGGCGGGCGGCAAGATGATCAGCGTGGTTCAGCTGTTCTGCGAATTGCAGCGTGACTGGCAGCGCAAGGAAACAGTTCCGCAATTTATGGATCTGTTCATCCAGACCGGCGGTACTGCCGGTATCCAATTCTCCTATGACAAAGCAGAGTAAGCTTTGCTTCCAATACGGGCAGAACATTTCCGGTTTATTCTGAACCATAGGAAATGCTCTGTCCGGATTGAACAGGCAGGGATTTCAAATGAGAGGAGCATGTTTATGGGCGATCTCTTCGTTGTTGTCAGCCTGCGCGCCAAGGCGGGTAAAGAAGGAACATTACGGCGCGATCTTAAGGCGATTGTCGATCAGTCCCGCAAAGAAGAGGGGAATATCAGCTATGATCTGTTCATTGATCGTGCCGACCCGTCCCGCTTTGTTTTCATAGAGCACTGGGCGTCTCAGGAACATCAGCACAAACATCATAATGAAGGGCCGCATATTCAGTTTTTCCATGAAAACGGGGCGCAAAATGTCGAAAATACAGAATTCGCCTATTTCCTTGACCGCTTGGAATGACACGGCGCGATTTTCCCATACAATCCGACGCATAATAAAAAACCCTGCCGCAAGGGCAGGGTTCTGATTATTATATGACCGGTTCGCTTATTGTGTGATTTCGAACTTTACGGTCACATTCACATTATAGCTGTTTTCACCGGCTGAAACCGGTACTGAATCAGCCATTGCTTCCTGAGCCATTGCGACCATTTTGGTGCGTGCCATCGGCATCGGGCGCGGATTATTACCATATTCGGTGATTTCAAGCACGCGACCGAGTTTTGCACCGGCAGTTTCGGTCAGGACTTTTGCCTTTTCCATGGCATTTTCCATGGCTTTTTTACGGGCATCCATCAGCACTTTTGACGGATCATCATTGACGAAACGCAGGCCACCGCTCTGGTTGACGCCGAGATCAATGGATTTATCCAGCAGATCGCCGACTTTATCGAGATCGCGCACACGCACGGTCAGGCCGTTGGTTACGTTATAGCCGATGATTTTCGGTGCTTTCAGGCCGTTTTTATCGCTCGGATAAGTGTAGGTCGGCTGAATATTGACACCGGAGGTTTGCAGGTCACGGTCTTCAATACCGGCTTCTTTCATCGCAGCCAGTACCTGAGACATTGCCTTATTGTTGTCGGTCATCGCTTCACGGGCGGTTTTAGCTTCCCGCAAGACGGTCAGGTCGAGAATAGCCATATCCGGAGCGGCCTGCGCTTCACCTTCACCTGTGATCACAATGAATGCCTGCTGTTTTTCTGACACATTTTTCTCCTGTGCAAAGGCCGGTTGCGAAAGCGCACTGGCAAAAGAAACCGCAAGAAATGCTGAAGCGAAAAGGGCGGCTGTTTTACGATGTGTCATAGTTTCTCCTGATAATGAAATCGGTTTAACTGCTATATTTCAATGAATTACGGATGTTTTTAGGCTAAAAGCAGGCAATCTGATTATAGTTTTGCGACAGGCATAAATTCCTTGCATAGCGGCAGCAAATAATTCTCCGTCAAAGGTGCCAGCGGCAGTTCCACTTTTTGCAGCGGATCAACCCAGACAATTTCTTCAATTTCTGCGGCCTTGGCGACCGGCTGGGTGAGGGCAATGCGAAAGACCTCAGCCTCAACCGTATAGCCCGGTTCATTTGCGGCCGGTGCCGAGAAAGCCCCGAGATAATGCGCCTGATCCTGATTAACCGTCAGTCCCAGTTCTTCACTAAGCTCACGCTGTAATGCTGCGACCGGTGTTTCTCCGTTTTCAATCTTACCGCCTGCCTGCATGAATGCGGTTGTACCCGCCTTGCGTACCAGCAAGATCCGGTTGTCCGGTGCCATCAGAATTGCAGCTGCAATGCGGATACGGTTTGTCGGGGTAGTTTCTGCGGACATGAGAAAAATTCCTGAGGGCAGTGTTAAAAGGAACTTCAGACAAGCGACAGCTTCTTATAGCGACGCAAATATGAAGCCTGGATGAATGATTTTCTGCAATATAGTCTGATTTGAGCAAAAATCTTCGTCTATCAGGCAACAAAACACCGGTTCATGCATTATTCAGAAAATCAGTGGGCAGAATAAACGTTTCTGTAGAATGTGTTTTTTCATTCTGTCAGCCTGAAGATTTTGATTGGTATAAAATTCTACAATAGGACAAAATTAGGAATTTATTTTTGCATAATAAATTGCAGGACGTGGAATTATATCTGTGATGGTTTGAGTGGCCGTGACATCTTATTCGCAACACGGACTGCACCACAGCAGCTCCGCCCGGAAAGCTTTTATAATATGAGAATAACCTTTTCAGTGAAAAGGTTGCGTTTAAAAGGACAAGGTATATGAGCTGGTTTAAGTCTATTGTTGCAGTTGGTGTGTTGCAGTCAGCCGTTCTGGCTTCGGGCGTTATGACCAGCCAGTCTTTCGCTGATGCTGCTCTGGATCGCATCAAAGCAGAGGGCGTTCTCAAGATCGGTACAGAAGGCACTTACGCGCCGTTCACCTATCATGACAAAGACGGCAAGCTCGTCGGTTTTGATGTGGAAATCGGTCAGGAAATTGCCAAGCGTCTCGGTGTTGAAGCCAAATTCCTTGAAGGCAAATGGGATGGCCTGATCGCCGGTCTCGATGCCAACCGTTATGATGCAGTTATCAATCAGGTCGGCATTACGCCGGAACGCCAGAAGAAATACAATTTCTCCGAGCCTTATATTGCTTCAAAGGCCGTGCTGATCGTGAAAACCGGCAATACGGATATCAAGAAATTTGAAGACCTGAAGGGCCGCAAAGCCGCACAGTCGCTGAGCAGCAACTATGGTAAAATTGCCCGTGAATATGGTGCGGAAATTGTTGCCAATGACGGTTTTGACCAGTCGGTTCAGCTGGTGCTGAGCGGCCGTGCGGAAGCAACCGTGAATGCCAGCCTGTCCTTCCTCGACTTCAAAAAGCAGAAGCCTGATGTACCGCTGGAAGTCGCTGCCGAGCTTGAAAATGCTGATCGTTCCGGCGTGTTGCTGCGCAAAGGCGAGGAAGATCTGCTTGCCGAAGTCAACAAAGCGCTTGAGCAGATCAAAACCGACGGCACTTATGCCAAAATCTCCGAAAAATATTTCGGCGCAGACGTCTCTAAATAAGTTATCCTCCCGGAACTTTGATACCGGCGATATATTATCGCCGGTTTTCCGTTGCGCAGGCAACGGGGCAGGAACCATTTTCAGCCTCAGCAATTCCGTCTGAGGGGAAACAATTATGACGGGGACGCATTCAATGTCTGACGTTTTATCGCTTATGCTTGAATCTTTGGGGCCGCTGTTGTGGGCAGCTCTGGTTTTCACTATTCCGCTGACATTATTGTCATTTCTGTTCGGCACAACACTCGGTCTTTTTGTGGCTCTGACCCGATTGTTCGCACCGCGTCCCGTTGCAGCAATCGTCAATTTTTATGTCTGGCTGATCCGCGGCACACCGTTGCTGGTGCAGCTGTTCCTGATCTTTTACGGATTGCCGAGTGTCGGCATTACGCTGGATGCATTTCCGGCGGCGCTGATCGGCTTTACTTTAAGCATCGGCGCTTATTCCTCTGAAATTTTCCGCGGCGTGATTGTCGCTGTGCCTAAAGGACAGTGGGAAGCAGCCTATGCAACAGGCATGAGCTGGGGGCAGGCGATGCGCCGCACGATCCTGCCGCAAGCTGCGCCCAATGCCGTGCCGCCACTGTCCAACAGCTTCATTTCTCTGGTTAAGGACACATCTCTGGCCGCCGCAATTACCGTGCCTGAAATGTTTCAGGCGGCGCAGCGTATCGTTGCGGTTACCTATGAGCCGCTGATCCTTTATGTCGAGGCCGCGCTGCTTTATCTGGCACTCAGCTCTGTGCTGTCTTATCTGCAAACCCGTCTGGAAGCACGTCTGAAGCGTTATGGCGGCTTTCTGGAGGTCCGTTCATGATGATCGAACTCAAAAATATCGTAAAAAAATTCGGCGACCATACCGTGCTCGACAATATATCCCTGTCGATTGCCGAGGGTAGTGTGACAGCCTTTATCGGGCCGTCCGGCGCCGGTAAAAGCACGCTGCTGCGCTGTCTCAATCTGCTGGAAGTGCCGACTTCCGGCGATATTGAAATTGCGGGTGACAGGCTGAGTTTTTCCCCTGAACGCAAAGTCAGCCAGAAAGAAATCCACCTGATCCGCCGTCATTCCGGAATGGTCTTTCAGAATTTTCAGCTGTTTCCGCATCGTACAGTCACCGAGAACATCACTGAAGGTCTGATTACGGTTCAGAAATGGCCGAAGGAAAAGGCGAGGGAACGGGCAAAACAATTGCTCGAAAAGGTCGGCCTGTCGCAAAAGGCCGATGCATGGCCTGCAACCCTCTCCGGTGGTCAGCAACAGCGTGTGGCGATTGCCCGTGCATTGGCTCCGTCGCCTAAAATTCTGCTCTGCGACGAGCCGACTTCAGCGCTTGATCCGGAATTGTCCGGTGAAGTGGTGGATGTGCTGGCGCAACTTGCCAAAGAAGGCACAACCATGATTATGGTGACCCATGATCTGCGACTGGCATCGAGAATTGCCGAGGATGTGCTGTTTATCGATAATGGTGTGATTGTTGAGCGCGGCACCGCGCAGGCAATCTTCCGCTCACCGAAGGAAGAGCGTACCCGCCGCTTCGTGAATACGCTGACCCATGAAGGTCAGGGTTTCAGTCAGGGCGCGGGTATTTGATTGAATTTTTTGCATTAACAAATTCAATCAAAATATTGATATAAATAAAAAACCTGCAATCAGATGATTGCAGGTTTTTTATTGCTGTGTGAAATTAGTTTGGAAATGACAATGATACTTCAGAGCATTTTCCATTTTTGGGAAATGTTTTAATCAACCTGATCGCTATCGACTTCGTTCTCGGCTTTGGCAAATACGTCAACATCTTCGTTTTTACCGGATTCCACGGTAAATTCACGCTGATAGAGACGGTCTTTGTTTTTGGCCACAGCGATATAATCACCGGATGCAAGCACCAGCGATGCATAGGCGCTGACACTTTCATAGACGATATCACCATTGGTATTGACGATATTCCATGATGTATCGGCAAGCGCTTCCCCACCGACATCGCGCAGCAATTTCAGGGTGACTTCCGCCGCATTATGCTCAACAGTTGCCTCCGTCAGCTTACCGGCGCTGACCACAATTTCAGCGCGGATTACGGCATTGGCATTGCCGTAATTGGAAACCACGTGATAGGTGCCGCTATTGAGGCGCACCACCGTATCCGGTTTGATATTCGGCACGATCAGCGAGCGCTCATTGCCTTCATCGTCATTTTCATAAATCGAGAAGCGCAGGAATTTGTCAGAAATTTCCTTGCCGTCCGGCAGTTTGGCACTGAGCTTCAGACCGCCTGCATCAAGGATCAGCTTTTCATGACGGCTGGCATTGCGCACGGTAATGCGCTTGGTGGCTCCGGCGCGGCCAAAGCTGACATGCACGAGATAGCTGCCTTCCGGCAGTGAAAAGCTGGCAGTGCCGCCTGTTGCTGTTGCAATCAGCGGCAGCTTGTCCTCACCATCCGGCTCCGGTGAGAATACACGCCATACCAGCCCCTGGCTCAGAGCAGGGCCGTCCGCTGTCAGCTGTGCTTCCAGCAGCAACTCATTCTGATTGGCCAGCGGTGAATTCTGCAGGCTGCGCGGATCAGCGTAAGGTGTGATGCCTGCTGCCGGAGCTGCCGGCGACATAATTGCACCGGTCGGCGGTGTGTTGTCCGGTGTTCCGCCTTCAGGCACTGAAATTTTAGGTAGTTGCAGCTTGTCGAATTGTGCGCCCGGCACAACGCGCATGGAAAAACCGTCCTGCGGTTGAGGCAGTTCCTGAGCTGACACTGAACCACTGATCATCAGACCCGTCGAAACCAATGCAAAAGCGCAGAGATTGCGGCATTGCTTTACACGCCGTGTGTTCTTGGCTGATAAGTTTCTGGCGTGCAGAACAGGGCTGAATTTCATAAGCCGGTACTCATTTGAATTTCAAAGTCTCAAGTCTTTATTGTTTGACCGCAGTGTAAAGGCATTTTCAAGGCTGCGCCCAGCAAAATATCGCTCGTTTGCATTATAAACACATATTACTGCATATGCGCTCTGTCATTGCAGAGCAGAATTGGCAATAAAGACGGTCATAATGACGGAATCGAACAGAACAGGCAGGAAGTAACGTGTCAGATCTCATTGATTTTTTGAAAACCCGCAGCTCCACACCGATTGTCGGCCTGATTGAGCCTGCACCATCGGCTGATGAACTGGCGCAGATCCTGACCATTGCCTCCCGCGTGCCGGATCACGGTAAGCTCAATCCGTGGCGCTTTATCATTTATCGCGGCGATGCCCGCATCCAGATTGGTGAAATGCTGGCAGAGCGTGCAGCACAGCGCGCACAGCAACAGAATGAAGAATTTAACGACAGCCATCGTGAGAAAGAGCTGAAACGCTTCTCCCGTGCGCCGCTTGTTATCGGTATTATCTGCAGTCCGCGTGATACAGACCGCATTCCTGAATGGGAGCAGTTCCTGTCATCGGGGGCTGCGGCGATGCAGCTTTGCAATGCTGCCAATGCACTGGGCTATGGCAGCAACTGGATTACCAACTGGTATTCCGATGATGAGGAGGGTAAGCGTCTTCTCGGAGTTGCGCCCCATGAAAAAGTAGCCGGTTTTGTGCATTTGGGTACGCCTAAAGCTCCGGCACCGGATCGTCCGCGTCCTGAGTTGCAGGCAATTGTTTCGGATTATAGCGGGCCATATCAGGGCTGAACCGGCTTGCCGGAACATAAGAGCAGAGTAATTTGATGTTTTATGAACCGCAAAACGGCCATGGCCTGCCGCATAATCCGCTCAAGGCCATTGTTGCGCCGCGTCCGATCGGCTGGATCGGCACGCGCTCGAAAGAGGGGGCTTTGAACCTCGCCCCCTATTCCTTTTTCAATATTGTCTGCGATACGCCGCCTTTGCTGATGTTCAGTTCATCAGGCTACAAGGACAGTGTGGCTTTCATTGAGGAAACACGGGAATTTACGGCCAATATGGTTGGTGAGCATCTGGCAAAACAGATGAATGCAACATCCGTTAATGCGCCGCGCGGTGCCAGCGAGTTCGACTATGCAGGCCTGACTGCTGCTGCCTGTGAGCAGATTGCTGCGCCGCGTGTAGCGGAGGCCTATGCATCGCTGGAATGCGTTGCCGTAGATATAAGACAGTTACAGGGCAGGGATGGTCAACCGACAGATTCCTATATGGTGATCGGCGAGGTGGTCGGTGTGCATATTGATGAGGCTATTCTCACCGATGGTCTGATTGATATCAGCAAATCCAGACCGGTAACCCGTCTTGGCTATATGGATTTCGCCACAACCGACACGGTTTATCAGATGTTCCGCCCCAAATGGGGCGAATAATCTGTTCCATAATCTGGGGGCAGGCCGGAGAATTGTAAATCTTACTTTCCGGCCTGTTTCGCTTTATTCCAGAGTGCTTCCATCTCATCGAGAGTGGCTGCTTCCAGCGAATGACTGCCGCTGTTCAGTTCGTCTTCAATGAAGTGAAAGCGGCGCTTGAACTTCTCATTGGCTGCGCGCAGCGCCATTTCCGGCTCCAGTTCAAGATGGCGCCCGAGATTGACCATGGCGAACAGCAGATCACCATATTCTTCCGCAATATTGGCCTTGTCCTGATTGTCCATCGCCTGACGCAGTTCCTGCGTTTCTTCCGCAACCTTATCCAGAATAGGCGCGGCTTCCGCCCAGTCAAAACCGACGCGCGCAGCTTTCTGCTGATATTTCAGCGCGCTGACCAATGAAGGCAGATAAGTGGGCACGTCATCGAGAAAGCCTTTTTTCTCAGTGGTTTCAAGACCAAGCGCGGTGCGGCGGGCAATGCGCTCATCTTTTTCAATCTGTTTGATACGGTTCCATGACCCTTTGGCCATACCGGCCGAGCGCGCCTCGTCATCACCAAAGACATGCGGATGGCGGCGTATCATTTTGTTGGTCACAGCTTCCACAACATGACCAAAATCAAAACCGCCTTTTTCTTCGGAAATACGGGAATGGAACACTACCTGCAGCAGCAGATCACCAAGTTCTTCACGCAGGTCGTCCATATCATCACGCTCAATGGCATCAATGACTTCATAGGCTTCTTCAAGCGTGTAAGGCGCAATAGTGCTGAAATCCTGTTCCACATCCCACGGGCAGCCGGTATCCGGATCACGCAGCGCTACCATAATGTCTAAAAGGGTCTGAATATCGCGGGAAGGCTGCATGTCTGGGTCCTGTCTCAACAGCGACCGGAAATAATTCCGGTTTATGATATGGCAATTTAAACCTACTGGTGCCATAAAATCGGGCACAAGAAAACCGTCTGTAAACAAATCAGCGAGAGACGAATGACAATTCTGGTAACCGGCGGTGCCGGCTATATTGGCTCGCATACTTGCGTTCGCCTGCTTGAAACCGGCCATGATGTGGTCGTGGTTGATAATTTCGACAACAGCCATCCGGAGGTTTTTCAGCGTATTGAGCAGATCACCGGAAGAATGCCGAAGCGCGAAACCGGCGATATCCGTGATCGTGAGTTTCTCCAGAAAGTCATTCAGACCTATCAATGCACATCGGTGATCCATTTTGCCGGTTTGAAAGCTGTCGGTGAATCGACCCAGAAGCCGCTTTATTATTATGACTGCAATATGCTCGGCACTTTGCGCCTTCTGCAGGCTATGCGCAGTACCGGCGTGAAAAAGCTGGTCTTTTCTTCCTCAGCCACTGTTTATGGTGATCCGCAGCGACTGCCGCTGGATGAAAACCATCCGCTATCCGCGACCAATCCTTATGGCCGCACCAAGCTGATGATCGAGGAAATGCTGCGCGATCTCTATAATAGTGATCCTGAATGGAGCATTGCCATTCTGCGCTATTTCAATCCTGTCGGCGCACATGAAAGCGGGCTGATCGGCGAGGATCCGAAGGGTATTCCGAATAATCTGATGCCGATTATTGCGCAGGTTGCCACCGGCCGCCGCGAAAAACTGAGCATTTGGGGTAATGATTATCCGACACCGGACGGTACCGGTGTTCGTGATTATATCCATGTGACCGATCTTGCCGAAGGGCATCTCAGAGCGCTTGCAAAGCTGGATGAGCCAAAATGCATGGCTATCAATCTCGGCACAGGTGAGGGCTATAGCGTGCTTGATGTTATCAAAGCCTTTGAGCATGTTTCCAACCAGCAGATCCGCTATGAAATTGCACCGCGCCGTCCCGGCGATGTTGCATCCTGCTATGCGGACCCTGCTCATGCCAAAGAACTGCTTGGCTGGAGTGCCAAGAAAACTCTGCGTGAAATGTGCGCCGATATGTGGAACTGGCAGTCAAAAAATCCCAACGGATATGCGGATTAAAATTGCCTGAAAGATATTTGCTTTGCATCACTCTGATGGTGCAAAGCAACAATTATATCTGCCGTAAAATCATTTAATTATAATGATATATGTCATTATTTTAATTTATTACATCAGATTCAGAATACAGAAATGAGTTTGGATATATGCGTTTTCTTCCCGATAAATTTATCTCGACTCTCATTCTGGCAATTCTGGTCGCTTCGCTTTTACCCGTCAAAGGTGAGGCTGCTTACTGGTTCGGACTGGCGACAAAATTTGCAATCGGATTGCTGTTTTTCTTGCATGGGGCAAGATTATCGCAGCAAGCCGTTGTGCAGGGCATTGTGCACTGGCGGCTGCATCTCATCGTATTGGCGGTCACTTTTGTTGTATTTCCGCTGATCGGGCTTTCGCTTGGCTGGGCTATTCCGGGTTTCGCAAATTCGGCATTTTATGCGGGAATTCTGTTTCTCTGCGTTCTGCCATCTACTGTTCAGTCATCCATCGCGTTCACCTCCATCGCCAAAGGCAATGTACCGGCCGCGATTGTTTCCGCTTCCGCATCCAATATTCTCGGCATGTTTCTGACGCCGCTGCTGGTCGGATTGCTATTCACAACACAGGGTGAGGCGGGCATTTCGCTTGATGCATTAGAGTCCATCCTGCTGCAATTGCTGGTTCCTTTCGTTGCCGGACAGATTTTGCAGCCGTGGATCGGGCATTTTATACGCCGTCATAATAAAGCGCTGGGGCTTGTTGATCGCGGTTCTATCGTGATGGTCGTTTATCTCGCTTTCAGTGAAGCGATGGTACAGGGATTGTGGACGGAAGTTTCCGGTCATGATCTGGCAATTATGATTGCCGTGAATATCGGTCTGCTGGCCTTCATTCTGTGGTTTACCGGCTTCATTGCTAAAATGCTTGGCTTCTCGCGTGCAGACCGGATTACAATCATTTTCTGCGGGTCTAAAAAGAGCCTTGCGAGCGGCGCACCAATGGCCAGCGTGATCTTTCCGGCTGCGATGGTGGGCGGAATTGTACTGCCATTAATGATTTTTCATCAGATACAGCTGATGGCTTGCGCAGTTCTTGCCAGAAGATATGCGGCACAGGCGGATGCGCTTGAAAGCAGTCAGGCAGAGCAGGGACTTTGACAGTACAAGAGAAGAGGGTGCATCACCCTCTTCTCTTTAAGTTTATGATATATATTGATAATTTATGCGTAGCCATTAAGCCTTATCGACGAATTTTTTGATTGTATCTTTAGCTTTGCCTTTGGCCTGCTGGGCTTCACCTTTCAGTTCCTGTGCACGGCCTTCAGCCTCTAATTTTGCAGAACCGGTAGCCTTGCCAACTGCCTGCTTGACATTACCGGCGGCTTCGTTAGCAAGGCCTTTGATTTTATCTGTTGTGCTGTTCATGATAATCTCCCTTGAGGGTGTGATGTGAAATGACTTCACCGGATCAACGTATAAGCAGCGCAACAGTTCCGGTATTTGTGCAGCGTATTCCTAAATACAGAAAGTTATAAAACATGTCTGAGACGCCGATATTTGATGAAGACGCGCTGGAACAAGCCTATAATGAAGCGTTGAAACTGGAAAAATCCGGTGATTTTGACGGTGCTGCAAAAGCCTATCAAAAGGCGCTGGAGATTGATCCGGCAGACCATGGCGGCGCTGCTGTAAGACTGGCCAGTATGGGACGAGGCGCTGTGCCTGTGAGCGCGCCTCCGGCCTATATCGCCACTTTGTTCGATCAGCATGCAGAGATGTTTGACACGATCCTCGTAGACGAGCTGGGCTATGATGTGCCGCTGCAGCTGGCCGACCAGCTGGAAGAAATTGATCCTGATGCACATTATGCCCGTATGCTCGATCTGGGCTGTGGCACCGGTCTTGGTGCGGATGCCTTGTTCGAAATGACCGAGCATCGCACCGGCGTTGATATTGCTGAAAACATGATCGCGATTGCGGATGAAAAAGGCGATTATAATGCGCTTTACGTCGGCGAAGTTGTGAACTTCCTTGACCAGACGACTGCACCGGCATGGGACATTATTATCGCTACGGATGTGCTGCCATATATGGGTGAGCTGGAGTCGTTTTTCTCGAAAATCCCGCTGAATTTGAACCGCAACGGTATTTTCGCATTTTCAAGCGAAACGCTGGCAGACAAGGATTTTGCCGGCCGTGATTATACCGTCGGGCCGCATCAGCGTTTTGCGCATAAACGGGATTATGTTGAAAAGCTGCTGCTGAGCCATGGCATTAAAATGCTGCGCGTGACGGATATCACTGTGCGCAGCGAACAAGGCAAGCCGGTTCCTGGCCATTTGTATATTGCCCGTAAGGTTTAAGCCTTAAAATCCAAGGGTTACAGGACGGCAGATATAACATCTGCCGTTCTTCTATGTCGCATTTAGTTCCATAATCTATCTTATGTGATTAAAGCATGTGGCTTTGGCCGATTGGCAGTGAGCCGCCTGACCGTCTCGGATCAGTCCAGATTTTCCTGTTCGAACTTGTCGGTGACATGGATATCCGTCATCTCCAGATTATGCGGGCCGAGATTGACATATTTATGCGGAATGTTGGCTGGTCCGAAGATGATCTGTCCTGCTACAGCCTCAAACTGCCGGTCATCGACTGTGAACAAAGCGCGGCCCTGACGTATGATAAAGATCTCATCATAAGGATGTTTATGCAGCCTTGGTCCGCGCCCGATATGCTCGGTCGTATAAAACATCACTGATACATTCGTACCAAAATGCTTTCCTTCAAACTCTCCGTGCCAGACATCAGGCTTTTCAGCCCATTCCGTACGCTTGAGAATTGCTGCTTGTTTTTGCATGTGGTTCACCTCAACCTCATTTTGAATGCAGTCTTTATTTACTATAAAAACTCAAAAGCCGCGGCTTTCAAGATTGTGCATCTTTGCAACTTAATATGGCCGGATTTCCGGAAAATGATCCGGTTGAAAAACGATATTCATTATCTCCCGCATCTTATTGAAAATATTGATATTACGGATGGTGTCATGACCGGAAAACAAAATAAATTGCGTATTGCTGTGCTGTTTGGCGGCCGCTCGCCGGAGCATGATGTTTCTGTGCTTTCTGCTACCAATGTGATGCAGGCGCTGGATGCTGATAAATACGAGGCCGTACCGATCTTTGTGACCCGCGAAGGACAATGGTTGCTCAGCAGCTATGAGCAGGGACAATTAGCCCAGCCCTCCTCCGGTACTGAAATTTGCCTTGTTTCCGGTGGTTACGGGCGGGTTATCGGCATTGATGCAGATCAGGGGCTTCAGGAATTGCCGAAAATTGATGTTTTATTTCCTGTTATGCACGGTCTTCATGGCGAAGACGGTGCGGTACAGGGATTGGCTGAAGTTGCCTGCGTCCCGCTAATCGGCTGTGGTATTCTCGGTTCTGCCGTTGCGCTCGATAAGGATATGACTAAACGCGTTAACCGAGAAGCTACAGTTCCTGTTGCCCATGCTGTGACGCTCCATTCGGGAAATGTACTGGAATTTGAAGCTGTCAAGAATGCGCTCGGCCTGCCCTTTTTCGTGAAGCCTGCACGGCAAGGCTCATCGGTGGGTGTGAGTAAAGTTGCAACGCCGGCGGATTACAGACTGGCACTGGATGAAGGATTCCGGCACGACAATAAACTTCTCGCAGAAGAATTTATCCATGGCCGCGAGATTGAATGTGCTGTGCTTGAGGATGCTGACGGTACGCTTTTCGTTTCCCGTTGCGGCGAGATCACACCGGCTGAAAGCCATGGTTTTTATAGTTATGATGCGAAATATACGGACGAAAACGGTGCGGCTTTAAAAGTGCCGGCCGACTTGCCGTCATCTGTTGAAAAGCAGATCCGTGAGATGGCGAAAAAAGCATTCCGTGCTACCGGCTGCGATGCAATGGCGCGCGTGGATTTCTTTGTGACGGATGATATGCGTATCATACTCAACGAAATTAATACGATTCCGGGCTTTACCGATATCAGTATGTATTCGAAAGTAATGGCTGTGAGTGGCATCAGCTATGCTCAGATTCTCGACCGACTTATAGCTCATGGTCTGAAACGCGGCAGTTGATGAATAATATGACTTATAAAATCAATGAAATGCCTGTTTTATAAGGATATCAGTGATGAAAACACCGCAACTCCCTTTCCTCGGGCAATGCCGCTGCGGAAAAGTCAGAATTGAAGTCAGTGCCGCACCGATCATGACGGCGGCCTGTCATTGCACAGGCTGTCAGACAATGAGCAGCAGTGCGTTTTCGTTGACGGCGATGATCCCCTCTTCTGGCTTTAAAGTCACGGAGGGGAAGCCGGTAATCGGTGGCCTGCATGGCCCGCAACAGCAACATTATTTCTGCGCCTATTGCATGACATGGATGTTCACGCGCATTGAAGGTGTTGATGCTTTCGTCAATGTCCGGCCATCGCTGTTTGATGACCATAGCTGGTTTGTACCTTTCGTGGAGACCATGACAAAGGAGAAGCTGTCCTGGGCACAGACACCGGCACTTTATCATTATGAAGCTTTTCCGCCTTTAGAAGACTATGAAAAGCTGATGGGTGAATTTGCACGGCAAATGGAGTGAAACAGCCCGTTTGTGCGAAACTTTATCCCATCAGGATGCGATCATGAAGTTGACTTACGATGCGGCCGCTGATGCTGCTTATATTCAGTTCAAATCAGATGAAGATGAAACTGCCTTCGGCTTTACCTATTGCTGTGATCCGCGCGAAACGGACGGGGAAATCAATCTGGATTTCAATAGCGACGGGAGGCTGACCGGGATCGAGATATTGCAGGCCAGCAAGAAATTACCTGCATATTTGCTTGCATTATCGCAATCCTGATCTGTTCACCCGAGAGCGTCGAAACCGGACAAGTTTTATAAAATTGTTCCGAATTCCATACTCTCAGGCTCAATCAGTGCCAGAAAAGCATCGCAAACCGGTTGATTGCGCCAGCTTGCACAAATTGCCTTTGCATGATCCTCAGTCAGAGCAAAGGCCACATCAAGAAAAGCACCATCGCCAAGCTTTACCAGATGCTGGCTGCACCAGCCATTCTGTTTGGACAAATGGCTTGCAATCATCAATTCATAGGCAGTGTGCATATCCGCTTCATTGACACCGTTTTTAAGACGAAAACGCCCCAATTCAAGACCGGATATTTTTGCCTGAAAGGATGTCTGGTTTTTAACTGATTGCATTGCATTAACTCCTTGTTTGAGGAGCGTTGCATACACTATTCCTCCTGACAGTTTCTGTCAGGATGCTGTATAGATATTCCATGCGCACACTTCGCCTTTTTGCTCTCCTCGATCATTTACGGGGCCGAACAGAGCCGGTTTCAGCAGAAATGCTGGCACAGGAACTGCAGGTTTCAGTCCGCACAATCTATCGCGATATGGCGACTTTGCAGGCTATGGGCGCGCCCTTGCGCGGTGAGGCCGGCATTGGCTATCAGCTGGAGAAGGGTTATTTTCTGCCCCCTCTTCATTTCGATCCTGATGAACTGGATGCTTTGATGCTCGGAACCCGCCTGATCGCTTCCCGCGGTGATGAAGCACTGGCTGCAGCTGCCCGACGTGTCTCGGCCAAAATCAGTGCTGCTATTGGTTGCGATAAAGGTGAAGCCTATACGCTCCTGCCATTACGTGCTGTTGCAAGACAAAGTTCTGAGAGTGACAAGGCATCCGGACATCTTACAGTCCTGCGCACTGCTTTACGCGATAAAGCCGTATTAAATATTACCTATTGCGATTTGGAGAATAAATGTAGTCAGCGAAGCGTTCGCCCGCTTGGCCTGACGATGTTTGAGCAAGTCTGGCTTCTGACTGTCTGGTGTGAGAGCCGCATGGATTTCCGTAATCTGCGTGCTGATCGTATTGAAGCCATTCAGCTTGCAGACAGAGTATTCCGGGATGAAAAAGGCAAGCGTTTTGAAGACTATCTCAAAACACTTGCCTGACGATTTTACCGTCCTTGCTCTTTCTTCGGAGCAGAGAGAATAACAAGGCAGGATATCACCAGCAAAGCACCAAGCCATCCGAGTGGCGACAGATTTTCACCAACGATTACAACGGCCAGCAAAGCGGCAATCACAGGCTCTGTGAGTGTTATTGTTGTTGCAGTGCTGACGGAAATACGCGCCAGCGCATAACCAAATAAAACATAGCCGGTAAACATCGGTATGACAGCCATATAGGCACCGACAAGTGCATTATTCCATGAGGCCAGTAATGCCCCGCCGGTCAGCAGCAATACCGGCATCAGCAACAGGCCGCCTGCTCCGAAAATTGACCCCATGGCAGCTTTTGAGGAAATGCCTTTACACATCAACCGGTGTGCCGCCCATGCATAAAGGGCATAGGTCAGTCCGCCGACAAGTCCCAGCAATACGCCTGCCGCAGTCGCTCCCGCAGAAAATGCAACTGATGCTGTCTGATGGTCGCCGCCACCGAAAAAGCAAAGCAGAACAATGCCGGAAAGCCCGAGTGTTGCACCGAATATCCATTGCTTGCTCAGGGTTTTACGATCAATCACCCATTCAATCAGCGCGGAGAATAAAGGTGCGGAACCGATCGTGACAACCGTGCCGACTGTGACACCCGCCAGATACATCGACGAATAAAAGGCCAGCGGATAGACAGCCACAGAAACCGCGCCGAACAAGACGAGAAGCCATTGTTGCTGTAACTTGCTGTAATCGCGTTTCAATGCCCGCAAAGCGAGCAGGGCTTGCAAAAGCCCGCATACTCCCATGGCAACCGCGCCGATGGCCATGGGCCCGACTTCGGGTGCAAAAGTTGCGGCAGTGCCGGTGGTGCCCCACAGAAAGGACGCGATTAAAACGCAGACAATGCCAAGCCCTGCACTATCCGTTTTGATAACTGATACATTGCTCATAAACCGGCCAGAATACTTTCTGCAAGACGTCTTGCATGCTGAACACGCTTACTGTTTCCCTCAAGACCGGCGCGGGAGAATGAGCCTTCCAGCAGAAATGCCAGATGTTCTGCGGTCATTTTCACCTGCTCCGCAGTCAATGTTTTACCTGTTTGAGTGCGCCATTCCTGCAGGTGCTGAATAAGGAAATGCTCCACCTCTTCTTTATGGCGGCGTACAGCCTCCCTGCCCTTATCGCCCACGGTGAGTTCAGCTGCAGCATTCAACAAGCCGCAGCCGCGAAAACCGTTCTCATAATCATATTCAGCGTGGTCTCTGTAGGCATCAAACACGGCCATAACCCGCTCTTTCGGGCTAGCGGCAGGGGCTAAACGCGCAGCATATAAATCAAGCCATTCCTGATGCCTCAGCTCAATAAAAGCGGCGACCAGCTCTGATTTTGATGCAAAATTATTATACAGGCTCATTTTGGCCACGCCTGCTTTTGCGGTAATCATATCAATGCCGGTTGCGTTGATCCCGTAATTATAAAACAGAATACCTGCCGCATCGAGCAGACGATCACGCACAGATTGAGCTTTGGACGGCTTTGCAGAGGCAGACATAATTTCTCTTTTCAATAATTAGGTAGGTCAGTCTACATAATTAATTTTCAGCAGACAAGCGGTAATATATTTGTGAACGGAGTATTCATTTAAAAACAGCTATTTAAGCGTATCATTCATCAACAAGACATAATAATGAGAACACTTGGCGGGGCTTAAGCCGGTATAATTATGATCTCTGACTGACAGCAAACAGCGTGCAATCTGCGCGCTGCAGGGAGATTTGCATCTGCCGGAATGAACGGTTTGATATCATTATCGGGCATGCTCTTTAACAGAGTTTAAGGCATTTTCAGTTAGGGGAACTTATTGGAATTGCTTTGGTTTTTGAAATTATGCGCATTCTTAAAGCCGGAAACAGATCAGAAGTTTCGGATTTTTAATATGCGCTCCAGCATATGAGTGATGAAGCTATGACGGTTATGAATGTCCCTGCTCTACCTACAGAGATGTCCGGTGATGATATCCGTAATCCTCATATCTGCCTGACGCCTTCCGAAAGCGAATGGGTTCAGCTCATTCATAGTCTGCCTGATAATCTTGCAAAGCAGCTTGCCTGTCTGATCGAGGCGGATAAAGACCGTTTGGTAGGTGTTTTCTACGACCGGCTGCTGCAAAATCCGGATGCAAGTCCGTTTCTCTCTCAGGATGTGGTTCACGACCGTTTGCAGCATTCGATGCGCGGCTGGCTGCGCCGCCTTTTTGTTGAGCGAACCATGGATGTTGCGGTGTTTGTGGCTGAGCAGCGCAAGATCGGCGAGGTTCATGCGCGTATTCAGGTGCCTATTCATGTGGTTATGCAAGGCGCGCGCCTGCTGAAAAACGAGATTGTTTGTCAACTGCAAAGTCAGACAATCAGTCTTGGTGACTTTGCTGTCATGGCCGATTATGTCGGCAATGCCATTAATATTGCTATTGAATTTATGAGCCAGGCTTTTGTCAGCAATACCAAAAGCGATGCACAGACGGATGAAGCCTATCGCGCTTTCGCACTCAGTCAGGATGTGACACTGGAACGTGAAATCCAGCGTGCCAGCCTCATGGAGTGGAGCCAGTCGGTTCTGTTTAGTCTCTATGGTAACAGACGTGAGGCTGTGCTGCCTCTGCTCTCCAGTTCTGATTTTGGCCTGTGGCTGCATCATAAAGGCGATATGATTTTTCATGGTTCGCCGGTTTTGGAAAATATTCGTGCAGATATGAAATATATTGACACCGTTTTGCTACCGGCCATTGCCGGTGCCGATGCGGATCAAAATCTAACAGAACTGATTGAATCCTTTAAGAATAAAACCGGAGAGATCAAATTCCTGCTGGCTGAACTCTTTCAGGCTGCTGCTGCGATGGAAACCGGTCGCGATCCGCTGACGCGCACACTGAACAGACGCTTCCTGCCTTCCATTCTGTCGCGTGAGGTCAAAATGGCTTCACAAAACCGGATGGATCTGAGTGTCATGATGGTCGATATCGATAATTTCAAACGTATCAATGACACTTATGGCCATGGCGGCGGGGATCATATTCTCCAGCAGGTGGCAGAAAGCATTTTCACGCATTCCCGTGCCAGCGATTTTGTCTTCCGTTATGGCGGCGAAGAGTTTCTTGTGGTGCTGATTGAAGCAAGTGCAAAGACTGCTTTGGAAACGGCTGAAAAACTACGACTGAAAATTGCCGGTCAGCAATTCTCACTGCCGGATGGCGGGTCGCAAAATATTACGCTGTCGATTGGTGTTTCCACATTCAATGGCCATCCTGACTTCAGCCATTTGATTAAAACCGCAGATCAGGCGCTGTATCAGGCTAAGCAAAATGGCAGAAACCGCACGGAAGTTGCTATTCCTCTGTCCTGAGGAGTGGAGGTTTACTCGCTAATGGCTGTGGCTGATATGCCTGTCGGGATTGCCGGTACTATTGTATCAGCTATATGCTTGTCTGTTTTGAAGTAATAGGGAATTTTTGCTTCATTGAGTGCAGCAATGAAATGTTTAATGATGAGTTCAATATTGGATTTCTTGTAATAATTCTGTGACAGAGTACATACTGCCACAGTATAGGATGTTCCGTATTTTACTGGCCAGTGGCACAGCAAAAATACAGACAAATCGGTCCAGCAGGATATTTTAAATACCTGCCCTTGCACCGGCTCGACAATAATAAAGAAGTTCCAGTCTTTCTCCATGTATTATCCATCGAAGATTGCGATATGCATGATGATACTTCATTTTTGCAAATATTAAAGCGTATATTTATAAAATTTAATATTGAATATTTAACAATAAAAATTTCATCTGTTTTGCGAAGTTTTTGATCTTTTACTTCATACTCTATCAATATTGCAGATTTTTCATCTGCTTTTGTATCGTGGACATGGTGAGAATCTCCTCTGCATCAAATGCAGTTTCATAGGCTCATGGAGGCTTGTTTTATAGCTGCGCTACCTTTTTCTGATTATGCGCTGCGCCCTGAAAACATAGGGTTTTGCAGCAATTCCCATATGTCGGGTGGACTTTTTTCGATATTTCTATATATTGTTGAATATCAGTTTAGATTTATCTGCAATTTCTAAATGAAATTTAAAGCATAATCTTTGCATTAATTTCGCAGATATTTCTCTTATTTAAATACAAAAGGAGAATAGGTCTGCCATTATGGCAGGGTTAACTTATTATATGGCTGTTTATACAATTAATGAGAGTATGAATGAGCCAAAGTCTGTAAAACTATCTTTAAAAGATGTTTTTAAAGTCTTTGGTGAAAAGCCGGAAAAAGCAATGAGCCAATTGCGTTCCGGAAAAAGCAAAACAGAGATCCACAAGGATACGGGCTGCACTATCGGCGTTGACGGTGCGAGCTTTGAAATTATGGATGGCGAGATCTTCGTCATTATGGGATTGTCCGGCTCCGGCAAATCCACACTTCTGCGCCTGCTGAACCGGCTGATTGAGCCGACCTCCGGCACCATTGCCGTTGATGGGCGTGACATTACCAAAATGTCCAAAGGCGAGCTGATCGATCTGCGCCGCCGTGATATGAGCATGGTTTTCCAGTCTTTCGCATTGCTGCCAAACCGTACTGTTCTCAACAATGCTGCCTTCGGCCTTGAAGTTGCCGGCATGGCTGAGGCCGAGCGCCATGAGCGCGCAATGCAAGCGCTCACGGCCGTCGGTCTGGAGCCCTATGCCCAGAGCATGCCCGACCAGCTTTCCGGTGGTATGAAACAGCGTGTCGGCCTTGCCCGCGCTCTGGCCAATGAGCCGACAATCCTGCTGATGGATGAGGCGTTTTCCGCGCTTGATCCCCTCATCCGCACGGAAATGCAGGATGAGCTGATCCGCCTGCAATCGGAGAACAGCCGCACGATTATCTTTGTGAGCCACGATCTGGACGAAGCCATGCGCATCGGCGACCGTATTTGTATTATGCAGCACGGCAAGGTTGTACAGGTTGGCACGCCGGATGAAATCGTTTCGGCTCCGGCGAACGACTATGTGCGCTCCTTCTTCAAAAATGTGGATGTGTCTCATGTGTTTTCTGCCGGTGATGTGGCGCGTAAAACCCTGCTGACGATCTTTGACCGTCAGGGTGTTTCTGCCGCGTCCGCCTTGGAACAGATGGAAACAACGGGGCGAGACATTGCCGTAATTGTCGGTCGTGACCGCAGCTATCACGGCATGATCAGTCAGGACGGGCTGATTGAGAAGGTCAAAGCCAAATCCCCGCATCCGTACAGGGAAGCGTTCTTAAGCGATATCACTCCTATTGAAGCAAGCGAACCGCTTTCCAACGTGCTTGGCCGCGTTGCTGAAAGCCGCTGGCCGGTTCCGGTTGTTGATGAAAAAAACAGATATGTCGGTGCGATTTCCAAATCGGCACTTCTGGAAACGCTCGACCGCGCCGGTTGAGCTGAAACGATTGGTATAAAAATGGATATGAATTTTAGTATCGGCAAAGGTGCCGATATCACTGTGAATTACATTCTCGACCATTTCACACCGGCGCTGGATATGATTGCTGCGGTTATCGGCTTTGTTACCGGCGGTATTCAGGGTGGATTACTGGCAATTCCGGCTGTTGTGGGTATTGCCATTCTGACATTGCTGTCGCTGTGGCGTGTGGGTTGGAAATTTGCAATCTTCACTGCTCTCGCGCTGGCACTCGTCCATCATATGGGACTGTGGTCGGGCACAATGGAGAGCCTGTCTCTGGTGCTGGCCGCAACAATCATTGCCATTGTCATTGGTATTCCGCTGGGTATTGCCATGGCGCGCAGCGAGTTGCTGGCATCTTTCATCCGCCCTGTGCTCGATCTGATGCAGACTATGCCTGCCTTTGTGTATCTCATTCCGGCGGCCATGTTCTTTGGTCTTGGCGCCGTGCCCGGTACAATCGCGACTGTGATTTTTGCCATGCCGCCGGTTGTGCGCCTTACCAATCTCGGTATCCGGCAGGTGCACGGAGAGTTCGTTGAAGCCGGTCTGGCCTTCGGCTGCACGGCAAAACAGCTGCTGTTCAAAGTGCAGCTTCCCAATGCCCTGCCCTCGATAATGGCCGGTATCAACCAGACCATTATGCTGTCGCTGTCGATGGTGGTGATTGCCTCAATGATCGGTGCGGGTGGTCTGGGGAATACAGTGCTCACCGGTATTCAGCGTCTTGATGTCGGCACCGGTTTTGAGGGCGGACTTGCCGTAGTCATTCTGGCTGTTGTGCTTGACCGGATCACTCAGAGCTTTGGCAAACCGCAACCAGGCCTGTTTAAGCGCTTTGCAGCGCTGCGCAAACAGCCTGAAGCGGAAACCGGAGCCAAGAAAACAACATCCCTGCGCAAGCAGGAAGCTTAATTCACCTATAGAAACCTTAAAGGAGAAGATATGTTCGGGAAACTGACACGTCTAAGCCTGGCGGCATTGCTGGCGGGAACCATGGCAACTTCAGCATTGGCTGCAGGCGATGCCAAAGTGGTCAAACTTGGCTGGGCACCCTGGTCCGATGCTGAGTTTGTAACCAAACTCGCGGCTAAACTTATTCAGGATAATCTGGATCAGAAAGTTGAACTGGTGCAAACAGATGTTGCACCGCTTTATCAGGGCGTCAGCCGTGGTGATCTTGATGCGATGATGATGGCCTGGTTGCCTGCAACACATGCGGATTATTACAAGCGCGTTGAAGGTAAAGTTGAAGATCTGGGCCCGCTTTATGAAGGTGCAAAACTTGGCTGGGTTGTACCTGCCTCCGTGCCCGAGAGCGATATCAAGTCGATTGAAGACCTGAAGAAAGCCGATATTCACGAGAAGCTGAAAGGCCAGATTCAGGGTATTGATCCGGGTGCCGGTCTGACCCGCCTTTCAGAAGAAGCAATCAAGAAATACGGCCTGAATTATAAGCTGCAGATTTCCAGTGAGGCAGCGATGCTGACCACGGTTGATCGTGCAACCCGCTCGGACGGCTGGTTTGTGGCGACCGCGTGGAGCCCGCACTGGATGTTCGGCAAATATAAGCTGCGCTATCTGGAAGACCCTGAAGGTGCGCTTGGTGCCGCAGAGCATGTGAATGCCCTCGCCCGCAAAGGCTTTAAGGAAGACAATCCGAAGGTCGCCTCTCTGCTAGAAAAGATGAATATCCCGCTGGAAGACCTCGAAAAAGCGATGTTTGAGGCGCAGGAAACATCATACGATAAGGCCGTTGATAAATATATTGCCGACAATCCTGATCGTATCAAAGAATGGCTGGCTGAATAATTTCAGCCTGAAAAGCATAATACGGCGGTGCGCAAGCGCCGCCGTTTTTCAATTTTGGCTTATAATATTCCTGTTTAAAAATGCTGACATCACCACGGGGGAGTGATAAAGCACTGCGCAGATCATATTTTTCCTGCAATGAAAAGGTGATGTTATGAGTATGATACAGTGGGTATTTCTCATTCAGGGTATTATCGCTTTCGGTCTGGCCGGTTGCGTTGCCTATGTTGTCCTGAACCGCAAACGCTGAGAACAGCCCTGTGCCAGTCGCATTATTAAAGCAAATGAGTGACGGCACCCGCAATTTCAGCGGCCTAATATGTGACGGGGCTGATTTATCCGGTCAGGATTTATCGGACTGTGTTTTCACAGAATGCATATTTACAAATTGTAATTTCAAAGCCGCAATCATCACTGAAACGCAGTTCAATAAATGCCGTCTCAGCGGTGCGAACCTGTCCAATATTGATGGCAATAGCGCGCAATTTTACGATTGCGATCTCTCCAATACATTGTGGAGCCGGTCCAATCTCAATGGCGTGAAATATTCACGCTCCAAACTTACCGGTGCGGATTTCACTGATTGCAGCCTGATCGGCACTGATTTTGAAGAATGTTTGCTGATTGCAGCTTTTCTGCAGCGCGCGTCGTTTCGTAATAAAACTCTGACAAATATGGATTTCAGCGAAGCTGATCTCAGAGAATGTGATTTCCGCGATACGGTCTTTCACGATTGCCGGATGCGCGGCGCCACTTTACGGCTGAGCAAATTCAAAGGCGCTGATCTGCGTGGCTGCGATCTGGGTAACCTGACATTTCACGATGCCGCAGTGCTCAAAGGTGCCATCATTTCAAAAAGTCAGGCAACGGATATCCTCAGCGGCATCGGTCTGCTGGTTCTGTAAAGACTATTTCTCAAGCACAGCAACGATTTCAGCAAAGCCGCGTTTTTTAGCGTGCTGAAGTGCTGTTACGCCTTCATTATCCGGAATAGAGAGATCGGCACCCGCGGCTTTCAAAAGCTTTACAATTTCTACATGGGCAGGCCCGCCATCGCTCAGGATCACGGCTTCAATCAGTGCAGTCCAGCCGAGACGATTGACATGATCAACATCAACACCAGCCTCAATCAGCGTGCGCACCGTTTCCACATGACCGCGCTCGGATGCCGGAATAAGTGCCGTACCGCCAAAGCGGTTGGTGCTTTTCAGATCAGCACCATGCGAGAGCGTCATTTTCAGAATTTCCAGATGGCCGCGTGCTCCGGCATAGAGATACGGGCTGTCTTGTATCATATCCTTGGCATTCACATCTGCACCGGCATCAATCAGAACTTTAGCCGCTTCGATTTGATTATTATGGGTTGCAACCAGCAGAGCAGTCTGGCGGTGGTCGTTGCGTGTATCGGCTTTCACACCATCTTTCAGCAGGCTCTGAATAGTTGCGACATCACCGGTGGCAGCGGCATCCAGTAATTTGCGTTCTTTGCTGGTTGAGGCGGACATGGCAACTCCCGTGATTGTCAAAATAAAACCGGCAATAAGCAGAGTGCTTCTGAAAATATTCCGCAGGGACAATAAATTTGTCATGTCTCTCTCCTCATTGAAAATACATCATGCGTGAACCGCCACACTGAGACAACAGTGCGGCGGTTGGGGCAATTATTTAAGCTGGTCTTTGACCTTGTCGAGTGCAGCAACTGCACAGGCTTCGTCCAGATGACCACCTGGTGCGCCGCCGACGCCGATTGCGCCGATGGTTGCATCGCCAACTTTAACCGGCACACCACCAGCAAGCACGAGGAAGCCCGGAATGTTAGCCAGTTCTGCCGCTGCCGGATTTTTCTGGATATTTTCAGCCATGACACCGGTTGGAGTGCGGGAAGAGGCCGAGGTGAAAGCCTTGGCGGTCGCTGCCGCTGGTGTATGAGCACCGGCATTATCGGCGCGCATCAGAGTGCGCAGCACGCCTGCACGGTCAACAACAGCTACGGCTACATTATAGCCTTTGGCAGAACAGGCAGCGATTGTTTCATTGGCAATGTTTACCGCAAGATTGAGTGGCATGTTCTTTTCCTGCAAAACCTGCGCGGAAGCAGCTGAGGTCAGTACAAGTGCCGCAGCACCGGCAAACAAAATGCGTTTCATGATCGTCTCCTGAGTGTTGATGAAAGCAACCGGCTTTCTGACACTCAATCTAGTGAAACAATCATTTTGCGTGAATCCGCGATACCGCTGAAAGCTCTAGGTAGAATTACGGATGCCCTGCACTGCTGCCGGATAGTTGCAACCGCACAAAATCCACCACCGAACTGGTTTCCAATTTTTCGGCAATATTGGCGCGATGTGCATCAATGGTGCGCACGGAAATATTCAGTGCAGCAGCAATCTCTTTGCTGCCGAAACCTTTGCAGATCAGATCAAAAATCTCATGCTCGCGGTCAGTCAGTCTGGCAATCAGTTTTTGCGCTTCCGCCCGTTCCAGAATTTTATCCAGCTCCTGAGAAGCTGTCTCCAGTGCCTCCAGCAAAACCTGCTCATCAACGGGCTTGGACAGAAAGTCGAGAATGCCTGCCTTGAAAGCACGACGACAGGCATTGATATCCCCGTGACCGGTAATCATAATCGCCGGCCAGTCGATCCCGCGTTCCAGCAGTTTTTGCTGCAGTTGCAAGCCGCTTATCATCGGCATA
The DNA here is from genome assembly GCF_008801715.1 of Pseudochrobactrum saccharolyticum. Classification (GTDB taxonomy): domain Bacteria; phylum Pseudomonadota; class Alphaproteobacteria; order Rhizobiales; family Rhizobiaceae; genus Pseudochrobactrum; species Pseudochrobactrum saccharolyticum. The sequence continues at coordinate 360,714 of NZ_VZPG01000002.1, read as the reverse complement.
CGCAAATCGAGTATCAGACAACCGGGCTTTTGCGGATCAACATGCGCCAGAAATGTCGCCGGATCACGAAATGTCTCCACATGCATGCCATAGGTCTGCAACAGCAGCGACAATGCCTCGCGCACGGCTTCATCATCATCAATCAAATAAATTTTGAGATTTTTCATTCTGCTGCCTTTGAAAGCTCAGGCTCAGCCATCGGAATGGTAATTGTAAAGATTGCACCGCCGGATGGTGCATTTTCTGCCGATATTTCCCCGTCAATCCGCTCAATCAGGGTTGAGCAGAGCGAAAGCCCCAGCCCCATACCCGCTTCACGGGTGGTGAAAAACGGCTCGAATAAACGCGGCAGAATATCATCGGCAATGCCGCCGCCATTATCGGCAATGCTCAGGATGAGCTGTCCGCCTCTGGCTTCAGCTGTCACAGTAATGCGTTTATCGCTGATCTCGCTCTGGCTCAGGCTGTCGGCAGCATTGCGGATCAGGTTATAAAGCACCTGCTCCATCTCTACCGGATCAGCAGTAATCAGCGGCGATATTTTCTCGGTTTGTTGATGCAGGCTGATATTGCGTTGCGCCAGATCCGTACGTAGCAATTCCGCTACATCGCGGATAATCTGGTTGATTTCTAAGCGCCTGCGCTGTGGTTCATGATTGCTCATATAATTGCGCATACGCTGTAAAATCTCACCGGCACGCGATGCTTCCCGCACATTGGCGGCCAAAGCCTGTTTCAATAATTCAGGCCGTTCACCGGAAGCTTCAAGGCGCAATGCGGCCTGACTTTGGCTCAGCAAGGCTGTCAGCGGTTGTGTCAGTTCATGGGCGATGCCGGAGGCCAGCTCGCCCATAGAATTCACCCGCGCCGCATGAGCAAGCCGCGTTTCATGTTCCGACAACTGTGCTTTCTGCTCGGCCTCTCTGGTCGCTTTTTGAAAACGCCAGAGCGCATAAGCACCGGTCAAAGCAATTAATGACAAAACCGCGAATAATATTGTGTGCAGCGGATCAATCACATCTGACAGCGCCATCGGGCGACTAAGACGCAGCAAAAGCGGCTGGTTCTGACTATCGATTTTCTGCGAAAAGACCGGTTGTTCCAGAAAGCGCGATGCCACTGTTTGCAGACCGGATTGTTGTTCAAGAATAATCTTATCATTGATGGACAGGGTCAGGTCTGCCCAATCCGGCCGCTCATCCGGTTCAATCATCAGAGCCGGATTGATCGCCATGAAAATCGCATAACCGGGATTGGCATTGTCGGATTTTTTGCCCAGATAATAACGGTCTGCCAGCTTGTCTGACAGATAAGTGCGCACCTCGCCCGGTTTTTGTTCTGCGACCTGCGCGGCAAAATCAACGGCGATATTATCATGCTCACTTTCATCAACCATCAGCACAGGCTCAGCATTAACAGTGGAACCGGTACGGTTCAGCAGCATGACATCAATTACGCTGATGCGCGGGTAAAAGCGGATAATGTTGCGCGACACCTGCCGCAAAGCATCCACCGGTGCCGGATTGGCAGAGAGGATCAGTGCGTTCAAACTGGTGAGGTGAGCATCATGCTGTGCAGCGCGCTGCGACAGAACACGATGCAGCGCTGTGCCGGTTTGCTTCACCTCGTCACGCGCCTGATTAATGCTCTGACGGGCGGTGAAAGCAACAAATAGCAATAGCAATATCAGCCAGATAACCGATATTGTCAGATAGGATTTCCAAATCTGTTTATTGCCCGTCAAACGCTTCACCCATACACAATATTGTAATTACGCTTGAATATCGCTGACATAATATAGTGCAACACGCAATGCACAGGCCGAAAAACTTCTTCATCACACAGGTTTGAGCTTGTCAGCGCGTCGTACTAAACGGCATAAAACGCATCCGGCCGGAGGATGAAATGATTAATTTGCAACCCGTCAGAAGAACAGATGCAACCGAACTGATCGCGGGCAATCTTGCGAGCCGCAATCATCATTATCCATGGATGCGCAATTTTACTGATCTCGCTGGTTTTGAAGACTGGTTCGGCAATCTGCAAAGCAGCGCATCACAGGCACTTGTTGTGCGCGATACGGAGAGCGGCAAGATTGCCGGTGTTTTCACCTTCAGCCAAATTTTTATGAAGGCGTTTTGCAGCGCCTATTTGAGCTATTACAGCATGGTGCATCTGGCCGGTCGCGGGCTGATGACCGAAGGCCTGAAGCAGGCGGTGGCTTATGGCTTCAGGGAAATCGGCCTGCACCGGATTGAAGCCAATATCCAGCCGGACAATCTGCGCTCCCTCGCCCTTGTTCAGCGCGCCGGTTTTCACAAAGAAGGCTTTTCACCGCGCTATTTGTTTATCAATGGCGACTGGCGTGACCATGAACGCTGGGCGATTATCAACGATCAGTAAGCATCATTCGCAACGGATATATTTCAGCACGCCGACATAGGGCGACCTGTTTGCAGATTTGTCATCAGACGGATGATTAATGCCATCAGTGACCAGCACTTCATCAAAATCAAACGGACTGACACCCTCAAGGCAAGCGGCATTAATGCCATATTGCTGCGGATTGGAGCGGCGCTGATGATGAGTATAAATCCCGCAAACTGAGCAGAAATAATGTTTCGCCACCTTGGTATTGAATTGATAGAGCGTCAGCGCATCTTCGCCGTTGATAATCTCCAACCCGCCAAGTTGCGCTGAGACAGCTACAGCCCCGCGCATCCGGCAATAAGAACAGGTACAACGGCGCGCGGTGTTCAGTCCGTCGGACAGTTTCACCCGAAACCGCACTGTCCCGCAATGACAGGCACCGTTGACTGTTTCATTTGTCTCGCTCATCGCTCAGTTCTCCCATAAATCTCATGTCAGGTTAAAGCAAAAAGGCATTCACCTGAACAGGTGAATGCCTTTTCATTTCAATAAATTCTGATGGAAAAATTAGCCGAGTGCTTTTTCCAGTTCAGGAATGATTTCAAACAAGTCACCGACCAGTCCGTAATCGGCAACCTGAAAGATCGGTGCTTCTTCGTCTTTGTTGATTGCCACGATCACTTTGGAATCCTTCATCCCTGCCAGATGCTGGATAGCACCGGAAATACCGGCAGCGATGTAAAGATCAGGCGCGACCACCTTACCGGTTTGTCCGACCTGCCAGTCATTCGGCGCATAACCGGCATCCACTGCTGCGCGGCTTGCACCAACGGCAGCGCCGAGCTTATCCGCTACCGGCAGCATAACTTCCTGAAACTTCTCTGCGGAGCCAAGCGCACGGCCACCGGAAACAATGATCTTTGCCGAAGTTAGTTTCGGACGGTCTCCGCCGGAAAGTTTTGCTTCAACAAATTTCGACAATTGCGGGTCATTGGCATAAGCGATATTTTCAACCGCAGCCGTCCCGCCCTTTTCTGCCGCGACAAAACCGGCAGTACGCACAGTAATCACCTTTTTCGCATCCAGTGCCTGAACGGTTTGCAAGGCATTGCCGGCATAAATCGGGCGCTTGAATGTATCCGCCGAGATTACCTCGATAATGTCCGACACCTGCATCACATCAAGCAATGCGGCCACACGCGGGAGTACATTTTTGCCTGTTGTGGTGGCCGCAGCAATAATCACATCATAATCCGCGCTCAATGTCTGAATGAGATCGGCCAGTGGTTCTGCCAGCTGGTTTTGCAGTGCTGCATTTTCTGCCAGCAACACTTTGCGCACACCTTTGAGCGTGACAGCAGCATCAGCTGCAGATTTGGCATTCTGCCCTGCAACCAGCACATCCACATCACCACCGATAGCCAGTGCTGCGGTCAGCGCCTTTGCTGTCTGGTCTGACAGGGTCTGGTTGTCATGTTCCGCTAAAAGTAAAATTGCCATGATCTTATTTCCCTATCAAATCAGTCCGGCTTCATTTTTCAGTTTCGCAACCAGTTCCTGCACATTGGCCACTTTAATACCTGCCTGACGGCTTTCCGGCTCTTCGGTTTTCAGAACCTTGAGACGCAATCCAGTATCTACGCCAAGTTCTGCCGCGCTTTTTTCATCAAGCGGCTTTTTCTTGGCTTTCATGATATTCGGCAGAGAAGCATAGCGAGGCTGGTTGAGACGCAGATCAACAGTCACCACCGCCGGCAGTTTCACTTCAATCGCCTGCAAACCACCGTCAACCTCACGGGTCACACCGGCTTTGCCGTCACCGAGCTCCAGTTCGGATGCAAAGGTCGCCTGCGACCAGCCCAGCAGTGCCGAGAGCATCTGGCCGGTCTGGTTGGCATCATCATCAATCGCCTGTTTGCCGACGATCACCAGCTGCGGCTGCTCTTCCTCAACCAGTTTTTTCAGGATTTTAGCAACAGCAAGCGGCTCAACAGCATCATCCACTTTCACCAGAATGCCGCGATCAGCGCCCATTGCCAGTGCTGTGCGCAGGGTTTCCTGCGCCTGGGTAGGGCCAATAGAAGCCACAATCACTTCCGAAACCTTGCCTGCTTCTTTGAGGCGCAGCGCCTCCTCCACGGCAATTTCATCAAACGGGTTCATCGCCATTTTAACATTGGCAAGGTCAACACCACTGCCATCGGCCTTAACGCGGATTTTAACGTTGTAATCAACAACCCGTTTAACTGCGACCAGAACTTTCATGATTTTATCCTGTCAATTCAATGTATCAGACTGTTAAAATTACATTTTGCAGCGCGAATTGGTCGGATCGTAGAGCGACTCTTCAACCACTTTTGCCTTGCGCCATTCACCCAGCACCTGAACTTCCAGTTCCAGCCCGTTCTGATTGCCTAATTCCGGCGGCAGCAGGGCAAGGGCGATATCATGGCTGAAATGGCAGGAATAACCGCCGGAGGTAATACGGCCAACCAGTTTGCCATTGTGATAAACGCCCTCATTCATCTGCACACTGGCACCATCTGTGGCGATGGTGATGGTGCAAATACGACGCTTCAGCCCCTCTTCGCGCTGGCGGATGAGAGCATCGCGGCCGATAAAGTCGCCTTTATCGAATTTGATGAAACGGTCGAGACTGCTTTCCAGAGCCGTCAGCTCGGCATTCATATCGCGATACATAGCGCGATATGATTTATCGAGACGGCAGCATTCCAGTGCGGCCAGACCGACCATGCGGATGCCAAATTCCTCACCGGCTTTGAGAATTTCATCCAGCAGATGACGCTGATAACCGATCGGATGATAGAGTTCCCAGCCAAGTTCGCCTTCATAGGTCACGCGCAGCATCCGCACATCACTGGCCAGACCGATTGTGCCGGTCTGCATGCTCATCCACGGGAAAGCCGCATTGCTCAGATCAACCTCGGTGATTTTCTGCAAAACATCACGCGCCTTTGGCCCGACGAGTGTGAAAGCACCTCGTTCCATGGTGACATTGGTTAGCGTAACGCTGCGGTCATCCGGCAGGATCTTTGACAACTCATCAAAATTCAGCCGTTCGCCACGCGGTGTGGAGATCAGATAAAATGCATCCGGTTTGAAGCGGATAACCGTATATTCACTGACTACGCCTCCGTTTTTATTCAGGTGATGACAAAGACCGATACGTCCGAGTTTTGGCAGTTTATTGGCAAGAATGCCGTCCAGCCAGCTTTCAGCCCCCGGCCCCGAAACCTCAAATTTGGTCATCGGTGTCATTTCGATCAGGCCAACGCCTTCGCGCACCGCAGTCACTTCTTCACGGATATATTTGGCTGCGCGCTGGGTGTGGCGGAAGCTCAGGTCAGGAATAGCTTCCTCTTTGCTTGGCGCAAACCATTGCGGCATTTCCCAGCCGTTCAACACATCCCATACAGCGCCCATTTCGGTGAGGCGGTCATAGGAAGGCGCGGTTTTCTGCGGACGGGATGCAGGCATGGTCTGACCCGGAAATTTAATATCCGCGTGCGTACCCCATGTTTCCTGCACCTTGTGGCGCGTCCAGGTTTTATTGGCATAATTGGAGAAACGACGCGGGTCGAGCTCCGACATATCTTTGGACGGCGCACCGTCGATAATCCATTCTGCCAGATGGAAGCCCAGTGTGCCGCCCCAGAGAATGCCGCCCGGCACACCTTCCGCAAGCCATACATTCGGCAGATCCCATGCAGGGCCCGCCAGCGGCAATTCATCAGCAGTCATCTGGAATGGCCCGCGCACATTGGCTTTAATGCCGGTGCGGGCAAGAGCCGGCACATAATCTGTGGCTACTTCCCAGTTCCATTCAACCGCGTCGAAATCCTCTTCCACCAGATCAGCGCCGAACCATTCCGGCACACCGTCCACGGCAAAGAGTTTCAGATGCTCTGTGCGCTCATAAGGGCCGAACATCAATCCGTCACCCTCCTCGCGCAAGTATCCGGCAAAGCCTTCATCGCGCAGGATCGGCATTTCCGGCAGACCCTGTTTTTTACGCTCAATAATTTCCGGTACCGCATCGGTGATCCAGTATTGGTGCAGGATCGGGATTGCCGGAATATCAATACCGAGCAATGCGCCGGTCTGGCGGGCATAATTGCCGGTCGCGGAAACAATATGTTCGCAGATAATATCGCCGTTATTGGTTGAGACTTTCCACTCGCCGTTTGGCAGGCGCTCAAAACTGTTGACCTGCGTATTCTGATAGATTTTCTGCCCCATATCACGGGCGCCTTTGGCCATAGCCATGGTCACGTCAGCCGGTGCGATATGTCCGTCATCCGGATGATAGAGCGCGCCGATCATATGCTTGTTGTTTTCCAGCAGCGGCCAGAGTTCCATAGCCTCTTTTGGCGAAACCAGACGGGCATTGGTGCCCTGCGCCTCGGCCACATCCATATAGCTCTTATATTCATCCATACGGTCGCGCGTATTGGCGATACGCAGCTGGCCGCATTTATGCCAGCCGACATTCTGACCGGTTTCGGCTTCCAGTCCTTCATAAATCTCAATGGTTTTTGCAATCATACGGCCGACATTATTGCTGCGCGCATAAGAGGGAATAAGCCCTGCCGCATGCCATGTTGAGCCTGCTGTCAGCGATGTGCGTTCCAGCAGCGCACAATCTGTCCAGCCGCGTTTGGCCAGTGCATAGAGAACGGAAACCCCGACACAACCGCCGCCGACAACCACAACCCGTGCATAAGTTTGCATAATTCCACCCGATTTATTTTTATGAAAGACCGGTGCACCTCTCCTTAGTGCAATGATCTCAGACTGTTTTCATGTTTTCTCAGCGCGCAAAATTACGGCTGATTTTGATCTCACAATAGGATGCGGCAGATGCTTTGTGATCTTGTAAAAAAATAGTCCGAGGTATAACTTCAGATTATGCACAGACTCCGTAATCTCATTCCTTCCGCCAATTACCTGTTTGCCTTTGAGGCGGCAGCACGACGTTTAAGCTTCACTGCCGCTGCCAAAGAGCTGAATGTCAGCCAGCCCGCAGTGAGTAAAACCATACGGTTACTTGAAGAATCGACTGGATTGAAACTGTTTCGCCGTGAAAGTGCGCGGCTGGAGCTGACGCCGGAAGGACAGCGGCTCTATCAGGAAGTGCAGGCCTCTTTTGATCATCTGCATATGGTGATTTCATCGCTCCAGCGGAAATATCAAAAAGACATTGTGCGCGCCTCATTCTCGGCGGTGTTTATCTCGCTATGGCTCTTGCCGCGCCTTGCAGATTTCAAAAACCGCTATCCGGAAATCGCGCTGCATATTGAGGAAAGCCCGAAAGATTATATTGATCTGGGTGAAGAGGATATCGACCTCTCCGCCCGTCTTGGCAATGGCGAATGGCAAGGCTTGCGCTCATGGCAGCTGTGTCTGGAAGAAACGGTCTGTGTGTGCAGTCCGGAATATCTGGCTGCTCATGGTCCTATTCATGCGCCGGCCGATTTACTCAATCATCGCCTGCTGCATTTTGAAGAAAAGCACCGCTCCCGTATCGGCTGGCGTGAATGGCTTGAATATCAGGGTGTTTCCAGTGCCAAACTGCCTCATGATGTGGTGTTCAGCGATAATCTCGCTTCAATGCAGGCGGCAATTCACGGTCAGGGTATTTCGCTCGGCTGGCGGCATCTGATCGGCAGCTATCTGGAAAGCGGCAAACTGGTTATACCGCTGGAGAATTCCTACAAGGCCGGAAAGAGCATTTTTCTGGTGGCTCCGGCATCGCGCCAGATCAAGTCCGGCACAGAGAAATTCCGTGACTGGATTTTGGAGCAAATGCATCGGGAGTTGCCGCTTAACAATCCGTAGCGGGTTTCTTCTTTAGAAATTACTTTATCCAACATCTTTAGAGCATTGATTAAATGGGAGTTACTATGGCTAAAGTTGCGTTTATCGGCCTCGGTGTTATGGGCTATCCTATGGCTGGCCATCTCAAAACACGCGGCGAACATGAAGTAACCGTCTATAACCGCACCACGGCTAAGGCACAGGCCTGGGCGCAGGAGTTTAAAGGCAGTTTTGCTACAACACCGGCCGAAGCTGCCCGTGGTCAGGATTTTGTGTTCTGCTGTGTCGGTAATGACGATGATTTGCGCGCAGTCACCCTTGGCGAAGACGGTGCATTTCAGAGCATGGACAAAGACACTATCTTCATCGACAATACCACAGCCTCCGCTGAGGTTGCCCGTGAACTCGACAAGGAAGCCCGCCAGCGTGGTTTCCATTTCATCGATGCGCCGGTATCCGGCGGACAGGCCGGTGCTGTGAATGGCGTTCTCACTGTGATGTGCGGCGCTGATGAAGCTGTTTTTGAAAAAGCCAAGCCGGTTATTTCTGCCTATGCCCGTTCGGTTGGTTTGATGGGCGCTGTTGGCAATGGTCAGTTGGCCAAAATGATGAACCAGATTTGCATTGCCGGTATTGTTCAGGGACTGGCTGAGGCCATTCATTTCGGTAAATGTGCCGGATTGGATATTCAGACCGTGATTGATGTGCTGTCCAAAGGTGCTGCCGGTTCATGGCAGATGGAAAACCGCACACCGACAATGATTAAAGGCGAATATGAGTTCGGTTTTGCCGCAGATTGGATGCGCAAAGACCTGAAAATCTGTCTTGAAGAAGCGGATCGCAATGGTGCCACGCTCGCTCTGACTGCCCTCGTGGATCAATATTACAAGGATGTGCAGAAACTTGGCGGCGGTCGCTGGGATACATCGTCCCTGCTCGCACGTCTCGAAAAATAAACCGCTAAAGTGCTGTTTAAGTACATAAAAAGGCGCTGCGATCACCACAATCGCAGCGCCTTTTCTTTATCCGATCATGCGATCAGAAACGGTATTTGGCAGAAAGTGTCATACCGCCGACAACATCGGTGCCAAAATCAGCCTTGGAACCAGTTAGGCTGCCGCCGTTCTTTGCTGTAAGTGTATTATCCAGAGTACCGGAGGTCAGAATGCCAATAGCACCTGCAAGACGGAATTCCAGATGTTGTGTAGCCTTGTAATTTGCACCGAGACCCAGCAGCCAGACATCGGTCTGTGAGGTCAGACCTGTTGTTGTACCACGATCCCAGGTAACAGTTGCCGCACCCGACCATTTGTCGTTAAATTTGTGACCGATACCACCCATAACGGTCCAGCCGTCTTTGTAGTAAAGATCAAGAGACGTTACTTCGGCACCAATCGGACGCACACCTAAAAATGGCTTATCACCGGTGTTTACAAAGCTAACATTGGTAATGCTTTTCCAGTCTGTCCATTTTATGGAAGCAAGCGCCAGCCAATCCGGCGCAATGCCGGTCTGAAATTTGAATTCAACAGATTGTGGAGTTGCAACACTGCCGCTCACTGGTGTGGTAAAACTGATCGGTGAACCCATTGGGGTCACTGTAACTGTACCATCCAGATCATAGCTAACCTTCGACTGATAGACGAGGCTAGCACGCAGAGCAATTTCCGGAATTTCATAAGCAGCACCGATACGCCAGCCAATAGCTTTATCATCTACGTCAAGACGGCTGTCACCAAAAGATAATGCAGGCGGAGGGCTAAGAGCAGAAATCTTTGTTTGTTTACCTTTTAGTTCCTGATAGCTTACACCGCCGAGAAGGCGGAAAAAGCCTTTATCACCAGCCTCAAAACGATAAGAACAGTTCAAGCCGTAATCATTTGAAGAAATTTTCTGTTCAATGGCTGAGAACATGCGTGCATTATTCAGACCAGAATCTGTCTCAATTCCCCATGGCTGGCGATATTGCGCGGCGCAAGCCAAATCATCTGTCAGTTGAACTTTTGCTGAGACTTTAGGCACCCAATAGGATTTTCCTTCATCAACTTCAGTATCAAAACGTTTGCCAAAATCTGGTCCGGGTACTGGATTAACAGGCCCTAAACCAGACTGGATATTCTTCAGCTTACGCTGCGGCGCAACAAAAGTCGCACCGGTTTCCACCACATTGCCTTCTTCAAATAAAATATCGAAATCCTGAGAACTGCGCTCCAGACCACCGGCATGCGCGGTCAAAATTCCCCCCGACAATGCCAGCGACACAGCAGATAATTTCAAGGCAGTTTTAAGCATATTGTCCCTCAATTTTTATACTTAATTTTGACGTGAGCGTAACATGCCGAATGGGTTCTGCAAGTACAAGAAAGTTGAAAACGAACCACCGGTTCGTCACAGAGTCGACCGAAAATCCGATTTTTGATCGTCTTACTCAGTTTTTTTGTGAGTTGCCGTATAAATTCACATCCAAAACGTCAGTTTTGACCTGATTTTGCCTTCAAAACGTGCGCTGTGCCAAATATGTCACGCAAAAAAGACAATCGTTTTTCACCTCTTGAAACCTATACCGCGCCACCGGTTCTGCGCATTTCAAACGTGATGCAGCAGATCAGTTTCAGCATCATTGTTTGTAAAAATGCTGCATTCGCATTACAGAATTTCACTTCAAAACTCAATAAACATAAATAAATCAAATGGTTGTAAAATTTATGAATAAACCACAGAATCAATCTGATTAACCCGCAGTCTGATTTGCCGGTTACTGTTTGAATGAGGCATCAAAAGAAAGCGCCCTCAAATCAGTGTGATTTGAGGGCGCTTTTGTTCTTTAGACGTCTCTAAAAGTCCGGTTTATTCGGCATCTTTCAGGCGCTGCATGGCAATTGCAATTTTGCCCTGTGCTTCCTGCAATTCAGCGAAACGGGCACGGTCTGCTTCCACAACTTCCGGCTTGGCATTGGCAACGAATTTCTCATTTGAGAGCTTCTTGTCAATTTTCTCCATTTCGGCTGTGAGCTTGCCGCTTTCTTTTTCAAGACGCAGCATTTCCGCACCAAGATCAATCAGGCTGCCAAGCGGCATGCAATAGGTCGCCTCGCCGACAACCAGCTGTGCAGAGCCCTTTGGCGCTGCATCAGACAGGCTGATATCAGCAACACGGGACAGACGTTTGATCGCCGCATCATGATGCGCCAGACGTTCTTTGGTCAGCGCATTGGCTTCAAGAACCGCAAGCGGTGCCTGTGCTGACGGCGGAACATTCATTTCCGAGCGAACGGAACGAATGCCGCTGACCAGCTCGATCAGCCAATTGATATCATCCGCGGCAGATGCATCTTCGAAGGACAAATCAGGCCATGGTGCATGGGCAAGCAGCGTATCGCGGCTCTGGCCCTCACCGGCTGTCAGGCTCCACAGTTCTTCCGTCATAAACGGCATGAACGGATGCAGCAGCTTGTAGATTTCATCCAGACAATATGCTGCACAAGCCTGCGCTTCACGCTTTGCATCTTCATCATCGCCCATGAAAATCGGCTTGAGAAGTTCCAGATACCAGTCACAGAACTGGTTCCAGACAAAACGATAGGCAGAACTTGCCGCATCATTGTAGCGGTAAGTTGTGATGCCCTCAGTGATGGCTCTGGTCGCGCGTGTCAGCTCGGTCAGAATCCAGCGGTTAACCGCCAGTTTCGCATCTTCCGGTTTGAATTTCGGCTGGCGGCTCACACCGTTCATCTGCGCAAAGCGTGTTGCATTCCACAGCTTGGTGCCGAAGTTGCGGTAACCGGCAATACGTGCCGGATCGAGCTTCACGTCGCGTCCCTGCGCGGCCATGATTGCCAGCGAGAAACGCAGCGCATCGGCACCATATTCATCAATCAGATCAAGCGGATTGATAACATTGCCTTTGGACTTCGACATTTTCGCGCCGTTCTTGTCACGCACCAGAGCGTGAACATAAACGGTGTGGAACGGCTCTTCTTTCATGAAGTGCAGACCCATCATCATCATACGGGCAACCCAGAAGAAGATGATGTCAAAACCGGTTACCAGCACATCTGTCTGATAATAGGTGTCGAGTTCCGGTGTCTTATCCGGCCAGCCAAGGGTCGAGAACGGCCACAGCGCTGAAGAGAACCATGTATCCAGCACGTCGCAATCGCGGGTCAGCGATGTCGGTTCACCATAATGTTTCTGAGCCGCAGTCAGAGCTTCTGCTTCGCTCTTTTCTACGAAAATTGTACCGTCCGGACCATACCATGCAGGGATCTGATGACCCCACCACAACTGGCGGGAAATACACCATGGCTGAATGTTTTCCATCCAGTCATAATAGGTCTTTTCCCATGTTTTCGGTACAATCGCTGTGCGGCCTTCACGAACAGACGCAATGGCTGGCTTGGCCATTTCCGCAGCATTTACATACCACTGGTCAGTCAGCAATGGTTCAATCGGCACACCGCCGCGGTCGCCATGCGGCACCATGTGGGTGTGATCTTCGATTTTCTCGAGATAACCGCCCTCATCCATCATCTCAACAATGGCTTTACGCGCCTTGAAGCGATCCTGATCGTGGAAGCGTTCAATCAGCGCAGCCAGCTCAGCAGATGGTGTCAGGCCTTCCGCAAAGTCCTCATTGTCCTGAAGCAAAATGGTAGCAACAGGTGACATGATGTTGATTTTACGTAAGTTATTACGTTTTCCGACTTCCGCATCATTAAAATCATGCGCAGGCGTAATTTTAACCGCGCCGGAACCGGATTCCGGATCAGCATAATCGTCACCAACGATCGGCAGCGCACGGCCAACCAGTGGCAATACGGCATTTTTGCCGATACGGGACTGATAGCGCGGATCTTCCGGATTAACCGCAATACCGCTATCGCCCAGCATTGTTTCAGGACGGGTTGTTGCAACAACAATATAAGTGTCCGGATTTTCCGCATCAAAAGCCACGCCTTCCAGCGGATAGCGGAAGTGCCACAAATGACCTTTGATTTCACGCTGTTCAACTTCAATATCCGAGATTGCTGTCTGCAATTTCGGATCCCAGTTGACCAGACGCTTGTCTTTATAAATCAGGCCTTCTTTGTAGAGCGTGACGAAGACTTCCAGAACGGCTTTGGACAGACCTTCATCCATCGTGAAGCGTTCACGCGACCAGTCACAGGACGCACCAAGGCGACGCAGCTGGTTGAAAATCAGGCCGCCGGATTCCTCTTTCCACTGCCAGATGCGCTCAACAAATTTCTCGCGCCCCATCTCATGACGGTTCGGCTCCTGCCGTTCCATCAGCTGGCGCTCAACAACCATCTGCGTTGCAATGCCGGCATGATCCATGCCCGGCTGCCACAGCACGTTTTTGCCGCGCATGCGCTCAAAGCGCACCATAATATCCTGAATGGTATTATTAAGGGCATGGCCCATATGCAGAGAACCGGTGACATTCGGCGGCGGGATCACCACAGCAAACGGATCCGCACCCGGCTTGGAACCTGCACCAGCTTTAAAAGCCTGCGCTTTTTCCCAAATATCAGCAATTTTTGGCTCGGTAGCCGCGGAATCGTAGGTTTTCTCTAACATAAAAAACTCTGTCTCTTTATATGAAGGCAGGCGCAACGAAAGCAGTGATCGTTCAATCCTGCCTTAGCAGCAGCAGTTCCGACCACCTATCCGGTACAAACAAGTCTCAGTGATATGTTTCAAAGCAAGTTTGAAACAAAGAATCAAGGAAAACTGCGTGCCTCACACTGCAAATCACGGTATTTCCGTATTCTATATAGGATGGCTTTAAACATAAAAACAGCCCCGTTTACAGTGGTAAAGGGGCTGTAAATCCGCAATTGAGCATTCTTTCCGTCAGCCGCGGCGGACGACGCGCTCGATTTCCTCACGCACCAGTCGTTCGACAAGCGGCGGCAGATTGGTATCAAGCCATTCCTGCAACATCGGGCGCAGCATAGCTTCCATTTTCTCATTAAGCAGACGCTTCTGCTCTTCAATAAGTGCCTGACTGAGACTGCCGAAAGATGCTGCAACCTGCTTTTCCGCTGCCTCTGAAATCAGAGACTTGTCCTGTGCAGGAGCGGATACAGTTTGCGGAGCGGTTTCAAAGGTTTTTTCAGACACAGGGGCAACCTCTTCTTTTGCGGTTGGCTGGGTCATCGACACAACCCGCTTTTCTGCAACCTGCATAAGAAGCGCCTCTGACATTTTTATGGCATCACTCTTAGGTTGTTCGGCCGCAGCGACAACAACCGGCGGCACCGGCGGATTGACCGTCGCAATACGCACATGAGCAACATTGCGCTCATGCATTTCAGCCCGTGTCAGTTCCGGCTTTTGTGCTGGTGATGCCTGTTCCTGAATGCTGCCACGCAAGATCGCATCCAGCGTGAATGAAGGCGCAGGCTGAGTTTCAGCAGTTGTGGTTTCTGACGAAACAACAGCATTATTAGTTGGCGCTGTTTCTAAAGAAACAGCGTGGTTACTTGTTTGTGCTGTTTCCGAAGAAACAGCGTGGTTGTTTGCTTGTACTGTTTCCGAAGAAACAGCACGGGGAAACTGGGCAACCTCCCCGCGTTTTTCTTCTGCAGGCGGTTCTGAGGTTTTAACTGTTTCAGCGCGGTTTTCAGGCTGTGCTTTTGCAGCCGGAGCTGATGTCAGATCAGCTGTTGCCTGTTTTGTGACATCGCTGTCTTCAATAATTCTGCGAATGGAAGCCAGAATTTCTTCCATGGACGGTTCACGTGTTGCGCTGGAAGTCTGAGCCATATCGTGCAGCATCCTTTGGCTGTCGCTTATCTGCGGAAACGGCTTGTTTAGCCTTAAGTTTTCTCCGGCAGAATAATGCGTAAAATTCTTCAGTCTGAAAATTCAACGAATCTTAGCTCTAAAGTACAGAACCAATGCTGATTTGAGAATCCCTGCAGACCCCGCTGCGGCGTAAAACACAGATTTCTTAAGTGATTTTTAACTATTGCCGGAATTGTGGCCGCGTAACGCTCGCGGAAATGTCAGCTGAAAACAAAAAAGCGGCGCATTATGCGCCGCTTTTTAAAAGCTTGAATCAAATCCTGATTAGCGGCCGTCCGGAGTACGCAGACCGATCCACTTATCTTTCACAGCGTCATAATGCTGTTCAGGCTTATATTCTGCAACCTGCAGACCGATCTGGCGTGCTGTAAGGCGGCCAACCGATGAAAGCACGGCATAGCTTGCCACAACAACATCGCGTTCAGCCTGAACCTGCTGGATCTGAACATCGACCAGATCATTCTGGGCGTTCAAAACATCAAGTGTTGTACGCTGACCAACATTGCGCTCCTCAATCACGCCGTCCAATGCGAGACGTGCTGCGGAGATACCATCGCGATAGGCAGACAGGGATGCTTTTGCGGCTTCAAGCTGCGACCATGATGAGGCCACGGCGGCACGCACCTGATCCTGCACAACATCAATCTGAATACGCGCCTGACCAAGCTGTTCTTTCGACTTACGAACAGTTGCAGATGTTTTGCCGCCTGAATAAATCGGAACAGTAACGCCAACGCCGATCGAAGCGGAATTGCCGTTACCAGCCATTGGCAGACCGGAATAAACCGATGAATGCGAAGCGGAAGCTGTTACGCCGACAGTCGGCAGCAAGGCACCTTCTTTAGCTTTCACATTATGACCGGCAGCATCCATGGCAAATTGCATTGCCTTAACACCAGGGTGACCGGCTTCAGCAATCGCATAGGCCTGAGCAATGCTCTTTGGCAGCGATTTACCGGCAGGCTTGGCGGCCTGCAATTTATCCGGCGCAGAGCCGGTTACCTGACGGTAGACTGCTTCTGCCGATTTAACATTGGCGAGAGCGGCGTTGAGCTGCGCAACAGCAGCAGAGCGCTGCGCATCGGCCTGCGCTACGTCAGTACGGGTGCCTTCACCAACATCCAGACGGGCTTTGGCTGCACGAACCTGTTCATTCAATGCGGCCAGATTTTTCTGGCGCAGAGAAGCGATCTGGCGGTTCTGGTAAACATCCATATAGGCCTGAACAGCTTCGAACAGACGGTTCTGCTCGTCATTGCGAAGATTTTCGCGCTGGGCGTATACGTTACTTTCGGCCGCCGCCACGCTGTTTTTTGTTTGGAAACCATCGAACAGTGTCTGGTTCAGCTGAATGCCGACCTCGCCTGTTGTCGAATACAAATCAGTCGTGCCGTTACGGCTGCGGCCATATTTATATGTGCCGCTCAATGTCGGGCGGTAGCCTGATTTGGCAATTGCCACATCTTCATCAACTGCGCGCAGACCGGCGCGGGATGAATTGAGCGAAGCATTATTGTGATATGCTTTTTGCATTGCTCCGAACAGCGTTTCCGCCATGACAGGAGCCGGTGCGAGTACCGTGCTCGCTAATAGTGCAACAGCTAAAACCTGTTTGCGTAAATTGACCACGGTTTACCCCATACAATTCGAATCAAATTTCCCAAACTCATTCGGGCATTTGCTAATAACGGGTAAAAATCGGATTTTCCACCCATCAGCTTAATTCATTAATAAACAAATTGTTATTGTTGCCAAAACAACAATTTCTGGTCTGCCACAATTTTTACCCTTTTGTAAGCGGCGGGCTAAAAATAGTGGTTTTCAACGAGTGTGACAATATCAGGTTACACAGAGATTTTAAGCTTAAATATCGGTAATAAACAAAAAGCCTGCCGCGGAGATCCGTGACAGGCTTTCTGAAAAGAATTTATTGCGTATCAGAATACGAATTCGGCCGCATGACGGAAGCCCGGCAGCAGTTTCACCGCAGCATTAAATACGCCGCGACGGGATACGATACCGTCTTCTTTCACATAAATATGCGCAACGCCCATATTGCCCTGCCCTTCGATAGCAACCAGACGGCCGCCGTCTCTGAGCTGTGCCTGCAGAGCTTCCGGAACAAAATCAACCGCGCCTTCAATGATGATCACATCAAACGGGGCTTCTTTAGGGTAGCCGGCAGTCAGCTCACCGCTGACAACCACAACATTGTCGCAACCCAATGCCTGCAATTTTTCCGAAGCCGTGGCAGCGAAATCCGCATTGCTTTCAAGAGCGATCACCGAGCTTGCAAGCTGCGACAGAACCGCTGCCAGATAGCCTGTGCCGCAACCGATATCGAGAACCACATCCTGCTTTTTTACCGATGCGAGCTGCACCAGACGGGCTGCCGGTGATGGTTCCATCAGATAGCGTGCACCTTCCGGTGTTTCTGCCAGCAGCTGATCTTCATCAATATAGGCCAGCTCACGACGGTGCGCCGGTACAAATTCTTCACGCGGAACTGCCAGAAAAGCATCCAGAACAGCAAGATCCGTCACATCCGTCGTGCGGATCTGCGTATCAACCATATTAACACGAAGCTCGCGGAAATCGGCTGTCATAGCCCTAAACCTTTCCTGTGCGTTTGACGCACGTAATAATCTCAATCTCACATTGCAGCTTACCTGACCGCGGCAGCAATGCCTGATCGGGATTTAAAATTTGCTGCAACATTCTGCAATAAACACAGAAGCATTATACAGGCAGAAACCTGCACTTCCATGAAAATCATTTTCGCTGATTTGGCAAAAATACACCGCGCAGTCAATCAAAGACCGACATTCCTACCGCGCTCATAGTGCCGCATGGCCGATAAACCGCTCACATTTGTGTTTATCAGCGGCAAGATACAGAAATTTATCTTGTAAAATTATAGTGCGTCAGTGCTGTAAAGAGATCACGACTTTTTTGTTTTGGCGGTTTTCACGAATATCCAGAACCGTCTCATAAGGCTGGCCGATACGGCTTGCAGCACAGACTGCCGGAAGATCAATCCCTTTTGCTTTTAGCTGACTCAGCGCTGCATCCGGCAAAATACGTGCAGCTATCCGCACCAGCGGAAGCGGAACATTCGCCTTCTTCCCGAGCTGACCTTCGGTATATTTTTCAATAACCAGTTTTGCCATTGCAAACCCTCTCATTTTCGCCTGCCATATCCGGCAGGCAATCAAGCAAGTGCAATTTATATACAGGGATCGGGAGCGGCAAACTGATACTTGGTTTCAGGCAGAACTCAGACAGAACAGAGACAGTGCTTTGACAATATGCTGACAAATATCTAAACAATGCGCATCATGAGTACAGTCGAATCCGCAACCCGCTCAGCCGTAAATTTCATCATCTGAAGAAAATTTACGGCGTAACATTCAGAAGCCACGCTCTGCCGGTCGCTTAAGCACCGCTGCATGATTGCTTTTGTATGCACGCCTCACAGCGTGGATTCGACATATGTCTTTCTATAAAAACAAGTCTTTGCAACCCGCAGAGGGCATTCTGCCGGTGCAATGGAATTTTAGTCTTGCAGCGGCACTGGTTCTCATGGCGCCGTTTGATCTTCTGGCATCTATGGGAATGGATATTTATCTGCCCGTTATTCCGCATATGTCAGAAGCGCTGCAGACCAGCCCTGAAATGGTGCAGCTGACACTCAGCCTCTATCTGGGCGTGCTTGGTACAGGTCAGTTTATCTTCGGCCCGCTCTCGGATAAAATCGGTCGCAAACCGGTTTTACTGGGTGGTGCGCTGATCTTTACCTGTGCCTCTGCCGGACTGGCGATCACCGGTTCTGCGCCGGTCTTTCTGGCATTGCGTTTGCTGCAATCCGCAGGGGCTGCGGCAATGCTGGTGGCAACTTTTGCTACGGTGCGCGATGTTTATGCGCAACGTGCGGAAAGTGCGGTCATCTACAGCCTGTTCAGCTCCATGCTGGCTTTTGTGCCTGCACTTGCACCGCTGCTCGGCGCTTTGCTGGATATTCAGTTTGGCTGGCGCAGTATTTTCTGGGTGCTGGCAGCGCTTGGTGCTTTTGCAGGTTTGCATGCCGCATGGCGCTGGCCGGAAACCCGCGTGCCAAGTCTGACAAAACCGCGGGGAAAGCTGCGTTCCATTCTCGGAAGCAAGCCGTTCTGGACCTATACAACCGGCTTTAGTGCCGCAATGGGCTCGTTCTTTGTGTTCTTCTCTACTGCGCCGCTCTTGCTGGTCAACGGGCTTGGTCTGTCTTCGGTCACATTCAGCCTGTGTTTTGCCAGTATCGCCATTGTTATGGTGGTTTTCGCCCGTTTTGCCGGTTTTTATACGCAATGGTGGGGACTGCGCGGCACATTAAGACGCGGTATGCTTCTGATTATGTGCGGTGGCGGGCTGTTGTTGCTCTTCGGCGGAGTTATGCAATTGTCTGTGCCAGCCTTCATGGTCGCCATGTGGGTGGTCGCGGCGGGCATTGCCCTCACCTGCTCGGTAACAGCGAACGGAGCGCTGAAGAGCTTCGGTGACTATGCAGGCACGGCAACAGCCATTTATTACTGCATTGAAAGCCTGATCGTCAGCATTGCCGGAACACTTGTGGTCGTGCTGCTTGGCGGCAATACAATTCTGCCTCTGGTTGTTTTCACCATCACATCAGCATTTCTTACTCTCGTGCTGACAAAAACCATCAGCGCATAAAAGCTAGGATATGGCACCGGCACCATTTGTTGACCGGTGCCATATTGCGGCAGGCTGCAATCCGGCGTAGATCAGCGAAAACGGATTAAAGACTGACTGGTATCTGACATGCTCCGCCTGTTTAAAATTTCACTTCTTGCTTTTTGTCTGTCGGCACCGGCGGCAGCATTGGCAGAAGGCGACATCAAGAACGGCGAGAAAATTTACCAGAAATGCCGCTTCTGCCATATTCTCAATCAACCTGCAAATCGCATGGGGCCGCATCTGATGCAGTTGCAGGAGCGCAAAGCAGGCACGATTGAAGGTTTTCAATATTCTGCCGCTATGAAACAGGCCGGTGAAAACGGCTTGATTTGGAATGATGCGACGCTCAAAGAATTCCTGACAGCGCCTAAAACCATGATCCCCGGCACAACAATGCGTTTCTGGGGGCTGTGGGAGGGGCAGATTGACGATTTGCTGGCCTATATTAATGCGCAAGCGGAAGCTGCGTCCAAGCCATAGTTGACGGAACTGTTTCTTTTGTCCTGAATAGCGGAAATATGCGCTGTTCCTCTGTACCGGAAAGTCATTTCATGGAATGACTGTTGCACCAGCATCAGGACGGATATTTCATGTACACGCTCTATATTGCGAATAAAAACTATTCCTCATGGTCACTCCGGCCATGGCTTCTGATGAAGCAGCTGGACATTCCGTTTGAAGAAATTCTGATCCCTTTTGGCAGCGCAGACTGGGATAAAAACCCGTCTCCGACAGGGCAGGTTCCCTGCCTCTCGGAAAAGCAGGCTGACGGCAGCTTTATCTCAGTCTGGGATTCGCTCGGGATCACCGAATATCTGGCGGATAATCATCCGCAAATCTGGCCGCAGGATAAGAAAGCCAGAGCCTGGGCACGCTGTGCGACAGCAGAAATGCATTCCGGTTTTCACTCTCTGCGCTCAATATGCACCAATAATATCGGATTGCGGATTGATGTCAGCGCGCAGACAACACCTGCCCTGCAAAAAGATATCAGCCGCATTGACCAGCTCTGGAATGAAGGGCTGGATGCGTTTGGCGGGTCGTTTCTGGCGGGGGCTGAATTCAGTGCTGTTGATGCATTCTTTGCGCCGGTTGCTTTCCGCTTCCAGACCTATGGTATCAGGCTCAGCGATAAAGCCGCAGCCTATGCTGCCCATTTGCGTGAGCTGCCAGTGATGCAGGACTGGTATGCTGCAAGTCTCGCTGAGGTCTGGCGCGATGAGGCGCATGAGGTTGAAGCGCGCAATGCAGGGCCATGGCTGCAGGATCTCAGAGCAGCCGGATAAAGAAGATCATTCCATACAGCGGTCACGCAGGATCGCTGTATGGAGATGGTTTCAATTGATCTTAATCCGTATCAATCGAGGTATTGAAGCTCTCAAAACGCCAGACTACCTGAGCAACGGATTCATCATAGGGATTATAATCCGCCCTTGCCCGCAGAAAGCGTTTTTGGGACAGCGCCACATTCGAGATCAGCGGAACATGAAACTGCTGCCAGCCGGCCTCGCTGCGATGCGCGATAACCCAGCCATTCAGAACCATATTTCCCTGTGCGGAATAGCCGAGCAAATATGGCTCGATGATCCAACGAAATGATTTATAAATAAAACGAACTTGTCTTCTCTGCCGGATTGCGTCGCAGAGTATTGGAAATGCCAGCATGCGGTACCCCTCCCGCGTTTGGGCGTGCAATGACAGAAGTCGGGGACAATTTCAATAAAAACCACACGAATATAGACTATAGTCGCAAATAAAATCGAATATCAATATAATTAATGCCTAATATTTAATGTTTAATATATGAAATATATTCAGCAACATAGGCGGATATCATGATTCATTATTGCAATTGATGCAAAGGCCTATAGATTGAAGCTGTTGTTATTAAACAGAAATGGAAAATCAGGAGTATGAGATGATTTTCAAGGCAACCACGCTCATTGTTTCTCTTCTGTTTATCGGGCTGCCGCTGTCGGTTGTCATCGCAGCCTTTGCTGAAAGAAAATATCTTGAGGCAAAATCCGGCTCTCAATATGCGGAAATCAAAGCTTTCGGTGTCTGGGTTATTTCCCTGATCGTGATTTTCAGCATTATTCTGTTCTTCACCAATATGGTTGCGGCCTATATCTGATTGCATCAGGTATTTCAGATACAGTCACTCCGCTTAAAAGGAGTGACTGTTTATTGCATATTGCTCACCAGCAATTGCGGGCTCTGTAGCGGGAATAGAGGGCAAATACTGCCAGGCCGCCAATAACTGAGGCATGTTCCAGAGCGACAGTCATGTCGCGGAAAGCTTCTTCCCCTTCCTTCGCCCAGAACGGGTGCGCAACTGGTATCGTCAGCACCGTAAAGACCGCCAGTGCGCCGGTTGCCAGCCAGACGCCTTTGTTACAGATAATCATCAGCGAAGCACCGATTTGCAGGATCAGTGTCACGAGATTATAAGCCCAGCCCGGTTGCAGACCGAAATCATCCATAATCCCTGCATTGGCAGTGAAATCGAATAATTTTGCCAGACCGCTTGTCCAGAAAACCAGTGTGAGCAGAACTCTCGCCAGAATATCAAACCAATAGGAATCCAGTATTTTTTCGATGATATCCGGCATGGCTTATCCTTTACCTCCGGTGAGGCGCACGACTTTCATCGCCACAAATATAGCCAGAACCGGAGCCGCTGCGAAAATACCCGCCAGCCATAGCGAGGCATTGGACGCACCGGCAATATCACCCGCATCCGATATACCGGCAAAATTGGCAATCATACCGGCGCAGGCTGTTCCGAATGCAATGGCGAATAATTGCACTGTGGTCATGCCTCCTGAAGCAAGATCCTGTTCAGTTGCCGGTGCACCCTGATAAACCCGCGTGACCAGACCAGGCCATGCCAGACCAATGCCAAAGCCGATCAGAACCAGCCCGATGCAGAGAGGCAGCAAATATCTCCAGTCTCCGCCACCATGAACCGGCATGAAAATGGCAAGCAGGATCAGCCCCGCCAGCACCATGACGGGACCTGAGAAAATCAGAAAACCACCGCTCTTTTGCCAGCGTGAACTGAGAAATGATGCCGCTGTCCAGCCGATTGCCATCAGTGCTGCAAGATAGCCTGCCCAGAGCGGAGTCTGACCATGCAGTTTCTGCAACAGATAAGGCACATAAATTTCCGGCTGCATGCTCATCATCAGCAGAGCAATCATCAGATAGAGCGCCCCCAGCGGTGTGGAAATATTGAAAGCATTGCGCGGCAACAGGCGGGATCTGGCATTCATATCCACGAGAGCGATGGCGACAACCATAGTCAGCGCTCCGGCCAGACCGATCATATTCCATGACAATTCTTTTGACAGGCTGCCGGCTGAAACCGCCAGCACTGCACCGGTCAGCAGAATAAGCTGTAAAACCGGTATGGAGGATTGCTCATTCTTATCCCAGCTGCGCTTTGGTAAAGTTGTGAAAGCCAGCACGGCAAACAAAGCAGCAAAGGGCAATAAAGACCAGAAAGCTGCACGCCATGCGCTATACTCGGCGAAAACGCCACCGATTGCGGGGCCAATCAGAGTTGCCACACCAAACATAGCCGAGATCAGGCCAATCGCCCGCCCCCATAGGCGCTCCGGCAGCACGATCCGTGTCAGGCCATAGGCAAGCGCATAGAGAAAGCCGCCACCCAGTCCCTGTACCGCACGTCCGAGCAACATAACCGGCATATTGATCGCCAGTGAACAAATCAGCGTGCCGGTGCCAAATAACAATGTGGCGACCAGATAGGCACCGCGCGGCCCTGTGCTTTTCAGTAATTTAGCGGTCAGAGCCGCGCCCAGAATCGAGGCGATTACGAATAATGTTGTTGTCCATGCATAAAAATCGAGCCCGCCGATTTCAACGATCACGGAAGGCATAACCGTCGTAGCGATATACATATTGACGGCATGCAAAGTTACGCCACCGGCAAGGGCAAGCGCATAGATTCCGTTTTTTCCGCTGAATAATTCACCCCAGCCGGCCGGAGCATTATCTCTTTTTACCGTGGCGGCATCAGCACCGGCTGATACTGCGCCCGTCGTATCATTTCTCATGTCGGCTCTCCAAAATGCGTGTGAACGCAAAGGTTCCTTTGCCGCCGCAGACCTCACCGGATTTTTCACGGAGAAATTCATGCAGCATCTCAAAAGAATGCCGTGACAACCGGCCAAAAATGACAAGTCGTCGCAAGCACCGACACGCTTATAGAACCTCAACCAAAGTTGAGGTCAAGCCGTATTTGTATTGTTGTGTTAAAGTTTTTTTCTCAGCAGGCGGCGCGGCCCTGCCCCTTGTTCACCAAGTTCATCATCCGGATTGCGCAACGGACAATCCGCCAGAGAAAGGCACCCGCAGCCGATACAGGTGGCAATCTGATCGCGCAGCTGCATCAGGCTGACAATGCGCTCCTCCAGCATATCTTTCCATGCATTGGTAAATTGCCGCCAGTCCCGTGCTGTCGGCACATGGTCATGCGGGAGATCTTCCAGTGCATCACGGATAATCGACAGGGAAATTCCGGCACGCTGGGCAATGCGGATAATAGCAATACGGCGCAGCACCGCACGGTGGTAGCGCCGCTGATTACCCGCGGTGCGCCATCCGGCTATCAGCTCTTTTGCTTCATAAAAATGGATAGTGGAAACAGGAACACCGCTGCGGCGGGCAACATCGCCCACCGTCAGCGTTTCTTTGAGTTTACCCGATGACATAATCAAACCTCAAGAATGGATGAGGTATGGTAAATCAGGCTGCGCAATAAATACAGGCACTCACGAAAATGTCAGGCTGTATAGCGCTGCTCGCCTGCCATCCATGTTTCGCTGACTTTGATTTTGCCGATATCTTTCACGCCGCTAGTCGGGTCCTGTTCCAGTATGGCGAAGTCCGCATATTTTCCGGTTTCAAGGCTGCCAACCTTATCATCCATATGGCAATGCCATGCAGCATCAATGGTTACAGCACGCAATGCGGCTTCTGCCGGTATGCATTCGTCGGAGAAGAAGACACCGCCGCCCTCATTCATCACACGGGCAACCGCATCCTGCACATAGCGCAGAGGTTCAATCGGCGTTACGCTCCAGTCGGAATGCAGCGAAATACGCAAACCGGCTGCCAGAGCCGAGGCGCAAGGATCATAATATTTCGCCCGCTCCGGCCCCAGAATGCGATCACGGAAGGCCTTGCCCCACCATCGCACATGACCGATGAGGAAAGACGGCGACAGGCCAAGCCGCACCATTTTCTCCATCTGCTCTGGATGCAGAACACTGCAATGCTCAATCCGGTGGCGCAGATCATTCGGTGCCGACCCTTGCAGCACGGTCTGATAGGCTTCAATCACCGTATCAATTGCCCCGTCACCATTGGCATGGACACCGACCTGCCAGCCGCCATCATGGGCACGCTTTATGACTTCGGTGATTTGCTCAAGGCTGTAATTCAGTGCCCCGCGGCTATTGCTGCCCAGATAATTCTCGCGCTGATAGCCGGTTTCTGCCTGATTGGAGCCATCCGCCCAGGCTTTGACACCATCAATGCGGAACAGGTCATTGCCATGACCGGGTTTGATACCAAGCTTGTCCCATTCATCCATCAATGTTGAAATCAGCATCCCGCGATAGCGCACCGGCGGATTATCAGCCATCACGGCATCAAGAAGCGCAATATCATTGACGCCGGACAGCATGCCAATGCTGCAATCATGCAGGCTTGTGCAGCCCACAGATGCCGCATGATCGAATAATCCGCGAATGCGTTTCTGTACTTCCGCTGCCGTTGGTTGCGGCATCTTTTCGATAAATGGTTCCTGCGCCGCGCTCTCTTCAAGCCTGCCGCTGAGTTTGCCATTTGCATCACGCACAAAGCGTGCACCGGAAGGGTCTTTGGTGTCTTCCGTAATGCCTGCCAGTTTCATGGCGGCGCTGTTTGCATAGGCAATATGTCCGTTACTCTCCATCATGAAAAACGGATTATTTGGCGCCAGTGCATCAAGCTCTGCCATTGTCGGCGGGCGGGCATCTTTGGTGATGCTGGGGTCAAAATTCTTCGCCCGAATCCATTCACCTGATTTTGCCTTCTCCACACCAGCTTTCAGCTGAAGCCAGACATCCTTGAAGGTCGGTGTGGCCATCGGGCTGACGTCAATCCAGTCATCCAGCACCACAAAGGTCGAATGCATATGCGGATCAATCAGACCGGGCATTAATGTGCGGCCGCCAAGATCAACAATACGCGTCTTAGAACCGCTTAAAGCCTGCATGTCCTCAGCCGTTCCGACGCCGAGAATAGTATCGCCGCGAATGGCAATAGCTTCAGCGCGGGCATTCTCCTTATTCATGGTGAGGATAGTGCCGCCCTTAAAGATCACATCAGCGGATCCGTCAGAAGCTGCGGCCAGCGCTGTTCTGCTTTCCATAACTGAGGCGGCGAAAACAGAAGTGGCCGCCACTCCCATATATTTCAAAAAATTACGCCGTGATGCGGCGTTTCTCAGAATGGCTGTAACTCCGGGATTGCAGGCTAAACACATCGGATATTTCCCCTGTAAGGATTATTTGATGCCGGATTATTCCTGAACGCACATATATGTAAGATCAAATAAAACTAAAAGTAATAATAATTTTAAAATAACAATAAATACAAATGAAATTTATATAAAACAGCTTTGAATATACACAAAATCAATTTCGTTTAAACAATTTTATTGACTGAGCAGGCAGTTTCTTGACCGCCTGCTCAGCAAATATTCATTGAATGCAGATTATCCGCCAAAGCCGCGCAGAAAATGCGTGAGATTTCCGCCCAGCTGATCGCAGATATAACCACCTTCCTGCACAATCACTGTCGGCAGGTTCAGACTTGCGCATTTCTGGGCAATGCTGGTGAAACCCTGCTCATTGACGGTAAAACCGCCAAACGGATCATGCTCGGAAGCATCAAGCCCAAGCGCCAGAACCAAAGCACCCGGCCGATAGGCGCGGATACGATCCAATGCCAGATCCAGTGCATCGAGAAATTCCTGATTGCCGGAACCGCGTGCCAAAGGCAGGTTGTAATTATAGCCAAGGCCTGCGCCCTCACCGCGCTCTGAGGCATGACCCCAGAAAAACGGATAGAAAACCGCCGGATCAACATGGATGGAAACGGTCATCACATCGGCACGGTGATAGAAAATGCCCTGCGTGCCATTGCCGTGATGCAGGTCCACATCGAGAACAACCACGCGGTCATGGCTCTCGCGCAATACCTGTGCAGCAATCGCGGAATTGTTCAGAAAGCAGAAGCCTCCAGCCATGTCGGCATAGGCATGGTGACCGGGCGGGCGGCACAACGCATAGGCTGCAGGCTCGCCATTCTGCACCAGTTTGGCAGCTTCAATTGCCGTCTGCGCACTCCAATAAGCAGAATTCCACGTATCTGCAGCAATCGGACAGGCCGTATCGGCCATATGATAGCCAGCACGACCGACCGGTGATGTCGGATAGGAAAAATCGCGGCGGTTCGGATGGATATTCGGAATGACCTCATCGGATGCGCCACTGATTGTCTGCCATTGCCCGTAAATGACCTGCAGGAATTCCAGATATTCAGGGCTGTGCACGGCGCTGACCGGTGCCAGACCGTGATCCTGCGCTGCAATCATTGCAAGTCCGGCATCATTAGCGCCGGTTAAAAGCCGCTGTATGCGCTCAGGCACTTCCGGATTGGGTTTGCGGACACCGGCAGATAAAAACATGGCCGGATTATGCGCGCGCTGAGGCTCAGCAAATGTAAATTTCATAAATCAGTTTCCTCCTCATGCTGCAATTATTGCTCCATATCTGCGAATATGGCCTCCTGAAATAACTGCACGACAGGAAACTACGGAGAGGATTGCCCGATTGCAAATAAAAACAACAGGCTGAGCTAAATCAGTGATTTGCGGGGGCTTCAAAAACCATACCGTCATAGGCTGGCTCGACATTCTCGGGCACAAGAGCGCGCACTTCATCATAATCCAGCGGCACATGCATATGGGTGAGAATAGCACGGCGCGGTTTCAGGCGTGAAACCCATTCCAGCGCTTCATCCAGACTGAAATGGCTCGGGTGCGGCCTGTGTTGCAGAGCATCAATCAGCAAAACATCCAGATTTTCCAGAGATGCTGCTGTTTCCGGCGGAAACTCATTCACATCCGAGCAATAGGCCACATTTTCAATACGAAAGCCGAGACTGGTAATATCGCCATGTACCATCGGCATGGGTTTAAAGCGGATCGGACCGCCTGCCCCGTTAATGGTGAAACTCTCGGTATTACCGATTTCATGGGCTTTAAGAATTGGCGGATAGCTTGAGCCGAAGGGCGTGGCGAAACAATAGCCGAAAGCCTCATAAAGCCGGTTGAGCGTCAGACGATTTGTATAGATCGGCATCAGGCTCTTGCTGTCGAGCACAAAACTGCGCAAATCATCAATACCGTGAATATGGTCGGCATGAGGATGCGTATAGATCGCCGCATCGATATGACGGTCTGCTTTGCCTGCCAGCCCGTCAATGATTTGTGCGCGAAAATCCGGCCCCGTATCGATCACCACACGCGTTGTGCCATGGGGGCTGACACGCTCCACCAGCAGCGATGCACGGCGACGGCGGTTTTTCGGATTGTCCGGATTGCACTTACCCCAATCGCCATTCGGACGCGGCACACCCGGAGATGAGCCGCAACCAAGAACCGTAAAGCGATAGAAGTCAGACATGTGCCAGTTCCGCTTTTATACGCCTTTTAATAATTAAATATCAAAAGGTTGAAGTGATTATCTGATAGTTTGAACGAACATAATCAGCGAGGTATTTTGGTAAACAGACGCAGCACATTCTCACCGGTCATCCGGCGGATATCCGCATCGCTCACACCAATGACATCCGCCAGAACCGCAGCTGTATGCGCAACGTATGATGGCTCATTGCGTTTGCCGCGATGTGGCATCGGTGCCAGATAAGGTGCATCAGTCTCTACCAGCAAACGATCATGCGGCACGATTTTTGCGGCTTCACGAATTTCGGCAGAGTTTTTGAAGGTGATAATACCTGAGAAAGACACATAGCCGCCAAGCTCAACGCCGGTGCGTGCCAGTTCAATGCCGGACGAGAAGCAATGGAGAATAAACGGGAACGCGCCTTTAGCGGTTTCCTCACGCAATAATACTGCCATATCCTCATCCGCACTGCGGGCATGGATCACCAGCGGCAATTGCGTGCGGCGCGACGCTTCAATATGTGTCAGCAGGCCTTGGCGCTGCGCTTCCGGTGTTGAATAATCATAGTGATAATCTAAGCCTGCCTCACCGATTGCCACAACTTTCGGATGCTGCGCAAGACGTACCAGCTCATCAGCGGTTACATCCAGTTCTTCATGGGCATTATTCGGATGGGTGCCGACCGAGCAATAAAGCGGATCATAGCTCTCCGCGAGCGCTAAAATCTGATCAAACTTCTTAACGCGGGTGCAGATGGTGATCATCTTTTCGACACCGGCATCGAGAGCACGCTGAATAATCGCGTCACGCTCTTCTGCAAAATCAGCGAAATCGAGATGGCAATGGCTGTCTACAAGCATAATAAAAGTCCTGCCCGAGGCTTAGCACTCGGGAAAATGATACGGGCGATAATTCGCCCGTATCTGATATAAGATATTACTCTTCAGTTTCCACATAACGCGGGAAGATCGGCTCCGGTGCAGGCAGTTCAGCACCGCTGATCAGCACATCGCCGAGATCAGCGAAACTGCGCTTATCTTCTGCAACACCCAGAATATTCAGCAGCTTGGCTGAAGATGTCGGGATATAGGCCTGAGTCATAATTGCAACGCGGCGCAGCACTTCTGCGGTCGTATACAAGACTGTGCCCATACGTACCGGATCGGTCTTGCGCAGTGCCCAAGGTTCCTGAGCTGCGAAGTAACGATTGGCTTCTGATACAACATTGAAGATTGCCGCCAGCGCCTGATGAATGGCCTGAACCTTCATCGCATTACGGGCAAGTTCAATTGCTTCTTCAGCCAGTTTCAGAATAGCCGTATCTTCCTCATGGAAGTTAGCTTTTTCCGGCACTTTACCTTCGCAGTTCTTGGCGATCATCGACAGCGAGCGCTGTGCCAGATTGCCCAGATCATTGGCCAGATCGGCATTGGTACGGTTGACAATCGCTTCGTGATTGTAGCTGCCGTCCTGACCGAAAGGCACTTCACGCAGGAAGAAGTAGCGCACCTGATCCAGACCATAGCGGTCGATAAAGGCAAACGGATCGATCACATTGCCGACCGACTTCGACATTTTCTCGCCGCGGTTGAACAGGAAGCCGTGCGCGAAAACACGTTCCGGCAGAGGCAGACCGGCAGACATCAGGAATGCTGGCCAGTAAACTGCATGGAAGCGCACAATGTCTTTACCGAGAATATGCGCAGTTGCAGGCCAGAACTGTGCCTTCTCCGCATCCATATCCGGATAGCCGATAGCGGTGAGATAGTTGGTCAGCGCATCAACCCAGACATACATCACATGCTTGTCATTGCCCGGAACCGGCACACCCCAGTCAAAGGTGGTGCGGGAAACGGACAGATCACGCAGGCCGGATTTGATGAAGCTCAGCACTTCATTGCGGCGCTCAGACGGGCCGACAAATTCCGGATGCTTTTCAAAATATTCGATCAGCGGCTGCTGGTATTTGGACAGGCGGAAGAAATAGCTTTCTTCTTCATGCCATTCCACCGGTGAACCGATAGGCTCACGGCGAACGCCATCTTCACCAACAGTTGTTTCGCTCTCGTCGAAATAAGCTTCCTGACGAACCGAATACCAGCCGGCATAGCTGTCGAGATAGATATCGCCATTCGCGACCATGCGCTCCCAGATATCCTGACAGGCTTTGTAATGACGTTCTTCCGTGGTGCGGATGAACTGGTCATGGCTGGAACCGATTTTTGCCAGCATTTCGCGGAACACGGCGGAGTTTTTGTCAGCCAGTTCAAGCGGCGTAATGCCTTCTTTTTCGGCGGTCTGCTGCATTTTCAGACCATGTTCGTCTGTACCGGTCAGGAACAGCACATCTTTGCCATCCAGACGCTGGAAGCGCGCCATGGCATCGGTGGCAATCGATGTATAGGCATGGCCGATATGCGGCGTGCCGTTCGGATAGAAGATCGGGGTAGTGATGTAAAATTTTTCGCGGCTCATGTCGGATCCGTCTTGTCGAGATATTTTATCTCATGAAGTCAATATGATGATAACTGATAAAACCGGCATATCGCATGTCAGACCGTAAGTCAGCACTAAATGCATCGAATTCAGAAACTCATGCTTGTTTATGCGGTTTTTTGATCCTGTGAATGGCGCATTTCAGCCCTTTCACAGTGACCGGTTTGCTCGGCGGCATCAGCCGGTCTCAAACCTCAGACCGGCATGCCGCTGCGCATAGCGCGGTGCATCTTTTCCATCATAATCAGTGCCGCCTGTTTGCGGTCGAGATTATAGCTTTCCGTTTCCATCGCCTCGCGGCGCAGATCATCCCAGAATTGCGACCACTGGCTGGCTTGCACCGCCTGCCCTTGTTCAGCAAGAACAAGTGCCTGCGCGGCAGCCTTATCCAGCAAATATTCAAGGAAAAGCTGGTTCTGCACATCGGCTTCACGGCCACCAAGCACAGAGGCAAGCGCCTGCGCCTTTGGCAGATCAAAATGATTGCCGCTCAGTACAGCATCAACTGTATCGGTGATCTCAAGCCCGCCGTGTGCCACCAGCAACAAAGCTTTGCGCACAGAACCTTCCGCCCGTGCACTGAGTGCAGCGAAATAAGCCTGATCCTGCACATCAATGCCGACATCTCTGCCTGCAACTTCCAGCGCGCGCTTCAGCTCATTATCATTCAGCGGTTTGAAAGCCAGTGACTGGCAGCGCGAACGGATCGTTGGCAGCAAGCGGCCTGATGAATGCGAAATCAGAATAAACAGCGCCCGTGCCGGTGGTTCTTCCAGCGTTTTCAGCAAAGCATTGGCAGCATTACGGTTCATATCATCCGCAGGATCGATAATAACGATGCGCCATGCACCGTCACCGGAAGTGCGGCTCAGAAAATGCGTGATACGGCGGATTTCTTCAACGGTAATCGCCGTGCGGTATTTGCCGGTTTTCGCATCAAACGGTCGCGTAATATGCAGCAGCGCCGGATGCATTCCCTGCGACATCTGGCGGTAAGGTGCTGCATTCAGATCCGGCGTGCTCAGTTGTTGCGGTGCTGATGCACAGTCGGGATATTTCAGCATATGTCCGGCAAGATGAAAGCCGGTTGTCGCTTTGCCTATACCCTGCAAACCTTCAAACAGCAGCGCATGATGCATGCGGCCTTCTTGATAGGCCTGCGCAAGAAATGTGCGCACTTCCTCATGCGCAGTCAGAAAACTGGTCGCATTGGGTGCAGGAACACCGTCAATTGCATCATAGGTACTGTTGGGTGCCTGTTCAGCCATGGGCAGACACCTCTTGCGGGCTCAGAACAGCATCGGTGAGTGCAGCTATTTCAGCGCTGATCTCATGCACCGAGCGGTCCGCATCTATCACTTTGCAACGTTGCGGTTCTTCGGCAGCAATTGCCAGAAATGCCTGACGACGCGCTTCGTGGGTGGCAATGGTTTCTTTTTCAAAACGATCTGCCACTTCATTGCCACGGCGCAAACCTGCTCTGGCTAAGCCCTTATCCGCCGGAATATCGAGAATGAAAGTCAGATCAGGCATAGTGCCATCAATGGCAATACGCTCAACCGAGCGCATGAATTGCGGATCAAGATTGCCGCTGATGCCCTGATAAACACGGCTTGAATCAATAAATCGGTCGCAGAGCACAATCTGTCCGGCTTCAATCGCAGGGCGGATTTTCTGGTCAATATGATCGCTGCGGGCGGCGGCGAATAACAGCGCTTCCATGGCAGGGCCATAGGTTTCTGCCGCGCCGCTCAAGATGACATGACGCACAGCCTCTGCACCGGCTGAACCGCCCGGTTCACGCGTGACCACAACCTCAAAGCCTTGAGCGCGCAGATGATCAGCCAAAGCAAGAATCTGCGTGGATTTCCCCGCGCCTTCTCCGCCTTCAAATGTGATCAGCAATCCTGACAAAGCTCTGATTTTCCTACGCTGTACACCGTTAATAATTATAAGTTTAATGAGGGATAGGCATGGCTTTGTCAAATAAAACTGACAAAGGAAACAAGCACTCTTATTTCAGCAAACGACGTATCCAGCCTGTCGCCAGCTCATAGAGCGCATCCATTGACTTGTTGCGCAAAGTTCCCTCACTCACATCCTGCGCTGCAAAGACAGGGCGTTCGAGCAATATCTCCTTATCCCGCAGCACTTGAATCCGGCCGATTTCCTGTCCTTTGGAGACCGGTGCCGATACCGGCCCCTGATAAATCACTTGCGAGCGCAGTTTGCCTTTATCCTGAACAGGCACAAGCACGGAAACCGCATCATGAACCACAAGCCCGACTGATCCTTGCGTTCCGCCATAGAGCGAGCCCTGAGCCACTTCTGTACCCGCAGTAAAAACCGGTAGTTTAACGAAATCATTCATCGCCCAGCGGATCAGCTTTTCAGCATCTTCTGTTCTGTCCTGAATGGTTTTGGCTCCGTTCAGCCCGATAAATATGCGCCGCCCGCCGGATTCAGCGGATGCGACAAAAGAAAAACCGGAATCCTTGGTGCCGCCCATAGCCAGACCATCAGCACCCAGATTTAACCGCAGCAATGGATTGCGGTTGCGCTGCATAATATTATTCCACGTAAAGCTCTCTTGCGCATAAAGCGGATAATATTGCGGATAGGTTTTATGCAGATGCTGCGCGAGTTTCACCATATCGTTCAGCGTTACTTTTTGGGTAGCACCATCCAGTGGTAAACCGGTCGGGTTCGCAAAAACGGAGCTTTTTAACCCCAGTTCCTGCGCCCGTTGGTTCATCAGCACGGTGAAAGCCTGCTCACTGCCGCTCATGCCCTCTGCCAGTACAATCGCGCCGTCATTGGCGGATTGCACTGTAATGCCCTGTATCAGGTCATTGACTGTCAGCTGTGATTTGATTTTGGCAAACATTGTTGCCGTACCCGAAGGTGCACCACCGGTGCGCCACGCATGTTCACTGACTATAAAACGGGCTTCCGGCTGCAATTTTCCGGTTGTCAGCGCATGAAATGCAACTTCCGCAGTCATCAGCTTTGCCAATGAGGCCGGTGGAAACGGCGTATCGGCTTTGCGGGCGAATAAGACGCTGCCTGTATCGGAATCGAACAGCAAAACCTGTTCGGACTTCACCGCAAATGGCGGCTCGGCGCTTTGCGCATGAGATAGAATAAACTGGCTCACGATCAGCACAGCAGCAAAACGCAGCTTTCCTGCAAATTTTGTCTTTTCATATGTGCCGGTAAAGCAGGCCACCTTGTTCTCCGGTTGTGATTTTTCTCTGTAACAGACTCAAAAATAGTTCACGATGATTGACGATCAATGAAGCTGAAACAAAAACGTCCGGCATAGCCGGACGTTTAAACACGATATATCACATTGTAAAAAATTACTCGGCACGCACCACAAAAGCATCATTTGCACCGGCAGCCCATGCGGCCTGCAACAGCGCGTCATTATTGCCGCTGCGTGATTTTGCAGTCAGGCTGTATAAATCGCCCTGAGCCTGCGGGGTCATGCTGCTGCTGACTGTTCCGATATTTTTAAGCGCAGAGGTAATACGATCTGCCTCGTCTTTGCTGCTGAAAGTACCGAGATCAACAAACTCACCCTGCTCCGCACCGGCCTGCAGATATTTTGCGGCCTGCGCATTGCGCCATTCGGCAGAGGCTGCATCCGGCATCAGCACTTTGGAATAGATACCCTCATTGGCCTGAGCGATGCGGTTTCCGGCATAGGCACTGACCAGAATATCATTCTGCGCAGATGCATAGAGGCCATATGGCTTATCCAGCGGCACAGGAATAACAGATGGAAGCACAGGCGCTGCGCCGTCAGCATAACCGAAAGGCAGTTCCGGCTGTGCGGAAATCTGGTCAAATGCGCTGGCTACACCCTGTTCTGCACGGTTTG
This sequence comes from Pseudochrobactrum saccharolyticum, assembly GCF_008801715.1. Taxonomy (GTDB): domain Bacteria; phylum Pseudomonadota; class Alphaproteobacteria; order Rhizobiales; family Rhizobiaceae; genus Pseudochrobactrum; species Pseudochrobactrum saccharolyticum. Next base: position 325,812 of record NZ_VZPG01000002.1, on the reverse strand, counting down.
GTGCAGATGTCGGTGTCGGGCCGTTCATGGCCATCATCACACCTGTCGCAGGCTGGCCAATGTTGTCGCCGCCCGCCGGACGGTAAGAGGCGAGCAGGAATGCATCATCCTGTCCATGTAAAGGCGCACGGCCAACATATTCCACTTTAACATTCGCGGTGCCGTGATGCTTGTAATCCAGCATTTCAGCCGCTTTTTCCGACATATCAATGATACGCTCGTTGGAATAAGGGCCGCGGTCATTCACGCGTACGATCACTGAACTGCCATTGGCGGTATTGGTGACACGGGCATAGCTTGGCAGCGGCATGGTCGGATGCGCGGCTGTCAGATGGGTCATGTCATAGACCTCGCCATTGGCGGTCAGACGGCCATGAAATGCCGAACCATACCAGGAAGCGCGGCCGACCTTCACATAATTCGGGTCTTCCTTCGGCTTATACCACTTGTCTTTGACTTTATAAGGCTTGCCAACCTGATTGCGGCCGCCGCCGCGCGGGATTTTCTTGCCATTGGCTACACGCGGGCTGGCTTTTACGCCATAGACAGATTCTGCAAAATATTCCTTGGAGCGCTTTTTCTTCTTCACTTCCGGCTGGGGAGAGGCACAGGCTGTAACCAGTAATCCTACCACACCAAGACAAAGAATATGTTTCACCCGAGAAGAATGCAGCATCCGGCCCCCGCTCTTGTTCATTGCAACAGGCCCATGCGGCTGTTTCTGAAATGACTTCATTACGCTACTCAAACCCATTACAAACAACAACATTCAGTCTGCAACAAAACCGGCATTTCCCCTGTCATTTATACCAGTCAGACAATGCCAGCCTGTCACTTGTAAAACGAAACAGTTTCAAAACCTTTATCCCGCCTTTGTTCAGAGCGGAAAATGCACAACATTTGGCGACTGTTCGCAAGAATTAATTGATAGAATCTTAAAAATCCGCACAAAGCAAATCCCCAAACCTTGCCCGCCTGTTTTTTCGCCTACATATTTAAATCAGATCTTTCATTATTTATGTGTATTTCGGGGGATGATTTCTTTTTTGATAATCAGCAGAAAAACAAACCCTATTTGATTAACTCGCTTTATTAACAATGGTTTATTGCCATGAAGAAACAAACAAATATCTGCCAGCAGCTTTATCCGCCCCAAAATCCCGGCACCGGATTTCTCTTGATGTGCCCGCGTTAACCAAGTTTATATTTCGCTGGGGACAGATGAAATTCCGCTTTGATCTTTTCCTGAAATAAACCGCTGTCAGAAATGCTGCGGAAATGCATCTGCCTCCGATGAAGGAAGAAGAGTTTGAGTACAGAACTGAACCTTGCTGTCGTCATGCTTATTGTAGCAATTATTCAGGTTTTACTTCCTGCGTTTTTCCGCAACGGTGAGACAGGTCTGGACTATAATGCCGGAGCACGTGATGAGGCGGGGCCGCCTGTCGGTATTATCACCGCGCGACTGCAACGGGCGCAGCGCAATCTTTATGAAACCCTGCCCCTGTTTCTCGCAGCCGTGCTTATTGCCCATATTGCCGGTCGGGAAAGCGGGCTCACTACTGCAGGCGCGTGGATTTATGTTATCGGGCGCATCTTTTATATTCCCGCTTATGCTTTCGGGATTCCTTATGTGCGAAGCCTGATCTGGGTTGTCTCTCTGGCCGGACTTGGCATGATAATTTTCGCACTGACGGGGCTATTCGTATAATGCAGGTTTATGTGTCGCTAAAATAAAAAGCTCTTATTTATAAAGAATTTACGCCAATTCCTGATTTTAATAGGCTTGAAAGAACTATTCCTTTATGTGGAGGAGAATATCGGGTTGGCCAGTAATTTCTATTCAGCATTTCCAGTCATTAACTGAAATATTCAGACTACAGCATACGCTCAGGGATATTTGAACAGACTATGAAATCAGCTCTTATAAAAGCCTTTATTGTTTCTGCTGCGGCTGCGCTGCTTTGTGTTGCAATCAACATGATTGTCGGGCTTATCCGCAATGAGCCGGTTGGCACGCTCAGCATCAGCCTGAGTCTGATCCTTCCCCTGATTACCGCTTTTCCGGCAATGACGGTGGTGTTTCACCGTAATACGCAGCTTTCGAAAGCATTTTCTGATCTGGAAAAAGCCCATCATGAATTACAGGCGCGTTCAAAGATCGATTATATGACCAACCTCTATAATCGTGAGGCTTTTTTTGAAATGATGCGCACTGTCCGCTCCCGTCAGGATGCAGGCGCGTTACTGCTTATTGATGCGGATCACTTTAAGAACATCAATGATAAATACGGCCATACAGTCGGTGACCGCGCCTTAAAGCTGATCGCCTATGCTTTGCAGAATGTTACGCGCAAGGGTGATCTGGTTGGCCGTGTCGGCGGTGAGGAATTTTGCGTTTACCTGCCCAATGCCAGCCGCGCTGCCGCTATCAGCGTTGCCGAGCGTATTCGCGTGGAAATAGAGAATACGCCGTTTTATGTATCACAGAGCCATGTTGAACCGCTGACAATCAGTGCGGGTGGAGCCCTTGCTTATAAAAGCGACAGTAATTCGCAGATTTTCAGCCGTGCCGACCATTGTCTTTATGAGGCGAAAAATCAGGGGCGGAACTGTATTGTTTTTGAACCGGCAGAAGCAGCTGAAACAGATGCCAGGAAAATTCACCTGATTTCAGATGCGGAAGAAAGCCGGGACCGGCGCAATTTCTGACGGATTACGCTCTATTTCCAGAGCGTAATCACGTCCTCAGCTGTGGAAACCGGCGAAAAGCCCATGCGCTGATAGAGTTGCAAAGCACGGGGGCTATCAAGCGTATTGGTTTCAAGGCGCAGTTTTTCCGGATTATGTGACCATGCTGCCGCCAGAGCCTCGGCAAAGAAGAATTTTGCCAGACCCCGCCCCTGATAATCCGGCACCAGCCCGAAATAGAGCAGATCGACGCTCTCCGGCAGATTGAGCCGCATTTCAGCAAAACCTGCGGGACAACCATCCACATAGAGCAGCAGAATGCGGGTTTCTTCGGCCTGAATGATCGAGGTAACAGTCTCGTCATTCTGCATACGGCGCAGCATCCAGTGATGCGGCTTGCCGATGACCTCGTAAAGATAGCGATAGAGATGCACCGGCATATTTTCTGCCAGCATGATTGCCAGCCGGAGACCGGCAGGTAAAGGCACCGCGACATTTAACGGTGCAGCCATTTCCAGCCGGGTAATATTAACGCTCACTTCATCAGCGAGCGTTTTATCGTCGTTATCCGTAGGATCGCTCATAGGGTTCCGATCTTTATTTCAGGGCATGCATATTTCATTATGCACGCCGGATCGCTCAACTGCTTTGTTTTCCTGATAATGACAAGGAAAAGCAGCGATATTATGCCGGAGCCTTACCGAAACGGATACGATAGCGGCGGTTTTCTTTGCCTTTTTTCTCAACCTTGCCGATATGAATTTCACCGATTTCGGAGGTATTGGCCACATGTGTGCCGCCGCATGGCTGAGAGTCCACGGAGCCGTTGTCACCGATCAGCACCAAACGGATACGTCCCTGCCCGACCGGCGGGCGCACATTCTTGGATTTTACCAGATCAGGATTGGCAGCCAGTTCTTCATCGCTGATCCAGTTTGTAGTCACCGGCGATGCGGCATTGACCATTTCCATCAGCTTTTCACTGACCTGCTCTTTTGTCAGGTCATTGCCCTGCATGTCGAAATCAATGCGGCTGTCATCAATATTAACTGAAGCGCCGGTCACCGGAAACGGACAAATCACGGAAAGCAAATGGCAGGCTGTATGCATTTGCATCAGCTTGAAACGGCGCTCCCAGTCGATCTCTGCAATCAGCTCTTCACCAAGCTGTGGCAGTGTTTCACCTTCAGCAGGCACATGAATGAAATCATTCTTGGTTGCGCCGTTAACAGTGGTGGCAATCTGAATGACGCTGCCGTCAGCACGGCGCAGCAAACCGCTGTCACCCGGCTGGCCGCCGGATGTGGCATAGAACACAGTCTGATCGAGAATAACGCCGCCTTCATCCGTGAGACCGATTACCTTGGCCGGTGTCGCTTTCAGATAAGCATTTTCGCGGAAAAGCGGATTGGTTTCCAGACTTTGTGTCATCATACCCTCATGCAAAATTTCAGAAAAAGTCTTTTGCGAGAGGTTTAAAGCAGTTTCAGGAAAAGTAAAACCGCTTTTCCTGAAACTATGATAACAACATAGAGACTAGGTTTTACACCTCGTAAGGAACTGCAATGTCTGAACGTGTCAGAAGCCATTGCGGCACCGGTAGGCCACGCTCTTCAAGGAAGGCCGGATTATACATTTTTGACTGGTAGCGATTACCGTAATCAGCCAGAATTGTCACAATCCGTGCGCCTTTGCCAAGATCTTTCGCCATGCGGATAGCACCGGCAATATTGATGGCCGATGAACCGCCAAGGCAGAGGCCTTCTTCCTGCACCAGATCAAAAGCGATTTTCAGAGCATCTGCATCACTGATCTGATAGGCGAAATCCGGCTTGAAACCTTCAAGATTACCGGTGATGCGTCCCTGCCCGATACCTTCCGTGATGGATGATCCCTCGGCCTTCAGTTCACCCGTGGTGTAATAGGAATAGAGCGCCGCGCCTTCCGGATCAGCCAGACCGATTTTGATATCTTTGCTGAAGCCGCGCAGACCTTCTGCCACACCGGCCAGTGTGCCACCGGAACCGACAGCACAAATGAAACCGTCAATTTTACCTTCAGTCTGCTGCCAGATTTCCGGTGCTGTTGTCTCAATATGCGCCTGACGGTTGATCTGGCTGTCAAACTGGTTTGCCCAGATCGCGCCATTCGGCTCGATTTTGGCCAGTTGCTCGGCCAAGCGGCCGGAAAGCCGGACATAATTATTCGGGTTCTTGTAAGGAACAGCCGGAACTTCAATCAGTTCCGCACCCAGCAGACGCAGAGCATCTTTCTTTTCCTGACTTTGTGTTTCAGGGATAACGATAACAGTGCGATAGCCAAGTGCCTTGGCCACCATGGTCAGGCCGATACCGGTATTTCCGGCAGTGCCTTCCACAATCACCCCGCCTTTGCGCAAAAGCCCGCGTTTTTCTGCATCACGGATAATATAAAGCGCCGCGCGGTCTTTGACGGACTGTCCCGGATTGGCAAATTCAGCCTTGCCGAAAATCTCGCAGCCGGTGAGCTCTGAAGCTTTGTTCAGACGGATCAGCGGCGTATTACCGATCGCCTCGATCACAGAATTTGTTACACCTGACTGTACCATTATATTTGTCCTTTAATTCTGCGCCGGTAATTTTACGCCGGTAATTCTATGCAAGAATACGCATTGCTGCGCCGAACCTATTGTTGCTGAACAGCTTATTCAAGGTACAGTTTTCCGACAAGTCTGCATCCGACAATAAAAAACACCGCCGGAAAGCGTTCCGGCGGTGTTTTATTTCACTATTATGCAAGGTTTAGAACAGACTTATAAATTAGCTGTTCCAGTCCTGACCCGCACGTTTCTTATTGCGGTGGAAGGTCTTTTTATTCGCAGGCTTGCCACTATTGGCCTGACCGGAATTATAACCGGCGCCCTGAGCGGAGCTTTTGCCGCCACGACCGGAATGATTGCGGTTCTGACGGCCACGTTCGCCCTGTGCAGGCTTTGCTTCGCGTGGCTTGGCAGGTGCGGCATCATCATAAAGTTCACGCACATCGGAAAAACCAGTGGTACGCTGCGGTGCTTTATCCAGATTTTTATACGGGCGCGAGGTTTTACGCTTGCCGGTGGCACGCGGATCAGGCTTTGGCCATTCGTGCTCGAAAGTTGGTTTTTCTGTGCGTTCCGGCAACGGGCCAAACTGCGGCGGCAGGTCTTTCAGTGTCAGCCTATTGCGGATAACACGCTCAACAGCCTTGAGCTTTGCATGTTCTGTACCACCGTCATAAAGCGTAATCGCTGCACCGGAGGCACCATTACGACCGGTACGGCCGATACGGTGTACATAGCTCTCCGGCTCATCCGGCAGGTCATAATTGATGACATGGCTGATGCCCGGAACGTCAATACCGCGCGCTGCAATGTCAGTAGCAATCAGCACACGCACAGAACGGTCTTTAAAGCCGTTCAGCGCACGCTGACGGGCGTTCTGCGATTTGTTACCGTGAATGGCAGCAACAGAATAGCCGTCTTTTTCCAGCGTACGAGTTACCGCATCCGCGCCATGTTTGGTGCGGGTAAAGACAATAACGGTTTCGAGCTTTGGATTGGTCAAAAGGCCAGACAGCGCTTTTTTCTTATCCTTGGTCGGCACGGTATAAACAACCTGTGTAATTTCAGCTGCAGTTGTACCGGCAGGCGAAACTTCAACACGCACCGGATCACGCAGCAGGCCTTCAGCCAATGCCACAATTTCCTTAGGCATGGTTGCCGAGAACAAAGCAGTCTGACGGTCAGAGCGCGTTGCTTTGGCAATGCGCTTCACATCATTGATAAAGCCCATATCCAGCATACGGTCGGCTTCGTCCAGAACCAGCCATTTAGTAGCGGACAGATCAACGCATTTATCACGCACCAGATCGGTCAGACGACCCGGTGTTGCCACCAGAATATCCACGCCCGGCGCCATTTTGCGCACCTGAGAGGCACGGGAAACACCGCCCAAAATCAAAGCGGTCGAAAGATGTGCGCCTTTGGTGAGCACACGAACGGTTTCTTCAATCTGCACAGCCAGTTCGCGGGTTGGCGCGAGGATCAGAGCACGACAGGTTTTAGGCAGACGCTTATCGCCAAGTGCCAAAATCTGCTCGATGATCGGCAGGGAGAATGCTGCAGTCTTGCCGGAGCCGGTCTGCGCGATACCCAGAATGTCTTTGCCCTTAAGCTGGGCTGGCAGGGATTGCTGCTGGATTGGCTTTGGCGAAGTCATGCCCGCGGCATCCAGATTTTTCAGCAAAAGACCGGTAATGCCCAAAGCGGCAAAACCAGAAGTTTCCTGAATTTCCGCAACTGCGGTCAGGTCGGTTTCATTTTGATTTGTCAAAATATAAGCTTTCGATATGCACCGCCGGTCGGGAGAACCGGACACACGCATCATCAGACCACCATGCGCAGCTGGCAATCCGGAAACAAATTTTTATACGACGAAGCGCCGGAACATTGATGTTCTCACGCGACTTGCGCTGCCGTATCCGGTACGGAATGACCGGATTATTTCACCTCTTCATGAGGCAAAGTTTCAAGACGCAACGAAGTCCAGCATGGAAAGCCCTAATGCAATAGCTTGCATCAGACCCAAGCGCCTGATCTGCATATGGGCGCTTTCGTGTTAAAAAGCAAATGAAATAAACAACAGTGTCCTATGCAAATAAACATAGGACACTGTTTAAATCTTCATCAGATGATGAAATCAGCTAGAACCTGATTATCGGTAATATCCTGATAGGCCCAGCCCGCTTCCTTGAACTTCTTATCGAGAATAGCGAAGTTCTTCGCATCTTTCGTTTCGATACCAATCAGCACAGAACCGAAATTTCGTGCCGATTTTTTCAAATATTCGAAACGAGCAATATCATCTTCTGGCCCGAGCAGATCGAGGAACATACGCAACGCACCCGGACGCTGCGGGAAGCGGAAGATGAAATATTTCTTCAGCCCTTCATAGCGCAGCGCACGTTCTTTGACGTCCGGCAGACGTTCAAAGTCGAAATTACCGCCGGAAACCACCAGAACAATGGTTTTGCCTTTGAGTTCGCTCTTCTTGAAATCTTTCAGCGCATCAATTGCCAGAGCACCGGCTGGCTCCAGCACCACGCCTTCAACATTGAGCATTTCCGTCATCGTGCCGCAAAGACGGTTCTCCGGCACATTGATAACGGATGATGCCGGATAGGTTTTGAGAATTTTGAAATTCTCTGCGCCCAGCTCACCAACAGCCGCACCGTCAACAAAATTATCAACAGTCTGCAGCTTGACGCGCTTGCCTGCTTCAAGGCTGAGTTTGAGGCTTGGCGCACCCTGCGGCTCGACAAAGCGAAACTCTGTCGGCCAGCCCAGTGCTTTCACATAAAGCGTTACACCGGCAGAAAGACCGCCGCCGCCAACCGGCAGCATCATCAGATCGGGGATTTTGTCTTCCGGTAATTGCTCGGAAATTTCCTGCGCAACCGATGCCTGACCGGTGATGATGCCCATATGATCGAATGGCGGCACCATCACCCCGCCTTCGGCCTTGGCATAATCCTGCGAGGCGGCATAGCACTGGTCAAAAATATCGCCGACCAGACGAATTTCGATAAACTCGGCACCGAAAGCGCGGGTCTTGTCGATCTTCTGCTGCGGTGTTGTCACCGGCATAAAGACCACGCCCTTGCGGCCGAAATGACGACAGACATAGGCGAAACCCTGCGCATGATTGCCCGCAGACGCACAGACAAAAACCGCATTCGGATCGGCTTTTTTAATCGCGGCAGAAATGAAGTTGAATGCACCACGGATTTTATAGGAGCGTACCGGCGTCAGGTCTTCGCGCTTCAGCCAGATATCCGCACCATATTTGCGCGACAGATAATCATTACGCAACAAAGGTGTTTCGCCGAACAGGCCGCGCATTTGCTGCGTAGCCTGTTTTACCGATTGTATAAAATCACTCATAGGAACAAATCAACTTTCTCGAAGCTACGCACATCCACCAAACCGATATCGGAAATGCGCAGTTCCGGTATCACCACAAGAGCCAACAGCGAGTGCTGCATATAGGCATTATTCAATGTGCAACCCATCGCAGCCATGGCTTTCACCAGCTTGTCCGCTTTTGCGGCAACGATCTCGGCACGTTCATCGGACATCAGACCGGCAATCGGCATTTCCACACAGGCCAGTTCCCTGCCCTTGGAATAAAGCACCACGCCGCCACCGATCTCACCCAGACGATTAACGGCTTTCGCCATATCTTCCTTATTGGTGCCGACAGCGATAATGTGATGGCTGTCATGGGCAACGGTTGAAGCCAGTGCGCAATCGAGCGTATAGCCAAAGCCGGACACGAAAGCATTGGTAATCTGTCCTGAACCGCGATGACGCTCAACCAGAGCAATCTGGCAAACATCATTACGGCGATCCATCTGCACAATGCCGTCACTCACTGAAAGCTCGGCTTCCAAAGCGCGTGTCGGCGCCTGATTTTCAATCACGCCGATAACGCGCGCCGTTACATTTTTAGTTGGCTTTGGTGATTGAATATCAAAGTCTTGTGCCGAGAACTTACGACCAAGCTTTACAGTGTTTTTCGCTTTTGCCGGATATTTATAAGGTGCAATTTCCGCAACCAGTTTGCCCTGCTCAGCCAGCAACACACCGCGTCCGTAAACGCGCTCAATCGTCAGCGCCGAGAGATCAGACACGATCAGGAAATCCGCACGGCGACCCGGTGTGATAGAGCCGATTTCGCGCTCTAAGCGGAAATGCTGAGCCGTATTAATCGTCGCCATCTGAATGGCCGTCACCGGCTTCAAGCCTTGCGCAATGGCATGACGCACAACGCGATCCATATGGCCTTCATGCACCAGAGTGCCGGAATGGCTATCATCGGTGCAGAGCACAAAATTACGGGAATCCAAGCCCTGCTCGGTAATCGCTTTGACCTGTGTTGCCACATCGAACCATGCGGAACCAAGGCGCAGCATTGCGCGCATCCCCTGACGCACGCGGGCAATCGCATCTTCCGCGCGTGTGCCTTCATGGTCATCCTCAGGGCCGCCGGCCACATAGCCGTGGAACGCACGGCCAAGATCAGGCGAAGCATAATGGCCGCCGACCGTCTTGCCTGCATTCATCGTGGCATCAATCACGCCGCGCATGGTCGGGTCATTATTGGCAACGCCGGGGAAGTTCATCACTTCACCAAGACCGATAATATTCGGCCAGCTCATGGCTTCCAGCACTTCTGCCGCACCGATTTCCGCGCCGCCATTTTCCAGTCCCGGTGCAGAAGGCACACAGCTTGGCATCTGCACATAGACATTGACCGGCATGGCCATAGCTTCATCATGCATTAGCCGCACGCCTTCAAGCCCAAGCACATTGGCGATTTCATGCGGATCAATAAACATCGAGGTCGTGCCATGCGGAACAACCGCACGGGTAAATTCTGTGACTGTCACCATGCCGCTTTCGACATGCATATGCGCATCGCACAGACCCGGCACCAGATAGCGCCCTTCAGCATCCACAACCTTGGTTGTCGCACCAATGCAATGGGTTGCATCATGGCCGACATAGGCAAAACGCCCTTCGACAATAGCGATATCAATGCCCGCAACAATCTCACCAGAGTAAACGCTGACCAGACGACCGTTGCGCACAACCAAATCGGCCGGTTTGCGCCCCATGGCAACATCAACCAGAACAGGCGCAGATGCTGCCCATGATTTGATTTCAGTTTTTGACTTTTTTAGATCTGATGATGACAAGATGGCCTCCATGGCATGACCGGTCATAAATATCCGGCGCAGGCAAAAATCAGTTTTGCCAAGTTTAGCCGGAAATTACCAGTTTGTTTTGATTGTTTAAGCAATTATCTCATCGGATTACACAGCTAGGCCGCGTCTCTCAAACGGCACAATAATTATTATAACACTGACTATATAATACTTTACAGCAAAAGCATTTTCATGGCAGCTTCAGGAAAATTCAAATCGGGAGCGATAGAATATGGACGAAAAAGTAGCGATTATTACTGCCGGTGGTTCAGGCATGGGCGCAGCGGCAGCACGCAAACTGGCGGATAACGGCTATAAAATTGCAGTTTTATCCTCATCTGGCAAAGGTGAAGCGCTGGCAAAGACCTATGACGGCATCGGCGTAACCGGCAGCAACCAGTCTAATGATGACCTGCAAAAGCTTATCGACAGCGCGCATCAGAAATGGGGTCGCGTAGACGTATTGGTGAATAGCGCGGGCCACGGGCCACGTGGCGGTTTGCTGGATTTTTCAGATGAAGACTGGCATCGCGGCATGGATGTTTATTTCATGAATGTGGTGCGCTCTGTGCGACTGGTAACGCCAATCATGCAGGCGCAAAAAAGCGGCTCGATCATCAATATCTCAACATTTGCAGCCTTTGAGCCGGATCCGGCTTTTCCGGTCTCCAGTGTATTCCGCGCTGGCCTCGCCTCCTATACCAAGCTGTTTGCCGACAAATATGCTGCCGACAATATTCGCATGAATAATATTCTGCCGGGCTTTATCGACAGCCTGCCGGAAAAGCAGGAATTCAAAGATCGCATACCAATGCAGCGCTACGGCACCGAGCAGGAAATTGCCGAAACCATCGCATTTCTGGCGTCTGATGGCGCGGGTTATATTACCGGCCAGAATATCCGCGTTGATGGCGGCATTACGCGTTCAGTTTAAGAATATCTTGCCGCGGCCGGTATAGTCCGGCCGCTGCCACTCTTATGTGACGTGAGTTACATGAGACTAAATTACTGATTTCAATCAATATTGATTTTTGCAGAATATATTTATGCCGAGTGATATTCCGGCAGATTTTTCACTCAGCACGCAATCTGCGCCTTGACTTCCGCCAGCAAATCACGGATCAAAAGGCAGGTTTCAGGTGCATAAAACATCTTGCACTGCGGACGTGGAGAAATCGGTAAACTCAGCAGACTTAAAATCTGCCGCTCTTAGAGCTTGCGGGTTCAAGTCCCGCCGTCCGCACCAGCTATTTCAATGACTTAGCTGGTGCTATTTTTTTAAGCGTTCCTAACGTTCCTAACGCGTTCCTATACGCCTGTTCTGCGTACGTTTTCTTAGAATTATCCCCACGAATCCCCATGAAATATTTTTGCTGGATTAAGTGAGTTGGCTTTCACTTCGATATGACATTCATCATATATCGGGTACTCCAGCGCAAAACAACTTACTGGCTGGTGACTATCTCGCTCTTTTTTTGCGATACATTCGCTCATCCGCGAGGGACATTATATCCTTGAATTTCTGATTGGATTTTAATGGCATATATCCAACAGAGAGCGACAAAACATGCATAATATCTGTCTGTCGCTGCTGTAGCTCATCATCAGCTTTCGCATTCATCTGCTCAATAGCGTCATCAATATCAGCACATGATGCTTTTGGAATGAAGGCGCAAAACTCATCCCCGCCAATACGAGCAATCAAACTATCTGACGGCAATATGTTGACCATTGCCTGAGCGACAGAAACGACAGCATCATCACCGACAAGGTGGCCATACTTGTCATTTATCACTTTCAAATAATCGATATCGGCCAGTAAAAACCAGCCTCGAACTCCTGCGGCGCTTGCTGCATTAAATTGCTCAATAAAACTGCGGCGATTAAGGATGCCGGTTAAAGGATCAACACTCGCAATGCGCGTCAGTTCATTGGCTCTGCGAATGGCGCTGCGATAAGAAAGCTCCAGTTTTTCCAAACGGGAAAACCAATAAATCCCAATCGGAATTGCGATCAAAAACGGTAGCGTCAACCTGACAATGACCGTTATTAAATCGGATTCTGTTCCAGTGATTATACGAACACCAGTTGAAAATGATATTGAAATAGTCGCAGCAAATACCGCAACTATTGCCGTTCGTTTCAACACAAACTTCGATAACAACCGCCCCACCTTCCGGGATCATATCTTATTTAAAAAAACTGCAATATAGCTTTTAATCCACTATACAGTTTACCGATATGAATTTCAGAAACACCAACATTTGCGCTTTTGACGAATATAATCCACAACTCAACTATGATGCAGTTGTATTTATTGCTGAGATATAGCTACTTCTTCGTACTGGAGGAAGAACTGGTTACCGAAGCGTCAGGAACCATGGAAAGTTACATTCTAGCCGTCTAACGTACCTCAAGCTGCTGTGAACAAAAAGCTACCTACACGTCTGACGACAATCATAATCGCGGATAATTCGTTCTACCTTTTTACATTGCTTCGAAATACAAATTGCCCACATCAGACCACAGATATTCCGTCACCGGAGCAACGGCTTACCAACTTGTACGAATTTTCAGCTGGGTGACTCAGGCACAAGTGCAATTTTAAGTCCTTGCCCCTGAAGATAATCAAGCACCGCATAAAGCATGATTAAAATGCCAAATAGCTCCAATGTTTCTTCCATCGTCGAAACAATGAGATAGGACGGCGTGAAAAAGGTTTCATCGGCCAGAACAGCGCCGATCCCTTCGAAAATCAAGGCGCCGGTCACAAAAACAGCACCGGCTATAAAGAACAATATTGTTGTGCGTCGTGGCAGTGTAATCAGCCACCGGATGTAAATCAGAGCAATGATAAGCACGACAAAAACAGCCGGAATGATCCACGAAAAAAGTGCCTGTGTTGTACCGGGAACTACATAACCATCTATCCGCCACAAACCATGCATATCGGTTGCCTCATCAAGCGACATATAAAAGAATATCACTGCCAAACCCCACCATGCGATTGCAGAGCGTGATCGTAATCGCTGAACCCATGCGGCCAGCGCCAAGCTACAAGCTGTCACAAATAGCTGGATCACGGAAAACCAGGTTGGTATGTTCATTTCCCGGTTGAGGTCGAACATATGGCCAAAACGGTTAATCGGGTCCATCGCCACCCCACAGGCTTTGGTATACCAGCACACCATAACAACAGAATGAAAAAATATAAGAATGGCAATTGCACTCGCCAATATGAGTGCAATAAAAGACGGCCGGATATTGAAGTACTGATGTTCCTGAGTTTGTTGCATCGTCTTCCCCCGAAAAATGCATCCTCATATATACATTTTACAGCAACAATAGATTTGCTTCAACTGAAGCAATGCAACTGACTTTTACTTCTTCATCTGCACGTAATTTGGCACGAGTTCTCCCGCTGGCCTATACAGTCATCCTCCGCATTGTCTCATCAGCCCCATGCCCGTTGTTGGCCCCAATCAGGTGCTTTGACGCATCTTTCGATGCGTCAAAGTTTCAGGTTTTAGCTGGCTTCCGTTTCGCGTTTGCGTCTGAGCAAAGCGTGAAAATCCGGATCACCGCTCAGTGACTGGAGTGCCCAGAATCTTTCAAGCCATTCAGCCTCTCCCTCCCAATCACTCTCGATCAGCAGGCGGATATTCTTAAGCGCATTCTCCCTGTCCCCTGAGAGCGCACGCGCGCCGGCAGCGTGGAAATGACACCAGTTGATCTCCTGACTTGCCTTTTCAAAATGCAAAGCAAGATTCAGACAGGTTTCATCGGTCAAATCACCGATATTTTCAGCAGGAAGGCTGCAACTATAGGCCATATGGTGATCAAGCTCTGTCAGTCCGACAGCTTTACCAATGGCCAGCGATCCTTTGTTCGAAGCATGACTGTGCCATTCGATACCGTGAATGCCCCGTCGGATGCATTCCGCAAGAGTTGCAGAAGACACTGCGCGTCCCAGCCCCATACGCCGGAAAGCAGGATCTGTGTCCACACCAATTTCGCAGCGCGTTCCAGAAACACTATCCGTCAGGCAATGGCTGACCATTGCTCCCTGATGTAATGCGCAGAAGCCGACTGCATTTTCAAAGAAGGCATCCGCAGAACCCCATCCTTCTGCCTTCTCCTCCAGCAACTCAATGTTTTCCGGATTGCGGCTAAAGAGTTCCTGATTAATCGGAACGATTTCAAACTCTGCTGATGGCAGATAAGGTTCCGGCAGCGCATTGCCTGCAACATATCCCATACGGATACGGGGATGCGGTACGACAAACTGATTGCCCCAGATTTTGGTGAAATGCGGAAACCAGCATTCCTCGGCAAACAGATAAGCCCAATCCGGAATTATATCCCTGATATCATTCGCAGTTTGTTGCGAAATATCCGGATTTCCGGCCAGAAAATACCCGTCTCCATTGATGACGATGACAAGCTTAGGGTTTACCGGACTGTCCGCCCAGACTTCCCCGTCGATTGATCCGTCCAGAACGGAAGCGATAGTGACATGAATTGAAGAAAGTTCAGCCAGAATGGCCTGAGCGGCCGGATAGGCCTTTTGCTCTAATTTTTGCATATAAAAGCGATCCTATGGATGCGATGCCATGCATTCGCACCATGAGTGATACCAGTCGGAACTGATAAACTGTTCCGTGTACAGCCGGCTTACGCCCGCCGGCATCCGGCGAAAAAGTAACTGTCATCCTGATACCCCGCTTTTATCTCAAACATACTGCAATCACGTTGCAGAACAATCAGATATGGCTGGCAGAAGTGAAGCACAAGAGATATTTGCGCTCCACTTTGAGACCTCTTCAAGTCTCGACAAATACCTGACAAAAACCCACAATCACACCTCTCGGCCCCCCCCTGTTCTTGCTTTTTGCAGAGCTTAAACGGAAAATGACTTGCCTATCTCAAAGGAGAAAAACCATGGAGACGTTTACAGGCGGGTGTCTTTGCGGAAATCTGCGGTTTTCCGCTACGGGAAAGCCCTATCGGGTTGGTATTTGCCACTGTCTGGATTGTCGCAAACATCACGGCGCTCTTTTCCATGCATCAGCAATATTCCCGCAGGAGGCCGTCACGATCAGCGGTGATGCACGCAGCTATGCGGAGCGCTATTTTTGCCCGCAATGCGGCTCAACGGTCTTCGGGCGATCGGATGACGAAATTGAAATAAATCTGGGCTCACTTGATGAGCCGAACCAATTCGTACCAACCTATGAATTATGGACTATTCGCCGTGAAACATGGCTTCCGCCCTTCCCGCTTCAGAGGAAATATGAGCGAAACCGCACTTCCACGCGCCGTCAGGAAGAATAAAATCTGAGCCGTAAATTTCCGGATGTGCTATATTGAATTATACCCGCACATTCACGGAGGTCACGATGTTAATCCATGACATGCCCCGTCCGGAAGTTGAGGAAATGCTGCGCCATGTAGGCATCGGCTATCTGGCCTGTTCGGTTGAAGACAAGCCCTATGTAGTGCCGCTCCGTTTCATACACAGCAACGGTTATCTCTATTCCCTGACTTCCGAGGGGAAGAAAATGGAGCTCATGAGAGCCAACCGCAATGTATGCGTCAGCTTCTCAGATGTTCATGGCTCCAATAACTGGCGCTGTCTGGTTATTTCCGGTCATTTTGAGGAAATACCCAAATCCCTGAGCAAAGACAGCCTGTATTATCACGCACATGAGCTGCTGGCAGCCGGTGCGAACTGGTGGGAACCCGCTTATGTCAAAACCATTTTGCGGGGTGAGGAACGGCCGTTAGAACCTTTATATTTCAGAATATCGGTTCTTGAAACGACCGGTCATCAAGCCCAGCCCTGAGAATGGCTGAATTATTCAGCGGCAACCATTGCCTGCGGCAGCGTAAAGATCATGTCAAAAATATACGTAAAAATAAACGTATAAATCAGGAAGAACAGCAAGAGCACAGCTTCCATCTGAAAGGCTTTCCAGAAGCCGACAGAATACCAGACCATATAAATCGGAATGATAATCACGAACAGGCCGAACTCAAATATGAAAGCATGGGCAATACGCACCCAGACACTGCGTCCGGTTGACTGACGGCGTGCCTCCCATTTCTCAAACATGAGATTAAATGTGTAATTCCACGTCACAGCGATGAGAGAGACGGCAATAGCAACCGGCAGAGAGCCCTGCGCATCACCGCCGCTCAAAAACATCAGCAGCAAAGTTGAAGCGGCAATCGCAATAAGTTCAAAAGTACCGACATAGACAATACGCCGCTTAAGCGGTTTAAGCACGAACATAGACAGCTCCTGAGCAGAATATGTCGCATTCACTGCGCCCACTCTGCTCGTTCTGGATTCTCGGATGCGCATGCCACAAAGCGTTAAATGTATCCGTTTAACGGGGACACATCCTGAAAATCTGACTTGTGAGCCGGCACGCCCCGGCACTCATAAAAACGGGAAAAAATCAGCAGATCGCGGTTTTCCATCTGCGAAATTCAGAAATAAGAGCCTCAACCGGATATGTCAACAGATGAGCCGTTACTAATTAGATCAAGCTAAATTGAATAGAGTAATGTGCGGACAAAATTTTGATCGCCCGCACATCCTTCAAACACGTATAAACAACAGCATTAACTCGTCACCTCGGAACGATGATAAGTGACCTGCGGATAAGGAATGTTAATGCCTTCATCGCTGAATGCAGATTTCACCCGTTCCGTTGTCGTGTTGCTGACCGTGAAATAATTCGGCGCCTCAATCCAGTAACGGCAACTGATGACCACAGAACTGTCTGCCAGCTGGGAGACAAAATAAATCGGCTCCGGTGTTTTCAGCACGCCTTTTTGTTCAGAAATAATGGTTTTGAGAATAGTGAAGGCTTTTTGCACATCATCCTCATAACCAATCCCGACTTTAAAATCATGCATACGGGCTTTATGGCGGGTGAAATTGGTAACCGGCGTGTTCCAG
Organism: Pseudochrobactrum saccharolyticum; assembly: GCF_008801715.1. GTDB lineage: Bacteria > Pseudomonadota > Alphaproteobacteria > Rhizobiales > Rhizobiaceae > Pseudochrobactrum > Pseudochrobactrum saccharolyticum. Next base: position 308,366 of record NZ_VZPG01000002.1, on the reverse strand, counting down.
AGAACCGAATTGGGTGCCATCACGAACAACCCGTCATAGGTTTTCAGCTCTGTCGAAAACAGTCCGATTTCCTGAACAGTACCGGCAATCGCGCCCGCATTAATATATTCACCGACTTTGAAAGGGCGCAAAACCAGCAGCATAATACCGGCAGCAATATTCTGTAATGTGCCTTGCAATGCCAGACCGATAGCCAGACCAACCGCACCCAATGCAGCGAGAATTGAAGCAGTCTGGATACCGAACTGCCCCAGCACCATCACCAGAACGACAACCAGAATGCCATAGCGAACAGATGCGCTGAAAAACACAACGAGCGTCTGGTCGAAGCCTTTGAATTTGGAAAGGGATTGCCGCGTCCAACGCTGCAAAATCCCTGCGATAATCCAGCCAACGCTGAGAATGATAATCGCGCCGATTGTTGAAAGCGAGTAACTTAAAACGAGATTGGAAATCTGGATGGCAAGGGCATTGGTATTTTGAATAAATTCAGCTGTCTGTTCCTGCATGTGTCATCTTCAGTTTAATGTTTGATAGCAGCGAAAATGGTGAAATAGCTCTTTATCCGTCAATAATTTAATGCACCAGAGGTTTAAGACAAGAGAATATCGCGGAAATCACTGCGAGTACGGGCACATAATTTGTTTCAGCCTGAAATTCTGAAATGCTGAATATATTTCGCGGAAAAAGACATCATGGAATAACTGCACATGTCATGTTAAAAATTGCAAATATCTTCCGTGAACAGGATCACCAATGCCTGACGCATTATTAAACAACCGTGATGCGCGCCGTCTTTTTCTTCACCGGCATCAGCTTTTATGTCGAGAAACCGGATCAGGCAAAGGTGCAGATCTGTCCGGTGTTTTAACTGATCTCGGCTTTGTGCAGGTCGACAGTGTGAATACACTTGCGCGGGCGCATGATTTTATTCTGTGGTCGCGCCGCAGCCGCTATCAGCCCGAAGCGCTCAACAAGCTGATTGCCTCTGAGCGCAATGCATTTGAACATTGGACTCATGATGCTGCAATCATTCCTATGCAGTTTTTCCCGATGTGGCGCTTGAAATTTGCCCGTGACGAAGCTCGTATGAAGCAAAGATGGTCAAGCTGGCGACGGGACGGCTGGGCTTCGCAGTTTGATGAAATATTGAGCCATGTCGAAAAGCACGGACCAACCACCTCCTCCGATGTCCGTGGCGACACGCCTGCCTCATCCGGTGGCTGGTGGAACTGGCATCCTTCAAAAACCGCTTTGGAATTTTTGTGGCGTTCAGGGCGGCTGGCAATCAGCCACCGCGAAGGTTTTCGCAAGTTTTACGATCTGACGGAGCGGGTCATACCGGAACCGTTTCAACACTCGCAAATGCATGAAGCTGAGATAATTGACTGGGCAATGTCCGCATCGATGGATCGTCTAGGCTTTGCAACACATGGTGAACTTGCTGCATTCTTTGACATTGCAACACGTGAAGAGGCAAAACAATGGTGCATTGAAGCCAAAGCTGCAGGTCGCCTCGTCGAGATTGATGTTGAAATGGCTGACGGTACTCTACGGCGTTGCTACTCCACAGAAGCACTTCTGAATTCCGTATCTGACTTGCCGGAACCATCATCACGTGTGCGGATATTATCGCCTTTTGACCCTGCCCTGCGTGATCGGGCACGGGCTGAAAAACTGTTCGGGTTCTATTATCGTATCGAAATATTTGTACCGGCACCGAAACGCCAATATGGCTATTATGTATTTCCGGTTATGCAGGGTGACAGGCTTATTGGCCGTATTGATGCGAAGCGGGAAGATAAAAAGCTCGTCATTACCGCATTCTGGCCGGAACAAAACATCAAAATGGGTAAAAACCGCATTGCAGCCTTACAGACCGAACTGGAACGCATCGCATCATTTCTGAAGCTGACAGAACTATCTTACCTGCCGGACTGGTTGCGGAATTAGCACTGCATCACGCCGTTCCTGCAGTATCAAGCGCCCGTTCTCCGCTAACATTACAGAAATTGATATCAAATTTCGGCTTACACTCTGTCACGCCCAAGTTTAGATATGTATCTCCACAAAAAATACAATTATTACTCAGTGGCAAAGTCTACTAAAGCGCTGCACTTTGAGGCTTATTCATACAAATATTCATCCCCAAAAAAACTGCAGCTTATTGCGCCATTATCAGCTCATCTCGATATTGATTACATTAATGTTTAAATGCCTTAACCCCTTAGCACTGGACTAAATTAAGCAAAAATCTGCATTGAGCCGATGCAAGACATGCGCTATTATTACAGCCGCTGCCTTAACAAGGCTGCTGCTTCTAGATAGCATAAAATACGCCGGATATAGCGCGAGTTTCAGGGACTGAGATTATTATGCGTCAAGGAAGTGCTAAACTTTCCGTCTTGATGTCTACCTATAGCAATGACAATCCAGACTTTCTTCAAGAAACATTTTTTAGCCTTTCAAAGCAATCAATGAAGGCATGTGAAGTTGTCCTGGTTGAAGATGGCCCATTAAATCCGACACTAGAAACTGTTATTGAGCAGTTCCGCCAAACGCTAAATATCAAATCTGTTAAACTAGCTGTAAATAAAGGTTTAGGGTTAGCTCTCGCCATTGGATTAAAGAAGTGCTCTGCCCCAATTGTAGCGCGCATGGACACTGACGACATAGCCATACCTCACCGCTTCAAAAGGCAATATGAATTCTTAAGTAGTAATCCTGATGTAGCTATCCTTGGTGGTCATATTACAGAATTTGATAAAGCCCCATACGAGGCACAATATAAGCGTACGGTCAAACTAACACACAGAGAGATTGTAAAAGCAGCATGGATGCGTAATCCATTCAATCACATGACTGTAATGTTCAGAAAGGATGCCATCCTTAATGCTGGGAATTATCAGCATGTACCATATTTTGAAGATTATGATCTTTGGTTGCGTATAATAGCCGCGGGATATCAGTGTCGAAACTTAGATGAAGTATTAGTATATGCTCGAATAGGCAATGGATTGTTAAGCCGACGTTCTGGATGGAGATACATTACAGCCGAATTCAATGCGGTTCGCAGCTTTAGTAAATACAATATAATTCCCAGATCAGCGCTTTTGTTAAATGTAACCAGCAGGGCTGCTATTCGTGTTTTACCAAAAGCCGCCATCAAAATAGCTTATACGCGACTACGTAGCAAAGCAGAAAAATAAAACCTTAATTTAAATTCGTCCTTTAATTACCTCATCCAGCAAATTTAAACTCTTTCGTCCGTTAAAATTTATCGCCTGCGGATCACCAGTCACTAGTTTATTTACGGCACCACTAGCAATGACTCTCCGCTCAGCCCCTATACCATAATGTTCTTTTTCAATCTCAGGATCACTATGATGTTCATGGGCATTATTGCCCAATTTCAGATGTACTAGCCATCCATAATCTGTGTGCACCTCTCTACGAGGTGGATAAAATTCATGAGAAGAACCGATATATATAGATTTAGAGACTACTTTTATAAGCGGAAACTTTACTAAATTGGGCGCTACTGCCTGATCTTCTAACAAACGGGATCGTGGCCCACCCTTGAGAGTAAACAATTCATTTGCGAGTTTTTCACCCGACTTATAACTGGAAATATCGTGACAAGCGTTATTCAATTCACGGTACTTAGGCTCTAGTTCTGATACCTCGCTAATGCGCAGATCATCAAAAGCATACAAATCAACCATGGGAGCATAAAAATAAGTTTGTTGTTTTTTTTCCAAGCGGTGAACTAACTTTTGAATAGCGTCTTCATGCTCCATCCCATCAAAATATAATAGTTCATCAGCATCAATAAATAATGCCCAACGGCCTTGAGCATATTTGTGAATGAGAAAATTCACCCATGTAATACCATAATGGGCATTTCTATAGCTTTCATTGGTGCGGAACAATGTAACGTCCGATTGCTCTAACAAATACTCATAAGTACCATCGATAGAACCGTTATCGACAATAAAAAACTCCTTCACCCCTAAGCTTCTGTGGTGCTGCAAACAGAAGGAAAGTTTTGAAAGCTCATTCCTTACAGTCATAAATGCGAGAATATTCTCCCTCTTCTGAGAAGAAGCACTATTAACAAGCTCAACTGTCGCTCTCATACTGCTAGAAAAAATAAACTTGTATTCGAGCCAATTGACAACTTTCCGCACTATGTGATGAAACGGACCAATCGCCTTCATCACAATCGGATATCTCACAACAATCGAACGTGCTAATTCCCTAATACGCAAATGGCTCACCAATTAATTCGAATGTAAATTCAGTACATAAAACCTTACGAAGCAGTATTTATTTTATCAGATGACTATTGATTTGAACCTTAAAGTGTCAATATATACAAAACCCAGCATGATTATGTACCGCCCTCATGTGAGAGCAGTACATAAAATATTAAGCCCCCCTCAAACACATTAATTTGAATTTTTATAATATTCCACTATGCGTGCACCTAATATCCGCTTCATTGCTACACGAGCATCCTCAAAAGAAACAATCCGATTAAAGGCTTGCTGACTTATGTGCGAAGCGGTGATTTTCTCGATTGATTTAAATGGCGAACCTAAATCAACAACAGATCCCTGCTTAACATCATAATATGAGCCATCCTCCCGATAATAGCCAGCAACTCCCTTTCGAGCAGCAAGCAAATGGGGATGAAAGCGTGCTGTTATCATTTCATCACCAGCATTAACAGGCAATGGATTTAGCACCAAATCCCTATAATCTAAAAGCTTTACTTTAGGGTGCTTAGCTTTTACAATGTCAAAACATTCCCTATCTTGCATCGTACATTCCCAAAAATACACATTAGAAAATTTGTTAAAATATTCATCAGGTAGTTTATTAAGTAGTCTATGCAAAGATTCCTTAGCTTTACTGAAATATGAAATATGTAAATTGCAACCATCTACATTACTTACATTATCAACATGCGCCAAATAAGTATCATCTAAACCATAAAAGATATTATCTGCATTATCTACACTATTTTTAAGAAATAAATATGAGTCGTAATCTCTACATTCAATAAAATCAAATGTATTTATGATTTTATTAAATTCATCTCTATATAAATCAGGCACCTTAGATAGAGGCAGCAAACCAATACCTGTGCCCACTAACTTACAATTATATTTAAGCTTAGTAGCGGCAGCCACACCTAATAAAAAAGCTGACTGCGGCCAAATCTCATTAATATACCCACCACCGTGCAAGTGCATTAGTTTAGTTGAGATAATTTTCTCTGACCATTTTTTAAATTCACGATAATTATTCAATCCACCATTATCGTAAAAGTTAAGGCCACGACGAAGTGACTCCCAAAAATTATCTGGTCCACTATATTTCAAGGCATTAAAAACACTAACAAATGAGGCTTTTCTGTAAATCCCACCAAACAAGCCACTTAAATTTTCAGCAGAGGCACCATCTATAGTCAATTCCCCTTCAAGACCATGCTCTTTATAGAACTCCAGCCATCTACGCACCATAAATTCATCGCCAAAATTACTTACCCCTGCCCCGCCTAACATGTATAACATTGAATTTCACTTTCACGAGTCTAAAATGTTTCGCCAATAGACGTATACCAAATTTATAAATATTTTTTCATTAAATAATTATAGTAAAATATAAATAAAATTTAGAGATACTCTATGACACTCTTTTAAATGACTTTACGCGCCCCTTCTCCAACTCAAGTATCAAGTTACAATTTTTCTTAATAATATTCGGATTGTGACTTGCAAGAACAATAATTCCTGCCTTTTCTGCCAATTCATCCATTCTTTTTTTAGCCTTCTCTTGAAAACCAGAGTCGCCCGCGCCTATCCACTCATCCATCAGCAGTATTTCCGGATTCATGGCTGTCGCAACTGAAAAAGCTAGCCGGGCAGCCATCCCCTGACTATAACTTTTCATTGGCATATCAATGAAATCACCTAGCTCACTATACTCAATGATTTCATTAATTCGCTCATCAATTTCATCCATTGTCCAGCCATTTATCAATCCCCGTAAAACGATATTACGTCTACCTGTAGCCTCCTGTCGAAAACCAAGCCAGATATTAAACAGCGCATCAACCTTACCTTTAACGATAAGTTGGCCAGATGTCGGCGTATAAATCTCGTATAAAACTTTCAATAAAGTCGTCTTACCTGCACCGTTGGAGCCCACCAACCCTAGCCTGTCCCCTGCCGACAAGGAAAAACTAACATCTTCAAGTGCAGCGACAACCCGCTTTCCGCCTTTTAATTCTCTGATGGTGCCGCCTGTTGGCATTTTAGAAGGCCTCAGCGCCAAAGATATTTTACGTCTAACACGGTAAGACAGACAAATATTATGCACTTCAATTGAATTGCTCACAGCACAAACACCACTTCTTTTTTTAGTTTGCCAAGCAAATACACCCCAAGGAGCCAAGCAAATATCCCCAAGGACACGCAAACCATAAAATCAAAAGAATGAATATAACCCTCAATAATAGGATCTCTTACTATCTCAAGAAAATATGTAAACGGATTCCACCAATATAGATAATGTCTAAGTCCACCAGAATTCTCATAGCTCCAAAACACTGGAGTTAAAAACATTCCAATCCTCATAGCATTTTGTATTAAAAATTTTGCATCTGGTATAAATGCCCCCAAAAAAGCAAAAATTAATATTATAGGAGGAGTTACTAATAATATTAAAAAGAGCGATAAAAGACTTAAAAACCATGTGTAATCCGCTGAGGTACCACCTAATAGTAAAATAATGATACACCCTAAAAGAGAATAAAAAGATCTTATACATGACTGCATAAACTGCCTCATAACATACAAACTAATTGGCAGTGGAGTTCCTTTTATAAACCCTTCCTCTCTTACAAATAGTCCAACGGCATTATTAATATTATCCGATATATAAAACCAAACGAACAAGCCAACCGCAACATATGAGACATATTCACTATTAGATCTGGCATCGAATACAACGAAACAAAATGTTCCAACAAAAGCGACATAATTGACCAGCAACCAAATCGGCCCCAATGTAGTTCGCTTATGCTCATCGCTAATATCCTCAGTAGCTAGAGCGAGCCAAACACGCCGCATTTTCCATGTAGATTGGACATCTTTAAAAGCACTACCTACAACACTAGTCATACATCAACCTCACGGCCTTTTTATCATTTTCACAGATGCTGAACATTTTAGAGCACACCTAAATCATTGGTGAAGATCACAACGAAAACGAAAAAGCAACAAAAACCTCCCCCTGCCTCATCGAAATAATTCATATTAAAGCACACTCCACCTTATTGTGCGGACAAGAGGCTGAAGCAAAACCGTTTACGATCTTACAGATATTCAACATTAGAATTAACACGAGGGACGTACCCAGCTTCGGAACTCTGTGATTAGCACGACCTAAGCGATGTCAGCATAATAAATGGAAAGCCACATTTGCTGAATATTCGGTGACTGAAACGTCGAAGGACGCAAAAACTGAACTAAAGCGATTATCATCAGATACCAAACTAGATAATACCCTCTCGGAAAAACCCTTTTGATGTGAAGTGATAACACTCACAACCAAGCAAAAACCTTTTGCTCAAATAATGTAATAACATTGAGTCTAGAAATGAGCGGGCGTGTAAAGCCATTTGCCTACAATGAATATTGTCCGACATGAATGAGATGTAGCAATTTAACCCTGCAGCGGGGAAACCACACCAAGATAAATTGGTACTACTTTGCGTCCAGCAGCCTCATTCAGAATATTTTCAACAACAGCTTTAAAGACAACTGCGAGATAGCCATCAATGGGCCCCCCGCCCGCCCTTTTCACAAGTCTAAGCACGAACAGCGTTTTTAAATTGATAGCGATGAACAATCATCGTTTACTCTCTAGCCACAGCTGACCGACATCTGTCGAGTTGACCAATATCATTGCCCCTCGACGAAATGCGATGTTTCGCAACCGAAAAAGCTTCAAACTCCAACAACAGCACCAAAAAACCACTGGAACGAACTCAAAATGATAGTATCTCGAAGAGACGCACCAGGAAGCCTCCAGATGAGCCTTTCATAGATATAATTAGCATTGAGTTAAAATTTAAACTCTAAATAAAATAAACTATGATGAATATGTCACACATCTAATACTTCGAACCAACTTATTGACAACGTGTTAATTTTGTTCATAAGCGAGATAAATTTATCTATCTGGACTAGGATACGGCATGAAAATTTTATACATTGTTTTGGCGCATAATCAGCCTGAACGGCTGTCCAATATAGCATCTTCCATCATTAATGCGTCCACAGATGCAAGTATAATAGTTCACTATGACGGAAATGCGAGCCAAGATGGCTTCAACAAGCTACACTCATCAGTGGCAAACAATCCTAAAATTCACCTTGTAAACAAAAGGGTAAGATGTCAGTGGGGTACCTATTCTCTAGTGGACGCCACTCTAGAATCCCTTCGGCAGGCAAAAAAATTATCCATAGATTTTGATTATGTGATCCTCCTAAGTGGAGCTTGCATGCCAAGCAAGCCAATAAAGGAACTTGAAAAATTTTTATCAGCGAATAACGGAAAAGAATTTATCGAATTCAACGATGAAAATTGGATGATCGGCGGACTAAGGAAAGAGCGATACGAGTTTTATTTTCCTTACGGCGCATCAAAAGAAAAAAGCTTCATTGAAGACACCTGGGTAAACATACAAAAAAAATTACGCATAAAAAGAAAAACACCTCTCAACATGAAAGTCCGCTTTGGCTCTCAATGGTGGACACTTACGTGGAAAACTTGTCTAGATATGCTGTCGCTTCTAGATGAAAATCCCAAAATTGAAACCTTTTTCAAAAAAACTTACATACCAGATGAAATGTTTTTCCAAACGGTTGTTGGACACTTAGTTCCAACTGAATTGATAACTGGTTACGGTTTGACATTTTTCAAATTTACAGATTATGGGAAACCTATCGTTTTTTATGACGACCATGGCGACTATCCTTTTAATCTGGAGAAATTTTTTGTTCGTAAAGTATCGGATGAAGCAACAGGATTAATCAAAAAAAGTTTAAATCTTGTACATTCCGATGATGTACGCACCATAAAAGTTATTACTAACAAAAAAAACAACGACTATACATATAAGAAGAAAGCACAAACTTGGTTTCCTGCACCAGGTGCAATTTATTACAGGGATCAATTTATAGAGGCGAATGGTGAAGGTGTATTAAAAGCCACAAAAAAGCCGTATATTTTCATATTTGGCACTAAAGAGTATTTATATAAAAGCCTTAAAAACATCGATCACAACATATTTCACCCAATGGGAAGAATATTCTCAAGAAGTGAAGTGTTTGAAGATTCATGCTTAGATAGCATATTCGGTTTAAATACAACCGACAAAGAAATTCGTGACTTAGATCAATTTCTATATCTATGCAGAGCAAGAATAAGAACCAATAAAATACCAGTTTTTACATGGGTGGCCGGTGATCACTATTCACCTATCCGGAAAATATTTAATGATAAAAATGCGTTAAAAATTATCACCACCCCATATAGCTTTGACTCTGACGAATGGCTCCAATTACTAAAGGCTGACTTAATATCTGAAGAGGTACAAAACAACAAAATTCCTGGCGTAAGCTCAGATATTTACAGTCAAATGCTTTATGGAGAGATTGATGATAATAAAATTCCATATGAGTTAAGATCTGTTTTTAATGGAAATATCAACCATCAAACTGTCTTACAATACACTTCATCTAATAATGACAACGCAGACAACAATTTTAATAGCTTCATTTGCAAAAGACTCAATATAAGCAATGAAACCATTATGAATTGCAAGTTCAATAAGTACAGTTGGTTCAATCAAATAATTAATGATTTAAAAAAAATCCAATAATTGAAGTGTATATAATCAAATATGCATGAGGAATAAATGCTAAATAAAGTCAAAAATGTTGGATCAAAAATGAAGGTAATCGGATGGAGGGCAAAAACAGCTCTCCGAAACCGTTTACTTAATCTGAAACTCACTGCTCTAGACAATAAGGCTGGACGTTCGTTAAAAATTATAAAAAACGAAACTCATAAGATCAAAAAAAATAGCATCATATTGTTTTGTTGCCTCCGCAACGAAAAACTTAGAATGCCATATTTTTTTGATTACTATAAAAAATTAGGCGTTGATCATTTTATTATTGTAGATAACGATTCAAATGATGGTTTCATCGAGTATTGCAATAAACTTGATAATGTTACTTTATATCACACTCAATCCAGTTACAAAAATGCTAAATTTGGCATGCTATGGCTAAATTTTTTATTAAAAAAATACGGAACCAATCACTGGTGCGTTGTTGTAGATCCTGATGAGTTTCTTGTTTACCCACATATGCAAACAAGAAGCTTAAAAGCGCTTGCCTCATTTCTAGAAGAAGAGAAAAGAGAATGCTTTCATGCGATAATGATTGACGCATACAGCGATAAAAACCTTGCCGCGACCACACTTAATGAAGGTGATAACCCCTTTGAGGTATGTCCTTACTTCGACAAGGATGGCTATATACAAACATCAAGTTGGGGTGGCGGCACTTGGATACGCGGCGGACCACGTATGAGGGTATATTTTAGTGACAAACCAAGTAAGTCACCTGCACTAAACAAAATACCATTTATAAAATGGAGATCTGATTTTCATTACAATATGTCAATGCATGACGCTTATCCGATATATTTAAATCAAGCTCACACCCCTGGTAGTGTCAGCCCTACAGGTGCATTGTTTCATTTTAAATTAGTAGGGTCATTAATTGATAAAGCTAATGAAGAAATGAAAAGAAAAGAGCATTATGCAGCAGGAGTTGAGTATGAAAAATATCAATTCTCGGAATCTCCAATTTTCTACACTGATGGGATCAGCGTAACATATAAGAATGATGAGCAGCTTATCAAATTAGGATTAATGACACCTGGTTCTTGGTTCTGATACCTACATCCGCATAAATTAATGCCAATGATTTATTGGCATTAATTTATAGTTCCGTTACTTTAAAAGGCATAACTAGCAATAAAATATAAAGTATTTACTATTGTTAAATAGTATAAAAATATAAAATATAAAAACCACTAAATTTTACAATATTTTTTAAGATACAGTCATCATAGTTGATTTACTCCTGATTATTGATACTATACCTATTGTTATTTGATCAACAAGCTTATCTTTCATTACCTACACCCTGCTCTCTTACCTCAGGTATTATGAGTAGCGATGTCCTGCCTGCATTAGTGTTATTGTTAGCTAAATAAACAGCCATTTCCTGATTAGGCTGAACTTCGGCTATCGCGCGATTGTTGGCACTGGTCACGGAGGCCGCACTACTCAACACACAGAGTAATGCTTATTCAGACCGATTCTCGTTCAATTGATCCCTGCCCCACTTTAAATTGCCTGCGTCGCAATATGTGCGACTTTCAACTCTGCCTCCTGCGTGCCACCATTTTGCTCACCAGATAAAAAACAGCCTGAATTGCCCTTCTGATTACCAAACCAGCGACATATTGAAAGCTGATATTCTTGTCGCCTTACCCTTGGCATGTGCTTAATAAAAAAATATGCCCCGGTGGCAAATGTTCCAACCATTATGATTGTCAGCGCTCACAGGATTGGCTGTTACCGTGACATATATCGATGTCGGTAAAAATGCCGGATGATACTCATCCTTCAAGTTTTATGAGCGTTTCCATGATTGATAGATATTTGGGAATGATTTTACTGACTGGATCGGGCATTGGTAATTGGCTACATCTTCCGTATGATATGCTGAGCCTACGATAACCTAGCATTTGCAAACCTCGCCTGAAAACCAAATAATTTTTCAATATGCGCATATACCGAAAAATCTTAGCGAAACATGCTGCCATCAGACCACTTTTATAAGTACTCACATCAATAACCTCAAGCTACAACAAAGCTATACACGGTCATAACGATGACACATTACAGTGATTTAACAGCCCATGCAGAGTTATTTCTCACGCATTACTCAAATATCGTAAGGTTGATACTTTCCTACACAAAAAATGCAAGATTACATCCAATAAAAATATCGGTAAATATCTATAGTTTATTTTTTGGTTAAAGCTTTGATCTTCGTAGGTGGTAACGATTGCATCCTCAAGATATGTCGCCAGTATCTTATGGCTGCTGGCATATATGGCAGCAGCATCCCAGCTTTCGGATTTTTTACATATTCGCCTTCAAACCAAATATTAGGTCAGATGAAGTCATTGAGGTCTCACATATTGAATTTTTCTCAAAGAAAAGGCCCCCGCATTAGCATGGTTGCATATAGTGAAGAAAATTGATTTATATATCAGAGAATCAAAAAAATGTATAATTATCAATATATACATGGAGGATGTGAGTTGCGGGTTACAGTTGTGTTGATGTTAATTGTATTAATTTTCTTCATAGGCGTACTGCTCTTTGTCTCCAAATAGGATTAAAACTGCCTACGTGATAATAACTGCCCTTTAAATATAAACTCACTTGAGGCGTGGTAGGCTTGGCGTGACCTTTACACCTGTATCAAACTCCATGCAAAGCACACATACATATTCGCATACACATATAAATTACGCTTAGTATGCAGATTTCCCTACGACTCTGCACCCTGTTTTCAACAGGCTATGGTATCGTATAACTTCAAAACCAAGTACGCTTTGATTTGCAAACAGGTTATACCTTTTCAGCTCCCCTGAGAAAACAAAACTAATTATATTTTTTCAAATACTGTACTCGCAACAATCTGTAATCCGTTCCTGGTCGTCTGCACACTATACAGCACGTCTTCAAAGCTTCTGATTTTGTCAGTTCTCTATTGGGTCATCACCGACATAAAGTGACTGATTGCTCTTACTCTGATGATGTGTACATTTGATATTCGCCTGGAACGGAAACGAATCCCATTCCAAAACTAGACTCTTGGAAAACTCTGTGAAAGAGATTTTCCACCCATAAACACTTCATAACCGCAAGGCTTTAACAAGTGATAACCACCCAATACCGAGGATTTTAACCATCTAATAAAGCTGGTCAGTGCATCAAATAGCTCACCAATTCTCATTGACATGATAAGCTTTAGTATCCAATCTTGCAGAACCGCAACACCGGTTCGGCGATGTTATAAGTTTGCGTGTATTCAAAAACTGTAACCGCAATCCGGTTGCCTTGGATTTACCGGTGCATCCTATTCTCGATGCAGTATTGAAAATGCGTCCTGTAGACACTGAAACCTATGTAACCAAAGATCACGGGAAGCCATTCAGCATCAAAGGAGTGTTTGGATGGAAGGACAGCAAAACGTCCAAAATCTATACGCGAAACGCACAGCGTTCGAAGCTGGCAAGACAGGTTATTGCGAAGATCGATTGGGGAAGTTTAGACAGCATTCTGCCACACCCAAACTCTGGTGAGGAATTCCGCTACAAAAACAAGGAAAAATAAATGAGCTATTTCTCACCTACTTACACTACCAAAGCATGGCAGTTGGAGGCCTCGCCCGGAATCGAACCGGGGTGCAAGGATTTGCAGTCCTCTGCGTAACCACTCCGCCACGAGGCCATCCGTATGTGGTTGAGTGCTGAATAGGTTAAGCCGCATGACTCGTCAAGTACCCCCGCCATGCTTTCCGCGAAATTTTAAATTTCCTATCAAAATAATGCAGATAGCCGGGATTTTATTCACAGCACATACAATAATCACTCAGGAAAAGCCGGCTACTCCTGCTGCTCTGCTTTCTCTGCTTTCTTGCGCGCTCTGTATTCACGCCAGCGGCGCAGCAAACCAACCTCAGACTTGCGCCTGATCCGTCTGATACGGCTGGAATCACGGGAAAGTATGATCAGCCCGAGCGGAAGCATCCAAACGCCGAGCACCGGCAAAAAGCTGAATACACCACCGACAATAAGCCCGCCACCGAGGATTCGCCTGAGCCAGACAGACTGCGGGAGCGGCAAATGTTTCCCAAACAATCTGATCCGGTGCTGCGTAGCAGCCTCCCCGCTTTCAGTACTCTGCTGTTCTGCAGCATTATTTATATCAGCATCCGGTTTCAGCAATCTGTCTGCCCTACCTGCACTCTCTCTGTTTATATGCCCCTTATATAAGTGTCCTTTTGTTCAAAAAAATACCACTTCCACCAAAGCTGCATTTTTCTGAAAATTACGACTGCTGTGAATGGGATCATGAAATACTATCCGCCAAGTTGCGGAATCAGAGCGCATAATCATTGCTCCTGATTCCGCAACGCGTTGCGTGTAATGCACGACGCCAGCAACTCTAAGATGTTGGAAACACTCAAAGCAGCGTCTTTAAACTGCGATATTTCAGATTTTAACACCTGAAATGCATATCTCATCCACAGTTCCGCTAAAAAGTTGATTGAAAAGCGAAAAAGGGCTTGGCAAAACCAAAATGCTTTTGCTATACGCCAAATCGCTGAAAGCAAGAGCACCTGTTCCTCGGTAGCTCAGCGGTAGAGCAACCGGCTGTTAACCGGTTGGTCGCTGGTTCGAATCCGGCCCGGGGAGCCACTCTTTTCTCATAAAGAGCGTGCATAAAATTTCCAAAGCTAAAATCAGAAATGCCTGTACTGCGAATAATATCGCTCGTTTTCACGCATCATCTAATTATTTGAAATAAATGGTTTTTATCATTTTCAGATGATGACCGCTGCCTTTCAAACTGAAAAACAATATTCCCTGTCATAAATCTGCTTTTTTCCTGTACAATATCAAAATTAGGGCTTGGCAAGAGCATTTTGCATTGCTATACGGCTGTCATTGCAAATGCAGAGCAACTATTCCTCGGTAGCTCAGCGGTAGAGCAACCGGCTGTTAACCGGTTGGTCGCTGGTTCGAATCCGGCCCGGGGAGCCACTCTTCTTTAAGAGTTTATAAGCTGCACAAATCTCCTAATTAAAAATCATCCTAATTCTATTAGCCAGTGCTTTTCGACGCGTATAAAATACGTTTCGCCAGAGACTTTGTAAAATCTCCGGCGAATCCATCACATTTAAGCGTCCGGCTCACGCAACCGGTAGCCGACACCTGTCTCTGTCAGAATATAAAACGGCTGATCTGGCGAATCTTCGAGTTTCTGGCGTAACTGGCGCACATAAACGCGCAGATATTGCACATCACTCATGCCGCCCCAGATCTGATTGAGAATGAAACTATGCGTCAGCACTTTGCCTGCGTGCTGCACCATGATCCGCAAAATATCATATTCTTTCGGCGAGAGCTTAATCTCCTGCCCTTTGAGCCGTACGATGCGCTTCACCAGATCAACCGACAGCTTACCGGTTTGGAAGACCGGCTTTTCGCCCTGCTCCTGCAATTTATGGCGCAGTGCCACGCGGATTCGCGCTGCCAGCTCTTTCATGCCAAATGGCTTGGTCACATAATCATCCGCACCAAGCTCGAGCGCTTTGACGATTCCACTTTCATCTGTGCGGCTTGAAAGAATAATCACCGGCAGATCAATCAGTTCCGAGCGCCACAGCGTCAGAAGATCATGTCCCGACATATCCGGCAGGCCGAGATCCAGCAGCACCAGATCAGGCCGGTCATCGCGCATAATCTCTCGGGCGATGGCCGCGGATGGTGCCTCAAGGATCAAAAAACCTTCTGTCCCCAGCCCGACACGCAAAAGTTTACGGATTGGCGGTTCATCATCCACCACAAGGATTTTGACGATATTCTGTGTCATCGGGGAGATAATCCCTCTTCTGTTCCGCTCATCATTTCAGCACAGCTGCTAAGCGGTAATCGGATTGTAAAAACAGCACCACTGCGACCACCGTGATCGCTGCGATTGGCAGCTGTAATGGTGCCGCCCATCGCTTCTGTAAAGCCCTTACAGATTGCCAGCCCAAGCCCTGTACCGGCACGCACCTGATCGGTTTTGCGCACCCGGTAGAAACTGTCGAAAATCCGCAATTCATCACCCGCCGGTATGCCAGCGCCCTCATCACTGATGCGCAATACAATATCGCCCTGCTCAGCCTGCCCCTGAATATAAACCAGACTGCCTTCCGGTGCGTATTTAGCGGCATTGTCCAGCAAGTTGAACAACACCTGCTCAAACAAAACCGGATCAAGTTTCAGCATCGGTAGATCGGCGGCAATATCGGTTTCAACACGGTGATGTTGCAGAATTTTCGCCGCACGTTTCAAAGCACTCCCGACAATATCGCCCAGATAATGCAGCGATTTATTCGGCTGCATGGCACCTGATTCAATCCGCGTCATATCCAGCAAATTGGCGATAAAGCGGTTGAGCCGCTCGGACTCATCCACCACAGTTGTCAGCAGTTCTGCACGGTCAGTATCAGGCAGAGAGCCGGAATAACTTTTTAATGTATCCGCAGCGCCAAGAATGGCAGCGAGCGGCGTTTTCAGGTCATGGGAGATCGAGGTCAGCAAGGCCGAGCGCAACCGGTCTGCCTCAACGGCGAGCTGAGCGCGATCCAGATCATCCACCAGTTGAATACGCGCAATCGCCAGTGCCGCCTGCTCTGCCAGTGCATCAAACAAACGTTGCTGCTCCGGCGTCAGGATCGGCCCATGACGATCATCATCCAGCCCGACCACGCCGATGGTATTACCGACAGCACGCAACGGTAGATAAAGGCGCTTGGCACCAGGCAAAGTATCCGCACCACGTCCGGCCGCATGATCATGCTCCCACGCCCAACGGGCAGCGGCAATATCCGCATCGGCCAGCGTATCATCCGGCGGATAACCGGCACGTACGGAAATAGACGTATTAGCCGTTCCTTCATCCGGTAACAATACGACAACACGTACTTTCAGCATCGCCGCAATCTGATAGACCGTTGCCCAGAGCACATCCTCCAACGTACCCGCCACCGCCAGCTTTTTACTGAACTGATACAGCCCTTCCATTGTTCTGGCACGGTTACGCGCCGCAGCAGCCTGCCTCTGCACACGCGCAGTCAGATTACTGGCGACCAGCGCCACACAAATGAAGAATGCCAGTGCAATCACACTCTCCGGCCCTGCAATATGCAAAGTGTAGAGCGGTGGCAGGAAGAAGAAATTGAAAACAAGCGCACTGACCAGCGAAGCGAACAAGGCAGGCCGCAGACCGGAGGCCACAGCCGTCGCCAACACGGCCATCAGAAACACCAGCGCGATATTGCGCACATCCAGCACATGATCGAGCAAAGTGCCAACAACCAGCGCAATCGCGATATAACCAAGGCTCATCAGATAAGGCCGTAGTGAAAACGCCTTCTCCTCTGCGGTCGCCACCTGACGCACCGGCACAACTTCCTGCTGCGTACCGGAAATAATATGAATACTGAGATTACCGGCCTTGCGGATCAGGTCATGCGAGACTGACCCTTCAAACATTTCACGCAGACGCGATTTATTCGGCTTGCCGATAACAATATGGCTGAAATTATGCGCCAAAGCATAATTGATAATGTCCTGCGCCACATCATGGCCGGTCAGCGTAATAATTTCACCGCCGAGCTGCTCTGCCAGCCGTGAGGTGGCGGCAATACGGTCTTTCTCTTCTTCCGAGAGCGTTGCCGCGCGGGATGTCTCCACATAGAGCGCTGTCCACGGCGTGCGCAGCCGGTCAGCCTGTCTGCGGGCATAGCGGATCAGTGCCGCGCCATGCGGCTGCTCATCAATGCAAACCAGCACGCGCTCACCGGCAGACCACGGCCCCGAAATGGCATTGGCCTGCATATGACTGAGCAACTGATCATCCACACGCTGCGCCGTGCGCCGTAAGGCAAGTTCGCGCAAGGCTGTGAGATTACCGGCAGAAAAGTAATTCTGCGTCGCGCGTTTCGCCGTCTTGGGCAGATAGACCTTGCCTTCTTTCAGGCGCTTAATCAGGTCTTCCGGTGTAATATCAACAATCTCGATATCATCTGCGCGGTCGATAATACTGTCCGGCACGGTTTCGCGCACACGGATACGGGTGATCTGCGCCACCACATCATTAAGGCTCTCGACATGCTGGATATTCAGCGTGGTATAAACATCAATGCCGTTGGCAAGCAGTTCTTCAACATCAAGATAACGCTTGGGATGACGGCTGCCCGGTGCATTGGTATGCGCCAGCTCATCCACCAGTACCAGCTTGGGACTGCGCGCCAGCACGGCATCGAGATCCATCTCCTCAAGCACATGGCCTTTATAATCGACACGCGCACGGGGAATAATCTCATAGCCTTCGGTCAGAGCCTGTGTTTCCTGACGACCATGCGTCTCGACAACCCCGATCACCACATCCTCGCCGTCAGCCAAAAGACTACGGCCGGACATCAGCATTTCATAGGTTTTACCAACACCCGGAGCCGCCCCGAGAAAAATCTTGAGGCGGCCGCGTGTTTCCTGTTCGGCTTTGGCGAGCAGCGCATCAGGTGACGGTCTGTTGTCACCATTGCGCATGCTTTCCTGCAGCTGACTGTCATCATTCATCAATTATGATCCGGACTCTGCATGTTCTGTCTTATTTAACCTGATCCAGTGCGAGATTAAGCGCAAGCACATTCACAACCGGCTCGCCCAGCACGCCCAGCAAACGCTCCTGTATCTGAGCATCGACCAATGTTTTGAGTTTGGCCTCATCCAATCCGCGTGCCTTGGCAATGCGCGGTATCTGGAACAAAGCCGCTTCCGGCGTAATATGCGGATCAAGCCCGCTGCCGGATGCTGTCACCAGATCAACAGGCACCGGCTGGTTTGGATTCTCAGACTTCAGCTTGGCCACATCTGTCTTTACGCGATCCAGTAACGCAGCGCTGGTTGGCGCCAGATTGGAACCACCGGAGGATGCAGCATTATAACCATCGCCAGCAGCACTTGGGCGACCGTGAAAATAGCGCTCGGAGGTGAATTGCTGGCCGATCAGGGATGAGCCGATCACCTTATTGTCCGTCACGATCAGACTGCCATTAGCCTGAGAGGGAAACAGAGTCTGCGCCACGCTGGTCATAGCCAGCGGATAAGCAATACCGGTAATCACAGTCAGACTGACAATCATCACCACAGCAGGACGTAATTGTTTCAACATGGGTTTATTCCTTACACCAGAGCCAGAGCGGTAATTGCCATGTCAATCAGCTTGATCGCCACGAAAGGCACGATAATCCCGCCAAGACCGTAGATCATCAGATTGCGGCTCAGCAGTGCGCCCGCACCAACCGCCTGATATTTAACCCCGCGCAGTGACAGCGGGATCAGCGCCACGATAATCAGCGCATTAAAGATAATGGCCGAGAGAATGGCGCTCTGCGGACTATGCAGCCCCATAATATTCAGCACGCCGAGCTGCGGGTAGAAAGCGAGGAACATTGCCGGAATAATCGCGAAATATTTGGCAATATCATTGGCAATCGAGAAGGTTGTCAGCGCACCGCGTGTCATCAGCAATTGCTTGCCGATTTCCACGATCTCAATCAGCTTGGTCGGGTCACTGTCGAGATCGACCATATTGCCCGCCTCACGTGCAGCTACTGTACCGGTATTCATCGCCACGCCCACATCAGCCTGTGCCAGTGCCGGCGCATCATTGGTACCGTCACCGCACATTGCCACTAGCTTGCCCTTGGCCTGCTCCTCACGGATCAGCGACAGCTTGTTCTCCGGTGTTGCCTGCGCGAGAAAATCATCCACGCCCGCTTCTGCGGCAATCGCCGCCGCTGTCATCGGATTATCGCCGGTAATCATCACCGTGCGGATGCCCATGCGGCGCAGTTCCGCAAAGCGTTCACGAATACCGCCTTTGACAATATCCTTCAGCGAGACAACGCCCATCAGCTGCCCGTCTTTGACCACAGCCAGCGGTGTGCCGCCTGCCTTGGCAATTTGCGCGGCAATCGACTGGATTTCCTGTAGCTGGGCAGGAGTAGAAGCTTTACTGCCTTCTGCCTCGACATATTTCAGCACCGCATCCACCGCGCCTTTGCGGATGATACTGCCATCCACGTCCACGCCGCTCATCCGGCTTTGTGCGGTAAAAGGCACAAAACTTGCATGAAGGCTTGCCATATCACGGGCACGGATGCCGTATTTCTCTTTAGCCAGCACGACGATAGAGCGGCCTTCCGGTGTCTCATCGGCCAGTGAGGCAAGCTGCGCCGCATCAGCCAGTTGCTGTTCGCTGACACCTGTGACGGGACGGAACTCAGTCGCCTGACGGTTACCAAGCGTAATTGTGCCGGTTTTATCGAGCAGCAGTGTGTCCACATCACCGGCAGCTTCCACCGCACGACCGGACATTGCCAGCACATTGAACCGCACCAAACGATCCATACCGGCAATACCGATGGCTGAGAGCAAAGCGCCGATTGTAGTCGGGATCAGCGTGACGAACAAAGCCACCAGCACAATCACCGGCACGGAACCGCCCGCATAAGTGGCAAAACTCGGAATGGTCACCACAGCCAGAACAAAGATCAGCGTCATACCGGCAAGCAGAATATTCAGCGCAATCTCATTTGGTGTCTTCTGGCGTTCTGCGCCTTCGACCAGTGAGATCATCCGGTCAATAAAGGTCGATCCGGCAGCAGCGGTAATACGCACCCGTATCCAGTCGGACAGCACTTGCGTGCCGCCGGTCACCGCCGAACGGTCACCGCCGGATTCACGGATAACCGGCGCGGATTCACCGGTGATAGCCGCCTCATTCACCGAGGCCACACCTTCGATAACCTCACCGTCGGAAGGGATAATGTCTCCGGCTTCCACCAACACAATATCGCCGACCTTAAGGCTGTTGCCTGCAACGATAGTGTAATTGGTTTTACTGTCGCCACTGAGCAATTTTGCTTCGGTTTCCGTACGGGTGCGACGCAGGGATTCCGCCTGCGCTTTACCCCGTCCTTCAGCCACGGCTTCCGCAAAATTGGCAAACAGAATAGTGAACCACAGCCACAGAATGATCTGAAACGAGAAACCCAGATCAGAGCCGCCACCCGCCAGATCGCGGATAAAGAGCACCGTGGTCAGCACGGTGACAACGGCAACGACAAACATCACCGGATTTTTCGCCAGCACCCGCGGGTCGAGTTTGCGAAAAGCACCGCCAATGGCAGGCAGCAGGATTTTGGCATCCAGAATACTGGAAGATTTTGACTGGCTCATGAGAGCCCTCCGTCTTGATTTTATACAAGTTAATTCAAAACTGCATAGAATTTTCATTGATGTAGAGTGATAAGTTAATGTTTTAACTTAAACTCCGGTCAGCGCCTTCACGAGGAAAACACCGGCCAGCATCGCCAGCACAAGGATCAGCATGATACTGGTGAGTTTGGGACAATCATCCTTGTCCGTGCCGCGCAGATTTTGCTTCTGCGCGGTATTGGAGCCGCACAGATTTTTCTTCTGTGCAGTATTCGAACGGAATAATTGCTTCATCAGAAAAGAATTCTTCGCCATCATGCACCTTTAAAACAGCTGACCGGAAAGCATTGCGAAATGCTCGACAACCGGCCCCAGCGCCAAGGCCGGAAAGAAAGTCAAACCGCCGACAATCATCGTCACACCAAAGACCAGACCGACAAACAACGGGCCTGCGGTCGGCAATGTACCGGCAGAGGCAGGAACGGTTTTCTTGGCGGCCAGTGAACCGGCAATCGCCAGCACCGGCACAATGAGGAGAAAGCGCCCCATCAGCATCGCAAAACCAATGGTGAGATTGTAGAAAGGCGTATTGGCATTGAGACCGGCAAAGGCACTGCCGTTATTGTTGGCACCGGAAGAGTAAGCGTAAAGCACTTCGCTGAAACCATGCGGGCCTGCATCCTGAATGCTCGACAGCCCTTGCGGCAAAACCACAGCCAATGCAGCAAAACCGAGAATGGCAAGCGATGGTCCGAGCGTGGCCAGCAGGCTCATCTTGACCTCTTTGGCCTCGATTTTCTTGCCCAGATATTCCGGTGTGCGGCCAACCATCAGACCGGCAATGAAGATCGCCAGAATGAAGAACAGCAACATACCATAGATACCGGCACCAATACCGCCGAGATTTGGAATCTGCATATTGAACAGCGGCACCAGACCACCGAGCGGCATCAGGCTGTCATGCATATTATTGACCGCACCTGTAGAGGCGGCTGTGGTCACTTCGGAGAACAAGGCAGATAATGCAATGCCGAAGCGTGCCTCTTTGCCTTCCATATTGCCGCCGACAGTGCCCAGAACCTGCATCAGCGGATTACCGCTGGCCTCAGCCCAATAGAGCACCGAAGTCCCCAGCACCACCAACACACCGAAGACCGCGAACAATACCCAGCCCTGACGCTGATTGCCGACCATACGGCCAAACACATTGGTCATGGCGGTAGAGATCACAAAAATCGACAGCAGATGAATAAGATTGGTCAGTGCAGTCGGATTTTCAAACGGATGCGCTGAGTTGGCATTGAAGAAGCCGCCGCCATTGGTGCCCAGATGTTTGATAATCATCTGCGAGGCCACAGGCCCTTGCGCAATGGTCTGCTGCGCACCTTCCATCGTGGTCGCAAGCGTATAGGCATTGAGATTTTGCGGCACACCCTGCCAGACCAGCACAAGCGTGCCGATAATGCAGATCGGCAGCAGCACATAGAGCGTGGCGCGGGTCAGATCGACCCAGAAATTACCAATTGTATTGCTCGAAGAACGAGCAAAACCACGGGTAATCGCCATAGCACCGGCAATACCTACCGCTGCAGAGACAAAGTTCTGCACTGTGATACCGGCCATCTGGGTGAAATAGCTCATCGTGCTTTCACCACCATAGCCCTGCCAGTTGGTATTGGTCATGAAGCTGATGGCCGTATTAAAGGCAGATGTCGGCTCCACAGCCTGCATACCCGCAGGATTATAAGGCAATGCACCTTGCAGGCGCTGCAACAGATAGAGCGCCACAAAACCGGCAATGCTGAACATCAGCAGCGATGCCGCATAGACCGTCCAGTGTTGCTCTTCTTTTTCATGGGTTCCGGCCAGTTTATAGAGGCCGCGTTCAACCGGTGCGATCACCGGCGAGAGGAAGGTTCGTTCTCCGGTAAACACGCGGGTCAGATACCCGCCGACCGGTTTCACCAGCAGAATTGTGAGCCCGAACAGGATCGTAATCTGCAATATTCCGTTGAAAGTCATTGGAAGATACTTTCTGTCTTTTAAAGCATTAGTACGAAGCGCCTACGCGGGGAAATCAGTCACCGGACTGATTTCTGTTCCCGCTTCGATGCGTAGGACAATGCGACAAAACAAAGTGTTAGAAGCGCTCAGGTCGTGCCAGTGCGTAAAGCAGATAGAGGCTGAGCAATGCGGCTACCGAGCCGCCGAGAACATAATCAAACCACATGACGCGCCCTCACAGCCGGTCGCAAACAAGGGCATAGAAATAAGACAGGCCGATAAATCCGGCGCCTGCGACAATCATGATGACATCCATTTTTCGAACTCCTGAATTTCAGCCGGTGCAAGTGCAGCGGCCACTTTCGGCAGCAGCACTAAGCGCGACGAGCCGAAATCAGGCGGAACTATGGCGCCAAAACGCATAGTGGTTCGAGAGAGGGAAAGAAGGAGAGATATAAAAATCTCATATATAAAACGCGATTATTTTGCGCACCACGTAAAGAAAATGAAACATCATTAATTATTACAATTCATGATTTTATATAAATTTCTTAAGGTATAAATTTAATAAAAGCGGCAATATATACCGCTCTCCGTAAAATAAAAATCAACCCTTGCCATAGGTGAAATCATCCACCTTCGACATCCATTGCGGCGGTGCATAAGAGGCAGGTTTATCGCCAACCGATGTACCGGTATTCAGCACCCCCGCCTGATAATCCGCATCAAACAAAGCATAAGGCTGCGGTGAAGGCAGAGCACTTGCGGCATCCAGTCTTGCGCTCAGTTCCGCAGGCATCTGCAATTCAAAGGCCGCAATATTATCCTGCAACTGTGCCAGTTTACTCGCACCGATAATCAGTGATGCAACAGACGGGCGATTCAGCACCCAGCTCAAAGCCACCTGTGCCATCGGACGCTCAAGCTCTGCTGCCACATCCTGCAAGGCCGAGAGAATGGCGTGATTGCGTGCAGTAAACAACCCCATGCCTTTGCCGGATGCATCAGTAGTCAAGCGACCTTCTCCTGCCCAGCGATCACCCTCAACGCGGTATTTCCCTGAAAGCAGCCCCATGGATAACGGGCTCCAGACAGTAATGCCCAAGCCCATATTCTGCGCTAGCGGCACAAATTCCTGCTCAATATTCCGCTCGGCAAGTGAATATGGCAATTGCAGACTGATCAGAGGTGTCAGCGCATGGCACTCCGCCCATGTCTGCGCCCGAGCCGCATACCATGCGGGCACATCAGACAGTCCGCCGTAACGAATTTTTCCTGCTCGCACCAGATCATCCAGCGTGCGCACCACCTCTTCCGCTGGCGTTATGCGATCCCATGTATGCACCATATAGAGGTCGATATAATCCGTTCCCAAACGGCGCAGGGAATCTTCAACCGCCCGCATCATGGCCTTGCGGCTGTTACCGCCTGCATTGGGATTGCCGGGTTCAAGACTGTTGCTGTATTTCGTCGCCAGCACCAGCCGTTCACGATTACCTTTCTCGCGCATAAATTGCCCGATCAGGCTTTCACTGGCACCTGCACCATAGGAATTGGCAGTATCAATAAAATTGCCGCCCATATCGGTATAATGATCAAATATCGCGCCTGATATCTCATCGGCGCTGCCCCAGCTGCCGCTGATCCCGCGAATAGCTGCATTACCGAAAGTCATGGTGCCGAGCGCCATCCGGCTAACCCGCAAACCTGAGCGACCAAGCGTATAATAATGATCCAGCGCCATGAGCTTTCTTTCTGCAAAAGAGAGACCGGACTAAAATTAATCCGGTCTTTTATTATTTTTAGTCAATCAGACGTGGCTCGCCGACATCACCGGCTGAAGCTTCCATGCCATTGGCAGTCAGAATAGATTTGATTGTACCATCTTCATGCAGTGCCTTGATATTGGCATCAAGCGCCGCACCAAGTTCCGGATTTTTCTTGGAATATGGGAAGCTGCCCTGTCCGGCCTCAGTCGTGGCTTTCACACGATCATCACTCTTGGCAACCTTCACTTCAATATCCGGCATGGCTCCGGCCTTCTTGGCGACAACACCGGTAGAATAACCGTCAATGCCAACAGCAATACGTCCGGCAGCCAGATCCTGCTGCATGCTCACGGAATTCGGATAGAGTTTGAGATTGCTGCCGAGCAGCTTCTTCAGGTCAGCAACCCAGAGATAGCCCTGCACGGTGCCAACGCTTTTCCCCTCAATATCCTTGACCTCTTCAAAACCTTCCTTGGTATAAATACCCATCTGGTCATTATAGAGCGGCCACGACAGGTTCATCACCTTGGCGCGTTCTGCCGTACGATACCAGTCACCGGTGGTGATATCGGCCTTGCCTGACAGCACATATTGAATACCGGCAGCGGTATCCACGGCCACAGCCTTAACCTTCAGACATTCCATCTCGGCGATCTTATTGGCAATATCGCCGTCAACGCCTTTGGCTTCGCCTTCCGGTGAGAGATAGGAATAAGGCGCATAAGTGGTAACAGCGATGGTCAGCACACCCTCTTCAACAGTTTTAAAACTGTTTTTCGGTGTGCAGCTCTGTGCATTGGCCTGCACTGCAACCAGTGCTGTCGCACCGGCAAGAACCGATGCTGCGACGATCATTTTTCCCATTAATTTCATATCACTACCCCATATTGTTTATGTTTATTGTTATATTTACCGCGAGAAACGTCCCGCACGTTTTTCAACCCAGCTTACCAGCATAGATGCCGGAATGCAGATCATTGCATAGAGAATACCTGCCGCCAGCAGAGCCGGAAAATACAGGAAAGTCGTCGAACCGATTTCATAGGCACGGCTGATCAGTTCCGGCATGGCAATGGTGAAACACAGAGATGTTGCCTGAAAAATCAGGATCGAAAAACCGAGCAAAGCCGGTACAGCCACACGCAATCCCTGTGGCAGGATCACATAGCGCAAACCGTCAATCCGGCTCATATTCAAAGCCATCACCGCTTCTTTCTGCCCGGCAGGCACGGATTCAAGCCCTGCACGGATAATCTCGCTTGTATAGGCGCCGGTATTCCAGCTCAGCGCCGCAATCGCTGCCACAATCGACGTCATCGTGATACCGGCACTCGGCAATCCGAAATAGATGAATTGCAGCAGGATCAGAGCCGGAGCACCGCGCCCGATTTCAACAATCACCAGACACAGCCCGCGCGTGAATTTCGACTTTGCCTGCACACCCAGCGCCAGTAGCAAGCCAAAAGGAATGCCAATCGCCAGACTGGCCAGTGTGACTTTGACACTCAGAGCCAGACCGTCGAGCAATTCCGGCATCCATGAAATGACATCATCAATCGGAAAATCAATCATCGCGCCACCTTTGCCCGCAGATAGATATCCGCAGTCCGTGACAGCCATGCAACCGGCAGGCTGAGAAGAATGTAAAGCAAAGCCACCACGGCAAATACCTCAAGGCCGCGGAAGGTCATCTGTGACAGCTGGCTGCCCTGATAGGCCAGTTCTGTCACGCCAATGGCTGAGGCAATCGCACTGTCTTTAAGCAGGCCAATCGCATAACTGGCAGCAGATGGCAGCGATACGCGCAGCATCTGCGGTGCCACCACATCCTTGAAAGCATGATAACGGCTGAGATTAAGCGCTTCTGCAGCTTCAAACTGCCCGTGATGGACAGCCATCATGCCGCCGCGAAAAATCTCCGCCATATTGGCTCCGGCAATCATGCCAAAACCGGTCAGCGCCGCCATAAACGGATTGATTGTTATGTAACCGGTGCCAAGACCGAAAAAGATCACAAACAGCCACACCAGAGGCGGGATACCGCGAACCAGATTGATATAGGCGGTTGCCAGCAGGCGCAGCGGCCAGAACTTGGAACGCCGCATCAGCATCAGGATCAGTCCGAGTATCGTACCGACAGCCAGAGCCGAGACCGTGAGTGCAACAGTCCAGGGCAATCCGCGAATGATATAGGAGAAATCTGCCAGCATTTAACGCTCATTCACCGCTTTGAGGAAACGCTGCGCCCGCTCCGTCTGCGGATTGCGCATCACTTCGCGGCTGGGCCCGCTTTCAATCACATTACCGTCGGCCATTACCATCACTGTGTCAGAGACGTTCTCGGCAAAGCCCATCTCATGGGTCACAACAATCATGGTCATGCCGCTGTCAGCCAGCCTGCGCATGACACTCAGCACTTCCAACCCCAGCTCGGGATCAAGCGCCGAGGTCGGCTCGTCAAACAACATCACTTTCGGATCAAGTGCCAGAGCGCGGGCGATAGCAATCCGCTGCTGCTGGCCACCGGAACAGCGCATCGGATATTGCTGCGCTTTGTCAGCAAGACCGACTTTCTCCAGCAGATCCATCGAGCGCTCATCGGCCTCTTTCTTCGAGCGGCCAAGCACACGCTCCTGTGCCAGACTGACATTGCGCAGCACACTCATATGCGGGAACAGATTAAACGACTGGAACACCATGCCGATCGAATGGCGCAGATCATGCAATTGTTTGGCAGAGGCTTTTTTCTCGGCCTGCAGGGTCACATCACCAACCGTGACAATACCGGCATCCGGCGGCTCAATATAATTGATGCAGCGCAGCAATGTGCTTTTGCCCGAACCGGACGGCCCGATAATCGCCAGCACCTCACCGGAGGTCACAGTCAGATCGATCTCTTTGAGAACAATATGCGCGCCATAATGCTTTTGCAGTTTTTCAAGCCGGATAACCGTTTTCTGACTGGTTTTCACCCGCAGTTTCTCCCCTTATGCATTCTCCATGCCTGTCCGCAACATTGCACAACCGGCACAGGATATTTCGACGGATCACAGCGTTCTTTTATCTGATTGCAGACCGACGCTTTATGCCGTCCGGCTTGTTTCTGTTTTTATTGTTATAAAACAAAGCCCGTCATACATATTTATAAACCGGACAGGCTGAGAGCCTGTAACCGGCATAGTTCCTCTTATGCTTATCAGCTTAGGCAAACTGGCCGTGCCAGCGAGAGCATAAAAAATAGCGGTTCCGATAACCCGTGGTTATGACTTGACCGCTATTAAAAGTTATTGCTCTTTTTGCGCCCCGAAACACGCTTTTCCGGCATTTTATGTCGCATTATCACAGACAGAATATCTGTCATGCAGAATATGCAAATCTTGCATAACAACCAAAAAACAAAGCATTGGCTCTGCCGGATTTTTTTTCATAGCTTCAGTTTCAGCAGATTCCCATAAAATTTTAACGCCAAGGAATGCGTTGTGAGCCGAATTGTATATGTAAACGGTGCCTATGTCCCTGAAGAAGAAGCCAAGATTTCGGTCTTTGACCGCGGTTTCGTATTCGCAGACGGGATTTATGAAGTCAGTGCAGTTATCGATGGCAAGCTCGTTGACAATGATGCCCATATGGCGCGTCTCGGCCGTTCTTTGAAGATGATTGATGTACCGGCGCCGATGAGCGACGAAGACATCATCACTATGCAAAAAGAGCTGATCAAGCGCAACAATCTCACTGAAGGTGTGGTCTATATGCAGATCACCCGCGGTGCTGCGGATCGTGACTTCGTTTACAGCGCGGATATGAAACCGACACTGGTTGCTTTCACACAGGTGAAAAAGCTGATCGGTTCCGCCTCCCAGCAGAACGGTATTGCCATTCACGTTGTGGATGATATCCGCTGGCAGCGCCGCGACATTAAAACTGTGATGTTGCTGGCTCAGGTACTTGCCAAGCAGGAAGCAACCGCGCATGGTTGTCAGGACGCATGGATGCAGGAAGACGGCTATATTACTGAAGGTGCGTCCTCCAGTGCATTCATCATCACCGCAGAAGGCTCACTGATTGTGCGCCCGAATTCCAATGCAATTCTGCCGGGCTGCACACGTCTGGCCATGCTTAAAATTGCTGAAGAACAGAGCCTGAAGATTGAAGAACGCCGCTTTACGCTTGAAGAAGCCTTCAAAGCGAAAGAAGCCTTCCAGACCAGTGCTTCCGGTTTTGTGACCCCTGTTGTGAAAATTGCAGGCACAGTCATTGCAGACGGCAAGCCGGGTGCAATTACCCGCAGCCTGCAGGAAAAATATATCGAGATTGCTAAAGCAGTTTAAAAACGGAACCGGTTTTCTTTGAAAACTGTGTTTCTAAAAACTGTCGGCTTAATTTTCGATAAAACTAAATTCATCCGGCCATAATTTCGTAATTCTGGCCGGATACCGTCATGATCGCAAGCGCCCCGTAAACGGTTCTGATCTTTTGGGCCTCCCCCGGAAAAGACCGTTTAATTTCCTTGGCACTGATCATATGTCGGGCATTAGCACCACACTGAAACGACAGTATCGCCGCAGAAGTGATACTACGTTTCTTTTTAATGCCTGATGATAATGCCCTGACAGCCCCTCCGGAAACCGGTCGGGCTGTCATTCTTTATCTGCGATCTGTTTCTTACCGCATGCCTCTACGGATTTAGAGCCGTTGCATTTAAGATGGATTTTTAACCGCTCTAAATCTTTGTTTTCACGCATTATCCGACGCAAACCGCTTCGCATTTTTGTTGGAAATGCTTTAACAGGAGTATCCTATGTCTGCTTCAGCACGCGATTTCGGTATTGTTTGCGGCATCATGCCGACCGGTGCGCATAATGCCATTACCGATGTTCCGGGCGTAAAAGTCGGCCACACCACCATCCGTGAAGGCAATATCAATACCGGTGTTACCGCGATTGTGCCCCATGACGGCAATATGTTCCGCAAGAAGGTTCTGGCAGCATCAGAATCCATCAATGGCTTTGGCAAAAGCGCCGGTCTTGTGCAGGTCAACGAGCTTGGCTCACTGGAAACGCCGATCCTGCTGACCAATACGCTCAGCACCGGCACCTGCGTGAATGCACTTATCAAACGCGCTATTGCTGCGAACAGCGATATCGGCCGCACCACCTCAACCGTTAATGCGGTTGTCGGCGAATGCAATGACGGCCCGCTCAATGATATTCAGGCTATGGCCGTTACCGAAGAGCACGCTTATGCGGCACTCGATACTGCAACCACCGGTGCAGTTGCACAGGGCAATGTCGGTGCCGGCACCGGTATGACCTGTTTCGGCTTTAAAGGCGGTATCGGCACTTCATCCCGCCGCATCAAACTGGATGGCAAAGACTATCATCTGGGCACTTTGGTGCTTTCCAATTTCGGTCGCAAAGGCGATCTGACGCTGCCGGATGGCCGTCATCCGACACCGGATTTCCCCGATCAACCGGAAAAAGGCTCGATCATGATGATTATGGCAACCGATATTCCGCTGGAGCACCGCCAGTTACAGCGCGTCATTCGCCGCTGCGGTGCGGGTATCGCACGCCTTGGTGCATTCTGGGGTCATGGCAGCGGGGATATTGTTATCGGCTTCACCACCGGCAACACTATTGATCACGACCAGAAGTCCGATCTGGTGACCATGCAGGCGCTGAATGAAGACAAGATTGACCAGTTGTTCCGTGCAGCAACAGAATCCACGCAGGAAGCCATCCTCAATTCCATGTGCGCTGCAGAGAGCTTTACCGGCCGTGACGGTAACAGCCGAAAATCACTGGCAGACTGGCTGAAGCTCAACAGCTAATCGCTAATATTTAGCTCGAACAAAAAGCCTGCCGTGATAATCGCGGCAGGCTTTTTTTATTTATGCAGAGACCGTGAAAGCCACATCAGCATTGGCCTTCAGTGTATTGCTGACTGTACACATGGCTTCAGCCGCTTCTGCCAGTTCATGGCGCTCATCATCAGACAGTTCACCGGCAATCAGAAACTGCACATTGAACCGCGTGATGCGATATGGCTCATGCTCCGTCTTCTCACCGCTGACTTTGACCTCATAGCTGCTGATACGCTCAATCAAACCGAGCTTGCGCGCGGCTATACGTGCACTCATCACCAGACAGGCCGAGAGAGACGCATAAAGCAGATCAATCGCATTGAAACCCGCACCGGAAACCGTATTTTCCAGTGTCAGTTCCCCACCGGTCAGCGAGCGGATCAGCGGCTTCTCCTGCCCCTGTCCCTGCCCTTGTAATGTCGCTACTGCGCCTGTTTCCCTGGTACGTACTGCCAATTCAACCATGCTCTTATTCCGGTTTTAGTCCGACTGCTTCCGCCAGCAATTCAAATGAATGCAGGCGCGCCTGATGGTCAAAAATTTGCGCTGTAATCATCAGTTCGTCAACATCAGTACGGGCAACAAAAGCATCAATCTGCTGGCGTATCGTTTCTTTATTGCCCACAGCGGAGCAGGCAAGCGCAGCTTTGATGATCGGAACAAAGCGCGGATCGAGATTTTCTTCATAGCCTTCTACCGGCGGCGGCAACTGCCCTGCATTACCGGTGCGCAAATTCACAAAAGCCTGCTGGATGGAAGTGAACAGCAAACGGGCTTCCGCATCCGTATCGGCTGCAAAGACGTTAAATCCGGCCATCACATAAGGTTTATCGAGATATTGCGACGGCTCAAACCGATGGCGGTAAAGCGCAATCGCATCATCCAGATCACCCGGAGCAAAGTGGGAAGCGAAAGCATAAGGCAGACCAAGCATAGCCGCCAGCTGTGCCCCGAACAGGCTGGAGCCGAGAATCCAGACCGGCACATTCAGGCCCGACCCCGGATAAGCACGCACACGCTGTTCTGTAGTCGGCTCGCCGAAATAGCCCAGCAGCTCCACCACATCCTGCGGAAAGGACTGCGCATCCGAGCTGGAATTGCGCCGCAAGGCATAGGATGTCACCTGATCCGTGCCCGGTGCACGCCCTAAGCCTAAATCAATACGGTTTGGGTAAAGCGAGGCCAAGGTGCCGAATTGCTCAGCAATCACCAGTGGCGAATGGTTCGGCAGCATAATACCGCCTGCCCCGACACGGATGGATTTTGTGGCACCGGCCACATGGCCGATCAGCACAGCTGTCGCCGCACTGGCAATGCCCGGCATATTATGATGCTCGGCCAGCCAGTAACGCTGGAAGCCGAGTTTCTCGGTATGTTGTGCAAGCTCAACGCTGTTCTGCATGGCTTGTGCTGCGGTGCTGCCGAGTGTGATCGGCGCGAGATCAAGAACGGAAAATTTGGTCATGGATCATATATATAGTAACGACTACACAATACCAGAGCCTCAAATCACCAGAGTGAATAATTTTGTATTTTTCTTTGAATAAATCCGGAAGCAATATCTTCAAAATAAAAAGGCCGGTCATAAAGACCGGCCTTTTTTAGTTTCATATTCTGTCACATCAGTGATGGGCAGACTGCACTTCCGCCTTCAGTTCTTCCTCTGTCGGAACCGAAACCAGAGGTTTAACGGTCTTCGCAGAGATCAGCGTGTAGAACATCGGCACCACAAACAGGGTGAACATTGTACCGACCATCAGACCGGTGAAGATCACCAGACCCATGGAGTAACGCGCTGCCGCACCGGCACCGGTTGCCATCATCAGCGGCACAACGCCAAGCGCCATAGCTGCAGTTGTCATCAGGATCGGACGCAGACGGGTTTTAGCCGAAGCGATAATCGCATCGTGACGGCTCAGTCCGTGTTCATGGCGCTGCTGATTGGCGAATTCCACCATCAGAATACCATGCTTGGTAATCAACCCCACAAGGGTAATCAGACCAACCTGCGTATAGATATTCAGCGTACCGAGACCAAGGTTCAGCGGCACAATCGCACCGAAAATCGACAGCGGAACGGTCATCATAATAATGAACGGATCGCGGAAGCTTTCGAACTGTGCAGCCAGCACCAGATAAATCACGATAACAGCGAGCGAAAAGGCGATCAGGATTGTATTACCCTGCTCGATTTCCAGACGCGACTGACCCGAATAGTCAATGAAGAAGCCTTCCGGCAGCTTGGCATTGGCAATATCAAGGATCGTTTTCAGACCGTCACCGGTTGTAACACCTGGCAGCGGCAGAGCCGAAATCGTTGAGGAGTTCAGCTGGTTGAACTGTTCAATTGCAGTCGGGGAAGCCTGATTTACAATCTTCACCACGGCAGACAGCGGCACCATCTCACCCGAAGCACTGCGAACATAGAATTCACCGAGCTTGGACGGATTGCGGCGATACTCATCCGGCACCTGCATGATAATATCATAGCTGTTATTATCACGGTCGAACTGGGCAACCTTACCACCACCGGTCATCAGACCGAGGGTCGCACCGATTTCGCTGACAGTCACACCCATTGCGGATGCACGTTCACGGTCAACTTCAATTGTTGTCTGCGGAGAATTGAACGACAGGGAGTTCTGAACAATGATGAACTGTCCCGAAGCCTGCGCTTCATTCTTGATTTCCTCAGAGATTTCGAAAACCTGATCCGACGAACCTGTCGACTGGATCGCGATCGAAATCGGCAGACCACCACCGGTACCCGGCAGCGACGGCGGAGCAAAGATGAAGGCCTGTACGCCGGTCACATCTTTAATACGCTTGGTCAGGTCTTCCTGAATCTGCTTCTGCGAACGGTCACGCTGCGACCAGTCTTTCAATGCCCACAGAGCAATACCTTCATTTGTCGCACTGCCGAAACCGACAATGTTAAAACGGGCTTTCAGTTCAGGCAGATCTTTTGTCAGTTCATCGATCTGGTCTGCATAAAGCTTGGTATAGTCTGATGTCGCATATTTAGGGCCGCTGAACATCGAGAACAACGCACCGGAATCTTCTTCAGGAGCCAGTTCCGATGAGGTGTTCACGAACAGGAAGCCCATAACACCAACCAGAGACACAACGACCAGCATGGTGATCGGACGATAGTTCAGAGAACCGGAAACCCAGCGTTCATAGCCGTTTTCAAAACGAGTGAACAAACGGTCTACAAACTGGGCAAAGCGGCTGGCTTCACCATGTTTCAGCATGCGCGAACACATCATCGGAGAGATGGTCAGCGCCGCCACACCGGACAGAATAACCGCACCGGCAAGTGTGAACGCAAATTCACGGAACAGCGAACCGGTCAAACCACCGGTAAAGCCGAGCGGTGCAAACACCGCAGCCAGTGTAATCGTCATCGCCACGATGGAAGAGGTAATTTCCTTCATGCCCACAAAGGATGCATGGATCGGTGTCAGACCTTCTTCAATATGGCGGTGAATATTCTCAAGCACCACGATCGCGTCATCCACCACCAGACCGATGGCAAGAACCATCGCCAGCAAGGACAGAAGATTGATCGAGAATCCGAGAATGAACAGGAAGAAACACACACCGATCAGCGAGATCGGAATGGTAACAATCGGGATCAGAACCGAACGGAACGAGCCAAGGAACAGCAGGATCACGATAACAACGATAATCATCGCTTCTGCAATTGTCTTGAAAACCTCAACAATCGAAGAAGAAATCTGCTCGGTCGCATCATAAACCAGAATGATGTTCATGCCCTGCGGCAGGCTGTCCTGAATGCTCGGCAGTTCCTTGTTCACGGCTGTTGCCATGTCAATCGGGTTAGCCGAAGGCGTCGGGAACACACCGATAAATGTACCGCTGGAACCGTTGAATGTCACAACAGTATCCGTGCTCTTTGCGGCCAGTTCAACATTGGCAACATCGCGCATACGGATAATATCGGAACCTTCCGCACGGATAGGCATCTCCGCAAAAGCCTCAGGCGTCTGCAAAGTGGAACGCAGGGTAATCGCAGTTGCGAAATATTCGTTCTTTGTCTTACCCGGTGCCGACAGGAAGTTGGATGCTTTAATCGCAGCCAGCACTTCCGAAGCTGTCACATTACGGGCAGCCATACGGATAGGATCAACCCATACGCGCATGGAATATTCCTGACCGCCGAGGATCTGTGCATCGGCCACACCTTCAATGGTGGACATGCGCGGACGGATCACGCGGTCAATATATTCCGTGATCTGCTCATTGGTCATATTCGGGTTCTGAACGGCGAGATACATGGTCGCAAAGGACTGACCGGTACCTTTGGAGATGACCGGATCTTCCGATTCACTCGGCAGATCGCCGCGAACCTGATTGACCTTGGAGATAACCTCTGTCAGCGCCGCATCGGGATTAGCCCCGAGCTTCATCTGAACCGTAACAGTGCTGAGTGACTGGCTACTTTTGGAAGTCACATAGTCAACATTTTCAGTCGTCGCCACTGCTTTCGCAATAGGCGCGGTGATGAAGCCCTGAATGAGCTCCGCGCTGGCACCGGCATAGGCGGTCGTAACGGTGATAACCGTTTCGTCCACTTCCGGATACTGCCGCACTGACAGATTAAAAATCCCCTGCAAACCAAGCAGGATAATCATCAGCGCAACAACAATCGAAAGAACCGGCCTGCGTATAAAACTATCAGAAAAGCTCATCTCTCGACCTTATGGTTTCTTCTGGGCATCAGCAGGATTGACCTTATTGTCAATATGCGCACCCATCCCGTTGCTCAGGCGGTTCTGGCCGGAAGTCACGACAATATCGCCTTCCTTAACGCCGCTCAGAACTTCAACATTATTACCGGTACGGCGGCCAAGCTTCACAAACACCTGATGCAGGATCAGATCATCAGCTGTTGCTGCTGCATCTGTCTTTGGCGCATCTGCTGCCTGAGCGGCATCGGTTTTCGCAGCTTCTTTTTTCACCACAGTGAAAACATAGTCACCATAAAGGCTGGTCACGACACTGGTCAGCGGCAGAACAATCACATTGTTTTCTTCCGGCAGAACAACACGAACCTGTACGAACTGACCCGGTACCAGTGATTTTTCAGAATTATCAACCTGTGCCTGAATGGAAACCAGACGGCTTGCAGGGTCGATTTTCGGGTCAATACCGATGATTTTGCCTTTGAAAGCATAATCTGCAGCGGATGCACCGATCTGAACTTCCTGACCGATCGACAGGTTCTTCAGTTCCTGCTCCGGTACGGTGAAGTCCACACGCATCGTGTCAACATTCTGCAATGTTGCCACAACATTGCCGGGTGCCATGAACTGGCCGATATCCACACGGGAAATACCGATCACACCGGAGAAAGGTGCAATAAGACGCTTCAGATCAACTGTTGCCTGTGCCTTGGCAACATTTGCCTTTGCGGAAGACAAAGCCGCAGCGGTTGTATCAACATTGGATACAGCGCCGACGCCCTGTGTGCGCAATGTCTGCGCGCGCTTGTAATTCTGCTCGCTCAGTTCGGCTTCAGCCTTGCTTGCTGCGAGATCAGCTTTCTGGA
Source organism: Pseudochrobactrum saccharolyticum (assembly GCF_008801715.1). Classification (GTDB taxonomy): domain Bacteria; phylum Pseudomonadota; class Alphaproteobacteria; order Rhizobiales; family Rhizobiaceae; genus Pseudochrobactrum; species Pseudochrobactrum saccharolyticum. The sequence goes on along the minus strand of NZ_VZPG01000002.1, from coordinate 271,918 downwards.
TTTCATCATCCAGCTGCACCAGAAGATCGCCTTTTTTGACGTGCTGGTTAGGCTTGAAGAGGATTTCTTTGACAATACCGTCGATCTGGAAAGTCAGGTTGACACCGTCTTCAGCACGGGCGGAACCGATTGCTTCAACGCCGGGCAGCCACTGGCCCGGTTTGACCTCAAGGGTTGAAACGGCCTGTGACGGCTGCTTCATATTTGCAAAGAAGTCCTTAATGGCCTGCGCACGGAACAGGTTAAACCCGATCAGCCCTCCGCATACCAGAACAAGCAATATAATCGCGATGATGAAACGCTTAATCATCTTATGTGGCACTCCTGCCGCAGAATGGATACAGAACGAAGAATGTCCAATCGGCATGGCTGGACACACGTTTTTATTAAATAGGGTGCGATAACTGTACGTTAAGCTGAAAATTGTCAACTCATGCTTGGTCACGCTATGGTCATCAGCATTGTCCGGCAACGAAATTACCGGCTCATATCAGGCCGGTTGGTAAACCCGTTTCCGGCTCAACGCATTCACAAGAAGGAAAATGCGGATCAGAAATGTCAGGATTTGCCCAATTTCGGCGCAAGATTTTGTCTGCAAACGGTAAATTTATCTCCGATCAATATAATTTTTGCCGTTTTCACATCAATTCTTTGAAGCTTAGACTAAAAACCGGATTTTTACACCTTATATTATCGGCCGCGCATCTTCCGGCATTACTCACGAAATTGTTATGAATTTTAACCATTCCGCCGGCGCGATCCGGCGGCTGTGCACTACGGGAATTGTTTTCCTGCACTATATTATGCCATGATTCATTGCTGATTATGAAGACAGCTATTATGCCAAATTCATCTCAGCCTGTAACAAACGGACAATGCTTTCCCATGAGAAAACGACAAACGGCAACATTATCCGCATTCATGACAGGGGCAGCCCTGCTGCTGACCTTGCCCGCCTCGGCTCAGGACATGCGCGCACCGGTAAAGGCAACGCAGGAAACTCCCGAACCTGTCTACTCCCTGCCCGGTGTTAAACCTGCCAAACCCATTGTGACACCGCCGCAGGCAGAACCGGATGAAACCTATCTTCAGAGCAATCCGGACGGCAGTTTTATGGTCGGCAAGACCAGAGTGAAAATCAGCGGCTCGATCATCATGGATATCGGCAACAATCCGCCGAGCAATAAATAACAAGCGCCGCTCAAAATTCGGGCCACATATATTCCTGCATAAAATAAAAGCCGCAGAGACCAGACAGTCTTCGCGGCTTTTTTATATCAATTCAGATCGGCCGGAAATTACCGGCACTTGCTGCTCTTGTTTAAAATCACAGCAATGCCGTTTCCGCAGATCTCTGGCAGAGCAGGAATAATCTGAATTTCCCCTGCCCTCGTCACAGACTGATTAGCTGTTAACAGCGTCTTTCAGGCCTTTACCAGCCGAGAATTTTGGTACGTTGCGCGCAGCAATTTCAACTTCCTTGCCGGTCGAAGGATTACGGCCTGTGGAAGCTGCGCGATGGGAGACGGAGAAAATACCAAAACCTGGCAGACGAACTTCGCCGCCGTCCTTCAATGCACCGGTGACGGATTCAAGCACAGCGTCAACGGCTGAAGCAGCATCGGTCTTGGTGAGACCTGATTTTTCTGCAACGGCAGCAACCAGTTCATTCTTGTTCATGAGGTAATTCCTTTCGTGTTTTTTTCCGCTGGTTACGACTCAGCCGGATTGGCGAAGTTTATTCAAAGAAACAGCTGAACCAAGCAGAGTTTTCCTTTTCGACCCCGCAAAAGCAGGGTTAAACACAGAAATAACCCCTGAAAACCGGCATTTTGCCCTCTGTAGCACCAAGAGGTTCCCAATTTTACACGATCCAAGGCACGAAATGCCGACATTGCGAATCTGCAGACTGCTAAGGGATTCTGTCGCTGACAGGCCAGAATTCACCTGTTTACCGGTCATTTTTCACGCAAGTTTCCGGCCGTGAACACGCAATAAAAAAAGCGGCCGGAGCCGCTTTTTCAGATTATCCGCGAGGACATTCCTGCCCTGCTCTATAATCAGCCGTGAACTTTAGCGGCGATTTCAGCTACGCGCTTGCCCTGGAAACGTGCACCTTCGAGTTCCTGCTCGGAAGGCTGACGGGAGCCGTCACCATCGGCAGTGGTTGTCATACCATAAGGTGCACCACCGCGAACAACATCATTACCAAGCTGACCCTGATAGGCATAAGACAGCGGAACAATGATCATACCGTGATGCTGCAGCTGCCACTGGGTGGAGATCAGCGCCAGTTCCTGACCGCCATGCTGTGTTGCAGACGAAGCCATAACGGAACCGATTTTGTTCACCAATGCGCCTTTGGCCCACAGACCGCCGGTCTGGTCAAAGAAGTTTTTCATCTGCGAGGACATGGTGCCAAAGCGCGAAGAAACGCCAACGATGATCGCATCGTAATTTTCGAGATCTGCAGGTGTTGCAACTTCTGCTTCCTGATCCAGCTTGAAGCCGGAAGCCTTGGCAACTTCAGCAGGCACCAGTTCTGCAACGCGTTTAATATCCACCTGAGCACCGGCTTCGCGCGCACCTTCTGCAGCGGCTTTCGCCATCTGTTCCATGTGACCATAAGCGGAATAATAAAGTACCAGAACCTTAGCCATATTCGAAAATTCTCCGTTTTAATCAGGTCTGCCGATGCTGTTCTGAGACAAAACCGACAACCACATTGATATCCATGCATTCTATTTAATACAGAAATTGAAATGCACCAGTCGCGACTTACAGGACGCACTGTTCAACATTCAGGACAATAACCGGCCGTTAACACAGCAATGCTTCCGCTTTATGAAACAATGCGGATCGTAAATCAGCACATCAGGATCCCTTGACGATCGGTGCCCAGTCCGGTCATGTTCTGGTTGTAAATGGAGTCTCCCATGACGAATAAACAACCCGTGATTATCCGTGCGGCAATGCTGGCAATCGGCGACGAACTGCTCTCCGGCCGTACCAAAGATAAAAATATCGGCTATATGGCCGACCGTCTTTATGATGCCGGTATTGATCTGACCGAAGTTCGTATTGTCGCCGACGATCAGCCGGCCATTGTTAAGGCAGTGCTTGAATTGAGCGAAGCATATGACTATCTGTTTACGTCCGGCGGTATCGGCCCGACCCATGACGATATCACTGCGGATGCCGTATCTGCCGCTTTCAGCCTGCCTTGTATTTATGATGAAAAAGCCATGGCATTGCTGGCTGCTCATTATAAATCCAGAGACATGGAATTCACGCCGTCGCGCCAGCGCATGGCGCGAATGCCGCAAGGCGCACAGCATATTGACAATCCGGTTTCTGTTGCCCCCGGTTTCATTATTGCCAATGTCTATGTGATGGCCGGTGTGCCTTCCGTTTTTCAGGCAATGGTCGAGAATATTCTGCCCACTTTGCGTACCGGCAGCCGCTTTCATTCCCGCACAATTATCTGCCCGTTTGGCGAGGGTGTGATCGGCATTCCTCTGCGTGAAGTTCAGGAAACCCATCCTGAAACAATCATCGGCTCTTATCCGAAATTCGAGAACGGCAAGTTTTCGACAGAGCTGGTTGTGCGTGCACGCGATGAGGAAAAACTCGCCGCAGCAGCCGCAGCCGTTGAGAAAATGCTGGCAGATATTCAGCAATAATTGCAAGCATTTGCGTTTATCACCGCCATAAAATACGTTATAATACACGTCAGGTATTATTGAGGAAACGGACAGCAGATTATGACTGATCCCCCGCTATAAAAGGGGGATTGATGCCGAGAAATAAAATCATCTGAATTTGCGCAGCTTTCACGCGTAACGAATACGGAGTGTTATCCATGTCCTATCGTACCGTCATCGCCTATATCCGCAGCACACAGGAATTGCAGAGAATATACAGGGCTCTTGCGCTGCTCGCGCAAGACGGGGAGCCCATGCATGTAACCGGCCTCTATGTTATTCCGACACCGGTTATTTATTCTGATGCAAGCGGCTTTATAGATGCCAGTTTTTATGAAGGGCATCTTCGGCATCATCAGAAAAATGCCGAGGCTGTTGCCCACCTCTTTCAGGAACAGATTGCCCGCTATGCCACAACGTCTGAATTCCTGATCGTCCGCTCCGAAAGCGACAATGCGAGCCAGACCATCAATGAATTCGGCATGGCTGCAGATCTCATCCTTGCCGGACAGGCCGATCCGGATGATCCGGACACACAGATCACCCCTCTGGATCAACTCGTATATAATACCAAAACCCCGACACTTATTGTGCCGTATAATTTCCATCCGCCCCGCAGCATCCGTCAGCTCGCTATCGCTTTTAACGGAAAATATGAAGCGTCCAGCGCTGCTTTCGATGCTTTGCCGCTGGCACGCCATTGCGCAACCGTGCGCATTGTCTGGGTCAACGCACCAAAACCCGAGAGTGAAGAAGCAGCAACAACGGTTATCCCTGCCCCACACCGCGACCCTGACGCGCCGCGCGAAGCACCGGAAATCGCGGTCAGATTGCAGCAGGCCTATCAGCGCCACGATATCTCAGCCAGAATTGATCTGATCCCTTCCGAAGGGCAAACCGTTCAGGATCGTCTGCGCGCCTATGTCGAAGCCAATGAAATTGATGTGCTGATTATGGGGGCTTACAGCCAGTCGCGCTTGAAAGAGCTGATCTTTGGCGGTGTCACACGCTCATTTTTGGCGAATATGCCCTGTCTGACACTGTTTTCACGCTGATCCTTGTTTCCAGAGCATTTCCGGCAAAAGTGCGAAGCGGTTTTGCGTAGGATAATGCGACAAACTAAAGAATCTAGAGCGAGTATTGCGATCCAGCATGGACGTAAACCGCTCTAGAGCGTGTTGCGTTGAATTGCATTCACTGCGCTCGCTCTATCTCTTTGTTTTTACGCATGTCACTATCGGAAAACCAGCACCCGCTTTTCCGCGACATGCTCCAGCGCAGAAGTGCTCTATATCCGGCACGAGAAACGAAAGAAAACGAAAACAAATGAAAATCACACACAACAGCAGATTTATCTGCGGTTGTGGCAAAGTTAATATTGCCAGAAAAGTGCTTTTTCGTTTATCACGGTAAATCACCTGAGAACGGTAAATCTGCAATGATGTGCCGAATTTAGGGTCTTGTACTCTGCCAGAATACCGTCATTATTTCTGATAAGAAGCGGATGTAATGAATCCGGTTCCCGGCGGATATTTTACTGTTTTCAAACTCTCTGCCGGTTTGAATCATACTGAAACGAAACAATAGTACAGAGCCACCGCAACTTTCATCTGAGACGGCGGATCTGTCAGACTATTTTATAAACGGAGCATTTCGATGTCCTTGCCTGATAAAGCTTTCCCGGTTTCCTGGGACCAATTTCATCGCGATGCCCGCGCACTCGCATGGCGTATTTCCGGACAGGGTAAAGACTGGCACGCAATTGTCGCTATCACCCGCGGCGGTCTGGTACCGGCAGCCATTATCTGCCGTGAGCTTGGCATCCGCATGATCGAGACCGTCTGCATTGCCTCCTATCATGATTACAGTGAACAGGGTGAATTGCGCGTTATCAAATCCATCGGTGAAAAACTGCTGGAAAATGGCGGCGAAGGCGTTCTGGTCATTGATGACCTCACCGACACCGGCAAGACCGCAAAAATTGTACGCGATATGATGCCAAAAGCACATTTTGCGACTGTTTATGCCAAGCCGCAGGGACGCCCGCTGATTGATACATTCGTCACCGAAGTCTCGCAGGACACATGGATTTATTTCCCTTGGGATATGGGTTTCACCTATCAGGAACCGATTGCCAAAGGCCATCGCGGTTAAATGATTTGTGTCGCCGTCAGATTTTTCTGATGGCGACACTGCAATGCCGGCTCCGAGCAACTGATAAAACCGGCAGCTGTGCTAAATTTTTATCTGCGTAAACTACAAAAAATAAGCGCTGCCAGATCATACTGACCGGAATGGGTGGTCAACATGATATCCTGACAGATAAAGCGCCGGAACTTAACAAATATAATTCGTCTTATTCTTGAGACGATCACACCTCAGACAATTTAAAACCATATTGATGAGGATAATGAGTTGCATAAATAATATGCATCTCAGAATAAGCATATGAATAAATGCCATATATTCAAAATGGCCAACAAAATATATAAAAAGGTAAATAAACTCAGTGAATATACAGGGAAGCGGAATTGTCGCGACAGATAAACGGATTTTAACAGCTGCAGGACGCCTTCTGCAGGTTGCGGCATTGGTCTATCGAAATCCCGGCCCCTCTCCTGAAATTCTGTTGATTACAAGTCGCGGCACCGGTCGCTGGATTACACCAAAAGGCTGGCCTAAAGCCGGCAAGACATTGCATGACATGGCACTGCGTGAGGCTTTTGAGGAAGCGGGCATTCGCGGCTCTGTTAATCCTGATCCTGTTGGTCAGTTTGATTATATGAAATATGATCTGCCTGCCGAAGCCATTCCAAGCTTTACCGTTAATGTCTATGCCGTTGAATTTGAACGCATGGCGAAGAACTGGCCGGAGCGCGGTCAGCGTATCAGTGAATGGGTCAGCCCTGAAGAAGCTGCAGCGCGTGTTGATGAACCGGAATTGAAAAAACTGCTGCTGAACCTGCCGGACTTCATCTACAGCAAATAAATTTCAGTAGAGCGCCGTGTACCGGACTTGGCACACAAAACTCGCTCTAACACTTTAAAATCAGAGCATAATGCTACCTTGAACTGATCCAAGTTTAAGGAAATTACTCTAAAATTGTAAAGGCGCTGTGCATCAAACACAGCGCCTTTTATTTTGACACAGATTTTCGCGCAATGCTGAGTACGCCTCACATTTTCACCTCTGCTTAAAACAGCGCGACTTGGGGCATTATGCTTCAACGACCACCGGATACATCCAGCAGCGCACCGGATGTATAAGATGAAGCATCACTCAACAGCCAGACAATTGCTTCGGCAATTTCAACGGCTTCACCCGGCCGCCCCATTGGCGTATTCACACCCAGCCTGTGTGCTCTGTCCGGCTGCCCGCCACTGGCATGAATATCCGTATTCACCAAACCCGGGCGCACAGCATTGACGCGCACCTTCTGAGCACCCAGCTCTTTTGACAGGCCGAGCGCCAATGTATCCACGGCAGCTTTTGAACCGGCATAGTCAATATATTCAAACGGCGAGCCAATCCGCGAAGCAACGGATGACACCAGAACAATCGAACCGCCCTTGCCGCCCCGCTCAACAGACAGGCGTCGCGCACTTTCGCGGGCGCAGAGATAGGCTCCCAGCACATTCACGTCGAACATGCGTTTCAGCCGTTCCGCACTCATATCAGCCAATTGCTGTGACGGCGCAACAATACCGGCATTGACCACAACGCCATCCAGCTGACCAAACTGCTTTTCAGTCTCGTCAAACATCGCGATGACATCGGCTTCAACAGCGACATCGCCCTGTAAGATGATCGCTTGTCCGCCTGCTTTGCGCACATCCTCGGCAGTCAGCTCTGCAGCTTCGCGATTTCCGGCATAGTTAATCCCGACCGACCAGCCTCTTTCACCGCACAAAATTGCTGCCGCCCGCCCGATACCACGGCTTGCACCTGTAATCAGAACAACTTTACTCATAGTTCTCCGCCCGTTTCCTCAACCCAAATTCGTGATGAAGATACCTCCTCCGGCATCTTCACATCTTTTATAAACAAAAAGCCGCCGGAAAATTCCGGCGGCTTTCTTATTTCAGCATTTTCTCAAAGCTCAGCCTTCAATGGCTTTAGCAAGCGCTGCCAGTGCTTCATCAGCCTTGCTGCCATCAGGACCACCAGCCTGCGCCATATCTGCACGGCCGCCGCCGCCCTGACCGCCAAGCGCTGCCGACGCAACACGTACCAGATCAACAGCACTGAATCGCGATGTCAGATCATCCGTCACAGCAACAACTGCACTGGCCTTACCGTCTTCGCTCACACCGATGAAAGCAACAATGCCGGAGCCGAGTGCTTTCTTACCTTCATCCGCCAATGGCTTCAGGTCTTTCGGTGCAACACCGGTCACACTGCGTCCCATGAACTGAACACCATTAATGGTCTTCGCTTCATTGTCCGATTTGGAAGAACCGCCGCTGAGAGCCAGTTTCTTACGAGCTTCTGTCAGCTCTTTTTCCAGCTTACGGCGTTCATCAATCAAACTGTTCACACGATCCAGAGCTTCCGACGGCGTGGTCTTCAGAGCAGATGCAATCGCTTTAACACGGTCATCTTGTTCTTCCAGATAAAGACGTGCGGCCTCACCGGTCAGCGCTTCCATACGGCGAACACCGGCTGCAACCGCGCCTTCCGATACGATGCGTACCAGACCAATATCACCGGTCTGACGGACATGCGTGCCACCGCACAGTTCCAGAGAATAGGTTTTGCCAGCTTTTTCGCCCTGTGTCGCAGTACCCATGGAAACCACGCGGACTTCATCGCCGTATTTCTCACCGAACAGTGCCATCGCACCGGCTTCGATTGCATCATCCACGGCCATCAGGCGTGTCGTTACCGGTGAGTTCTGCAGAATGATCTCATTGGCAATGCTCTCAACCTTGCGCAGCTCTTCTTCGCTGATCGGTTTCGGATGTGAGAAGTCAAAACGCAGACGTTCAGGAGCAACGAGAGAACCCTTCTGCGCCACGTGATCACCAAGCGTTTCGCGCAGAGCTTCGTGCAGCAGATGGGTTGCCGAGTGATTGGAGCGCATGCGGCTGCGGCGGTCATGTTCAACCACCAGCTCAACGGCATCACCGGTTGCGAGCTTACCCTCACGGATTATTGCCTGATGGACAAAAACACCGTCAGCTTTTTTCACCGTATCGGTCACTTCAATGACAAAACCATCGCCATAGATGAAACCGGCATCGCCCTGCTGACCACCGGATTCCGCATAGAATGGTGTCTGGTTGACGATAATGCTGACAGTTTCACCCTGTGCAGCTTTGTCGATGATCTGACCATCACGAACCAGAGCGGTTACAACGCCCTCAGCCTTTTCGGTATCGTAACCGAGGAACTCTGTCGCGCCGACTTTATCGCGTACCGAGTACCAGACTTTTTCCGTTGCCGCATCACCGGAGCCTGACCAATTAGCACGGGCTTCAGCCTTCTGGCGTTCCATCGCAGCGCTGAAACCATCGGTATCAACAGTAATGCCGCGCTGGCGCAGTGCATCCTGCGTCAGGTCAAGCGGGAAACCATAGGTGTCATAGAGTTTGAATGCAGTCTCACCATCAAGGCTCTGACCTTCGCTCATATTCTCTGTTGCATCGCTTAGGAGACCAAGACCGCGTTCCAGTGTTTTACGGAAACGGGTTTCTTCAAGCTTCAGCGTTTCAGAAATCAGAGCTTCTGCACGCACCAGCTCCGGATAAGCCTGTCCCATTTCGCGAACCAGTGTCGGCAGCAAACGGTACATCAGCGGATCGCGCGCACCAAGCAACTGTGCATGACGCATGGCGCGACGCATGATACGGCGCAGCACATAACCACGACCTTCATTGGACGGCAAAACACCATCGGCAATCAGGAAGCTGGCAGAACGCAGATGATCGGCGATCACGCGATGGCTGGCGCGCTGTCCGCCTTCAGCTTTCACGCCGGTTGCTTCTTCCGACGCACGGATCAGCGCTTTGAACAGATCAATATCATAATTGTCGTGCACGCCCTGCAAGACAGCAGCAACACGCTCCAGCCCCATACCTGTGTCGATCGACGGACGCGGCAGGTCAATGCGCTCTTCTTTTGTAATCTGCTCGAACTGCATGAAAACGAGATTCCAGATCTCGATAAAACGGTCACCGTCTTCATCAGCTGATCCCGGAGGGCCACCCCAGATATGGTCGCCGTGATCGAAGAAGATTTCCGAGCAAGGGCCGCAAGGGCCGGTATCACCCATCGACCAGAAATTGTCATTGGTAGCGATACGAATGATACGATCATCCGACAGACCGGCAATCTTTTTCCAGTAATTCGCAGCATCGTCATCCGTATGATAAACGGTAACAAGCAGCTTATCTTTGTTCAGACCAAATTCTTTGGTGAGCAAATTCCATGCAAAGGTAATTGCCTCTTCTTTGAAATAATCGCCGAAGGAGAAATTCCCCAGCATTTCAAAGAATGTGTGGTGGCGTGCAGTATAGCCGACATTATCCAGATCATTATGTTTACCACCGGCGCGCACGCATTTCTGCGCAGTTGCAGCACGGCTGTAAGGGCGCGTTTCAAGACCGGTAAAGACGTTCTTGAACTGAACCATACCGGCATTGGTGAACATCAAAGTCGGGTCATTGCGTGGCACAAGCGGGCTCGACGCCACCGCTTCATGGCCATTCTTACGAAAATAATCGAGGAATGTTGACCTGATCTCGTTAACGCCGCTCATTATTCACCTTTGGGTTCTGCCCGATTTAAACCGTAGTAACACGGCCTGTCATATCTCAAATAAGTATGGGATCCGGTTTGCGCAACAGCTTGATCCGGCCAGATAATTACCCGATCGCCTTCAGCATGTAACCATATCCGTTATTGTTACTGCCTGCTTTTAAACAGATGATCATGCAGTGTCCAGATATCCGCCCATATATCTGCATGCATTGAAGTGCCGCAGCAACAAAATACCCCGCATCACGGCATGTAATGCGGGGTATTGCGATCTTATCAATGATCTGAGCGCAATCAATTACGCTTCAGCGGCATCCGGTGCATCATCTTCACCGCCGCCATTGTCGAGCATCTGCTCGGCAATCAGACCGGCATTCTGACGCAAAGTCAGTTCGATCTCATTAGCCACTTCCGGATTTTCCTTCAGGAAGTTTTTCGCATTATCGCGCCCCTGACCAAGGCGCTGCGAATTATAGGAGAACCACGAACCGGATTTCTCCACAATACCAGCCTTAACACCGAGATCAACCAGCTCACCGGTCTTGGAAACACCGGCACCATACATGATGTCGAACTCAACCTGCTTGAACGGAGGAGCCAGCTTGTTTTTAACAACCTTAACGCGGGTCTGATTACCTACGATTTCATCGCGCTCTTTGATCGAACCGATGCGGCGGATATCCAGACGAACAGAAGCATAAAACTTCAGCGCATTACCACCGGTCGTGGTTTCAGGCGAACCGAACATCACACCGATCTTCATACGGATCTGGTTGATGAAGATAACCATCGTATTGGACTTGGAAATCGAAGCGGTCAGCTTACGCAGAGCCTGACTCATCAGACGTGCCTGAAGACCCGGCAGGGAATCGCCCATCTCACCTTCAATTTCCGCACGCGGTGTCAGAGCTGCAACGGAGTCGACAACCAGCACGTCAATCGCACCGGAACGCACCAGCGTATCCGTAATTTCCAGCGCCTGTTCACCGGTATCCGGCTGCGAGATCAGCAGGTTTTCAAGGTCAACGCCGAGCTTACGGGCATAGACCGGATCAAGTGCATGTTCCGCATCCACGAAGGCACAGATGCCGCCTTTTTTCTGCGCCTCAGCAATTGTATGCAGCGCCATTGTTGTTTTACCCGAGCTTTCAGGCCCGTAAATTTCAACAATACGCCCTTTCGGCAAACCACCGACGCCCAGCGCAATATCCAGAGACAGCGAACCGGTCGGGACAGTTTCAATTTCCACTACCTTGTCATTCTGGCCAAGGCGCATGATCGAGCCCTTACCGAATGAGCGCTCAATCTGTGACAGTGCCGCGTCCAGAGCCTTTGATTTGTCCACTGATTTATCCTCAACAAGTCGTAATGAATTCTGAGACATTTTACACTATCCCTTTGCGTCACTTGAAGTCCGCAGAATGAAACTTTATGGATAATATGTATCCTATTTGTTCTCAATCTGCAATAGGATTAAGTCATTGATTTTAAATCAATATAACATTTTGTTCTCCTGATGTTCTAATTTATAAATAATGCAACGCTAAAAAAGATTTCCAAAATTAAAACAAGACGGGAACGAATTTAGCCAAACGTCGATTCGATCATATTGTCGTAGCGGCACAGACTTAGCCCTCTTCCGGCAGGCAATAAAAAACCGCCCCGGCATGACCGGAGCGGCTCTTTGAAACAGCTTTAAAAGCCTTACACGCCTTTGAGCGGAGAAATCTCGATTTCCACGCGACGGTTCTGCGCACGGCCATCCGGTGTTGCATTGGAAGCAACCGGCTGGGTTGAGCCGAAGCCCATAATCGCAAAACGACGGCCATCGATGCCCTGACCGCTCAGATAATTACCAACGGACATAGCGCGGCGCTGCGACAGGTTCTGGTTATGTGAAGCAGAACCGGTTGAATCCGTATGGCCTTTAATATCAACCAGTGTCTTGTCGAATTTACGCAGAACAATCGCCACTGAAGACAGTGTCGAATAGAATTGCGGCATTACAACATCCTGATCGGTGTTGAATGTAATACTGGAAGGCATATTCAGGATAATGCGATCACCGTTACGGGTAACCGAAACGCCGGTGCCCTGCAGCTGAGCGCGCAGCTCATTTTCCTGACGATCCATATAGTTACCGATTGCACCGCCACCCAGCGCGCCAAGACCGGCACCGATCAGAACAGCATTACGCTGCGCAGTGCTCGAGCCGCCGACCATCAGACCGCCCAGCGCGCCGACAGCAGCACCGATACCTGCACCGCCGGCGGTGTTGGAGATCTTCTGTTCGCCTGTATAAGGATCTGTTGTACAACCGGCCAGAAAGGTCGCTGCGGTTGCGGCAATAGCAATCTTTTTCAACATGGTTCAATTTTCCTGATTCAAGATGTGCCGCAGGATAACGGCAAATACGGCAGCATGTTGGTTAATTTTGGACGTAAGGTCAAATTCATATCGCGAAAAGCGTGTTTTAAAGTTTCACACTTCAATAAACACGCTTTAAAGCTGATAATTACATCCATAATTGCCCGTAATATTGAGCAATACAGAAGTGCAACCGGAAAATCCGCAAGGATTTTGCTCTTATTTCAAGAATCGCAGCGCTTAGCGGATCGCACGCCCCTCGCCGTCAAAGCGATGGATTTTATCGCTCTCCGGCGTCGCATAAATCACAGTTCCCGGTTCCACGCGATACTGGCCGAAAATACGAACTGTCAGCAGCCCTGCAGTCTCCGTATCCAGATAGACATTGGTATCAGCACCGAGTTGTTCAACGTGAACGACAGAGCCTTTCCACTGACCTGAATTTGTATCCAGCGTAATATGTTCCGGCCGGATACCGATGCGCTTTGCCTGATCGTCATTCAGCGCAGTAGCATCGACGAAGTTCATCTTCGGTGAACCGATAAAGCCTGCGACAAACTCATTGTCCGGTGCATTATAGAGATCCATCGGTGCACCGACCTGCTCAATCTTACCGGCATTCAGCACAACAATCCGGTCTGCCAGCGTCATCGCTTCCACCTGATCATGGGTCACATAAATCATGGTCGCTGACAGCTGGCGATGCAGCTTGGCGATTTCCAGACGCGTATTCACACGCAATGCCGCATCAAGGTTGGAAAGCGGCTCATCAAACAGAAACAGTTTCGGCTCGCGTACCAGCGCACGGCCAATCGCCACACGCTGACGCTGACCACCGGAAAGTTCGGCCGGACGGCGCTGTAAATAGCTCTCCAGTGAAAGCATGCCGGAAGCCTGCGTAACCCGTTCATTGATTTCAGCTGCCGGTTTGCCAGCCTGTTTAAGACCAAGCCCCATATTGGCTTCAACCGTCAAATGCGGATAGAGCGCATAGCTCTGAAACACCATGGCAATACCGCGCTTGGCAGGCGGTGTCTGATTGACCACCTGGTCGTCAATACGCACTTCACCGGAATTGGCATCCTCCAGCCCCGCAATAATACGCAGCAGTGTGGATTTTCCGCAGCCAGACGGCCCGACGAAAACGACCAGTTCCCCGTCCCGCACATCCAGATCGATACCTTTGATAATATCGACCTGACCATATGATTTACGGATATTATTGAGTTTCAGAGTTCCCAAAGTCGTTTTCCTGTCAGAATGTTTTCAAGGCCAAAGCTACGCAATGCAAATCGCAGGCTGTTTTATAATTTCACAGCCAGACCGCTGCGCACGCTTTCATCCGCGGCAAGACAAATACGCAAAGACTGTACCGCATCATCCATATGGCGGGTCAGGTCAATATTCTCAGTGATCGCTTTCAGCATGAAAGCCTGTTCACGGTCACACAATTCCTGATGATCCGGCTCACCCTGCATGGACAGAAGCTCGTCCTGCCTTTTGAACTTGCCCTCTGCATCGGTTTCAGCCTGATGCACGCGGATCACAGAGGTTTTGGTGTGGGTATTGATATCGGCAGAGCTTGCACCCTCTTCCATCACGATGGAAACACAGCCCTTAGGCGAGATCACATCTTTCACGAAGAAAGCTGTTTCCGACATCATCGGCCCCCAGCCTGCTTCATACCAGCCGACCGAGCCATCGGCGAACAGCACCTGCAAATGGCCGTAATTATACATGCCTTCCGCAACTTCATCGCTCAAACGCACGCCCATGCCGCGCACTTCTACAGCCTTGGCATCGGTGATCTGGCACATCACATCCAGATAATGCACACCGCAATCAACAATCGGCGATGTGGTTTTCATCAGCTGTTTATGCGTCTGCCAATGGGCACCGCTGGACTGCTGGTTCAAATTCATACGGAAAACATATGGCCCGCCGAGATTGCGCGCTTCTTCAATCAGGCGTACCCATGACGGATGATGGCGCAGAATATAGCCGATCACCAGCTGACGGCCTGTTTCCTTGGCTTTTGCCACCACACGTTCCGCATCAGCCACAGTTGTCGCTAGCGGTTTTTCAACGAAAACGTCACTGCCGGCTTCCATTGCCATAATCGCATAATCAGCATGGCTGTCCGAATAGGTCGCCACGCAGACCAGATCAGGCTTCAGCTGCTGCAATGCCTCTTCATAGGAAGTCAGCAGCGGATAGGAGCGCAGTTCCTCTGGCAGATTAACGCTTGAGCGATTGACCAGACCGACAATCTCGAAGCCCGGATTTTTATGATAGGCCAGCGCATGGCTTAAGCCCATATTCCCCAGACCGGCGACCATTACGCGCAGTTTTTTTGCCCCGACTTCACTCATTTGACTGCTCCTGCGGTAATGCCGCGAATTAACTGACGGGAGAATATGAAATACAGGATCAGTACCGGCAGGATTGCCAGCGACAGCGCGGCCAGAACCGCATTCCAGTTGGTTACATATTGCCCGATAAACATCTGTGCGCCCAGCGTAACGGTTTTGGTTTCCTCAGACGGCGCAAGGATCAGCGGGAACCAGAGATCATTCCAGATCGGGATCATCGTAAACACAGCAACAGTTGCCATAGCCGGACGCACCAGCGGCAGCACGAGGCGGAAGAAAATACGATATTCACTCAGACCATCCATACGGCCGGCATCTTTGAGGTCTTTCGACACCTGCCCCATAAATTCAGACAGGATGAAAATCGCCAGCGGCAGTCCCTGCGCCGTATAAACAAGGATCAGCGATGTCAGCGTATTCACCAGACCACTGGCCACCATCAGCTCCAGAATGGAAACTGTGCCAAGGCGGATCGGGATCATAATGCCCAGCGCCAGATACAGCCCCATCAGCGTATTGCCGCGAAAGCGATATTCCGACAGTGCGAAGGCGGCCATTGCCCCGAAAATCAGCACCAGCGCAATCGCAACCACTGTGACGATCATACTATTCTGGAAATAGAGGAAGAAATTCCCCTGCGACGTGACAGTCTGATAGCCGATCAGACTGAATGTTTCCGAATTCGGCAGCGACAAAGGCGAGCGAAAGATTGCCGCCTTGGTCTTGAAGGAGTTGATGATGATAATCACCACCGGAAACAGGGCGATCAGCGTATAGAGGATAAGGATCGCATGGGCGGCGATACTGCGTACCGGAGACTGTGTTGCGCGGCTCATATTAATATCCTCAGAACTGGTAGCGACGCAGACGTCGCTGAATACCGAACAGATAGACACAGACGCCGATCAGAATGATGAAGAACATCAGCGAGGCGATCGTTGCACCCATATTCTTGTCGCCAACCTGAAGCTGGAAGCCGAAGAAGGTGCGGAACATGAATGTGCCGAGAATATCGGTGGAATAATTAGGCCCTGCCAGTGCACCCTGCGCCGAATAGATCAGATCGAACGCATTGAAATTGCCGACAAAGGTCAGAATGGAGATAATCCCGATGGATGGCAGGATCAGCGGCAGTTTGATCGTCCAGAACTGTGATGCGCCGGTAATCCCGTCGCATTCCGCAGCTTCAATAATCTCGTCAGGAATAGACAGCAGCGCCGCATAGATCAGCATCATCGGAATACCGATAAACTGCCAGACCGAAATCAGGCCAAGTGCTGTCAGCGCATATTCTTTCTGGCCGAGCCATGGTGCGAACAGGCTCTTCAGCCCCACCAGATCCAGCATATTCGGCGCCACGCCCCAAAGCGGCGACAGGATCAGCTTCCACACGAAACCGACAATCACAAAGGACAGAATGGTCGGGATGAAAATCGCCGAGCGGTAGAAAGCGGCAAAGCGCAATTTCGGATGGCTGAGCAATGCGGCAAGCAAAATACCGATCGGGTTCTGCACCACCATATGGATGATAAAGAACCACATATTATTGCCCAGCGCGTTCCAGAAACTCGCCGACCAGCGCTCATCACCGAGCAATGTGCGGAAATTATCCAGACCGACAAAAAAGCTTTCCTGATTTTCAACGCGGAACAGCGACAATTGCATGGTTCCGAAAAGCGGCAGGATCATAATAGCCGTATAAACCAGCACCGCCGGTGCCAGAAAAACCGCTATATGCCAGCGGAAAGGCGGTTTGCTTGTCGAATTTCGCGCCATACCGGTCGTAAGCTTTCAAACAGGGCATTTCCGGCAGAGCGACTTTTGTCTTGTGCCGGAACATGCATAAAAAACAGGTAACAATAATAACACGGCAAAAAGCCACCCGCCTGCCCCCGCACCACATATTCATCAGACAGTGGCACGGGTTGCGGCGAATGGCTTTAATTCATGTTACTTCGCAGGCTTGTACCAGCTGTCGAGGCCTTTTTGCAGCTTTTCGCCGGCCTGTTCAGGTGTCACTGTACCATTGATAACATTGGCGGATTCAATCCAGGTTTCGTTTTCCAGATTTGGTGTACCGCGTGAGAGGATCTGATAGGTCGAACGGATGGTCGATTTACAATCCTTACGCCAGCCAACCATTTCCGCAGCCAGCGGGTCTTCCAGTTTGATTTCATTGGAAGACAGACTGAAGAAGCCCGGTAGCGCATTCGCATAAATGGTTGCGAATTCATCCGATGCCACCCAGTTCAGGAACTTGGCTGCAGCTTCCGGATTTTTGGTCTTGGCATTCATGCCGATACCCAGATCGTTGTGATCGGAGATATAGCAGGTGTCGCCGTCTTTACGAACCGGAGGCGGAAACGCGCCCATTTTGAAATCAACCTGCGGGTTGAAAACGCTGATTTCCCATGAACCGGTCGGATAGATTGCGGCGCGGCCGAGGGTGAACAGGTTCTGGCTGTCCGGATAGGTCTGTGCTTCAAAACCGTCGCCCAGATAATCTTTCCATTTTGCGAGGGTCTTATAAGGATCAACCCAGTCTGCATCGGTCAGCTTCTGTGTACCGGCGATCAGAGCCTTACGGCCTTCCTCACCCTTCCAATATGTCGGGCCGATATTCTGATAGCCCATCGTTGCGGCTTCCCAGAGATCTTTGGTGCCCATAGCCATCGGAATATAGTTGCCGTCAGCTTTGATCTTGTCGAGCGCTGCGAAGAATTCTTCTTCAGTCTTAGGAACGCTGACGCCTACTTTTTCAAAGGCATCTTTGTTATAGATGAAGCCATGAATAACCGAGGCAACCGGCACGCAGAAAGATGTCTTGCCGTCATCGGTCTGCCATGCGGATTTTGCCACATCGCTGAAATTCTTCATACCATCGAGATCGTTGAGCGAAGACAGCTGGCCTTTTTCATAAAGCGCCAGTGACTTGTCGAACGGACGGCAGGTGATGATGTCACCGGCAGTACCGGCATCAAGCTTGGCACCCAGCGCCGCATCATATTCGGTTGGTGTAGAAGGATTGAAGGTAACTTTAATACCCGGATTGGCTGCTTCAAAAGCCGGAATGAGCTTTTCCTGCCAGATCGGCAGATCGTCATTACGCCAGCTTTCAATGGTCAGCGTTACATCCTGCGCCGAAGCGGCCGATACAGCACCCAATACGGAAGCACCAAGAACACTTGATGCCAGCAAAGCGGAACTGAAGTTTTTAAAGTTCATTTTACTCTCCCCGCGCGCACTCATTCAGAGGCGTCATTGAAATATGTTTGTTTCTGTTCTCAGAGCACTTCCGATTTTCCGGATAGTCACTTTCAGATTTACCGTTGCAAAAAGCTGCACCGGTTGTTCATTATCAGCTGCCAATTCCGGCATACGGACAAAAAATCATGTCCCTCAGCCTCAGAACAGAACCATTGATTGCAGAAAGAAAAACTTCGGGAATTTTCATGATGCAGGTTGCGGTATATTCCTCAAAATACCCCGTCCGGCACTCACAGCTCCCTTAAGACCTCTTCTCCCGTCTGTCCTCACACAGAGTAATGCGTAAATATCTTTTCCTGTCCAGCAAAAGCAAAGATTTTATCACCATTACTTGCATTCTCGGGCAGTCGTCTTATTCAAACAGCAATATTGGTTCTATTTTTTTCGACCATATGGATCATCATAAAAGACCATCCTTGAATACCAATTCACGTAACCGGAGTGAAAGCTGAGTGATGCGACTCGCAAAAGCATTTGGCGGGCAATTAACTGGCCTTGCGGATAATTTAAAACGGTTTAAATGAAAATATTCTCGGAATTGGCAATTTGTGTTACCTGCAATAAAACCCGTATCAGAAACGGGCAGAGAATCGGGAGCATAATGTGGCGGATTATATTCTTGGCATAGACGGCGGCGGCACCGGATGCCGTGCAGCAATTGCAGATACAACAGGTAAAGTCTTGGGTACCGGTCAGGCTGGCCCTGCCAATATCATGACCGATATGGATATATCTGTGGTAAATATTCTTGCGGCTACCGATGCCGCACTGCTTGCTGCCGAATTGCCGGTAAAATCCTATAGCCGCATTACCGCCTGTCTTGGATTGGCGGGTGCCAATGTTTCCGGCGTTGCCGAACAGTTACAGCAAGCCCTGCCCTTTGCCAGAAGCAGCGTGGTCTCCGACGGTATTATCGCGTTACAGGGGGCTATCGGCGATCAGGATGGTGTTGTGGTTATCCTCGGCACCGGCTCTGTTTATATTTCCCGCCGCAATCATACTGTCACTATGAAAGGTGGCTGGGGCTTCAAAGTCAGTGATCTTGGCGGCGGTGCACGCCTTGGCCAGAAGCTTCTGGAAGAATCCCTGCTGGCCTATGACGGTATTTATCAGCGCACACCGCTCAGCAATGCGCTGCTTGCCCATTTCGACAATGAGCCGCATGCCATTGTGCGCTTCGCGCATGATGCACGCCCGAATGATTTTGGTCGTTTTGCGCCGATGGTTTTTGAATATGCTGCGCAAAATGACCCGCTGGCAGAAAAAATTCTCAAACAGTCGGTCGAGACGATTGAAGCCGCTCTCGACGTATCCATGAGTGACGATCAGCCGGTTCTGTCTCTGATCGGCGGTCTCGGCGCGCTTTACGGCCCGCGTTTGTCTGCACGCTATCAGCCACGTCTGCGCGCACCAGAAGCCGACGCTCTGACCGGTGCAGTTGCCCTCGCGGCAAAATTAAACAGCAAAGCCGCCGCGTTCTGATGACCCGTATCAATTGTATACCACCGCAGGAACTGACCGGTCCGCATCTTGTGGCTGAATATCGTGAGCTGCCGCGGATTTTCACACTTGCCCGTGCAGCCATTGAGCGCGGAGAAAAGCCGGATGATCCGCGTAATCCGCGCAGCTACACTTTGGGCAAAGGCCATGTGCGGTTTTTCTATCCGCGTCTGGGCTTTCTCGTGCAACGGCAACAGGCATTGATTGATGAAATGCTGCGCCGCGGCTATCAGCCGTCTTACCAATCGACAGCACATCTCATTGAAGGTATTCCGCAACACTGGTGCGCTGACTGGCAACCGGATGAAGCAGCAATTGCCATCAACAAAGCACGGATTGCCGAACGGCTGAACAAACCTGTTTCAAAAGATTAAAATATTATCATATCTTACTGATAAAAAATAAAAAACTCCGCATTCATCATGCGGAGTTTTTGTCTTCTATAAAGCTGAAATCAGCACTCAACCACATTCACAGCAAGCCCGCCGAGACTGGTTTCCTTATAGCGCTCATTCATATCCACGCCGGTCTGGCGCATGGTTTCGATACAGGCATCCAGCGGCACGAAATGCGTACCATCGCCCTTCACGGCCAATGATGCACCGGTCACAGCCTTCACCGCACCCAGCGCATTGCGCTCAATGCAAGGCACCTGCACCAGTCCGGCAATCGGATCGCAGGTCATGCCCAGATGATGCTCTAGCGCGATCTCAGCCGCATTCTCAATCTGCTCCGGTGTTCCGCCCAGCACAGCAGCAAGCCCTGCGGCAGCCATAGCCGAAGCCGAGCCGACCTCCCCCTGACAGCCAACCTCAGCGCCGGAAATCGACGCATTATGTTTGATAATGCCGCCAACGGCTGAAGAAGTCAGCAGAAAGTCACGAATGCCCTTCTGGTCAGCATCATCATGGAAATGCAGGTAATAGCGCATGACGGCAGGTACAACACCTGCTGCACCATTGGTCGGCGCGGTGACAACACGGCCACCGGCAGCGTTTTCCTCATTCACCGCCATTGCATAGACGGACAGCCAGTCATTAGCGAGCAGCGGATTATGACGGTTCTGGCGCCATTCTTCATTGAGCCGGTCATGCAACTGCTTGGCACGGCGGCGCACCTTCAGTCCGCCCGGCATAATGCCTTCCTGTGTCAGTCCGCGCTCAATACAGCTGCGCATGGCATCCCAGATTTTATCCAGTCCCGCATCCAGCTCTTCACGGCTCATACGGGTTTCTTCATTGGCGCGTTTCATTTCCGCGATGGAAAGGCCGCTTGCCGCCGACATTTGCAGCATCTCTTTCGCCGTGGAGAAAGGATAAGGCACATTATCGTCAACCTGCTTCTTGCCGCCGCTTACACGCGTTGCATTCAGCTCTTCCTCGGTGACGATAAAGCCGCCGCCGATCGAATAATAAACGCGGCGCAGCAAAACACGTTCGTCACGATCCAGCGCTTCAAAAGCCAGACCATTGGCATGTCCCGGCAAAGCCACTTTACGATCCATTACCAGATCGGCTTTGGGGTCAAAATCATAGGCGGGATGACCGCTCGGGCGAATTTTGTGCTCTTCATTCACTTTGGCCAGCAGATCGTCCATTTTATCTGGATCAATATTGGCCGGCAAAAACCCGCAAAGACCGAGAATAACCGCCCGATCCGTCGCATGGCCGATACCGGTAAAAGCCAGCGAACCATGCAGATAGGCCTTGATACGTGTCACTTTCGCATTATGCGGACGTGGCCACTCGCCGTCTTTCAGCTCTTTCAGAAACTGATGCCCTGCCGTCATCGGCCCCATTGTATGGGAGCTGGACGGCCCGATGCCAATTTTAAACAGATCAAAAACTGACAGGAACATAGAAGATACCGTTCTTTCATTTCCAGAGCATATCGCAGTTAAATGGACTCATTTAGCGTCCGCGAATATGCGACAAAGCAAAGAATCCAGAGCGAGCGCTATGATCCAATCTGGACGTAAACAGCTCTAAAAGTGCAGGCAAATCACCGCCCGCAAACTCCCTCATCTCAAGCCCTATATAACCCGTTATGCGGTTCTGTAAAACCGGATCAGATAAGTGTCTCATTTAATATGGTGGCAACATGCGCGGATTGCACCAAAAAACAGCAAGAAAGCGACAATGTTTGAAATATCGCCCTTTGAAAAAGCAGGATCCAGAGCATTTCACAGTCAAGTTGGATCAACTTGACGCTCTTAAATTCGCCAAGTTGGATCAACTTGACGGCTGTGATAATGCGGCAAATTAAAAAATCTAGAGCGAGCACTGTGATCCAATCTGGACGTAAACCGCTCTAGCAAAACCGACAGCACAATAAAAAATCACCGGGCTTTGAAAGCACCGGTGATCTGAACGCTCTGAAATTTCTTTTGAATATCCGTAATTACACGGAGAACAAATAGGTCAACAAAATTACAGCGGCCAATCCAATAACTGCCCAAAGGGTTACACCCCAGCAGGACTTCTGAACTGTTTCATCCATGGAATATTTTACTCGTTTCCGGTATTTCATTCATGAGAACATGCACCGCACTCATTGCTATGCCTGTCCCTTATTTATAATCCAAAGCCGGTTCACAAGCAATCTGCAATTGCGACGAAACCATGACATAGCAGCTATGCAAATTTACCATGATAGAAATTGTTATTTAAATTCAATAATTTAATTGTAAAACCTCATCTTGTCATATTTACCATTTCGGCCAAATTCTGTCTGAACTGCATGCAATAACCACACATTAAAGCCAGTTACCCTCCGTTACCGCGCCAGCCTGACCACCAAATCACGACAAATCTCCGATCATCTGTCAGCTTGTCACCGGCATGAACTCATTATAGCTATAGGCAATCAAATCCGTACAAACGCATCAGCTGAAAGTCTGCAATGAATCCGGCCAGCACTGCCATTAACGCTGAAACACCGATGAAATCCGGTTCACGTCTTGGACGATTGGATATTGCCCGCGGGCTGGCACTGATTGCCATGGCGATTTATCATTTCGGCTGGGATCTGGAGTTTTTCGGCTATCTGGTGCAAGGCAGCGCCAGTCAGGGCTGGTGGCGGATTTTTGCCCGCTGCATCGCTTCCAGCTTTCTCTTTCTGGTCGGCTTCAGTCTGGTGCTTGCCCATGGCCGCGCCATTCGCTGGCAGCCATTTTTCAAACGTCTAACGCAAGTGGTTATTGCCGCCGCCGCAATCAGCCTGCTGACATGGTTTTTCATGCCGCAAGGCTTTATCTTCTTCGGCATTCTGCATCAGATCGCACTGGCAAGCCTGCTCGGCCTGTTATTCCTGCGCATGCCCGTGTGGATCACTGTTGCACTGGCCGCAGCAATCATAGCAACACCGGTTTATTTCCGCGCAGAAATTTTCGACCATCCGGCGCTGTGGTGGGTTGGCCTTTCGACCGTCAATCCGGTTTCCAACGATTATGTGCCGCTGTTTCCGTGGTTTGGCGCAGTGCTGCTTGGCATTGCGGCGGCGCGCATCATGCAGTCAACCGGTTTGCTGCGCTTGCTGCAAGGCGGGATCAAACCGCAATGGCTGGAACGTCTGCTCATCTTTATCGGCCGTCACAGCCTGATCTTTTATCTGGTGCATCAACCGGTTCTGATCGGTCTGCTCTATGGGGTTTCGGCAATCTTTCCGCCGTCACCGGCAATTCAGGCGGCCAATTTTGTCCAGCAATGCACTGTTCAGTGCAGCGCCGACAGCGATCCGCAACTATGCCGGATCTATTGCGGCTGTATGCTGGAAAATATCCAGAGCAACCAGCTGACCAATCTCTTGAAAAGCAGCACCACAACAGATGAAGAGCGCGAAAAACTCAGCACATTCTCCGCGCAATGTGTCGCCAAAACGCAAGAAGGGCAGCCTGTTCAATAAGAATAGACTGCCCTTCCGCTTAATTAAACGTGCTGTCAGGTACGCACACCCAGCTCGGCCATGCGTCCGATGCAGGCTTCTTCAACCTGATCCAACTCGCTCAATGTCTCGTCAATATCGCGACGTTTCTGGCGCAAATCCTCGCGCTTTTCTTCAACGCGCTTAATGAGCAGGCGCAGCTGACCGGCCTCACCCGGTGGTTCGCGATACATCTGGATAATTTCGTGAATTTCAGCAATCGAAAAGCCGAGCCGTTTGCCACGCATAATCTGTTTAAGCAAATGCCGGTCTGAAGGACGGAAAAGACGTGTCCGACCACGACGCAGAGGATGAATTAACCCCTCGTCTTCATAAAAGCGCAGAGTTCGTGTGGAAATCCCAAACTCCCTCGTCAGCTCCGTAATCGAATAATATTCACGCATTCAGTCCACCAACTTGTTTTCTTCTCTTTGTGACATCGCATTTACGTAAAAGTCAATATTTCATTCGCAATTGCTTGATAGTCATTGCCGGATTATTTTTGCCGGATTGTTTTTGGGAGTACCCGAAAAACAATCCGGCCTGTAAAAATCTCACTTTTGCTGTAAATCGCGAAAATCCCCGCTCACAAAGCAAAATATCATTCAATATTAAATAATAAAAAATACGCAACAAAAAATCGCATAAGACGCATATTACGCAACTTTAAAACACACAAGTTTAAGAGAACGAGAAGCCGAACCACCAGGTCGCCAGACCGAGAAAGGCGAAGAAGCCGATCACATCCGTCACAGTGGTCACAAAAACCGCAGATGCAATGGCCGGATCCGCACCCAGACGGTGCAACAGCAGCGGAATGAGAATTCCGCCCAAGGCTGCCGCCAGCATATTGATAATCATTGCACTGCCGATAATGCCGCCGAGATGCCAGTTATCAAACCAATAACCCGCAACTGTACCGATCATAATTGCAAACATCATGCCGTTAAGCAGCCCGATCAGCGCCTCACGGCGGATAACGCGTGCCGCATTGTGAATATCAATATTACGGGTGGCAATCGCACGCACAGTCACGGTCATGGTCTGGGTTGCCGCATTACCGCCCATTGAGGCAACAATCGGCATCAGCACAGCCAGCGCCACCATCTGCTGAATAGTACCGTCAAACAGACCAATCACTGAGGCAGACAGAAAAGCCGTAAACAGATTGACGAACAGCCACGGCGAGCGCGAGCGGGCAATAGTCATGAAGCTGTCGGACAGTTCTTCATCACCCACACCACCGAGACGCATGATGTCTTCTTCGGCTTCTTCCTGAATAACATCCACCACATCGTCAATCGTCAGCACGCCGACGAGACGTTCATTCTCATCGAGAACAGCAGTGGACAGCAGGTTATATTGTTCAAAAATCTGCGCGGCTTCTTCCTGATCCATCGTCGCGGGAATAGCGTGGCGCGCCTCAACCATCAGGTCTTCCACACGCACAACGCGCTGCACACGCAACAGGCGGTCAAGATCAATCGTGCCAAGCAGATGAAAAGCCGGATCGATTACAAAAACCTGCGAAAACCTGTCCGGCAGGTCATTATCCTCACGCATATAGTCAATCGTCTGTCCAATCGTCCAGAATGGCGGCACGGCGACAAATTCCGTCTGCATACGGCGCCCTGCACTGTCTTCCGGATATTCCAGCGCACGACGCAACCGGATACGCTCGGTAAATGGCAGCTTGGCCAGAATCTCGTCCTGATCCTGCTGGTCCATATCCTCAAGAATATAAACCGCATCATCGGAATCGAGCTCCTGCACGCCCTCGGCAATCTGCTCGTTGGGCATGGCATCCACGATCTCAAGACGGATCGCTTCATCAACCTCGGTCAGCGCTTCAAAGTCGAATTCTTCGCCGAGCAATTCCACCAGCGACTGACGCTCAGTGGCATCCAGTGCTTCAAGCAGATGGCCGAGTTCTGAAGGGTGCAGATCGCGCACTTCATCGCGCAGAAGATCGGCATCGCGCGCTTCAAGCGCAACCTCAATACGGGTTACAAGCGCCTCACTGACAGAACCGTCCTCATCATACACATCGTCGCGGATATGTTTTTCGGAATCAATATTTTGGGACGGGTCAGTGTGCTGCATATGAACCGTTTCAGTGAGAGAGCAGAAAATGGACGGGAAAGAACGCAATCAGGAAAACAGCGTCTAACAGAACTGTATATCCGTTTTGTGTCGTATCTGTGCAATGCGCACAGCAACTCTATAAAAAGCCATACGCATAATAACAAGGTACTGCACCGCAGCAAACCACCGGAAAAATGACTTATCATCACCGATATGTCCGATGTGCAACACAGCTGGAATATGGGCAAAAAGCGCTCATCCATAAACCTGCCCTGTAAAGCTGTTATAATTCATTCAAGCGTAGTCTAGAGCGGTTTGCGTTCAGATTGAACCATAGCGTCCGCTCTAGATTCTTTATTTGGTTGCATTTTCACAGCCGTCAAGTTGGGTCAACTTGGCGAATTTAAGAGCGTCAAGTTGACCCAACTTGGCGAATTTAAGAGCGTCAAGTTGACCCAACTTGACTGGGAAATGCTCTAGCCCTCAATCCCCCTCCGTGCTAAGGCGGCAGACAGAAGCCTTCCGAACCCGCTCCAGACAGGTTTACGATGAGAAAAGCAGTCATTGCATTGATCGGCATTGGTGGTGTGGTCGCAGCATCCTGCGCTGGCACCTATTTCTATACAATGTCTGCCGGACAGCAGTCTCTGAAACAGCTTGCTCAGGAAGGCGGGTTTTGTAAAGACACCCGTCAGACAGATTGCGCAGACGGCGTAGAATATGCCAAATCCTATCTCTCGACGGAGTTCGGCCTTTCTCCGCGTGGCGTGCAATGGTGCATCGGCGTCGATGAAATCGCCGGCCGTGATTTCCTTCTCGGCGAGACTGTCAAAACGCTGTTTACCGAAATGCTGTATCTTCCCTGCAATGAGGATGAAACCCAGCAGCTACCGACTGACGAGGAATAAATGCGCCGTTTCCCTGTATTGCCTGTTCTTGCCTGGTTGATGCTGGCCTTACTTCTTGCAGTAACCATTAGTCCGATCGGCTTTCGTCCGCATATTCCGGGCTATGTGACAGCCGAGCGTTTTACAATGCTGCTGGTAATCGGCCTGCTGTTTTGTCTGGCCTATCCGAAGCGCTGGGCGCTGGTTCTGATTATGCTGATTTCTGCTGCCGGCTTGTTTGAACTGATGCAGCGCCTGACGCCGGACAGACATGGCGAAATCTCGGATTTCATTGTCAAATCCGCTGGTGCTATTGCCGGTGTTACACTCGGAAAAATCATTCTTTTCTGGAAACAATCTTTAAAATAATCAAAAAGATACTTCATCTTCTTTATAAAATGGAAAAGGCCGGTTTTCACCGGCCTTCATTATATTTTGTATATGCATCGGGGATCAATTCCCGTTACCTTTTCAGGCAACAAAGTCGCTCCTGTTGCATCTTACGCAACAAAATCACACCCATTGCGTTTTACGCAACAAAGTCACTTTGCGTGCCGTGTGCTTCAATCGCCTGCGAGAGACGCAACAGCGCATGAACATAAGCGGCGGTGCGCATGGTTACGCCTTTGTCCTTGGCAACATTCCAGATAGCGCGACCTTCCCGCTCCATAATCACGCGTAAGCGCGAATGGATTTCTTCCAGCTCCCAATAATAGCACTGGCGGTTCTGCACCCACTCAAAATAGGAAACGGTCACGCCACCGGCATTAGCCAGAATATCCGGCAGGATTGTTACGCCCATTTTTTCCAGAATAGCATCGGCTTCGGGTGTCACAGGACCATTGGCCAGCTCCACAATCAGCTTGGCTTTCACAGAACCGGCATTGCGTGCATGGATCATATCTTCCATCGCCGCAGGAACCAGCACATCACAGGCAACGCCGACCAGATCTTCCGCTGCCAGTGCCTCATGACCGCCATGCCCGACTGTTGCCAGAACCGAGCGGCCATTCTGCTTCGCATGGATCAGCGCCGCAACATCCAGACCGGATGCACAATAAACCGCGCCCTCAGAATCCGACACCGCAACAATCTTATGACCATCACTGGTCATCAGCTTGGCCATATGCTGACCGGCATTACCAAAACCCTGAATGGTGACATGCAGTTCTTCTGACAGCCCGAGATCGGCAGCCAGATGGCGCACCAGATAGAAACCGCCGCGCGCCGTTGCATCATCACGACCAAGCGAGCCGCCGAGCGCAATCGGCTTACCGGTAATCACCGCAGGCGATGACTGGCCAACCATCTGCGAATATTCGTCGGCCATCCAGCCCATAATCATCGAATTGGTGTAAACATCCGGTGCCGGAATATCGCGGTCAGGCCCAAGAATACGGGCAAAAGCCTGAATATAAGCGCGTGACAACCGTTCCAGCTCTGCTTTGGAGAGTTTACGCGGATCAACCTGAATAGCGCCCTTGCCGCCGCCATAAGGCAGATTCATCACTGCGCATTTGAAGGTCATCCAGAAAGCCAGTGTTTCCACTTCTTCAGCTGTTGATTCAGGATGGTAACGGATGCCACCCTTTGTCGGTCCGCGTGTATCATCATAACGGCAACGCCATGCAATAAAGGATTTTCGAGATCCGTCATCCATACGGATCATCAGTCGCACCTTGGTAGTCTCTCGGGCAAATTTCAGCTTTTCGATAACATCCGCGTCAATATCCAGATGGCTGGCGGCTTCATCAAGACGAACGAGTGCATTTTCGAGAGGATTATCCTGCGACATCGAAATTTCCCTTTCTTGCGATTGCAGCATGAAAAATTACGTTTTGCATAACTTTTGCCAGCCATTCGCGCAATAAAAATATGGCAGCTATACTGACATTATGCAAAATCAGCACAATATCAGACCGTAAGCACATGATTAATGCGACATGCGCTGACGCGGAAATGTATATTAGAAAAATAATCTGACGCCGCCGTCTCACAAATCCCTGACGGCGCATATTTTCACCATTTGATTCGTATCGACGAGACTTCACCTCTGCATCCTGCCAATGATTTTTACGCATCAATGCGCAATTTAATGCAATTCATAACTACATATCCATATAAACAAATCTTTATATCGCAATTGACATTCAGTTTTTGATGAGGCAGTCTCTCCATATCGTGGTTCTTCCTGCAATTGCGCAATCCTCCCAAACCTTTGCCTGATTGTATGAAAGCTAAGAGGGAATGCGGAGCGGCCAACAAATCGGCTTTCAGGCAACTGAAATGGCGACATTTCGGGAAGACCGGAAGCGAAGGATGACCCGCAAGTCGGGAGACCTGCCCGTTACATCTTTAAGAGACAAAAAGGGCTACGCCTTCTGCCCGCAGCAACAATTTGCCAGCATTCGTCGGGGTATTGAAATGACCGTTACTACAGCCAATCTCGGTTTTCCGCGTATCGGAAAACAGCGCGAACTCAAATTCGCTCTTGAATCCTACTGGGCAGGCAAATCCTCACAGCAAGACCTGCTTGCCACTGCCAAATCCTTGCGCGCCGCCAACTGGAAACTGCAGCAGGAAAAAGGCATTAAGAACATTCCGTCCAATGACTTCTCCCTCTATGACCATGTGCTTGATCTGGCTGTAACGCTCGGCGTTATTCCGGCAGTCTATGGCTGGAAAAGCGGCAAGGTTGATCTGGACACCTATTTCGCATTGGCACGCGGGGGTAAGGTCATTATACCGATAGAACTGGCAAGTTGCAGCTGCGGCCGTGATCACGGCAACGGCGCCTCCGGTAATGGCGTACCCGCACTGGAAATGACCAA
This sequence comes from Pseudochrobactrum saccharolyticum, assembly GCF_008801715.1. GTDB lineage: Bacteria > Pseudomonadota > Alphaproteobacteria > Rhizobiales > Rhizobiaceae > Pseudochrobactrum > Pseudochrobactrum saccharolyticum. The sequence goes on along the minus strand of NZ_VZPG01000002.1, from coordinate 242,224 downwards.
ATGGTTCGACACCAATTACCATTATATGGTGCCGGAATTCAGCGCCGGTCAGACATTCACCCTGACCGACAATAAAGCGCTCAACGAATTCAATGAAGCCAAAGAACTTGGCATTCACACCCGCCCTGTTCTGCTCGGGCCAGTCTCTTTCCTCAAGCTCGGCAAATCCAACGATGCCAATTTTGATCTGAACAAGACACTGGAAGCCCTACTGCCGGTCTATACGGAAATTCTTGTCCAGCTTCATGCCGCAGGCGCTGACTGGGTGCAGATTGATGAGCCGGTTCTGAGCCTTGATCTTGATGCCCGCGACCATGAATCTATCCGCACGACCTATGAGTTTCTGGCGGAAAAACTGCCGGAACTGAAAATCCTGCTGGCCAATTATTTCGGCTCCTATGGCGACAATCTGCTGACCGCTATCACACTGCCGGTTGCCGGTTTGCATCTGGATTTGGTTCGCGCACCACAGGATCTTGATGCCGCTGCTAAAATCGCCCGCCCCGATCTGGTGCTATCACTCGGCGTAATCGACGGCCGCAATATCTGGCGCGCTGATCTGCGTGGCATTAGCGAGCGCGTGAAATCAGTCATCGCCAAGCGTGGCACCGATACTGTGCAGATTGCACCATCCTGCTCGTTACTGCATGTGCCGATTGATCTGGCATCGGAAAAGAAACTCGATGCGGATATCCGCCAGTCCCTGGCTTTTGCTGTGCAGAAACTGGAAGAACTGACTGTGCTCGGCACAGTTCTTGGTGACAAGCCGGAAGCAGCAGAAACCGCTTTAAAGGCATCGGATGAAGCCATTGCCGCCCGCAAGGCCTCAGCCAAGATCAATAATAAGGCAGTGCAGACACGCGTTGCAGCAATTACCGATGCGCAGTCGCATCGCAACAGCCCGTTTGATGCACGCGTCAAATTACAGGCCGACCACCTGAAACTGCCCCTCTATCCGACTACAACTATCGGCTCCTTCCCGCAAACCGCAGAAGTCCGTCAGGCACGTTCGCGCTTTACCAAAGGCGAATTGTCTGCCTCCGACTATCAAAACTTCCTCGAACAGGAAACCGAAACAGCGATCCGTTGGCAGGAAGAAATCGGCATTGACGTTCTGGTACACGGCGAATTTGAACGCAATGACATGGTGCAATATTTCGGCGAACAGCTCGACGGCTATGCCTTCACCCAATCCGGCTGGGTACAGAGCTACGGCTCGCGCTATGTGCGCCCTCCGGTAATCTATGGCGATGTTTCCCGTCCGGTTGCCATGACCGTCGAATGGGCAAAATTCGCTCAGAGCAAAACCGATAAGCCAATGAAAGGTATGCTCACCGGCCCTGTCACCATGCTGCAATGGTCATTCGTGCGCGATGATCTGCCACGTTCCGAGGTTTGCCGCCAGATTGCTCTGGCATTGCGTGATGAAGTGACCGATCTGGAAGCCGCAGGTATCAGCATTATCCAGATTGATGAACCGGCTCTGCGTGAAGGTTTGCCGCTGCGTAAAAGCGACTGGGCTGCCTATCTGGAATGGGCTGTGACAGCGTTCCGTCTCAGCGCCGCTGGCGTGCAAGATGAAACCCAGATCCACACTCATATGTGCTATTCGGAATTCAACGACATTATGCCTGCGATTGCAGCACTGGATGCCGATGTGATTTCGATTGAAACCTCACGTTCCAAAATGGAACTACTGAGCGCTTTCTCCGAACAGGGCTATCCGAACGAAATTGGTCCGGGGGTCTATGACATTCACTCGCCACGTATTCCTGATGTGGAAGAAATGGTCGATCTGATCGAAAAAGCAGCGCAGAAACTCAAGGCGCAGCAGATTTGGGTCAATCCGGATTGCGGTTTGAAAACCCGTGGCTGGGCAGAAACCAAACCGGCTCTTGTCAATCTGGTTGAAGCTGCCCGCCAGTTGCGCGCCGCTGCCTGACAATAAAGACAAGCAGCACAAACAAGATAAATGTCGTGACAGTCCCCACTGTCACGGCTTTTTCATTATGTGACAAATACGGATTGAATATTGAAAAACAATAAGATGGAATGTCTTCCTGATATAACGGGTCAATAACCGGTATCACTATGCCGTCACCAAACCTTGTATAATGGCCTTATGCGCCGTAAAAGCGCGAAAGATAGAGCATGGCGCAGCTAAATGGACTCATTTAGCGTCAGTGAACATGCGACAATTAAAGAATCTAGAGCGAACACTGTGATCCAATCTGGACGTAATCGCTCTAGTGTTTAAATACCGGATAAGGACATGCCTTCTGCAATCCGACAGAGGCATGCAAGGACAAATCCATGACAGCGCCCCTGAATGATGACCAGAAAATTCAACCATCTGATGAGATGATTTACGGTCAGGATGTGCCTCTGATTTCACGTCTCGTGACAGTTGTTTTTCCCGGAGACACCAATCATCACGGCACATTATTCGGCGGCGCTGGTTTTGCGCTGATGGATCGCGTGGCGTTCATTGCGGCCACCCGTCATGGCCGTGTGCCTTTTGTTACCGCCTCCTGTGAACGTATTGATTATACCGCGCCGGTTAAGCTCGGGCAGATTGTTGAACTGACTGCCAGAGTTATCCGTGTCGGCCGCACCTCGCTTTCAGTTGAAGTGGAAATGGTGGCAGAAAATATGATCGGCGGCGAGCGTGTGCTCTGTACCCGCGGACTGTTTCACATGGTTGCTAAGACAGAGCTGACAAAAGACAAAGCATGGAGCCTGCCGCCTATGCCGAAGACAGAAACGGCAGAGATTATTGACGACCAACCGACACTTTTACGTATGTCGGATGTGGTATTTGCGGATCAGGCCAATTCCTATGGCACCATGTTCGGTGGTGAGGCTATGGCTGAAATGAGCAAAAGTGCTTTCATTGCCGCTACCCGTTATTGCCGTCTGCCAACTGTGCTGGCTTCTTCCCGCAGAATGGATTTCAAATATCCGGTGCGTGTGGGGTCTATTCTTGAACTCGTGTCTAAAGTCATCAAATCCGGTCGCAGCTCTGTGGTTGTTTCCACCGAACTCTGGTCGGAAGATCTGATGAGCGGCGAACGCCTGATGACTGCAAAAGGTGAATTCACCATGGTAGCGGTAGATGAAAGCGGCCATCCGGTGCCGGTACTGGCCGAAGAAGGCTCACGCCCTTAACTGCATCAATTCATGCCGGCAAAATCTTGTAATTTTGCCGGCGCATCCGGCCATTTAACCGTCAATTGCGCCGCAAATACAATAACTTACAAAAAACACTTTTATTAGAATCATATTTTGTATATTTCTCAAAGCCATAATATTTCATACTAAAGTGCATTTAATTTCAGAATACTTATTGAATATCATAAAATAAATTTTGAGGCCATTATGCATCAATTCATTAAAGCGACAGCATTATTACTCTTTCTCACCCCTTCCGCACAGGCGCAATCTATTTGGCACGGCAATCATATTCCCGTTACATTCCAGCAGGATGAAAAACCGGAAATTTTTACAGCGCCGGACTATAAACCCGGTGTCATTCGCCACATTGTCCTGTTTCGCTACAGGCCTGATGTAAGTGATGCACAACGCATGGCCGTTTTACTGCGTTTCCGGAATATGAAGCACACAGCAAAGCGCAATGGTGAGCCTTATATTGTTTCCATTCATGCGGGCAGACAAAACAGTTTTGAAAATCTTGGTCAGGGTTTCGATCAGGCATTTATTGTCAAATTCCGCTCTGAAGGTGACCGGAACTATTATGTCGGCACACCGGCCGTGATCGATCCGGCCTTTTACGATCCGGAACATCAGAAGTTCAAAGAATTTGTTGCGCCGCTATTGGCCGATCGGGGCTCGCTGGTCTTTGATTTTGTCTCCGACAAATAATCCATGCTCCAAAAACAAAAAGGCGGCAGCTTCATGCTACCGCCTTATTCTGTACAGCACTCACACTGTCAGGCTGTGCCTTTAAGCGCCTGATTAAGCAGCTTCAATGCGCCTTCTTTTGTCAGCTCAACCGGATTGCCACCGGCTGTCGGATCAACAATAGCCATTTCCGCAATCATATCCTTGCGAGCATCATCCATTTCCAGACCTTTGATAAATTCCGGCAGGCTGTCCGGCACATTCAGCTCTTTGCGCAATTTCATCACTGCTGCAACGAAGCCGTCAAAGCCACCTGCAATACCAAGATAATCAGCCAACCGTCCGATACGGGTTTCAATCGCCGCACGGTTATGATGCAGCACATAAGGCATAAAGACCGCATTGGTCATGCCATGATGCGTATCATAAAGCGCACCGATCGGATGCGACAGTGAATGGATAGCGCCAAGCCCCTTCTGGAAAGCTGTTGCGCCCATTGCCGCCGCAGCCATCATATTGGCACGCGCTGTAATATCGCGCCCGTTTGCATAGGCGACCGGCAGGTTTTCAAACACCAGCCGGATACCTTCCAGCGCAATACCATCCGCCATCGGGTGATAACCGGGTGCGCAATAGGCTTCTAAACAATGCGCCAGCGCATCCAGCCCTGTGCCTGCGGTGATGAATGGTGGCATGCCAACGGATAATTCCGGATCCGCAATCACCGTCACCGGCAGCATTTTCGGATGGAAAATCACTTTTTTGGTGTGCGTGGCTTCATTGGTCAGCACACCGGCGCGGCCAACTTCCGAGCCGGTACCGGCTGTTGTCGGCACCGCAATCACCGGGGCAATCACAGCACTATCTGCACGTGTCCACCAATCGCCGATATCTTCAAAATCCCAGACCGGACGTGTCTGCTTGGCCTGAAACGCAATCAGCTTGCCAAGATCAAGCGCTGAGCCACCGCCGAATGCAATCACCCCATCATGATTGCCGTCATTATAGACTTTAACACCGGCAGTCAGATTGCTCTCGACCGGATTTGGCTTCACTTCGGTAAAAGTGCCGTATTTCACACCGGCTTCATCCAGCACCGCCAAAGTCGATGCCACAACCGGCAGCTTCGCCAGTCCCGGATCAGTGACGAAGAGAGGATTGCTGATACCGGCAGCTTTCAGCACTGCAGGCAGTTCTTTAATACGACCGGCACCAAACAGCACAGTGGTCGGGAAATTCCATTTTGAGATCAATGTTGTCATTGCATTTGCTTTCACATCAAAATTCAAAGGCAGATCAGATTTTTTCACGCAGATGATAGGATTTCGGACGGGTGAGATTGCCGTAACCGATAGAAGACAGCGAAGCGCCCTTGCCCGTATCTTTAACACCGGTCCAGACCAGTCCCGGATCGAGATAATCACAGCGGTTCATAAACACGGTGCCGGTTTCAATCTGATCGGCAATATTAGCCGCACGATCCGTGTCCGGTGTCCAGAGTGATGCTGTCAGCCCGAAATTGCTGTCATTCATCAGCGCAACAGCTTCTTCATCGCTGCGCACTTTCATGATGCCGACAATCGGCCCGAAGCTTTCTTCGCGCATCACGCTCATCTGATGATCGACATTGGTCAGCACTTCCGGCGCGATATAAGGCGAACCGGCACGGTCATTCTCGACCTGCATATTGATATGGGCTTTTGCACCCTTACGCAGGGCTTCCGCCTTCTGTTCGCGGATCAGATCGGCAAAACGGGCATGTGCCATCGGCCCCAGAGTTGAAGATGCATCCAACGGATTGCCCACCACATATTGGCTGGTCAGATCAACGAAACCGTCAACGAATTTGTCATAGACCGCCTCATGCACATAGATGCGCTCAATACCGCAGCAGCACTGGCCGGAATTGAAAAATGCACCATCTACGAGATTGGCAACTGCATGCTCGACATTAACATCCGGCAGCACATAGGCAGGGTCTTTACCGCCAAGCTCCAGCCCGATACTCATAAATGTACCGGCAGCGGCCTTTTCAATCGCACGCCCGCCGCCAACTGAACCGGTGAAATTCACATGGTCAATTGTGCCGGAGGCCAGCAGCGCTTCCGTGGTTGCATGTCCCAGCACCACATTACTGAAAACACCTTTCGGCAGACCGGCAATTTCAAAGGCTTTGGCAAAGCGCTCACCGGCCAGTAATGTTTGCGTGGCGTGTTTGAGGATAACCGTATTGCCCGCCATCAACGCCGGAATAATCGTATTCACCGCTGTCAGATACGGATAGTTCCACGGCGCAATTACCATCACCACACCAAGCGGCACATGCTTCACATAGCGGCGGAAACCGTCTTTCTCTTCCGGCACCAGCGGTTTGAGCGCCTCTTCCGCAATATTGATCATATATTGGCCGCGCTCCTGCACGCCGCCATTTTCTCCGCCATAGCGTACCGGCCGCCCCATCTGCCAGGCGATCTCCGGCACCAGCTCGTCATTCATTGCAGCCAAAGCAGCGAGTGCCGCCGAACAATATTTTGCACGCTCGGCAATGCTCAGTACTGCCCAACCTGCCTGCGCCTGTCTGGCAGCAGAGACAACGGCTTGCACCTGCCCCAGATCAAGGCAGGCACGTTCCGCATAAACAGAACCGTCAATCGGAGAAATCAGTCTCGCCACTTCGCTCATGGCTTCATTCCTTTATAAATTTGCTGTGTGTTTGAATCAAAAAGCGGCAGGCTGTGGCGAAAATAGTGATTTCGAGAACCGGAACACAGCGTACATTTTAGTACGTGAGTACCGGAAGCGGAGAAATTGCTATTTGCAGACCGGCATGACGTCTTTTGGATCAGACACTTAATAGCGCTCGAAACCACGATGTAGCTCCCAGTCAGTGACACGGCGGTCATATTCAACCTGTTCCCAATCAGCCGTATGGACATAGTGATTGAGAACCTTCTCGCCCAAAGCCTCTTTCAGGAATTCAGAATTCTTCAGCGTTTCAATGGCATCGCGCAGGGTGTATGGAATTTCTTGCAGTTTCACCGCCGCATAGGCATCGCCGACAAACGGCTCCTCCAGTTCCAGCTTCTCATCAATACCGCGTAAACCAGCAGCAATCAGTGCCGCAAAAGCCAGATAAGGGTTGAGATCAGAACCGCCGATACGACATTCAATACGAATACCTTTGGTACCCTCGCCGCAAAGGCGGAAACCGGCTGTGCGATTATCCCGGCTCCATGTGATCTTGGTCGGAGCGAAAGTGCCCGCCTGAAAACGCTTGTAAGAATTGACATAAGGCGCGAGGAAATAGGTGTAATCGGCGGCATATTTCAGCTGTCCGGCCACCCATGAGCGCATCAGCGGCGACATGGTGTAAGGTGCATCCGGATCATAAAACAGCGACTTGCTGCCATCCAGACTCCACAGGGAATTATGCACATGGCTGGAACTGCCAGCTTTGCAATAATCATATTTCGCCATGAAGGTGATACATTTGCCCTGCGCCTCGGCAATTTCCTTCATTGCATTTTTCATGATGACATGGCGGTCGGCCATATCCAGCCCTTCCGCATAGCGCACATTGAGTTCCTGCTGACCGGAACCAGCCTCACCTTTGGAATTCTCAATCGGAATACCGGCTTTCGCAAGATGATTACGCATCGCACGCAGCACCGGTTCTTCCTTGCTGGTCAGATGGATCATATAATCCTGAATATACGGAGAGGATGTATCCATATGTTTCCAGTATTTATCGCGGGCAGATTTATAAGTCTCATCAAAGAGATAGAATTCAAGCTCTGAGGCAAAATAGGCGCGGTAACCGCGCTCTTTCAGCCGTGCCAGCTGTTTCTTCAGCATTGCGCGCGGTGAGTGCGCGAGATCGGAATGATCGTGATGGTCGAGCACATCGCATAATACCAGAGCGGTTTTCTCCAGCCATGGCGCAATCCGCAGCGTGGACATATCCGGCTTGATGACAAAATCGCCATAGCCCTGATCCCAACTGGCAGCCTCATATCCGGCAACCGGTTCCATATCGATATCATCGGCCAGCAAATAGCTGCAGCCATGGGTTTCATCATAGGCAGATTCAACAAAAAACTGCGCATAGAAACGCTTGCCAACCAGTCGTCCCTGCATATCTGTCAGGCAGACGAGCACGGTATCAATCTCATCATTAGCGACCGCTTTTTTCAGCGCATCAAAAGTCAGGTTTCCGGTCATTTACAACTCCGTGCTTCATCGGCATTTTATTAGAATGGAGTGTCGCCGCCCCTCCGGCGGCGACAGTTTTTGTAAATTTTGGTTATGCTCCGTAGCGATATGGTGCACCGGCTTTGCGCATGGTTTCCTGATATTTCTTCAGGATTTCAACCACTTTGGCATTGCGCGGGCTCTTGGCCGCAATTTCATCCCAGAACTTCATGGCCTCATCTTCAACTTTGCCCCATTCCGCTTCCGGAATAGTTGTCAGCTCAAGCTTGCCGCCGGTGGTGCGGTAATGGGCTTCACCCCACCAGTACCAATGCTGGCGGTAGTAATGGGAGCTGTCCATGCTGAGTTTAAACAGCTGCTGCAAATGCGCAGGCACGGCATTCCATTTTTCCGTATTGGCAAAATAGGAACCTGCCCAGGCACCGCTGATATTATTGGTGAGATAATATTTATTAATATCAGCCCAGCCGACTGTATAAACTTCGGTCGCGCCCGACCAGCACACGCCGTCAAGTTCACCGGTCTGAATGGCCACTTCAATATCTTCCCAAGGCAGGGTCACAGGCACCACACCAAAACGGGTAAGGAACTGACCACCTGTCGGGAAGGTAAAGACGCGCAGGCCTTTCAGGTCTTCCAGCGAGCGGATCGGCTTGGTGGTTGCGAAGTTACACGGATCCCATGAACCGGCACTGAGCCATGTGACACCCGGAATTTCCTTATAGGCTTCTTCCCAGATTTCATTCAGGCCGTACCAGTTGAACAGTACCGGCACATCAAGGCTGTAACGTGAAGCGAACGGGAAATACGCCCCGAACACCGACACGTCCACTGGTGATGCCATGGAGTCATCATCAGACTGCGCCGCATCAATGGTACCCGCCTGCACCGCACGGAACAATTCGCCCTGCGGCACCAGCTGATCGGAAGTATAAAGCTCAATCACCATCTCGCCATTGGCAGCCTTGTTAAAAGCATCGATGGAAGGCTTGATGACGTGTTCAGCCAGAGCAGGCCCTGCATAGGTTTGCAGACGCCATTTAATCGGGCTCTGTGCTTTCACATAAGGGGTGGCGAGTGCAGTTGCGCCAACAGCCCCGACAGTGGTCAATGCAGACTTTTTAAGAAAGTCGCGCTTATTCAGAAATTTGCTGTCACTCATTTGCGTGTCTCCCGTCGCAATGGGCAGTTTCTGAGAAAAGTGGTAACCGGTTTTTCGCCAATTCTCTCAGTTTGAAACTGCGATAACAAACTACTTCACATTCAGTTTTGGTTCCCTTCACCGCAGTTTTGGCTTGTTGCCTTTTTTTGAACTGCGTTATGCACTTCACACTTTATCAGCGTCCCGAATACCAGTTTGGCAGCCACAGAGCGATCTGCGGGAAGATCATCAGAATGATGACCGTCAGCACCATCAGGAAGAAGAACGGAACGATAGATTTATAAATATCAACCATGGTCACGCTGGACGGTGCGAGCGCCCGCATCATGAACAGGTTATAGCCGAAAGGCGGGGTGATATAGGCAATCTGACAGGTGATCGTGTAGAGAATACCGAACCAGATCGCATTGAATCCGAGGCTTTTAACCAGCGGAATATAGAGCGGCGCCACGATAACCAGCATCGCTGTGTCATCCAGAAACATGCCAAGCACAACAAAGGACAGCAGCATCAGGATCAGAATTGTCCATGGCGACAGATCAAATGTACCGATCAGCAGTTTTTCAATCGCCTTCACTGCACCCAGACCATCATAAACGGATGAGAAGCACAGCGCCGCGAGAATGATCCAGAGGAACATACAAGAGATCATCAGCGAGTTGCGGGTTGTGGTTTCCCAAACTGCTTTGGTCATCCGCCCTGTGAACAATGCCGCCAAAGTTGCCAGCAAAGCGCCGACTACCGAGCTTTCCACCAGACTGGTAACACCGGTCAGAAACAGCCCCATCATTGTGCCGAAAATAATCAGAGGCAGCAGACCGGCGCGCAGCGTTGAAAACTTCTCCGCCCAAGTAATGCTGTCCAGCTCTTCTTTAGGCAATGTTGGCCCGAGCTCAGGATTAATCCGGCAGCGGATATAGATATAGACTGCAAATAATGTGGCCATCAGCAAGCCCGGCCCGATACCTGCCAGCCATAATTGCAGTACCGGCTGACGCGCAATCATCGCATAAAGCACCAGCACCACACTCGGCGGGATCAGAATACCCAGCGAGCTGCCCGCCTGAATAACGCCGGTCACCATAATCTTGTTATAGCCGCGCTTCAGCAGCTCCGGCAGTGCCACCGTTGCACCAATGGCCATACCGGCCACACTCAGGCCGTTCATAGAGGAAATCACAACCATCAGCCCGATGGTACCAAGTGCCAGACCGCCGCGAATACCGCCGAACCAGACATGGAACATGCGGTAGAGATTGCTGGCAATGCCGGATTCCGAGAGCATATAGCCCATAAACACAAAGAACGGCACGGTAATCAGAGGATACCAGTTCAGCACCGCAAAAGTGGCGTTGAACGGCATTTCAAACGCGCCGTTACCCCAGAGCAGCAGCGCCGCCAGCGAACCGACAAAACCGATCACACCGAATACGCGCTGCCCTGTCATCAGCAGCACCATCATTGTGGCAAACATGAAAAGAGTAATGAATTCCGAACTCATACAGTTTGCCCTTCCTGCGGTGCGGCATCAGGTATGTAAGCAGCAGGTTTGATCGGCGTGCCGCGCCAGATCGCGAAATCTTTGATAAGATTGGAGATGCACTGCAGCAGCAGCAGGAAAACACCGAGCGTCATCAGCGTTTTGATCGGCCACAGCACCGGAGCCCATGCCGTGTAATTGCGCTGATTATAGACATAGGCGTAATTGGTGCTGGAAAGCCCGCCCGCGAACATCACAACGAGATAGAAGATCACGCAGAGAATTGTAATGACATCTGTCAGCGCCTTCTTCTTCGGCGCAAAACGGTCATAAAACAAATCCATCCGCACATGAGCGCCCTGCTGCATCGCATAGGCACCGCCCAGCAGATAATAGGCCGAGAGAATGAACTGGGACATTTCCAGCACCCAGTTCACCGGCGCGCCCAGCACAACCCGTGAAAAGGTGGAGTAAAGCAGGCAGGCTGCCATCAAAAAGATAAGATACATCGCACAGCGACCGACCCGATAATTCAGCGCATCGACATATTTTACGAAGAGTCTGAGTATTTTCGGCACTTTTTTGTTCCCGTTGCTTCAGGCGTTTTATGACCGGTTTTCCGGCTCTTTTGCCTGTATTTCACCAGTTACCTGTTTCCCTTGAACCCCGCCTGCTCCTCAACAGAATGCGGTTAAGGTCGTCACTCCTTATGTAATCTCAATTTCCTGTAAGATTGACGACAGACGGGCAGCCCAAAGCGCATGCCCTTTCTCGTCAGCAATTTCATTATTGCGGATTTCCACCATCGCGCAGAGATCACCCCGTTTACGCGCATGACATTCCACGGTGTAATAAACACGGTCATCCGGCGAATAAGGCTGGTTCACGCCAACATTGATGCCTGAGCTTTCCCCGTCTTTGCGCAAACCCGCGATCATACGCGCACCCAGCCTGTCATCAGCATCATGAATGATCCCGATTTCCCATGGCCGCCCGACACCTTTATAAACCGGCGTATAGGAGTGAATGGTTATAACGCGGCTTTCCTGTCCGCGTTTTTTGCGCGCCTCAATAACTTCTTCGATTTTATCGTGAAAAGGCTTGTGCGACAGGGATATACGCTCCTGCCGCTCTGCCTCTGACAGATTGTGATTACCTGGTATCACCGTAAACTCACTGATCTCAGGAATAAGATCCGGCGCGGAAAGCGGCCGGTTACAATCAATCAGCAAGCGGGAAAGACCGGCCTCAACAAGCGTAGCATCCAGCGCTTTACTCATACGCCGCGCGACCTCAGCCGCACCCGGATCCCATGCAATATGGGCGGACATATCAGCCTCGCTCAATCCGAGGCGTGCAAATCTCTCCGGCATAAAATTCGTGGCATGTTCACAGATCAGCAGATACGGGCTTTCACCCTGCTCATTGAGAACAGTGACAGCCGGTATATCGCCACCGGCATCAGAATAACGGGTATGCATATCATTGCCGTGAGAACCGCGAATTTCCGCCATTCTTCCCCCCTCATGCGAGTAAATTTTATCATTTACACATGTAACTTATGTTACGTTATTTTTTATTTCGCACTATTGTGTATCATCTCATACGCATTATTATCTTTTGTCAAATAGTATTTTTAAATGGGTTGAATCAAAAAGCGGGCCATTCAGTCCACTGATGCAAACAGGTGTTTTATGATGAACAATTTCACCAGTATCGCCGAACTGATAACCGAGCGGATTGACACAATGCCTCCGGGTGAGCGCAATGCCGCACAAACGCTGATTGCCAGTTATCCGATGCTTGGCCTTAAAACCGTTGCCGAATTTTCTGCTCAGGCAGGAGTGAGTTCCCCGACTATTCTGCGGTTTATCAACCGGCTCGGTTTTCAGAATTATTCCGATTTTCAGGCGCGTTTGCAGGATGAACTGGCCGCCCAGCTGCAATCTCCCCATAACCGCAATGAAAACCGGCAAAGCCAGCCGGACACCGATTATCCGGCAGTCGAACACAGTCTTGAAAATATCCGCGAAACTTTCCGCCATATCAGTGAGAAACAGTTAAGCGATATCGTCACTGCGCTGGCCTGTGCACGCGGCAATATTTATCTGATCGGCGGGCGTTTTACCGATCCCATTGCGCAATATATGGCTGCGCATATGACCGTGATCCGCCCGCATGTTTTCCACCTGTCGGGGCAGGAAAGCGCATGGCGTGACAGGCTGCTGGATATGGGCAAAAAGGATATATTGATTGTCTTCGACATCCGCCGCTATCAGGACAGTCTGCTGCATCTGGCTGAAACCGCCAAAAGCCGCGGCGTTGATATTGTGCTGATAACGGATCAGTGGCTGTCGCCGATTGCCCGTTTTGCCCGTCATGTGATTGCGGGGCGCACCGGCGTTCCCTCGGCATGGGATTCTTCCGCCGCGTTGTTCGTACTGGCGGAAAGCATCATTCGGGAAATGACCATACAGCTGGAACAAGACAGTGCCGCGCGTATTAAAGAACTGGAAGGTCTGCGCTTCAGAAACCGGCCATAATAAGCTTCACATTTCTCCGGTAGAGATTTTTATAAAAACTCTTTTCTTCCAACCATGCATCTTTCGATGTAATGGGAAGGCGACAAAAATTCAGATGAACCGCGCGTGTGGGAGGCACAAACGGATTTGACTGAATTCCTCTTCAGGCCGGATCACGCCCTGAGCTTTTAAAATAAACGCACATAATGAGAGTTGCCTAAGACACTTTCAATTTGTGTCCGCCCCCTATCAGAAACAGTCGCACATGCTGTTTCAGGAAAAATGAAATGACAGATTCCTCCCCCGCCATGGTGCTGGACGCCCCAGCTCTGGCCGATGCTGAAACGCTTGCTACAAGCGCAGATACAACAAATTTCAAACTGGTTTTGCTGGCACTGGCAATGGGTGGCTTTGCTATCGGCACCACCGAATTTGCGGCCATGTCCCTGCTGCCTTATTTCTCCGCAGGCTTAGGCATTGATGAGCCAACCGCCGGTCATGTCATCAGCGCCTATGCGCTGGGTGTGGTCGTCGGCGCGCCAATTCTCGCTGTCTTCTTCGCACGTATGTCACGCCGCACACTGGCTATGGGGCTGATGGCTGTATTTGCCGTCGCCAATGTGCTCAGTGCCTTGTCGCCTTCTTATCACTGGATGCTGCTGTTTCGCTTTATGAGCGGCCTGCCGCATGGCGCCTATTTTGGTGTGGCCGCGCTGATGGCCGCCTCACTGGTGCCAATGAACCGCCGTGCATGGGCTGTTGGCCGTGTTATGCTCGGCCTGTCTATCGCAACCGTAATCGGTGTGCCTTTTGCCACATGGCTCGGGCAGCATCTCGGCTGGCGCTGGGGTTTCGGTGTTACCGGTATTCTGGCCACGCTCACTTTTCTGATGATTATGGCTTTTGCCCCGAAAGACCCGCCACGCCCCGGTGCCACGCCACTGCGTGAACTGGCCGCTTTGAAGAACCGTCAGGTCTGGCTGACACTTGGCATTGGTGCGGTCGGCTTCGGTGGTCTGTTTGCAGTCTATTCCTATATTGCCTCCACCCTGCTGGAAGTCACCGGCGTTGCGCCCTATTGGGTTCCGGTTGTGCTGACTGTTTTTGGCGCGGGCATGACCTGCGGCACGCTGATCGGCTCTTGGGGTGCTGACCGCGCCCTGATGCCGACTGCCGGTATTCTGCTGCTGTCAAATGCAATCTTTCTGGCAATCTTCCCATTCGTGGTGATGAATGTCTGGATTTTGACCGCGCTGGTTTTCCTGATCGGCTGTACCGGCGGCCTCGGAACTGTCCTGCAAACCCGTTTGATGGATGTAGCGCAGGATGCTCAGACCCTTGCCGCAGCGCTTAATCACAGTGCCTTCAATGTTGCCAATGCCCTTGGCCCGTGGCTGGCTGGCCTTTCCATTGCCGCAGGCTATGGCTTTGCCTCTTCCGGTTTTGTCGGCTGTGCACTGGCGCTGGGCGGTCTCATCATCTGGGCAATTGCCCTGTGGGATGCACGCCGCAGCGGCACCTGAGACCATAAATACAACCAATAAAAAAGCCGGCAGAACCATCGTTCTGCCGGCTTTCTCTTTAGCTCAAAAGACCTGATTAATTGGCAACGATTTTGCCGTCTTCCCATTTATAGACCACGAAGGTCGGGGAAGTCAGATCGCCGTTTTTGTCATAGGTCAGGTTACCGATAATGGTTTTGGCTTCCAGACCATCATGCAGAGCCTTGGCAACGGCTGCCGGATCATCAGCTTTACCGACTTTCTCGATACCGTCTTTCAGCACCTGAACAGCAGCATAACCATTCAGTGTGAACACTTCCGGCGCAATATTCTTGGCCTTCAGCGCGTCCACAGCTTCAGCAGCAGCAGGGTTCTGCGTCACATCAACAGCATTGGTGAAGAGTGTGCCTGCACCGGTTTCACCGGCAATCGCCCAATATTCAGTATTGGACAGGCCTTCACCACCGATCAGCAGCAGTTTCACGCCCTGATCCGAAAGCTGACGGGACAGAAGACCGGCTTCCGGATGATAACCACCGAAATACAGCACTTCCACGCCGCTGTTTTTGATCTTGCTCACCAGTGCGCTGAGATCTTTTTCACCCGGTGTCAGGGATTCATACAGAACCTCTTTCACACCGGCCTTGTTCAGGCTGTCTTTGAAGCTGTCTGCAAGACCCTGACCGTAAGGGGCTTTATCGTGCAGAACACCGACCTTTTTGTCAGCCAGATTTTTTGCCACATATTCAGCGGCAACAACGGCCTGCTGGTCATCACGGCCGCAGGTACGGAAAACATTTTCCAGACCGCGATTTGTCAGGTTAGGTGAAGTTGCTGTCGGTGTTACCATAACCACACCGGCTTCAGCCAGCGCATCGGAAACGGCCATTGCCGAACCGGAGGTCACAGGACCAACAACAAATTTAACGCCGTCACCGATCAGCTGGTTGGCGCCGGAAACACCCTGTTTCGGATCTGCCGCATCATCAACAAGCTTCAGAACGACTTTCTCACCAAGAATACCGCCGTTTTTATTGATATTTTCTACAGCGGTTTCAGCACCGTTTTTCACCTGAATACCATAGGCAGCCACGCTGCCGGTAACCGGTGCGATCAAACCAATGGTGATATCAGCCTGAGCCTGGGAAGCAAACGCAAGTGTTGCAGCAAAGGCTACTCCGGATAATAAAGACAGACGCATTTCTTCCTCCAATACAGTCCCCAACGGGACAGTTAAAACATAAGCCCCGTATGCGCTTAAAGTTGCGCACCGGTTCAACCTCGCCCCCCGCCTGTCCCAATAACTGGTCAGACACTCAGTCTTCTTTCTCCAGCATCTCCTTCACAGCGGTTGCCAGCTGCTTCAGGGAAAACGGCTTCGGAAGGAACCCGAATTGAGCATCTTCAGGCAGATTCTTTGCAAAAGCATCTTCAGCATAGCCTGAAACGAAAATAAACTTAATGTTTGGATAGGATTTGCGCAACTCTCTTAACAGCGTAGGACCATCCATTTCCGGCATAACCACATCGGAAACGATAATATCGACCTTGCCTTCCAGTTCTTCCAGCACTTCCAGCGCTTCAACGCCGGACGAAGCTTCATGAACTGTGTAACCTCTGGTCTGCAATGCGCGGACACCACCCATACGCACCGCATCCTCATCCTCAACCAGCAACACGGTTGCGGAACCGGACAGATCAGCCTGTTTTTCTGCTTTCTTTTCAACGGCAGCAGGCTTTTTGGCGACCACAGCCTGCTCATCAGGCTGACCATTAGCATCCAGTACAACCGGTGCTTTTTCTTCAATGAAACGCGGCAGATAGATACGGAAGACCGTGCCTTTACCCAGTGTGGAGTCACAGAAGATGAAGCCGCCGGTCTGTTTGATAATGCCATAGACCATCGAGAGACCGAGACCTGTGCCCTTGCCTACTTCTTTAGTCGTAAAGAACGGCTCGAAAATCTTGGCAAGAATATCCGACGGAATACCTGTGCCCGAATCTTCAACTTCATAGAGCACATAATCGGCCTGCGGCAATTCGCGATAGCCAAGCGCAACGGTCTCGGCTTCTTCAACATTGCGGGTGCGGATTGTAATCGTACCGCCATCCGGCATCGCATCACGGGCATTGACCACGAGGTTGACGGCTACCTGTTCAAACTGACCAAGGTCGGCTTTCACCGGCCACAGATCGCGACCATGTTCGATTTTCAGTGCAATATCCGTACCGACAAGACGGGCAAGCAGCATACGCAGATCAGCCAGCACATCGGTGAGATCCAGCACTTCCGGACGCAGGGTCTGACGACGCGAGAATGCCAGCAACTGGCGTACCAGCGAAGCGGCACGGTTGGCATTCTGCTTAATGTTCATAATATCCGGGAAGGACGGATCAGACGCACGGTGGTTGCTGAGCAGCAAATCCGAAGACATGATGATCGCGGTCAGCACGTTATTGAAGTCATGCGCGATACCGCCTGCAAGCTGGCCGACAGCCTGCATTTTCTGGCTCTGCGCCATCTGGCCTTCCAGCGCCTTCTGCTCTGTGGTCTCCACCGCAGAAACAATCGCTGCTTCTTCTATCGCCTCGCCGCCAATGTCGGACACCGGACTGACATAGAAACGGATATGACGTTCATCATTGCCCGGCAGAACCGTATCAATCGGCGAGATCGTTGCCTGCCCCGCAAAGGCGGAGGCCAGCGCACGGGAAATCGTCTCACGGTCACGCGGATGCACCACGCTTTCCAGAGAAATCTGTTTATCCAGCGTATCGCGATCCACATCAGAACCGAAAATATCCAGAAAACGTGCATTGGTCGAAAGAATACGGCCATTCACATCCACCGAAGCAATCGCCATCGGCGCGGAGTTGAAGAAGCGGGTAAAGCGCACTTCGGCGGAACGCTGTGCAGCGGAGGAATCATTGCCCTCGGCGCGGTTCAGCACAATGGTGCGGCTGGTGCCGCGCGAACCGTCACGCGGCTGCTGCACACGGTGATAAAAGCGCACAGCAAGGCTCTGGCCGTTGCTTTTTGTCAAATCAAGATCAATCACCGTATTGCGGCTGGAGCCCGGATCGGCACGAACCGCATTAATCAGCGACATACCGTTACCGGCAACAATATCCTGCAAGGTCAGCGAACCGGCGGTGAATTTGGTGAGATCAATTCCCAGCCATTCAGCCAGCGTGGCATTGATATAAATGATGCGGCCTTGCGCATCGGCTGAGAAAAATCCGGCAGGCGCGTGATCCAGATGGTCGATTGCTTCCTGCAAATCCTGAAAGAACCGCTCCTGCTCAGCACGCTCTTCCGAAATATCGTTAATCTGCCACGCAAACAAAGGTCCTGCGGTTTCGCTGAGCGGATTGGTCTGCGGTGCAATCACCGGCCGTGCTTTCACGCGATACCATGCAGCGGCTTCCATCCCCTTCGGCGAGGCACCAGTGAGACGGATTTCTTCCTGTGCCGCCAGACCGTCACGCACAGCATTATTCAGGCGATAAACCGCTTCAAGCGCCGAAGGCTCACCGGCCAGTACGGCATCAAGCGTCGGCAATTCTGCCGCATTATCCGCCCCCATCATCTGCGCATAGGCCTGATTGGCATAGACAATATGCCCTTTGGCATCGGTGATTACCGTACCTTCAGGCATGGAATCCAGCAGCGTATCGACCACATCGTCATGATCTTCACGCGGGCTGAACTGGATCAGGCCGGTTGCCCAGCCGATGAGGCAAAAAACACCCATAATCGACAACAGACCGAGCAGGATCAGCAAAAAGGCATCACCCAATTGTTCACGGAAAACAAAATATAATCCCGCTACGGCAATCAGCAGAATACCCAGCGTCAGCAATCTGAGTGCAGCGGGGTTTTTCTTAGCAGGAGCAGTGGTTTTTGGAAAAGAATGCGTCCGTGATGGCTGAGACATAAGCCCCATTATCCCTTTTCTTGCGCCGTAACATCGGCGGTTCAGCAGATCCGTCGCTGATGCGTCGTCCGCAATTTCGGGCATCGGCCTATCGGATCAGGCTTGTGATATCAGGCCTGAACAATTCTGACAAAGCGTAGCCTTATGAGGTTTTTCAGAATTATGCTTTAGAGTATTTCACAGTCAAATGGAATTATCTCATAGTGCCATTATTGCCTGCACAGTCTTCACAAGCCATTAATTCCGGACTGATTTCTTATTAAATTGCGTAATTTACAGACATAATTACCAATTATGACAGGCGTCAGTCACGGGCATTTTCAAGCCGATAAATATGTTTTAAAGTTTCATTCAGCTTAAAGATTTACTTTCCGGGCAATATGCGTTTTTACAAATGCAGATTATGTTCCGATTTTTTACAGGATACCGGTTTCAAGCGCCCGTTACGGCCTGAAAACCGTGTTGAAAAACAAGCCGATTATGCAATTTGTCTGATTATGCGTTTATGAAACACTGCAGAAATTGCATGATTCTTATAAGGACGATTAAATATGATGGATTGGCTGAGCGGGCTGGTGGGCGAAAATACAGCTCATATAATCAGCTTTATCGGGCTTTTTGCACTGTTTCTGGCAGGTGTTTTTGTTGTTTTTGCTGCTATCAAGCGCATGACAGCCGGAACCTATGTGACCAAAAACCATGATGCGGCTCCGCGCCTGACCGTAACTGATGCCGCCGCCGTTGACGGCCAGCGCCGCCTCGTTCTGGTGCGCCGCGATGATGTGGAACACCTGATCCTGATCGGCGGACCATCCGATATTGTGATTGAGCAGAATATTACCCGCCATCAACGCAATCAGCCTGAACAGGCAACGCCCCGCGCCCGTCCGCAGGAAGAACTGGCACAGGCTACTCCGGTTACTGCAACAATCGTTGCTGCACCTGCTGCTCCGCAAATCGCTGCGGCGATTGCAACGCCGGAACTCAATATTGCTCCTGCTGATATTATCTCAGCCGTACCGGCCTATAAGCCGGAAACAGAAGCCGCACCTGCACAACAGCCGCGCCCAGTGGCTACTGCTGCTGCGCAAACACCTGTTGCCGCGCCAAGCCAGCCTTTGCAAACCCATGCCCAGCAGGTAGCTGCTGCCGCCCGCCAGCAACAGCAGCGCCAGGCTCCGGCTGCACGACCGGCAGAAACAGCACCAAAGCTGCATCCGGTTTATCCGCTGGGTCAGGTCTCTCGCGGTGTGATTGCAGCAACATCCGGTCTGGCCGCCGCAAGCAATGCAGCACAACAGGAACTGATTGCCGCCGCCAAACGCGATAATCGCAGCGCCTCACCTTCGCTCGATGATGTGCGTCCGGGTCCTGATGCAAAAACGGCAGAAGGCACACCTCTGGTCTTGCAACGGGCAACTCCGCAAATCGCACGCCCTGCACAGCAGGAACCATCCTTCAGCGCCGCGCCTGCTCCGGCTGCCAAGCCTGTAGTGCAGCCGAATTTTGAGCTTGATCTTGAAAGCGCGGTCGCGGATGCCCTGTCGGATAAGGACTTGTCATCCGACAATGAAATTTCCTTTGAAGATTTGCTCTCGTCCGAAATGGAACAGCATTTCGCAAGCACGGAAAAAGCGGAGCCTGCTGAAAAACCGCAATCGAGTTTGCCAGCCGGAATGCTTGATATTTCTCCCCGCAAATAAGCTCCGAAAAACAGATAATAAAAAAACGCAGCGCCCTCCAGCACTGCGTTTTTTAATTTCTCGCGAGTATGTGCGAAGCACAAAACCCTATAATTTAGTCGTCGCGATAAACTTTTTCACGACGTTCGTGACGTTCCTGCGCTTCGATCGACAAAGTAGCAATCGGACGGGCATCCAGTCGCTTAAGGTTGATCGGGTCGCCGGTTTCCTCACAAAAACCATAGGTTCCTTCATCAATACGAAGCAAAGCCGCATCAATTTTGGAGATTAGCTTACGCTGGCGGTCACGGGCACGCAGCTCGATAGACCGATCCGTTTCTGATGAGGCCCTGTCAGCCAGATCAGGATGATTAGCATTTTCACGCTGCAATGCTTCCAGCGTTTCGCGTGCTTCACGCAAAATGTCATTCTTCCAAGCGATTAGCTTGGCACGGAAATATGACTTCTGCCGTTCATTCATGAACGGTTCGTCATCCGTGGGCTTGTAGTTAAGGTCGATTAATTCACTCATTTTGAATCACCCCACACCTAGGAGACGAAGCGCCTTATAGGTCTATAAGCGACACGATACAACCTGAAAAAATAGCAGTTCAAGTATTTTCAACCTGCACCTGAAAAAATAGCCGCATTATCCTAAAGTCATATAAGCAGATATCTGCAAATTTTAAAATCGAAGATACCGCATCAACTTAAGTAAAACAAAATTTTCACATGACACTATTTTAAAATATCAATGTATAAAAACAAACACCTAAAAATTAACGATATAATTACTCAATATTATATCCTGATTTACAGAATTTTTGCCGCCACAACCTCCGGATAAATTTCTTTTTTGATATATTTCCCTCTCAATCCGGCAATAACTTCAAAAACAATACGCTGCTGACATAACAAACAAGTTACCCGAAATCCGCTTTCGGCCCTTATTTTTAGCTTGTTCAGCACCCTATCTTTTCAGTGTAAAACCTGCAAAATTGCCAATATGCGCACAATCTTATTCCTTCGCCACGCCCAAGCCGTTCTGCCTGACAGCAGCGGAAAAGATTTTGACCGGCGCCTGAATGCGGCCGGTGAGACCGATGCTGAAAATCAGGCAAAGCGCCTGATTAATGCAGGTATTCTGCCCGATTTTATCCTCTGTTCTCCGGCAGCACGCACGAGACAGACGGCAGATATTTTCAAAACTGCTCTCGCTAATGCACACCCCGCTCATCCGGTCACATTGCAGGAAGCCCCCTCGCTCTATCGTGCAAATGCCGCCGGTTACATTCAGGAAATCCGCAGCCAGATACCAGATGCATCCCGATGCGCCCTGATAGTCGGACACAATCCGAGCATTGAAGATTGCGCATTGCTGTTTGCGCGTAGCAGCCATCAATTTGAACAGCGGATTGGCTATGGCTTCCCTACTGCCGGACTGGCCGAAATTAAAACACAGGCAGATTTTTCAGCCTTCTCTCCTGAAAATGCACAACTGACTGCCCTTTACCTTCCGCATGAAGATTAAGGTCTTACCGGCTGTTTATAAAACATAATTGTCCGTGATAATGCGGATATAAATCAGCATAATAGTTTAACACCCTGCAATTACGGATTTCACATCCTATATTCAGGGAACTGCGTTAAATACCAGAGCGTATCGCGCTTAGCGAATATCAACAGTCTTTACGGGGGCATCTTTGGCCAGACTGACCACTTTAACGGATGAAGCCAAAATTGCTTTTGATACATTGATGGAGCGCACCGGCAGCTTGGTAACACCGTCACTACGCCTCGGTGTGACTGGCCTTTCCCGTGCCGGTAAAACCGTTTTCATCACCTCACTGGTGCATAATCTGGTACAGGGCGGACGCCTGCCCTTGTTTGATGCCTATGCATCCGGCCGCATCGCCCGCGCCTATCTCCAGCCGCAGCCGGATGATGCCGTCCCGCGTTTCCAATATGAAGATCATCTGGCGGCATTGGTAAAAGACCGTATCTGGCCGGATTCCACCCGTGCGATTTCCGAATTACGCCTGACAATTGAATATCAGTCGGCTTCCTCATGGGGGCGCATGCTCTCTGCGGGCAAGTTGTCGATTGATATTGTCGATTATCCGGGAGAATGGCTGCTCGACCTGCCCCTGCTCGGCAAAAGCTACGCCGAATTTTGCCGCGATTCCTTTGCGCTCGCTAATGAGACAGCACATCTCGGCTTTGCCGGAGACTGGTTGCGGGAAGCTGCAACTGCTGATGCGCTGGCTCCTGCTGATGAAATGACGGCGCAACGTCTCGCACGCAGTTTCACCGATTATCTGCGCGCAGGTAAATCCGATGAACAAGCATTATCCACCCTGCCACCGGGACGTTTTCTGATGCCCGGTGATCTGGAGGGCTCTCCGGCTCTCACCTTTGCGCCCTTGCCCGACCTGCCTGAGGGCAGTTTCAAAACCGGCTCACTGGCCGCAATGATGGAGCGGCGCTATGAATCCTACAAAACCCATGTGGTGAAACCATTCTTCCGCGAGCATATTGCCCGTCTCGACCGGCAGATTGTATTGGTTGATGCGATGCAGGCGATTAATGCCGGCGGCGCTGCCGTGCGCGATCTGGAGCGGGCATTGACTGAAATCCTCGCCTGTTTCCGTGCAGGACGCTCCAATATTTTCACCGGCCTGATCCAGAAGCGTATCGGCCGTATTCTTATTGCGGCCACCAAAGCCGATCATCTGCATCATGAAAGCCATAACCGGCTTGAAGCCATCGTGCGCAGACTGGTTGACCGCGCCGCCAAGAATGCGGACATGTCCGGCGCTGAGATTGATGTTCTGGCCATGGCCGCGGTGCGCGCCACCCGCGAAGCGACAGTCAACCAGAATGGTGATACATTACCGGTCATCGTCGGCACCCCGCTGAAGGGCGAAGTGATCGATGGTGAGGTCTTTGATGGCGAAACGGAAACTGCGATTTTTCCGGGTGATCTGCCACACAATGTGCAGGCAATTTTTGACCAGCCGGAATTATCACCCCGTGATCGTGCGCATGAAGCACCGATCCGCTTTGTTCGCTTCAGGCCACCGGCGATTAAAGCGGATCTGGATGGTATTCATCTCTCGCTTCCGCATATCCGCCTTGACCGCGCCATGCAGTTTCTGCTCGGCGACCGGCTGGCATAAGGAGCAGTCATGTCGGATAAGCCAAGAAAACCCACGAGTTTTAACGTAGACTTACAGGCCGATAACAGCCAGCCGCAGACACCACGCAAGCCGGTTGCCATCCGCGACCTGTCCGCAGTCACAGCAGAACCGGTCGATGTGTTCGAGCAGGAGGCGATTGATGCCGGTGCGCAACTGACCCCGCCGCCTGCTAGTCTCCTCAAGCGGCGCTTTACTCTGCGCAGTGTGTTTTTTACTGCACTGGGCCTGTTACTCAGCTTTGCCGTCGGCATCTGGACGGAGGATCTGATCCGCGCCATGTTCAGCCGTGCCGACTGGCTCGGCTGGCTCACATTCGGCGTTGCCCTCATCGCCCTTGCCTCACTGATTGCACTGGTGGTGCGCGAAGGACTGGCATTGCGCCGCCTCTCCGCAGTGCAGGAACTGCGCTTCGCAGCAGCAGAGGCCACCGAGCGCAATGATGCGGAGAAAGCCCGCAAAGTCACAGACAGATTGCTGGAAGTAGCAGCCAGCCTGCCGCAGACCGCACGCGGACGCACGACATTAGAGGCATTACGCGGTGATATTATCGACGGACGCGATCTTATCCGCATTACTGAGCGGGAAATTCTGCATCCGCTGGATCGTGAAGCGCGGATGCTGATCCTCAACGCCGCGAAACGCGTTTCTATCGTCACAGCCGTCAGCCCGCGCGCTTTAGTGGATATTGCCTATGTGATCTTCGAATCATCGCGGCTGATCCGCCGCCTCTCTGAGCTTTATGGCTGCCGTCCGGGTTCTTTAGGCTTTTTGCGGCTTGCCCGCAGTGTGATTGCCCATCTGGCGATTACCGGCACCATCGCCATGGGTGACAGCGTGGTTCAGCAATTGCTGGGTCAGGGTCTCGCCTCGCGCCTCTCGGCCAAACTCGGTGAAGGTGTGATAAACGGCATGATGACCGCACGGATCGGCATTTCCGCCATGGATATTGTGCGCCCGCTGCCGTTTGACGCGGAAAAACGCCCGAATATCAGTGACTTTGTCAGCGATATCGTAAAAGCCACAACTCAGAAAAAACCACTCTGAAACCTGTTTATCCCTTGTTTTAATCATGCTAAGCATGTCGCAGCTAAATGGATTCATTTAGCGTTTGCGAACATGCGACAATTAAAAATCTCTAGAGCGAACACCATGAATTTCCTTAAATTCAACACGCTCTAGAAACCAGCTGTTAACCATTCCGGCCGATTATAAGGGCTGGTTTTGGTATCTTGTTTGACAGCATTTCGCGCCCTGAAAAGTGATGATGCAGGTCCTGCAAAGAACTGAAAAGCCGCCCTCAAACTATCCGGAACAGAGTTCTGTTATGATTACACGTGCCACTGCCGCCTGCCTTATTTTATTCGCTTCTGCGGCCAGCACTGTTTCTGCGCACGCATCGGATAAAGACGAAGCTTTCTTCCGCAATGTCGAAGGTCAGTGGAGCGGCCCCGGTGAAGTTGTTGCCGGTAAATATAAGGGCACGAAATTCGTCTGCAATCTCTCCGGCACCACACCGGATGGCAGCATTGGCATGACGCTCGACGGCACCTGCCGCGTCGGCGTCTTCTCGCAGCCGATGAAAGCAACTGTAGTGCGCACCGGCAAAAGCTATAGCGGCACTTTCAATGACGGCGCTGAAGGCAAAGGCCTGAATGTGACATCCGGTTCGGTCAACGGTAACCGCGTAGTGCTGTCACTGGCACGCAAACAGCTCAACGGCGCGATGCTAGCACGCGTCACCGACCAGAACACCATGAATGTTACCGTGTCGGTCAAAGTTGAAGATACAATGGTGCCGGTTGTCGGCATGAGCCTGAAACGCGTTGACGGCGGCACCGTCAGCAGCATTGCACGCAACTAGAACCCTGCCCCGACAGTTTCGCTCTCGGGGCATTTTTATATCAGGAAATCACTTCACAATCGCCAGCGTAAAACCGTCCCAACCTTTGGAACCTACGGTTTGCAAAGCTGTTGCCTCAAGGCGCGGCTCGGCCGCCATCATATCAAAAAACCGCCGGACACCGATCACATTGGCATCCTCCGACTGCGGATCAGTCACAGCACCGTTGCGCACGACATTATCGCCGATAATGACTGTCCCTTTGCGGGAAAGTTTCAGCGCCCATTCCAGATAGACCGGATTATTCGGCTTGTCGGCATCAATAAAAATCAAATCAAACGGCGCGCGATCCTGCAATTGCGGCAAGGTTTCCGCTGCAGCGCCAATCAGAATTTCTATCTTTTCCGCAACACCGGCGGCATCAATATTCTGCTGTGCGATTTCGGCATGCTTTGCGGAATATTCCAGCGTAACCACCTTACCGCCCTCAGGCAGC
The DNA here is from genome assembly GCF_008801715.1 of Pseudochrobactrum saccharolyticum. Classification (GTDB taxonomy): domain Bacteria; phylum Pseudomonadota; class Alphaproteobacteria; order Rhizobiales; family Rhizobiaceae; genus Pseudochrobactrum; species Pseudochrobactrum saccharolyticum. The sequence continues at coordinate 216,329 of NZ_VZPG01000002.1, read as the reverse complement.
GCCCGCGCCAGCCAGATTGTGCTGTAGCCGCCGAGAGTCCCGATCTCCAGCACATGTCTGGCACCGCACATTTGTGCAAACAGATTAAGCAGCTTGCCCTGATTGGCCGCCACATCATGGTTCGGCAGCTCTGCATCCGCATTGCGCTGCAACACGGCATCCATAACCGGATCTTCCGCAATCAGCTTCTCAGCCATATAGGCATCGACTTGTTGCCACTGATCTTCTGACTGGTACATAATCACTCCTGAATTTTGAGCAGTTTGATACCATGCCGTAAAGACAGCAGAATGACAGCAACGGGATTTTACAGCCCCGTATCCTGCCACCAGCGATGGCCATAGCTCAGGCGTTGTATCTCACTACTGTCAACTTTTTGCAGAAGGTCAGAGACAATCTCGCCGCGAATTTTCAACTCGGGAGCAATTGTTGCCAGCGGCACCAGCACAAAAGCACGCTGCTCAATGCGCGGATGTGGCAAAATCAGATCCGGCATCTCCAGCGCAAAAACGCTTTCATAAGCCAGCATATCAATATCAATCGTGCGCGGTCCCCAGCGCTCACTGCGCACACGCTTCAACCGCCGCTCAATCGTCTGGGTCACTTCCAGCAATTCCGGCGGTGTTAATATTGTCGAGATTTCAGCACAGGCATTATAGAACCAGTCCTGATCGGTATTTCCCCAAGGCGGTGTACGGAAAACCGGCGAAACGGTTATAACCCTGACATCCTGCCGTTCATCCAGCAGTTGCAGCGCCTGTGCCATTGTCTGCACAACATTTCCGATATTACCGCCCAGACACAGCCAGGCTTTGTGAACCTCGCGTGCTTTCATCTATGCGGCCACCCGACCGTCACTTCAACATAATCCAGCACACCGGCAACCGGCGCATTCGGTTTACGCACGGTAATCTCTGCATGTTGAATTTGCGGAAATGCATCGCACAGTGCTTTGGCTACATCCAGTGCCAAAGCCTCAATCAGATAGCGGCGGGTGCCCGTAATAATCTTCTCGATCATGGAGAAGACAATACCGTAATGCACTGTTTTATCAATATCATCATTATCCAGCGAGTCGCCCGGATCAACCGTCAGCGCGGCATCCACATAGAAACGCTGGCCGAGCTTTTCTTCTTCTTCAAAAACGCCGTGATGCGCAAAAAACGCGCAATTTTTCATACGGATCGTGTACAAAAAGCCCTCATTTCTTTACTTTTTCGTTATGAAACAGGTGTTCACAACCAAAGTTCATAATCGTCTGCCATTCATTCGTCAGCAGACTATACCGCAATTCTGAAAAACCGGTTCACGCTTTTTTTGTAAGAGCTGCGGCATTTAAAACCGCATCCGCCATCATCAGCGCATCACGGTTCAGTGCAACATTATGCACCCGAAAAATATCCGCACCGCTGAGACGCAGCATAACACTGGTTGCCGCTGTTGCCGCATCTCTTTCCGCGGCAATTTCACGACCACTAACGGCACCGGTGAAACGCTTGCGGGAGGTGCCGACCAGCCATGGCAGGCCAAAACTCTGCAACTGTTCAAATCGTGCCATCAGCACCACATTCTGCTGCGTGTCTTTGGCAAATCCAAAGCCCGGATCAAGCATGATCTGCCGCCGATCAACACCGGCTGCAGACGCGATTTCCAGAGAGCGCTCTAAAAACACATACTGATCTTCAATCACATCAGCGGCAACGTCCCTGTCCCGTCCGGTATGCATAATCACCAGTCCGGCACCGGTTTCAGCCGCAAGATTGGCAATATCAGGCTCTTTCTGCAATCCCCACACATCATTCACAATATGCGCGCCTGCTGCGACTGCCAATTTTGCAGTCTGCGTCCGATAGGTATCGACAGAGATCAGACATCCCGTTTCCCGGGCCAGCGCTTCAATCACCGGCAATACGCGATCCTGTTCTTCCTGCGCAGTCACAGTCGCTGCATCAGGACGGGTCGACTCGCCGCCCACATCAATAATCACCGCACCGGCATCCAGCATGGCACGGGCAGAGCTCAGCGCTGCATTGAGCGTCTTATGGCTGCCGCCATCGGAAAAAGAATCCGGCGTAATATTGAGAATTCCCATAATTACTGACTGAACACCCGTTTCAAGAACGCGTCCGTGCGCCAGTCGCCATTCTCTTTTTATAGGGAAACTCTTAATCATATTCGGAATTAACCTTTTAAAATTGCTTTGCTTTCCAAACCAGCCATAAGTTCTTTACACATTTCATGGACTGATAAAAGCCAATGGCTGATAACAGCATAATGCAGCAGAAGACAATTCTGCCGTAATTTGTGCTACAACCGGTAATTTCTGAGTGCTCATTCCGTGAGCACCCGCAATAAAGGAACAGACAATGTCCGGCAAATTTCTCGCGCTTACCCTCACCGGTCTGGTTCTGTTATCCGGCACGCTCGCCTCTACAACGGCAGATGCGGCCTCAGTGACACGGAAATATCGCTATTTTCCGGTTTATGGCACAACGGCAGAGCAGCTGGACAAATCTCTGGCTAAGAACGGTCCGAAACTTAATAATGGTGGTGAAAGCCATCCGGGCGCGACAAAAATCGCTTTTGATGCCCGTGTAAAATACCGTTCCGACGGCAAATATTGCCGCGTCTCTGATGTGCGCGCCAATGTGACAGCCACTATTTCACTGCCAAGCTGGCAGAGCCGTCGCCGCGCCAGTGCCGACACAAGAATGGTCTGGGATGTGCTGGTGAAAGATATCCGCCGCCACGAAGAAAGCCATATCATTATCGCCCGCTCCCATGCTTCGGAACTTGAGCGGCAGATCCGCTCCATGCGTAATGAGCGTGACTGCGCAAAATTGCGCGCCAATGTTGATAAGATCACTGACCGGATTTTTGCCAAGCACGACAAAGCGCAGCAATATTTTGATCGCGTGGAAACCATTAATTTTGAATCGCGGTTTGAAAATCTGATTACCAAAAGCCTTGAGAAACGCCTGCGACAGCAGAAGAAATCCTGAAATAGTTTCACAGATAAAGAAAAAGCCCTGCATAACAAATGCAGGGCTTTTTTTTATTTTAACTCGCATCAAGCGCCGACGCAAAAAAGTGTCAGGCCGTGGCGAAAATGGTGATTTTTGAGAACCGGCGCGGAGCGTACTTAAAGTACGTGAGCACCGGAAGCGTAAAAAATTGCCATTTGCAGACCGGCATGGCACTTTTTCATCAGCTAACGCCGAGCTTCTTCTGCAGACTAGTCGATGAAGTCGTGTACTGGAACACAACGCGTTCACCCGGGCTGACGATACGCTTGGCGGCCTGTGTCATCAGTGCGGCTTCATGGAAACCGGAAAGGATGAGCTTCAGCTTGCCCGGATACCAGTTGATATCACCAATAGCGAAAATGCCAGGCTCGGAAGTTTCAAACTTCTCGGTATCAACGGTGATCAGGTTTTCATGCAGGTTCAGACCCCAGTCAGCAATCGGACCGAGTTTCATGGTCAGACCGAAGAATGGCAGCATACGTGTTGCCGGCAGAACAGTTTCGCCGTCAGCACCTTTGATCTTCACAGCGGAGAGATCACCGTCTTCACCTTCAAGACCGGATACCTGACCGACTTCAAAGCGGATCTTGCCGGCATCAACCAGTTCGAACATTTTCTTCACGCTGTCCGGTGCCGCACGGAATTCCGGACGACGATGCACAACAGTCATACTTTTTACGATCGGCTGCAGGTTCAGCGCCCAGTCCAGAGCACTGTCACCGCCACCAACGATTACTACGTCCTGATCGCGGAAAGCTTCAACACGGCGCACAGCGTAATAAACGCTCTTGCCTTCATAGGCTTCAATGCCCGGTACCGGCGGACGCTTCGGCTGGAAGGAACCGCCACCGGCAGCAATCACCACAACCTTGGTTTCAAAAACTTCGCTTTCATCGGTTTCCACATGGAAAGAACCGTCTTCCAGACGTTCAAGCTTGGTCACCATACGGTTGAAATGGAACTGCGGCGAAAACGGCTTGATCTGTTCCATCAGCTTGTCGGTCAGCATCTGACCGGAGATTTCCGGCCATGCCGGAATGTCATAAATCGGCTTTTCAGGATAAAGTTCGGCACACTGGCCGCCCGGACGATCCAGAATATCAATCAGATGGCATTTCAGGTCATACAAACCCAGTTCAAAAACAGCAAACAGCCCGACAGGACCGGCACCGATAATGACAACATCTGTGCGGATAACTTCGCTCATATCTTCAATCTCACTGAATCATAACAGCTGCGCCAGCCATTACGATCTGTCACATTAATCTTATGCTCTGCCAGCTGTCACACAGAACATGCTCTGTAAGTGCTGCCCGCGGGAGAGTGGGGCAACATCAATACCGGAAACCCGCTGATCTCCGGCGATCCTGTGCAATGCATCTGAAAAACTCAGATGAAACAGCACCGGACAAAATTCAACACGAGTTCTATAGTCAAGTTTAATTCAAATGCCTATAGTTTTTGCCGAAATTGATTTCATTAAAAGCATTTTCAGCAAAAGTGGAAACCGGTTTTGCGTAGAACAATGCGTAAAAGCAAAGAATTAGAGCGGTTCCACCGTTTCATCATGACTGGGACCGCTCTAATACCTGTTCTTTTAACAGGCATGTTACGACACTCATTCTAATGCCTGACAAAAAAACAGAGATACAGACACAAAACTGTGTTTAAACCGCTGAATGCGGAATGATATTGCGCCAAAACAAATAAATAAAAAGCGGTCTGCCTTTTATGCAGACCGCTTTAGGAACCGTAACGAATTGTCCGGACAGATCAGCCCTGACGCTCAGGTACCTGAACAACCAGACCTTCAAGCTCGTCGCGTACGATAATCTGGCAGGACAGACGCGAATTGCCGCGCACATCATAGGCAAAGTCCAGCATATCTTCTTCCATCGGCTCAGGACCGCCAACCACATCTGTCCAGTCTTCATCGACATAAACATGGCAGGTTGCGCAGGCGCAGGCACCGCCGCATTCCGCATCAATACCCGGAATACCGTTGCGAATGGCATTTTCCATAACAGTGGAGCCGTTTTCAGCTTCAACTTCATTCCGCATCGCGCCGTCAGCAGAAACAAATGTGATCTTGGTCATGTAGTCATCCTGTAAAATGCCGGCAAAATCATCCGGTGCAGTGCAAACCGCAGCCGATAAAGCTGACACTCTGTAAAAATACTTGTTGCAGGGCAGATACGTGCTGCAGCCAAGGAGTTCAAGCTGTAAACAGCACCTCCCTGCCCGTCTGCGTCAATTCGATCACTCAGGCACATTCCGAAAGCTGTGAAGCGGTACTCGGATGAGGCACATAGTAAAACAAAAAGGCAGAGCCTTTCGTCACTATATATGTTAATCATTTCCGAAAGATTGAGCGCTGTTTTACCGGTGCAGAAGCACTAATTTCTTGCCGGACTATGGCAAAATATGCCACAATTCAGGGCATATTATATTCATATCTGATGTCTGCTTAAAGATTTCCACAATTAGATAACGCTTAAAAAAGCCCGCATTTGCTTTGTTTTCAATGCCCCTACGAGTGCCGCGTTAACCTTATCTTTAAACATTTCATCAACCGCAATTTCCGTAGTTCCCATATGGCTCCGGAAGTTTTAACCTATAGACTGCGCAACGTGTCTTTGTATCTGCCGTTAAGAATTGAGCGGCAGCAATTCAGAGCATGGTTTTTGCGTATAAGTATGAGTACGGGGTAAAACGGCTATGGCACAAAATACAAAAGCGCAAAAGCTTGAGCTTGATATGGAACAGGCCCTCTCTGACGGGCTGGATCTGGATTTCAGCGACGACTTTGAGCTGGATTTGAATTTTGACGCACCTGAAGCAGAATTCTCGCTTGATGATCTGGAAAGCCAGATTTCGCGCGCAGCAGAAGAACTGGCACTGGAACAGAACGGCGCTTCAACAATAGCCGCCGCTGCTGCAGGCACTGCCGTTGCCGCTGCTGCCGTGAAAGGCAAAGCTGAGGCGCTGGCACAGTCAGAGCCGGAAAAGCCTGTTAAAGAGAAAAAAGCAGAAAAAACCGTTCTGCCTGCCGCACCGGTCACACCGGCTGCGCCTCCTGTTGTTACAGCCTCTGCCAATACCCCGGGCAGCGTGACTGTTTTACAGGCCGCAAACCAGCCGGAAGCCACGGCCCCCGTTCACTCTGCCAAATCCGAAACAATATCCGCACGCAGCGATGCAGAAATGCAGGCTGAAACTGTGCTGGCAGATCCTGTAGCTGCACGCCCTTCAGCCTCACAGGCCGCACCTGCTGCCGCAGCCTCCCCGTTCACACCGGCCAATGACGATCTGCGCAACGATAACTTGTTGCTGCGTCGCACCAATGGCCGCAATGCAAATGTGTTCTGGACAACCACAGCCATCAGCGCCCTCTGGACAGCAGGCGGTCTTACCCTTGCCCATGCGCTGAGCCCGCAGGGTCTCACCTCTTTCTCGGCAATCAAAGATTTCTTCGGCACACCGGCCGGTATCGGCGTTGCAGCCGGTATTGCCGTGCCGGTTGTGATGTTCTGGGGCTTTGCCCAGATGGTACGCCGTGCACAGGAACTGCAATCCGCTGCCCGTCAGATGACTGCCGCCGCCATGCGTCTCGCTTCGCCTGAAGCCGCAGCCGGTGACCGCGTTTCCACGCTGGGTCAGGCCGTGCGCCGTGAAGTTGCAGCGATGAATGAAGGTATCGAGCGCACACTCGCCCGTGCTGTTGAACTGGAAACTCTGGTTCAGACCGAAGTACACCAGCTTGAGCGCGCTTACAGCGATAATGAAGTGCGCATCCGCGCATTGATTGCCGAACTGGGCAATGAGCGTGAAGCGGTCATCAGCCATGCAGAACGCGTACGCTCCTCGATCTCCGGTGCCCATGAGCACCTCAAGACTGAACTGTCTTCGGCCAGCGATATCATCCGTGACAATGTTCTCACCGTTTCCAGCGAGCTGACCTCTTCCCTGTCCCATGCAGGTGAAACAATGATCAGCCGCCTGAATGAAAGCGGCGCGGCCATTTCCGAGGCGATTGATACCCGCAGCACAGATATTTCAACACGCATCAGCTCTTCGGGCGGTGATTTTGTTGAAATCCTTGATACACGTATCGCCACATTGGAAGAACGCTCACGCGGTCTCACCGAGACCCTGACCGAAGCGCTGGATGCACGTACATCCAACATCGCTTCGCTGCTCGGCGATGCAACCATGAATATGGTCACCGAATTCGATCAGCGTCTGGCCAATCTGAACGCCACACTGGCAGAACGCGGCCATTCGCTGCTCAATGAATTTGAAGGCCGCGCACAGGCAATCGACAGCAGCACTGAGAAACTCAATGCCGCTCTGGAAGTCCGTTCGCGTCAGATCAATGAAAACCTGATTGCCCGTACCCGTGAGATTGCAGAAACCTTCTCCGGTGTGCGTTCGTCCATCAGCACTGTGGTTGACGAAACCAAAGACAAACTCAACGGCGAATTGTCAGGCATTACAGATTCTGTTGCCGGTCTGCTCAATGACCGCGCCGGTCACTTCATTGCTCAGATTGCTGACAGCCGTGAATCCCTGTCGTCGACACTCTCCGGTGAAGCTGACCGCATTGCAGCTGCAATGCAGCAGCACAGCCAGACGATTACAGAGCGTGGTGCCGATATTGAACGTGCCATTGCAGGCAATGCAGCCAATCTCGACCAGACTGCCAGCCAGCATGCTGCTATTCTGGAACAGCGCACCAATGATATGCGTGAAGCGATGGCTGCCCATAATGCCAAGCTCAACGATATTTTTGCAGAAGAGGAAGGCCGTTTCGAAGGCCGCACTTCTGCTCTCAAGAGCTCGCTCGACCAGCAGCATGCGGAATATGCGCGGGCACTGGATGAGCGTAATCAGCAATTCTCTGACAGCCTGCAGAATAACAGCGCTGCTGTCAGCTCGCTGCTGAATGAACATATCAATACTGTCGGCGACCGCGCCTCGCAATTGCAGGCAGCGATGCTGAGTGGTTCTGAAAGCCTTGATGCCAATCTGCGTCAGCACAGCGATACGCTGGTGCAGCGCACTGTTGCCTTGCAGGATGCTGTTGCCAATGCAACCGGCGTATTGCAGAGCTCTTTTGACAATCAGACCGGTATTATTGAAGAACGCACCTCCACCATGGAACGCGCTCTGAGCATCGGTGTGGACAATGTTCGTAAATCGCTGGAGCAGAGCGCTTCGGTGGTTGCCGGAACACTGCGTGAGAAAATCACAGAAGCTGCCGGTTCGCTTACTGCAGAAGCTGCCAAGGCCGGTGATGCACTGCATGGCTTTGGTGAAAACTTCAACGACCGCCTGATTGAAAATCTGGCCGGTACAGAAGCCCGTCTCGGCGAACGCGCCAGCCAGATTGCATCCGGTCTGGAAGCGATTGAAACCCGCCTCACCGGCGAACTCAGCGGCATTGAATCGCGCATTGCAGAAACCGCATCGCGTACCAGTGACGTGCTCGGTTCGCATAGCGAAGCTTTCAGCGCCCGTGTCCTGGAAAACCTGTCCGGCACAGAAGCCCGCCTCACTGAACGTGCGGAAGCCATTGCTTCCGGCATCAATGATGTGAGCAACCGTCTGACCGGCGACCTCAGCGGTATTGAAACACGAATTGCGGAAACCGCATCCCGCGCCAGCGATGTTCTCGGCTCCCATAGTGAAGCTTTCAGCGCCCGTGTTCTGGAAAACCTTTCCGGTACCGAAGCACGCCTGACTGAACGCGCTGATGCGATTGCCATGGGTCTTGGTGAAATCGGTTCGCGCATTACCGGTGAACTCGGCGTGATCGAAGCCCGCATTTCCGATGCGACACAGAACACCTCCTCCACACTGGAAGAGCGTACCCGTGAGCTGAATGCGGTTCTCGCAGCCCGCTCGCAGGAAATCACCCGTATTCTGGCCGATACCGCAGAACCTCTGGTACAACGCCTTGCCGATAGCGGTCAGGGTCTTGCAAGCCAGCTGGAAGAAGCAACCCATGCAGCAACCGACCGCCTGCGTTCGGAAAATGCAGCACTGGTCAATGCACTGGCCAGCCGTACGGCTGAGACCATCTCTGCGGTGCAGGAAGCCAAATCCAGCCTGTCCGATGGTGTTGGCGGCCTGATTGATCGTCTGGCAAGCTCCAATGCGGAACTTGGTCAGCTGATCGACAAAGCCACGCTCAACCTCAACGATATTGATACACGTCTGGTTGAAACAACGTCGAACTTTGCTGACAGCACCAACAAGGCTGCTCAGATCTTCTCCAGCTCCAGCGTTGTGATCGATAACAATATCGGTGCCCTGCGCTCGCTCTCCGGCAACACGCTGTCGCAGATTGCGGATATTGCCAAGCGCTTTGAAGATCACAGTGCAGTTCTGTCCCGTGCATCAGACCTGATCAACACAGCTCAGAATGGCCTGACTGACACATTGTCCGACCGTCAGGATGCTCTGGAACGTCTGTCTGCCGGTCTCCTTGCCAAATCTGAGAACATTGAGAAAGTGATGCAGGGCTTTGAAACCCTTGTTACTTCTGCTCTGGAGCGCACCGAAGGCCGCACCCGCAATTCGACCGAACAGCTGCGCGCTGCCATTTCCGAAGTTGTGGAACAGGCCAGCCAGAAGTTTGCAACAGCAACGGATGAAATCCGCCGTTCGGCCGCTGAAATCCGCGGTGAACTGGATGCAACCCGTGGCGAGCTGAAGCGCGGCGTATTGGATATGCCGGCGGAAGCCAAGGAATCCACTACTGCAATGCGCAAGGCGGTTTCCGAGCAGATCAATGCGCTGAAAGAACTGGCATCCATCGTCAACAAATCCGGTCGCCTGGTCGATGTGGGCGACAGCCGTGCAGACCGCACTATTGCTAAACAGACAGCCGCAGCGCAGCCTGCTCCGGCCTATGTTGCACCAGTGGTCACGCAGACTGCGGCTCCGGTACAGCAGCCACAGAGCTACACAGTTTCCGCAGCACCTGCTCCACAGGAAAGCGCACGCGGCGGCTGGGTTTCCAATCTGCTGGCACGCGCTTCCGCAGATGAGGAAACAGCTTCGGCACCGCGCAACCAGAGCAATGTAACACCGCAGCGTTCAGCCGCCCATGTGGTCGACAGCCTGAACTCCCTGTCGGTTGATATTGCCCGTGCGATTGATCATGAAGCATCGGTAGAGCTTTGGGATCGCTACCGTCGCGGTGAACGCAATGTCTTCACCCGTCGTCTCTACACTCTGAAAGGTCAGCAGACCTTTGAAGAGATCAAACGCAAATACCAGATGGATGGTGATTTCCGACGTGCGGTAGACCGCTACATGGATGATTTCCAGCGCCTGCTGGAAGATGTTGCCCGTAATGATCGTGATAATATGGTCACCCAGACCTATCTCACATCCGATACAGGCAAAGTCTACACCATGCTGGCACATGCATCGGGTCGTCTGCGTTAACCGGATACCACATTCAGAAAGGCGGGATTTTTCCCGCCTTTTTTATTTTCTGACGACCCCTGACAAAGCGTCTCAGCTGCTCATAATTTTACCATACCGCTCTTGCCAAATGACGGGGCAGAGCTTCTATAGTGAGTTCTACAGAATTACATTGCGGCATGTCATTTGCTGCTCTCAAGCATATATACCGGAGGAACTATGTCTCAGACTGCACCGCGCTATCCAGATACCCAGCTTTTGATCAACGGCGAATGGCGCAATGCGCAAAGCGGGCGTACAATTGATGTGTTCAATCCGGCCACCGGCGAAGTGATCGGCAAGGTTGCCCATGCTGAGAAGGTTGATCTCGACGCTGCACTGGATGCCGCTGCCAAGGGTTTTAAAATCTGGAGCGCAAGCTCGCCATTCGACCGTTCCAAATTCATGCGCCGCGCGGCAGATTTGCTGCGTGAGCGGGCAGATGCCATTGCGCCGATCCTGACCCTTGAGCAGGGCAAGCCGGTTGCTGAGGCCAAAGGTGAGATCCTTGCCGGCGCAGATATTATCGACTGGTTTGCTGAAGAAGCACGCCGCACCTATGGCCAGATCATTCCGGCACGCGCTGTCGGTGTATCGCAGATGGCATTCAAACTGCCGGTCGGCCCTGTAGCGGCCTTCACACCATGGAATTTCCCGATCAATCAAGTGGTGCGCAAGCTCTCCGCTGCCATTGCCGCCGGTTGCTCGATCATTGTCAAAGCACCGGAAGAAACACCGGCCTCACCTGCCGAACTGATCCGCGTTTTTGTTGATGCCGGTATTCCGGCCGGTGTGGTCAATCTGGTTTATGGCGTACCGTCAGAAATCTCCGAATATCTGATCCCGCATCCGGTAATCCGCAAAATCTCGTTCACCGGCTCCACACCCATCGGCAAAATGCTGGCCGGTCTTGCCAGCCAGCATATGAAACTGTCGACCATGGAACTCGGCGGCCATGCACCGGCCATCATCTTTGATGATGCCGATGTGGAAGGCGCAGTTAAAACACTGGCTATGTCCAAATTCCGCAATGCCGGTCAGGTTTGCGTTTCGCCGACCCGCTTCCTCGTGCAGGAAAATGTCTATGAGCAGGTCGTTGAATCCTTCACTGAAAAAGCCAAAGCCATCAAAGTCGGTAATGGTTTTGACGAAGGTGTGCAGATGGGACCGCTGGCCAATGAACGCCGTATCCCTGCCCTTGAATCCCTGATTCAGGATGCCGTGGACAATGGCGCGCGTCTGATGACCGGCGGCCGCCGTATCGGCAATGTCGGTAATTTCTTTGAACCGACCGTGCTGGCCGACGCGCCTAAAACCGCACGTATCATGAATGAAGAGCCTTTCGGCCCTGTGGCTGTCTTCTCTTCCTTCAAAACACTGGATGAAGTGATTGATGAAGCCAACCGCCTGCCATTTGGTTTGGCGTCCTATGCCTTTACCCGTTCAGCTGAAAATGCACGCGAACTGGGCATGCGCATTGAGGCTGGCATGACAACAATCAACCATCTCGGCCTCGCACTGCCGGAAGTCCCGTTCGGCGGCATCAAGGATTCCGGTTATGGCACAGAAGGCGGCTCAGAAGCTATCAATGCCTATCTGACCACAAAATTTGTGACCCATCTGGTTATCTGACATTATTTTATTGCTAGACATTACGCCCCCGCCGGTGACCACACCGGCGGGGTTTATTTTACCCTCACGACTAATAAAATTATTCAGAATTCGTTTGATCTTTCAGATTGTTGCGTTACGCTCCTGACCGAGCCGGCCAAAACCAAAAACACGGCCGCGTGAATGAGGGGAACTACAGCATGACACTGATGACAACAGTCAAAAAACACAAGCTGAACAAGCTCGCACTGGCACTGGCATTCAGCACAGCTTTAACAGGCTCGGTATTGATGAGCGCAGCCAATGCTGCCACACCGGCGGATACGCTGGTGATCGCTATGGCGACAGATGATGTGATTTCGCTGGATCCGGCGGAATCCTTTGAAATTACCACAGCAGAAATTCTGGCCAACAGCTATGGCCGCCTGCTGCGCACAGACTATAAAGACCCGTCCAAACTGGTCGCTGATATTGCCGAGAGCTGGGAAGTTGCCGAAGACGGCAAGACTTTTACCTTTAAAATCCGTAAAGGTCAGAAATTTGCCTCCGGCAATCCGATTACCGCACATGATGCTGCTTTTTCGCTGCAACGCGCGGTGAAGCTCGATCAGAGTCCTGTTTTCATTCTCAGCCAGTTCGGTCTGACCAAAGACAATGTGGATGAAAAGGTCTTCGCCAAAGATGATGACACGCTGATTTTCACCTCGGAAAAAGCCTTTGCACCAAGCTTTGTCTATAACTGCCTGACTGCCACAGTCGGCTCTGTTGTTGACAGCAAGCTGCTCAAAGAACATGCCAAGCCGGTCACACCGACTGCAGATTCCAAAGCAGATAATGATTTCGGCCATGAATGGCTGAAGCGTAATTATGCAGGTTCCGGCGCTTATGCAATTAAAGACTGGCGTCCGAATGAAATCATTATGATGGAGCGCAATGAGTCTTATGATGGTGAGAAACCGCCGCTCAAGCGCATTATCTATCGCTATGTGAAAGAAAGCGCGTCGCAGCGTATTATGCTGGATGCCGGTGATATCGACATTGCCCGTAATCTCGAACCGGGTGATCTTGAAGCCATCTCCAAAGATGAGCGCTTCCACACCGCCAGCGCGCCGAAAGGCACCATCTATTATTTCAGCCTCAACCAGCAGAACGAGACATTATCCAAACCGGAGGTTCGTCAGGCTGTAAAATATCTGGTGGATTACAGCGCTATTCAGTCCACCCTGATTAAGGGTATCGGCACGATCCACCAGAATTTCCTGCCCGCCGGTATGCTTGGTTCAACGGACGAAAACCCGTTCAGCCTTAATGTTGAAAAAGCCAAGGAACTGCTGGAAAAAGCCGGTCTGAAAGACGGTTTCACCATTACCATGGATGTACGCAACACACAGCCGGTCACCGGTATTGCAGAATCCATTCAGCAGACTTTTGCCAAAGCCAATATCAAACTGGAAATCATTCCGGGCGACGGCAAGCAGACACTCACCAAATATCGCGCACGTAAGCATGATATTTATATCGGCCAGTGGGGCATCGATTACTGGGATCCGCATACCAATGCCGATACATTCGTGACCAATCTGGACAATAGCGACAATGCGGTTTCAAAAACCAGTGCATGGCGCAATTCATGGGAAATCCCTGAACTGACCCAGAAAACGCTGGCCGCTGTCATGGAAAAAGACGCTGACAAGCGCGCACAGCAATATCTGGATCTTCAGAAAGAGTTCCGCGACACCAGCCCGTTCACCATGATTTATCAGCTGAATGAAGTGGCGGTTGTGTCCAACAAGGTGAAAGATTTTATCATTTCACCGGATACCAATTATGTGCTGAAAGCCTCAAAAGAATAACCAACAGAAACGGCCGCAGACTTATATCTGCGGCCGTTTTCAAATCCTGTTGCTAAGAGGTCGCCGTTTAGCGCACAACTAATATAGCCGTTTTGGTATGTGTCAGCACTTCACTGGTCTGGCTGCCCAGCAATAAGCGGCCGATACCGCGGCGGCCATGGGATGTCATCACAATCAGATCAACATCGCTGTGCTGGCTGAAATCGATAATCGCCTCGGCAGGCCAGCGCTCATCAATATGTTTCAGCGTAGCAGTAATCCCAGCTTTCGTAGCCGCCTCACCAGCCGCTTTGAGAATATCCTGCGCCTGTCGCGCCTGATTTTCATTATAGATTTCGATATCTTTCGGGCTGGCAATCCAGCCTGCGCTGCTGGCGGTTGCCATCATCGGAAACGGCTCGGTCACAGTCAGAATAGTCACTTTGCTTCCAAGTTTAGAGGCCAGTTGCAGCCCCTGTTCCAGACCTTTTTGTGCAAGCTCAGATCCGTCCGTAGCAATCAAAATATGCTTATACATTATGCTGTCCCTGCCCCGTTAAATGACCTGTCTTCAGTGAAGCCGGAGCCAAAGCATCAGTAAACCTCACGCTGAAGCAGATTTTATCTTAAAACGCATAATACCATGTGTGAAGCTGGATTCCGCACATAGAGATCAACAAAATAGCGCAAAACGGCAGAGATCCAAGAATTACCGGCAATTACAACTTAAAATAATAAAATATTGTGATACCATCATTTCAGTAACATGGTAAAATTATCATGTTACTTCAAAGATAATAACTTTGAAGAAGGCAGACTTTATTCCGGAAAGGTACTCAAACGCTGCAGGAGAAATAAAATGAAACTTATTTCTAGAATTTACGATCATTACGGCTCTGCAAAACAGGTCGTGCATAATCTTGAGGCTGCAGGCTTTCCTCACTCTGACATTGTCATTGTCAGCCGCAAATTTGCGGAAGAAGATACAACCATGTGCGATGAAATCGTCAACTATGCCGGTATCGGCACTGTGATTGGCGGTATTGCCGGTTTGATTACAGGTTTCGGCCTGATCGCGGTGCCGGTTGTCGGCTCTGCGGCTTTAACTGCCGGCTGGCTGGTTGCCGCTTCAATCGGCATGCTGACCGGCGCGGCCATAGGCGGCATTATCGGCAGTGTTATCAGCTCCTTTGCCTCTCACGGCATCAGCAAGGAAGATGCCCGCCTGTGCAT
Organism: Pseudochrobactrum saccharolyticum; assembly: GCF_008801715.1. Taxonomy (GTDB): domain Bacteria; phylum Pseudomonadota; class Alphaproteobacteria; order Rhizobiales; family Rhizobiaceae; genus Pseudochrobactrum; species Pseudochrobactrum saccharolyticum. The sequence goes on along the minus strand of NZ_VZPG01000002.1, from coordinate 201,151 downwards.
TGAAGCCTCCAAGCTCGGCAATACGATTGTCAGCCTGCGCCTGAAAGGCGGAGCCGGAAACCTCACTGAAACACAGGTCAGCCAGATTATGGATGTTCAGGGGGCAATGACTGTTGACCAGTTCCGCGACCGTATCCAGCAACAGCGCAATGCGAAAAATGCGGGTTCCTATACAGGAAAACCGGTTCACCGCACCTGAACTGACAGCGCGACTATGCTGGCTGAGCTTGACGTGATGCCGGTATAACCGGCATCAGATAATGAATAGGCTATCCTTTTTTATGGAAAGCCTCCGGCAAGCTCATCGCATTTTTCTGGCTCGTAAACAGCACGGTCGGATCAATACGCCCGACACCGCGATAAGGGCTGGTATGGATCGCCAGAATCCACATACTCATCGTTGCAGTCACAATATAAATGGCGAGCGCTTTGCGCCCTGCTTTCGGCCGATCCGCATGAACAGAAGCTATAACGACCAGAGTCAAAACGGTCAGGAAAAATACCAGATACCACTTGTAATGATTGACAGAGCTTGATCCCAACGCAAGACGCGCATTACGGGCATCCTGCATTTCATCAAAATCCCGCACCATCTGCGACATCAAAGCCCCCGGTATATCGCCGCGTGCAAGGCTGATCATTGAGACACGGATATTCTGCAACGCCTCCTCAACCGCGCGGGCGGGCTGGGTATTGTAGCCTTTATGCCATTCCTCAGAAATCACTGTCACACGGTAAACTGTGAGCGCCTTGAGCAAAACCGGATCATTCAGAGCCTCCGGCCGCGCCATACCGATCAGACGGGTGATAGATGAGCGTTCTTCGCTAGCGGCCTGATCTGCACGGCCATTCACCGTCCAGATATCAGCAGCAACAAAGCCCAGCGCCAAAGCCCATGCCGTTGCAATTGTACCGACAAATGCTGCGATCGGCAGCGTCAGAATATCTTTCGATGCCTGTCTTGCGAAAATGCGCAGAAACACCAGTCCGACTGCATAGAAAATGATGCCACAAACACAAAACAACAAGAACATCAAAGCTGGTGATATACCGAACAAATGGTGCATTCTGCCCCCTCCGAGCAAATAACGCGCAAACTATAATAGAAAAAGTCCGGAGTGCTTTTGCGCTCTCTTCACTGTTTGCACAATATACTGCCGTACATTAAATAACAGTTCAATGCCAGAGCATGTCTCGCAAAGGTGGGGACTGATTTGAGTACCAAGCCATGCGTAAAAACAAAGAATATCTCATCCCTTTTTATCAGGCATAACCGGCCTGCTGACGCATATAATCTCGCGGAGAACTGCCCAGCATACGCTTGAACATTGTGGTATAGGCCGCAGCGCTTTCATAACCGGTGTCGAAGGCTACAGATGTAATCGGCTCACCGGAAGCAAGTTTTGGCAGTGATGCGAAAATACACGCCTGCTGACGCCATGTCACAAAACTCACACCGGTTTGCGCGCGGAACAGCCTTGTAAAAGAACGGCGGCTCATGCCCATTTTCTCTGCCCAGCTGTCAATATCCGCAGCCGGATCCGGCGCTTTTAAAAATGCTTTGCACAATGCGGCCAGTGCCGGTTTCTCCGGAAACGGCAGTCCCAGCTCCCGCACCGGCAGGCGCTTAATCTCATGGAGCAGCAAGTCGAAAAGCAAACCGCTGCGCTCATCATCCACATCAGGTTTTTGCAGCTTCACCACCTCTGCCAGCAGGCTGCACACCAGTTCATTCACCGACAGCACGCAAGGATGACCGCTATGGTCATAGTCGCGCATATAGACCGATTGCATTTCAACACCGGAGAACATTTCAACCCGATGCTCGATACCGCGCGGAATGAGCAGCGCATGATCCGGCGGGATCATCCAGCGCCCGCGCTCAGTTACAACCAGTGCAACGCCTGAACGCGCATAAAGAAACTGCGTTCGGGAATGGCGGTGCATCGGGATCAGCAAGCCGCCCGGATATTGTCTGGCAAGGGCTACAACCGGATCAGCGGCATGTTCGATCAGATGAAAACCCTGCGAAATCAGTGTATTTATATCATCAGGACTATTTAAATGCATGATTTGGCCCAGTTAATAAACTTTACGTCCTTAGCACGAAAGCAGGCCAGAGAAAAGCGGACTAAGCAGAATGCTGCCAGTCAGAGAAAAATCAAAAAGCGGCATCCGGTCAGATAAGGCACAGAGCATCATCTTTATCGGCGCTGAACGCTAAATGAAATATTGACCTCTGACTTACAGAAAGAATGCATATATCCGGCTAATGCCGGACAGCGCGTGACTTCAAAAAAGGCATAACATATCCGGAGCACTTGCAATGACGACCGTGACCAGCCAGTCACCAAAAATAACTGAAGCCACAACTGTTTCACTGATTGTGGTTGTCAGCTTCTGCCACATGTTCAACGATATTATGCAATCGCTGCTGTCAGCGATCTATCCGTTGATTAAAACCAATTATAATCTGGATTTCCGTCAGATCGGCTTCCTGACCATGACCTTCCAGATCACGGCCTCCCTTCTGCAACCGGTCATCGGCATTATCACCGACCGCTGGCCGATGCCTTATTCTCTGCCGCTCTCCAGTGTCAGCACATTCACCGGCCTTTTGCTGCTCGCCAATGCCGACAGCTATACGGTGCTGCTGATCGGCTCCAGCCTGATTGGTCTGGGATCGGCGATCTTTCATCCAGAGGCTTCACGTGTGGCGCGTATTGCCTCCGGTGGTCGCCACGGCTTTGCCCAGTCCCTGTTTCAGGTCGGCGGCAATTTCGGCTCCGCACTCGGCCCTCTGCTTGCCGCTTTCATCATTCTGCCAAACGGTCAGTCGAGCGTTGCATGGCTGGCAATCATTGCGGTTTTCGGCTTTATCGCGCTCACCCGCGTCAGCCGCTGGTATGCTGAAAAACAGCGTCAGAGCAAAAACAAACCTGCTGCAGACCGCACTCTGCCGCTGCCGCAGGGACGCGTGATGTTCGCCATTCTGGTTCTGGTGCTGCTCACCACGACCAAGAATGTGTATATGGCCAGTATTTCCAGCTATTTTACCTTCTTCGTCATCGAGAAATTCGATGTCACGGTACAAAATGCGCAGCTAATGCTGTTCCTGTTCCTCGGTGCATCGGCAGCCGGTGTTTTCATCGGTGGCCCGATCGGCGACAGAATGGGCGCCCGTTTCGTCATCTGGTTCTCGATCCTCGGCGTTATTCCTTTCGCCCTGATGATGCCTTACGCCAACCTGTTCTGGACATGCGTTCTGGCCGTTGTCATCGGTATTATCTTCTCCTCGGCATTCTCCGCAATTGTGGTCTTTGCACAGGAGCTGGTACCGGGACGTGTCGGCATGATCGCCGGTGTGTTCTTCGGCTTCGCATTCGGTGCGGGCGGTATCGGGGCTGCATTGCTCGGCGATTTCGCCGACAGCCACGGCATTGAATATGTCTATTGGCTGTGTTCATTCCTGCCACTGCTGGGCGTGCTGACAATATTGCTGCCGCGCCTGCCGAAAAAAATGGCCGCATAATCGGCCTAGAAAAGAGAACGGGGAAGACCTTGCGGTCTTCCCCGTTTTTTTTATCTCAATCATTATTCCGGAGCGCGCTTTTCCGTCGGGACCTAATCGCCGGAAAAGCAAAAACGGGAACCGCCGCCTGCTCCGGAACAAAGACCGGATATTATTTCTTGATGGTTTCCAGCAGCTCGTCATAAGCCTTGCAGGCTTCATTCATATCAGTGGTACCCTGATACTTGGTCTGCATTTCCTGCGACTTTGTCATAATTTCCTGAGCGCGGCTCGGATCTTTCGTCAACACTTCCTGAATTGCAGCAGTTAAGTCTGTTGCCTTCTTGGTCAGTTCTTCCTGCGTGCAGGCAGATGCTGCGGAACTTGCAGCAGCAGAGATGAGCAGTGCAGAAAAGGATGCAGCAACCAGTGTTTTGAATTTCATAGAAGTATCTCTCTTTATGATCTGTCGATAAACGAGCAATATTTTATGCACCGGCAGCTTATGTTGGTGTTTTTATCTTTCAAAATAACAAATTATTTTCACTTAAAACAAAAACCACCTGCCAGTGACAATATTTCCATTTCTGCCGAAAATGGATTATAGAAAGCAACAGGACTATGGGGGGAGCAATATGTTGCGAGTGGTGTTTTTGTCTGTTTCGGTACTGGGTATGACGACGAATGTCTGGGCACAGCCCATAGATACATACTGGGCACGCTTGAGCAAACAGGATCATTACAACTCATCAGGCGTGGCGCTGAACTCCGCAGCCACGATTATCCGTCAGGATCGCGCCAATTTTTACATTTTTGGCAAAATGGATCCGGAAGATGAATCCGACGTGTTCTTCAACGACAAGGCGAACCGCGCAAAGCTGGAGAAAATGCTTTCCGAAGGCTCACTCTCCGACCGCGACCGTGCAATTATTGAAAACGGCACACCGCTGATACGCGTGGACATTCATCCGGAACATGTCGAAGTCACAGTCGCGCAGGACTAGAGCGTATCGCGTTTAATTGCACGCGCTCTAAACAGATTTCAGGTCTTTCCAGAAATAGATCGTACCGGTCAAAGTGCCGAAAGGATCGAGAGCGAAATTCGGCACCTCGCCAACCCGCTTAAAGCCCAGCCGCTCATAAACTGACACCGCAAGACTGTCACTTGCCGTATCAAGCATCAGATGTGTGCGGCCATGCTGCAATGCCAGAGCTTCCGCAGCCTGCATCAGCAATGTTGCCACACCGCGCCCGCGACAGGAGACAGAGGTCATCAGCTTGCTGATCTCCGCACGATGCGGCTGGTTCGCGGTCTGCACCAGAACCAGACTGACTGTACCGGCAAGCTTCTCACCGTCAAAAGCACCGAGAATAATCCGCTCTCCGCTCTGCGCAGAGTTCATCGCACCCTCCCAGAATGCCTCTGCCGTTTCCGGCTCAAGAGGATGCATGAAGCTGACAGAGCCGCCGCTGGCGACTGTTTCAACCAGAAGATCGCGCAGCTGTGCGATATGTCTATTATCATAAGGCAGAGGTTTAATTTCGAAGCCAGTCATAACCATCAGCTTTCACAAGAATGAAAATCCGCATAAATTATTTTGAGCGTGTTCCTGCTGTAAACAGCATAAATTACTAGCTTTAAAAAAATCAATAAATATTTGAATTATCTAATTTAAAACAGAGCCAATATGCTCTCAAAATAAAAAAGCAATTTAAAAAACTTGCCCTCATAATCGGGCAAACTTGCTGGTCATAATTAGGAAAGCTGCTTAAGAGCAACCTTAGCAATGGTCTGGGGGCTGATGTGTATCAAATTCTTTTAAAAGCAACATTCGTGACTGCCTTGGTCGTCGCGTTGAGCCAGATATTTTCATTCAGCATCCGTTATGCATCCGGCCAGCCCTTCACTGCTTTTGTTTTTCTGATGAATTCAATCATGCCTGTACTGACCGGCTTTCCGATCAGCATGTATATTTTCATACAAAATGCCAAACTGAAAAAGACATCATATGAGCTGACTGAGGCTAACAGGCTGTTGCAGATACGCGCCGACACCGACAGCATGACCGGTCTTCTGAACAGAAATGCTTTTCTTGAGCAGGTCAAACACGCCAACAAAAACTGCACGCAAGCAGCATTGCTGGTGATAGACGCCGATAATTTTAAAAATATCAATGATCTTTACGGTCATCACGCCGGTGACAAAGCTCTGACTGCAATTGTCAGCGCGCTTCGCTCGTCATTGCGGGTGGATGACCTTATCGGCCGTATCGGTGGTGAAGAATTTGCCGTATTCCTAAGCAATACTGAAATGGCTGAGGCGCAGAATATTGCCGAGCAATTACGCAAGAGCGTTGAGGCAATCAATTTCACGCCCCTGCCGGATCAGCCTTATCCGCTGACAATCAGCATCGGCATCGCCCTTTCCTCCGGCATCGTCACCACTGCACAAGTCATCCGCATGGCAGATCAAAGCCTGTATCAGGCAAAAGCAAACGGCCGTAATCAGGTGGTGCTCAACCAGCAAAGTCTTAGCCACAACCGCAACACCACCGGTTAAGCCGAGTGCTTGCGCACGGACATATCAGCTCACAAAAAAGACCGTTCGCAAAGTCTGCAGAACGGTCTTTTTCGTTTCAGCACTAGTGAAAGTGCTTATTCGAGCCCGAGAAACTGAAACGGTTCTGTTTCCTTAAACTGCTCATTCACATTGCCGGCAAAGACATTGGTCTGGTTTTCACCCAGATCAAGCTTTTTGACCTTGCCGGTCTCAGCGGAGAAATCCATGCCTTTCAGATCGACCCAGAATGTATTGGGTGTCAGTGCAGACTCAAAGAAATAGAGTTTGCGCTTCTGATCGGCCACAGTCCTCCAACGTGTGGAAGAGATATTCGGCTGATCCGGCGTGGTAATACCATATGGCACCGACACATTGCGAATAACGCCAAACACACTTGCCAGCGCCACATCCGGATTTTCGCTCTTCGGAATGGCATTAATATAGAATGATGCGCGGGCAAAACGGTCTGCGGCACGATTGGTGCCCGGCAGCATGACTGTGCCGCCGATCTGCTGCCAATAGCTGTTCAGTGCCAGCTGCTGGTCAAAAGTCGGGGAATTCGTCATGACCTGATATTTACGGTTGTGATGAATAACCTGCTTGCCGTCGATATATTCGATAATTGCGCTGTCACCGCTCGCATCGGAAATGGCCAGATGCAGCGTTGCCAGTCTGCTTTCACCCGGAACCTTATCGGTAACAATCGTATAAGGCTCGGTCTTCAGCGCGGCAACGGCCTCTTCCACCGTTGCATAATTATCAAGCACATATTGCGCCCAGGCAGCAATTGTCAGGCCGGGTTTGTCTTTTGTAAATTCCGGATATTCGGATTCTACCAGCCATAAAACGCTGGCAGAAAGCCCGACTTCATTCATGCCGTCTGTGGTTGCAATATCATAGCCCGAAGCGATGACGCTGCCATATTTCGATGTCCACTCAATCGAGTTTTCACCGGCCTCGCCATTCCGCTTCATGCCCTTCGGAAACAGCCAGAGATTGGTCGCCACATCCACTTTCCAGTCCATGGAACGAGCCGTAATCACATCATCATTTGCGCCCTGATAGACGACACGCGTGCAGGCTTCCGCAATCAGCGGCGAAGCGAATAAGGACAATGCAACTGTTTTAGCCACAAGCGCGGAACGAACCGCTTTACGGTGCAGAAACATCAGAAAACCCCGCTTTTTGAATAAGATCAGAACCGCATGGACAGGCCGAGAACCGGACCGTGCTGCACGACATCCCATTTAAAGGTGTGGCCGGTAAAATCGTCACCCTGATAATCCTGCGACAGAACGCGGTAGCCAATGCGCAGATTGGTCGGGCGGTCAAACAGGAAAGTCCGGTAGCCGAGATAGGCCTGTGCATTCACGCTGAGTTTGGAACCGACACCGAAACCGCCGATATCAGCCTCACCGGACAGGTTCCAGCGCTCGTTCAGATCAGTTTTCAGACGCACACCGATAAACGGGTCTGTCCATTCTGCTTTTTTGGTGACACTGAATCTTCCGACAGCAAGATCAGCTTTGATCTTTGTCCAGCGTACACCCACTGTCGGCTCGACTGTAAAACGCTGCGGATCATTGAAAACAGTTACGCCGCCCAGTTCCTGCTCATAAACGCGATAGAATGCACCACCGGCAATCGAGGTTGTCTTCACATTCAGAGCCAGCTCATTGGCGAACAGGTTTTCGTCCTGTGTGGTGGAAACATATTGACCGTCGATATAAAAACCCAGCGGGCCTTTAACAATCTCAACATTCCCCATCACCGCCATATCAAGATTATCAAAAATCTCGGAGAACGGGATATTCACATCCGTATGAATACCGGCCAGAGCGGATTTACCTTTGAGCGAAGCGCCCCAGACATAAGGGCTGACGATAATCTTCCAGCCATCTTCGGCAATATATTGCGGCTGAGCCACATCGGCAGCCATTGCGTTACACATCATAGCCAGACCGGAAAGCGCTGAAGTCGTGAGAAGTGCAATATTACGCATAAGCAGGCATGCCCCTTGCCGATAAATTAAGAATCTATTGAGAAAATAGATGATTATGGCAGCGGGTCAACTTCCGTCCGAAGTATTCAGCCGGCATTTCCAATAATTAACATGATAAGACAAAAATAAATTGAACAGGCGGATTAAAAAAGCTGCAACAGCAAGCAATGTTCAAACGGTTTTTATTTCCAGATCATAGACCAGCACACCATCTGTACCGCCCTGCGCCGCAGCTACAATCTTCGCGCCGGTTTTTTGATGGTCGGCATCGGCAAGATAGGTATCACGGGATTCAGCATCAGCAAAATCCACAATAAAACCTTCCGAATAACCTTTATCCATGCCGGTTTCAGGGCTGACATTCTTACCAAGATGCACGGCGAGGAGCCCTTTTAAGCGAAATTTTAATGCCACGATTTCTGCAAAAATCGCATCCTTCTCAGCCTGTGAAACCGATGCTTTAAAGTGAATGAAGACACAGTGACGGATCATAAGGTTGCCTATCTAATTTGTGTGCGTGCACGCGGACGGTAATCATTGCGCTCATCGGCAAAAATCGCGGCAGGCAGCGGCGGTAAACCGCGGATAATATCCGCCGCTTTTTCTCCCACCATAATTGTTGGCGCATTGGTATTGCAGGACGGCACGCGCGGCATCACCGAACTGTCGCAGATACGCAGCCCCTCCAAGCCATGAACTTTAAGATCAAGACCGACAACTGCATCTTCACCCGTTCCCATTTTGCAGGTGCCTACCGGATGATGATCGGTTTTCGCATTGGCACAACCATAATCAAACAAGTCCTGATCGCTCACCACCTGCTTACCCGGTAGTTTTTCCGCCAGAATAAAAGGCTTCAAAGCCGCCTGATCGAAAATTTCGCGCGCGATTTTCAATCCCTCAATCGACATTTTAACATCATGGGGATCAGACCAGTAATTCGGGTCAATCAGCGGCGCAGCCGTCGGATCAGCAGACCGCAACCGCACCGTGCCGCGCGAACGCGGATGCAGATAGGCGGAATTGAGTGTGACGCCGGCATTTTTAAGTTTTGCAACACCGGCTTCGATACCGGAGCCGAGGCCAAGATGAAACTGAATATCCGGCGAACGTGCCTGTGGATCTGCGTACCAGAAACCTCCGGTCTCGAACAGGCTGGAAGCCACCGGCCCTGTGCGGAACAACACATATTCCAGCCCTGGCCACAATGTGCGATGCAGCTTGGCGACATTGTCATAGGTATGATCGCCCGTGCATTCTGAAATCACAAACAGGTCAAGATGATCCTGCATATTGGACCCCACACCGGCCAGATCATGCTGAACCGCAACACCAGCAGATTTCAGATGATCCGCAGGACCAATCCCCGATTGCAGCAATAGTTTCGGCGAGCCGATAGCGCCCGAGCACACCAGCACTTCGCGCTCGGCGCGGATAATCTCAGTGCCTTTGGCAGTGGCAATTTCCACACCAACTGCCTGCGATCCCTCCAGCACAATGTGCGTTACGGCAGCGCCGAGCCGGATTGTCAGGTTCTTGCGTTTTTTCACCGGCTCAAGATAAGCAAGTGCTGCCGAAGAACGGCGGCGATTGCGTTGCGTCAGCTGATAGAACCCGACACCGGCCTGTGTCTTACCGTTAAAATCATGATTATAGGGAATACCAAGCTCCTGCCCCGCGCGGATATAAGCATCGCAAATCGGCAAGGCTGAAACCGGCATCGACACGCCAAGCGGCCCGCCATAGGCATGATAGTCATCAGCAAAACGCTGATTATCCTCAGCACGTTTGAAATATGGCAGAACCTCGCGATAGCTCCAGCCTTTGCAACCGTCTTCCTCAGCCCAAAGATCATAATCCGCCGCATTACCGCGTGTATAAAGCTGGGCATTAATCGTCGACCCGCCGCCGATGACTTTAGCCTGCGTATAGCGCAGCACCCGCCCCTTCATATGTTTTTGCGGGACAGTCTCCCAGCCCCAGCTGGCAACACCTTTGGTCATCTTTGCAAAGCCTGCAGGCATATGAAACAACGGATTGCGATCACTGCCACCGGCTTCCAGCAGCAAGACTTTAACATCAGAATCTTCTGACAAGCGGTTTGCCAGAACACAACCGGCAGGCCCCGCACCGGTGATAATATAATCATAATGCATGGTTCTGATCCTTAAATCAAGTCATTTCAGAAATGCACGTCAGAAGCGCGCAATTGACAGGCCGCCATCCGCAGCAATCACTGTTCCCGTGGCAAAATGCATGGCACCGGAAGCAAGACCGGCACAAATCGCTCCGATATCCGCCGCCTCACCCCAACGTCCGGCAGGCACCAGTCCTTCAGCAATCAGCGCATCATATTTTTCTGAGACTTTTGCAGTCATATCTGTGCGGATAATGCCGGGACGAACCTCAAAAACCGCAATACCACTCTGAGCAAGCCGTAATGCCAGCCCTTGACTGAAAGCCGACAGACCTGCTTTGCTGACACAATAATCCAACCGCTCGGGTGAACTGGCAGATGCGGAAACCGAGGTAATATTAATGATTGTACGGGGTTTCTGATTGTGCTTCACCGCCAACATTGAGCGGACAACAGCCTGCGTAAAAAAGATTGTACCCCGCAGATTAACATTCATAACCGCGTCAAAATTTTTCGGACGCAACTCCAGAAAATCCCCGCGAATAACAGAGCCGATACCCGCATTATTCACAAGGCAATCAATTGTGCCAAAGCGCTGAAATATAGCATCAACCGTTGTTTGATGCTGACTGATATCAGACAAATCCGACTGCCAGTAATGCGCATCGGCACCCAGTGCACCGAGTTCCGCGAGTACAGGATCGTCAGCCTGAACGGCCTCTATTCCGCTGACCGCTATATCAAATCCCGACTGCGCAAGCGCTTTGGCAGTCGCGAAGCCAATACCGCGACGGCCGCCGGTAATCAAAGCAACAGGACGCTGTGCAACTGTCATGACTGCAAATCCTTTGCAGAAATATGTGCGGCCACCCGCAATGCCTGTGCAGCAATTGTGAGTGCAGGATTAACCGCCGCAGATGTCGGCAGAAAAGATGCATCAACCACAAACAGATTGGGATGGTCATAGGTACGGCAAAAAACATCCAGCGGTGCCTGTGCCGGATCATTCCCCATCCGCACCGTTCCGCATTGATGTGACGGTGTACGCTTGTCAAAAACACGGGACAAAACGAGCGGAAAGCCAGCCGCCTTCAGCACTATTTTCAGCTTTTTCACCAGATCAAGATGCGCCTGCCAATTGGTGCGCTGCCACTGCATGATGATGCGCTCGCCATCCACCATAATCCGGCTATCCGGATGCGGAAGATCCTCGCTCATCGCGTAGAAATCGATGGCATGGGCGGAGAGTTTATTCAGCATCCATAGCGGTACTTGTGGCAGGCTGGCTTTGAGAATCTGTCCGGAAATACGCCCCAAAAGCTGTACATTCCCTAAAGGTGCGCCACCCTCGCCATCGGAAAGATAGAAATCATTAAGGCCGAAAGTCTTTTGATAAACGGATGTGTTTTTATACCATGGCGACACGGCCAGAACCGCACTCGCATTATGGTTCATGAAGTTACGGCCAACCTGCCCTGAGGAATTGGCCAGTCCCTGAACGTGCTGCGCATTGGCTGAGCGCAGCAGCAAAGCGGCAGATTGCACCGCCCCCGCAGACAGGATCACCAGTTTCGGTGTCAGGCGATGCTCAGTGCCGTCTTTCACATAGCAGACACTCTCAATATGCCTGCCGTCAGCCGCCGTGTTCAGTTTTGTAACCCGTGCCCCCGTTTGTAAGCGGATATTGGAATGCTGCAAAGCTTTGGCCAGCGCAGTCGTTTCAGCATCCATTTTGCCGTCATCGCAATTGGGATGCGCATCCCACGGCGTTTTCGCCTTGCGCAACCAACGCTCCACATCCACCCCCAGAGGCAGTGAAAAAGGCTGCAAGCCATTAGCCTTCAGCCGTGCCCTTACCTTAGCAATTGCAGGCTCTTCCGGCACAGGCGGAAAGGCATAGGCTTGCGAATGAAACGGCTCGGTCGGATCGTCACCCGCAGCGCCCCGCACCTGATAAAGCTGCTCGACCTCAGAATACCACGGCTCAAGCTCTTCATAGGCGAACGGCCATGCAGGAGACACGCCCTCCCTGTGTTGCATCTCCTCAAAATCCTCGGCACGGTAACGCAACAGCACCGCACCATAGAATTTTGAATTGCCGCCGACATTGTAATAATTACCGGGATTAAAAGCTGTATATCCGTCTGCACGGGCGCTTTTCTCATACCAAAACTCGTCTGGCCGGAAAAAGCCGCGCTGAAAAATTGCAGCCTGATCGCGATTTTCCGGTCTGTCCGGCAAATGCCCGCCAGCCTCAAGGATCAGAATATCAGCGCCGCTCGCCGCCAGCCCCGAAGCGATTGTTGCCCCGCCGATGCCTGAACCGATAATGACAATATCCGGCTGCCTGGATGAGGAAGTACCCATGCACTTATCTCACGCAATACGCTGTTGCGTTTGCGGATCAAAGAACACGGCTTTATCCAGATTAAAGGCCAGCCGCGCAGTCTGCCCCGCATGGATATGCGCATCTGCCCGCAATCGCGCTACCACTTCCTTGCCACCGAGCTTGGTCACGGCAAATGTGTCCGAGCCTGCCGGTTCGACAACTTCGATATGGCAATCACCTTCCGCGATAGTGCCCGCACTGCGGTCTGTTCCGTCAGGATCAGTCAGCGCCTCAGGACGGATACCGAAGACCACTTGTTTACCGGCATAGGTGCCCAGTTCCCGCTGCCCCGCAGGCACCGGCAGTTTCAGCGGATCGCTATCTGGCCGTTCGAGTGAAATCTGCAGCCCCTGCGCACTGTTTTCTACGGTTGCTGCCAGCAAATTCATGGCTGGGGAGCCCATAAAATCCGCTACGAACATATTGACCGGACTGTTATAAATTTCTGCCGGAGTGCCGAATTGCTGCAGAATTCCGTCTTTGAGAACAGCAATTTTTGTTGCCAGTGTCATCGCTTCAATCTGGTCATGGGTCACATAAACGATTGTGGTTTTCATACGCTGATGCAGACGTTTGATCTCGGTGCGCATATCCACACGCAGCTTGGCATCAAGATTGGATAATGGCTCATCAAACAGAAAGACCTGCGGATTGCGCACCAGCGCCCGCCCCATTGCCACACGCTGGCGCTGACCGCCGGAAAGCTGGCTGGGTTTGCGATCCAGCAAATGCCCGATCTGCAACATTTCCGATACGTCGCGGATGGCTTTTTCACGTTCGTCTTTCGGAACGCCGCGCACTTCCATGCCGAATGCGATATTTCCGGCAACCGTCATATTCGGATAAAGCGCATAGGACTGAAACACCATGGCAATATCACGTTTGGACGGCGGCAGATCAGCGACCGCTTGACCATTAATAGCAATATCACCCGCGCTGATCGGCTCCAGTCCGGCAATCGTGTTGAGCAAAGTGGATTTTCCGCAGCCGGACGGCCCGACAAGCACCAGAAAACCGCCCTCCTCAACCTCAAGGCTGATATCCTTGAGAATTTCTACAGCGCCGTATGACTTGCGAAGGTTTGTGATTTTAAGAAATGACATGAATTATCCCTTCACAGCACCGGACATCAGACCGCGTACAAAATAGCGACCGGAAACGATGTAAACGATCAGCGTTGGCAGCGCGGCGAGGATCGCCGCTGCAAAATGAACATTATATTCCTTCACCCCCGTTGAGGATGAGACGAGATTATTCAGCGCCACCGTCATCGGCGTGGATGACGCACCGGAAAATGACGCACCGAACAGAAAGTCATTCCAGATATTCGTGAACTGCCAGATGACTGAAACCACGATAATCGGCCCCGAAGACGGCAGCAGAATGCGCCGGAAAATCTGCATGAAACTTGCCCCGTCGATCTGGGCGGCACGTACCAGTTCTGTCGGAAATGCCTCGTAATAATTCCGGAAATACAGAGTTGTGAAGCCAAGACCATAGATGACATGCACCATGATAAGCCCCCAGATTGAACCGGAGAGCCCCAGCATTCCGAGAATACGCGCCATCGGGATCAGCACAATCTGAAACGGAATGAAGCAGGACAGCAGCAGTAATCCGAAGAAAATATTCGAACCGCGAAAACTCCATTTGGTCAGCACATAGCCGTTGAGCGCACCGACAATGGTGGAAATCGCAACAGCAGGCACCACCATCAGAATGGAATTGATGAAGAACGGTTTCACACCGGTTGGCTGCACACCGATCTGCGCTGTAGACCATGCAGACAGCCACGGCTCGATGGTCCAGCTTTGCGGCAGATTGAGCATACCGCCCTGCCGGATCTCCTCCAGCGGCTTGAAAGAATTGACCACCATCACATAAAGCGGCAACAGATAATAAACGGCGAAGATCAGCAGCAGCGTATAGATCAGCGCCCGTGTCAGCCTTTTATGCGAGATTGCATTTTGCGGATTGTCAGAACCACTCATCAGCGCTTCCCTCCGCGAATTTCCGCATAAAGATACGGGATGATGATCGAGAAAATCATCGCCAGCATGATAATCGCCGAAGAAGCACCGATCCCCATCTGATTGCGGGTAAATGTATAGGAATACATAAAGGTTGCAGGCACTTCGGTTGCCTGTCCGGGGCCGCCGCCGGTCAAAGCAACAACAAGGTCATAGGCCTTGATCGCCAGATGCGCGAGCACCACAAAAGCCGACAGGAAGACCGGCCGCATCATCGGAATGATAATCCGGCGATAGGTCGTAAATGTCGATGCGCCGTCTATCTGCGCGGCCTTGATGATTTCATTATCCACGCCGCGCAAACCAGCCAGAAACATCGCCATAATAAAACCGGATGACTGCCAGACAGCTGCAATCACCACACAGTAAATCGCGTAATTACGATCTTTAATCCAGTTGAAGTGAAAGCTCTCCCAGCCCCATACCTGCATTGTATGTTCAAGCCCGATACCCGGATCGAGAAACCACTTCCATGCCGTGCCGGTTACAATGAAAGACAGCGCCATCGGATAAAGATAGATCGGGCGCAGAAAACCTTCACCGCGTATCTTCTGATCCAGCATAATCGCCAGAAACAGCCCGATTACCGAGCAGATAATGATATAAAGCGACGCAAAAATCGCCAGATTGGAAATTGCCCGCCACCAATGCGGCAGCGCCCAGAGCTTGGAATAATTCTCCAATCCTACGAAATTATAGGATGGCAGCATCTTACTGTCTGTCAGTGACAGAAGCCCCGTATAGGCAATGAAGCCATACACAAAAATCAGGATAATAAAAAAGCTCGGAGCCAAGACAAGTTTTGGCAACAGCTCCTGCAACCAGCTGCGGCTATTCATGGTCAATCACCACACTTGGCACATATCCGGCTAGACAACCGGACAGGCGCTTAAAAAAATTCAATTTCAAATGCTGTCAATAAATGACCGGTCACAATCGGTGCCGGATCACAGAGGCTGCGCAAAGGCAGCCTCCGGTTTTGCAATCAGTTTACTGAGCGGCGGCAACGGCTGCCACAAGCTCTTTCACAGCTTCTTCCGAAGTCAGTTCACCGTTAAATTCACGGGTTACAACATCGTAAATCGCATTTTTAACAGCGGCAGGATTGGCATAGCCATGCGCCATGGAACCGAGCATTGTGCCCTTCTCACTGGCTTCCTTCACATCGGCGATTGCCTTTTTACCGCAGGCATCAAAGGCGGTATCCGGTACATCGGTACGTGCCGGTGCCGAACCTTTAACGACATTGAAAGCGGACTGGAATGTCGGGCTTTCAATCGCGGAAGCCATTTGCAGCTGCGCCGGAACTTTGTCTTCCGCAACCTTAAACATCGCAAACATATCGGAGTTGAAAGTTACAGCGCCCTGTGTTCCCGGATAACGCATACAGACGAAATCCTCGCCCGGTTTCTTACCGGCTTTGACAAATTCGCCCTTTGCCCAGTCACCCATAAATTGCAGACCGGCCTTCCCCTCAATCACCATCGCTGATGCCAGATTCCAGTCACGACCGGAGAAATTATCGTCCACATAGGAACGCAGCTTGGTCATACGATCGAAAGCCTGTTTCATCGTATCACTGCCCAGTGCTTCCGGATCGAGATCAATAAAGGCTTTTTTGTAGAAATCCGTGCCGAATGACAGCACCACGGCATCAAAAATCGTGCCGTCCTGCCATGGCTGGCCACCATGAGCCACAGGGGTAATGCCCTGTTCCTTGAACTTGTCCAGCAGTGCAATCAGCTCATCCCAATTGGCCGGTTCTTTACCGCCTGCCTTGTCGAGTGCTGCTTTGTTAATCCACATCCAGTTGGTGGTGTGAACATTCACCGGAGCGGCAATCCAGTGACCGTCATATTTGGCAAATTCCTGCAACGGTGCGGGAATAACCTTTTCCCAGCCTTCTTTACCCGCAACTTCATCCAGATTACCGAGCGCACCTTCTTTTGCCCAGTCACGAATATCAAAACCGAGCATCTGCACGGCGGTCGGCGGATTTCCCGCGGTAACGCGGGCACGCAGAACGGTCATTGCTTCTGTGCCGCCGCCACCGGCAACCGGCATATCCGTCCAGCCGATCCCTTTACCTTCGAGATCTTTCTTCAATACATCCAGAGCTGCCGCTTCGCCGCCGGCTGTCCACCAGTGCAGCACCTCTACATTCTCCGCAGCCTGAGCCGCACCTGCCATAAAACCTAAAGCCATTGCTGTTGTTGTCATAAACTTGCGCATCGTATTCCTCCCGTTTGCAAGTTGTCAGCAGCGGAATCCTCCCGCTTGGTCATTACGTGCTGTCCTCCCGAACAGCATAAATTTTCGGCTCGCAAGATTGATCGGGCTATTCTTTTACGATCAACCGTCAGGCGAAATAGGACGTTACAATTCTCCGTTCGTCAAGCAGTGTTCTGAAAAATTCAAATCGATTAAAATATTATTCTTCAGCCGCGCTCCCGCCACGCACCCAAAGCGTTTTTCGTGAGCCGATATGCATATTCAGAGTTTTTGTTTCCGTGTAATCTTCAACAGCATGACGGCCAAGCTCTCTGCCCTGCCCGGATTGTTTATAGCCGCCAAACGGCAATTCCGATGCGCCATCCATGAAAGTGTTCATCCAGATTGTACCGGAACGCACCTTGCG
Organism: Pseudochrobactrum saccharolyticum; assembly: GCF_008801715.1. Lineage (GTDB taxonomy): Bacteria > Pseudomonadota > Alphaproteobacteria > Rhizobiales > Rhizobiaceae > Pseudochrobactrum > Pseudochrobactrum saccharolyticum. The sequence goes on along the minus strand of NZ_VZPG01000002.1, from coordinate 183,884 downwards.
CCCCACAGTCAGGCATGTATCGAAATCACGGCTCCAGACACTGGCTGACAGGCCGTAATCTATGGAATTTGCAATATGAATTGCCTCTTCCGCAGTTTCAAATGTCAGCACAGACAAGACAGGGCCGAACACTTCCTCACGCGCCACGGCCATATCCGGCGTGACGCCCGATAGCAAAGTCAGCTCCATATATTGACCGCTGTCAAAATCCACGGTTCCGCCGCCGGCACTCAGTGCAGCACCATCCGCTTTAGCACCGGATATATAGGTTTTGATTTTCTCCAGATGCTGCTGACTGATAATTGCACCGACCTGCGTTTGCGGATCAAGCGGATCACCCAGTCTCACCTTTTTGGTAAGATCAATAATGCGGGAGATCACATCATCCGCGATGTCTTTATGCAGAATCAGACGTGAACCCGCATTGCAGCACTCACCGGCATTGAAATAGGCGCCAAACACCGCAGCATCAATAAATGCATCCAGATCCGCATCAGGAAAGACGATTTGCGGGTTCTTACCGCCGAGCTCCAGCGACACTTTTTTCAGTGTCTGCGCTGCATTCGCCATAATCAGACGACCGACACCGGTTGAACCGGTGAAAGACACCATATCCACATCAGCATGTGTGCTCAGCAGTGCACCCGCACCGGCACCTGTACCGGTGATAATATTCACAACACCGGCAGGAACACCCGCTTCGGTCAGAATTTCACCGAGGATCAGTGTGGAAGCTGATGTCATTTCCGAAGGTTTGACCACACAGGAACATCCGGCAGCAAGAGCAAAAGGCAGCTTCTGGCTGATAATCAGAAACGGAAAATTCCACGGCGTAATCATCGACACAACGCCGATTGCCTCGCGCAACACAACGCCCAGCGTGCCGTCACCGAGTGTATTATAACTCTCACCATGCAAATCACGGGCAAGTGCAGCCGCATAGCGCCAGATATCAACAGCACCGGCAATCTCGCCCCGCACCTGACTGATCGGCTTTCCGGCCTCGACGGCATCCCAGAAGCTCAGTTCTTCTGCACGTTTCTCAATCATATCCGCGATTTTCAGCAAGATATTGGAGCGCTCGGCACCGGTTTTACTGTTCCATATTCCTGTATCAAAGCTCTGTTTTGCAGCTGCAATCGCGTGCTCTGCATCAATATGACTGCCTTCAGGATAACGGCTCACCGGCACTCCATGCCCCGGTGCAATGCGTTCCAGCATCCTGCCCGATGCTGCGGCCACCCATTCGCCATCAATCAGCATTTTAAAATCACGAACAGCGATATCTGCCGGAGGCTTGGGCGCAATCAGAACGGCCATTACCATTCTCCTTTAAAATTTGCCGGACGTTTGCCGCTGAAAGCCGCAACTCCTTCTTTGAGATCACCGGTCTTGGCGGCCAGCATGGAACCAAGTGTTTCAACCGCTGCGCCATTATCCTCGCCATTGGCAACACCGATCATCAGCTTGGATATTTCAAGCGCCGCAGGTCCGCGCGTCACAATACGCGCTGCATAGGCCTTGGCAGCCTCCAAAGCTGAGCCGCTTTCAACAACCTGATCCACCAGCCCCAATTTGCAGGCTTCTTCAGCAGTGAACATCTCGCCGCCCAGCACCATACGCCGGATAATCTGCGCACCAAAACGCTGCACCAGACGCTGTGTGCCGGACCAGCCGGGAACCATACCGAGTGATGTTTCAGGCAGGCCGATTGTAACATGCTTTTCGGCAATGCGGATATCCGCAGCTCCGGCAAGTTCCAGCCCGCCGCCAAGAGCATGACCGTTTATCGCGGCGATCAGCGGCATCCGCAATGTTGCCAGCCGGTCAAAAACCCGATGACCGAAACGCACCCATTGATGGCCGAATTCATTGGCCTGCATCGCGCCCCATGCTTTGATATCACCGCCGGCGGAAAAAGCTTTGCCCGCGCCGGTGAGAATAACAATCCGCACGGCACTATCCGCCTCAACCGCATCACAGGCCGCTGATAATTCCTTCAGCATTTCAATATCAAATGCATTGAGCTTATCCGGCCGTGTGACAGTGATCGTGGCAATGGCGCCGTCACGGGAAGTTATGATACGCGGCTCAGCCATGATCTCCCCCCTCGATCTGCTCTTGTAAGATACGTTGCGGTTTTTCCGGCAAAGTCAGGCCAAGAGGCTCATCCCTGAATAAAGCGGCATCCATTAGTTTCAGTTCCGGCGAAATGATGAGCGGAAATTCCGACTGCTCCAGAATATGCGCCTGCAAATCCACACCCGGTGCAATTTCTGTGAGCATAATGCCTTGTGATGTCAGCTTCATCACGCAGCGTTCAGTCACATAGGTAATATCCTGTCCCTGCGCGACGGCGCGGCTGCCGGAAAATGTGACATGCTCCGTTTCATTGACCAGCTTCTTCAGCTTGCCTTCTTTTTCAATAACCAGTCTTCCGCCCTCAATGCCGAGCTTTGCACCTGCATTGAACATGCCGGAAAAGACAATCTTCTTTGCCCGCGCAGTAATATCCACAAAGCCACCGGCTCCCGCCGTCACATGCGGGCGGAAAGACAACCGCGATACATTGACGGAGCCGTCACGCCCGATCTCAAGAAAAGACAGCAGCGAGGCATCAAAGCCGCCGCCCTGAAAATAGGTAAACTGATAAGGCGAAGGCATATAGGCATCAGCATTGGAGGCGCAACCGAATGCAAAATCCAATAGCGGTACACCGCCGACAGCGCCCTGCTCGATCACCCACGTGACAGAGCCGTGTAGCCCCTCTTCCATCAGAATACGCGGCACATTGGCTGAAATACCAAAACCGATATTAACGCAGCTTCCCGCTTCAAGCTCCTGCGCAACACGGCGTGCAATGACCTTCTGCACATTGAATTCCGGCACGCGGAAACTCTCCAATGGTCTGAAAATCTCACCGGAAATCGCCGGATCATAAACTGTCTGCGTTGTCTGTTTCTGCTCCGGATCCACAATAATATAATCGACCAACATACCCGGAACACGCACATCATGCGGTTTCAGCGAGCCCTGCTTGGTAATGCGCTTCACCTGCGCGATAACAATGCCGCCATTGTTACGGGCGGCCAATGCCTGATCCAGCCCGCCGAGAGTGGCTCCCTCATGCTCATAAGTGAGATTGCCGTGTTCATCAGCCGTTGTTGCGCGAATGATGGCGACCTGCGGTATGATATTGGGAAAATAGAGCCATTCTTCACCCGCAAATTCAATCTTGCGCACAACCGGCTCCCGCTGTGCTGCCTCGTTCATGGCGCAGCCCTGCCGATCAGGATCGACAAAAGTATCCAGTCCGATTTTAGTTATCACGCCAGGTCGTTTGGCAGCAGCCTCACGATGCATATCAAACAGAATGCCGGAAGGCACATTATAGGCAGGAATTTCATTCGCGCCGATCATCTGCCAGATCAGCGGCGATTCTGCCGATGACGGGCCTGACGGATAAGACCCGCCGATAATTTTCGCCAGCAGACCTTTTTTGGCAATATGATCAATACCTTTAATACCGCTCATATCCCCCGCCGCAATCGGATGCAGCGTCGTGAGATTGCGCGGATGGCCTGTTGCCTCAAAGTGCTCACCGATAGCTCTGAGCATCAGATCAGGGCAACCAAGTCCGCTTGATGAGGAAACGGTAACCACAGCATGATCGGGGATCAGAGCCGCGGCCTGTGCGGGAGTAATATGCTTGCTCATATTATCACTCTCCCAAACCGGTTCTGATTTGCACGGCACTGCCGCTTTTCACGGATTGCGCCACAGCAAGTGCGGTTGCCAGTGACCAGACACCATCGGCCCCACTTGCAGAAACTGCGCCTTTACCCTTGACCGCGTTGTGAAATGCCTCCAGCGCGGCTTCATAAAGATTGCGCTGCTCCAGCGGCAAAACCTGCTCACCTTCCGCATTGCGCAAAATGACAGAACCAACCGGCTTCTGCGTCATCACATTACGGGCAATCAGTGAGCCTTCTGTGCCATGGACTTCAAAACCTGTTTCGGCAAATTGCGTGGTGAAACCATCATGAAACTGAGCCAGCACACCGGATTTAAAGCGCAAGACACCCATCACCGCATCTTCCAGCCCTTGTTTTCCCATCCCGCCGGACTGACCGAAAGCCACCGCCTCAACCGGATCATCATTCAGCACAAAGCGCAGTGTGTCCGCATCATGCACGGTTATATCGAGGATAACGCCGCCACCGGCCTGCGGCCTATCAAGCCGCCAGCCCTGCAAATGCGGCGGTAGATAAACCGCATGAAAAACCCGCGCGGAAAGCGGTTTGCCGATCCTGCCTGCTGCGATTGCATCGCGCATGGCACGATGACTGGCAGCATTGCGTAAATGATGATTGGTGGCAAAAACCACCCCCGCCGCTCTGGCCGCCTCAACCATGGCACGGGCATCTTCAAGGGAAAGTGCCAGCGGTTTTTCACACAGCACATGCTTGCCTGCTTTTATCGCAGCTATAGCCTGATCGCGGTGCAGCTCATTTGTTGTCGAGATATAGACAGCATCGGTTTCCGCATCATTGACCAGCGCATCAAGCGTGGTGACAGATCGGGGAATTCTGTTCTCTTTCGCGTAAGTTTCGCCGCGCTCAGCACTGCTGCTCATCACGCTCACAACCTCACCACCCGTTGCACGGATTGCATCAATCACCCATTCTGAGGCGATTGTACTTGCGCCGATAAGACCCCACCGCACTGTCATCCCGTAATCCTCCGCTGTTCCCCTTGCTTTGTCGCACCGCAGCTTTCCCGCACGACTAGGCGCACGGAACTGACAATCGCCTCGGCTTCCGGTTGCCCTGCATTGATTTGCTTGAGCAGTAACTGTGCCGCTTTCTGCCCCATGCCCTGCGGATCGACGGAGACCGTGGTGAGTGCCGGAACCGCAGATTTGGCCTCAATCACATCGTCAAAACCGATAACGGCAAAATCAGCACCCGGCTCCAAGCGCTGCGCCCTCAACCCGTCACACACACCGAATGCCACCGCATCATTGAAACAAAGCGCGGCTGTCGGTTTGTCCGCAAGCTGCATTGCGCGCATTATGGCATCCACACCACCAGCGCGGGATGGCGCAGAACCGATAATCAGCGCCTCTTCGAGCACAATGCCTGCCCGTTGCAGAGCATCCGCATAACCCTGATAGCGCTCAGTAAACACGCCTGTATCGGCAAAACCGCCGAGAAAGGCGATCCGGTGATGCCCCAGCGCCACCAGATGCTCAACCGCAGCCATTGCCCCGCCGTGATTATCCGACATCAGAGAAGAAACTTTGGCACCAGCCACATTGCGCACAGTCGCAACAACCGGAATTCCGCTGGCGATCAGCGGCTTCAGATCAATGGCTTGCGTGCCGCGCGCAGGCGACACAATCAGTCCGGAAATACCGTGCTCACGCATAGAGGTAATGACTTCGCGCTGACGATCCGGACTTTCTCCCGTATGCGAAAGAAACTGCACATAGCCTGCCGACTGCACCACCATATCGACACCAACCGCGAGTTCGGCGAAAAAGCTGTTAGTCAGATCATTGACGACAAGGCCGATAATTTTTGAATTGGAACCGGACTGACGCAGATTGGCCGCGCCACGATTATAGACATAGCCAAGCTCGCGGATAACAGCGGTCACTTTAGCTCTTGTGGCCTCATTCACCAGCGGAGAATTTTGCAGAACAAGCGATACGGTCGACTTGGACACGCCCGCAGCCTGTGCAATTTCAACAACGGTGACACGCTTTTTATTCACGGTATTCTCCCTGTCTCCCCTCATAAAATTAGATCGTTCCAAATTTGTCAAGTGAAGATTAATCCGAAAAATCGATATAAATTGCCTGTTGCATCTGCAAAAAATTGAATTACTCTTTCAAAAATTGGAACGATCTAAATTATTTTCGCTTTTCCGGAGATTACAGCACCATGGCAATGTTGCGGCTTCCGAATGCAGACGGCACAATCACAGACTATCATCTGACAGGCACTGTCGTGCCTCGTCCGCAAACACTGCCGCAGTTCAATCGCATAGCCTATGCTGCCGCCCATATCGTCTCCGATCCGCTGCGTGAAACTGATCCGTGGAACCGCCCCGCCATCGACTGGGACGCGACCATGGCGTTTCGTCATCATCTCTGGAGCCTCGGCTTCAAAATCGCCGAAGCCATGGATACATCGCAACGCGGTATGGGGCTGGACTGGAACGGCGCGCAGCAACTCATCCGCCGCTCACTGGAAACCGCCCGTACTGTCAAAGGTGCAGATCTCGCTTGCGGGATTGGAACCGACCAACTTGTACTAGCTGACGCCAGATCTCTTGATGATGTGATCAGAGCCTATGAAACCCAGCTGGAATTTGTGGAGAAACATGGCGGCCGCGCCATTATGATGGCCAGTCGCGCTCTGGCACATATCGCCCGCAGCCCCGATGATTATGCGCTTGTCTATGGTCGGATTCTCTCTCAGGCGCAGAACAAAGTCGTCCTGCACTGGCTGGGTGAAATGTTTGACCCGCAACTTGGCAGCTACTGGACGGGTCAGGCAGACAGTCCCTTTGAAGATGCACTCACAAATGTTCTGGCGATTATCAATGATAACCGCTCCCGTGTTGAAGGCATTAAAATCTCATTGCTCGACAGTGCCTGCGAGATTGCACTGCGCAATCGCCTGCCTGAGAATGTACTGTGCTTCACCGGCGATGATTTTAATTATGCAGAACTCATTGAGGGAGACGGCAATCGCTACAGTCATGCCCTGCTCGGCATTTTCGATGCGGTCGCCCCTTCCGCCTCCTATGCGTTGAGTGCGCTTGCCGCCGGTGACAATGCAACATTTCGTTCGGTGATCGAGCCGACCGTGCCTTTATCACGCAAAATTTTTGAGGCACCGACACAATATTACAAGGCAGGCGTGGTGTTTCTGGCATGGCTCAACGGCCATCAAAATCATTTCACCATGCCTGCTGGTATGCAATCGGCACGCGGCCTGTTGCATTACACCGATATTTTCCGGCTGGCAGATCAGGCCAATGTGCTCGACAGGCCGGATCTGGCCATCCGCCGCATGCAAAACTGGCTAAGCACACAAGGCGTGGAATAAGTCTCTTCACTCTTGAAATCCTGCTCTCTGTTCAATTGACCCTGCGTTCCAAACGGCTATAAAGGCGGCTTTCTCAAAGATGCCTCCCCAATATCTCTCTCGGGCACAGATGCAAGGATTTGAACAATGACTGCGGGAAATCATTCACCCTCGGAGAAGATAACCCTCGGCCTCGATTTCGGCACAACCAACACTGTTATTGCCGTAGCAGACGGTAATGGCATTGCCGAAGTTATGAGCTTCCCGAAAGATGATGCTATCGTTTCAGCCTATCGTTCCGTGCTGTGCTTCTGGCAGGATGGTAATAAAGGCCATCGCAATGTTGAGAGCGGACCGTGGGCGATGGATCGCTTCATTGCTGATCCGCATAATTGCCGTTTTCTGCAATCCTTCAAATCTTTCGCCGCAAGCAAATCCTTCACCGATACGCCGGTCTACGGCAAGCGCTTTAAGTTCGAAGATCTGCTGCAAACTTTTCTGGAAACACTGGCCGAACGCCTCGGTGACAGACTGCCCTCCCGCGGTAACAAAGTCATCGTCGGTCGTCCGGTTACTTTTGCAGGCCATAATCCTGATGAAGCTCTGGCAATGGCGCGCTATGAGAAAGCACTGCGCGCCTTCGGCTTCACGGATATTCATTATGTTTATGAGCCGGTTGCAGCGGCATATTTCTATGCACAAAAGCTGACAGATACATCGACAGTACTGGTTGCCGACTTTGGCGGCGGAACGAGCGACTTTTCGATCGTAAATTTTGAGGTCGGCGCAAGTGGTTTGACTTCAACACCGCTCAGTCAGGTTGGTCTGGGCATTGCCGGTGATACATTTGACTACCGTATCATTGATAATGTGGTCTCTCCGAAGCTCGGCAAGAAGAGCAATTACAAGTCCTTTGGCAAGGTGCTGCAGGTTCCGAACCATTATTTTGCGAATTTTGCCCGCTGGAATACCCTGTTTCTGATGAACTCCCCGTCCACACTTCGGGAGCTTCATGAACTCGCATCGCAGGCAGAGCATCCGCAAGCCCTCAACCACTTCATTGAAATGATTGAAGGCGATTACGGCTTTGAGCTTTACCGCGTCGTATCAGATGTCAAAGCAGGCCTGTCCTCCTCCCAGACATCCGATCTGCATTTCAAAGCCGAGAATTTTAAAATCGAAGCCCAAATTCAGCGTTCGGATTTTGAAAAATGGATTGCCGAAGATATGCAGGCAATCTCCGCCTCCGTTGACAGCGCAGTACGGAATGCCGGTTTGCAGGATAAAGATATTGACCGCGTCTTCCTCACCGGCGGCACATCCTTTGTTCCGGCAATTAAAACCCTGTTCTCGCAGCAATTTGAACATGCGGATGTTTCCAGCAGCAACCAGTTCGACTCCATCGCCACCGGTCTCGCACTGATCGGTCAGAGCAATGATATTGAACGCTGGTCAGTCAAATTCTGATTGATCCTGATCAATGTAAAGAGCGCAGACTCATGCGAAGAATCCTTCAACAAAATAAATCAAGGAAGGAAACAGCATGTCCAACACACCGCATACACTTGGCGAAGAATTTCCGGGCAAACTGGATGAGATTCATGCCCTGAAAGCCGCTGATCCGCGCTTTGCCAAAGTGCTTGAGGAATATGACGACGTGAATGATCAGATTCACCGCGCAGAGACAAAGATTGAACCGACCAGTCAGGACAATGAAACAGCTCTGCGCAAGCGTCGTCTTGCATTGAAAGACGAGATTGAACAGGCACTCAGCCAGCAGGCCTGATATCTCGCATAGCGACTGAAAACACAGTCCTCAGGAGCATTTTCAATCTCAACCATTGAAAATGCTCTTTTTTTGACCGGCCAATTATTTTCTACAATTGATAGCGTGCCCTGTCCGAATCGCTCTACTCTGCCGCAAGCACATAGCGCAGGACGACTTGCGCCGGTGTAACCCAACGGGGACGACCCCGCCTGCCAGGGAGTACATCATATGGCCGGACCAATTGAACAATTTCAAATCAAACCACTGGCAGAATTTGGTGAGGTCGGCGGCTTTCAGATCGCCTTTACCAATTCAGCCCTGTTCATGCTGATTGCCACAATCGGCGCCGGTGCCTATCTGTTTTTATCGGCACGCGGCAGAACCCTTATCCCTGACCGCTGGCAATCCTCGTCCGAAATTTTATATGAATTTGTGTCCACGACACTGCGGGACAATACCGGTGAAGAAGGCAGACGTTTCTTTCCGCTGGTCTTTTCCCTCTTCATGTTCATTCTCACGGCCAATCTGCTCGGAATGTTCCCTTATGCCTTCACTGTAACAGCGCATATTATTGTAACATTCGGCCTTGCCATGACCGTCTTCCTGACCGTGACAATCTATGGCTTTATACGTAACGGAACCAAATTTTTCCGCCTTTTCATGCCGTCAGGCGTACCGCTAATTCTGGCACCGATTATTGTGCCGATTGAGATTATGTCTTTTCTCTCAAGACCGGTCAGCCATTCGGTTCGTCTCTTCGCTGTGATGCTCGCAGGACATATTACGCTGAAAGTTTTCGCAGGCTTTGTTGTCTCGCTGACAGGCCTTGGCACATTGGGCGTTATCACCGCCATTCTGCCACTGGCAATGACAGTCGGCATCACCGCTCTCGAATTTCTGATGGCAGTGATTCAGGCCTATGTCTTCACCATGCTCACTTGCATGTATCTGAATGATGCGCTGCATCCGTCCCATTAAAATATCAGAGACCTTCAGCCGCCACTTACTCCGGCGGCTGAACCGGCTTCACATCTTCCAGTACAAAACGCAGCATATCTTCAACGGCATAAGGAAGCATTGAGCCGTGACTTTCACCGGCAAACTGATGGAAGCTTGCTGAAACGCCAGGCAACGCAACCAGCTCCTGATAAATATCCCTGCCATTCGGCCCGCCACGCAATGCCTTCAGCTGCGCTGCACGATCCTTGTCAACGCCCTCACGCATCACTGACTTGCCTGCTGTCTCAATCAGCACTTTGACCGGCTTACCCGTCTCCGTTGCCTGCTCAATGAAACGATCCTTCTCTTTCAGAATTGAGCGGTTATTCCACCAGACAGACGGATCAGCGGCGCTATAAGTCTGAAAGCTACCTTTCTCACTAAAAAGCGCATGCAGCGTGAATAAGCCCCCGAGGGAGTGGCCGAACAGGGTCTGATTGTTTTTATCAACGGCAAAGCGCCGCTCTATTTCCGGCTTCACTTGCTGTTCAATGAAATTCAGGAATGCGGCATTGCCTCCGGTGCGCGGCAGATCAGCATCATTTCCGCGTGAAGGGATCAGTTCCGCAGGTGTTTCCGGTGTCAGATCATAATATCTGGAGCGCACAATATCTTCGCGCGATTGTGTCGGATAGCCGATACCGACAATCAGTGCACGCAATTGCGGCCTTTTTTTCACCACATCCACGGCCATCGGAAAGGTCGAATTGCCGTCAATCATATAGATGACCGGCATGGGCTTGTCATTTTCCGCAGTTTTTGGCGCAGCAACAAAAATCCGGTATTCAATTCCGTTTGCACGCATATCAAAAACTGAAGTCACCGGATCGCCCTGCTCTGCCGCCATCACATTGGCCATTCCATAAAGCTGCATCGCTAAAAAACTGCCAAGAAATGCAATGAGATAAAGTAGTTCAGACGTCTTATTCAAAATACGCATCAGTACCAACATTCATTTATTATCGGGCATTATCTGGTCATGGCAAATTACAGGCTGGATTGAAAATATGACAGCCTGAAATTCATACTGCAGAACATTACAAATTTGTAATTGGCTTGTTCATATTCAGTACACATTTACAGCTAGATATTACTCCTATGCCAATTAAAGGCTCAAGTTAATTTGTGACGGAGTTATAATTACCATGAATACAAAAACTTTAATTCTTGCACTCGTTGCTTCATCTGTACTCGCATCACCTGTTCTTGCACAGGATGCATCGAAAACGAATACTGAAAAAACTGTTGAACAGACCTCCAAAAAGCCTGAGCGTGAGCCGATTGATCTCGCAAAATTCTCCCGCATGGATGAGTTAAAAGCGGCCGACACCGATAAGGACGGCATCCTCTCCCGCGAAGAAATTGAAGCCCATGCTCTCAAAATGATGGTGAAACGCTCGGCAGACCGCATGGAGCGCCGCCTTGATGTGAATGGCGACGGAAAAATCTCGCTTGAAGCCGTTGAGAAAAAGCGCGCGGAACGCTTTGCCGAACTGGATAAAAACAAAGACGGCAAACTGGATCGGAGCGAGTTAAAAGCCGGTAAGCGCCATGGCAAAGACGGACACCATGGCAGACATGGTCAAGGTGAACATCCGAAGCCATAAAACCAACAGCCCGGCTTAATGCCGGGCTTTCTTTTTTCTCAGCAAAAACCCGTCCCGCTCATCAAAAAGTGAAATTTTTAGTCATTGATTTTCTTTTTATTTTAGTACCAAATTATAGAAATAGGAGAGATATCATGCCTTTTCAAAAGACTGATTATCTTGGAATTTACAAACCTGAACAAATAAAGACGCTTCAGACCGCCTATAATGAGGTCTGCGAGATTCTCGGTTATTGCCCGACAACGGACGAGAATAAAGATCAGTTAGCGCGCACCGTCATCCGTATTTATGAAAGCGGAATAAAAGACCCGAAGGAAATCGCCGGATTGATCGCCCGCATTGAAAATCTCCGCTCCTGAACCTGCCTGAAACCTGCTTTGCTTGATCCTAATCAATGCACCACCATCACTTGCGCGATAAAACCTCCCTGTAATCTTTGAAAGAACTGACCGCTTCGGAAATTGCCGTTTGCGCAGAGAACAGCTTGCGAATGCAACTCACATCTGCCTGCAGCTTTTCACGAAACCGGCCAGAGACAAAGGCACAGAGCTTCTGGTTCATATTGAGAACCACTCTCGGAGGGACAAATGTCGACTAATTTCCATCTGGCATCAATGATCGGCTCAATCGCATTTATTGTTCTGGTCGGCTCAGGATTCATTGTCGTTCTGACAGTGCCTTCTCTGGCACAAAAACCTATTTATCCGATGCTGGCGGTTGTCGGTGCGGCTCTGCTCATCACACCGGTTATCGGGTGGTATGTTGCAACCCGTATACAACGGTAAGACCCTGTATTCTGCAGGTGAAGCATAAATATCGCATCTGCAGAATATGCATCAAGAATGTGAGAGCATATCAGCAATCACTTGCTAAATTTCCGCTTGCCTGAAATACTTGATTTATCCTGACATTGCTCCTCAGATCTTGCCCTGAGAACCATGTCAGCGGAACCATTTCTTTGTGGTTACGTTGATATGACAGAGCATAAGGGAGGCAATGAAATGTCCACTCGTTTTCAGATTGCCGTTTTACTCAGCCTGATGATTAACGCAGTTCTTTTCGGAATTGGGATGATCATCGTTCTCACAATCCCTGATCTGGCACAAAACGCCAAATATCTTATTCCTCTGGTTATTGGCTGCAGTTTTCTGATTACACCATTTATCGCCTGGTTCATGGCACCGCGCATGCGAAACCGGTACTGGCAGAACAGAAACCACAAAACCGGAAGTTTTTGATAGGTACAGGTCAGGGTCTCAAACAATAAGGGTCTTACCATGCGTATGTTTATAATTGCTGTGGCCGCCATTGTTGCACTTTCCGGCTGCACAACGACAGAAAAAGATCTCAGCGTTGGTACAGCGGCAGGCGCAGTCATCGGCGGCATTGCCGGCGGCGGCAGAGGCGCATTGATCGGCGCAGGTGCAGGCGCTCTCGGTGGTCTTCTGGTTCGCAATCTGCGTAACGGTTATTGTGAATACCGTAACAGCCGCGGCCAGATTTATACCGCACGCTGCAAATAACAGCGCAACATAGTGCCGGCCAGAACTGGCCGGTATGCACGACCTGAAAGCGGCCTCTGCAACCCAGACGGCCGCTTTTATCTTTGCTGTCGCCTCCTGAAAGTGAGGTACACCCGCACAGATATCTGTCTGCCCTGCACTTCACAACGAATGGTCTGTGCTTTAATTTCAGGACTTCAAAATACGGGAACAGAAGTCCCGCACTATAAAATCAATGAACGGCTCTCAATGTCATCTTTTGCACCCAAAACACCAGGCAGAACCGTTATTGAAATTCTGAAAGTCATGTTCATTACCATGCCCATGACGGCAGTGGTTATGTTTGCCGTGATTGGCACATTGATTTTCATCAATAAATATTATCCGGATTCGACGATTACCTTAGAAGATATGATGAATTACGTCACCGTCGGCATCACAATTCTGCTGACAATGCCGCTTATGCAACGCGGCATGCACCGGTATTTCTGGTATGTGCAGAATAATCCAAACTCAAAAATTCCGCCTTGGGGCACAGCGGTTCCGCCGGTTCCTTATGTAAAAAATCCGGCAAGCATTCATCTGCTTCGCATCGCTCTGTATCTGTTCGCAATCATTTCATTATTGCTGATCTTTGCGCCCTTATCCCATCAGAAAGCCCTGTTTCGCACAACAATGAGCGTTCCGGGCATTCACCGGAATTTCTTTCCGTTCTTACAGATCGTAGCCTATTTTTTGATTTTCGGTTTCTTATTGCTGATCGCTTTTGCATCAACACAATATAAGAAATATCTGGCAACAAGAGCAGTTACAGAGGCGGATATGCTTCGTTATAACCTAAACGAATGCTGGCTCTTCGCCTTCTCCGTCACCTATGTTCTGACAGGATTGCTGTGCTTTATCTTTGGCACCATGATAATTCGCACACTCACTTAAACAGTTATTTTAAAATCACACCCGCATTTAAAGACAATACACATATTGCATCAGAATATCGCAAGTAGTGATTTAGAATGCATCAGTTTCCAAGATAATCTTTAGCCTGAACCGGTATTACTGCCGATTCCCAAGCAAAATTCATACTGAAAGAGACACCTGCTCTTTATCAGGATCAGGCAGTTAATAAATCTCATTCACAGATCAGAGAGATACACCGATGAAAAGCATTTTAGGTATTGCTCTTATTGTTGCTGCAACAACAATAGCTGGCTGCTCGAAAGAGCCAGCATGCACACCGGAAATAATTGCCAAGAAAGCGCAGGAACTGAATGCTGCCTTACAAGAGTCGATCATGAAAGACCCGACTAAAGTGCAGGAATTGTCGGCAAAAGTTCAGGAACTTGCCACTAAATACAATGGCGCGGATGATTCTCAGGCATGTAAGGCATATGATGATTTACTGTCTGCCATAAAAGGCTAAAATACAACGGGCTCCTTATCCTCTAAGGAGCCCGCTTTCTTGAAATACAGCTATATAGATAAGCCCTGCAGCGTGAGGCTTGATCTGAGCTGATATCAGGCCGTTTTGCGCTGACGGGTAGAAAAGAACACCAAAAGCCCTGCTGCAAAACCATAGGCAGCCCATTTATAAGGCAACAGATCAGCGATTTCGCTGCGTATAGCACGAACGGCTACAGTACCGGGACGCGTTTCTACGCCCGTTTGGCCATCATTGCGCACCCGTTCAATTGTCTGCGGTGAAACAACCCACTCTGCATCCGTATATTTATCATAGGCCATAAAACCGAAACCGACGATGAGTGCCACGACGACTGCAGCTATCAGGCGAGTTCGAATATTCATCTGCGATCTTCCATGATTTAAACAATAGTTGTGCAGTAAATTCATCAACAAGAAGTTTTCAAGCTATCAGTTCGTCTGAGTTACTTTTGACAATCATTAAGCACCAAAAAAGAATATAATACCGGCATATCCTCGCAGAAAATCCTGCATCTGAATGCGAGTATTTTGTTTATAAAAAATATATCAGCTTAAAATTATTGTTTTAATTATAAAACCAACCTAAGCACTCCCGCAGATAAGCGCTTATTATATCCGAGTGCTTACGCGCCTGATAAATAAAGAAAGTTACAATATGATCATACGTCTATCAAAAATCTTTATGGTGATGGCAATTGCCCTATTTGCATCCTTGGTAGCATTTGGCAACATCACAGATTACGGCTCAAATTTTGCATTTGTGCATCACGTATTCCTCATGGATACAATCTTTCCTGATGCAACAATCAAGTACAGAGCCATTGAATCTGAATGGCTTCATCACGTAGGTTATATTGGCATTATAACCCTCGAAACACTGACGGCCATTATCTGCTGGGTTGCAGGTTTCAAACTGCTTGCAGCACGCAATGAACCTGCCAAAGTTTTCAATAAAAGCAAAAACCTTGCAGTTGCAGGTCTCACCCTCGGCTTTCTGACATGGCAGGTCGCCTTTATGTCGGTGGGTGGTGAATGGTTCGGAATGTGGATGTCCAAACAGTGGAATGGCGTGCCTGACGCATTCCGCTTCTTCGTGACCATCATTCTGGTTCTGATTTATCTGGTTCAGCCGGATAAAGACGACGAATAAGATTTAAATAACAACCCTGCCGCAGCCATATGCGGCAGGGCTTTGCTTTGCCTCAACAAAAGCCTGAAGCATTCTACGAAACTCAGCCGAAAGGGACTCTTATCCAGTGCTTCCCCATACGAACTCGTCTGTACAATCTTGAGGAACCAGAGATTGTATTATAGAGCGCAGCCTTAAACGGCCTTTTGACTTCACGTAATATTCGCTGCATGAGTTTTGGCCTGGCGGATTTCACCTGCTTCTGCATCCAGATATCTCTGTCGAGATTAATGGTACTAGGTGATCCGCTTTGCTGACATAATGCAGGAATAACCTGGCAAACGGTCATGTTATTTAACACTCCGCGATCATGTGTAAATAACAAACGATCAATAGGAATGTTCATATCATCAAGAAGAGATAATAACTTCTTCGCTGCCTCTCGCGATATGATATAAGCTGCAGCACCAACATGGGGTGACAACAACCGTCCCAACCGAATGCGAGCATCCGGTAATTCGACAAGATGTTTTATATGAACAAGATGTCCACAGGTATCGAGCTTAACAATGTCGGCACCCTTTGGTATCCAATTCATATCAGTCAGATATCTTTCAACACCATCAGAAAACTGTACATCATCCTCTAAAACGACACCATATTCATTTTGAGACGCTGCAATAAGCTCAATACATTTTTTATGACTTAGATAACATCCGATTTCACCTGGGGTTAGACTATAAACCCAGTCACGCTCATCCTGAGACATTAACATCCCATCAACAGCAGCAATCCGTATAAACGACAATCCTATTCTATCAAATGTTTTTTGCATTGCTTGCAGGCGGTCTCCTCGCCTGTCCAGATTGATAAGATATACCTCCATCACGCCCCACTACAAACAGAGATAAAAAAATAAAAACTTGATAAGTAAAACTGAAACAGTCTTACGAATTAATAATCTCATATATTGGTGTATTGGGTATTATTTCCTTACCCTTCAGACCAGAGTTATAAAGATGTAAGCCCACTGTCCTTGACGTAACCAGATCACTAACAGTTAAGCCCTCCTCGAAAAGCATATTAGATACAGCTCCATACATTGGCGAAAAAGCATCAATTGCATAGGCATATGACTCTAACTGCAGCTTTTTAACATGATATGTCAAAAGCTGAGGCCCAATAACTCCCCATTCCTGCTCTGAAACGTGCTTGCCACGTCCAATAATTTTTTTAAAACTCCGAGACAATTGCTTTTTTTTAGGCAGCCATGGTGGAATAAAATACGGGTCCTCAGATGCCTCCAATAAAGAATTCAATAAATTACTATTATAAGGAACCTTTAAAATTGCAGGATTTAATAACGTATTGCTCTCCCATGAGAGAACATAATCAGCATCAGGAAATGGCTTAAGACAATATACATCGCAATCGACATACAGACCTAACCCCTCCCTCTGAATTCGGTACCTATACATATCCGAAGCAATGGCCAGACTTCCGGTTGTCTTATGGGCGAAGATCTCTTTCTCATCCATCAATTTGCTTGCATCAAACAGCCGAACACCATCCGGAGTATCTTCAGGTTTGCCGTATGCGTGTAAAACAACATCATGCCCATGGCGTATCAAAGAGCGCAAACAGGCGGCATGAACTAAACCAAGCTTTTTGCCGATCCAAACCGTATTTACTGTAGTCATATAACATCACCATAGCCGTAAAATATTCCGCCTAAATAATCACATCACCGTATAAAGCAAGCATTTGCATTCGGTTCAGCAGATTTAGGAACTATGTCTTCATATTATAAACAGGGCGCGTTCACCTTTTGCACGAAGGAATGGATTGAAAGAATCATGAATATTCAATGCGCATTTCAAGTCAAAATGCGACATGCCTGTCCGCCAATTATTTTACAGACGGCGATATTCCGGAAAAGTTCAGGAAAGCTGACGCATGATGAAAAACACTGTTTTCAACTTATTGTGAGTGAAAAAAAGTGCTGCCAGTCATTGAAAATAGCGCTGTAATAAACACGTCACAAATATCATAAAAACCAACGATAATCATCTCGAGCAACATCAATACAAGTAATTGATTTTATTTAGCAATTTTACGACTCTCCATATTCATGACACTAATTTTAAGGTAAGGCACCTCTTTAAAAAGGTCTCATTCGATCAGGTATTTTTCCACGCTAATCTCACAACAATTTTACCACTCACTAAATTGTGACCAAAAAGATACAGGGTCATTTCCATCTCATATTTCAGTAATTTTTCATATTTCCATACCCTCCCGCCTTCCATATCAACCGCAGCGCAAGATGTTTCCGAATCTCAAAATTGGAAAGTCTCAACAATCAATCGCTTACGCGGGAGAATACACAATGACCATTAAGAGCCTTCTTTTCGGCTCCGCTGCAGCACTCGTTGCAGCAACCGGCGCTCAGGCTGCCGACGCCATCGTTGCACCAGAACCAGAAGCAGTAGAATATGTGCGCGTTTGCGACGCTTACGGCGCTGGCTACTTCTACATTCCAGGCACAGAAACCTGCCTGCGTCTTTCCGGTTATGTTCGCGCTGACTTTAAAGCTGGCGATGACGTTTACAAAGGTCATGACCGCGAAACTTGGTCAACCAACACCCGCTTCACACTGCGCACACACACAGCTTCGGAAACCGAACTCGGCACACTGAAGACCTTCACCGAAAACCGTTTCAACTTCGGTGACGGCGCACAGGGCAGCCACACTCTGAAGCACGCTTACATTCAGCTGGGCGGCCTGCTCATCGGTAAAACCGATTCAGCATTCCACACCCTCACAGGTTACCTCGGCGACGTAATCAACGATGACGTTGTATCGCCAGGCGCATACAACACAAACATCATCAGCTACACCTTCAAGGGCGGCAACGGCTTCTCGGCAGTTATCTCCGCTGAACAGGGCGAACAGGTTACAGCATTCACCGATGGCGTTAAAACCTACAACGGCGTAATCGACGATTACATGCCACACGTTGTTGGTGGTCTGAAGTTCGAACAGGCTTGGGGTTCGATCGCTGGTGTTGCAGCTTACGACTCTGAAATCGAAGAGTGGGCTGGTAAAGTTCGCCTCGATGTAAACGTAACTGACGTATTCTCCGTATGGGTACAGGGCGGTTACGCTTCTTATGAAGAAGCTGTTGGCATGTACGGCAACTGGGGCGGCGATTGGGCTGTCTGGGGTGGTCTGAAGTACAAGGCAACCGACAAAGCTACTTTCAACCTGCAGGCTGCTTACGAAGATTTCGGCAAACAGGCTTACACTGCAAACGTAGCTTACCAGCTGGTTCCAGGCTTCACAATTACTCCTGAAGTTTCCTACACCAAGTGGAAAGACACCGACAAATACGCTCCAGCCGTTCGTGGCGAAGGCGCATTCGGTGGTATGATCCGCTTCCAGCGTTCGTTCTAATAAAATTTACTAGGGGGATGAATATAACGCATCTCCCTAAGAGCGTAGTCTAGACTTGGTTATGACCTCCAGTCATCAAAATACTTTCCATTCAGCTACGCTCACGGGACACGGCGGGAAATCAAACATCTCGCCGTGTTTTTATTTTCTAAACACAATAAGATATTCCAGCCTCTTTTTACAAACCGCCCTTCGGCATTATCCTTCTCATTTAAAACGATAAACACGCCAAGCACTTATCCGAGGATAAGAGTGCTATTCAGGCATATTAAACCGGCGGATTTCCTCATTCATCCAATCTCTGAATGCACAAACTTTCGGGTGATCACGACTGCCTTTTGCATAAATAAGATCATAGCCATGCTCAACATTCAGACGGAATGCCGGAAACAGCTCCACCAGCCGGCCTGAGGCCAGATCCTCGGCGACAAGCACGCTGCGCCCCAGTGCCACGCCCTCACCTCTGATTGCCGCCTCTATGGACATACTTCCATGACTGTAACCGGCACCGCGTATATTACTGCCTTTTATCCCGAAGAACTCAAACCAACGATGCCAGTCTGTTTTCATTCCGTTTTCATGTATCAATTTACAGGAAAGCAAATCTGAGGCAGTGGCTATACCTCCCGTTTTCTCACGATAAGCAGGTGAACAAACCGGACTTACAGTTTCGTCCATGATGCGCTCACTATCCGCATTGGGATATATGCCATTCCCGTAACGTAAAACGACATGCGCGGAGGAAACATTAAAATCGACAGCATTTTCATTCACCTCTAGATGGATATCGTAATCGGGGTAACAACTCATCAAGCGGTGCAAACGCTGCGCTAACCATTTGCTCGCAAATGAAATACTGCAATTGATGACCAGTTTTGCATCAGTATTTCTAGTCCGGATATTTTCAGTCTCCCGCGCCAGTTCCGACAGCAAGTGAGTAACTGCGGCAAAGTAATTTGCCCCGTCATCCGTAAACTCAATTTTCCGCGTCAAGCGTTTAAACAGCCTGCAACCAAGATCATCTTCCAAAGCTTTGATCTGCCTGCTGACGGCTCCGTGCGTGACACACAGCTCTTCTGCAGCAAGCGTCATACTCAATCGCCTGCCCGCAGCCTCAAAAGCACGAAGCGTTTGTAACGGAGGAAGATGGCCTGCCATATTTTACACCCATACATGACAAAATCTCACGCATAGTGTGATTATAAATGGTTTGTCTGCAAGAGGCAGAGAGCGGTAAATCTTAAGAAAAGCTCGCGCTATTTTGAGGATTTCTCAATGAGTCAAACCTTAAGCAACAAAACTGCATATATGGCAATTTCTCACAAGCCGGTCACGCTTGTCAGCTTTGGTGCAATGTTGCTTCTGGCGCTCATGTGGGGGCTCTCCATACCAGCAACCAAGCTGGGTCTAAACTCAACACCACCATTGACACTCACCGCATTGCGTTATGCAGTCGCCGTACCGTTTATGCTGTTGCTGTTAATCGGGAAAAAGCCTTTACCGTGGAAAGCAGTCCCCACCGTGGCTATGCTTGGCATCATCGGCATTGGTTTGGGACAGGTCGCGCAGACAATAGGTGTAAATGGTACATCGGCATCAGTAGGAACCATTCTCTCCGCAACCATTCCCTTGTTTATTGTGAGCTTTGCAACATACCGGTTAAAGCAGCCGATCACGATTATTCAGATATGCGGTGTTGCGACAGCGTTTATTGGCATTGTCGTTGTTGCATTTGAGAACACATCCTCTGACATAACCACCACGTTTTCAGGGCCTGTCTGGATACAGATTTCGGCCATTGCGGTTGCGTTCTATTATGTCTGGAGTGTTGAACTGACACTTAAATATGGAACAGTCGTGGTCGTAACATGGAGCACATTCTTCGGGCTGCTGGCAATGATCCCGCTTGCTGCCTGGGAAACTTATCAGGCTCCCTTTACACTCACAGCCGTTTCACTCGGTGCGGCTGCATATCTTGGATTAATCGTGAGTGTAGCCGGATTATTCTTATGGATCAGTATTTTAAAGAATGTACCGGCACCGGTCGCAGCCAGCATTCAATATCTTCAGCCAGTATTTGGGATCATTGCTTCAGCCATCCTGTTCGGTGACAATATTGGCTTACAATTTTTGCTCGGTGTCTCACTTATATTGGCAGGTCTCGCACTCACTATGCGTAATAAAAAGGCACGGTAAATATAGGTATCGATCAATCAGCCGACGTATAATTGCCAAAATCGCACCATGTATTTCCTTATCTGAACATTGCAACACGCCGCACAGGAATGAAAATTTTGATAAGAGCTTGTTTTGAAATGAAAAGAGCTATTCCTCTGCTCATTGCCTCCCTCGCATTAACGGCCTGCGGCGCGGGCAAAGCTGCAATGGACTCAGGAAAAAGCTTTGACCGTTACGCCTGCATGTCCAAAAACCTCAAAGGACAAGAGCCGTGCTCAAACCCGACTGAGCCGGCAACGCAGCCATAATATGCGATGATGCAATAATTCAGGAGTCCGCTCAACACCGGACAAATCAGCCACAACAAATGCCAGCGACACTATAAAAAACCCCGCCGAAGCGGGGTAAAGTCTCGCAAGCTCATGTACTAAACAGCACGTCTCTTTAATTCTACAAATCAAAAGCGCAAAAAATCACTTGAGCAAAAAAACTGCCCCAATTTGCACCGGCTTCCCCACTCTTGTACGGGTTTCCAACTGCAGGATTTCCCGATGGCGGCTTAATTTGTTGTTCTCGGGCAGCATCACACCACGGGCCAGCATTTGCGACCCCGAGACTTGATCCGGTAGCCATTGAAGCTATTAAAAATACGACAATAATAGATTTCTTCATATATCCACCCTCCAATATACAAAATTAATAATATTGTAGTTTGGCACGAAATAAATCCCAGTTCTGAGGCCACAATTAAAGCCCCGCAATAAGTGATGGCTAGAACACTGACACACGTCCTAAACTGGTGGCTTAAGCAGTAAACGGATCATTATAACCGTCAGACGCAATTCAGCCTCTCAGCCGACATGTTAATTGGTAGCAGGCACTATCCGCACCAAAACTTCACACATTGCAGCGATGATCAAAGTGAATAAATGAATTCCCCGACATCCGAGGTCGATAATGTATGCTGCTGGGTTTATCGTTCTGTTGTTAATGAGTTTAATTGCCATAGCAGCAAATAATAAACTTCATCATCTGCACAGACTTCCGATGCAATGGAGTCTTTCCGGACAGGTTAACTGGTCAGCTCCGAGAGTTATAGCACTGGCTTCATTTCCTGCCATTTTTGCGGTGATCAGCTCTGCGCTAATTCTGACCAGTATTTCAGAGCATCAGCAGTCAACAACTCAATCCCTTATTTTTCTGGGCATTGTGATGATTGGCTTACAGATATTACATCTCTGGCTCGTCCATAAAAAAAGCAGCCATTAAGCCGCCTTTTCAAAACTATAATTTTAATCTCCCCAGCGCTCTGACAATAGCGAACAGGAAGCCGAATCCTGACAGCGGAGAATCAACCTTCGGTCAGTCAATGATTACACAGCATCAAACATGCTACCAAAGAGATGGCAGGAATAGCCTTTGCATTAAGCGATAATATGTGTGGGAAAAGATTATAAAACGCTTCTCAGTATCAAATCTCAATTCTGAGATTAGTTGAAAAAGCACAACAATTACAATGAAAAGATTGTAAGTGGTGCCCCCAGAGAGACTCGAACTCCCGACCCCCTGATTACAAATCAGGTGCTCTACCAACTGAGCTATAAGGGCAACTGACGGCTAGATAGCATATTCTTTTTGTTTGTAAAACGGAAAATCGCTTAGACGCAGAAAAAATAACAATGTTTTGCCTCTTATCCACATTTAGGCTACAAATCCTCATCTAATCATGCAGCTTTTCGGCAGAAACTGATGAAATACCCGTATAAAAAATTCTTTTATATCACTTCAGGCACTCCGGAATCGGTCTCGGCCGCGGAATCATTACGCAATCGCTATGGTGAATCACCTGCAGATGAAGCAGATGCTCTCATCGTGCTTGGCGGTGACGGGGTCATGTTACAGGCTTTGCACGATCATATGAATCACGAGCGCCCGATTTACGGCATGAATCGCGGCTCGGTCGGCTTCCTTATGAATGAGTATCACGAGGAAGACTTACCCAAGCGTATTGCAGCCGCTCATGCAGAAACCATCCGCCCTCTTGAAATGATTACTGAATCGCGTGAGAGCGGCACCGTCAAAGCACTGGCCATTAATGAAGTGTCCGTTTTGCGCCAATCTTATCAGGCGGCGAAAATCCGTATCAGCATTGATGACAAGGTGCGGTTGGAAGAACTGATCTGCGACGGACTGATGGTGGCCACCCCTGCCGGCTCCACTGCCTATAATCTGTCTGCTCAGGGACCAATCCTGCCGCTCGACTCCCCGCTGCTGGCTCTGACACCCGTCAGCCCTTTCCGCCCGCGTCGTTGGCGCGGTGCATTGCTGCCGAAGTCAGTGACTGTGCGGATGGATATACTTGAAGTCGACAAGCGACCGGTCAATGCTGTTGCGGATCATACAGAAGTGAAATCCGTCACCTCCGTAACTGTGCGCGAAGATACGCAAAACCGTGTCACGCTGCTTTTTGATGAAGAGCATACATGGGATGAGCGCATCCTCAATGAGCAGTTCCGTTATTAAGCGCCGTGCGCCTATTGGCGCACAAAACTCGTACTAGTCAGAAAGCCAAGAAAAATCCGGCCGAAACCGCATAGTTAGTCATACACGGATCTGCAAAACCACTGATAAAACAGAGATAAACAGCATCGCTTTATAACAATGCGATGCTTCTATTGGCAGATCGTATAGTTGTGGGCTGCCGGAATATCAATTATATCAACCTAAATCGAAGCAAAAACGGCATTTTTGTTGACTTTTTGGCCTGTTCCCCGTAACGGCTTTATTAATTTTAACGCAATGCGCAAACATAAGCGCTTTTCCTGTCCTGTTGTCATGCGGACATTACCGGTCGGGTCCAGTGCGCTTCTTCCAAAAAGAGAGCTACGCCTCCATTGACGACATTTGCAGAACTCGGTCTGTCACCGAAAATACTGGCAGCGGTAGAAGCCGCCGGTTACACCACCCCTACTCCTATTCAGGCTGGCGCCATTCCTCAGGCCTTGGAACGTAAAGACGTTCTCGGCATTGCCCAGACCGGTACCGGTAAAACAGCATCCTTTGTATTGCCGATGCTGCATCTGCTTGAAAAAGGTCGTGCACGCGCACGTATGCCGCGCACACTCATTCTTGAACCAACCCGCGAACTCGCAGCGCAGGTTGAAGAGAATTTTGTAAAATACGGCGTTAATCACCGTATTAACGTTGCTCTGCTGATCGGCGGCGTCTCCTTTGATGAACAGGAGCGCAAGCTGGAACGCGGTGCTGATGTGCTGATCGCTACTCCTGGTCGTCTGCTCGATCATTTTGAGCGGGGAAAACTGCTGCTGACCGGTGTTGAAATTCTGGTTATCGACGAAGCAGACCGTATGCTGGATATGGGGTTCATTCCGGATATCGAGCGTATCTGCAAGCTGATCCCTTTCACCCGTCAGACCTTGTTCTTCTCGGCAACCATGCCTGCGGAAATCACCAAGCTGACTGAGCAGTTCCTGCATTCGCCAGCGCGCGTTGAGGTTGCCAAAGCATCGACAACCGCGAAGACTGTGACGCAGCGCCTGGTTAAATCGGCTAAGAAGCCATGGGATAAACGCGCAGTGCTGCGTGATCTTATTCAGGCCGAAGGCGATGATCTGAAAAATGCGATCATTTTCTGCAACCGCAAAATGGATGTGTCAGAACTGTTCCGCTCGCTGGTAAAGCACGGCTTCAATGCCGGTGCGCTCCATGGCGATATGGATCAGCGCGCGCGCATGACCATGCTGAGCAATTTTAAAGACGGCAATCTTCAGCTTTTGGTGGCTTCCGATGTGGCTGCCCGTGGTCTGGATATTCCGGATGTCAGCCATGTGTTCAACTATGACATTCCGATCCATGCGGAAGATTATGTCCACCGCATCGGCCGTACCGGTCGTGCAGGCCGCTCGGGCAAGGCATTCTCGATCATCACCGGTGCAGATACCAAATATCTTGATGCCATCGAGAAAATGATCGGCGAAAAGATTGAATGGCTGGACGGTGATCTCTCCACTCTGCCTGCACAGGAAGAGACCGAAGAGACCGGTCGCCGCGGTCGTAACAACCGTGGTAAAAACGGCAAGAAATCCCGTGATAAAGATCACAAGGAAAAACAGGCACAGCCACGTGTTGCAGAAGAAAAAACTGCTGAAGCACCTCAGGCCGTGGCTGACATTTCCGCGCTCAATGCGCCGCAGCCTGTTCTGCCGGATAATGTCTCCATCGGCACTGCCGTTACAGCGGAACCGGTTCGCCCTGCTCCGCACAAAAACGGCCATGAAGATCGCCGCCAGAACCACAACCAGAATGGCCAGCAGAATAAACGTCATCGTCGTGATTTTGACGATGAACCGTCACCGCTGGGCTTCGGCGATGATATTCCGGCCTTCATGCTGATACCGATCAATATTTAAAAAAGAAAAACCCGCCGAATGGCGGGTTTTTTATTATCTGTATTTAACGGGATAATCAGGCAGCGCGATGCGCAGCATCCAGTGCTTCCTGAGTAACCGGTGCCAGCTCAACGGATTCACCACAACCGCAGGCCGATGTCTGGTTCGGGTTATTGAAAACAAAACCTGTGCGCAGAGTTGTCACTTCAAAATCCATCTGTGTGCCAAGCAGAAACAATGCAGCTTCCGGTGCCACATAGACTTTTGCACCTTCATGCTCGATGAGGTCATCACCGGCTTTGGCTTCTTCAGCCAACGCAATCGTATATTCCATACCGGCGCAGCCGCCCTTTTTCACTCCCACGCGGATACCCAGAGCATCCTCATGAGAGGCCTGAATTTCGCGCACGCGTTCCGCTGCTGCGTCGGTCAGGGTCATGATGGAAAAACGTCCCATAAAATTTCTCACTTGTATCTGTTACATGGTTCAAGGCCATGTAGTTTCAACTTGCGAGGCCAACCTGAAATCCTGCACTAAGCCCCGATTGTCCGGTTTACCTCTGATACTCTATCTAGTCTCACACAGTCCTGACTGCAAGTAAAGCAACGCTCTGATCCTGCATTTAACGCAAGATTTTCTGTTCTTTACAGCGCATAAGAATAAAATGAATAATTCGCAAAACGCGTAAAATTGCCATGATCTGTTTGCAGTCTTTTGCGAATAAAAGAGCATCTCAGGTTCTTTGCCTCAGCTAAGCGGAGATTTTAATGGGTATTCAGCAAAGCCGTCATAACCCCGCATCACATCGTCCCGTTGCATTGGCCATCACACAGGATCGCGCTCGGCAACAACGCCTTACAATTATGCGATTGCTTGGAACCACGATTATCGGTGCAGCTTTGCTGACCGGCAGTGCGATTTATGCCAAGGCGGCGGGTACAGCTGAAACCAAAGACAAGCCTGCAGCACAGCAAAAGGTAAAGCCAGATGCCTTAAAAAAGGCCGGTGAAGCAGCAGCTAAAGATTCTGAGGAAGAAAAAGCCAAGGTCGAAAAAGCGAAAGCGGAGAAAACTGAAGCTGAAAAGCCGAAAGAAGATGCTGTGCCTGCGGATAAGCCGGACGCTAAAAAATCCACAGAAGCCACAGACAAGCCCGAAGCTCCGGCCCCTGAAGCCACAAAAGAAGTGGCTGAAGGCTTGGTTCTGCCCGATTATGTGGATGACCGCAGCACACCGCAGAAATTGCTGGAATCCTATTACAACGCCATTAACCGCAAAGAATATGTGCGTGCCTACAGCTATTATGCTGAAGGCCAGCAGGGCGATGATTTTGAGAAATATGCCAAGGGCTATGCCGGTACAGAATCTGTCAGCATTAAACTCGGCAGCAGCGAACCTGATCCGGGTGCCGGTCAGATCTATTGGTCTGTGCCGATTGCTATCGAATCCAAACTCGCTGAAGGTAAGTCGCAGGTTTATACCGGTTGCTACACGATCAGCATGAGCAACCCTGCCATGCAGGCAGTGCCGCCATTCAAGCCAATGGCAATCATGGCAGGCACGCTGTCAAAATCGCCGTTGCCGCTTGAAAAAAGCGTGCCGGAAGAATGCGGTGCACCTTAATTTCTGTATTCAGCTCTTTAAAAAGCCTGTCATCACTGACAGGCTTTTTGTTTTACGGCTTACGCGGATGAATGAGCTGCGTGCTGACACCAATCCGGTTCCACAAATTGATCATGCCGACTGCCACAATCAGCTTGGCAATTTCTTCTTCGGAGAACAGCGCTTTGACACTTTCATAAAGAGTATCCGGCACGCCGAGTTCTGCAACCCGCGTGAGATGTTCGGTCCATTCCAGCACAGCACGGTCACGCGCATCAAAACACGGCGATTCACGCCATGCGCTTGTCATATATAAAGTCTGCATATCCATACCGTCTTTATGAGCATCACGGATATGAATATCTGTACAATAGGAACATCCGTTAATCTGTGAAGCGCGGATTTTCACCAGATGCAGCAGACGCTTATCCAGCCCCGCTGCATCAACGGCTGCGTCCAATGCCTGTATTGATTGATAAAGCTCTGGTGTAATTTTCGCGATATTTATTCTGCTTTGCATAAGTTTTGTCCGAAATAAAAGTTTGCCCTAGAATCATCGATATAATATATCCATGATATGAAATTAACAAATCTCAAGGTTGTGATATGCGCAAAATGAGCGACGGTGTTGAGGCGGCATTGCATTGCGCACTCGTGCTGTCAGGGCTGCCGGAGGATAAGGTTCTGGCGGGGAAACATCTGGCGGAGCTGCACGGCGTATCTGAGAGCTATCTGCTGAAGCACCTGCGTGCCCTCACCGCTGCTGATGTGATTATAGCTATTCCGGGGCCGCGTGGCGGCTACCGGCTCGCACATATTCCGCAACAGATTACATTGCTCGATATTGTGGAAGCGATTGACGGCAAAGAACCGGCCTTTATTTGCAGGGAAATTCGCCGCCGCGCACCTGGAAAATCACAGGATCCCTGCAACTATAAGAGAGATTGTTTCATCAAATCGCGGATGCTGGCCGCAGAACAGCTCTGGCGCAATGCTTTACGCAGCCAGACTGTTGCCGATCTCATGCAGGACGGCGAGCAGCAGATCAGCCCTTCCAGCAAGCTACTCGTATCCGATTATCTTAGCTTACATGCACGCTAAATAAAAAACGCTGCGTTTCCGCAGCGTTTTTAAAATCAGTACCAGCCCACAGCAACCTGAGCTTCTTCGGACATACGGTCCGGTGTCCATGGCGGATCAAAGGTCATGGTCACTTCCACATGGGAAACGCCCTCAACCGCACCAACAGCATTTTCCACCCAGCCCGGCATTTCACCGGCTACAGGGCAACCCGGGGCAGTCAGTGTCATATCGATTTTGACCGTGCGGTCATCTTCAATATCAACCTTGTAGATCAGGCCGAGCTCATAAATATCTGCCGGAATTTCCGGATCATAGACAGTTTTCAGCGCGCCGATAATATCATCGGTCAGGCGCAGCAATTCTTCTTCCGGAATTGCGGAAGCGGAAAACACTTTTGAAGCACTGTTTTCTTCATCTGCTGCGATCACATCTGCGACCGGCACTTGCTGTTTAGTATCCATATTCATCATCCAAAAAACTGTCTTGCTTTTTCAAGCGCTGCAACCAGAGCATCCACTTCCGCGCGGGTATTATACATAGCGAAGGAAGCACGGCAGGTCGATGTTACTCCAAAGCGCTGCAGCAATGGCTGAGCACAATGGGTGCCTGCCCGCACTGCAATTCCTGCACGGTCAATCAGAGTTGAAACGTCATGGGCATGAATACCCTGCATCTCAAACGCAATGATCGCGCCTTTATCCGGTGCATTGCCGACAATACGCAGTGAGTTAATTTTCGCCAGAGACTCATGCGCATAGAGACGCAGATCAGCCTCATGGGCAGCAATAGCCTCACGACCTATGCTCTCTATATAGTCAAGCGCTGCGCCCAATCCAATAGCCTGCACAATCGGCGGGGTTCCGGCCTCAAAACGATGCGGCGGATGATTATAGGTAACATTATCAATGGTTACCTCTTCAATCATTTCACCACCACCCATAAACGGGCGCATCTGTTCCAGCATTTCCATACGGCCATACAGCACGCCGATACCCGACGGGCCATAAAGCTTGTGGCCGGTCATAATATACCAGTCACAACCGAGATCACGCACATCCACCGGCATATGCACAGCAGCCTGCGAACCATCCACCAGCACCGGAATGCCGCGCGCATGAGCAAGTTCGACGATCTTTTTAATCGGCAGAACCGTACCCGTCACATTGGACATATGGGTCAGCGCAATCAGCTTGGTTTTCGGCGTAATGCATTTCTCGAATTCATCAAGGTGGAACACACCTTCATCATCCACCGGCGCAAAAACCAGCTTGGCACCCTGACGCTCGCGGATGAAATGCCAAGGCACGATGTTAGAATGATGCTCAAGAATGGTGAGCAGGATTTCATCACCCTCACCTATCTTCGGCATACCATAACCATAGGCAACCGTGTTGATCGCCTCAGTCGCCGATTTGGTAAAGACGATCTCGTCTACAGAACCGGCATTGAGAAAGTTGCGCACTTTTTCACGCGCACGCTCATAGGCATCGGTCGTCGCATTAGAGAGGTAATGCAGGCCGCGATGCACATTGGCATATTCGTTGGAATAAGCATGCGTTATCGCATCAATAACCGCCTGCGGCTTCTGTGCCGAGGCACCATTATCGAGATAGATCAGCGGCTTGCCATAGACTTCACGCGACAGGATCGGGAAATCACGACGGATTGCTTCAACATCATAATTTTGCAGTACAGACGATAATTGATTCATAATCGTACTCCTGAGCACTTTGTGCTCAAAAAAGCAGGCAAGAGCACTGGGTGCTCACAAAAATCAATAAGGCACCATGTGCTCTATATCAGGGAAGAAGAGCGGGAAATTTCCCGCTCTTTTTGCATCATCAAGCGTGCTTTTCGAGCCAGCTCTGCAAAATATCTTCAAGCTTTTCAACGAGGGTTTCGTTTTCCAGCTCTTCAATCACTTCTGCGATAAAGGCTTTGACCAGCAGGCCACGGGCTGCATTTTCAGGCACACCGCGCGCCATCAGATAGAAAAGGTGATCCTTTTCAATCTCACGCACAGTCGCACCGTGACCGCAGGCCACGTCATCAGCAAAGATTTCCAGCTCAGGTTTGGCCGCAAATTCCGCATCATCTGACAACAGCAATGTGTTACAGGCCATTTTCGCGTCAGTTTTCTGAGCGATCTGCGCAACGCGGATCATGCCCTGAAAAATACCGCGCGCTTTGTCTGTCACCACATTGCGCACAACCTCGGTCGAGGTGGTGTTTTCAACGAGATGACCAACATTCATGGTCACGTCAGTCACTGTTTCGCCGCCAAGCAGGTTGAGCGTACGAAGCTGGAAGTCAGAGCCTTCGCCCTTTACATCCACATTGATTTCCTGACGCACCAGTTTGCCGCCGGCATTCATCACGAACAGGATCAGCTTGGAATTCTCACCGATTGTCACATTGATCTGCGACAGTTGCGTGGAAAGATCCGTATGCTCACGCACGATAACCCAGACGATTTCTGAATTATCAGCAATCGTCACATGGCCGATACTGGTTGCGAAAGTCTCTGCCTCACCGCCGATCTGGCGCTCGATAAATGTCGCTTTGACATTTGAGCCGATCTTGACCGGAAAACGCACATGGGACTGGCCGGAAGGCTGCAAATTCTGCAGCTCAACAGCCTGTTCCAGCTCGGTACCGTCAGCAACAGACAGACCCCAGCCATCGCTGGCATAGGCTGCGTTGATCTGGCCGATCGCATCATCGTCACCACGGGTTTTCAGGGTATGGGCAGCAATGCCCTGTCCCAGAATATCGCGGATCGCTTCAACGCGTACGCCTTCGATCTGCACAGGCTTCTGCGCAACACCATTGGCAACGGTCAGCACGGCAGAACCGTCGAGCAGCGGCGCAACAGATTTATGGCTCACATTCGCATCGAACGGCGCAACCGAGCGCAGCAATGTGCGCAGATCTGTATAGTGCCAGCTTTCAATACGACGGCCAGGCAGACCGTTGATTTTCAAAGCTTCCAGTGCGTTATCGCGGGCGCTTACGACTTCCGTATCACCCGGCAGATCACCGACGCGGACAGCGAATGCATCAATCAATGCACTCTCAGCCGGCGTTCTGACCTTCTGAAGATGGACGTTCATATTCATCCCTCTCTTTAAGCAGCTGCGCCGATGATTTCAGCGTATCCGTTTTCTTCCAGATGCAGAGCGAGGCTCTTATCGCCGGATTTGATAACCTGTCCTTTGTAAAGAACATGCACACTGTCCGGTACAATATATTCAAGCAGACGCTGATAGTGGGTGATCACGATCACAGCACGGTCAGGCGAACGCAGAGCATTCACACCATCGGAAACGATCTTCAGCGCATCAATGTCCAGACCGGAGTCGGTTTCGTCGAGAACGCAGAGTGATGGTTCCAGAAGCTGCATCTGCAGAATTTCCGCACGTTTCTTCTCACCGCCGGAGAAACCGACATTGAGCGGACGCTTCAGCATAGCCATATCCATGTTCAGGCCGCCGGCAGCTTCCTTAACGCGACGCAGCAGTTCAGGAATTTTCAGCTCTTCTTCACCGCGTGCCTTACGCTGCGCATTCATCGCAACTTTCAGGAATTCCATTGTGGCAACGCCTGGAATTTCCAGCGGATACTGGAATGCAAGGAAGATGCCCTTGGCTGCACGTTCCGCAGGATCCAGTTCCAGAATGCTTTCGCCGTTATACAGAATGTCACCGGATGTCACTTCGTAGTCTGAACGACCGGCCAGAATGTAAGACAGGGTGGATTTACCCGAACCGTTCGGGCCCATGATCGCAGCCACTTCACCGGCTTTAACGGTGAGGTTCAGACCACGGATGATCTCTGTATCCGTGTCAGCGATTTTGGCGTGCAGATTAATGATCTCTAACATGAGTGTAACCTTTTATACCGGATCTCTCAGGATCCGAAAAATATCAATGAGCTGATTAAAGGGGCGGAATTCGCACTCCGCCTTCCCTGTTTAACCAACCGAACCTTCGAGCGAGATACCGATAAGCTTCTGAGCTTCCACGGCAAACTCCATCGGCAGTTCCTGAATAACTTCCTTAACGAAGCCGTTCACGATCAGAGCAATCGCCTCTTCTTCCGGAATACCGCGCTGCATCACATAGAACAGCTGGTCTTCAGAAATTTTCGAGGTTGTTGCTTCATGCTCGAACTGCGCAGTCGAGTTTTTCGCTTCGATGTAAGGCACAGTATGCGCACCGCAATCATTGCCGATCAGCAAGCTGTCACACTGAGTGAAGTTACGGGCATTGGTCGCTTTACGATGGGCAGAAACCTGACCGCGATAGGTATTGTTGGAATTACCCGCCGAAATACCTTTCGAGATGATGCGGCTCGATGTGTTCTTACCGAGATGGATCATCTTGGTACCGCTGTCGATCTGCTGATAACCGTTGGATACTGCAATCGAGTAGAACTCACCGCGTGAATCATCACCACGCAGAATGCAGGACGGGTATTTCCATGTGACCGCAGAGCCGGTTTCGACCTGTGTCCATGAAATCTTCGAACGGTCGCCACGGCAATCGCCGCGCTTGGTCACGAAGTTATAGATACCGCCTTTGCCTTCCTTGTCGCCCGGATACCAGTTCTGGACTGTGGAATATTTGATTTCGGCATCATCAAGTGCGATCAGCTCAACAACAGCTGCATGGAGCTGGTTTTCATCACGCTGCGGTGCTGTACAGCCTTCCAGATAGGACACGTAAGCGCCCTCTTCGGCAATAATCAGCGTACGCTCGAACTGGCCGGTGTCTTTTTCATTGATACGGAAATAGGTCGACAGTTCCATCGGGCAGCGAACGCCTTTTGGTACATAGACGAATGATCCGTCCGTAAAGACAGCGGAGTTGAGTGTGGCGTAATAATTGTCCGAAACCGGCACAACAGAAGCCAGATATTTCTTCACCAGATCCGGATATTCGCGGATTGCTTCCGAAATCGAGCAAAAAATCACACCGGCTTTGGCAAGCTCAGCCTTAAAAGTGGTGACAACGGAAACACTGTCAAACACCGCATCAACAGCCACGCGGCCTGATGCGTAAACATTGTCTGCCGGATTACCGTCAATCTCGCTCGGTTCACCCTGTTTGCGTACACCGGCCAGAATTTCCTGCTCACGCAGCGGAATTCCGAGCTTTTCATAGGTACGCAGCAGTTCCGGATCAACTTCATCCAGAGACTTAGGGCCGGTCTGATTTTTAGGTGCCGCATAATAGCGGATATCCTGAAAATCAATTTCCGGATAATCAACACGCGCCCATTTCGGCTCTTCCATAGTGAGCCAGCGGCGGTAAGCATCCAGACGCCATTCCAGCATCCATTCCGGCTCTTCTTTTTTAGCAGAAATGAAACGGATAATATCTTCGTTCAGCCCCTTAGGAGCCTTATCCATTTCGATGGTTGTTTCAAAACCATATTTGTACTGGTCCACGTCAAGCGTGGCGACCTGATCGATCGTTTCCTGCACTGCAGGCATCGCCGTTCTCCATCCTTGTCAGGGTCAAGGCCCGACAGTTAAAAACGCTATGGCAGCAAAGATTTTGCTGTCATAAACATATAGTGCGCATTGATGCGCTGTAAAAGCCTGTCAGCTGGCGATGTTTTAAAGAGCACCGCCTCAGACTTTGAACTCCGGCCGGTTTCGCATCACATTACTGTGCGCAAAACCACAATGGCCATTCAGAAATACCTGCCCTCTCAGGCGGCATTATTTTCCGATTCGCCCGAAAACTGCGCCTGAACCTGACTGCGTGTCTGATCCCGTCTGGCTACCAGTCTTTCGAAAATCGTCAGAAATGCTTCTGCGTCCTGCATTGTCGCCGACTTTTCTGTCGATACGCGCAATGCACCGCATTCATCCTCATAGCCCATCGCCGCAAGCACATGGCTTGCGCCAACCTTGCCGGAAGAACAGGCCGAACCGGCAGAAAGTGCAATACCGCCCAGATCAAAGGCGATCTGCATGGTCTCGGCCTTCATACCGGGCAAAGAAATAAAACTTGTATTCGGCAGGCGCGGCACGGCATCTCCATGCACCAGCACATCATCTGCCAACCTGCGCACACCATTCTCAATTGTTGTGCGAATTGTATCCGACCAGCGCGGCAGATTGCTGCCTTCTTGCTGTGCCGCCAGAGCCTCGCGCGCTGCGGCACCAAATCCTGCGATCAATGGCAGTGCTTCAGTACCGGCACGGTGTCCCTTCTCCTGTCCGCCACCGCGCACCAGCGCAGACGGCATAACCAGATCAGAGATAGCTACCACAGCACCAACGCCCTTTGGGCCGCCGATTTTGTGAGAAGAGAGAATGAGATAATCGGCAGAAGCAGCAGCAATATCAAGCGCGATGCGCCCTGCAGCCTGCACGGCATCGACAATGAAGAAACCGCCCGCAGCTTTTACCAGCGCACCGATTTTTTCCACCGGCTGTATGACGCCGGTCTCATTATTCGCCCACTGGACTGCAACCAGCGGCAGGCCTTTGGCTTTATCATGGGCTTTTAACGCCTGTTCCAGCACATCAAGATCAACAATGCCCTGATGATCGACCGGCAGCACAGTCATATTCTCCGCAGCAAAACGCCCGCCGGACAACATACACGGATGCTCAGTCGCCGAAACATAAAGATGCGACAGGCGCAGTTCCGAGCGCCCCATCTTATAAAGCGGAGTCAGCAATGTGTTTGCTGCTTCGGTTGCACCGGAGGTGAAAAACACATGATCCGGCTTCGCACCGCAAAGGGCGGCCACGTCACGTCGTGCTGATTCAACCAGCGCACGCGCTGCACGGCCTTCCTGATGCACAGAAGACGGATTGCCTGTTACATTCAATGCCGCGACCACAGCCTCGCGCGCGGCTTCACTCAGCGGCGCACTGGCATTATAATCAAAATAGATACGCGGCTTTGGCATTGCAGACTCTTTCGCGAAGCACCATATTTGCGTTAAACGCGCAATTATCTTGAAATTTCAAACCAGAGCAGACTATTAAGCTGCATGAGTGTTTTTTTTACACCCTCCAGTTTTGAAAGATTCTAAAGTCGGTTGTAAGATTTATGAGCGAAACAGTCAAGGATTTGCTCAGAATTTAAGCCGTAAAGTCATGATTGGTAACAATCAGGCTTATAAATAACAAATACGACACTTGTGTTGCGAACCGGCCATTTGGTCACGCAACCCGGCGGTTATAGCGGAGTACATATGCCAGAAGTCATCTTTAATGGTCCTGCGGGTCGCCTTGAAGGGCGTTATCAGCCTTCAAGCGAGAAGAATGCACCAATCGCCATCATCCTGCACCCGCATCCGCAATTCGGCGGCACCATGAACAACAAGATCGTTTATGATCTGTTTTACATGTTCCAGAGCCGCAATTTCACGACTCTGCGGTTTAACTTCCGCGGAATCGGACGCAGTCAGGGTGAATTTGATCACGGCGCGGGTGAATTGTCCGATGCGGCAAGCGCACTGGACTGGGTGCAGTCGCTGCATCCTGATTCCAAAACTTGCTGGGTTGCCGGTTATTCTTTCGGTGCGTGGATTGGTATGCAGTTGCTGATGCGTCGTCCTGAAATCGAAGGCTTCATGTCGATTGCACCGCAGCCGAACACTTATGATTTCTCGTTCCTCGCACCGTGCCCTTCATCGGGTCTGATCATTCATGGTGATCAGGATAAGGTTGCACCGCCGAAGGATGTGCAAGTTCTGGTTGATAAGCTGAAAACCCAGAAGGGTATCACCATCACGCAGAACACCATGGCCGGTGCCAATCACTTCTTCTCCGGCATGGGTGATGAGCTGATTGCGGAATGTTCAGAATATCTAGATCGCCGCCTGATGGGCGAGCTGACAGAAGTTCGCCAGAAGCGCCTGCGCTAATCGACAAAAGCAAAAGACCGGCTAATCGCCGGTCTTTTTTGTTATGCCTTTACCAGCACGCCACCACTCACCGGCGTATCGCAGCCGGTTGTAGACGGATAAGTCAGCGGCAAGCCTTTCAAACTACGCACAGCCAGATAGCCCCAAGCCTCGGCTTCCATGGAATCACCATCCAGCCCGGCTGAATCCGCATCAATCACCACGACACCTTCAGCTTTCGCCAAGGCAGAGAGTTCAGACATTATCGCTGCATTCTTGCGCCCGCCACCACTCACAACATAACTGCGAGGCTTCTGCGGCAGATGGGACGCTGATTGCAGGATCGAAGCCGCTGCCACATAGGCCAGCGTGCGTGCGCCATCCTCAACCGATACAACACCGATTGAAGGCACAGCAAAATCACCACGATCCAGCGAGCGGCGCTGATTACCGGTAAAGAAGGCATTTCCCAGATAATGTGCGGCCAGTGCCGCATCTGTCTTACCGCTCAGCGCCAGTGCACCACCGGCATCAAAACTGCCCTGCCCGTGGAGTTCCATCCACTGGTCGATCAGCATATTGCCGGGGCCACTGTCAAAAGCTGCCAGCCGCCCTGTTTCATCGACATAGGTCAGATTGGAAATTCCGCCAATATTGACGAAGACAACAGGCATATCCGGCTGCTGTTCCAGATTATGTGCCAAAGCCGCATGGTAAGCAGGGATCAGCGGCGCGCCCTGCCCGCAATGGCGCATATCCTCAGCGCGCATATCATAAACCACATCAATGCCGGTTTCCTGTGCCAGTAGTGCACCGTCACCGATCTGCACGGTCAGCGCATCATCAGGGCGATGCAGCACCGTCTGCCCGTGAAAACCGATGACATCAACATCATCTGCGCTTAGACCTTGCGCAAACAGAAAGTCCTGTACCGCCACCGCATGCAACAATGTCAGATCATGCTCAAGTTTTTCAAGAATACCAATACGCTCATCACGCTGCGTGATGCTTCGGGCATCGACAAGTCCTTGTTTCAGACGGGCACGAAACGCATCGGAATAATTCATGCTACCCGCAGCAATGCGCTCAACCACCTGCTCACCGTCTGTTTTGATCAGCGCCAGATCAATACCGTCCATGGAGGTGCCGCTCATCAATCCGAGTGCGCGATAGAGTGCAGTCATCTTTGTCTTTCCGTTTTCAATATTTCCGGTTTTGCACAGTTGGCAGGTACAAGCAGGTTACATAAACCACACAAACGGCACAAAACGACAGCAATTTGCGATAAAATCGCCTTTTACGATGTCACACCTTTATTGTGATTTGCCCTGCAATAATGTTAAACGCTGGATTGTGTCAGTCACCGGAATAATATTCACGGCCTGCTCTCTGGGGTCTTCCCATATCACAATCCTTTGTCAGACAGGAAAAATCAATGTCCGGCTTTAAGTCCGATTTTCTACGCACACTTTCCGAACGTGGCTTTATTCATCAGGTCTCCGATGAATCAGGTCTGGATGAACTCTTCACCAAGGAAACTGTGACTGCGTATATTGGCTTCGACCCGACAGCATCCAGTCTGCATGCGGGCGGCCTCATTCAGATCATGATGCTGCACTGGATGCAGAAAACCGGCCACCGTCCGGTTGCGCTGATGGGCGGCGGCACCGGTATGGTCGGTGATCCGTCATTTAAAGAAGAAGCCCGCAAACTGATGACGGTTGAAACCATTGCCGACAATATTGCCGGTATCAAAAAGGTTTTCACCAATTACCTCACTTTCGGCGAAGGCAAAACCGACGCGCTGATGGTCAATAATGCCGACTGGCTGGCAGGTCTCAACTATCTCGAGTTCCTGCGTGATGTCGGCCGTCATTTCTCCGTCAACCGCATGCTGTCCTTTGACTCGGTTAAAACCCGCCTTGATCGTGAACAGTCACTGTCCTTCCTTGAATTCAACTACATGATCCTTCAGGCTTATGACTTTGTTGAGCTCAGCAAGCGCTACGATATGCGCCTGCAGATGGGCGGCTCTGACCAATGGGGCAATATCATTAATGGTATTGATCTCGGTCACCGCATGGGTACACCGCAGCTCTACGCGCTGACTTCGCCGCTGCTGACCACCTCTTCCGGTGCGAAAATGGGTAAGTCGCTCAATGGCGCTGTCTGGCTCAATGCTGACATGCTGAGCGCGTATGACTTCTGGCAGTACTGGCGTAATACTGAAGATGCCGACGTAGAACGCTTCCTCAAGCTCTACACCACCATGCCTATGGATGAGATTGCGCGTCTGGCAGCACTTGGCGGCTCGGAAATCAACGAGACCAAGAAGATTCTGGCCACCGAAATCACTGCAATGCTCCACGGCCGTGAAGCTGCGGAACAGGCTGCGGAAACTGCACGTAAAACTTTTGAAGAAGGTGCAATTTCTGACAATCTGCCAAGCCTGAGCATTGCCAAAGACGAACTGGTTGCCGGTCTCGGCATTCAGGCTCTGCTGGTTAAAGCTGGCCTTGCCTCTTCCAATGGTGAAGCCCGCCGTCACATTCAGGGCGGTGCAGTGCGTATCAATGATGTGGCCATTCAGGACGAACGCGCTGGTATCACTGCCGGTGACGTAACCGAAGACGGTATCATCAAACTGTCGCTGGGCAAGAAAAAGCACATTCTGGTACGTCCGGAATAAGCTGTTCTCATCACGAGAAATCAAAAAAGCGCGGATTACTCCGCGCTTTTTTTATTATCAAATTTCAAAACCAGATTAGAATTCGAAGATCGAGCGGAAAATCCCCGGCGCAATCGCAGAAATCGGATTGACGATAATATTCGGCTGCTTGGCATTGCCTGCCAGCTTATAGGTAATCCCGATCAGACCACGGTCGCGGCCATTGCCGAGAATTGCGCCCAGCACCGGCACCTCACCAAACAAACGGTTCAGACCATAGGCAGGCATGAATGTGCCGGTAACGGCCATATTGCCGTTGCGGTCGTAGAGAATGCCCTGAAAAGTCGCACCGATCAGCGGGCCGCGAAGAACGCCGTTCTTCAGCGTCAGATAACCGGAGCCCTTTTCAATCTGCGAATAGCCGCGTTCAAAGTCGACCCGCGTCACATCAATATTACCGCGCACGGCCTGATTGAGGCTCTTGCCGCCATTGGAACTGGTAGAAACCAGCTTATCCAGACGCGGCTCATTAATGACCGAGAAATCACGGGCATCAATAGCACCATAAAGTGGCCCCGTGCCCTGCGAGGTCAGATTAACGGTAATTCTGCCGCCGCGCATCTTGTCGTAAAAATCAAAGAAGCGCAGCACCGCTCCGGCATTAGCCGAGCTCAGCGCCACAGAGCTCGCACCTTTCTGATTGCTGGATGTCGCACTGACCTGTGCGCCGTTTCCGGTCACCGCATTCAGCGACACGCCGGAGACTTTCGCCCCTGCTGTTTCATAAGACACGGTGACATTGCGCAGGCTCTCGTCATAGAAACCTTTCACATCATCAATCTGTGCATTGACGACAATGCGCGGCATCACCCCGTTTTTGCTTTGACCGGCTTTCTTTTCATCCGTATTGCCTGAAACCGCCTGCTGGATCAGCGCCCGCGCATCAAAAGCCGTACCACGAACATCCGCACGGAAGCCATTACCGGATTTGCGCACTTCAAGGCTGAGATCATCATTACGCGTCAGATTGAGCTTGCGGATATTTGCACTCTGCAATTCATTATTTTCAAGCGTCAGATCACCGCTGACATGAAAACCGGTGCCGTCAAAGACAAAATTACGAACCAGTACCGGCCCTTTGCCTTCCTTCGGCAGCTTCATATCCATTGTCAGCTTCGCAGGAATGCCTGTACCTTTTTTCCAGCCGAGCCATGGCAGATTGACCTGTGTTTTTCCGAGATCAGCGGAGATTTTGCGCATCTCGCCCTGTTCCTCGCCCAGATCCAGCGTCAGCGGGCCTTTAAAAATATCATTCAGCCCCGGATAATAAGTCTCACGCGTTTTATCATCCAGCTCCAGCCGGATATTTTGCTGACGCTTGATATTTGTATCCGCCAAAGGCTCAACCAGCGCCAGTCTGGCCGGAATATTATTCAGCCGTGCAGTCGCATCGATTTTGGCCACATCATCATTGACGCTCAGATTGCCTTTGGCCTGCGTCACATTCTGACCGTTAAACGGTTTCTTCAAAGTCACATCGCTGAAAGCCAGATCAGCCTGCCATTTCAGACTATCTTTCGGTGCATCTTTGGTAACCGAAAACGCAACTTTTACTTTCGCATTCACATTGCCGCTGAGATCTTCAGCGCTGAACGGCAGTTTGCGCAAGGCATTGATCGGCTTATAACCAACAAGCTCTGTGATCGCCGGTGCCTCTCCGCTGAGATCCAGATCAAGATCCGCAATCACCGGACGCTGACGTCCCCAAGGCACAAATAATGTTCCGCCATCCACATTGATCTGACGATTAACCGGTGTAAAGGCCGTGCCTTTTTCAAGCTTGATGGTTGTATGCGCACCGCGCACCGCAATCGTGCCTGTTGCATCACGCACCGGCGGTATCTCACCGATCACGTCAAAACGTGTGCCTTCAACCCTGAAATCAGCCTTGATATCGGATTCCGTCAAATCCGGCGGCAGTCCCGGTCCGTTGAAGTGACCGGCAGGCAGTGCAATATCAATCCGGCCTTCGGTCATATGACCGCCGAACAGATTTTTCAGCACCCAGTCGCGCGCGCCGTCAGCCACATTGAGCGGCCAGAGCTGCTTGGCCTGTGCCACCGGCATACCCGGTATGCGCAGCATAAAAATCATCGCCGGAGAGCCATGACCAAAGATCATGCGCCCCTGCCCGTAAAGTTCACCGGAATCTGTTTTGACATTCAGATCATTGAAGTCAACGCGGCTGGCATTCTGCATCAGACGACCGGCAACCTTCACGCCGAATGGCAAAGGCGCTTCGGCAGAATTTTCCGGCGCACTGACGGCTTTTCTGGATACAAGCTCAAAACGGTAAGCCGGTTTCTCCGCAATATCGGTTTCCGTTTGCGCAACCGCAGATCGTGCACTCTTCAAAACAGGCAGAGTGTCTGTCTGCTGCCCTGCAGCTGACATTTCACCACTCGCAATACGCGCTGCCTGTTCGCGGATTTTTTGCGCGGCACTTTCCGTTTCAGCAACCGGCTCTACCCCGAATGCACCTTCAAGCACCGTGGATAAGCCGCCAAGATTGAGATCAAGCGCCTTAATCTCAAGTTTTTCACCGCCGGCGATATGCTCAAAAGACAATGCCATATTACCTTTGATGCCGCGCTCACGCCCCATATCCACGACAGCATCATCAAGCGTCAGCTTACCGGAGAGGGTTTCCTTTTGCACCTTAGTAGAGGCCTGTCCGGTTAAAGCCAGTGATGCCGTGCTGTTCACATGGAAATAAGCCGGATTTGGCCGGTCATTGCCCATTTGCGGCATGACCTCTTCCGGCGAGCCAAGGCTGACAGGAATATTATCCAGTGTCAGGGAGAAGTTAGAGGCATGTGCGGGATCATCGGAACGGATCATTTCCGCCTGCAATGCCGTGCTTTTGCCCTGC
Source organism: Pseudochrobactrum saccharolyticum (assembly GCF_008801715.1). Taxonomy (GTDB): domain Bacteria; phylum Pseudomonadota; class Alphaproteobacteria; order Rhizobiales; family Rhizobiaceae; genus Pseudochrobactrum; species Pseudochrobactrum saccharolyticum. Next base: position 142,135 of record NZ_VZPG01000002.1, on the reverse strand, counting down.
CAGACAAATTCGGCATCCAGCGTGACTTTCTGCCCGTTCTGCCTGACCTGCGCATTACGGATCAGGATTTCCTGATCCTTCTCCATCGCCCGAAAAGCAAATGTCACATCATGCAATGCAATTGCTTTTGTACCGCGCATATCCAGCAGCGCCAGTGTCTGATCGATACCCGCAAAGACTTCACGTGACAGCTGATCAAAATCGACCAGTCCCCTGTCATTAAACGGCAAACGGATAAAAGGTTTCGGCTTGGTTTCACCCTCTTGCAGGCGGATTAAAGCATCGCCGATTTCAATCTGGGCAACCTGAACAGAGCCGGCCAGCAGCGGCAAAGGTGCCAGCCCCAGCCTGACAACGCCCAGCTTTTCTACGGACACATCCTGAATGCGGCTGTTCAGAGCAACATCACGCGCTTCAATTGCCAGATGTCTGTTACCGTCCAGCGAAACCTGCGCTTTGCTGATCGACACACCGGCATCAGGCCCTAAGATTTCCTGCAATCTCTGCTGTGCTTCATCGCGCAACATATCGCTGCTGATACCGGTACGCAGTACGAGAAAACCGATACCGGCCAGCACAATCAATGCAAAACTGACAGAGATGAAAGCACGCCAGCATTTCGCGATAAAGCCTTTGCGCTTTCTGCGCGCGGCCTTGCGGGCCGCTCTGTTGTGTAAGCCGGTCTTATAATCAGGGCAGTCTTTCAGCACAGCTTTATTCTCAGGCCCCGCACCGGATGACGGATACTGATCAAGATGCTGTATGTCACGCTTGTTAAAGCGGATTTTTCTTGGTTTTTCTTTCAAAAACTTAAATCACTATCCGGATTGGCTGCACCTGAACTGCATAATTTTCAAAAGAAATTCTGTCATTTCTCATCAATATAAAACAGATCAGATTGCTGTCATTGATGAATCGTTATTTCAAAGCCCTGATTAACTGACAAAATTTCAGAAACAACACATGATTACAAGTCGCGGAAATAAATCAAATCACCTACCCCCGGGAAAATGACACCGGATGCTTTGAGTTTTTCTATTATCCGGCACAACATTAATCCTCGTGTAGAATCATTGTAGAACACATCCTCAACCATTCACATGAATAACAGGCAGAGCAGTATCGCGGATCAGATGAAACGTAACACGCTCAGTCCTTGCTCCCATAAGGATGAAGAAAGGCGCACTTATGACCAACCCGACAGATAATGTTGCCGCAATTGCTTTGCAGGCAGGTGATCCGGCTCCGGCATTTTCCCTGCCTAAAAACGGTGATGACATGCTCTCATCTGCTGCTCTTCAGGGTAAAGCCTATGTGCTGTATTTTTATCCGAAAGACGACACCAGCGGCTGCACCCGCGAGGCAATTGACTTCAGCGCATTGAAACCGGAATTTAATGCCATCAATGTCAGCATTATCGGCGTATCCCCTGACAGCGTACGCAAGCATGACAAATTTATCGATAAACATGATCTTACCATTGAGCTTCTTGCTGATGAAGAAAAAGCTCTGAGCAATGCTTATGGTGTCTGGGTAGAAAAGAGCATGTATGGTCGTAAATATATGGGCATTGAGCGCTCCACCTTCCTGATCGGCAAAGACGGAAAAATCGCACAGGTCTGGCGCAAGGTAAAAGTTGCCGGTCATGCCGAGGCTGTGCTTGAAGCCGCCCGTAAACTCGGTTGAAGACCGAAAATATACGGCACGGAAACCCTTTATTAACTCTGTTACGGTGTATGATCTGCGCAACAGTCCAGAATAGTTTTACCCGTCCGCACAGTTTGTTATAGTTGCAGCATTTCCAGCAAAAGTGGGAACCGGTTTTGCGTTGGATAATGCGAAATAAAGATAAGACAGAGCGGTTCTACGCTTCAACTTTACTAGAACCGCTCTGCAAGTGATCTGCTCAGACGGTACTTGCGAGGCAGTAAAGGCAGCTTATTCTGCCATACAAAACCCGCAAATCTGTCTGAGATAATATCACAGAGCTGCTTTTCTTTGATGAAAAGCAGAACGAACAGCAGGCTTTACGGGATAAGACTATGTCAGTCACAGGTAAGATCATGACCCGTTATCTCTCACCACTCTCCGCATCGGTTGCGCGACTGCGTTTGCCGTCCCGCGCAGGCAATTTTCTGCTTGCCGGTCTCATCGGCTATGGTGTGAGTGCAGGTGTGCTGGTTGCCGGTGCTTTGGCTGCGTCTGTTCTGCCGGCTCAGGCTCCGCTGCCTGACACATCCCTGACCATGCTGAAATCTGAAAAGAGTGTCGCCGCTCAGCCGATGCCGCCACTGCCGGATCAGATTTATGATGCCAGGTTCCACGAAGGTGCTGTTGATCTGAACACCGCTGCCAGTTTTGCCGGAATTGATCCCTTCATCACCGGCCCGGTTCCGAAATAACCGATCATAAAAAAAGCCGCCGGTAAGACCATCTCACCGGCGGCTTTTTTCATTTAATCAACTCAGATCAGTCAATATCCTGTACATCGGCATCCTTGCCGTGTACGCGCTGCGCCAGAGCAGCTTCCATAAACTCATCCAGATCACCATCCAGTACATCGTCCGGACTTGTGCTTTCAACACCGGTGCGCAGGTCTTTGACCAGCTGATAAGGCTGCATGACATAAGAGCGGATCTGGTGTCCCCAGCCGATATCTGTCTTGGAAGAATTCACCTCATTGGCGGCTTCTTCACGCTTCTTCAGCTCTTCTTCGTAAAGACGTGCACGGAGCATCGACCAGGCCTGTTCACGGTTTTTATGCTGTGAACGCTGGGTCTGACACTGCACCACAATACCGGTGGCAATATGCGTAATACGAACCGCCGAATCTGTGGTGTTAACGTGCTGACCACCGGCACCGGAGGCGCGGTAAGTATCAATACGAACATCGGATTCCGATACTTCGACTTCAATATTGTCGTCGATCACCGGATAGACCCAGATACTGGCAAAGGATGTGTGGCGGCGGGCATTGGAGTCAAACGGCGAAATACGCACCAGACGATGCACGCCTGATTCCGTTTTCAACATACCGTAGCTGTTATGGCCTTTCACGAGGATGGTTGCGGATTTAATACCCGCTTCTTCCCCTGCCTGAACTTCCAGAACTTCCACCTTACGGCCGTCGCGCTCACCCCAGCGCGAATACATGCGCAGCAGAATGGACGCCCAGTCCTGACTTTCCGTACCACCGGCACCGGCATGAACTTCCAGATAAGCATCATTGCCGTCAGCTTCACCGCTGAGCAGCATTTCAATCTGACGCTTGTCGAGTTCCGCCTTGATCTCGCGAATACCGTTTTCCGCATCGGTGATGATGGACTTATCGCCCTCTTCTTCACCCATCGCGATCAGCTCGATATTGTCATCGAGCGAACGGGTCAGCGCCAGAATACTGTTAATGCTGTCATCCAGCTGCTGGCGTTCACGCATCAGCTTCTGTGCTTCCTGCGGATCATTCCACAGGGTCGGATCTTCAGCGCGGCTGTTCAGATATTCGAGTTTCTTCAGTGACTGATCCCAGTCAAAGATGCCTCCTCAGCAGGCTTATGGCCTGCTTGATTTCGTCAACCAAGTTCTCAATCTCGGCACGCATAGCTGCGGCTCCTTTGTCAGTCTTAATAATTTCGCAGTCAAACCTGAGCTTTAAATACAAAAGCATACAGGCGCTACAAGCAGTTTCAGAAAAAGTGGAAACCGGTTTTTCGTCCGAAACTGCGTTAATATAAAGATATAGAGCGGTTTTCCTGCTTAGGAAAAATAACCGCTCTATAGTCCTGTATGCTGATTGTGTTTAAGCCTGTCAATATTTCAGGCTCAGGGCAGGCTTAATAAAGACCGCCAGATCCGGAATTAATTGCCTTATTCGCCTGCGGCGATTGCGGCTGCACCGGCGAGCCTTCCTGGAAGCTGTCGGCACCGATCACAGAATAGCTGTCGGCTGGGCCTGTCCCCGGTTTAAAGGCTTCCATAATCACATCAGGGCCACCCGGCGTTGCACGCATACCGGTGCGGCGGTTGATTGCAATCATGGTCATGCCTTCAGGCACACGGAAGTCCACTTTCGGCGCTCCCTGCATTGCCACGGTCATGAAATCCTTGAACACCGGCACAGCAAGGCCGGAACCTGTACCGCCGCGGCCGAGCGGTGCGGGCTGATCCATACCAAGATACAGACCGACAACCATATCCGGCGTGAAACCGACAAACCACGCATCTTTTTCGTCATTTGTCGTACCGGTTTTACCGGCAATCGGACGGTTCAGGCTCAGCAGCATACGTGCAGTACCGCGCTGAACAACACCTTCCATCATCGATGTAATCTGATAGGCGGTCATCGGGTCGAGCACCTGATCGCGCTCGTCAACCAGCTCAGGCTCTTCCTGATTGTTCCACTCTTCCGCATTACAATTCTGGCACTGACGCATATCATGCTTGAAAATAGTCTTGCCGTAACGATCCTGCACGCGGTCAATCATTGAAGGTGTGATCGACCGTCCGCCATTGGCCATGATCGAATAGCCGGTGACCATGCGCAGCACAGTGGTTTCACCGGCACCAAGCGACATGGAAAGCACCGGCATCATCTTGTCATAAACACCGAAACGCTCTGCATATTCCGCAACGGTCTTCATGCCCATATCTTGTGCCAGACGCACAGTCATCAGGTTACGGGACTGTTCGATACCATAGCGCAGGGTTGAAGGGCCGGAGAATTTGCCGGAATAGTTTTTCGGGCTCCAGACGCCGAGCGAACCGCCCTGATCGACAGAGATCGGGCCGTCAAGCACCACGGATGCCGGTGTATAGCCATTATCCAGCGCTGCCGCATAAACAAACGGTTTGAAGGCCGAACCCGGCTGGCGATAGGCCTGCGTGGCGCGGTTAAACTCCGACTGCGCATAGGAGAAGCCGCCAACCATAGACAGCACGCGGCCGGTATGCGGATCCATGGCAACCAGCGCACCGGAGATTTTCGGCACTTGACGCAGACGGTAAGCATCGCTGCCCTCGCCTTTTTTCTCCACATAAATCACATCGCCGACCTCAAGCACACCTGCCGGTGATTTCGCTGTCGAGCGCTTGCCGCCGATATTCATGCGCATCGCCCATTTCATATCCGCAGCGGCAACGCGGCCGGTCGCCCGTTCTTCACTGATCTTGCCGGACGGATCACGGGCCGGCTGCAATCCGATTTCCAGCGCATCCGGTGTGGCGTCCAACACAACAGCCAGATGCCATTCCGGCACGTCGGTCAGACCGGCAACTTCACCCAGTTCCTGACCCCAGTCTGTGCTCAGATTGAGATGTTTGACAGGGCCGCGATAGCCTTGCGCCTCATCATAACGGATGAAACCGTTATGCAATGTTTTACGCGCCATGACCTGCAATTGCGGATCAAGCGTTGTGCGCACGGAAAGCCCGCCTTCAAGCAGCGAAGCATTGCCGTATCGGGTTACAATCTGACGACGCACTTCTTCAGCAAAATATTCACTGGCAAACAGACGGCCATCCGCATTATGCGGCTTCACACCCAGCGGTGTTTCCTTGGCTTCTTTTGCATCCTCAACAGAAATATAGCCGTTCTCCTGCATACGATCGATCACCCAGTTGCGGCGTTCAATCGCGCGCTGGGCATAACGATACGGATGATAATTGGCAGGGCCTTTGAGGAGTGCTGCAAGATAAGCAGATTCGCTGATGGTCAGTTCATTGACCGACTTGTCGAAATAGGTCAGCGCAGCACCGGCAATACCGTAAGCGCCCATACCGAAAAACATTTCATTGAGATAAAGCTCAAGAATCTGGTCTTTGCTGAAAGTACGCTCCATACGCAGCGCAACAATTGCTTCCTTGATTTTACGGTCATAAGTCTGCTCGGAAGTGAGCAGCATATTTTTAGCAACCTGCTGCGTGATGGTCGACGCGCCCACAGGGCGGCGGTCATTACCGGTCAGCTTGTTGACAATATTGGTGGACACAGCACGGGTAAGGCCGAGATAATCCAGCCCGTGATGCTGATAAAAACTCTTGTCTTCCGCTGAAACAAAGGCTGCTTTCACGCGATCAGGAACCGCCTGAATCGGCAAGAACATGCGGCGTTCTTTGTAATATTCCGCCATCAGACTACCGTCTGCGGCATGCACGCGCGTTGTTACCGGCGGCTCATATTTGGCCAGCACTTCATAATCCGGCAAGTCCTTGCTTATGCTGCCGACATAGAAGGCAACGCCTCCCGCTACGATCAGCATCAGCACCGTTCCGATGCCGAAAAAATATCCGATGAGCCGTACCATATTTTATCCGGTGTCCGTTTCAGATTATCTGCTACATATCATTAACTTAGAGCATTTCACAGTCAAATTGGATCAATTTGACGACCGTGATAATGCGGCTACTAAAGAATCCAGAACGAATGCCGCGATCCAATTTGGACGTAATCCGCTCCGGTAAAAATTCACAGGCAATTTTAGCAGGCTTTGCAGCGTAAAATTGTTTTCAACCTGATGAACCCTTCCAAGCCATTCATCTCTGAGCCCTGACCTGAACCCTGATCCGGTGTTAAACCAGACCAACAGCGTGGTAGTGAACAGCAAATACGTCAAAGACAAGATGAATTTACTGTTTTTAACTCTTTATTCATTTCTGTGACGCTTTTGACGCAGCCCTCACAGAATTTACGGCTGCGCCTGAACATTGTTGCGCAACGTATAATATTTATCCACTGCATGGGAAATCCGCTCCACCGCACGTTTGCGCCATGAAGCATCTTTCAGCAGTTTTTCATCGTCTTTATTCGACAAGTAGCCTATTTCGACGAGAACCGAAGGAACATCCGGTGCACGCAACACCTGAAATCCGGCAAAACGATGAGGATTATTAATCAGATTAACCTTGCCCTGCAGAGATTTAACCAGCCCGTCAGCAAAATTCAGCGAAAAAGAATGGGTTTCACGCTGGGTCAGCTCCATGAGAATATCATGAACGACCGGCGCTTCTTCACTGTAAATACCCGCACTGGCATCAGAATTATTCTCGCGCTCTGCCATAGCTCTGGCCACATCATCCGATGCCTTGTCAGACAATGTATAGACCGTTGCACCACGGATATCCTTATGACGGATCGTATCGGCATGAAGCGAGATAAACAGATCCGCCTCATGCTGGCGCGCCAGACGCACCCGCTCTCCGAGCCGCAGGAAAGTATCATCCTCACGGGTCATGAGAACATTGATATTCTTGTTCTTCATGAGTTCATCACGAAGCTCGCGCCCGAAAGCAAGCGTCACATTCTTTTCCAATGTGCCGCTCACACTTTCCGCGCCGCTGTCGATGCCGCCATGTCCGGGATCAATCATCACAGTAAACTGGTGGCTTGAACCAAGCGTATCGCTGATGGCAGGAGATGCCCCGCCAGTGTCCGCATTTAATGAGGCCGTAGTCACTTTCTGATCGGCAAGAGCCTGTGCAAATTCACGGTCAGAACTGGCGACAATATCGGCCACCATACGATAGCCGGACGAAGATTCGTTTTTTACAACTTCCAGCTTTTCAACTTTGAAAGGCCCTTTGGCATTGAGAATCAATCGCGACCGCGTCTGCGCAATCAGTCCGTAGCGCACTTCAGAAATCAGACCGCGCGGCGTCAGTGATTCCTTGTCAAAACCGAAACTGGTTTCCGGCAGATCGATCACAAGGCGATGCGGGCGCTCCAGAAGATGCGTCTCTACATTCGGCTCATTGTCAAACATAACCACGATACGGCTGCGCAGATCATCACCGGCCATTTTGAAGGTCAGTGCAGAGAGTTCAGACTTACCGCCCTGCGCTGCAAATGCAGAATTTATCGGTATTATTGCCACAAAAGCCGAAAGCAGCGCTTGCCGCCGCAAAAACTTGCGAAAAGCCGGTTTTAAAGAAAAAAGATTGGCTGTCAGAATTCGTAAAAACATCGTCTCGATCAAATTATTGCAAAGCTGAGATTCGTTCAGATCCTGCACATAGTTTGCAATCCCCTGCCCGCAAATCAGCATTTACGAACACCCACCCGTGCTCGGGCATTATGATTGCCTTTGCGGCAGTTCGGTGACGTCTGAGCAGTTTCATTTCTCCTGTTTCAGAAAAACCACACCGCCTCACCCGCTCTTACCGGATGCTGCAACCGCCCGTAACACAGATATGCTAGAGCTTTATCGTTAATGAAGCCTTTGCAAGTTTCATCAAATCTGTCTCTGCATCCGGCATTCATGATTACAAAATTTCAATGCCATTTCCCGTCGCAACCGGCAACTGACAAAGCTGCGTGCACAAATCACGCATGAAATAAAGCCGGCTTAGATTCCGCCCGCCGTATCTTCACTTAAATCCCGTGTCAGCGACATCAGAAAATCATTCTAAAACATTGAGATAAATGTCGAAATTATAAAATTCATGCCTGATTAGTTTGAACGGAGTGTGACGCATTATTATATTCTGCTTGTCAGAGGGGCGATCAGGTCCTAAAAGCATTATCAGGTTACAGATCCGCCATCGGAATCATTCTCTGTCCAGCGTCCGGTTAACACCCGCGGACAGGCTCTTATCGTGGCAGATCAGCTCAGAACCTGACGTTACAACCGTCAGAAAACTGCAGAACGGCCGTTTGTGATAACTCTCATTTGAAAGATTATCCGGCGGCTCAGCGTAACTGAACAAGGATTCAGCACTGGCACGGTTCCCCCGGCCACTGCTCATAAAGACTGCGGACTATGTGAGAAATCATAATCGGCAATCTGTTATCTGCGGCATCACGCGTTGTAAGAAACGCAGTTTACAATGCCGTAACACTTTTGAATTGCTGCATATTTTATCCTTTGGGATTTATGCGGCACTATAATCGGCCTGTTTATCAGGTCTTTCGAGGTCGTTTCGATCGGAACCGCTATGGGTCACGCAGACTTGACCATTGCCAGCCTGAAAATCGCGATTGCCGCAAGGCATCAGCGCGTGAAGACTGTACTCTGCGTTCCGGCGAACCTTAATTTATCCGGCAACCGCGAATATATACGAACCGGCGCTCCCGAAGCGTCTCCGGTTCCTCTTGATTTGCGTTTTTCCGCCGGAAGGAAAAACACTTATGTCGAACAAAATGCTTATCGATGCCTCCCACCCGGAGGAAACGCGCGTCGTAGTGGTGCGCGGTAACAAGATCGAAGAATTCGATTTTGAATCTGAGCATAAGAAGCAGTTAAAAGGCAATGTATATCTGGCACGCGTAACCCGCGTTGAGCCGTCATTGCAGGCTGCTTTTGTGGAATATGGCGGCAACCGCCATGGCTTCCTCGCCTTTTCCGAAATTCATCCGGACTATTACCAGATTCCGGAAGCTGACCGTAAAGCGCTGCTGGAAGCAGAAGCCCGTGCAGCACGTGATGAAGATGATGAAGAGCGTGAAGAAGCACCACGCCGCAATCGCCGCGGTCACAATGACCGTCGCGGCTCCGGTCGTCACCGTCAACATAACAACAGCAGAGATCATGCTGCGGCACCGGCTGTACCGGCACCTGAATTTGTCGGTGATTTCGCCGTTGAAGCGCAGGAAGCCTATGCACAGGCATTGCTCAATGCCGCTCAGGAACAGGCAAATGACGATGCGGATGATAATGCATCCGTCATGGCTGCTTCTTCCGACCAGCCGGTAATCCGTGAAAAAGCTCCGCGCAAACAGCACGCATCAGACAGTGACGACGATGACGATCACGATGATGAAGATGATCAGGTTGAATCGGTCGGCGCTGAAGATGCAATGGAAGAACTGCCGGGCAGCAACCGTGCGCATCGCAAGCACTACAAGATTCAGGAAGTTATCAAGCGCCGCCAGATTATTCTGGTGCAGGTGGTTAAAGAAGAGCGCGGCAATAAAGGCGCAGCTCTCACAACCTATCTGTCGCTGGCAGGCCGTTATTCTGTACTGATGCCGAATACTGCACGCGGTGGCGGTATTTCACGCAAAATCACCAATATTCAGGATCGCAAGCGCCTGAAAGATATCGTCAAGGAACTCGAAGTGCCGCAGGGCATGGGTGTGATCCTGCGTACAGCCGGTGCCAACCGCACCAAAGCAGAAGTGCGTCGTGACTATGAATATCTGATGCGCATGTGGGATAATGTCCGCCAGCTGACCATGCAGTCGCAGGCACCTGCCCTCGTCTATGAAGAAGGCAATCTCATCAAGCGTTCGATCCGCGATCTTTATAACAAGGATATCACGGATATTCTGGTTGCCGGTGAAGCCGGTTACCGCGAAGCCAAAGATTTCATGCGGATGCTGATGCCGACCCATGCGCGCGTCGTCCAGCCTTACCGTGAAACCACGCCGATTTTTGCTCGCAACGGTATTGAAGCCCAGCTTGACCGGATGCTGCATCCGCAGGTCACGCTGAAATCCGGCGGCTATATCATCATCAACCAGACTGAAGCTCTGGTAGCGGTTGACGTCAACTCCGGCCGTTCAACCCGTGAAAATTCAATTGAAGAAACTGCATTGCAGACCAATCTGGAAGCCGCAGAAGAAGTTGCGCGCCAGCTGCGTCTGCGCGACCTTGCCGGTCTGGTTGTGGTTGACTTCATTGATATGGAAGAAAAGCGCAACAATCGTGCCGTTGAAAAACGCATGAAAGATTGCCTGAAAGATGATCGCGCCCGTATTCAGGTTGGCCGTATTTCGCATTTCGGTCTTCTGGAAATGTCGCGTCAGCGTATCCGTGCATCGGTTCTCGAAAGCACCATGCAGCCTTGCCCGCATTGCGCAGGCACAGGTCTGATCCGCTCGGATTCCTCAATGGCGCTTTATGTCATCCGCTCGATTGAAGAATTCCTGCAGCGCAATTCGCAGAACAATATTACTGTTCGCGCACCGCAGGCCACAGCACTTTATGTGCTGAACCACAAGCGCCACCTGCTTGCAGAAATGGAAAGCCGTTTCGGCCTGACAATTGAACTGCAGATTGATGAAACCGTTGGTCATCAGCATCTGGCGATTGATAAGGGCACACCGGCTGCCGGTCCTGTTAATCCGGTTCCGCAGACAATCCAGTTCATGCCTTATGATGAGGAAAATGATCCGGAAATCATCGATGTGGAAGATGATGCGGAAACTGAAGCAACATCAGGCGATGAAGATAACGCACGCGACGATAATAATGACGACCGCAAGCGCAGCCGTCGCCGCCGTCGTCGTCGCGGTGCCCGTGAACGCGATAATTCGGAAACACAGGGCGAAGCCGCTTCGGATGAAGATGAAGGCGATGATGCAGACGCAGATGACGCACCTTCCCAGTCGGAAGAAGACCGTCGCAAGAAGCGTCGTCGTGGCCGTCGTGGCGGACGTAAAAACCGTCGTGGTGAATATGACAATGACAACCGCATGCCTGCGGTGGAATTTGTCGGCTTCAGCCGCGATGAAGCTGTCACCCGTCTGACTGCCTATAAACAGGCTGTGAAAAAAGCTGCGGCTCCTCTGCCTTCACCGGAATTCGTGGGCTTTAACCCACAGGTGAAATCAGCGGCTCCGGCTGCGGCCCTGACACAGGATGCTCCGGCCAAGACTGAAGCAGCCCCGCAGACTGAGGCAAAGTCCGAGAAGAAGACAGCAAAACCTGCCCGTAAACGCCCTGCGAAGCCACGCGGTGCAAAAGCAACGGCTGAAACCGCTGCGGAAACTGTGACTGAAGTGACAGAACCTGCCGGTGAACCGGTTGTTGCAGAAGCAGTGGTTGCGGAAGCTGAAACTGTGAGTGATGAGGCTCCGGCCAAAACCACACGCAAAAAAGCTGCAGAAAAACCTGCTAAGCCTGCCCGCAAGCCGCGCGCTAAAAAAGCAGCGGAACCGGTTGCAGAAACACAGGCTGAAGTTGCTGAAGCCGTTATTGTGACTGAAGTGGCAGAACCAGCTGCGGAACAGCAAGTAGAAAAGCCTGCCCGTAAACGCAGCAGCACACAGGAAGCATCCAAGCCGGTTGTGACCTCGCAGATCAGTCAGGCTGAAAAGCAGGAAGAACCGGCAGAGCAGCCAAAACGCGGCGGTTGGTGGCAGAAAAAAGGCTTCTTTTAAGCCCTGCCGATAAAACCCATAGAATATAAAAGCCGCCGGAATTTCCGGCGGCTTTTTTTATTTCGTATACATACTAAATTTCAAATTTGTACAAAAAGAGGACTGACCTCAGAGCCAGCCTTCCAACCGGCGCATTGCTTCACGCATTTCATCAGCTGTGCCCGCATAGGAGAAGCGCATTGTACGGTGACCTTCCAGCGGGTCAAAATCCAGCCCCGGTGTAGCGGCCACATTAATCTCGGCAATCATTTTGCGGGCAAATGCCATGCTGTCATTGGTAAAGCGGGACACATCACAATAGGCATAGAATGCACCATCCATCGGTGCGGCCAGTGTCAGCCCCATTTTCGGCAGATGTTCACCGAGGATAGAACGGTTCAGCGCATAACGCTGCTTGATAATATCCAGCTCATCCGTTGCCTTAAAAGCCTCAATCGCCGCAATCTGTGACAGTTCCGGTGCAGAAATATACAGGCTTTGCGCAATACGCTCATTCGGGCGCACTGCCTCTTCCGGCAGCACCATCCAGCCGATACGCCAGCCGGTCATGCAATAATATTTGGAGAAAGAATTAATCACCGTCACACTCTCATCAAAGGCCAGCGCAGTCTGGTCAGGACGGTCATAGGTCAGGCGATGATAAATCTCATCGGAGATCACACGAATATTGCGTTCGCGAGCTGCCTCCAGAATGGCTTTCAGCTCATCATCTTCAATGATTGCGCCGGTCGGATTGGCAGGACTGGCGAAAAGCACACCTTTCAGCGGCTTTTCCTCATGGGCAGCAATCAGGCTTTCAGCAGTCAGATTGGCGCTTGCACCGTCACCGGTGCCGATTTCAACAACTTCAACGCCAAGCGCTTTCAGAATATTGCGATAGGCCGGATAACCCGGACGGGTAATCGCCACACGGTCACCGGCATCAAAATAGGTCAGGAAGGCCAAATTGAACGCGGCCGATGAGCCGGTCGTCACGGCAATGCGCTGCGGGCTGACTTCAACGCCATATTGCTCAGCATAATGAGCAGCAATGGCCTCGCGCAGACCGATCAGGCCAAGCGCATCCGTATAACCGATTTTGCCGTCAATCAGGGCTTTTTGCGCAGCTTCACGCACACGGAGCGGTGCCGGATCAGCAGGCTGACCAACCGCCATGGAGATCATCGGTGCGCCGTTAGCGCGGCGCCGGTTCGCTTCAGCGAGCACATCCATGGCATGAAACGGATCAACTTCACTCCGGTAGGAAAAAACTCTCACTTCTCTGCCCTCAAAAAACACCTGCCCTGCCGCTTTATGAAAAACAGCCTGCAGAACCGGTTAAGCTTTAAACACCGGATGTTCCATAGCCCGAACTGCACAGTGCAACAACAGCATAACAATCACAAAATATTAGCTATAAAACAGCAAAACGAGCCGAAACTTTAAACTTCTTAAGCCTGACTTCAGTTCAGGTCATAAAAAAGGCCTGAAATATCATGAAATAAACTGTGGTTCACAACTGCGGATTCCTGACGGAATATATCATTCTGTTTTTCGCATCCTGTAAGCTAGAACAGCATTATAAATAGTGCAGCTGATTCACACCTGATGCATGTCCCTGTCCAAACTGACCTGTTTGGATACATCATGCGGTAAATGAAAGTGTCCGGAGCGAATGCGATACCGTGCTACCGCTCTTGATCGTTTTTAAAACAGGATTTTATTGATGGCCGAAACCGCACCTCTTTATACAGCCCCTGCGCCGCAACCGGCAGCACCGGCGCCGGTTCCCGTCAGCAACAGGCTGCACCGCCCTCTTTCCCTGATGATTTCCGCCGCTATTCTGGCCAGCTCCGCAGTCACTGCCTCGGCGCAGTCGCGCTCAGTACCGGTCGTGCGTGATGCAGAAATTGAAGCCCTCATCACAGATTACACGACCCCAATTCTCAATGCCGCAGGTCTTGGTAAAAAGCGTATCGGTACAATTCTGGTCAATAGCCCGAGCTTCAACGCTTTTGTCGACGGACGGCGTATCTTTATCAATACCGGTACCCTGCTGCAGTCTGAAACCCCAAATGAGATTATCGGTGTTATCGCTCACGAAACCGGCCATCTTGCCGGCGGCCATCAGGATCGTCTGCGCGAACAGCTCAAACAGGCCAAAACCATGGCTGTTATCGGCACATTACTCGGCCTTGGTGCGGGGATTGCCGGTGCAGCCACCCGTAACAGCGCCATTGCCGGTGCCGGTGGCGGTATTGCTGCGGGCGGCGGTGAAATCGCCATGCGCAGCCTGCTGTCCTATCAGCGCACGGAAGAAGCAGCAGCTGACCGCTCGGCAATCAATTATCTGAATAAAACCGGCCAGTCAGCCAAAGGCATGCTGACAACATTCGAGCGCTTTGCCAGCGCCTTGTCGATCAGCGGCACACAGGTTGATGCCTATCGTATCAGCCACCCGTTGCCGCGTGACCGTATTGCCAATCTGACGACTCTGGCTCATCAAAGCCCGTATTTTGAGAAAAAAGACCCGGAAGCCCTGCAGCTTCGTCATGATATGGCACGGGCAAAAATCGCGGCCTATTCCGGCGGCCTCGGCTCTCTGCAACGCATGTTCCGCAACAATCCGCGTGGCGTAGGCGCACGTTACGGTGATGCAATTTACACATTCCTCAATGGCAATCCCCGTAATGCCATTCCAAAAATCGATGCATTAATCAAAGAACAGCCAAAAAACCCTTATTTCCGCGAAATAAAGGGCGAAATGCTGCTGAAAGCCAATAATCCGGCCGGTGCTGCTGCCGAGTTCAAACAGGCTGCCGCGCTTGATCCGCGCAAATCCAGCCTGATCCGTATGAGCTATGGCCGCGCTTTGATGCTAACCGGCAATAAAGCCAATATGGAAGCAGCTATCCGTGAGCTGAAAGCAGGTATGGTACGTGATCCGGAATTTTCGGAAGGTTACGGCTATCTGGCACAGGCCTATGGCCAGTCCGGACAGATGGGGCTTTCGGACCTCGCAACTGCGGATCAGCATTATTATGCAGGCCGTATCAATGAGGCCAAGATTTTCGCAACCCGTGCGCAGACACGCCTGAAATCCGGTTCGCCGGACTGGCTGCGGGCGCAGGACATCATCAATACCAAGACCAAAAAGAAATAAATCACGGTACCAATATCGGTTTTCCGGAACAGAACTTCACATTTCGCCAGTATGGCGGACTACCACCATTAACCCGAACGACAAGGCCGGTTTATCCGGAGTGATCCTATGACCATTCATTTCAAGCGCCGTTTAGCTACCACTGTTTTCGGCGCAGCTGCTCTGGTTTCTGCCGTTGCAGCTTCCCATGCACAAGAAGCAAAGCCGCTCGATAAAGCTGCCGTTGAGAAAATCGTCCGCGAATATCTGATCGCCAATCCGGAAGTGATGCTTGAAGTGCAGGACGCTCTGGAAGAAAAACAGGCTGCATCAGCCCGTGACAGCCAGTCCAAGATTATTGCAGAAAATCATGATTCGATTTTCAACGATGCCAATGATGCCGTTTACGGCAATCCGAAAGGCGATGTGACCATCGTTGAATTCTACGATTACAATTGCGGCTATTGCAAACGCGCAATGCCGGATATGCAGGCGCTGCTCAAAGCCGACCCGAATGTTCGCTTTGTCCTGAAAGAGTTCCCGATTCTCGGACCGGATTCCATGCGCACCCATCTGGTTGCACAGGCATTCAAGCGTCTGATGCCTGAAAAATACATGGAATTGCACGAAGCGCTGATGAAAGAGCCGAAAAGCTCTACCGAAGAGAGCGCAATGAAGATTGCTACTTCTTTGGGCGCTGATGAAGCGAAACTGCGTGAACTGATGAAAAGCAAAGAGGTCGTGACCTCCTTCCAGAGCGCTTATAATGTTGCTCAGGCGCTGAATATTTCCGGCACACCGTCTTATATTATCGGTAATGAGCTGGTTCCGGGCGCTGTCGGTCTGGAAACATTGTCTGAAAAAATCGCTGAACAGCGTCAATCAAACACCGGCAACAAATAAAATTCATAATTTTATCTATAAAATTTGAATTTAGTGCCGGAAAATGCAGTTAAAGCCTGTACGGATACAATTTACAGGCTTTAACCGCAAAGCATTCCCCATTATATGGGAAGAGTTAAAGACTTCAGACAAGCTGAATTCATACGAATAACGGAATCGTAAAGCGACACCACACCCGATGGCACAAGTGATTTTCATTCTGAACGGCCCGAACCTGAATATGCTGGGTAAAAGAGAACCGGCAATTTACGGCTCGACGACCCTTGATGATATTCACGTAAACTGCCGCAAAGAAGCTGAAAAGCTGGGCGTGGAAATTGACTTCCGTCAGTCTAATCACGAAGGCGATCTGGTCACATGGATTCAGGAAGCCGGTGAGAAAGGCGCGCAGGTTCTGATTAACCCTGCAGCCTATACACACACATCTATTGCGCTGCTTGATGCCATTCGCGCAGCTCAGGTGACAGTGGTTGAGGTTCACCTCTCAAATATTCACGCCCGTGAAGAGTTCCGCCACAAATCCTTCGTTTCTCCGGTTGCCAAAGCTGTACTGTGCGGCTTCGGTGCGGAAGGTTATTTGATGGGTCTGCGGGCTCTCGCCGGTTATCAGCATAATCGCGAAAGTTGACCGGATTTTCAGAGTGGATTATGCCACGCATACCTAACCAGCATAATGTACCCTGACCGTCAGGCATATGCTAAAAGCAGTTAAGGCAAAAACGGGAACCGGTTTTCCGTTCAAAACTGCGAAAATAAAAATGGGAGCCTATTCCGATCTGCCTTAACCGGATCGGAATAGGCTCTGAAGAAACAACAATATATATCAGCGGTAAAGGGGCCAGACCCATGACGAACAAAAGCTCCGGTATCGATCAGGCGATCATTCGCGATCTCGCGAACATCCTCAAAGATACCGATCTGACAGAAATTGAAGTTGAACAGGACGACCTGCGCATTCGCGTTTCGCGCAATATCACTGTTCAGGCTGCAGCACCTCAGCAATATTTTGCCCCTGCTGCCGCAGCACCGGTTGCTGCCGCTGCGCCTGCTCCGGCTGCAGAAGCACCGAAAGCTGCTGACAAATCCAAAAATGCCGTGCCTTCGCCAATGGTTGGTACCGCCTATCTCGCACCGGCACCAGGTGCCAAGCAGTTCGTAGAAGTCGGCCAGAGCGTTAAAGAAGGCCAGACAGTTCTCATCATCGAAGCGATGAAAACCATGAACCAGATTGCTGCTCCGCGTGCAGGTACAGTGACTGCTATTCTGGTCAGCGACAGCCAGCCAGTTGAATTCGGCGAACCTCTTATCGTCATCGAATAAGATCTTTCACAGATCACGGCTGTATTTTCAAACATACAGCCATCGCTGACCAATTTGAATTAATGCATAGTCTGCCTCAGACTATGCCTGAGGCAGGAGCTCCGATGTTTCAAAAAATCCTCATAGCCAATCGCGGCGAAATTGCCCTGCGGGTGCTGCGCGCCTGTAAGGAGCTTGGCATCAAGACTGTTGCCGTTCACTCCACTGCCGATGCCGATGCCATGCATGTGCGTCTCGCAGATGAAAGCGTATGTATCGGACCACCATCATCGCGCGACAGCTATCTGAATATTCACCAGATCGTTGCCGCCTGCGAAATCACCGGTGCTGATGCAATCCATCCGGGTTACGGCTTCCTCTCCGAGAATGCCAAATTCGCTGAAATTCTTGAAGCTCACGATATTACCTTTATTGGCCCGACCGCTGCGCATATCCGCATCATGGGCGATAAGATCGAAGCCAAGAAGACTGCAAAACGCCTCGGCATTCCGGTTGTTCCGGGGTCTGACGGCGGGGTTGCCAGTGAACAGGATGCAATTCGTATTGCTTCCGAAATCGGCTATCCGGTCATCATCAAGGCTTCCTCCGGTGGCGGCGGCCGCGGGATGAAGGTTGCCAAATCGGCAGAAGATATCTCGGTTGCCTATAATACTGCACGCTCGGAAGCAGCTGCTGCATTCGGTGATGATGCTGTTTACATCGAGAAATATCTCGAAAAGCCGCGTCACATTGAAGTTCAGATCGTTGGCGATGGTGCAGGCAAAGCTGTGCATCTGGGTGAACGTGACTGCTCGCTGCAGCGCCGTCACCAGAAGGTCTGGGAAGAAGCCAATTCCCCTGCCCTGAATTCCGAAGCCCGTGACAAGATCGGTATGATCTGCGCCAATGCGGTTGCAGAACTGGGCTATCGCGGTGCCGGTACAATCGAATTCCTTTATGAAAACGGCGAGTTCTATTTCATCGAAATGAACACCCGTCTTCAGGTGGAACACACGATTACCGAAGCGATCACCGGTATTGATCTGGTTCATGAACAGATCCGTATTGCCGCCGGTCTTGGCCTGTCGGTCAAGCAGGACGATGTACGTTTCTCCGGTCATGCGATTGAATGTCGTATCAATGCGGAAAACGCACGCACATTCACACCGTCACCGGGCACGATTAAGCATTATCACACACCGGGTGGTCTGGGCATTCGTGTCGATTCCGGCGTCTATAGCGGCTATAAAATCCCGCCATATTACGACAGCATGATCGGCAAACTGATTGTGCATGGCCGTAACCGCGTGGAATGCCTGATGCGTCTGCGTCGTGCGCTGGATGAATTCGTCGTTGACGGCGTTGATACAACCCTGCCGCTTTTCCAGGATTTGATTGCCAATCCGGATATCGCCAATGGCGATTATGATATCCATTGGCTTGAAAAATATCTGGAAAAGAAAAACGCATCGGGTCAGTAACTCCGGTGGCGGGACGCAAATCCCCTCCGCCTCAAAATTTAAGCCCGGAGCTTTTGCTCCGGGCTTACGCCTCCGGCATTTTCCCTATGTCAGAAAGTGCTGATGATCCGGAAATATTCTGGGTACGACCGGAACAACGCGGCATTATCCCGCTCGATAAGTTCCACATTTCCCGCAGCCTGCAAAAAACACTGAAGCGCTCGCCGTTCGAGATCAGCTATGACACCGCCTTTGAACAGGTGCTGGAAGGCTGTGCGATCAGGCGGGATCCCAATGCCGGTACATGGATCAATCAGACGATCCGTGACGGCTATATTGCCCTGCACAAAGCTGGACACTGCCATTCTGTTGAAGCATGGCAGGACGGGCAACTTGTCGGTGGTCTTTATGGTGTGTCGCTGGGTGGCGCATTCTTTGGTGAAAGCATGTTCAGCCATGTCACCGATGCTTCCAAGGTCTGCCTCGTGCATCTGGTGGAGCGGTTGCGTGCACATGGTTTCAAACTGCTGGACACGCAGTTTACTACAGGGCATTTACAGCGTTTTGGCGCTGTTGAAATTCCTGCAAAGGATTATGAAGATATGTTGCTGCCAGCGATTTTAACGCCTGCGCAGTTCTGAAACTGCCAAACCTTATTGCGGCGCAGGAATGTCTGACGTCTGCTTGCAGTCTTTCAGCCAGATATCATAAACCGGATGATCCACAGCATTCAGACCCGGACTATCGGCAAACATCCAGCCGGAGAAGATGCGGCGGATTTTACGATCCAGTGTGATTTCATCCACCTGCACAAAGCTGTCGGTACGCGGCGCTTCATTATCCGAGCGGCTGTAGCAAACCTTCGGTGTTACCTGTAACGCACCGAATTGCACTGTCTCATTGATATAAACGTCAAAAGTTGTGATCCGGCCGGTGATCTTGTCCAGACCGGAAAATTCCGCAACTTTATTGGAAATACGCTCGGCACGTGCCTCAGATGCTACGCCCAGACCGGCAAGTGCCAGCCCTGCAACCAGCAGAAATGTTGTTCCAAAAGATCGTCCGGAAGAAACATTCATACACATTCTGCCTTTGGTACTGGTTGCATAAACGGATGCGGAGAAAACACCCGCCGGAAAATTAGCCTGTTCTTTACGGCATTTGTGAGAAAAAGACTCGCCGGACAGGGTTTTCCCCAATCCAGAGCGGCAGACAGCTGCACCGGACGTCAATTTAGGGGAAAGATAAAGGCGGCACAGCTGAAAAACCATGCCGCCTGTCAAATCTATCAGGACTGAAACTTAATTCGGTGTCCATGCATCATAGTCGCCGCCCACTTTAGGACGCTGACCGGATGCGGAGATCGCACCCTGCGGGCGATAAGCATAAGGCGTACCGGTCAGGTTCTGCTGGTGCGGCTTCTGCCATTCGCGCGGCTGATAGTTTTCTTCAGTCGGCGGCGTGTCGGTGCGGTGATGCATCCAGCCATGCCAGCCGGCAGGAATAGCGCTGGCTTCGCTATAGCCGTTGAAGATAACCCAACGACGGGTGCGACCTTCAGAATCCTTACCACCGGTATAATAAACATTACCGAACTCATCTTCACCAACGCGCTTACCTTTGCGCCATGTATGAAGACGGGTGCCGATAGTTTGGCTGTTCCACCAGGTAAAAACCTGAATAATAAATTTTTTCATAGCACTTCCGGATCCTGAACTATCCTGACCATAAAGGCACAGGATCATGCAGATTATTCCCTGCTTATGCCCTTATCTGAGGCGCGTCGCAAGGGTCAAGTTGCCGCTGTTTTCAGCATTTCTCAGTTAAGTGATGCCATTAACACCAGAGAACACTTAACGCAAAAAACTTTGTACGGACGCAACAGGCACAATTAAATGCGGGATGCTCCGGTTACATAGACCAGCCTGTCAGAGACTTTTCCATTTTAATAACCGGAATATCCAGTTTCAGTGTACCCCAGTCATTCGTCTCGCCGGTCTTTTCAAAACCTTTGCGGGTGTAGAAGTCCAGAGCTTTCTGATTCTTGGCAATCACTTCGAGAGCAAGCTTCTCCACATCAGGAAAAGCCATTTCAATCTCTGCCAGCAACATAGTGCCGATACCCTGAACCTGCTGCTCAGGATCGACATAAAGCTGGTGCAGCTCCGCAATACCGTCTTTGCTCTGGCTGGCATAAGCCATGCCGACGAGGTTGCCCTCGCCGTCATCCGCCACCACAAATTCCGAATAAGGCTTGGCCAGATTACGCGTCAGCGCAGCAACAGAATGATATTCACCTGTCACCTTATTGGCGGTCTCAACGCCCAGCACATCATCAAATGTGGCATGCCAGGTTTTGACCAGCAACTGGTGCACGGCCTTCAGATCATCCTTATTTGCAGAGCGCAGCCACATTATTCGATGCCCAGTTTCGCTTTAACCAGATCATTCACAGCCTGCGGATTAGCTTTACCGCCGGTTGACTTCATCACCTGACCGACAAACCAGCCCGCCAGTGTCGGCTTTTCTTTTGCCTGAGCCACTTTTTCAGGGTTGGCAGCGATGATTTCATCAACGGCTTTTTCAATCGCGCCGGTATCAGTCACCTGCTTCATGCCGCGGGCTTCGACGATCTCTTTCGGATCACCGCCCTCGTTCCAGACGATTTCAAACAGGTCTTTTGCGATTTTACCGGAGATTGTGCCTTCCTTGATCAGATCAAGAATAGCGCCCAGCTGTTCCGGAGAAACCGGAGCATCTTCAATATCCTTACCCGCCTTGTTCAAAGCGCCGAGCAGATCATTGATGACCCAGTTTGCAGCAACTTTACCGTCACGGCCTTCTGCAACCGATTCGAAATAGTCAGCAATGGCTTTTTCAGTGATCAGGATGGATGCGTCATAGACAGACAGACCCATGGTTTCGACCAGACGGGTTTTCTTGTCATCCGGCAGTTCCGGCAGAGCTGATGCCAGTTCATCCACATAAGCCTGTGTGAATTCCAGCGGCAGCAGATCAGGATCAGGGAAATAGCGGTAATCATGCGCTTCTTCTTTCGAGCGCATCGAGCGGGTTTCACCCTTTACCGGATCATAAAGACGGGTTTCCTGATCAATCTTCCCGCCATCTTCAAGAATACCGATCTGACGACGTGCTTCATATTCAATCGCCTGACCGATGAAGCGGATCGAGTTCATGTTCTTGATTTCGCAACGGGTGCCGAATTCACCGCCCGGACGACGAACAGACACGTTCACGTCTGCGCGCATCGAGCCCTGATCCATATTACCGTCACAGGTGCCAAGATAGCGCAGAATGCTGCGCAGCTTGGTCATATAAGCGCGCGCCTCATCCGATGAGCGGATATGCGGCTTGGAAACGATTTCCATCAGCGCCACACCGGAACGGTTCAGATCGACATAGGACATGCTCGGATGCTGATCGTGCAGGGATTTACCGGCATCCTGTTCCAGATGCACACGCTCGATACCAACTTCAACATCTTCAAACTGGCCTTTGGAATCAGGGCCAACAGACACAGTTACAGTGCCCTCACCCACGATCGGCTGCTTGAACTGTGAAATCTGATAGCCCTGCGGCAGATCCGGATAGAAATAGTTTTTGCGGTCAAAAACCGATTTCAGATTGATCTGTGCTTTCAGCCCGAGACCAGTACGAATGGCCTGCGCCACACATTCCGCATTGATAACCGGCAGCATACCCGGCATCGCGGCATCCACCAGCGAAACATTGGCATTTGGCTCGGCACCGAATTCGGTGGAAGCACCGGAGAACAATTTGGAATTGGAAGTCACCTGCGCATGAACTTCCATCCCGATCACGATTTCCCAGTCACCGGTGGCACCGGAGATCAGGCGTTTCGGGTCTGGCGTGCGTGTATCGATAAGGGACATGGGCTCTTAAATCTCTGTTTTGCGGCGCGAGTTAAACTCCGCCGTTTTCTCATGCTTCTGGCTAAAACAAACCGGCCTGACTGGCAAGTGTTCTGTGCATCACAACAGCACTGTTTCAGCATCAATAAACGATCATGGCGCGGACTATAAACATTATGGTGCAACAGTGCACCCTGCATTGACGGAAAAAGTACAAATTCCCGTAACAAAGCATGGGCTTGTAAAGATAAATGACCTCACACCACGGTCATATATCGACCATACCAAGCCGGCGATAGAGCCGCTCTGCTCCAAAGGGGTTATTACCCTCCACTTTGAGACAAACATTCTCCGCACCGCGCAATTGGAAAACCTGAAAACAATGCAGCAATAAGGCTTCGCCAATGCCCTGCCTGCGCCAGTCGGGATGCACGACAATATCCTTGATAAATGCACTGCTCCAGCAATGCGCAAAAGCAATCAGCTGCCCTTGGATATCTGTCACCGGAAAAATCAGACCGGCATCATATTCCTCATCATTAGACAGGGCCTGCCACCAGTCACGCAATGGCGGCACTATATTGCCAACAGCTTGATAGGAAGCCGTCAGCAAAACATGGAGTTCTGCAATCATATCCGGCCGGAAGGCGGATAAAACCACATTCTTTGACCAGACAGGCTGCGGCGGCTCGTCACTCAGCGATTTACATAAATGATAATACGGTCTTGGTTGCATTACACCACAATAGCGCAACACGGCCGGCAGTAAAGCACCGCTGACAGCAAACAAAAAAGCCGCGTTTTGCAACGCGGCTTTCTCATAACTTTATGCGGGCTGATTATTCAGCTGCATCATCAGCTTTTTTAGCTGCTTTTTTCTTTGGAGCAGCTTTTTTAGCAGGCTTTGCTTCTTCTGCTGCGCCTTCTTCTTCAGCTGTCAGCTCTTCTTTGGTCACTTTCTTATCGGTGACGGAGATTGTGCCGAGCAGGTGATCAACAACCTTTTCTTCAAAGATTGGTGCGCGCAGATTAGCAACTGCATCAGGAGTTTTACGCAGGAATTCATAAACCTGCTGTTCCTGACCCGGGTAACGACGAACCTGATCGTAAACAGCGCGCTGCAGTTCTTCTTCGGTTACTTCTACACCGGCTTTTTCGCCGATTTCGGAAAGAACCAGACCAAGACGTACACGACGTTCAGCCAGCTTGCGATATTCTTCGCGAGCAGCTTCTTCAGTGGTTTCTTCGTCTTCAAAAGTCTTACCAGCCTGCTGCAGGTCGAAATTGATCTGCTGCCAGATGTTGTTGAACTCAGCATTAACCAGACGTTCTGGTGTTTCGAACTGATATTCTGCATCCAGACCGTCGAGGATCTGACGCTTAACTTTCTGGCGGGTGATCTGGCCGTACTGACCTTCGATCTGTTCACGAACAACAGTGCGCAGACGGTCAAGGCTTTCGATGCCGAGCTTCTTCGCAACTTCATCATTCAGTTCCAGCTCAGCAGCTTTAGCAACTTCCTTCACAGTGATGTCGAAGGTTGCTTCTTTACCGGCCAGATGGGCAGCGCCGTAATTTTCAGGGAAAGTTACTTTGATCTGCTTTTCGTCACCGGCTTTTACGCCGACCAGCTGATCTTCAAAGCCCGGAATGAACTGGCCGGAACCGAGTACCAGCTGTGCATCCTGATCTGCGCCGCCTTCGAAAGGAACGTCTTCCAGCTTACCGAGGTAATCCATGGTAACGCGGTCGCCGTCTTCAGCTTTGCCTTTTTTCGCTTCGAAAGTACGAGCGGAAGAAGCGATCTTCTTAACCTGCTCTTCAACTTCTTCGTCCGAAATATCAACAACTTCTCGGGTCACTTTAAGACCGGAAACGTCTTTGATTTCGATTGCCGGCAGAACTTCGTAATTCATGGTGAATTCGAAATCAGCTTTACCGGCCAGAACCTTTTCGGCTTCTGCTTCGTCTTCGCTCATTGCAACTTCTGGCTGGGTTGCAGCTTTTTCGTTGCGGTCAGCAAGGATCGAACGGGTTGAATCGTTCAGAATTTCGTTAACGATCTCAGCCATGAAAGACTTGCCGTACATCTTACGCAGATGTGCTGCAGGAACTTTACCAGGACGGAAACCATCGATCTTAGCGCGACCGCGAGCGGTTTCGAGGCGCTCAGCAAGCTTTGCTTCAAGATCCTGTGCCGGAACCACGACTTTGATCTCGCGCTTCAGCCCTTCATTGAGCGTTTCGGTAACCTGCATGTCAAAACCTTCACTTTGTCTTCGTTTCGCATGACCGGCCACATGACCGTAGCCGCCGTGGCTAGCGAAATTTCTTGTTTTTCTGTTTGTCACATACCGCGCACAAATATGCGCAAAGGCTATGGGACATCCCGGAACGGATATAAAGCCTGCCGGATTATGACAGTGACTCTATATATAAATGGTACGGATTTTAAGCAGCCATACCTGATTTCTGCTATTGAATTTCCTGCACAATATCTGCTCATTCACCGGCATAAAGTCACATTTCGTAACAGAGCCCGTGCGACAGCATTGCGCCAGAATCCCATTTATCGCAAACCCATTACAATCAGCGCCCGCAAAATACAAGATGCGATTGAATGTTCACCCTGCAATCCATCGGATTTTATCGGCCTTTTACCGATGCGGATTATGCAGTCAGTATATTTTTATAAACAACACCGTCTTTCATAATCAGCTTCATATTCTTGTCCGGATCAGCAATCAGAGACACATCCTCCAGCGGATTACCGTCGATCAGCAGCATATCCGCCATTGCACCTTTTTCGATAATGCCGACTGCTGCACCATAAGGATTACGGTTTCCTGATAGCGCCAGCAATTCAGCATTGGTGCCGGTTGCCATTTTCAGCACGTCACCATTATCAAACCAGCGCGCCAATTTCGCCAACTGACGTCCCTGCGAGGCTGTGCCCTTCGGGTTGAACAGAATATCCGTCCCCCATGCCATTTTGACATTATATTTAGGCCCCAGTTCGAATGCACGGATCGTGCCTTCGGCAATCATTTTCTGCTGGTCGCGCTGTATCTGCGAGGCATAAACATTGGCATCCTCATCCGCCAGAAACGGCTGAATGCTCCACCATGCACCGGCATCAGCCATTTGCCTGACGGTTTCCTCATCGGCCAGCTGGCCATGTTCAATTGACTGCACACCGCAAGCCAGCGCCCGCTGAATACCGGCTGAGGTATAAACATGCGCACAGACATAAGTGCCCCAATCCTTGGCAGCCATCACAGCCGCACGGATTTCAGCCTCGGTAAATTGCAAGGAATCCAACGGATCATAGGCTGAAGCCACACCGCCGCCGACCATAATCTTGATCTGGCTGGCGCCCAGCATCAGCTGCTCGCGTACACGACGCAGCACTTCGGCTTCACCATCCGCAATCGCAGCTATACCGGCAGATTCCGCAAGGCTCAGATCATTCGCACTATGGCGCGGAATATCACTGCGCTGGCGGAAATCACCATGACCGGAGGTCTGAGACACCATCGCGCCGGACGGATAAATGCGTGGTCCAGGAATACGTTTTTCATCAATCGCACGCTTCAGCGCAAAGGAAGGCCCGCCCATGTCGCGCACGGTCGTAAAGCCACGCATCAAAGTGCGCTGTGCTTCCTGTGCAGCAACAAGATGCACATAGGCAATATCGGATGTCATCGCCACCATTTGCGGAATAGCCGCCAGAATACTATGCCAATGGGCATCAATCAGACCCGGCATCAGCACGCGGTTGCCGCAATCAATCACCTGCGCCTCAGCAACATTCTCTGAAGCTTTGAGAATATCCGCAATTTTTCCGCCGCTCACCAGAACATTATGTCCTTCAAGCAGCTTTGAGGATTTTCCGTCGAAAATGCGCAGATTTTTCAGCAAAACAGGCTGGCCTGCAACAGAAACGGGCGTCTGAGCCAATGCCGAAACCGGATCAGCCACCACAGCACCTGCCATTACAGCCGCAAGGCCGCTCAGGACAGAACGGCGGCTCAGCCCGCGGCCAATGCGTTCATTCAGCTGTGTGATTGCCTGACTATGGCACAAGCATCCAAATCCATGAGCATATTGCCCGTAACGCGCACCATAGTTTCCCATAGTCTCAAACCTTTCTAAAGCTTTGATAAGACTGCATCAGCATAAATATATTATGCGGAAACTTCGGCCATAAAGTTTTAGAATTGATGAAATTCAGCACGACCCGTCAGGATATATTTGCTGCGGAGACTATAAACAGCAGGCAATGAGAAAAGAGGACATCTCAAACTGCATTGTAACCCAATTTGTAACACAATTTGTATCACAAAACCGGCCAAAAACGCACCTTCGCCAAAATTGCAGCATCAAACACGCAGCAATTACAAAGACTTACAAAAATCAAAGAGAATAAAAGTGGTGCGGATAGAGGGACTCGAACCCCCACGGTCTCCCGCCAGAACCTAAATCTGGTGCGTCTACCAATTTCGCCATATCCGCAACCGAAGCACGTATGCTTTGATGTGCGCCGCTCTATAGCATTCAATTTTCAGGCTTCAAAGGGGAAAAACAGATTATTTTTGATAAGAGACCGTCATACACAGATCTTATCACTTCCCCTTTGCCGCCTCACCTCAGAACAGCGGCTCATCAAAAACCTGTTTGCCGTCAATCCTGAGCGCACGGATCGCCGCGACGCCTTTTTCATTCACTGACAGGACGATATCCACGTTGCTGTCGCGCTGGGCATTTTCAACGGCCAGCCCCTCGCCCTCCGGCACATAATAGCGCTCAATGCCATAAACAACAGGCAGGATTGAATAGCTGTCAAAGAGCTGGAACGGAGCCTCAACCTCCCCGCGCAAAAAGATTTCGCCGTCTTTTAATGCATCAGGAACATCAAATTGCGCCCGCTTCGCCTCCCACAAACCATCAGCCTGTTTCGCCAGCACGACATAAATATAATTCAGTCCGCTTTTGCGTTTCGGCTGACCGCTAATCATATGTGCAGGCAAGCGGGAGATTTCATAGCTCAGAATAACATAATCGCCGCGCATCAGATCACGCGGATCAACCGGCAAAGTCCGCAGCACCACTTCCGAACCGCTGCGCAGAATACTGATACGCTGCTGAACACCTGCCAGCATCACACCCGACTGCAGCAATGCCGCAAGAATTGCAGCCACATAAAGCCAGCGTTTTTTAAGAAAACTCATGGTTGCTGCTCCCCATCATGAACGGACACCGCTTTTGCAGGGGTACCATGCAGATATTTTTCCATGCGGGTAACCAGATAAGCCAGCCCCATCACCAGCAGTCCGCCAATCAGGAAGACACCGGACGTGCCAATCATCGTCCCCACGGTCACAGTCGCCAGATACAACACATGCAGAGAGAAGCCCGCATAGGCAAACCAGCGTAATTGTCCGCTTTTTTCACCGGCAATAATCAGCGCAAAAACACAGATGGCAATCGCCGCCAGCGAATAGACCGCATCGGCACCGGCCTCATAGCTATTGAACAGGTCTTTATGCTCAACCTGAAAGATAAACAGCGCGATCAGCAACGAAGCCAGACCATAACCGGCCAGCTGCGAGCCAAATCCGTAGCTGTAGCGTTCAAAAGCCGGCCAGCGCCCCTGACAAATCACCAGCACAGCGCCAAGGGCAATCATCAGGATCAGGATCGCCTGATTTTCAATGTCAAAATACAAAGTGAGGAAATAAGCCAGTGTCAGCGCTGCCAGCAAATGCATGGCCTTATCCGCTTTTGTGTAGATAATGGAACCGACACAGGCGAGAATGTAAAGCGGCATAATCCAGCGATAAGATGCAACCAGATTGACCTGCCCGCCAAGCTCATTCAGCACGGTTGACAGATAAAAGCCACCGATACCCAATGCCGCAGCGGTCAAAATCGGCGCGCGCAGCAGCACCGCAGCAATCAGCACACCAACGCCCCATGCCAGCGCCGCCGTCGTCATATCACCGGACATATGATACATCTGTCCGATCAGCGCGATACCGGCACCATAGGTAATTGCCGAGAGCAGGTAGAGCGCCGGTGCAAAAACCGCCGCCAATGTGCTGCCCTGCCCGCTTTCGCTGCGCCTCTGCAACCATGCGCCGCCAAGATAACCGCTCCACATGACAAACAGGATAAGCGCCACGCGCCAGACACGCGGTATAACTTCCCAATTGGCTGCAACAAACAGGATCAGCGCTGCGCCAAGCAATAATGCGCCAAGCACGGCGAGAACACCGCCAATACCAAAGCCGTTCTTGCGGGTTTTAACATCAAGACGCAGCCTGTCTGCGGTTTCCTGATCCAGCAGCCCTTGGGACTGCCATTGGTCAATCTGGTGTGCAAGGGAAACAAAAATGGACAAATGGCGATCCTGTTATAATGG
The DNA here is from genome assembly GCF_008801715.1 of Pseudochrobactrum saccharolyticum. GTDB lineage: Bacteria > Pseudomonadota > Alphaproteobacteria > Rhizobiales > Rhizobiaceae > Pseudochrobactrum > Pseudochrobactrum saccharolyticum. The sequence continues at coordinate 112,941 of NZ_VZPG01000002.1, read as the reverse complement.
TTGCTGCGGCTTGCATGAGAACAAACCTGCCCGACGTTATAGACGAGCGCATAGCTTTATTATCGTGTTAAATTAAGACGAGTGCTCAGGCAATCCCGGCTTACCGGCTTCATCAGGGTTCAGGCGCACATAATCCGCTTTCAGATCTTCCGATGTTTTGCGGCTGCCGTCATGGCTCCAGCCGGGCGGCGCTGCCATATACATCAGCCTTTGCCGCAGGCTCAGCCCCGGCGCAAACACATCTTTCATCATCCCCGCCCATTCATGAAATGCCACCCGCACCGGATTGAAAGTACCGATATTGCGCACGATCCCGTAGCGCGGCATATCCTCCGGCAATTCTTCCACAAATGTGCCGAATAATCGGTCCCAGATAATCAAGGTACCGGCAAAATTCGCATCCAGATATCGCGGATTGGTTGCGTGATGCACACGGTGATGCGAAGGCGTATTGAATATGAGTTCAATAGGCTTCCACATTTTGCCGATTGCTTCCGTATGAATCCAGAACTGGTAGATCAGATTAAAGCCATAGACAAAAGCAATCACTGCCGGATGAAAGCCCAGCAATACCAGCGGCACCTGCAATATAAACATGCCGGTAATCTGCCCTGTCCACGACTGACGCAGTGCTGTGGTCAGATTATAGTGCTGGCTTGAATGATGATTGACATGCTCCGCCCAGACCCAGCGCACCCGATGGGCAATACGGTGATACCAGTAATAGCGCAGATCATCAAAAATAAAGGCAGCGATAAAGACCCACCAATGCAGGCCGAGGTCAAAAAAACGAAACTGCCATACCCACAGTAAAGCTGTGACAGAAACAAAACCGAGCAACAGCCCTGCCACAACATTACCGGTGCCCATTAGCAGGCTGGTCAGTGCATCACGGGTTTCAAATTCGCCCTTGCGATGCCAATAGCGCACCGCAACCAGCTCAATCATGATCGCAAGGAGATATAAGGGCACTGCCAGCAGTGTCACGTCCAAGAATGCCGGATCATTCATTAAGACAACTCCCCTTTTTATTGTTGAGGCCGCGCTAGAGCGGTTTACGTCCAGATTGGATCATAGCGCTCGCTCCAGATTCTTTATTTGGTCGCACTATCACGGGCGTCAAGTTGATCCAACTTGACTGTGAAATGCTCCAGCCATTCACAGACCTGATCACGTGTCTTTTTGTCATCGAAAGAAAAAGCAGCCGCAGGCCATGTAAAATCATGCATCTGCAGAAACAGTCTTGTTTCGTCCTGCTTCCGGATTTCCGCAATATCTTGCGCTTTTAAAATGCGTGTCAAAAATTTAGCACCCACCGCATGAACAATACCGGTTCCCTGCTGCGGCAGGTCGAAAAAAGCAGTGCGCCGGTCTTGAGTATAATAAATGCGGGTGATCAGGCTTTCCGGATAATCCTGCCGGAAACGCTCCAGCACATCCTTATCGCTGTCTAAAACCGCCTGCCGGTTACCGCCAAGCAGATGAACAGCCACTGCACCGGTAACAATACCGGCGACGATCATGCCAATGAGTACAGGCAAACTCAGCAAGCGACCTGATCTCCCCCTATAAACAAGCCGTTCCCCTTCATGAAAACAAGGTTCCCACGAAAATTCCCCGCATTCAAGTATCCAAAAATCGCACAGGTACCCAATAACCAGCCCGCAATTTTACCAGTCGCTAACCTTAATGCCGTGCTGCTTTGCATAGCTCTTGAAATGTCACAATTTCTACACAACCCACAGGCGATATTTTTGTGAGGCTTAATGCGTGATACCGCATTTAAATTACCCGCAACCACAGTTTAACGAACGAAAATTGCGACCGGCACCAATTTTGTCCAAATAGCGACTAAATAGCGATTTAAATCGTTTAAATGAGGTCTGCAAGGCTCGCAGAGGAGCTATGCAATCTTGTCTCTCCTCATTTCTGATCGCCCGGGCTATATACAGGACAACAGATTACACAACACAACTGAACACAATCGAGGGTTTTAAAAATGAACATCATTCGCTCTTTCAACAACTGGCGCCGTTACCGTGACACAGTTTCCGAACTGAACCGTTTGTCCAACCGTGAACTCGGTGATCTCGGTATCTCCCGCTCTGACATCCCTTACATCGCCCGCAAGTCCAACACTGCCGGCATGTAATTTAAGCAAGTCATTGCTAAAACTGTCAGGATCGGGAATTCGCCTGAACTGATAGTATGTATGCCACGAAATATCTGTGCCGGAGTTTTTCAACCACCGGCGCGGACGGATAAACATCCTCCCCTTTCATGACCGGTATTCCTCCTCCCGTACCGGTCATGTTTTATTGCCTGCTGTTGTCCCTCCCGTTTTTCAGCAGGCATAGCGCTGTCAGGACTATGTCCTCCATTCTGCGCTGACTGATATCCCCCCATATCAGTCCTCCTTAAGATAGCTCTGTCGCCCTCCCTCCTGCGACAGGGCTATTTTTTTATCCATTATTCCTATCCGCAAAAGCTTGTGATCTGGCACAGAGGTGATTGATGCCGCGTTGCAAAAGCGGTATTGGACAAAGCATGTCCAATTTATCATCCTATTCACCTGTTCACATTATCGGCGGCGGCCTCGCAGGCAGCGAAGCGGCATGGCAGATTGCTGAAGCAGGCATTCCCGTCATCATTCATGAAATGCGTCCGGTGCGCGGTACAGATGCGCATAAAACCCACGGACTGGCTGAGCTTGTATGCTCCAATTCCTTCCGCTCGGATGATGCTGAAACCAATGCCGTTGGCGTGCTCCATGCTGAAATGCGTCTGGCCAATTCGCTGATTATGGCCTGCGCCGATGCCAATCAGGTTCCGGCCGGTGGTGCGCTGGCTGTTGACCGTGACGGTTTCTCTGATGCGGTCACTGCAAAGCTTGAAGCGCATCCGCTCATCACCATTCAGCGTGAAGTGGTTGAAGGTCTGCCACCGGAAGACTGGGGCAATACCATCATCGCCACCGGCCCGCTGACTGCTGCAGAACTGGCAGAAGCAATCGCACAGGAAACTGAAGCCGATTCCCTCGCCTTCTTTGATGCAATCGCACCGATCATCCATTTTGACAGCATCAATATGGATATCTGCTGGTTCCAGTCGCGCTATGACAAAGTTGGTCCGGGCGGCACAGGCAAAGACTATATCAACTGCCCGATGGATAAAGAGCAATATCAGGCCTTTATTCAGGCTTTGATTGACGGTGAAAAGACCGAGTTCAAAGAATGGGAAGGCACACCTTATTTCGACGGCTGTCTGCCGATTGAAGTGATGGTAGAGCGCGGCCCTGAAACCTTGCGTCATGGCCCAATGAAACCGATGGGGCTGACCAATGCCCATAATCGCGATGTGAAGCCCTATGCAGTTGTGCAGCTGCGTCAGGATAATGCGCTTGGCACGCTCTATAATATGGTCGGTTTCCAGACCAAGCTGAAATATGGCGAACAGACCCGGATTTTGCGCATGATTCCAGGTCTGGAGAATGCGGAATTTGCCCGCCTCGGCGGTTTGCACCGCAATACCTATCTCAATTCACCGATCCTGCTTGATACCAGCCTGCGCCTGAAATCCCGCCCGCAAATCCGTTTTGCAGGCCAGATAACCGGTTGTGAAGGCTATGTGGAATCTTCAGCGATGGGCTTGCTCGCCGGTCGTTTTGCAGCTGCGCAGCAGCGTGGCGAGACTTTGCCGCCACCACCTGTCACGACAGCTTTCGGCGCCTTGCTCAATCACATTACCGGCGGCCATCTTGTCAGCGATGATGAACCGGGCAAACGGTCTTTCCAGCCAATGAATGTGAATTTCGGCCTGTTTCCGGAAGTTACAGTTCCGAAACAGGAAGGTGTGCGTCTGCGCGGCAAGGAAAAGACACAGGCCAAAAAACGCGCTCTTAGTGCCCGCGCTTTGAGTGACTTCAAAGTCTGGCTGCAAGAACAGCAATAACATCAAAAAGCCGCCTCCAGAGCATGTCTCCCAAAAGTGGGTACTGGTTTTGGGGTAAAGACATGCGTAAAAACAAAGCACTAGAGCGAGCACAGTGCCACAGCTTAAACGCAACACGCTCTAGAGGCGGCTTTTTTTATTACTTATGATTTGAGTGAGGACTTTAAGTAAATCCACTGGCGCCGTAATTGTGACAGGTCAATGCCCTGCTCCGCCACCAGATCAGCCTTGCGCTCTGCGCGTTTCAGCACCAACGGAACCAAACGCACCGGCAGATAGGCTGCTTTCAGGCTTGCCGGCATAGGTTGTTTTTCAAAAGCCGCGTAATGTTCCCGCGCCAGAGCTGTCACCACAGCCACGACACGCTGCATCGCCGCTTTGTCATCACCCTTGATAAATTGCTCTGTCGTAACACCCACCGCCTGCAACATATCTTCCGGCACATAGACCTGCCCGCGACGGCGATGCAAAGGCATCAGCCGCAGCAAACCGCTGACAGCCTGCGCAACACCTGCATGGCCCGAGAGTTCAGCCGAAGATTTCGCCGCATCGGCATCCAATATCATTGCCGCCATTTGCAAAATAGCACAGGCGGTTTCGCCGCAATAGCCTTCCAGATCATTGCGGCTCGGCATCGGATCATTATAGAGATCAAAAATCCGTGCCTCACAATAGGCATCAAATACGGAGCGCGGCAGCTGATAATCACCAATCGCTTTGAGCAGCAAGGCCGCCACCGGATTGCCGGTCACTGCACCATGCTCGGTACCATTGATAAGATCACGCCACCATTGCAGGCGCACTTCCCCCGGCAATGCATCATGCACCACATCACGGATACGGGCGACTTCTGCATTGAATGCATAGAGTGCGGCAAGCGCAGGTCGTTTATCTTCCGGCGCATAAAGCACTGCCAGATAGCGGTCAAAATCACTCTGGCGCAGAAATTGCAGGCAATGCTGATAATGTCCGGTCTCGGCCGCTGAAAATGTCACGGCTTTATTGTCAGTTTCAGCCACACTCTCACTCCACGGCAATCAGAGCGGCGGCAACAGCGCGGTCTTCCGCAAGCAGCACATTATAGGTGCGCACGGCAGCGCCGGTGCTCATCGGATCGGAGGAAATGCGGTGCTCACGCAACACGGCCTTAACATCTTCCGGTATCCGGCGCAGATCCATACCCGTGCCAACCAGCAGAATTTCAATATCGCTTGCCTGTTGCAGGATCATATCCAGATCAGCCACCGTCAGAATTGGTGACTGTTTTGGCTCCCAGCCATGAATGCCGGATGGCAGACACATTAATGAACCGCGATGCGACATTTCCGCAAAACGAAACCCGCCATTTCCATAGGCATCAATCGGTGCCCGTCCCGGAAAATGTGCCTCACGGATTTCAATGCCAGTGTTCATTTCGTCTCTCTTTATCTTGATCGCTATAATCTGCTCAGCCCCGCATGGATGGCAAGCAATAATATGCGCCCCTTCTACAACAATATGGGAGTTTTACCAGTTCATTACAGTGCATTTCAGCCTGATTAAAACAGCATTGCCCGCAGGAACTCCTGCGGGCAATGCTTATTGTTATATTTTGCTGATTACTCAGCTTGCAGTTTGCGGCTCCGCGTTTTCGCTGACATCTGACGGTCTGATGCCGAGCAGCCAAAGCAACGGCCCCGCAATATAGATCGACGAATAGGTCGCGATAATGATCCCCAGCGACATCATCACTGCAAAGGAACCGATATCCGCACCGCCAAAGATGTAGAGCGGGATCAGCGCCAGCAGCGTGACCAGAGAGGTCAGAATTGTACGGGACAGCGTCTGATTGATCGCAGCATCCACCAGCATACTGACCCGCGTCTGCGGATAGCGGCGCAAATTATCACGCACGCGGTCATACACGACCACCGTATCGTTAAGTGAATAGCCGATCACCGTCAGCAGCGCCGCAAGGCTCCACAAATTATATTCAAAGCGGAACAGCGCAAAAACACCAATCATGATGATAATATCATGCGTTGTTGCCAGCACAGCACCGACAGCAAACTGCCAGCGGAAACGCAGCCACAAATAGGCAAAAACGCCGATCAGTGCCAGTCCGAGCGCTGCATTACCAATCCGCGACAAATGATCGGAAACCGTTGGCCCAACCACTTCAACGCGCTGGAAATCATAATCCTGCTCGAACTCGTCGCGCAATTTCACGACTACGGTCTGCTCGGCATCATCACCGGCATCCTGCGAGCCGATCAGCAGCTCGGCAAGGTTTTCATTTTTGCCCTGCACCACCCGCGCACCGTCAATATTCAGCTCGGACAGACGCAAACGAATATCATTCAGATCCGCAGGCCCTTCACGCGACTGCAGCTCGACAGAAGAACCGCCATCGAAATCGATGCCGTAATTCAGACCCATGGTGAAATAGAACACGAGGGCAGCAACACAGGCAGCGGCAGAGATAATTGCCGTAATGCCGCTCAGTTTCATAAAGCCGATCTTGGTATTGGTTGGCACCAGCTTGAGGAAACGTGCCGGAATCACTGTTGGTTTTGACTGACGAACCCAGAGAGAAATCAGGAGACGGGAGAAGGTGTAGGTTGTGAAAAGTGACGTCGCAACACCAATGGTCACGATGATCGCAAATTCATGCAACGGCCCGCTCCCGAACATCAGCAATACCAATGCCGCGATTAGCGTTGTCAGATTGGCATCCACCACACAGGCACGCGCACGGGAAAAACCGGATTCAATCGCCTGCACAACGGAATAACCGTTACGGCGGTCTTCACGCATTTTCTCAAACAGCAGGATATTGCTGTCCACTGCCATACCAATCGTCAGCACCAGACCGGCAATGGTTGCCAACCCGACTGCAACACCGAAGAATGACACGACGGCAATCATCAGCATGACATTGACGCCGAGCGCAATCACAGAGATCAGACCAAGCAGGCCATAGGACAGCACCATAAACAGAGCGACAACCACAAGCGCGCTCAGTGCAGTAATCAGTCCGTAGCTTGTATAATTCTGGCCAAGCGCCGAAGCAATGCTGCGCTCTTCCAGAACCTGAACCGGAGCTGCAAGCGGCCCCGAACGCAGAACAACACCAAGATTGCTCAATGTTTCCAGATCGAAATCACCGGTGATCTGCAAATTGCCGGTCGTAATTGCTTCCTGAATACGCGGAGCCGACACAATCTGATTATCAATCACAACAGCAAGAACAGAGCCGGTATTCTTGGTCGTAAAATCAGCCAGATCCTTTGTGCCCTCTTCCGTCAGGGAGATGGTAATCACTGAATCCTGCGCGGTATTCACACCGACTTCCGCATCGGCAATGTCTTCACCGGTAAGAACCGGTGCTTTTTTAACAATATAACCAACCGGCGGATCATCAAATGAATAGATGATTTCCGAATCCTGCGGAACCAGCCCTTCAGCCAGCGGATCAGGTGTCGTTACTATTTTCGCCTGACGGAAATTGATATCGCCTTTCAGGCTCAGGAGATCTTTGATGAGCTGTGCGTCATAAACATCCGGCACTTCAGCGCGTATCTGGTTTTTGTTCTGCACATTGATACGGGCATTATCATAACCCAGCTCAGACAGACGGTCGGCCATAACGGCTGCGCTTTTATCCAGATCTTCCGCAGTAATTTTCGGCGATGCCAGAACAACGCGCGTACCGCCTGTCAGATCAAGACCGGTGATAATCTGCCCTTTCGGGAAACCGTCAGGCAGACCCGACAATTGCTGAGCGGAAAAGAAATTAGGTAATGCGAAGATAAAACCGGCCAGAACGACCAGCCAGATCAGTACCGATTTCCAGCGCGGGAAATAGAGCATCGGCAATCCATCCGTAAAATTGATGCCGCTTTGCAGCAAACCCGCAAAACAGACAGGATCAGACGTAACAGTAATGTTTTTGAGAATAACTGCCGAATAAAACACGGCAAATTCTGCTTACACCACCTCATTTTCTGATCTTATACGTGATTCGTACAAATCTCAGCAGGCACACAGGCGGATGGCGCAGATTTTAAGCTGATGATGCGCTATTGCAGCACATCAAATTATAGTTTCAGGCCAATAAAAAAGCCCGCTCAAAGCGGGCTTTAATAACAATCAGCAATAAGCTTACTTGTTTTTGTTGTCGGCAACCGGTTCACCACGGGTGCGCACATCACCAATGGTGGAGCGCAGAACGCGGATTTTGATACCGTCAGCAATTTCAGCTTCCAGCTCATTATCATCGATCACTTTGGTAACTTTAGCGATGATGCCGCCACCGGTAATGATCGTGTCATTGCGGCGGATATTGGTCAGCATTTCACCGCGTTTTTTCATCTGATTACGCTGAGGGCGGATAATCAGGAAATACATAACAACGAAAATAAGGATAAACGGCAGAATGCTCATCAGCATATCCGCGCCACCGGCACCACCGGCGGCCTGAGCGTAAGCAGGGGTAACAAACATGAAAGTGACTCCTCGTCAAACTGAAAACTGTCCGATGCTTCTCGGCTGCAGAATTCCTTAAACCGATTGCGGGTTAGGGAATTATGTAGCCAAAGCCGTCATATTTCACCGGCATGCATCAAATTTATTCACTGCGCATTACAACGGTTATACGCCGTTATGCAACCATAGATGCAAATTCTTAATCCACTTTACCAGTGCGGCCATCATTTTTTTCACTCCGGCCTTGGCTACAGGCACAAATACAATATTTTCACACAACCGTACCCATGGGTACTATTCAAAGACAATAATCTTGCTAAAGTCAGACTATTCTTGAAGGCAGTCTTTAAGAAGCAAACAGAAACAGTCCGGTAAAGCCGGTAGCGAATGCTCAAGTGCTTTACTTAAAATCCGGGCATTCTTGCATCCCGCCATAAGTCTGATGACCGGATACAAGAGTGCCGCGGATAGAATACAGGCTTTAAAATGAACACGACTGAGCAAATATTGAGTGCAAAACTGGATCAGCTGCTGGCTGTTCTTGAGCGCATGGCACCACCTGCCCCCAAACCATTACGGGCAGAGAGTGCCGATACATTTGTCTGGGAGCCTTCCCGCCTTGAACTGGCACCGGTCAAAAAGGTCAACCGCGTTGATCTCGGTCTCATTCATGGTGTTGACCATGTGCGCGATCAGCTGGTGAGCAATACCGAGCGCTTTGCCCGTGGCCTGCCCGCCAATAATGTGCTGCTCTGGGGTGCACGCGGCATGGGCAAATCCTCACTGGTCAAGGCCGCGCAGGCTTCAGTCAATCAAACAGCTGAAAAACCGCTGAAACTCATTGAAATTCACCGTGAAGATATCAACAGCCTGCCGGTATTGATGAATCTCATCAAAGAAAGCGACTACCGTTTCATTCTGTTTTGTGATGACCTGTCCTTCGACCATGACGATACATCCTACAAATCACTGAAAGCTGCGCTTGAAGGCGGTGTCGAAGGCCGTCCTGATAATGTGATTTTCTATGCCACATCCAACCGCCGTCATCTGATGCCGCGTGAAATGATTGATAATGAGCGTTCCAGCGCTATCAATCCGTCTGAAGCGACAGAAGAAAAAGTCTCTCTCTCCGATCGTTTCGGTCTGTGGCTTGGCTTCCATAAATGCAATCAGGATGATTATCTGGCGATGGTTGATGGCTATGCCGCGCATTACGGCTTCAATTATCCGGTTGAGAAACTGCATGCGGAAGCCCTTGAATGGTCAACCACACGCGGCAACCGTTCAGGCCGCGTTGCCTGGCAATATGTACAAGATTTGGCCGGCAGGCTTGGCATTTCCATTCATGCATAAACAAAAAAGCCCGCTGCATGATGCAGCGGGCTTTTTTCAATTCAGAGCATAATTTTAAAGAGTTAGAACGTCCTTTGCATGGCACATGGCGCTCTATATTCCGGGAATTAAGTTTCCAGATATTTCGACGGATTAACCGGCGTGGAATTCTTACGCACTTCAAAATGCAGCTTTGGCGATTTTGCATTGCCACTCATACCGGAACGGGCAATTTCCTCACCGCGACGTACTTTCTGACCGCGCTGCACATTGATCTTGCTGTTATGACCATAGACAGTCACAAGACCATTTTCGTGGCGCACCAGAACAGTCTGACCGAATTCCTTCAGCCCGTCACCGGCATAGATAACCACACCGTTTTCGGCTGCTTTAACCGGCGTACCTTCCGGCACCATAATGTCGATACCGTCATTCACAGTACCGCCGTCACGCTGACCAAAGCTGGTCAGCACCTTGCCGCGTACCGGCCAGCGCATCTGCGAGATACCGGTTGCAGAAGGCGCCATGGCGACATCCTGCTCGGCTTCTTCAATCACCTTATTGCTCGCCTGCGGCGGTGTATAAGGCTTTACGCTGCCATCCGGCACCTGTTTTGCAGCTGCAGGCGGGGTTGAAGCTGTTTTTACTGTCGTATCAACTGCGGCCTGAACCGGCTTGGCAACAGCCGCGACCTGCGTTGCTGCAGCAGTCGCTGCAACAGGGATCACCAGAGACTGACCGACGCGGATTGTACCGTCGCTCATGCCGTTCGCTTGTTTCAGAGCTGCAGCCGTCACACCATTGCGCTGGGCAATCGCATGCAACGTATCACCGCTCTGCACAGTGTAACCGCCGGTCGCAGCAGCTACTTTTGCGCCTGCATTGGCAACAGCATTATTCACTTTGTTCGTCGCAGCCTGCTGAGCATTGGCAACAGCCTGTGTACCGTTTGATTTCAGCTGACCAAGGGTCTGCGTACCGCCATTGGCAGCAGCAACCAATGCGCCGCCGGCAGCGGCTTTAACGCCCGGAATTGTCAGTGTCTGCCCTGCCCGCAGCATATTCGGGTCAGTAATATTATTCGCAGCCATCAGATCATTCGGAGACACATTAAACCGGCGGGCAACGCCGTAAAGTGTTTCACCCGGCTGCACCATCGCATTATTAACCGAACTTGCCGCAGCATTGGTCATATTGCTGCCAGCCATTGCAACCTGCTGTGTCGCCTGATCGCGTACGGACTGAACAGAGTTCTGAACATTATTCTGCACAACCTGTGCAGCGCCCATCGGTGCGGCAGTTCCTACCGGCGGCAACTCGTTACGCTGCACATTACCGGAAGCCACACGCTGCGCAGCCGGCATCGACGGATAATTATCCGCGCCGTTATTCTGCTGATAGGACTGATTCTGTGACTGCATAATCGCGCGCTGATTATTCGTCGATCCAGTCGTAAGGCCATCCGTAAAGCGTGTCATATCCCCGCTACAGCCAGCAACCACACCTGCAAGCAGGATGACCGCGCTATGACGCAGAAGACGCTCGGACGCATGATGCAAAACTTTTTTACGCATATTCAACCCGTCCATACCCGAAACTCTAAGTAGACTTATTAAAGCGCGTTAATGTTACCTGCTGGTTAAAATTGCTGTAAAAAAATTAAAAGATTCATCAAACGGATACCATAATCGCTAAATCAGGCAAATTTGATACACGACATGCTGCTCCGAAGCCTGTCAGAGCACTGTGACAACCATAAAAACCGGGAAATAAAATCAGCCGAAGTTTCAGAGAAACGCAGCAGAGCCTTCGATAAACGGCTGATAACGCACCATCATCAGGTCTTCGCGCTCAAAACGGCTGCCGACTTTGGCCATGCGACACATGACCTGCTGCCCGTCACCCTGCCCGACCGGTGCAATCATCACGCCATGCGTTGCCAGCAAATCCAGATATTGCCGCGGCATGGCATCCGAAGCCAGCCAGACGATAATGCGGTCATAAGGACCACCGGCTACACCGTGGCGGCCATCTGCATGTTTGCAAACAACATTTTCGATCTGATGCGCCTGAAACTGATTACGCGCTGCTTCTGCCAAAGTTTTATAACGCTCAATCGTTGTCACACGCGCGGCAAGGCGCGCCATAACAGCGGCAGTGAAACCCGAGCCTGTGCCGATTTCCAACACGCGATGTCCCGCTTCAAGCGACAAAGCAGAGAGAAAACGCGCCTGATCGTCCAGCCCCTCAATTGATTCGCCGCAAGCCAGCGGCAAAACACGATTGCTATAGGCAAAATCCTGATAGGCTGAATTGATGAAATGCTGACGCGGCGTAGCTTCAATTGCTGCAAACAAACGCGGATCGTGTAAACCACGACTGCGCATACGCAATACAAAAGAGGCAAAACCTTCTTTGCCGCTCATGCGATATTTGCCCGTATTTGCCTGCATATGAATATTCATGAACCCTGCCCGAAGTCAGATTTATAGCCGATCAGGCAACATCATCCTTCAAAATTGTAAATTCAGAGATAATGCGGAGAAATAAAAATGCCGGAGACATTTCCGCCTCCGGCATTTCTTAAATACACACCTGAATATCAGGCTTTTTCGATACGGGTCATGCCGCCCATATAAGGCACCAGAGCCTCAGGAATGGTGATGCTGCCATCTTCTTCCTGATAATTTTCCATCACAGCGATCAGCGCACGGCCGACAGCAACACCGGAACCGTTCAGAGTATGAACAAAACGGGTCGCTTTTTCACCGGCAGCACGGTAACGCGCATTCATGCGACGTCCCTGAAAATCACCGCAGACCGAGCAGCTGGAGATTTCGCGGAATGTGTTCTGACCCGGCAGCCACACCTCAATATCGTAAGTTTTCTGCGCGCCGAAGCCCATATCACCGGTGCAAAGTGTAACAGTGCGGAATGGCAGACCAAGACGCTTCAAAACTTCTTCAGCACAACCGGTCATGCGTTCAAGTTCGGCTTCCGAGCTTTCCGCATCGGTGACCGATACCATTTCCACTTTCCAGAACTGGTGCTGACGCAGCATACCGCGTGTATCGCGACCGGCAGAACCGGCTTCCGAGCGGAAACAAGGCGTCAGCGCAGTCACACGCATCGGCAATTCAGCGCCATCCACAATCTCGCCATTAACCAGATTGGTCAGCGGCACTTCCGCAGTCGGGATCAGCCAACGGCCGTCAGTGGTGCGGAACAGATCTTCCGAGAATTTCGGCAGCTGGCCTGTACCATATACCGCATCATCACGCACCATCAGCGGAACCATAGTTTCAGAATAACCATGTTCTGTGGTGTGCAGATCAAGCATGAACTGACCGAGCGCACGTTCCAGACGCGCAAGCGCACCTTTCAGCACGGTAAAACGCGAGCCGGACATGCGGGTAGCACGCTCGAAATCCATCAGACCGAGGGCTTCACCCAGTTCAAAATGCTCTTTCGGTTCAAAACCGTAGTTACGGATATTGCCGATACGACGTGTCTCGACATTATCATTCTCATCTTTACCGACAGGAACGCTGTCATAAGGCACATTCGGCAGGCTTGAGAGAACATCATTCAGCGCTTTATCGAGACGACGTTCTTCTTCTTCCGCTTCGGTGAGGAAGGTCTTCAGCTCGGCAACTTCCGCCTTCAGGCGGTCAGCGGTCGCCATATCTTTTTCGCCCATCGCTTTGCCGATCTCTTTCGAGGCGGCATTGCGGCGCTCCTGCGCTTCCTGCACCTTGGCAATATGCTGACGGCGGGCTTCATCCAGCGCCAACACATCGGAGGATACAGCAGAGGCTCCGCGCTTTTGCAGAGCAGCATCAAGAGCTTCAGGGTTTTCGCGTATCCATTTAATGTCCAGCATTGGAAGTACCGTTATTTTTAGGTTCAGGTTCACCGTAATCACAACAAGCGGTTACGGCAGGCTCTTATATCGCAACACGATCACAACTGATCCGCTGCAATGCATGAAAAGGCAGCATAAATGCTGCCTTCAATTTCTATCACATGATACGAAAATCAGGACGATTTTTGCTCATTATCATCTGCAGGTGTGAGATTATTGAGAATTTCGGCCTGAGCGCGCTTCTTCTCAATCATCTGTGCCAGCCAGATCGAGATTTCGTAGAGCAGGATTGCCGGTATAGCAAGACCGATCTGGCTTGCAGGATCCGGCGGTGTCAGCACGGCAGCCACCACAAAGGCAATCACAATCGCATATTTGCGCTTATCCCGCAGGCCCTGTGCAGTCACCAGCCCAACCTTGGCCATCAGCGATGTGATAACCGGCAGCTGGAACACCAGACCGAAGGCGAAAATCAGCGTCATAATCAGACTGAGATATTCCGACACTTTCGGCAGCAGGGAAATCTGCACTTCGCCATCCGCACCCGATTGCTGCATGGCAAGGAAGAACCACATCACCATCGGTGTGAAGAAGAAATAAACCAGCGCACCGCCCAGCAGAAACAGCAAAGGCGAAGCAACCAGAAACGGCAGGAATGCCATACGCTCATGCTTATAAAGGCCGGGCGCAACAAACTTGTAAATCTGCGAAGCAATCATCGGAAAGGCAAGAACCAGACCGCCGAACATCGCCACTTTCACCTGCGTGAAGAAGAACTCCTGCGGTGCGGTATAGATCAATGCGGCTTTGCTGCGATCCATCCCTGCCCAGTCCAGCGCCCATTGATAAGGCAGAACCAGCAAATTGAAGAGATGCTTGGCAAAAGCAAAGCAGAGTACAAAGGCCAGAAAAAAGGCCACAATCGACCAGATCAGGCGGCGGCGCAGCTCAATGAGATGCTCAAGCAAAGGCGCAGCGCTCTGGTCTATTTCATCCTGATCACTGCTCACTGCTCAGTTCCTGTCTTTTTTGTTGTTTTCGCTGCGGCTTTTGTACGGGGCGCAGCAGCTTTTTTCTCTGCGGCTTGCTTTACCGGTGCAGCTTTAACCGCAGAATCGCTTTTTGCCGGCGCTTTCTTTGCAGCAGGTTTTGCCGCTGTGTCAGCCGCAGCTTTTGAAGCTCTGGGTTTCGCGGCTTTTTTCACCGGTTCTGCAGCAGGCTCGGCAACAGCAGCTGAAGGCTTTGCAGCAACGGGCTGTGCAGCAGGCGTTGCCGTTTTCGCCTCTTCCTCTTTGATTTCAGAGAGATCCAGCGGCGAATCCATAGGTACGGCCGGTGTTTCCTCCGGCTTCGGCGATGCATTATTCAGGCTGGCACGCAAATCATCACCGGCACTGCGCACCGGTTCAAAAATATCCGTCACCGTTTTGCGCGGGTCATATTGCTTCACGCCGTCAATTGTCTTTTTGACTTCGTCCAGCTCTGCCTCACGCATAGCTTCATCAAAATGCGTCCGGAACTCGTTCGCCGTGGCGCGCAGCTTTCCTGTTGCCTTGCCAAAGGCGCGCAACATTTTCGGAAGATCCTTCGGGCCGACAACAACGATCATAACAACCGCAATTACCAGAAGCTCCGACCAGCCTATATCTAACATCGGCGTTCCATTTCACCATCTGTCCGCCTTTGGCCTGTGTTCAAAGCGAACGCGTGGCCAAAGTCTTTCTGCACCGCATAAGGCGGCACAGTCCGGCAGAATGATCTGTAATTACAGTTTTGTCGTTTTCTTCGTCGACTTGACCTGTTCGCCGGTCTCATTGTCGATGGTCTTGGAAGAAGCAACATCGGTTTCTTCAGGCTCGTTCATGCCCTGCTTGAAGTTTTTGATGCCCTTGGCAACATCGCCCATCAGTTCAGGAATTTTGCCGCGGCCAAACAGCAGCAGCACAACCGCCAGAACAATAAGCCAGTGCCAGATCGAAAAACTACCCATCTTATATCCCCTAAATGCTCTCGCGGCATATTCATACCGGAGCAGGATTATCCAAATTCAGTCTCTATTTAAGCGCAATCACAGCATTGTTCAAACAGAACCGGTGAAATTTCTCTTTGTTCTACAGCATAGTTACAAAAATAAAAAACATTTATCCGGCAGAACCCCGCTGAAGCCCCTGTCCGGTAACGTGCCGCTGTTTGAAATGGCTGCAACCCCGCCGCTGCTTAAAAGTTAACAAGCACAGAATTATGACAATTTTAACAGTAACAGCAGCGAAAAGGGACTATTTATCTTGTTCATCCTCGACCTTCGGCATGAAAAGACCTAGCTCTTCAATATCACCGGCAGTCAGCGGGTCTTCATCCGCCAGCAACTCATCCGGCCGCACACTCGGCACCGGCACAGAGAAATTCGAAGGCAGACGTGCGGAGAGCAGCCCTGCCCCGCGCAATTCATCCATACCCGGCAGATCGCGAATCTCTGCCAGACCGAAATGATCCAGAAAACTGTCTGTCGTGCCATAGGTCACCGGACGCCCCGGTGTGCGTCTGCGGCCGCGCAGTTTCACCCAGCCGGTCTCCATCAGCACATCCAATGTGCCTTTTGAGGTTTCCACGCCGCGAATATCTTCCATCTCCGCACGGGTTACCGGCTGATGATAAGCAATAATTGCCAGCACTTCGAGCGCCGCACGCGACAGTTTCTTCTGTTTGACCAGATCGCGGCTCATCAGAAAGCTTAAATCCGATGCTGTGCGAAAGGCCCAGCCGTCACCGGCTTTGACCAGATTGACACCGCGCAGACGATACTCACTTTGCAGCACTTTCAGCACCGGCAACAGTTCCACATCCAGCGGCAGTCGCTCCGACAGCATTTTCTCCGTCACCGGCTCGGAAGATGCGAAAATAATCGCCTCAACCATACGCACCACATCACCCAGCGCCTCGCGTGACGGCACGGACGGATTGGCATCATCTGAAGATATGATCGGCATTTTAGCCTCAGCAGCTGTCAAAATTTCAGTCTCGCTCACGCTTCATCCTTATCTTCGCGATCCGTCTTCAGATCATCGGACACACTGCTCACCGGCTTGCGTTCGGCAGCGCGTACAAAAATCGGTTCGAAAGCTGCATTCTGGCGTAATTCCATCCGCCCTTCACGCACCAATTCAAGACTGGCGGCAAAGGAACTGGCAATCGCACTCGCACGGTCTTCCGGTCGCGCAATATAATCCAGCAGAAACGCATCCAGCGCCACCCAGTCCTGCAATTCACCTACCATGCGCACCAGCAGCACCCGCGCCTCTTTCAGCGACCAGACTGTGCGCTTGGCAATCTGTACATGGGAAACCGCCTGCCTCTGACGCTGTGAAGCATAAGCCGTGAGCAGATCATAAAGCGAAGCGCTGTAAAGGCTGGTCTTTTCCACCAGCACCGTTTCCGGCATACCACGGGCAAATACATCGCGCCCCAGCCGGTCACGATTGACCAGCTTGCCCGCCGCATCACGCATAGCTTCAAGCCGTTTCAACCGGAATTGCAAAACAGAAGCCAGCTGTTCGCCGGTCTCGCCATCCTCATCTTTGACCTTGGGGATCAGCAAACGCGATTTGAGATAGGCCAGCCATGCCGCCATCACCAGATAGTCCGCCGCCAGTTCCAGCTTACGGTCGCGTGCCAGCTCAATGAATTTCAGATATTGCTCGGCAAGTGCCAGCACGGAAATCTGTGTCAGATCAACCTTCTGATTGCGTGCCAGATGCAGCAGCAAATCCATCGGTCCTTCAAAACCCTGCACATCCACATGCAGGGTCAGATCTTCGGCACTATCCGGCGGAATAATGAGTGCCGTTTCCGACTGCCACAGATCATCCATAGGCACATCGGCCTTTGGTGTCTGAAGATTATCCGTCTTTGCGGTTTCGGTACTCATCATCCGGCCTGTTATTTATTGAAGTTCTGCCCGACTATCAGGCAACAGCGACCTCTGGGAATAAAGCGTTAAATTCCGCACGGATCGCTGCCTCATTGCTCAGATCCGCTTCGCCTGCAAAGACTTCAGCCAGTTCCGCACGGCGCAGACTCTCATCTTTCAGATCAGGAATAGCAGCGGCAACGGCTATGGTTTCTTCCAGCACGCCGCTGCAATGCAGCACCACATCACAACCGGCAGCGATAATCTCACGGGCAATATCATCCAGATTACCGGACAGCGCCTTCATGGAAATATCGTCGCTCATCAGCAAGCCGTCATAATCCAGCATATCACGGATCACACAATTGATAACCACCGGCGACAGCGTTGCAGGGCGTTCCGGATCAAGCGCCTTGTAAACAATATGCGCAGTCATAGCGGCCGGCAGATCGTCCAGCTGGCAGAATGGTACAAAATCACGGGCGCAGAGTTCGCTCAAAGGCGCATCAACGCTCGGCAATTCCTTATGGCTGTCGGCAAATGCACGGCCATGCCCCGGCATATGCTTCATCACCGGCAGCACACCACCGGCCATCAGTCCTTCAGCAACCGCATTGCCCAATACCGCAACAGTTTCCGGATCATAGGAATAAGCGCGCGAACCGATCACCTCATGAGAGCCTTCAACCGGCACATCCAGCACCGGCAGACAATTGGCATTGATGCCAACGCCCATCAGATCAAAAGCATGAAGACGGCCGAGCAGCCAGGCGGCGCGCATGCCTTTTTCTTCATCCTGTTCATAAAGTGCACCGATCTGCGACGCTGACGGATAATTCGGCACCAGCGGCGGGCGCAGACGCTGCACACGTCCGCCTTCCTGATCGATAAAGATCAGTGTCTCATCTCGTCCGGTCACATCGCGGATTTGCGCGGTCAATGCGCGCAACTGCTCCAGACTTTCCACATTGCGGGCAAACAGAATAAAGCCCCACGGACGCACACGACGGAACAATTCCTGCTCGGCTTCGGTCAGCATTGTACCTTCGAAACCGGTAATCATGGCTTTAAATGTCATTGCGGCAATGCTCCTCGCCTATTGGAATATGACAAATCAGATAATGCTCTCTGCATAACCCATAAAGAGAAAATGCGCTGCGTATTTTAAAGATACACAGCGCATTTCATGTTTGTTTTACATAATTTCAGATCAGAGTGTCGGGAAGCAGCTGCCACCGGCAGATTTCAGGCGCTCGCAGAGCGCTGCGGCTTCAGCCTTGGTGCCACCCGGAATACGGACACGGTAATAAGTACCCTTACCGGCAATATCCGCTCTTTTGATATCAACACCACGACCACCGATAACATTACCGTAACGCGAGCTCATATTGGCATAGCTCTTCTGTGCCAGTTCTGCACTCGGCTGCGAAGCGATCTGAATGAACCATGTACCCGCAGGAACATTGGCCGAAACATTGGCTGCAGGCGCAGTGGCGCTGGCAACCTGCTGTGGCGCAGTATTTTGTGCAGGACGCTCCACATTGCCTACAACATTAACCGGCTGCTCGGCAGGACGGGATGGCACAACCGGAGCTGTTGTCACTTCACGCGGCTTGACCTGTTCACCGGAAGCGGTGAAAGTCTGTGTCTGTACAACACGCGGTGCTGCTGCACTCTGTGCAGAAGGTGCCGGTGCATCAGTACCCAGACGTTCAGGAACAGCGCTCTGGCTGATCAGGCGGGATGCCTCATCAAGACCATTATCGGTTGCAGCTGCATTATTATTTGCAGGCGCAGTGGCCGCCGGTGCTTCACTCGGTACGATTGTGCCGTCAGCACGCACAACCATGGTTTTCACCGTGCGTGGTGTTACCAACTCACGCTCAGCCTCTTGTGCCGGATTATTGGCAGCAGGAGGCGTCGCACTATTGGTGCTTTCCGGTTCATCCGACAGCAAACGGTCTTCTTCCGCATCTGCACCCTGCAACAGGCCGACATCAACCGGCTCTTCTTCCGTATTGATAAGGGTCTTCTGTTCAGGCGCAGCAGGTTTGGTACCGGAAACCTGATCGTAAACAGCCTTGTCCTGATTTGGTACAACCATACCGCCCGGATTTTCCGGCTGGACTTTAACTGGCTGGCTGTCAGCCCGCAGAACTGCAGGTTCGCCGCCGACAACACCGCCGGATTTGAGCATATAGTAACCGCCGCCCAGAACGATCAGAGCTGCTGCAGCGACCGATGCCCAGAGGATAGGTTTACGCAACGGGTTCTCTTCACGCGGACGGGCTTCCGTATAGTCATCCTCATCACGGGCAAAATTCTCGGACAGATTATAGGTGTCGAAATCATTATTCTGCGCACCCTGAGCCGCCCAGTGATTGTAATAATCATCCTGCGTGGCATTGCCTGTCTGGCCTGCACCGCTCTGCACGGAAGAACCACGCAATGCTGCACCCGCTACGGCTGCACCGGCAAGACCAGCTGCAGCACCGACAATAGTGCCGAAACCTGCACCTGTTGAATCGGTTTCTTCCGGCTCGGCTTTAACGGCCGTATGATAGTCTGCGAAATTATCCTGCAGGATATTTTCGAAAGCCTTGTCCGCCTCACTGGTTGTATCCGGTGCGGCAGCTTCATTCACACTGATCGTGCTGAAAATTTCTGCAAACTCTGATTCGAGACTGTTCAGCCCCGTTTCTTTAACATCATCGCCATAGCTGACCTCAGGCAGATCAAGCGCCTGTGTCTGCTCAACCTTGTTTTCCGACACAACAACGGATTCAATTTCCGGTGCCGGTACAAACGGCTTGGAGGCTGCACTCTGAGCAGGCTGATAGGCCGGAATCTCCGGTTCATCATTCAAATCAAGATCAAGCGGCAGCTCTTCCGATGCTTCTGCAACGGCGAAATCATCGGCAGGCTGCAGGTCTTCATCAAATGAGAAATCGAAATCATCATTGCTGAAGAAATTATCCGCCGCAGCCGGTTCTTCATAAGCCGGTTCTTCGTAGGAAGCTGCAGCAGGAGCGGCATCACGCACAGGCTGCGAAGCATAGGCAGACGGAATAGCTGCAATCGTATCCGCAAAGCTGCTGACGGAGCGTTCTGCTGTGCTTGCAGCAGATGTGGTTGCAGCCGCAGCTGCCGGTGTCGCCGCACCGAATGTGTAGGAAGAATAACCGCGCACTGCATTATGCGCCAACGGAGCCACAGGCTCATTATACGCCAATGGAGCCACAGGCTCATTATACGTCAATGGAGCCTCCGACTCCGGTACATAAGGCTGCTCTATGGCCTGTTCTGCAACGGGCGCATTTTCTTCTGCTTCGTAGAAATCATCGCCGAAGTTGAAGTTTTCAGTCTGCTGATCTTCTTCAAAAGCGACAGCCTGTTCCGGCTCATAGGTTTCGGTTGTTTCTTCCGCGTAATCAGACTGTGATCTGGCACCGAACAGATCCGCGAAGGAACTGGCTGCCGGAGCTTCAGCTGTATCAGCACTGTCCTCTTCCCAATTGGTCTGGGCGCTGGCTGTGCGGTTTGGCAAGCGGCTCAGATCGGGAGCTGCAAAGAACTCATCATCAATCTGATCGTAATTCTGCACCGGTGCAGCCTGCGTATAATCATCCTCGCCCTGCATATCTGCATGGGCATGATGATCCGCAACCGGCTCCTGACCGTCGAAATCGGCAACAGCAGGGGCAACCTCAATGGACGGCGCATCAAACAATGGCTCGATATCGGTTAGCGGAACAACTTCATCCTCATAAGCCGCGACCGGATCAGCATAGGCCGTTGCTTCAGGTGTTGCTTCAAACGGTGCCTGATAAGCATAATTATCCGTCTGAGCCGGTGCCGCAGCAGGTGCTTCATCCTGCAGCAGGAATGAAAGCTCATCCTCAAAGCTGGTATCAGACTGCTGTGCTGCATTCACAGGGCGGTAAGCCTCGTTTTCCGCAAAAACATTGTCATAGCTCTGGGCAACAAATTCCTGTTGCGGCTCACGGCCGATATCAGAAAAATCGAAATCATCTGCATTCAGTTCAGGCAGATCAAAATCCTGAGCGGCCTGCTCTTGCGAAACATTGGCCGCAACTTCCGAATATTCAGGCGCATGGGAACCATAGCCCGCCTGATAAGGCTGGGCATACTGGTTCTCCTGATAATACGGTTCAGCAGCAACCTGCGGGGCGGTTTCCGGTTCAAAACTCTGGCTCAGCTCATTTTCCAGCGAAGAGAAATAATCTTCATTCGCAGCCTGCACAGGCTCTGAAAATGCTGCATCCTGAGGCAGATCGGAATAGGCCTCATAATAAGCATTCTGCGGTTCCGCAGCTGTATAATCCTGTTCTTCCGCATAATATTGCGGAATATCCTGCTGAAAAGCAGGCTGGGATTGTTCCGGTGCTTTTTCTTCTGCATAGGCACGCTGCAACGGCGCATAGCCGGTAAAGCGCGGCTCGACAGCCTGCTGGTAGGAGCGGCTCTCAGCAGCTGTCTGCTGAACAGGGCTGAACGCTTCATCCTGCGGCTGGAAATTGCTGGCTGGCTGTGCCGGTTCAGCAGCGAAGTCCGCCGCGAATTCAGCATCAAAATCTGCCATCAGTTCCCGCTCAAGGCTCATCTCGGAAGACATTTCCGGTTCAGCCTGCGCATTCTGCATATTTTTTTGTTCTGCCGGTTCATCAAAGCCAAAAATGCGCGACAATTCAAACAGCGGATCATTATCCCGCGCCGATTCGTCGCGAATATCACTGTGATTCTGATTGCGGCCCGTCACGCTACTGTCAGTCATGGCGTTTTCCTAATTTCAACTGGAGCGCCCGCCGACGTCTCCCTAATCATTGCTAATATAGCAAGGCAATGTGGGCAAAACTTGACAGTAGTTTCCTGCAAAAACGGCACGAAAACGCAGCAAATGCGCCTTTCGTGCCGGTCTTTACCTGAATATCAGAGGCGGTAACTTAAACCGCCCTCACTCTATTCAGCGCATTTCTGTCGGAGCATCCGCGCCGATAATCGACAATCCGGATACCAAGACATCAGAAACAACCTGCACCAGCCCTAACCTGGCAAGTGACAAGTTTGTATCGTTAACCTTAATAAAACGTAAGTCCGGGTTGTCCGAGCCACGATTCCACTGAGAATGGAACGCACTTGCTAGGTCATAGAGGTAAAATGCGAGCCTGTGCGGCTCCTGATGAATGGCCGCAGTCTCAATCAGACGCGGATATTCCGCGAGCTTACGCACCAGCGCCACTTCGCTCTCATCGGTGAGCAGAGACAGGTGTTTTGCCGCCTCTTCACGCTCGATTTTTTCCAGACCAAGCTGCTCTTTCGCCTGACGGAAAACCGAGTTCGCACGCGCAGATGCATATTGCACATAGAATACCGGATTGTCTTTGGACTGTTCGGTGACCTTGGCAAAGTCAAAGTCCAGCGACGCGTCATTCTTGCGGTAAAGCATCATGAAACGCACAGCATCGGAACCAACTTCATCCACTACATCGCGCAGCGTAATAAACTGGCCTGAACGCTTGGACATACGCACCGGCTCGCCATCACGGAACAGCTTGACCATCTGGCAAATCAGTACTGTCAACTCAGCCTTACCTTCAGCAACAGCTTTCGCCACCGCTTCCAGACGCTTGATATAGCCGCCATGATCAGCACCGAGGACATAGATCATTTCCTCAAAGCCGCGATCAAACTTGTTTTTGAAATAGGCAACATCCGCAGCAAAGTAAGTGAAACTGCCGTCAGACTTAACCAGCGCACGATCCATATCATCGCCGACTTCAGTTGAACGCAGCAATGTCTGCTCACGATCTTCCCAATCGTCCGGCAGCTGGCCTTTTGGCGGCGGCAGCTTGCCTTTATAGACATGGCCTTTGAGCGTCAGATCATTGATCGCGGTGCGGATCAGCTTGGCATGATCGGCATGCAGGCTGCGCTCGGAGAAGAACAGGTCATGATGCACATTGAGGGAGGCCAGATCATCACGGATCAGCGCCATCATGGCATCAATCGCACGGTCTTTTACCAGTGGCAGAACTTCTTCTTCCGGCTTTTCCAGCAGCGACGAGCCAAATTCCTTGGCCAGTGCCTGACCAAGCGGCACCAGATAATCGCCCGGATAAAGACCGGCAGGAATTTCGCCAATATCTTCGCCCAGTGCTTCACGGTAACGCAGCATCACGGATTTGGCGACAACATCAATCTGCGCACCGGCATCATTGATGTAATATTCTTTGGTTACGTCATAACCGGCAAATTTCAGCAGATTGGCCAGCACATCGCCGACAACCGCGCCACGGCAATGGCCGACATGCATCGGACCGGTCGGGTTAGCGGAAACATATTCCACATTGACCTTGCGCATACCGCCCATTTTCGAACGGCCGTAATCGGTGCCTTCTGCCAGCATAACGCCCAGCTGACGCTGCCAGTAATCATCATTCAGACGCAGATTGATAAAGCCCGGGCCCGCCACATCAACGGATGCAACATCCGCATCGCCTTTCAGCGCTTCAGCAATTTTGGCTGCCAGTTCACGCGGATTGCTGCCAACCGCCTTGGAGAGCACCATGGCCGCATTGGTGGAAATATCACCATGTGTAGCATCACGCGGCGGCTCAACACCAACACGGGAAACATCCAGTTCACCACCGTCTTTGTCTTTCAAACCAAGATCTTGCAGTGTCTTTTTAATTTTAACGTCGAAATCAGCAAAGATATTCATAATCTGTCCTGTCGGAACATAAATGCGGAGCAAGCCGCAATTCACATTCAATCAATTGAACGTCATGCAATGGGGAAGCTCAGCGCCTCGCAAATCACACAGTCAGAAATGGCAGTTTTGCAGCCCGTTTAAGCCAAGTCGGGCGTATGGTCAAACAATCGTCGGTGTTCACGCACGGCATAATTATCAGTCATGCCTGCAAGGAAATCCGCAATCTGGCGCGCAAAGGCCGAAGTCTCGTTACCGGCAATCCCTGCCCGCCAGTCGGCAGGCATCGCATCCGGCGCCGTCATATAAGCATCGAACAGGTCTTTCACGACCTGATCGGCATTTTTGCGGATCGGCACGACCTGCGCGTTGAAATAGAGATTCCGGTAGAGAAACTTCTTCAAGGTTTTCTCGGCAATCGCCATATCCGGCGAAAAGCCGACCATCATCTCACTGGCCGCACGCACATCATCCACACTCTGCGGATTGAATTTTTTGATCTGATCCTGCGCATGCGCAATCACATCTTCAACCATACGGGTAATCTGCCGGCGCATCAGTTCATGGCCACGACGCACCGGATCGAGCTTCGGATAGAGGCGCTGCACTTCCTGCAGAATATCGCGGGTCAGCGGCACTTCTTCCAGTTGCTCGAGCGTGAGCAGACCGGAACGCAAACCATCATCAATATCATGGGCATTATAGGCAATGTCATCGGCAATGGCCGCACATTGCGCTTCAAGACTGGCAAAGCCGGAAAGCTCCAGATCAAAACGCTCATTATATTTGAGGATCGAACCCGGAACCGGCTCCCCATCCGAATAAGGACCGGTCAGCGGGCCGTTATGTTTGACCAGACCTTCCAGCGTTTCCCATGACAGGTTGAGCCCGTCAAATTCCGCATAGCGTTTTTCCAGCAAGGTCACGATGCGCAGCGACTGCGCATTATGATCGAAGCCGCCATAGTCTGCCATTTTCTCATTCAGAGCATCTTCGCCCGTATGGCCAAATGGCGTATGGCCGAAATCATGCACCAGCGCCACGGCTTCAGCCAGATCTTCATCCAGCCGCAATGCACGCGCCAAAGCACGGGCGATCTGCGCCACCTCAATCGTGTGGGTCAGCCTTGTGCGGTAATGGTCGCCTTCATGGGCGATAAACACCTGTGTCTTGTGCTTTAATCGTCGGAAAGCAGTTGAGTGGATAATACGGTCGCGGTCACGCTGATAAGGCGTGCGTGTTCGGCTCTCGGTCTCATGCACCAGGCGTCCGCGCGTTTGCGCAGGGTCGCATGCATAAGGAGCACGTTCACGATAGCCGAAACCAATACTGTCCATCATTCTTCCTGTTATGATTTGTGTTTCATCAACCAAAATCCGCAAGCTTGCGCAAAGCACATCAGGCCTTTCGCAACAATTGCACTCTGCTGCATTATCATGATTGCAGTGCAAAATAACAGGTTTGATATGCAGCGCAGTATAAAACTTTAGGGCAAATGACGTGTGACAGGAGATTGCGCCCTCTGCGCCTCTGACCTATATTATAGTCCTATCAACATATATCCTGTGCGGAACTTGAACCGCCCATGATTTTAAGGTGACTATTATGACGGACATTTCCGTATCCGATGCGGCGGCCAAACGCATTGTCAAAATTCTGCAAAAGCAAGCCGACAAATCAGCCCTGCGTATTTCCGTTGAGGGCGGCGGTTGCTCAGGCTTTTCCTACAAATTCGATCTTGTCAGCGATACCAATGATGATGATCTGATTATTGAAAAAGACGGTGCCAAAGTGCTGATCGACAGCATTTCCGTGCCTTATATTGACGGTTCAGTTATTGATTTCATTGACGATCTGATGGGACAGTCCTTCCAGATCAACAATCCGAATGTCACATCATCCTGCGGCTGCGGTGTCAGTTTCGCAATCTGACCGGTTTCTGCCATGAATAGCTGCCGCATGATCTGAAATGCGGCAGATTTTTTTATAAAACTCAATACGGGGATACGTCTTTGAAAATTGCCACATGGAACATTAACGGTGTCAAAGCACGTATCGAAAATCTGCTGCACTGGTTGCAGGAATGCCAGCCTGATGTCGCCTGCCTTCAGGAAATAAAATCCGTAGACGATCTGTTCCCGCGACTGGAAATTGAAGCCCTTGGCTATCACGTGGAAACCCACGGTCAGAAAGGCTTTAACGGCGTTGCCATTCTCTCGAAGGTCTCACCGGTTGAAGTCAATCGCGGGTTGCCAGGTGATGACAGTGACGAACAGGCGCGTTTTATCGAAGCCGTATTCACCACTGAAAAAGGTGTGATCCGTGTCGTTTCGCTCTATCTGCCAAATGGCAATCCGGTGGATACGGAAAAATACCCTTACAAGCTCGGCTGGATGCAGCGTCTGGAAGACTGGGCGAAAACCCGTCTGGAACTGGAAGAACCGCTGGTGCTCGCCGGTGACTATAATATCATCCCGCAGCCGATTGATGCCAAACATCCGGAAAACTGGGTGAATGACGCGCTGTTCCTGCCGCAGAGCAAACAGGCATTCCGTCGTCTGGAAAATCTCGGTTTTTATGATGCGATCCGCAATGTCAGCGATGAACAGATGTTCTCATTCTGGGATTATCAGGCCGGTGCATGGCAGAAAAATAACGGTATCCGCATTGACCATCTGATGCTATCGCCGGAAGCTGCCAATCTGCTGGATGGTGCGGAAATCGAGAAACACACACGCGCATGGGATAAACCATCTGACCATGTGCCGGTTGTTATTCAGCTTAGCTACTGAAAATTATTAAATAATTTCAAGACCATAGCACCGCAAACTGAATCATTTTGCTAAGTTGCGGTGCCTGCACAACTATTTCTACTCAGAGTAAAACAAACAAGTACTAGTGCTGGCCGACGAGTGCAATCGCATTACGGCGGTCAGCCTCACCGGCAACCGAAAACGCCTGTTCCTGCATCGCACGGATCCATTCGCAATCCTGATCCGAACAACGCTCAAAAGCAGCCGTCAGCATCGCAAGGCCGCGAACAGTCTTACCGGCCTGAAACAGCATATTGCCGAGCATAGCCTGCGCATTGGCATTGCCTTTTCTGGCAGCCAGCTGAAACCATCGTGCAGCCTGCGTTTTGTTCTTCTCTACCCCGTCACCTTTGAGCAGCATAGCGCCAAGCTCATATTGGGCTGTGGAGTCGCCAAAATTGGATGCGGCCTGCACATAGAGATCACGGGCCATATCAGGATTGGAATTCACAGGGGTGCCGGGAATACCGCGCTTGAGATAGCGCGCCATCTGCACCAGTGCACCGGCCACATAAGATTCGTTCTGCGAACCCGGCTCTGCGCCTTCATGGACGATTTTTTCAAAAATTTTATAGGCTTCGTAATCGTTTTCCGGAACACCGTCACCCTGAGCATACATGCTCGCCAGTTTCCAGTTCGCGCCCGGATGTCCCTGATCTGCCGCATAGCGCAGAGCTTTCAGCGCTTCATCCTTATGGCCGTTCTTAAAGGCGGATACCCCGAATTTGAAAACCTCAAACGGATTGCTCTTCTTGTCCGCATTGTCCGGAATATCAAAGGCAAACGCGCTGCTGCACACCAGATAGAGTGCAACACCGGCTCCACACACAGAATACGCGATTTTCTTAAACGACCCGATCACGACAGCATTCTTTCATTATCGTTTGCCAAAATAACTTTGGTAAAGGACAAGTTAACAAGATGAGAAAAACTAGCCATTTTTTCAGGCAAGATTGCGACCTGTGAATAAAGTCGGCTAAACAGATTTCCTTCAGCAGAGCCCGCACCTGAAGTCATCATGCAAGACTGCACGCTAACCTGCGGATTTTTTTGAGAAAAACTATAATTCTGCAATTACCGACCTCAATGAAGGGCAAAGATTGTTTCACATTTTGTCAGGACTAAACTTTGCCTGCCTCCTATCGGTGCTCCGCATTTATGGCGGGAAATAGGCCAAGTTCGTCTCCGTGAACCTTAGCGCGGCTGAAAGGTAAATACTGTTACCAAAACAACACAAATTTACGCTGATATATAAAATTGCCCCCTCAAAACCACGAAACAATCCGGTTTCAGAGCGTCATAGTTGTCATCCCGTTGCGAAATATAGTTAAGCAAGTGATTATAAATCTTGGTTTTATAGAGAAGCAGGATTTTCTGAAGAATCGCTGTCCAGAATCGATTCTCTGTGTGTCAGCAGAGATGCAGATACGATTTCAGCCGTGCTTGCGATAATCCTCTTTTCTTCAGACAACAGCGCCTTATAGTCCGCCTTATGAAACCATCTGCTTCGGGGCGCAGACCTCAACCTTACAGACGACAGCCGCAGCGCCGCAGCAATCGCAGGCACTATCGCAAACCCTATTCCTTCCTTCGCCGGTCAGGGATTGTGACTGCACTACTGTTGCTGGGCATATATGCTTTGATGCAGTCTTTTATGCCGCAATGGGCAGAAACTGTTTCCGGCAGCAATCAGCAGCGTCAGCCTGTTCGTGCAGACAAGAATGAAGCCCTGCCTGCGCAACTGAGCGGTCGCGGCGGCAGTCTGCATATTTACGATGGTGATACAATTGCCATACAGGGGCAGCGCATAAGGCTGAAAGGCATGGATACGCCGGAAACCCAACAGAATTGCAGTATAGACGATAAAGATTATAGCTGCGGGCGCAATGCGACTGCGGAATTACGCCGCCTGATCGGCAATCAGACTGTTACCTGCACAGCGGACGGACGCGATCAGTATGATCGTATCCTTGCCTTCTGCAAGGCCGGAGAGACGGATCTCAACCGCACGATGGTCGAGCAAGGCTGGGCAGTTTCCTATGGCCTCTATCAGCGTGAGGAAGCACAGGCACGCAAGAATAAACGCGGATTATGGGCGGGGGAATTTGAGCGCCCCGGCAAATGGCGGCGGGAAAATCAGTCGCGCTAGAGCATTTCACAGTCAAGTTGGACCAACTTGACGGCTGTGATAATGCGACCAAACAAAGACTCTAGAGCGAGTGACATGAATACACTTAAGTGCGACACGCTCTAGAATGAGCGCAACCGGAGCAATCAGTAATATGGCAACGGCATTGCAGACGCTGCAAAATCAGATCAATGACTGCAGAATTTGCCGCGACCAGCCGCTTGGTCCACGCCCGCTGGATCATGAGCCAAGGCCGGTATGCATCTCCTCCCCGACAGCCAGAATTGCCATATGCGGTCAGGCACCGGGTATCCGTGTGCATAATACCGGCATTCCGTTTAACGACCCCTCCGGTGTGCGGTTGCGCCAATGGCTCGATGTGACGCCGGAAGAGTTTTATGACGCAGAGCGCTTTGCGATCATTCCCATGGGTTTCTGCTTTCCGGGCTATGACAAACATGGCGGCGACCAGCCCCCGCGCCGTGAATGTCGCCTGACATGGCATGACCGGCTGTTTGATCTCATGCCGCAAATCGAGCTGATTATTGCCATTGGCAGCCATGCGCAGACATATCATCTGGGGCGTAATCCGAGTTATCGCGAATATTTACAGGCACAGCAAAAACCGCTCAATATGACCGCAACTGTGAAAAACTGGCGGCGCTTTATCGAGAGCAATCAGAATGACGGCCCTGCCGTGCTGCCGCTGCCGCATCCGTCATGGCGAAACAGCGGCTGGCTGAAACGTAATCCGTGGTTTGAAAACGAGCTTTTGCCGGTGCTTCGTCAAAAAATCCGGCCTTTACTGCCGAGATAAAAATAATTTCTAACTTAATGCAATTTGATAGTATTATATTCTTCGCGTTTAATCGCGCGCTCATCCATAAGGTATATAGTTTCAAAATTATACAATTCGGCGCTTAATGTGAGGCAAAATGGACAGACTTGACAGAAAAATTCTCCGTCTGTTGCAGGAAGATGCAACGCTGGCAGTAGCAGATATTGCCAAAAAAGTTGGCCTGTCCACCACTCCGTGCTGGCGCCGTATTCAGAAACTGGAAGAAGACGGCATTATCAAGCGCCGCGTCGCTGTGCTTGATCCGGTCAAGATCAATGCGCGTGTCACAGTCTTTGTTTCGGTGCGCACCAGCTCTCACAGCCATGAATGGCTGAAGCGTTTTGCTGAAGTCGTGCAGGAATTTCCGGAAGTGGTGGAATTCTACCGCATGAGCGGCGATATCGATTATCTGCTGCGCGTTGTCGTGCCGGACATTGCCGCCTATGACGCTTTCTACAAGCGCCTGATCAGCAAAATCGAGATCCGTAATGTTTCTTCATCTTTTGCGATGGAGCAGATCAAATATACGACAGAACTGCCGCTGGATTATATGGTGCTTGATAAAGACGGTAACTAAACCCATCCCCAAACGGTGAAGCAACATAGAAACAGACAGAGCATTTCCCGTATTACAATTCCAAAAGGAAATGCCCGGCTCCACAAAAAATGGCACTATCCCACGGCAAGGATAGTGCCACTTTTGCTACAGGCGACATGAAATACCGGCCAATATAAATTGTAAAAAACGCAGCGGATATACCAGCGTAAATACATCCTTCGGCTGACTTCTCAGCAAATATTACTTTGAGTAAAATTGTCGCCTGCTCTTAAAACCCTCATACTCCAATACGCATCTATCTTAAAAACTGACAGGCTGCGCACAACCGCAATTAATTGCAGTTTTGGCAAATTATTTTTGAATCCCAATAAAAAATTACCGAAAAAGCACCGCCTCAAAGTTGCAAAAAATCCGGCGCGCTCACACGGCCGGATTTTTTTATTTCTGAGACTGTGTTTCGAATTACGAAATGCTGCGGCCGTTCATACCGGCATCTTCAGCAGTTGCCATAGAGACATGACATTGAGCAGCGGTTTTCACCAGACCGGCTGCCAGTGCAGCACCTGTACCGGAACCAAGGCTGATATTCAGATCAAGCAATGGTGTCTTACCCATTTTCTCCAGCAACAAGCGATGCCCCTGCTCGGAAGACACGTGGGAGAACAGGCAATGATCCAGCGCATCACCATT
Source organism: Pseudochrobactrum saccharolyticum (assembly GCF_008801715.1). Lineage (GTDB taxonomy): Bacteria > Pseudomonadota > Alphaproteobacteria > Rhizobiales > Rhizobiaceae > Pseudochrobactrum > Pseudochrobactrum saccharolyticum. The sequence goes on along the minus strand of NZ_VZPG01000002.1, from coordinate 81,661 downwards.
CATCGCCAGCAGAATTGCTGCGGCGGCACTGGCGACATAACCGTCAATCAGCACCGGAATTTTCTCGGCACGCGCGGCCAGAATTGCACCGGTGATCGCAGCCAGTTCACGGCCACCCAGACGGCGCAGCACTTCCAGCGGATCACGCAGATTACCTTCATTGAGAGCAACAGCTTTTTTCACCGCAGCAATTTTTGCAGGCAACACACTTGCATCTTCACCGGCTGCCAGTGACACCCAGTCCTCAGCCTGACCGCCAAACAGCGCCAGAGAAATCGCCGCAGCAATGGTTGTATTGCCAACGCCCATTTCACCGATGCACAGCAGATCCGTACCACCGGCAATTGCTTCCATGCCAAAAGCCATGGTTGCAGCGCAAGTGCGCTCATCCATCGCCGCTGTCACGGTAATATCTTCAGTCGGATGCTCCAGCGCCAGATCAAAAACCTTCAGCCCCAGATCATTGGCGATGCAAATCTGGTTGATGGCAGCGCCGCCGGCAGCAAAATTATTGACCATATCCATAGTCAGCGATTGCGGCTGCGAGCTTACACCCTGCGCCAGCACACCATGATTACCGGCAAAAATTGCCACCAGAGGACGCATGATCTGCGGCTTGGCTTTACCGCTCCATGCAGCCAGCCATTCCGCGATCTCTTCCAGACGCCCGAGTGAGCCGACAGGTTTGCTCAAACGCGCTTCACGTTCACGCACCGCTTCGCCAGCGAATTCGCTCGCTTCCGGAAGCTGGCTGATAAGTTCACGAAAATCATCAAATGGCAGTCCGCTGGTACTCACGTTATCAAATCCGTCTTTTAGCCGTAGTGGGGGAAATTCATCTGCGCCTGCTATACGCCCTGCTCACAGTTTTTCAAAGTGCAGAAAAATGAAATTATTGTGCCCGCAGGCCAAAGCCTCCATATAAAGACATGCCCTGCTTCGGCAGGATCATCCGACAGTCTCAGGAACAATGACTTCATGAACCGTTTATTCTGGCTGGTTATCGCAGCAATTGCCATTCTCCTGCTCGTTCTGATCGTCAATGACGAGAGCGGCACAACACTCGGCCTTGCCAATGATGATTTTGCCGATGCGGCCTATATGAGCATTTTCGGCATTGTCGTGGCTGCCGGTTTGCTGGGTTCCGGTATTCCGCTCAATCATATGATGCGCAATATTGCGATCTGGGCGGTAATTATTCTCGGCCTCGTCACCGGCTATCAATATCAGTATGAACTGACCAATATTGCCAATCGCGTCACCGCTGGGCTGATACCGGGCAATGCAATCAGCGGAAATAGCATTGATGGTGCTGAAACTGTCAGTATCGGTCAGTCATCCAACGGTCATTTTGAAGTCAATGCACTGGTGAACGACCAGCGCGTGCGCTTCATGATCGATACCGGTGCCTCCACAATCGTGCTGACACAGGCTGATGCTGAAAAAGTCGGTATTGATGTCAGCAGTCTCAGCTATACGAATCCTGTCAGCACAGCCAATGGCCGCACTATGGCTGCATCGGTACGGTTGCAGGAAATCCGCATCGGCAATATCACCCGCCAGAACCTGCGCGCACTGGTTTCACAGGAAGGCCAGCTCAGCGGTAGCCTGCTGGGTATGAATTTCATGAACAGCCTGAGTGCCTATACTGTGCAGCGCGATCAGCTGATCCTGACCGACTGAAAAAGCCGTCAAGCTGGACAGGCCGGTCTTTAACCATTATGTCCGCGCAGAAACATCCGCAGAGAAGACGCCGTAAAGAAGATCATTGTGACCAGACCAGAAAAACTCTATGCCGCCAAAACCTTTTCCATCGCGCCTATGCTCGACTGGACGGACAGGCATTGCCGTTTTATGCACCGTCTGCTCACGCGACATACTTTGCTCTATACGGAAATGGTGGTGGCTGATGCTGCCATCCATGGCAAACGTGACCGCCTGCTCGGCTTCTCGGAACAGGAACATCCTGTCGCTCTGCAACTTGGCGGCTCTGATCCGGTGAAACTTGCCGAGGCCGCCAAAATCGGCGAATCTTTCGGCTATGATGAGATCAATCTCAATGTCGGCTGCCCGTCAGACCGCGTGCAATCGGGCGCTTTCGGTGCCTGCCTGATGCTGACACCGCAACTGGTGGCAGACTGCGTTGCGGCCATGAAACAGGCCGTGAAAATTCCGGTAACGGTGAAATGCCGTATCGGCGTAGACGATCAGGATCAGGAAGCCGCACTCTCAGACCTTAGCCGCATGGTGATTGCGGAAGGCGCAGATGCGCTATGGGTCCATGCGCGTAAAGCGTGGTTGCAGGGGCTATCGCCTAAAGAAAACCGCGATATCCCGCCGCTGGATTATGACCGCGTCTACCGGCTGAAACAGGATTATCCGCAGCATTTTGTCGGCATTAATGGCGGAATTACCAGCCTTGATGACACCACAACCCATTTGCAGCATACAGACGGTGTGATGATGGGTCGAACGGCTTATCACACACCGATGGTGCTGCGTGATGTGGATCGCCTTGTTTATGGCGATGAAACCACACCTCTTTCGATGGAAGATGTGCTGGATGTGATGTGCGATTATGCTGACCGGCATATTGCGGATGGCGGCCGTCTTGCGCATATCAGCCGCCATATGGTCGGGCTGTTTCAGGGTCAGGCGGGTTCGCGCCGCTGGCGGCAAATTCTCTCGACGGATGCCACACGCAATGATGCGGACAGCAAGATCATCCGCAAAGCCTATCAGGTGATGTGCGAAACCGCTGCCGAGGTGGAAGAAAACAACGTCGCCCGTGCGGAACAGGCGGCGGAATAATTCACGCGTCCCAAGGATCGAAGAGCGCTGCAGATCAGCTTACTCTTTTGGATTCTCGCCAGACTGAGCGCACCACGGGCACATCGTCAATGGCATGTACGCGTACGAGATCGGCACGCAAACCTTCAGCGATTGAGCCGCGATCTGTCATACCTACAGCTTTTGCCGGATTGGTGCTGACCATGCGGATGGCCTGCGGCAGATCAATATGCTCCACCACATGAGCAAGATTGAAAGCACCCTGCAACATGCTGAAAGGGATATAATCCGACGAGATAATATCCAGATAGCCTTTTTCGGCCAGTTCCAGAGCAGAGACATTGCCGGAATGGGAACCACCGCGCACAACATTCGGCCCGCCCATCATCACGCCAATGCCGTTGGAGTGCGATGCGGCGGCGGCTTCAACCGTTGTCGGGAACTCGGCAACCGCCACACCATGAGCCACGGACTCATCGACATGGGCTTGCGTCGCATCATCATGGCTTGCCAGCATAATGCCGTTGGCATGGCAATAATCAGCAATCAGCGCACGGTTTTTCGCGGAGTTGCGCTGTGATTCACCGACACGGCGGTCACAATAGACCTGATAATCGTCTTCGCTGACTTTGTTCTTGCGCATGAAATAGATGCGGTAAGATTCCATATCCGGAAACTGCCGCTGCCCCGGTGCGTGATCCATCAGGGATGCAAGACGCACACCCGATGCGCCACGCAGCTGCTCAAACGCACTGATACAATCATTGGACGAAACTTCGCAGCGCAAATGCAGATAATGTTCTGCGCGCAAACGGCCTTTGCTTTGTGCAGCCTGCAATGCATCTGCCAGCAACAGCATGTCATCAATCACGACTTCGCATTCGCCGTCATGGCCGACACGCAGCGCATCAAAAACCGTGGTAATACCGGAGGCGGCGATCTGCGCATCATGTGCCTGAATAGCCGCCAGCGGGTTCCAGCGCACTTTCGGTCGTGGTGCATAATGGCCTTCGAGATGATCCGTATGCAGCTCCACCAGTCCGGGGATCAGATAATCCCCATGCATATCCTTACCCGATGCCGAGATTGTATTATCAATCGCAGCAATCTTTCCGTCGCGCATGACAACCGTGCCCCTGATGATTTCATCAGGCAGCACGATCCGTGCATTGGTCAGGATTGTTTCTGCAGATTTACTTTGGTTTGGAGCGGACATATCTTCTCTTAAATTTTATAGGACTATTCAGCCGCGGCTTTTTCCAGCTGTAATTCCACTGAAACCGTATTCTGTGCAGCAACCGGCTTACCCGTCAGCGGGTGAAGCGAGTGCACTTCGAATGGTACACCTGATTCTGCCTCGGTAAACAGAGCCAGATTGGTGATCTTGACCGGTTCATTCAGCACGGGCGCGAAAAACTCTTCCAGCACATTACGCACATGCGCCTGTTTTTCCTCCGGCACTGCGCCGGTCAGGGTCATATGAAAGCGGAACTGCTCGAACACATAAGGATAGCCCCACTGGTCGAGATTGGCACGGTGGATCGCATCCATTTTCTCGGGCTTGCGCTTGGCCAGTTCCTGCGCATTCAACGGCGCACGAAAGCGCTCAAAATGCACCACCACATCATTGGCCAGCTGCTGAAGTTCCGCACAAGGCTCGGACACGACCAGCGCAAAGAAAGGTCCGATCTGCGAAACTTTGAGCTTAGGCAGCTGCACAGCCTGATAGCTGGAGGCAAAATGCATCATCGCAGAGAGAAGCTGATGTTCTTCATAATCATCATGCAGGCGAAACGGTGCTTTCAGCGTCGCATGAAAACCGTAGCGGCGCGGCTCTTCAGTCAGAGCACTGACCTCATCAGGGCTGACGGAACCAATCACCGGCGTGCGCACAACCATACCATTAAAGGCATTGCGGCCAAGCCAGTTTGCAGCCACCCGCAGCAACGGATCATGAGCAGAGGGTGTGAAATATATTCCGTATCGCATAAAAATCCCTTTTTCACAGGTTTACGAACCGGCATGTCAGACGATGTCATACTATGCTTTGCCATAAGTGGCCTGATGATGCGGGCTCTATACAATCACAGTCCGCACCTATTATGACAAGATGCTGAAAAAACGTCTCAATACCCAAAAAACTGAAAAACACCGGACAGGTTTTTACAAAAAGACGTTTTGAATCAACAGAGTTAAGCGTCTTTTGGTCAATCCGGCAATCACATTGGTAAAATAGGTCAGAAAAGATTTCCGATAACTGCCAAAAATCTCAGCCTGAAACGGATGGCATTGATATCCATATGCCATCCGGCGATTTAAAATATGCTCAGGCTTACAGACCTAATCCGCCGATGCAGACATATTTGGTGTCGAGATAGTCTTCGATTCCCTGATGTCCGCCTTCTTTGCCAAGGCCGGACTCTTTCAGACCACCGAACGGTGCCTCAACGGTTGAGATCAGTCCTTCATTGACGCCGACGAGACCATATTTCAGCCCTTCCATCACACGGAAGGCGCGGCCGAGATCCTGCGTATAGAAATAGCAGGCAAGGCCGTATTCGGTATTATTGGCCTGTTCGATTACATCTTCTTCGGATTTGAATTTATAGACCGGTGCAACAGGGCCGAAAATTTCTTCCTTGGTGAAACGCATACGCGGTTTGGCATCGGCAATCACAGTCGGCTCGAAATAGCTGCCGCCCAGTGCGTGGCGCTTACCACCGGTGACAATGCGGCCGCCTTTTTTGGTCGCATCAGCAATAAATTCTTCAACTTTTTCGACTGCATTCATATCAATCAACGGCCCCTGCTGGGTACCGGAATCCATACCATTGCCGACTTTAAGCTGCTCCACAGCTTCTGTGAATTTTTCAACAAAGCGGCTGTAGATTTTGGATTGTACGAAGAACCTGTTGGTACAAACACAGGTCTGGCCGGAATTGCGGAACTTGGCGGCAATCGCACCGGCAACCGCGCGATCCAGATCAGCATCATCAAATACGATAAACGGCGCATTGCCACCCAGTTCCATCGAGACTTTTTTGACAGTGCCTGCTGTCTGCTTCATCAGCAGCTTGCCAATTTCAGTCGAGCCGGTGAAGGTCAGTTTGGCAACCTGCGGATTACGGGTCAGTTCGCCGCCGATTTCGCTGGCAGAACCAGTGAGAATATTGACTACCCCCGCCGGAATACCTGCTTCTTCACACAGCACGCCCCATGCCAGACCGGAATAAGGTGTTTGCGTTGCCGGTTTCACCACGACTGTACAGCCCGTTGCCAAAGCAGGGCCGATCTTGCGTGCCAGCATGGAAGACGGAAAATTCCACGGTGTAATCGCCGCGACAACGCCCACCGGCTCTTTGGTCACCATAATACGGCGGTCCGCCCAAGGGGACGGCACCACATCACCATAAACACGCCGCGCTTCTTCCGCATACCACAGAATATAGGCGGCAGAGCTTGCTACCTCACCTTTGGCTTCCGTGAACGACTTGCCCTGCTCCATGGTCAGAATTTCAGCCAGCGCATCCTGATTGGCCAAAATCAGATCATGCAATTTACGCATTTTCTGCGAGCGCTCATTGGCTGTGGTTTTGCGCCAGCTTTTAAAAGCTTGTGCAGCGGCTTCAATCGCGCGCGCAGTCTCTGCCTTACCGGATTTCGGGATTGTGCCGATCGCCTTGCCGGTCGCCGGATTCATAACATCGATCGTTGCACCGCTATCTGCAGCCACCCACTGGCCGCCGATCAGATTAGCCTGTTTGATAAACCGGCTGGTATTCGCATTCATAACTTCTCTCCTCACGACAATACATGCAATTACCCTCAAAATCGCATGCTTGTTTCCCGCTCAGATCAAGGGCTTTGGCGCGGATAATGTCAAGGGATCAGCGCGAAAAACCGCCTCACCCCCAAACCGCCTGTGCCAGACCGATCCACATTGCCAGCGTAACGGCAGATGCGGCCGTCGCCAGCACCATCGAGGTTGATGACAGTCCCTGCCCGACGCCGAATCGCGTGGCAATCAGATAGGAGTTAACGCCCGATGGCAGCGCCGCAGCGGTAATTGCCACCTTGGCCGTCAAAGGCGGCAGCCCGACCAGCCATGCCATAGCGAAAACCACAGCAGGCATCAGCATCAGTTTGAAAGAAGCATTCACACCGGCGGCAATCACATTGCCGGAAATGCCGAATTTCTTCAGCCCCATCCCCATGGCAAACAGCGCCAAAGGCCCCGATACATCAGCCAGCATCGAAATCAGCTGCATCGGCAATTGCGGAATGGAAAAGCCCGAAAGGCGTACCAGCCATCCGGCGAGAATGCCGATAACCAGCGGATTGCGCAGCAGAGACGTGATAAATTTAACCGCCGTGTCATAACGGCTGGTTTCACCGCTGATGATGCCGTCTTTGCGCAAAGCCCATTCATTCAGCATCAGCGATGCGGCCATCATCAGAGGCATATGAATGCTGATAATCAGCGAAATAATCACCAGCCCCGCCTCGCCGTAAACGCCGAGCATCAACGGCATACCGAGAAAAACCAGATTGGAAAAAGCGCCGGTCACACCGGCCACGACGCCTGCCCGCCGGTCACGGCCGAACATGAAACGGATTCCGCAATGCGCGGCAGTCCATGCAACCACGACACCGGTAAAATAGACCAGCCACAATTCCCAAGGATTACTCGACTGAAAATCAGCGGTCATCATTGTACGGAAAAGCAACAGCGGCGTAGAGACGACAAATACGAAATCAGCAAGACCGTCTCCGGTCGTATCGCTCAATATCTTCAGCCTCGCAAATAGGTAGCCAAGCATAATAATGCTGAAGATAATTGTAATTGTGGCCGCGAGACCCATATTTCACCATACTTATCTGCAATGCCGCGAAGAAATTATGCTTTAAAGCATTCTTGATTCCTGCGCAGATTTACAAATTTCTTGTAAATCGCCAAACTCTTGCTGATTTCTTCATAAATTTGCGCAATATGAAAGATCAGTCAGGGCATATTCTGAAAATTGCACAGCAGTTTTCAGAATATAATATGTGTAAATTGATCCCCGCTTATCAGACACGCTGTTGCAAAATGGCACAAGCGGAAGATCTTCATATTCTCAGGGTCTTACTCAGAGGGGGAATATATCTTTCCCTTTTGAGCGAAAAACGCTAGACACGCCCTGATTAAACAACGATGCCTGCTGGTTCGGGCCTGATACAAGGATTTTCAAATTGTCCTCAACATTTGACAAAGTAGCTGATATTATTGCTGAAACCAGCGAAATTGACCGCGCTTCCATTACGCCTGAAAGCCATACAATCGACGATCTGGGCATCGACAGCCTTGATTTCCTCGACATCGTTTTCGCAATTGATAAAGCTTTCGGCATCAAGATTCCTCTGGAACAGTGGACTCAGGAAGTGAACGAAGGCAAAGCAGATACTGAAGAATATTTCGTTCTGAAGAATCTCTGCGCAAAAATCGACGAACTCGTCGCTGCCAAACAGGCCTAATTTAAGTTAAATTGACGCGCAGTGTGGAAAACAAACCATACCGCGCGTCTTTTTACAGGCAGTGGCTTATATAAATGTGAGTAAATCACAAAACATTGATCGCCGCTTGATGCGGCTTTTGTCATTGATAAGTATGTTTCAGGGATAAATCTGTCCCTGTCATAATTATACCACTGTAAGATCCTGCCTTCGGGTAAGTTACGACCGGAAATCAAGCGAGCAGCTCATGCACAGCAAAAAAGTTCTCATCACCGGCATCGGCCTCATCACCTCTCTGGGTGAAGGCGTGGAAGCCCATTGGTCTGCCCTCACATCAGCAGGGACGCAGCCGAAGCTCGATACAGAGAATTTCGCTCCTTACACAGTTCACCCGTTGGGCGAAGTTGACTGGTCTCAGCAAATTCCGAAGCGCTCCGACCAGCGCCAGATGGAAACATGGCAGCGTCTCGGCACCTATGCGGCAGGTCTTGCCTTGCAGGATGCCGGTATCAAAGAGAATGAAGCGCTTTGCTCCACAATGGATATGATCGTGAGCGCCGGTGGCGGCGAACGTGATATCAGCGTCGACACACAAATTCTCGATGCAGGCCGCGGCAATAACCAACCGGGTCTGATGCTCAACGAAAAGCTCTCCACAGAACTGCGCCCGACGCTGTTTCTGGCGCAGCTTTCCAATCTGCTTGCCGGCAATATTTCAATTGTTCATAAAGTTACCGGCTCTTCGCGCACTTTCATGGGTGAAGAAGGCTCCGGCATTTCCGCTGTGGAAACCGCAGCAGCCCGCATCCGCACCGGCCAGAGCACCCATGCGCTCGTTGGCGGTTCTTACAATGCGGAACATTTCGACATGCTGCTCGGCCATGAACTCGGCGGCTTCCTGAAGTCCGACGGCTGGGCTTCGGTCTGGGCACGTGAAGGTTCACAGGGCGGCGGTATGATCACCGGTTCCGGCGGTATTTTCCTCGTTCTCGAAGAAGCAGAACACGCCAAAGCCCGTGGCGCACGCGCCTATGGTGAGATTGAATCCATTTCCAGCGGTCAGATCCGTCGCGGCAAGGAAGACCTTACCGCAGCTGTTTCCGCGCTGATTGAAGACAACAGCTTTGTTGTGACCGGCGCATCCGGCGCCCATCAGCCGACAGCTGCAGAAAAAGCAGCTTTGAGCGCTAAATCTGCCAGCTATCGCGGTGTATCCGGCCTGTTCGGCCATATGCGTGAAGCACAATTCCCGCTGGCACTCGCACTCGCCGCACTCAGCGTCTGGAAAGGTGAAGCTTTTGCTCCGCTTTCCGGTGATGAAACAGCACGCAGCGGTGCGCTTGACCGCGCCACAGCACTGACCGTCGGAGCCACCCGCTCCGAAGGTGCAGCCATTATTGTAAAAGCCTGATCGGAGGTCACCATGTCAAAATTTACCGATCATCTCGGCCGCCCTCTCGTAGCCATTACCGGTGCCGGTGTTGTTTCCCCGCTGGGAACCGGCAAGGAAGATAACTGGAATGCCCTGACCGGCGGTCAGTCCGGTATTCACGAAATCAACCGCTTCCCAACAGAAAATCTCAAGACCCGCATCGCCGGTACTGTTGATTTTCTGCCGGAAAGCACAATCGGCGCATCTGCTCTGTCTGAAAAATTGGCACGTCTCGCCGGTGAAGAAGCCATTGCCCAGTCCGGCCTGTCGGTCACCGATTTCGGCGGCCCGCTGTTTCTGGCAGCGCCACCGGTTGAACTCGACTGGAAAAGCCGCTTTGCGCTGGATGCTCTGGTGAAAAATCAGGGTGAGCCAAGCTATCAGCTGCTGCTCGAAGCCTGCCGCAACAATCCGCGTATGGACGAATTCAACACCACGCAGTTCGGCTATATTGCCGAGCGTCTGGCAGATATTTTCGGCACGCGCGGCCTGCCGGTGACTATGTCCACCGCTTGCGCATCCGGTGCTACTGCTATTCAGTCCGGCGTTGAAGCCATTCGTCGTGGCGAGAGCGACCGCGTTCTGGCCATCGGCACAGACGGTTCTGTTTCCGCTGAAGCACTGATCCGCTTCTCGTTGCTCTCCGCTCTCTCCACGCAGAATGACCAGCCGCACAAGGCTTCCAAGCCATTCAGCAAAGACCGTGACGGTTTTGCTATGGCTGAAGGCTCCGGCGCGCTGGTGATGGAATCGCTGGAAAGCGCCATTGCCCGTGGTGCAAAAATTCTCGGCATTCTCAAAGGTTGCGGCGAAAAAGCGGATGATTTCCACCGTACCCGTTCCAGCCCTGACGCTTCACCGGCTATCGCCACTGTGCGCGCAGCCTTGGATGATGCAGGCCTGACCATTGACGATATCAGCTATGTCAACGCACATGGCACATCGACACCGGAAAATGACAAGATGGAGTATCACACTCTGTCCTCCGTCTTCGGTGAACGCATCAGCTCAATTCCGGTCTCGTCCAACAAGTCGATGATCGGTCATACGCTGACTGCTGCCGGTGCGATTGAAGCCGTGTTCTCGCTGCTGACCATTCAGACAGGCACACTGCCGCCGACCATCAATTACGACAATCCTGATCCGGCTATCGCGCTTGACGTGGTGCCGAATGTAAAACGGGATGCCAATGTTACTGCCATTCTGTCGAATTCTTTCGGCTTTGGCGGTCAGAATGCCAGCCTCGTGGTTGCAGCGCATCAATAAGCGCGCAACTCCGATCAGGCACTCAAAATTTAATAAGGATAGAACTCAAACATGCGCGCATTACAGCTCCTCGATGACCGCCGCTTGGAAATCACCGACATTCCGGCTCCCGAAAAGCCGGGCTTTGGTGAAGTTACCGTCAATATCAAAGCGGTTGCCCTCAACCATATCGACGTATGGGGCTGGCGTGGCATGGCTTTTGCCAAACGCAAAATGCCACTGGTCATCGGCGCGGAAGCATCCGGCGTCGTCACCGCAATCGGCGAAGGCGTATCCAATGTGTTGCCGGGTCAGCTGGTGTCAATCTACGGCGCACGCACCTGTGGTCTGTGTAAAGCCTGTCGCGAAGGCCGCGACAATCTTTGCGAACATGTTTCCGGTGTTCATGGCTTCCACCTTGACGGTTTTGCCTGTGAGGCTGTTAATCTGCCAGCACGCCTGCTGATCCCTGCACCTCCGGGTGTTGATGCAATCGGTGCGGCTGTTGCCCCTGTCACTTTCGGTACCGTTGAACATATGCTGTTCGACAATGCCAAGCTGCAGCCGGGTGAAAGCATTCTTATTCAGGCTGGTGGTTCCGGTATTGGTACCGCTGCTATTCAGCTGGCCAAGAAAATGGGTTGCACCGTCTACACCACAGTTGGTTCAGACGACAAAATCGAAAAAGCCAAGGCGCTCGGTGCCGATCACGTTATCAACTACCGTGAAGACCGTTTTGAAGGTGTTATGCGCAAGCTCACCAAGAAAAAAGGCGTCGACGTGGTATTTGAGCATGTTGGTGCCGATACATGGGCTGGCTCCATGCTGTCGCTGAAGCGCGGCGGCCGTCTGGTAACCTGTGGCTCCACCTCCGGTGTTTCGACAAATATGAACCTGATGATGCTGTTCCAGCAGCAGCTCAAACTGCTCGGCTCCTTCGGCTGCCGCATGGAAAACATGGCCGATGCCATGCAGAAAATGGCTCAGGGCATTGTCTCTCCGGTGATTGATACTGTGGTCGGCTTTGAAGATATCGACACAGCCCTGAAGCGCATGGAAACCCGTGACGTCTTCGGCAAAATCATTCTGAAAATTGACTGATCCTCAATTTATCAATGCGGATTATCTTGCAGCGCCCTGTGTTTTAACGCACAGGTCGCTGTAAATTTATCAAGACTTAAGGCACCACATGTTCAAGCTGAAACTCCTTGCGTTCAAATATTGGCAAAAGCTGAAAATTGCCAATTACTGGCTGTGGGCGCAGGCAGTCTTCATTTTGCTGGCGCTGCTTCGTTTGCTGCCTGCCAAAGCCGCCATCCGGTTTTCCGCTTGGGTTGCCCGCAAAATCGGCCCGCTGTCGTCACGTCATAAAGTGGCAACACGCAATCTCGCCAATGCCTATCCGGAAAAATCCCCTCAGGAGATTGAAGAAATCGCGCTGGAAATGTGGGACAGCATGGCGCGTCTGCTGGCTGAATATGTGTTTCTCGATGCGATCTTCGATTTTGATCCTGACGCGAAAGAAAAAGGCCTGATTGAAGTAGAAGGCGAAGAGATTTTCCGCCGTCTGCTCGATGAGAAAAAGCCGCATATTTTCTTCACCGCACATACCGGTAATTTTGAGCTACTGCCGATTTGCGCCGCAACTTTCGGCCTCAATGTTACCGCGCTGTTCCGTCCGCCGAATAATCCGTTCATCGCCCGCAAAGTGCTGAAGGCCCGCCGCACCAATATGGGGCATCTGGTGCCGTCCAAGGCCGGTGCTGCATGGTCACTCGCTGCGGTGCTGGGACAAGATGACAATGTGGGTATGCTGGTTGACCAGAAGTTCGCCCGCGGCGTGCCGAGCACATTCTTCAACCTGCCGGTGAAGACCAATCCGCTTTTGGCCAAACTTGCGCGTCAATATGATTGTGATGTTTATCCGGCACGCTGTATCCGCCTGCCTGGCGGTCGCTACCGTCTGGAATTATCGGAGGCGATGGAATTGCCGCGTGATGCAAATGGTCAGGTGGATATTGCTGCCACTGCCCAATTGCTCAACGACACGGTTGAAGGCTGGGTGCGTGAATATCCGGGACAATGGATGTGGTTCCACAAACGTTGGGGCTAATCCATGACTTTAGGCACATGCGACTTCACATAAACTTGTATGGATGCGCATAGCGTGCTAACCGCCTGCAAACGGAACAGAGCCTCGCTCAAGGCTTAGAAACAAGGATCTCCTCATGTCCCGCCCGATTATCATTGCACCTTCTATTCTCGCATCTGACTTTTCCAAGCTTGGTCAGGAAATCAAAGATGTTGTGACTGCCGGTGCAGACTGGATTCATATCGACGTGATGGACGGTCATTTTGTACCAAACATCACTTTTGGTCCGGATGTGGTAAAGGCAATTCGCCCGCATACAGATGCAGTGTTTGATACCCATCTGATGATTGCACCTTGCGATCCTTATCTGGAAGCATTTGCCAAGGCCGGTTCGGACATCATCACCATTCACGCAGAGGCAGGCCCTCACCTGCACCGCTCACTGCAGGCCATTCGCAATCTTGGTAAAAAAGCCGGTGTTGCGATCAATCCGGGCACGCCTGCTTCGGTGCTGGAAAATGTGATTGATGACGTTGATCTCATTCTGGCAATGACCGTCAATCCGGGCTTTGGTGGTCAGAAATTCATCACCTCCATGCTGCCGAAAATCGAACAGCTCAATGCACTGATCGGCAACCGCCCGATTGATTTGCAGATTGACGGTGGTGTTACCGCTGAGAATGCCGGTGCTGCAGCCAAAGCCGGTGCCAATTCTCTGGTGGCCGGTTCCTCCATTTATAAGGCCGGCAATCTTGAAGGTTACCGCACCAATGTCGAGGCGATCCGCAAGGCTGCGGAGCAAGGCCGCGCTTAATTGAATTCTGACAGGCGGATAGCAATATCCGCCTGAAATTTTTAAAACGACCGGTTCACCGGTTCTCCCGTCTAATACACTTTAGGAAACGCACATGATCCCGCGCTATTCCCGCCCTGAAATGGTTGCCATCTGGTCGCCGGAAACCAAATTCCGCATCTGGTTTGAGATTGAAGCTCACGCCTGTGATGCATTGGCTGAAATCGGCGTTATCCCGAAAGAATCCGCGAAAACCATCTGGGAAAAAGGCGGCGCGGCGAAATTTGACGTTGCCCGTATTGATGAGATCGAAGCTGTCACCAAACATGACGTGATCGCATTCCTCACCCATCTGGCTGAATTTGTCGGTCCTGACAGCCGCTTCATCCATCAGGGCATGACCTCGTCGGACGTTCTCGACACCTGCTTCAACGTCCAGCTGATGCGTGCCAGCGACCTGCTGCTCGCTGATCTCGACAAGCTGCTGGCAGCGCTGAAAACCCGCGCTTACGAACATAAAGACACCATCACCATTGGCCGCAGCCATGGTATCCACGCTGAACCAATTACGTTCGGCGTTAAAATGGCACTGGCCTATGCGGAATTTGAACGCTGCCGCGCCCGTCTGGTTGCTGCACGCGAAGAAATCGCAACCTGCGCTATCTCCGGTGCGGTTGGCACATTCGCCAATATCGACCCGCGCGTCGAAGAACATGTTGCCAAGTCGCTCGGCATGAAAGCCGAGCCGGTTTCCACACAGGTTATCCCGCGCGACCGTCATGCGATGTATTTCTCGGTTCTGGCGGTTATCGCGTCTTCTGTTGAGCGTCTGGCTGTTGAAATTCGTCACCTGCAGCGCACAGAAGTGCTGGAAGCCGAAGAGTATTTCTCACCGGGTCAGAAGGGTTCGTCGGCAATGCCGCATAAGCGCAACCCTGTGCTGACAGAAAACCTGACCGGTCTTGCCCGCATGGTTCGTTCCATGGCGCTGCCTGCGATGGAAAACGTGGCTCTGTGGCATGAGCGCGATATTTCGCACTCTTCCGTTGAACGTATGATCGGCCCTGATGCGACGATCACGCTCGACTTCGCCCTTGCCCGTCTGACCGGCGTAATTGAGAAGCTGCTTGTTTATCCTGAAAACATGATGAACAACCTGAACAAGTTCCGCGGTCTGGTGCATTCGCAGCGCGTGCTGCTGGCTCTCACTCAGGCCGGCGTATCTCGTGAAGATTCCTACCGCCTCGTTCAGCGCAATGCGATGAAGGTATGGGAACAGGGCAAAGACTTCCTCGAAGAACTGCTGGCCGATGCGGAAGTCCGCGCAGCACTCTCCGAAGAGCAGATCCGCGAGAAATTCGACCTCGGC
Source organism: Pseudochrobactrum saccharolyticum (assembly GCF_008801715.1). Lineage (GTDB taxonomy): Bacteria > Pseudomonadota > Alphaproteobacteria > Rhizobiales > Rhizobiaceae > Pseudochrobactrum > Pseudochrobactrum saccharolyticum. The sequence continues at coordinate 66,447 of NZ_VZPG01000002.1, read as the reverse complement.
TATCATACCAAACACGTTGATACGATTTTCAACCGCGTGTTTAACACGCAAGCAAAATAATACCGTGTTTAAATAATCGAGCTTATATTCAAGCAATTAAAAGCCCCGTCTGAGATTTTCAGGCGGGGCTTTTTTTTGCATAGAGGCGACCAATGTCTGAATCAAAAAGCGGCAGACGCCATTTGCAGCCAAGTCGGGTGGCTTTTGGGTCAGACATTTATACTTTGTTGACGCGGATTTCATTCCCCCACGGATCATCAATCACGCGCGTTTTTACATCACGCGTATCATTGATCTGCACAAAAGACAGACCGCTGCGGTCAAGATCACGTTTACCGGCGCCAGCACTCTGCCAGATATTATTGGCAATGTGGTGGTGATAACCACCGGAAGACAGAAACACAGCTTTTGAGCCGTATTTTGCTACGGTATCGAATGCCAGTTCATCATGCCACCAGTCATCCGCAGGCTGAATTTGCCCGACACGCAGATGCACGTGGCCGACAACCGTACCTTCCGGCGCTTTTGTCCACTCAGACGGCGCATTGTTCAATTCCTGCAAAAGACCATTCACATCCATGGCATCGGTCACCATATGCACCTGATCGCCGTTCCACTTCCATGTATCAGGCGCGCGGTCGGTATATATCTCAATACCATTGCCATCCGGATCGGTCAGATACACAGCTTCACTCACCGCATGGTCGGATGCACCGGCAACCGGCAGCTGTTTGTCGATAGCGCGACGTATCCAGCGCGCCAGATCCGCGCGTTCCGGCAGCAGAAACGCGGTATGAAACAAACCGGCACTGCGCGGATCTTCCGGCTTCAGAGCCGAAGATTGTTCAATCTCCAGCAATTCCCGCCCGCCTGCACCAAGAATAATCGAGGAGCCGCGACGTGCCATTTCACGCAGACCGACAATATTTTCATAATATTGCGCCAGCGTTTCAGCATCGCGCGACTTCAGCCCGACGCGTTCAACATAAGCCGGACGTGTCACTGCAAATGGTAATCTTGTCATAATTTCATCCCCGTTTCTGCACCGCGGAATTGTCTGCCGACAGCAATAACAGGCTTAGCGGTTACTTTCAGATAACCTATAAATCGCTCGTCGCCGGACAAGTTGCAATACACAGAGCGGCAAACACGCTGTTCACAAAATAAAATACAATCGCCGCAGAAATCGCAAAACTGTCCACTGAGATGAAACAATTTACGGCATCATCTTTAAAATATGTCTCTGAATAATAATATGAATGGCAGTGAAAACTGCGCTCTCCGCCAGGCAGAGATACGCAGAAGCAATATTGAATAAACGCTTCAGGCAGAGTAAATCAGGCATATGAAAGTTAAAGACGCAGATATCCTCATCATTCCCGGCTACACCAATTCCGGTCCTGACCACTGGCAGACACGCTGGGAGAATAAACTCTCCACCGCCCGCCGTGTGCAGCAGGCAGAATGGTCAAAGCCTGTTCGCGAAGACTGGGTTGCTTCCCTCATCAAGCATGTTGAGGAAGCCACTAAGCCTGTCGTGCTGGTCGCGCATTCGCTGGGTGTGCCAACAGCTGTGCATGCTATTCCGCATATCAAAGACAAGGTTGCCGGCGGCTTTTTCGTCGCGCCACCGGATGTGCTGGATGAAACGATTCGTCCGAAACATCTGATGACTTTCGGCCCCTATCCGCGCGAGCGTCTGCCGTTTCCGGCCATCACCATTGCCAGCCGCAATGATCCGTTCTCAAAATTTGAGTCGGCCGAAGATATTGCAAATGCATGGGGCTCACTGCTGATTGATGCCGGTGAAGCCGGTCACATTAATGCGGAATCCGGACATGGCCCATGGCCTGAAGGCACCATGGTCTTCACCCAGTTTCTGTCCAAGCTCTGAAAGAAAAAGCCGCTTAAAAGCGGCTTTTTTATTATCTCATCACTCGTCCCATGCTTTAAGCATTGCCGATGCACCGGCGGCCAGATAGCCCCGATCCGAGGCCAGTGTTATGAAACGGAAGCCGAGAGCATTATACCGTTTGGCGAATGCGCTGTTGGGCGCATAAATTCCGGCCAGCTTGTTGCTTGCGGCTGCTTTTTGCGCAATCCGCGTCAGCGGCACAACAATATCCTCGGAAAGCGGGTTAGCTTCACGACCATTGCTCCATGCAATTGAAAAATCTGCAGGCCCGACAAACACACCATCAATTCCGCGCACGGCCAGAATATCATCCAGTGCCTCATAGGCTGCACGGGTTTCGATCATCGCAAAACTCAATGTTTCCTGATTGACCGTGAGCAAATATTCATTGGAACCGGCCTGCCCGTAGCTGATATCACTGCGCAGCGGCCCCCATGAGCGCTCACCGACCGGCGGATATTTCATGGCAGCGGCAAAGGCTTGCGCATCTTCAACGGAATTGATCATCGGGGCAATCACCGCATTGGCTCCGAAATCCAGAGCGCGGCTGGCTATATCAAAGCGACCGACTGGAATACGCACAATAGCAGGCTTACCGGCGGCTTTTATTGTACCGATACCCTGACAGATGCTGGCCTCGGTATGCGAACCATGCTGCATATCCATCGTCACCGCATCAAAACCCAGAGCGCTGATATTCTCCAACAAAAGCGGATCAGAGATAGTACTCCATGCTGAACGAACCGTTTCGCCGGAGCGCAAACGGGTGGCCAAAGAGTGTGATATTGTCATGAATGCACCTGTATGTATCTTATATTTCAGAATGTTCCCGACGGACACCTTAGAGCGCAATGAAAAAGGCGTCTATGCGCTTCACAGTAAACATCAAATAAAAAAGCCGCACGGAGCGTTCCGTGCGGCTTTTCAGAAAATCTATAAAGGCACTGATTATTCAGCGCTGATCTGCTTGGCAGCTTCCTCAAGCAAATCAAGCAATTGCACACGCAATTCAGCATCGCTGACATTCACGGATGCAGCACTGAAATCAGCAGTAATTTTGCGGATAACATCCTCGTCACCGGCTTCTTCAAAATCTGCACGCACCACTTCACCGGCATAGGCCTGTGCGTCTTCTCCGGTTTTGCCGAGTTTTTCAGCAGCCCAGAGACCAAGCATTTTATTGCGACGGGCAATCGCGCGGAACCGCAAATCTTCGTCATGGGCAAATTTGTTTTCGAATGTATTGCGACGTTCGTCCATTCCGCTCATAGGTCCCTCACATATCAGTTAGTCGGTTTATTCTTGATCTTTATTATACGCCGCCCGCAACAAAATCACAGTATAATGCGTGGCTGCTTTAGGCATATAGGGTTCGCATAATGGCACAACCAGAGGCTGCGCACAGAAAAAGCATAAAACAATCGCTGAAAAACAGCATAGCGGCATAAAGGATGATTGTTAAAAGTTATCATTTGCGCTAGGGAACGCAGACATTGCGGCTGCAGTGGCCGCTTCCTGAAACATCGGGATGAGACGAGACGTCTCAAAACGGTCTCAGCAAACCCCAGAGGTTCCTAAACCCCATGAATCGACGCCGCCGTATTTACGAGGGCAAGGCCAAGATCCTTTACGAAGGACCGGAGCCAGGCACGCTCATTCAGTTTTTCAAAGATGATGCCACCGCTTTCAATGCCAAAAAGCATGAAGTGATTGATGGCAAGGGAGTGCTGAACAACCGCATTTCCGAATACATCTTTACGCAGTTGAACAAGATCGGCATTCCGACCCACTTTATCCGCCGCGTCAACATGCGCGAGCAGCTGATTAAAGAAGTCGAAATCATTCCGCTTGAAGTCGTTGTGCGCAATGTTGCCGCCGGCTCACTGGCCAAGCGTCTGGGGATTGAAGAAGGCACCGTTCTGCCACGCTCAATCATTGAATTCTATTACAAGGCCGATGCACTCGATGACCCGATGGTCTCCGAAGAGCATATCACTGCATTTGGCTGGGCAAGCCCTGCGGAACTCGATGATATTATGGCACTTGCCATCCGTATCAACGACTTCCTCACAGGCCTGTTCCTCGGCGTTGGCATTCAGCTGGTCGATTTCAAAATCGAATGCGGCCGTCTGTTCGAAGGCGACATGATGCGCGTGGTTCTGGCCGATGAAATTTCGCCGGACTCAGCCCGCCTCTGGGATGTTGCCACCAACGAGAAAATGGACAAAGACCGTTTCCGCCGTGATATGGGTGGTCTGGTTGAGGCCTATCAGGAAGTGGCACGCCGTCTCGGCATTATCAACGAGAACGAGCCGCCGCGCCCTACCGGCCCGACACTGGTCAAGTAACGTCAAACAGCGCCGCGCGCCTTAATTAAGGCGCGCAAAGGACGCTGTTCATTTAAATTGTTGCATAATTTTATCTTTAAATCGAAAATGATTTAAAGAATTATGCAATCAGCCCGGGAAGTCTGCCGCTTTCCGGGCTGTGTCTTTCAGGCAGTATTTCCGCGCTGCGGAGACTGTACATTCCCTCTTCTAAAATACAGGATAACAAAGTGATTAAGGCACGCGTCACCGTCACACTGAAAAACGGCGTTCTCGACCCTCAGGGTAAAGCCATTGTCGGCGCTCTCGGCAGCCTCGGCTTTGATGGCGTCAATTCTGTACGTCAGGGCAAGGTTTTTGATGTTGTTCTTGAAACTGCGGACAAAGCAAAGGCTGAAGCCGAGCTGAAAGCCATGTGCGAAAAGCTTCTCGCCAATACCGTTATTGAAGATTACAGCTTCGACATCGCCTGATCTCTTTCTTTTGATGTCATCTGACATCATATTATGAAGAGTAATTAAAGCAGTTGCAGGAAAAGCGGAAACCGCCTTTACGGGCAATCAGATTACCGGCAGTTCGTCGGCTGATAATTTTCCGCTCCGATCCGTCCGCTACTGCGTTGGATTAAAAGAAAGTAATCTGCACCATGAAATCAGCAGTTATCCTTCTTCCCGGCCTGAACCGCGACCGCGATATGATTGCCGCACTGACAAAAATCGGTGGCAAAGCTCCGCAGACCGTGTGGCAGACCGACACAGAAATTCCTGATGTTGACCTGATCGTTATTCCGGGCGGCTTTTCCTACGGCGACTATCTGCGCTGCGGTGCGATTGCAGCCCGTATGCCTGTGATGCAGGCATTGCGCAAAAAGGCAGAAGCCGGTGTGCGCGTTATCGGTGTCTGCAACGGCTTCCAGATTCTGCTCGAAGCAGGTCTCCTGCCGGGTGCGCTGATGCGCAATACTTCGCTGAAATTCGTTTGCCGTGAAGTAAAGCTCGAAATCGCCAATAACCAGACAGTCTTCACCCGCGGTTACGAACAGGGTCAGATCATTCGCAGCCCTGTTGCCCATCATGACGGCAATTATTTTGCTGAAAGCGATGTTCTGAAATCGATCGAAGACAATGGTCAGGTTGTGTTCCGTTATGCGGAAGGCACCAACCCGAATGGTTCAGTCAATGACATTGCCGGTATTACCAATGCACAAGGCAATGTGCTCGGCATGATGCCGCATCCGGAAAATCTGATCGAACAGGCACATGGCGGTACCGACGGCCGCGCGCTGTTTGCATCGGCACTGGATCGTCTGGCTTCCTAAATCAGGTTATGCCCGCTTTGCGCAATAACGCGGCGCGGGCATTTCCTTTTACAGCAGCATGACCTGCATAACAGCAAAACGGGAGGAAGTACTATGAAGCTCTATAACAAGCCTTTATCACCCTACTGCGCCTTTATCCGCATTATTGCTGAGGTCAAAGACCTGCCGCTGAAACTGATCGATGCGCCTGCCGGACCACCGCTGCCGGAGAGCTTCCGTGAAATCTCCCCGATGCGCCGCATTCCTGTGCTGGTCACCGGTTCTGGTGAGACATTGTTCGAAGCCTCTGTGATCGCAGAATATCTGGAAGAGCGTTTCCCTGAAAAACCGATGCTGCCCGCTGATCCAAAAGACCGCGCACAAATTCGCATCATTATGCGTCTGCTCGATCTGGATGTGCTGCCGTCGATCATCCCTGTTTTGCTGGCAGGCCCTGCCAATCCGCTTCCTGCGGATAAAGCAGCGAAAGTCTTCAACCATGTACACCATGCGCTAAAAACCGTTGAAGACCGTATTTCTTCCGGCCCATATGCATTGGGTGAGCATGTGACACTGGCGGATGCATGGCTTGCACCAACGCGCTTCCTGCTGGAAAGCCTGCGTCGTTTTCCAGGCTTTGAAACAATTTTGGACGATTGCCCGAATATTGAAGGCTATAAAACCAATGCAGAAGGTATTCCTGAAATCGCTGCCGTTTTGGGTGAAATGCAGGATGCCCGCAAAGCTCTGGCGAAAGCTAGTTAAAGCATTTCACAGTCAAGTTGGAACAACTTAGACGTCCGTGATAATGCAACCACTAAAAAATTTAGAGCGAGCGCCATGATCCAATCTGGAGGTAAACCGCTCTAAAGCCTAAAATATGCAAAGCCTGACAAACAATAGTCAGGCTTTGCAAATGCTGAAATACCATACAATCATTTCCCCTGCGGAGCTCAGTCTTTTATGAAATTGGCGCATATAATTGTAATGGCTTTGTCCGCAGTTGCTTTAAGCGGATGTCTCGCGTCTAAAAAATCCCCGTCTCCCGCATCGGGTAATGTCAGTCATACGGCTTTGGCGACCATGGAGCGCGTGGCGCTTGGTGCAAGACAATGCTGGTTTAAATCCGGCGACCCTCAGTTCCGCCAATATACGCTGGCGCCGGAACTGGTTTCTTATACCGGCCGACCGCGTATTCTCGTCGTCCCAGCAAAGAACCCGAATGACCGGCCTTTGCTGGTTGTGCAGGCAGAAGGCAATCCGGGACGTATGGAGCGTTTCGGCCCGTTAATGCAAAGCCCGCTTTCCGAACGCATCGAGCGCGATACAGCGCGCTGGGCTTCCGGACAAAAAAGCTGCTAACCGAATATGCCAGCGAAGCTGGCGGCACATAAGAATTAAGCATCGAACCTATCACATATCCGAGCTCCGGCTCATAGATCAAAGAAGACAGCGACACCGATATGGACAGCAAAAAGTCAATCCGTAATGATTACCCGATCACACCGGAACTGATTGCCTCACACGGCCTCAAGCCCGACGAATACCAGCGCATTCTTGACCTGATCGGTCGTGAGCCAAGCTTTACGGAGCTGGGTATTTTCTCGGCAATGTGGAACGAACATTGCTCGTATAAATCCTCCAAGAAATGGCTGCGCACTCTGCCAACAACAGGTCCGCGCGTTATTCAGGGCCCGGGTGAAAATGCCGGTGTTGTCGATATTGATGACGGCGATTGCGTTGTTTTCAAAATGGAAAGCCACAACCACCCGTCTTACATCGAGCCTTATCAGGGCGCGGCGACCGGTGTCGGCGGTATTTTGCGTGACGTATTCACCATGGGTGCCCGCCCGGTTGCAGCCATGAATGCTCTGCGCTTCGGTGAGCCTGACCATCCGAAAACCCGTCACCTCGTTTCCGGCGTTGTTTCCGGTGTTGGCGGTTACGGCAATGCTTTCGGCGTGCCGACTGTCGGCGGTGAAGTTGAATTTGATGCCCGTTACAACGGCAACATTCTCGTCAATGCTTTTGCAGCGGGTCTCGCAAAATCCGATGCGATTTTCTATTCCAAGGCCGAAGGCGTTGGCCTGCCGGTTGTTTATCTCGGTGCCAAAACCGGTCGTGACGGCGTTGGCGGCGCGACAATGGCATCGGCTGAATTTGATGAATCGATTGATGAAAAGCGCCCGACCGTTCAGGTTGGTGATCCGTTCACTGAAAAATGCCTGCTTGAAGCCTGCCTTGAGCTGATGGCTTCCGGTGCGGTTATCGCTATTCAGGATATGGGCGCTGCCGGTCTCACCTGCTCTGCTGTTGAAATGGGCGCCAAAGGCGATCTCGGCATTGAACTGAACCTCGACACCGTACCGGTGCGCGAAGAACAGATGTCCGCCTATGAAATGATGCTCTCTGAAAGTCAGGAACGCATGCTGATGGTGCTGCGTCCTGAACAGGAAGCAGAAGCACAGGCGATCTTCAAAAAATGGGGTCTGGATTTTGCTATCGTTGGTAAAACCACTGACGACCTGCGTTTCCGCGTCTTCCATCAGGGTGAACAGGTTGCCGATCTGCCGATCAAGGAACTCGGCGATGAAGCGCCTGAATATGATCGTCCGTGGACACCGGCTGTTGCACCAAAACCGCTGGCTGCCGATGATGTACCGGCTGCCGATATTGCAGACAGCCTGATCAAGCTGCTCAACTCTGCCAATGGTTCTTCCCGCCGCTGGGTCTATGAACAATATGACACGCTGATTCAGGGTAACTCCCTGCAATTGCCGGGTGGCGATGCCGGTGTGATCCGCGTTGACGGCCATGAAACCAAAGCTCTGGCTTTCTCTTCCGACGTAACACCGCGTTATGTGGAAGCAGATCCGTTTGAAGGCGGTAAGCAGGCTGTAGCCGAGTGCTGGCGCAACCTGACAGCAACCGGTGCTACACCGCTTGCTTCGACCGACAACCTCAATTTCGGCAATCCTGAGCGTCCAGAAATCATGAGCCAGCTGGTTCATGCGATCAAGGGTATCGGCGAAGCCTGCCGCGTGCTGGAATTCCCGATCGTTTCCGGTAACGTCTCGCTCTACAACGAAACCAATGGTCAGGGCATTCTGCCGACACCGACCATCGGCGGCGTTGGCCTGATCAAAGACTGGTCGAAAATGGCACGCATCCGTTTTGCAGGCGAAGGCGAAGCCATTCTGCTCGCAGGCGCACCGGAAGGCTGGGGCACACATATTGCCCAGTCCGCCTATATGCGTGATGTTCACAACCGCATCGACGGCCCTGCTCCGCATGTTGATCTGGCGCATGAAAAAGCGACCGGCGACTTCGTTCGCGGCCTGATCGAAGATGGGCTGGTCACAGCAGTTCACGACTGCTCATCGGGCGGTCTGGCTCAGGCTGTGGCTGAAATGGCTATCAAAGGCGAAATCGGCGCAACCATTAATGAACCGGCAGCCCATAATCCGGTTCTCACCTTCTTCGGTGAAGATCAGGGACGTTATGTGCTGACCGTGACCGAAGCCAATCTGGCACAGGTACAGAGCCGCGCAGAAAAAGCCGGTATTGCAGCACCATTTATCGGTCGCACCGGTGGTAAGTCTGTTATCCTCGGTTCCGCAAAGCCTGTATCTGTTGAACAGTTGCATCAGGCCTATGAATCATGGTTCCCTGACTATATGAACGGCGAAATCTGAAACCAGATTTTAATACCCGTTAATAACGGAGCCTGCGTCTTGAAACACCGAGACGCAGGCTCCAATTTAAGAAGAGTATCCCCAAAAGCTTAAGACAGGTTTTGGACAAGATGCTAAAACAAAAAAACAGAGCTGGCGCGACAGAACAGATCGGTCGCGGCACACTCTGATCAGAAAAAATGCTCTCGGAGGATTTTAATATGGCTATGGCACCTGGTGATATTGAAGACATGATCAAGGCAGGCATTCCCGGCGCTGTTGTCAGCATCCGCGACCTTGCCGGAGACGGTGATCATTACGCTGCCGAAGTCGTAGCGGAAGCCTTTCGCGGTAAAACCCGCGTTCAGCAGCATCAGATGGTTTATGACGCCCTCGGCGGCAATATGGGCGGCGTGTTGCACGCATTGGCATTGCAGACCCGCGCACCGGAATAACAATTCACTGAGCCTGAGTGCAGTGCAGTCAGGCTCACAAAATACCCTGCGGCAACAGGCGTTCTGGAAGATGTTTCCCGCATCGCTTAAAAAGCAGCCAATTTATAAAGCCTAACTCTGGCGGAATTTGTCCCGCCGGCAATGAAAGGACACTCCCATGAGCGGCATCACTGCGCTTATCGATAATGAAGTCAAAAACAACGATGTCGTGCTTTTCATGAAAGGCACACCGGATTTCCCGCAATGCGGTTTCTCCGGTCAGGTTGTTCAGGTGCTGGACTATATCGGCGTTGACTACAAAGGCATCAATGTTCTGGCTTCTGACGAAATCCGTCAGGGCATCAAGGAATATTCCAACTGGCCGACTATTCCTCAGCTTTATGTAAAAGGTGAGTTCATTGGCGGTTGCGATATCGTGCGTGAAATGTTCCAGGCCGGTGAATTGCAGGCTCTGCTGACAGAAAAAGGCATTGCCACCAAGGCAGCCTGATCCGCAGCAAAGACTTCACGAATATGTGATTATCAAAAAACGGCAGATCTTCTGCCGTTTTTTTTTCATTTAAACTATTAAATAGAATTTATCATTCCGGCCAGATTGCGCTCTGCGCAAATCCCTATATGTTGGAATATACCGGCCTGTAAAACTGCTTCGCCAGAAATTTGAGCGCAGTATCTCACGAATGCGGCGAAAAGTTTTTCCGGTATCAATATTTTCAAACAGTATTTATCTGCGGCACCGCCTGCATAAGGCTGCATCGAATTGCTGCGGTAAATGCCCTTCCTGAAGTTTCAGGTCACAAGATTGCGGACGCCCCTGTAACCGTTTTGAGGCTGCACGGCTTTCGCCCTTTATAGCTCGGCAGATACCGGACTGTTTCTGCCTGCGCGCTATTCAAAACACCTCTGTTCCGTAAACAATCCGAGTTTCAGCGGTTTGCGGAACATCGCTTCAGTATCCGGCCACAGACACATCAATAGCAAATTGTGTCATCATCGGTCTGCCGGTTGCTGATCCGCAATAGATTTTTCCGACCGTATTTCCGGCCGGACAAGGCATGTAAAAGATGAAAAGTGAACTTCCTGCAGATGCGGTATCTGCATCCGGCAATCAAGCCTCCGACGGATTTAAATTATCCAGACCGGAATTTATTGCCCTTATCGCGGCACTGATGGCAATCAATGCGCTGGCTATTGATGTCATGCTGCCAGCTTTGGCCGAAATCGGCAATTCTCTCGGTGTTCTGACACCGAACCATCACCAATATGTCGTTACAGTCTACCTGTTCGGCTTTGCAGTCTCACAGCTGCTTTATGGCCCGATCAGTGATCGTTTTGGCCGTAAAAAGCCACTGCTGATCGGCATCGGCATTTATGTCGTCACCTCGCTGGCCTGCGTCTGGGTGCCGGAATTCAATATGCTACTGGTTTTGCGCTTCCTGCAGGGGATCGGTGCCGCAGCTACCCGCGTCATGACTGTTTCGATTGTGCGTGACCGCTATTCCGGCCGTGCTATGGCTGAAATCATGTCGCTTGCCATGATGGTCTTCATGATCGTTCCGGTGATTGCACCGGCAACCGGCGAAGTCATTCTGATCTTCTCCGAATGGCATATGATCTTCGGCTTTATGGCTTTATTTGCCTGTGTGATCGGTTTCTGGGCCTATTCCCGTATGCCGGAAACTCTGGCACCGGAAAACCGCCGTCCTTTCACAGCCAAATCCATTATCAGCGGCTTCGGCATTGTTATCGGTAACCGCGTGGCATTCTGCTACACGCTGGCCGCATCTTTTATGCTCGGCTCGCTATTCGGCTTCATCAACTCTGCCCAGCAGATTTATGTCGGCATTTATAATCTGGGGCGTGGCTTTCCGGTGGCATTTGCTGCCGTTGCCGCCTTCATGGCACTGTCTGCCTTCCTGAACTCACGGATGGTCGGGCGTTTCGGCATGCGGCGGATTTCGCAGGTATTGCTGATTACATTTATCAGCCTCAGCCTGCTGTTGTTCCTGCTGTCGGTATTTTTTGAAGGGCCAGTGCCATTCCCGATTTATATCGTGATCTTTGCACTGATCATGTTCTGCTTCGGCTCTATCGGCGGTAACTTCAATGCTTTGGCAATGGAGCCGCTTGGTCAGGTTGCCGGTACGGCTTCTTCCGTTCTCGGCTTTGTACAGTCGCTGACCGGTGCAGCCATCGGTATGCTGATCGGCCAGTCCTTCAACGGCACAACTGTACCGATGGCGCTTGGCTATTTCATCGTCGGTGCCATTGCGATGGTGTTTGTGCTGATTGCAGAACAGGGTAAATTGTTCCGCGCGGTATCTCCGTCACCACAGCATATGATTGAGAAATAAAACCAATAAAAAGGCCGCATTAAGCGGCCTTTTTTCATAAATGCGAACCGTTATTTCTGCCACAGCGTCTGCTTTATCGCCTGCCAGCTATCTGTATCCGGCGCGATAATCAAACCACCATCCACATGACCCGGCTTATAAGCACTGCCATCAAGCCGCGCAGTATAACCTCCGGCTTCCTGATGAATCAGATTGCCCGGCAGGTGATCCCAAGGCATCAGCTTATTATAAACCGCGAAATGCGCAGAACCAGTGGCAATCACGCGATATTCATGCGCTGCACAGCGATAACCGAGATGCGAGAGAAACTTCGCCTGATTACCGGCAACCAGCGTACGGTCAGGCTCCGGCAGATATTGCCAAGATACACAACCGGTCATTTGGTTCAATGGCGGCGCATCAGCAACACGCACTTTATGTTCACTGCCATCGGCACGACGGATATAGCTGCCCGCCCCCTTAACACCGATCAGCCAGTCACGCCCCATCGGATCATAGATGATACCGGCAACAGTTTCGCCTTTGATATTGACCGAGAGCATGACACCAAACAGCGGAACACCGGATGCGAAATTGAATGTACCATCCACCGGATCAATGGTGAAAGCCAGATCCGCAGAGTTAAGACCATTCAACAGTGCCGGATTTTCACTGCAGGCTTCTTCGCCTACGATCATAGCACCAGCAAAGCGCTCACGCAGCGCAGCGGTGATCACCTTTTCCGAATTGACATCGGCCTCAGTCACCAGATCAGCAGCCGAGGTTTTCTGGCGGATATCACCACTGTCCAGCCGGCGAAATCGCGGCAGAATTTCAGTATCAGCGGTCGAGCTGAGCAAATCAGCCAGCCAGTTAATCTCGTGATGATCAAACATGTTCTGCTTCCGTTATTCTTCTGAGGGGGAGGATAGTTCCGGCGCCATCAGTGACGCAAAATCAAAAATCTTACGATCCAGCAAATGGCTCGGACGCACATTGGCCAGCGCGCGGATCATCGTATCTTTACGACCTGGCATGCGCTTTTCAATATCGGTCAGCATGGCCTTCATCATATTGCGCTGTAGGCCATCCTGACTGCCGCACAGATCACAAGGAATGATCGGGAATTCCATCGCTGTGGCAAATTTTGCCAGATCATCTTCCGCCGCATAGGCTAATGGGCGCAAGACCAGCAAATCGCCTTCATCATTCAGCAGTTTCGGTGGCATCGACGCCAGACGACCACCATGGAACAAGTTCATGAAAAAGGTTTCGAGAATATCTTCGCGGTGATGGCCAAGCACCAGCGCCGAGCAGCCCTCTTCACGCGCAACACGGTAGAGATTACCACGGCGCAAACGCGAGCAAAGCGCACAATAGGTCTGATTTTCCGGCACCTTATCCGTCACGATCGAATAGGTATCCTGATATTCAATGCGATGGGTAATCTGATTTTTGGTCAGGTAATCCGGCAGAATATGTTTCGGAAAATTCGGCTGTCCCTGATCGAGATTGCAGGCAATCAGATCGACCGGCAACACACCGCGCCATTTCAAATCAAGCAGCAAAGCCAGCAAGCCATAGGAATCCTTACCGCCGGAAAGCGCAACCAGCCAGCGGTCGCCCGGACGCACCATAGCAAAATCATCCATCGCCTGACGGGTCTGACGCAGCAGGCGCTTGCGCAGCTTGTTAAAGCCGACCGAGGACGGCACATTGCGAAACAACGGATGACAACCGTCGCCGCCCATATCCTCATCACTCATGGATGCATAATCATCCAGTTCCTGACTGATATCGGAAACCGGCGCAGATTGTTCTGCTTTATCCTGCACGGTTGAGGGTGTGCCGCCATTCAGCGTGGTGTCGTGAATATTCATAATATCTCTGCTGCAAAAAACTGCTGTTAGAGCATCGAATAAAGCGAACTGCCCCTGTTCGCAACAAAGAAGCGGCTTTTCAGCCGCCTCCCGGTCACAAATTTCATTCAGAGTGTCTGTTATACTTCTTCATAACTTCAACAAGCCGGTCATGCGGAAGTGCGTAAGAGATATTATCGTCCCGCCCTTTCATGGTTTCCGCGGCAATCATCGCATTGATAATGGCCTCTTCGGTTGCCAAAGCGGCTGCCTGAATGAGCGGATCCATTTTATTATTGGAAACCATCTCCATTTGTGTAGTCTCTTCGCGACTAAAAGCATCAGGATTGGCCGTTGAAAACGCGATAAAAATATCACCGCTGCCATTGGCACCAAAACCACCGACACGACCAATGCCAACAGGCACACGACGTGCCAGCCGTTTCAATTGATGCGGCAGCAGCGGCGCATCCGTTGCCACGACAACGATAATCGAGCCGCTTTCCTCACGCGTCCATGATGTATCCTGCATCAGCTCGGTAATTTCCTCACCGACCGGCACACCGGCAATCATCAAATCCTGCCGTCTGCCGAAATTACCCTGCACCAAGACGCCGACAGTATAACCGCCCTCTTCATCGCTCAGTTTACGGGAGGATGTGCCAGTGCCGCCTTTAAAATGAAACAGGTTCATGCCGGTGCCGCCACCGACATTACCTTCTGCAATTTTACCACCCGCAGCATTATCCAGCGCGGCATAGACATGTTCTTTTTTCACATGCATGCCGTTGATATCGTTCAGGATACCGTCCCATGTTTCAGCTACCACCGGCAGTAGCCAATAAAGATCTTTGAAATGCGGCCCCGTCAGATCATTATCAATCAGCCATGAAACTACAGAATCCCGCACCACGCCAACGCTATGCGTATTGGTGATCGCTATCGGCCCTTCCAGAAAACCGCTCTCCTCCACCCATGTTGTGCCGGTCATTTCGCCATTACCGTTGAGAGAATACCAGCCGGAGAAAACCGGATTGAATGTCTTACCCCGTGGCAGAATGGCTGTAACGCCAGTGCGTGCAGGGCCTTTACCGGTCTCTAACTTGCCCTCACCCTCGATAATCGTCGAATAACCAACCGTCACGCCTTCAACATCGGTAATGGCATTATTCGGGCCGGTTGTGCCTGTAAACGGAATACCGAGATCACGCGCGCGCGGTTTATGCGATATGCTTGTCATTAAAATTATTTCCATATTCTGCAATCAAAACAATTCCGCCAGAAGCAGGAGCCGCCGCTGTCGCAAACTGTCTTTAGGCAAAAACACAGCGTCTTTGCCCTGATTTTTGAGAACCCTCCGTGGCGGTATGTCGTCATGCTCCCCGATACCACCACCGGCATATAAGCACCGCAAATTTATCCGCGCAATTGCTTTCATCCCGCCGTTATCAGCAGGCTTATCGCATCACTATTAAGCTGGGAGAGAAGATGAGAAAGGGTAGAGGCGCATCTGCCTCGGCAATAAGTTTATGCAAGATACAAAAATGCCCTGCCGCTCACTTATTTTGGCGCGCAGGGCTTTTGATTGGGGTTCATCCCATTTTGTCGGTAGTCATTCGCCGACAAGCTTTCAGAAAGCTGCCCTAAAGGCAGGTTATCTGCAGAAATGATAAATTGTTGCTCTTTCAATAAAACCACACTTCAACTTTCATTTGTGACAGTCTGGCTCTGAACCGCAGATATAGCATTCAGCTATAATTTTCAGAACCTTACCACTTTCAGCAAATCCTATATTCTGCGATTTGCTGCCGAAGCACACAGATCGGTGAATATAGTCATTGATCTTTCTATGCATACTATCTTCACAGATAGTCCTTACAGAAATCCGGTAGTTTCAGAAAAAACATTATTTTTCGACGATACAATATCGTCATGCATGGTCAGGTGGACTCATCCTTATATTCCTCCTGTTTCGCGCGGAACAGTATAAGTTCCTGTCTGGGCTTTCGCCCGTCTTCAGCTGTTCGGGACTTTACATCCCTTTCCTCCGCTGATGCTGAAGACAATTTCAGTGTGCTCTCAGGACAGCGCATCGTCAACTGATAGGTTTTCACATTATATTACATCGTCATTTGATGAACTTAGAGCATTTCACAGTCAAGTTGGATCAACTTGACGCCCGTGATAATGCGACCAAATAAAGAATCTAGAGCGAGTACTATGATCCAATCTGGACGTAAACCGCTCTAGACAAGAAATTCTGCTTTGCTGCGATTACAACCAAAATCTGACTGGACTTAAGTTCATATTTTGTTCTATAACCTTTTGCAAAATTGCGGGAGAGCAGCTGGACTGTCATTGGTGCAGCGCGGTTCCGCAAAACAGAGTACAAATCCGGTCAATATTGAGTTTGAGCAGAGCGCACCTATATAAATGTCTGAGTTTCGGCTGAGGCATTGTAAATCCTGCCATTCTCCTGTTTCCGGCCAAATTGTTACGCACCAACCGCAGGCACAATGCTGATGAGCGATCAAAAATTTATTTCCATTCGCGGCGCCCGCGAACATAATCTGAAAAATATTGATATTGATCTGCCGCGCGACAAGCTGATTGTCATGACCGGTCTGTCCGGTTCCGGTAAATCATCGCTCGCTTTCGACACGATTTATGCGGAAGGTCAGCGCCGTTATGTCGAAAGTCTTTCAGCCTATGCACGCCAGTTTCTGGAAATGATGCAAAAGCCGGATGTTGACCAGATTGACGGTCTGTCACCGGCTATTTCCATTGAACAGAAAACCACCAGCCGCAACCCGCGCTCAACGGTCGGTACTGTCACCGAGATTTACGACTATCTGCGCCTGCTCTATGCACGCGTTGGCGTACCTTATTCCCCTGCCACCGGCCTGCCGATTGAAAGCCAGACTGTCAGCCAGATGGTTGACCGCGTGATGGCTTTTGAAGAAGGCACTCGCCTCTATATCATGGCGCCGATTGTACGCGGCCGTAAGGGTGAATACCGCAAAGAGCTCGCTGAACTGCAGAAAAAAGGCTTCCAGCGTGTCAAAATTGATGGTGTTTTCTATGAAATAGCTGACGCACCGGCACTGGATAAGAAATACAAGCACGATATTGATGTCGTGGTTGACCGCGTTGTGGTGCGTCCTGATCTGGCTTCGCGTCTGGCCGACAGTCTGGAAACCTGTCTGCAACTCGCCGAAGGTCTGGCGATTGCAGAATTTGCGGATAAACCGCTGCCACCGGAAGCAACCGCAGCAGACAGTGCCAATAAATCCAAGAATGACACCCATGAGCGCGTGCTATTCTCAGAAAAATTCGCCTGCCCTGTTTCTGGCTTTACCATTGCCGAGATTGAGCCGCGCCTGTTCTCCTTCAACAATCCGTTTGGTGCGTGCCCGACCTGTGACGGTCTTGGTTCTCAGCAGGCCATTGACCCGAACCTGATTGTGCCGGATGAAACTCTGCGCATGAAAGACGGTGCAATCGCACCTTGGGCAAAATCCTCATCGCCATATTACAATCAGACATTGGAAGCACTGGGCAAAGCCTATGGTTTCAAGCTGACAGATAAGTGGCAGGATTTGAGCGAAGATGCACAAAAGGCTGTGCTTCACGGCACAAAGGGCAAAGAAATTACCTTTGTTTATAAGGATGGCTCACGCTCTTACGAAACCACCAAGACATTTGAAGGTGTTATTCCTAATCTGCAGCGCCGCTGGAAGGAAACTGATTCCAACTGGTCGCGTGAAGAGATTGAGCGATATATGTCTGCCACACCTTGCCCTTCCTGTGCAGGCTATCGCCTGAAACCGGAAGCACTGGCGGTTAAAGTCGGCATGATGCATATCGGTCAGTTAACGGAAATGTCGATCCGTAATGCAGATCAGTGGTTCAGCACGATTGACCAGCAGTTCAATGGTAAACAGAACGAAATTGCTGCCCGTATTCTGAAAGAAATCCGTGAACGCCTGCGCTTCCTCAATGATGTGGGGCTGGATTATCTGTCACTGTCGCGTAATTCCGGCACGCTTTCCGGCGGTGAAAGCCAGCGTATTCGCCTGGCTTCGCAGATCGGCTCCGGCCTGACCGGCGTTCTCTATGTGCTGGATGAACCATCCATTGGTTTGCATCAGCGCGACAATGCGCGTCTGCTCGACACGCTGCGTCATCTGCGTGATCTCGGCAATACCGTAATTGTGGTTGAGCATGATGAGGATGCCATCCTCACAGCCGATTATGTCGTTGATATTGGTCCGGCAGCCGGTATTCATGGCGGCCAGATTATTGCTAAGGGCACACCGTCCGAAGTGATAAACAATCCAAATTCTATCACCGGCAAATATCTGTCCGGCGCAATGCAGGTTATGGTTCCGGCAGAACGCCGTAAGATCGCCAAATCCAAACGCATTAAAGTTGTCGGCGCCCGTGCCAATAACCTGAAAAACGTAACCGGTGAAATTCCGCTTGGTACCTTTACCGCAGTAACCGGTGTGTCCGGTGGTGGTAAGTCCACCTTCCTGATCGAAACCCTGTATAAAGCTGCTTCACGTAAAATTATGGGCTCCCGCGAGCATCCAGCCGAACACGACCGGATTGAAGGTCTGGAACTGCTGGACAAGGTCATTGATATCGATCAGTCACCAATCGGCCGTACACCGCGTTCCAATCCGGCAACTTATACCGGTGCATTCACACCAATCCGTGACTGGTTTGCCGGTCTGCCGGAAGCAAAAGCACGCGGGTATCAGCCTGGGCGCTTCTCATTCAACGTCAAAGGCGGACGCTGTGAAGCCTGTCAAGGTGACGGTGTTATCAAGATTGAAATGCACTTCCTGCCTGATGTTTACGTTACATGTGATGTTTGTAACGGCAAACGCTACAACCGTGAAACACTGGAAGTTCTGTTTAAAAGCAAGAGCATCGCCGATGTTCTTGATATGACGGTTGAAGAAGGTGTGGAATTCTTCGCTGCGGTGCCAAGTATCCGTGACAAGATGGAAACGCTGAACCGCGTCGGTCTTGGCTATATCAAGATCGGCCAGCAGGCGACCACGCTCTCCGGCGGTGAAGCCCAGCGTGTTAAGCTTGCCAAGGAACTATCCCGTCGCGCAACCGGCAAGACGCTATACATTCTTGATGAGCCAACCACAGGCCTGCATTTCCATGACGTTGCCAAACTGCTGGAAGTGCTGCACGAGCTTGTTGATCAGGGCAATACGGTTGCTGTTATCGAGCATAATCTCGAAGTCATCAAAACCGCTGACTGGGTATTGGATCTCGGCCCTGAAGGCGGTGACGGCGGTGGTGAGATCGTTGCTGTTGGTCGTCCGGAAGATATCGTCGCCGAACCGCGTTCTTATACCGGCCACTTCCTGAAGGAACTGCTGGAACGTCGCCCTGACGGCAAAACACTCGCAGCTGAATAAATAAAAACGCCGCCTGATAAAACAGGCGGCGTTTTTATTAAATGATACGGGAACGAAAATCAGCTCTGTGATCTGATTTTCTTATCTCAGTGCTTCCCATTTTTCAGGGATATGCTGTCATTTGAGAGCAAACCATTTTCGCAAGTCTTGCCCATACTTTTACAATCAGGTCAGGCATATCTTCGGCGATTAAGCCGACCGGCGCTTCCTCGGCAAAACAATTTGCAGTTTCCGCATGTATCCACACCGCCGCACAGGCAGCTTCAAAAACCGGCATGTCCTGTGCGCATAGCCCCGCGATAATACCGGTCAGCACATCACCGGAGCCGGCAGTTGCCAGTAATGCATTACCGTTGCTATTAATTGCAGCACGGCCATCCGGTGCGGCGATCACCGTATCCGCCCCCTTATAAATCACCACACTATGGCTGAGCTGAGCAGCTAGCCGCGCTTTCTCAACTTTACTCTGACTATCCGTAACCAATCCTCCGAATAACCGTTGAAACTCTCCCTCATGCGGTGTTAGCACCAGCGAACAGCCTGATCGTTCTGCGGCAGCAAACAGTATTTGCGGCGGATCTTTAAATGCCGTGATTCCATCAGCATCCAGCACCAGTGTTTTCAAACCCGTTTCATCTGCGTACTCCGCCAATAATGCACAGACCAAATCCCGCGCTCTTGGCACATCGCCAAAGGCAGGCCCCAAAACCACAGTTTTGACTTTTCTCGCTTTAATAAAATTCAGAACATCAACAGTTTCACCTAACGGATACAGCATTGTGCCCGTCAGATGTGCGGCATGAACAGGCAATGCATCCGGCGGTGCAATCATTGTCACCAGCCCCGCCCCTGCACGCGCGGAAGCCGCCGCACTCAGACGTGCAGCACCGGTGGACATCATCCCGCCGGAAAATACCCCGACATGGCCGCGTGTAAATTTATGGGCATTGACCAGTGTAACAGGGAGAGCATCACACCAAAGCTCCGGCAGATTTTCATAAAGCCTGACCGGTATTGTTTCGAATACCGTATCTTCAATGCTGATATCGCGGACATGCACTTCACCGCATAACTCACGTCCCGGCTGCAATAAATGTCCGGGCTTCTTACGAAAAAACGTAACCGTGTGCTGCGCCTGCACAGCAGCGCCTTTAATCTGCCCGTCCAGTCCAGATACACCGCTTGGCAGATCAATCGCACAGACAGATATACCGGACATGTTCAGCCTTGTGATACAAGTTGTCAGCTCTCCGCTTACATCACGCACCAGCCCCGCACCGAGCAAAGCGTCCACAACCAGCGAATAATCTTCAGGTATAAAATGATGAAGCGGCAGAACCTGCCCGCCCAAAGACACATAGTCAGCATAGGCAAGAGCCGCATCACTGTTCGTTTTGGGTTGTTCCGTATAAAAGCAAGCCACAGATATGCCCGCCGCCTTCAACAGCTTTGCGACGACATAGCCATCGCCGCCATTATTACCGGAACCACAAAGCACAGCGACAGAACGGGCATCTGGCCAAAATCTTACAATCTCCTCAAATACCGCCTGTCCGGCGCGCTGCATCAGATGATAGCCTGCAATACCACCCGCAATGGTAATCCGGTCAGCCTGCCCCATCTCTTCCGGCGTCAATAATTCCATATCAGGCTCCTGAAAGAATGCTTCATTGCTTCACACATGCTTATTTAGAACGCACAATGCCTAAATTTTAGGCAATCATAATCCGGCAATCATATTTATCACTGCCATTTTTTCATGCAAAGGCAACGCAGATGCAGCCTTGCCTGAAATTTCTGCACATTCTTTGCCTCAGCTGAAATTCACTTTTTGACATCATTTAAAAATAAACCAAACATTTCAACAAGCTGCAGCAAAAGCTGCCAATTAAAATTCTGCCTGCCCATAAAAAATTATAAAATTTTACCCGTCAGATTATAAATTCGCAGATTTTGGCACGATTTATGCTTATGATATTTCAAGGCCATGTAAGGCTCAGAAATAAACGGAGGCAGCATTCTGATGAAAAAAATCGAAGCTATCATTAAGCCTTTCAAACTTGATGAAGTCAAAGAAGCACTTCAGGACGTCGGCCTGCAAGGTATCACCGTTCTGGAAGCCAAGGGTTTCGGCCGTCAAAAAGGCCACACTGAACTGTATCGCGGCGCGGAATATGTTGTCGATTTTCTGCCAAAGGTAAAAATCGAAGTCGTGCTTGCCGATGATGCAGTGGACGCAGCGGTGGAAGCCATCCGCAAAGCCGCACAAACCGGCCGTATCGGCGATGGTAAAATCTTTATCTCCAGCGTTGAAGAAGTGATCCGCATCCGTACCGGCGAAACCGGCCCTGATGCCATCTGATATGTAAGTCACCGGTTATGCCGGACAAATTTTCTCAGTTTAACGTCGTTCAATAGGAAAATGCATATGACGACCGCCCATGACATTCTGAAACTGATCTCTGACAACGACGTAAAATTCGTTGACCTGCGTTTTACTGACCCTAAAGGCAAGCTGCACCATGTGACTATGGATGTGGGCATGGTTGATGAAGACATGTTCACCGACGGCGTTATGTTCGACGCCTCCTCTATCGGCGGCTGGAAAGCCATCAATGAATCCGACATGGTTCTGATGCCTGATCCGGCTTCCGCTCACATGGATCCGTTCTTTGCAGCGTCCACTCTGGTTCTGCTTTGCGATATTCTCGATCCTGTTACCGGCGAAAACTACAACCGCGATCCGCGCGGCACTGCCAAGAAAGCAGAAGCCTATGTGAAATCGCTTGGCATCGGCGACACTGTTTTCATCGGCCCGGAAGCTGAATTCTTCATCTTCGATGATGTAAAATACAAAAACGACCCTTACAATACCGGTTTCAAGCTGGATTCCAGCGAACTGCCATCAAATGATGACACCGATTACGAAACCGGCAATATGGGTCACCGTCCGCGCGTTAAAGGCGGCTATTTCCCTGTTCCGCCAATCGACAGCTGTCAGGATATGCGCTCGGAAATGCTCACAGTTCTGTCCGAAATGGGCGTAACCGTTGAAAAGCATCACCATGAAGTTGCAGCCGCTCAGCACGAACTCGGCGTGAAATTCGACACGCTCGTCGCTAATGCCGACAAGATGCAGCTCTTCAAATATGTCGTTCACCAGACTGCAAATGCCTATGGCAAGACCGCAACCTTCATGCCGAAGCCAATCTTCGGTGACAATGGTTCGGGCATGCATGTTCACGTATCGATCTGGAAAGACGGCAAGCCGACTTTCGCCGGTAATGAATATGCCGGTCTGTCAGAAAGCTGTCTGTTCTTCATCGGCGGCGTAATCAAACACGCCAAAGCACTGAATGCCTTCACCAACCCTTCGACCAACTCTTATAAGCGTCTGGTTCCGGGTTATGAAGCGCCTGTTCTGCTGGCCTATTCCGCCCGCAACCGTTCAGCTTCCTGCCGTATTCCATTTGGTAATTCGCCAAAATCAAAGCGTCTGGAAGTCCGCTTCCCTGATCCGACTGCAAACCCTTACTATTGCTTTGCTGCCATTCTGATGGCTGGTCTTGACGGCATCAAGAACAAGATCCATCCGGGTCAGGCAATGGATAAAGATCTCTATGATCTGCCAGCTAAAGAACTGAAAAAAATTCCTACCGTTTGCGGTTCTCTGCGTGAAGCCCTCCAGAGCCTCGACAAAGACCGTGCCTTCCTCAAAGCTGGCGACGTGTTCAGCGACGATCAGATCGACAGCTTCATTGAACTGAAAATGCAGGAAGTCATGCGCTTTGAAATGGCTCCGCATCCGGTTGAATTCGATATGTATTACTCCTGCTGATACATCCTCCCGAAACAAGAAACCCCGCCAATGGCGGGGTTTTTTATTTGCCTGACAATCAATGAATCTAATTGGCAGATAATCCATGTAAGACTCTGATTATTTTATATTTATCGATAGAAAAAAGCCGCGGCGGACAAACCGGCGCGGCTTAAATTTATATCAATTTCAGCGTTGATTAGAGTGCACGCACCAGCGCATCAGCTGCACGGATTTCCCGCTCCCGCCATGCACGGCGCACCTGCGCCTCTTCATCCTCCCCCCATTGTTCAATCGTCCAGTCTTCATCGACATGGGCGACCTTCCATGCCGTATCCACATCAATGGCACCTTTAAACAATGCCAGACCGGTAATTGCCGAGCCGCAAAGTGTGGTCATCACATGCAGAGCAGCCAGTGCAACAGGATCAGAAACCATACGCAGATGTGCACCGAAAGCAGCCAGCGCCTCACGCGGTTGCGCCACATGCATCAGGCCTTCTGTAACCTCGAAATTCGCACCAAGTGTCGCGGCCCAATCAAGCAGCGGATCCCAATGTTCACGCTGGCGGTCAACCAGTTCTTTCGGGCTGTCTGCGCGATAGCACAGCAGATCAGTACCGGCGAAGCGCAGAATTTCTTCCAGCACCGCCTGCGTTTCCGCAGCAACACCATCAATCGCCGTATTGACCAGACGGGTTGCCGGCATATCTGCCGGATTAATATGTGTATCCTGACGGGCAAATTCTTCTGCCACGATCTGCGCAGCGGCTTCCGTTGGCAGAACCAGCTTGTTTCGCAGCGGCGTATTGACCAGCTTGCCATCCAGCAATATGGCAAAACCACCGGCTTCATAGGCACCGACAGTCACGTCTTTATAGAAACGCTTCGGCAATGGCGTCAGCATCTGCTTTTGTGCGCGGATAACCGGATCAGGATCAGACAGCATCGCCTCATGATCGAGCCGTGCCTGTTCGATATCTTCAAGAATATTGCGCATTTTATTTCCTAAATATTTCGGTTCAGAATCTCACCACGCCATCAGCGCGCAAGCTGCCCCAACAAATCCGACGGATGATGCAATATAGTTGCGGCACCCGCTTCACTTAATCTGTCCGGCTTATGATAGCCCCAGTTTACACCGATTGCTGTAGCACCGGCACTGCCTGCCATCATCATATCGTAAGTCGTATCACCGATTACAAAGGTCTGCGACACATCGCAACCCGTCTCATGGCAACATTCCAGCACCATTGCCGGATGTGGCTTGGATGGACAATCATCTGCGCAGCGGGATACAAGAAAATTCCGGTCGAAACCATGGCGTTCCATCACCGATATCACGCCACGGCGGGATTTTCCTGTCACCATACCCAACAGAATATCATCCTGCGCAGCCAGAACATCAATCAATTCGGCAATACCGTCATAAAGCGGCTCGTCAAAATCATGTTCGAGCCGGATTTTACGAAACTGCTGTTTATATTGCTCGGTCAGATTCTCGATTTCAGCGCCCATAGGAATGCCGGAAATTTGCGAAATCGCCAGATTGAGGGTCAGACCGATAATTTCCTGTGTCTCGCTCAGTTCCGGCACACGCAGACCTGCACTCGCAAAAGTCTCGGCCATACAACGATGAATAACGCCGCCGCTATTCACCAGCGTTCCGTCACAATCAAACAGCACCAGTTTCATAGTGAGGCTTTTTCCTGCATAGTTTTTGCCAAGTCAGTATCAAATTGCTGCGCTGCTTTGCGCACCGCAATACGCTGCGCATAATTGGCAATAAATAATCCGCCTGCGATCAGGCCAAGCGCTGCAAATAGCTTCCAGCTCATAGGCTCACCCAGCACCAGTCCGCTCAGCATCACCCCGAAGGCAGGGATCAGCAATGCGAAATTTGACAGGGCTGAAGCAGGATAACGGCGGATCATCCAGAACCACAGCGGATAGGTAAAAGCGACAATAAAGGCCGACTGAAACACAAAAGCCGCATAGGTCAGCATAGTCGGATCACGAACCGCATCCCCCAGCATCGGCGCAAAAGGCAAAGGTACAATCGCCGCAATAAGTAACTGATAAAGCAAGGTTTTTTCCGGTGCAGCATCGCTCAGCGGTGTCTTCTTGATAACCAGTGTCGTCGCCGCCCAGAACACGCTGGAGATCAGACAGAGAATATCGCCGTAAATGGCATTCTCGCCGGGCATAGACAATTCATCCGAGAGAACCAGCACCACACCGCCGAATGCAACAATCATTCCGACGACGGTGAGTACCCGCATCCGCTCGCCCAGCAGAAAATGCGCACCAATTGCCACCCAGAACGGCATAGTATTCATCATCAGCGTGGAGCGTCCGGCACTGGTGAAATCCAGCCCTGCAAAAATCAGAACAAATTCCAGACCGAACAGCAGCCCGATCACCAGACCGGGAATAAGCGTTTTATCTTTTTCAAACAGGGCAATACCGCGAAAACGGCACCAGAGGAAAACGAGAAAGCCGCCAACGAAAGAGCGCGCAGCGGCCATATACATCGGATTGAAACCCTGATTGCCGATTTTGATAGCAACCTGATTCATCCCCCAGCTGACGCAGATAAACAGCATCAGCGCCACGCCCATTGTATCTATCGTCGCGCGGCGCTCATAACCTGTCACCAGCCGTCCTGTTGCCGACGCCGCGCTCCCTGCTGCCCTGCCCATTTCATCCCCGCTTCAAACACATTCCGGCCTGTTATGCGGCGGAACATACAATCAACTATCAGTCCTGTTCCGCATCCGCATCGAAACCAAGCAGGTTCCATGACTGCACCATATGCGGCGGCAAAGGCGCAGAAACATCAATCATACCGCCACCCGGATTAGGAATGCGGATACGGCGCGCATGAAGATGCAGGCGGTTCTGCACACCGCCCGGGAAATCCCAGTTGATATCGGCTTCAAAATATTTCGGATCGCCGATAATCGGATGACCAAGATACTGCGCATGTACGCGCAACTGGTGGGTACGGCCGGTATAAGGCTCCATTTCCAGCCAGGACAGGTTCTGACCGGCTGTTTCCAGCACCCGGTAGAAAGAGACGGCGTGATCGGAATCCGGCTCACCATGCTGGCAAACGCGCATACGGTCACCATCCGGTGTGCTGTCTTTTACCAGCCATGTGGAGATTTTGTTCTCGCGCTTGCGCGGTACGCCCTTCACCAGAGCCCAATAGGTTTTCTTGGTGTCGCGCTCACGGAAAGCCTTGGTCAGCGCCTGTGCGGCACCACGGGTTTTCGCCACGACCAGAACGCCCGATGTATCGCGGTCAAGACGGTGCACCAGACGCGGCTTTTCGCCTTTTTTATTGCGCCATGCTTCCAGCATCGAATCGACACTGCGCACCACACCGGAACCGCCCTGCACGGCCAGACCAGATGGTTTATTGAACACATAAACCTTCTCATTCTCAAAAATCAGCATTTTCTTGAGAACATCGCCATCACCCTGATTGCGGATGGTCTTGCCGGTCAGCGGAGTATTGTCTTCTTTTTCATCGTGTCCCAGCGGCGGAACACGCACGGACTGTCCAGCCTGCAAACGGCTATCGGCTTTCACCCGCCCGCCATCCACACGGATCTGGCCGGAGCGCAGCAGCTTTTGCAAATGCCCGAAGCCCAAGCCCGGAAAATGCACTTTGAACCAGCGATCAAGGCGCATGCCTGTTTCGTCTGCATCTACAGTTTTAAGTTCTACGCCAGCCATATTCTGTTTATTCCGCTAAAATTCGGGGCACAATCACGGCGACAAATGCAATGTCTTCCGTGCAGCCAATATACTCTGAAATATGCTCCTAGAGCATTTCGCAGCCAAATGGAAACATTAGATGACACAGGAACTGTTCAGAACATGTTTTCTGCACGGACTCATGCTTAAAGGCGACCTGTCCCCGTCTGTAACCGTAAAGCGCAAAAACACTTAAGAATAAGCTCTCTGGCACCGGATTCTCACCGAATATTTAAATCCATTAAACTTTCTGAACATTTTATAAAATCATGCATTTTCAGCAGGTTACATAAAACTATCACAGCAGGTTACAATCCGTTGTAATTTATGGTCGGTTTCGCACTTAAATTGCCACTTATGAACACCAATTTCCATTGCAGTTTCAGGCAATCAGGATCATGTTCCCGCTGCCGCTAAACATTTGTTTTTCTGACCGCAATCTGACTGGCGGATATAATTCGGTCAGACATTATACCGGAGTGGCCCGTGTCTATTGTGCGCGTTTACTGGAGATCCCTGCAATATCTCTCAGCCGAGAGAACAGCGACAGCACTTATCGTGCTGGCGAATATTGCGCTTGGCGTGATCACCATTTTTGAACCTGTGCTGTTCGGTCGGGTCATTGATGCGATTTCGCAAAAGACCGTGATTATCCCGACCCTCGCTCTGTGGGCAGGTCTCGGTGTGTTCAACATTATCGCCGTGGTACTGGTTGCACGCGGCGCTGACCGGCTGGCGCATAAGCGCCGTCTCGGCGTCCTGACAAAATCTTACGAAGGCATCATCACCATGCCGCTGGCATGGCATCAGCAGCGCGGCACCTCCAATGCATTGCACACGCTGATCCGTGCAACCGACACGCTGTTCACGCTGTGGCTGGAATTCATGCGCAACCACCTCACCACCATTGTGGCGCTGGCTGTGCTGATCCCGACCGCGCTCAGCATGGATGCGCGCCTGACACTGGTGCTGATGGTACTCGGTGCAATTTATGTAATGATCGGCCAGCTGGTTATTCAGAAAACCAAAGATGGTCAGGCTGCGGTTGAGCGCCACCATCACAAAGTGTTTGAACATATCAGCGATACAATCAGCAATATTTCCGTGTTGCAGAGCTATAACCGCATCAATGCGGAAGCCTCTGCCCTGCGTGATTACGCGGCAACTTTGGAAAAAACCCAGCGTCCGGTGCTGAACTGGTGGGCACTGGCCAGCGGCCTGAACCGTATGGCTTCCACCATTTCTATGGTGATCGTGCTGCTGATCGGTGCCTATCTGGTTTCCAAAGGCCAGCTGCGTGTCGGTGAAGTGATTACCTTTATCGGTTTTGCCCAGCTGATGATCGGCCGTCTCGACCAGATCAGCAATTTCATCAACCAGACTGCCTCTTCACGCGCGAAACTCGAAGAGTTCTTCGCCATGGAAGATGCTGTGGCCATGCATGAAGAACCACAATCTGCCAATGATCTGAAAAATGTGCAGGGTGAAGTTGTCTTTGACAAAGTGACCTATGAATTCCGCAATTCCGGTCAGGGCGTCTATGATATTTCCTTCACTGCCAAAGCCGGTCAGACCGTGGCAATTGTCGGCCCGACAGGTGCCGGTAAAACCACACTGATCAATCTGCTGCAGCGTGTTTATGATCCTGTGGCCGGTCATATCAGCATTGACGGCACAGATACCCGCAATGTCAGCCGTTCATCGCTGCGCAAAGCTATGGCAACCGTGTTTCAGGATGCCGGTATGTTCAACCGCTCGATTGAGGATAATATCCGTATCGGTGCGGAAGGCGCGACCAATGAAGAAGTGCATGCCGCTGCCAAAGCTGCCGCTGCCCACGAATTCATTCTCGCGAAAAGCGAAGGCTATGACACAGTTGCCGGTGAGCGCGGGTCGCAGCTTTCCGGTGGTGAACGTCAGCGTCTGGCGATTGCCCGTGCTATCCTCAAAGATGCACCAATTCTGGTGCTTGATGAGGCTACTTCTGCGCTCGACGTGGAAACCGAAGGCATGGTCAAACAGGCTATTGATGATCTGAGCTCTGACCGCACAACCTTCATCATCGCGCACCGTCTTTCGACTGTCCGCAATGCCGATCTGGTGCTGTTCCTTGATAAAGGCCACATCATTGAAAGTGGCAGCTTCAATGAGCTGGCAGCCAAAGGCGGTCGTTTCGCCTCTCTGCTGCGTGCAGGCGGCCTGATGGCCGAAGAAGCAGACCTGACAAATGACATTGATGAAAACAGCAATGTCACGCGCTTCCCTTCAAAAGCTTCTGCATAAAGCACTTCAGAATCTAAATACAAGGAAACCCAGCTTGAGCATTTTACAGCTAAATATTTATTTAGCGTCGTATAAATGCGGCTCAAAAAAGGGTTAGAGCGGTGTGCATGATTCAAATCATGCACAAACCACTCTAACCACCGGGTTTTATTGTATTATACGATATTATTTTTGATTACGTTCAATCCGCAACTTCGCCCAATAATCGAGGCGTTTGCGGATTTCCCGCTCAAAGCCACGCTCCGGCGGATTATAATATTGCTGACGCCCCATTTTTTCAGGGAAATAATCCTGACCTGAAAAGGCATCCGGCTCATCATGATCGTAGCGGTAGCCGTCATTATAGCCTTCATCACGCATCAGCTTGGTAGGCGCATTGAGAATGTGCTTCGGCGGCAGCAGAGAGCCGTTTTCTTTGGCAGCGCGTCTGGCGGCTTTATAGGCCATATAAACACCGTTGGATTTTGGTGCGGTTGCCAGATAGACACAGGCCTGTGCCAGCGCCAGCTCCCCTTCCGGTGAACCAAGATAATCATAGGCATCCTTGGCAGCATTACAGATGACAAGCGCCTGCGGGTCGGCAAGACCGATATCCTCTACAGCCATACGTACCAAACGCCGCCCCAGATAGAGCGGATCCTCCCCTGCATCAAACATGCGGCTGAGATAATAGAGTGCCGCATCAGGATCAGAACCACGTACAGACTTATGCAGTGCCGAGATCAGATTATAATGCCCGTCCTGCCCTTTGTCATAGACCGGCGCACGACGCTGTACGACTTCCTGCAACTGCTCGGCGGTAAACACTTCATCAGGCCTTGCCGCACGCCAAACCTCTTCAGCGAGCGTCAGCGCCGCACGGCCATCGCCATCTGCCATACGCACCAGACTGGCACGGGCATCCGCATCCAGCGGCAAAGGCTTCTGCTCCACCTCTTCGGCTCTGGCGAGTAATGTGGTGATACTTGTCTCATCATGTGGCTTAAAGGTCAAAACCCGCGCACGCGACAACAGAGCGGCATTGAGCTCAAATGACGGGTTTTCGGTCGTCGCGCCGATCAGCACAACCGTGCCGTCTTCCATAACCGGCAAAAAACTATCCTGTTGCGCACGGTTGAAGCGATGTATCTCATCGACAAACAGCAATGTCTGGCGGCCGGACATACGCCGCGCCCGTGCCGTTTCAAAAACTTTCTTGAGATCAGCCACGCCGGAGAAAATTGCCGAGATCTGCTCAAAGGCCAAATCCGTATGACCGGCCAGCAATCGCGCTATCGTGGTCTTGCCGGTTCCGGGAGGGCCCCAGAAGATCATTGAGCCGAGGCTGCCGGAAGCAATCATACGCGAGAGAATGCCCTGCTCACCGGTCAGATGTTCCTGTCCTGTGACTTCGCTCAAGTCTCGCGGACGCATACGGTCCGCCAGCGGACGGTTACGATCAGCTAAAGGATCAACAGCAGATGAAAATAAATCACTCATAGCAACAGGCCGGATTGCTTTCGCAAACCGGCCTCCCCGTTTCAATCATGCACAAGCGATTTCAGAAAATGAGGTTTCCCCTCAACCGCTTGTGATAAAAATCAGCGAACAAACTGACGGTAAATTACACCATCGCGCTCAATATCCAAACGCCATAATGCACTGCGTCCGGCAGAAAGCACAGCCAGCAGATCGTCGACATTGGCAATGGCTGTACCATTCACGCCGCGCACAATGTCACCAGCCTTCAAATTCATCGCCTGTGCAGGCGTGTTGTTTTTTACACCGCTGATAACCACACCGCGTGTTGTCGGTGCGAGGCCGGATTTGCGTGCCAGTTCCGGTGTAATATTCTGCACCTGCGCACCAGCCAGCGGATTGCGGCCTGAGACTTCCCGTGCAGGCGCTTCTTTTGGCGGCTGGGCAAGCGTAACAGCAACCTCACGGGATTTACCGTCATTCAGCACAGTCATCTGCACTGTCTTGCCAATACCGGCAGTGGATACGCGATAGGCCAGCGCATCTGGATTATCGACCTTCACACCGTCAATTGCTGTAATCACATCACCTACTTTAATACCGGCTTCTGCCGCAGGGCTTTTTTCAACCAGATCAGTAATCAGTGCACCGGAAGGCTGTCTCAGGCCAAGACCGGCAGCAATATCCGGTGTAATCGCCTGAAAAGTTGCACCGACATAAGGACGCTCAAACGTATCACTGCCGCTTTCAGCCGATTTCACGACAGCTGAAACCATATTCGACGGAATAGCAAAACCGATACCGACAGAACCGCCGCTACGCGAATAAATGGCCGTGTTAATACCAATCAGATTACCGTTCATATCAATAAGCGCACCGCCGGAATTACCCGGATTAATTGCGGCATCGGTCTGAATGAAGAAGTCGAAATCCGAGACACCAACCTGTGTACGTGACTGCGCAGAAACAATACCGCTGGTCACGGTCTGCCCGACACCAAACGGATTACCGATTGCCAGCACCAGATCGCCAACCTCAACCTTGTCGGAATCAGCAAGCTTAACGGTTGGCAATTCTTCCTTGGCATCAATTTTCAGAATCGCCAGATCGGTCGTCACATCATTGAGGAGCAGCTTTGATGAGAATTCACGGCCATCAGCCAGCGCGACTTTAATATCATCCGCACCGTCAATAACGTGATTATTGGTCACGATCAGACCGGAACTGTCTACGATCACACCGGAACCCAGCGACTGCTCCAAACGTGGCTTATTCGGACGCATTTGACCGCCGAAGAACTGTTCAAAAAACGGATCACCGGCAAATGGCGAACGCTGCTGCACTTTACGGCCGGCATAAACATTCACCACCGCGCCGGCAGTCGACTTCACCAAAGGCGCGTAGGAAAGTTGAATGTCGCTATGGGACTGCGGTACCTGTTTCTCAGCAACTGCTGGTGTGCTCACGGCAGGCGCAAACACAGAAATCGTTCCCGCTGCAATAACGCCGGTGAGTAAAACAGCCAGACCGGCCTTGTAAATTTTACCTAAGCGCCCCGATTTATTGACCGGATCATTCTGCAGATGTGAAGCCATACTTGTATCCCACTTTTCGGAAACCGACTGATTAGGATGAATATAGACTTCAAAACCAGACGGAAAAGAGGCCGGACAACAAACATAAAATTAAATTATTGTAATAAAACAGTGCATTAGAAGCGATTTCACATAAACCCCCTGTTCTCAGAAGAATACAAGATCATCGCAAAACCGAAAACCTAGACAAAAGTGGATAATAAGCCCTCATCTCGGAAGGCAAAAATATTAAAACAAAAAATAAAAAAGGGGCCGTGAGGCCCCTTAATTTATATAATCTGCGTTAAACAGATATTATGCAGCTTCTGCTTCAGCAGCTTCAGCTTCAACGCGTGCACGATCAGCAGCGCCTTTAGCAGTGATGTCGCGTTCTACGAACTCAACAACAGCCATCGGAGCGTTGTCACCGGTACGGAAACCGGCTTTCATGATGCGGATATAGCCGCCGTGACGGTCAGCATAACGGGTTGCCAGAACGTCGAACAGTTTCTGAACCAGCTGTACGTCGCGGATAGCCGAAATGGCCTGACGACGTGCATGCAGATCACCGCGCTTGCCGAGAGTGATGAGCTTCTCAACGATCGGACGGATTTCCTTTGCCTTAGGCAAAGTGGTTACGATCTGTTCGTGTTCAATCAGCGAAGCAGCCATATTGGCGAACATTGCCTTACGGTGGCTTGCAGTCCGGTTCAGCTTACGGAGTGTCTTTCCGTGGCGCATGAGCCTTCTCCTTTAAAATCTATCTTCCGGTCGCAACCGGTCTCAATATTGATCTTCGTAGCGCTTAGCGAGATCTTCGATATTTTCCGGCGGCCAGGTCGGGATTTCCATACCGAGATGGAGTCCCATCGACGCCAGAACTTCTTTGATTTCGTTCAGCGACTTGCGGCCGAAATTCGGAGTCCGCAGCATTTCGGCTTCTGTCTTCTGGATCAGATCGCCGATATAAACGATGTTATCGTTCTTCAGGCAGTTTGCAGAACGGACAGACAGTTCCAGTTCATCCACTTTCTTAAGCAGAGCCGGATTGAATGCGAGTTCAGCAACCTGTTCCTGCGGAGCTTCCTTCTGCGGCTCGTCAAAGTTGACGAAGATCGCAAGCTGGTCCTGAAGAATGCGGGCTGCATAAGCAACTGCATCTTCACCAGTGACAGAGCCGTTGGTCTCAACATTGAGGATCAGCTTGTCATAATCGAGAACCTGTCCCTCACGGGTGTTTTCGATCTTGTAGGAAACCTTACGTACCGGTGAATAGAGGCTGTCAACCGGAATAAGACCGATCGGAGCATCTTCAGCGCGGTTACGGTCAGCAGGCACATAGCCCTTGCCCGTATTGACAGTGAATTCCATGCGGATTTCAGCGCCCTCATCGAGGGTGCAGATGACGTGATCCGGATTAAGGATTTCAACATCACCAACCGTCTGGATATCACCAGCCGTTACGACGCCTGGTCCTTCCTTGCGGACAACCATGCGCTTAGGTCCATCGCCTTCCATACGGATAGCGATTTCTTTAACATTCAGTACGATATCGGTTACGTCTTCACGCACGCCGTTGATCGACGAGAATTCATGCAGAACGCCGTCAATCTGAACAGCAGTCACCGCAGCACCGCGCAGCGAAGAAAGAAGAACGCGACGCAGCGCGTTACCCAATGTCAGACCGTAACCGCGTTCAAGCGGTTCAGCCACAACAGTGACCTTATTCTTCGAGCCCTGGGTAAGAAAATCAACCTTGTTAGGCTTGATCAGTTCCTGCCAGTTTTTCTGAATCATGTGCTTTCCTTTAATCTAGCTTTGCCACTATCCAATCGTGGCAACAGAGAGCGGAAACCACGAAAGACCTGAACATAAGTTCGGGCCCTTGCGGCGATGGACTGATTAGACGCGACGCTTCTTGCGTGGACGGCAACCATTGTGCGGGATCGGGGTCACATCACGGATCGAAGTGATTGTGAAACCGGCAGCCTGCAGAGCGCGAAGTGCGGATTCACGGCCGGAACCCGGACCGCAAACTTCAACTTCCAGCGAACGCATGCCGTGTTCCTGAGCCTTCTTGGCGCAATCTTCAGCAGCGATCTGAGCAGCAAAAGGAGTCGATTTACGCGAACCCTTGAAGCCCTGTGCACCGGCTGAAGACCAGGCAATCGCATTGCCCTGTGCGTCAGTGATAGTGATCAGTGTGTTGTTGAACGACGAATTAACGTGAGCAACACCCGAGGAAATATTTTTACGTTCGCGACGACGAACGCGACCGGCATCTTTAGCCATAACTAGTCCTTCCAATTGATCTCGACACCGCCGTAATACCAGCGGCTCCACCGACATATCTGGCCATCAGGCAAGACATGTCTGGATCTGTTTATTGGCACCTCTCGGAGCCAAATTTTTAAGACGCCCCGTAAACGGAGCATAATCTGCGCTTGTCTCTGACCCGCTCGATAAAAGTGAGGCAGAGACGAGCAAATACCGGAGCCGTTTTATAAAACAGCTCCGGCACCAGCAAATTACTTCTTCTTACCGGCGATTGCCTTTGCAGGACCCTTACGGGTACGAGCATTGGTGTGGGTACGCTGACCGCGAACCGGCAGGGAGCGACGATGACGCAGACCGCGGTAGCAGCCCAGATCCATCAGACGCTTGATGTTCATCGAAACTTCACGACGCAGATCACCTTCAACGCGGTAATCGCGGTCAATGGTTTCACGGATCTGCAGAACTTCAGCATCTGTCAGCTGATTTACACGGCGATCAAGCGCAATGCCGACCTTTTCCATGATTTCAGCAGCAAATTTAGGGCCGATACCGTGAATATACTGAAGTGCAATGATCGCACGCTTATTCGTTGGAATGTTTACGCCAGCAATACGTGCCATGCGCTTTCTCCTGTATGAACCGCAAGATAACAGCCGCATCGGCATGTTTTATAATCATACGGTAGTTTAAAATATTACAGCACCGGAAAGCCGGTTCACGCTGTAATGAGCTCTACCGAACGCTATCCGCAAGTTGTTCTCGCAAAAAATCTGCGAGTTAACGGCTAATAACACGTCCGAAATCCAAGAGATCCACCGGATTTTCAACAAAGCCGGATCTGTTCTCTATGCCTGCACCGAACCACCGGATACAGACAGCATAAAAATGAACGAAACCGGAAAACCGGTTGCGCCCATCTGAATTAAGCGAATTGTCGCTGTCTTTGACGGAATCGTGAGGAAAAGTCAACCTCTAAGAGAGAACAGGCGTAAATGCTTATCATTTCGTTAAAACCAAATTGCAAACACCTGCTTCTAAAAGTCAAAGCGCCGACCCGATATTATCAGATCAGCGCTTTGAATTTTTATAAAAGACCGGATCCGACGATCAGGCAGGAAGCAGAAGTTTTTCAATCTCTGCTGTAACATCAGCCATAGCGGCCATGCCGTCTACCAGCTTCAGTTCACCGGTACCTGCATAATAATCAGACAAAGGTGCGGTTTTCTCACGATACTCAACCAGACGCTTGCGGAAAGCCTCAGGATTATCATCTGAACGGACAGTACCACCTGCAGCAATGGTTTCCGCAACGCGGTTTTCCATACGCTTGATCAGAGCAGTCTCATCGACCTTCAGTTCAATCACTGCATCCAGTTCAGCATGCTTTTCTTTCAGCATACCTGTCAGCGCCTGCGCCTGAGGCACTGTACGCGGATAACCGTCAAGGATAAATCCGCCTGCACAGTCCGGCTGATCGATGCGATCCGAAACAATCGCATTCACGATCTCGTCCGAAACCAACTGACCTGCATCCATAACTGCTTTGGCACGTTTACCGACTTCAGTCTGTGCGGCAACGGCCGCACGGAGCATGTCACCGGTTGAGAGCTGGGGAATGGCATATTTTTCTGTAAGAATTTTTGCCTGAGTTCCCTTGCCTGCACCCGGAGGTCCTAAAAGTATGAGTCTCATCTCGCCCGTCTTCCCCCACGAAGTTTGGATTTTTTAATCAGCCCCTCATATTGATGAGCAATGAGATGACCCTGAATCTGAGCAACTGTATCAAGTGTTACGTTGACAACAATAAGCAGGGACGTACCACCGAGATAGAAAGGTACACCGGCCGCTGAAATCAGGAACTCAGGTACAAGACAGACAATCACGATATAGATAGCGCCAACCACTGTGATGCGGGTCAGAACATAATCAATATATTCAGCAGTACGCTCACCCGGACGGATACCCGGAATAAAGCCCGAATGTTTCTTCAGCTGGTCAGCAGTGTCCTTAGGATTAAAGACAATCGCTGTATAGAAGAAGCAGAAGAATGCCATCAGCGCCGCATAGAGGAACATATAGATCGGCTGACCGTGACCGAGAGCGGCCAGCAGCGTGCTTCCCCAGGCAGGCATGTTTTCTGTATTTGCAAAACCGGCAACAGTTGCAGGCAGCAAAAGCAGCGAAGATGCGAAGATCGGAGGAATAACACCGGCAGTATTCAGCTTCAGCGGCAGATGCGAGGTTTCGCCCTGCGCCATACGGTTACCCACCTGACGCTTCGGATACTGGATCAGCAAACGACGCTGTGCGCGTTCAACAAACACGATCACTGCGATCAGCGCAATTGCGAGAACAATCACACCAAGGATCAGCGCTGTTGACAAAGCACCTGTACGGCCGAGTTCGAGCGTACCGGAGATAGCCTGCGGAAGGTTTGCAACAATACCTGCGAAGATGATCAGGGAAATACCGTTACCGATACCACGCGCAGTGATCTGTTCGCCGAGCCACATCAGGAACATTGTACCGCCGACAAGCGTAATCACCGAAGTGATGCGGAAGAACAGTCCCGGCTCAGACACAATACCGCTGCCGGATTCAAGCCCCACAGAGATTGCATAGGCCTGCACAAGCGCCAGAAGCACCGTACCGTAACGCGTATACTGGTTGATAACTTTACGTCCGGCTTCGCCCTCTTTCTTCAGCGCTTCAAGAGAAGGCACCACAGAGGTCATAAGCTGTACGATAATCGATGCCGAAATATACGGCATAATCCCGAGCGCAAAAATCGCCATACGGGCAACAGCACCGCCGGCGAACATATTGAACAGCCCCAGCACACCCTGGCTGTGCTGCTGGAACGACTGGGCCAGCGCGTCAGGATTAATGCCCGGCAAAGGAATATAGGTACCAAAACGATACACAAGCAGAGCCCCGAGCGTAAACCAGATACGCTTCTTGAGCTCAGTCGCCTTCGAGAAGGCTGAAAAATTCAAATTGGATGCAAGCTGTTCAGCAGCCGATGCCATGAGATTACTCCGGTCTGTCGTACGTCAGAATCTGACGCCCCTCCCCAGATATGCCCATAGACAACAAGGCGCAAGTAGGCACATGCAATCAATAGGCATAAAGTTGAAAACGGCGGCACTAAGGCCGCCGTCTTGAAGGTATTTCTGAGGCCTTATTCGGCAGAAGCAGTTTCAGGTAATTTTACCGAACCGCCTGCTTTTTCGATCTTTTCGATCGCAACCTTAGAAGCACCG
Source organism: Pseudochrobactrum saccharolyticum (assembly GCF_008801715.1). Classification (GTDB taxonomy): domain Bacteria; phylum Pseudomonadota; class Alphaproteobacteria; order Rhizobiales; family Rhizobiaceae; genus Pseudochrobactrum; species Pseudochrobactrum saccharolyticum. Next base: position 28,706 of record NZ_VZPG01000002.1, on the reverse strand, counting down.
GCAGCTTCAATCACCAGCTTAGCTGTGATTTCGCCATCGGAAACAACGCGGAAACCATCCAGAGCGCGACGGATGATACCGGCAGCGATCAGGGCTTCAGAGGTAACGGATGCTTTTGCATCCAGCTTACCGGCATCCACAGCTTCCTGAATGCGACCAACCGACACAACATTGAACTTCTTAGCGAAGATGTTGGTGAAACCGCGCTTTGGCAAGCGACGGTAGATTGGCATCTGGCCGCCTTCAAAACCATTGATGGACACGCCTGAACGGGACTTCTGACCCTTCACACCGCGACCACCGGTCTTGCCGGAGCCGGAACCGATACCACGGCCAACGCGTTTGCGGGCCTTGGTTGCACCTGGGTTTTCACGCAGATCATTAAGTTTCATGATAATTCTCCTGCGCTTGATTAAGCTTCGTCCACAACGCGGACGAGGTGCGCAACCTTGGCAATCATACCACGAACGGAAGGTGTATCTTCCAGTGTGCTGCGGCGGCGCATTTTGTTAAGACCGAGACCAACGAGCGTAGCGCGCTGTTCTTTCGGACGACGAATTGGGCTACCAATCTGTTCAACGGTAACCGTTTTGCCTTTAGTCGAAGACATAACTTTGTTCCTTAAGTCCTTGCGGGGCTAACGCCCCTCACCCAATGGTTATTCTTCACCGGCAACTACGTCGTGACGACGAGCCTGCAGTGTGGAATACTTAATACCGCGCTGTGCAGCGATATCTTTCGGGTGCATCTGATGCTTCAGCGCATCAAAAGTTGCACGCACCATGTTGTATGGATTGGATGAGCCAAGCGACTTGGCTACAACGTCCTGAACGCCGAGGGTTTCGAAAACCGCACGCATTGGACCACCAGCGATGATACCTTTACCGGCAGGTGCCGAGCGAAGAAGAACCTTGCCGGCGCCATGACGACCCTGCACATCGTGGTGCAGTGTACGGCCTGAGCGCAGCGGAACAAAAATCATATCGCGCTTGGCAGCTTCAGTTGCCTTACGGATTGCTTCAGGCACTTCGCGAGCCTTACCATGACCAAAGCCTACACGGCCCTTCTGATCACCAACAACGACCAGAGCAGCAAAACCGAAACGACGGCCGCCTTTAACAACTTTGGCTACGCGGTTGATGTGTACCAGCTTATCGACGAATTCGCTGTCACGCTCTTCGCGGGCGCGATCTTCGCGATTACGTTCTTTCTGTGCCATTTCCTAATTCCTTTTTCTTTTCCGGAAGCACAAGTGAAACATTAACAAGCTATTAAACCCGAAAATGCACAAATTGACACCCGCAGTTCAGCTCTCTGATAAATCAGAAACCAAACCGGAAGTGTCATTACATCAGACCAGAACCGTAAACGGTTATGAAAATATGATGCGTAGTCAGCTTACAGCAATAAAAAGTGAGTCACTTAAGCCTCACGGCGCTGTAATACAGAAAAAATGTCGTCAAATGCAAGCACCTGACGACATTTTTTAATTTTATTAGAAGCTGAGACCAGCTTCGCGTGCTGCGTCTGCAAGAGCTTTCACACGGCCGTGGAAAATATATGCACCACGATCGAAGACAACTTCTGCTACACCGGCTTTAGCGGCGCGTTCTGCAACCAGCTTGCCAACTGCAGCGGCAGCTGCACTGTCTGCACCAGTCTTCAGGGACTTTTTAAGGTCACCGTCAAGGGTGGAAGCAGCAGCAACAGTGTGACCACGTACATCATCGATAATCTGTGCATAGATATTCTTAGATGTACGATGTACGCTCAAGCGCAGGCGGCCATTCGAAACAGCTTTGAGCTGACGACGAACGCGTGCAGCACGGCGCTGAATAGTTTGTTTAGGCGATGCCATAACACGTGTTCCTTATTTCTTCTTACCGGCCTTGCGGACGATAACTTCACCGGCATACTTAACGCCTTTACCTTTATAAGGTTCTGGCGAACGGTATTCGCGGATCTCGGCAGCAACCTGCCCGACAACCTGCTTGTCAATACCGGAGACAACGATTTCCGTTGGCTTAGGTGTTGCAACAGTGATGCCAGCTGGAACATCGTATACAACTTCATGGCTGAAACCCAGCGAAAGCTGAAGGTTTTTGCCCTGCATAGCAGCACGATAACCAACGCCGGAGATTTCAAGTTTCTTTTCGAAACCGTCTTTAACACCGACGAAGATGTTGCTGATCATGGTACGGGCCATGCCCCACTTAGCGCGGGCGTCTTTCGACTGGGACAGAGGAGTAACGCTTACTGCGCCCTCTTCCATCTTCACGCTTACTTCATCACTTACGACGAACTTCAGTTCGCCTTTCGTGCCTTTGGCAGTAACAGTCTGACCATCAACGCTGGCGGTCACGCCTGCCGGAACCGGCACGGGTTTTTTACCGATACGAGACATTGTTAACCCTGTCCGTTTCTATGTTCACCACTCAGCCACATCAGAAGATGCGGCAGAGCAGCTCACCACCAACGTTTTGCTCACGAGCCTGATGATCAGCCATTACACCCTTAGGGGTGGAAAGAATGCTGATACCAAGGCCGTTAGCGACCTGAGGAATCGACTTTACTGAAACGTAAACGCGACGGCCCGGCTTGGAAACGCGGGTCAGTTCACGGATTACTGGCATACCTTCGTAATATTTCAGTTCGATTTCGATTTCGGATTTACCGTTGTCAAAATCAGTCTGTGTATATCCGCGGATATAGCCTTCAGCCTGCAACACGTCCAATACGCGTGCACGCAGCTTGGAAGCCGGGGTTGTAAGCTTGGTCTTTTTACGACCGATAGCATTACGGATGCGGGTCAGCATATCGCCGATAGGATCTGACATAGTCATATTATAACTCTCCTTACCAGCTCGATTTCACGATGCCTGGCACCTGGCCGAGCGAACCCAGCTGGCGCAACGCAATACGCGACATCTTAAGCTTGCGGTAGAAACCGCGTGGACGTCCGGACACTTCGCAACGGTTGCGAATGCGAACCTTGGAGGAGTTACGTGGCATCTCAGCCAGCTGAATGGTAGCGCGGAAGCGCTCATCCAGAGGCAGGGACTGATCCATAACAATTGCCTTCAAACGTGCACGCTTTTCAGCATGACGCTTAACCAACTTTTCGCGGCGCTTGTTTTTTTCGACTGCGCTAGTCTTGGCCATTTTTGATTACCTCGCTACGCTTGCCGTTACTGGCGGAACGGGAAGTTGAAGGCGCGCAGAAGAGCGCGGGCTTCATCATCCGTTGGTGCAGTCGTGCAAACGATGATGTCCATGCCCCAGATCTGATCAACTTTATCGTAGTTGATTTCTGGAAACACGATGTGTTCCTTGATACCCATGGCGAAGTTGCCACGACCGTCAAAGCTTTTAGGATTCAGACCGCGGAAGTCGCGAACGCGTGGAAGCGCGATCGTGATCAGACGATCCAAAAATTCGTACATACGCTCACCACGCAGGGTGACTTTCGTACCGATCGGCATATCTTCACGGAGTTTGAAGGTAGCGATCGAGTTGCGTGCACGGGTGACAACGGCTTTCTGACCGGCGATCTGAGACAGATCTTCGGCAGCACGCGCAGGCTTTTTGGAGTCTGCAGTGGCTTCGCCAACACCCATATTGATTACAACTTTCGAAACGCGTGGAATCTGCATTTCGTTGCTGTATTTGAACTCTTCAAGCATAGCTTTACGGATTGTATCCTTATAAAGCGTCTTGAAGCGTGGTTCACTCTTTGCTTCAGCCATCGATCGACTCTCCGGAACGTTTTGCTACGCGTACCTTCTTGCCGTCTTTCTCGACGAAACCAACGCGGGTTGGTTTACCGTCTTTAGGATCAGCAATCGCCAGGTTTGACAGATGGATTGCGGCTTCTTTCGAAATAATGCCGGCTTCCTGAGTCTGTGTCTGACGCTGATGGCGCTTAACAATATTGATACCGCTTACGAAAGCCTGATCTTCTTTCGGCAAGACCTTGATCACTTCACCGGTACGGCCCTTGTCCTTACCGGCAAGCACAACAACGCGGTCGCCTTTGCGAATCTTTTGCATCGTCGAACTTCCCTTACAGAACTTCTGGAGCCAGCGAGATGATCTTCATGTGGCTCTTAGCGCGAAGTTCACGCGGAACCGGTCCGAAGATACGAGTGCCGATAGGCTCTTTCTTGTTGTCAATCAAAACAGCAGCATTGTTATCAAAACGGATAACGCTACCATCTGGGCGACGAATGTCTTTGGCTGTGCGAACCACAACCGCTTTCATTACGTCACCTTTTTTAACGCGGCCACGAGGAATCGCTTCCTTGATGGACACCACAATGATGTCACCAACGGAAGCGTATTTCCGTTTCGAGCCGCCCAGCACCTTGATGCACATGACACGACGTGCGCCGGAGTTATCCGCCACGTCGAGGTTTGTTTGCATCTGAATCATGACTGGCCGCCTTCTTATCTCTCAGCTGGTTAAGGGCTCCTGCCCTACCTAAGCTGCGTGTTTAATGTTAGCCCGTTGCTTAGTTCGCGAGAACTACCCAACGTTTGTCTTTCGAAATTGGAGCAGATTCCTGAATGGAAACCTGATCACCAACCTTGAACTGGTTGTTTTCGTCATGCGCTTTGTACTTCTTCGATTGACGAATAATCTTCTGAAGCAGTGGATGCGCGAAACGGCGCTCCACTTTAACAACGACAGTTTTGTCGTTCTTGTCGCTGACGACAACGCCCTGCAGAATGCGTTTAGGCATTATTTAAATTCCTTATGCCTTGCTTTCGGCCGCCTTCTGGCGGGCAATAGTCTTAATACGTGCGATGTCGCGGCGAACCTGCTTCACACGTGCGGTTTTTTCTAACTGACCAGTGGCTTTCTGAAAGCGCAGGTTAAACTGCTCTTTCTTCAATCCACCCAACTGTTCAGTCAGCTGGTCGAGGCTTTTCGCCCGGATGTCTGCGGCTTTCATAGCTGTCTCTCTTATTCAGCGATGCGTTGAATAAAACGCGTCTTGATCGGCAGCTTCGCAGCTCCGAGTCGGAGAGCTTCACGTGCCACATCTTCAGGTACGCCGTCAAGCTCAAACATAACACGACCTGGTGCTACGCGGCATGCCCAGTAATCAACTGAACCCTTACCTTTACCCATACGGACTTCGGTAGGCTTGGAAGTTACTGGCAGATCCGGGAAGATCCGGATCCATACACGACCGGCACGTTTCATGTGACGGGTAATAGCGCGGCGAGCGGCTTCGATCTGACGTGCGGTAACGCGTTCAGGCTCGACTGCCTTCAGACCGAAAGCACCGAAGTTCAGATCCGTACCGCCCTTGGATTCACCGTGAATACGGCCCTTGAACTGCTTACGGAACTTTGTGCGCTTAGGCTGCAACATTGTTCTCTACTCCAATATTCTAACCGAAAACGCTTAAAATTAAGCGTTTTCGCGGCGGCGGTTCGACTGCGGACCCTGAGCGTCGGCTTCAATCGCACGACGTTCGGAAGCCATTGGGTCATGCTCAAGGATTTCGCCTTTGAATACCCAAACTTTCACGCCGCAGATACCGTAAGCGGTCTGTGCTTCAGCTGTACCGTAGTCAATATCAGCGCGCAGAGTGTGAAGAGGAACGCGACCTTCACGGTACCATTCCATACGAGCAATTTCTGCACCGCCAAGACGACCCGAACAATTAATACGGATGCCTTCTGCGCCGAGACGCATTGCGGACTGAACAGCACGCTTCATAGCGCGACGGAATGCCACACGGCGTTCCAGCTGCTGAGTGATCGACTGAGCAATCAGGGTAGCGTCAACTTCTGGCTTGCGAACTTCAACAATGTTGAGAACCGCATCAGAGTTGGTCATATCGGAGAGCTTCTTACGGAGCTTTTCGATATCTGCACCCTTCTTACCGATAATGATGCCCGGACGAGCCGAGTGAATGGTCACACGACACTTCTTGTGCGGACGTTCAATCACGATTTTGGAGATCGCAGCCTGCTTGAGTTCTTCAGTCAGGTATTTGCGGATCTTCAGATCTTCATGAAGGAGCTTACCGTATTCGCCGGTATTCGCGTACCAACGCGAATCCCAGGTACGGTTAATGCCCAGACGAAGACCGATCGGATTAATCTTCTGGCCCATTATGCGGCCTCCCCTTTTTCGGCGACTTCGCGGACAACGATGGTCAGGTGAGAGAACGGACGTTCAATCCGGCTCGCCTTACCACGGCCACGCACATGAAAGCGCTTCATGACGATCGACTTGCCAACAGAAGCTTCCGCGACGATCAAAGCATCAACATCGAGGTCGTGATTGTTTTCTGCGTTGGCGATTGCCGATTCAAGCGTCTTCTTAACTGTCTCTGCAATGCGCTTGCGCGAGAATGACAGATCAGCAAGTGCCGCGTTGACTTTCTTGCCGCGGATCAGAGCCGCGACAAGATTAAGTTTCTGCGGGCTAACGCGAATCGTGCGGGCGACGGCTTTCGCCTCGTTATCCTTAAGCTGGCGCGGAGCCTTGGCCTTGCCCATACTTACTTCCTCTTCGCTTTCTTGTCCGCACCGTGACCGTAATAGGTACGGGTTGGAGCGAATTCACCGAACTTGTGTCCGACCATTTCTTCGGAGATGGACACAGGAATGTGTTTATTACCGTTGTATACACCAAAGGTCAGGCCAACAAACTGCGGCAGGATCGTGGAGCGACGGCTCCAGATCTTGATGACCTCATTACGACCGCCGGAGCGTACCTTCTCAGCCTTCTTGAGAAGATAGCCGTCAATAAACGGTCCTTTCCAAACTGAACGAGCCACTTTAGACTACCTCTCTTATTTCTTACGCTGATGACGCGAACGCATGATGAATTTGTCCGTCGCCTTGTTCGAGCGTGTCTTCTTGCCCTTCGTAGGTTTGCCCCACGGAGTAACAGGATGACGACCACCCGAGGTACGACCTTCACCACCACCGTGTGGGTGATCAACCGGGTTCATGGCAACGCCGCGTACGTGTGGACGCTTACCGCGCCATACGGAACGACCGGCTTTACCGTCGTTGGTGTTGCCGTGATCCGGATTGGATACAGCGCCAACAGTTGCGAGACAACCGGAATGTACCAGACGCTGTTCACCGGAGTTCAGGCGAAGGATCGCCATGCCCTGGTCACGGCCAACGAGCTGTGCATAGGTACCGGCCGAGCGAGCGATCTGACCGCCCTTGCCTGGCTTCATTTCCACGTTGTGGATGATAGTACCAACCGGCATCGCACCGAGCGGCATCGCGTTACCTGGCTTAACGTCAACCTGTGCGCCGGAGATAACCTTGTCGCCAACAGCAAGACGCTGTGGTGCCAGGATGTAGCTCAGCTCACCGTCTTCGTAGCGGATCAGCGCGATGAATGCGGTACGGTTTGGATCGTATTCCAGACGCTCAACAGTAGCGGACACATCGTGTTTCGTACGCTTGAAATCAATAAAGCGATACGTACGCTTGTGACCACCGCCCTGATAGCGAACAGTGATACGACCGGTGTTGTTACGACCGCCCTTTTTAGTCAAACCTTCGGTCAATGCTTTGACCGGCTTGCCTTTGAAGAGCTCCGAACGATCCACGATGACCAGCTGACGCTGGCCAGGAGTGATCGGGTTAAAGTGCTTGAGTGCCATTGTCTTTACTCCACGGCCTCTCAGAGACCAGTCGAAACGTCGATGCTCTGGCCTTCAGCCAAAGTTACGATCGCTTTCTTGACATCGCTCTGGCGCCCAACAATACCGCGGAAACGCTTCACTTTGCCTTTACGCACAGTGGTGTTCACAGCTGTAACTTTCACGCCGAAAAGCGCTTCTACTGCAGCTTTGATCTCTGGTTTCGTGGCCTTGCGGGCTACGTTAAAGACGATCTGGTTAAATTCGGAAACCATGGTCGACTTTTCGGTAATGACCGGGCTAACGATCACATCATAGTGACGAAGATCTGTCATTTGAAACGCTCCTCGAGGGCTTCGACAGCTGCCTTGGAAAGGACGAGCTTGCCACGGCGAAGAATGTCGTAAACGTTGATGCCCTGTACCGGCAGCACATCAATATTCGGGATATTGGATGCAGCCAGCTTGAAGTTGGCGTCGATTTCCGAGCCACCGATCAGCAGTGCGTTTTCCAGACCGAGATTAGCAAACTGGCTTACCAGCAGCTTGGTCTTGGCTTCTGCAGCTGCCAGATCATCAATGATGATCAGATCAGAGGCTTTAACCTTAGCCGAAAGGGCGTGACGCAGAGCCAGAGCACGAACCTTCTTAGGAAGATCATGTGCATGGCTGCGGGCTACAGGGCCATGAGCCTTACCACCGCCACGGAACTGTGGTGCACGAGCGGAATGGTGACGGGCGCGGCCGGTACCCTTCTGCTTGTACATTTTTGCACCGGTACGTGCAACTTCACCACGGGTCAGAGTCTGGTGGGTACCCTGCTGACGGCGAGCGAGCTGCCAAAGGACAACGCGCTGAAGGATGTCATCGCGCGGCTCAAGACCGAAGATTTCTTCGGACAGCTGCACTTTACCGGCATCCTTGCCTTCAAGTGTTGTAATTGTGAGATCCATTATTCGGCTCCCTCAGTCGCTGCAGGTTCTGCAACCGCAGCAGCTTCACCTTTAGCTTGGCGCAGGCCAGCTGGCTTAGGAGCATTTTCTGGCAGCGATACTTTTACAGCATCACGAACATAGATCCATGCACCCTTGGAACCAGGAACAGCACCGCGAACAAGGATCAGGCCGCGATCGAGGTCGGTAGAAACGACTTCAATATTCTGCGTGGTTACACGGGTCTGACCCATGTGACCGGCCATTTTCTTGCCTTTAAATACTTTACCTGGATCCTGACGCTGACCGGTCGAACCATGGGCACGGTGGGATACCGAGTTACCATGAGTTGCGCGGCCGCCGCCGAAGTTGTGACGCTTCATAACACCGGCAAAACCTTTACCGATTGTTGTACCTGTAACGTCAACTTTCTGACCGGCTACAAAATGCTCAGCAGTGATTTCTGCGCCTACATCCAGAAGATTGTCTTCTGAAACGCGGAATTCAGCTACTTTCGCTTTCGGTTCAACTTCAGCCTTCGCGAAGTGACCGCGCAGAGCCTTGGTCGTGTTCTTCACCTTGGCCAATCCTACGCCAAGCTGTACGGCTGTGTAGCCGTTTTTTTCTACTGTGCGCTGAGCTACAACGTGGCAGTTCTCCATGCGGAGTACTGTCACCGGTACATGCTCGCCAGCGTCTGTATAAACGCGGGTCATGCCCAGCTTTTGTGCAATAACACCTGAACGCATCGGTTCGTTCCTTCCGTCCTCAAGCCTTACAGCTTGATCTCGACATCAACACCAGCCGACAGATCCAGCTTCATCAGCGCATCTACAGTCTGTGGGGTTGGGTCAACGATATCGAGAAGACGCTTATGAGTGCGCATCTCGAACTGCTCGCGGCTCTTCTTATCGATGTGCGGCGACCGGTTAACTGTGAACTTTTCGATCCGTGTTGGCAGAGGGATCGGTCCGCGCACATTGGCACCGGTACGCTTGGCAGTCGACACGATTTCGCGGGTCGAAGCGTCAAGGATCCGATGGTCAAACGCCTTAAGGCGAATGCGGATATTTTGACCGTTCATTTGATTTGTTCCTTATTACGCGGGACGTTTGGCTTTGAAGATGATTTTAAACCACCAAACCAAACGCCCTGCACAAATCTATTATTCGATGATCGAAGCGACGATACCTGCACCAACGGTGCGGCCACCTTCACGGATCGCGAAACGGAGTTTTTCTTCCATAGCGATTGGCACGATCAGCGCAACATCAACAGTTACGTTGTCGCCCGGCATAACCATTTCCACGCCTTCTGGCAAGGTCACAATACCGGTTACGTCAGTTGTACGGAAGTAGAACTGCGGACGGTAGTTTGTGAAAAATGGTGTATGACGGCCACCTTCGTCTTTGGTCAGAATATAAGCTTCTGCCTTGAACTTGGTGTGCGGCTTAACCGAACCTGGCTTGCAGAGAACCTGACCACGTTCAACGTCATCACGACCTACACCGCGAACCAATGCACCGATGTTGTCGCCAGCCTGGCCCTGATCGAGCAGCTTGCGGAACATTTCAACGCCGGTAACAGTTGTCTTGCCGGTAGCTTTGATACCAACGATTTCAACTTCTTCACCAACTTTAACGATACCGCGTTCTACACGACCGGTAACAACTGTACCACGGCCGGAGATCGAGAATACGTCTTCGATTGGCATCAGGAACGGCTGATCAACAGGACGTTCTGGAGTTGGGATGTAAGCATCAACAGCGGCCATCAGTTCACGAACTGCATCTTCACCGATTGTCTTGTTGCTGTCTTCCAGAGCTGCCAGAGCCGAACCCTTAACAACTGGAATATCATCGCCCGGGAAGTCGTATTTCGACAGAAGTTCACGAACTTCCATTTCTACGAGTTCGAGCAGCTCAGCATCGTCAACCTGATCAACTTTGTTCAGGAACACAACGATTGCAGGCACACCAACCTGACGAGCGAGCAGGATGTGCTCACGGGTCTGTGGCATCGGGCCGTCAGCAGCGTTAACAACCAGGATCGCGCCGTCCATCTGCGCAGCACCGGTGATCATGTTCTTAACATAGTCAGCGTGGCCTGGGCAGTCTACGTGTGCGTAGTGGCGGTTTTCTGTTTCATATTCAACGTGCGAGGTCGAAATGGTGATACCGCGGGCTTTTTCTTCCGGTGCGTTATCGATCTGGTCGTAAGCGCGGAAGTCACCAAAGAATTTGGTGATTGCAGCTGTCAACGAGGTCTTACCATGGTCAACGTGACCGATGGTGCCGATGTTGACGTGTGGTTTAGTACGTTCAAATTTGCTCTTTGCCATCTGAGCTCTCCATAAATTTAGCCTGCTCAGGCATTCTTATTTTAACGAGCGTAAGCCAAAAGGCTTACGCAAACTTCTTCTGGATTTCTGCGGCTACTGCTGCAGGAACCGGCTCATAATGGTCGAACTGCATGGTGTACTGGGCGCGGCCCTGTGACATCGAGCGCAGGTTGTTCACGTAACCAAACATGCTGGCCAGCGGAACATTTGCGTTAACTACAGTAGCAATACCACGGGCTTCAGTACCGGAAATCTGACCACGACGGGAATTCAGATCGCCAATAACGTCACCAACGTAATCCTCAGGAGTCACGACTTCGACCTTCATGATCGGTTCGAGCAACTGAGCGCCGGCTTTCTGTGCACCTTCACGGAATGCTGCACGGGCAGCGATTTCGAAGGCCAGAACAGACGAGTCAACATCGTGGTATGCACCATCGATAAGGGTCGCCTTAACACCGAGCATCGGGAAGCCTGCCAGAGGACCTGCACCCATAACGCTTTCGATACCCTTCTGAACGCCCGGGATGTATTCCTTAGGAACAGCACCACCAACGATCTTGGAATCGAAGATGAAGTCATCGCCTTCATGCGGCTCAAATACGATCTTAACACGAGCGAACTGACCGGAACCACCGGACTGTTTCTTATGTGTATAGTCGATTTCAGCTTTACGGGTGATGCTTTCACGATAGGCAACCTGCGGCTGACCAATGTTAGCTTCAACCTTGAACTCACGACGCATACGGTCAACCAGAATGTCGAGGTGAAGCTCACCCATACCGGCAATAATGGTCTGACCGGATTCTTCGTCCGACTTAACGCGGAATGAAGGATCTTCAGCAGCCAGACGGTTCAGGGCGATACCCATCTTTTCCTGGTCAGCTTTGGTCTTTGGTTCAATCGCGATTTCGATAACCGGATCAGGGAATTCCATACGTTCCAGAATAACAGGCTTCAGCGGATCGCAGAGCGTGTCACCGGTTGTGGTTTCCTTGAGGCCAGCCAGAGCAACGATGTCACCGGCAAATGCTTCTTCGATATCTTCACGGGAGTTCGAGTGCATCTGCAGCATACGGCCGATACGTTCGCGCTTGCCCTTAACAGTGTTTTCGAGAGAAACACCCTTGGTCAGCTTACCCGAGTAAATACGTGCGAAGGTCAGAGAGCCAACGAACGGATCGTTCATGATCTTGAATGCGAGCAGAGAAAGCGGAGCTTCATCTGAAGATTCACGGGTTGTTTCTGTTTCAGTCTTTACGTCGATACCTTTAATCGCAGGTACTTCGTTAGGAGCTGGCAGATAATCAACAACTGCATCCAGAACAGGCTGAATGCCCTTGTTCTTGAACGCGGTGCTGCAAAGTACCGGATGGAACTGAACAGCAATTGTACCCTTACGGATCAGCGCACGCAGCTCATCATTGGTTGGCAGAGTGCCTTCCAGATAAGCTTCCATTGCAGCTTCATCGATTTCAACAGCAGTTTCGATCAGCTTTTCGCGATATTCTTCTGCTTTTGCCTGAAGGTCAGCAGGAATTTCACCAACCTGCGTCGGAGCGCCGATTGAGCCATCCCATGTCAGGGCCTTCATCTCAACGAGATCGATCACACCGCCGAATTCGTTTTCAGCACCGATTGGCAGCTGAATAACGAGAGCAGTTGCACCCAGACGGGTTTTGATCATTTCTACACAGCGATAGAAATCCGCACCGATCTTGTCCATTTTATTGACAAGAACCATACGTGGTACGTGGTATTTTTCAGCCTGACGCCATACGGTTTCAGTCTGCGGCTCTACACCGGCGTTAGCATCGAGGAGTGCGATCGCACCGTCGAGAACGCGCAGGGAACGCTCAACTTCAATCGTGAAGTCAACGTGACCAGGAGTATCGATGATGTTGAAGCGACGCTTCTTGCCATCACGGCCTTCCCAGAATGTGGTGGTCGCAGCAGAAGTAATCGTGATACCACGTTCCTGCTCCTGCTCCATCCAGTCCATTGTGGAGGCGCCGTCGTGCGTTTCACCGATTTTATGGTTCTTACCTGTGTAGAACAGGATACGCTCAGTCGTTGTCGTTTTACCGGCATCGATGTGCGCCATAATACCGAAATTACGGTAGTCTTCGATTTTATATTCGCGGGCCATAATATTTGCTCTTTGAATAGAGTTCGACGATTACCAGCGGTAATGCGAGAATGCGCGGTTAGCTTCAGCCATACGGTGCGTATCTTCACGCTTCTTAACAGCCGAACCACGGTTGTTTGCAGCATCAAGCAATTCGCCGGACAGACGATCAATCATCGTTGTTTCGTTGCGGTTGCGAGCGGCATTGATCAGCCAGCGGATTGCCAGCGCCTGACGACGGTCAGGGCGAACATCAACAGGAACCTGATAAGTCGCACCACCAACACGGCGGGAGCGCACTTCCACATGCGGCGCAACATTGTCGAGCGCCTGATGGAACATCACCAGACCATCCTGCTTAGCTTTCGCTTCAACAGAATCCAGAGCACCGTAAACGATGGACTCTGCAACAGATTTCTTACCATGAAGCATGATTGCGTTCATGAATTTGGTCACAACCAGATCACCAAACTTTGGATCCGGATTGATTTCACGCTTTTCAGCACTGTGACGACGGGACATATTTGTCTCTTTAATTACATCGGGCTCAACTCACCTGAGGATCAGGTGGCCGGTATCCCCGGAAAATTATTATTTAGGACGCTTAGCACCATACAGCGAACGACGCTGCTTACGGTTTTTAACACCCTGGGTATCGAGCACACCACGGATGATGTGGTAACGCACACCCGGCAAATCTTTGACGCGGCCGCCGCGGATCATAACTACCGAGTGTTCCTGAAGGTTGTGACCTTCACCCGGAATATAACCAATAACTTCAAAGCCGTTGGTCAGACGAATCTTTGCTACCTTACGCAGCGCCGAGTTCGGCTTTTTCGGGGTTGTTGTATAAACGCGGGTACATACGCCGCGCTTCTGTGGGTTTGCCTGCAGAGCAGGAACCTTATTACGCTTAACCTGCGCCTGGCGAGGTTTGCGGATCAGCTGGTTTACGGTAGGCATTGAACCTTCCTCTACTAAATAAACTCGTATCTTTTGCCCAAATGGGCCGTTTCACCGTTATGCATATGCACAAAATCGGACATTGTGCCAACGCTAGCGCTGGCATGCCCGAACAAAAGCAGAGGAAGTTACCTTCATGCGAACGGCAATTTGCATTTTAGATCGTAAAACGAACCCTGTTTGAGACAAACTCCAGAGTATGTCACTCCGGAACAGCCAGCCTCACATCGGCTCAGATGGTGTGCTGATACGCTTAAAGGCGCGTTTCGTCAAGACCGGCAGCGGAGTTTTCTGATTTATGACAGACAAATCGGAATTTCAGCCCTCAAAAGCGGGTAATTTTGTCTGAAATTGCATCACTTGTTATGCAAATCACATAAAATACCGGCAGAATCCTTATCCGACTGTCCTTTTGGATGATTATCTTTTATGCAGACAGTCTGATTCAGCCGTTTCAGGCCCTGATACAGGGCGAGTTTAACCGGAAATTAAGGAATGCCCCGTGTCAGACACAAATCCCGATTCGAATGAAGTGTTTCTCATTATTGCAGATGCATGGAAGGACGGCGAGAGCGATCCCGTCAATGTCCACATCCTGTTGAAATCGGAACCGGAAGAAGATGTCATTCAGGCAACTTTGGAAATCCTTGCCAATGAAGGTTTTGCTGAAGCCGAAATTACCGAAATCGGTACATTGACCGAGCAGCCGGAAGAAGAACCATATCTGAGCGGTTACAATACCGCCCTCTCCGGTCAGGTTGCGATGATCGAGTTTGACGGTTCCCATGAAGATGATGAAGACGAAGAATAATCGTATCTCATCTTACTTATGATAAAGCGCCGCTTCATGCGGCGCTTTTTTATGAACAGTTTCTCCTGCTCGCATACAAAAAAGGCCACCCGAAGGTGGCCTTTTTCATTTCTTATAAGGTCGGATTATTCCGCTGCATTATTGGTCATATCGACCAGCATTGCATTTGCAGCATCCGCACCGGAAGTTTTGCGGCGCTCGTCGATAATCAGATCATCGCGGGCTGTCGCAATACGGCGGATCTGGCTCATCATACCGCCGGTACCGGCAGGGATCAGACGACCAACAATCACGTTTTCCTTCAGACCCTGCAGCGTATCCATCTTACCGGCAACTGCGGCTTCGGTCAGAACGCGGGTTGTTTCCTGGAAGGAAGCAGCCGAGATGAAGGAAGGTGTCTGCAACGATGCCTTCGTAATACCGAGCAGAACCGGCAGACCTTCAGCAGGTTTCTTGCCGTCTTCAACCAGACGATCATTGATTTCGTCAAGTTCAATACGGTCAACATGATCGCCCGGAATATAGGTGCTGTCACCGGATTCCGTGATCTCAACCTTCTGCAGCATCTGACGAACGATCACTTCGATATGCTTATCGTTGATCGTCACACCCTGCAGACGATAGACTTCCTGAATTTCGTTCACGAGGTAAGAAGCAAGTGCTTCCACGCCCTTGATCGCCAGAATGTCATGCGGTGCAGGATTA
This sequence comes from Pseudochrobactrum saccharolyticum, assembly GCF_008801715.1. Classification (GTDB taxonomy): domain Bacteria; phylum Pseudomonadota; class Alphaproteobacteria; order Rhizobiales; family Rhizobiaceae; genus Pseudochrobactrum; species Pseudochrobactrum saccharolyticum. The sequence goes on along the minus strand of NZ_VZPG01000002.1, from coordinate 13,199 downwards.
CCGTCGAGAATATAGTCACCCTTTTCGATCGCATCGCCATCCTGAAGATGGAAAGGCTTGCCTTTAGGGATCAGATATTCAACCGGTTCCAGATTATGGTCATTCGGTTCAATAATGATGCGGCGCTTGTTCTTGTAATCGCGGCCGAAACGGATTGTACCATCAACTTCAGCGATGATCGCATGATCCTTCGGACGACGAGCTTCGAACAGTTCAGCCACGCGTGGCAGACCACCGGTAATATCCTTGGTCTTCGCGCTTTCCATAGGCAGACGGGCAATCACGTCACCGACGCGAACCGTTGCACCTGGCTCAACCGAGAGAATGGTCTCAACGGAGAGCTGGAAGCGGGCTTCACCACCCTTCGACAGTTTCGCAACTTTGCCGTTCTTGTCTTTAACAACAAGAGCAGGCTTCAGATCCGAACCGCGTGGGGTCGAACGCCAGTCAATAACAACGCGCTTGGTGATACCGGTGGATTCATCGGTGTTTTCAGCAACCGACAGACCGTCAACCATATCTTCGAACTCAATCACACCTTCAACTTCGGTGATGATCGGACGGGTATACGGATCCCACTCGGCCAGACGCTGACCGCGTTTCACTGCATCACCGTCATCGACGAACAGGCGCGAACCGTAAGTTACACGATGACTTGCACGTTCCTTGCCGGATGCATCCATGATGAGAACGGCCATGTTACGGCCCATAACCACCAGATGACCGTCGGAATTGCGAACCACATTGCGGTTACGCAGTGCAACAGTACCTTCATAGGAAGCTTCCAGATAGGAGCTATCCACAACCTGCGCTGTACCACCAAGGTGGAAAGTACGCATGGTCAGCTGGGTACCAGGCTCACCGATCGACTGCGCAGCGATAACACCGACAGCCTCACCTTTGTTCACCGGAGTACCGCGTGCAAGGTCACGACCATAGCACTTGCCGCACACGCCGGAGCGGGTGAGACAGGTCAGAGCCGAACGGATACGAACGGTCTGGATACCGGCTTTTTCGATCACTTCCACATGACGTTCTTCGATCATGTCGCCGGAAGCAACAATCAGCTCACCCGTAGCCGGATGATTGATGTCGTCCAGAGCAACACGGCCCAGAATACGCATGCCGAGCGAAGCCACGATCTGACCCGCATCAACGATCGGGTTCATTGTCAGACCAACGGTTGCACCGCAATCCGGTTCAGAAATGATCGCATCCTGCGCAACGTCAACGAGACGGCGTGTCAGATAACCGGAGTTAGCGGTTTTCAGAGCCGTATCGGCCAGACCCTTACGCGCACCGTGTGTCGAGTTGAAGTACTCGTTCACGGTCAGACCTTCTTTAAAGTTCGAGATAATCGGTGTTTCGATAATCTCGCCCGAAGGCTTGGCCATCAGACCGCGCATACCGCCGAGCTGACGCATCTGCGAAGGCGAACCACGGGCACCGGAGTGCGACATCATGTAGATGGAGTTCATCTGCTTCTGACGACCGGTTTCCGGATCGAATTCAACAGCCTTAATGCGGGCCATCATTTCGTCGGCGATCTTGTCAGTCGCTTTACCCCAGGCATCAACAACCTTGTTGTACTTTTCGCCCTGAGTGATCAGACCGTCATTGTACTGCTGTTCATATTCCTTGGCCAAAGCTTCTGTATCGGCAACGATTTTCGCCTTGGCATCAGGAATGACCATGTCATCCTTACCGAAGGAAATACCGGCACGGCAGGCATGGGCAAAGCCGAGCTGCATCACGCGGTCACAGAAAATCACTGTCTCTTTCTGACCGCAATGACGATAAACCAGATCGATCATCTTGGAGATGTTCTTCTTGGTCATTTCCTGATTGCAGATGTCAAAAGGAACATTGGCGTTCTTTGGCAGCAATTCACCGAGGATCAGACGACCCGGTGTTGTGTCAAAGAGTTTCGATACAGGCTTGCCTTCCGCATCAACAGATTTGAAGCGGCCTTTGATCTTGGTGTGCAGCGTAACGGTCTTGGTTTCCAGCGCATGCTGCAATTCGCCCATATCGGCGAAGACCATGCCCTGACCAGGTTCGTTTTCAGCAACGATCGACAGGTAATAGAGGCCGAGAACCATATCCTGCGACGGCACGATGATCGGAAGACCGTTTGCCGGATGCAGAATGTTGTTGGTCGACATCATCAGAACGCGTGCTTCAAGCTGTGCTTCAAGCGACAGCGGCACGTGAACAGCCATCTGGTCACCGTCGAAGTCCGCGTTAAACGCAGTACAAACGAGCGGGTGCAGCTGGATTGCCTTACCTTCGATCAGCGTTGGTTCGAAAGCCTGAATACCAAGACGGTGCAGCGTCGGCGCGCGGTTAAGCAGAACCGGATGCTCGCGGATAACCTCATCAAGGATATCCCAAACTTCCGGACGTTCTTTTTCAACCAGCTTCTTCGCCTGCTTAACAGTCGAGGAGAAGCCCTTGGCGTCAAGACGTGCGTAGATAAACGGCTTGAACAGTTCCAGAGCCATTTTCTTCGGCAGACCGCACTGGTGCAGTTTCAGCTCAGGACCGGTCACGATAACCGAACGACCGGAATAGTCGACGCGCTTACCGAGAAGGTTCTGACGGAAACGACCCTGCTTACCTTTCAGCATATCCGAAAGCGACTTCAGCGGACGCTTATTCGCACCGGTGATGGTACGACCGCGACGGCCGTTATCGAACAGCGCGTCAACAGCTTCCTGCAGCATACGCTTTTCGTTACGGATAATGATGCCAGGCGCACGAAGCTCCATCAGGCGCTTCAGACGGTTGTTACGGTTGATCACGCGACGGTAAAGGTCGTTCAGATCGGAAGTCGCAAAGCGACCGCCATCCAGCGGCACTAACGGGCGCAGATCCGGCGGGATCACCGGAACGATCTTCATGATCATCCACTCAGGACGGTTACCGGATTCCATGAAGTTCTCAACGATTTTGAGACGCTTCATCAGCTTCTTGGTCTTCAGTTCCGAAGTGGTTTCGGCCAGATCGGTGCGCAGCTGCACAGCAATCTTTTCGAGTTCCATTGTCGCCAGAAGATCATAGATCGCTTCCGCACCGATCAGCGCTGTGAACTGGTCTTCACCGAATTCATCAACAGCGATCATATATTCTTCTTCTGAAAGCAGCTGATGCTCTTTCAGGGAAGTCAGGCCTGGTTCTGTAACGATGTAGTTTTCGAAATACAGAACGCGTTCGATATCCTTCAGCGTCATATCAAGCAATGTGCCGATACGCGAAGGAAGCGACTTCAGGAACCAGATATGGGCAACAGGAGCAGCCAGTTCGATATGGCCCATGCGCTCACGGCGCACGCGTGACAGCGTTACTTCAACGCCGCACTTCTCACAGATAATGCCCTTGTATTTCATGCGCTTGTACTTACCGCACAGGCACTCATAGTCCTTGATCGGGCCGAAGATACGGGCACAGAACAGACCATCGCGTTCAGGTTTGAACGTACGGTAGTTGATCGTTTCTGGCTTTTTGATCTCGCCGTATGACCAGGACAGAATCTTCTCAGGGCTGGCAATCGAAATCCGGATGGAATCGAATGTCTGCACCGGAGCCTGAGGATTGAAAAGATTCATGACCTCTTGGTTCATGCCGTTCTCCTTAGGGCATCATGCTTCACAAAAGTTGGCCTACTTCGCGACAGCATCATGCGTTTGAATCTATATGCAGAGCAGTATCCGGCACAGGCTTTAGCGCCCTGATACTCTCTGACGGGCAATTGCCCTAATCTGCGCAACGGCCAGACACAGCGCCTGAAACCGTCATTCTTTCAAAACATACTGCCGAATAATGGCAATAATGGCGTGGCGCGGAATACCCGCGTCACGCCTTTGTTTTTACTCTGCTGCGTCAGGCAGCTCTGTCGGCGCTACCAGGTCGCGTGTATCGTCGAGTTCGACATTCAGACCAAGCGAACGCATTTCCTTCACGAGAACGTTGAAGCTCTCCGGAATACCCGCTTCGAATGTATCGTCACCACGTACAATCGCTTCATAAACCTTGGTACGGCCTGCCACGTCATCAGACTTGATGGTGAGCATTTCCTGCAGCGTGTAAGCTGCACCATAGGCTTCAAGCGCCCAGACTTCCATTTCACCGAAGCGCTGACCACCGAACTGCGCCTTACCACCCAGCGGCTGCTGTGTGACGAGCGAGTAAGGTCCGATCGAACGGGCGTGGATCTTATCATCAACCAGGTGGTGCAGTTTGAGCATATAAATATAGCCCATTGTCACCTGACGATCAAAAGGTTCGCCTGTACGGCCGTCATAGAGTGTCGACTGACCGGAAGTTGCCAGACCTGCATCAGCAAGCATCGCATTGATGTCTGCTTCAACAGCACCGTCAAACACCGGCGTTGCAATCGACACACCGCGCTTCACCTGATCTGCAAGCATGAGGACACTGTCGTCATCATAAGAGCGAACCGGTTCGTTACGGTCGTTGTCCGGATAGATATGTTCCAGAGTGTCACGCAGCGGCTGGATATTTGCGGTCTCTTTATAGACCTCGATCAGTTGCCCGATCTTCTTACCCATACCGGCACATGCCCAGCCCAAATGTGTTTCAAGAATCTGGCCCACATTCATACGGGACGGCACACCCAGAGGGTTAAGCACGATGTCCGCATGGGTACCATCTTCTAGGAACGGCATATCTTCTACTGGCAGAATGCGGGAAACCACACCCTTGTTACCATGACGGCCGGCCATCTTGTCGCCTGGCTGGATCTTGCGCTTAACAGCAACAAAGACCTTAACCATCTTCATGACGCCCGGAGCCATTTCGTCGCCGCGCTGAACCTTTTCGACCTTATCCATGAAGCGTGTTTCAAGCAGCTTCTTGGATGCGTCATACTGGTTGCGCAGAGCTTCGAGTTCGCTCTGGCTCTTTTCGTCTTCAACGGCAAACTGCCACCACTGGGAACGCGGATATTCAGTCAGGATATCGCGGTTAACCGCAACGCCCTTCTTGAAGCCCTTAGGACCAGCAGCAGTAATCTTACCTTCCAGCATATCTGCCAGACGACCATAGGTGTTACGGTCAAGGATAGACTGTTCGTCGTCGCGGTCTTTTGCCAGACGTTCGATTTCTTCACGCTCAATCGCCATTGCGCGCTCATCTTTTTCAACGCCGTGGCGGTTGAAAACACGAACTTCCACAACAGTACCGTATGTTCCCGGAGGCATACGCATTGAGGTGTCACGGACGTCAGAAGCCTTTTCACCAAAGATAGCGCGCAGAAGCTTTTCTTCCGGCGTCATCGGGCTTTCACCCTTTGGTGTGATCTTACCGACGAGAATATCGCCAGGATGAACTTCCGCACCGATGTAAACAATACCGGCTTCGTCGAGGTTCTTCAGTGCTTCTTCCGAAACGTTCGGAATATCACGTGTGATTTCCTCAGGTCCGAGCTTGGTATCACGGGCAGCAACTTCGAATTCTTCGATATGGATCGAAGTGAACACGTCATCCGAAACAATCTTTTCAGAAAGCAGGATGGAGTCTTCGTAGTTATAGCCGTTCCAAGGCATGAACGCGACGAGCACGTTACGGCCAAGCGCCAGATCACCCAGATCGGTCGACGGACCATCAGCAATGATGTCGCCCTTCCCTACACGGTCACCAACGCGCACAAGCGGACGCTGATTGATGCAGGTGCTCTGGTTGGAGCGCTGGAACTTCATCAGACGGTAAATGTCAACGCCGGACTTCGAAGGATCGAGGTCTTCAGTTGCACGGATAACGATACGTGTCGCATCCACCTGATCAACAATACCGCCGCGGCGTGCACCGATAGCTGCACCGGAGTCACGGGCAACAATCGGCTCCATACCGGTACCGACAAACGGCGCTTCCGCACGTACCAGAGGCACGGCCTGACGCTGCATGTTCGAGCCCATCAGAGCGCGGTTGGCGTCGTCGTTTTCCAGGAACGGAATAAGCGCGGCAGCAACAGAAACCAGCTGCTTCGGTGAAACGTCCATCAGATCCACGTTTTCACGCGGCGCCATCAGAACTTCACCGGCATGACGCGAAATTACGAATTCTTCAACGAATTCACCGTTTTCGCCCACTTCAGCATTGGCCTGAGCAACATAGTGCTTGGCTTCTTCCATAGCGGAAAGATAAACGACTTCATTGGTGATCTTGCCGTCGATAATTTTACGGTAAGGGCTTTCAATGAAACCATATTTGTTGACGCGCGCAAATGTTGCGAGCGAGTTGATCAGACCGATATTCGGACCTTCCGGTGTTTCAATCGGGCAGATACGGCCGTAATGGGTCGGATGAACGTCGCGGACTTCAAAGCCTGCGCGTTCACGGGTCAGACCGCCAGGTCCGAGAGCCGACAGACGGCGCTTATGGGTGATTTCAGACAGCGGATTGGTCTGATCCATAAACTGCGACAGCTGCGAGGAACCGAAGAATTCGCGAACAGCGGCAGCAGCCGGCTTCGCATTGATCAGATCCTGCGGCATCACTGTATCGATTTCGATCGAGGACATACGTTCCTTGATCGCACGTTCCATACGCAGCAGACCGACGCGGTACTGATTTTCCATCAGCTCGCCAACGGAACGCACACGACGGTTGCCGAGATTGTCGATATCGTCAATTTCGCCCTTGCCGTCACGCAGCTCAACGAGCGTCTTGATAACAGCGAGAATGTCGTCTTTGCGCAGAACACGAACAGTGTCCGCGGCATCGAGGTCAAGACGCATATTCATCTTAACACGACCAACAGCCGACAGATCGTAACGTTCTGAATCAAACAGCAGCGATTCAAACATCGCTTCTGCGGAATCCATTGTCGGAGGCTCACCCGGACGCATCACACGATAGATGTCGAACAGCGCATCCTGGCGGGACTGGTTCTTGTCAGCAGCCAGCGTATTGCGGATGTAAGCACCCACATTCACATGGTCGATATCAAGAATATTGATCTCGTTGCCACCGGTTTCGAGCAGAATCTTCAGAGTCTTTTCGTCAATTTCATCACCGGCTTCGAGATAAATCTCACCGGTTGCATAGTTGACGATATCCTCTGCCAGATAGGAACCGAGCAGATCATCATCCGTCGCACGGATAGCCTTAACGCCCTTCTCCGCGATCTGCTTGGCAGCGCGCGCAGTCAGCTTACGGCCGCTTTCAGCAACAACTTCACCGGTATCAGCATCGAGCATATCGCCGATGATTTTCATACCTTTGAAGCGGTCAGCCGAATACGGAATACGCCAGTTTTCGCCGTCACGTGTATAAGGGACAGCGTTATAGAAGGTCGAAAGAATTTCTTCACCGTCCATACCCAGCGCCATCAATAGCGATGTGGTAGGGATCTTACGGCGACGGTCGATACGTGCGTATACGATATCCTTGGCATCGAATTCGATATCGAGCCAGGAACCGCGATACGGGATCACGCGCGCAGCGAACAAGAGCTTACCCGAAGAATGGGTTTTACCCTTATCATGGTCAAAGAACACACCAGGCGAACGGTGCATCTGCGAAACGATAACACGCTCCGTACCATTGACGATAAAGGTACCATTGTCGGTCATGAGCGGCATATCGCCCATATAGACATCCTGTTCCTTGATGTCTTTAATGGACTTTGCGCCTGTATCTTCGTCAATATCAAAAACGATAAGACGCAGTGTCACTTTCAGCGGTGCTGAATAGGTCAGATCACGCTGGCGGCACTCATCCACATCGAACTTTGGCGCGTCGAATTCGTATTTGACGAATTCGAGCATAGAGGCCCCGGAAAAATCCGAGATCGGAAACACCGACTTAAAAACAGCCTGCAAACCTTCGTCAGGACGTCCACCCTTAGGTTCATCGACCATAAGGAACTGGTCATAGGATGCCTTCTGAACCTCAATGAGGTTCGGCATCTGGGCGACTTCTGGAATCTTGCCGAAAAATTTGCGTACGCGCTTACGACCGTTAAAAGAGTGGGTCTGAGCCATCGTCGCTCCTCGTTCTGTGCCTTACGGCGTTCTGAGCCCGTGGGAATACCAGGGCCTGTTGCTTGCCGTCTTACGACGGTCCTATGAACGGGTCAAAACCCGTTTCCTGACAGCTGCTCTTCTGTCAGGAAAAGGGTTTGTAACCGTTTGAACTATAAAATCTGCCACGTAACATGAAAGACATATACAGTTCATTATGCTATCCATTTTTGTTTGTCACCTAAAATCAGGCGCTTACAAAAAACGTCCGCTCATAAGCGGAAAACGGCGGGCCGCTAAGCCCGCCGGATCACTCAAATTACTTGAGTTCAACCTTAGCGCCAGCTGCTTCGAGCTGAGCTTTGATTTTTTCAGCTTCGTCTTTCGACGCGCCTTCTTTAACAGCCTTAGGAGCACCTTCTACGAGGTCCTTAGCTTCTTTCAGGCCCAGACCGGTGATCGCGCGAACTTCTTTGATCACGTTGATCTTGTTTGCGCCGCCATCAGCGAGGATAACGTCAAATTCGGTCTTTTCTTCAGCGGCTGGTGCAGCAGCACCGGCAGCAGCAGCAACTGCTACAGGAGCAGCAGCAGATACGCCCCACTTTTCTTCAAGAAGCTTGGACAGTTCTGCAGCTTCCAGAACGGTCAGTGCGGACAGGTCTTCAACGATCTTTGCGAGATCAGCCATTTGTATATTCCTTTGATTAAGGTTTGAACTGTTATAACAGCGAGAACGGCCTTACGCCGCCTCGTTCTTCCGGGCATGTGCGCCGATAACGCGAGCAATTTGACCTGCTGGCGCGCTTGTGAGCACAGCGAGACGGGTGGCTGGTGTCTGAACCATACCAACCAGCTTGGCGCGCAGTTCGTCGAGCGACGGCAGGGAAGCAAGAGCTTTCACGCCTTCTGCATCGAGAGTAGTCGCACCCATAGAACCACCAAGAATGACAAGCTTGTCATTGGTCTTAGCGAATTCTACCGCTACTTTCGGAGCTGCAATCGGATCGATTGCATAAGCAATTACAGTCTGTCCGGTGAACAGATTTGCAATGCCTTCGGACTCCGTGCCCTGAAGAGCGATTTTGGCAAGACGGTTCTTCGCGACTTTAACGGCGCCGCCTGCTGCACGGACTTTTTCGCGAAGATCGCTCATCTGTGCAACTGTGAGACCGCTATAGTGGGCCACGACGACCGAACCGGACTCTTTGAAAGTGCCGTTCAGCCAAGTGACAAATTCGCGCTTTTCCGCTTTTTCCACTGTCTCTCTCCAGTTGATAAGAATACACAGGAGTATTCTTACCGGGTTGCCTTTGCCGGATAGCGTGTAAGAAGTGCTATCCAACTTACGAGGTTCCTGTCCCCTTCCCCTTCACCGCCCGAGAGCAGATCCGGTCAAGGCAACTACGGTTCAAACCTTAAAACACAGCAAAGCTGCAAAAAATAAGGTCATTCCACGTCTCATGCAGGCTCATAAAATTAAGGCGAACCACCTGCAATCTCGGACAGGATACCGGAATTTTACTTCCGGTGATCCGGGCCCAGAGGCCCCGGAAACTTGTTTCAATTCGAATGTCGCAATTACTCGGGCAACATTTGAATCAGGCTTTTACAGATTTATTCCGTAAAAGCAAATCAGGCGATTTTAACGCTCGAAGGTTCAACCTTGACGCCAACGCCCATGGTCGAAGAAACCGCAACGCGCTTCAGGTATTCACCTTTTGCACCGGCTGGCTTGGCTTTCAGAACTGCATCTGCGAAAGCGCGGATGTTTTCTTCCAGAGCCTTAACTTCGAAAGAAGCCTTACCAATACCTGCATGAATGATACCGGCTTTTTCAACGCGGAATTCAACTGCGCCGCCCTTGGAAGCCTTAACAGCACCGGCAACATCAACAGTCACAGTACCGACTTTAGGGTTTGGCATCATGCCGCGCGGGCCGAGAACCTTACCCAGACGGCCAACGAGTGGCATCATGTCAGGGGTAGCAATGCAGCGATCGAAATCGATATTGCCGGCATTGATGGTTTCGAACAGGTCTTCCGCACCAACGATATCCGCACCGGCTTTCTTAGCTTCTTCAGCTTTGTCACCACGGGCAAATACAGCAACGCGAACAGTACGGCCTGTACCGTTTGGCAGATTAACAACGCCGCGAACCATCTGGTCAGCATGACGTGGATCTACACCGAGATTCATCGAAACTTCGATAGTTTCGTCGAATTTCGCAACAGCACGTTCCTTTACGAGACCAAGAGCAGTGCTCAGGTCGTAAAGTTTCATAGGCTCTACGCCTTCACGGATTTTAGCGACACGCTTTGAAATTTTCGCCATCGTATCAGCCTTCCACCTTCAGACCCATCGAACGGGCAGAACCTTCAACCATGCGCATTGCAGCTTCAACGTCAGACGCATTCAGGTCTTTCATTTTGGCTTCAGCAATTTCGCGCACTTTATCACGGGAAACCGTACCGGCAGAAATCTTGCCAGGCTCTTTCGAACCGGACTTCAGATTAGCAGCCTTCTTGAGGAAGTAGGTTACAGGAGGAGTCTTCATCACGAATGTGAAGGACTTATCCTGATAATAGGTAATCACGACCGGAACAGGCGAACCTTTTTCCATTTCCTGCGTGGCAGCGTTAAATGCCTTACAGAATTCCATGATGTTAATACCGCGCTGACCCAGAGCCGGACCGATTGGCGGCGATGGATTTGCGGCGCCAGCAGCTACCTGAAGCTTCAGCTGGCCTGCAACTTTTTTAGCCATTACTATCTGCCTTTTTTCTTGCCCCTCAGGGCAATGTTAAATGCCTTTACGGCACTCTATCACCACTGCATATGCAGCGTTGCAGCGGGTGGTCCGGTTAACAGAGCGGCTAAGCCTGCGCCCCTTCCACCCAATTTGTCACCTTGGTGACAATTCAGCCCTTAGGCTGAAATGATCAGAGTTTTTCAACCTGACCAAAATCGAGATCAACAGGTGTTGCGCGACCAAAGATCGACACTTCAACCTTCAGACGCGAACGATCATCATCAACTTCCTGCACGATACCGTTGAAGGAAGCGAAAGGACCGTCCGAAACACGAACAGATTCACCCACTTCAAACGATACAGAAGCACGTGGACGCTCAACACCTTCTTCCACCTGGGAAAGAATCTGCTGAACTTCACGGTCACTGATCGGAACAGGCTTCGACTCTGTACCGAGGAAGCCGGTTACGCGCGGGGTATTCTTAATCAGATGATAGACATCATCTGTCAGATTGGCACGAACCAGAACATAGCCCGGAAAGAATTTGCGCTCTGCGTCAACCTTACGGCCGCGGCGCACCTCCACGATCTTTTCTGTAGGCACCAGAATTTTTTCAAAAAGATGAAACAGACCTTTTTGCTTCGCCTTTTCTTCGATTGCTTCAGCAACCTTTTTTTCGAAATTCGAATATGCGTGTACGATATACCAACGCGCAGTCATTATGCTTCTCCCGAATAGCTCACACCAGCCAAATGCCAACCAAGCCTATATTAACGACCGAGACTCAGAAGCAATTCAACGCCATAAGCCATCAACTGATCCGCAAAAAAGAAAAACAGCGCCGCCAGAAAAGCCATAATAACAACCATGACAGTTGAAATAACAGTTTCACGCCGGGTTGGCCACGTTACTTTAGCCGTCTCAGCACGAACCTGACGGAAAAACGTAATCGGATTTGTTTTGGACGCCATTTGCCACTCTGCGCTTGAAAAAAATTAATCCCAATCAAAACAAGCCGTTAAGAATGTATTAATCAGAAAGAACTCACAAGATTACGGCACGTCGGACGAAAACTCAATCCCACGCACCGTTTTACGTATTGCCCTACATAGAGCCGATTCCATAAAAAAACAAGCCCATATGCTAAGATATAATAAATTCCCGCATATCATGCACGGAAAGTGCATGGCGCCCCTGCCCTGCGGCGGGTTAATATTATTTATAAAACGACTGCGTTGACACACAAGACCAGCTCGGCACCTATTAAGCACAAAAAAGCGGCACTGTAAATCAATACAGCACCGCTTTTCTGAAATGGCAGGGGCAGCAGGGCTCGAACCCGCGACCTACGGTTTTGGAGACCGTCGCTCTACCAACTGAGCTATACCCCTAAACTCTTCCGCCCTAATCTATCAGACCGGCGGACAAGGCTGGCGTACCAGCCTTGTGAAATCTATTATTCGATGATCGAAGCGACGATACCTGCACCAACGGTGCGGCCACCTTCACGGATCGCGAAACGGAGTTTTTCTTCCATAGCGATTGGCACGATCAGCGCAACATCAACAGTTACGTTGTCGCCCGGCATAACCATTTCCACGCCTTCTGGCAAGGTCACAATACCGGTTACGTCAGTTGTACGGAAGTAGAACTGCGGACGGTAGTTTGTGAAGAATGGTGTATGACGGCCACCTTCGTCTTTGGTCAGAATATAAGCTTCTGCCTTGAACTTGGTGTGTGGCTTAACCGAACCTGGCTTGCAGAGAACCTGACCACGTTCAACGTCATCACGACCTACACCGCGAACCAGTGCACCGATGTTGTCGCCAGCCTGGCCCTGATCGAGCAGCTTGCGGAACATTTCAACGCCGGTAACAGTTGTCTTGCCGGTAGCTTTGATACCAACGATTTCAACTTCTTCACCAACTTTAACGATACCGCGTTCTACACGACCGGTAACAACTGTACCACGGCCGGAGATCGAGAATACGTCTTCGATTGGCATCAGGAACGGCTGATCAACAGGACGTTCTGGAGTTGGGATGTAAGCATCGACAGCGGCCATCAGTTCACGAACCGCGTCTTCACCGATTGTCTTGTTGCTGTCTTCCAGAGCTGCCAGTGCCGCACCCTTGACAACTGGAATATCATCGCCCGGGAAGTCGTATTTCGACAGAAGTTCACGAACTTCCATTTCTACGAGTTCGAGCAGCTCAGCATCGTCAACCTGATCAACTTTGTTCAGGAACACAACGATTGCAGGCACACCAACCTGACGAGCGAGCAGGATGTGCTCACGGGTCTGTGGCATCGGGCCGTCAGCAGCGTTAACAACCAGGATCGCGCCGTCCATCTGCGCAGCACCGGTGATCATGTTCTTAACATAGTCAGCGTGGCCTGGGCAGTCTACGTGTGCGTAGTGGCGGTTTTCTGTTTCATATTCAACGTGCGAGGTCGAAAT
>NZ_VZPG01000001.1 GCF_008801715.1 Pseudochrobactrum saccharolyticum | reverse complement strand
AATCAATCTCTCAATCTTTTCAGTGCTTTAACCAGCTAACCAATTCCTCAGTCAACCAATATCAGGGGCGAAGCTCTCTGCCGCTAGCAGCGCCGCCGCCCTCGTTGTGTCGCTATATAGACCCCACTCTCCCAAACTGTCAACACGACTTTTCAAAAAAATTACACAAATCGCAAACTTTCTTTCCACAGGGAAAACTTTAGATTTTATGCAAGCATTAACCAATGATTGGGCGCTATGGAGTGGAGATTCTCTATGTCTCTGCAAGCCACACTACACATTATATATAGCAGAGCATATTAATGCTGACTGCCGAGCCGATCCATCTCCGCTTCCGACAGACCTAAGCTCTGGCCAATCTCATGCAGCAATATATGACCGATGATCTCACCAAGCGTTTCCGTATTCTCACTCCAGTAATCCAGAATAGCGCGACGATATAATGTCAGCACTTCTGGACCTTCCTGCGCACGCAAATGAAACCGCTCTCCTACACCCCGCCCCTCAAAGAGACAGAGAATGTCATAAGGCGTATCCAGATCCAGATCTTCCATAACCTGTTCATCCGGAAAATCGGCCACTTCAATACGAATCTGCGGGCTGAGCGCACGAAAGTCATCCGGCATATGCGCATACGCATTCAATGCCAGTGATTTCAGTTCATCTACAGACGGGGCAAGTCTTGTTGCCCAGTCTCCGCTCAGATCAGTCTGAACCATTGTCCCTGTCTTTCTGCCCCGCTTATTATACAGCAGGTAGTCCAAAATTGATTCCATAAAAAAACCACGCTGACAGCCATCTGCAGCGTGGTTTCAAAACTGATATAGGCATTTATCCTGTAAATGCCAAGTGAGCCTTATTTTAAAGGCTTACGCCCACGGACGGCTTGCAGAATTCTTCTTCTCGAAAACTGAGATATTATCCGCTTTCTCCATTGTCAGGCCGATATCATCCAAACCATTGAGCATACAATGGCGTTTGAACTCATCCAGTTCAAAAGCAATGGAACCGCCATCCGGACCGGAAATTACCATCCCCTCAAGATCAACTGTCAGCGTGGCATTGGCGCCGCGCGAAGCATCATCCATCAGCTTGTCCAGATCTTCCTGAGAAACCTTGATCGGCAGGATACCATTCTTAAAGCAGTTATTATAGAAGATATCCGCAAAAGACGTAGAGATCACGCAGCGGATGCCGAAATCCAGCAAAGCCCAAGGCGCGTGTTCGCGGGATGAACCGCAACCGAAATTGTCACCGGCCACCAGAATCTGCGCATTGCGATAAGCAGGTTTGTTCAGAACGAAATCCGGATTTTCGGAACCGTCTTCATTAAAGCGCATTTCCGCGAATAGACCTTTACCAAGACCTGTACGCTTGATTGTCTTCAGATAATCCTTAGGGATAATCATATCCGTATCGATATTGATGATCGGCAACGGAGCGGCAACGCCGGTAAGCTTGGTAAATTTTTCCATCGGTCTCGTAACCTGTAAGTCAAAATGCTTTTCTCATTGTGCTTTACACCAGCTTTTTGCAGAGTCAAAGGCCTGAAATCCAAGCGAAGTGCCGCACCATGACAATAATGCGCCCCTCAACCCCAAAGGCAACTACCTTTTCATTGATTTCCTATAATATTCAATTCAAACAATATCCTGTCATTTTTGGCTGGTTTTCAGATCAAAAATAACACGAACATCTTTGCCAGGGAGAAATTCTGAGTGACACTTTATCAGCCGCGCCGTGCCGTGCTTTATGTTCCGGCCAGCCATCAGAAAGCCCTCGCCAAAAGCACACAACTACAGCCTGATGCCATTATATATGACCTTGAAGACTCTGTTGCCGAGCAAATGAAGCATGAAGCGCGTGTTAATCTGCGCAAACATTTTCAGGAGCAGCACCAAACAGTACGAAGCCCGCTAAAAGCTATCCGTATCAACAGTCTTGCCACGCAATGGGGTGAGGATGATCTGAAACTGGCAGCAGAACTCAAAACTGAGGCTATTGTTCTGCCGAAAACAGAAACGCCGCAACAGGTGATAGATGCTGCCCGCAAGCTTGATGATTATGATGCACCGGAGCCCCTCGGCATCTGGGCAATGATTGAAACGCCGCGCGGTATTCTCAATGCGGATGAAATTGCACGACTGGCGCAGAAATCCGCTGCACGCCTCAAATGTTTCATCGTCGGCACCAATGATATTGCTCTGAGCACTGGCGTTAAAACCACCAACCAACGCAGCGCATTACTGCCATGGATGATGCAGATTATTCTTGCCGCCCGTGCCGGTGGTATTGATGTATTGGACGGTGTTTATAATAATTTTCAGGATCAGGAAGGCTTCAAAGCCGAGTGCGAACAAGGAGCAATGCTTGGTTTCGACGGCAAAACACTGATCCATCCTTCCCAGATTGAAACCGCTTTGAACAGCTATTCCTCAACTGCCGAAGAAACCGCATGGGCAAATCAGGTAATTGCTGCTTTTAATCTGCCGGAAAATGCTTCCAAAGGCGCCATCTCCTTGAATGGCTCTATGGTCGAGCAATTACATATTCGTCAGGCAGAACGCGTTCTTGCGCGTGCGCGCTGATTCTTTCGAGTTTCTGCAAACTACAGGAGTTTCCTATGCAGCTATATCGTTTTCTCACCGGTCCGGATGATTCTTCCTTTTGTCATCGTGTTACCGAAGCCCTGAACAAAGGCTGGATGCTCTATGGCTCACCAAGCCACAGCTATAATGCTGAAGAAAAGAAGATGTATTGCGGTCAGGCCGTAACCAAGACCGTTGAAGGGCATGAATATTCGCCGGATATCAAGCTCGGCAGCTTCTAAAAATAAAAGCCCCTGCATATCCTACAGGGGCGTTTTCTAATTTATTAAAGGCCGCGTTTTTCGATCATGGCTTGCGGGCTCGGCATCCGGCCACGGAATGTTTTGTACAATTCCTCCGGATCTTTGGAACCACCCGCCGCATAAATATGGGTCTTCAGCTTTTCTGCCAGATCGGCATTGAACACATCGCCGCTTTCTTCAAAAGCCGCAAAAGCATCAGCGTCCAGAACTTCCGACCACATATAAGAATAGTAACCGGCTGAATATCCGTCACCGCTGAACACATGCAGGAAGTGCGGGGTACGATGGCGCATGATAATCGCTTCCGGCATATCCAGTTTTTTCAGAACTTCCGCTTCAAAAACCAGCGGGTCAGTCACAGGCTTGTCACTGGTATGAAATGCCATATCGACCAGCGCCGATGAGGTGAACTCCACCGTGTTGAAACCGGCATTGAAAGTCGCGGCTTTCAACACTTTATCAATAAGATCCTGCGGGATTGTCTCACCGGTTTTATAATGAGTAGCGAACTTCTCCAGCACCGGACGTTCGGTCAACCAATGTTCATAGAGCTGGGATGGCAATTCGACAAAATCGCGCGACACTGCAGTGCCGGAAATCGCAGGCCATGTTACATCACTCAGCAATCCGTGCAGGGCATGGCCGAATTCGTGGAACAGTGTATGTGCATCATCGAGCGACAACAGAGCCACCTCACCTTTCGGCGGTTTGGCGAAGTTCATTACATTATAAATGATCGGTGGCTGACCACCATCCAGACGATGAGACGACTGCAAAGCGCTCATCCATGCGCCGGAGCGTTTGCTCTGACGGGCAAAATAATCACCCAAGAACAAGCCGCGTCGTGAACCATCCGCGTTGAACACTTCCCACACACGCACATCCGGATGCCATGTCTGAATACCCTGATGTTCTTTGAATGTCAGGCCGAACAGACGTGTTGCCACATCAAAAGCTGCTTCAATAATTTTATTGAGCTGCAGATACGGCTTGAGATCGCCTTCATCAAAAGCGAAGCGCTCGGCACGCAGTTTTTCTGCATAATAACGCCAGTCCCAACCGGCTACCGGATGATTAAGCCCCTCACCGGTAATCAGCTTTTCAAGATCAGCCTGCTCTTCCGATGCGCGTTGTTTGGCTTTATCCCAAACCGGCATCAGCAAATCCATCACCGCATCGGGTGTTTTGGCCATTGTGTCATCAAGCTTGAACGCAGCGAAATTTGCATAGCCGAGCAGCTTTGCCTTTTCATCACGTAAGGCAACAATCTCTGTCACCAATGTGCGATTGTCAGTCGCACCGCCATTTTCACCGCGCTTTGCCCATGCTTCATAGGCTTTTTCACGCAAATGACGAACAGAGGAGAAGGTTAGGAACGGCTCAACAATCGCGCGGGAAAGCGTAACCGCCCATGCATCTTCACGGCCGCGCTCTTCAGCCGCCGCTTTCATCGCAGCCCGCAACTGCTCCGGCAAACCGGCAAGCTCTGCCTCATCAGTAATAAACAAAGCCCATGATGCTTCGTCTTTCAGCACGTTCTGGCCGAAACCGGCACCGAGACCGGCGAGCTTTTCATTAATATCGGCCAGTCGTGCTTTGTCCTGTGCATTCAGTTTAGCGCCGTTACGCACAAAGCCTTTCCAGCTCTTTTCCAGCACACGCAGCGTTTCCGTATCCAGTCCAAGCTTGGTACGGCTCTGATAAAGCGCATCAAGGCGGGCAAACAGCGCTTCATTCATCATGATGCGCGAGTGATGGCGGGACATTCTCGGCGCAACTTCACGCTCCAGCGCCTGAATATCCTCATTGGTATGGGCACCGGCGCGCATCCAGAAAATCGCGGCAATATGGGAAAGATCACGGCCGGAAAGCTGCAAAGCTTTCAGCGTATTCTCAATTGTCGGCGCATCAGGGTTCTGCAGAACGGCTTCCACATCCGCCCAGTCTTTTTCCAAAGCGATATCAAAAGCCGCGTTGAAATCCGCATCACTGAATTTACTGAAATCCGGCAGACCAAGCGGGCCGCTCCACTGGCTGAGTGCTGAATAGGCGGGCGTCATCTGATTGTCCTGCGGCATAACTCACGGTCTCCGGTTTGCAGAATTGCATTTCAAACATTTAAGCAGCCCGCTTATCCGCCACAAGTGATTTATACGGATAATTGACCGGTTTGAAAATAAATAGTAAGGAAACCTTATTATAAGGATGCCTTACAATGTTTGCAGGAAAATCCTACGATCCCGATAGTTTCGGTTTCGTTGTCTATGATATCAGCCGGCTTTTCAGCCTTGAGCGGGAGCGTAAGATCGTTGCCGCAGGTCTTGAACTCACGGCTTTCGAGTCACGGACACTGGTTCATGTTGCGCGTTATCAGCCAGCCCGCCAGTCTGTCCTCGCCGAGAGTATGAATATTGAAGCTATGACCCTGTCCGGCTATCTCGACAGGCTGGAAAATCGTGGCTTACTGCGCCGTGAGCCTGATCCCGATGACCGTCGTGCCAAGCTGATTTTTCTCAATGATACAGCCGTGCCGGTTCTGGATGAGCTGAAACGTATTGCGAAAGAAACCATCGCCGATGCTTCACAGGCGCTGCCGCCGGAAGAGTGGCAGAGATTTTTGAATAATCTGCTGACCGTCCGCGCACATTTAAGACAAATCAATCAGGAAAACCGGAAAAGCTGATCCGGTTATCCGCAATTTAGCTCCCAACCATAAAGCATGCCGCTATGTCCGATTCATCCCCCCGCGAAAAAACATCCCCGCTTGTCATTATGTCCGAGCGCCGCGTTGGCATTATCGGCGGCTTTCTTGCCGCCATCGGCCCGCTGGCAATGTCGCTCTATACACCGGCGATGCCGGAAATTGTCTCGGATTTCGGCACCACTGAGGCTGCTGTTAAACTGACCCTGACCGCCTATTTCGGCGGCTTTTGTTTTGCCCAGCTGATCTGCGGTCCCTTATCAGACGGCTATGGCCGCAAACCCATCACTATTCTTTTCATGTCTGTCTATCTGGCAGCCAGTGTGCTGGCATTGTTTGCTCCGACGATTGAGATCATGGTGCTGGCACGCCTGCTGCAAGGGGTCGGTGCAGCAGTCGGCGTTACCATGTCCCGCGCGATTGTCCGTGATCTGTTCACCAGTGACCGCTCGGCGCGGGTGATGAACCTGATCGGCATCGTGCTGTCCGTCGGCCCTGCCATCGGCCCGACACTTGGCGGGCTGACCCTGGAATTTCTCGGCTGGCATGCGATCTTTCTGGTAATGATCCTGCAAGGGGCAGCCGTCATTCTCATGATGTTGCTTTTTGTGCAGGAAACCGGCAAACCCGATCCTTCCCGTGTCCGGCCACGGGCACTTGTGCAATCCTATTTCAGCCTGCTGAAAACCCCGCACTTCCTGTTTGCCAGTCTGGTGCTTACCGGCGCTACCGGTGCGCTCTATACATCAGCCACCATCATGCCCTTTATTCTTATGACGCGTGTGGGACTGTCACCAAGCACTTTCGGCATGGGGATGTTGTTACAAACTGCTTTCTATATTTCAGGCGGCATTATTTACCGCATCCTGATGCAGCGCGTGACCGTTTTCCAGATGTCCTGCATCGGGTTGCTCTGCACCGGCTCCGCCAGTATCCTGCTCGCTGTGTTGCTGCGCATTTATGAACCGGGCTATCTGCTGGTCATGCTGCCGATGGGGCTTTACGTGATGGGCATTGCTTTTCTCACACCGCAGATGACAACGGCAGCCATGGCACCTTTTCCGAAAATTGCCGGTTCGGCTTCCGCTTTGATGGGCTTCTTCCAGATGGGCGGTGGTCTGGTCGGCGGCATCATTTCAGCCTCTATGGGCGATCCGGTTATCGCCATGGCAACATTATTGCCGCTGATGGGATTACTGTCATTAATCAGCTATATAATGTGGAACAGGTTCAAACTGCCTCTGGCCCCTACCTTGGAGCATCCGATTACCCCTGAAAAATCTGCAGACCGGTAAAGTCAGACTCTCATAGAATTGTCAGGCGAAAACAGCAGGGTTGACAAGCGCGGCCCGAGAGCACAAAACACGCCCAGACCATCAGGTCTGATTTTAACCGGAGTTTTACTCTTATGCCCAGCGACAGTCACAGTCGATTGTTTATGCCGTCAATGGCAGATCTGACCTGATCGCAGGAGCGATTGGTTTGTCACAATCTGCCATGACGGCGGATCGACAGAGAGGCAAACCAATGAACAACAATAACAGCACCTTCCGTGCTGCTCTCGATACAACGAATCTTGCAATCTCCGCCCTGCTTGAGCAGATCGGCCAATTGCGTACAGGTGATGCTGTTGAACTGATTAACGAGCTTGATCTCGACGATCAGGTCACTTTATTCCGCAGCATTTCAACCGAACAGGCTGTTCTTTTTCTGGATCAGCCGGAACTGCATTATGCAGACCAAATCATTGACAGTCTGGATAACGGACGTGCTGCAGAGATTCTGAACGGCATGTCTGCAGACCGTGCAACAGACATTTTCCATGATCTGGACTGGCCGTCCCGCAACCGTCTGTTTTCAGTTCTTTCACCGGAAACCAAAACCGCACTGAAAAAACTGATGGGCTATCCGGCCGATACCGCCGGTGGTCTAATGACAACGGAATTTATCGCTGTGCCATCCACATGGACAGTCGAACAGACTTTAGCTCATATCCGGCAGGTCGAGCGCTCCCGTGAAACGGTCTATGCCATCTATGTTGAAAATCCGGAAACCCGCATTTTACAGCATGTGGTATCACTGCGCCGTCTCATCACCGCCAATCCGCAAGCCGGTATTGCAGAAGTCGGCCGTGATCAGGAACCGCTGACAATTCCACCAATGATGGATCAGGAAGAAGTTGCACGTCTGTTCCGCAAGCACGATCTTCTGGCAATTCCTGTTGTGGACGAACAGCACCACCTGATCGGCATTGTCACCGTGGACGATGTGCTGGACGCCATGACCGAAGAAACTTCGGAAGATGCCTATAAATTTGGTGGTATGGAGGCTTTCACCAAGCCTTATATGCAGATTAGCTTCTTTGAAATGCTGCGTAAACGCGGCGGCTGGCTTTGTATTCTGTTCTTAAGTGAAATGCTGACGGCCAGTGCCATGCAGCATTTTGAAGTGGAACTGGAAAAAGCCATCGTTCTGGCACTGTTCATTCCGCTGATTATGAGCTCAGGTGGTAATTCCGGCTCGCAGGCCACATCCCTGCTGATCCGCGCCTTAGCATTGCAGGATCTCAAACTCGGTGACTGGTGGCGTGTCGCACTGCGCGAAATACCAACAGGTCTGGCGCTGGGCTCCATGCTGGGCCTGATCGGCTTTGTCCGTATCGCAATCTGGCAGAAAACCGGCCTCTATGATTACGGTGAGCATTGGGTGCTGATCGGCATCACAATTGCCGTGGCCCTGATCGGTATTGTGCTGTTCGGCTCTCTCTCCGGCTCGATGCTGCCGTTTGTTCTGCAGCGTCTCGGTCTTGATCCGGCCAGCGCCTCTGCACCTTTTGTGGCCACACTTGTCGATGTGATGGGCTTGGTCATCTATTTCAGTGTTGCTGTTATTTTCCTCACCGGAACACTGCTTTAACCTCGGAACAGGCCGGAATTTTCCGGCCTTTTTCTTATGCTGAAAATGTCCGTCAGGCTTTTTATGCAGTCAGTGCACAGCAGCAATGAGATATGCAATATGCTAAAATCAGCCCGCCCCCTTTTAAAATTGGCGAAAAACCTGTAAGAGCGCCCCATTATCTGCGGCGTTCACGAGGGATATCCTTAAGCGTCCCAACCCCCTATTCAGAGTGATAACTCAATGCAATTGCGCAACATCGCGATCATCGCACACGTTGACCACGGCAAAACGACCCTGGTTGACGAACTTCTGAAACAGTCCGGTGTATTCCGCGACAATCAACGCGTTACCGAACGCATGATGGACTCCGGCGATATCGAGCGCGAGCGCGGCATCACCATTCTTGCCAAGGCAACTTCCGCTGTCTGGAAAGATACACGCATCAATATCGTTGATACTCCGGGCCACGCCGACTTCGGCGGTGAGGTTGAGCGTATCCTTTCGATGGTTGACGGTGTTGTTGTTCTCGTTGACTCCGCTGAAGGCCCGATGCCTCAGACCAAATTCGTAGTCGGTAAAGCCCTGAAGCTCGGCCTGCGTCCTATCGTTGCGATCAACAAGATCGACCGTCCGGATGGCCGTCATGAAGAAGTCATCAACGAAGTTTTCGACATGTTCGCAGCGCTCGATGCGACTGACGAACAGCTCGACTTCCCGATCCTTTACGGTTCAGGCCGTAACGGCTGGATGGCAGAAAACCCGGAAGGTCCAAGCGATCAGGGTCTGGCACCGCTTTACGATCTGATCGTCAAGCACGTTCCGGCACCAAAGGTTGCTGAAGGCCCGTTCTCGATGATCGGTACCATTCTGGAATCTGATCCGTTCCTCGGCCGCATCATTACCGGTCGTATCCATTCCGGTACTTTGAAGCCGAACCAGTCGGTTAAAGTTCTCGGTCAGGACGGTAAGCTGCTGGAAAACGGTCGTATTTCCAAGATTCTTGCTTTCCGTGGCCTGGAACGTACTGCCATTGAAGAAGGTGTAGCAGGCGATATCGTTGCTATTGCCGGTCTTTCCAAAGGCACCGTGGCTGACACATTCTGTGATCCTTCAATCAACGAAGCCATGAAGGCTCAGCCGATTGATCCGCCGACCGTAACCATGTCCTTCATCGTGAATGACAGCCCGCTGGCCGGCACCGAAGGTGACAAAGTTACCAGCCGTGTTATCCGCGACCGTCTGCTGAAAGAAGCTGAAGGTTCGGTTGCTCTGCGCATTGAAGAATCCGAAGACAAAGATTCGTTCTATGTTTCCGGCCGCGGTGAATTGCAGCTTGCTGTTCTCATCGAAAACATGCGTCGTGAAGGCTTCGAACTGAGCATTTCCCGTCCGCGCGTTGTGATGCACAAAGACGAAGACGGCAATCTGCTGGAACCGGTAGAAGAAGTCGTTATCGACGTTGACGAAGAATATTCCGGTACTGTTGTTCAGAAAATGTCTGAACGTAAAGCGGAAATGGTTGAGCTGCGTCCATCCGGCGGCAACCGCGTTCGTCTGGTATTCTTTGCGCCGACCCGCGGTCTGATCGGTTACCAGTCTGAACTGATGACTGACACACGCGGTACAGCGATCATGAACCGTCTGTTCCACGAATATCAGCAGCACAAAGGCGAAATCGGCGGACGTAACAACGGCGTGCTGATCTCCAATGATCAGGGCGAATCGGTTGCCTATGCAATGTTCAACCTTGAAGACCGCGGCCCGATGATTATCGATGCCGGTACCAAAGTTTATCAGGGCATGATCGTTGGTATTCATACCCGCGACAACGATCTGGAAGTTAACGTGCTGAAAGGCAAGAAGCTGACCAACATGCGTGCATCCGGTAAGGATGAAGCTGTTAAGCTGACCCCGCCGATCCGCATGACTCTGGAACGCGCTCTGTCCTGGATTCAGGATGACGAACTGATGGAAGTAACACCAAAATCGATCCGTCTGCGTAAACTCTATCTGGATCCGAATGAACGCAAGCGTTTCTCGAAGTCCAAAGGCATGTAATCTTGCTTAAAAAGAAAACGGCGCTTAAAGCGCCGTTTTTTTATTCCCTGAAGAACTCAAGGCCGGTTATTTAACAACCAGAACCGGTATTTTGCTCAGTGACAGAACTTCTGCTGCCTGACTACCCAGCAAAAGCTTGTTCATGCCACGGCGGCCATGCGATGCAACCACAATCAGTTCAGCCTGATGGGTTTCTGCAGCTTCAACAATACCCACAGCCGGTGACTGATTTTCAATATGCAGACCTTCAACAGTCACACCGGCATCGCGCGCTTTGGCGATCGCCTGCTGCACAATGGCTTTGGCCTGCTCTGCCATGGAGGTGCGGTATTCTTCAAAAATTTCAGGTGAAGTGCTTAAGCCCGGCGCCACAACAATGCCGTAGCTCGGAAACAGATCCGTTACAGTCAGCACTGTAATTTTAGCGGAAAGTTCTTTGGCCAGACCAATTGCCTGTTCCAGCCCTTTATTGGCAAGCTCCGAACCATCAGTCGCCACTAAAATATGTTTATACATGTTCTCGTCTTTCCCTTTTACAGCATCCGCCGGAATGCACCCTGTCTATTATATGTGTGTTTCTGTTCCGGTTTTTCAATCGGCATTGCCACAAACACGCAATATTCAGAATAGACTCCTGTGAGACACATCATAATATAAATCTAGGAATGAACAGGCCAAATTACATTGATCAGGATCAAAATGATTGTGATTTCCCGCATCGAGAACAGCCTGAAAACTATATGAATTTGCTGAACTGCGGCTCCCGCCCCGCCCTCATGCTATAAAATAATTCTAATATTTCACATTGATAGAATAATATTCTAAGTTACCCCTGCATTCTGGAAGCCTGCTTCTATAATCCTGAACGGTCAGGCTCTATGCTTTGCGAAAAGATCAGGAGATTTGGTATGAGCGATTCTAACAAACCAGGCCGCGGCCGTATTTATTCTTCTATTATTGATACAATCGGCAACACACCGCTTGTCCGTGCGGATAAATTTGCCCGCGAAAACGGCGTGGTCGCCAATCTTCTCGTTAAACTCGAATTCTTTAACCCGCTGGCCAGTGTCAAAGACCGTATTGGTCTGGCTATGATTGAAAGCCTTGAAGCCGAAGGCAAAGCTGTTCCGGGTAAAACCGTATTTATCGAGCCGACATCCGGTAATACCGGTATCGCACTGGCTTTTGCCGCCGCCGCCAAAGGCTACAGCCTGATTCTCACCATGCCTGAAACCATGTCGATTGAGCGCCGTAAATTGCTCAAATTGCTGGGTGCGGAACTGGTGCTGACCGAAGGCGCAAAAGGCATGAAAGGTGCGATTGCCAAAGCGGAAGAACTGGCTGCAGGCAATCCGAACGCAATTATTCCGCAGCAGTTTGAAAATGCCGCGAATCCGGAAATTCATCGCAAAACAACAGCGGAAGAAATCTGGAATGACACCAATGGTGAAGCGGATATTCTGGTTTCCGGTATCGGCACCGGCGGCACGATCACCGGTGTTGGTCAGGTGCTGAAAGCCCGCAAGCCGTCATTCAAGGTCGTCGCGGTTGAACCAAAGGATTCGCCTGTGCTTTCCGGTGGCAATCCGGGACCTCATAAAATTCAGGGCATCGGCGCAGGCTTTGCGCCAAAAACATTGGATACCGGCGTTTATGATGAGATCATTCAGGTCGCCAATGAAGATGCATTCGCGTTTGCACGCCAGATCGCCAAAGTTGAAGGTATTCCGGTCGGTATCTCTTCCGGTGCGGCACTGAAAGCTGCTGTGGAAGTCGGCAAACGTCCGGAAAATAAAGGCAAAAACATTGTCGTGATTATTCCGTCCTTTGCCGAGCGCTATCTCTCAACCGCTCTGTTCGACGGGCTTGATGCCTGATCTGCCTGCTTAACACCATCAGCTATAAAACCGGCGCAATCGTGCCGGTTTTTTTATGCCTTTCTTTGGTTTCCAGTGCAGAAGCGCTTCCGTAAATATAAAGCGAATATAAACGAATGCTTTGTCACTCATGCCCGACACAGCAGATCAGGTACTGATCTCTCAGGTGCAGTCTCTTTCATCACGCAAAATTCATATCAGAAAAATATCCGGTTCTGTTAAATGGATACAAGAATCGAACCGTACGGTTTAATACACTTAACCTATGTTTCAGTTCGTTTACTTCAGGAAAATACAAAAAAGATTTCACGTGAAACGCAAACAATCCAAGCGCAGAGCAACTGATCTATGACAGACAAACTTTCTGAACCATCTTTAATGCTGCCATTTCTGGCGCCTGTTTATGCCCGTTTTCATGATATTGCCTATGCAGTGATGCGTGCGGCCAGCGGCGGTATCATGGCTTTCTTCGGTTGGGAGAAGCTGTTCAACGGCGACATGCCACGCGATATCGAATTGTTTCAGCAACTGGGGCTGGAACCGGCAATCCCTTTGGCCTATTTCACCAGTATTCTTGAATTTATAGGGGGCATAGCCATAGCAATCGGCCTGTTCACCCGCCCCCTCGCTTTCATGCTCTTCATACAGATGATTGTTATTCTGGTGATGGTGATGATCCCGCGCGGCAGCGGTTTCCAGCTTTCTACCGTCTGGTTTGGTGTCTTCATGTATCTGAGCGTAGCCGGCAGCGGACGCCTGTCGCTGGATCGCCTGATTGGCAAACAGTTCTGAAATACAAAAGCCGGCTCATGAGCCGGCTTTATTCATTTTCAGTTGACCGGATCTGGGAGCTATCCGGAAAACAGTAAAGTCAATGCGCTATGCGCCCAACCGGCGCACAGAGATCGCTTTAGTGCGAATGACGGGCAGCACAGGCCGGACCCGGGCCACGCATATAATGGCGCTCCGGACGATAGCTTGGTGCCAGAAACTCGCGAATAATTTTAAAAACTTGACGAAACTGAACGATCAGACCCATCACACTACACCCTGATTAATTTAACATTATTATTTTTGCTGAAGCACAAATCACAACAGTGAATTTAAGGTAAATATTAGCGAAGAAAGGTGAACACGAAGTGAATTCACATACTTAATGAGCGATTAAAAATAACCTTTTATTTATTAACCCGACAAAAAACCCTGCATTTCTTGACCAAATGCAGGGTTTTCAGCAATTTATGCACTCAAAATATTAACGGGTCGGTACCGGTTCGTCACCACGATAGTCATAGAAACCGCGACCGGTTTTACGTCCGAGCCAACCGGCTTCAACATATTTCACCAGCAGCGGACACGGACGATATTTCGAATCCGACAGTCCTTCATAAAGTACCTGCATAATCGACAGACAAGTATCCAGCCCGATGAAATCGGCCAGCTGCAACGGCCCCATCGGATGATTGGCACCAAGCTTCATGGCTGTATCAATGGCGTCCACAGTGCCAACGCCTTCATAAAGCGTATAAATCGCTTCATTAATCATCGGCAGCAAAATACGATTGACGATAAAAGCAGGGAAGTCAGCGGAAACCGTAATGGTCTTGCCCAGCTTCTGCACGAAATCCTGTGCAACGGCGAAAGTCGGTTCTTCTGTGGCGATACCGCGGATCAGTTCAACCAGTTTCATCACCGGCACCGGATTCATAAAATGAATACCGATAAAACGCTCCGGACGATCAGTGGTAGCAGCCAGACGGGTAATTGAAATCGAAGATGTGTTGGTTGCCAGAATAGCATTGCTGTGCAGATGCGGGCAGACCTGCGCAAAAATCTGCTTCTTAATGGCTTCATTTTCTGTTGCGGCTTCGATCACCAAATCGCAAGGTGCCAGATCAGCCATGGTTTTGGCCGGCTTAATCAGCGCAAGACTGGCAATACGTGCTTCCTCAGCCAGCTTGCCCGAAGCAACCTGACGCGCCATGTTACCGCTGATAGTGGCAATACCGTTTTCCAGTCGCTCAAGCGAAGCATCATGCAGGAGCACATCGTAACCTGCCAGCGCGCAAACATGAGCAATACCATTACCCATCTGCCCTGCACCGATGATACCCACTGTTTTGATTGTAAAACTCATGATCCGCTCCGATCCCTTCGTATCAATAAATTTACAGCAATAACGCCAATTTTTCTCCGCCTACATGAGCAGTCTCATGCAGATAAGTCTATCCCTGATTAAAGCAAAACGCGCCCGGATTAAATATCCGGACGCGTTATAATATCAGAGACAATCATGCCTGATTGTCATGATCCTGATTAAAGTGCTTTTTCAAGCTCCGGCAAAATAGTGAACAAGTCACCAACCAGACCGTAATCAGCAACCTGGAAAATCGGTGCTTCTTCATCCTTGTTGATCGCAACGATCACTTTGGAATCCTTCATACCGGCCAGATGCTGGATCGCACCGGAGATACCGCAAGCGATATACAGTTGTGGCGCAACCACTTTACCGGTCTGACCAACCTGCCAATCATTTGGTGCATAACCGGCATCAACCGCTGCACGGCTCGCGCCGATAGCAGCACCGAGCTTGTCTGCAACCGGTGTGATCACTTCGTTGAATTTCTCAGCAGAACCAAGTGCACGGCCACCGGAGATGATGATTTTCGCTGAAGTCAGCTCAGGGCGGTCACCGCCGGAGATTTTTGCCTCAACAAATTTCGACACAGCCGGATCATTGCCTGCATCCACACTCTCAACCGCAGCTGAACCGCCCTCACCGGCAGCCGCAAAAGAAGCGGTACGCACAGTGATAACCTTCTTGGCATCTGTGGTTTCAACAGTCTGAATCGCATTACCCGCATAGATCGGGCGCTTGAAGACTGTCGGAGACACAACTTCGGTAATTTCCGAAACCTGTGCCACATCGAGAAGTGCTGCAACGCGTGGCAGTACGTTTTTACCCGAAGTGGTCGCCGGAGCAATTACAGTGTCATAGGAACCGGCAAGAGCAACCAGCAATGCTGCGGTTGGTTCTGCCAGACGGTTTTCCAGTGCATCGCTTTCAGCGAGCAGGACTTTGCGTACGCCTTTCAGCTTGGCCGCAGCATCAGCAGCAGCTTTGGCGCCTTTACCCGCAACCAGAACATCCACATCACCGCCGATAGCGAGCGCAGCAGTCAGAGCCTTTGCAGTCTGGTCAGAGAGGCTTGCATTATCGTGTTCTGCAAAAAGAAGAATAGCCATAATCGTTTTCCTGTCCTGACCGCTTACAATACGCCTGCTTCGTTTTTGAGCTTGTCAACAAGCTCAGCAACGGAAGCCACTTTCACACCGGCTTTACGGCCGGAAGGCTCTTCGGTTTTGAGGATTTTCAGACGCGGCGCAGTATCAACACCGTAATCAGCCGGTGCCTTCTCATCCAGCGGCTTCTTCTTCGCCTTCATAATATTCGGCAGAGAAGCATAGCGCGGCTGGTTCAGACGCAGGTCGGTCGTGACGATCGCAGGCAACTTGACTTCAATCGTCTGCAAACCACCGTCAACTTCGCGGGTCACATTGGCAGAAGCGTCTGAGAGCTGGACTTCCGAAGCAAAAGTTGCCTGTGCCCAGCCAAGCAATGCAGAAAGCATCTGACCGGTCTGGTTCGCATCATCATCAATCGCCTGTTTGCCGAGAATAACCAGCTTCGGCTCTTCTGCGGCAACAACGCCTTTCAGAATCTTTGCAACGGCAAGCGGCTCGACAGCATCATCGGTTTTCACGAGGATAGCGCGGTCTGCGCCCATCGCCAGAGCGGTACGCAAGGTTTCCTGCGCCTGTGCAGGTCCGATAGACACAACCACAACTTCAGAAACTTTACCGGCTTCTTTAAGTTTCAGCGCTTCTTCAACCGCGATTTCATCAAACGGGTTCATCGACATTTTGACATTGGTCAGCTCAACGCCTGAACCGTCACTTTTCACCCGGATTTTGACGTTGTAATCAACAACCCGCTTAACTGCGACCAGAACTTTCATTCGGTTAAGATCCTCTCCACTTGAGCAGCATTTGCTGCTCTCTTCGACCGGACATAAGCCCTTTTCTTGCCTGTGTCCGCCTGCCTCTCAGTCAGATACAGTTTTAAAGCATGGCCTCATAAACAACTTGCCTGAAGCCGACATACCAAAACTCTATCGTAAACACGCCTGATGCACCGTCAATTTTTGACGGAGATTTCAGAAATTTCATAAGACCGTAATTCTGAACCATAGAGAGGTCAATCATAACCGGCAGAAGGGCTATGAAATATCATCATAACTATCTTCGAAACATGACGGATGATGTCGCAAATATACAAAGATTAACGCGCATTTTGATCTGATCGTAGCGGGATAAGAAATCAATCCGGTGGACTGATTTCCCCGCGAAGGTACATTCACTTTCCAGAATGCGCTCTTAGAGCATGTCGCATTTAATTCCACCCACTGCGCTCGCTCTATCCTTTGTTTTTACGCATGTCGTTATCGGAAAACCGGTGCCCACTTTTCCGCGACATGCTCTTAGCGTGTCAGCGCCGGTATCCATAAAATATCATCCCGCCCCTGATTATTCGCAATACGGGCAGCCACAAAAAGCAGATCAGACAAACGATTGATATAACGCAGGGCAGCGCCTGAAACCTGCTCATCAGTCTGCGCCGCCAGTGCTACCATGGCACGCTCTGCACGTCGTGCAATCGTTCTGGCCATGTGCAGATGTGCGGCGGCCGGTGAGCCGCCGGGCAAAATAAAGGAGCGGAGCGGTTCCAGCTGTGCATTCAGCACATCAATTTCCTGTTCCAGCCGGTCAACCTGCTTGTCCACAATCCTCAAAGGCTCATAGCCGAGATCTGCAGCAGTGCCGGAGGCAGGATCTGAAACAGCAGCGGGGGTGGCAATGTCAGCACCGAGGTCAAAAAGATCATTTTGCGCCCTTGTCAGCATAGCATCAACATCCGGCAGGATCAGCGCGGTATAAAGCCGTGCCATACCGATCGATGCATTCAGCTCATCAATATCACCACAGGTCACGATGCGCAGATCATCTTTTCTGCGTCTCGGGCCGCAGGCCAGACCTGTTGTACCGTCATCACCGGTACGCGTGTAAATTTTATTCAGCTTAACCAAAAATGCCTCACCGGTTACTGCTCATACAAGTGCAATTAGCGGCGGGCAAAATATAATGCACCAACCATCAGCACCACGGCAATGAACTGAAACATAATACGCAGACGCATCAGCTTGTTGGATGTATTACCATCGCCGTTACGCATCATATTGCGCAAACCCAGCAACAGAACAATCGCCACGGCAATCATGGCAATGATCGCTGCAAATTTAAAACCGCTGTCCATTCTTTCCTCCCGATTGCTTTTCAGCAATCCTCCGTCTTTCCCGCTCAATGTGTAACAGAAGCTTTTTGCGGCAGATAGAGCATTTCCCGCAAAAGTGCGCAGCGGTTTTGCGTATGGACAATGCGGCTAAACAAACCAGCATTTCCCGCAAAAGTGTGCAGCGGTTTTGCGTTAGGATAATGCGACTAAACAAACCAGCATTTCCCGCAAAAGTGCGAAGCGGTTTTGCATAAGGATAATGCAGTGTACTTGCGTTCTTTTACGACTGATCGGCCAGCATTTTATAAAGCCAGCGTGCAGGCAGCAGACGTTTGGCAAGTATGCCGAGCTTTGCCGGACGGGTAACCGGATAATGCGGGCGCGGACGATCACTTTCCAGCGCATGCAAAAGAACCTCATAAACAGCATCCGGCCCCAGTTTCACCGAGGATTTCGTACCGCCACTTTGTAACTTGGCGAATTGCCGCCGGTAATCTTCTGCATGAACGGAGTTGTCCATGTCGATATATCTTTGCGCATAGGCCGCGGCATTGGCTGCAAATTTACTGGTAATCGGCCCCGGCTCGATCATGGAAACAGAGATGCCTGAACCTTCGAGTTCCATACGCTGCACCAGCATCAGCCCTTCCAATGCAAATTTGGAGGAGACATAAGCTCCGCGCCATTTCATCGGCACCAGACCGAGAATAGACGAACAATGTACCAGACGCCCCTGTTTACGCGCCCGCATTGCAGGGATCAGCCGCTGGGTCAGATCCTGCCAACCAAAGAAATTGGCCTCGAACTGCAAACGCAGTGCCTCCATCGGTAAGTCTTCCACCGCACCCGGCTGTGCATAAGCACCATTGTTAAACAGCGCATCAAGCTGATGATTGCACAGATTCAGCACGCTCTCAGCCACAGCGGCAATCGACTCCGGCTCGCAATAATCCAGATAAAAAGCTTCAAAACCCTGTTCCCGCAAATAGGCCAGATCCTGGTCTTTACGGGCAGTGGCAAAAACCCGCCAGCCGCGCTCTTTGAGAGCCTGCGCACAATAGGCACCAATACCGCTGGAACAACCGGTGATTAAAATGGTTCTTTGCTGCGCAGATGGAATTTGCACATTTTTGGCCATATGCTGATCTTTATCCGTTGGTTTGCGGGCTGATATCATTGCAATTCCTGTCCGCAGAGTTTTTATACACGTTGAATTTTTGACTTGTGGTCGGTTATACCACACAAACTTGTAATCAGCTCTGCCACAGACGAAAACGAATGAGCCGAAATAAAGGAATTTTCTGTCTATGCGAAAAATAATCCGTTTCCTCAGACAGACCCTTACCGATGCAATCGGCCATTTTATATCCGATGATGGCTGGGCATTTGCATCTCATATCGCCCTCTCCGGCCTGATGGCGCTGTTTCCGTTTCTGATTTTTGCAACAGCGCTTGCCAGTTTTCTTGGCGCAGATGCTTTTGCCGAGACAGCGGTGCATGTGATTTTTGATACCTGGCCACCTGCAATTGCCGCACCGATTGCCCGTGAAGTGCAAAATGTTCTGACGATTCCGCGCGGCGACCTCCTGACTCTCAGTGTGATTGCCGCAGCCTATTTTGCCTCCAACGGCGTGGAAGCTTTACGTGTGGCGCTCAACCGCGCCTATCGCGTGACAGATACCCGTTCTATTCTGTTTTGCCGTGCGCAAAGCCTTGGCTTTGTGATTATTGCCACGCTCAGCATCATGGCCATCAGCTTCCTGCTGGTGCTTGCGCCGCTGGCCATCCGCCTTGCAGAACAATGGGTTCCCGCACTGGAAACCATGTCCATTTCATTCGGTTTCTGGCGCTATGCGATTGCGCTTTCAGTGTTAGTTTTCGGACTATTTGTCGTGCATATCTGGCTACCGGCCGGACAAAGATCATTGCTGGATATTCTGCCCGGTATTGCGCTGACACTGATTGCATGGCTGGCCGGAGCAACCGCTTTTGCCCGTTATCTTGAAAGCTTTGCCAGCTATGTCACCACCTATGCCGGTCTGGCATCGATCATGGTGGCGATTGTCTTTCTCTATATTATTGCCGCGATTTTCATCATTGGCGCGGAAATCAATGCCGCTATCATGCAGTACCGCAATCGCGAGCAACAGTAGGATAATAAAAAGGCGCGGAAACCGCGCCTTTTTCTTTATTATTTTCTCAAAAATCAGGCAGCTGATTTCGGCTTGATCAGATTACGTTCCAGCAACAATTCAGCGATCTGGATCGTGTTCAGTGCTGCACCTTTGCGCAGATTGTCCGCAACGATCCACATGGAAAGACCGTTTTCCAGTGTGATGTCTTCGCGGATGCGCGAAATGAATGTCGCGTCTTCGCCGGCACTTTCATAAGGGGTGATGTAACCACCGTCTTCATGCTTATCAACAACCTGACAACCCGGTGCATCGCGCAGGATATCACGGGCTTCATCAGCGCTGATCGGCTTGTCGAATTCAATATTCACAGCTTCAGAGTGACCGATAAAGACCGGTACACGCACGGCAGTGCAGGAAACTTTGATCTTCGGATCCAGCATTTTCTTGGTTTCCGCCATGACTTTCCACTCTTCTTTGGTGGAGCCGTCTTCCATGAAGGAATCAATATGCGGGATAACGTTGAAAGCAATGCGCTTGGTGAATTTCTGTGCTGTGACAGGATCAGCAACAAAAACCGCGCGGGACTGCTGGAACAGCTCGTCCATACCTTCTTTACCGGCACCGGAAACCGACTGATAGGTTGCAACAACAATACGCTTGATGGTGGCCGCATCATGCAAAGGCTTGAGTGCAACAACAAGCTGGGCAGTCGAGCAATTCGGATTGGCAATAATATTACGCTTGCGGAAACCGTCAATCGCATCCGGATTGACTTCCGGCACGATCAGCGGCACATCGGCATCATAGCGCCATGCGGAAGAATTATCGATAACCACGCAACCCTGCGCGCCGATTTTTGGTGACCATTCCTTGGAAATATTACCACCGGCCGACATCAGACAAATGTCAGTATCGGAAAAATCATAGGTGTCGAGCGCTTTAACTTTCAGTGTCTTATCACCATAAGACACTTCCGAACCCTGACTGCGGCGGGAAGCAAGAGCCACCACCTCAGAAGCCGGAAAACCACGCTCTTCGAGAATATTGAGCATTTCGCGACCCACATTACCTGTGGCGCCGACAACAGCAACTTTGAAACCCATGTGAAAAATCTCCTGTCCCTCTCCGCTTTCACACCAGAAAACCCGTGGCCACGCAGGTTCTCCGCCCCGGGCCTAACCCGGGAGAGGGTGAGCAGGCCAAGGGATCAGACCGTTTTGGTGGTCGTTTTCGAGGTGATTGTCTTCAGGGCAATCATGGCCGTTTTGGTAATACCGAATGCAGGAGAAGCTACACCCATAGCTCCGCCGCCGGAGAAATCTCCGGAAAATGCTGGCAAAACTGATGGCAAAGCGAGGGATTCCACGCGGTGTCTCCTAATTCACTGCTGCTTTTAACGCGATTTTGCCAAGAGTCAATTGCCGTTTATGTCGTCAAAGCCGCCAAATGTTTAAGAAAATACCAAATTCCCAATAAGCTGCGTTTGCATCCGCGCCGTAAAGAAAAATATTTCACCATTATTATACTAAAGAATACTGACGCAAATCCCGTTTTCAGTTCATTCTATCTGCGACTGCTTTGCCAGGCGGCAATAGAAACCGCGCGACTGCAGGCACCTCCGGCCACACCGGCCACGAGACGAATTCCGCATATTGAAAGGCTGAGAATAATCAACACCCGGTGGCAATAAGGGAACTGCCGCAGGGTTTATCCGGGAGGACAAATTATGGCAGCAATTGATGGTGCGCGTGAACGCGCCCCTAAAATGACCAAGGAGGAGCGCAAAGTTATTTTTGCCTCATCGCT
Organism: Pseudochrobactrum saccharolyticum; assembly: GCF_008801715.1. GTDB lineage: Bacteria > Pseudomonadota > Alphaproteobacteria > Rhizobiales > Rhizobiaceae > Pseudochrobactrum > Pseudochrobactrum saccharolyticum. The sequence goes on along the minus strand of NZ_VZPG01000001.1, from coordinate 1,439,909 downwards.
TGGTACAGTATTTGAATGGTATGATTTCTATCTCTACGGCTCACTGGCAATTTATATCGGTGCTGCCTTCTTCAGTGAATATCCTGAAACAACCCGTAATATTTTCGCGCTGCTGGCTTTTGCGGCGGGCTTTCTTGTACGCCCGTTCGGCGCGTTGTTCTTTGGCCGTATCGGCGATCTGGTAGGCCGTAAATATACGTTCCTAGTCACCATTGTGGTGATGGGACTTTCCACCTTCCTCGTCGGTCTGTTGCCGGGCTCGGCATCTATCGGCATTATCGCACCGATCATTCTGATTGGTCTGCGTATGCTGCAGGGTCTCGCACTTGGCGGTGAATATGGTGGTGCGGCCACTTACGTGGCTGAACATGCACCAAACGGACGCCGCGGTTTCTATACTTCATGGATTCAAACTACCGCGACTTTCGGTCTCTTCCTGTCTCTGGTGGTCATTCTGCTGATCCAGAATTCCATGACAGCTGAAGAATTTGCAGCATGGGGCTGGCGTATTCCGTTCCTGATTTCCGTCGTTCTGCTCGGTATTTCCGTCTGGATCCGTATGCAGATGAGTGAATCCCCTGCTTTCAAGAAAATGAAAGAAGAAGGCAAGCAGTCCAAGGCTCCGCTGAAAGAAGCTTTTGGTCACTGGAAAAACGCCAAGATTGCTCTGATTGCCCTGTTCGGCCTCACCGCCGGTCAGGCTGTGGTCTGGTATTCCGGTCAGTTCTATACGCTGTTCTTCCTGCAAAACGTGCTGAAGGTTGAAAGCATCTCGGCCAATATCATGATTGCTATTGCCCTTCTGATCGCAACCCCGTTCTTCCTGTTCTGGGGCTGGCTGTCGGATAAAGTCGGCCGCAAGCCGATCATCATGGCAGGTCTGGCACTGGCAATCTTCACCTATTTCCCGCTGTTTAAAGCCCTCACAGCAGCCGCCAATCCGGCGCTTGCCCGTGCAGAAGCAACCATCAGCGCAACCATCACCGCAGCACCGGGCGATTGTACTTTCCAGTTCAATCCGGTCGGTACAGCCAAATTCACCACATCCTGTGACGTGGCAACCGCCTTCCTGTCCCGCTCTTCCGTTCCTTATACGGTTGAAACCGGCGCCGCAGGTACACCAGCAAGTGTGAAAATCGGTGAAAGCACCATCACATCCTATGATGCGACCGGTGCCGATGCCGCAACACGTGCACCGGCTTTTGTTCACGATGTGAATCTGGCTCTGCAAAAAGCAGGCTTCCCTCTGGTGCGTAATGCTGCCAAAGTACCGGATGCCAAGCTGGATGCATTTGTTGCCGCCAATCCGGAACTGTCGCTGAATGCAGATACGATCCGCGCCGGTGAATCCGTCAGCATGACAGCCGATCAGATGGTTGCTGCCAAACTGGTTCCGGCAGCTGATGCCGCAACAATCGGCGAACAGAAAGTTTATACCATTCCTGATGCAGGCACCTTCAAAATGGTTGCCGATCCGGATGAAGTAAACTGGCCGCTGACCATTCTGATCCTCACCATTCTGGTGATCTATGTGACGATGGTTTATGGTCCGATTGCCGCTATTCTGGTGGAAATGTTCCCGACCCGCATCCGTTATACCGGTATGTCACTGCCTTACCACATTGGTAACGGCTGGTTCGGTGGTCTGCTTCCGGCAACCGTGTTTGCGATGAGCGCTGCCAAAGGTGATATTTATTACGGCCTCTGGTATCCGATCATTATCGCTCTGATGACTTTGATTATCGGTCTGATCTTTGTACGTGAAACCAAAGACCGTGACCTCAATCACGTAGAGTAAAAACTCTGCTGCAAAATAAAACCGCCGGAGCAGCAATGCTCCGGCGGTTTTTTATGATCAATTGGCTATTATAGATGTTAAGCAGACAATGCTTTGAACTTGGCGAGAATTGCGTCGCCCATTTCAACAGTGCCGACTTTCTTCGAGCCTTCCGACCAGATATCACCGGTACGGATACCATCATCAAGAACCGCAGCAATGGCAGCTTCCAGACGATCTGCTTCTTCAATCAGGTTGAAGGAGTAGCGCAGGCACATTGCGAAAGAAGCAATCATTGCAATCGGATTGGCAATGCCTTTGCCAGCAATATCCGGTGCCGAACCATGTACCGGCTCATACAGTGCTTTGCGTTTGCCTGTTGTTGCATCCGGTGCACCGAGCGAAGCGGATGGCAACATGCCGAGCGAACCGGTCAGCATGGCTGCAACATCAGACAGCATATCACCGAACAGGTTATCGGTTACGATCACGTCGAACTGTTTCGGCCAGCGTACCAGCTGCATACCACCGGCATCCGCCAGCATATGCTCAAGCTGCACATCAGCATATTTCGCTTTATGGGTTGCGGTGACAACTTCGTTCCACAACACGCCGGATTTCATCACATTGCGCTTTTCCATCGAGGTGACTTTGTTGCCGCGTGTCCGCGCCAGTTCAAAAGCCACACCGGCAATGCGCTCGATTTCATAGGTTTCATAAACCTGTGTATCGATACCGCGCTTCTGACCATTGCCCAGATCAATGATTTCTTTCGGCTCACCGAAATACACACCGCCGGTCAGTTCGCGAACGATCAGAATGTCCAGACCTTCAACGACTTCCGGACGCAGCGACGAGGCATCAGCCAAAGCCGGATAGCAGATTGCAGGGCGCAGATTGGCAAACAGCGCCAGATCTTTACGCAAACGCAGCAGACCAGCTTCCGGACGCACTTCATAAGGCACGCTGTCCCATTTCGGGCCACCAACAGCACCAAACAACACGGCATCAGCGGCGAGCGCCTTTTCCATATCGCCTTCTGAAATCGCCTGACCATGGGCATCATAGGCGGAACCGCCCACGAGGCCTTCGTCTGTCTCGAAGCCGAGGCCTTTTTCTTCATTCAGATAAGTGATGATTTTGCGGACTTCCGCCATTGACTCAGGGCCGATGCCGTCGCCGGGCAGAAGAAACAGTTTTCTGGTCGCCATAATGCCATGCCTTTTTTCAGATCGCCGGACGGTCTGTTCCCGCCAGCGATCTTCTTTAAATTCAGAGCACCCTCCCCCCGCAATTAATCTCAAAGGCAAAGCGCTCACGCGAAAAATTCGCGTTATTCATAGCCCAGAATCTCAGAGAGGGGGAAGTGTCAAACGCAAGATTTGACTCATATTTTTGCGATTCTCGCAATAATCCTAAACGGCATGCATTCGGAGCTGACAATGCTACGGACTGCTATGCGACTTAGACGCTTGCCGCTTTTGGCAGGCGCACTCTAGAGCGGATTACTTCCAGATTGGATCATAGCGCTCGCTCTAGATTCTTTATTTGGTCGCATTATCACGGACGTCAAGTTGGTCCAACTTGACTGTGAAATGCTCTAATCTAAAGAACGGGCTTCCGATGCCAGCAGAATCGGTATGCCTTCCCGCACCGGATAGGCCAGTTTTGCCTTTTTAGAAATCAGCTCGCTGTGCTCGCGGTCATAATCCAGCACACCCTTGGTCAGAGGGCAAACCAGCAATTCAAGCATTTTCGGATCGATCTGCTTTATACTATCCTGATCGTGCATACTTGTCAGACCTACATATTCTCAGGCTATTGCAAGCCTGAACCATAATCATCGCCGTTGCGCACCAGAGCAATTTCAGTAATCGCAACCAAAGTTTCCGCACGGGTTTTCAGATCAGGCGCTTCCAGCAAAGCCTGTTTTTCCGCCTCACCAAACGGCGACATCATTGACAGCGCATTGACCAGCGTTTCATTGCCTGCCTTGGCAATGCTTTCCCAATCCGCCTCAAGACCATTGGCTTCGAGATAATCACGGAAAGCCTGCAACAGCGCTTCACGATCAACCTCTTTTTCGCCCTGCTCTTCATCGAGATCCTGCAGATAAGGTGTGATCCGCGCCATACGGAACGGATGCGGCACCGGCAGTTCTTCCTCCAGCCGGAAACGGCAAATGCCCTGCAATGTAATCAGCACACGGCCATCACCGGTTTCAGTATAGGAGGTGATCCGTCCGAGACAGCCGACCGCACTCAGTTCCGGCCTGTCCGTACCTTTGGCAGCGCCTTCTTTATCTTGCACCGCAACACCATTGACGATTTGTGGCTGGATAATCCCGATCACACGGTCACCGGCCAAAGCCTCATCAACCATCACCAGATAGCGCGGTTCAAAAATATTCAGAGGCATTTGCCCGCGGGGTAAAAGCAGACCGGCTACCAGCGGAAATACCGGAATCACTTCCGGTAAGTCTGACGCTTTTCGGTAATGGACATTGCCCGCCTGCATAAATTCACCTCACATCTCAATACCGGATTACTGTTCCGGTATTGTATCATAATTTAACGACTGTGCCCGCTGCTCAGGAGAATAGCAGCGACGACAATTTACGGCGACCGTTCAAAGTTGCCGGATCTTTAAAGCCCCATGCTTCAAAGAATTGCAGCAATTGCTTGCGCGCACCATCATCATTCCATGTACGATCCGCTTTCATAATCGCCAGAAGACCGTCAGCGGCTTCCTCACGCTTATCCAGCGCATTGGCAATCATCGCCAGATCAAAACGTGCCTGATGGTCGTCCGGATTGGCAGCCAGTCGTGCCTGCAACTCAGCAGGATTGCCAAGATGCGCAACCTGATCTGCCAAAGCGAGACGCGCCTCAACGGCGCGGATTTTCGCATCGTCTTTCTGTTTATCCGGCACCTGAGCAAGCACTTCCCGCGCTTTTTCAAGTTCGCCCAGATCAAACAGGCATTCGGCCAGACCCGCAAGAGCGGTCACATTATCCGGCACATTCTGCAAAACCGCCGCATAAATCTGTGCGGCCTGATCCGGTTCGCCATGCTCCTGCATTTCCTGTGCAGCAGCCAGTGCCTCTTCAATCGCAGCCTGAGGGCCGCTTTTTGCACCGGCGCTTTTGGCAACCTTATCAATAAATTCTTTGATTTTGCTTTCCGGCAAAGCACCCATGAAACCGTCAACCGGCTGACCATTGACAAAAGCAATCACGGCTGGAATCGACTGAATACCCAATTGTCCGGCAATGACCGGATGGTCATCAATATTCATTTTCACCAGCTTGACCGTGCCCTGCGCAGCATTGACAGCGCTCTCAATCAGCGGTGTCAACTGACGGCACGGGCCGCACCACGGCGCCCAGAAATCCACCAGCACCGGCTGATTGCGGGACTCACTGATAACATCCGCTGCAAAGCCCGCAGTCGTTGTATCTTTAATCAAACCGGCAGCGGAATCAGAACTGCCAAAACCCGCCAGCGATGACAGCGCACCGGCACTGTCTTCAGCCTCTGCGGGGGCTGCAGTTTCAGCGGACGTATTATAGGTCACGCTGGTATTACCCTGACCGGAGGCTTGGCCATAAGTTGCCCCGTAAGGATTACCACCATAAGGATTATTAGCGCTGTTCATTGTCGTCCCTTAATCCGTTCTTCCCGTAGCCATATTACATCATAAATTCAGCTGACTGCGAGCCATGCTGTAATTATGGCAGAATATAATATCTCTGCCATGTTAATTCGGCATTTTCAGCGGCGCTTTCAAGCCCCGCTTTAAGCCGGAGCTGTTTCTGCAGTGCTGACAGACACTATACGCGCTTCATGTCCGGTGGCTTCCAGAAACTTCAGCAAATCATCACGGTGAATCGAGGTCGTCGCCTCATTGGTCAACGGATGCGCATTGATAATTTCATGACGCATCAAGGCTTCGTCCAGAATGATGCTGACCTGATGGTGCGTATCATTAATCGCACCGAATGCAGATACGGCACCCGGTATAAGCCCCAGATATTCCATCAGCTTTTCCGGTTTGCCGAAAGAGACCTTACTGGCAGCACCGATCAGCGTGTGAATGGTCTTGAGATCAACAACCGCATCTTCTTCAACAGTCACAAGGAAGAAATTATCTTTCTTGTCTTTCAGAAAAAGATTTTTAGTATGGCCACCGGCAATTTCCCCGCGCAAATTCTGAGAATCGGCAACTGTAAACAGAGGCGGATGCGTAACGGTTTGCACCTTGATCCCGAGCACATCGAGATAATCATGCAAATCAGCAGTGGTTTTTGGCATTTTTGTCTTCTCCTCCAAAGCAGGCTGCATATCTCTTACAAGACAAGCATAAAAAGCTGCAAGAAAACGACAAAGATATGCGTTTGAAACAAAAATGCCGCCGCTTTCGCGACAACAGCCTCAAATTAATGACTGCACCATGCTTCGACTCATTTATTTGTGCTCAAAATATCCTGCTCGCAGGGCTCAAGATCGAATCATTACAAGGATTTATGCACCTTAAAACGGTGCTTCCCGATATATCAGGCCATCCAGCCGTGCGAAAAATGCCTGTATTCAGGGCTTATGGAATTATACACAAAACTGTTTGAAGTTTTTGCAGATTTCCTGTTGCAAATCACTCAGGCTTTTGCCATATAGCGCAGGACTAACCAACAAACTGGCGCGAGCGGGTGTAGCTCAGGGGTAGAGCACAACCTTGCCAAGGTTGGGGTCGAGGGTTCGAATCCCTTCGCCCGCTCCAGTTTGGTTAGACTTCAAAAGCCGCGCAACAGCGCGGCTTTTTGCTTTTCTGGTTCAATTTCCCCGCATTATTGCCAAGACAAAGCCACCTCTCCGTTTCGTCTTAAATCCTTTAAAAAAATTACAGATTTATGCATTTTTCCTGTTGCAAATCACTCAGGCTTTTGCCATATAGCGCAGGCCTAACCAACAAACTGGCGCGAGCGGGTGTAGCTCAGGGGTAGAGCACAACCTTGCCAAGGTTGGGGTCGAGGGTTCGAATCCCTTCGCCCGCTCCAGTTTGGTTAAGCCTTCAAAAGCCGCGCAACAGCGCGGCTTTTTGCTTTTCAGATTTCCGCTGCAATATAATTTTCAGCTCAAAAAATATGGCGCCGCACTCACATGCGACGCCTTGCCTGCAGAGAATCGTTTTCTTGCATGAAGTTAAGAGGAGAAAACCTGTCTCTCCGCACGGGCAACACGGCGACGCGCAATAATAAACGCCGCAATGAACATCAATGTCATCAGCAGAACGATTGTCGGTGCCGGTGCGCTGTCGATAAAGAAGCTGGCATAAACACCAAGTCCTGACGCAGCGACTGCCACAACAACCGCAACAACCAGCATGGAACTGAAATTACGTGTCAGCAGGAAGGCAATTGCCCCCGGTGCAATCAAAATCGCAATGGCCAGAATGATACCGACCGCTTTCAAAGCACCGACAATAGTCAGCGAGAGAATAGCCAGCAAGCCATAATGCAGTAGCCTGACCGGCAGCCCCACAGCCTGCGCCTGCGCCGGATCAAAAGCATGCAGCAACAGATCCCGCCATTTCAGCACCAGCAATGCAGTTACAATCACAGCAATGATTGCTGTTTCAATCATATCCTGCTTGCCGATACCAAGAATGTCACCAAACAGAATATGATCCAGATGCACATCAGACTGCACCTTCACATACATCACCAGTCCGAGACCAAACATACCGGAGAAGACAACGCCCATAATGGTATCTTGTTTGATCCGGCTGTTTTCTTTCAGAAAACCGGTTGCCAGCGCACAGAACATCCCTGCAACGAAAGCGCCGATCGCCAGCGGAATATTGATGATATAGGCCAGCACCACACCCGGCAGCACCGCATGGGAAACCGCATCCCCCATCAGCGACCAGCCTTTAAGCACCAGAAAACACGACAATAATGCAGCCGGTATCGCGATCAGCATGGCAATGACCATAGCATTGACCATGAATTCAAAGCGAAACGGCATCATTAGAGTTTCAATCAGGCTCATGACTGCACCTCTGCTTTGAGAGTTTCAGCTGCCCGACGTCTTGCCGCCAGCATGCCGTGCTTCGGCGCGAAGAAAAACGCTGCCAGAAAGATCAGCGTCTGCATCACAACAATAATCCCGCCGGTCGCGCCATCGAGAAAATAGCTGATATAAGCGCCGGTAAAACTGGTGAGCGTTCCGATGATCACAGCGATCGTCAGCAAACGCGGAAAGCGATCCGTCAAAAGATAGGCTGTAGCCCCCGGTGTCACCACCATAGAGATCACCAGAAATGCACCGACCGTCTGCATTGCCGCAACGGTACAGGCCGACAACAGCGTGAAGAAAATCACTTTCAGCACGGTCGGGTTCAAACCGATAGAACGGGCATGACTTTCATCAAAGAAAGTCACCATCAGGTCTTTCCAGATGAACAGCAGCACGACCAGCGATACAAAACCGATAATCGCCAGTTGCAGCGTATCCGCCGGTGTAATCGCCAGAATATTGCCCAGTACAATGGTCTGAATGCTGACTGCCGTTGGCTTCAGCGATACCATAAACAGGCCGAGACCAAAGAAAGACGTGAAAATCAGACCGATAATCGCATCTTCTTTCAGCTTGGTACGCTCATTGAGAAACAGCATCGCTGCCGCAGCCAAGCCACCGGAGAAGAAAGCACCGATCGCAAAAGGCAGTCCGAGCATATAAGCGCCCGCCACACCCGGCACGATGGAGTGAGACAGAGCATCACCGATCAGCGACCAGCCTTTGAGCATCAGATAGCCGGACAGGAATGCGCACACACCGCCGACCAGCGCCGAAACCCACATGGCATTGATCATATATTGATAGGAGAACGGCTCAAGCAGCAGTTCCATTACTCTGCTCCCTTACCGTGGTTATCCTGATAGAGCACCAGCGGCCGCTCATCATCGGTCAGAATATTCACCGGATGCGCTTTACCTTTATCGGTATCATTGAGCACGAAATGGCGCAGAACACCGCCGAAAGTTTTCTCAAGATTGGCCTGTGTAAAGATGGTTTCCGTAGCGCCATAGGCCAGAACCGTGCGGTTCAACAGCACTGTACGATCACAGAATTCCGGAACACTGCCGAGATTATGGGTCGAGACAAACATCACCCGCCCCTCATCGCGCAGATCACGCAGGAGTTTGATAATCGCTTCTTCGGTTTTGACATCCACACCGGTAAACGGTTCATCCAGCAGAATGACTTTGCCATCCTGTGCCAACGCACGCGCCAGAAAGACACGTTTTTTCTGACCGCCGGATAATTCACCAATCTGACGCTTGCGGAAGTCACTCATGCCGACCCGTGCCAGCGCATCCGTCACGGCCTGATAATCGGCAGGTTTCGCACAGCGCATCATACCCATATGACCGTAGCGCCCCATCATCACAACATCTTCAACGAGAACCGGAAAATTCCAGTCCACATCTTCCGACTGCGGAACATAGGCAACGAGATTGCTCTTGAGTGCCTGCTTCACCGGCAGGCCGAGAATGCGGATATCGCCTTTCGCCAGCCGTACAAAGCCCATCAGTGCTTTGAACAAGGTCGATTTACCGGAACCATTCACGCCCACCAGAGCAGTGATTGTACCGGTCGGAATTTCAAAACTCGCATCACGCAGAGCCGTATGGCCATTGCGATAGGTTACTGTCGCGCCTCTCACCATAAGACCTGCTCCCGCATCGGATGATGCGGGAGACAGAGATGCCTTTGGGAGGACATTAAGCGGGGCATTCATTATTTTGCATCTCCGGATTTAAGACCCTTCGCAATCGTGTCAGTTGTCACACGAAGCAGGTCGAGATAGGTCGGCACGGCACCGTCCGGCTCTGAAAGCGAGTCCACATACAGAACACCCCCGTAATTCGCACCGGTTTCAGAAGCCACCTGCTGGGCAGGTGCCGGAGAGATCGTGCTTTCAGAGAAAACCACATTGATATTGTTCTTGCGAACGGCATCAATCACTTTGCGAACCTGCTGTGGTGTGCCTTGCTGATCGGCATTGATCGGCCAAAGATAAAGCTCTTTCAGGTTGAGGTCGCGTGCCAGATAGCTGAAAGCACCTTCGCTGGTCACCAGCCAGCGCTTGTCTTCCGGAATATCTTTCAGCTCATCCTTGATCGGATCAATCAGCGCCTTGAGTTTGGCCTTATAGGCTTCAGCATTGGCCTTATAGATTTCGGCGTTTTTCGGATCATACTTCACGAAAGCATCGCGAATATTATCGACATAAATCATACCTGCAGACGGAGACATCCAGGCATGCGGGTTGGGCTTGCCGCTATACGGACCTTCGGTAATGCCCATCGGCTCAACACCATCCGAGACAACAACGCTTGGCACATCTTTCAGATGCTGGAAGAATTTTTCAAACCAGCGCTCAAGATTAAGACCGTTCCAGAAAATCAGCTGTGCGCCTTGCGCCTTCATAATATCACCCGGCGTCGGCTGATAATCATGAATCTCGGCATTCGGCTTGGTAATGGATTCAACAATCGCGGCATCACCGGCCACATTACGGGCAATATCCGCAATCACAGTAAAGGTTGTCACTGCCTTGAATTTTTCTTGTGCCGTAGCGGGCACCACCACAAGCGCGGCAGAAAAAGCCGTACCAATAATACCGGCCAGCAGCACGCGCCTCATTTTGCTGAACATCCTCAACTCCTCGATCCATGCCAATTGTGTTTATTGCAAATAGAAAATCCTACTTGCAAATGATTGTCAATTGCACTCTTCGTAATGAGTCTGCAATAATTTTGCAAGTGAAAATCATTCGCAACTGAAGAATGGGTCATGTCATGCTGGAAGCACCTGAAAAATTACGTGCGCAAGTGCGTATGCAACGCCTGATGCAAATGCAGGATATGTCTCTTATCCGGCCAATTCTGCAAAAGGCTGGTCTGCGCCCTACCCGTCAGCGCCTGATACTCGGGCAATTCCAGCTGAGCCTTAAGAAAATATAGGCAGCGACCGATGTTACAATTTTGTCATTGCTCTGAGGTCTGTCTGTCACCAACACAGTGTATGAAACGCGCATTAGCGGCCTGTGTCCCCCGTTAGAAATACACATCCGCATCTTCTCTTCAACACAGTGAAGGAGCAGATCCATGCGGATTGTTCAGATTACCGACACCCATTTCAGCCCGTCCAAAACACATTTTACTAAAAACTGGCAGCCTCTCGCCGAATGGCTGGAAGAAGTTAAGCCGGATCTCGTGATCCATACCGGCGATCTGGCCGTGGATGGTGCGGATTTTGACGACGACCTGACTTTCTGCGCTGATCTTCTGGGCGAATTGAACATGCCGGTACTCTGCGTTCCGGGTAATCACGATATCGGCCATCTGCCTTCCTCGCTGCAACCGGTCAATGATGAGCGTCTTGCACGCTGGCGTGATCTGGTTGGCCCTGACCGCTGGGTGCATGACCAGTCCGGCTGGCGGCTGATCGGCCTCAACAGTCTGCTGATCGGCAGCGGCCATATGGAGGAAGAAGAACAATTCCAATGGCTGGAAGATGTTCTGAACGGTGCCGGTGGCAAACCTGTTGCGATTTTTGCCCATAAACCGCTTTTCGTCGATAGTCCCGATGAAGGCGACAGCGGCTATTGGGGCGCTTCGCCCAAAGACCGTAAACGCCTGATGGATTTGTTCAGCGCACATAATGTCCGCCTTTATGCCAGTGGTCATCTGCACCGCGCATGGGCTGGCCATCATCACGGCATTTCCCTGATCTGGGGACCTTCATCCGGCTTTATCGTCGGCCCTATGGAGCGCGACCTGCCGGGCGAGCGTATTGTCGGTGCTGTCATTCACACTCTGACCGATAATGTACATAGCGAGATCACCGAACTGACGCAGTTGCGTCCTTATTTACTCGATGATGTGGTGCACGAAGTTTACCCGTCGAGCCACACTGCCGCCATTACCAGCGCCGATGCAACGGAGCAGGCATAATGGCGCATTTCGCACTGAAAAATATCTCCAAATCTTTCGGCGATCAGCACATTCTCAAAGATGTAACGATTGAAGCCGAAGACGGTGAATTCATTGCACTGGTCGGGCCTTCCGGTTGCGGAAAAAGCACAATTCTGCGCATTGCCGCCGGTTTGGAACATGCCGATGACGGCAATATCTGGCTGGGCGGGCGCAATATCACTGCCGCTCATCCTTCTGACCGCAATATCGCAATGGTGTTCCAGTCCTATGCGCTCTATCCGCATCTGACCACGCGGGAGAATATCGCCGTACCGCTGGCCATGCGTGATCTGACCATGACAGAACGTCTGCCGCTGATCGGCAACTGGATGCCGGGTCAGGCGGCAAAACGTGCCGCCATTCAGCAACAGGTGCAGGCAACTGCGCAGAACCTGAAAATCGACCATTTATTGGATCGAAAACCTGCGCAAATGTCCGGCGGTCAGCGCCAGCGTGTCGCGCTTGCCCGTGCCATGGTGCGCCAGCCGCAAGTCTTCCTGATGGATGAGCCGCTCTCCAATCTCGATGCCAATTTGCGTGTACATACCCGTGCTGAAATTGTCGATCTGCATCGCCGTGCCGGTGTGCCAAGCCTCTATGTAACCCATGATCAGTCGGAAGCACTGAGCATGGCCGACCGTGTTGCTGTGATGATCGGTGGCAACCTGCTGCAAATCGATACACCGTCCGAGATTTACAATAATCCGCGTCATATCGAAGTTGCCCGCTTCATCGGCAGCCCGAAAATCAATGTGCTGAGCGCTCGCGCCAGCGATCAGGGCATTATTCATTTTGCCGGCAAAGCAATTTTAAGCGAAATTGACATTCATGCCGGCTCTGCACTCAGTGTAGCTATCCGGCCCGAAGACCTGCAAATCCGCCGTGCCCATGAAAAACCTGCGGACAGGGCGATCTCAGCCACAGTAGCGCGTATTGAATTTCTTGGCTCTGAAGCTCTGGTCTATCTCAATGCTCCGGGTGCTCAGGAATTACTGACTGCACGATGCAGTCCGGCCATGGCAGCAGATCTGCAACCGGATATGCCGGTTTTTCTGACTTTTGAGCCGAATAAAGCACTGCTGTTTGATACCGAAGGTCAGCGCCTGCGCAAACTTTCCCATACAGTTTCAAGCCGCATCAAGGCAGACAGCCATGTCTGATATTGCGCAAACCTTCTCCCCTGTGATGACGGCGCGTGAGGCTGCCAATGCCGCACGCAAACGTGAAGAGCGTCTGGCATGGAAGCTGATGGCACCGGCTGTGTCGCTGGTACTTCTGTTCATTTTACTGCCGACCTTGGCGGTATTTTATCTCAGTTTCACCAATTTTGAACTGGGATATACGGATTATCAGTTCGTCGGCTTAGAAAACTATATTGAACTTTTCAAAGACCGCACCTTCCGCATTTCCTTGCAAAATACCGCACTCTATACGCTGATCGTCACCCCGCTTTCCGTTTTTCTCGGATTAGGTGCAGCTCTGCTGATTGAAAGTGAAGCACGCGGCAAAGCCTTTTTCCGCACCGTCTATTTCCTGCCTGTTGCCTCGCTGCTCGTGGCCATGGCCACTGTCTGGCAATATCTGCTGCATCCGACAATGGGGCCGGTCAACGCGATGCTCGGCCTGTTAGGCATCGACGGCCCCAACTGGCTCGGCAGTTCTTCAACCGTGCTGCCAAGTCTTGCTATGATCGGCATCTGGCAATCGGTCGGCTTCAATATGGTGCTGTTTCTGGCTGGTCTTACCGCCATTCCGCGCGAACTATATGCTGCTGCCGAAATGGACGGCGCTAAAAGCGCATGGGAGCGTTTCCGGCTGGTGACATGGCCACTGCTCGGCCCCACCACACTTTTTGTTCTCACTATCAGCGTCATCAATTCCGTCAAAGTCTTTGAATCGGTCAAAACCCTCACACAGGGCGGGCCGAACAAAGCCTCGGAAGTGCTGCTGCATACGATCTATCAGGAAGGTTTCGTGTTCCTGCGCGTCGGCTACGCCTCCGCCATGACCGTGATTTTCCTCATGGTGCTGATCGTAATGATGTTGTTGCAATATCGCGTGCTTGACCGCCGCGTGCATTATTAAGAGGCGGAAATCATGTCAGTCTTACGTTTTACCCGCCTCGGGATTTTGTCTCTCGGTGCGATGCTGTTCCTTGCACCTTATATCTGGATGCTCTCCACGGCCGCTAAATCACAATCGGATATTTTCTCCTCATCGCTCAGCCTCATTCCACAGAACTGGGCGCTGATCGAAAATGTCACCAAGGCCTTTTCCCGTGTGCCGATGGGGCAATTGCTGCTCAACGGCATTCTGGTCTGCGCACTCATTCTGGTGGTTCAGGTTATCATCGCTATCCCTTGCGCCTATGCTATGGCTAAGCTGCGCTTTCGTGCGGCACAGGTGATGATGAGCGCGGTTATGCTCGGTCTGCTGGTGCCGATCCATGCCACGGCTCTGCCTTTCTATTTAGGTTTTGAGCGCACAGGCCTGCTGAACACCTATTTCGCCATCAGCGCACCATTCTTCATCTCGGTGTTCGGCATCTTCCTGTTTCTGCAGTTTTTTCGGTCGATGCCGGATGATCTAATTAATGCCGCCCGCCTCGACGGTATGTCGGAAACCGGCATTGTCGCCCGCGTTATTGTGCCGAATGCATGGCCTGCGATTACTGCTTTTTCGATCTTTTCCGTGGTTGCACACTGGAATGATTTGTTCTGGCCGCTGATTGTTGTCACAAATATGGACATGGCCACACCGCCTCTGGGGCTGCTGTATTTCCGTGCTGCCGAAGCCGGTGATGACTATGGCGCACTGATGGCTGCCACGCTGATTATCACCCTTCCCCTCGTTCTTGCTTTTCTTGCAGCGCAACGCCGCTTCATTGAGGGCATTACCATGACCGGCCTCAAAGGCTGATCGCAACCTCACGTCTGTAACGCTCTTCCTCCCAAACATTTACGGAGCCTGTAATGACATTCTTCTCCCGTACTCTGACCGCTGCTGCCCTTTTTTCCGGTCTGTGCAGCACAGCTCTGGCTGAAACCACGCTCAATGTGCATTATCCTATGCCGGGCTTTTTTCAGGACGTGATGGCCAATATTTCCAAGAAATTCACGGAAGAAAATCCGGATATCAAAATCCATTTCGTCAATCCTTCCGCGACCTATGAAGACGGCATTCAGCTGATTATGCGTCAGAATGGCACCGCTGAGCTGCCGGACATCACCTTTACCGGCCTGAACCGCCTGCGCATTTTAAGTGAACGCAATATCGGCCTTGATCTGAAACCGCTGGTCGAGAAAGAAACTGATTTTGAAGCACAGGGTTTCACTCCGACCATTCTGAACCTTGCCAAAATCGGTGACCGTCAGGTTGGTCTGGCTTTCGCCACTTCCAATCCGATCATGTATTACAATGCGGATCTGTTTAAAAAAGTTGGCGAGAACCCGGATACGCCTCCGGCAACATGGGATGATGTCATCCGCATCGGCGGCAAGATCAAAGCGCTCGGCAACGGCGTTCAGGGCATTGATTTCCGCTGGCAGGGTGATGACTGGATGTTCTCAGCCCTGTTATTCGGTGCCGGTGGCCGGATGCTTTCAGAAGATGAAAAACAGGTCGCATTCAGCGGTGCTGAAGGTGAAGCGGCTTTCAAACTGCTCGACCGCATGGTCAAAGAAGGCGGCCTGCCGGTCTTTACCAAAGAAGCCGGTGAACAGGCCTTTGCGGCCGGAAATGTCGGCTTTGCTTTCCAGACCACCGGCGGCCTGCGCAATACAATCAAGAATGTTGGCGACAAATTCGATATGCGTACCGCTAAAATCCCGCTGCTTAATCCGGAAAAAGGCCGCCTGCCAACCGGTGGTAATGCGGTTGTTATCCTGACATCGGACGACGCGAAAATTGAAGCCGCATGGAAATTTGCCAAATTTGCTGCCGGTCCTTATGGCGCATCGGTCGTTGTGCCGGGTACCGGCTATGTGCCGAATAATGAGCTGGCCGCAAAATCTGACGAATATCTCGGTAAATTCTATGACGAAAACCCACTGTTCAAAGCCGGTCTCAGCCAGATGAATATCATGATCCCTTGGTATGCTTTCCCCGGATCAAACGGCGTGAAAGTAACCCAGACTATTGTTGATAATCTGTCCCGCGTTGTTGAGCAGAAGGCCACACCGGAAGAAGCCCTTGCCGATGCAGCCGATGAAGTGAAAAAGCTGCTGCCGCGCCGCTAATCACATCAGAATAATAATCAGACCGGCGGCTTTAAGCTGCCGGTTTTTTCTTTTGTAAAGTTGCCAGTGCCACACCAAATGTGGTCAGCACCATACCGGCAATCTGCACCAGCGTCAGCGTTTCTCCAAACAGCAGATAGGCCATAATCGCGGCGGTTCCCGGCACCAGATAGAAGAACGAAGCGACTTTTGACACTTCACCCTGCCCGATCAGGATCAGCAGCAGCAAGATCGCACCGATTGACAGAACCAGCACCAGCCAGAGCATTGCAAACAGCAATTCCGGCGACCAGATCACCGTCTGCGTTTCGAAAGTCAGCGACAACAAGCCGGTCAGAATACCCGCTGCAATATATTGCACGGTGGTACCGGTTCTCAGGTCAATTTTCACTGCAAAGCGTTTTTGCCATACCGTGCCGATACTGATCGCCATCACAGCAGCGAGCGCCGCACTTAATGTTGCGGGATTAATCCCACCGGAACTCAAGGAAAACTTCGGTGCAACCACCAGCGCCACACCACAGAAGCCGATCAGTAGCCCCAGCCATTGTCGTGGCAAAACTGTCTCACGCAAGAAGAGTGCGGCAATCAACGTGGTAATCAGCGGCTGCAAGCCGGAAACCAGCGCTGTCATACCCGCAGGCAAACCATGGCGCACTGCCCAGAACACGCCGGAGAGATAAATCCCGTGAATGAGACAGCCGACAATCGCGGCGTTCACAAGCCCGCGCCTGTCCGGCCAGCGGGCACCGGTTGCCAGTGCCCAGACTGCCAGAATAATTGCAGCAATGAAAAACCGTGCGGTCATAAACCAGAACGGCTCGGCATAGGGCATAGCAAGCCCCGCACCGATAAAACCGGTTGCCCAGAGAAAGACGAATAAAGCAGGGAAATATTTGACTGGCATGATCTGTTCCACGAACTATACAACCGGCTTATCCCTGCCGCCCTGCCTCGCCAAGCGTTAAACGCTTGCCATTCACATTTGGCTTTGCCATGAAGCATGAATGACACACTCCGATGAAAACAAAACCATCTGCATTTATGTCGATGCCGATGCCTGTCCGGTTAAAAACGAGACCTATAAAGTTGCTGAGCGCCACCGCATCAGAACCTTTGTGGTCGCCAACAGCTTTATCGCTATTCCGCGTGATGAACCGCTGATTGAACGTGTGATCGTCCCTGCCGGTCTGGATGTGGCCGATGACTGGATTGCCGAGCGGTCGCGTGCCGGTGCGATTGTTATCACGGCAGATATCCCGCTGGCACATCGTGCTGTCACTGCCGGAGCTGTTGCGCTTGCACCGGACGGCCGCCTGTTCAGTGCGGCCAATATCGGCAATATTCTTGCCACCCGCAATCTGATGGATGAGCTGCGTTCCGCCAATCCGGTTTCATCAGGCCAATTCGGCGGTTCAAAGCCGTTTTCAGCCCGCGACCGCTCCGCATTTCTCTCAGCGCTGGACCTCGCAATTGTGCGGTTAAAGCGTGACGGTTTCACCGCATAACAAAAAAATTACGAAGAGCGCATTGTTGCCGTTGCCACACCGGCACCGATCAGCAATGTGCCGCCGGTACGGTTGAAAGCACGCAAAATCCGCGGGCTTTTAAACAGTGTGCGCGCACGATGCGCTGCAAAAGCGTAGAGAAACGCATTGCTGAAAGACAGCACCAGAAATGTGGCTTCAAAAATCAGCATCTGCGTCCAGAAATCGCCATGCCGGTCAAGAAACTGCGGCAGGAAAGCCACGAAAAACGTGATGCTTTTCGGGTTGAGAGATGTCACCAGCCATGCATGCGCCAGCATTTTCACAGGTGATACATCGGCATCCCGCGCCTCTGCCTGCATTGTAGCACCTGAACGGAATAATTTGATACCAAGCCAGATCAGATAGGCAGCGCCAAGCCATTTCACGATTGTAAATATTGTGGCAGAGGCAGCAAGCAACGCACCGATGCCGAGCATCGACAATGTCATTGCCGTAAAATCACCAAGCGCTACACCGGCCGCCATCGGCATGGCAGTGCGCCAGCCCTGCCCCAAGGCATAGGAAACCACCAACAAAATTGTTGGCCCCGGTATCACCAGCAAAACAATTGATGCAGCCGTGAAGGCAAGCCAGACATCCAGCCCCATAGAAAATCTCCCTTAAGATCTTCAGCAGAGCAGAAAACCCAAATCCTGTAAAATCACATTATACAGGATTTGGCGACCAATCAGTTACGCAGGCTCTTGGCTGTATTCACCAGATTAACAGCGTCCTGCCCCGCCCAGTGTGCTGGTCCGTTCATTGCCGCAATCTGACAACCGGTTTCATCAATCAGCAAAGTTACAGGCAAACCAAAAGCCAAACCTCTGCGTTTCAGATCATTAAAAACAGTCAGACTGGCATCGCGATAAAAACCGAGCTTCTCAACGCCGATCTCGTTGAGGAAATTCTTCGGCTTGGAAATATCGCCGGTGTCGATATTCAGCGCCACCACTTCAAAATCGTCACTGCCCTGCTCGGCCTGCAGCTTATCCAGCGCGGGCATTTCCTCACGGCACGGCGCGCACCAGCTCGCCCAGAGATTAACCAGCAGGGTCTTGCCCTTCATATCGCCGATGGTGGTTTTTGATCCGTCTGGGGCATCAAATTGCAGATGTGTCAGCAAAGCAGGCTTATCCGATGGCTGCATTCCGGCAACTTCACCGGTTGCAGCAGCGGAGAGTTTAGCTAACTGCTCCTGATTTAACGCACATTTTGCATCCTCTGCGCCGCCTGCTGCGGCATTACTGGCCGTATTCTCTGTCGGAACAACATTGCCAGAAGGCGGTTCCATCACGTATACCGCAAGGGCACCGGCCAGAAGTCCGGCAATACCGGCGAACAAAATCATCTTCGGGCTGATTGCGCTTTTCGGTTTTGTCTCTTTATTATCTTCGGCCATAATATCGTTCTTTTACTTCACAGTTCCGGCTCAGGGCATAAGCGCATGACGACAGAAAAATCCAGTAACCAGATGTGGGGTGGCCGTTTCGCCTCAGGACCCTCTGCCATCATGGAAGAGATTAATGCTTCGATCGGTTATGACCGCAAACTCTATGCACAGGACATTGCCGGATCGCTGGCGCATGCTGCCATGCTTGCCAAGACCGGCATCATCTCTGCAGATGATCACAAACAGATCTCCGATGGTCTCAATACCATATTAGCCGAGATCGAAAATGGCAAATTTACCTTCTCGCGTAAGCTTGAAGACATCCATATGAATGTGGAAGCCCGTCTGGCTGATCTGATTGGCGCTCCGGCCGGTCGTCTGCATACTGCCCGTTCGCGTAACGATCAGGTTGCGCTTGATTTCCGTCTCTGGGTCAAAAATGAGCTGGAAAAGACTGCTGCCTCGCTGAAAATCCTGATCGAAGCCTTCCTGATCCGCGCGGAAGAGCACGCAGCAACTGTGATGCCGGGTTTCACCCATTTGCAGACGGCACAGCCGGTGACTTTCGGTCATCATTGCATGGCCTATGTGGAAATGTTCGGCCGCGATTTGTCCCGCGTGCGCGATGCGATTGAACGTATGAATGAAAGCCCGCTCGGTGCGGCAGCGCTGGCCGGCACCGGTTTCCCGATTGACCGCCACATGACTGCCGAAGCGCTCGGTTTCCGCGAACCGACCCGCAATTCGATCGATAGCGTTTCCGACCGCGACTATGCGCTGGAATTCCTGTCGATTGCTTCGATCTGTGCAACCCATCTGTCGCGTCTGGCCGAAGAAATTGTGATCTGGTCAACCTCGCAGTTCAATTTCATCCGCCTGTCCGACGCTTTCTCCACCGGCTCTTCGATCATGCCGCAGAAGAAAAATCCGGATGCCGCAGAACTGGTGCGCGCCAAGACCGGCCGTATCACCGGCTCGCTTGTCGGCCTACTGATGGTGATGAAAGGCCTGCCGCTGGCCTATTCCAAAGATATGCAGGAAGACAAAGAAGCGGTTTTTGATGCTGCTGAATCCATCGAACTGGCACTCGCAGCCATGAGCGGTATGGTTTCCGACCTCACCGTGATTGAAGCCTCGATGAAAAAGGCTGCCGGTTCCGGTTACTCCACTGCAACTGATCTTGCTGACTGGCTGGTGCGTGAGCTTGGCCTGCCATTCCGTGAAGCCCATCATGTGACAGGCCGTGCCGTTGCACTGGCAGAATCGAAGAAAGTCGATCTGTCCAAACTGACGCTGGAAGACATGCAGTCGATCCATCCGCAGATTAATGATGCAGTGTTCGGTTTCCTAACTGTGGATAAATCGGTAAAAAGCCGCCAGTCTTTCGGTGGCACCGCACCGCAGGAAGTGCGCCGCCAGATCAAATACTGGAAAAAACGCCTGATTAAGGCCTGATCCGCCCCGCTATACAACAGACCGGAGGCGGTTTATGCCTCCGGTCTGCATCCCTTCAAAGATTTGTGTTTGTCTCCGAACAGTTTGCGTTGTCCCGTAATTCAGCTAAAACTGTCAGCGAAAATTACTCACGGCTTTGCGGCCAAACACCAGTTTCAGGATATTTTTTGATGAATAGCCGCGTATTCATGACCTCTGTGATTATGCTTGTTGCCGTTGGCAGCATTGTATCCGGCTGCGGCCGTCGTGGCGCACTGGAAGCCCCGCCAAATGCGACAGTGCATGATGACTGGCGCAAACCGGATAAAAAAGCTGTCGAAGAAAAACCATTTATTCTGGATAAGCTGATTTAAAGCGGGTCGCATTTCAACCTATCCACTGCGTCCGCTTCAGATTTTTTGAGCAGCCGCATGTTCGCTGAGGTTAAATTCAGTCAATTTAACTGCGCTAAGATACAGAACCGGATATTGAATGCCTGAACCGGACACCAGATCTTTTGAAAACGCAGACCGCAGGCTTTATCGTCTGCGGATCAAAGCGGCATTGGTCTTGTGCTTTGAGCGTTTATGGCCGTTGATATTACCGGTTCTGCTTTTAACAGCATTATTGGCCAGTCTGGCCTGGCTCGGTCTGTTTCAGGCCATGCCGCGTTGGCTGCATTTCACGCTGTCTGCCGTTTTTATACTGGCCTATGCCTATGCGCTTTTCCGTTTCCGGCATTTTCAATTGCCGGACGATCAGACGGTCAACAACCGGATTGAGCGTGAAAACGGCTTGCAGCACAGCCCGTTGCAACTGAGCGACGATCAGCTTGCCGGACAGAGTGACGATCCGCTGGCACAGGCACTCTGGCAGGAACACCGCAAGCGTATGGCCGCGCTGACGGACAGGCTGCACGGATTTCTGCCCCATCCTGATATTCCGCAGCGCGATCCTTATGCCCTGCGCACATTTGTCATTTTGCTGTTTGCTTCAACGGCGGCTTATTCCTTCAGCCCGTCGTCCGGTAAAATCAGTGATCTGTGGAACCCGCCTGAAGGCTTTGCAGGGCCGGAAGGCCGCATTGATGCATGGATTACGCCACCCGCCTATACGGGCAAAGCACCGGTCTTTTTGAGTGCCAATACAGATGTAAAACCGCTGGATGTGCCTCAGGGCAGTATTCTCAGCGTTCAGATCAGCGGCAGTACACGTAATCAGCTGACTATGACCGGTCAGGACGGCAAAGCCTATTCAGTTGAGGCCAAACCGGCTTCCGGTACAGCGAAAACACAAGACAGCACCAATTTTGAACTGCTTCTGAATAAAACGGTCGCTGCCAGTCTGCAGGCCGGTTCACGTCGTCAGGCGTGGCAGTTTAACATCACGCCGGATACGCCGCCCGTCGTCGATTTTACCCGCAATCCGACCTATGCGCTGAACGGCACATTGGAACTGCACTATAAAGCTGGCGATGACTATGGCGTGACTAAATTACAGCCTGTCATCAAACTTCTGGAACAACCTGAAGAAGGCGCGCAATCGCTGACAGACGCGCCGGAACTACGGCTGACTATACCCAAGCGCGGCAAAAACAGCACGGACGAGACCACAGCCCTTCAGGATCTGACTATGCATCCGTGGGCTGGCAAATATGTCTCCCTGCAATTGCAGGCGATTGATGATGCAGGCCAGACAGGCACAAGCAAAGAAATCCGTTTTGTGCTGCCGCAACGCCCGTTTATCAATCCGCTGGCACGCGCCATTGCCGAGCAGCGTCAGGTGCTGGCGCTCGACAGCAATCAGAAAACACCTGTTGTGCAAATGCTGGATGCGCTCACCATGCATCCGCAGACCACCATTGCCAATGTCAGCCATTTTCTGGGTCTGCGCTCTGTGCGGGAACGTCTGAAACTGGCACGCAATGATGGGGAGCTGCGCGAGATTGTCAGCTATATGTGGAATGTCGCGCGCGGCATTGAAGATGGTCAGCTTTCCGATGCGGAAAAAGCCCTGCGTGCAGCGCAGGAGGCGTTAAGTCAGGCATTGCAGAATAATGCCAGTCCGGAAGAAATTGCCCGACTGACGAAAGAACTGCGCGAAGCCATGAACCGATACTTAAACGAAATGGCACGCCGCCAGCAAACCAATCCGAATAAAAACGCCCAGAACAATCCCAATACCCGCGTGCTCAGCCAGCGCGATATTGACCGGATGATGCAGCAGATTGAAGACCTCGCCCGTTCCGGCAATCATGCGGAAGCTCAGCAGATGCTGTCGCAATTGCAGGAAATGCTCAACAATCTTCAGCCTGGTCAGAGCGCTCAGCAAGGTCAGGGTAGCGGTCAAGGCCAAGGTCAGGGACAAGGCAGCGGCGCACAGCAACAGCTGAATAAGCTCGGTGATCTGATGCGCCGTCAGCAGGAGCTGATGAATGAAACTTTCAAGCTGGATCAGCAATTGCAGGAACAGTCTGATGATTTCAATTATGACGGCGAAGGAGAGCAGCGCCCGCAAAACGGCCAGTCCCGTCAGGAAACCGAACAGGCTCTGAAAGATTTACAGCAGCAGCAGCGCGACTTGCAAAATGAGCTGAATGCGCTGACAGACCAGCTAAAACAACAGGGGCTTGAATCCTCGAAAGAAATGGATCAGGCGCTGAACTCCATGGGGCGTGCAGGCCGCTCGCTGGGCAATGGCGAAAGCGGACAGGCCACAGATCAGCAGGCCGAGGCGCTTGATGCCTTGCGCCGCGGTGCCCGCTCCATGATGCAGCAATTGCAGCAGGCGCAGGGTGAAGGTCAGGGGCAGCAAACCGGTGAAGGTCAGGATCCGTTAGGGCGTCAAACCGGTCAGGGCAGTTCGGAAGGCACCGGCAATCAGCTGCCGAACCAGATTGATATCCAGAAAGCCCGCCGCATTCTTGATGAAATCCGCAAAAAACTCGGCGATGCGCTGAGCCCGCAGCAGGAAAAAGACTATCTGGAACGTCTGCTGAAACGCGATCAATAAAGCATTTTCAGAAAAAGTGCGAAGCGGTTTTGCGTTGGATAATGCGCAAAACAAAAGGATAGAGCGGTTCCCAAAATTCAGACTTAACTGGAACTACTCTATTTATAAAAAAGCCGCTCATAATCATGAGCGGCTTTTTAAATTCAGCGAATGGTCGGATCTTATTCCTGCTCATCCATAACGCGGCCGACATAAGGCAGCTGGCGGAAAGAATGCGCCACATCCATGCCATAGCCGACAACGAAATAATCCGGACATTCAAAAGCTGTGAAATCCGCATAAAGATCAAGCTTACGGTGACCCGGCTTGTCCAGCAGCACAGCAATACTCACACTGCGTGCGCCGCGTGACATCATCAGTTCACGCACAAAATTCAGCGTTTTGCCGGATTCAAGAATATCATCAATCAGCAGAATATCGCGGCCTTCAACATCGCTGTCGATATCGCGCACCAGACGGATTTCGCCGCCCTTTGTGCCTGCGCCATAGCTGGAGACAGTGATGAATTCCACATCCGGTTCAACACCGGCATCATGCATGGCGCGGATCAGGTCTGCCGCAAAAATGAATGAGCCTTTGAGGATAGAAACTGCCAGCGGCCGTTCCAGCTTACGCTCGGCAATTTTTTGTGCCAGTTCACGATTGCGTTCTGCAATCTGCTCCGCACTGAACAGAACTTCAAGATTTCTGCCACCTACATAAGGCATAAACACGTCTCCGGTCTTAATCCGCACTAGGATTTTATATTACGCAGTTTCTAACGGATCGAAGCGGGAAAAGAAAACAATCCGGTGAATTGTTTTCCCCGCCGAGGCGGTTCCCACTTTTCCTAAAACTGCTTGAACCGAAATATCTCCGGCAAGAAAAAAGTAGCTGTTACAGTACTACGCCTTTTGCTGAAAGGGCAGTTTTACATTATTTACGCCTGTTCCGCATCAAATCTGCGTTTTATCCGGTTACACACAGCAGGTCTGTGCACAAAGCGCCATAAAATTTCTATTCTTTTTTCAACCTCAAAATGCCAAACTTGCATGCAGATTAACGCGAGATTAACCACAAGGGTCAATGTTCGGCAACCATAAGAAAACCGGCAAAAAACATCGGGAAAATAATCAGTGATTCGCTTTGAAAATGTAGGATTACGGTACGGCATGGGATCGGAAATCCTGCGGGATGTTTCCTTTCATATTCCGCCGCGCTCCTTTCAGTTTCTGACCGGCCCGTCAGGTGCCGGTAAAACATCGCTGATGCGCCTGCTTTTCATGGCGTTGAAACCGACACGCGGCCTGATTACGATTTTCGGCAAAGACATCTCCACAATGCAGCGCAGTGAAATTCCATTGCTGCGCCGCCGTATCGGCATCGTCTTTCAGGATTTCCGCCTGCTCGACCATATGACGACCTATGAGAATGTTTCATTGCCATTGCGTGTTCGCGGCAAAGAAGAAGCAACCTACCGCCATGAAGTGCAGGAACTGATGCAGTGGGTTGGTCTCGGTGACCGTATGCATGTGCTGCCACCGGTTCTGTCAGGCGGTGAAAAACAACGTGCGGCTATTGCCCGAGCGCTGATTGACCAGCCGGAAATTCTGCTGGCCGATGAGCCGACCGGTAATGTGGACCCGCCGCTGGCACGCCGCCTGCTGCGCCTGTTCGCGGAACTTAACCGTTCCGGCACTGCAGTGATTATCGCCACCCATGATCTGACATTGATGGATCAGGTAGATGCGCGCCGTATGATTCTCGATCAGGGAAGGCTGGATATTTATGGCTGACCTGCGTGCAACGATTGATCATTATCACGGGATTTTTTTCGAACTGCTGGGCAAGCGCAAACGGGAAAAACGCGGACCAACGCCGATTGTACCGCCGGTCAGTGTTTCCGGCACCACGCTGATTACCGTTATCGCAATCATGACCTTTCTCGCCTGCATCACTATCGGCGGGGTTAGTCTGGTGCGCGCATCGGCAGCCCAGTGGCAGAGCCAGATTTCACGTGAAGCAACAATTCAGATCCGGCCGGTCGACGGTCAGGATATGGAAGCTGCCCTCGCACAAGCCAGTCAGATTGCATCCGGTTTTGCCGGTGTCACAGGCACCAATATTGTTGACCGTGCAGCTACAGCACGCCTGCTGGAACCATGGCTCGGCACCGGTCTGGACATTGACGAATTGCCGGTACCCCGCCTCGTGGTGGTGACAATTGACGAGCAAAATCCACCGGATTTTGAAACTCTGCGCTCGGAATTGCAGAAGAATATTCCCGGCGCCAGTTTTGATGATCACCGCACATGGGTGGATCGTCTGGTGTCCATGGCGCACACAACCGTACTGATCGGTATGGGTGTCTTGTTTCTGATGCTGTCTGCCACAGTGCTGACCGTGATTTTTGCCACGCGTGGCGCGATGGCAGGAAACAGCCATATTATTGAAGTGCTGCATTTTATCGGTGCAGAAGCCCGCTTTGTTGCCCGTGAATTTGAATGGCATTTCTTCCGCACAGCACTCAAAGGTGCCTGTTACGGCGGCGCGGCGGCCTTGCTGGTATTTCTGATTGTTTCCTGGTGGACCAGCCGCAATCTGGCAACGCCGGAAGGCGATCAGGCCGCAGCTTTGTTTGGCAGTTTTGCCATCGGACGCGAAGGCTATATCGGTATTGCCGCCACAATTATCATTGTCAGCATTCTCACAATGCTGACCAGCCGTCTGACCGTGATCCGGCAGCTCAAAGATATGGACAGTATCAGCGGCAGCAAAGATTAGGACAGTCAGCGGACAAAGCAGTTTCCTCCGCTGTCCTGTCTGCTCTATACTATAAGACTGATTTGCGCAGGTTACAGCAATCTGCGCTGATACAAGAAAATGAACAGGCCAAACGGCAATGCATGTGCAAAACAATGCTTCAGCCACTGCGGAACAAAACCGGCAGAATGACGAACGACCGGCAGAAACAACCGGCCGCGAAGCATCCGTGCATATCTCTAAAGACGGCTTTATTCGCCATTGGCTGAAGCGCCTGCGCAGACGCATCCCGCCGGTCGCGGTTGTCCTGTTCTCATTGATCGTTGCTCTCGGCATCGGATTTGTCATTTTCAGCGAGCATGTCAGCAATTTGCAGGCACCACCTGCCGATCAGAAAGCCGATGCGATTATCGTTCTGACCGGCGGGAAATCCCGTATTGAAGTCGCACTGGAACTGCTGGCAGAGAAACGCGGAGAACGGCTGCTGATCAGCGGCGTTCATCCGTCTACCAAACGCGAGGCCTTGCAGCGTGTTACCAGAACGGATCCGGCTTTATTTGCCTGCTGCGTAGATCTCGATCGTACGGCACTCAACACAATCGGCAATGCGGTTGAAAGCGCCAAATGGATTAAACAGCATAATTACAAGCGCATATTCATTGTAACCAATAATTACCACATTCCACGCTCAATTCTGGAATTGTCACGGCAGGTCGGTAATGTCGAACTCCTGCCCTATCCGGTCATTAACAGCGATCTGAAAAACAATAACTGGATGCGTCAGGGCGATACGCTGCGCGTGTTATTTACCGAATATGTCAAATATATTGGCGCTCTTGCGCATATCAGTCTCAGCCAAAATGATTAAAACACAAGTTGCTGATCGATACGCAATGATGTCCGGAATTGATAAGCGCTGATTTTTCTTCTATTTGAAGAACCGCTCTGTTTAAAACCGAGCTATTTTACCTGTCATGCACGTATTAAAAGGCTGATACAAGATATGATCATAGTCATCCGGTCAGTGCTGTTTAATCTGGCTTTCTATATCAGTCTGATCATACAGATGATCCTGTTTTTACCGCTCACTTTGATTTTGCCGCGCAAAAAAGCATGGATCGTCCCTAAATTCTGGGCACGCTCCAATCTGTTTCTGCAAAAATATATTGTCGGCACCGATTTTGTGGTCGAAGGGGCAGAAAACCTGCCGGAAGGCGCCTATATTTGCGCACCAAAACACCAGTCTTTCTGGGATGTTTATGCGTTTTTGTCTTACACGCCCGATCCGGTTTATATTCTCAAACGCGACCTGATGCGTATTCCGCTATTCGGCTGGTATCTGAAGAAAATGAAAATGATCCCTGTTGATCGCGGTACGGGGATCAAAGCTTTGCATTCCATTTCCGGCGGCACGCAGGAAGCCATTGCTGACGGGCGCCAGATCATGATCTATCCGGAGGGCACACGCCGCGCACCCGGTGCGCCACCGGCCTATAAATATGGTGTCGTCCATCTCTATGCCAATCTCGGTCTGCCGGTCGTGCCAATTGCCCATAATGCCGGTCTGTACTGGCCGCGCCGCAAATTCCTGCGCTATCCCGGCACCATCCGTTGCCGTATTCTGCCGCCGATTGAAGCGGGTCTGGATAAGGAAGTCTTTTTGCAGCGTCTGATTGAAGCCACAGAAACAGCTTGTGACGAATTTCTGGTACATGCCTCACAGGATAATAATGCGCCGCCTATGCCGCCGACAGCCAAAGCCCGCCTCGCGGAATTGCAGGCGCAGCGCAATGAGGCTGAAACAAAGGCATAACAGCGCTCAGAATTTCACGAACATGACAATAAGCCGCTTTATCTGAAATTGCGTTTTTGTTGCACGGTTTCACGAAAACCGATATCAGAACGCCAAATGAAAGGACACGCCCATGAATATCGATGCCATTTCCATCGGCTCCAACCCTCCTGAAGACGTTAACGTCATTATCGAAGTACCGGTCGGTGGTCATCCGATCAAATACGAGATGGACAAAAGCGCCGGCGCTCTGATCGTCGACCGTTTTCTCTACACACCAATGACCTATCCGGGCAATTACGGCTTTGTTCCGCACACTCTGTCGGAAGATGGCGACCCGATTGACGTTCTGGTTTGCAACACCCGTCCGCTGATTCCGGGCTGCGTCATCAATGTTCGCCCGATCGGCGTTCTCGTGATGGAAGACAATGCCGGTAAAGATGAAAAAATCATCGCCGTACCGTCACCAAAGCTGACCCGTCGTTATGAAAAAGTTCATAACTACACCGATCTGCCGGAAATCACTCTGCAGCAGATTGCTCATTTCTTTGAACATTACAAAGATCTGGAGCCAGGCAAATGGGTAAAGATCGGCGACTGGGGCGATGAAGATTACGCACGTAAATTCATCGTTGAAGCGATCGAACGCGCTAAAAACGCGAAATAATTGAAAAACTGGCCAATCTCCCAAGTGGCCGGATTTTCAATCACAGATAATAAAAAACCCGCTTTCAAGCGGGTTTTTTATTGATTAGCTTAAGAGCATCGGAGCCAATGTCGTCCACATGAAGCGGCGGACAAAGAAGATCGCCAGCAGCAGAACAATCGGCGAAATATCAATACCGCCGAGATCCGGCAAAATTTTACGGATAGGTCGCAATGCAGGTTCTGTCACCTTGTAAAGAAACTCACCGATCGAGGCGACAAAGCGGTTGCGTGAATTGACCACGTTAAAAGCATACAGCCAGGAAAACACCGCACTGGCAATGATGATCCAGGTATAAATATCCAGCGCCAGATCAACGGTTTGCAAAATTGCGAGCATAAATGTCTCCTACTCAGTCGGACTGTTCATTGCACCGGTGCTTGTATCAGCACGGGCAAAGGTTGAGACACATTTAAACAGCGCTCTTGCTATTCACAAGATCACAGACCGGAAAAAGTCAG
The DNA here is from genome assembly GCF_008801715.1 of Pseudochrobactrum saccharolyticum. Lineage (GTDB taxonomy): Bacteria > Pseudomonadota > Alphaproteobacteria > Rhizobiales > Rhizobiaceae > Pseudochrobactrum > Pseudochrobactrum saccharolyticum. The sequence goes on along the minus strand of NZ_VZPG01000001.1, from coordinate 1,410,782 downwards.
TCAAAGATCGGGTAAAACTATCAATCCTGTCAGTCTGTATGATTATCCAGCAGCTTTAAAACAGCTTCCAGCCGCTCATCCCAGATATCCATTGCCTGTAAATGACGGGCAGTATTGGCAACATAATCGCGGTTTGGTCCGGCCTGACCACTGGCGCGCCGGACAAGCAAAGCCATATCCTCAGCACTGAGACCGCCTGCATATTGTTTATGCAAGGGATCGGCCACATAGACCAATGCTTCGACATCGCGGCCGTCTGCCAGTTCAACCGTCAGCCATTTTTCCACATAAACACCGCTGATCTGTTCACGTTCACGCAGATAGTTCATCACCGGCAATCTGTTGTCCGCTGTCACGCGAAATGCCTGTCCGTGGCAGAAGCCGCCGCTGTTCAGACCCAGCACCAGCCCCGGCAATTCAGGCGTACCGCGATAAACATGAGAATAGATGCATAAAGACCGGCTGAAGCCTGTCAGCAGCGCCGGAATATTCTCGGCACTGTCAAAACCCGGCCGCCACATCAGTGACCCGTAACCGAAGACCCAGAAGTCAGAACCGGAATCAGCCACATTATTCTGGAACACGAAATCCGTGTGTGAACTATCCATTGGGGTCATTTGTTTGCTTTTGCTTGTCTCGCCAAATTCATATAATGCATAGAATGCACAGGCATATAGTTTACACCCTGTGTCCCGCATTTCCCAACAGGCAAACATTTTTCCGGCATGATTTTGTGTAGAAAAATGTACCGCCGAATGACTTTTATCTGCAAAACAATACCGCATGATGTGTTGTCAGCGCGGCATTGTGAATAAAAAGATTATAGAAGAGTTCTTCTGCCCTGTCAGCAGAATGCCCTTTGAAATCTGAGAGGCATAGCTATGGTAGCTAAATCGCGTCCTAACCCGCAAAGCTCAAAACGCATGACATGGGGCATTCTCTTTGCTCTGGTCATCGTCATTTTATACACGGCGGGCTGGTTTTATCTTGCTTCCATGGCCAAAGACCGCGTTCGCACTGAGCTAGCCAATACTGCCGGTCAGGGCGAAACGCTGGAATGTCAGTCCCTCTCGGCACGCGGCTATCCCTTCTCCATGTATATCAGCTGTTCCGGCTTTAACTTCCGTGACAAAGATCAGACGCTGAATGCTGCAACCAGTGCTGTAAATGTCGGCGCTTCCCTGCTCTCTTTCCGCACGGTGCAGACACAGCTCACCGGCCCTGCGGCACTTGCAATGTCCGGCGCTGACCCGTTGAAAGCAGATTGGGACAATCTCAAAGCATCTGCGCGCATTGACGGCCGTTCGCCACAGAATATCAGCCTCAGTGCCGATAATCTGCGCGTGCAAACTGTGACCGCTGAAAATGCGGCTGCACCGGCAACACTCTCTTTGCTCGGCCTGCAATTTGATCTCAACAGTCTTGAAGAGCCGCTTCAGGCCAAAATGACCTTTGATGATCTGCGCCTCACCGGCGACAAATCTCTGGCTGCCCTGCCGGAGCTCGACGGTCTGATTGATATCACCTCTCCGGCAAGCCTCGCAGCCTTCAAAGAGCCTGATGAAAGCGGCAGTCTGCTGCGCGGAAAATCCTTGCAGCTTAATCAGATGCTGTTTCTGCTGCCGTCCGGCGCCAGCATCAGCATCAGCGGCCCGCTTGCTGTCGACAGCGAAGGGCTGGCCAATGCGGATCTGAAAATCCGTCTGACCAATGCTCCGGCAATCGGCCAGACATTGCAGGCCGCCTTTCCCGATCAGGCTAAAAATATCAATACGGTGGTTTTTGCTCTCGGCTCCATGCCGAAAGATGAAACAGGAGCAACGATTGTTCCGGTAGTCATCAAAGAAGGCAAAATCAGCGCCGGCTTTATCCCGCTGGGACGCGTACCGCGCCTTTAATGCAAAAAACCCGCCGGAATGGCGGGTTTTTCATTTTTAATTTAAACAAAGCAACAGCCTCACGTATTTATTAGCTTGCTTGCAGCCTAGCATATTACTTTTGCTTGCTTGCAGCTTCGCGGCCAAAGTTCGGTGCATCCACTTCCTGACCGGCATCAATAATGCCACGGCGGATTGCGCGGGTACGCGTAAACAGGTCAAACAAGGCATCGCCGTCACTCCAGCGGATTGCCCGCTGCAATGAGGCCAGATCTTCCGAAAAACGCCCAAGCATTTCCAGAATAGCATCCTTATTATGCAGGCAAACGTCGCGCCACATGGTCGGATCCGATGCCGCAAGACGGGTAAAGTCACGGAAACCGGAAGCCGAATATTTAATCACTTCTGATTCAGTAACCTTCTCCAGATCATTGGCCGTACCAACAATATTATAGGCAATGATATGCGGCAGATGCGAAACGATCGCTAATACCAGATCATGATGCTGCGGATCCATCTGGTCTGTTTTGGAACCGCAGGCTTCCCAGAACGCATTGAGTTTTGCCAGCGCATCTGCATCCGTATCCGGCAGCGGTGTGAGAATGCACCAGCGGTTGATGAACAGATCAGCAAAGCCTGCATCCGGCCCTGAATATTCGGTACCGGCAATCGGATGTCCCGGAATGAAATGCACATGATCCGGCAATTCCGGCTGCATCTGCGCAATCACCGAGCCTTTTGTAGAGCCCACATCGGTGACAATCGCACCGGCTTTGAGGCTGCCGGCAATCTGGCTCGCAACCAGACCGGACGAGCCAACCGGCACAGATACAATCACCAGATCAGCATCTTGCACCGCAACCGCATTATCCGTGGTGTAACTGTCGCCCAGCCCCAGTTCTTCCGCGCGTTTCAGCGTTTCAGGACTGCGAGTAGCAATAGCAATATGACCAGCCAGACCTTCACGGCGGATGACACGAGCCAGCGACGAACCGATCAGACCAATACCGATCAGCGCAATTTTATTAAAATGAATATCAGACATATCAGGACTTCAAAAATTCTGTGAGAGCGGCAATCACACCGCGATTGGCTTCTTCCGAGCCGATGCTCATCCGCAGGGCTTCAGGGAAGCCATAGGATGTCACGCGACGCAGAATATATCCCTTGGACTGCAGATATACGTCCGCTTTGGCGGCAGACTTGTTCTGTGTGTCAGGGAAATGCACCAGCAGGAAATTGGTGACTGAAGGTGTAACTTTCAGACCGAGCTTGGTGAACTCGTCTGTCAGCCACTGCGCCCATTCCGCATTGAACGCACAGGCTTTCTGCACATGATCGCGGTCGCGGATTGCCGCAGTACCGGCAGCAATCGCCGCGCTGTTCATGTTGAAAGGTCCGCGCACACGGTTCACCGCGTCTGTGACATGCAATGGTGCATACATCCAGCCGATACGCAGCGCAGGCAGGCCGTGAATCTTCGAGAATGTGCGGGTCATCACCACATTGTCGCTCGCAGAGACCAGGGCCACACCTGCATCATAATCATTCTTGCGCACATATTCCGCATAGGCCGCATCCAGCACCAGCAGAACATGCGGCGGCAGGCCGGCATGCAGGCGCTTCACTTCCTCAAACGGGACATAAGTACCGGTCGGATTGCCCGGATTGGTGATGAAAACAACCTTGGTCTTGTCTGTGACCGCAGCAAGTACCGCATCCACATCAATCACCGTGTCCTTTTCTTTCACGATCACCGGTTTTGCACCGGCCGCCAATGTCTGGATTTTATAGACCAGAAAACCGTGATCGGTGAAAATCGCTTCATCACCCGGTGCCAGATAGGTCTGGCACAACAGGCCGAGCAATTCATCCGAACCGTTGCCGCAGAGAATATTCTCAATATTCAGGCCTTGCGTTTCCGCAATGGCCTGACGCAGCGCAATGACTTCGCCGTCCGGATAAGAGCTCAGATAATGATCGGTTGCACGATAGGCTTCAACAGCATGCGGGCTTGCACCCAGCGGGCTTTCATTGGCAGACAGCTTGTGCACTTTGGCAACACCGTGAACGGTGGCTTTGCCAGGAACATAAGCAGCAATATCCATGACGCCGGCTTTAGGTGTCGGGCGTTGAGCTTTCGCGAAATCGTTCATCATTCTTATCCAATATTAAGAGCCTGTATTGTTGATAGAGATTATGTACGGAAACAGCATTGCAGAAACATTTGCCGGTCTGTGACCAGCGAAATATTCCCGCTGAAACCGAATGACTTTAGCGGCATAAACCGCATCGCAGAACAAGTCGAGAGAAACCTTGACTTTAAACCCCTCTAGCCCCTAGATCGCAGTAGTTTCAGATAAAAATATCTGAAATCACCAACGCGGCCGGCTAGTCAAAAATGCGCAAAACAGGCAGAAATTGCCTGCATATCCGCATCCAGTTCCGGTCACCGGACAAATTCTAACGCAGAATCCCGAAAAACAAATCGGCTTTCGGAGAGGATTATGCGTAAAATCAGGGAATTAGGGCATTGGGTTTGTTGCAAACAGACCTGAAAATGCTCTGACGCAGACATGTTTTATGACGATATCAGCTGAAACTGCCGCCCTATCAGACAACCGCAATCAGGAAGCTGTTCAGCCGAACAGTCCTGTGGTGTATTTTGGTGAAGACAAACCGCTTCAACTCGACAGCGGTTCCGTTCTGAGCCCGTTTCAGCTCGCTTATCAGTCCTATGGCACACTCAATGCCGATAAGAGCAATGCCATCCTGATCTGCCATGCCCTGACCGGCGATCAGCATGTTGCCAGCACCAATCCGCTCACCGGTAAAGACGGCTGGTGGACTTCACTTGTCGGCTCCGGCAAGCCGATTGATACTGACCGTTATTTTGTGCTCTGTTCCAATGTTATCGGCAGCTGCATGGGCTCAACCGGCCCTGCATCCATTAATCCGGCAACCGGCAAACCTTACGCACTTGATCTGCCAATCATAACGATCGGCGATATGGTGCGGGCACAGGCGATGCTGGTCGATCATTTCGGTATTGAGCAACTGCTGGCTGTTGTCGGCGGCTCCGTTGGTGGTATGCAGGTGCTGCAATGGGCATCAAGCTATCCGGACAAGGTTTTCTCGGCTGTGGTTCTGGCCAGCGGCGCGCGTTTGTCAGCGCAGAATATCGCTTTTAACGAGGTTGGCCGTCAGGCGGTCATGGCCGACCCGCTGTGGCTCAACGGTCAATATCTTACCCAATCGGACTCCGTTCCGCGCAAAGGCCTGTCGGTTGCGCGGATGGCAGCGCATATCACCTATTTGTCGGAAGCCGCGCTGCACCGTAAATTCGGGCGCAATCTGCAGGATCGCACCAATATTACCTTCGGTTTTGAAGCTGACTTCCAAATTGAGAGCTATCTGCGCCATCAGGGTAACAGCTTCGTTGACCGTTTTGACGCCAATTCCTATCTCTATCTGACCCGTGCCATGGATTATTTCGACATGGCAGCAGAACATAACGGCTTATTGGCTTCGGCTTTTTCCGGCACCAAAACCCGCTTTTTCGTTGCATCCTTCTCCAGCGATTGGCTGTTCCCGACATCCGAGAGCCGTCTCGTTGTCCATGCGCTGAATGCTGCAGGGGCGTCTGTTTCATTCGTTGAAATCGAAACCGACCGCGGGCACGATGCTTTCCTGCTGGATGAACCGGTTCTTTTCTCAACCATTGACGGTTTCATCCGCTCCGCAGCCCGTGCGAAAGGTCTGTAATCCGATGACTGATACCAAAGCCGGTTCAGGCGATACGACATTTTTCACAGCTGAAAATACCGAAAACCTGCATATCCATAACCGCGTTGATTTTGATATTATCGCCTCGCTGGTACGCCCAGGAACACGGGTTCTGGATGTGGGCTGCAGTGATGGTGAATTGCTGCAATTGCTGCGCGACAGCCGCAATGTAGACGGACGCGGCGTGGAATTATCACAAAGCGGTGTGAACCAGTGCCTGATGCGCGGATTGTCGGTGATACAAGGCGATGCTGACCGTGATCTGGTCTATTATCCCGATTCAAGCTTCGATTATGTGATCCTGTCACAGACTTTGCAGGCCACGCTTAATCCGAAAAAGGTCCTGAGCGAATTACTACGCATCGGTGAGCGTGCGATCGTTTCCATTCCGAATTTCGGCTACTGGCGGGTGCGTGGTTCACTGCTGTTTCGCGGCCGCATGCCGGTAACCAAAGAACTGCCGTTCAGCTGGTATGATACGCCGAATATTCACTTCTGCACCATCCGTGATTTTGTCGATATGACCAAAGAGGTTGGTGCAACAGTTGAAGATGCTGTGGCACTGAACCGTAATGGTGAGCGCATGCCGTTCAGCCTGCCATGGGGCATGTGGAACCTGCTCGGCCAGCAGGCTGTTTTTCTGCTTAAACGCTAGAGCATAATTTCTTAAATCCGGTTTATTGACCGGAGCGCTCACGGTGATCGTGAATTTTCACCTTCACCGGCTGCTGCCGTGCTGTCCCCTGCGGTGTCAGCACCGGCACGAAAACACGGCGTGAAGCACGCTTCAGCACCGGCAGTCCCTGATAGAGGCGCTTATGCGCCTCCCCGATCACCACCCCGCCAAACAACGGCCAGAGACGGGTTCCGACCGTTTCTATCAAGCCGGATGATTGTTGCAGCCAACGCCAGCGTGTCGGCGGCACATGCAGCGCATTGACCACTTTTCCCGGCGTGAAATTGGCTTCTCTGAAAGCCTGCAATAACTGCCCGCGACTGAAGGGGCGTCCGCTGCCGAAAGGCGTATGTTCCATACGCGCCCAGACACCACGGCGGTTTGGCACCACGACGATCAACTGTCCGTTCGGTGATAAGACACGCCACATTTCTTTCAGCGTTTCCGCGCTGCTTTCAGAAAATTCAAGCGTATGTACCAGTAAGATGCGGTCTACAGAACTATCCGGCAAAGGCAGCTCCTCATCATAGACCAGCGCCGTGCTCAGTGCCTCGCCATGCGGCCAGCCGGTTGCGCCCTGCCGTGCTGGCATAAAAGCAAATGCCCGCTCCGCTTGTGAAGCAAAATGATCCAGATAAGGCAGCGTATAGCCGATCCCGACAAGCCGCTCCTGCGGCATTGGCAGCCATAAAGGATCCAGTGCTGACGTAATAACCGAAGCAGCCAGTTTGCCCAATGCTGTCGAATAAAATGACTGCAGCTCTATAATATCCAGATGCATCATTTACCCTGAATCAGTTGAGCAGCCCTGCATGTTTCAATGAAGCTGCCATGTCACACCGCCATACGGCTATTGCCAGCAACCAAGATTTTTACCTTTAAGATTATGGGAATCAATTTCCATAATCAGCGCAGGATCATCACGCATCAGCATGTAATAAGCACGCTGCTTCATATTAATCTTTTGCCATCCGGCGCATTCTTTTGGCAGTTCAACCTGTTCAATCGTGACTTTTTCAGTCCATGCCGTTGCAGTCCCTGTGCAACCTGCCAGCACAGCAGCCAAAGGCAAACAGAACAGTTTGAAATTAAAAGCCAGTCGGCGCTCGAACCTAGACATCAAGCCGGTACTCCGGAAACCGTTAATATTATCCCGAAACCTTATAAAGCGTCGAAACCGCTCATGAATTTCCAAGACGGTACAACACTTTAAAACACCATAACAGCCCGAAAAAGTGAAAACCGCCACAATCCTGCAATCAGCCGTCTGTTGCTGCCGGTTAATAACAGGATAGTTGCTTACCCTCGGCCTGACATCTGCGCCTATTTTATAATAATTATAATATAAGACAGAATATTTCTTTGTAAGACAAATATTTACACCAATTGTGTTCAAAAAAAGACTGTTCAATCCTGACAAATCTGTCCATATTCGGCGGGCAATATAAGTTCCGTGCAGATTTCATTTTTGTTCAATCGTCTACGGGGATTAACATGCAAGATACGCCTTCCATGATGAATAAATTGTCGGCAGAGTGTTTTGGCACCTTCTGGCTGGTCTTCGGCGGTTGCGGCAGCGCCGTTCTCGCTGCAGCCTTTCCGGAACTGGGTATCGGCTTTGCCGGTGTCGCGCTGGCATTCGGTCTGACTGTCCTGACAATGGCCTATGCTGTCGGTGGTATTTCGGGCGGACATTTCAATCCGGCTGTCACTCTCGGCCTTACTCTGGGCGGGCGCTTTGAGGCTAAAGACCTCATTCCCTACTGGATCGCACAGCTGGTCGGCGGCATTATTGCTGCTGCAATTCTGTATTTTATTGCCAGCGGTAAAGCTGATTTCAGCGCAGGCGGCTTCGCTTCCAACGGCTACGGCGATCTTTCACCAGGCAAATATAGCCTTGGGGCAGCCCTTGCCATTGAAGTCGTGCTGACTGCCTTCTTCCTGATTATTATTCTCGGCTCCACCTCATCGCGGGCACCGGCCGGTTTTGCACCAATCGCGATTGGTCTCGGTCTGACATTGATCCACCTGATTTCAATTCCGGTAACCAATACATCCGTCAATCCGGCCCGCTCCACAGCTGCAGCCCTGTTCGCAGATACAGCTGCCATCAGCCAGCTTTGGTTGTTCTGGGTTGCTCCGCTGATCGGTGCCGCTATCGGCGCAATCATCTGGAAAGGTCTTCTCGCGAAAGACTGATTGACCGCGACAAATAAAAAAGGCCGTCAATGACGGCCTTCACTCTTTCAAATCCGCTGCTTTTATTCAGCCTTTTCGGCCTCGGCATTGGTCTGCTCTTCAGCCATGGATATTGAAGCCAAGGCATCGCGCATTGAACGGGCACGCTCAGCGACCCGTAATTTAATCCCGATGCGCTGCTCCTGATCCACACCGATCAGCTCGGCAATACGCCACATAATATTATCTTCGATTTCACCGACATCACCATCGGCATAAACCATTTCCCACAGCACCTCGATAAAGCTCAAACGAGCCGGCACATCCAGATGGCGTTTCAAAACACTGGTGAAACGATAAAGATCAATCGATTCCTGATCCGCAACTTCTGCCGCTTTAATCAAAGCCTGCAAGTCATCGCCTTGCAAATCATAAGCCTGCGACAGCAAATCCGACAAACGTTTGCGCTCTTTTTCGTGCTGCTCACCATCCGCTTCAATGACATGAAACATCAATGCAGCAGCGGCCAGACGCGGGTCTTCATCAGAGAATGTTTGTTTTTTCTTCGAGGGATCCAAACCCGGCAATTCTTTGAAAAAACTGATCAGACGCTCAAACATACATGCTCCAGTGCTTATACAGCCTTTGACAGGTCTTACACATAGACCAGCATCCGGAAGGATGCCAAGCATACAGACATGTTTTGTCTTACAAGTATCTTCTAATCTTTCTCAGAGTCACCAAGCTGCAACAAAAATACTGTTTTGCAACGGAATTAACGGACTTCATTCTGCAAACCCGACCGGACGCAGTATTAAAACAGCCGGAACGTCCCTTCCTTGCGCAACGGCACATCATGTTCTGCCGCCACACCCGGATCATCAACAATCAGACTGTGCTTATCCTTCGCAGCGTCGGAACTATCAGGCTGCGAATCCTTTGCGGCCTGCACCGCAGGATTATCGCCCGTCTCAGTGAGAATAGTTACTTTGGCATTGCGCAGATTATTGTCCTGCGGTTCCGTTTTCTTCGGAGCAGCTTTAGTTTTATCCGCAACAAGAGGCATAGTTTCCGCATCATCAGGATCATCGGCAAAGACCGGCTCCTTCACCGCGGGCATGTTTACCGGCTCAGCCTCTTCCGCTCGCGAATAAGTGACGGGTAAAAACGGCTCTTTCAAACTGTCATCATCAAGAACCGGAGACGTATCCGCCGCTATTTCCGTAAACGGCACCCTCCATTCAAAGGCGTTCAGGCGACCTGTCACCGGCGAGGCCGGTGCCCAATGGTCAGAAACAATACCGTCAGCCGTCCATGCCGGATCGCGCGGCGCTTTGACAGCCCGTGCAAGCCATTCACGCACGCGTCCCTGATCGCCTGTCTGCGCTTCTTCAATATCAGCCATCAGCAAATAAGCGCTTTCACGCGGATTAAGCTTCAATGCAGCTTCGGCATTTTCCCGTGCCAGCGTCAGCTCTCCGGCATCCAGCGCAGCCCGTGCAACAATCAAAACCGATTCCGCATGGTGACTGCGTAAGCTTGCGAGCTGGCGCGCCTTTTTCAGCCGGTCAAGCGCTGTATCTCCGGCGCGTCCGTGAATATAGGCTTCGGCAATCTCAGGATGCGGCTCGCGTTTCCATGCCGCTTCAAGAATACGATTACCCTTGCGGATACTGCCGTCACGCAGCAAGCAACGCGCAGCAATCAATGCAGCCGGTATCAGTTCCGGTTCCAGCTTGAACGCCTCATTCGCTGCCTCACGGGAAGCCACAGCATCCGTTTCAAAACTGTCCATCGCCTGTGCTGTCAGCAAAACCGCACGGTTGCGTTTCAATGTCTCACGGGCAGCTTTACCGTCTTTGCCATAAGGAATAACCGCCTTGCGTGCCTCAAGTACCCGCAATGCACCAGTAACATCGCCCTGCAAAACCTTATGTCCGAGCACTGCATTCGACGCCCATTCCAGCTGCGGTGCCATAGTGCTGGCTTCCTGCGCATATTGATAGGCTGCTTCCTGCACGCCTTCACGGCTGGCCTCGAGATATAATCCCCGCAAACCCAGCAATTTAGTTTCAGGATCAGCAATCATTTCTTCAAAATAACGGCGCACATCATCTTTGCGCCCTTCCAATAAAGCGGTTTGCGCATCAAGCAGCCGGATCAGCGGCTCCTGATCCACGCTCAGCAATTTGGATGCCTGTTTGCTCATACGCCGCGCCGCTTCGGCATCACCGGCACCGGCAGCAATCAGGCCGGTCGAGAGTGACTGATAGCCACGGTCACGCTTGCGGGCACGAAAATGACGCTGCAAAATATAAGGCGAGCGAACAAGATTTTTGACGATCCACCACAACAGCATGGCACAGGCAATGGCAGCCACAACCATACTGGCGGCGGTCATCAGAGAAATATTGTGCCGTTCTCCGGCAAAAGTGAACACCAGATCACCGGGACGATCCGCCAACCAGCCAAACCCTAGCCCCAGCACTGCGACTACAACAAGAAACAGGATTACCCGTATCATACCGTTCTCCCTTTCCTGTTTCGCTTATTGCGCAGCCGGTTTTGGCTCAGATGCCTGCGTTGAAGCGGTCATCAGCTGTGCAAGCAATGCATCCGCATCGCGCCGTGCATTCAATGCATTATAAAAGCTCTGACCAACTTGTTTGGCGGCTTCCGGCAATTGCGCCCATTCGGTCATAGCCCGCTGCACGTCCCCATTTTGCAACGCAAATTCTATGCGTGCAGTCGCTGGCCCGACGCCGGAACCAGCGACATCACCGATTGGTCGCGACCGCACCAGATTTTTTGCACTGCCCACCAGCTGATCCCAGATACCGGCATCTGCCGCAGGTTTGTTCACCGCGGCCACCATATCATCCGCCAATGATGCGAATTGTGTGTTCAGCTGGCTTAGTGTCGGAATACCGATTTCCGCCTGCGCTTCAAGCGCAGCAACAGAACCTGCCTGCTCCGGCAGCAATGATTTATAGGTCTGCAATTCATTCAGATAAGAACCACCGCGATCAATCGCTGATTTCAAAGCATTAGCCGCAATAATCGCTGCCATATCCGGCTGCGTGGCCTGCGCATCAATCTTCGTCTGCAAAGCACCCAATTGCTGTTGCAGTGCTTTGACCTCGTCCGTATCAGTATTTAATGCGGCATTGGCCTGTTCTGCCTGAGAGCCGATCGTATTGAGCTTTGTTTCCATCGCATTCAGGCGCTCGGTCAGACCATTCACCAGCGCGCTATCCGCAGGCTGCGCCTGCCCTGCCAGCGCTTTCAGTTGCTCCTGCAAAGCTGTCACATCGGCACGGATCGCCTCATCATTTCCGGCTGGTATTTCACTGGCTTGCGGTAGTGCATTCAGGCGTTGCTGAGCTTCTGCAGCATTTTTCTCTGCGGCTTCCAGACGTGCTAACAAATCCGCATCCGGTTTGGTTGCGGCCTGCAAACCGGCGATCTGCTGTTTCAGATCTGCGATTTCTGCAATTGCCGCCTCATCACGATTGCTGGTCTGTGCCGGAAACAAACCCAGCCCCGCCCATTGCAGTGCGGTCGTACCCAGCAGAACAATCACACCACCCGCCAGTCCGGCAATCCAGGGCGAAGTTGTTTTTTTCGTCTGCGGCGTTGGACTGGTGGCAGAATTCATGGTTTTTCCTGATGCAAAAGGATTAGGGCCGGAAACACCGGCTGAAGAAGCCGGTCGGGATGTGCTCTGCGGCGGAACCGAGGTTGCAGGTTTCGCTTCAACATGCGCTTTTGGCGGTGGTGGTGCGGAAGATTTTGCAGCCGGTTGTGCCACAGGTTTCGGATCACCCACCGGCTCTGCATCCGGCACAGTTTTACCCGCAGATTTTGCAGCGGATGCCTCAACAGCTTTCACATCAGACGGATCAAGATCAATCACCACCGGTTTACGGGTGGTCTTGCTGTGACGTGACACTGTGGATTTAGCCATGAGTCCTCTCGCAAAATCTGTATTTTAAACTTCAGATGCAACCTAAATGACGAAATTGAACAAATGGTTGCATATTTTCGTCAGATCAATGCCAGCAGGCGTAATAAAGCATCCTCATCCGGCATTTCACTGATACGCACCTGCGCATTCCAGTTATCTGGTAATTCTGCAGCAATCCGCTGAGAAAGACAAAAAATATATTTCGCGTTCTGGATAAAAGCACCCTTTGCCTGCTTGTCCAGTGCAACAAACTGCCGTGCAGCGACAGCGGAATAGAGCAAAATCACCTCTGCCCTGCCGGTATCAGCAATCCCGTTCAGCTCGGCATCGCTATAGGCAACAGGGCGGGTGTCATAGGTCTCAGTAACCGTCAGATTGATACCGGCCGCTGACAGTTGCGCCTCAAAATCCGGCCGCCGGATTTTGCCGGTCAGATAAAGCACATGGCTGCCCGCAGACATAACAGCTGCCACATGGCGCCCCAGATGCAGCCCCCAGCCGTCACCGGCATAGATTGTCTCAAAGCCCGCATCCCGCGCAACAGATGCCGTTTTCTCGCCAACTGCATAAAGCTGCAAATGCCGGTAGGGTGCCAGTAAATCAGAATTGATATGGCGCAAGGCATTGGCGCTGGTCACAGCAACGGCATCAAAACTGCCCAGCGGCAATGATGCGCCCGTCGCCACAGTTTCACTCACCGGCAGACAAGACGGCAGATAACCTGCCGTTTCAAGTTTAGCGGCGGTTAAAGCTGCATCCGGTTGCGGGCGTGTGACCAGAACCCTGCGCATGTTTCAAGCCCAGCTGGTGAAGAAATCAGCACCGGCTTCTGCACGGATCCGCTCCGCGGCTTCCTTGCCCAGCGCCGCCGCATCTGCTGCAGCACCATCTATGAAAACGCGATGCAGGCGTGAACCGTCCGGTGTCAAAATCATACCGGAGAAATGCAAATGCCCATCTTTAACTTCCGCCAGACCGGCAATCGGCGTGCGGCAGGAACCGTCAAGCTGCGCCAGAAATGCACGTTCACAAGTCAGGCGGATAAATGTCTCTTCATGATTGAGCGGCTTAAGCAGCGCATCAACCCGCGCATCATTCACACGGCTTTCAATGGTTATCGCGCCCTGTCCCGGAGCAGGTAAAAACCGTTCTGTATCCATCAATTCTGTGACCACATGCTCAAGCCCGAGGCGCTTCAGTCCTGCAAAAGCGAGAAATGTACCATCAACCTGACCTTCATCGAGCTTGCGCAGACGGGAATTCACATTGCCGCGAAAAATAATAACATTGAGATCAGGACGGATATGCCGGATTTGTGCCTGACGACGCAAACTGGATGAACCAACGGTCGCCCCATGCGGCAGATCGGTCAGTTTTGCACTGGTTTTACCGACAAAAGCATCCCGCGGGTCTTCGCGTTCGAGATAGGTGGAAAGATGCAAACCCTCCGGCAAAACCGTCGGCATATCTTTGGAGGAATGCACTGCAATATCAATACGTCCCTGTAACAGTGCATCTTCAATCTCTTGGGTGAACAGGCCTTTACCACCTATCTCCGACAATGCACGATCCTGAATACGGTCGCCCTGTGTGGACATCGGCACGATTTCAACATCCGTTTCGCTTAAACCATGCGCAGCCATCAGGCGTGCGCGTGTTTCTTCTGCCTGTGCCAGTGCTAAAGCGCTGGAACGTGTTCCGATTTTTAAACGTGGTGTTTGCATCTGGCTCTGTCCGTGATACGCGAATGTCAAAGGCTTCTCTAACTGCCTTTCACCTCAGGGGCAAATTCATGACTGTAATATCATGAATATAATGCCACTATCCGGTGCAAGACAGAAAGATCAGCGAAGTTTGTTTATTGAACGCATTCTCCTTATGCAAAAGTGCTTCACGCTTTTTGCCGGAAATGCTTTGTTAATACGGGTCTAATCGCTTATGCGCGTGCTTGGAATAGAGACAAGTTGCGACGAAACAGCCGCAGCTATCATTGAACGCCATGAAAATGAACAAGGCGGGGTGTCTTCACGCATCCTGTCTAATGTTGTTCTCAGCCAGATTGCCGAGCATGAACCCTATGGCGGCGTGGTGCCGGAAATCGCGGCACGCGCCCATGTGGAAGCGCTCGACGGATTGATTGCCAAAGCGCTTTCCGATGCGGATATGACCATCAATGATGTGGATGCTGTCGCTGCAACAGCAGGCCCCGGCCTGATCGGCGGGCTGATTGTCGGACTGATGACGGCGAAAGCCATGGCCTTTGCTGCGGACAAGCCTTTCTATGCCGTCAACCATCTCGAAGGCCATGCCCTGACAGCACGCCTGACCGACGGACTGGCTTTTCCATATCTGTTATTGCTGGTATCCGGCGGTCATACGCAGGTTATTCTCGTGCACGGCCTCGGCCATTATGAACGCCTCGGCACCACGATTGACGATGCGTTGGGTGAAGCTTTTGACAAAACCGCCAAGCTGTTGGGATTGCCTTATCCGGGCGGCCCTGCGGTTGAGCAGGCTGCACTCAAGGGCGATGCCTCACGGTTTGAACTGCCACGCCCGCTCAAAGGTGAAGCACGGCTGGATTTCTCTTTCTCCGGTCTCAAAACCGCCGTGCGCCAGACAGCAACTCAGCTTGTGCCGCTGAGCGATCAGGATGTGGCGGATATCTGCGCGTCTTTTCAGACTGCCGTTGCCGATACGCTCAATGATCGCGTAAAGCGTTCTCTGCTCCGTTTTCGTGAAACCTATCCGGATAAAGAAAATCCGACATTGGTTGTTGCCGGTGGTGTTGCCGCCAATAAAGTACTGCGCAAAGGACTTGAAACACTTTGTGAGAAGCACGGTTTCGACTTCCTCGCCCCGCCGCATATTCTGTGTACCGACAATGCAGCCATGATTGCATGGGCAGGTGCTGAACATGCAGCACGCACGGAGCCTGACAATCTCGATTTTGCACCGCGCTCGCGCTGGCCGCTGGACAGCACATCAGCGCCGTTGGTCGGTTTTGGCCGCAGGGGAGCAAAAGCATGAGCAAGAAGATCGTTATTCTCGGCGGCGGTGCATGGGGAACAGCTCTGGGGTGCATGGCCGCACAGAACGGCCATGAGGTCGTGCTCTATGCGCGCGATCCGGCAACGGTTGATGATATCAACCACAACCACCGTAACAACCGTTATCTCGGTGATATCGCCCTGCATGATAATCTGCGTGCCACCAGCGATGCAGCTGCAGCGCTGAACAATGCCGATACGGTTCTGGCCGTTATCCCTGCGCAATCCATGGCTGCCGCATTACAGGAACTGAAACCGCTCATTCCGGCTGATTGCCCTGTTGTGCTTTGCGCCAAAGGGATTGAACGCTCCACCGGACGGCTGATGTCGCAGATCATTGCCGATATTTTGCCTGACCATCCGATTGCTGCCCTTTCCGGCCCGAGCTTTGCCAGTGATGTTGCCCGTGGCTTTCCGACTGCCGTGACGATTGCCTGTGAAAATATTGCCATTGCCGATGATCTGGCCGCACAGTTTTCCGGCAGCACCTTCCGTTGCTATTCCTCCGATGATCTGACCGGCGTTGAAATCGGCGGCGCGTTGAAAAATGTGATCGCCGTTGCAGCCGGTGCAACGATCGGCAAAGGTCTTGGCGCATCGGCGCAGGCAGCTTTGGTCACCCGCGCTTTTGCAGAACTGCGCCGTATTGCCGTGGCCTTTGGCGGACGACCTGAAACCCTGATGGGATTATCAGGCCTCGGCGATCTGATGCTGTCCTGCTCCTCCCCGCAATCGCGCAATTATTCCTACGGGCTGGCCTTGGGACGCGGCGAACCACTGGAAGGCCTGTTGCTCGCCGAAGGTGTGGCCACAGCGCCGGTGATTGCCGAACTTTGCGCGCGCAAGCAGATCAATGCACCAATCATCACCACAATTGCGGCCTTGCTCAATGGCAGTATTACTATTGATGCGGCTGTTACCGGATTACTGTCCCGTCCTTTGAAAAACGAAGATTAGGAACCTGACCTCATGCTGTTCGCCATTCTCTGCAATGACAAAGCCGACCATCTGCAACTGCGTCTCGATACCCGCCCTGCCCATCTCGATTATCTGAAAAGCCTCGGCGACAAGATCAAATTCGGCGGCCCTTTTCTGAGCGAAGCCGATCAGAAACCGGTTGGCAGCATGCTGATGGTTGAAGCTGAAACCATTGAGGATGCAAAAGCCGTTGCCGCTGCAGATCCTTATGCATTGGCTGGTCTGTTCGACAATGTGACTGTGCGCCCGTGGAACTGGGTCATCAACAAACCTGCTGAATAAACTTGGCCTGCTGAATAAATCCGGAGAAAACTGTGGCATATTGGCTGTTTAAATCTGAACCATTCAAATGGTCGTGGGAAATGCAAAAAGCCAAAGGCGCTGTCGGCGAGCAATGGGACGGCGTGCGCAATTATCAGGCACGCAATAATATGCGCGCTATGCAGCTTGGCGATAAGGGCTTTTTCTATCATTCCAATGAGGGACTGGAAGTCGTCGGCATTGTGGAAGTTTGTGCATTAGCGCATCCTGACAGCACAACGGACGATCACCGCTGGGAATGTGTGGATATCCGCGCCGTCTGCGATATGCCGAAGCCGGTGACATTGAAAGATGTGAAGGTCAATCCGCTGTTGAGCGATATGGCGCTGGTCACATCCATGCGTCTTTCCGTACAGCCGGTCAAAGAAGACGAATGGATCGAGGTCTGCCGCATGGGCGGATTAGACCACACCAAAATTTAAGAGCACAACAATGCAGAACGCAACCCAAACACTATTCCGGAAGCGTTCTGCGTTTGCAGTCGCTTATCCTCTGCTTGATCCGGAGCGTCTATGCCCCTCCTGATCCCGGACTCGACGCGCGCTACGCAATTCATCCTCGACAATACCGGCATTCACCACCCGCCCCATGTGCCGGAAATCGCGCTTCATCTTGCCGATGAGGCTCATGAGCTTTGGCACAAGACCGAAGAAGAGCTTTCCGAAATCGGATTACCGCCGCCCTATTGGGCTTTCGCATGGGCAGGCGGTCAGGGCGTTGCCCGCTATATTCTCGATCATCCGCAGGCTGTGCAAAATAAACGCGTACTGGATTTTGCCTCCGGCTCCGGTCTGGTCGGCATTGCAGCCCTTTTGAGCGGCGCAAGTTCTGTAACCGCCAATGATATCGATCCTTTTGCCCGCCATGCCATCAGCCTGAACAGTGTTTTGAACAAAGTATCCTGTGACTTCAGTGACGCTGATCTGATCGGGCAGGATGTAAGCGGCTCTTTTGATGTTCTGCTCGCCGGAGATGTCTTTTATGACAAGCCATTGGCTGACCGGCTGATCGTCTGGTTTGACATGCTGGCTGCTAAAGGCGTGCAGATTATCGTCGGCGATCCCGGACGGTCTTATCTGCCGCGGCACCGCCTGACAGAGCTGGAAGTCTATTCCGTGCCAGTCACCCGCGCTCTGGAAGATGCAGACGTAAAGCGCACCACTGTCTGGCACTATGGTGAAACGCAAAAGGCGTAGCTAAAAGCCACGCCTGATTGGTTTGATCCATATGATGATTTGCGAAGTATAGCGATATTATTCAGATATATCGCATCGCACATTTTTTAGTTTTGTCGCTAAGCGCTATATTTGAGCAATAGTGCTCAAATATAGCGCTTAGCTCCGGCAACACACATCACCACAACACATGCCACAGCCATCATCGCTATGCTCACCGGTTCGCCCAGTACAAAGGCTGCCAGAGCGAGGCCAAAAAACGGCTGCAATAATTGCAACTGGCCCACGCCTGCCGCACCACCAAGTGCCAGCCCGTGATACCAGAAGAAAAAGCCGATCAGCATACTGAACAGCGATACATATCCCACACCCAGCCATGCAGGCGCTTCAATACCCGCAAAATTATCCGGTCGCAACGCGACAGCCAACACCAGCATTACCGGCAACGCCAATACCAGCGCCCAGCAGATCACCTGCCAGCCGCCAATCGTGCGGGACAGCCGCGCACCTTCCGCATAGCCATAGCCGCAGACAATGATCGATAACAGCATCATTACATTACCATAGAGCGAAAATTCCCCGCCCGACTGGTCTTTTGCCAAAGCAAAAAATGCCACCGCTGCACTGCCTGCCAGCGAGAACATCCAGAACCGCCATGACGGATTGCTGTCTCCCCGCAACACCGCAAAAATTGCCGTACTGAGCGGCAGCAGACCGATAAAGACAATTGCATGGGCAGAGGTCACATATTGCAAGGCCAAAGCCGTAAATAGCGGGAACCCGACCACAACACCGCCTGAAACCAGCGCGAGTGAAATCAACTCAGATGGTGTCGGCAATTTCTCGCGAAATGCCAGCAACAGAGCGCCGCCCAAAAGACCGGCAATGGTCGCCCGTAGCACTGTCAGAAAAACCGGATCAATCTGCAAGACAGCCAAACGCGTTGCAGGCAGAGAGCCGCTGAAAATTAAAACACCTATAAAACCGCTGATCCAGCCAGCACTTTGGCTATCCGCTTGCTTATTCATTTTCACATATTCTCGAAATTTATTGCGTATTTCGCGATAAATATTGATACACAGGCAAAATTGTCAGATACAATTTCAGTACAATTTAAACAAACTGTACTGCTCAATTCGGAGATACAGATGACTTATCATTCCGGATATACAGCGCCGGACGCGCTGCAAACAGCAAGCGATACGGCTGATCAGCTTTCCGTCAGTCAGGAAATTCTGGAAGCGACAACGCTGGTTGAGAAGGTGATGACAATCATCCGCGACCGTATCAGCGCCATGAGCCTGATGCCGGGCGCGCGCCTGCCCTCCATCCGCCGTCTGTCGGAAACCATGTCCATATCCAAATCCACGGTCGTGGAAGCCTATGACCGGCTGGTGGCTGAAGGCATTATTCAGGCGCGGCGCGGTGCCGGTTTTTATGTCGCTGAGAAAAATCATCCGCCGCTCATCAGCTCGGATTTTGCAGACACTCATAACCGCAATATCAATCCCTATTGGGTGATGCGCCAATCGCTGAGCAATACAGAAACCACCTTCAGACCGGGTTGCGGCTGGCTGCCGTCAGACTGGTTGCCGGAAGAAGCCATCCGCCGCGCCTTGCGCCAGATCGCCCGCAACCCTGCATCGAATATATCGGAATATGACGAACCGCTCGGCCTGCCATTGCTGCGCCAGTTGCTCAGCACCCGTCTGCGTGAACAGGGCGTTACAGCAGCCCCGTCACAAATCCTGCTCACCGATTCCGGCACCAATGCACTTGATCTGATCTGCCGTACATTTATCCGCTCCGGCGATACGGTGCTGATTGATGATCCGTGCTATTTCAATTTCCGTGGTCTGTTACTGGCGCAGGGCGTCAATCTTGTCGGCGTATCTTACACCCCCCAAGGACCTGATCTGGAAAGCTTCGCACGCCTTTGCACGCAATACCGGCCAAAACTCTATCTCTGCAATTCCGGCATTCACAATCCGACCGGTGCCACCATACAACCTGCAACGGCACACCGCCTGCTCAAACTCGCCGAACAGCATGATCTGATTCTGGTCGAAGATAATATTTTTGCGGACTTTCATCAGAATCCGCCTCCGCTCTTAGCAGAACTCGACGGTCTGGAGCGGGTGATCCATATTGGCAGCTTCTCCAAATCCCTGTCAGCGGCCACGCGCACCGGTTATATTGCCGCGCGTCCTGACTGGCTGGAAAATCTTACCGACATGAAACTGGCAACCAACTTCGCCAGCAATGCACTGTCTTCACAGATCATCTATCAGTTGCTGACAGACGGCAGCTACCGCAGCCATATTGAGAAAATCCGCGTCCGGCTGGCAGAATGTCAGACACGGACGCGGCAAAAGCTTCTTAATGCAGGCTTCAAGCTCTGGTGTGAGCCGGTTGGCGGCATGTTTCTCTGGGCGCAATTGCCGGATGATCTGCCGGAGGGTGTGGACAGCGACATGATTGCCAGACGCGCTTTGGATCACAATATCGTTCTGGCACCCGGTAATATTTTCAGCCAGTCACAGACATGCAGCCGGTTCATGCGGTTTAATGTTGCCCAGTCCGTTCATCCGAAGATTTTCGATACGCTCAGACAGATCATGTATCTGCCCGCGACATGAATGTGAGATCAATCAGCCGCGTCGCACACGGATAACCGTATCTCCCGAAAGATGCGGTAATAAACGCATCATGTCGCGACGGCTCAGAGCAATACAGCCCTCTGTCGGCGTATAGGTTTCCCGTGAAAGATGGAAAAATATCGCGCTGCCGCAGCCTTTTTTGCGCTCGGTAATATTCCAGTCCATGACCACGCAAATATCGTAGAGCTCATCCTTGCGCCACATCTTCTCATGGCTGCGCTGATAGGTGGCTGCGACCGGCCGGTTATAATTGCGGTCATTGGCGGCATCACACCAGCCATCCTGCGGCTGCGTAGCCCGAAAGCGCAATGCTGTTGCCGGCTGATCCCCGATCACCGGTGTCTGACGGCGGTATCCGTAAAGCAGACGCATCTGCGTCAAAGGCGTTGCACCATCCCCTTCGCGCTTGCGGGAGGACACTCCGCCCTTGCCCAAAGCACAGCGCAGCACCAGCGGTCCGGCAACCAGATAACCCTGACTGCGATGCCCAGGACGCATATGAACATCCATAACTTTAATCGTGCGGGATGTCTTTCTGCCTGTATCGCCCTGCATAAGGCCGCTTTGCTTTGCTTCTCTGCCCAGTATCATATGTATAGGCCCCCTCCGGACCGGTTTTGCATGCTATTTTCCGGTAACGCTCTGGAAACACCAGAGAATCATTTCTCCTGCCATATATTTACACAGCTAATTTTATTCACATCCATAAACTGATGTCAGATCGCTTAAAAGCAGCATTAAAGGCGTATTTTATAAGGTAAATTTTGTTTCATCTGACCTCTCTTTAGTTTTTCTTCGTTAAATGTCATAAATCACCCATCTTGCTGATGTTCAGCTCCCGTTTTTGAAACCGAATGAGGCAGATATGATCGCCCATACACTTCTGATCGTTGATGATGATGAGGATCTTCGTTCCATCCTGATCGACCAGCTGTCACTTCATCCTGAATTTCAGATCCTGCAGGAAGATACTGCCGGCAAAGCAATTCAGACCGCACGGGCAAATAATATCAGCCTGCTGATTATGGATGTCGGCCTGCCGGATATGGATGGCCGTGATGCCGTCAAACAGCTGCGTGCCGGTGGTTTTACATCACCGATCATCATGCTGACCGGTCACGATACAGATTGCGACACCATTCTGGGCTTTGAGTCCGGTGCCAATGACTATGTGACCAAGCCGTTCCGTTTTGCAGTGCTGCTTGCCCGCATCCGTGCGCAGCTGCGCCAGCATGAACAGAGCGAAGACGCGACCTTTATCGTCGGGCCTTATACATTCAAACCAAGCCAGAAGCTGCTGCTTGACCAGAAAGGCGATAAAATCCGCCTCACTGAAAAAGAAGCGGCAATCATCAAATTCCTGTACCGCGCCGGTGGTGTGGTCGGACGCGATGTCTTGCTGGAAGAAGTCTGGGGCTATAATTCCGGCGTTACCACGCACACGCTGGAAACCCATGTCTATCGCCTGCGTCAGAAAATCGAACTGGATCCGTCCAATGCCAGCCTGCTGATTACCGAAAGCGGCGGGTATAAGCTGGTTCCCTAAGAATGAAGGCAGCCCGGCATTCATTTTTTCCGGGCTGCTTAATATTCTGCATAAAAGATGATCTTATCGAAAACTTTAGATATTTTTCGGTAATTTGGGTTACAGCATAATTCTTCCGGAACAGGACACGATTATTCCCGAGCGGGAACCGGTTCCGGAATAAGTATTATGTGTAAGAAAGAGACATATGGCGCTCGATGATGACATTCAGTTCCTGAGTACGATTGGCCTTTTCGAGGCCTTCTCGGCTCAGCACCTGCGGCTGCTTGCCTTTGGCGCAGAACGCATGGTTCTGCGTACCGGCAGGGAACTGTTTCATGAAGGGCAAAGTGCTGACTGCGCCTATATTGTTGTCAGCGGCAGCATTACCCTTTTTCATGAAGGCAAGCAGGGACGCGTCAATCTGCGCTCAATCAGCACCGGCTCAGTGCTGGGTGAAATGGCACTGATTGCACAGACCAGCCGTCTGACCGGTGCCGTCGCCGATACAGAAACCGAAGTCATCCGTCTCAGCCGCTCCATCTTCCACCGTATTTTGGAAGAATATCCGGAGCTTGCCGCTTCGCTCTATCTGCATATCAGCAATAATCTGAATGAGATGGTCGAGCAGATCGACAAGCTGTCATCTCGTTTTTCCGATTAAAGCATCTCCGGCTTTGCCTGACATGCTTTAAAGCGGCAATTCGATACGCCGCGTAAGTGCGATTGCGTTCAAAAACACCTCATCATGGCTGGTAATCAGCAATGCGCCTTCATAGGCATTGAGCGCCGTTTCCACTGATTGCAGTGCGACAATATCCAGATGATTGGTTGGCTCATCAAGGATGAGCAGTTCCGGTGCCTGAACACCACCCAGAACACAAGCCAAACCTGCCCGCAGCCTCTCACCACCGCTGAGTTCTCCAACCTTTTGCAAAGCCGCATCCGCACGGAACATGAAGCGCGCCAGCGCGGCGCGGCAATCATTGTCCGTAGCTTCAGGTTGCAGAAGTTTGAAATTATCCCTGATACTCAGATCATCATTCAACAGGCTCACATGCTGATCCAGCATGGCATGACGGACATAATATTGTACGCTGCCCTGCTGCGGTGTCAGCTTTCCCGCCAATATATGCAGCAAAGTCGTTTTTCCTGATCCGTTTGGCCCGCATAATGCAATGCGTTCCGGGCCGGTAATCTGCAAAGACAAATCCTGAAATAACGGCTGACGATCATTAAAAGCCATTGTCAGATGTTCCGCAACGAGTACCGTTTTCGTTGCGGCAAGACTGAGATTGCCGAGGCCAAAATTCTGCGGGATCAGCCGCTCAAACTTGCTCTGCGCCTCGCTCAGTGCCTGCTGGCTGCTTTCTGCCTGCTTTTGCGCCAGTTGATTATTACGCCCGCCGGTTGCCTGTGCGCGATCTTCTCTGGCATCCAGCAGCAATTTGCTTTGCCCTGCACTGAAACGGGATTTCTTACCGGCAGAATCCCGCTTTTCCTGCCGTTCCCTGATGAGCCGCGCCTGTTTCTCCGCCTGTTTGACAGCTGTTTCAGCCACTGCAAGATCATGACGGGCAGCGGCTATCTCTTCCGCTTTGCGCATCTCATAAAAATCCCAGTTACCGCTATAAGACGACACACCAATCGGCGTCAGCTCAATAATCCGGTCCATCTCGCGCAATAATGTGCGGTCATGGCTGACCACCAGCGCCCCGCCACGCCAGTTGCGCAGCAAATGCAGTACAGCCTCACGCCCCTGCATATCCAGATTATTGGTCGGCTCATCCAGCAGGATCAGATCCGGCTCATGGAAAATCAGGGCAGCCAGAGCGGCACGGGTTTTCTGCCCGCCGCTCAAACTACCCAGCTGCGTTTGCGGGTGGAGTTCTGGCAGACCCATTTGGGAGAGCGCATCCTTAATCCTGCTTTCCAATGTCCAGTCCGCATCAGCCAGATCATCGTCGCTGCCTTCACCTGCCAGAATACGCGCCTGTGCAGCCAGTTGCTCCGTCACACCAAACAAGTCGGCAATCGTTTCATGCGCTTCATTCGTATTCTGATGCAGGAAGCCGAGTTTGGCATGACTGGTCAGCGAACCACTGGCCGGTGCTGTTTCGCCCGCTATGATACGCAATAGAGTTGATTTACCGGTGCCGTTACGCCCGATCAGACCGGTACGTTCACGGGACAGATGAAGAGAAAGATTTTGAAAAAGACTGCGGCCGTCAGGCGTTTGCGCAGAAATATTTTGCAGTGTGTACAGCGTTATCAAGAGCAGCATCCAGTGAAACAACAAAAACATCAGTTAAGAAAAACTGTGCTGTCTGCTTCATTGTGATGAACTCCTCAAATACACTTTTAACCGGCATGAGTAGCCGTGACATTTATTTAGACAGGCATCGTGACTTATTCAAGTCACGATGCCTCGAATGTTTCAGTCGAGATCGAAGCGGGCAATAACCGGCACGTGATCGGAAGGACGCTCCCAGCCACGGGCATGGCGCAGAACCTGCAATTCTTTCATATGAGGTTCAAGATCTTTGGAACCCCAGACGTGATCGAGACGACGGCCGCGATCAGATGCATCCCAATCCTTGGCTCGGTAGCTCCACCAAGTGTAAATTTTCTGATCTGCAGGGATAACCTGCCGCATCAGATCACTCCAGCCGCCTTTCACCCGCAAATCTTCCAGTGTCTCGGTTTCAACCGGCGTATGGCTGACAATTTTCAGCATTTGCTTATGTGACCAGACATCATTTTCCAGCGGTGCAATATTCAGATCGCCCACCAGAATAGAAGAAAAACCATCACCGCGATCTGCCGTTACTGCCCGCATTTCCTCAAGGAAATTCAGCTTATGGGCAAATTTCGGATTGATCGTCACATCCGGTTCATCCCCGCCGGCAGGCACATAGAAATTATGGATGCGGATTGATTTACCGCCTGCCTGCACAACACTGCTGAGGTGACGGCAGTCCCCCATATCACAGAAGCCAATAACTTCCGTATTTTCCATCGGCCTGCGCGACAGTGTAGCTACACCGTGATAGCCCTTCTGACCGCTGATCGCGATGTGCTCATAACCGGCATTGCGCAGCTCTTTGAGCGGAAACTGGTTATCAGGGCATTTGGTTTCCTGCAGGCACAACACATCCGGTGTGTGCTTCTCCAGAAAGTCCAGAACCAGCGGCAAACGAAGGCGAACTGAATTGATATTCCAGGTGGCGACGGAAAAACTCATTAAACTGCTCAACGGGCTGAAGGGTAAAAGACAAAACAGGTGAGGTTTCACCATAGTTTGCGTAACATAAGCCGCTTATGCAGGATGTGCAAATGCAGGATAAATAAAAAATGCCGCGCTAAAGCAGACGCGGCATTTTCAATAGTTTGAACAAGGATCAGCGATTTTTGCGTTTCATAGCCAGACGCTGATAGTCAATCTTGAACATATTATCCGCAAAACGCACACCTTTCTGCACGTTGAAGATCATCACCGTGGTATCCTGACGCTGCGCATCGGTAATCGTCCACTGCTTCAATTCCGCATTGGCCGGATCAAACATCAGCGCAATTGTGGCATCGGCAAAAACCGCTTTGTCGCCCAAAATCATGGTCAGCGCATCCGGTTCGTTTTTCAAACCGCGCAAACGGCCGCCGCCCAGATCAACATGATCGCTGAGCAGCAATTTCAGTGGTGTTTTCGACAGCGGATACAAATCCCAAGTATCCAGCTTCTTATTATTGACGACGACGGATTCACCATCAGAGATCACGGTGATCGGCGATTTATCATAGTTGAAACGAATTTTACCCGGACGCTCAATGTAGAATTTACCGCCGGTCTGATCGCCTTTCGGACCAAACTGCACAAATTCACCGGTCATGGTTTTCACAGCTGTAAACTGATTGGCAATAGCCTGCGCCTGCGCACCACTATTTGCTGATTGCGCCTGCGCAAAACCGGTAGGCAGCAGCACGCCCAGAGCAATAGATGCAGCAGTGAGATATTTTGCGACCATGAAAGGCAATTTCAGTTTCATCAGAAACATACGCTCCCGTATTCGTTATGACGGTTTTCACCGTGTTCTTTTATCTTTTAAACCGGTAGTTTGACCTGACTATGGCAGAGCAAAATCAGTAATCATCATCCTGCGTCGGAACAAGAATATCGCGTTTGCCCGCATGATTGGCTGGCCCCACAATACCTTCTTCTTCCATACGCTCAATGATCGAAGCTGCGCGGTTATAACCAATGCCGAGACGGCGCTGGATATAGCTGGTTGAGGCCTTCTTATCACGCAACACCACCGCAACAGCCTGATCGTAAGGATCGTCGGAATTTTCCAGATTGGACGTACCGGACGGTGCGGAACCGCCCTCGTCCTCATCATCTTCCATAACGGCATCCAGATATTCCGGCACGCCCTGCGCTTTAAGGTGCTGAACCACCTGTTCAACTTCATCATCACCGACAAAAGGTCCGTGAACACGCTGGATACGACCGCCACCGGCCATAAATAACATATCACCCATACCCAAAAGCTGCTCTGCCCCCTGCTCACCAAGCACTGTGCGGCTGTCAATTTTGGAGGTAACCTGAAACGAAATACGGGTCGGGAAATTCGCCTTGATCGTACCGGTAATCACATCCACCGACGGGCGCTGCGTTGCCATAATCACATGGATACCGGCAGCACGAGCCATCTGTGCCAGACGCTGCACCGCGCCTTCAATATCCTTACCGGCAACCATCATCAGATCGGCCATTTCGTCGATAATCACGACGATATATGGCATTGGCGACAGATCCAGTTCTTCGGTTTCATAAACCGCCTCACCGGTATTGCGGTCAAAGCCGGTCTGTACCGTACGGGAAATCTGTTCGCCTTTTTTCTCGGCCAGTGAAACCCGACTGTTGAAACCGTCAATATTGCGAACGCCGACTTTCGACATTTTGCGATAGCGGTCTTCCATCTCGCGCACTGCCCATTTCAGTGCGACAACCGCTTTCTTCGGATCAGTCACCACAGGGGTGAGCAAATGCGGAATACCGTCATAAACGGAAAGTTCCAGCATTTTCGGATCAATCATAATCAGGCGGCATTCCTGCGGGGTCATGCGATAAACCAGTGACAGGATCATGGTATTAATCGCCACAGATTTACCGGAACCTGTGGTACCGGCTACCAGCACGTGAGGCATTTTGGCGAGATCGGCAATCACCGGCTCGCCATTAATGGTCTTGCCCAATGCCAGTGCCAGTTTTGTTTTGGTCTGCATGAAATCACGGCTCGCCAGCATTTCACGCAGAAATACCATTTCGCGCTTCGGATTAGGCAGTTCAATACCAATAGCATTGCGCCCCGGCACCACCGCCACACGGGCAGAAATCGCACTCATTGAACGGGCAATATCATCAGCCAGACCGATTACACGGGAAGATTTAATCCCCGGTGCCGGCTCCAGCTCATACATGGTTACAACCGGACCCGGCTTGACCTGAATAATCTCACCGCGCACACCGAAATCTTCCAGCACACCTTCCAGAACACGGGCATTCTGCTCCAGCGCTTCTTTCGACAAGGACGGATCACGCGCAACCACTTTCGGTTCGCTCAGATAATTGAGATCCGGCAGCATGAAGCGGCCGCCATTATTCACCGGATGCATTGGCGCACGGGCTGTCGGCGCCTTACGTGCCGCCTGCATACGCGGAGCTTGTACAGCCGCAGGTTGCTGCGGTGCCGGTGCATCATCATAATCATCATCGTCAAAATGCATGTCATCAGCAGCATGACCGGCAGGTTCAAAGCCCGGTTCAAAGCGCTGACCTGC
The DNA here is from genome assembly GCF_008801715.1 of Pseudochrobactrum saccharolyticum. Classification (GTDB taxonomy): domain Bacteria; phylum Pseudomonadota; class Alphaproteobacteria; order Rhizobiales; family Rhizobiaceae; genus Pseudochrobactrum; species Pseudochrobactrum saccharolyticum. Next base: position 1,382,751 of record NZ_VZPG01000001.1, on the reverse strand, counting down.
TCCCCGACGCGCGACTGTCACATCACCGAACGGATCATCATCACGGTTGCGTTTGCGCGATGAAGACGGATTGCGTTTCAGACCGAACATGCGCCGCACCGATGCCTTGGCGCTCAGCATCCAGTGAGATGCAGCACCCAAGGTCGATGCGGACAGAGTTGAGAAGAAGCCCGCGCGGATTTCGCCGGTTTCCTCATCATAGTCTTCATCATAATGATCATCTACCACCTGACGTGCTTTGGCACGGACAGGTTTTGTCAGGCTGCGCTCACGGCCGATCAGGCCGCTGGCAAAGGCGCATAACCACAAAGCCGGAACGGACAAAATAACGGCAATACCAAGCGCAATCACACCGGTAGGGAATTCCCCCAAAAACACGCCCGGCACTTTGAGCACCATATCGCCGAACACACCGCCAAGGCCGATCTGCATCGGCCAGCTTTCCGGCGGCGTGACACAGCTGGCAATCGCAGCAAACAACAATGATGCAAAAAACCATGCAGAAATACGTCGTGCCAAACGGTCAATACGACCATTGACGATCATCAAAATGCCCCAGAAAACCAGCGGCAGCAGCACAACAACACTGGAAAGACCATAAAACTGCATGGCCAGATCGGCAAAAACCGCCCCCGGATAACCTGTAGCATTGGTCACTTCATTGGCTGTCGCATGGCTGAAACTCGGATCAGCCACATTCCATGTGGCAAGTGCGGCAACAGCGCCCGCCACCAAAGCCAGCAGCAACAGGCCGGAGAAAATATCAATCTGGCGGCGCAGCAAAGCGCTGAGCCTCAGACGTTCTCCCCGAATTTCCTGTTCATCTGGCCCGTAGGACGGTGAATAGCCTTGCCGCATGAAACCTGCCTCAATTTTTTTCACCTGTTTCAATCCGCAGAAATGCGGAAGACAGGTAAATTTTATGAATCGCGTCCGATCATACAATAATGGTAGTTAAGACAGCATTAACCATGAGTCCGTCATTCCTTGACATATTCAGCAGGCTTAAAATACAGAAACACGCCCGTTTTCGGGCGTGTTTTGTAATTTCACTCTGTTTTGCAGTGCATATCTCAATCGCGGACGCGGATCAGACCTTCCTGCGCCGTGGAGGCAATCAGCACACCGTCACGGGTAAAGATTGAACCGCGGTTGAAGCCGCGTGCACCGGTTGCCATCGGGCTGTCCTGACTATAGAGCAGCCAGTCATTCAGCCGGCACGGATGATGGAACCACATCGAATGATCAAGACTGGCAACCTGCATACCCGGATCAAACACCGCGCGTCCATGCGCATGCAGCGATGTATCCAGCAAAGTCATGTCTGAGAGATAGGCCAGAATTGCCGCCTGCAAGGCACGGTCATCCGGCACCTCACCGCAGGCGCGCACCCAGACATTTTGCTCCGGCGGCAACGGATCTTTGGTGAGATAATGACTGAGCGATACCGGTTTCATATCAATCGGCTGGTCGCGCTCCAGATATTTGCGCACGGCCTTTGGCGCCATCTGGATATATTGCTCTTTCATATCTTTGATGCTGAGCAGTTTTTCCGGCATCGGCACATGAAGAGGCATCGGAATCTGATGCTCAAGCCCTGCTTCATCAATCTGGAACGAGGCAGACAAAGTAAAAATAGCCTCGCCATGCTGGATCGCAACCACCTGACGGGTCGAAAAGCTCGAACCGTCACGAAGCCGTTCCACACGATAAATAATCGGAATGGAAGGATCGCCGGGGCGCATGAAATAGCCGTGCAGGGAATGGACAAAGCGTCCTTCCTCAACAGTGCGCTGTGCCGCAACCAGTGCCTGACCAATCACCTGCCCGCCAAAAACCCGCTGCCAGCCCACCTGAGGGCTACGTCCGCGGAACAGATTATGTTCCAGCGGCTCCAGATCAAGGATCGACAAAAGTTCTTTCATTGCTTCAGACATAGGAAACTCATTTTCTGCAATAGCTATACTATGGCTACAACCGGTCGTCTGGCGGCGCAAGGGATTGCGGGTAAAAACTGCGGCATTTCCGCTTGAGACAAACCGGCTTAAAGCCTATCTACATCTATGTGTTATAAAGCACGAACTGGTTGAAGGAGAACTGACAGTCCTGCAAACCTGTCGTGCAGAGAAGGAAACCGTCATGGCCAAATCGTCCCGCAAATCATCTCCGGCTGCTGCTGAGGCGGCATCTGCTCCGGTCAAAACTGATGTTCTGATCGCGGGCGCGGGTTATGTGGGGATGACCACGGCGGTTGCCATTAAAACCGGCGCACCTCAACTGGATGTCACAATCATTGATGCTGCACTGGCCGGTCAGTGGAAAAAAGATCCCCGCGCTTCGGCGATTGCCGCTGCCGCCACCCGTATGCTGGAACAGCTTGGTTGCTGGCAGGCGATCAAACCGGATGCACAGCCGATCAATGACATGGTGATCACCGATTCCCGCGTGTCCGATCCGGTGCGCCCTGTTTTCCTGACCTTTGCCGGTGAAGTAAATCCGGGTGAACCTTTCGCCCATATGGTTGAAAACAAGGTTCTCAATGCCTCGCTTCATGCCAAGGCAACTGAACTCGGAATTAATGTGATTGAAGGCTGCGGTGTGGACGGTTTTACCACCGAATCCAATGCCGTGACTGTAACACTGGCCGATGGCCGCATACTGGAAACAAGACTGCTGGTCGGCGCCGATGGCGTGCGCTCCCGTATGCGCGATCAGGCCGGTATTAAAACCGTTCACTGGAGCTATGGTCAGTCTGGCATTGTCTGCAATGTCTCCCATGAGCGTCCGCATGAAGGCCGCGCGATTGAACACTTCCTGCCTGCAGGGCCTTTTGCCATTCTGCCGCTCAAAGGCAACCGCTCCTCCCTCGTCTGGGCAGAGCGCACTGAAGATGCAAACCGTCTGGTTGCGCAGGATGATTTTGTTTTTGAAGCCGAACTGGAACAGCGCTTCGGTCATCATCTGGGCGAAATCCGCGTAGAAGGCAACAAGCGTGCATTCCCACTGGGTCTCACATTGGCGCGTGAATTTGTAAAGCCACGTTTCGCACTGGTCGGTGATGCCGCGCACGGTATTCACCCGATTGCCGGACAGGGGCTTAATCTCGGTTTCCGCGATGCGGCAACGCTGGCACAGGTGATTGTTGATACCGAGCGCCTCGGCCTTGATATCGGTTCTTTTGCTGCACTCGAAAAATACCAGACATGGCGCCGCTTCGACACCGTGCAGATGGGCGTCAGCACCGATGTTCTGACCCGATTGTTTTCTAATGACAATCTGGCACTACGCACCGTGCGCGATATCGGGCTCGGTCTTGTTGACCGCCTGCCGGTGATGAAGAACTATTTCATCAAACAGGCCGCCGGTTTCGGTAAGGAAAACCCGCGCCTGTTACAAGGTGAAGCGATCTGACAAAAATCTGCTTGGATTGCACTGGATAATAGGCACGTCAAAACTATTTCTTTTCATAGAGTCTCAGACACGGGATCAATTAGGAGAGAGACAATGAACCGAACTGCCACGGCCATCTGGAACGGCGACCTGAAAACCGGCACCGGAAAACTGACAACCCAGAGCACCGCACTCAATGAACTGCCTTACAGCTTTAAATCACGCACTGAAGATATACACGGCAATGCAGGCACCAATCCGGAAGAACTGATTGGTGCTGCCCATGCCGGTTGCTTTGCCATGATGCTGTCGTCCCTGCTTTCCACCAATGGCACCCCACCAACGGAATTACAGGCAACCGCGACCATCAGCACCGTGCCGAATGAAGGCGGCGGTTTTTCCATTGCCAAAAGCGATCTGACCTTGCGCGCACGTGTCGCCAATATTTCCGAAAATGATTTTCAGAAACTGGCCAAACAAGCCAAAGAAAATTGTCCTGTCTCCCGCGCGTTGAATGCGCTGGAAATCAATCTCACGGCCACATTGCTTTAAATCTGAGTACAATTAAAAAAAGCCGCAGATTTGATCTGCGGCTTTTTTCTTTCAAGCGCATCCCGAAAAGTGTGAAGCGGTTTTCGGAATAAGATGTGCGTCAAATCATATAAAAAGAGCGGTTCTATCGATTAGCATTAACTGTAACCGCTCTAAGCGGGCATGTGACAGACAACTTCGATAATATGCCCGTCCGGGTCTTTAACCTGAGCACTAAAATAGTCCGCATGATAATTCGGGCGTAAAACCGGTGCGCTGTGCTCAACACCGCCTGCACTGAGTGCTGCCTGATAAAAGCGCTCAACTTCGCCGCGTGTGCCCGCCAGAAATGCCAGATGCATTTTTCCCTGATAGGCTGAACCTTTTTGTGAGCCGATCCAGAATTCCGGCTTGCCGTGACGGCCATAGCCCTGCCAGTTGCCGAATTCCGTGACAGCATCAATGCCCAGTGGTGCCAAAGCAGCAGAGTAAAAAGCCCGCGCTTTATCTTTATTGGTGACCATAAATCCGATCTGATCCAGCATAGCGGCCTCCGCCAAAGATTACACAACTTATGCAAACACGAAACGCTGACAGCGCGTAAGAGTTGCAGACTAAAGCATAAAAATTTAAGCGCGCTTAATCGGGCAGATTTATGAAGCCACAAAAAAGGCACCGCGAACGGTGCCTTTTAGTTTTTTGGTTATTCGCCGTGATTATACGCGGCGCTCGACCATCATTTTCTTGATCTCGGCAATCGCCTTTGCAGGGTTCAGGCCTTTAGGGCAGGTCTGCGCGCAGTTCATGATCGTGTGGCAGCGATAAAGACGGAACGGATCTTCGAGATTATCGAGACGTTCGCCTTTTGCTTCATCACGCGAGTCAATCAACCAGCGATAAGCCTGCAACAATACGGCAGGACCGAGATAACGGTCGCCGTTCCACCAGTAGCTCGGGCACGACGTCGAGCAGCAGGCGCAGAGAATGCACTCATAAAGACCATCAAGCTTGGCGCGGTCTTCATGGCTCTGCAGCCACTCTTTCTGCGGCTCAGGCGAAACCGTTTTCAGCCATGGCTCAATCGAGCGGTGCTGTGCATAGAAATGGCTCAGATCAGGCACCAGATCCTTCACAACCGGCATATGCGGCAGAGGATAGATCTTAACAGTGCCTTTGATATCTTCCATGCCTTTGGTGCATGCAAGCGTATTCGAACCATCAATATTCATAGCGCAGGAGCCGCAAATACCTTCACGGCACGAGCGACGCAGCGTCAGAGTCGGATCAATCTTGTTCTTGATGTACAGAAGTGCATCGAGAACCATCGGGCCGCAATCATCAAGATCAACATAAAATGTGTCGAGACGCGGGTTCTGACCGTCATCCGGCGACCAGCGGTAAATCTTGAATTCACGCAGGTTCGTTGCACCCGCAGGTTTGTCCCAGACTTTGCCGGGACGGATCTGCGAATTCTTGGGAAGTGCCAGTTCTACCATTGCTCTTTCCCCAATCCTTAGTAAACGCGCGCTTTAGGCGCAATTTTAGCGAGGCTGATGCCACCGTCTTCTTCCTTGACCAGCGGGTCAAGATGAACAGGGCGGCTGCCAAGCGTAACTTTACCGTCTTCTGAGAGCCAGGACAGCGAGTGCTTGCGCCAGTTCACGTCATCACGGTTCGGGAAATCCTCATGGGCATGGGCACCACGGCTTTCCTTACGGGCTTCAGCGGCCACAACAGTGGTCATCGCATTGGCCATCAGGTTTTCCAGCTCCAATGTTTCCATCAGGTCGGAGTTCCAGATCAATGAGCGATCAGTCACTTTAATATCCGGCATTTCTTTCCAGATCGCGGCCATACGTTCACAACCCTGTTTCAGGGATTCTGAGGTACGGAATACTGCAGCATCTTCCTGCATGGTGCGCTGCATTTTTTCACGCAGAACAGCAGTCGGAGTGCCGCCGTCAGCAAAGCGCAGACGGTCAAAACGTTCCATGATCTTATCGCAGGCAGCGAGATTGAGATCAGGAATTTTTGCAGCGCGGTCAATCACTTCACCGGCGCGGATTGCAGCCGCACGGCCGAATACCACGAGATCGATCAGCGAGTTTGAACCGAGACGGTTTGCACCATGCACGGACGCACAACCGGCTTCACCCACAGCCATCAGACCAGGCTGTACACGATCAGGATTTTCTTCCGTCGGGTTCAGCGCTTCACCCCAATAGTTGGTCGGCACGCCGCCCATATTGTAGTGAACTGTCGGCAGAACCGGAATCGGCTCTTTGGTCAGATCAACACCGGCGAAAATCTTGGCGCTTTCCGAAATACCCGGCAGACGCTCATGCAGAATTGCCGGATCAAGATGATCCAGATGCAGATAAATGTGATCTTTGTTCTTGCCAACGCCGCGGCCTTCACGGATCTCAATGGTCATGCAGCGGGACACAACGTCACGCGATGCCAGATCCTTAGCGGAAGGTGCATAACGCTCCATAAAGCGCTCACCCTCAGAGTTCACAAGATAACCGCCTTCACCGCGTGCGCCTTCAGTAATCAGGCAGCCTGCGCCGTAAATACCGGTCGGGTGGAACTGAACGAATTCCATATCCTGCAGAGGCAGACCGGCACGTGCAACCATACCGCCACCATCGCCGGTGCAGGTATGGGCAGAGGTTGCCGAGAAATACGAACGACCGTAACCGCCGGTGGCCAGGACGACCATTTTAGCGGAGAAACGGTGAATGGTGCCGTCATCGAGGTTCCAAGCCACAACACCGGTGCAAACACCGTCAGTCATGATCAGATCAAGCGCAAAATATTCAATGAAGAACTGCGCATTGTTCTTGAGCGACTGGCCGTAGAGCGTGTGCAGAATAGCGTGACCGGTACGGTCGGCAGCAGCACAGGTACGCTGTACCGGAGGGCCGTCACCGAAGTTCTGCATATGACCGCCGAACGGACGCTGATAGATTTTACCTTCCTCTGTACGGGAGAACGGCACGCCGTAATGTTCCAGCTCATAAACCGCCGCAGGCGCTTCACGAGCCAGATATTCCATGGCGTCTGTATCACCGAGCCAGTCGGAGCCTTTAACAGTGTCATACATATGCCACTGCCAGCTGTCCGGACCCATATTGGAAAGCGAAGCAGCAATACCGCCCTGCGCTGCAACCGTGTGGGAGCGCGTCGGGAAAACTTTGGTAATACAGGCTGTTTTAAAGCCCTGCTCTGCCATACCCAGTGTTGCACGCAAGCCTGCACCACCGGCACCGACAACCACAACGTCAAATTTGTGGTCGACATAGGTATATTTGCTGCCGTTAGCAGCTGTGTCTTTAGTTGTTGCCATTTGGCCTATCAACCTCCGAAGCTGAGCTTGAGGATTGCAAATACACTCGCGCCGCCAACAACAATCGCAAAGAAGGTGTTGAGCATAACGCAAACAATCTTCAGGCCTTCGCCGTGAATATAATCTTCGATAATAACCTGCATGCCCAGACGCATGTGATAAACACCGGTCAGAACAAACAGTGCCATCACAATCGCATTAAACGGATGGGCGATTGCAGCGCGGACTTCTGCATAATCTGCACCATTGAGGCAGATAATCAGGCCGATGAAATAAATCACCAGCGGCACAAGTGCGACAGCACTCATACGCTGTGTCCAGAAATGGCCGGTGCCTTCCTTGGCAGAACCAAGGCCGCGAACCTTACCCAGAGGGGTGCGCATATCTTGCATATATCAGTCCTCTCAGCGCAGGCTATAAGCCACAACCCAGATCAGGATTGTCGCAATCACGGAAAATACCACAGTCGCCCAGGCCATTTTGCTGGCGGTGTGTTTTTCGAGGCCTGCGCCCATATCCCAGATGAAATGGCGGATACCGCCTGCCAGATGCTGCATCAAAGCCCATGTGTAGCCGAACAGCACAAGGCGTCCGATCCATGAGCCGAACAGGCCGTTGACGAAATTAAAGCAATCTTCACTGACCGCTGCGGAAATCAGCCATACTGCAAGCAATACGGTGCCGAAATAGAGTGCGCCGCCGGTGATGCGGTGAATGATCGACGTTGTCATGGTAATTGCCGGTTTATAAATCGACAAATGCGGTGACAGCGGGCGCTGGCTTTTGACTATTGGTCTTGTTGTCATAGCTATCCTGGTAAATGTTACCGATAAACAGGCCTTGCTAAACATGCCGCTATACCGGCAAAATCTATGGTCTGTTCATGCCCAACAGAGTCTATATCTATGATGAACCTGCGCCCAGCATAGATATAAACTCTGTCATTTTAACATGCTGCGCAATTCTTGAAGCTTCACAGGCTCAGGAGCCGCGCAGTAGAGCGAATACGGCCAAGATCGTTTAAAGGACGACCATGTTAAGGCTTATCTACTGCGCTTTTGTCACCACGTCAAAGTCACAACCATGCGGCCAGCCATGCAATTAGTCGCACCTGAGCAGAGAGATGACGTTTTAAACGGTTTTATGCGGCCTATTACCTGACATCCGCGATAAAAATAAAATCCGGCGGCAGTTAAATTGTCCTGATTATGAGCCGCCGGACTGTGTTTCAACAGGTTTACTGGAGATGTGGTGCAAAACGAATCACAAAACTGCTCCAGTCCGCTGTGGCCGCGACCTGTTCATACAGCTTGCGGCCATCTTCCGGCTGACGCGGTGCATTGAGTGCCAGCTTGCTCCATGAGCGCTCTTCGGCCTTATCAGCCAGCACATCAATCAAAGCCTTGGCGATACCTTTTTTGCGGTGCTCGTGATGGACGTAAATATGGTCCACCTGCCCTGCGCGCATGCCCGATACCGGCTCCGGCAGATCATAGAAAATCACAAAGCCGACCAGTACGCCATCAAGCCGCGCACCGAGCAATTCAGCACTGCGATCCTGCAACAGCTTTTCCGCATAATATTCATCCGGACGGCGCGGTGCACCGCGCTTCAGCGCCTGCGCATAATCGGCCAGCAAAGGCGCAAGTTCACGGGCATCACGTAAGTGAAGCAATGAAATATCAATAGCGTGATCCTGTGTCATGATGCCTTCCCTTTTGGCGAATAAGAACTAGTGGTCTGATTCCGACATTTGCATTCCGTGGGGTATTGTGCAGAGCAAATGTCGGAATCAAAAAGACCACTAAAGACTATATAAAACTAGTGGATTTTTTGAATTTGACGTTTGGAGCAGCGCTTGTTTCAGTCGGCAGCCAAACGTCAAATTCAATCCACTAGAGTAGCTGCTTCGTTAAAAAAAACCAGCCTAATCAATGCTGCTTTAGCTGAAAAGAAAAACCCGCCCATTGATCTTACGCAATGAGCGGGTTTTTTCTTACGATGCCGAATTAATGCCTGAATCAAAAAGCGGCAGGCGTAAGCGAAAATGGTGATTTCAAGAACCGACGCGCAGCGTACATAAAAGTACGTGAGCATCGGAAGCACAGAAATTGCCATTTGCAGCCAAGCATGGCGACTTTTAGATCAGGTATTTAGTTCCAATCACGGATATCAACAAAATGCCCCGCCACGGCTGCGGCTGCGGCCATTGCAGGCGACACCAGATGCGTGCGGCCTTTAAAGCCCTGACGACCTTCAAAGTTACGGTTGGAGGTCGATGCACAACGCTCACCCGGCTTCAAACGGTCATCATTCATTGCCAGACACATCGAGCAGCCCGGCTCACGCCAGTCAAAGCCTGCTTCGATGAAAATCTTGTCCAGACCTTCAGCTTCAGCCTGCTCTTTTACAAGACCGGAACCCGGAACAATCATCGCATTGACAGTGGAGGCAACTTTTTTACCTTCAACCATACGTGCAGCATCGCGCAGATCTTCAATGCGGCCATTGGTGCAGGAGCCGATAAAGACGCGATCAATCGCAATATCGGTGATCTTGGTGCCAGGCTTCAGATCCATATATTCCAGCGCACGCCATTTCGATGAACGCTTGGTATCATCCTGAATGTCATCAGGGTTCGGCACCACATCGGTCACAAAAACCACGTCTTCCGGCGAAGAACCCCATGTGACAACCGGTGAGATTTCAGCGGCATCAAGAGTCACAATCTTATCGAAATGCGCGCCTTCATCGGAGCTCAGGGTCTTCCAGTAAGCCAGAGCCTGTTCAAACTGCTCGCCCTTAGGTGCGCGTGGCTTGCCACGGATATAATCAAAAGTTGTCGCATCAGGTGCGATCAGACCAGCGCGTGCGCCGCCTTCAATCGACATGTTACAGACCGTCATACGGCCTTCCATGGTCAAAGAGGTGATTGCATCACCGGCATATTCAATCACGTAACCTGTACCACCGGCAGTGCCGATTTTACCGATGATCGCCAGTGTAATGTCTTTCGCAGTCACACCTGCTGCCAGTTTGCCATCCACACGCACCAGCATGTTTTTAGCTTTTTTCTGGATCAGGGTTTGGGTGGCCAGTACGTGCTCCACTTCGGATGTACCGATACCATGCGCCAGCGAACCGAAGGCGCCGTGGGTAGAAGTGTGGCTGTCGCCGCAAACAATCGTCATGCCCGGCAGGGTGAAGCCCTGTTCAGGACCGACAATATGCACAACACCCTGACGCTTATCGCGCTCGGAATAATATTCAACGCCGAACTCGGCCGCATTTTTGGCCAGAGCTTCAACCTGAATACGGCTTTCTTCATTCTTGATGCCATTCACACGATCTGCCGAAGTCGGCACGTTATGGTCAACAACAGCAAGGGTGCGTTCCGGATGGCGCACTTTGCGGCCAGCCATACGCAGACCTTCAAAAGCCTGAGGGCTGGTCACTTCATGCACAAGATGGCGATCAATATAAAGCAGGCAGGTACCGTCATCCTGCTGATCTACCAGATGATCGTCCCAGATCTTGTCATAGAGTGTACGCGGCGCGCTCATGGCTCTTAGTATCCTTTGCAAGCGTTCTGCGGCCATTACCTCCCGGCAATCACAGGACCACAGAACCGATATGATTATGGTTCATATGCACCCGCTATGCGATTTCGTCAAGAAATGACAAGCGGAACAGGGTGTCGCAGCAAGATTATTACCCAAGCGGCATTTAATCTTTGCAAATAGAAAAAGGGCGACCCTGAGGCCGCCCTTATCCCTGGAAATTTTATAATCGCAGAAAGATGCAGAAAATTATTCTGCAGCTGCCTTGGCAGCAGCATCACGCTCAGCAGCGCGCTTGTCTGCTTCACGTTCAGCTTTCGAACGATTGTCTTTTTTCTCAACGATACGGGCAGCCTTACCGGTAAGACCACGAAGGTAGTAAAGTTTCGCACGACGGACTTTACCGCGGCGAACAACTTCAACGCCTTCAACCAGCGGAGAATAAACAGGGAATACGCGCTCTACGCCTTCGCCGTAAGAAATCTTACGAACGGTGAAGCTTTCCTGCAGACCTGCGCCCGAACGGCCGATGCAAACGCCTTCGTAAGCCTGTACACGGGTACGTGTACCTTCAGTTACGCGTACGAGAACGCGAACTGTGTCACCGGCGTCGAAATCTGGCAGAACGCGCTTTTCAGCAATCTTTGCAATCTGTTCAGCTTCAAGCTGCTTAATAATGTTCATAGTTTTAATCCTTCTGATTCTTCTCGAACAGTCAGAGCGCTATCACTTGCAAAACAGTCTTTGCCGTCATGCTATGCCGTTAAGACAGGAGCGGTTTCACTACTCATTGATTTCAGGTCAACGAAAATCGGATTTCAGGAAATCCCGAAATGTGAGGCGGCAATACACCATTACCGCCCGTGAATCAACTCAACTCTGCAAGAAGTTCTGATTCAGTTGCGACCGATCCGTCCCAAATGCGTATCCTGAAAAGAGGACGCATATTTCAGCCCGTAGCCCAGCATCCGGTCAAAAGCGATATGCGCAGTCCAGATCAGCACATAAGGCCACAACCATTGCTGCCCTGACACATACATCAGCAGGCCAAGCGCGGCCACACTCAGAAAACTATGACCGGCATTATAGACCAGCGCACCGATACGGTTGCCAAATGCATAACCTGCCATAGTAATGTCAGGCACCAGAAACAACAGCGCAAACCACCACCAGCCCTCACCGCTTTGCGCATAAAACCCCAGAGCAATCAGTAAAATAGCTGCATATTCCGCACGTCTCAGAATCTGCATTATTTACTCCTGTTCTGATAGGCCTCCCACAAATCGGGACGGCGCTCACTGGTAATGCGCTTTGCTTCTTCCAACCGCCATTGATCGACAGCCTTATGATTACCGGACGTCAGCACAGCGGGAATAGAGCGCCCTTCCCATTCCTGCGGACGGGTATAATGCGGATGCTCAAGCAGGCCGGTTTCAAAACTCTCGGTCTCACCGGATTCATGATTGCCCATCACACCCGGAATCAGCCGGACAATCGCGTCAAGCAGCACAATCGCACCGGTTTCACCACCGGAGAGAATATAGTCCCCGACCGAAACTTCCATCAGATTGCGTGCTTCAATAACCCGTTCATCCACGCCTTCAAAACGACCGCAGAGAATCACTGCACCCTCGCCGCTCGCCAGTTCGCGCACCAAATCCTGAGTCAAAGGTCGCCCACGTGGGCTCATCAGAATACGCGGGCGGTTATCCTGTTCTAGGCTATCAAGTGCACGCGCTACAACATCCGGTTTCATCACCATACCTGCGCTGCCGCCAGCCGGTGTGTCATCAACCATCCGGTGTTTATCGAGCGCAAAATCTCTGATCTGGACGGCTTCAAGCTGCCATTTATCATCGCGCAAGGCGCGGCCTGCAAGGGCAGAGCCCAGCGGCCCCGGAAACATCTCAGGATAAAGGGTCAGGACAGATGCTTTGAAACTCATTACCGCGCCCATCCGTCATCATCAGTCTCAGGTGTCTCAGGCTCATCACCCTCTTCATCCGCAGAGGTTGAACCGTCATCAACAAGACCTGCCGCCAGCGGATCAATCAGAATCGCACCTTCTTCCATCAGAATTTCCGGTACAGAAGTCAGTGTAAACGGGATCATAACCGGCTTTTTGCCGCTTTCTTTGATCTCCAGCACATCACCGCCGCCGAAATTAAACACGGCAGAGACTTTACCATAGGACACGCCTGCGCTGTCGCGCACGGCAAGGCCGATCAGATCGGTGTAATAAAATTCGTCCTCATCGAGATCCTGCGGCAGCTGCGCATGATCAACATAAAGCTCTTTGCCATTCAGCGCTTCCGCCGCATTGCGATCCTCAACACCGGCAAAGCGCACCACGACCACAGTTTTGCTCGGGCGGATCGACAGCACTTCATAGCTTTTACCGGATGCATCATAAAGCAGACCATAGGAGCCCAGATCCATAGGGTCGCCCGTATAGGTTTTAACGCGCACTTCCCCTTTGATGCCATGGGCAGCGCCGATAACGGCGAGCTGAACCGGATTATCAAGATTTGCAACCCGCACCGGACTGCCTTTTTTCTGAGAAGACATGAAAAACCTTAAACTGTGGCGGCAACGGTTCCGTAACCTCGCCGTGAGAAACTCTATTTTTATTAAGATAACCGGATTACAGATTCAATCCATGCAAACGGCCAAAACGGAAACCTCAAAAGCAGAATTTCTGATTATCGCTGCGCCCGACCTCAATCAGGCGCGTCAGGACTGGCTTGGCAGCTTAACCAACAGCCGCAGACTGGCCGCCCATACGCTGAATGCCTATGAGCGCGATACCCGTCAGTTTCTGCAATTCATGACCGGCCATCTGGGCACACCACCGGCTTTGAAAGATGTCTCGAATCTACGCATTACAGATTTGCGCTCCTATCTGGCCTCACGCCGTAATGACGGAGCCGGTGCCCGCACTCTCGGGCGCGGTCTTGCCGGTGTGCGCTCGCTGCTGCGCTATCTCGAAAAACAGGGGCTGGCCAATGCAGCTGGTGCCAGCGCTATACGCGCACCACGCCAGCCGAAATCTCTGCCCAAACCTTTGTCGGCTGATGCAGCTTTGCGGGTTGTCAACACACAGCAACAGCTGGCGGAAGAGCCATGGATTGCCGCACGCAATGCCGCTGTTCTCACTCTGCTTTACGGCTGCGGCTTGCGTATTTCAGAAGCGCTTGGTCTGACACCGGATGCCGTGGCCGACACAACAGCCCGCTCCCTGACAATTCAGGGTAAAGGCGGCAAAAGCCGCCTCGTACCGCTGCTGCCTGCCGTTCATCAGGCAATTGCCGAATATCGCCGCCTCTGCCCCTTTCATTTGAACGGCACAATGCCGCTGTTTCGCGGTGCTAAAGGTGGTGCACTCCATGCCGGTATTATCCAGCGGGAAATGCAGAAGATGCGCTGCGCGCTCAGTCTACCGGAAACCGCAACACCCCATGCTTTGCGGCATTCTTTTGCGACCCATCTTCTGGCGCGCGGCGGCGATCTGCGCACCATTCAGGAACTGCTTGGCCATGCCAGCCTTTCCACTACACAGGTCTATACCGGCGTGGATACCGATCGCCTGCTAGAAATTTACGACAAAGCACACCCCCGTGCGCACCCTTAAGCACCATCAATAGCGGCAGAAAATCTCCGATCTTTCTTGACAAGCCGCAGATCAGCAGCGATTGACTTTACTCAAGTGTTTCAAATGGAAGCACCGTCACGAGAAGAAGACGATGCCGAACCCAAATAAAAAAGCTGACCAGACGCATTTGCGCAGTCAGGCCGACGAAATTAAAGCCCTCCTGAACCAGCGCCCTGTGGTGCTTGTCGGACTTATGGGAGCAGGAAAATCCACTATCGGCAAGAAAATGGCCGCAATGCTGGATTTGCCGTTTTTCGATCTCGATACGGAAATCGAAAATGTCTCCCGTATGAGCGTTACTGAATTATTTGCCTCCTATGGCGAGCCGGAATTCCGCGATCTTGAACGCCGTGTTATGCAGCGCCTGCTGGAAGGCGGATCAATGATCCTCGCAACCGGCGGCGGCGCTTTCATGAATGAACAGACCCGCGAGAATATTGCTTCTGCCGGTATTTCCGTCTGGCTCAATGCGGAACTGGATGTGCTGATGGAGCGCGTTTTACGCCGTCAGGATCGTCCGCTTTTGAAAAATGACGATCCGCGTGCAGTGATGCAGAAGCTGATGACCGAACGTTATCCGGTCTATGCTACAGCTGATCTGAGTATCATCTCCCGCGATGAAAAGCGTGAAGTGATTGCACAGGAAGTCATCACCTTGCTGCTCGATCATTTACGCAAGACCGAACCAATCCAAGACTAAATCATAATCACGAGTATCTCCCATGACATCTACCGGACATGTTGCAACCGAAACCGTTCATGTATCACTGGGAGACCGCTCTTATGACATTCTGATCGGCAGCGGCCTGATTGCCCGCGCCGGTCAGGAGATTGCTGCACGTCTGCCGGGCATCCGTGCGGCTGTGGTCACCGATGAAAATCTTGCCAAGCTGCATTTGCCATCACTGCTCGACGCTTTGGAAGCTGCCGGTATTAATGCGACACCGGTCGTGGTTGCTGCCGGTGAAAAATCCAAAGGCTTTGCCACGCTTGAAACTGTGACCAATGACATTCTCAAAGCCCGCCTTGAACGCGGCGATGCTGTTATTGCTCTGGGCGGCGGTGTGATCGGTGATCTCGCCGGTTTCGTTGCCGGTATTGTGCGCCGTGGCATGAATTTCATCCAGATTCCGACTTCATTGCTGGCGCAGGTTGATTCTTCTGTCGGTGGCAAAACCGGCATCAACACCGCTTACGGCAAAAACCTTGTCGGCGTTTTCAATCAACCGCAACTGGTGCTGGCTGATACAGATATTCTCGACACTTTGAGCAAGCGTGAATTCGCTGCCGGTTACGCAGAAGTTGCCAAATATGGTCTGATCGATCAGCCGGAATTTTTCGAATGGCTGGAAAACAACTGGCAGGGTATCTTTACAGGCGGTGCTGCACGCCAGCAGGCCATTGCCACCTCCTGCCGCGCCAAGGCAGCCGTTGTTGCCCGCGATGAGCGTGAAACCGGCGATCGTGCCTTGCTCAATCTCGGCCATACATTCGGTCACGCATTGGAAACTGCCACCAATTATGATTCCTCACGCCTTGTGCATGGTGAAGCCGTTGCCATCGGCATGGTACTGGCGCATCAATTCTCTGCACGCCTCGGTCTGATTTCAGAAGATATTGCTGTGCGGGTAGAAAAGCATTTGAAAGCTGTCGGCCTGCCGGTTTCGATGAAAGAGATTGCCGGTCTGCCCTCCGCAGATGTGCTGATGTCTTATATTGCACAGGACAAAAAAGTGTCGCGCGGCTCGCTGACTTTCATCCTGACCCGTGGTCTTGGCCAGTCTTTCATCGCCAAAAATGTCAATGCAGCTGATGTAGAGGCTTTCCTGCAGGAAAAACTGGCTTAAAACTCCGTATCATCAATTTAAAAAAACCGCTCGCAAATGAGTTTTGCGAGCGGTTTTTGTTTAAGCCCTTATGGCTTGTGGCACACAATGCCGACGAGCCGCCGTACCAGCGGCAGCACCAGCAACAACACCGGAAATGCCACGATCCACGACAGCCCCCATGCGGGCATCCAGTGCGATAAAAGATCAGCCCTGAACCCGAGATTTTTCAGTGTGGCAATCAGAGACACAACAAAAGTCATCAGGACAGAGAGAATAAAAGGCATCACAACCGGAATGTAACGTGCCGGAAGCTTCGGAAAAGCAGGAACAGATTTGGAAGATTGCATAATCATTTCCGTAAATTTGCGGTCTTACACATCAGCACATCCCTCCCGCCCGAGACAGGAGCTTGTCCGGTGTAAGACCGGCATGGATGCGTTGCTTAACGTTAAACGCTTACGGAAGAGCCAAAAGCTCACTGCTGCCTCATAACAGCAGATGACAAAGGAAACAAGTAACCGGAAGTCTGCGGTTACTTGTTTTGAATAATCAGGCCGGTTTGCGGGTACGGCGGGTCGGCTCCCCCGGTGCGCTCGGTTCCAGCGCAATCGCATGCAGACCGCTCTGCAATTCTTCATCCAGCTGCGCATTGATCGCACGATGACGGTCAACGCGGCTCAAACCTGTAAAAGCCTCTGCCACAATTATAACGCGGTAATGTGTTTCACCGGTACCGTCGAACACTTCCTCATGACCGCCGTCTGTGTGATGATGACCGGCATGAAGATGACTTTCATTGATGACATCAAGCAACACAGGCTGAAAAGCCTCAGATAGTTTTGCGGTAATCCGTTCTTGACGCGTCAAAGGAATAGACATTCTGATCTCCTGCCCCCATATAGGGACTATGTTATGTGCATGCGTTACCATTCCGGTATACATAATGCAGCTAAATCCCGATTTCACGTCTGCTTCGACTCTCGGCCCCGCAGGGTTCGGTCATGCGTCGTGAAATGTCAATTCTTGTATCATCAGATCTGACCCCGTAATATTGATATCATGGCAACGAATTCAAAATTTTTTGACAGCATCCGTATCCGTTCCCGCAAGGAAGACAAAAAACCGGCTGGCCCGCAGTGCCAGTGGGAAGGATGCGAAGAAACCGGAACACACAAAGCGCCTGCGGGCGGTGCGCGTGAAGGCCTTTATCTGCACTTCTGTCTGGATCACGTCCGCGAATATAATAAAAACTTCAATGCTTTCTCCGGTCTTAGCGATGAGGAAATCGCCAAGTTCCAGAAGAATGCGGCCGTTGGTGACCGTCCGACATGGACAACTACCAAAAACTCCACTTCGCGCCAGTCAGCCCCGCAATTTGCCCGTATGCGTTCAGGCACGGCAGCCTATCACAATAAGATCCGTGATCCGCTGAACCTCTTTGAACAAACACGCGCCCGTGCGGAAGCTGCAACCCCGACCAGACGCCCGCGTCCGCTCGAATCCAAGGCTTTTGCAACCCTGGGCATTGCGGCAAATTCGACCAGCGACGCGATCAAATCGCGCTATAAAGAGCTGGTAAAGCAGCATCATCCGGACGCCAATGGCGGCGATCGCGGTTCGGAAGAACGTTTCCGCGAAGTTGTGCAAGCTTATCAATTGCTAAAGACCGCAGGTTTTTGCTAAACAGGCAAAGACTAAAGCATGCCGCCCGAAAACGGATACCGGTTTTGGGTGAAAGACATGCGGTAAAACAAAGATTATTTGCAGGGAACAAAGGGAAATTACGGAAGCAAAAAACTTTCGTTCCCTGTTAACCTGCCGAAACAACTACACCGGCACAGCACTTCAGACAGTTTCAGCAAAAACCGGAACTGTTTGTGCCGGAAGAACTGAGCCAAGACGAACAGAAAGCGATAGAGGGGTTTTCCGCTGCAGGAAAAGGGAAAGGCTCTCTGAACATATGATGATACAGCGGCATGCAGGCGCCGCTCAGGAGGCATGATGAGCAAGGTTGATCTCGACATAAACAATATGCCGGACACAACTGTATCGGTGCGTGACGTGTTCGGGATTGATTCCGATATGATCGTGCCCGCTTACAGCAAAAAAGATCCGCATGTACCGGATGCAGATCCGGATTACATTTTTGACCGCCAGACAACCTTGGCGATTCTCGCCGGCTTTGCCTATAACCGCCGCGTTATGGTCTCCGGCTATCACGGCACCGGTAAATCCACCCATATTGAACAGGTTGCAGCCCGTCTGAACTGGCCATGTGTTCGCGTTAACCTCGACAGCCATGTCAGCCGTATTGATCTGATCGGTAAAGATGCCATCGTCGTCAAAGACGGTATGCAGGTTACCGAATTCAAAGACGGTATTCTGCCATGGGCCTATCAGAACAATGTTGCTCTGGTGTTCGACGAATATGATGCCGGTCGTCCGGACGTGATGTTCGTTATCCAGCGTGTTCTGGAATCGTCCGGCCGTCTGACCCTGCTCGATCAGAGCCGCGTTATCAACCCGCATCCGGCATTCCGCATGTTTGCAACCGCGAACACTGTCGGTCTCGGTGACACCACCGGTCTTTACCACGGCACCCAGCAGATCAATCAGGCGCAGATGGACCGTTGGTCGATCGTCACCACGCTGAACTATCTGCCGCATGACAATGAAGTTGAGATCATTCTCGCCAAGTCCAAGCATTACCAGAATGCGGAAGGCCGTGAGATCGTCTCGAAAATGGTTCGCGTTGCCGATATGACCCGTCAGGCTTTCATCAATGGCGATCTGTCGACCGTTATGAGCCCGCGTACTGTGATTACATGGTCCGAAAATGCCAATATTTTCACCGATGTCGGCTTTGCATTCCGCTTAACCTTCCTGAACAAATGCGACGAGCTGGAGCGCCCGATTGTTGCTGAGTTCTACCAGCGTGCTTTCGGACAGGAACTGCCTGAATCCGCAGTTAATGTCGTGCTTGCATAAAACGCACAAAGCGTCCCTGTCATCACAGGGGCGCTCTCGCTTCATTAAGACAGCGAAACAAGGTTAAGTTCTTCTGATATAAGGCAGTTTCATCATGGCAGGCCCCGGCGATAACACACGCGAACGTCCTAAAGGTCCGGTCGATTCCGAACCTTTCAAACGCGCGGTCACAGCCTGTGTGCGTGCAATCGCCGGCAGCAATGAATTTGAGGTCGGCTTCAGCCATGACCGTCCGGCACTGACCGGCAATCATGCCCGTCTGCCGGATCTGCCAAAGCGCCCGACTGCAGAAGATATTTCCATAATCCGTGGTCTTGGTGACTCGATGGCGCTGCGTCATGCGCGCCATGATCCGCGCATTCATGCGCAGCTTGCACCGCAGGGGAGCCAAGCCCGCGCTATTTATGACGCCGTAGAACAGGCTCGTGTTGAAGCGATCGGCGCTCTGGCTATGGAAGGCGTGGCCAGTAATCTGTCGGCCATGCTGGCTGACAAATATAGCCGCGCCAATTATTCCGCGATTACCTCGCGCGATGATGCGCCGATTGAAGAAGCCATCTCCCTTCTGGTTCGTGAAAAACTCACCGGCTACCGTCCGCCTGTACAGGCAGGCAATGTTGTTGAGCTGTGGCGCGACTGGATTGAAGACAAAATCGGCGACCGCCTCGAAACACTCGGCGACCGTCTGAACAGCCAGCAGGATTATGCCCGTCTGGTGCGTGAAATGCTGGTTGCACTGGATATGGCTGAAGAACTGGCCGAACCATCCGAGAGTGATGACGAGGAAAGCCAGCAGGAAGAACAGGCTGATCCGGAAGAATCGCAGGAAGGTGCATCGGAAGAAGATGCAGAAAACCAGTCCGGCGACGGCGACAGTTCTGAAGACACCAATGATGACCGTGAGCGCGGTGATCTGGAAGCTGAAGATGCCGCCTATGAAGATGCTGATGACGGTGAAGAGGAAGATGCGGAAACACCGGGCGAAGCGCGCCGGTCTAACCAGCCGTTTTCCGATTTCGACAAGCATCATGACTATAAAGTTTTCACCCGTGAATTTGACGAGATCGTAGAAGCAACCGATCTCTGCGATGATGCGGAACTGGATCGTCTGCGTGGTTTCCTCGACAAGCAGCTGGCGAATTTGCAAGGCGTTGTCGGACGTCTCGCCAACCGTCTGCAGCGCCGTCTGATGGCGCAGCAAAACCGCTCATGGCTGTTTGATCTGGAAGAAGGTCATCTCGACAGCGCCAAGCTGGTGCGTGTGGTGATTGACCCGACTCAGCCGCTGTCTTTCAAAACCGAACGCGATACCAATTTCCGCGATACGGTTGTGAGCCTGATTATCGACAATTCCGGCTCGATGCGCGGACGCCCGATTACTGTGGCTGCCACCTGCGCCGATATTCTGGCACGCACGCTGGAACGCTGCGGTGTAAAGGTTGAGATTCTCGGCTTTACCACCAAAGCATGGAAAGGCGGCCAGTCCCGTGAAGCATGGCTCGATCGCGGCAAACCTGCCCAGCCGGGCCGCCTCAATGATCTGCGCCATATCGTTTATAAAGGCGCTGATGCCCCTTGGCGTCGCGCACGACGCAATCTCGGCCTGATGATGCGTGAAGGCCTGCTGAAAGAGAATATCGACGGTGAAGCGCTGATGTGGGCGCATAACCGTCTGCTCGGCCGTCCTGAACAGCGCAAAATCCTGATGGTGATTTCCGATGGTGCGCCGGTTGATGATTCGACCCTGTCGGTTAATCCGGGCAATTATCTGGAACGTCATTTGCGTGCAGTGATTGATGAAATCGAAAACCGCTCACCGATTGAGCTGATTGCGATTGGTATCGGCCACGATGTGACCCGCTACTACCAGCGTGCGGTGACCATTGTTGACGCGGAAGAACTGGCCGGCGCAATGACCGAGCAGCTCGCCTCGCTGTTTGACGATCAGGATCAGCCCAAAGCCCGGACAGCACGGCGCTGATTTGCAAAGCTGAATAAAAAAGCCTCCCGAGGATGATCTCTTCGGGAGGCTTTTTTAATGGGCTTGCTCTGCAGGTGCTTACCGGATAGCCGGTTTAGCAGCGTCAGATTTGCCGGCGCCATAGATTGACGGGGCAAACAGTGCCAGAATCGCTCCGTAAGGCACCAGCATCACCACACTCATCAGAACCTTGATACCAAAGTCACCAAGCGCCAGAGACAGCCACAGCGGCATTGCAAGGCCAAACCACTGCACCTGATCGGTCATAGAGCTGTCAGCCAGCCCGAAAGCCGTATCAAGCATGCTGAACGGTGCGGCAAAAGCCAGCGAGAAGAACAGGATTGTATCCAGCACAGAACCGCAAAGTGCTGCCGCCAGCGGTGCTTTCCACCAGCGCAAACGACGCAAACGGCTGAACACACTGATATCCAGCAATTGTGCGAACAGGAACGCACTTCCTGAGGCCACAGCAAGGCGCGGGCTTGCAAGCCAGATCGACATGATAACACCCAGCGCAAAACCGGCATAAACGACCTGACGGGCGCGCTGCGGGCCAAAGCGGCGGTTGGTCAGATCATTGACCAGAAAGGCAAACGGATAAGTGAATGCGCCATAGGTAAGAATATCCTGCAAACCGAAATAATGAACCGGATATTGCACAAGGATATTGGAGGCGGCGACGGCCGCACACATGGCCAGAACGGGAAAAATCAACGCTTTAATAGCGGAATTATGCTGTAGAGGCATTTTTTTATCCTGGGTAATGGAACCAGCAAAAAGGCCGGACGAACCGGCCTTTAGCAAAACTAAATTCAGCCGTAAAAGCTATTAAGCAGCAGCTTCGGCCAGTTTCTTGGCAACCTGACGCTTCAGCAGACGTGCGCGCTGTGACAGTTCATTGTCAGAAGCTTTCGCAAGGAATGCATCCAGACCACCGCGATGCTCAACAGTACGCAGCGCATGCGCAGTAACGCGCAGACGGTAGCTCTGGCCCATTGCATCGGACATCAGGGTTACATTGCAAAGATTTGGCAAATAACGGCGACGCGACTTGTTGTTCGCATGGCTTACATTGTTGCCGTAGAGGACCGCTTTACCGGTCAGTTCACAAGCGCGGGACATTGGTCTCACCTTCAAAATTCTGTTTCAGGCCCCGGCACAAATATCCGATACCGTCTTCGCTACTATCATAATCAATCCGTGATTGATATGTCGCGGCGCGCAATATCGGACAGCGGCCCATTGGGAAAGTCGGGTTTCTATAGTGAAAGCAGCCCTTCCCGTCAAGCCGTTTCAAGCTGATTACGGGTTCAATTGCAGGAATGACAAGGAATTGACTGTCATTGACTGCATTTTGCCGCTTTTATCATACAAATAGCGGGCACAAAAGTCACCAGTTCTGCATTTTCAGACTGGGTGCTGCACATTATCCGCTCAGGTGAGTCTCAGGGAGATCTGAATGATGTTTACGGACAAGGCTGCAAGAATCCATACCGCAACCGATCAGAACCGGATATTTGCAGCAGCAATTCTCACTGCCCTCTCCGTAATGCCCGCTACCGCTTTTGCCGCTGATTCCGGCTACCGCACGGAATATGGTATTTCCGTTTTCGGCATAACAATCGCGCGTTCCGAACTGAACACCAGAATCACGAATAATGCCTACGCACTCGACGGAAGTTTTCACAGCTCCGGTGTTGCCCGTATTTTTGACAGTACCAAAGGCTCCATCGCCATTAATGGCAATATGCGCAAGCAAGGCACTGCCGCCGCTGTTCAGCCCGTTTCTTATCTCACCACCTATCGCAGCGGTAAAAAACACAAGCGTACAGCTATCAGCTTCAAAAACGGTTCTGTCAGCGCTTTCGACAATCAGCCGCCGATCCGGAAAAATGATCCGTGGGTGGAAACCCGCCCCGATGATCTGAAAGCAGTCTTTGATCCGATCAGCGCGATGATGATTACCAGCCCCACTTCCGCAGCAGTCTGTAACCGGACATTACAGATCTTTGACGGGCAGACACGCGCGCAGATCCGGTTAAGTCCGGCAGGAACTGAGGCCTTTTCGATCAAAGATTTCGACGGCACTGCAATCACCTGCAATGCTAAATTTGTCCCTGTCTCCGGCTATGAAAAAGACAAGAAATCCGTGCGCTATCTGGCGGACAAAAGCAAAATCACTATCAGCTTTGCCTCGCTGAATACGGATAAACAGGGTGCGGGAATTTACGCCCCTGTGGCCGCCAGTGTCGGCACACAGATCGGCACGGTTAAAGTCCGCGCAACACGTTTCGAGCAGACGAAATGATTAGCAATATGCCCAGAGCGTCAATTATTCGCCAAGAAGCTTATGGATACGGTCAATATATTGTTTGCCGAAAGTGATATGCGCCGGATTGATGCCCTTTAATTCATCAACAAGCTGTTCTTCATTTTCAGATTCCACAGCGCTTACACTGCTGACCAGAGCGAAATAGCCGTAAATATAATCCTGCGCGGTCAGGCCGTGTTTTTCGAGCACAGCCATCACTTTCGGCTGCTTTTCAATACGGGCAGCCAGCGCCTTTGGTGAATGATCGCCGGTTCCGGCCTCATCATCACCGCTGCCGGACATATCCATGGTGTTGAGCTCGGCCTGTGCGGCTTCCATCTTGGTCAGAAACTTCTCATCAAGCGGATAATTATTCACTTCCGCCGGCACTTCCGGTTTGGCCACTTCCGAAAAGCTCTGCGCAAATGCCGCATGACCGGTCAAAGGCATAACAGCGAAAAAACCCGCTGCGAGAAAAGAACCGGCGATAATTGTAACAGCCGGACGGCGGAACAGACAAACCATACTATACCTTTGCCTCAAACGGCTTTTGTCAAAAATGATCTTTGCGTTTACGCAGTTCCGCAAAAACCTGCAACTCGCTGGCATCTTCCATCCCAAGCTGTTTGCGCACTGCACTGTCATGCACGCGCAAGAACGGATTGGTGGCCATTTCCAGCCCGATACTGGTTGGCAGGGTCGGCAGACCTTCCGCCCGCAGCCGCTCAATCTCACGACCGCGCTCTTTCAATGCCGGATTGGTACCGTCAACATCGAGCGCGAAACGCAGATTATTCAGCGTATATTCGTGCCCGCAATAGACTTTTGTATCAACCGGCAGCAAAGCCAGCTTTTGCAGCGATGCATACATATCTGCCGGTGTGCCTTCAAACAGGCGTCCGCAACCCAGCGCGAATAATGTATCGCCCGTAAAAGCAACTTTTGCCTGCGGCAGATAATAGCTCACCTCTCCGGCCGTATGACCGGGTGTAGAAATCACCTGCACTTCAAACGAGCCGAATTGAAACCTGTCACTGTCTTTCACGCCGCGATCCGCACCCGGAATCTTTTCCGCTGCGGGTCCTGTGATCTGTGCACCATAGATGCGTTTCAATGCTTCATTCGCATCGACATGATCGAGATGATGATGGGTCGTAAAAATATAATCGAGCTTCCAGCCGCGACGCGCCAAAGCCGAACGGATTGCCAGTTCTTCCGGCGCATCAATTGATGCTGTCAGTCCCGTTTCCGGATCATGAATCAGAACACCGAAATTATCTTCGCGACAATAGAACTGTTCAATTTCAAGACGAGCCATCCGTTTCGCTCCCGATTATTTTTTATCCGCCGATGCTGCGTCATCCTCTGTGCCCCATGGCACCAGAGAATGTTTTTTTATCAATGGCAGCTGGAACATTGTAAAAGCAATGGTCAGCGGCATGACGCCCCACACTTTGAATGTGACCCATGTATCGGTCGGAAAATTCCGCCA
This sequence comes from Pseudochrobactrum saccharolyticum, assembly GCF_008801715.1. Lineage (GTDB taxonomy): Bacteria > Pseudomonadota > Alphaproteobacteria > Rhizobiales > Rhizobiaceae > Pseudochrobactrum > Pseudochrobactrum saccharolyticum. The sequence goes on along the minus strand of NZ_VZPG01000001.1, from coordinate 1,357,668 downwards.
TACAACTTCATTAATCACAGCCAGCACGAAGAAAAACAAACCCCAGCGCAATGTCAGCTTACGCCAGCCTTCCGCATCCAGCTTGAAAGCCTGATCGAAGACATAGCCGAGCAAAGCTTTGCCAAACAGCAGACCGCCCAGCAGAATCGCACCGAACAGGCTGTTAACAATGGTTGGTTTCATTTTTATGAAAGTATCATTGTGCAGCCACAGCGTCAGCGCGCCGAAAACCAGCACCACAATACCCGAAACCAGCGGCATGATCGGCAGGCTGCGTGTCATGATCCATGATACAACCAGCGCAATCACAGTGGCGGCCATAAACAAGGCCGTTGCAATAAAAATCGGCTGACCGATCTGTGCCAGAACCGGAAAACGCTCAACCAGCCACTCACCGCGCGAATTGGCAAAAAAGAACACCAGCAAAGGCCCGAGTTCCAGTGCCAGTTTTAACAGCGGCGGCACTTCCTTGCGTTGCGGGTCAGACGGATCGCGCTCAAAAATATGATCGTTCATCGTGCTTCTCCTGCAATCGCTCCGGCAAAATCCTGTGCCGTAAACGGCTCAAGATCATCAATCTGTTCACCGACACCGACAAAATAGACCGGCAATTTATGTTTGGCGGCAATCGCCACTAGAATACCGCCGCGTGCGGAACCGTCGAGCTTGGTCATGACCAAGCCGTTCACACCGGCAATATTTTTGAAAATTTCAACCTGATTAAGCGCATTCTGACCGGTGGTAGCATCCAGCGTCTGCAACACTGTATGCGGCGCTTCCGGATCATGTTTACCAAGCACGCGCACAATTTTAGCCAACTCATCCATCAGCTCGGCTTTGTTCTGCAAGCGCCCTGCCGTATCAATAATCAGCACGTCGCTGCCGGCATCTTTGGCCTGCTGCCATGCGTCATATGCCAGACCGGCAGCATCGGCACCAAGCTTGGATGACACAACCGGTGAACCGGTACGCTCGCCCCAGATATGCAATTGCTCAATCGCTGCGGCGCGGAATGTATCGCCTGCTGCCAGCATCACTTTCAATCCGCCTGCGGTCAGTTTTGCCGCCAGCTTGCCGATTGTTGTGGTTTTACCGGTACCATTCACACCAACCACAAGAATGACATGCGGCTTGTGCGACAGGTCAAGTTCCAGAGGCTTCGCCACGGGCACCAGAACTTTTTCGATCTCGGAGCGCATAATGCGGCGCACTTCATCGGTCGAAATATCTTTGCCATAACGACCCGAAGACAGGCTGTCTGTGATACGCATCGCGGTTTCCAGACCAAGATCAGCCTGAATCAGCACATCTTCCAGTTCCTGAAGTGTGTCTTCATCCAGTTTGCGCTTGGTGAAAATGCCGCCGATGGAGTCGCCCAACTGCTGTGAAGAGCGCGACAAACCGCTGCGCAGCCGCTCAAACCATGACAGTTTCTTTTCCGGTTCGGCTTCAACGACTACTGGTTCCTGTTTTGCCTCAACCGACTTGCTGACTGTCACCTTTACCGGTTTTGGCGCAGGAACCACTTCCGCATCAGCATCGGTAATTTCAGGCTCGGCTTCAGGATAGACCGGTGTCAGCTCAATGGTTGCCGGATCAGCAATCACCGGTTGGGAAAGCAGTTCCTCAACCTTTTCCAGAAAAGTCTCGTGAGGCGGCTCTTCCGCCTGCAGCTTCTCTTCAAGGTCGGTCTCATCCGGCTCCGGCGTATCATAAACCGGTTTCAGTTCAATCGTCGCCGGATCAGCGATGACAGGCTGGGAAAGCAGGTCTTCGATCTTTTCCAGCACAGTCTCATGATGCGGTTCAACAGGCGTGTGTTCTGCTGCAACCGGTGCGCCCTCTTCCGCTAAAGGCGACAGGACTTCCTCTGACGGAGCGGAAGATACCTCTTCCTTTTTGCCGAAAGAAAAAATCTTTTTTATAAAACCCATAGCCATGAATACAGCGCTTCTTATTTTCGAATGATAATCAGATATTTTGCGGAACAGCCAGCAGCTTGTCCCCATCATGACCGGAGATCACGCGGCTGACAATCTGTCCTGCTGTCAGATCCTGTGTATCCAGCCCAGTCAGTGTAAAGCCTTCAGTCCGACCTAAGCCACCACGTTCTACCAGAATATTCTGCACGGTGCCTTTGAGACTTTCCAGATGCAGGCGATAAGCCGCATCACCGGCAACACGCAGACGGGCAGCGCGTTCCTTAATCACCTCACGACGCAATTGCGGCATGCGTGCGGCAGGCGTGCCTTCACGCGGACTGTAAGGGAAAACATGCAAATGGCTGAGGCCGCATTCTTCGACAATACGGATAGAATTCTGGAACATCTCTTCCGTCTCGGTCGGGAAACCGGCGATAATATCCGCACCAAATACGGCATCAGGACGCAGCTTGCGCACATCTTCGCAGAAACGGATGGAGTCATCGCGTAAATGACGACGCTTCATCCGCTTGAGGATCATATTATCCCCGGACTGCAATGAGAGATGCAGATGCGGCATCAGGCGTTTTTCATTAGCCAGCGCTTCCATCAGGTCTTCATCCGCCTCAATCGAATCGATGGAAGATAAACGCAGACGCTGCAAATCCGGTACCTGCGCCAAAACGGTTTTCACAAGTTTGCCGAGACGTAAATTGCCCGGCAGATCAGGCCCGTAGGAGGTCATGTCCACGCCAGTCAGCACCACTTCGGCATAGCCGTTGCCGACCAGTCTCTTGACCTGCTCAACCACACCGCCCATCGGGACAGAGCGGGAATTACCACGGCCATAGGGAATAATGCAGAAAGTGCAGCGATGATCACAGCCATTCTGCACCTGTACAAAAGCACGGGCACGGCCTTCAATCGCATCCACCATATGGCTGGCGGTTTCGCGCACTTCCATAATATCGTTGACGCGCACCTTCTCGAACTGGTTCACACCAAAGTCCGGCAACATGCGATAAGAATTGGATTTCAGTTTTTCTTCGTTGCCGAGAACCAGATCAACCTCGTCCATCGCCGCAAAATCATCAGCACCGGTCTGCGCTGCACAACCGGTCACAATAATACGGGCTTCCGGATTATCCCGACGTGCTTTACGAATGGCTTGGCGTGCCTGACGCACCGCTTCCGCCGTTACCGCACAGGTGTTGAAAATAATCGCGCCGTTTTCCAATGTACCGAGACCGGCCTCATCAGCTTCGCGTTTCATCACTTCGGATTCATAAGTATTCAGCCGGCAGCCGAATGTTACAACCTCAACCGCCATAATCAGGCACCTTCCGCTGTTGTGTCTTTTGCCCAAAGACCTGTTGCCGGATCAAACTGCCCCGAAAACTCCCATTCAGCCGGTCCTGTCATTAAAACATGATCATCATCGCGCCAGTCGATCTGCAATGGCCCGCCCGGCACAATGACTTTTACATTGCGCCCCGTACGGCGTGTGCGTGCCGCCGACACACCAGCGGCACAGGCAGCAGAACCACAAGCCCGTGTCAGACCAACACCACGCTCCCAGGTGCGGATGGTCAGCTCGTCTTTGCCTGTAACCTGCGCGATAGAAATATTTGCTTTTTCCGGAAAGATCGGATGATTTTCCAGCAATGGCCCGAACTTATCCAGCTCATAGGACCAGACATCCTGATCCACCCAGAAAATCGCATGAGGATTGCCCATCGACGCCACAGACGGCGAATGCAGCACCGGTGCATCAATCGGCCCGATCTGCAATTCGATCATGCGGGTATCACGAAATTCTTCTGCAAGCGGAATAGCCTGCCATTCGAAACGCGGCTTGCCCATATCCACACGGATCTGGCCATCCGGCAGTTCCTCGGCCAGCAACAAACCTGCCAGTGTCTCAAAGGTAAATTGTGATTTGCCGGTTTCCGCCGCAAGTGCCTGCACCACACAGCGTGTGCCATTGCCGCAAGCCTGCGCTTCACTGCCATCGCAATTAATAATGCGGATATAATAATCCGTACCCGCCGTTTTCGGATCATGGATCGCCATGATCTGGTCAAAACCGGTCGCAGCATCAGCATTCAGTGCGCGCGCAGCATCAGGCGTGATCCGGTCACTCCGGCCGCGCATATCCGCCACAATAATTTTATTGCCAAGGCCATTCATTTTGGCAAAAGCAGCATCAACTGACATAGCTACAGACATAGTTTCACAATTATAAGATATATTCCGGTTACGGCATATCAGCAGCCTTAATGCGGAACATCGACAAAATTCGGTTCGCAGAGATACGAAAAACAGGCAGCATCCGAAGATTTTGCCTGAAAACTCATCCTGAAAGCGCTTCACACTTTGCGCAAGGCACTCCGGATATACATTTACAGGCCTATATGGCGGAACTTCTCTCAAATTGCCAGTATATGTGCCAATGATTCGAAAAGCAGTGATGCGTTTTTGCCTGAAATCTGCCTTGGAGGCAGATCGTGCCTTGGCCTGCCGGTAAAATATGTTTATCTTTAAAACATAATCTGCTCAAATTTTGCTGCCAGACAGGCTTTCACATTGTCAGGCCATAACCTGTCAGATTAAAACAAGGCTGAAGCCGTAAAATCGTGCAATCCTACTTATTTCCCTTTTGTTCAATGATTCCTTTTGATTACAAAATGGTCTAAAGTGCAGCGGATTTTGCCTCAATATTGACCTGAGGACGGAACTGTTTCAAAGATTCCGCTTCGGAAACCACACTATCAAGGAGATGGGTATGGGAGTTTCTAAGATTGGCCTGCTCGGACTTGCAGCTGCCACCATTCTCGCCGGTTGCCAGAGTTCGCGTTTTGACAATATGGCCAGCAACACTCCCCCGCAGGCACAGCCTGCTCCTTTGCGCCCTGCTCCGACGACATCGGTTCAGTCCGGATCGCTGAATGATGTGAATGCATCGCAGTTTCCAGCCAATCCGAATGATATGAATTCACAGCCGCAGGGCAATACACAGGTTGCCAGCCTGCCGCCTGCATCGTCCGTAGACCTGACACCGGGCAAAGTTGCTGGTGTGTGGAATGCATCACTTGCCGGTCAGAGCTGTAAAGTTGCCACCCCGCAGACCAAATTCGGTCAGGGTTACCGCGCGGGTCCGCTGCGTTGCCCGGGTGAACTCGCCAACCTGTCCTCATGGTCGGTCAACGGCAAGCAGCTGGTTCTCTATGATGCAAATGGCGGCACTGTAGCTTCGCTCTATTCATCTGCTGACGGCCGCTTTGACGGTCAGACTTCCGGCGGCCAGCCGATCAGCCTGTCCCGCTAAAAACTTGCTGACATTATAGAATTATAAAAGCTGCAGACACAATCTGCGGCTTTTCATTTATAGAACAGCGCCTGAATGAGCCCGAATGAGGTTGTCATGTCTTTCAATGAAACGCTGAAAGCCTATCCGTCCGTATCAGAACGCTACGACTCTCTGGCCATGGCCGGAGATATTGAAGCAGACCCGCAGCAGCAGATTCTGGCAAAGCGCTTTGATGCTTTGATCGATGCGATTTGCAGCAAACGCCTTTCGCGCAAATCCAGCGCACTGGGCTGGCTGTTCGGCAAATCCAAAAAAGTGGCTGAGCCGATCAAGGGCTTATATATTCATGGTGAAGTCGGCCGCGGCAAAACCATGCTGATGGATATGTTCTTTGAATTGCTGCCGGTTGAACGCAAACGCCGCGCACATTTCAATGATTTCATGGCTGATGTTCATGAGCGTATTCATGCTCACCGTCAGGCTTTCAAAAAAGGTGAAACCAAACAGGAAGACCCGATCCCGCCGGTTGCTGAAGCACTGGAAAAACAGGCATGGATTCTGTGCTTTGATGAATTTACTGTCACAGATATTGCCGATGCGATGATCCTGTCGCGTTTATTCTCGGCGCTGTTCGAGCGTGGCGTGGTGCTGGTTGCCACATCCAATGTGGCACCGGATAATCTCTATCCGAATGGTCTCAACCGTCAGCTGTTCCTGCCTTTTGTCAGCATTCTCAAAACCCGTGTTGATGTGATCAATCTGGATTCGCGCACGGATTACCGGCTTGAAAAGCTCGATCGCCAGCCAGTCTATCTCACCCCGCTCGGGCTTAAAACAGATGCCAGAATGGATGAGGCATGGCATGTTCTGACGGAAGGCGGGCTTGAGACGGCAGAGGTTATCAAGGTTAAAGGCCGCAGCATTCATCTGAACCGCACTGTCGGCAAAGCCGTGCGTGTGACTTTTGATGAACTTTGCGCCAAACCGCTGGCTGCTGCAGACTATCTGGCGATCATGGCGCGTTTCCGCACTATGTTTATCGATCATGTGCCGGTGCTGGATCTTGCCAAGAGAAATGAAGCCAAACGTTTCATTCTGCTGGTGGATACACTTTACGACCAGCGCGCCCGTGTTATCATCTCTGCCGCAGCGACACCCGACAAACTCTATAGTGCCTCCAGCGGCACAGAAGCTTTTGAATTTGACCGTACCGCATCGCGTCTTTTTGAGATGCAGAGTGCGGAATATCTTGAAGCATTTGAGACAAATGAATCAGCTGCAATACGGGCAACAGCCTGAGTAACAGGTGAAACACAGGCCAATTCTCTGATCGTCACTATTTTGTGACGATCATGGCCTAATTTATGCCAGTCAGGGGAATCATAAGAGCACTTATGATTCATCAAATAAGCATTCCGCAATCGGGCTGACTGTAAGCCATTCTGAACAAACAAAAATCAGCTGTAAGCGGACAAAAATTCCGGTAAAATTCCTTTCCCTGATTTCATGATATGAAACAGGAAAAACTTCGGCTTTTGTCAAAAATGACTTACGTTTACGTAAGAACATATTTAGCTAAACGATTGAAATCTTTAAATACAAAATTATTAGTTGAGTTATTTTGAAAACGGGCATATCGACCATACAGCGTAATGGCCTCTGCGGGCGTAACCGATCGGAAAGCTCGAGCAGAGGTAAAGCTGTTTTAGTTAGATTTTAGATCAGGGAAGTAACCAGCATGGCTCGCAATAAGATTGCTCTCATCGGTTCAGGCATGATCGGCGGAACGCTCGCCCATATGGCCGGTCTCAAAGAGCTCGGTGACATTGTGTTGTTCGATATCGCCGAAGGTATCCCGCAGGGCAAAGGCCTCGATATCGCGGAATCCTCACCGGTTGACGGTTTCGATGCCAAGTTCACCGGTGCCAATGACTATGCCGCCATCGAAGGCGCAGATGTTGTTATCGTTACCGCCGGTGTACCGCGCAAGCCGGGCATGAGCCGCGATGACCTGCTGGGCATCAATCTGAAAGTCATGGAACAGGTCGGCGCCGGTATTGCCAAATACGCCCCTGATGCTTTCGTAATCTGCATCACCAACCCGCTTGATGCGATGGTTTGGGCTCTGCAGAAATTCTCCGGTCTGCCAGCAAACAAAGTTGTCGGTATGGCTGGCGTGCTTGATAGCGCCCGTTTCCGCTACTTCCTCGCTGAAGAATTCAACGTTTCCGTTGAAGACGTCACCGCATTCGTTCTCGGCGGTCACGGCGATACTATGGTTCCTTCCAGCCGCTATTCGACCGTTGCCGGTATTCCTCTGCCGGATCTGGTCAAAATGGGCTGGACCACACAGGACAAGCTCGACAAGATCATTCAGCGCACCCGCGACGGCGGTGCTGAAATCGTTGGTCTGCTGAAAACCGGCTCTGCTTATTACGCACCGGCTTCTTCCGCTATCCAGATGGCTGAATCCTACCTCAAGGATAAGCGCCGCGTTCTGCCTGTTGCAGCTCAGCTGACCGGCCAGTACGGCGTGAAAGACATGTATGTCGGCGTACCGACCATTATCGGTGCGAACGGCGTTGAACAGGTTATCGAAATCCAGCTCGACAAAGAAGAACAGGCCGCATTTGAGAAATCAGTTGCTGCAGTTCAGGGTCTTTGCGACGCCTGCATCGCGATTGCACCAAATCTGAAATAAGCTCCCTTATTCAAGTTCTGGGATGTTTCGGGGCGCTTTTCCCAAAGTGGCCCCGAACTGGTCTCTGGAACTTCATATAAAAATCACGAAGCCTGTCTATCAACACAAGTTGAAACAACAGGTTTCAGGAGCGCCCTTAAAAGGACAACCAGATGAATATTCACGAATATCAGGCTAAGCGCCTGCTCCACTCCTACGGCGCACCGATTGCCAACGGCGTGGCTGTTTACTCCGCTGAACAGGCTGAAGAATGGGCAAAGACCCTTCCTGGCCCGCTTTATGTGGTCAAGAGCCAGATCCATGCCGGTGGCCGCGGTAAAGGTAAGTTCAAAGAACTGCCAGCCGATGCTAAAGGCGGCGTGCGTCTTGCCAAATCCATCGAAGAAGTTGTTGCCAACGTTAAAGAAATGCTCGGCAACACTCTGGTGACCAAGCAGACCGGTCCTGCCGGTAAGCAGGTAAACCGTCTTTACATCGAAGATGGTGCGGACATCGACCGCGAACTGTATCTCTCCCTGCTGATCGACCGCTCCGTCGGCCGTCCGGCTTTCGTTGTTTCCACCGAAGGCGGTATGGACATCGAAGCTGTTGCGGAAGAAACACCGGAAAAGATCATCAATGTTGCAATCGATCCTGCCAAAGGCGTGACCGATGAAGACAATGCCAAGCTTGCCGATGCTCTTAAGCTCGAAGGCGAAGCCCGTGAAGACGCTCTGAAGCTGTTCCCGATCCTCTACAAAGCTTTTGTTGAAAAAGACATGAGCCTTCTGGAGATCAACCCGCTGATCGTCATGACCAATGGTCGTGTACGCGTGCTGGATGCCAAAGTATCCTTCGACGGCAATGCTCTGTTCCGTCATCCTGACATTCAGGAACTGCGCGATCTGTCGGAAGAAGACGAAAAAGAAATCGAAGCTTCCAAGCATGATCTGGCCTATGTTGCCCTCGACGGTAATATCGGCTGCATGGTCAATGGTGCCGGTCTTGCTATGGCAACCATGGACATCATCAAGCTTTACGGCGCAGAACCGGCAAACTTCCTCGATGTTGGCGGCGGCGCTACCAAAGAAAAAGTAACAGCTGCATTCAAGATCATCACTGCTGATCCGGCTGTTGAAGGTATTCTCGTGAACATCTTCGGCGGCATCATGAAATGCGACGTTATCGCTGAAGGCGTGATCGCTGCTGTTAAAGAAGTTGGCCTTAAAGTTCCTCTGGTCGTTCGTCTCGAAGGCACCAATGTTGAGCTCGGCAAGAAAATCATCAACGAGAGCGGCCTGAATGTTATTTCAGCTGACGATCTCGACGATGCAGCGCAGAAAATCGTTGCTGCAGTGAAGGGAAATTGATCCATGTCTATTCTTGTAAACAAGGACACCAAGATTCTCGTTCAGGGTCTGACCGGTAAGACAGGTACTTTCCACACTGAACAGGCTCTTGCCTATTACGGCACCCAGATGGTCGGCGGTATCCACCCTAAAAAGGGTGGCGAAACTTGGACCGGTTCCAAGGGCGAAAACCTGCCGATTTTTGCAACTGTTGCTGAAGCTAAAGAACGTACCGGTGCAGATGCATCCGTAATCTACGTTCCGCCTGCAGGTGCAGCCGATGCCATCATCGAAGCAATTGAAGCTGAAGTCGGCTTCATCGTCTGCATCACCGAAGGTATTCCGGTTATGGACATGGTACGCGTGAAAGAACGTCTGGAACGTTCAAAATCACGCCTGCTCGGCCCTAACTGCCCGGGCATCCTGACCCCTGAAGAATGCAAAATCGGCATTATGCCGGGCAACATCTTCAAAAAAGGTTCGGTCGGCGTTGTTTCCCGTTCCGGTACACTGACTTACGAAGCTGTGTTCCAGACCTCCAATGAAGGTCTCGGCCAGACCACTGCTGTCGGTATCGGCGGCGATCCGGTTAAAGGCACAGAATTCATCGACGTGCTGGAAATGTTCCTCGCAGACGACAACACCAAATCGATCGTTATGATCGGTGAAATCGGTGGTTCGGCTGAAGAAGAAGCAGCTCAGTTCCTCAAAGACGAAGCCAAGCGCGGCCGTAAGAAGCCAATGGTTGGCTTTATCGCCGGTCGTACTGCTCCGGAAGGCCGCACCATGGGTCATGCCGGTGCTGTTATCTCCGGCGGTAAGGGCGGCGCTGAAGACAAGATTGCAGCTATGGAAGAAGCCGGTATCCGCGTTTCCCCATCGCCTGCACAGCTCGGCAAGACTCTTGTTGAAGTTCTCAAGGGCTAAAACCTTTGGGTTGAAGCTCTCAGGGGTAATCCCTTTGAACTAAAAAGAATATTGGCAGTCGCACTGCGTGACTGCCTCTAAAAAGCCCGGTTCGTGGCCCATGGCACGCCTCAAGCCCCGAACCGGGTTCACTAGACTAAAACTTATGCCCGTTTCTGTTGGAAATCAGTACAAACGCACTATTTCTCAGAACAGAGACAACAGACCAGCAACTTAAAACGGGACCGGAAGATTTTCCGGTATGGCCGGTATAAGGAGACGGAGTGGATACTCCGGCAAGGACAATGGCACGGCAAGAAGAAGCCAATGACGTTTTCGCCCTGACCTCGTTTCTCTATGGCGGCAATGCCGACTATATTGAGGAGCTCTATGCTGCATATGAAACCGATCCGAATTCGGTCAATGCAGAATGGCGCGATTTTTTCGCAAATCTCGGTGACAATCCGAAAGATGTGATTGAAAATGCCCGCGGTGCATCCTGGGAAAAAAGCAGCTGGCCTGTGACGCCGAAAGATGAGCTGACCAATGCTCTCGACGGCAACTGGGCAGATGTTGAAAAACATATGACAGACAAGCTGAAAGGCAAAGGCGGCAAAGCTGTTGCTGCTGCACCAGCTCTGTCTGAAGCAGAAATTACACAGGCAGCACGTGACAGTGTTCGCGCGATCATGATGATCCGCGCTTACCGTATGCGCGGCCACCTGCATGCCAATCTCGATCCGCTCGGTCTTTCCGAAAAGCCGAATGATCACAATGAACTGGCTCCGGAAAATTACGGTTTCACACCGGCTGATTTTGACCGCAAAATCTTCATCGACAACGTGCTCGGCCTCGAATATGCGACCGTTCGCGAAATGCTCGATATCCTGAAGCGCACCTATTGCTCGACAATCGGCTTTGAATTCATGCACATTTCTGATCCGGCTGAAAAGGCCTGGCTTCAGGAGCGCATCGAAGGCGCCAATAAGAGCATTGCTTTCACACCGGAAGGTAAGAAAGCCATCATGTCCAAACTGATCGAAGCTGAAGGCTTTGAACAGTTTATCGACGTGAAATACAAAGGCACCAAGCGCTTTGGTCTCGATGGCGGTGAATCCCTGATCCCTGCCCTTGAACAGATCGTCAAGCGCGGCGGCTCCATGGGCGTTAAAGAAATCATTTTCGGTATGGCTCACCGTGGCCGTCTGAATGTGCTTTCTCAGGTTATGGGCAAACCGCACCGCGCTATTTTCCACGAATTTAAAGGCGGCTCCTATGCGCCGGATGATGTGGAAGGTTCAGGCGACGTTAAATACCATCTGGGTGCGTCTTCGGATCGCGAATTTGACGGTAACTCCGTTCACCTGTCGCTGACTGCCAACCCTTCACATCTCGAAATCGTCAATCCGGTTGTTATGGGTAAAGCCCGCGCCAAGCAGGATCTGCTGGCCGGCCGCACCCGTGATGAAATCGTGCCATTGACTGAACGCGCTAAAGTCATGCCGCTGCTGCTGCATGGTGATGCGGCATTTGCCGGTCAGGGCGTTGTTGCAGAATGCCTTGGTCTGTCGGGCCTGCGCGGCCACCGCGTTGCCGGTACAGTTCATTTCATCATCAATAACCAGATCGGTTTCACCACCAATCCGGCCTTCTCCCGTTCTTCGCCATATCCTTCGGATGTAGCGAAAATGATTGAAGCCCCGATTTTCCACGTCAATGGTGATGATCCGGAAGCTGTTGTCTTCGCTGCAAAAGTTGCAACCGAATTCCGCCAGACCTTCCATAAGCCGGTTGTTGTGGACATGTTCTGCTACCGCCGCTTCGGTCACAACGAAGGCGACGAGCCCGCGTTCACACAGCCTTTGATGTACAAAGAAATTCGCAAGCACAAAACCACTGTACAGCTCTACAGTGAAAAGCTGATCGGCGAAGGTCTTCTGACACAGGCTGACATCGACCAGATGAAAGCTGACTGGCGCGACAAGCTGGAAACAGAATTCGAAGCCGGCCAGAACTACAAGCCGAATAAAGCCGACTGGCTTGACGGTGCATGGGCAGGCCTGCGCACAGCTGACAATGCCGATGAACAGCGTCGCGGTAAAACCGGCGTACCGGCGAAGACCCTCAAGGAAATCGGTAAGAAACTTTCCGAAACCCCTGAAGGCTTCAACGTACACCGCACCATTCAGCGCTTCCTCGACAATCGCTCGAAGATGATCGACAGCGGTGAAGGCATTGACTGGGCAACAGCTGAATCGCTGGCATTCGGTTCGCTGTCTCTCGAAGGCCACCCGATCCGTTTCTCCGGTCAGGACGTGGAACGCGGTACATTCTCGCAGCGCCACACTGTTCTTTACGATCAGGAAAATCAGAGCCGCTATATCCCGCTGAATAATCTTCAGAAGGGTCAGGCGATCTACGAAGCCATCAACTCGATGCTTTCGGAAGAAGCTGTGCTCGGTTACGAATATGGCTACTCGCTGACAGATCCGCGCGCACTCGTGCTGTGGGAAGCCCAGTTCGGTGACTTCGCCAACGGTGCTCAGGTTGTTTTCGACCAGTTCATCTCTTCTGGTGAGCGCAAATGGCTGCGTATGTCCGGTCTCGTCTGCCTTCTGCCGCACGGCTATGAAGGTCAGGGTCCTGAACATTCGTCAGCACGTCTGGAACGTTATCTGCAGCTTTGCGCGGAAGATAATATGCAGGTTGCCAATGTTACGACACCGGCAAACTACTTCCACATTCTGCGTCGTCAGATGAAACGCGACTTCCGCAAGCCGCTGATCATGATGACACCGAAATCTCTGCTGCGTCACAAGCGTGCGATTTCTTCCTTGAGCGAACTGTCCGGAGACAGCACGTTCCACCGTCTGCTGTGGGATGATGCGCAATATCTCAAGGATCAGCCGATCAAGCTGCAGAAAGATGCCAAGATCCGTCGCGTGGTTCTCTGCTCCGGTAAAGTCTATTACGATCTTTACGAAGAGCGTGAAAAACGCGGTATCGACGATATCTACCTGCTGCGCGTTGAACAGCTTTATCCGTTCCCGGCAAAAGCCCTCATCAACGAACTGTCCCGCTTCCGCGGTGCAGAAATCGTCTGGTGTCAGGAAGAGCCGAAGAATATGGGCGCATGGTCGTTCATTGAGCCTTATCTGGAATGGGTTCTGGCGCATATTGATGCGAAATATCCGCGTGCCCGCTATGCAGGCCGTCCGGCTGCCGCATCGCCTGCAACAGGTCTGATGTCCAAGCATCTTGAACAGCTCGCAGCCTTCCTTGAAGATGCGCTCGGTTCTTAAAATTTAAATTTCTGACCCGCTGATTTATCCTCAGCGGGTCGCCTATCATTCAGATTAAAGATCCAGGGAAGATAAAACCATGGCAACCGAAATCCGCGTTCCCACCCTCGGGGAATCCGTCACAGAGGCAACTATCGGCAAATGGCTCAAAAAAGTCGGCGACGCTATCGTTGCTGATGAACCATTGGTTGAACTGGAAACCGACAAGGTTTCTATTGAAGTTCCTGCGCCTGTTTCCGGCGTTCTGACAGAAATCACCGCTCAGGAAGGTGACAATGTTGGTCTCGATGCCCTGCTCGGCCAGATTGATGCATCGGGCGCAGCTGCTGCTCCTCAAGCCAAACCTGCTGCTCCGGCACCAGCCGCTGCACCTGTAGCCGCTGCTGCTCCTGCTGCAACCGCTTCTTCTTCCATGCCTGCGGCACCGGCAGCTGCCAAGCTGATGGCTGAAGCCGGCCTGAACAGTGATCAGGTTGACGGTTCCGGCAAACGTGGTCAGGTTCTCAAAGGCGATGTTCTTGCAGCGCTTGCAAAAGGCACTGCACCTGCAGCAGCCGCAGCTCCAGTTGCTGCACGTCCTGCGTCCCCTGCCGGTGATGCACCACGCGAAGAACGCGTGAAAATGACCCGTCTGCGTCAGACCATTGCGCGTCGTCTGAAAGATGCTCAGAACACCGCAGCCATGCTCACCACTTATAACGAAGTGGATATGAGCGCAGTTATGGATCTGCGTTCACGCTACAAAGATATCTTCGAGAAGAAGCACGGCGTTAAGCTCGGCTTCATGGGTTTCTTCACCAAAGCTGTGACCCATGCTCTGAAAGAAATCCCTGCTGTTAATGCCGAAATCGACGGTACAGACATCATCTACAAGAACTTTGCTCACGTCGGCGTTGCAGTCGGTACAGACAAGGGTCTCGTGGTTCCTGTTGTTCGCGATGCCGACCAGATGTCGATTGCTGAAATCGAAAAAGAAATCGGTCGTCTCGGCCGTGCAGCCCGTGACGGTCAGCTTTCCATGGCTGATATGCAGGGCGGCACATTCACCATCTCCAATGGTGGTGTATATGGTTCCCTGATGTCTTCCCCGATCCTGAACGCACCGCAGTCCGGTATTCTCGGCATGCACAAAATTCAGGAACGTCCGGTTGTTGTCGGCGGTCAGATCGTTATCCGTCCGATGATGTATCTGGCTCTGTCCTACGATCACCGTATCGTAGACGGCAAAGAAGCTGTGACCTTCCTCGTTCGCGTTAAGGACAGCCTGGAAGATCCGGAACGTCTGGTTCTCGATCTGTAATAAACTGACTAAGAGCGCTGTCTCACGACAGCGCTCTTTTCAACTGCATCTTTTCTGAGCCCTGCGGCTCTTTCTTTTTCTGATCTCACGGAGCCTCTCATGCAGTATGTGATCGAATTCACCGGTCTGATGGCGGTATTCGTGATCCTGCTCGTTGCACCCGGTGCGGATTTCGCGCTGATTGTGCGTCAGAGCATTGTGCATGGCCGCCGTGCAGCCTTCATCACCAGTCTTGGCATCGGCGCATCGCTGATGTTCCACATCTCCTATACGATCCTCGGTATCGGCCTGATCGTATCCCAGTCTCTGTTTCTGTTTTCGCTGATTAAATGGGCGGGTGCTGCCTATTTGTTTTATCTCGGCATCAAGGCGCTGCGGGAAAAACCGCTCAATGCAGCCGATGCAGATAAAATTCTTCAGACAGACGGCGAAGCTGCTCAACCACAACAAAAGGCAATTTCGGCCAAGCGCTGCTTTACTATGGGTTTCATCACCAATGCGCTGAACCCGAAAGCCGTGTTGTTTTTCCTCTCCTTGTTCTCATCCCTTGTCAGCCATGAAACACCGGCTGCAATTCAGGGTATTTACGGGATTCTGATCGCAATCGTCGTCATCGGCTGGTTTGCAATTGTGACTTTGTTCTTTACGCTGGAACCCGTGCGTAAACGCTTTTTCGCTCTGGGTGCATGGTTTAATCGCGTGACCGGTATGGTATTTATCGGATTAGGAATTAAGCTGGCCAGTCAGCAAGCCCATTAGAACTACGGATCGTGCTTCAGGCCGATGCTGTAAATCAGAATTGACAAGCCCGGTGAGGGAACAATGCCTATCAAATCAGCCATTTTCAAAAAGACTATTGCCTGTCTCGCAAGCTGTACGATTCTGCTGACCGCCACAGCCGTTGCCTCAGCCGCCTGTATGCAGAACCGCGCCGCCTATTCCGACAAAGACCAGAATTACACACTGACTTTCAGCCCTGTTCAAAAAGATGATGAGCAGTCAGGCAACAGTTTCACCATCATTGCCAATGACAAACCTGAATTCAAATTACAGGGCACTGTGCAATGGACAGACGGTGCAGCCCGCCCGACAGCCATGATCACCTATAATTGTGCGGGTGACGATAATGCTGAAGATGAAATTGATGACTGCACAATCTGGCAGGGCGTAGTATATGCGCTTAAAGATGGTGCAGATGCAGAGTTTCTGCCCCGCAATGATGAACCGGCTGCCGCAGCAATCCTCCTGCCGGATTTTGTCAGTATGCTGGACAGTTATGATTTTGGAACGGCCAAACCGGCCGAGCCGCTGAACTGGGAAGTGTTTCGCTTTAAAGCCTGCACACCCGAAGAATAAAAGATCGACCCTTGTCTTCATGCAGAAATCCCCTGCCTGAACGGACTTAAAAAGAGTTAAAAGGATTAAGCAATGTCTTATGATGTCGTTGTTATCGGTACCGGCCCTGGCGGTTATGTTGCAGCTATCAAAGCTGCCCAGCTCGGCCTGAAAGTTGCCGTTGTTGAAAAACGCAGCACTTTCGGCGGCACCTGCCTCAATGTCGGCTGTATCCCTTCAAAGGCATTGCTGCACGCTTCTGAAGTTTTTGCTGAAGCCGGTCATTCTTTCGACGCGCTCGGCGTTGAAGTGAGCGCGCCAAAACTGAACCTCGAAAAAATGCTGGCGCACAAAGTAACAACTGTTAAAGCCAACACCAGCGGCGTTGAATTCCTGTTCAAGAAGAACAAGATCGAAGCTTTCACCGGTTTTGGTAAAGTTGTTGCTGCAGGCAAAGTTTCTGTGACTGCTGAAGACGGTTCTGTCAAAGAACTCGAAACCAAAAACATCATCATCGCCACCGGTTCTGATGTTGCCGGTATTCCGGGCGTTAATGTTGATATTGACGAAAAAGTCATTGTTTCTTCAACCGGCGCGCTGGAATTCACCAAAGTGCCTGAAACTCTGGTTGTTGTCGGCGGCGGCGTGATCGGTCTGGAACTCGGTTCCGTATGGTCGCGTCTGGGTGCCAAAGTGACTGTTGTTGAATATCTTGACAAGATTCTCGGCGGCATGGATGGTGAAGTTTCCAAGCAGTTCCAGCGCATGCTGGCCAAACAGGGCATTGATTTCAAACTCAGCGCCAAAGTGACTGCAGTTGAAAAATCCGGCAATGGTGCCAAGGTGACTTTCGAGCCTGTTAAAGGCGGCGATGCAGTGACCCTTGAAGCTGAAGCCGTTCTGATCTCGACCGGCCGTCGTCCTTACACAGATGGTCTGGGTCTGGCCGAAGCCGGTGTTGCTGTTGATGAACGCGGCCGCGTTGCGATCAACGATCATTGGCAGACCAATGTTGCCGGCATTTATGCGATCGGCGACGTGGTTAAAGGCCCGATGCTGGCGCACAAAGCCGAAGATGAAGGTGTTGCAGTTGCAGAAATCATCGCCGGTCAGAAAGGCCACGTCAATTTTGATGTGATCCCGAGCGTTGTTTACACCCAGCCGGAAGTTGCTTCTGTCGGCAAAACCGAAGAAGAACTGAAAGCTGCCGGTATTGAATATAAAGTCGGCAAATTCCCGTTCACAGCCAATGGCCGTGCTCGTGCTATGCAGCACACAGACGGTTTTGTGAAAATTCTGGCTGACAAAGCTACAGACAAAGTTCTCGGTGCGCATATCCTCGGCTACAATGCCGGTGAAATGATCCACGAACTGACCGTTCTGATGGAATTTGGCGGTTCTTCTGAAGATCTGGCCCGTACCTGCCACGCACATCCGACCATGTCGGAAGCTGTTCGTGAATCGGCAATGGCCACTTATGACAAGCCAATTCATATGTAATTGGTTTGATATAATCTGCGGATTATTCAGAATGCGAGGCCCGGTTTTTACCGGGCCTTTTCTTTTTCATGTCGAATTTGGTTAGGCTTTATTGAGATTATCAGGGCACAATGCACTAAATAAAGCCTAACCAAATGAAAGCACTGCTGCCTCTATGCCAACCCTCACCCGCCTGATTATCATTCTGGCTCTGATTTCTGCCTGTATTTACGGGCTGATGCTGGTGCTCGTGAAAACGGTCAGTCCGGTGACATCAGAGATTGTTGTGCGCGTACCGGCACATAAAATGGTGCAGCAACCGCGCGATACAGCACCTGTCAGCCCTGCCCCTGTGCCATCGCCCTATACAGAGGGTGAACCGGAGGCTGAAGATGCAGAATAATCTCTCATCAGATGCTGCAATCGACTCGTTTCTGGAAATGATGAGTGCGGAACGGGGTGCCGCCGAGAATACGCTGGAATCCTATCGCCGCGATCTGGAAACCGCTGCGGAATTTATGGCAGGCCGCAAAACCGGACTGGTTTCAGCCAATTCCGTCGATATTAAAGCCTGCCTTGATGAGATGAATATTCAGGGCTTCGCTTCCACTTCACAGGCACGCCGCCTCTCCTCTTTGCGGCAATTTTTCCGCTTTCTCTATACTGAAGGTATGCGCAGCGACGATCCGACGGGCATTATCGATGCGCCGAAGAAAAATCAGGCACTGCCTAAAATCATGAGCGAAGATACAGTTTCAAAGCTGCTGGCGCAGGCTGAAACAGAAGCGCAGCCTCAGGAAGATATGAGCGGCTACTTCAACGCCGTGCGTCTGCATGCGTTGCTGGAACTGCTCTATGCCACCGGTATGCGTGTCAGCGAGCTTGTCGGCCTGCCGGAGAAAACTATCCGCAGCAATCAGCGTTTTCTGCTGGTGCGCGGTAAAGGTGCCAAAGAACGTATGGTGCCGCTCTCGGTCAAAGCGCAGAATGTCCTGCAGCTTTATGTGGGTCTGCGTGACAGAGTACCGGAATGGCAGGACAGTCCCTGGCTGTTTCCTGCCCGCTCGGAAAGCGGTTATCTGGCACGGCAGGTCTTTGCCCGTGATCTGAAAGCACTGGCAGCGCGTGCCGGTATTGCAGCCGCTGCGGTTTCTCCCCATGTGCTGCGTCACGCCTTTGCCAGCCATCTTTTGCAAAATGGTGCAGATTTACGTGCAGTTCAGCAATTATTAGGTCATTCGGACATTTCTACGACACAAATTTATACCCATGTGCTGGAAGAAAGACTGCATCAGCTCGTTGCAACGCATCATCCGCTTGCCGATTGACGCTATGAAGTTTAAGAGAAACATATTCGGCAGATAGATTTTTCTGTCAGACAATCTATATAGGACAGATGAAACCCTCTCTCAGACCTTAATGTCTGATGGTTTTAGTCTCCGGAGCGTAATAGTCAGGTCATATGTATAATTACCTTGATTTCGAAAAACCCGTCGCAGATCTCGATGGTCAGATCCTCGAACTGAAAAAGCTGGCGCAGGAAAGCGGCAGTGTCGAGATGAGTGATGAGATACGGCGCCTTGAAAAGCGCTCTAGCGACGCGCTGAAAGATATTTACCGCAAACTCACCCCTTGGCAGAAAGTGCAGATCGCCCGTCATCCGGACCGTCCGCATTGTCTGGATTATGTGAACCGCCTGTTTACAGAATTCACGCCGCTGGCCGGTGACCGTAACTTTGCCGAAGATCAGGCCATTCAGGCCGGTTTTGCGCGTTTTAATGGTCAGGCTGTTGCGGTGCTCGGTCAGGAAAAAGGCAATGACACCAAGACCCGCCTGAAACATAATTTCGGTTCCCCGCGTCCCGAAGGCTATCGTAAAGCCATCCGTATCATGGAATTGGCTGACCGTTTCAAACTGCCGGTAATCACATTCATTGATACTGCCGGTGCCTATCCGGGTGTTAGTGCGGAAGAGCGCGGTCAGGCAGAAGCCATTGCCCGCTCGCTGGAAATGAGCCTGAAACTGCGTGTACCGGTTATCACGGTTGTGATCGGTGAAGGCGGTTCCGGTGGTGCGATTGCGATTGCTGTCGCCAACCGCGTTTACATGCTCGAACATGCAATCTATTCGGTGATCTCACCGGAAGGTGCTGCTTCTATTCTGTGGCGTGATTCGACCCGTGCCAAAGATGCAGCCACCAATATGCGCATCACAGCGCAGGATCTGCTTGAGCTGAAAATCATTGATAATATTATTCCTGAGCCTCTCGGCGGCGCACATCGCGGTAAAAATGCGATTATCGATGCTGCAGGCGAAGTGATTGCAACAGCGCTGAAATCTCTTGAAGGCGTGGACGGCGAAACACTGAAACAGGAACGTCGTCAGAAATATCTGGCCATGGGTCGTAATCTCTGATTGCGATTTCAACCACTTGTTCCACATAAAGGCCGCGCAACCAGCGCGGCCTTTATGTTTTAAGAGCATTTCCGGCAAAAGTGCTAAGCCGTTTTACGTTGGACAATGTGCTTAACAAAAAGAGAGAGCATTTCCGGCAATTCAGCCGTCACAGGAACTGCTCTAAGACATATGGTCAATACGGGTCATTTGCTGTAAATATTGCCCGATGCTAAGTTAATAACACTTTATCAATCATACTGACCGATACTACGGGACAAACTGATCGCGGCTGAAAATTTGCCTTTTTGCTATTTCAGGATATTTTGTTCCAACTCTTGCCTAATATTGCCGGTGACACTCATGAAACTCAGAACTGCAATTTTTGCTTCACTGATCGCAACCGTAGCACTTGCCGGTTGTCAGGGTTCAGTCTTTGATGGTGTCGGCGCCAAAGCAGAGCGTGAGCTGCCTTCCAAAGTTCTGGCTAAAATCAAAGCCAAGGGCATGAACAAGACATCGCCGGTTATGGCGCGTATCTTCAAGGAAGAAGGCGTTCTGGAAGTCTGGAAACAGAAAACCAACGGCCGCTATGACATGGTTGCGTCCTATGAGATCTGCAAATGGTCAGGCAAGCTCGGTCCTAAATATGTAGAGGGTGACCGTCAGGCACCGGAAGGTTTCTATTCGGTTTCTGCTGCGCAGATGAACCCGAACTCCCAATATTACCTGTCGTTCAATCTCGGCTTTCCGAATGCCTATGACCGTGCCAATGGCCGTACTGGTCAGCATCTGATGGTGCATGGTGCCTGTTCTTCTGCCGGTTGCTATTCCATGACTGACGAAAGCATGTCCGAAATTTATGCTTTCGGACGCGATGCCTTTAAGGGCGGTCAACGCGATTTTCAGGTTCAGGCCTATCCGTTCCGTATGACAGCCGCCAATATGGCGCGCTATAAGAATGATCCGAATTATCAGTTCTGGACCATGCTTAAGGAAGGCTATGACCAGTTCGAAATTACAAAAGTACCGCCGAAAGTCGATGTTTGCGGCAAGCGTTACGTCTTTAATCAGAATTTCCCGGGACAGCAGGGACTTTCGGCTTCTGCCGCCTGTCCGCCAATGTCGCAGCCGGATTCAATCCAGTCTGCTTATTCCAGCTACCAGAAAACCTAT
Organism: Pseudochrobactrum saccharolyticum; assembly: GCF_008801715.1. Taxonomy (GTDB): domain Bacteria; phylum Pseudomonadota; class Alphaproteobacteria; order Rhizobiales; family Rhizobiaceae; genus Pseudochrobactrum; species Pseudochrobactrum saccharolyticum. The sequence goes on along the minus strand of NZ_VZPG01000001.1, from coordinate 1,336,514 downwards.
GATGCAGCTTTTTCGAGCGCGCTGAATAAATCATCGAAAAAACAGCCTGCGCCTTCAATCATGGGCGTTCAGGAAGCAAAACTGGTATCTGACTGGAGTGCACGTCGCGCACGTGGTGAGAAAGTATCCCGCACGCCGCCATCTTTAAGCCCTGCCTCTTCCGAGACACCAGGCGCACCGGATACTGCAGCACCGACAGCGATCGCTCAGACACCTGTAACAGCACCTGCTGCAACCTCGGTTGCAGCTAATGTACCGGCAACCCAGCCTGTTCTGGATCAGAACGCAACCGCTTCTGTTCCTGTGCCGAACAATAATCCGGCAGCAGCAGCCGTTGTTGCCCCTCAGGTAACACCGGATATGCCGGCGGTAACAGCTGAGAAGAAATCTCTCTGGAACCGGCTGACCGGCCAATAAAATGACCGCTGAAGCTGAAGTTTTTTATGATTTTAAGGGGCTGCAATGCCCCTTACCTGTTTTGAAAACCCGTAAAAAATTACAAGACCTGTCTGCCGGTGACCGGATCAGGATTGAAACCACTGATCCGCTTTCCCCGCTTGATATTGCCCATTTCTGCCAGTCAGAAGGGCATATTCTGCTGGAACAGCAGAATGAGGGTCGGGTTTTTCATTTTCTGATACAAAAGGGCTAGAGCATTTCACAGTCAAGTTGGATCAACTTGACGCCCGTGATAATGCGACCAAATAAAGAATCTAGAGTGAGCACTATGATCCAATCTGGACGTAAACCGCTCTAAGACTTTTAGCCCTTCATGGAAAAACCGGGAATTGCCAGCGGATTATCAGTCAGCGCCTGTGCATCAGCCTGATCAATACGCGGCTTGCCTAAAAACGCATCAAACAGATCACGTATATAGGTCTCATCCAGATCTTTGGTAATCAGAACCAGACGTGTCTGATATTTGCTGTCCTGTAATTCCTGCGGCCAGCTTTTCAGGCGCACAGGCGGATGCAAAATCTGCTGCACACCATGGATAACCAGCGGTCGTTCAGCATCTTCAGCAACAGCGATAATCCCTTTCATGCGCAGTAATTTGTCGCCGTGGGTAGAGCGCAGCAAATCCAGAAACATTTCAATGGCTGCAAAAGGTACCGGCGCATCATGTTTCAGCGAGAATGAACGGATTGTCTCATCGTGATGGTGGTGATGATGATGTCCATGCTCACCGTGATGATGGCCGGAACAGCCTGTACCATGTATTTCACAAACGTGGTCGTGATGGTCATGATGGTCGTCATAACTGTTTGCTTTCAGCCAGTTCTGCACGTCCGGTGTCTTGCCTGCCGGATTGTACAGGCCGCAATCAAACAAAGCTGCATAACCGATATCGTCTGCAACATTGTCATAGATTTCGGCTGCCGGATTAAGGTTTCTGATCCGCGTCTTTAAAGCTGCAAGCTGTGCTGTATCGGCAAGATCAGATTTGGTCAGAACAATCCGGTCGGCAACTGCTACCTGTTTCACCGCCTCAATATGGGCATCCAATGTCGCCATACCATTCACAGCGTCAACTGCTGTAATCACACCATCCAGTTTCAGAACCTGCATTAAAACCGGATGCCCCATCAGCGCCTGCAATACAGGCACCGGATCAGCCAGACCGGTTGTCTCGATCACAATGCGCTGCAAGGCATTGATCTTGCCCATCTGCACCCGCTCAATCAGATCCGCCAGTGTGTCCACCAGCTCACCGCGAACGGTGCAGCACAGGCAACCATCAGCAAGCTGGATAACCCCGTCAGCCGTCTGCTCAACAAGCAGATGATCTATACTGACATCACCAAATTCATTGATGATAACCGCCGTATCCTGCAAGGCAGGATCTTTCAGCAGCCGGTTGAGCAATGTGGTTTTTCCTGCTCCCAGAAAACCTGTGAGCACAGAAACGCTGATCGGTTTGAAGGACATGTTAATTCACTGCTGTTGTCAGATTACCGCGCATAGGACGCTGTAGTGGAATCGGCACTTGTGAAATATGCAGCACGCCGCCGGCCTGCACTTCCGGTGCTTTGGCAACCAGTCCGACAGGAACCGCAACCGGTTCACGGGTCATCGCCGTAATATAAGGCGAATTGATTTTCAAACGGCCTTCCACATCACGACCGTCCCAGCGGTCAGACATAGCCTGCTGGCTGCAAATCTGCGCTCGCAAATCTGTGGCCTGATTATTATTGCTGCCATAAGGCACAAGGCTGGCAAGCGTTGCACCGCCGCCGCCACGGGTAGCAAAACCATTTTGCAGCAATTCCGCAGCCTGCACGGCACGGTCTTCCTGTTTGGCAGCACCCAGCACAACAGCAACAATTGTACGGCCGTTTCGGGTTGCAGAGCCGGCGAGGTTAAATCCGGAAGCGCAAATGAAGCCGGTTTTCATACCGTCAGCGCCATTAAACCGGCCGAGCAGAATATTGTAATTGGCCTGAACTTTTTTGCCCTCACCCGGATCAATCGCTTCCGTATTAAAGTAATGGGCATATTCAGGAAATTCACGACGCAGCTGCGCAGCAAGCAAGGCCATATCGCGCGCAGTCGAATAATTGTTCGGATCAGGCAGACCATGCGGATTGGTAAAGTTTGAACCGAACATGCCAATGCGTCTTGCTTCGGCATTCATCATTTTTGCAAATCCGGCTTTACTGCCGCCAACGGATTCAGCCACTGCAACGGACACGTCATTGGCGGATTTCACCATCATGATTTTCAAAGCACTGTCCAGTGTCATCACCGAACCGGCCTTATAGCCCATTTTGCTCGGCGGTTCTTTTGTCGCTGCAACAGACATACGCACCGGCGATTCTAGTGTTTTCTGACCGGAGCGCAAAGCGCGGAACACCACATAGGCTGACATCATTTTGGTCAGCGATGCCGGATACCAGCGCTTAAAAGCATCATTATGCGCCAGTACCTTACCGGTCGACACATCAACAGCCATATAAGGATTGGCTTGCGCCACTGAAACAGCCTGCGAAATTGCAAGGCATGAGACAGTCATTGCCAGAACAGATTGTTTTAAAATATTCGGGATCATGGGATGACCACCTTTCAAGGCGTAATATTCGGTATTCAGATATCCGGAACTATATCCTGCTTCACCGCAGATCAGAACCTGCATTTGTTTCGTCAGGTCTTCAAGCGGTATAAAGCGGCAAAAATCCGGTCATCAGAAAAAATGCCTGCACATTTTTCTTAAGTAAACTTTTCTACCTCAGACACCGTATAAAAGGCAAAGACCGATTGGCGAAATTTTATAAAACACACTATGTTATCTGAGAGCGTTGTGTTTTACCCACACCCGCTCATAGTGTGTATAATTTTATTGCATCATTACTGTGACGAGTGATTTCAGTTTTATGCAGTCCACATACCGCCTCGCTCATAATGCCTCGGAGGAGAGGCACACAGGTTCGGAGAACAGAAATGCCGCTTTTAGATCGCGCCGCACAATTAAAACAGGAAGTCAGCCTGTGGCGCAGACATTTACACAGCAAACCGGAATTACTCTATGACGTGCATGAAACTGCGGCATTTGTAGAACAAAAACTGCGTGAATTCGGCTGTGATGAAGTTGTGACCGGTATCGGACGCACCGGTGTTGTCGGCGTCATTAAAGGCAAAAAAGGTGCAGGTCAGGCAATCGGTCTGCGTGCGGATATGGATGCATTACCGCTGACTGAAACCGGCACACCGGAATGGGTTTCGCAAAATCCGGGCAAGGCACATTCCTGCGGCCATGACGGCCACACCTCCATGCTGCTCGGTGCTGCAAAAATTCTCTGCGAGACCCGTGATTTCTACGGCGAAGTCATCGTCATTTTCCAGCCTGCCGAAGAAGGCGGTGCCGGTGGTCTGGCTATGGTCAAAGACGGTATGATGGAGCGCTTCAATATTGTTGAAGTTTACGGCATGCATAATATGCCGGGCATTCCTGTCGGTGAACTGGCCGTTTGCAAAGGCCCGATCATGGCCGCGACTGATGAATTTACCATCACCATCAACGGCAAAGGCGGCCATGCCGCACAGCCGCATCGCAATATTGATCCGATCGTTATCGGCTCCCAACTGGTCACCGCATTACAGAGCATTGTTTCACGTGGATCAAACCCGCTGGATTCATTGGTAATCTCAGTGACCAAATTTAATGCCGGTGAAGCTTATAATATTATTCCGGAAAAAGCCGTGCTCGCGGGCACAGTACGCAGCCTCACAAAGCACAATCGTGCTTTTGCCGAACAGCGTATGCGTGCCCATTGTGAAGCCTTTGGTCTGCTCAACAATATCAAGATCGATCTTGATTTTAAAAACAACTATCCGGTGACATTCAACCATTCCGGCCAGACAGAAATCGCCGCCAATGTTGCTGACAAGGTCAGCATCAATGGCCCGATCACCCGTGAAGTTGAACCGATGATGGGTGGCGAAGATTTCTCCTATATGCTCGAAGCGCGTCCGGGTTGCTATATTTTCCTCGGCAATGGCGAGAGCGCAAACCTGCATCATCCGGCCTATGACTTTAATGATGATGCCCTGCCCTATGGCATGAGCTATTGGGTTGAGCTTGCACAATATCGTCTCAAAGACGCGCAGCTAGCGCCGGCTGAGAAAATCGCAGCCTGATCTCAGACTGCAAATTAAACAGGTTTCTGTTCAGCGAAGAGGCATAATCCCCTCTTCGCTTTTTTATTTCTCATCAGACTATTCCGGTATTTTCTGCCCTGCCTGCCCTTGGCTTACGGTCAAAAAATCAGTATGTGTGCACCATACTATCCGGTCCCGTAGCTCAGTAGGATAGAGCGACAGATTCCTAATCTGTAGGCCACTGGTTCGAATCCAGTCGGGATCACCACTTCTCTCTTCCCCTACCAACCGCTTGTATGAACGGAACAAAAACCTAAGTAAGGTTTAGTTGTTCGATAAAGCGGATTCTGGCCATGAGTGATAATCAAGAGACTGTAACAAAACCGGCACTGCATATGGCCTTTAAAACCGATATTCTGATTATTGGTGCCGGACAGGCCGGTTTATCATCTGCTTATCATCTGCAAAAACTGGGTCTGAAAGCAGGCCGCAATTTTATCATTCTCGATAAATCGCCCGATGCCGGCGGCGCATGGCAATATCGCTGGCCTTCCCTCACACTCAGCACAGTAAACCGGATTCATGACCTTCCGGGTATGTCTTTCGCAGATGTTCTGGAGCCCGAAGTATCAGAGGTCAAAGCATCCATTGCTGTTCCCCGATATTATGCGGCCTATGAAAAGAAGTTTCATTTGCCGGTTTACAGACCGGTGAGCGTCAATGTTGTTTGTGAGCGCAATGAGCGTTTTCGTATTGAAACCGATAGGGAAACTTTCACTGCCCGCGGATTAATCAATGCCACCGGCACATGGGAGACACCGGTCATACCGCATTATACCGGTGCTGAACTTTTCAAAGGACAGCAGCTTCATACCCGCGATTATCAGACAGCTGAAGCATTCATCGGTAAACATGTTGTCATTGTCGGCGGTGGTATTTCCGCTCTGCAGCTGCTTGATGAAATTTCACAGGTCACCACAACAACATGGGTAACCCGCAGCGAACCGCAATTTCGTGAAACACCATTTACAGAAGAAGATGGCCGCGCAGCTGTGGCTATTGTCGAAGATCGTGTCCGCCGCGGTTTGATACCCGGCTCTGTTGTTTCTGTAACCGGTATTCCCCTCACCCCTGCTTTGCATGCTGCCCGTGAACGTGGTGCATTAAACCGCCTGCCAATGTTCAACGAGATAACAGAAACAGGTATCCGTTGGGCAGACGGCACAGAACAACGTGCCGATGTCATCTTATGGTGTACCGGCTTCCGCAGCTCCCTCGATCATCTAGCGCCATTACAAATCCGCGAAGCCAATGGCGGTATTATCATGGGCGGCAGACTGGCTACTGAAGTTGTCAAAGATCCGCGCATTCATCTGGTTGGGTATGGACCATCGGCATCAACCATCGGAGCCAATCGCGCAGGCGCTGCAGCAGCTAAAGAACTGAGCGAATATCTTGAGCTGCATAAACAATATGCATAACGGATTTTGATTTCGTGAAACCTGTAAATCATAAAAAATGTCGTTAAGTTTTTGCTAACCACGATGATTCACGTGAAACAACTATGCTTTTACCGCCACGCCTGCCGGTAAGAATAGCGCTAAAGTGTCCGCCTCTTGACTATCCCATATGATGCGCGTTGACCTCTCTCCGAGAACTGATTATTCGTTTTGATCGGGACGCGGAACAGAGGGAGATTTTCATGCGTACACTTTTCCTGGCTTTGCTGTCGACAGCTATGGCCACAACAATGATTGCTGCACCGGCAAATGCCAAAGATGTCAGTGTTGCTGTCACAGCAATTGTTGAACATCCGGCTCTTGATGCTGCCCGCGACGGTGTAAAAGATGCACTGGCCGCAGCCGGTTTTAAAGAAGGTGAAAATCTGAAATTCACCTATCAGTCTGCTCAGGGCAATCCTGCAACAGCAGCACAGATCGCCCGTCAGTTCATCGGTGAAGCACCGGATGTAATTGTACCGATCTCCACACCATCTGCGCAGGCCGTGGTTTCCGGCACCCGTGATATTCCGGTTGTGTTTACTGCCGTGTCTGATCCGGTTGGCGCACAGCTTGTTAAAAGCATGGAAAAGCCTGGCGGCAATGTCACCGGTCTGTCCGATCTTTCACCGGTTGCTGATCACATCAAACTGATCAAAGAAGTAGCTCCGAATGTAAAGACCATCGGCTTCCTTTATAATTCCGGTGAGGCCAATTCGATTTCGCTTCTCGAAGGCCTGAAAGTTGCGGCCAAAGAAGGTGGTCTGGAAGTGGTTGAATCAGCTGCAACCAAATCGGCTGAAGTTCAGGGCGCAGCCCGCGCTTTGATCGGTAAAGCAGACCTGATTTATATCCCGACTGACAACACTATTATTTCTGCCCTTGAAGGTGCGGTCAGTGTTGCGGAAGAAGCCAAGATTCCTCTGATGACTGCCGATACAGATTCCGTCAGCCGCGGTGCTTTCATCGCTCTCGGTTTCAACTATTATGATGTTGGCAAGCAGACCGGTGAAGTTGTTGTCCGTATTCTGAAGGGCGAAAAGCCTGGTGATATTCCGGTGAAAGTTGCCGCCGGTACAGATCTGGTTGTCAATCTGGTTGCAGCAAAGAAAATGGGTATTGAAATCCCGCAGGCTGTGGTCGACCGCGCAAGCAAAGTCATCAAAGAATAATCTATATTCTAGAGCGCCGTGTGCCAGACTTGGCACACAAAACTCGCTCTAACACTTTAAAATTAGAGCATAATTTTACCTTAAACTGATTCAAGTTTAAGGAATTATGCTCTAGCCGGTAAAGTTGCTTTACCGGTTTTTCATCATCCGGATATTCGGGTTCAATTTTTAAGACCTCAATATCCGGATCATCTCCTTTGTATCTTTTAAATCCGGCACAGACCGCAAAACAAAAGATACTCAGATTTCAACAGGCAGGCTGCCCCGTATTATCAGACGGTCAAAACAGAACTGTGATTGACCCGTTTGAGAGTGCCGGCCGTCTGCACAAGCCGAAGGAACATTATTGTGAGTCTGATCGCTTTTTGGGGTGCGGTCGAATTAGGTCTGGTCTTTTCATTTGTAGCCCTCGGCGTATATCTGTCGTTTCGTGTGCTTGATTTTCCAGATCTGACTGTGGATGGTTCCTTTCCACTCGGCGCCGCTGTTACTGCTGTTTTAATTATTGCCGGTGTTAATCCGTGGCTTGCCGCGCTGATTGCCATGATGGCAGGCGCTGTTGCCGGACTTGTAACCGCAACATTGAATATCCGCTTCGGCATCCTTAATCTTCTGGCCTCCATCCTTACCATGACTGCGCTTTTCTCAGTCAATCTGCGTGTGATGGGCAAGCCGAACGTCGCTCTGATTAATCAGGATACAATGATCTCACCTTTTTATGGGTTAGGTGTTCCTGAATATTATGTGCGTCCGCTTTTTGTTGGTGTTCTTGTTATCATCGCCGCCCTGCTCATCTGGCGTTTTCTGGAGAGCAATATCGGTCTTGCCATGCGTGCAACCGGTACCAATGCGCGTATGGCACGCGCACAGGGCGTGAAAACCGATCGTCAGATTTATCTCGGCATGGCTATGTCCAATGCTCTGGTGGCTCTTGGCGGCGCATTATTTGCCCAGACAAACGGCTTTGCAGATGTCACCTCCGGTGTCGGCACAATTGTTGTCGGTCTTGCCGCAGTGATTATCGGTGAAACATTATTCCGCACGCGCTTTTTGCTTTGGGCGCTGATCGGCTGTATCATTGGTTCCATACTTTATCGTATCGCCATCCAGCTGGCGCTGAGCAGTGATTTCATCGGGCTCAAAGCGTCTGACCTTAATCTGGCAACAGCCGTACTGGTCACACTGGCACTCATTCTGCCACGCCTTCGTCGCGGAGGAGCTTCCAAATGATTGAAGTCTCAAATCTTGGTGTTGTGTTCGGTCGTGGTACACCTCTGCAGAAACAGGCACTTTCCGGCATCAATCTGAAGATTGAAGAAGGCACATTTGTTACTGTAATCGGTTCCAATGGTGCGGGTAAATCAACCCTGCTCGGTGCCCTCGCCGGTGATGTTCAGGCCTCTGAAGGAAAAATCCTGATCGGCAATAAAGATGTCACCAAACAATCGACCGCTGACCGTGCCTCCATGGTAGCACGCGTGTTTCAGGACCCGCTGACCGGCAGCTGTGGAGCATTATCGATTGAAGAGAACCTTGCCCTCGCAGCCATGCGCGGTCAAAAGCGTGGCCTGTCCCATGCGCTTAATCATAAGCGTCGTGAACTGTTCCGCGAACGCATTGCAGGGCTTAATCTCGGTCTGGAAAACCGTGTGCAGGATCGTATGGATCTGCTCTCCGGTGGTCAGCGTCAAGCACTGTCTCTCATCATGGCCACCCTGACAAAATCAGAAGTCTTGCTGCTTGATGAACATACGGCTGCGCTTGATCCGGGCATGGCAGATTTCATCATGAAACTCACAGCCAAGTTAGTCAGTGAAAACAAGCTGACGACGATGATGGTAACGCACTCCATGCAGCAGGCACTTGATTACGGGACCCGTACAATCATGCTGCATGGCGGTAATATCATCCTCGATGTTTCCGGAGATGAGCGTAAGAACCTTACCGTTAAAGACCTGATTGATATGTTCAAAAAAGTACGCGGTGAAACACTGGATGATGATGCATTGCTGATCCAATAAATAGGACTGTCATCTGAAGTTCAAAAAATGCCGCGCTCATCCCGCGGCATTTTTATTTGAAAGCTGAAACACGGATTTCACTTTAGCTGCCTTTGTTGTAAGCAGACATATGGCACAGAAAAAAGCACATGAAGTTGATGGGTTTCTCGCGCGTCCGGCTCAAACCGGAACGGTAGTCTTGCTCTATGGTCCCGACAAAGGTCTTGTTAGTGAGCGCGGCGCAAAATTCGCCAAATTGACCGGCCTGCCTCTCGATGATCCGTTTGCGGTTTTACGGATTGAAGCGGATGAAATAGACAAAGACCCTGCCCGCCTGATCGATGAAGCCAGAACAATTTCCATGTTCGGCGGAGATCGTCTGATCTGGATTAAAAATGCTTCGGCACAAAAAAATCTGGCTGAGGCCGTTAAAAACCTGATTTCAGAACCACCTCAGGACACCTATATTCTGGTTGAGGCTGGTGATCTGAAAAAAGGTGCAGCACTGCGCACCAATGTGGAAAACGGCTCCACAGCCATGGCTCTGCCCTGCTATAGCGATGATGCGCGCGGCATTGACGGTTTAATCGACGATGTGTTGCAAGCCAATCATTTGCAAATTTCCAATGATGCCCGTCAGTTTCTGCGCCTGAGCCTTGGCGGTGACCGTCTGGCCACACGCGGTGAACTTGAAAAGCTTTGCCTTTATGCGCGCGGCCAGCAGCGTATTGAACTTGAAGATGTGCGGGAATCTGTCGGCGATGTCGCCGCTCTTTCTCAGGATGAGGTGATCGACGCTGTTCTGATTGGTGATCTGCCAAAGTTCAACATTGCCTTTGACCGCGTAGTCAATACCGGCACCCACCCTTTCCTGCTCGTCAATTCAGCTATCCGCCAGTTCAGCCAATTACAGACATTGCGCTATGCTATGGAAACAGGAAATGTACCGGCAGGACTTGTTGTCAATTCTGCAAAACCACCGATTTTCTTCGCCCGTAAAAAGCTGGTTGAGACGGCTTTAGGACTTTGGAGCGTTGCAGCGCTCAACAAGGTGACAGACAGGCTTCAGCGCACAGTTCTTGAAAGCCGACAGAATGCGACCCTGTCAACAGCAATCATCAGACAGGCTTTTATTGCTCTGACAGTAGAAGCAATAAGAAATAAACAAAGACGTTGATTTCATCATAATAAAAAAGCCGGTACTCAGACCGGCTTTTCTTTTATTTTTTAGTAAATTAGCTTTGCAAGCGGCGGCAAATTTCATCCAATTGTTCAAGAGAACTATAACGGATGCGAACTTCGCCACCACGATCACGATGATTAATTTCAACTTTCATACCGGTTACATCAGAAAGCAGCTTTTCTAATGCCCGTGTATCAGCATCTTTTTCAACCGGTGCACGTTCCGGCTTAACCGCCGGAATACCCTTGCTCTCAGCCTGAGACAGAGCCTCAACCTGACGGACTGACAGACCTTCTTTGACGATGCGTTCTGCAACAGCCTGAGGATTTTCCATTGTAATCAGTGTGCGCGCATGACCGGCAGTCAAAGCACCATCATTGATCAGCCCCTGTACTTCTGTCGGCAGTTTAAGAAGACGCAGCGTATTTGCAACATGACTGCGGCTCTTACCGATAACCTGTGCCAGATCAGCTTGCGTATAATCATGCTCATCAATCAGCAACTGATAACCCATTGCTTCTTCAACAGGGTTCAGATCAGCACGCTGAACGTTTTCGATAATTGCCAGCTCAAGAGCAACGCGATCATCCACATCGCGCATAATAACCGGAATTTCGGTTAAACCGGCACGCTGTGCCGCACGCCAACGACGCTCACCGGCAATCAGCTCAAAATGCTCACGATTTTCTGGTGCCGGACGCACGACAATCGGCTGTACAATGCCATGCTCACGAATGGACTGTGCCAGATCTTCCAGCTCAGCTTCCGTAAAAATGCGACGCGGATTGCGCGGATTACGGCTTACAAATTCAATAGGCACATAACGTTCAAGCGGAACCGGTGCCTTGCGTTCTTCCACAGGCCGGTCGATATCCCCAATCAGAGCTGCCAGACCGCGACCAAGACGCTTTTTTGAAGGATCATCGTTCATCAGTTGAATGCTTTCTGCAAATTGTTACGTAGTCGAATCGAATAGTCAGTTTCATGCTGCGGTACGAAGCTGGCGTTCCCGCTGGATCACTTCGGATGCCAGCTGAAGATAGGCCTGACTTCCTGCGCATTTCAGATCATAAAGAATGGCCGGTTTACCATGAGACGGTGCTTCCGATACCCGCACGTTGCGCGGAATAACAGTCCGGTAAACCTTCTCGCCCATAAAGGCGCGCACATCATCAACAACCTGATTGGCCAGATTGTTTCGGCTGTCATACATGGTCAGCACAACGCCCTGAATCGACAATTCAGGATTAAGCGAATTGCGCACCTGATTGACAGTTTCGAGCAGCTGGCTGAGACCCTCCAGAGCAAAAAACTCACACTGCAACGGCACCAGAACAGAGTCTGCGGCAGCCATTGCATTCAATGTCAGAAGATTGAGTGACGGCGGGCAATCAATCAGAATATAGCTGAAATGATCGGCAATACCTGAATCAAAGCGCAGCGCATCACGCAAACGTCTGGTTCTGTCCGGCGCATGGGAAATTTCCATTTCAATACCGAGCAAATCCAGCGTCGATGCAACCAGATAAAGATTTGGTACATCAGTCGCAATTGCTGCATCCGGCACAGAAGCATTCTGCGTCAGCACATCATAAGATGACAATGGACGATTTTTACGGTCAACTCCAAGTCCGGTACTGGCATTGCCCTGCGGATCGAGATCAACAATCAATACATTTTCACCGATTGCAGCCAAAGCAGTCGCCAGATTAATAGCAGTTGTGGTTTTTCCCACGCCGCCTTTCTGGTTCGCGATCGTTATAATCCGTGTTCTGTTATTCATAATAATTGTCCCGAATAACTTCCGTTTTCAATGCTCATTCAATGTCATTGCCATTCAACGGCGTTGTAAATTACTGATTTCCAGAATGACTGAATCCGCTTCTATTGCGCTTCCATGTCGTACAAGATCAAATTTCCAGTTCAGCAGACTTTCATCAATTTCACGCTGATAGTCCCGCCCTTTTTGAAACAAAGCCTTAGCACCTTTTGTCATCCACGGTTCTGTCAGTTCAAACAGCTTGTCCAGCGAAGCCAAGGCTCTGGCAGTGATGATTTCCGGAACCTGAATTTGCTGATAACAGCTTTCAATTCTGGCATTCACAACCTGTCCGTGCGTTTGGAATTGAGCCAATGCATTTCTCAAAAACGCTGATTTCTTACTATTACTCTCAACCAGTCTTATTGAACCGCCGGTTTCTTTCAGCAGTATTGCCAAAACAACACCTGGGAAACCGCCGCCTGATCCTAAATCCAGCCACTGTTTTGCTTGAGGTGCCAATTTAAAAAGCTGAACACTATCAAGAATGTGACGTTCCCACAGAGTTTCCAGTGTATTTGGCGAAGCCAGATTGATTGCTTTGGACCATTTTTTGAACAGTGTTTCAAAACCAATCAAATCATCGGCTGTTTCACGTGAAACAGATGGGTATATTTGTTTCAGTGAATCAAAATATTTATCTTTTGTCATGCTGGTTTTGCCAAATCACCCGAAATATCCTGTGCAATACCATGTCTACGGATATGTGTTATCAATAATGCGATCGCAGCAGGCGTCATCCCCTCAATTCTTTGCGCTTCTGCAATATTTGAAGGCTGACGCTTCTCAAGCTTTTGCTTCAATTCAAGGGAAAGGCCAGAAATTGTCGAGAATTGGATTGATCGTGGTATAATCAACTGCTCTTCACGTTCCATCACGGCAATATCCGCTGTCTGACGATCCAGATAAACAGAATATTGCGCTTCAATTTCCAGAGCTTCTTTTGTAGCAGAAGACAAACCAGAAAGCTCCGGCCAGACTTCTGTGAGACGCTCGAGATTAATATCCGGATAGGAAAGCAGATCATAAAGCGTGCGGCGAATCCCATCTTTGTTGAGATTCAATCCAAAACCAGCCGCAGCATTTGGTGTAATGGATAAGGATTGAGCAAGCTCCCTCGCCTGATCCAGCTCTTGTTTTCTCTCATTAAAGCGTGTTTGCCGCGCTGAACCAATAAGTCCCCAGTTTTCACCCAAAGGCGTCAAACGACTGTCGGCATTATCTGCACGAAGTGAAAGTCTGAATTCTGCACGCGATGTAAACATGCGATATGGTTCACTAACACCACGCGCTGTCAGATCATCAATCATCACACCGATATAGGCTTCTGTACGCTGAAGAATAACCGGCTCACTGCCACCGGCATGTCTGGAAGCGTTCAAACCAGCAAGTAAGCCTTGTGCTCCGGCCTCTTCATAACCGGTTGTACCATTAATCTGGCCAGCTAAGAACAGACCTTTAACCCGACGAGTTTCAAGGCTGCGCTGCAATTCGCGCGGATCAATAAAGTCATATTCAATAGCATAGCCTGGCTGCAGCATTTTCGCATGCTCCAATCCGGGTATGGTTTTCAAAATATCAAGCTGCACATCTTCCGGCAGGCTGGTCGAAATACCATTAGGATAAACAGTATCATCATCAAGACCTTCCGGCTCAAGAAAAATCTGATGCCCGTCACGGTCGCCAAATTTGACGATTTTATCCTCAATCGACGGACAATACCGAGGGCCAATGCCTTCAATATTCCCTGAATACATTGCCGAGCGATGGATGTTATCGCGGATCAATTGATGCGTCGCATCCGTTGTCCGTGTAATTCCGCAATCAATTTGTGGTACTGTGATCTTATCCGTCATCATTGAAAACGGAACCGGATCTTCATCTGCTGATTGTTTATCCAGACTTGCCCAGTCAATCGTCTTGCCATCAATACGGCAAGGCGTACCGGTTTTCAAACGACCTAAAGCAAAGCCAAGACCAATCAAACGTTCAGATAGTCCCAGTGCCGGTTTTTCACCCATGCGTCCAGCAGGGATAGTTTTCTCACCAATATGAATAAGGCCATTCAAGAATGTTCCGCTTGTCAGCACAACAGATGCACAATTGATAATTGTACCATCCATGAGTTGAACAGCTTTGACTACACCATTTTCAACGAGAATATCTGCTGCACCACCTTCAATGACCGTCAGGTTTTGCTGTTCTCTGATGAAGTTTTGAATAGCCAGACGGTATAATTTGCGATCCGCCTGAGTGCGCGGGCCACGAACAGCAGGACCTTTACGACGATTCAATAGACGAAACTGAATACCTGCCTGATCGGCAGCTTTACCCATTAAACCATCAAGCGCATCAATTTCACGGACGAGCTGTCCCTTTCCTAATCCGCCAATAGCTGGATTACAGGACATAACACCGATCGTATCAAAATGATGCGTTACTAAAGCAGTTTTAGCGCCGGTTCTTGCTGATGCTGCGGCAGCTTCTGTCCCGGCATGACCACCACCAATAACAATGACGTCGTAAAAACCTGTCATAATCATATCCAAAACTTGTTTGGTTTCACGTGAATCATCATTCTCATGTTCTCTCTGAAAAGGGAACACATAACTCAAGAGTGTACAAGAATTTCAGAAGTGGGAATCTGTCGACTCAGAATAATTCAGTCGAGTCAAATTGTGTTTTTAGATTCCACAGAATGTTTCACGTGAAACATCTCTGATTGTTAATCAGCCTATATCATGAAATTTGTTTCACGTGAATCATTTTCCGATACAGAATTGAGAGAATACGAGATCGAGAATATCCTCTACGTCTACGTCACCGGTAATTTTTCCAAGGTGCTGAGAGGCAATGCGTAAATTTTCAGCTCTTAATTCCAGTGGTAGGGTTTTCGAATTAACGGCTTTCTCAATTTCAGATTTGCATTGATTTAATAAATCAATATGTCTGCGGCGCGTCGGAACGACATCGTTTTGAAGTTTTGTTTTCTCTGAAATGTAGGTACTTAATCTATCCAGAAGGTTGTTGATGCCTTCATTATTTTTGGTCGAGATCAAATAGTCATAGTTTGGTATGGTTTCAGATTTAAGGTCGGCTTTGTTGCCAATCGTCCAAATATCTGTCTGGAACTCAGAAATGTCTACCGTGATAGGGTTGGAAATATCCTCTATGTATAAAATCAAATCTGCTTCCGCAGCTTTGTCTATCGCTCGCTGAATGCCAATTTGCTCAACTTTACCTGTTGTTTCCCGAATGCCTGCTGTGTCTGTTACATAAGTTGCAACGCCATTCAAATTTAACTTCACTTCAAGCAGATCGCGCGTTGTACCGGCCTCATCAGAAATAATAGCCACATCACGTGCTGCCAGTAAATTCATCAGACTGGATTTTCCGGCATTCGGTGCGCCAATAATCACAATATGAAAACCGTCACGCAGCATTGACCCGCGTTTTCCGTCTTCAATATGTTTTTCAATCTTTACACTAAGATCCTGCATCTCACTCCAGACGCGATCCGATACTGATCCCGGTACATCGCCTTCATCGGCAAAATCAAGTTCCGCCTCGATAAATGCACGCGCTTGAATGAGTTTTTGTCGCCAGTCCATGTAAAGATTGCGTTGCGCGCCGGAAGCAACTTGCTGCGCTAAACGTCTTTGCGTTTCTGTTTCAGCGGAAATCAGATCGGCCAGCCCTTCGGCCATCGTCAAATCCATCTTGCCATTCGCAAATGCGCGACGCGTAAATTCTCCGGCTTCGGCTAAACGGCATTTTTCAAATTCTGACAGGCTTTCCAGAAATTTTTCAACCACAGCAATACCGCCGTGAATATGAAATTCCGCACAATCTTCTCCAGTAAAGCTTTTAGGTCCCTCAAAAAAAAGTGTCAGACCGCTGTCCAAAACTTCGCCTGTTTTATTTTTAAGATTACTGAATACGGCTTTTCGCGCTTCTGGCAATTTTCCAATGATAGTTTCGGTAATGAATCGAGTTTTTGGGCCTGATAATCTGATAATTGCCACGCCTGAAGGCAAACGCCCGCTTGAAAGCGCAAAAATAGTATCGTGATGAAAAGACTGCACTGACATCGAAAATCCGTTACAAGTTAAGAGAATGATTGCCGTTCTTTAGCTGCCTGAAGCACTACTGTATCGGCTTGAAAATCGGAAAGGCAAAGCCATGAACCCGACGCAAAGCCCGACACAAAACAATGCCAGCTCTAATCGCCTTCATACAGCGAACAGCACATATTTGAAACAGCACAGTGCAAATCCGGTCAACTGGCAGCTCTGGGACAATGAAGCGCTCGAACTCGCCCGTTTTCATGACAAGCCGATTTTGCTTTCGATCGGCTATTCCGCCTGTCACTGGTGCCATGTCATGGCGCATGAATGTTTTGAGGATGAGCAAGTTGCTCAACTGATGAATGAGCATTTTATCAATATTAAGGTGGATCGGGAAGAACGACCGGATATTGACCAGATTTATATGTCAGCCCTCACAGCCATGGGAGAGCAAGGTGGCTGGCCGCTCACAATTTTTCTGACACCGCAAGGCGATGCTTTTTGGGGTGGCACATATTTTCCAAAACATGCCAATGGTCGTTTGCCCGGCTTTATGGATATTCTTCAAAGCCTCGGCACTTTATGGAAAAATGACCGCGAGCGAATTAATGGCAATGTGACAGCGCTTAAAACACATTTGCAGACTGTTTTAACACCGGATGCTAAACCTGCTGAGAATGATGAAAACGCTTTCCAACGCTATGCTGATACAATAGCCAGACGTATTGATACGACATATGGCGGTCTCAGCGGACAACCTAAATTTCCGAATTTTCCGTTCATGTCGATGCTCTGGACATCATGGAAAATCAGCCAGCAGCAACAGCATTATGATCTGTTTGTTCTCAGCACGGAGAAAATGCTCAATGGCGGTATTTATGATCATCTTGCCGGTGGTCTGGCGCGCTATAGCACCGATGCATTCTGGCTCGTGCCGCATTTTGAAAAGATGCTTTATGATAATGCGCAGACGATCAGGCAATGCTTATGGGCATGGAGCAGCACGCATAATCCATTGTTTCGGGTTCGAATCGAAGAAATTATTCAATGGTTGTCATATGAAATGGCTTTGCCGGATGGTGGTTTTGCCTCCGGACTTGATGCGGACAGCGAAGGTGTTGAAGGCAAATTTTATATCTGGGATCAGTCAGAAATAGAGAGCATTCTCGGCAAAGATGCTCCTGAGTTCATCACAAAATACAATGTCAGTCCTGCTGGAAACTGGGAAGGCAGCAATATTCTTCACCGGCTGGATATGCTGAATTTCAGCGAAGAAGATGATAAAATATTTAAACCACTGCGGGAAAAACTGCTTGGCATCAGAAATCAGAGAACCAGACCCGGCCGCGATGAAAAATGTCTGACAGACTGGAATGCTTATTTTATCCGCGCATTAGCTGAAGCTGCCCGTGTTTTTGAACGTACCGACTGGCTGGAACTCGCAAAAACAACCTATCGCACATTATATCCTCAGCAAGGCGCAGCTATCAGACATGTCTGGTCAAAGACTGCATCAAAGCTCCCTGCCCTGTCCTCTGATTATGCAGCACTCATTAATGCAGCCTTGTCGCTTTATCAGGCTGATCCGCAGCAAAACTATATTGATGATGCCAAAGCATTGTTAATCTCACTTAATCAGCATCATCTCGACCAGAATGGTGATTACCGGCTAACAGCTTTGGATAATGATGATGTGATTTTCTATCTTTTTGGCGATCAGGATGAAGCTATTCCAAGTAGCACCAGCCAGATTATCGAAGCTTGTACAAGACTGGCACTGATCACTGAGGATGAAGAGCTTTTAGTGAAGGCCAACAGGCTTGCAGAGCGTGCTTTGGGGCGTGGCCAGCACATGGCCTATGGGCAGGCAGGAATTCTCAATGCCTCAGTGCAACTGCTTGATCCGGTTAAGCTTGTGCTGATTATTGAGAATAAAGATGATGAATTATATCGCTGTGCATCACGTCATGCCGATCCTTGCCGCACAGATATCATTCTAAGCCGTAGTCAAGCCTCCCAGCAGCCGCAATGGGCTTCTTTCCTGTCTCTGGCTGGCGAACGCTCCTGTGCCATTCTGTGCCGCAATCAGGTCTGTTTACCGCCGGTCTATGATGCCGCTGATCTTGAGAAGCTGCTCTAGAGCGATTTATTTCCAGATTGAAACACAGCGCATGCTCTAGATTCTTTATTTGGTCGCATTATCACAGCCGTCAAGTTGATCCAACTTGACTGTGAAATGCTCTAAACAAAAACGCCGCCCTTTTGAGGCGGCGTTTTTAATATCTGCATAGTGAAACAAATTACGTATTCATTGAATCGAAGAATTCAGCATTATTCTTTGTCTGTTTCAGCTTATCGATCAGGAATTCAATCGCATCGGTTGTGCCCATTGGCGAAAGAATACGACGCAGAACAAATATTTTCTGCAGATCCTGACGCGGTACCAGCAGATCTTCCTTACGTGTACCGGACTTGAGAATATCCATCGCAGGGAAGATGCGCTTATCAGCAACTTTGCGGTCAAGCACGATTTCCGAGTTACCGGTACCCTTGAATTCTTCAAAGATAACTTCATCCATACGCGAACCGGTATCGATCAACGCGGTTGCGATAATAGTCAGCGAGCCGCCTTCTTCGATATTACGGGCGGCACCGAAGAAGCGTTTCGGACGCTGCAACGCATTCGCATCCACACCACCGGTCAAAACCTTACCGGATGAAGGAATTACGGTGTTATAAGCGCGGCCGAGACGGGTGATCGAGTCAAGCAGAATGACCACATCACGGCCATGCTCAACAAGGCGTTTTGCCTTTTCAATCACCATTTCGGCAACCTGAACGTGACGGGATGCCGGCTCATCAAAGGTCGAAGATACAACTTCGCCCTTTACCGAGCGCTGCATATCGGTCACTTCTTCAGGACGTTCGTCAATCAGCAAGACGATCAGATAGCATTCCGGATGATTGGCGGTAATCGAATGCGCAATATTCTGCAGCAGAACCGTTTTACCGGTACGTGGCGGCGCCACGATCAGACCACGCTGGCCTTTACCAAGCGGTGCAACCAGATCGATCACACGGGCTGAATTGTCTTTATTGGTCGGAACATCCAGTTCCATTTTGAAACGCTCATTCGGATAGAGCGGTGTCAGATTATCAAAATGGATTTTATGACGAATCTTTTCCGGATCCTCAAAATTGATCGTATTCACTTTGAGAAGTGCGAAATAGCGTTCGCCTTCTTTCGGGCTGCGGATCGGCCCTTCAACTGTATCACCGGTTTTCAGCGAAAAACGGCGGATCTGCGAAGGAGAAATGTAAATATCATCCGGACCTGGCAGATAATTGGCATTTGCCGAACGCAAAAAGCCAAAGCCATCCGGCAATAATTCGACGACACCTTCACCGATGATTTCGACTTCCTGAGAGGCAAGGCTCTTCAGAATAGCGAACATCAGTTCTTGTTTACGCATAACACTGGCGTTTTCAACCTGCAGCTCTTCAGCGAGAGCGAGCAAATCGACAGGTGTCTTGTTCTTAAGATCTTGTAGTTTCATTTCCTGCATGGGTGCGGAACTCATATTATAAAAGATTGAAAAAAGAAAAATGCAGTTGAGCGCTCATAATGGTCATGAGGGGCATGACCGGCATCGGAAACCTGCTATTCTTGAAGGAAGGTGTCTTTCCTTAACCGGTTCCGGTGATTTGAGCAAGAGCCAAGCTGCTTTGCAGCTCTATAAAATCGTCTCAGAAGATGAAATTACGCTCTGAACAACGCTCAAAGCGTAATTTCTTATTCTTATATAGGGATCAGAACGGCTTTACGACAACCAGAATGACGATCAAAATCATCAGAACTGTCGGAATTTCATTCACAATGCGCCAATGCTTGGTTGATTTGGTATTTTTATCCTGAGCAAACATCCGCACGCTTTTGGAAAGATAGCCGTGCAGGCCGGACAGCAAAACAACCAGCAAAATCTTGCCATGCAGCCAGCCGCCGCGGAATTCAAAGATTTTCCACGCCAGCCACAGGCCCAAAACCCAGGTCACAATCATCGCCGGATTGATGATATAGCGCAGCAACCGGCGTTCCATGATTTTAAAAGTTTCGGAGGCTTCAGATCCGGTCTTTTCCTGACTGTGATACACAAAAAGCCGCGGCAGATATAACATGCCCGCCATCCATGCGATCACAGCAATAATATGAAATGCTTTGATCCAGAGATAGGCTGCATCTGTCGCTGCAAAAAACAGCGCATAGGCAGCAATGGCAGTTATAGCGACAGCAACCACTGCTCTCACAGCAGGATTGCCTGTATTTGTGCCGGATTTATCCATTATGCACCTGCCTGACGGATACGGTTGACCATTTGAGCGACATTTTCGAGCGGTGCCTGCGGTGTGATGCCGTGACCAAGATTAAAGATCAGCGGTCCCTGCCCCAGCTTCTCAAGAATAACATCAATGCCTTCATCCAGAGCTTTGCCACCGGCAACCACACGCAACGGGTCCAGATTGCCCTGTACAGCGCCTTGCTGCTGTAGTTCTTGTGCGAAGGTCAAAGGAACAGACCAGTCCAGCCCAAGAGCATTTACGCCGGTTTTGGCGCGGTAATCCCGATAGAGCATCCCTGCCCCTTTCGGAAAACCGATAATCACAGCATCAGGATGGGTTTCGCGGACTTTTTTAACAATGCGGGCAACCGGCTTGATGCAGAAATCTTCAAAGCAATCTTCGTCCAGTACGCCGGACCATGAATCGAAGATCTGAACCGCATCGGCACCGCAATTAAGCTGCTCAATCAGATATTCCGCAGAAATATCTGCAAGATCAGTCAGCAGCTTGATGAAAACATCGCGGTGCTGATAGGCAAACAGACGTGCCGGTGCCTGATCCGGCGTGCCGTGGCCGGCAATCATATAGGTGGCAACAGTCCACGGAGCACCGCAAAATCCGAGCAGCGTGGTTTCATTCGGCAATTGCTCGCGCAAACGGCTGACGGTTTCATAAACAGCGCTTAATTTGGCTGCTTTACCTGTAATGTCGAGATCTTTGATTTCATCAACTGTCACAGGTGTCATTAAAGGTCCCCTTCCTTCTTCAAAGCGAAGGTCACGTCCAAGAACATGGGGGATGACAAGAATATCTGAAAAGAGAATGGCTGCATCAAAGCCATAACGGCGGATAGGCTGAAGTGTCACTTCCGTTGCCAGTTCAGGATTATAGCACAGATCAAGAAAGCTTCCTGCCTGCTGCCGTGTCTGGCGATATTCCGGCAGATAACGTCCTGCTTGTCTCATCATCCAGATTGGTGGTGGAAAGACGGTTTCACCTTTGAGAACGTTCAGAACTTTACGTGTCATGCGATTTACCCACACCGGTTTTCCCCGGTTATCCCATAAAGAAAGTGATGATTTTTGGATTCTTATGATTCTTAGAGTCTGTTGATAACGGGGATTAAATGTTTCCCTGAGTTTTCCCACAGGACGATCATGAAAACCGGCTGATGTGGATAAATTGCCCATCAAACGGGAAAAAGCAATGCGACTAAAAATTTATCAATAAAAACCAATACTTATTGGAAATACCACTAAACCCATCCTGTGGAAAACCATTGAATGAATTCCGTGCAACTTTGAATTGCTCCTGTTACCCACAGTGTTTATTGTCACGAATATACAGTCCGGCGCGCTGTGGATGAATCCTGTTTAAATCAACAGGCAAAGAAAAACGTCTCTGAGCCGGTACTTTTTACACACAGCCATCAACAGGGATGTGAGAAATCTGTGACAAAGACTCTTTCTTACTTTCATCTTCATCTGATTTCAGATGCAACAGGAGAGACTCTCCTTGCAGCAGGCCGTGCGGCGGCGGCTCAATACAGTCATGCGCGGGCGATTGAGCACATGTATCCGCTGATCCGCACCGAGAAACAGCTGGCTAAAATTCTGGAGAATATTGATGCCGAACCGGGCATTGTTCTCTACACCGTGGTGGATCAGAAACTGGCTTTGAAAATTGATGAAGCCTGTTCGCAGATGGGTATTCCAAGCGTCTCGGTGCTGGAACCGGTGCTGGCAACTTTTCAATCCTATCTCGGTGCGCCTGCCCATCGCCGTGCCAGTGCGCAGCATGTGCTGGATGCCGATTATTTCCGCCGGATTGATGCGCTGAATTTCACGATGGAACATGATGACGGGCAATTGCCGCCGGATCTGGAAGAAGCCGATATTATTCTGATCGGTATTTCCCGCACATCCAAAACACCGACCAGTATTTATCTGGCCAATCGCGGGATCAAAACGGCTAATATTCCGTTGGTTTTAGGCATACCGCTGCCGGAAGCGCTGCTTCATGTGAAAAAGCCGCTTGTTGTCGGGCTGATTGCCAGCGCCGAGCGTATTTCTCACATCCGTCAGAACCGTTTGCTCGGCACATCTCCGGGGCTGGATACGGAGAGCTATACGGATCGTATCAATATTGCGCAGGAACTGGCCTATGCGCGCAATATTTGTGAGCGCAACAACTGGCCGGTGATTGATGTGACGCGTCGTTCTATTGAAGAGACAGCCGCAGCTATTCTGGCTCTGCGCCCGCGCGTCAGAACGGATGATTGATAGGTATTTTTTCACTGTTTAGAGCGCCGTGCGCCCTCTTGGGCGCACAAAGGTTGCTCTAACTCATTATATTTACAGCATAATTTTACCTAAAATGATTCCAGTTTAATGAATTATGCTGTAGTGTAGTGAAATATCTGATATTCTTCAGAGAAGTATTTTGTGCTGCGTATATGGCAGTGAGTTTTTTGATATTTGAACGGAGTTTTCAATATGGCACTGCCTTTGATTCTTGCTTCTCAAAGCCCTTTTCGTGCAGCACTTTTAAAAAATGCGGGCATTCAGTTTACATCGCAGAAAGCCAATATTGATGAGCGCGCGGTGGAGGCACCGCTTTATGAAACCGGTGCAACGCCGGAAGACGTGGCGCTGATCCTTGCAGAAACCAAAGCGGAAGAAGTGAGTGAACGTTTTCCGCATGCACTGATTATCGGCTGCGATCAGACATTATCACTCGGCAATGAAATTTTTCACAAGCCTGCGGATATGGACGGTGCGCGCCGTCATTTGCTGGCTTTGTCCGGTAAAACCCATCAGCTGAACAGCGCGGTGGTGCTGGTGCAAAACGGCCAGACCGTATGGCGTCATGTTTCAGTTGCCAATATGACAATGCGTCATCTGGAGCCGGGCTTTATTGGCCGTCATCTGGCGCGGGTCGGCGATATTGCGCTTTCCAGTGTCGGTGCTTATCAGGTTGAGGGTGAAGGCATTCAGCTTTTCGACAAAATAGACGGTGATTATTTCACCATTGTCGGCCTGCCATTACTGCCTTTGCTGAAAGAATTGCGTGCCAGAGGAATTATTGATGGCTGAGATGAAACAGGCCTTTGTAACCGGCTTTCCGATTAAACATTCGCGCTCGCCTTTAATTCATAATTACTGGCTGCAACGCTACGGTTTAAGCGGTTCTTACAAGGCAATTGAAAACAGTCCTGACAACTTTCCGTACTTTGCTAAAACCCTTGCAGAACAAGGCTTAAGCGGCGGGAATGTGACCATTCCGCATAAGGAAACTGCCTTTGCATTATGTGAAAAACGTGATGCGGCAGCGGAGGCCATCGGGGCTGTGAATACCCTGTGGATAGATGCGGAATTCAAGCTCAATGGCGGCAATACGGACGCCTATGGTTTTGCCGCAAATCTCGATGCGCAATTGCCGGATTGGGACAAAGGCGGCAAAACGGCTTTGGTTCTGGGCGCAGGCGGTGCCAGCCGCGCAGTGCTTTATGCTTTGCTGAACCGTGGTTTTGAGAAAATTATTGTAGTGAACCGCACTGTGGAGCGGGCGCAGGCTCTGGCCGATCATTTTGGTTCAAAAATCTTAGCCGCAGGCTGGGATCAGGCACAGGGCTTTGTGCGTTCAGCCGATGTGATTGTGAATACAACCTCACTGGGTATGAGCGGTCACGGCGAGGTAGAAGCTTTTCCGCTTGATTTCTCTGAAGCCAAAACCGGTGCGGTTGCAACGGATATTGTCTATATTCCTTTGGAAACACCGTTTTTGGCTCAGGCGCGTCAGGCCGGTTTGCGTTGTGTTGATGGTCTTGGCATGTTGCTGCATCAGGCAGTGCCGGGCTTTGAACACTGGTTCGGCGTGCGTCCTGAGGTGACAGATGAACTGCGTCAGATCATATTGAATGATGTTCAAAAATCTTGATAGGCAGACTTATGATAAAGCTTGGACTGACAGGCTCAATCGGCATGGGGAAATCCACAACCGCACAGATTTTTGCGGATAGAGGTGTGCCGGTTTATGATGCCGATGCGGTCGTCCATCAGCTTTATCAGTCTGAAGCCGTGCCGCTGATTGCGGAAGCCTTTCCTGAAGCTGTTATTGGCGGGCAAGTTGATCGTAAAATCCTGTCGGCCAGTGTTCTGGGCAAGCCGGATGAGCTTAAAAAGCTTGAGAATATTGTTCATCCGCTCGTCCATGCTAAAGAACAGCAGTTTTTGCGCGATGCTGAGGTCAAAGGTGCCAAACTTGTGGTTCTGGATATTCCGCTGCTGTTTGAAACCGGGGGAACAGGTCGTGTGGATAAAATTCTTGTGGTCAGTGCACCTTATGAAATGCAACGGGAACGGGTGCTTTCCCGTGAGAATATGACGGAAGAGAAATTTCAGTCTATTCTGGCACGTCAGATGCCGGATGCTGAAAAACGCGCAAAAGCCGATTTTATTGTTGATACGGGGCAGGACAAAGAATTTGCCCGTCAGCAAGTTTCAGAGATTTTAGAAAAGCTGTTAAACACAGCTGCATAAGCAATTTACAGGACGAACTATGCGCGAGATTGTTTTCGATACGGAAACCACCGGCCTTGAAAAAAATGAAGACCGGGTGATTGAAATCGGCTGTATCGAGATGGTGAATAAATTCATCACCGGCAAAACATTTCATATCTATATCAATCCGCAGGGCAAAAAGGTTCATCCGGACGCATTGGCTGTTCATGGTATTACCGATGAAAGCCTGCTGGATAAGCCGACCTTTCCTGAAATTGCGGACGAGTTTCTGACCTTTATCGAAGGCGCTAAGCTGGTCGCGCATAATGCGATGTTCGATATCGGCTTTCTGAATGCCGAACTGGAGCGGATTGACCGGACACCGATTTCTACTGACGTGGTGATCGATACGCTGGCTTTGGCGCGTCGCAAGCATCCGATGGGGCCAAACACGCTGGATGCACTGTGTAAGCGTTATGGCGTCGATAATGCGCATCGTAAATTGCACGGTGCATTGCTTGATACGGAATTGTTGGCAGAAGTTTATATTGAGCTGCTCGGCGGCCGCCAGACATCTTTGGGTCTAAGCGTACAATCTGCCAATGAAGACAAGAACGGCAATGAACCTATTGCAGAGATTGTTCTGAAAGCGCGTCCTCAGCCCCTGCCCTCACGCCTGACTGCTGATGACCTTGCTGCGCATCAGAAGCTCATTGATAAAATGGGTGATAAGGCAATCTGGAAAAAATATCTGAACTGATTATTGCTTAGAAAATAAAAAAGCCGCTGTGTCTGAGACGCAGCGGCTTTTTTGTAAAATCTTCAGAAAGCTTAGTTTTTAACCTGAGCTTTTGCCTGTTCTTCAGCCATACGCTGCTGGAACATGGTGGCGAAATCGATCGGGTCGATCATCAGCGGCGGGAAGCCACCATTGCGTGTTGCATCAGCAATGATCTGACGGGCAAACGGGAACAGCAGACGCGGGCATTCGATGAACAGGATCGGCAGCATATGTTCCTGTGGAATGTTCTGAATGCGGAAAACGCCGCCATAAACCAGCTCTGTGCTGAACAGAACTTCTTTGCCTTCACCGGCCTGTGCGGTCAGGGTCAGAACAACGTCAAAATCACCTTCAGCGATCGGATTTGCGTTCACATTAACATTGATGCTGATGTTTGGCGCATTTTCACGCGGACGCAGGGAAAGCGGTGCATTCGGGCTTTCAAAGGAAAAATCCTTGATATACTGAGCCAGAATGTTGAGGGATGGCTGTGCACTACCGTTACCGTTCTGTGCTTCGTTTGGCGTCTCTGCCATTATCATATACCTTTTTGTTAACGATGATCGACAGACCGTCGAACAGTATGACAACACATGATTTGTGCTGTAACACTTTGAAAGCTTATACAATTTTATTGTAAAACAAACTTCGCAAGAAGCAATTGAACCATAAAATTGAACCCCTGATTTCAGAAAACAATGGCTGTTGCAAAAGCAATCCGAAACATGTGTCTTTTGGCTAGCATATGTACCTTTTACAGGCAATAACGCGGCGCATTATTTGATAATACTAAAAAGACAGGCGTAAAAACGCAGTACCGGCAATAAATTATGCTGTTCTGCGGTTTTCACGCCGCTTATTCATTTTCTGTTGTCTTCAATCTCTTTCGGATCTGTGCCCCAGGGAGAGTTCTTACTCTTTTTGTCCTCATCCGATGAACTGGAATAATCCTCAGGGTCGAGATCAATAATATCGTCATCCTGTGGCGTATGTCTTTGTCCGTAATGCTGATAGCTGGCGCTGCCTGCCTGAAAATCAGTCGCCATCACAACACGGTTACGTAAAAAACGGTTCCAGATCAGGTCGCGGACAAACGGGATAAACAGCAAAAGCCCGATAATATCGGTCAGAAATCCCGGAATAATCAGCAAAATACCGGCAAAAATCAGCAAGGTTCCGTGAATGATTTCACGTTGCGGTGCACGTCCTGCGGCGGTTTCTGCTTTCATCTGGTTAAGCAGGCTCAGACCCTGACGACGCAATAATGCAAAACCCAGAACCGCACTGAGGATAATCAGACCAAGTGTTGCCAGCACACCGATTTCCGAACCGACAATGACAAAACCGGCGATCTCTATAAATGGCAGGGCTAAAAACAGCAGCAGGCTGATCGGACCAAGCATTTTTGTCACGGGTGATGAACCTCTTGATAGTGGAGCGGCACGGACGGATTTTACCGTAAATATGCCGGATTATGATTTTAAACAGGATATACAGATAAGAATTCCGGTTTGGCATTTGAATGCCGGAATGCGGTGAACTATATATTTTTTCAAAACATAGCGTTTTTATGGTATCTTTGAGCCGTCTTAATAACTGGTTGCAGCACATCTGGGAGATTGCCCGTACTGAAGAATTATACAATATCCGGTCTGGTACAGCATATTCAGAATATGTTCTGTAAAAAAGATATTGTATAATTCTTCAGTACAGGCAAAACCTGAAACTGAATAGCTAGAGTGCATCCCGAAAAGTGGGAACCGGTTTTCGGAACAAGATACGCATAAAAACAAAAGACTAGAGCATTTATAATGATTCAATTTAAACTGGAAATGCTCTAGAAGTTCATTGTGAGTTCCGGCAGATCACTGCGGAGATAATTGGCGAGCGGTATGAATTTTTTCAGTTTTGGCACATTCTTTTTCTTCATTGTTGCAGTGATTATTTTCCTGCAACTGCGCAGTGTATTGGGCAAACGCACAGGCAATGAGCGGCCGCCTTTTGATCCTTATACAACGCGTCAGGATGATACTGCCGCTCTGTCGCAGCAGAAAGACAATGTTGTTTCGCTGCCGCAACGCCAGACAATTGAAAATCAGGCAAAAGATTTTACAACAATTGATGCAATGGCACCGGAAGGCTCGGAGCTGAACAACGGCCTGCGCAATATTCGCGCACAGGATGCCGGTTTTGATCCGAAAGAATTCCTCAACGGTGCCAAAATGGCCTATGAGATGATTGTGCTGTCCTTTGCCGATGGCGATCGTAAAACTTTGAAAAACCTGCTTTCCAAAGATGTTTACGAAGGTTTTGATGCTGCGATTAAAGAGCGCGAAACCCGTGGTGAAAAAGTGAATTCCACCTTTGTTGGTATCAATCAGGCAAAAATCATTGCGGCTGATATGAAAGGCAAAGATGCACAGGTTACAGTGCGTATTGTCAGCGAGATGATCTCTGCGACACAGGACAAGCAAGGCAATATTATCGACGGCGATCTGGAAACAGTTGCGGAAATCCGCGATGTCTGGACTTTTGCCCGTAACACTGCAAACCGCGATCCGAACTGGAAACTGGTGGCAACCGAAGCGGAAGATTAATCTCTGTTACTGGGTCAGCATCGGTAATTGTCGAGCTTAAAAATATTTGAGGAGCAGTGTTATGTCAGATCTGTCTGCTGCGCACTGCTCCACTGAGCTTCTCAATTTCAAAGATTGTGCGGGCTGGGCAGAAGATGATCACGCGGCAGCCTTTTATGCTTTTTTGAAATCCGCCATCTATGCCGAAACACATCTTTACAAGAGCGGCAGTCTCGGCCCGCAATTTGAAGACCTTGTGCCTGTTTTTGCGCAAGCCCGTTCATTGGCGGCGGGACAACAAATTGACCGGCAGACAACGCGTGCATTCTTTGAGCGCTGCTTTTATCCCGTTAAAATCATTCCCCATGACCGGAAAACCGGTTTTGTAACCGGTTTTTACGAACCGGAAATTGCTGCTTCCCGTGTAAAAACTGCACAATATTCAGTGCCGTTTTATCGAAAGCCGCCAGATCTCATCAAGCTGGATGCGGATAACCGTCCGAAAAATTTGCCCGAAGATATGGTTTTTGGCCGTTATCATAATGGGCAGGTGACAGAATATTTTGACCGGCAAGCAATTGATCAGGGTGCGCTGGCAGATCAGGGGCTGGAAATTGCCTATGTAGACAATAGAGTGGATGTTTATTTCGCTCATGTACAAGGCGCTGTGCGTCTGAATTTTGACGATGGCACGCAGATGCGCCTGACCTATGCGGCTAAGTCAGGCCATGGCTTTACCGGTGCAGGACGGGTTCTGATTGATAAAGGCGAGCTGGAACCTGCAAAGGTCACTATGCAGTCGATCCGGCAATGGCTGGCAGAGCGCCCTGCCCGTATTGATGAAATTCTGTGGCATAACCGGTCTTATATTTTCTTCCGTGAAGCTCCGGTGGATGATCCTTTGTCAGGGCCGGTGGCGGCTGCCAAAGTACCTCTGTCTGCACAAAGATCGCTGGCGGTGGATCGTAAATATCATTGCTTTGGCACGCCGTTTTTCATAAACACACATAAGAATTTAGAAAATGGCGAGGTTTTTCGTCATTTGATGATTGCTCAGGATACCGGATCAGCCATTCTTGGCCCTGCCCGCGGCGATCTGTTTTTCGGTTCCGGCGATGCAGCTGGCGAGCTTGCCGGCGGAATACGCCATGATGCTGATTTTATAATGCTGGTTCCCAGAAAAACTGTGGCGGATTAGCATTATGAAACACAAAAAGAATAAGCGCCCTGCCACGCGCATTTCGGATAAAAATATAATGAAAATACCAAAAAATCCGAAAGTGGAACCCGATCCGGCTGAGGTTTTATCAAAACAGAATTCTGGCTTTCTCAAAAATGAGGATCGTATTCTCTGGGAAACATTTGCACGCACAACCCGTCCTTTGCGTCCTGTTAAGCCACGACAGGCCTTTGTGATCGAGGATATGCATCTGTGGGATATTGAGAATGGCATCAATATTCCGCAGCGTGTGGAGGCCGAGCCGGTCAAAGCGTCTGTTGCCAAAGCAGCCGGTGAAACATCTCTGCAAAGCCGTAAGAAACAAGATGTGGTCACCAATCCGCTTCACGATATCGACCGGCCGACAATCCGTAAGATTGCCAAGGGGCGCGTTGAAATTCAGGCGCGGATTGATCTGCATGGTATGCGCCAGCATGAAGCGCATGATCTGCTATATGGTTTCCTCTCAGATGCCTGGCACAGAGGTCTACGCTTTGTCTTGGTGATTACCGGTAAAGGTACATCTATGGGCAGTGACGGCGTGTTAAAACAGGCTGTGCCGCATTGGTTCTCCACGCCCCTCTTCCGCCTCTATGTGAGCGCCTATGAGGATGCCGTGCGCCATCACGGCGGGCAAGGAGCGCTCTATGTCAGGCTGCGCAAGACACCGGCTGAGAAGCTCGCAGAGCGCCAGTCCTTCCCGTCAGGAAAGCGGCCATTATCATGACACCATTTGGTCAGCGTTTACGGAAATTGCGTGAGGAACGCGGTGTCAGCCAGAAGGAAATGGCGACAGCTATCCGCGTGTCGGCCGCCTATCTTTCAGCACTGGAGCACGGGCGCCGTGGTCAGCCGACATGGGATTTGCTGCAAAGAATTATCGGCTATTTCAATATTATCTGGGATGAGGCAGAGGAATTGCAAAATCTGGCAATGATCTCTCATCCGCGTGTAACGATCGACACTTCTGGCTTGTCACCGGAGGCTACAGAATTAGCTAATCTCTTGGCCAATCATATCCGTATTCTGGACAGGAATATGATTGAAAGCCTTAGCACAACGCTGCGGCTGGCTCATAAAAAACACCGCAGCCTACGTTAGAGCATTTCACAGTCAAGTTGGATCAACTTGACGCCCGTGATAATGCGAGCAAATAAAGAATCTAGAGCGAGCGCTGTGATCTAATCTGGACGTAAACGCTCTAGAGCATGTCGCGGAAAAGTGGACACCGGTTTTCCGATAACGACATGCGGAAAAACAAGGTAACAGAGCGCGTGCAGCGGATACAATTAAACGCGACGCACTCTGAAACCTCAATTTAAAATAATGATTTCAGATCATCGATTTTGGAATTGACCAGCCAGCCATAGTAATTTTCCTGCGGCAGCTGTTTATTTTGTTTGCCTGCATTGATAGCCGCCAGAGCGCGGGCGCGGCTGTCTGCCCCGCCGGTATTATACAGGGTTGCGGTAATACCCGGATTTTTCGAAATATCGAAATCGGCATATTTATTATAGGCGGTAATGGAATGTTTGATGGTCGCCGCCATATAGTGCAGGCTCAGATCAGGGTCCATAATGGTTTTATAAACCTGTGCACCATCATCAGCACTGAGCTTCGGCAGGCCGGAGACGCGATTGACCATATCTGACATTTGCAAAGCCGTCAGCGGACTTATCTGACCGAGACCAAAGGTCTGACCTGCATAGAAAGGTTGGAAAAATACGGCAGCAAAGCGGTTATTCGGATAGGCGTTACCGTCAACTTTTTTGCCGCGGAATTTGCTGTCCCAGATATTTTCACGGCAGGTCCAGAGGGAATAACTATCTGACAGACCGGCACATTTCTCAAATTCAGGGCGTTTGATGAAATCGCTGACAGATTCACCTTTATAGCTGAAGCTGACGCCTTGTTTCACATAGGAAATAGCTTTGACATAATAGGTTTGCAGCTGGTCATAGGCATCAACATTATAGGTGTGCTCGCCGATAATCGCACCGGCAATATGCACGGGATCAATATTATAGGCTGCGGCCGCCGATTTGATTTTGGTGCGCAAGCCACGATCCGATTTCAGCAATCCGTAGATTTTCTGATATTTGGCTTCATAAGTCGTGCGCATTTTTTTGGTGCGATTGGCAGAAGCGCCGGGAATAGTCGGCTGTTCGGCATTGCGGTTACCGGCCGGCACAACAGTTGTAGCCTGGGCATTTGAGACGAGTGTCAGTGCAAAAAAACCTGTTCCGGCAGCAATTGCTATCCGTTTAAAATTGTTGCCGAGGTTCATAGGTATTTTTGCTCCGTTCGCATTTGCTTGTCCTGCTGAATGGGAATTTCAGGAAAGCACGGCATTTTAACTTCGCGCAGAAAATATGAAACCCTCGCGCACAAGTCGAGAGGGTTTCAAAAACTTAACTGCATATGATGTGTGAATGTCACACAATGCTTATAGTCGGCTTATATCCGTATTAAAGGATGAAGCGTGACAGGTCGATATTCTTGGCCAGATCACCGATGCTGCTACGCACATAAGCTGCATCCACGGTGAAAGTGGAGCCGCTTTTATCCGGCGCATTGAATGAAATATCATCCAATACTTTTTCCATTACCGTTTGCAGACGGCGTGCACCGATATTCTCAATGGTTGAATTGAGATCAACAGCAATATCCGCAAGCGCATCAATGGCATCGTCTGTAATTTCCAGCGTCACTTCTTCTGTGGCCATCAGCGCCACATATTGTTTAAGCAGGCTGACTTCGGTTTCCGTCAGAATCGAGCGGAAATCTTCGCGTGTCAGAGCATTCAGTTCAACACGGATCGGCAGACGTCCCTGTAATTCCGGCAGCAAATCTGATGGCTTGGAAACATGGAAAGCGCCCGAAGCGATAAACAGGATATGGTCGGTTTTAACCGGCCCGTATTTGGTCGCAACGGTGGTACCTTCGACAAGCGGCAATAGATCGCGCTGCACGCCTTCGCGGGAAACCCCTGCCCCCATACCGCCTTCACGGGATGCGATCTTGTCGATCTCGTCAAGGAAAACGATACCGTCATTCTGGGTGACTTCCAGTGCTTCCTGTGTCACCTGATCCTGATCAAGCAGCTTGTCGGATTCATCATTGATCAGCAACGCATAGGATTCTTTAACCGTGGTTTTGCGCGGTTTTGTCCGCCCGCCCATGGCTTTGCCCAGCATATCGCTTAAATTGATCATCCCGATATTGGCACCTGGCATCCCCGGAATTTCAAAACCGGGCATACCGGAGCTGTTATCTGCCAGTTCAATCTCGATTTCTTTATCATCAAGATCGCCTTCACGCAGTTTCTTGCGGAAACTGTCACGGGTCGCAGGGCTGGCAGTTTTGCCGACTAGTGCGTCCAATACGCGTTCTTCCGCATTGATATGGGCTTTGGCTTTCACCTCTTCGCGCTTTTTCTCGCGAACGAGGCCAATGGCGATTTCCACCAGATCACGGATGATCTGTTCCACATCGCGGCCGACATAGCCGACTTCAGTGAATTTTGTTGCTTCAACCTTGATGAAAGGCGCACCGGCCAGCTTGGCAAGACGGCGTGAAATCTCCGTTTTACCGACGCCGGTTGGTCCGATCATCAGAATATTTTTCGGCATCACTTCTTCGCGCATATTGCCTTCCAGCTGCTGACGGCGCCAGCGATTGCGCAGGGCAATAGCAACAGCGCGCTTGGCAGCTTTCTGACCGATAATGAAGCGATCAAGCTCAGAGACGATTTCACGTGGAGAAAATGTGGTCATATTTATCAGGATCCGCTTTGCCACTGCCGGATAAAGTCAACCGGATGCAGCAGCATGATAACATTGAGAATAAGGTTGTCTCGAATAACGATAAGGGCAAGAATTTCGAAAAACACTGCCGTGACGATAATCACCCATATAGGAAGCCGGGCTGCGAGAAAAAAGCCCAGCACCATGGAGAGCGTATCGAATACGGAATTGAGAATACTGTCGCCGAAATAATCCACGGAGGATGTATTGGCCCTGTAGCGCTCAATAATGAAATTCGAATTCTCAACCAGCTCCCAGCCGATTTCCAGTCCGAGCGCCAGCAGCAACCGCACATGCAGCGGTGCTTTTGGTGCAATCAGCCAGAACAATCCGTAGAAAATAAAACCGTGAATGATGTGAGACAGCGTGTACCAGTCAAAGAATTGCTGGGAATTTTCATTGCTGTTCACTTCATTGACGAAGAAACGGATTGTTCCGCATTCGCAGACCGGAACGCGCCCCATCATGTACAAAATAACCGCCTGAATGGCTGCTGTGATTGCAATGATGAGCAGGATTTTATCCCACTGCCAATGTGGCTTTGACGCGGCAGGCGGAAGTGATGATGCGGTCACGATAAACCTTTAGTGTTTTACAAAACTAAATAACGATACCGCATAATTGGCAAGTTCTTACGCGCAATCAAGACTTTCGACAGTGAAATTGCTGTTTGTGTAAACGCAGATTTCCGCTGCAATGGTCATTGCTTTGCGGGCAATTGTTTCCGCATCCATGTCTGTGTCGATCAATGCACGGGCTGCCGATAGCGCATAATTACCACCGGAACCGATGGCCATCACGCCGTTTTCCGGCTCCAGAACATCGCCGAGACCGGTAATGGCCAGCGTGATATTCTTGTCGGCAACAAGCATCATGGCTTCCAGCTTGCGCAGATAGCGGTCTGTACGCCAGTCTTTAGCCAGCTCTACGGATGCGCGCATCAGCTGATCGGGATATTGTTCCAGCTTGGCTTCCAGCCGCTCCAGCAGGGTGAAAGCATCAGCTGTCGCACCGGCAAAACCGGTAATCACGCTGCCGCCTTTGCCGATACGACGCACTTTGCGGGCATTGCCCTTCATAATGGTCTGGCCGAGGGATACCTGTCCGTCACCGGCGATCACCACTTTATTGCCCTTGCGCACGGTGACAATGGTGGTGCCGTAAATTGTATTCGGATTATGTTCAATCATTTGCGCAACTCCGCTGATTGGTCTTCATCAAATCGATCTGCTGTATTTATGATCTCATACGTAAATTACAACGGACAATAATACAGCCTGTTTCATCAAAGCATTTGGCAAAACTCAACCACTGTACAGAGCATTTGTAATTATTAGAATTTTTGGAAATGCTCTGCTTGTTAGAATTAAAGCACATCTTACCCGAAAACCGCTTCACACTTTTCGGGATGTGCTCTAGAACAAGGCCGGAGAAGAACAAGATCGGGTTATCAATATGAGCAATCAGCGTATAGCAAAAGTCAGCCGCAGCACCAAAGAAACCAGCATTGAAGCTGAAGTTTTCCTGGATGGTACGGGCCGTTTCGATATTTCGACCGGCGTTGGCTTTTTCGATCATATGCTGGAGCAATTATCGCGACATTCGCTGATTGATATGAAAATCACCACCAAGGGTGATACGCATATTGATGACCATCATACGGTTGAAGATACCGGCATTGCCATTGGTAAGGCCATTGCGGAAGCTCTGGGTGAGCGCCGTGGTATTGTCCGTTATGCCTCGATTGATCTCGCTATGGACGAGACACTGACCTCTGCGGCACTCGATGTATCCGGCCGTCCGTTTCTGGTTTGGAATGTGGCCTTCAATGCACCGAAAATCGGTACTTTCGATACGGAGCTGGTGCGGGAATTCTTTCAGGCGCTGGCGCAGAATGCAGGCATTACCCTGCATGTGAATATGCGCTATGGTATCAATAATCATCATATTGCCGAGACTTGTTTCAAAGCTGTGGCGCGCGCATTGCGTATGGCGATTGAAACCGATCCACGGCAGAAAGATGCCATTCCTTCGACAAAAGGCACGCTGAAAGGCTGATTATGGCCAGCTATATCGTTCTGGAACCAACGGATGCGGTAAAACTGAAACCGGTTAAAGCTGTTGCGGGTGACCATACGATTTTTGTGCGCGATGAATTTACCGTCTTCGCGCTGATCCTGCCGTTTCTCTGGCTGCTTACGCATCGCCTGTGGTGGCATGCGCTGATGGTGGCTCTGATCGGCTGGGGTGCATTCAGCGTTTTGGGTTCTTATCTTTCTTCTGCTTTTGTCGTTTCCGGCCTGTCACTTTTGCTGTCGCTGTTTGTTGCGCTGGAAGGGCGTAACTGGTATCTCACAGCGCTCAGACGCAAGGGTTATGAGGAAGTGGCACTGATCAGCGCCAATGACTTGAGCGATGCGGAAATTCTTTATTTTTATGGTGCTGCAAAACCGGCAGAAAAAGCAGAGCCTGTCTCTGTGTCTTCTGACAATAAGGTTTTGTCCGGCACTGTGACCGGCACGGCGGTTCCTGCGGCAATACATGCTGCAGACGGCGCTATGATCGGTCTGGTTGATTATCACGGAAGGTCGTGACATGCGTGTTGCCATTATTGATTATGGTTCCGGAAATCTCAAATCGGTAGCCAAGGCTTTTGAACGTGCGGTATCGGATATGGGCAGTCCCATTCATGTGGACGTGACCAGTGATGCCAAAGCCGTACTGGCCGCAGATCATATTGTGTTGCCGGGTGTTGGCGCCTATGCCGATTGCCGTCGCGGTCTGGATGCAGTTTCCGGCATGGTCGATGCTTTGAGCGAAGTTGTTCAGCATAAAGCACGGCCGTTTCTCGGCGTTTGTGTTGGGATGCAACTGCTTTCAACGCGGGGCTTGGAAAAAAGCATCACCAATGGCCTCAACTGGATTGAGGGCGATGTGCGCGAGATGAAGCCGTCTGATGCCGCTTTGAAAATTCCGCAGATCGGCTGGAATACCATCGAGCTGAACCATGCCCATCCGGTATTCAACGATATAGAAACCGGCGAGCATGGCTTGCATGCTTATTTCGTGCATTCCTATATGTTTGATGTGAAAAACAGCGCTGATGTGCTGGCAACCACCAACTATGGCGGAGCGGTAACGGCGGCAATTGCGCGCGATAATATTGTCGGCACGCAGTTCCATCCGGAAAAAAGCCAGCGCCTCGGCCTTAAACTCATTACTAATTTCCTGAAGTGGAAGCCATGATACTTTTTCCGGCAATTGACCTGAAAGACGGTGAATGCGTTCGCCTGAAACTGGGTGATATGAACCAGTCCACGGTTTATAACACTGATCCTGCGGCTCAGGCGAAAGCCTTTGAAGATCAGGGATTTGAGTGGCTTCATGTGGTTGATTTGAACGGCGCTTTTGCAGGTTCCAGCGTCAATGGTGCGGCCGTGGAAGCCATCCTTAAAGCGACTAAAAATCCGGTTCAGCTCGGCGGCGGTATCCGCACGCTGGAACATATTGAGGCATGGCTTTCCAAGGGGCTTTCCCGCGTCATTCTCGGCACCGTTGCCGTGCGTGATCCGCAGCTGGTGATTGAAGCCTGTAAAGAATTTCCGGGCAAAGTCGCTGTCGGCATTGATGCCAAAGGCGGCAAGGTTGCGGTTGAGGGTTGGGCAGAGGCTTCAGAACTCGGCGTGATTGAGCTGGCGCAGAAATTTGAAGGGGCAGGGGTCGCCGCTATTATCTATACGGATATTGACCGCGACGGTATTCTGGCAGGCATCAACTGGCCGTCAACTCTGGGCTTGGCAGAAGCCGTGTCTATTCCGGTGATCGCATCCGGTGGGCTGGCCTCGATGGATGATATTCATCGCATGACGCTGCCTGATGCCCGCAAGCTTGAAGGTGCGATTTCCGGTCGTGCACTCTATGACGGCCGTATTGATCCGGCGGAAGCGCTGGCACTGTTACGTGCCGGGAAGGAGGCCGCACAATGACTTTGAAAGCACGGGTTATTCCATGTTTGGACGTTAAAGATGGAAGAGTGGTGAAAGGCGTCAACTTTGTTGATCTGATTGATGCCGGAGATCCGGTGGAAGCCGCAAAAGCCTATGATGCAGCCGGTGCTGACGAATTATGCTTTCTCGATATTACTGCATCCTCCGACAATCGCGAGACGATTTTCGATGTGGTTGCGCGTACCGCTGAGCAATGTTTCATGCCGCTGACTGTTGGCGGCGGTGTACGTGCTGTTGCTGATATCCGTAAGCTCTTGCTGGCCGGTGCTGACAAGGTTTCTATCAATACTGCTGCGGTACAAAATCCTGATCTGATTGCGGAAGCGGCAGATAAATTCGGCAATCAGTGCATTGTCGTGGCCGTAGATGCCAAGAAAGTATCGGGAGCAGGAGAGGCAGATCGCTGGGAGATTTTCACCCATGGCGGCCGCAATGCAACCGGTCTTGATGCGATTGAATTTGCCCGCACAATGGTTGATCGCGGAGCAGGGGAAATTCTGCTGACCTCGATGGATCGGGACGGCACCAAAGTTGGTTATGATCTGGCGCTGACCCGCGCTGTGGCCGATGCTGTGAGCGTTCCGGTGATTGCCTCCGGTGGTGTCGGCTCTCTGGACGATCTGGTGGC
Source organism: Pseudochrobactrum saccharolyticum (assembly GCF_008801715.1). Taxonomy (GTDB): domain Bacteria; phylum Pseudomonadota; class Alphaproteobacteria; order Rhizobiales; family Rhizobiaceae; genus Pseudochrobactrum; species Pseudochrobactrum saccharolyticum. The sequence goes on along the minus strand of NZ_VZPG01000001.1, from coordinate 1,298,321 downwards.
CGGTGTTAAAGAAGGCCATGCCAGCGCGGTATTGGCAGCATCTATTTTCCACTTCGGCACTTACACAATTGAAGAAGCCAAACGCTATATGGCAAGTCACGGTATTGCTATGCGTCTGGATGATGTTCAAAATTAACAGATCAAACTGGTTTTCTGAGAGGAAACCCGTTTGATTTACTGATAAAATTAAGTTGTTTCATGCAATGAGGGGTGCTTTTCATCCCTCATTTGCTTTAAAGACCATTCGCATTGCTGTGCGGGATTCTCATCGCGCATTCTATAAATTGCACTGAAACAGGAGTGCAGCATGACAGATTTCACCCTTGCTGAGCTTGAGCAGATTGTTGCTAATCGCGCGGCTGCAACAGATGGTTCATCTTATACAGCCTCACTGATTGCCAAAGGTCAGCATAAGGCCGCCCAGAAACTGGGCGAAGAAGCGGTTGAAACTGTTATTGCGGCGATGATGCAGGATGAAAAAGCTGTCATTTCTGAAAGTGCCGATCTGCTCTATCATTTGCTGGTAGTATGGAAGATTGCGGGTGTGTCGCTGGAATCCGTGATGCAGGAACTGGATAAACGTACATCACAAACCGGTCTTCAGGAAAAAGCTGCACGAAAACCGGAATAGACTGAAGCATTCATCTGGTTCCCGGGTTTATTCAGAGATCGAAATGCACTCCATGGATCTTTTCAAAAAGAAGCATTATTCGCCTTATCAGGTTTTTACCGCTGCGGAATGGGCAGAGTTTCGTGCCGATACGCCGCTGACCCTGACGCTGGATGAAGTGAAACGTCTGCGTTCGCTGAACGATCCGGTGGATCTGGATGAGGTGCGCCGGATTTATCTGGCTTTGTCGCGTCTGCTGTCGACCCATGTGGAAGCGCTGCAATCGCTCTACAAACAGCGCAAACAGTTTCTGATGAAGGATGATACGGTCAAAACACCGTTTATCATCGGTATTGCCGGTTCCGTTGCGGTCGGAAAATCGACCACAGCGCGTATTCTGAAGGAATTGCTGAGCCGCTGGCCATCAAGCCCTAAAGTCGAACTGGTGACGACTGACGGCTTTCTCTATCCCAATGAAGTACTGCGTGCCGAAGGCCGGATGGAGCGGAAAGGTTTTCCGGACAGTTATGATGCCGGTGCCATTCTCAACTTCCTGTCGTCTATGAAGGCAGGCATGAGCCATGTTCAGGCGCCGGTCTATTCGCATCTGACCTATGACGTGGTTGCCGGTAAGCATGTGACCATTGACCGGCCGGATATTCTGATTTTTGAAGGCATCAATGTGCTGCAGGTGCGTGATCTGCCTGCGGACGGCAAAGCCGTACCATTTGTGTCGGATTTCTTTGATTTCTCGATCTATATTGATGCTGATCCGGTACTGATCCACAAATGGTATATCAACCGCTTCATGAAACTGCGTGAAACGGCATTCCGTGACCCGCAGAGCTTCTTCCATCGCTATTCGCAATTGTCGGAAGAGGCGGCATTGTCGATTGCCGAAGGCCTGTGGACGAATATCAATCTCAAAAACCTGTTTGAGAATATTCTGCCGACCCGTCCGCGTGCTGATCTGATCCTGCGCAAAGGCGAAAATCATATGATTGAAGAAGTCGCTCTGCGCAAAATCTGAACTTCAAGTTGTAAAAAAAGCCCCGCTGTTGATGACAGCGGGGCTTTTTGTTTTGAACCTGAATTATGCCAGTGGCGGAATACGCAGAACCTGACCCGGATAGATTTTATCCGGTGAGGTCAGCATCGGCTTATTGGCTTCAAAGATTTTCGGGTTTTTATCGCCATGGCCTTTGCCATACTGGGCTTCAGCGATTTTCCAGAGATTGTCGCCCTTTTTCACGGTGTAGAAAACCGGTGCCGCACCTTCAGCAGCGCCGTCAACTTTCAGTTCCGAGGCTTCCACTTTGGAAACACCGAGGGAGTTACCGACAGCAATAATCGCTTTTTCAAAAGCGGACTGATCTTTGACATTGCCGGAAAGTACAGCCTTGTCGCCCTGAACAGTTACCTGCACATCACTGGTACCGAGATTATGAGAATCCAGCTCTTTCTTCAGATCTTCTGCTTTAGGCTCATCGTCACCAAAGCCAAGTTTGGTACCAACCGATTTCACAAAATCAAATATGCCCATTCCGTTTCTCCTTTGAGTGTCAGATATCATCCGCTTAAAGAATATAGGCAGGTAAATGAATTAAGGAAGCCACCCGTATAAAATAACAGGGATTATCGGGTATTAGAGCGCCGTGTGCCAGATCTGGCACACAAAGGTCGCTCTAATCACCTTTGACACGCTGACGCATTTTCTTGACGTCTGCGCGACCGGATTTTGCTTTCAGGCGTCGCTCGACAGAGCCTTTGGTCGGCTTGGTCTTTTTCCGCGGTGGCGGTGGTGGTTTGGCAGCCTCAATAATCAAAGCAATCATACGGTTGCGGGCATCTTCACGGTTCTTTTCCTGACTGCGGAAGCGGCTGGCTTCAATCACAATCTCACCGTCTTTATTGGCACGCTGCCCAGCAAGGCTGATGAGACGCGCATAGACATCTTCCGGCAAGCCCGCTTGCATGGCTGCAAAGCGCAGCTGCACGGCTGTTGAAACCTTATTCACATTCTGTCCGCCTGGACCTGAAGAGCGGATAAAGCTCTCCTCCAGCAGGTTTTCATGAATGCTGATCCGGTTGGTAATGCGGATAAGATGTTTGTTTTGTTCCGTCATGAGCGGATTTATAACGGAATATCTGAAATCTGCGAAGATAAGTGCAGAAATAAAAAACGGTGCCTGAAAGGCACCGTTCTTAATTTCAGAAATGCAGATTTATTTATTCAGCAGCAATTGCCAGAGCCGGTGCCGCCGAACGGACTTCAGCATCTACATGATCTTCAAACTTGGCAAAGTTTGTGATGAACATGTTGGCCAGTTTTTTAGCCTGTGCGTCATAAGCAGCTTTATCCGCCCATGTTGAACGTGGGTCGAGAATGCTTGAATCAACACCCGGAACTGCAACCGGAACTTCAAAACCGAAGTTAGGGTCTGTGCGGAATTCCGCGCCATTGAGCGAACCGTCAAGTGCTGCGGAGAGCAGGGCGCGTGTTGCCTTGATCGGCATACGGTTACCGGTGCCGTAAGCGCCACCGGTCCAGCCGGTGTTTACCAGCCAGCAGTCAACTTTGTGCTCAGCAATCAGTTTACGCAGCAGATCGCCGTATTCTGAAGGATGGCGCGGCATGAAAGGCGCACCAAAGCAGGTGGAGAAGGTTGCTTCCGGCTCGGTCACACCTTTTTCAGTACCGGCAACCTTAGCGGTGTAACCGGACAGGAAGTGGTACATAGCCTGAGCAGGGGTCAGCTTGGCAATCGGAGGCATGACGCCGAACGCATCAGCTGTCAGCATGATAACATTCTTAGGCTGACCGGCAGTGCCTGTCTTGGATGCATTGGAGATGAAATCCAGCGGATAGGCTGCACGGGTATTTTCTGTGCGCGAACCATCGTTGAAATCCGGCTGGCGGTTTTCATCAAGAACAACATTTTCCAACACGGTGCCGAAACGCTGTGTTGTGGAATAGATTTCCGGTTCAGCTTCTGCCGAGAGACGGATGGTCTTGGCGTAGCAGCCGCCTTCAAAATTGAAGATGCCGTTTTCGCTCCAGCCGTGTTCATCATCACCGATCAGCGTGCGTGTTGGATCAGCTGAGAGGGTGGTTTTACCGGTGCCGGACAGACCGAAGAAAATCGCGGTGTCGCCGTTTGGTGCTTCATTAGCCGAGCAATGCATTGGCATAATGCCTTTTGCAGGCAGAATGTAGTTCAGAGCGGTAAAGACCGACTTCTTCATTTCACCGGCATAGGAAGTACCGCCGATCAGCACAATTTTGTTGACCAGATCGCAGGCGATCACGGTTTCTGTACGGCAGCCGTATTTTTCAGGATCAGCACGGAAGGATGGCAGATCAATAATGGTCATTTCCGGCATGAAGCTCTGCAGGGCAGCAATTTCAGGACGGATCAGCAGGTTGCGGATGAACAGTGAGTGCCATGCAAATTCGGTTACAACGCGAACCTTGATATTGTGCTCGGCATCGGCGCCGCCGATCAGATCCTGAACGAACAGTTCTTTGCCTTTGGCGTGCTCAATGAAATCGGCATGCAGCTTGGCAAAATTTTCCGGGCTCATCGGCTTGTTGTTGTCCCACCAGATCTGGTCTTCGGTGGTTGCATCACGCACAACGAATTTGTCTTTAGGGCTACGTCCGGTATGTTGTCCGGTCACGGCCATCAAAGCGCCCTGTGCAGTCAGAGTTGATTCACCGCGGCGGATCGACTCCTCATAGAGCTGGGCCTGTCCGAAATTATAATAGACCGCGGCGAGGTCTTTTAGCCCCGTCGTTGCAATGGAAGCAGCTGGATTGCGATTGCCAGTCTCGATCATAATTTTCACTCGCAGTTTTCATTGGTTGGTCGACAGCGCATTTTCTCTCCGCGCTAAGGCAAAGTCACAACCAGATTAGCGAGACAATTTCAAATCTTTAATCGTTTAAAATTTTTTAAATTTTTTTTAAATCGTTTTTATGGCAATTTATTTTGCCGCTATCCACATAAGCAAGGTGTCTGGAGCGGGTATAAATTGCAGGCGAAGCATCAGAAAAACTGCTGCTGCCTTACTTTGTACTTAATTTGTCCTGCTTAAAAGACGTGCTATATAAGTTGAATAGTCGAATTTGATTGAGGAGAAGCGACCTGATGAGGGAAGTTCCGGTAACACAGACCATTGCGCTCGTAGATGATGACCGCAATATCCTGACTTCTGTTTCCATTGCTCTGGAGTCGGAAGGCTATCGGGTCGAGACCTATACAGACGGTGCTTCCGCGCTGGATGGTCTGATGGCGCGTCCGCCAAATCTTGCAATTTTCGATATTAAAATGCCGCGTATGGATGGTATGGAACTGCTCCGCCGTCTGCGCCAGAAATCTGATCTGCCGGTGATCTTCCTAACATCGAAAGATGATGAGATCGACGAATTGTTCGGCCTGAAAATGGGTGCGGATGATTTTATCACCAAGCCGTTCTCGCAGCGTCTGCTGGTAGAGCGTGTTAAAGCGGTGCTGCGCCGTGTGGCGGCCCGTGAAGGTGCGGTTAAAAATCCGGGTCAGCCGACAAAGTCATTGCAGCGCGGCCAGCTGGAAATGGATCAGGAGCGCCATACCTGCACGTGGAAAGGCGAACCGGTCACCCTCACTGTGACAGAATTCCTTATTCTGCATTCGCTGGCACAGCGTCCGGGTGTTGTGAAAAGCCGTGATGCGCTGATGGATGCCGCTTATGACGAGCAGGTTTATGTGGATGACCGCACGATCGACAGCCATATCAAGCGTCTGCGTAAGAAATTCAAAGTTGTTGACGATGATTTTGAAATGATTGAGACGCTTTACGGTGTTGGCTATCGCTTCCGCGAGGCGTAAAAGCTTCGCAATATAAGAAAGCACGAGGCGTAAAAGCCTCGCATTTTAGAAAGTACGAAGCGTAAAAGCTTCGTAATATAAAAAAGCCCGAAGCGTGAAGCTTTGCAAATATAGCTGATATAAAAGCACGGAGCGGTTATAATGCATTGCATAACCGCTCCGTCTTAATTCGCTGAAGGAACTGATCGCCCTCAATGGTCGCTGAAACGGAAAACAGAACGACATTGCGCCGCAAGGAACGTCTTGCGCGCCGTCAGCGCTCGCTTGTCTGGCGGCGTCTGTTTTCACCGCTGCGCCGTACATTGGGCAATTATGTTTTCTCCAGTCTGACCAAGCGTATTCTGTTTCTCAATCTGGCGGCGCTTGCGGTGCTGGTTTCGGGGATTATGTATCTCAACCAGTTTCGTGATGGTCTGGTGGACGCGAAGATTGAAAGTCTTCTGACGCAAGGTAAGATTATCGCGGCTTCCATTGCCTCATCGGCAAGCGTTGATACCAATTCGATCATGATCGATCCGGATAAGCTGCTGGAGCTGCAGGCCGGTCAGAGTATTACGCCTTCTCCGGATTCTCCGGATAACTGGGAATTTCCGATCAATCCGGAAAAAGTAGCGCCACTGCTGCGGACATTGATTTCTCCGACCAGTACCCGTGCGCGTATTTACGATAATAATGCCAATATCCTGCTGGACTCGCGCCATCTCTATTCGCGCGGACAGGTGCTGAGCTATGATTTGCCGGTACTGGATGAGGACGATCAGAGTTTTGGCGAGCAGATCAGCACATGGTTCAATAATCTGATTAACCGCAACAGTCTGCCGCTCTATCAGGAGCCGCCGGGCGGTAATGGTTCTGTCTATCCGGAAGTGATTACAGCTTTGACCGGTTCTTCCGGTAAAGCACAGCGCCGGAATGAAAAAGGTGAGCTGGTTGTCTCCGTCGCTGTGCCGATCCAGCGTTACCGTGCGGTGCTCGGCGTTTTGCTGATGTCGACCGAGGGCGGTGATATTGATAAGATTGTCCGCGGTGAGCGCAATGCGATCCTGCGTGTCTTTGTTGTTGTGTCGTTGGTGATGGTGATCCTGTCGCTGTTTCTGGCTTCTACGATTGCTAATCCGTTGCGCAAATTGTCTGAAGCAGCGGATCGTGTGCGCCACGGTATTAAAGGCCGTGTTGAAATTCCGGATTTCTCCGATCGTCAGGATGAAGTCGGCCATCTTTCAACGTCGATCCGCGATATGACTGATGCGCTTTATGCACGTATTGAGGCGATTGAAAGTTTTGCGGCCGATGTCAGCCATGAGCTGAAAAATCCGCTGACTTCTCTGCGCAGTGCAGTTGAAACGCTGCCTCTGGCGAAAACCGAAAGTGCTAAAAAACGTCTTCTTGACGTGATCCAGCATGATGTGCGCCGCCTTGATCGTTTGATTACCGATATTTCCGATGCATCGCGTCTGGATGCCGAACTTGCCCGTGAGCATACGGATCGTGTGGATATGCAGGCGCTGCTCAATAATATTGTGGCAGCTGCGAGAGAAGTGCGCCGCAATAAAGTGGGCACAAAAATCCTGCTGGATATCGGCAAGCTTCCGGCAGGGGCAAAAGGTTTTTATCTGCCGGGGCATGATTTGCGGCTTGGTCAGGTTGTCTCTAACCTGATTGAAAATGCCCGTACCTTTGTGCCGGAAGATAATGGTGAAATCAGAATTTACCTGAACCATAAAGGTTCAAAAATTCAGGTTGTCGTTGAGGATAATGGTCCGGGTATCGGCGCTGAAAATATTGAACGTATTTTCGAGCGTTTCTATACGGATCGCCCGTCTTCGGAGGCTTTTGGTCAGAATTCCGGTCTGGGGCTTTCAATCAGCCGGCAGATTATCGAAGCACATGGTGGTACACTAACAGCTTCTAATATTCCTGACCCTGAAGATGCTGAACATTGGCTGGGTGCGCGGTTCCTGATTGATTTGCCTGCGGAACTACCGGAAAACACCAGACGTCAGCGTGCACAGGCGGCACAGAATACGGAAAACTGATAATAAAGCGGAGAAACGCATGAGCAATTCTGAAAGTTTTGTGTTTCACGCCACATCTCTGGTTCTTGGTTCCTTTGGCATTTTAATATGCGGTGCTTCCGGCTCGGGAAAATCATCGCTGGCGCTCACTCTGATCGAACGTGCGCAGCAGACAGGCCGTGTCGGCACATTGATTTCTGATGACCAGACGACGATCAGTACAGAAGAGGGGAAGCTGATCGCTTCCACACCTTCAGCGATTGCCGGTGCTGTTGAAATTCGCGGGGCAGGTTTATTTGAGGTGCCGTATCAGCCACAGGCAGAAATCAACCTGCTGGTAGAGTTGGTAAGTGCGGATAAAGCGCCCCGTTATCCGGCAGATGAAGAGCGCGAACTGGCAGGAATTATGGTTCCTGTGCTGGTCTTGCCGGAATTGGCAGGGGATTGCGATTCGCTGCAATGTGCAAGAGCGATAGAAGCGACTTTATTTATGAAACGCTGGGGCAGCCGTGAAACTGCCTGAAAGCCCTTGTTTTTTAACGGCTGGTTTAGAATAAAATCTGTGTTTCAGTGCGGCATAACCGACGAAAGCCGTGGGGGGCTTTATTTTTTGCTTGCACTCATTATTCTCGGTGCCAACATAGAAGGTCTGGCCAATATTAAAAATCTGAGCCTGAATTCAGAAAATAACGGCCATAAAATTTATGTCTTAGGGGTAGATGTCTGAACTTTAGGTTCGGATTGAGCTTACAAGCTTTTATATTGTGAGTGCGACAATGGAAAAGCGACCAGCAGGAGCAGTTTAATAATGATCGGACTCGTGCTTGTTACGCACGGAAGGCTGGCCGAAGAGTTTCACCATGCTGTTGAGCATGTTGTCGGCCCTCAGGAAAATTTCGAAACCGTTAGTATCGGTGCCGATGATGATATGGAAAAACGTCGTGAGGATATTGTCGCGGCGGTTGCTAAGGCCGATCAGGGGCAGGGTGTTATTATTCTGACCGATATGTTCGGCGGAACACCTTCCAATCTGGCAATTTCGGTGCTTGATGCAGGCAGGGTTGAGGTCATTGCCGGTGTTAATCTGCCGATGCTGATTAAACTGACCAGTGTGCGTCAGTCCGGTGATATGGAAGCATCATTGCGTGAAGCGCAGGATGCAGGCCGTAAATATATTAATGTTGCCAGTCAGGTACTGACGAGCAAATAACAAAGTCAGGTACTGACGAGTAAGTAATAATCTCAGGTACTGATGGGTAATCAGATTAGGTACTGACGGGAAAAATAAATATGGCTCAGGTTGCTGTCAGCGGATGTTATGAGCCTGATAAGGCAGAGACCCGCAAATTTACGATCGTGAATAAGCGGGGTCTGCATGCGCGGGCTTCGGCAAAATTCGTGCAATTGGTGGATAGTTTTGACGCTCATGTCCGTGTTGAAAAAGACGGAATGAGTGTTGGTGGCACATCGATTATGGGGTTGATGATGCTTGCCGCATCACCGGGATGTTGCATTGATGTCAGCGCTTGCGGCGTTGAGGCAACAGCCGTACTTGATGCGCTGGAGCAGCTTGTCGGCGATAAATTCGGCGAAGAATGCTAAAGAGACTTAATTCAGTTTTTAAAAGCACCGGTCACACCGGTGCTTTTTTATTGGCTGACTCAGGTTACATAAAGATATAAAGATTGCCTTATATTTTTGTTTGAGCCGCTTTCTCTGATCTGCTACACATATTTTTATTGAAGTTGTAACAGCTGAAAGCGGAGTGCAGATGTCTGTATCGGGAGAATATATCATCAAGGATATCGGTCTGGCTGACTGGGGACGCAAGGAAATCGTCATTGCGGAAACAGAAATGCCGGGTCTGATGGCATCGCGTGAGGAATTCGGGCCGAAACAGATATTGAAAGGCGCACGGATTTCCGGTTCCCTTCATATGACAATCCAGACAGCTGTGCTGATTGAAACACTGCAGGCGCTTGGTGCGGAAGTGCGCTGGGCATCCTGCAATATCTTCTCGACACAGGATCATGCAGCGGCGGCGATTGCGGCTGAAGGCACGCCGGTTTTCGCCATTAAAGGCGAAACACTGGAAGAATACTGGACCTATACGGACAAAATTTTCCAGTGGCCGGATGGCGAGCCTTCCAATCTGATCCTCGATGATGGCGGCGACGCCACCATGTATATTTTGATCGGCGCACGCGCTGAGGCCGGTGAAGATGTTCTGTCAAAAGCGGGCAGTGAAGAAGAGGAAATCCTCTTCGCGCAGATCAAAAAACGTATGGCTGAAACACCGGGTTTTTTCACCCGCCAGCGCGCGGCGCTGAAAGGTGTGACGGAAGAAACGACTACCGGCGTAAACCGTCTTTACCAGTTGCAGCGTGCAGGTCAGCTGCCTTTCCCTGCCATTAATGTTAATGACAGCGTAACTAAGTCGAAATTTGACAATAAATACGGCTGTAAAGAGTCGCTGGTAGACGGTATCCGTCGCGGTACCGATGTGATGATGGCCGGTAAAGTGGCAATTGTCTGCGGTTATGGCGATGTGGGTAAAGGGTCTGCCCAGTCACTGCTTGGTGCCGGTGCCCGCGTGAAGGTCACGGAAGTTGATCCGATCTGCGCCCTGCAGGCGGCAATGGATGGTTTTGAGGTGGTGACACTGGATGATGCCGCAGCGGATGCGGATATTGTTATCACCACAACCGGCAATAAAGACGTCATCACCATCGAGCATATGCGCAAGATGAAAGATATGGTGATTGTCGGCAATATCGGCCATTTTGATAATGAAATTCAGGTTGGTGCGCTGCGCAATCTGAAATGGACGAATATCAAGCCGCAGGTGGATATGATCACCTTCCCGGACGATAAGCGTTTGATCCTGTTATCTGAAGGTCGTCTGCTCAATCTCGGCAATGCAACCGGTCATCCAAGCTTTGTGATGTCGGCCTCTTTCACCAATCAGGTGCTGGGTCAGATCGAGTTGTTCACCCGTGGCGAGACTTATAAAAACGAAGTCTATGTGCTGCCGAAACATCTCGATGAAAAGGTTGCGCGGCTGCATCTGGCCAAGCTTGGCGTGAAGCTGACTGTGCTTTCTGAGGAACAGGCTGCATATATTGGTGTAACACCGCAGGGGCCGTTTAAATCGGATCACTACAGGTATTAACTATAGTTTAATTAACATACAACATATTGTGGCCGGAAGGATTGACATTCTTCCGGCCTTTATTTTTGCGCCCGCAGCGCTTCAAACAGATTCCCTGTAGCTGTATTGTGCTATGATTCGAAGATAATGGCAGAAAATTCTGCCGCTGATTTTTAAACAGTTATGAAGCAGCAAATGCTGCGGCGGAGAATTTTAAGGCATGTCAGGTGTCAGTTCATTTCGAAATATTGGCTCTGTTATAAGCCGTCATTTTCGCAAAGCTCTGGCAGCGACAGCCGCATTTTCTTCTGTTTTGGTATCCGGTCAGGCACTGGCGCAAAGCTATGATATCGGACGAATTCCGATGCCGGGCGGCAGCACATTAGGCCCGAATGAAGTGGTGCAATTTGCAATTGTTGTAGGGGTAACAGGTGCCGCGCTGTTATCTGTCAGCTGGATCATCCGCAGCCGTAACCGTGTTAACCGCGAGAACAGTGCTTTGCGTGCCCGTGTTGCTGATCTCAGCCATGCGGTGACGCGCAGCGAAACCCTGCTTAATTTGAAAGATCAGCGTATTGTGGTCTGGGCAGGCGCGGAACCGGCAAAACGCGGAACACCACAACATAATACGCAGACAGAAGTGCTGGGTCAGTTGCCGGTGGCCAGCGGAGTGCCGCAGGATCCGGCGGCTTTTTTAAGTTTCGGGCGCTGGTTGCGCACCGATTCCGTGGTGGCATTGGAGCGCGCGATTTTATCGCTGCGCGAATATGGCCGCTCCTTTGATTTTCTGGTTGAGACCAATAACGGCACCATGCTCGAAGTGCAGGGGCAGACAACCGGTGCCTATGCCATTACCCGTTTCATTAATGTTGACGGTGTTCAGGCCAGAGCGGCACAATTGCAGGTGCAGAATAATGAGCTGTCCGACACGCTGACAATGCTCCATGCACTTCTGAACCGTCTGGATCAGACTGTCTGGACACGGGATGTGGAAGGGCGGCTGAACTGGGCGAATAATGCCTATGTACAGGCTGTCGGTGCGAGTGATCTCGATCAGGTTCTGCAGGAAGGGCGCGAATTGCTCGGCGAGCAGGCGCGCCAGAAGATTGAGCGTGAGCGCGTTCTGTCTGCCGATCCGTCTGCAGCTAATCTGAGCCATCAGCCGGCTATGATGCAGGCAGCACAACAGGGCACATCCATTGCCACTTTCCGTGACCGGCTGGCCACGGTTATTGCCGGTGACCGCCATATGTTGGATGTGGCGGAGGTTTCCTGTTCGGCTGGTTCTGCCGGTTTTGCAGCTAATATGAGCGATCTGGAGCAGGTGCGGGCAGAATTGCAGCGCACGCTCCGCAGCCATGCGGAAACTCTCGACCAGCTTTCAACAGCTGTGGCGATTTTTGATCCTGAAATGAAGCTGCAATTCTTCAACCAGGCTTTTGCCAAATTGTGGTCGCTGGATATTGCCCATCTGGAAAGCCACCCGAGCAATGCCATGCTGTTTGATGGTTTGCGCAGTGACGGCAAATTGCCGGAACAGCCGGAATGGCGACGTTGGAAAGAATCCATGCTGTCGGCCTATCGTGCTGTTGATCCGCAGGAACATTGGTGGCATCTGCCGGACAGCCGCACCTTGCGCGTGGTTGCCAATCCGCATCCGCAAGGCGGTGTGACATGGTTCTTCGAGAATATGACCGAGAAATTCGATCTCGAAAGCCGCTATAATACTTTGATGAAGGTGCAGGGCGAAACGCTGGATCATCTGGCGGAAGGTGTGGCTGTGTTTGGTGCTGACGGGCGTATCCGCCTGTCCAATCCGGCCTTTGCCGAATTGTGGTCGATCCCGCCGACAATTGCCGTTGAAGGCACGCATATTTCGGTCATTCGCAAGCAGTGCAAAGAACTGGCCGATGACCGTTATTGGGACGAGTTTGTCTCGGCCGTCACCGGTATTGCCGACAAGCGCGAAGGCACGCAGGGGCAGGCGGAACTGTCTACCGGCACGATCCTTTCTTATGCCGTTGTGCCGCTGCCAAAAGGCCAGATGATGCTGACCTTTGTCGATGTGTCCGATACGGTGCATGTGGAACGTGCGCTGAAAGACAAGAATGAAGCGCTGGAACTGGCCGATCAGATCAAGAATGATTTCGTTCAGCACGTATCCTATGAGCTGCGTTCGCCGCTCACCAATATTATCGGCTTTACCGAATTGTTGCAGACACCGGGCTTCGGTGAGTTGAACAACCGTCAGCGCGAATATGTTGAACATATCAGCACATCGTCCCTGACTCTGCTGACCATTGTGAATGATATTCTTGATTTGGCGACCGTTGATGCTGGTATCATGGAGCTGGATGTCAGCGATGTACCGGTGCGTGATGCTGTTACCGCTGCCAGCGAACGCGTCGCAGACCGTCTGCGCGAACATAATATTGCGCTGCAGATCAATATTGAAAATGCTGTCACCAGTTTCCGCGGCGATGCCAATCGTGTGCATCAGGTGCTGTTCAACCTGCTGAGCAATGCGGCCAATTATGCGCCGGAAGGTTCGGTTGTCGGTCTGGATGCGCGTCTTGATGGTGATCATATTCTTTTCAGTGTCCACGATAACGGGCCGGGCATGCCTAAGGAAGTGCTGGATACGGTATTCAAACGCTTCCAGTCGCACAGCAATGGCGGCCGTCGCCGTGGTGCAGGGCTTGGTTTGTCACTGGTGAAAAGCTTTGTGGAGCTGCATGGCGGTACGGTTGATATCCGCACCGCACCGTCGTCAGGCACAACTGTGCTTGTTCGTTTCCCGCTGGATGCGCGCCTGTATCGTGCAGCAGCCGAATAACCGGATCAGGCTGTCTTTTCCTCTGAATATCATTATTCTCATCATGTCCGGAGATGACGGGCAGAGCATATAATAACGGAAGCTGATATGGCTGATGAACAGGATAGCAGCACTCTCTATACGGTAGAGTTGGTGTTGGAAAATGAAGCCGCGATGATCCGTTTTGCGGAAGATATCGCGCTGGCGCTGGCTAAAGGCGACCTTGTTACGCTGAAAGGTGATCTGGGCGCAGGTAAATCCACTCTGGCACGCGCGATCATCCGCACTATAGCCAATGATGATTTTTACGAAGTGCCGAGCCCGACTTTTACGCTGGTACAGTCTTATCCTGAATTGCGTTTGCCCATAGCTCACACAGATCTCTACCGCCTGTCCTCGCCTGAAGAGCTGGATGAGCTGGGGCTTGATGAGGCGCTGGAAAGCGGTGCAGTGCTGGTGGAATGGCCGCAGCAGGGTGAGGGCGTTTTACCTGCTCCAACGATTGCGATCAGTATTGATCATGAAGGTGATGGCCGCCGTTTGACGATGGAAGTCACTGCTAAAGCTGCGCGGCGTATTTCCCGCTCGCTCGGTATCCGCAGTTTTCTGGAAAAATCTGACCGCCATCATGCTTCCCGCCGTTATCTGCTGGGCGACGCATCGCCGCGCGGTTATGAGCTGATTACCAGTGAGAGCGGTACCGAAATACTGATGAATGCACCGGCTATGCCCTATGATCCGCCGGTTAAAGATGGTCGTCCGTATCGCCAGATTGCCCATCTGGCGGAGAATATGGATGCTTTCGTTGCGATGAACCGGTTGCTGCGTGAAAAAGGTTTCCGCGCACCGGAAATTCTGGCGCTTAATCTCGATCGTGGTTTTCTGCTGATGGAGCATCTGGGCGCAGAAGGCGTTCTGGATAGTGAAGGCAAACCAATCGCAGAGCGCTATGTAGCGGCAGCACGAATGCTGGCGCATTTGCATCAGCATGATTGGCCGCAGGATACTGCGATCAGTGAAGACCGTACTCATCATCTGCATATGTTTGACCGTGATGCGATGCTGATCGAGGCGGAATTGCTGCCGGTCTGGTATCTGCCCTATGTGCAGGGCGAGCCTGCCAGTGCTGAACAGACACAGAGCTTTGAACAGGCATGGGACAGCGTATTCAAAAGCCTTGAAAACGCAGAATATAGCCTGCTGATGCGCGATTATCATTCACCGAATATTCTCTGGCAGGATAAGGCAGAAGGCATAGCCCGTCTTGGCATCATTGATTTTCAGGACGCGATGATAGGCCCGTCCGCCTATGATCTGGCGTCACTGGCAATGGATGCCCGTGTGACAATTCCTGATGAGTTACAAGATCAGATTGTCGTGGCTTATTGTGATGAGCGCCGCAAGCTGGCCAAGGCTTTTGACGAAGAGGCCTTCCGTTCCGCCTATGCGATTATGGCTGCGCAGCGTAACACCAAAATTCTTGGTATTTTTGTGCGTCTGTTCAAGCGCGATGGTAAGCCGGCTTATTTACAGCATCTGCCGCGTATTCAGGCCTATGCAGCCCGTGCCTTGCAGCATCCGTCTCTCGCACCGGTGCGCAAATGGTATCAGGACAATGGTCTTTTGCAGGATTAATACCCATGCCGGATAAGAAGAATTCAGAAACATTTGCTCCTGATACAGCAATGGTATTGGCAGGGGGCTTGGGCACTCGGATGCGCCCGCTGACCCTGACCACGCCAAAGCCGCTGATTAAAGTGGCGGGGCGCACATTGATTGATCGCGGGCTGGATGTGCTGGTTGAGGCCGGTGTTAAAAAGGCCGTGGTCAATGTGCATTATCTGGCCGATCAGATGGAAGAACATCTGAAAACCCGTGATGATATTGCGATCACCATTTCCGATGAGCGCGAACTACTGCTCGATTCCGCAGGCGGTATTCTCAAAGCTCTGCCGGAGCTTGGCGATAAGACATTTTATATCCTCAATGCCGATACATTTTGGGTTGATAGCCAGAATTCAAATCTGCGAAGCCTCGCGCAAAACTGGGATGAAAGCAGAATGGATATTCTGCTGATGCTGGCAGACCGGCATCATTCCACCGGTCATGAAGGACGCGGCGATTTTCATCTCAATGAAGACAGCACATTGCGCCGTGTGCCTGTGGATGAGCGTTCCGATTATATTTATGCCGGTGCGGCACTGGTTAATCCGCAGCTCTTTGTCGGTAAAGAAATCAGTGTTTCTTCCCTCAATAGCTATTTTAATGCGGCCATTGCCGCAGGCCGGCTTTACGGTATGGTCATGCAGGGACATTGGCTGACGGTCGGTACGCCGGAAGCGATCGGCGAGGCAGAAGCTGCCCTTTTGACACTCGCGTAAAGCAGAATATTCAGAGCATTTTCGGTTTGCCGTAACCTATAGAAAATGCTCTATCTATTTATTTCTACGCGTATCTTATCCGAAAACCGCTTCACACTTTTCGGGATACGCTTTGGTATCAGGGAGACGGGTCTATGAGTGAGCGGCGTCCGCGTCTTTATTCGATTGCATCGGGAACACCATTTCTGCCGCGTTTTGCCGATGCTTTGCTGAATGGTGAGTTGATCGAAGGCTTTGGCGCTGATGCAGGCAATCCGCTGGCTCTGGCAGACGCGGTGATCTATGTGCCGACACGTCGTGCAGCACGCGCTCTGCGCGCTTTGCTGGTTGACCGGAATCCGGCTAATGCCGCTCTTTTGCCGTCTATCCGCCCGCTCGGTGATGTGGAAGAAAGTGCGGCGCTGTTTGACAGTGCTGCGGAAGAGTTTCTCCAGCTTGCCCCGCCGATGAGTGAGCCGGAACGACTATTATTGCTCGCGCAGCTGATCCGCCCGTGGCGGGAAAGCCTGCCGTCGCATATTCGCGCGTTGTTCGGGGCAGAGGATATTGCCATTCCGGCAACGACTGCTGATGCTATCTGGCTGGCGCGCGATCTGGTGCGGCTGATGGATCAGGTGGAGACAGAAGGCGCGAGCTGGAACGAACTTGGTCTGATCGCACCGGAAGAACTTGCCGACTGGTGGCGGGTGACACTGCAATTTCTGGAAATCGTCACCAAAATCTGGCCGGATGTTCTGGCTGAGCGCAACCGTTCCAATGCATCGCAGCACCGCAACTGGCTGATTGAATTTGAAACACAGCGGATGCAGAAAAATCCGCCGCAAGGCCCTGTGATTGTGGCCGGTTCCACCGGCTCTATTCCGGCAACGGCGAAACTGGTAGCAACCATCGCTCGCTTGCCAAAAGGTGCAGTGGTATTTCCGGGGCTGGATCGTGATCTGGATGAGAAATCGTGGACTTTGCTCGCCGACGGGCTGAATAATCCGTCTACCTATGGCCACCCGCAATATGGGTTGCGCAAGCTTCTGGATCAGATGCAGTGTCGTCGTGAAGATGTGCAGCATCTGGAAATTACGAATCCGGCTAAGCGTATGCGTGAGCACATTGTCAGTGAGGCACTGCGTCCGGCAGAAACCACAGACCTATGGGGGCATTTAAAGCTCGATGCACAGGCTGTGCGTGATGCGATGCAGAATGTGGCGCTGATCGAAACGGCCAATGAGCGTGAAGAAGCGTTGGCGGTGGCGCTGGCGTTACGTGATGCGATTGAAGCACCGGATAAAACCGCAGCTTTGGTGACGGTTGACCGTAATCTGGCGCGGCGTGTGGTGCTGGAGCTTACGCGTTTCGGCATTGATGCGGATGATTCCGGCGGCAAACTTCTGCGCGATACAGAGGCGGTTATTCTGCTGCGTCTGTTGATTACTTGTGTGTTTGAACCGGGTGATCCGGTGGCGCTGCTGGCACTGGCCAAGCATCCGCTGGTGCGGCTGGGGCAAAAACGTGGTGATCTGCGTCGTGCCGCGGAAATGCTGGAACTGGTTGCGTTACGCGGCGGTACGGGCAGGGCGGATATTGCAGATCTGCCGGGCTTCCTTGAACAAAAAATGATGGAAGCCTCTGCCAAGCCTTATGAACCGGCCTGGCAGGATAATATTGCGGCGGCAGAGCTACTTCAGTTGCAGAGTTTCTGTGCGGCAATGACGGCTGCTGTGGCACCGCTGACCGATCTCATCCGCATTCAAGCGCGGATTGAAGTGCCGCAGATTATGCGGGCGAGTGTCGAGGCACTGGAAAATCTGGCGCGGGATATCGATGATACCGTGCATCTGCTCTATCAGGGGCAGCAGGGCGAGCAGTTCAGTGCATTTCTGCGCCAGTTGATTGCCGCTGATACAGGGTTGGATTTTCTGCCGGAAGAATGGCCGGATATGTTTGAAGCGCTGCTGGCCAATGAAACGGTCAAGCCGCATCCGGGCGGCCATCCGCGTGTGTTTATCTGGGGGGCGCTGGAGGCGCGTCTTCAGACGGTTGATACGGTGATTGTCGGCGGGTTGAATGAGGGCATCTGGCCAGCGAAAACCCGCAATGATCCGTTCATGTCGCGCCCGATGAAAGGTATGATCGCGCTTGATCCGCCGGAAGTGCGTACCGGCCTTGCCGCGCATGATTTTGCCATGGCTACGGGTATGGAACAGGTGATTTTCTCTCGCTCGCAGCGCTCTGAAAATGCGCCGACTGTGCCGTCGCGCTGGTTGCTGCGACTGGAAACGGTGACGGGTAAAGCGGTAACGGACGCCATGCGTGAACGCGGCGGCAAATATCTGTATTGGGCGCGTCTGCTTGATGTGAGCCCCGATGTGCCGTTTGTCTCGCGTCCGGAGCCAAAGCCGCCGGTTGATGCGCGACCGAAACATTTCTCGGTGACAGAAATTGAAACACTGCGCCGCGATCCTTATGCGATCTATGCCAAGAAAATCCTGCGTCTGCGTGCATTGGAACCACTGATCCGTGATCCGGCAGCGGCTGAGCGCGGAACATTGTTTCATGACATTCTCGGCGAATTTACCCGCCGCGATATTGACCCTCTGTCACCGCAGGCGGAAGAAGAATTGCTGGAAATCGGGCGCGGTGCTTTCACTGATGCCGATCTGCCGCCGGAGATCGAAGCCGTGTGGTGGCCGCGTTTTACTGCGCTGATACCGGAGTTCTTACATTGGGAACGTGAACGCGCGCCTTATGTGCGTGAGCGCCATGCGGAGATTTCATCGGCAAAAGCGGTTGTCGAGCCGCTGGCTGTGACACTGTCCGGACGTGCTGACCGTATTGATGTAATGCGCGACGGCACGACGGTAGTGATCGACTATAAGACCGGCTCGACCCCATCAGTGCGTCAGGCTCATGTGCTGTTGTCCCCACAGCTGGCACTGGAAGCGGCCTTGCTTAGGCGCGGTGCCTTTAAAGAGATCGGCCAGAGCGATGCACAGGATTTGCTCTATGTGCGCTTGCAGGGCGGCGGAAGGCTCAAGCCGGAATCCATTCTCAGTACTGATCGCGGCGCCAGCGTGAAAACCGCTGTGGAGCTGGGGGAAGAATCGTGGACGCGTCTCGGTGAATTGCTGACGGAATATAATCGCGAGGAGCAGGGCTATCGTTCCCGTGCTTTGCCGTTCCGCGAAAGTGATCTGACGGGTGATTATGATCATCTGGCGCGGGTTCTGGAGTGGTCTGCCGGTGGTGCTGACGAAGGCGGAGATGCATAATGAAACCTAAAATCATCCCGCAGGAAACCATTGATGCGCAGGCCAAGGCTGCGAACCCTTACGATTCTGTCTGGGTATCGGCTAATGCCGGTTCCGGCAAAACCCATGTTTTGACAGAGCGGGTGATCCGGCTGTTGCTGGAGGGCACAGACCCGTCCAAAATCCTTTGTCTGACCTATACTAAAGCCGCAGCGGCCGTGATGCAGAACCGTGTTTTTCAGCGCCTGTCGGAATGGGCAGTACTGGATGATGAAGGCTTGAGCAAAAAACTCAAAGATCTGGAAAAACGTGAACCCGATGCGATCCGTCTTGAAATCGCTCGGCGTTTGTTTGCCCGCGCTTTGGAAACGCCGGGTGGTTTGAAAATTCAGACCATTCATGCTTTTTGTGAATCCATCCTGCACCAGTTTCCGCTCGAAGCGAATATTGCCGGTCATTTTGAAATGCTCGACGATATGATGCAGACGGCACTGGTAGGGGAAGCACGGCGGCAATTGCTGGAAGTGGCCTCCACCTCTGCCCATGCGGGTCTGGCTGAAGCTTTCGCTACGGTGCTGGAAACCGCCGGTGAAATGGGGTTGGAAAATCTGCTGGATGAAGCGGTGTCCAAACGCCATGCTTTGCATGGATTTATCCGGCAGACCGGCGTTGCAGAAACCCGTCAGGATGTTTTCTATCGTCATTTCGGCTTCGACCCCGATGATACTGAAGCCGATATTCTCTCCGATCTCTGGCCGGTGACCGAGTTTTCCGAAGATGTGCTGGATGCGGTGATGAACCTGCGCAAACCTGCTGCCCGTGCGCAGGATGTGGTGCTGCAATTGCGGATGATTAAACCGCAGACCACACCGGCACAAATGCAGGAGATTCTGCGCAAGGCATTTCTCAAATCCACAGGTGAGCCGAAAAACGGCTCATGGGTGGCAACCGCTGCGGTTAAAGCGGAACTACCGGATTTCGAAGACGACTTTAACCGTGTCGCTGCCGATATTTATGAAGGGCTCGACCGGCTTAAACTGCTGAAGCTGATCCGGCTCAACCTTGCGGCCTTCACACTGATTGATGATCTGCTGTCGCGCTATGAGAAGATGAAGCGCAATCGTGGACTTCTGGACTTTGATGATCTGATCAACCGCACCGTCTCACTGCTGTCACGCAACGGTGCAGGCATGTGGGTGCAGTATAAGCTTGATCGCGGTATCGACCATATTCTGGTGGATGAGGCGCAGGATACCAGCCCTGAGCAGTGGCAGGTTATCAATATGCTCTCTGCTGAGTTCTTTTCCGGCTCGGGGCAGCGTGATGTGCGCCGTACCCTTTTCGCAGTGGGCGATGAGAAACAGTCGATTTATTCCTTTCAGGGCGCACGGCCTGAGGATTTTGCTGCGACTGGTAAAGCTGTTTCGCGCATGGCAGCGCGTGCGGAATTGAGCTTTGAAAAAGTCAGTCTCAACTTCTCTTTCCGCTCCACACCGGATGTATTGTCGGCGGTGGATACGGTATTTTCGCGTGAAGAGGCTTTTCGTGGACTTGGCATTGAGCGGCAGCCAACCGTTCATGCGGCGATCCGTTCCAATGACGCCGGTGAGGTTGAGGTCTGGGATATTCTGACGCCTGAAAAGGTTGAAGAGGTTGAGGACTGGCGTACACCGATCGACCAATTGCCTGCACCGGCCGTCAAGCTGGCTGAGCAAATTGCCACAACTATTCGTCACTGGCTTGATACAGGTGAGCCGATCCATGGCAAAGGGCGGCGCATGGAGCCGCGCGATATTATGGTGCTGGTACGCAAACGTGATCTGTTTATGCCTGCGCTGTCCCGTGCCTTGAAAAATCGCGGTGTGCCGGTGGCCGGTGCTGACCGCTTGCGCCTGACCAGCCATATCGGGATTAAAGACCTGATGGCTGTCGGGCGTTTTGTGCTGCAACCGGCGGATGATTTGTCACTGGCAAGTGTGCTGAAAAGCCCGCTCTTTGGTTTGACCGAGGAGCAACTTTATCGTCTTGCGCAGCCGCGCGGGACAAAACAGACGCTTTATGCAGCGATGGAGAAGCTGGGTGAAAGCGATGCGCCGGATGCGGGCGCATGGCAGGTGCTGTACACAAAACTGCGTCGCTGGCGCAATATGGCCGATACAATGCCGGTCTTTGAGTTCTATGCCCGTATTTTGGGGCAAGATGGCGGACGGCGTAAATTGCTGGCGCGGCTCGGGCCGGAAGCCGGTGATGTGATCGACGAATTCCAGAATTACGCATTGGCAACCGAGCGCAGTGGTCTGCCCGGGCTACAGGCCTTTTTGGAAACGCTGGAAGCAGCCTCGCCGGAGATTAAGCGCGAGCTGGATCAGAACCGCGATGAAGTGCGTATCATGACGGTGCATGCCTCCAAGGGGCTGGAAGCGGCTGTGGTTTTCATGGTTGATCCCGGCAATGCCGCATGGTCGGCAGGGCGTGCACCAAAGCTGCTGAGCTTTGATATGGCTGAGCCGGACGGTTATGAGGGCAAGGGCTTTCTCTGGCTGCCGAAAAGCGATTACGGCACCGGTTTTACTGCGGAGCTGCTGGAAGAGCTCAAAACCCGCTCTGAGGAAGAATATCGCCGTCTGCTTTATGTGGGTATGACCCGCGCCGAAGACCGGCTGATCCTGTGCGGTTATCGCGGCGAGCGCGAGAGCGAAAACACATGGTTGAAACTGGCCTCTGACGGGCTGGGTGATGAGGCCGTGGCCTATGATCATCCGGTGGAAGGTGTGAGCGCACGGCGTTATCGCAAGACAGAACTGGCAGAACTGGAGATGCAAGACAAAGCGGATGCGGCTGAGACTGCTTATCCGTCATTGCCGGACCATTATCGCCGCCCATTGGAGCCGGAGCAGGGGCTGCCACGTCCGCTGACGCCATCCGGTGCCTCTGCACTGATTGAGGCTGATGCGGAGCAGGTTGTGCGCAGCGGTTCGCCGGTTCTGGAGCAGGGCGCACAAAGTGAGGGCAGTGGCCGCAGCTTCGGTTTGCAACGCGGAACGGTAATTCACACATTGCTGCAACGTTTGCCGGATTTGCCTGCGGAACAACGCGAACAGGCAGCACAGCGTTATCTGAATATTGCTGCCGGCGATTGGCATGAATCACAACGCGAAAAAGCACTGGCAGCGGTCAGTACTATTCTGAATGATCCGCAATTTGCTGCGGTATTTTCACCCGCTTCCAAAGCTGAAGTCTCATTGATGGGCAAACTGCAATTGCGCGGCAAGGAACAGGTTGTTTCCGGCCAGATCGACCGGATTTGTGTTGAAGACGACCGTGTGCTGATTGTGGATTATAAGAGCAATCGCCCGCCAGCCCGCACGCAGCAGGAAGTGCCGCAGGCCTATATCACGCAGCTTGCACTGTATCGCGCGCTGGTTGAGCCGCTTTATCCGCATAAACGTGTTGAGGCTGCATTGCTGTTCACTGAAGGGCCGCATCTGATTGTGCTGGATGAGGATGTGATGGAACATGCGCTGATTGCTCTGGGCAAGGCTGTATGAAGAGGTCGCTTCGAAAACTATATTGACCTTTCATCACAATGACACCACATATCAGCTAATAATGAATTTCATAGCAGGTTTTGGCCTGTAACAGCGAAAGAGGAAAGCCTATGGCGACCGTTAAAATTGACAATAGCAATTTCGAATCCGATGTGCTGAAAGCTTCTGAGCCGGTTGTGGTGGATTTCTGGGCTGAATGGTGCGGACCTTGCAAAATGATTGCACCGGCTCTGGAAGAAATTTCAGCAGAAATGTCCGGACAGGTGAAGATCGCTAAAGTCAATATCGATGAAAATCCGGAACTGGCTGCGCAATATGGCGTACGTTCCATCCCGACATTGCTAATGTTCAAAAATGGTGAAATCGCTGCCAATATGGTTGGTGCTGCACCAAAGAGCCGTCTGGCCGACTGGATCAAAGCTTCGGCTTAATCAGATAAAGCATTATCAAAAAAGCCCCGCATGAGCGTTCATGCGGGGCTTTTTTATAAAGATCATCATTTATTGCGGCGGTGTGTTATTTGCTGCCAGCACATCGCCTGCCAGATATAGCGAGCCGCCGATCAGAATGCGCGGTGCAATCACCTCATCTTTGACTTGTTCTTTGATGGCTTTGAGCCCATCAGCAACACTTGCAACCGGCAGAGCTTCCAGACCGGCTCTGCGCGCTGCATCGGCCAGTGTTTCATGGTCAATACCGGAATCGCTGGAACTGATTGCTACCGTATAGACCTGTCTTGCCATGCCGGTGAAAGCTTCAAAATAGCCGACCGGATCTTTGGTGTTGATCATGCCGGTAATCAGATAGAGCGGACGCGGATCGCGTTCTTCAAGTTCGGCCAGAGCCTCGGCAATCACCACGCCTGCACCCGGATTATGCCCGCCATCAAGCCAGACTTCAGCCTTTTCAGGGGCAAAACGCATCAGATCGCCCTGTGTCAGGCGTTGCATGCGCGCTGGCCATGTCACAGATGTCATGGCTTTTTCAACTGCCTGATCACTTAACGCGAAACCGGCTTCGCGCACGGCTTTGATCGCTGCCGCTGCATTGGCAATCTGGTGACGGCCTGGGAGACGAGGCAGCGGCAAATCAATCAATCCGCTCTCATCCTGATAGACCATGCGGCCATGTTCCTGATAGGCGAGGAAATCCTGCCCGAAAACGCTCAGCGGACAGCGCAAACGGTCAGCAATATCAATCATCACCTGACGGGCATCATCGCTGCTCTGGAAGCCGATCACCACCGGACAACCGCGCTTGATAATACCGGCTTTTTCAGCGGCAATGATTTCGACTTTATCGCCGAGATAGGACTGGTGATCGAGCGATACCGGCATAATCAGCGATACGGCCGGTTTGGTGATGACATTGGTGGCATCAAAACGCCCGCCAAGACCAACCTCCAGAATAACTGCATCCGCCGGATGTTCAGCGAAAAGAACAAAGGTCACGGCAGTCAGAATTTCGAAAACGGTGATCATATGCTCACCATTCGCCTCTGTTACTCGCGCAACGGCATCCGACAGCGTTGCATCATCAACCAGCTGGCCGGTTTCACCTTTGCGCCCCAGACGATAGCGCTCATGCCAGTTCACCAAATGCGGGGACGTATGCACATGCACTGCCAGTCCTTCCGCTTCCAGTAAAGCGCGGGCGAAAGCGGTGGCCGAGCCTTTGCCGTTGGTGCCGGCAATATGGATGATCGGCGGCAGTTTATCCTGCGGATTGCCCAGCGCTTCCAGCAGGCGGCTGATGCGCTCAAGTGACAGATCAAAACCCTTCGGGTGTTTTTCCAGAAGGCGTTCAATACGATGTGCGGCGGTGAGATTTTGTGTCATGGCAGATCCGGGAATGCTCTATCTTTTTGCTTTTACGCGTATCTTATCCCAATCGAAGCAGGAAAAGAAATCAGTCCAGTGAACTGATTTCCCTGCGAAGGCGCTTCACACTTTTCGGGATACGCTCTGATAATCGCAGATGAACTGACCAGTTTGCAGTCTGTTTTGCAACAGGGTACTTATAAAAGAAAACGCGCCGCTGGTTTAGCGGCGCGAAAAGTCATCTTACCGGCAAAAAACTCTGCCGGTCAGGATAAATCCGTCAGGCAGAAGCTGCGCGTGCAGCATCTTCAGCAATAGCAGGTTTTACTTCGGCTGCAGGCTGCTTCATCATGATTTTCAGGATACGGGCAACGGTTTCTTTCATCTCGAGACGGGAAACCACCATATCGATCATGCCGTGATCCAGCAAATATTCCGCGCTCTGGAAGCCTTCCGGCAGCTTTTCACGGATCGTCTGTTCAATCACGCGTGCACCGGCAAAACCGATCATTGTGCCCGGTTCAGCAATATGAACATCGCCGAGCATGGCATAAGAAGCGGTTACGCCACCAAATGTCGGGTTGGTCAGTACCACGATATAAGGCAAGCCTGCTTCTTTGAGCATTTCCACGGCAACAGTTGTGCGCGGCATCTGCATCAGTGAAAGGATGCCTTCCTGCATGCGGGCACCGCCGGAAGCGGTGAACAGTACCAGCGGGCGTTTCTTCGCAATGGCTGTTTCTGCCGCTTTGATGATTGCGTCACCTGCAGCCATACCGAGGGAGCCGCCCATGAAAGCGAAGTCCTGAACGGTGGCAACAATCGGCAGATCTTCAATAGTACCCAGCGCATTGATGATGCAATCATCCTGCTGCGTGCGGTTACGATAGTCCTTCAGACGATCAACATATTTCTTTTCATCGCGGAATTTCAGCGGATCTGTTGCAACTTTAGGGTTTTCCAGAACTTCATATTTGCCTTCATCAAAGAAGAAGCGCAGGCGGTCTTTAGCCGGAATGCGCATATGATGGCCGGAAGCAGGGATCACCCACTGATTGCTTTCCAGATCTTTGTGAAACACCATTTCACCGGTTGACGGGTCCTTGATCCAGAGATTCTCCGGCATATCCCGACGCCCCAGCATGGAGTTGAGCTTCGGACGGACATAATTCGTAATCCAGTTCATATGGGCTTTCCGTTGTTCTTAATTCCTGAAGTCTTTGTGCTCTTATACCAAATTGCGCTTAAAGCGCAAAATTCAGAACACAAAGAATGCCGGATTACTCCGGCAAGCTTAATTATCTATTTTACGCTGCTTATTGGGCAGGAGCAAGGCGGGCGCTGCGAACACCGGATGCAAGCTCGCTGACAACAGCCGTTGCGGCAGCAACAGGATCACCCTGAACCTTGTCATTGGCATCCAATGTACCGGCAATAGCAGCCACGATCGCGGAGCCGACAACCACGCCGTCAGCCGATGCACCGATTGCTTTTGCCTGCTCGCCTGAACGGACACCAAAGCCAACGCAAACCGGCAAGTCTGTATGGCTCTTGATCCGTGCAACGGCTTCACTAACCTGTGCTGTATCTGCCAGCGCCGAGCCGGTAATACCGTTCATCGACACGTAATAGACAAAACCGGACGTGTTTTCGAGCACTTTCGGCAGACGCTTTTCATCTGTTGTCGGGGTAGCCAGACGAATGAAATTGATGCCGGCTTTAATGGCCGGAATGCACAGTTCATTATCCATTTCCGGTGGCAGATCGACAACGATCAGGCCGTCAATACCGGCTTCCAGCGCATCTTTGATGAAGCGCTCAACACCGTAAATATAGATCGGGTTGTAATAACCCATCAGCACGATCGGTGTTGTGTCATCGCTCACGCGAAAGTCACGCACCATCTGCAGGGCTTTCGGCAAAGTCTGGCCTGCATGCAGTGCGCGCAGGGCTGCGGCCTGAATGGCAGGGCCATCAGCCATCGGATCGGAAAACGCCATGCCGATTTCAATCACATCGGCACCGGCCTTTGGCAGGGCTTTCATGATTTCAACCGATGTTGCGTAATCAGGATCGCCGCCCATGAAATAAGTGACCAGCGCAGGGCGACCCTCAGCGCGGAGTGCCGCGAATTTCTCATCCATACGTTTTGTCATGATTACATTTCCATTCCGAGAATTTCGCCGACAGTGTGCACGTCTTTATCGCCGCGACCGGAGAGATTGACGATCATGATCTGATCCTGATCCATTTCCGGTGCCAGTTTCAGAGCCTGTGCAATCGCATGGGAAGATTCCAGTGCCGGAATAATGCCTTCCGTGCGGGTGGTGATCTGGAAAGCTTCGAGCGCTTCATCATCCATAATTGGCACGTAATTCACGCGACCGGTATCTTTCAGCCATGAATGTTCAGGACCCACACCCGGATAGTCGAGACCGGCAGAAACCGAGTGGCCTTCAAGAATCTGGCCATCTTCATTCTGCAGCAAGTAAGTGCGGTTGCCATGCAACACGCCCGGATTACCTGCGGTCATGGAAGCGCAATGCTTGTCACCATCCAGACCAAGGCCACCGGCTTCAACACCGTAGATTTTAACTGATGTGTCATCAAGGAACGGATGGAACAGGCCGATCGCATTGGAACCGCCGCCGACAGCCGCAATAATCGCATCCGGCAGACGGCCTTCACGTTCCAGCATCTGTTCACGGGCTTCGGTGCCGATCACGGCCTGAAAATCACGCACCATTTCCGGATACGGATGCGGGCCGGCCGCCGTGCCGATCAGGTAATAGGTGTCTTCTACATTGGTAACCCAGTCACGCAGGGCTTCATTCATCGCGTCTTTCAGCGTGCCGTTACCGGCGGTCACGGCATTGACCTTTGCACCGAGCAGTTTCATGCGGAACACATTCGGCTTCTGGCGTTCAACGTCGGTTGCGCCCATATAGACCACGCATGGCAGGCCAAAGCGTGCAGCAACAGTGGCCGATGCCACGCCGTGCTGACCGGCACCGGTTTCCGCGATGATGCGGGTTTTGCCCATGCGCTTGGCAAGCAGAATCTGGCCGAGGCAGTTATTGATTTTATGGCTGCCGGTATGGTTCAGGTCTTCGCGTTTGAAATAAATCTTCGCGCCGCCTTTGCCGCCCTTGGCTTGCGCCTGTTCACGCACATAACGGGTCAGGCCTTCAGCATAATAGAGTTTGGAAGGGCGACCGGCATAATGGGTGGAGAGTGCCTGCAATTCGGCTTTGAATTCCGGGTCTTCTTTGGCTGCATCATAGGCAGCCTGCAGATCAAGGATCAGCGGCATCAGGGTTTCAGCAACGAAACGCCCGCCGTAAATACCAAACATGCCGTCTTCATTCGGCCCGGTTTTGAAAGAATTGAGCTCGCTCGACATGAGATATGCTTCCGATCTTTGATTCAAATGGATGCCTATAAGGCAGTCTTATTTCGTATTGCTTGCTTCACGCACGGCTGCAAAAAACGCATCAATCAGATGCACGTCTTTTTTGCCCGGCTCGCTTTCAACACCTGATGAAATGTCGATAGCAAAGCTGCCTGTTTTGGCAAGAGCCACATTAATATTTTCTGCGTTCAGACCGCCTGAAAGCATGTAATTGCCCAGATCCTGCCGTGCTTTCAGAAGGTTCCAGTCAAAAGAGACACCATTGCCGCCCGGCAGTTCTGAACCCTTTGGTGCCTTTGCGTCAAACAGAAAACGGTCTGCAATGCCCTGATAGGGGGCAACCACATCAAAATCACTGTTTTCGCGGATGGAAAAGGCTTTCATTACCGGCAGGCCGTAGCGCTGCTTCACCTGAGCCACCCGTTCCGGTGTTTCATTACCGTGCAATTGCAGAATATCCGGCTGCAGCGCAGCGACAATTTCATCCAGTTGCGCATCATCGGCATTCACAGTCACAGCGACGATTTTGGCTTTGCCACGGGCAGCAGCGGCAAGCCTAGCTGCTTGTGCAGGCTCGAGATGACGCGGGCTTTTCGGGAAAAAGATGAAGCCGATATGGCTGGCACCGTTTTTCAGAACGGTTTCCACGGCTTCCGGCGTTTTCAGGCCGCAGATTTTAACTTCAATAGCGGAGGAGGACATTTGCTTAATTTCAGACTGTTTATTGAGTAGGTACGGAGTTTAGCGCGTAAAAAGCCATAGGGACAGCTTAATCCGTCACTGAGGCAAAGGAAACCGCATGGAGTGTACTGCCATGCCGTTTGAGCCATGCCCTTGATGTTGGTGTATCAGGGCAGAGTCTGGTGCAAAGCGCCCAGAAATCCGGCCCGTGATTCATTTCGATCAGATGGGCAACTTCATGAGCGACCAGATAATTGATTACCTCTGCCGGTGCCATCATGATGCGCCATGAGAATGCCAGATCCCCCTTCGAGGTGCAGGAGCCCCAGCGACTGGTTGTGTCTTTAAAGCGCACAGAAGTTGCCGGTTTACCGATGCGCCCCGTATGCACCAGCACCAGCCCGTTAATATCAAGCTTGGCCAGTTTTTTGAGATAGTCGGCAATGCGTCGTCCCATATGCTGGGCATCGCCATGCACGATCAGTATTGCTTGACCGTTTTCATCGCGATCCTGCCTTGTGGTGCCACGCTTTGCCGGTTCATGCACAATCCGGTGCGCAATGCCGCGAATGTGAATGATACTGCCGTCCATAAAAGGCACAGCGACGGGTACTTTGGAAATTTGTGCTTCAATCCAGCCGTGATGACGGGCAATGAACAGATCAAGCTCACGCTCCGGCAGGCGCGGCGGAACGGTAACACGGATAGCTTTGCCACCGGTTTCAATGCGCAGGGTCAGTCTTTTGGCGCGCGGATTTTCCCAAATACTCAGCGGCAGACTGCGTCCCGCAACAGGATAAGTCCGCTCGGCACGCAGTGCTTTCGGTGCAGGCTGTTTTTTCGCTGCTTTTTTTAGCGGAGGTTTGCGGAATAAAGACAGGATCATGCCGAGACTATAAGTGATTCGCTCTTAGAACTATAAGAAAGGCGCATCTGCCGATGCGCCTCTGAGATAGTGTGTAAATATGCGCGCTGGTTACAGCTCAATCACATCATCTTTTGATGTGTTTTTGCGGCGTTCAGCCATGAAGCGTTCGAATTCTTCACGGTCGCGGGCGCGGCGCAGTTCACGAATATGCGCTTCAAATTCAGAGCGGGCTTCATCAAGCTTGCGGCGTTCTTCATCAAGGCGCTTCAACTCTTCATCACGCCAGTCATCAAAGGCACTGTTGCCGGATGATTGCATGCCGCCGGTGAAGCGGGAGAAATCCTGACCTTTGCGGCGGCATTTACCAACAAATTCATCAGTCGCCTGATTGATGTCGCGTTTTACACCGGGCAGACGGTCGCCCCAGATGATATAAGCCAGCATGGCAAGACCAAGCGGCCAGAAAAAGATAAAGCCTAAGACCATCAGTGCAATTGTTGCCGGTGTCCAGGCTGGGCGGATCAATGCGGATGTGTTCATGAAATGGCTCCGTAAATCAGCTTGATGATCCGAAGTAATCACCAATCGCTAAAATACGTGGTGTGTACGGAGGCGGAATTCAAGAAAAACCCCGCAGAATCGGTGTTTTCGCGGGGTCGGCAGATCGGTTTTACCAGTGTTTCAGAACTGATTTTTAAACTTTTTCAAAGCTTTAAATTCTCAGCGGAATTTTGAAAGATATTCCGATCCGGCAACGATCAGACCGGCAATCAGCGCCCAGAAGGCCGAGCCGATGCCTAAGATTGTAATGCCGGAAGCAGTGACGGCAAAAGTGATAATTGCGGCAAAGCGCTCATGCTCGTTTTTCAAAGCGAGCGACAAGGCATTGATGAACGGGCCGATCAGCCCCAGACCGGCAATCAGCATAATTAATGCTGGCGGCAGCACCGCAAAAACCGCCACCAGTGACGCGCCGAAAATCGCAAAAATCAGATAGCACAGTGCATAAAACGGTCCGGTCAGCCAGCGTTGTTTCGGATCGGGATGTGCATCATGACCGGTACAGATTGCTGCTGAAATCGCTGCCATATTGCTGGTATGGGCACCAAAAGGTGCAGAAATCAGCGAGACAAGACCGGTTATCTGCAAGCAGGCGGCCGTTGGCGGTTCATATCCGGCAGCGCGCAGCACGGCAAAACCGGGCAGGTTCTGGGATGCCATGGTCACCAGATAAAGCGGCAGTGCCAGCCCGATCATGGCGGACAGAGAGAATTCCGGCACAATCATCGTCAGAGTGGAGAGTTCCGGTGTCGGCAGATTATCGGCACGACCGAGCAGCAGCGCAAAAATCACGCCGCCGATCAGTACACTGATGACAGCCATAGCCGGATTATACAGTCGGATAATCAGAAACAAGCCGATTAGCGGCAAGACCAGCAACGGGTCGAGCGACAGTGTTTTGGCGGCATTGATGACAAAGCTCGATAAAACACCGGCGAGCATGCCGGAGGCGATGGATGCGGGAATCCGCTCGACAAATTTTGCCACCGGTTTGATCAGGCCGGTGATGATGATCGCGACGGCCGTGACGATGAAGGCCCCGACAGCCTCCTGCATTGTAAATCCGATACTGGCGCCGATCAGCGCCAGCCCCGGTGTTGACCATGCGGTAATGATGGGGATACGGTAGCGCCAGCTGAGATAGCCGGACGAGACAGCGAGCGCGAGTGATATGGCTG
This sequence comes from Pseudochrobactrum saccharolyticum, assembly GCF_008801715.1. Lineage (GTDB taxonomy): Bacteria > Pseudomonadota > Alphaproteobacteria > Rhizobiales > Rhizobiaceae > Pseudochrobactrum > Pseudochrobactrum saccharolyticum. The sequence goes on along the minus strand of NZ_VZPG01000001.1, from coordinate 1,267,168 downwards.
TGACCCAGCTTGCTGTCTCGGCCTGCGTTGCACCAAGTGCAGTCGCTGCCGCAATAATCAGCGCTAAAGTGCCGCCAAACCCGACAAAAGCCGCGACTGCAGCCGATGCTACCACTGAAAACCGCATGATCCCCTCCCGATTATTGCAGGCTTTTTATTGTTATATTTGCGCGATCATGGCTTCCACAGTGCGTGTCAGCAAATCAAGATCCTGTGGGCGTGAGAGGCGGTGATCGCCGTCGCGGATCAGCGTCAGTGTCACATTATCAACCGGCAGATGTTCGACGAGGCGCAGCGCATGGGCATAAGGCACATCAGGGTCTTCCATGCCTTGCAGAATATGGACAGGGCAACCGGTTTCAATAATACCGTTGAGCACCTGATTGCTACGTCCGTCCTCGAGCAGGTTTTTGGTGTAGATATAAGGCTGCGGTGAATATTCTGACGGCTCTTCCATATAGCCTTGTGTTTCAAGCTGGTTTTTCTGATCTTCCGTCAGCGCTGGTTCTACCAAGGCTTGAGTAAAATCCGGAGCGGGGGCAAGCAGGATCAGACCGGCAGGCTTCTCACCGGCTTTGATGAGTTCCTGCACTATCCGCAGCGCAATCCAGCCCCCCATCGAGGAGCCGATCAGAATTTGCGGGCCGGTTGTGAAGGCGCGATAGGTGGCAAGGCTCTGTTCCAGCCAGAGCGAGATTGTACCGTCTTTGAATTCACCGCCGGATTCGCCATGGCCGGAATAGTCAAAGCGCAGCATGGAATGATTATGCGCCTCCGCCCATTGATCGAGATGCTGGGCTTTGCCGCCGAGCATGTCGGAGCAATAACCGCCGAGCCAGACAAGACCGGGGGCTTTGTCACCTTTTCTGTGACGCAAGGCGATTGATGTGCCTTTGACATCAAGAAACTGCGGGGCCTGATCGGTCATGGGGTGCTCCTGACTATGCTTATAAGTTTAGGCGTATAAATTTTGTTTGGTGGCGAAACATTGCTGTCACAAGCTATAAACTTGAAATTCTGCGAGGCAATGCTCATTTTAAAAGCAGCCACACAGATGCCGATTTGTCATCATAGTAATGAAACTGTGATGAGAAGCAGCTTTTAAGCCGGTTTTCGGGTGATTTTACTGCATTGATATTGCCCCGAGGGGGGTGATTTGCATTTCAAAAGATGCTATTGACTTTCGCGCTGCACTGCGTGCCTTAGACAGGCTGAAGATGCAGCTGCGGTATTCGTAGCCCGTATCCGGACATGAATTCACCGTATATGTTTAATAATTCGAGGAGAATACGACCATTCGCCGACCGTTCAGAGCGACGCCGGTCCAGAAAGACGGACCGCGCTCCAACCGAGATATCCGGGTACCCCGGGTTCAGCTTATTGACGCCGAAGGCCAGAACCATGGCACAGTGACGATTCAGGAAGCCATTGCACTCGCTGAAGAGGCGGGTCTGGATCTTGTTGAGATTGTTCCTAATGCGGAGCCGCCGGTCTGTAAGATCGTTGATCTTGGCAAGCTGAAATATCAAAACCAGAAAAAAGCTGCCGAAGCGCGTAAGAAGCAAAAGACGGTTGAGATCAAAGAACTCAAAATGCGTCCGAATATCGACGATCACGATTATGAAGTGAAGTTGAAGGCTGCAGGACGTTTCTTTGAAGACGGAGATAAGGTCAAAGTTACTTTGCGTTTCCGTGGCCGTGAAATGGCGCATCAGGAACTTGGCATGAAGCTGTTGCAGCGTGTTAAGGAAGATACTGCGGAAATCGCTAAGGTTGAAGCAGAGCCAAAGCTTGAAGGCCGTCAGATGATGATGGTTCTCGCACCGCGCGGATAAGCAATAACAGTTTCTGTTTTGTAAAATGAAATAGCCGCCTACGGGCGGCTTTTTATTTAGACTCTTTGGAGTTGCTTTTTACTGTATTTGTGCGTATTGAAGCGCTGTTCAAACCGACCGGCAGGGCATGCCGTGGCGGTTTTGTATGCTTTTCGGGCTTTGGTCGGCCTGAAAGTACAATCGAGTCTTTGTCTTATGCAGACAAAGCGTCTTGAAAATAAGAACCGGAGTGCAGCGCACGAGGGGGATTAAAACAAGATGCGTGGAGTATCGCAGATACGACAGGGACTAAAATTAAGGAGTAGCAAAATGCCCAAGATGAAGACCAAATCTGCTGCCAAGAAACGGTTCAAAATCACCGGTACTGGTAAAGTGATGGCTGCTGCAGCTGGCAAGCGTCACGGTATGATCAAACGTTCAAACAAGTTCATTCGCGATGCACGCGGCACCATGGTTCTCTCCGAGGCCGATGCCAAAGTTGTTGTCAAGAATTACCTGCCGAACGGCCTGTAAGCATTAGTTTAAGGATATCATACTATGGCACGTGTTAAACGCGGCGTGACAGCTCACGCAAAGCACAAAAAAGTCCTGAAGCAGGCTGAAGGTTTCCGCGGTCGTCGTAAAAATACGATCCGCACTGCTAAAGCTGCTGTCGATCGTTCGAAACAGTATGCATACCGCGATCGTAAGAACCGCAAGCGCACTTTCCGCGCTCTGTGGATTCAGCGTATCAATGCTGCTGTTCGCATGCATGGCCTGACCTATGGCCGTTTCATCGATGGTCTTGCTAAAGCGAACATCGAAGTAGACCGTAAGGTTCTGTCGGATCTGGCTATTCATGAGCCAGCAGCATTCGGCGCGCTCGTTGCATCCGCAAAGAAAGCGCTTGAATATCTGAAAGACACAACTCCAAACGCTTTTGAGTCCGCTGTCAACTAAGCCAGCCGCTCTTCCAAAGCTTTTGAAATTGTATTTGGAGAACCCGCGCTGGTGGTACTGGCGCGGGTTTTTCGTTTGAAATATCAAAGCATATCGCGAAATGTGGAAACCGGTTTTCCTGTTGCTGTATGCGAGAAAAACAGATGTTGTTGCACGGCACAATTATCAAGGATCTGAATAATGAGCGATCTTGAACAACTCGAACAGGGCATTTTGGCAGAGATTGCCGCTGCCGGTGATGAACAGGCGATTGAGGCCGTGCGTGTTGCCGTTCTCGGCAAAAAAGGTTCGGTTTCTGAAAAGCTGAAATCGCTTGGCGCAATGAGCCCTGAAGAGCGCCAGACACAGGGACCGGCCATTAATGGTCTGAAAAACCGTGTTACGGATGCGTTGACGTCACGTAAAGCCGAGCTGCGTAAAATCGCAATTGCTGAGAAACTGGAGCGCGAGAAGGTCGATGTGACCTTGCCGGTGCGCCCTTCCGCTGCATCGCGCGGTCGTATTCACCCGATTTCTCAGGTGATTGATGAGATTACGGCAATTTTTGCCGATATGGGTTTCTCTATTGCCGAAGGTTCGGACATTGAAACCGATTACTACAATTTCACGGCGCTGAACTTCCCTGAAGGTCATCCGGCGCGTGAAATGCACGATACATTCTTCTTCCAGCCGGATGAAAATGGTGAGCGCAAGCTGCTGCGCACCCATACTTCGCCGGTACAGGTACATACGATGGAGCGCTTTGCGAAACTGCGTGAAAGCCAAGGTCGCGATGAGCCGATCCGTATCGTTATTCCGGGCAAGACCTATCGTATGGATTCCGATGCCACCCACTCACCGATGTTCCATCAGGTGGAAGGTCTGGTTGTCGATAAATCCTCGAATGTTGCCAATATCAAATGGGTGCTGGAAGAGTTCTGCAAGGCGTTCTTTGAAGTGCCTTCAGTCAAGATGCGTCTGCGTCCGAGCTTCTTCCCTTTCACTGAGCCATCGATGGAAGTTGATATTCAGTGCGACCGTTCCGGCGGCAATGTGAAATTCGGCGAAGGCAATGACTGGCTGGAAATTCTCGGCTGCGGCATGGTGCATCCGAATGTACTGCGCAATGCGGGCTATGATCCGGATGTCTATCAGGGCTTTGCATGGGGCATGGGGATCGACCGTATCGCGATGCTGAAATACGGCATGCCTGATCTGCGCGCTTTCTTTGATGCGGATGTGCGCTGGCTCAATCACTATGGTTTCCGCCCGCTTGATCTGCCGACATTGTTCGGCGGTCTGAGCGCGTAAATACAGGAAGGTATAAACAGATGAAATTCACGCTTTCCTGGCTCAAGGATCACCTTGAAACCGACGCCACGCTGGAAGAAATTCTCGAAAAGCTGACAGATATCGGTCTGGAAGTGGACGGGGTTGATGACCGTGCGGCCTTCAAAACATTTAAAATTGCCAAAGTGCTGACAGCTGTTCAGCATCCGGATGCGGATAAGCTGCGCGTCCTCACCGTTGATACCGGTGAGGGTCAGCCGGTACAGGTCGTGTGCGGTGCACCGAATGCCCGCGCTGGTCTGGTGGGTGTCCTTGGCAAGCCTGGCGATTATGTGCCGGGCCTGGATGTTACTTTGTCTGTCGGCAAAATCCGCGGTGTTGAGAGCTTCGGCATGATGTGTTCCGAACGCGAGCTGGAACTGTCTGATGAGCATAACGGCATTATCGATCTGCCGGAAGATGCGCCGGTAGGCATGAGCTTTGCGACCTATATGGGCATTGATGATCCGGTCATCGAAATCGGCCTCACACCAAACCGTGCGGATTGCACCGGTGTGCACGGCATTGCCCGTGATCTGGCAGCAGCCGGTCTCGGCAAGCTGAAAGGTGATGTGATTGCGCCGGTCAAAGGTGCAGGCGCTACACCGGTTAAAGTTATTCTCGATCAGGATGTGGACAAGCCGTTCTGTAACGGTTTCTCGCTGCGTCTGGTGAAGGGCGTTAAAAACGGCCCGAGCCCGAAATGGTTGCAGCAGCGCCTCACAGCAATCGGTCTGCGCCCGATCAATGCACTGGTGGATATCACCAATTATGTGACCTTCGATTATGGCCGCCCGCTGCATGTGTTTGATGCTGCCAAAGTGCAGGGCAACCTGACTGTTCGCGCTGCCAAAGAAGGTGAAACCGTACTGGCACTCGATCAGCGCGAATATAAGTTGTCTGCAAATCATTATGTGATTGCTGATGAAAAAGGCGTGGAATCCATTGCCGGCATCATGGGCGGTGAACATTCCGGTTGCGATGAAAACACCACGGATGTGCTGATTGAATCCGCGCTCTGGGATGCGCGTATGATTGCGCGTACCGGTCGTGAGCTGGGTATCATCACCGATGCACGCTATCGTTTTGAACGCGGCGTTGATCCGGAAATGATGGAATCCGGTGTTGAACTGGCAACGAAACTGGTGCTGGATTTCTGCGGCGGTGAGCCAACCGAAACAGAAACTGTCGGCTACACACCATACAGCCCGCGCGCGATTGAATTTCCGGTATCGGAAGTCAAACGCCTGACAGGTATTGAAGTATCCTATCAGGAATCTGCGGATATTCTGGCACGCCTCGGCTTCGCGGTTGAAGGTGATGGCAAGGCTGTTTTGCAGGTCAAAGTGCCGTCATGGCGCGGCGATGTGGAAGGCAAAGCTGATCTGGTTGAAGAAGTGATGCGTATTCACGGCATCAATCAGATTGAACCGCAGCCGCTGCCGAATATGGGCAGTGTAAACACAAAAATCCTGACCACTCTGCAGATCCGTACCCGCCTTGCCAAACGTATTCTGACAACACGCGGCATGATGGAAGCGGTGACCTATTCCTTCATTTCGGAAGCACAGGCCAAAGCTTTCGGTGGTGGCAAACCGGAACTGAAACTGGCAAATCCGATTGCATCCGATATGTCGGATATGCGCCCTTCGCTGCTGCCGGGTCTGTTGTCCGCAGCCCAGCGTAATGCGGATCGCGGTTTTGCTGATCTGGCGCTGTTCGAAGTGTCGGGTACCTATGAAGGCGACAAGCCGGAAGATCAGCGTCGTGTGGCTGGCGGTATCCGTCGCGGTACAGCCGGTGTTGAAGGTGCAGGCCGCTTCTGGTCTGGCAATGCGCAAAATGTTGGCGTGTTTGATGCGAAAGCGGATGCGCTGGCGGTTCTGGAAGCCTGCGGTGCGCCGGTTGACCGTATTCAGATCGAAGCCGGTGGTCCGTCATGGTATCATCCGGGTCGTTCCGGCACGCTGAAACTCGGTCCTAAAGTGGTGCTCGGTACTTTCGGTGAGTTCCATCCGGATGCACTGGAACTGCTCGATGTTTCGGGCGCTCTGTGCGGCTTTGAAGTGTTTATCGATGCGATCCCTGAGCCAAAGCAGAAATCCGGTGCGACCAAACCTGCTCTGACACTGTCGCAGTTCCAGAGCGTGAAGCGTGACTTTGCTTTTGTTGTCGACAGCACTGTTGATGCAGCAGCGATTGTCCGTGCAGTGAATTCCGCCGAGAAGAAGCTGATTGCCGGTGCACAGGTGTTTGACATTTTCACCGGCGCATCGCTGGGTGAGGGCAAGAAGTCTGTGGCTGTGGAAGTGGTGTTGCAGCCGCTTGACCGCACTCTGACCGATGAAGATCTGGAAGGCGTAGCCAAGCGGATCGTCGAAGCTGTGACCAAACAGACCGGCGGCACATTACGCGGCTGATTTTTGCCAATATGGAAAACAAAAAACCCGCCATTCCGGCGGGTTTTTTATAATTTTGTATTTAGCCACGAAGGCCTATGCAATTGCCCCACGGATCGCGGATCTGGCACATGCGCAATCCGTCCTGAATATTTATCAGGCCGCGATAAAGAACTCCGCCGACTGACAACATATGCGCGACAGCCTTATCGAAATACTCCACCTGCCAATAGACGACAGAACCGGCAGTACCTGAGGCCACTTTTTCATCCGCAGGCACAATTTCCAGATCAACAGAACCGATTTTGAGATAGTCGAAATCAAATTCTTCCAGCCGCATTGCCACAGCCTGCGGAAAAGCCCGCTGATACCATTGCAAGGCTGTAGCAACATCACTGACATGGATGAGGACGGAGGCGATTGTCTGGTTGGTCATTGTGGTTCTATCGGCGTTCAGGATGCCACCAGTCGGGCTTCATATCTTCAAAAGACGTATATTCCGGTGCGAATTCCGGTTGATTATTATCGTCGAAACAGCCGAGCAGCAGCGCCACAACCGGTTCATCATCAATCGCTCCGACAGAGCTGCCGCAGGACGAGCAGAAGGCACGTTTGGAATAATGGGAGGAGCGATATGTGGCAGGTTCCCCGCCTTCCCCTGTCCAGCGCACTGCCTGAGCCGCAAACTCCACCCACACGGCTGTGAGCGAACCGGTATGTTGCTGGCAATTCTTGCAGCAGCAACCATGGGGCTTGAGCTTTAAGGGATCACTTTGCGCTTCAAAACGGATGGAGCCACACAGACAGCCGCCACTATAGGTTTTCATCATTTCTTCTGATGTCCCGTTTGTCAGGCCGGTACTGTTACACGCTCCGGCATGGCGCGCATAGCCATTTCAATAATGCTTTGCACAGACTCGCGGCTGCCGCCGTCACGGGCTTCATAGGACAGGCTCTGCAACATGGCATGGTAGAATTCTGCCATCTGCGTCAGGTCTGTGCCTTGCGGCAGGTCGCCGTCTTTCAGCGCGCGTTCACAGCGGGCGAAAATCCGCTCGAAAGCCGTTTGACGAATGGTTTTGAGAAATTCTTTGACCTGTTTGTTTTCCGGCTTGCACTGGATGCTGCTGACGCTGACCATGCAGCCGCCTGCAGAACAAGCATAGGTTTTATCCGCATGAGTTTCCAGCATGGCGCGGATGCCCTGCTGAATCGTCTTCGCTTTATCCAGCGCAACCAGAGGCGCTCCGCCGATTGTTGCGGTGTAATGATCCACCGCCTCACGGAAGGCCTGCTCCTTGGAGCCAAAAGCGGCATAAAAACTCGGCGGAGTAATGCCAATAGCCGCAGTAAAGTCGTTAATCTGGGCGCATTCATAGCCTTTTTCCCAGAAAACTTTCATAACTCTGTCCAGCGCATCTTCGCGATCAAAGCTGCGCGGTCTGCCGCGTAAAGCCATTTCATACCTTTCTTTAGTATGTCTTATATAATTCACTTGACCGCAGCATTCAAGTTGCTATGAATTATGTAATCATCACTACATAATGAGATTCACGATGACTGATATTTGCGATTCCGCGCTGCCTGCGGAGCGAATGACTAATATTGCTGTTAACACGATTACGCGTTCTGAAGCGCATAAACCAGCAATTCCGCTGGTTGTTTATTGCTTATCGCTGGGTGTTTTTGCTTTAACAACATCCGAACTGATGATTTCCGGTCTGTTGCCGTCGCTGCAGCAGGCCTTTGGCCGGTCCATTGCCGATATCGGCAATCTGATTTCCCTCTATGCTTTGGGTATGGTTTTTGGCGGGCCGGTGGTGACGCTGCTGTTTCTGGCTTTGCGTGTTGAACATAAAAACGGCTTGCTTGGTCTCCTGATCTTCTATGCCATTGCTCAAAGCGTTGCAGCCTCGACCTCAAGTTTTGAGGTGATGATGATTGCCCGTGTGCTCACCGGTATTGCAGCTGCGGCAGGATTTGGCCTGATGCTGGCAATCACTGCGCGTCTGGTTGCTGCCAATATGCGGGGGCGTGCCGTGTCGCTGGTGTTTGCAGGGCTGATGCTGGCGACAGCATTGGGCGTGCCACTGGCAACATGGATAGACAGCCTGTTTGGCTGGCGCGTCAGCTTCTGGCTGATTGTGCTGGTGATATTATTCTGCGCTTTGACTGTTGCGCTGAAAATTGAGAAAAGCCCTGCGGGTCACTCGGCAACATTGCAGACTGAGCTTCAGGATATGCGCAACCCTGCTCTCTGGGCAGCTTATGCCACCAGCGCATTGGCAATCGGCTCGTCCTTTGCTTTTTATAGCTATTTCTCTCCGATTATGACTGATCTGGCACAGTTTCCGGTTCATCTCATGCCGTTTCTGCTTGCCCTCTATGGAATTGCCAATATTGCAGGTAACTTTCTGAACGGTCGTTTTGCAGATCGCTATACGATGCCACTTCTGATTGGCGGTATCGCGGTGATGGTTGTTGCAATGCTGATTTTTGCGTGTTTTGCAGAATCAAAACCGGCGGCATTACTTTCTGTTGTTCTGATCGGCCTGACGGGGATTGCGCTTAATCCTCCGCTTGTTGCCCGTATCATGCGTATTGCCCATCCCGGTGCACTGGTTAATGCCATGCATGCGTCGGTGATTAATATCGGCCTGAGCTTTGGCCCCTGGGCAGGTGGTCTGGCGCTGGAAAACGGCTTCGACCTGCATGCCCCGCTCTGGGTTGGTTTTGGGATGGCGCTGGCAGCATTGCTGACACTGGCACCCCGTTCATTGCGCCGTCTGTGATGGGGGTGTGATTGAGTGACGCTGTTTCATCCGTTGAAACAGTGTCATTTTGTTTAAAGACCCGTCATGGCCAGCGAAGCATCCGTGTAGCGTTTGCCGGAGACATGATCGGGCGTGATGATCGCGCCGATCTGTTTTAGCTCCTCAGTCGAGAGATCAATCTCTGCAGCTTTGATATTCTCATCGAGACGGCTGATTTTGCGGGTACCGGGGATCGGCACAATAAATTCTGCCTGATTGAGCACCCATGCCAGCGCCAGCTGTGCCGGTGTGATCTGTTTATCGGCTGCAATTTGTTCGATCAGATCAATCTGTGCATTATTGGCAGCGAGATTTTCCGGCTGGAAACGCGGCAGGGTTTTGCGGAAATCATTCTCTGCCAGATCAGCCTGTGTGCGGACACTGCCTGCCAGCATGCCACGACCAAGCGGGCTGTAAGGCACAAAGCCGATGCCCAGCTCACGGCAGACCGGTAGCACTGTGGTTTCCGGATCGCGTACCCAGAGCGAATATTCGCTTTGCAGCGCCGCGATAGGATGTACGGCATAGGCGCGGCGCAGAGTTTCTGGCCCCGCTTCAGACAGGCCTATGGTGCGGATTTTTCCTTCAGCAATCAGGTCTTTCAATGTACCGACCACATCTTCAATCGGCACAGCCGGATCAACACGGTGCTGGTAGAACAGATCAATCACCTCAATACCAAGGCGTTGTAAGGAGGCTTCTGCCACAGCGCGGATATGATCGGGATGGCTGTTCACACCATTTGATGTGCCGCCTTCAATTTTAAAGCCGAATTTCGTGGCAATAGTCACTTTATCGCGATGCGGTTTCAGTGCCTTGCCAACCAGTTTTTCATTTTCAAAGGGGCCGTAGACTTCTGCCGTGTCAAAGAATGTCACGCCGCTGTCCACCGCATGATGCAGAGTGCGGATAGCTTCTGCCTCATCCTGCCCGCCATAGGCATGGCTCATACCCATGCAGCCAAGACCAAGTGCGGAGACCGTCAGTTCAGAGCCGAGTTTGCGCATCTTCATGGTGATTTTCCTTATTTCATCCGGTGACGAAAAGATATGTCTGTTTTGATTGTTCGATAATCCGGTTTTATTTTTACGCCCTGTTCTGTAAAACAGATCAATGAAACGCTCTCAGCTCTCCCAATTGGCGGTTTTCGCCACAGTTGCCGATCATGGCAGTTTTCGTGCGGCGGCAAAAGAACTGGCTATTGCACCCTCAGCCGTCAGTCAGGCTGTTGCCCAGCTTGAGGCTGATCTTGGCATTACGCTGCTTTCACGCACCACCCGTTCCGTGCATCTGACAGAGGCAGGACAGCGCTTGCTGGCGGAGCTTGCACCGGCGCTGGGTGGTATCAATGCCGCATTGCTGGCCGTGCAGGATATGCGTGCCAGACCTGCAGGAACTGTGCGGATCAGCACGCCGCGCTCTGCCGCCCATCTGTTTCTGGCACCGAAATTTCAGGCATTCGGTGAGGCCTTTCCAGATGTGGTGCTGGATATCCACATTGAAGATCAGTTTGTGGATATTGTCGCTGCCGGTTTTGATTCCGGTATCCGCTTGGGAGAAAGTCTTGAGAAAGATATGATTGCTGTACCGCTCGGCCAAGCCTTGCGAAGTCCGGTGGTCGGTTCTCCGGCCTATCTTGAGCGTCATGGCACACCGCTGCATCCGCAGGATCTGATGACACATCGCTGTATTCTCAAGCGGTTTTCTTCCGGCAGTCTTTATCACTGGGAGTTTGAAAAACAGGGGCACCGGCTGGATGTCAAGCTGAGCGGCCCGCTGATACTGGATGATAATCACCTGTTGTTGCAGGCGGCGCTGGATGGTGCAGGGCTGGTCTCGCTGTTGGAACCCTATGTGGAAGAATACATACAGAAAGGTGCGCTGACAGAGGTTTTGCCGGACTGGACACAGCAATTTCCGGGTATGTATATTTATTATCCGAACCGGCGTAACATGCGGCCGGCGCTTCGTGCTTTTATTGATTTTTTCAAATTATAACCGTCGGAAATCCTATGTCCCATTTGCGTTTTTCCGGACTGCCCGCACAGGAGCAGCAAGATATTTTTCTGGATATTATCCGAAACAGCCCGCTTCTGAAGGATGTGCTGAGCCGCGCACAGCAGCTGAACCTGCCGGACTGGTATATTGTATCCGGCGCGCTGTATAATCTGGTGTGGAATGTGCTGACCGGCAGGCCGGAAACCCATGCTATCAAAGATATTGACCTGTTTTATTATGATGCTTCCGACATATCCTACGAGGCAGAAGACCGGATCATCAAGACAGGTGACGGGGTGTTTTCCGCTGTGCCCTTGCCGGTGGAAATCCGCAATCAGGCGCGGGTGCATTTGTGGTATGAAAAGCATTTCGGACTGGTTTGTCCGCCTTTGCGCTCCAGTGAAAACAGCATTGACCGCTTTGCTTCGAAAACCCATGCGGTCGGCATAAGGCTTGAACAGGATGGCAGCTTGAAACTCTATGCGCCTTTCGGTCTGGATGATATTTTCTCGCTTCGGATGACACCCAATCCGGTGGCTGATAATCGTGAAACACATCATGTCAAAGGTCTGCGGGCACAGAAGAACTGGCCGGAAGTGACGGTTGTTCCGTGGCCTGAAATGACCGCACTCAATTCATAACGGAAAGGTATCCTTATGTTCCGCTGGGGTATTTTATCGACCGCCAATATTGGTATCACGCAGGTACTTCCTGCAATCGCGGCATCCGAAACCGGTGTGGTTCAGGGCATTGCCAGCCGTGATGCGGCGCGTGCCCGTGCTGTGGCCGACCGGTTCAACGCACCTTTGAGCTTCGGCTCCTATGAAGAATTACTGGCAAGCGATCAGATTGACGGCGTTTATATTCCGCTGCCGACATCGCAGCATATTGAATGGTCGTTGAAAGCGGCAGAGGCGGGCAAACATGTGCTCTGTGAAAAGCCAATCGCTTTGAAGGCGGAGGAGATTGACCGTCTGATCGCTGCGCGTGATCGCCATCAGGTGGTGATTTCAGAAGCTTTCATGGTCTATTATCATCCGCAATGGGCAAAGGTGCGTGAACTGATCTCCTCCGGCCAGATCGGCCGTTTGCGCATGGTACAGGGTTGCTTCACATATTTTAATAATGATCCGGCGAATATGCGCAATCAGGTTGCGCTTGGCGGCGGTGCCTTGCCGGATATCGGGGTCTATCCGACTGTGGCGACGCGTATGGTGACAGGGCAGGAACCGCAGGAGATTTTTGCCCGTATTGAACGCGATCCGGATTTCGGCACCGACCGTTATGCAACTGTGCTGGCGCGCTTTGCGGATTTTGATCTGAGTTTTTATGTGGCGACGCAGCTATCTGGGCGTCAGCAGATGGTTTTCCATGGTGATCAGGGGATGATTACGGTTCATGCACCGTTTAACGCCGGAAAATACGATCATGCACGGGTCACATGGCATGACAGTTCACACACTGCTTCACAGGAATGGACTTTTTCCAATATAAACCAATATAGCCTGCAGGCAGATGCTTTTGTGCGCTTTGCCCGCGGAGAGAAAGAAGTGCTTTTCAGTCTTGAAAACTCAAAAGCCAACCAACATGTTATTGACAGGATTTATGCAGCAGCCGAAAAGCAGTGACATAAAGCGCATCCTAAAAAGCGGAAACCGGTTTTTGGATAAGATGTGCGGCATGCTTCGTGCTGTAATAATTTTTTAAATTCTGAAAAAACCGTCAAAATCGCTCAAAACAGATAAAAAACGCATCAAAATGCGGGATTTTTGTCGCAACCGCGGGCTTGTGGCTTGCAGTGAAAATCCCCCCTTCTTATATACCCCTCGACTCGTGGCGATCAGGCGTTTAAAAGCCGGTTCGTTTTGTCAAAAACCCGATAGGGGCTGCCACATGGAATGCTCGGCAGAGGTCCCGGCAGTTCGCTGAATGGAGAAGAATAAATATGGCTAAAGTAATTGGTATCGATCTGGGAACGACCAACTCCTGCGTCGCCGTTATGGACGGTAAGACTGCGAAGGTCATTGAGAATGCTGAAGGTGCACGTACAACGCCTTCGATTATTGCTTTTACCGATGGTGACGAACGTCTCGCTGGCCAGCCTGCGAAACGTCAGGCTGTTACCAATCCGGAAGGCACATTGTTTGCTGTTAAGCGCCTGATCGGCCGCCGCTTTGATGATCCGATGGTCACCAAAGACAAAGATCTCGTACCGTACAAGATCGTTAAGGGCGACAATGGCGATGCATGGGTAGAAACCCATGGCAAGAAATATTCGCCTTCGCAGGTATCCGCGATGATCCTTCAGAAGATGAAGGAAACCGCTGAATCCTATCTCGGTGAAAATGTAACACAGGCTGTTATTACAGTTCCTGCTTACTTCAACGATGCTCAGCGTCAGGCAACCAAAGATGCCGGTAAGATTGCCGGTCTGGAAGTTCTGCGTATCATCAACGAACCGACCGCTGCGGCTCTGGCCTATGGTCTTGATAAGAGCGAAGCCAAAACCATTGCTGTTTACGACCTTGGTGGTGGTACATTCGACGTGTCCATCCTCGAAATCGGCGATGGCGTGTTCGAAGTTAAGTCCACCAATGGTGACACTTTCCTCGGCGGTGAAGACTTTGACATGCGTCTGGTTGAATATCTGGCAGCAGAATTCAAAAAAGAGCAGGGCATTGATCTGAAGAACGACAAGCTGGCTCTGCAGCGCCTCAAGGAAGCTGCTGAAAAAGCGAAGATCGAACTGTCTTCTGCTCAGCAGACCGAAATCAACCTGCCGTTCATTACCGCTGATGCAACCGGTCCTAAGCACCTTGCCATCAAACTTTCGCGTGCGAAGTTTGAAAGCCTGGTGGATGATCTGGTTCAGCGCACCATTGAACCATGTAAAGCTGCGCTGCGCGACGCTGGCCTCAAAGCCGGTGAAATCAGTGAAGTTGTGCTGGTCGGTGGTATGACCCGTATGCCGAAAATTCAGGAAGTTGTTAAAGCTTTCTTCGGCAAGGAACCGCATAAGGGTGTGAACCCTGATGAAGTGGTTGCGATGGGTGCTGCTATTCAGGCCGGTGTTCTGCAGGGTGACGTTAAAGACGTTCTGCTGCTCGACGTAACACCGCTGTCGCTCGGTATTGAAACACTTGGTGGTGTGTTCACCCGTCTGATCGACCGTAACACAACCATTCCGACCAAGAAATCGCAGACCTTCTCGACCGCTGAAGATAATCAGTCGGCTGTGACGATCCGCGTTTCGCAGGGCGAGCGTGAAATGGCTGCAGACAACAAGATGCTCGGCCAGTTTGATCTGGTTGGCATTCCGCCTGCACCACGCGGCGTACCGCAGATTGAAGTGACTTTTGACATCGACGCGAACGGTATTGTGAACGTGACCGCGAAAGATAAAGGCACCGGTAAAGAACATCAGATCCGTATTCAGGCATCCGGCGGTCTGTCCGATGCTGATATTGAGAAGATGATCAAAGATGCGGAAGCCAATGCGGATGCCGATAAGGCACGCCGTGAAGCTGTGGAAGCCAAGAACCAGGCTGAAGCTCTGATCCACTCGACCGAGAAGTCGCTGAAAGACTATGGCGATAAAGTTTCCGGTGATGACAAGGCTGCGATCGAAACAGCTCTTGCTGCACTGAAAACCGCTGTTGAAGGCGATGATGCGGAAGACATCAAAGCGAAAACACAGACCCTTGCTGAAGCTTCCATGAAGCTTGGTCAGGCTATGTATGAATCAGCACAGGCTGAAGAAGGTGGCGATGAAGCCGCTGATGCCCGCGCTGATAAGGACGATGTTGTTGACGCCGATTTCGAAGAAATCGACGAAGACAAAAAGAAATCCTGATTTATCAGGTTGAAAGGCAAAGCCCGGCTTAGTGCCGGGCTTTTGTCCATTCAGTTGCCTGCGGTTTTGCATGTCTTTCACGGCAAAATGCAAAATTCAGGGCATATGAATTTACCCGTCTCTGGACATCGGTTTGCGGTGTCACCACATAAACCGGACGGGATGAACAGGTCAGCGCCGGATATTGGTTTGTTAAAAACTAGAGCATGTCTCCCAAAAGTGGGTACCGGTTTTGGGTTTAAGACATGCGTAAAACAAACCGTTAGAGCGAGAGCCGTGGATACGATTAAACGCGACACGCTCTAGGGCTGCGACAACCTTCAATGACTGTCTGAAAATGTTCTGATCGGGGCGGCATCATCAGACAACAGCCATCGGGACGAATGGTTTATGAAAGTGGATTACTACGAAACGCTCGGCGTTGTCAGAACTGCGGATGATAAGGTTATTAAAACGGCCTATCGCAAACTGGCAATGCAATATCATCCGGATCGCAATCCGAATGATGCGGAAGCAGAGCGCAAATTTCTTGAGCTGGGCGAAGCCTATGACGTGCTGAAAGACCCGCAAAAACGTGCGGCCTATGACCGTTTCGGTCATGCAGCCTTTGAAAATGGCGGCGGCGGTGCCGGCGGATTTGGTGGCTTTGGCGGCGGCGGTTTTGGTGCCGGTGGCTTTGCTGATATTTTCGAGGATATTTTCGGCGATGTTATGGGCGGCGGTCGCAACCGTCGCTCCGGCGGCCGTGAGCGCGGTGCCGATCTGCGCTATAATATGGAAGTAACGCTCGAAGAAGCCTATGCCGGGAAAACGGCACAGATCAGTGTTCCGGGTTCTATTTCCTGTGAGGAATGCACGGGGACCGGTGCCAAGAAAGGCACACAGCCGGTTACCTGTACAACTTGCGGCGGCGCCGGTCGTGTGCGCGTGGCGCAGGGCTTTTTCTCTGTGGAGCGTACCTGTCACACCTGTAACGGCCGTGGCCAGATGATTAAAGATCCGTGCCCGAAATGTGACGGTGCGGGACGTATCAGTCAGGAACGCAATCTGTCGGTCAATATTCCGGCAGGGATTGAAGACGGCACACGCATTCGCCTTACCGGTGAAGGTGAAGCCGGTACACGCGGCGGACCGAGCGGCGATCTTTATATTTTCCTGTCGATCAAGCCGCATGAATTCTTCCAGCGCGACGGATCAGACCTTTATTGCAAAGTGCCGATCTCGATGGCGACAGCCGCTCTGGGCGGTCAGTTTGAAGTGGCAACGCTTGATGGTACGCAGACCCGTGTGAAAGTGCCGGAAGGCACCCAGAACGGCAAACAGTTCCGCCTCAAGGGTAAGGGCATGCCGGTGCTGCGCCAGCAGACAACGGGTGATCTCTATATCCAGATTGCGATTGAAACACCGCAGAATCTGAGCAAGCGTCAGCGTGAATTGCTCGAAGAGTTTGAGCAGATTTCGTCAAAGGAAAACAGCCCGCAATCGACCGGCTTTTTCTCGCGGATGAAAGAATTCTTTGAAGGTATCCGCGATTAGAGCTTTAAAATTATGCTCTGAGCGCTTTTATTGCAGAAAATAACCGGAGCGGCATTTGTATTTCATGTAAATGCCGCTTTTTTTATGCGCCCTATTTTATGGGGCTCACGAAGAAAAATATCATCTCTCTCCGTTTTTGCCTTGCTTCCGCCGCGAAACGCGGCAATTCTTTGTCTGCTGGCGACATATGGGAGTATTTGATGGCTGGGCTGATACCAAAGAAACTTGCACAAAAATTCGATGAAGAGATTCGCTTCTTCAAAGGCTGGATCGATAAGCCGAAAGCTGTCGGTGCCATCCTGCCGACAAGTGGTGTTACAGCACGCCGCATGGCCAGCATTGTTAACCCGTCATCGGGGCTGCCGGTTCTGGAACTGGGACCCGGCACCGGTGTGATTACCAAAGCCATTCTTGAGCGCGGAATTGAGCCGCAGAACCTGTATTCAGTTGAATATTCGGCTGAGTTTTTCCACCATTTGCAGAGCACTTATGCAGGTGTGAACTTCCTGCAGGGCGATGCCTTTGATCTTGATAATGTGCTTGGTGAAGCGCGGGATCAGCAGTTTGACAGCGTGATTTCCGCTGTGCCGCTGCTTAATTTCCCGATGGAAAAACGACTGGCATTTCTTGGCGATTTGCTGACCCGTATTCCTGCCGGCCGTCCGGTGATGCAGATTTCTTACGGGCCGGTTTCACCGCTGCCGGTCGGGCGCGGTGCCTATAGTGTCGAAGGTTTCGATTTTATTCTGCGCAATTTGCCGCCTGCGCGCCTGTGGGTTTATCGCCGGATTCTGGTATAGCTTACGACCAACCGTAGAATGCAGCACAGAACGCCGTATCAGAATGTTGATGCGGCGTTGCTTTTTTATATGCGGCGCTAAATAGTGATGTTCTGACTATTTGTTTTGCCGTCATTGAAAGGATCAGCCCTATGTCCTCAGTTCTCGTTTTTGCCGGATCCACCCGTAAAAATGCCTATAGCGGTCAGCTTGCCGGAGCTGCCGTGCAGGAACTGACGCGGCAGGGCGCAGACGTAACCTATATTTCGCTCAAAGATTATCCGTTGCCGATTATGGATCAGGATCTGGAAGCGGAAGAGGGCATTCCGGAAAATGCTTATAAGCTTGCACGGTTGTTTGCGGCGCATAAAGGCCTGCTGATTGCTTCGCCTGAATATAATTCCTCAATCCCGCCTTTGCTGAAAAACACGCTGGATTGGATCAGCCGCATTCATGAAGATGGTGGTAAGCCGTATCAGCCGACATCGCATCTGACGGTGGCACTGTGTTCGTCTTCACCAGGCGGATTTGGCGGTATGCGCGGTCTGTATCATCTGCGCTCGGTTATGATGATGCTCAATACCCAGATTATTTCCGAACAATGTTCTGTTCCCCATGCCCATCAGGCATTCAATGAAGACGGCGCTTTGCGCGATGAACGCACGGCGCAGACCCTTGCCCGTGTCTGTCGCAGCCTTATCAGCAAGATCTGATCTTTTCACTCAGCGCTTGTTGTGCGATGAGGGATAAATTTCAGATCAGAATGAAGTGCGGAGACAGATGATGGATGTGAGCAGCGTGCGCGACCGGTTGATCGTTGGCCTTGATGTGCCGGATGTAATTGCAGCGGAAAAGATCGTTGAGGAACTTGGCGATACGGTTTCGTTCTATAAAATCGGTTACCAGCTGGTGTTTTCGCAAACGGCAAAGGGTGGCGGTCTGGATTTTGCTTCACGCCTGCTTTCAATGGGCAAAAAAGTCTTTCTTGATGTGAAACTGCTCGATATCGACAATACAATCGCCAAAGGCGTGGAAAATATCGCCAAGCGCGGTGTGACCATGATGACGCTGCACGCCTATCCGAAGGCGATGCGTGCCGCTGTGGAAGCTGCCAAAGGCTCAGACCTCTGCCTGCTTGGTGTGACTGTGCTGACCTCAATGGATCAGGCGGATATGCTGGAGGCCGGTTACACTATGTCACCGGAAGAACTGGTGTTGCGTCGTGCACAGCAGGCACGTGATGCAGGTATGGGCGGTATTGTAGCCTCTGCCGCTGAGTCGGCCGCTATCCGTAAAATAGTCGGGCCGGATATGGCGATTGTCACGCCGGGTATCCGTCCTGCGGGCAGTGAAGCCGGTGACCAGAAACGTGTGATGACACCGGCAGATGCACTTCGCGCCGGTTCGAGCCATCTGGTTGTGGCGCGTCCGATTGTCGGTGCTGCAGATCGTAAAGCGGCGGCACAGAGCATTCTGGAAGAAATGGCTGCGGCTGTGTGAAAATCATGAATGGGAGTAAATGATGACGAAAGCTTACTGGATTGCCCGTGTCGATGTGCGTGATGCTGAGCGTTACAAAGATTATATCAGCACAGCCAAGCCCGCTTTTGAGCGCTTCGGTGCCAATTTCATTGCGCGTGGCGGCGCTGCCCATGCGGTAGAAGGGCAGGGACGCGCGCGTAATGTCATCATTGAATTCCCGAGCATGCAGCATGCATTGGATTGTTATAATTCACCGGAATATCAGGCAGCTGTGGCAATTCGTCAGACTGTTGCCGATGGTGAGGTTATAATTGTTGAAGGCAATGCAGCCTGATCACATTAATGTAGTTAGCATTATAAATACCGGCCTTTACTGGCCGGTATTTTGTATTAAATATGCGTAGCAGTTACTGAAATTATGAGACAGAGGGCACCATGGCTTTGAAAATTGCGGTTCAGATGGACCATATCAATTCCATTCGTATCGCGGGTGATACCAGCTTTGCTTTGTGCCTTGCGGCAGCAGAGCGTGGCCATGAGCTTTATCATTACACACCGGATCGCCTGTCGATGCGTGATGGTGTTGTCAGCGCGGCTCTGGAGCCGTTGCAGGTGCGTGATATTGAAGGCGATCATTTCACACTCGGTGAAGCCGTGCATACGGATTTGTCGGAAATGGACGTTATCCTGCTGCGTCAGGATCCGCCTTTTGACATGAACTATATCACCACAACCCATCTTCTGGAGCGTATTCATCCGAAGACATTGGTGGTGAATGATCCGGCATGGGTGCGTAACAGCCCTGAGAAAATCTTTGTCACAGAATTTCCGGATCTGATGCCGGAAACACTGATTACTAAAGACTTGCAGGAAGTGCTCAAATTCCGCAGGGAATTCGGCGATATCATCATCAAGCCGCTTTATGGCAATGGCGGCGCAGGCGTGTTCCATCTGACGACAGATGACCGCAATCTGACATCATTGCTGGAAATGTTCGAGCAGATGTATCGCGAGCCGTTTATTGCCCAGCGTTATCTGAAAGATGTGCGCTCCGGCGATAAGCGTATCATCCTCATTGACGGTGAGCCGGTGGGGGCAATCAACCGTGTACCTGCGGAGAGTGATGCCCGTTCCAATATGCATGTCGGCGGTCGTGCTGAAGCGACTGATCTGACAGAGCGCGAGAAAGAAATCTGCGCGCGTATCGGACCATCGCTGAAAGAACGCGGCTTTATTCTGGTCGGTATTGATGTGATCGGTGATTACATGACCGAGATTAACGTGACTTCACCAACCGGTATCCGCGAGATTAAACGCTTCGGCGGTGCGGATATTGCGCAATTGTTCTGGGATGTGGTTGAAGCCAAGCGCGCTTAAATTTCATCTTTATAACTAATTGATATAATTAATAAAACACCGGAAACTCATTTGCAGTTCCGGTGTTTTTGTTTGTTGATGTTGCGCATTTCCCCTGCTTAAAATGATATATCGGGTGGGGGCATGAAATGATTGCACGGGTCAGTACAGTTGCTTTTCAGGGCATAGAGGCCAAGCTTGTTGATGTGCAGGTAATGGCTGCACCGGGCAAGATGAGCATGTCGATTGTCGGCTTGCCGGATAAAGCTGTGGCTGAGAGCCGTGAGCGGGTGCAGGCGGCACTCCATGCCTCCGGCCTGTCAATGCCGGTGAAGAAAGTGACCATCAATCTGGCACCGGCGGATTTGCCCAAAGAAGGCTCGCATTATGATCTGCCGATTGCCATGGGGCTGATGGTAGCGGTCGGTGCGCTACCGGAAGATTGTCTGCAATCCTTTGTCGTGCTCGGAGAACTGGCGCTGGATGGCACAATCGCGCCGGTTGCCGGTGTGCTACCCGCAGCGATAACCGCCAATATGCATGATCTGGGATTGATCTGCCCGCAGGCTTGCGGGGCGGAGGCCGCATGGGCGGATGCGGACATGCCGATCCTCAATCCACGCAGTCTGATCGCATTGGCCAATCATTTTCGTGGCTCACAGGTATTGTCCCGTCCGCAACCGGCCATACAAAGCTTTTCGGAGGGGCTGGAGATGTTTCCTGATCTGGCGGATGTGAAGGGGCAGGAGACGGCTAAGCGTGCTCTGGAAGTGGCCGCTGCGGGCAACCATAATTTGCTGTTCGTCGGTCCTCCGGGTTCGGGCAAATCGATGCTGGCGCAGCGCCTGCCAGGGATATTGCCGCCCTTGTCGCCGCGGGAGATGCTCGATGTCTCAATGATTGCCTCAGTTTCCGGCACGTTATCCGGCGGCAGGCTCACAGACCGGCGGCCGTTTCGCAGCCCGCATCATTCGGCATCAATGGCGGCAATGGTTGGCGGCGGGCATAAAGCCAAGCCCGGCGAGATATCTATGGCTCATCACGGGGTGCTGTTTCTTGATGAATTACCGGAGTTTTCTCCGCAGGTGCTGGATTCGATGCGTCAGCCCTTGGAAACAGGTGAATGTATGATCGCCCGTGCCAATCATCGCATCAGCTATCCGGCACGGTTTCAGCTGGTAGCGGCGATGAACCCGTGCAAATGCGGTATGGCGGGAGAACCGGGCTTTACTTGTGCGCGGGGGCCGCGTTGTCGCAGCGATTATCAGGCGCGGATATCAGGGCCATTGCTGGATCGTATTGATCTGCGTGTGGACGTAGCGGCGCTTAAACCTTCAGATTTGATCTTAACGGGGCCGGCGGAAAGCAGCGCTTCCGTTGCACAACGTGTGGCGCAGGCGCGGCAAATCCAGCAGGCGCGTTACAGGCAATCAGGTATGGCGCATATTATGACCAATGCGGCCTGTCCGCCCAATATTCTTGAGGAGGTAGCCGCAGTCAGCAATGACGGACGCAGATTGCTTTATGATGTGAGTGAGAAATTGCGACTGTCAGCGCGTGCCTATCATCGTGTTTTGAAAGTCGCACGTACGCTGGCTGATCTTGATGCGGTGGCGCATGTGGAGCGCACACATGTGGCTGAGGCTGTTTCCTATCGCACATCGACGGAAATGCTTAGTGCCTGACCAGGTCGTTTATATTACGCTGCTGGCTTATTTAACAGCCCCGACAACCAGATTGCCCGGAGTTTCAATGGAAACCCAGCGACCGGTATGGTTCGCAGCCTGACGCTTGAGATAGGTATAATCGGTTTCCTGCCAGTTTTTCACGGCATCGGTCAGATTATCGAGAATGAAATCACCGCGATCTGTACGCACGGTCAGAACCGCATGACCTTCACCGTCCGGCTTACGCAGAACAGTGATGAGCAATGAACTCAGCGGAATACCGGCTTTGGCCAGTTCACGGCGCTTGAGCAGGACATATTCTTCACAATCGCCGACAGTAGTCGAATAAGTCCAGTATTCTTCCACGCCATAGATTTCCATATCAGTCATTGGCTGGATCAGCGCGTTGACTTCAATATTGACCTGAACAATTTTCGCCCATGTTGCCTGATCGAGCTTGACCGGCGCTGTCTGCGCAGAAGTAACATTGCATTCGGTTGGCAGTCGTTTGCAGAATTCGTAATGACCGATTGGCTGTGATGTCAAACCGCCGGTTGCCATGAACGGGCTGCCTGTCTGGGCTGCAAGTGCTGATGAGCCAAACGCCAATACCAAACTTGCTACCAAGCCTGCGGCTGACAGTGTCAGATTTTTAAATTTTACAAAACTGAACATACACAACGCCTCAGCCACAGCTACTTATTAACGAAATGTTAATATCGGTAACAGGTAAGAGTCAATTGTGCGGGGCGCGCTGCGCCCGAGTTTGTTAAGAAATGGTTAACAAGCATTAAGGGGCAGTTTTGCCCCTTTAATATTCCCGAAAAAGCGGAAACCGGTTTGCGACCGGAAATGCGTGAAAGCAAACAGGCAGAGCATTTCCGGTGTTTCAGGATGAACAGGAAATGCTTCGGCGTTGATTACAGCTTGTTGTAGCAAACCTTGGTATGGCCTGCGCCGACAAAGCCGAGTTTTTGCGCTGCGCCTTTGGAAAGATCCAGAACACGGCCTTTGATGAACGGGCCGCGGTCGTTAATCCGTACCACGAGCGATTTTCCGTTGTTCTGATTGGTCACACGGACTTTGCTGCCGAGCGGCAGGGTGCGGTGTGCGGCAGTCATACCTGCCGGATTCATGCGTTCACCTGATGCGGTTTTTGATGTCAGTGCATACCAGGAGGCGCGGCCGCAATTGGCAGCAGCAGCTTCAGCCTGACTGCTGGAAAAAGCAGAAATTAAAAAGACAGCGGCGGAAAATGCAAAGAGGGCAGGCAGGCGCTTGGTGCGGATCGTCGTCATAGGTCGTACCGGTGTCAGCAGCCGGAGGTTGTACAATCAGTGTACAAAATATCGGGCGCGACGGTTGTGTCAGAGCGCGGGCGCAGAATGCTGATAAATTGCAGTCAGTCATCCGGTCTGTCGTTATCAATAATCTGAAGTAACAGAAGTTCAGGCGCTCAACTGCAATGTAAATGTGGCGCTGAAATGGTCGCAAATGGAATATATTTTGGATTGAATTTTAGGTTAACAATCTGTAAAATTTCGTTATATTGAGTATATATTATGAGTTAAGACTTTTATATTTTCAAGTTTGTCTTTTATGAATCGAAAATGTATTTGTCATTATTTATTTTTATGGAAATATGACTCTGCGTCTGATCGCATTTCAAGAACTGGACATGTTTATTTTCGGATTCAAGACTGAGTCCAAGGGGCGGCCGGTACAATCTGTGTTTGCAGGCCAAGTTTAAAAAGCTTTCCGCCAAGGTGTAAATATTGTGGCGAAATTGTGATTTTGGCCGGTGATCACGTTTTTGAAAGCTGATTGCTTGTCTCACCTTTTGGGTTTAGAGCTTAATACAGGCGTTTTTGGATGCACAATAAGACCGGCAGGCAGAATCGGGGAGGATGGTTTTGCTGCTGAAAAACGTGCAAACTCAGCCGGAAAACGTTGATAAGCAAACGTTGGCAGGCAAAAGCCGGAACAGAAGATTATATCGGATCGTATTATGTCGCTTCCTCCATCGGATCATTCCCAGAGCAGGCCTGAGCTAAAGCCGGTCACGACACCGGAGAGCGTGCAGCAAGAGCAGACGCCTGCTCAAGCGGTTGTTCTGTCCGGTCCGCAACGCTTTCTTTATCTGTGTCTCGGTTTTCTGATGCTGGGATTGGGGATTATCGGTGCAATTCTGCCGGTGATGCCGACGACAATCTTCATTATTCTGGCAGCATGGTTTTTTGCCCGCTCATCACCCAAGCTTGAAAAGCGCATTCTGGCACATCCGCAATTCGGTCCGCTGGTGATTAAATGGCGGGATCGCGGGGCGATTCCGCGTCGTGCCAAGAAATTCGCTTGCGGCGGTATGATGATCGGCTATGCGATTTTTCTCTGGAGCGCCCAGCCCGGATTATATTTAGGCGCAGGCGTTGCGCTTTTTATGTTGGCTTGTGCTTACTATGTGGTATCCCGACCAGAGGAGTAAAATCCGGCGCTGAGGGTGTTGCCGGATTCAATTATCTGGGAGCCTATTATGAGTGACAATGCTGCGCCGCGGATTAATCCGGCAGTTTCTGCTTTATCATTACCGCCAATTCCCGCTGTCAAAGCATGGGCGCAGGCCTATGACGGTGCTTTGGGACCGTTGATTGATTTGTCACAGGCTGTGCCGGGCTATCCGCCCCATGATGAAATGCTGCGCCTTTCCGGTGAAGCGGCATCCTCTAAAGCTTTTGCCAATTACGGGCCGATTGAAGGTCTGCCGGCGCTGCGTGAAGCCTATGCCGCGCATGTCAGCCAGCTTTATAAAGCCAAACTCGATGCAGCGCAGGTGCAGATTACTGCCGGTTGCAATCAGGCTTTTATCGCAGCCGTCATGGCGCTGGCTGGTGCCGGTGATACGGTGATGCTGAGCAATCCGCTCTATTTCAACCATGAAACTTCGCTGGCGATGCTCGGTATCAAGCTGGAGCTGATGCCATGCCGTGCGCAGAACGGTTTTGTGCCTGATCCGCAGGAACTGAAACAGGTTCTGCATGCCGGTATTAAAGTTCTGGCGCTGGTCACGCCGAATAATCCGACTGGTGCTGTTTATTCAGCAGATGTGCTGAAGCAGATTTATGAGATTTGCCGCGCCAATAGCACATGGTTGATTCTCGATGAGACCTATCGCGATTTTCTCGAAGATGCCGATGCCGTGCCACATCATTTGTTCGATGAGGCTGACTGGAATGATTATCTGATCCAGCTTTACAGCTTTTCCAAATCCTTCTGTATTCCGGGGCATCGCCTTGGTGCAATTATTGCGGCGGAAGCTGTGATTGGCGAGATTGCTAAGATCATGGACAATCTGCAGATTTGTGCGCCTTTGCCGCCGCAGGCCGCAATTGCGCAGGCGATTGAACCGCTGACTGAATGGCGCAATGAAAACCGCCGCGAAATTGCGCATCGGGCACAGGCTTTGCGTAGTGCAATTGCGCAAATGGAAGGCTGGGAAGCCATTTCCGTAGGCGCCTATTTCGCCTTTGTCCGCCATCCATTCAAAGGAGTGGAATCTGCGGCTGTGTCAGAGAAACTGGCAAAGACCTGCGGGATTATCACCATTCCCGGCGCTTATTTTGGTGCAGGGCAACAGGACTTCCTGCGCTTTGCCTTTGCCAATGTGGATGCGGAAACCATTACGAAACTGCCGGAACGTGTAGCTGCGCTGCGGTTTTAACTGCTGTTCATTGTGCCGCATATAACCATCTGGCGCTTAAGCTGATTCTTCCCCTATAGTGGCAGACGGTCTGCTGCATATCGGGGAGGAATGCATGTTTGAACTGGCAATCGCGTGGGACTGGCTTGGCTTTGCTGCCCGCTGGCTCCACGTTATCACCGCAATTGCGTGGATCGGCTCATCTTTCTATTTCATTGCTCTTGATCTGGGCTTGCGCAAAGCGCCCGATCTGCCGCCCGGTGCCTATGGTGAGGAATGGCAGGTTCACGGTGGCGGTTTCTATCACATTCAGAAATATCTGGTGGCACCGTCGCGGATGCCGGAAGACCTGATCTGGTTCAAATGGGAATCCTATGCCACGTGGCTGTCAGGCTTTGCGCTTTTGGCCATTGTCTATTACGGCAGTGCTGATCTCTATCTGATTGATCCGCAGGTGCTGAATGTCTCCCGCACCACGGCGATCATCATTTCACTGGCTTCCATTGCCGGTGGCTGGATCATTTATGATCTGTTGTGCAAATCTCCGCTCGGGCGCAATACCACCCAATTGATGGTGATCCTCTATTTTGTGCTGGTTCTTATGGCATGGGGCTATACGCAGCTGTTTACCGGACGCGCGGCCTTCCTGCATCTGGGCGCTTTCACCGCCACCATCATGTCCGCGAATGTGTTCATGATTATCATTCCGAACCAGAAGAAAGTGGTCGCGGATCTGATTGCCGGACGCACACCTGACCCCAAATATGGCGTGATCGCCAAGCAGCGTTCCACCCATAATAACTATCTGACGCTGCCGGTTATCTTCCTGATGTTGTCGAACCATAATCCTCTGGCATTCGGCACGAAATATAACTGGATTATTGCATCGCTGGTGTTTCTGATGGGGGTAACAATCCGCCATTGGTTCAATACCCGTCACGCGCGCAAAGGCAGTCCGACTTGGACATGGCTGGCAACTGTTCTGTTGTTTATCGTGATTATGTGGCTTTCCACCGAGCCGAAACAGCTGGATAATGCCGGAGAGGCGCAAGCCTCGACACTCCAGCAAAAATACATCAATACGCCGGAATTTGCGACGGTGCGCGATACGGTTTTGGGGCGTTGTTCCATGTGCCATACGGCGGAGCCGTCATGGGAGGGTATTCTGGTACCACCAAAGGGTGTCATTCTCGACAGTGATGTTGCGATCGCTGCCCATGCCAAAGAAATCTATCTCAATGCAGCGCGCTCCCATGCCATGCCGCCTGCCAATCTCACCGGTATGAGTGCGGAGGAGCGTCTGTTGTTGCGGCGCTGGTATGAGACCGCTTCAGCTTCTAAACCCTGATCAAAACGATGTTGTAATATTGATTATTTCTGCTTTTCAGCGAGGGTATTTTCATGTCTGTGAATATGACACAAAAGTATAATCAGCGTCTTATCCGCGGGCGTGTTCTGAGTTTTATCAATGAACCGCAGGATATCAGCGATACAGCGTCTTATATCTATCATGAAGACGGCGCACTGCTTGTTGAAGACGGGTTAATTAAAGCCGTCGGTGATTATGCGACCGTTGCGGCACAAAAATCAGCGGACACACCGGAAACCGATCATCGCCCGCATCTGATCCTGCCCGGTTTTATTGATACACATATCCATTTCCCGCAAAGCCAAGTGGTTGCGTCTTACGCGGCAGAACTGCTGGACTGGCTCAATGATTATACTTTTATCGAAGAGCAGAAATATGCTGATGAGCAATTCGGTGAGCATATTGCCGAACGCTTTATTGATGAATTATTGCGTCACGGCACCACGACTGTTGTGGCCTATGGTTCTGTGCACCCGCAAAGTGTGGATGTATTTTTTCGCGCCAGTGAGCGGCTGAATATGCGCAACATTGCCGGTAAGGTGATGATGGATCGCAATGCACCTGCCGCTTTGTGCGATACGGCACAATCTTCCTATGATGACAGTAAGGCGCTGATTGCCCGCTGGCGTGGCAAAGGGCGGTTGGATTATGCGATTACGCCGCGTTTTGCGATTACTTCAACACCGGCGCAGCTTGAGGCGGCGCAGGCTTTGGTGCGTGAGCATCCGGAATGTTACGTACAGACCCATCTGTCTGAGAACCATGCCGAGATTGAATTTACCTGTTCGCTCTATCCCGATGCACCGGATTATACCGGCATTTATGAGCATTATGGCCTGCTCGGAGATAAGACCTTGCTCGGGCATTCCATTCATTTGTCTGAGCGGGAAGTGAAGGTGCTGGCTGATAGCCGGTCTGTGGCGGTGTTCTGCCCGACTTCCAATCTGTTTCTCGGCAGCGGCTTGTTTGACCGCGACGGTTTGCGTGATGCCGGTGTGCGTATTGGCGTAGCCACAGACATTGGCGGCGGCACCAGCTGGTCGATGCTGAAAACGCTGGATGAGGGCTATAAAGTGCTGCAATTGCGTGGCCAGCGGCTCAATCCGCTCAGTTCATTCTATATGATGACTTTGGGCAATGCGCGGGCACTGTCGATGGAAGACAGGATCGGTACGCTGGATGCGGGTACAGAAGCGGATTTCGTGATTTTGGACAGTCGTGCCACATCTGCGATGCGGCTGCGTATGGATGCGGGTTCCAATTTGGCGCAGGAATTGTTCCTGTTGCAGACACTCGGGGATGACCGTGCGATTGTGGAAACCTATGTGGCTGGTCACCCTGTAAAAGCAGTTTAAAGAAAACCGGCCGGAAAGTGATTTCCGGCCGGCTCATTATTCTCAATCTTCGTGGATCAGGCTGTGATCACGGGTTTCTTTCATGCGGATATAGATAATCAGCGAAAGACCGATCATGATTGTCACATACCAGAAGAACCATGTTTCATAGCCGGAGAGTTTGAATTTCAGCGCTACCCATTCAGCGGTACCACCGAAAATCGTATTGGCCAGCGCATAAGGCAGAGCAACGCCAAGCGCACGGATATGTGCAGGGAACATTTCTGCCTTCACCACCGCATTGATCGAGGTGTAACCGGTCACGATAATCAGACCTGCCAGCGACAAACCGAAAGCCACATATGGATTGGTTGTTGTCGAGAGGGTGGAGAAGATCGGATAGGTAAACAGCACGCCCATCACGCCGAAACCGATCATCAGCGGCTTGCGGCCAACGCGGTCGGAAAGCGCGCCGGCCAGCGGCTGGATCAGCATGAAGATCAGCAGCGCGAGCGCCGTGATTTCACTGGCGGATTCCTTGCTGAAACCGGAAGTGTTGACGAGGAATTTCTGCAGATAGGTTGTGTATGTGTAGAATGCCAGCGTACCACCGGCTGTCAGTGCCAGAACGGTGAAGGCTTCTTTCGGATAATGCTTGAACAGGGCAAAACCGCTGGAGCGTGGCTTGTCGCTGGTTTTGGCATTATCGAATGATTTTGTTTCCACAAGACCACGGCGAACCCAGAATACGAAGATCGCCAGCAGACCGCCGATGAAGAACGGAATACGCCAGCCCCATTCACCGAGCTGTTCCGGTGTGAGAAGACGCTGAAGGATCAGCAATACACCAAGTGCGGTCAGCTGACCGGCAATCAGGGTCACATATTGGAAGCTGGAGAAGAAACCGCGACGGCTTTTGCCAGCCATCTCGCTCAAATAAGTGGCGCTGGCGCCATATTCACCACCCACACTCAGACCCTGCAACAGGCGGGCAAAAACCAGCAATGCCGGAGCCATAACGCCAATTGTTTCATAGGCCGGTGTCACTGCAATAATCAGCGAGCCGATACACATCAGCGTAACAGAAAGGGTCAGACCGGCTTTGCGGCCTTTGCGGTCGGCATAAATACCCATGATCCATGCGCCGATCGGGCGCATCAGGAAGCCGACTGCAAACACGGCAGCAGCACTCAGAAGCTCGGCTGTCTGGTTGCCTGACGGGAAGAATTTAGGCGCAAAATAAAGCGTAAAAGCAGCATAGACATACCAGTCATACCACTCAACAAGATTACCGGCAGAACCGCCGAGAATAGATTTTATGCGGGTTTTTCGGTCGAGCTCCGGCGCCGGCGAATGAGCCGGTGAAGCATTGTCTTTAGGCGACATTTCAAATCCAATCTTACACCAAAAAGCAAAACCGGATTTTGCAAAGCGAAATATCGGCCTGAGAAACTGAAAACGGAAACGTCTTGGGAGACACGTTTATCCGTTCTGTTTCAGGCGATACGCTTTATCCGGTGTTGCCGTTCTCTAAAAAGGAAACGAAAAACACTCTGCTGCCGCAGATATTATCCGGCGCACAGAGCCAGACCATGTGTTTAACTACAGCCTGACTGATCGGGAGATGCAGCCTGAAAAATGCCTGAACAGAGAGGTTCTTTGACTTTAACGTAAACGGCCTATGCCGATAAATCGGTTTTGTCTACTGGCTGGCGGGCAATTTATGAGGCATTGGCTTGTATTCTTTAAATGCTTGAAAGTTTCGTGCGTATGAGAGTTTTAAAATGTTATAAAATTGCATCTGCAAAGCTGCTGATAAGAATAGATACGGGCCATTGTTGAAATCGAAACAGCTCTCTTGCTTTCTTCAAAAGAAACAGTAACGTCGCGCTCGCAACAGAGCCTTATGTTTCAGACTATGCTTTGGTGCCGATAATTGATCTGACGTCACATGCTGAATGTGAAGGGGGCTGAGTGTGGGGAGCGCCAGTCTGCCGGAATACTCTCCGAAAACCCGCACATTTATGGCCCCATATTTTTAAGGCCAGGCACCTTTACGGCAGTGACAATATGAATACGCAAACGCATAATCTCCGCGCAGCTTTGATCGCCTTTATTGCTTTCACAGCATTTTCAGGGGCGGATACAATTGTCAAAACACTGAGCGCCCGCATCGGTGTTTATGAGACAACATTTTTGCTGTCCGTTTTTGCTCTGTCCTTCATTGTTGTTCATGGCTGTCTCAGCGGGCAGGCAAAGCGTTTGCTGCCGGTTTATCCAAAACTGGCCTTTGGCCGTGCGTTGTTGTTGTCGATGAATACGCTGCTGATCTATTATGCGTTTTCGGCTTTGCCGCTGGCTGAAGCCTATGTTTTGGGCTTTTTGTCCCCGATTTTTGTCGCGATTGTCGCTTTTATCATGGTGGGAGAGCGCCTCTCCTTGCGGGGCTGGTTCGGCGTTCTTCTCGGCTTCGCCGGTGTGATCTGGATTTTGCAGCCGGGCGCGGCACCATTGTCTGCGGGGCATCTGGCCGCTTTGGGTTCGGCATTGTTTTTCGCCATTGCGCAGGTTTTGCTGCGCCGTGCCAAAAGCGATGAGTCCGATAAGGCGCTGGTTGTTGCTCTGCTGATTGTCCAGTCCTGTTTTGCCGGATTGCTGGCGCTTTATAACGGCCTGATTACACCGCAGTGGCAGGATCTGGGGCTGGCGCTTCTCGGCGGCGGGCTGATTGCTTTTGCGCAGACGATGATTGTTAAAGCGTTCCGTCTGGGATCTGCCGCGATTGTTGCGCCCGTTCAATATAGCCAGATTATCTGGGGACTGTTCTATGGGGCATTACTGTTTAACGCTCCGGTGGAAATTCACATGCTGGCCGGTGCTGTCGTCATCCTGATTTCCGGCTGGCTGGTGCTGAATTAAGATATGCTTTTGCTTTGAACCAGCCGGATCATGCCGGCTGGCGGACTATATTTATCGCTTTATATTGACGGCATTGCTGTCTCCCTTAATTTACCGGCATAGCGGGAATAATCCGCATAGGAATGAGGGGGAGGCGGATGCAGATGCCGCATGATAATAAGACGTCGATATCCGATGCTGAAAATGAGCTGATTTATCCGGCGCATCCTTTGCCTGAAAGCGGAAATCTGCAAAATCTGACGAAATATGTGCGTACAGGCCGCGCAATGCTGACCGGTATTTTTCTGATGATGCTGGTTTATGCGCTGTATTTTGCACGGGATTTTTTCATGCCGGTCACGCTGGCCATTTTGCTGGCGCTGATGCTGACACCGATTGTCCGTTTCTCCAAAAAACGACTCGGCATTTCCGAAGCTATTTCGGCCACTCTGCTTGTGGTCTTTTCTTTCTCCTTCATCGGAGTGACCGGCTATCTTTTAAGCGGGCCGGTTACGGAAATGGTGAGTGAAGCACCGGAGATCGGGCGGGAGCTGACAGAGAAACTGCACCGTTTGCGCGCACCGGCAGAACATTTACTTAATATCAGCAAGCAAGTCGATCAGGTCGCACAAATGGGACAAGACCCGAAAGTGCAGACAGTTTCGCTGGCGCAGCCCGGCATTCTTTCACAGGCTGCGGGCAATGTCTTGTCAGGCGGCACGACAATTGCAGTGACATTTATCCTGACACTGTTCATTCTTGCCTCGGGAACCATGTTCTATGAAAAGATCATCCAGTCTTTTGGCAAGCTGAGCGAAAAGAAGCGGGCTTTGCGTGTCGTCTATGATGTGGAACAGGTTATTTCCAGCTATCTGCTGACGATCACGGTTATTAACGGGCTTTTGGGACTGACAATCAGTCTTGGGCTGTGGGCATTGGGGATGCCGACACCGTTTGTCTTCGGTGTGATGGCGGCGCTGCTTAATTTCCTGCCCTATATCGGCGCATTGACGACAATTGTCGTGGTCGGGATCATTGCCATCGTGTCCTTTGACCAGATCGCCTATGCCATGCTGGCTCCGGCTTTTGTGCTGGCCTGTAATATTCTCGAAGGGCAGATTGTGACACCGACCATTATCGGCCGGCGTCTTGAACTGAATACGGTTGCGGTTTTTGTAGCCGTTGCCTTCTGGTCATGGCTGTGGGGCTTCATCGGCGCCCTGATAGCGGTGCCGCTTCTGGTTGTCATAAAAGTTTTCTGTGACCACTTTGAAACATTGCGCCATGTGGGCAATTTCTTGTCGGCGCAGACCACAGAAGATGAGAACGAAACCGGTGAGGAAAAAGCGAAGCCATCCTAACCGATTGTTTTCATTTTGCTTTCAAGGTCTGAATTTTTTGGCTCTGTATTGGTCGTTCGGGAAACTGCATTTTTTTATTATAAAATGCTGAATTGAGCACTGATACAAACCTGTAATATTAGTGTCATATAGCTGTTATATAGAGCGCGTAGATGGCTGGTAACGTCCAAAACGTTACCTCATTCTTCTAACTGGAGCTGCTCCTATGAACAAGCTGATTACAACGACTGCTGCATTGGCAATTGCTGCTGTAGCCGGTGCTACTGCCGCTCAGGCTCGCGACCAGATTCAGGTTGCCGGTTCGTCAACCGTTCTGCCATATGCCAAGATCGTTGCTGAAACTTTCGGCGAAACCTATCCGGATTTCAAAACCCCTGTTATTGAATCCGGCGGTTCGGGCGCAGGCATCAAAGACTTCTGTAAAGGTGTAGGCGAAAACACAATCGATATCGCCAATGCATCCCGCGCAATGAAGTCTTCTGAACTGCAGTCCTGCATCGATGCAGGTGTAAAAGATGTTCAGGAAGTACGCATCGGTTATGACGGTATCGTTTTCGCAACCGACATTAACGGTCCGGACTGGAAGCTGGCTCCGGTTGATGTTTACAAGGCTCTTGCAGCGAAAATCGTTGTAGACGGCAAGTTGGTAGATAATCCGAACACCAAATGGAATCAGGTTAACGCCGCTCTGCCGGATTGGGATATTGCTGCTTACATTCCGGGCGAAAAGCACGGTACCCGTGAAGTTTTCGAAGAAAAGCTGCTCGCTGACGGTTGTAAAGAAAGCGGCGCGCTGGAAGTCATCAAAGCCGGTGGTGCAGATGACAAGGCAGCTGCCAAGACCTGTATCGCTGTGCGTAAAGACGGCAAGGCTGTTGATATTGACGGTGACTACAGCGAAACACTCGCCCGTATCAGCGCTAATAAAACCGGCGTTGGCGTATTCGGCCTGTCCTTCTATGAAAACAATGCTGACAAGCTGAAGGTTGCAACTGTGAACGATATCGTTCCAAGCGTTGAAACCATTGCCAAAGGCGAATATCCGGTTTCCCGTCCGCTGTTCTTCTACGTGAAGAAAGCGCATCTGGGCGTGATCCCTGGTCTGAAAGAATATGTGGAATTCTTCCTTTCCGATCAGATGATTGGTGATGAAAGCCCGCTGGCAGACTATGGTCTGGTTCCGGCACCGGAAGCGGAGCGCAAAGAACAGCGCGATGCATTTGCAGCCGGTACTGTAATGCAGGTTAAATAATTTGAATATGTCCGGGTGCAGACAAGCTCTGCGCCCGGATTGTCTTTTGTCGTGGACGGTGATCAGGGAATTTAAATGTCGATCATGCTGGTCTTAACAATTGTCTTCGTGCTGGGCGTCGCAGGATTTTTCCTTGGCCGCGCCAAAGCGGTTGCACAATTGAATACCGTAAAAAACGTGGCAGATAAAAAAGAGAAACCACATTCCCGTCCGCATTATCACGGATGGTGGGTTTTCTCTCTGACAGTCATGCCGGCAATTATTTTATTTGTCGTCTGGTCGCTGAGCGCCACCGTCTATCTGGAGCAGACTGCCAAATCGCAGTTGCAGGATGCTCTCGGCAATACTGAAAATTACAGCGAAAGCCTGTCGCTCGGCGTGGTGAAAAGCCTCGCACACGGGTTTGAGCGTCTTGATCCGTCGAGCCGTGAAAACCTGCCGCAGACCTATTCTGAAGTTCGCGCTTTGATGGCTGAAAAAGGCATCGCGCTGGCGACAGAAGGTCAGGATGTGATGGTGCCGGTTGCGGTACAATGGAACAAGGCAGCCGCCTTATCCTCGAATATCCGCGCAGGTCTGACGATTGCTCTGGCTATTGCCGGATTTATCTTTGGCTGGATGACAATTGCACCGCGCGTCCGCGCCCGCAACAATGTGGAAAGCATTGTGCTGTGGGGGCTGATCGCTGCGTCAACCATCGCCATTCTTACCACTGTCGGCATCGTCTTCTCGATGCTGTTTCAGACAATCAATTTCTTCAGCGATGTTCCGGCCTACGAATTTTTCTTCGGAACGGTTTGGGATCCGCGTTTTGCCGCTGCCGGTGCCACAGATTCCCATGGCCAGTTCGGTCTGATCCCGCTGCTTGCCGGTACGCTTTACATCGCGCTGGTCGCGATGGTCTTCGCGGTACCGGTTGGTCTGTTCGCCGCGATTTATATGTCGGAATATGCCGGTGCCAAAACCCGCGCTATCGTCAAGCCGCTGCTGGAAGTGCTGGCCGGCATTCCGACAATCGTTTACGGTTTCTTCGCGCTGGTCACAGTCGGCCCGTTCCTGCGTGACCTGAGTGCCGCCCTGACCGGTGGGCAGGGTTTCATCATGGCGCAGAGTGTGCTCACTGCCGGTTTGGTGATGGGCGTGATGCTGATCCCGTTCGTATCCTCTTTGTCCGACGATATTATCACTGCCGTACCTCGCTCCCTGCGTGACGGTTCTCTGGGCTTGGGTGCCACCCGTTCCGAGACGATCAAGCGTGTGATCTTGCCTGCTGCGCTGCCGGGTATTGTCGGTGCGCTGCTGCTGACCGCTTCCCGTGCCATCGGTGAGACCATGATCGTGGTGCTTGCTGCGGGTGTAGCTGCCAATCTGACGCTCAACCCGTTTGAAGCAATGACGACGATCACTGTTAAAATCGTCAACCAGCTGACCGGTGACCTTGAGTTCAACTCACCGCAGACACTGGTGGCTTTTGCACTGGGTATTACGCTCTTCTTCCTGACCCTGCTGATGAATATTTTCGCTCTCTACATTGTGCGTAAATATCGGGAGCAATATGAATGACCGACGCTGTTTTCACTCCCAAGACAACTTCAACCGCACCTGCCCGCCGTGATATTGGCATCAAGCGCCGCTATGCTGCCGAACGCCGCTTCCGCATGTATGGTGTGATTGCGATTGCAATCGGCATCTTCTTCCTCTGTGCGCTGTTTTTCTCGGTGTTTTCCAAAGGCTACACAGCCTTCTGGCAGACAACGATCGAAATTCCGGTGCTGCTGGATGAGAAGGTGATCGATCCGTCCAATGAACGCGCAAGCAATCCGAATGTGCTGATTACAGCGAATTATCCGCTACTGGTACGCAATGCATTGGCTGACAAGCTGGGTGTGGAGAAATCCAATCGTCCGGCCATGCGCGACATGACACGTTTCTATTCGGATGGCGTTCGTCTGCAATTGCGTGAAATGGTGATGGCTGATCCGAAACTGATCGGCACAACCCAGACAATCAAATTCCTTGCGGCTGCGGATATTGACTCGGCCAATAAAGGTCAGATCGACCTGTCGGTTGATCAGAGCAAGCGCAAAGTCTCCGATCTTCAGGTTGGCTGGATGAAGACACTGAAGGATGAAGGCGTTATGCGTCAGTCCTTCAATACCGGTCTGTTTACAATGGGTGCTTCCAGCCGTCCGGAAACCTCCGGTCTGGGCGTGGCGCTGATCGGCTCGCTCTATATGATGCTGATCGTGCTGGTCTTTGCTCTGCCGATTGGTGTTGCTGCTTCGATTTATCTGGAAGAATATGCGCGTAAAAACCGCTTCACCGATATTATTGAAGTGAATATCAACAATCTGGCTGCGGTGCCGTCCATCGTGTTTGGTCTGCTGGGTTTGGCGGTTTTCATCAACTTCTTTGGCATGCCGCGTTCGGCCTCGCTGGTTGGCGGTCTGGTGCTGACGCTGATGACATTGCCGACAATTATTATTGCAACGCGCGCGGCTCTGCGTGCGGTGCCGCCATCAATCCGTGCTGCGGCTCTGGGACTTGGTGCTTCTAAAACGCAGGTTGTGTTCCACCATGTGCTGCCGCTGGCCGCGCCTGGCATTCTGACCGGCACGATTATCGGTCTGGCTCAGGCATTGGGTGAAACAGCGCCGTTGCTGCTGATCGGTATGGTCGCCTTTGTTGCCAATGCTCCTGTTACCCCTATGGATCCTGCGACTGCGCTGCCGGTACAGATTTTCATGTGGGCTAATGAAGCAGAACGTGCTTTTGTAGAGCGGACATCGGGTGCGATTATTGTGCTCCTCCTGTTCCTCGCTGTGATGAATATTGCCGCAATCATTCTGCGCCGCCGTTTTGAGCGCAGATGGTAATCGGGACGGAGTTGCGATCATGAACCTGATGAATGATTATACTTTAGAGAAAACACTCGGAGAAAAGATGAACGCCTTGCCAAAAAAAATCAAAATGCGCGGGGACAAGGTCAAAGTTTTCTACGGTGAAAAACAGGCTTTGCACGGCGTTGATCTGGATATTGAAGAAAACAGCGTGACCGCGCTGATCGGCCCGTCCGGTTGCGGTAAGTCGACTTTCCTGCGCTCGCTCAACCGTATGAATGACACGATTGAGGGTTGCCGCGTAGAAGGTCTTATCACGCTCGATGGCGAGGATATTTACGATCCGAAAATCGACGTGGTGGAACTGCGTGCCCGTGTCGGCATGGTGTTCCAGAAGCCAAATCCGTTTCCGAAATCGATCTATGAGAATGTTTCTTACGGCCCGCGCATTCATGGTCTGGCCCGCAGTCGTGCGGATCTGGATGTCATCGTTGAGAAGAGCCTGCGTGGCGCCAGCCTCTGGGAAGAAGTGAAAGACCGCCTCAATGATGCAGGCACAGGTCTTTCCGGCGGCCAGCAGCAGCGTCTTTGCATTGCCCGCGCTATTGCGGTGAGCCCTGAAGTTATTCTGATGGATGAGCCTTGCTCGGCGCTTGACCCGATCGCAACCGCGAAAGTGGAAGAGCTGATTGACGAGTTGCGCCGTGACTATACGATTGTCATCGTGACCCACTCGATGCAGCAGGCTGCGCGTATTTCGCAGACCACAGCCATGTTCCATCTGGGCAATCTGGTAGAGGTCGGTGACACGGATATGATGTTCACCACGCCGAAAGAAAAACGTACGCAGGACTATATTACCGGTCGTTTCGGCTGATCTGAACTTACGCGTAAAAACAAACAAGATAGAGCATTTTCTATGAGGCAAAATAAGCCGGAAATGCTCTGGAGTTTTACAGACTGCTTTGGCAGTGCCACAGGATAAGGAAATTTCCATGCCGTCACAGCATACGGTTACGTCCTATGATGAAGAACTGAAGTTTCTCGCCCGTAAAATCGCCGAAATGGGCGGTCATGCGGAGCGTATGGTGGAGCAGTCCATCAAGGCGATTGTTACTGCCGATAATGCGCTGGCACAGCGGGTCATTTCCGAGGATCTGATCCTTGATGCAGGCGAACGTGAAATTGATGACAAGGCGATTATGATTATCGCCAAGCGTCAGCCGATGGCTGTGGATCTGCGCGAAATTATCGGCGCGATCCGTATCTCAGCGGATCTGGAACGCGTTGGCGATATGGGCAAAAACATTGCCAAGCGTGTTGTTGCCGTTTCGGAAACACGCCAGTCGGTGAAGCTTTATCGCGGTCTGGAAACACTGGCAGAGCTTGCCCGCACCCAGCTTAAAGATGTGCTGGATGCCTATGCAACGCGTTCTGTGACCCAGATCAATATTGTCCGCGACCGCGATGATGAAATTGATGCGATGTACACATCGCTGTTCCGCGAACTTCTGACTTATATGATGGAAGATCCGCGCAATATTACGGCCTGTACGCATCTTCTGTTCTGCGCCAAGAATATTGAGCGTATCGGCGATCATGCCACCAATATTGCCGAGACAGTCTATTACATTGTCACCGGTAATCAGATGCCGCCGGATCGTCCGAAAGATGATCTGAGCCATGACGTCGTTCTCGACGAATTGCATAAAAACTAAGCTGTTCTAACCGGCAGCGGATATGCAGGGCATTCAGCCCTGCCTGTCAGAATAAACGTCATGCATTCCGGCTGTGCCGGAATGCAAATGCCCCCTTATGTCTAAACGAATAGTGGATACGCAATGTCACACACGCCAAGAATAGCGGTTGTTGAAGACGAAGAAGCCATCAGCGAATTGCTGCGCTATAATCTTGAGGCTGAAGGCTATCAGGTCGATACGATCCTGCGTGGCGATGAAGCCGAAATTTATTTACGCGAAAACGTCCCTGATCTTTTGGTTCTCGACTGGATGCTGCCTGGTGTTTCCGGCATCGAACTTTGCCGCCGTCTGCGTCAGCGTGCAGAGACAGAGCGTCTGCCGATTATCATGCTGACAGCACGCGGTGAGGAATCCGAGCGTGTACGCGGTCTGGCCGTTGGCGCGGATGATTATGTTGTCAAACCATTCTCCACACCGGAACTGCTGGCACGTATCAAGGCGATGC
This sequence comes from Pseudochrobactrum saccharolyticum, assembly GCF_008801715.1. Taxonomy (GTDB): domain Bacteria; phylum Pseudomonadota; class Alphaproteobacteria; order Rhizobiales; family Rhizobiaceae; genus Pseudochrobactrum; species Pseudochrobactrum saccharolyticum. The sequence continues at coordinate 1,228,250 of NZ_VZPG01000001.1, read as the reverse complement.
TGCGCCGCGCCAATCCGAGTGTGCTTTCCCATGTGCTGAAAGTCGGAGAGATTGTTCTCGACCGTCAGCAGCACCGCGTTTACCGCAAGGAACGCGAAATCAAACTCGGGCCGACAGAGTTTCGTCTGCTGGAATATTTCATGATGGCACCGGGGCGCGTTTTCTCGCGCACGCAATTGCTGGATGGTATCTGGGGACGGGATATTTACGTCGATGACCGCACGGTGGATGTGCATATCGGCCGTCTGCGCAAGGCGATCAATACCGGTCGTGAAGTGGATCCGATTCGCACCGTTCGCGGTGCCGGTTATGCTTTCGGCTGATAACCGGCCGGATATTTGTGAAAAATACTGAACCGGTGTGAAGAAAATTCACGCCGGTTTTTATGTTTCTGATTCTGCGAAAAGCCGTGTCTGCAAAGGCTCTAGCGTCATAAAAGCAAATTGCTTTCACAAAATATCAGCCATTTGTAACGCGCTGTAATGAATTATGACTAACGCAACGGGGCTGTCAATTGCATGATGCGCCCGTGTCTGAGGCGCTATCAGGTTGTGAAATAAGGCAATATCGTACCGGAATTGCTGCAAAGCCATGATCCGGCAAGCTGCTTCATTTCACAAGGTTAGTGAAGTCTTTACGTAATCTTGCGTATTTTAGTAGTCACTCAAAAGAATGCGTTAACAAAGCGTTAACTAATGAGGCGCATTTTCTTGGGGTAAATTTTAACCGGTTGTCGTTAACCGGAACACGAATATAAATCGGGCCTTGCGCCTTTATTTAGCCCTAATAGCCCCCGAATTTCCCGGGGCTCGCGCACAGGATCTCTGTGTGACCCGGGTGTACGGGAAATTATTGATAAGGATGAACCGTTGAAACGCTCTTATTTAGCGAAAACACTGTTTATCGGTGCTCTGGTTGCCACGCCGTTTATCCTTGCTGGCTGCACCACGACTTCGACCGGTTCAAAATCTGCCAAGGCTGCACAGCCTGCCAAGGAATCCGGTGTAACCGTCCGCAATGGCAAAAAGACCTATACATACACTTCCAGAGACCGCGAGTGCCTTGAGCGCGCAATGTTCTTTGAATCTGCCCGCTCCAGCCGTGATGGCCTTGTTGCAGTCGGCACGGTGGTGATGAACCGTCTGGTCTCGGAAAAATATCCGGAAACCATTTGCGGCGTTGTCGGGCAGAAGAACCAGTTTGCACCGGGCGTTATGACCCGTGCCATGAATTCCAAAGCCTTGCCGGATGTGAAAGAAGCAGCGGATTCCGTGCTGAAAGGCGAACGCCATCCGAAGCTGAAGAATGCAATGTTCTTCCATACGGCTGGTCTGAAATTCCCGTATAGAAATATGCATTATGTGCTGGTTGCCGGTGGCAATTCTTTCTACGAAAAGCGCCGCAGAGACGGTACGCTGGAATCGCCGCTGCCTGAAACCCCGTATAATCTGGCGGCTGCCTATGAGCCAAGAAACCAGTCCATGCCGGATAGCATTTATGATGTAACGGATACGGCTAAGGGCGGTAAAGGCGACCGCCTGCCTGTCGTTGCTCCGGTGATGGTGGCATCTGCCGGACAGGCTGCGCAGGATGTGCAGGCTGCACAACCGGTTGCAGCGGAAGCACCGGTGCAGCTTGCCTATCATGCACCGGCTGTAAACACACCGGTTCCGGCGCAGCTTCCGTTTGAAACCAAACCGGTTGCAGCCTCTGCAACGCAGAATGCTTTTGCAGCGGGTGCGGAAGATATGAACAAGCAGAAAGTTGATGCAATCGGTGCATTGTTGCTGACGCAGGATCGTCCTGAGCCGGCAAGCTGATCCCGCATTTTGTTATCGACTGAAATGAAAAAGCCCGCACGATGCGGGCTTTTTATTTACAGAAATGAAGATCAGCGCGGCACAAGCACCGGTTGGTAAATAACCATCGGTGTGGAAAATTGCGGTCGTTCATTCTGCCATGCACGGATATCAGCGCGGCGGTCGAGATGAATTTGCAGCAGACAATTGGCCATGGCTTCAGATTTGGGTTTAAAACCATAGCTCATGCAGGTTTTCTCATCCTCAGCACGCTGCTGCTCGGGCGTGAGTGTCGTGCAGCCTGCCAGCGCTATTGCAAACAGTCCTGCAACAAGACTCAGCTTTTGAAATGATCGCGCATTATTGGGGTTTCGGTTCATGGATTTGTTCCGATAAATATGACTTCATATGGCATATTAACGCTGTTCCGCATCGGTGGCTACAGCGACAATATAAAATCCTGTCAAAGCTCTAGCTTACAGGCTCTTGCAGGAGTATCTGTGATGATCAATGAAAATAAGCGGAGTATGTGATGTCAGATTTCAGCCAAAACAATCACGCGGATGCAATCATCGATCCGGTTAAACTGGATAAGCTGGCCGAGGTCGCGGTTAAAGTCGGTCTGCAATTGCGTAAAGGGCAGGATCTGGTCATTACCGCGCCGGTTATCGCATTGCCGCTGGTGCGCCGTATTGCGGAACATGCTTATAAAGCCGGTGCAGGGCTGGTAACGCCGTTTTTCTCCGATGAAGACATGGCGCTGTCGCGTTTCCAATATGCGCCTGATGAGAGTTTCGATCATGCCAGCGACTGGCTGTATCAGGGCATGGCCAAAGCCTATGCAGGCGGTGCAGCGCGCCTTGCAATCACCGGTGATAATCCGATGCTGCTTTCCGCACAGGATGCAGGAAAAGTTGCACGCGCCAATAAAGCGCTGTCGATGGCCTATCAGCCTGCGCTGGAAAAAATTGCCGGTTTCGACATTAACTGGAATATCGTTTCCTATCCGAACCCGTCCTGGGCAAAGCTGGTCTTTCCGGATGATGCGCCGGATGTGGCAACACATAAACTGGCCGAAGCAATTTTCGCCGCATCGCGCGTGAATAATGCGGATCCGGTTGCCGCATGGGCAGATCATAATGCGCAATTGCGCAAACGTACCAAAATTCTCAATGAGCGTAATTTCCGCGCTTTGCATTTCACCGGACCGGATACGGATCTGACTGTTGGTCTGGCTGATGGCCATGAATGGCATGGCGGCTCATCGACCGCTAAAAACGGTATTACCTGCAATCCGAATATTCCGACAGAAGAAGTCTTCACAACGCCGCATGCTCTGCGCGTGGAAGGGACTGTTTCCAGCACCAAACCGCTGTCACATCAGGGTACGATCATTGACGATATCCGTGTGCGTTTTGAAGGCGGCCGGATTGTTGAGGCCAAAGCCAGCAAGGGCGAGGCAGTGCTGAACAAGGTACTGGATACGGATGAAGGCGCCCGCCGTCTGGGTGAAGTGGCTCTGGTGCCGCATTCCTCACCGATTTCGCAGAGTGGTTTGCTGTTCTATAATACGCTGTTTGATGAAAATGCTGCCAGCCATATTGCGCTTGGTCAGTGCTATTCTAAATGTTTCATCAATGGTGCTGATCTCACGCCGGAACAGATTGCGGCACAGGGCGGCAATAAGAGCTTTATCCATATCGATTGGATGATCGGCTCCAATAAGATCGACGTGGACGGCATTGCACAGGACGGCACATCCGTGCCTGTGATGCGCAAAGGCGAATGGGTCGCCTGATAGATCTGAATTCCTGATAATTTCAGAACAATAGCCGCCGCTTTTTTTAACAAGCGGCGGCTATTGTCATTTTTGAAACGATTTCGGGAATTGCAGCTTGCCGGATCGCTAATCCGGTTTATCGTAAGCGGGCTGATAACTCTGTCGGAAGGGGCTGCATAATGAAGAGACCGCTGCGCATTAGCTTATATAGTTTGGCACTGTTGCTGATTATCGCGGCAGGGCTTGGCTTTGTTTTCCGTAAGCAAATCCATGAATATTATGCGGTCTATCAATATGCCAATACATTCAAGCCCGATGTGATTGATGCAAATTTCCGCTCACTTTATAAAATTTACCCGTCTATCCGTGTAGAACATAGCGGTGAAGCCAGCCCCTTGCCGCAGAATGAAAGACCTTTGCCCGAAACCTATATTTATCAGGGAGAGACAAAACGGGTTGCTGACTGGCTGGAACGTACGCAGACAACCGGTTTCATCGTGCTGAAAGACGGTGCTGTTGCCTATGAGCGATATGAGCGGGGCAATACGGCTGCAACGCAGGCAATCGCCATGTCGATGTCGAAATCCACGATCTCGTTTCTGATTGGCAATGCTGTGCGGGACGGTCTGATTGATATAAATCGGACCGTCGATCATTATGCGCCGCAACTGGCAGAGGGCGGCTATAAAGGGGTGAGCGTCAAGAACGCGCTGCAAATGTCTTCAGGCATTGGTTTTAACGAGGATTATGGCGATCTCTCATCCGATATTGTGCGTTACATTATCCAGATTCTGACCGGCTCGGTGAAAGATTTCACCGCTCATCTGCAAAAAGTGCGGGAACAGGGTACAGTCAATATTTATGTTTCCGCCGATACGCAGGTGCTGTCCATGGTGCTGGAAGGCGCAACCGGCAAACCGATGACCGATTATTTCTGGGAAAAATTATGGTCGCGTCTGGGGGCAGAGGCTGATGCTTATTGGCTGGCTGATGCGAAAGGTGATGCAGTCTCGGCAGGCGGGCTGAATGCAATATTGCGCGATTATGCGCGTTTTGGCCTGCTTTATATGAATGAAGGGCGTAATTTCAGAGGTGAGCAACTGGTGCCGGCTGAATGGGTACATGCTTCCGTTACTCCGGATGCACCGCATCTGATGCCGGGCAGGGATGATCCTGTACAGGGCAAGCCGCTGGGCTATGGCTATCAGTGGTGGATACCGGGGAAACCGCAGGGGGATTTTGTCGCTGTCGGTATTTACGGGCAGTTTATCTATGTCAATCCTGAGCGCAAAGTGGTGATTGCCAAAACTTCCGCCTATGCGGATTACAACAAGGATGGTCAGAAAATGAAAGATGAAAGCATTATTGTCTTTCAGGCCATTGCCGACGCACTTTAAATCGTCACCAATTTAAAACACCGCCTGTCCCGGGACAGGCGGTGTTTCGGAAATCTGTTCTGATTATTCCTGAATATGCGCTTCAAGGAACCACAGGGATTTGTCGAGGCTGCGGGATGCAGCGGTGAAAATATCGGCACTGTCATCGTCGCCTGCCTCAGCGGCATCCTTGATGGACTGGCGCACCAGATTGGCCACAGCGCCGTAATGATCGATCAGCGCATGAAGATGGTCTTTGATGGCGTAAATATCTTCCGGATATGGCTTGAGAATGCTCGCTTCAGTCACGGTCTGACTTGTGCCAAGCGCAGTGCCGCCGAGCTGAACGGCGCGTTCTGCAATTGCATCCGAATGTTCATCCAGATCGGTGCGGAATGTATCCAGCATCTCATGCACGGCAATGAACTGAATGCCTTTAAGGTTCCAGTGTGCCTGCTTGGTTATCAGCGCAAGATCAAGGATCGCAGCCAGATTTTTGTTCAGCAGGGCAATAACCGTGGTTTTGGCATTGGTCGGCAGATTGTTTTTTGTCGGATGATTTTTCAGTTTGGATGCAGACATAGTGATTTCCTTTATGAAGGGACAAATTTTCGTTTGCCTGAGGGGCTGCCGGGAGGTGGCAGCACAAGAAACCGGAAGCAGCAGATACTGCTATAAACCTAACGTATCAAAGATAGGATTGTTCCCAGTGATTTAAAGAGTTTAAGCAGATTTTTGTGCATCATTCTGTATAGATATCGGTGTTGCCCTCTTGAGCTGACAAGGCAGAATTCTTACGCAACCTGACTGCCTGTACTTGCCGATAACCGAATTCTGTTTTAGGTCGTAAGCCATGACTATACTTGCTCTCGACACCGCAGGCAGTTTATGTGCTGCCGCCCTTTATGACCCGCAGACGCAGCAGCTTCTTGCTGAGGTCAGCCATGATATTGGCAAAGGCCATGCGGAATTGCTGCTGGACTATGTTGCGCAGTGTTTTGAGACTGCAAAAATCTCCCGCAATGAGGTTAGTCGTATCGCGGTTAATATCGGCCCCGGTTCATTCACAGGCGTGCGTGTCGGTGTTTCTGCGGCACGTGGCTTCGGGCTGGCATTATCCTGTCCGGTGATTGGTGTGAGCGGTTTTGAAGCGCTGTGCCATGAAATACAGGTCGGGGCACCGGCGCAACCTGTCCTGATTGCCCTGTCTGCCTATCGCGGTGATATTTATACGCAGGGTTTTGATGCCGATGGTATCGCCTCCACAACACCGCTTGCAGGCAGCGCGGCAGAGTTGCTGCCGGTTTTGCAGCAGCTTGGTGATGATTATGCATTGGCGGGTAGTGGCGCAGAGCAATTACAGACAGCAGAGGGCAGCGAACGCCGGATTATCAGTGCATCCGCCTATGCATCCATCGGTACTTTTGCGCGTCTTGCGGCACAGCGTGAGGCAGGCATGCCCCCTGAGCCGCTTTATATGCGCGGGCCGGATGTGAAGCCCCAGACTGGATTTGCACTGCCCCGCCGCCAGTCGGATCAGGAGCGCGGATGATCGGCCTTCCTTTTTCGCGTCAGAGTTTTGCTTATGAAGCGCTGATACAGGCACATTGCGCTGAGCTTGCGGATCTCCATGCACCGGCTTTCCACCATGCATGGAGCGAGGAGGATTTTGCGGGCATGCTCTCGCAAGGTAATATTTTCGGTTTTATTGCCCGTCCTGTGGGAAAGCCAAAACAGGCTGCCGGTTTTGTACTGGCGCGTCTGGTCGCCGGCGAGGCGGAAATTCTGACCATTGCAGTGTCATCAGCTTTTCAGCGTCGTGGCATCGGACGGGATCTGATGGAAGCTGTTTTGCGCCATTTGCATCATGAGCGGGCGGAAAGTCTGTTCCTTGAGGTGGATGAGAGCAATGTGGCAGCGCAGGCGCTTTACCGGCGCCTCGGATTTATTCAGGTCGGGCAGCGGCCCGCTTATTATGAAACCGGTCACGGGCGCAGCAATGCGCTGGTTTTGCGCCGGCAATTTCCGGAAGCGATGAGCGTATCATGATCGGTGCCATACGCATTGCGGTCATACTCGGCTTGTTTGTCAGTCTGGTTATTTCGCTGGTGCCGTTTCAATATCTGTTTGTCAAAGCGCGTCTGGGCTGGCAGCAATCGCTGCCGCGTTTTTTCCATCGGATTGCTGCATGGTTGCTGGGATTTCGCGTGAAGGTAAAAGGCGAGATCGTGCAGGATCGCCCGTTACTGCTGGTCGCCAATCATGTGTCATGGAGCGATATTGTCGTTTTATCTTCCGTTGCCAATGTCTGTTTCATCGCCAAATCCGAAGTGCGCAAATGGCCGGTTTTCGGCACTTTTGCGGTTTTGCAGCGCACTGTCTTTGTTGAACGTGAGAAAAAAGGCCGGACAGCACAGCAGGCTTCGGATATTGCCCTGCGTCTGGCTGGCGGTGATGCGATGGTTCTGTTTCCGGAAGGAACAACATCGGATGGTAACCGCGTGCTGCCGTTTAAAACGTCATTATTCGGCGCAGCCCATGCGGCCATCCGTGAGGCAGGCGAGGAGCAGGTGATCGTACAGCCGGTTTCTATCGCCTATACGGGCGTTCACGGAATGCCGATGGGGCGTTTTCACCGTCCGATTGCCTCATGGCCGGGCGAAGTGCAGCTGATGCCGCATCTCAAAGGTATTCTCAAAGAAGGCGCGATTGATGTTGAGATCCGCTTTGGTGAGCCGATGCGCGTGTCTGCAGATACCAGCCGCAAGGAACTGGCACGCATCATGGAAGAGCGCGTGACCACAATGCTGCAAAGCTCACTGATGGGGCGCGAAATCACCCCGTCAGCGGAAGATCAGTAAATTTCCGGATTATTTTAAGCAGGTGTGTCAGTCTTTACGACGTAAGCGCACAATCACATCGACATTAACGATTTCCATTCCTTCCGGAGCTTTCGGCAGATTGCTGACGACAGGCTGGCCGGTTTCACCATCAGGAATATCGAAGACAATATTTTCGCCTTCGACAAAAAAATGATGGTGGTCGGAAATATTGGTGTCGAAATAGGTTTTCGATCCTTCGACCGAAATAATCCGCAGCATACCGGCTTCAGTAAACTGGTGCAGCGTATTATATACGGTGGCAAGAGAAACCGGCACGGAAGCAAAAACAGCTTCTTCATGCAGTTCTTCTGCGGAAAGATGGCGATCACCATGGGCGTAAATCAGGCTGGCAAGCGCAACCCGCTGACGCGTCGGTCTGAGACCGGCGATCCGAAGGCGCTCCTCAATCGAAGCGTTGCTGGCATGGGAGGAATGAATATTCATCACTGACCTGTCAGAAGCTTGAAACAAATTGGTTCAAAATTAATGCTTGAGGGCTGTTGCCCATCCTGTCACAAGATTGATATATGCGCTGAACGAATGACTGGCAATAGCTATTCCTGTATATCTTGACAGGCAAATAGTTTCTTGCAGGTGTTTTACAGCAGGAAACACTCTGTGTTAGGGGTGTGCAAAGATTTTGTCTGAGCCTGACGAATATGTTCGTTTCGGGCTGTCCAGACAACAGACAGATAAATGATTGGAGTCGGTAATGGCAGAGCAGAAGTCAAGTTACGGATATGAGGAGCTTCTCAGCTGCGCTCGCGGTGAAATGTTTGGTCCGGGCAATGCCCAGCTGCCTCTGCCGCCGATGCTGATGGTACACCGTATCACTGAAATCTCCGAAACCGGTGGCGAGTTCGACAAAGGCTATATCCGCGCTGAATATGATGTGAGCCCGGATGACTGGTATTTCCCTTGCCATTTTCAGGGCAATCCGATCATGCCTGGCTGTCTCGGCCTTGACGGCATGTGGCAGCTGACCGGCTTTTTCCTCGGCTGGCTCGGTGAACCGGGTCGCGGTATGGCGCTGTCCACCGGCGAAGTAAAATTCAAAGGCATGGTGCGTCCTCATACCAAGCTTCTGCAATATGGTATCGACTTCAAACGCGTGATGCGCGGTCGTCTGGTTCTGGGTACAGCTGACGGCTGGCTCAAGGCAGACGGTGAAACAATTTACAAGGCAACTGACCTGCGCGTAGGCCTGTCGAAAGACAGTGAGTCGTAAGTCGTAAAGACCGCGACGGGCATAGCCTCAAAAAGAGTATTATCCACGGGCGCGACCACATTTAATTGAAAGCTTTTATGTGGCCGCTCTCAAAATATGTAAAAGTCGCACTTATGTAACCGCGTAGCGGCATCCGCAAAAACAGGGTGTCATTCAGGGAACAGGTGCAAAGGAGAACGCAATGCGGCGTGTTGTCGTTACCGGAATGGGGATTGTATCCTCGATTGGCAATAATACCGAAGAGGTGCTGACCTCTTTGTTTGAGGCCAGATCGGGTATCCGGCGGGCTGAAGATCAGGCGGAACTCGGTTTTCGCTGTCAGGTCTCGGGCGCACCGCAGATTGATGTTGAAGCGCTGGTTGACCGCCGCGCAATGCGTTTTCACGGTCGCGGTACCGCATGGAACCATGTGGCCATGGATCAGGCGATTGCCGATGCAGGCCTGACCGAAGAACAGGTTTCCAACGATCGCACCGGTATCATCATGGGCTCCGGCGGCCCTTCCACCCGCACAATCGTGGATTCCGCTGATATTACCCGCGACAAAGGCCCTAAACGCGTTGGTCCTTTCGCTGTGCCGAAAGCCATGAGCTCGACCGCATCAGCCACGATGGCGACTTTCTTCAAGATCAAGGGCATCAATTATTCGATCTCCTCGGCTTGCGCGACCTCGAACCATTGCATCGGCAATGCGGTTGAGATGATCCAGTATGGCAAACAGGACCGTATGTTTGCCGGTGGCTGTGAAGACCTCGACTGGACCCTCTCGGTACTGTTTGACGCCATGGGCGCGATGTCTTCGAAATATAATGATACGCCGGAACGTGCATCCCGCGCCTATGACAAAAACCGCGACGGTTTTGTAATTGCAGGTGGCGCCGGTGTATTGGTGCTGGAAGATCTGGAAACTGCGCTGGCGCGCGGTGCCAAGATTTATGGTGAAGTCGTCGGCTATGGTGCGACATCTGATGGCTACGATATGGTTGCCCCGTCGGGCGAAGGCGCAGAGCGCTGCATGCGCATGGCGCTTTCAACCGTGAACGGCAAGATTGATTATATCAATCCGCATGCCACATCGACCCCTGCGGGCGATGCACCGGAAATCGAAGCGATCCGTAAAGTCTTTGGTTCAGGCGATGCCTGCCCGCCGATTGCGGCAACCAAATCGCTGACCGGTCATTCGCTGGGTGCAACCGGCGTTCAGGAAGCAATCTATTCGCTTTTGATGATGCATAATAATTTCATCTGCGAAAGCGCACATATTGATGAACTGGATCCGGATTTCGCGGATATGCCGATTGTGCGCAAGCGCATCGATAATGCAGAAATTAACACGGTACTGTCCAACTCCTTCGGTTTTGGTGGAACGAACGCAACGCTGGTTTTCCAGCGCTATCAGGGCTGACGGAGAGAGAGTATGCAGGATTTAATGAAGGGCAAACGCGGGCTGATTATGGGTGTTGCAAACAACCATTCTCTTGCTTGGGGTATTGCCAAACATCTTGCCGATCAGGGTGCTGAGCTGGCTTTCACCTATCAGGGTGATGCTCTTGGCAAGCGCGTGAAACCGCTGGCGGAGCAGGTCGGATCGGATTTCGTACTGCCTTGCGATGTGGAAGATATTGCAACCGTTGATGCGGTCTTTGACGAGATCGAGAAAAAATGGGGCAAGCTCGACTTTATCGTTCACGCTATTGGTTTCTCCGACAAAACAGAGCTGAAAGGCCGTTATGCGGATGTCACCACCCGTGAAAATTTCAGCCGTACAATGGTGATCTCTGCTTATTCCTTCACGGAAGTTGCTCAGCGTGCTGAGAAGCTGATGAAAGACGGCGGTTCGATCCTCACACTGACCTATGGCGGCTCAACCCGCACCATCCCGAACTATAATGTGATGGGTGTTGCCAAGGCTGCTCTGGAAGCCATGGTGCGTTATCTGGCTGCCGATTACGGCCCTCAGAATATCCGCGTGAATGCAATTTCGGCTGGCCCTGTGCGTACACTGGCCGGTGCCGGTATCGGTGATGCACGTGCGATCTTCTCGTATCAGCGCCGCAATTCGCCGCTGCGCCGTACCGTTGATATTGATGATGTGGGTAAATCCGCAGTCTATCTGCTGTCGGATCTGTCGAGCGGTGTAACCGGTGAAGTTCACTTTGTGGATTCAGGTTACAACATCGTCTCCATGCCGACATTAGAAGAGCTGAAAAGCTCGGATGCAACCGGCACTGAATAAGCCTGTTACATATGATATGAAAAAAGCCGCGCATTGCGCGGCTTTTTTGTGATTTATTTTAACGCAGTTTCGGACGGTAAACCGGTTCCCACTTTTCCTGAAACTGCTTTATTTTCGTGCTTCGATGACTTTGAAACCGTCTTTATCGGTGAGTGGCATCACTTGCCGGAAATGCTGTTTCAAGACAGCTTCATAAGGGAGCTGGCGATTTGCCACCATCAGGAAACGCCCGCCGGATTTAAGACGTTTGGCAGCAGCCGTAATAAAGCTTTGGCCAAGCGAAATATCAGTGTTGCGACCGGTATGAAACGGCGGATTGCTGATGACCGTGTCATAAATCTCTGTCATCGGCTCGGAAGCGACGTCATGCCAGTAGTAGTGCAGCGGTACTGAACTGTTGAGTTCGGCCAGATTGCTTTTGGCAATTTCCAGTGCCTCAAAATCCGCTTCATAAAGATCAATACGGCTGATCTTGGCCGGATTGTCGAGACAGGCGGCGCTGAGATAACCCCAGCCAGCCCCCAAATCCGCTACATGACCGAAGGCGATGTTTTTGAGATGCGGTACCAGCAGAGCGGAACCTTTGTCGGCTTCGCCATGGGAGAACATGCCTGCTTTCGTCCAGAAGCGCCCGTCTACGCGTTTTTGCTCCGGAATGAGGCTTTGTGTGATCCCGGCATCAATCGCCTCAGGGCGCGCCAGCCAGTAGGCTACAGCATGGTTTTTGGACAGGCGGTCGATGGAGGCTGAAATCTGGTCGCTGCGCTTGCGGAAACTGTCAATGCCAAGCTTCTTGTCACCGGCGATAATAATCAAGCCGCCGGCTTTGACTTGGGTCAGCAATGTCGCCAGCCATTCCTCATTGCGGCCGCGATGTTTGCCGAGCAAAATCATACCGCCGTCATAGGTCTCATTTTCGCTGATCTGCGGCGTGACATGAAATCCGGCTTTATTGAGCGCCAGCCATTCCGGCCTCAATGGCTGAATACAATGCAGCGCCTGTTTCCACTCTGTGCTGAGTGTCGTGTCGGCACTGATGCCGAAGCAGAGATATTTTTCTCCCGCCTGCGGCAGATCAAGTGTTTCATTCTCAAAGGGCAGAAAGAGGGTGTTTTGGGCGCCGGTAATCATAAAATTTCTTTGGTCTTTTCTACCTGAGAAGGATGACAGTAGGTGGTTTCTGGCAGATATTATATTGAACTTATTATCGGTTAAAGTTTCAAACTATCTGTAATGCTGTGTTGCTCGCAGGGGAGTAGTACTATGGCGCGTAAATGTTGTCAGCCGCAATGTTTTGCAACATGTCTGCCACAACATCAGGCGCGCTTGTTGCAACTGAATGAGATGATTTCACAGGCCCATAAAAGCAAACAGAGTTTCTTTGCCTATTTGCTGACTATGGCTGTCAGTGAGGCACAGGCAATTACCGATTGTGCCCATCAGGAGGCTTGGCTGCAAAAGGGCATAAAACCTGAGACTCAGGCTGAGCCGGTTTAAACAACGCACTCCTGAACTGAGACTGTAATTACTGCATGCTTTAAATGAAAAGCCCCGCATATTTCTATGCGGGGCTTTTTGAAACTCGAAATCAGCTTATTCAGCTGCGGTTTCTTCTTTCTTCTCGGCAACGATTTCCTTGCCGGTTTCCTGATCAACGACTTTCATCGACAGGCGCACTTTACCGCGCTCATCAAAGCCCATCAGTTTAACCCAGACCTTCTGGCCTTCCTTAACCACATCGGTGGTCTTGGCAACGCGGTCTGCAGCCAGCTGCGAGATATGTACCAGACCATCGCGCGGGCCGAAGAAGTTTACGAATGCCCCGAAGTCAGCAGTTTTAACAACTGTACCTTCGTAGATTTCGCCGATTTCCGGTTCAGCAACAATGGAGTGGATCCATTTCTTCGCTGCTTCGATTTCCTTGGCGGAAGAAGAAGCAATTTTGACTGTGCCGTCATCTTCGATGTTAATTTTGGCACCGGTCTTTTCAACGATTTCGCGGATAACTTTACCGCCGGAACCGATAACATCACGGATTTTGTCGGTCGGAATGTTCATCACTTCGATGCGTGGTGCAAATTCACCGAGTTCAGCGCGGGCGCCGGACAGTGCTTTCGCCATTTCACCGAGAATATGAACGCGGCCGTCTTTAGCCTGTTCCAGAGCGGTTTTCATGATCTCTTCGGTAATACCGTCGATCTTGATGTCCATCTGCAGAGCAGTGATACCGTTTTCAGTACCGGCTACCTTGAAGTCCATATCGCCGAGGTGATCTTCGTCACCAAGGATATCGGAAAGAACTGCAAAACGGTCACCTTCTTTGATCAGACCCATAGCAATGCCGGCTACAGGACGGGTCAAAGGTACACCGGCATCCATCAGCGCCAGCGAGGTGCCGCATACGGTTGCCATGGAGGACGAACCGTTGGATTCAGTGATTTCAGAAACTGCACGCAGAGTGTACGGGAACTGTTCTTTGGCAGGCAGCATCGGATGGATTGCGCGCCATGCCAGTTTGCCGTGACCGATTTCACGACGGCCTGGTGAGCCCATACGACCGGTTTCACCAACGGAATATGGCGGGAAGTTGTAGTGCAGCAGGAAGGATTCTTTCTGCAGGCCAGCCAGAGTGTCGATGAACTGTTCATCTTCACCGGTACCCAGTGTTGCAACAACGATTGCCTGTGTTTCACCGCGAGTAAACAGAGCCGAACCGTGTGTGCGTGGCAGAACGCCAACTTCGGATACGATCTGACGAACGGTTACCAGATCGCGGCCGTCGATGCGGCTGCCGGTATCCAGAATGTTCCAGCGAACGATTTTCGCCTGCAGCGATTTGAAAACAGTACCGATCTGCTCAGCAGTATATTCGGTTGTTTCCGCATCTTCCGGCAGGAAGTGCGCTTTAACTTTAGCTTTGGCAGCATCAACAGCGGTATAACGAGCCTGCTTGTCGATGATTTTGTAAGCTGCGCGCAGATCATCTTCAATGATTGCCAGCATTGCAGCTTCAGGAGCCGACAGGTCTTCCGGCTGGAAGTCACGTGGTTCTTTTGCAGCAACTTCAGCAAGGCTGATGATTGCATCGATCACAGGCTGGAAGCCTTTCTGACCGAAAACAACAGCGCCGAGCATGACTTCTTCAGAAAGTTCCTGCGCTTCGGATTCAACCATCAGAACAGCATCGCTGGTACCGGCAACAACCAGATCCAGTTTGGATTCAGCCATTTCGTCGAGATGCGGGTTCAGAACATATTCGCCGTTGATGTAGCCAACGCGCGAACCACCGATCGGCCCCATGAAAGGTACGCCGGAAAGAGTGAGCGCAGCGGAAGCGGCAACCATCGACAATACGTCCGGATTGTTTTCCAGATCGTGCTGAATAACGGTGATTACAACCTGTGTGTCGTTCTTATAGCCGTCAGCAAACAGCGGGCGGATCGGACGGTCGATCAGGCGGGAAACCAGAGTTTCGTTTTCGCTCGGACGACCTTCACGCTTGAAATAACCGCCAGGAATACGACCGGCTGCATAGGCTTTTTCCTGATAGTTTACAGTCAGAGGAAAAAAGTCCTGACCCGGCTTTGGCTCTTTAGCCGAAACGACGGTGGCCAGCACCATTGTTTCACCGTAAGTGGCGATAACCGCGCCGTCTGCCTGACGGGCGACTTTGCCGGTTTCGAGAATGAGCGGACGGCCGCCCCATTCGATTTCAACTTTATGAGTGTTGAACATATCTTGTCCTTGGTTTGGAATATTTATGTCCTGCGCTGATGTCAGCGCATGTAATATTCCGGTTTGGAACAGGGAGCGGGCAAGACAACAAGAAGCTCGGATAAGGACGAGCTGCCTGCAATCCTGCCTGCGGAACCTGTTCAATACAGTTCCATATCGGGCTTTTACGACAGTATTGTTAAAGCCCTGCTGCATTTTTCCCGTTTTGGCGCTTACACGCACGGAGAATGCATTATTGTATAATACAGAGCGTTTTCAGGCTGTTGAGCCGTAAATACCCTGTTGCCGGAGAGATTTAATGAAAAGTCCTGCTCCGGTAAAAATTCCGGCGAAAACCGTTACAGGTTTTCGCCGGATGATGCGCTTAGCGGCGCAGGCCGAGACGGCCGATCAGGTTCTGATAGCGCGCTTCGTCAACACCTTTGAGGTAGTCGAGCAGGTTGCGGCGCTGAGAAACCATTTTCAGAAGACCACGACGGGAATGGTTGTCATTCTTGTGGCCTTTGAAGTGACCGGTCAGGTTGGAAATGCGTTCCGAAAGAACGGCTACCTGTACTTCAGGAGAACCGGTATCGCCTTCTTTGGTTGCATATTCTTTGATAAGAGCCTGTTTGCGTTCAGCAGTAATCGACATCGGAATGTCCTTTTTGTTTAAGAGGAGAAATGTCGCCCGTGGCCAAGATGTCGTCCAGCCGGGGCCGTTTACTTCAGTTCTGTACAGTCAGCATTGACGAATGCCTTATACGGAACCTGACGATCATATAATCGAAACTGTGGCTTATTTCCAGACACATTTCAAAAAAGCCTGCAATGCAGGCTTTTTAATAAAATGCGCTAAGCTGTAATCGCTAGAGCGGTTTACGTTTATGTTGAATCGCAGTGCTCGCTCTAGATTCTTTAGTTTGTCGCATTATCCCGACGTCAAGTTGATCCAACTTGACTGTGAAATGCTCTAGTTTAATAAGTGAAAACGCGTTTCGGCTTGAACATACCTTGTTCAATGTAACCGATAGCCAGCAAACGGTTTTTGTGATTGGCGCAGACCTCATCGGATTCCAATGGTGCATCACGGCCACGTAAGATAACCGGATTGCCCATGCGCACACGGTGAGCCTGATCGTCGGACAAGGCAACCTGTACCAGATCTTCCAGTGCTGCACCGGTATCAATGATAAAATCATCAAGGGCAGAGAAATCACGAGGCGCTGCAGGTGCAGGTTCCGCATCTTCATCATCAGATTTCGGCGGCAGCGGCGGCCATGCGGCTTCAAGCTCTGCAAGCGTCACGAAGTCATCTTCGTTGAAAGGTGCAACTTCCAGACGGCGCAGCTCCGCAATATGACCGAGGCAGCCGAGATCACGCCCCATATCGCGGGCGAGCGAGCGCACATAAGTGCCTTTACCGCATTCAACTTCAAACACGGCCTGTCCGGATTCGTTGATCTCCACCAGCTCAAGCTGAAAAATTTCAACTTCACGGGAAGGAATAGCAACTGTTTCACCACCGCGTGCCAGATCATAGGCACGTTCACCGTCAATTTTAATGGCGGAGAATTGCGGCGGGGTCTGCTGAATAGTACCGATATAATTTGGCAAAAGCGCCAGAATATCGTCTTCTGTAGGACGCTTATCAGAGGTTTTGGTGACAGGTCCTTCCAGATCATCCGTGGAGCGTTCTTCGCCCCAGGTCACGGTGAAGGAATAGATTTTCGTGCCGTCCATCACGTAAGGTACGGTTTTGGTGGCTTCGCCCAGAGCAATCGGCAACATGCCGGAGGCAAGCGGATCAAGCGTACCGGCATGACCGGCCTTTTCAGCACTGAAAAGCCATTTGATTTTGGAAACGGCCTCGGTTGAGCCCATGCCTTTCGGCTTGTCAAAAATCACCCATCCGGAAACCGGACGGCCTTTTTTCTTACCTCTGCGTGCCATCAGCCGTTATTCTCGTTATCTTTATGTGTTTCTGTGTCGGATTCATCGCTGTCATCCTGCTGCAGATCACGCGCAACTTCCGGTGAGCGCAGCAAGGCATCGATCTTGGCAAAATTGTCGAAACTGGTATCCGGACGGAAACGGAATTCCGGCATATATTTCATCTGGCGCAGTTGCGGCGCAACGCGGCCACGCAGAAATTTCGCATTATTTGCCAGTGCTTTAATCACAGTCTGCACATCTGTATTGCCGACGATGCTGATAAAGCAGGTCGCAATTTTCAAGTCAGGCGACATACGCACTTCGGTGATGGAAACAACGGTATTATTCAGAACATCGTCACGGATTTCGCCGCGTGACAGCACCTGAGCCACGGCATGACGAACCTGCTCGCCGACGCGCAGCTGACGCTGTGATGGTCCTGTGGAAGAAAAACGGGACATGGGGACTCCAAAATCTGAGCCAAATATCGGTCGGCAACTGTACAAATTGCATGATTGCGGAAAAGCCTGCGCGGCTTTCATCCTATTCACAACCAGACTGATACAGCCTGACAATTATGACAATGCGGCCAATTAAAAATTCAGAGCGGCACTATGTCTGAAGATGAGTGTAAACCGCCCGAGAAATGAAGCAGCGGCAGTTCTGATAACTGCCGCTGCTTTGCTGATTACAGCGTACGCGTGATCATCTCAACGCGGAACGCTTCGATGATGTCGCCTGCGCGTACATCTTCGTAGTTTTCAAATGCCATACCGCATTCCTGACCCATCGGCACTTCGGCAACTTCGTCCTTGAAGCGCTTGAGTGTCTTGAGCTTGCCTTCGTGGATAACCACGTTGTCGCGGATAAGGCGTACACCGGCGCCACGCTCGACTTTACCGTCAACAACACGGCAACCGGCAACTTTACCAACTTTGGTGATGTTGAAGACTTCGAGAATTTCAGCGTTACCGATGAAGGTTTCACGACGTTCTGGCGGCAGAAGACCGGACATCGCTGCTTTCACATCATCAATCAGATCATAGATGATGTTGTAGTAGCGGATTTCGATACCCTGCTGTTCGGCTGCATCACGGGCCTGTTTATTGGCGCGGACGTTGAAGCCGATGATGGCAGCATTGGATGCTTCAGCCAGCGAGATATCGCTCTCTGTGATACCACCGGCACCCGAATGAACGATACGTGCGCGAACTTCATCAGTGCCGAGCTTGTCGAGCGAAGCGATAATCGCTTCAACCGAACCCTGCACGTCACCCTTGATAACCAGCGGGAACTCTTTGAGACCGCTCGACTGCAGATTAGACATCATCTGCTCAAGAGAACCGCGCGAGCCTGCCTGACGGGCAACGGCCTTATCGCGGGCAAGACGCTGACGGTATTCAGAAATTTCACGGGCTTTCGCTTCGTTGGCAACAACCGCAAAGCGGTCACCAGCCTGCGGCGTGCCGGACAGACCGAGAATTTCCACCGGCATTGCAGGGGATGCTTCTTTCACATGGTCGCCATGGTCATTGACGAGGGCGCGAACGCGACCCCATGCACTGCCGGCGATGATGATCTCGCCCGGATGCAATGTACCTTTCTGAACCAGAACGGTTGCAACCGCACCGCGACCGCGGTCAAGCTGAGCTTCAATAACCACACCTTCAGCTGTACGCTCAGGATCGGCTTTAAGATCAAGAATTTCAGCCTGCAACAGAACGGCTTCAAGCAGCTTGTCGAGGTTGATTTTGTTCTTGGCAGAAACTTCCACATCAAGCACTTCACCGCCCATGGTTTCCACAAACACATCGTGCTGCAGCAGGGCATTGCGTACTTTTTGCGGATCAGCGGTCGGCTTATCGATCTTGTTGATCGCCACGATGATCGGAACACCGGCCGCTTTGGCGTGGTTGATCGATTCAATCGTCTGCGGCATCACGCTGTCATCAGCGGCAACTACCAGAATGGCGATATCCGTTGCCTGCGCACCACGGGCACGCATCTGCGTAAAGGCGGCGTGACCAGGCGTATCGATAAAGGTGATTTTCTGGCCGTTCTGTTCAACCTGATAAGCACCAATATGCTGGGTAATACCACCGGCTTCACCCGAGACCACATTTGCCTGACGAATTGCATCGAGCAGCGAGGTCTTACCATGGTCAACGTGACCCATAATGGTAACAACCGGCGGACGCGGCAGCATTGCGCTGAGATTGTCTTCCACGTTGAAGATACCTTCTTCAACGTCAGATTCCGCAACGCGTTTAACGGTATGGCCGAATTCTTCCGCGATCAGCTGTGCCAGATCGGAATCGATCACATCGCCCGGCTTCATCATCTGACCCTGTTTCATCAGGTATTTGATGATATCAACGGCACGTTCCGTCATACGCTGTGCCAGTTCCTGAATGGTAATGGTTTCAGGAATAGTCACTTCACGGGAGATCTTTTCACGGACTTCCTGCATCTGCGAGCGCTTGAACTTTTCTTGACGGCGACGCATAGCCGAAAGCGAACGCGAACGGCCTTCGTCTTCCAGATTGCTGTTCAGGGTCAGTTTGCCGCGACGGCGATCTTCTTCAGCCTTGGTCGGCTTTGTAGCGCGCACTTCCGGCTTCGCAGGTACGTTACGACGTACGCCTGCACCACCACGACGATCATCATCATCATCATTCTGCGGCTTGCGGTTCAGAACCTGCTGGGTCGGCTTTTTGTCGGCCAGCGGTGCTTCAGCATTAATATCGCGCGGGGCAGGTGCGCCGCCGGTGCGGTTGTAGCCGCCCTGATTTGGACGGTTCTGACCAGCAGGGCCACGGTTCTGGCCGCCAGAGCGATCACCCGAAGGACGATCGCCGCTTGGACGTGCAGTAGCAGGACGCACAGGTGCAGCCGGTTCGCGCTTGCGTGCTTCAGCTTCAGCTTTAGCCTTGGCTTCAGCTTCTGCCTTGCGGCGTGCATCTTCTTCAGCCTGACGGCGCTCAGATTCCAGACGCTCGATTTCACGGCGCTTTTCTTCTTCCGCGCGGCGGATAGCTTCTGCTTCTGCGCGTTTGCGGTCTTCCGCATCACGGATTACCGCATCCTGAAGGGCGCGGCGACGTGCATCCATTTCCGAAGAGGACAGGGTGTTCAACACCATGCCCGGACGGTCATTGGAACGGTTGCGCTGTTCATTGCGGCCACCCGGACGGGAACCCTGCGGCTTGTTATAGCCACCACCGGCCGGACGATTGCCCGCAGGGGCACCCGGACGGGTTGTAGCAGCCGGTGCTGCCGGACGGGCAGCAGCAGGCGCTGCAGGTTTAGGTGCAACAGGTTTTGCAACTGCGGCTTCAACAGGCTTGGCAGCCTGCGGAGCAACCGGTGCGCTTTCTGTTTTTGCAACAGGCGCAGCAGTTTCTGTAACAGGTGCAGGCTTAGGCGCATCTGCAATCACGGCCGGCTTTTCAGCAACCGGAGCAGGAGCAGCTTGTGCCGGTGTCGGAGCCGGTGCAACTGGCTGAACAGGAGCCGGAGCGGCTGCAGCTTCAGGTTTTTCGTCAGGACGGGTAAACTTACGTTTTTTCGTCTCAACAACAACCGACTTGCTGCGTCCGTGGCTGAAATTTTGCCGTACAGTGCTCTGTTCGACTCCTGGCCGCTTGATGGTCAGCGTCTTTTTTGTGTCGACGCTCAGCGTCTTGTCGTCGTTTGAATTACTGTCGCTCATTCTGATTCCGTTTCCTTCGCAGCAGTGGCTGCCAGATTTTCCAAGTTCGCTGCGCTCTCGCCGCGATATTTATGCAGCTGAAGCGCCCGCGTGACGAACCCGGTTGCTGCCGTTCCTTCAATCACGGCGGCATGTATTACATTTCCGCCGCCAAATGCCAAATCCATTTCATCCCCTGTAAAAAGGGAATAGGCTTTAATATCTGCTCCGGTTGCCATCTTCCTCGCATGACGCGCCTGATCCAGCTTTCGGATGCCGTCGGGAGCCGCTGTTGTCGCATGAAGCACCATTGTAACGCGGCCGGTACGCACAGCAGAATCAACTTTCGCCGATCCTGTCACCACAGCACCGGACTTTCTGGCCAGTGCTAGACTGCCCAGCGCGGATTTTGTCAATAGCCTGTCGACCAGAGAGCCTAAATCCGCCGGCACCGAAACTTGCGTTTTCAGTGCGCGGGGCAGCAGTTTGCGTTTAACCGCTTCATCAACAATATGCCGTTCTGCTTTAATCCAGCATCCGCGTCCGGGTAAATTGCGCTTCAGATCCGGTACAACACTACCGTCGGGTGCAGCCACAAACCGGATGAGATCTACAGCCGGGCCGCTCTCGCGCGTAACAATACAGGTCCTGTCGTTTTTATCCGGTTTCAACCAGAACTCCACTTCGCTCGAAAACAGCGCCGGTGGAGAGGAACTGTTTTCTACTTTAATATGAGTGCAAGGGCAAGAAGCCCTGCAATATGTGTGCGCAAGACAGCCGTAAACCGAGCGGTTCCGGCTGTATGCAGTTTGTCGGAAAACAGGCCTGTATCAAAAAAGCTGACACAGGCATTATTTCCGTTTTTATGACGCAATTTCGGACGGAAAACCGGTTTCCACTTTTCCTGAAATTGCTGTAGATGCCGATGCGCGGACATCAAAATCCGCCCGCGCGAGCGGCAGTTGCAAGATGCTGATTAAGCATCTGCCTGCTCTTCATCATCGCTTGTCGAAGCCAGCTCATTGGCAGCTTCTTCCAGCTGATCTTCTGTAATCCAGCCTGCTTTAAGGCGGGCTGCGAGAACCATCTGCTCTGCGTCTGTGCGGGAAACTTCAAACGGTGTCAGAACACCGGCATGAGTAACAGTTTCGCCGTCTTTACGCTCGCGCCAGCCCACGAGATCATCCACCGCATAACCGGCAAAATCATCCATGGTCTTCACGCCGTCTTCACCGACTGCAACAAGCATTGCACTGGTCAGACCCGGTACATCGCGCAGTTCGTCGCTGACGCCCAGTTCGAGACGACGGTCATTCAGATCGCTTTCGAGACGATCCAGATATTCTTTCGCACGATCCTGAATTTCAGCAGCAGTATCAGCATCGAAACCATCGATCGAAGCGATTTCGTCGCTTTCGACATAGGCGATTTCTTCAACCGAACCGAAACCTTCGGAAGCTAGAACCTGACCAACCATTTCATCCACATTCAGCGCTTCCATGAACAAAGCAGAGCGTTCTGTGAATTCTTTCTGGCGGCGTTCGGATTCTTCGTTTTCCGTCATAATATCGATGTCCCAGCCGGTCAGCTGCGAGGCAAGGCGTACATTCTGACCGCGACGGCCGATGGCCAGCGACAGCTGATCGTCAGGCACAACAACTTCGATACGTTCTGCATCTTCATCCAGAACAACCTTGGCCACTTCCGCTGGCTGCAAGGCGTTAACGATGAAAGTCGCTGCATCCGGTGACCAAGGAATAATGTCGATCTTTTCGCCCTGCAATTCGCCGACAACGGCCTGAACGCGGGAACCGCGCATACCAACGCAGGCACCGACAGGATCAATCGAGCTGTCACGGGACACAACGGCCATTTTGGCGCGTGAACCCGGATCACGGGCAACCGATTTGATTTCAATAATGCCGTCGTAGATTTCCGGCACTTCCATGGTGAAGAGTTTCGCCATGAACTGCGGATGGGTACGCGACAGGAAAACCTGCGGGCCGCGCTGTTCGCGACGGACATCATAGACATAAGCGCGGATGCGGTCGCCGTAGCGGAATGCTTCACGTGGGATCAGTTCGTCACGGCGGACAATGGCTTCACCGCGGCCGAGATCAACAACCACATTGCCATATTCAACGCGCTTGACAGTACCATTGATGATTTCACCCAGACGGTCTTTGAATTCGTCATACTGGCGGTCACGCTCGGCTTCACGCACTTTCTGTACGATTACCTGTTTGGCGGACTGGGCAGCAATACGGCCGAAATCCATTGGCGGCAGCTGGTCGGCAAGGAAATCGCCTACTTGTGCATCCGGATTGCGTTCACGTGCGGATTCCAGAGCGATCTGTGTGGCGTAATCTTCTACAGTTTCAACCACTTCAAGCAGGCGCTGCAGCTTGATTTCACCGCTCTTGGAATTGATATCCGCGCGGATATTGGTTTCCAGACCATAACGGGAGCGGGCAGCTTTCTGAATGGCATCGGCCATCGCTGCAATCACGATCTCGCGGTCAATGGATTTTTCGCGCGCAACCGCATCAGCGATCTGAAGAAGCTCTAGCCTGTTTGCACTGACTGCCATTGGTCTCTCCTTGGTGCAGCACCCGTTTTTTGCTTCTGGGTGCGAAAGCTTTTTTGTTTTGTCGCATTATCATGACAAGCAAATGAAGTCATTCGCCTGTGAAATGCTTAGTTGTCTTTATCGCTCTCCGGAGCATCGGCTTTGCCGCTGTCCAGATTGAATTCATCACTCAATTCGTCGCCCGGAATACGGCCTTCGCGCAGAGCTTTGTCTTTGCGCAGCGCATCACGGATCAGATCATCGGTCAGGATCAGTCTTGCGTCAGCGATCAGCTCAAAAGGAATTGTGGTCTGAGCTTCCGCGCCGTAAGTGGCCTGATCGGTTTCGAGAGTGACAGTTTCATCTTCAACCTTGATGATGCGGCCGCGGAATTTTTTGCGGTTATCATGCAGCATCGAGGTTTCGAGTTTGGCAATATGACCCTGCCAGTTGGAAAAGTCAGATTTGCGCACCATCGGGCGGTCAATGCCCGGTGAAGAAATTTCAAGGTGATATTTGCCGTCAATCGGATCTTCAACATCAAGAACCGGAGAAACGGTACGGCTGACAATTTCGCAATCTTCCACGGTCATGGTGCCGTCCGGACGCTCAGCCATAATCTGCAGGGTGAGGCCGTTGAGGCCGGAAAGACGCACGCGCACAAGACGGAAACCCGCAGCATTAATCGCAGGTTCGATCAGCGATGCCACTTTTGCATCAATACCCGTTTCACGGATAATGCGTGGTTCATCCTGTGTCGCGTCAAGCGCTGTAATGATATGGTCCTGTTGTGTTTGTTCGTTCACCCTGTATTCCTTAAAATACGTGCAATAGGATTTCCGGCGGCAGTCTGCTCAGTTTTCAGTGTGTACCAAACAAAAAAGAGCGGGACCGGTGGGACCCACTCTTGTTCTACCGACCAAGAATTTGAGGCAACTATACAGAAAAAAGCCGCCTGTGACAAGCCTTGTCCTTGAGGACGAATTATCGTCTGATAAAGGTAAGGTAAGCAGCCTGACGGCCTTCACGGAAAGCTTTGGCTTCATAGCGTGTACCCGGCCATGCTTCATAAGGTGTGTGCCAGTCGGCAGCACTTTGTGCCTGCCATTCAAGCGCACCATGGTCGTGGCAATGCTGCAGTGTCCAGTTGACATAAGTATCAATGTCGGAGGCAAAGCGAAACAAAGCGCCGGGCTTCAGCACGCGGGCGAAGCGGCTGAGGTTTTTCTGGCTGACAAAACGGCGCTTCCAATGTTTCTTTTTCGGCCACGGATCAGGATAAAACAGATCAATGCCGTCGAGCGATGCATCCGGCAGCCAATCCAGCACCAGCGTTGCATCGTCATCATAGAGACGCAGGTTCGGCAGCGGATTGGCATCCTGTGCGCCAAGCATTTTCGCCATACCGTTGACGAAAGGCTCAACGCCGATAAAACCGGCTTCCGGTTTGCGGGTGGCTTCATGTACAAGATGCTCGCCGCCGCCGAAACCGATTTCCATACGCACTTTTGAAACATCGGCCATAAACAGCGTGCGCAGATCCTGCGGCGCAGGGCTAAGGAGATCGAGTTTGAGCTGCGGCAACAGGTCTTCGCGCAGAAAACGCTGATGCGGGCGCAACGGTTTGCCGTTACGGCGGCCATAAAAAGCTTCCGTCGCACGTGAGCCGCGTGGCTGTTGTTCAGAGGACTCTGCGCTCATGGCTTCATCCTTGAGATCACAGTTGCGTTCAGTATCAGACATCGGCACGTTTCTTTATGGTTCAGATAATCGGAATAAGCCGCTTTACACATAATCAGCGACGGAAAGTCTACTGATTTTTGTGTGGCTGTTAAAGAAACAGGGCACCATGAGAGAAACATGGTGCCCTGAAATCCGGAATATTGAGAATGAAATCAGACCTTAAGCGCAGCTTTCAGTGCTTTGACCAGATCTGTCTTTTCCCATGAGAAAGAGCCGTCGCGACCGGCTTTGCGGCCGAAATGGCCATAGGATGCGGTCTTGGCATAGATCGGTTTGTTAAGGTCGAGATGTTTGCGGATGCCGGTTGGCGACAGATCCATGACCTGACGCAACGCTGTTTCCACATCGCTCTCGGCGACTTTGCCGGTGCCGTGCAGGTCAACATAGACCGAGAGCGGCTGGGCAACACCGATCGCATAGGACAGCTGAATGGTGCAGCGGTCGGCAAGACCGGCAGCAATCACATTCTTGGCCAGATAACGCGCGGCATAGGCTGCGGAGCGGTCAACCTTGGTCGTGTCCTTGCCGGAGAATGCGCCGCCGCCATGCGGGGCTGCACCGCCGTAAGTATCAACAATGATCTTACGTCCGGTCAGACCGGCATCACCGTCCGGTCCGCCGATGACGAATTTACCGGTTGGATTGATGTACCAGTTGCAGTTCGCAGCAATCGGCAGATCACCGAGCGCTTCGCGGATCACCGGCTCAACGACCTGACGGACTTTTGCGGAATCCCATGAGGCATCCAGATGCTGGGTTGACAACACAATCTGTGTGACTTCCGCAGGCTTGCCATCGGCATAGCGCACTGTGACCTGACTTTTGGCATCAGGGCCGAGCTTGCCATAATCGCCTTCGCCTTTGTGGCGGGCAGCGGAGAGCAGCTCAAGAATTTTATGCGCGTAATAGATTGGCGCCGGCATCAGATCCGGTGTTTCGCGGCAGGCATAACCGAACATGATGCCCTGATCGCCCGCACCTTCTTCACCCTGACGGTCGGCAGCATTATCAACGCCCTGCGCAATATCCGCCGATTGCGGATGCAGCAGCACGTCGATTTTCACATTGCGCCAGTTGAAGCCTTCCTGTTCATAACCGATTTCACGGATGGCTTTGCGGGCAGCAGAACGGAAGCGGGAAGGGTTGATCTGCTTATGACCTTTGGCATCAAGCAGAATTTCACCGGCTTTGTCTTTTTTCAGGAATGTGTCCGGCACACGCACTTCACCGGCAATCACGACGCGGTTGGTAGTGGCAAGGGTTTCACAGGCAATACGTACAGACCACGGATCAACACCGGTTTTACGTGCTTCCTTGTAGATCATGTCTACGATTTCATCGGAAATACGATCGCAAACCTTATCCGGATGACCTTCGGATACCGATTCACTGGTGAAAAGATATGAACTGCGTGACACGGGAAACCCCTCTTGAAAATCTGCGGAGCATTGTACTCTCCGGAGAAACAGTTGCTTTCAGCATTGTGCATTTCTGCGCACGAACTGCTGATAATTCATTGCGCGCCGTTTTCAAACCGTTTCAGGCCGCTTTCAGAAAAGCCTGTCTGCTACGGAATGAAAGTGAAGCAATCGCTCTATAAAGAAATCAGACGTTATTTGCGCGTATAATCAGCACGAAATGACAAGATATACAACTATCTGCATGTGTTTATGTGCGAGATTTAACGCAAGAAGCTGCCAAATTGTCGCATTAAGCGCCTGCTATAATGCGACAAAACAATAGGATAGGGCAGTTTCAGGGATTCTGTTTTTACCGAATTCGCGCCTCTGGCGCTTCAGAGATTAATCATCATCATTGGCAAGGGTTTTTACCAGATCAATGATTTTACGGCGCACTTTCGGATCAGTGATTTTTGTAAAATAACGTGTCAACTGCACGCCTTCATTTGTCTGAAGAAAATCAACAACATAGGTTGTTTCGTTGTCTTCCGCAAAACCGCTGTTCTGCTGTCCGGCCTGTTCCGGTGCATCTTCAAAAAAGAAGGCAACCGGTACACTCAATATGGATGAAATGGCTTGCAGGCGGCTGGCACCGACGCGGTTGGTGCCTTTTTCATATTTTTGAATCTGCTGGAAGGTAATACCGAGATTTTCACCGAGTTTTTCCTGACTGAGGCCAAGCATGTTCCGGCGCAACCGGATGCGGCTGCCCACATGAACATCAATGGGATTGGGTTTCTTTTTATTCTCAGTCATTCACAAATGCTCCTCGCTTATGCGAGCTTTCCTTGATGAAAAATGGTTTGCTTAAATCAGCATATTTTTCGGAGAATTATAGGGTTCATCTGAAATTTCATCAGTTTCATGTGTATATCATAACATCAAAAATATGATGTCAACCGAAACGCTCGGTACGGATGGCATGTAAACCACATGAAATTACGAGCAAGATGAACAGAAGTGTGAAGAACTGTGTTTCTCCTGCCGGTTTGCGCCAGAAGCCTGTCGCTTTTGGTGGCAGACGGCCATCAATAAATCCGACTTCATTCAGGTTGAGATGTTTGGTGATTCGACCGTAAGAATCGGTAATTGCTGAAATACCGTTATTGGCTGCGCGCAGCAAAGGCAGTCCCTGTTCTACAGCGCGCAATTGCGCCTGCCGGAAATGCTGATAAGGCCCCGGCGTATTGCCGTACCATGCGTCATTGGTAATATTGATGATCGCATCAACACTCTTACCCTGATAGCCAAGCTCGGACGGGAAAATCGCCTCATAGCAGATCAAGGGCAGCAGGGTCAGGCTCGGGCTGACAGTGAGGGCATGGCGCGCCGGTGCTGCGGTAAAGCCGCCGGGTAATTCCACCACTTCCTGCATGCCGACAGAGCGCAGCAGACCTTCCAGCGGCAGATATTCACCGAATGGTACAAGATGAACCTTGTCAGCAGTTGCGGTCACCTGACCGGCGGCATTCACCGCGAAAATACTGTTATAATAGGCGGAGAGATCTTCTCCTTCACCGCGCACCGCTCCGGCCAGCAGCATTTGATTCGGCTGAAGTGCCTTGCCGATGGCACTCAAGGCTTCCTCGACCTGTGGCAGCACATAGGGAACGGAGGTTTCCGGCCAGATAATCACATCAGGCACCGGCTCGCCATTGGCAGGCGGGCGGGTGCTGAGATCAAGATGCTTGTCGAAAATCGCGCGGCGCAGCTGATTATCCCATTTGGCATCCTGTGCAATGGAGGCCTGAACCAAACGGATGACAGGTGCATCAGCGCCTTGCTCTGACAAGGCCGGTGCCTGCTGTAAGCGCCATGCGCCATAACCGGTATGGGCAATCAGCAAGGCGCTGGCGGCAATTAATCCGCTACGCCAGCCATAGCGCTGACGTTTATTGCCAAACAATAGAGCGGGCATGGCGAAAATCACCACAGCAAGAATATTCATGCCATAGAGGCCGGTAATCGTAACTGACTGCATCAACAGTGGTGTCGGCATCAGCATATAGCCGAGCGCATTCCATGGAAAACCGGTGAGAATGAAGGCGCGCAGCCATTCTGTAACGCCGAGTGCGATGGCCAGCACCAGAATACGAATGAGACCGGCGCCCCAGAATATCCGTGCAAATGCCGCAGCAAAAGCGAAGAAAAACGCCAGAAAGGCAGGCAGGCCGAGAATAGCGAATGGTAATGCCCAGGCGAAATTTTCGGCATCCACCAGCAACGCCATGCCGATCCACCAGAGACCGGCGAGAAAATATCCGAAACCAAACAACCAGCCGGTGCGAAAAGCAGGGAGCAGGCGCTTCCATCCGGTTGCGGTTGTTGTGCCAGAACTGTCAATCAGCAGCACCAGCAGCGGAAAACCGATAAATCCTGCGGGCAAAAAATCAAAAGGCGGCAATGCCAGCGTGACACTTGCACCGGCGAGAATGGTCAGGAGCGCTCTACGCCAGCCGGTGAGGTTTTCAGTCAGGCGGAGATAAAGGCTGCTCACTATATTCGGTCTCTCAATGGGGATAAGGCTGCAAGTATAAAGTGTAGAGCGAGTTTTGAGTGTCCAAAAGGGCACGCGGCGCTCTACTCAGTTTATGAGCCGAAGATTAAGAAAAACTGAGAAGAGAATACAGCGATAAAAAAAACACCGCCGGTTGCGGCGGTGTTTTAATAGATTGTGATGCTGTTAGAGCATTTCACAGTTAAGTTGGATCAACTTGACGCCCGTGATAATGCGACCAAATAAAGAATCTAGAGCGAGCGCTATGATCCAATCTGGACGTAAACCGCTCTAGCCTTGGAAATAATCCCCGTTTCGCGGCGTGATGCGCACTTTATGGATGCGCCGTGAATCGGCTTCCAGCACTTCCAGTTCGTAGGCAGGCAACACATCAATGATCGCGCCGGTTTCCGGAATATGATCCAGAGCCGAGATGATGAGACCGCCGAGCGTATCCACATCTTCACTGTCTTCGCCCTGCGTAAAGCCTGCGCCGATCAGTTGTTCCAGCTCTTCCAGTTCCGCACGGGCATCAACAGTATAAGAGCCGTCCGGATTGCGGATCAGGGACAATTCTTCGTCGTCATGTTCGTCTTCAATATCGCCGACAACCATTTCAACAATGTCTTCCAGCGAGACGAGGCCGTCTGTGCCGCCATATTCGTCGATCACCAGCGCCATCTGAATATGGCTCGCCTGCATACGCGCCATCAGGCTGCTGGCCAGCATGGAGGAGGGGACGAACAGCACCTTGCGCATCAGGTTCAGTTCATTGATCGGTGTTGTGAGATCAATTTTGGACAGATCATAGCGCTTGGCAGCGGCTGGCTGTTCTGAACCGGCAGGCTGTTGCCTGCTCATGCGGGTGATGTAGTTGAGAACATCGCGGATATGGATCATGCCGCGCGCATCATCGAGCGTCTCAACATAAACCGGCATACGGGAATGGCCGGAGGACTCAAACAGCTCCAGCAATTCACCCAGCGGTGTTGAATATTCGATAGCTTCAATATCAGCGCGGCTGATCATCACGTCATCGACGCGAAGTTCCCGCAGGCGCAGAATGTTGTTGAGCATTGCCTTTTCTTCGGCAGAAAAAGCTGTGTCGCTGTTCGCATCATCGGACAGCGCATCCGTCAGATCTTCGCGGATCGAGCTGGTCTGGCGCGAACGGAGAAACGGAAATAATCCGGAAAGGAGTGAGCGTTTTTCAGATCCTGCCGCTCGTGCAGGATTTTGCCCCGTACTCTGCGCTTCCGGATCGTTCTGAGAAACGGCGTCGCTGTGAACAGCGCCCGTTGAAGAATTGTGATTAGTCTGATCAGCCATGGTCAATCGTTTTCATTATCGGTTGAATGTACAGTATAAGGATCAGGTATGGCAAGAGCATGAAGAATTTCGCGCTCCAGTCCCTCCATTTCTTCTGCTTCCTCATCATCTTCATGATCGTAACCCAGCAGATGCAGCAGGCCATGCACGATCATGTGATGCAGGTGCTGATTAAAGCTTTTGTTTTCTTCAAGAGCTTCACGTTCGACAGTTTCCCGCGCAATAATAATATCGCCGAGCATCGGCCCCGGAGCATCGCCCGGCGCGATGTCAAAGGCCGGAAAAGACAGCACATTGGTGGCTTTGTCTTTATTGCGCCATTGCGCATTAATCGTGCGGATCGAGGCATCGTCGGTCAGAACGAGGCTGAGCTCGGTCTCTTGCTGCGGCAGTTCAAGCCGCGCCCAGACGGCATCGACACAGGATCGGGCAAGCGTTTCATAGGTTTCATTGTCGTCCCCCGACGGGGTTTCCCAAAGAGAACTTTCAATGAGAATGTCGATTGTAATCATTTTTGTTTCGTGAACCGGTTTATTGTTAAGACAACAGCCCGCCTGCAAAGAGACGGGCTGTTATAAAAGTCAGTTTGTAATCTAAAAACCTATTTAGGTTTCCGAAGGCGTGTTTTCACCCTCAGTCACACTAACTTTATGATGTTTCAGCGTTTTGGCCGCACCGCGCTTTTCATAGGCGCGGACAATAGCTGCAACCATCGGGTGGCGCACCACATCTTTGTCGCTGAAGCGCACAGTGACAATGTTTTCAACATCGCCCAAAATCTCCAGCGCTTCCACAAGGCCGGATTTCTGACCGGTGGGCAGATCGATCTGGCTTGGATCACCGGTAACGATCATGCGTGATCCTTCACCCAGACGGGTCAGGAACATTTTCATCTGCATGGATGTGGTGTTCTGCGCCTCGTCGAGAATAACGGCCGCATGTGCCAGTGTACGGCCGCGCATGAAGGCCAGAGGCGCAATTTCAATCACACCGGCGGCCAGTGCTCGCTCGACTTTATCCGCAGGGATCATGTCATAAAGCGCATCATAGAGCGGGCGCAGATAAGGATCGACCTTCTCTTTCATGTCGCCGGGCAAAAAGCCGAGCCGTTCACCGGCTTCAACTGCAGGGCGGGATAACACAATCCGCTCAACCAGTCCGCGCTCCAGCAGCATGGCCGCATGGGCAACAGCGAGATAGGTTTTACCGGTACCGGCAGGGCCGGTGCCGAAAACCAGTTCCGAGCGCTCCATCGCACGCATATAGGCATCCTGCGTCGGCGTGCGGGCAAAGATGGTCTTTTTGCGTGTGGAGATTTGTGCCGCGGAAAGGCGGGTTTTGGTTTCAAGGGTTGGCAGGCACAACTGGTCATCACGCACCGGCGTTGCAGTTGCAGCCATGCGCAAGGCACCATCGACATCGGATTTGCTCAGGTCATGACCTTTTTGCAAAAGCGAATAGAGGTGATCCAGTGCCATCCGCGCCTGTGCTGTGGCGGTTGCTTCACCGCGCAGGATCAGTTGATTGCCTTTGGAGCGGACATCAACACCAAGTTTTTGCTCAATATAAGCGAGATTCTCGTCGAATTGGCCAAACAGCGCACTCGCCAGCCGGTTGCTGTCAAAATCGAGGACTATATGAGCCATATCAGAAGCGCCATCCTGCAGAGCAGGGATTGTGGTGGCGGGTTTTTTCAGTTCTTTGCTAACCTGTTTGCCCGTGGTGACGTTCAACCGGCTCTCCTTGATTGCGGTTTAGCTTTATTTAATTGTCAGTGCGCTGATCCGCCGTGACGGATCATATCTGACACGATTATGGTACAGATTAATGACACTGTCACGCGGGAAAGCAGAGCCGGACAAAGGCGAACGTTATTTAAGCTAATTTCTCGGCGACAAGGCTGTTGGTGCCGGTGGAATTGACGCGTACGCGGATCATATCACCGACTTCACCCGGATTATTTTCAATGATTACCGGAATGAGCCATGGCGAACGGCCGATCATCTGCCCTTCAAAACGTCCCGGCTTTTCAAGCAGTACATCCATTTCCGTACCGACAAGACTATTCTGAAATGCATATTGCTGTTCGCTGAGCAGCGCCTGCAAACGCTGCAGACGTTCGTCCTTCACGGATTCTTCCACATGATCCGGCAGATCGGCACCGGGAGTGCCCGGGCGGGATGAATATTTGAACGAATAGGCTTGCGCATAACCCACTTCGCGCACGAGCCGCATCGTGTCCTCAAAATCCTCATCGGTTTCACCAGGGAAGCCGACAATGAAGTCGCCGGACAGTGCCAGATCAGGGCGCACAGAACGGATACGCTCAATCAGGCGGATATAATCCTCGCCTTTATGTTTGCGGTTCATCGCTTTGAGAATACGATCGGAACCGGCCTGCACCGGCAGATGCAGATAAGGCATCAGAATATCGAGATCGCGATGGGCATTGATCAGTGCATCATCCATGTCGCGCGGATGGCTGGTCGTGTAACGCAGACGGGCAATGCCCGGAATTTCCGCTAAGCGATAGAGCAGTTCTCCCAAGCCCCATTCGCGGCCGTCATCGCCCGCGCCGTGCCAGCCGTTGACATTCTGGCCAAGCAGGGTCAGTTCACGCACACCAGCCTGAACCAGCTTTGTCGCTTCATTGATGATCTGGGCAACGGAACGCGAAACCTCTGAACCGCGTGTGTAAGGCACAACGCAGAAGGTGCAGAATTTATCGCAGCCTTCCTGCACCGTCAGAAATGCGGAAACGCCACGTTTGCGTACCTGTTCACGGCTGGCAAGCGGCAGATGCTCAAACTTGTCTTCAACTGCATATTCGGTATCGACAACCTGACGGCCTTCACGCACCTGAGCAAGCGCCTGCGGCAAGCGGTGATAGGTCTGCGGGCCGACCACAAGGTCAACAGTCGGCGAACGGCGCAGAATTTCATCGCCTTCCGCCTGTGCCACACAACCGGCAACACCGATAATCAGATCTTTGCCGTCCGCCTGACGCTTATTTTTCAAATTACGCAGGCGACCCAGCGCAGAATAGAGCTTTTCAGAAGCTTTTTCGCGGATGTGGCAGGTATTAAGCAAAACCATATCCGCATCATCGGGGCTGTCTGTGGTGACATAACCTTCTGCGGCCAGACTGTCGGCCATGCGCTGGCTGTCATAGACATTCATCTGGCAGCCATAGGTTTTGACAAAAACCTTACGGCTATTGGCCAGATTATTACCGGAGGCAGTGACATTTAACGGAGTGTCAGAGGCCGGATGATGCGGGTTGGGTGCTGTTTGATCCTTCATGGCGCGGCTTTTACCGCTTTTCCCTTAGCTTGAGAAGGGGACAGATGCGCGCAAAACACCATGAAAGACCAGATATTCTAAAAGCGGATCAATGCTCCGGTTAGAGCGCCGTGTGCCAGCTTGGCACATAAAGGTCGGTCTAACATTTTAAAATTAGAGCATAATTTTACCTTAAACTGATCCAAGTTTAAGGAATTATGCTCTAGTCAAAAACCTCATCCGGATAGGCACCCCAGATTTTTCCCTGACGGATCCAGCCGCGTGTGCCCTGTGTTTCGAGCTGACACCATTGGCCGGTGCATTCACGGATAGTGGCGATGACACCTGCCTCAGCACGGGCAACAACGCGGGATGTGTCGCTGGCGCTGGCGTAAAGATCAATTACATTATCCGCCTTGCCGCGCTCCCACGGAGCAACGATAGCGGTGCGCTTGCCTGCCAGAAGTGACTGATAGACCCAGCCTTCCGTGCCGTCAGCATCACGGATACGGCGCCAGTTGTCATATTCCTGAATGATCTCAACCGGCAGTCCCGATTTGGTATAAAGCCATGACACTGCATAATCGCGCCCCGGACCCACACGGATATTCACACGGGCAGGCTTCAGGCTGACAAAACGCGGGATCGGCAGGCCGCTTGGCCCCAGATTGGCAGATGAGGTTGCTTCTTTGCTCGGTGCATCTTCACCGGAAGGACCTTCTTCCGCGGAAGATGGTTCTGCACTTTCGGAAGCGTCCTGTGCATAGGCATGATGCGAGCCGGATAAAGGGGACAGCAGAAACAGGCAGGAAAACAGACCTATAGCCAGTAACAGACAAAAATTTGATTTTTCTGTTTTATGCATATGCTGTTTCATTCGCAGTCCTGACCGGCTTATATTCTGGTATAGTTGTCCCGACGGTTTGCAAGATTGGTCTGTAAGATCAATATGACGTTAGGAGACCAGAACCGGCGCTTTTTCTTTGTCTTTGTTCGTCCGCCTTGCTAGACAGTGTATGAACCATGACAATGCCGCACTCTGCACCTTCTTGGTTAAGGAGGTCTCAACGCGACACATCAAAGGGGTAGAAATGTCGGGCAAAAAGAAACCATTGGTCGTCATTACCCGGAAATTACCGGATCCTGTTGAAACGCGCATGCGCGAATTGTTTGATGCGCGCCTGAATATTGATGATCATAAAATGTCGCGTGAGGAACTGGCTGCGGCCATGCGCGAGGCCGATGTGCTGGTACCGACGATTCGCGATGTGATTGATGCGGAACTGATTGAGCAGGCAGGCCCCAATCTGAAACTGATCGCCAATTTCGGCAATGGTGTGGACAATGTGGATGTAACCGCTGCTGCCAAGCGCGGCATCGCCGTGACCAATACCCCGAATGTTCTGACAGAAGATACCGCCGATATGGCAATGGGGCTGATTCTGTCTGTGCCGCGTCGTCTTGTGCAGGGTGCGAATGTGTTTTCCACTTCCGGCGAATGGCCGGGCTGGTCGCCGACATGGATGCTTGGCCGGCGCATCTGGGGCAAGCGCCTCGGTATTGTCGGCATGGGGCGTATCGGCACTGCTGTTGCACGCCGCGCCAAGGCTTTCGGCCTTGCTATCCATTATCACAACCGCAAGCGGGTTCATGCGGCGGTTGAGGAAGAGCTGGAAGCCACCTATTGGGACAGCCTCGACCAGATGCTGGCACGGATGGATATTATTTCCGTTAATTGCCCTTCAACACCGGCAACATTTCATCTGCTTTCAGCGCGCCGCATCGAATTGATGCAGCCAAATGCTTATCTGGTGAATACGTCACGCGGTGAGATTGTTGATGAAAATGCGCTGATCCATCAGATTGAGCAGGGCAAGCTCGCGGGTGCCGGTCTTGATGTGTTTGAACAGCATCCGGCGGTTGATCCGCGCCTGCTGAAACTGGCCTCGGAGGGCAAAGTTGTAATGCTGCCGCATATGGGCTCAGCCACGCTGGAAGGGCGTATTGATATGGGCGATAAAGTCATCGTCAATATCCGCGCCTTCTGGGACGGTCACCGCACACCGGATCGTGTATTGCCGCCAAAGGTTTGAAATATTGAGCTTACAAAAAAGCCGCCGGAAATTCCGGCGGCTTTTTTATTCTTATTGCGCGTAACCCTGAGGTAATTCTGGTTATGGCGTGGTGAAAATGGTGATCTCCGAGAACCGGAGCGGAGCGTATTAAAGATACGTGAGCACCGGAAGTCGAGGAAAGCGCCATTTGCAGCCCGCTAGAGACAGAATTCATTATGGACGCCTAAAATGGCTAGGTAAGTCATACAAATAAGCAATTCGCTCAATTGCTTCACGCAGCGGCTCATAGGCCACGGTCATGGTATGGCCATTGGCATGGATCATCATATCGGGGCTTGCCATAATCGCCACATGACCCGGCCAGAACACTAGATCGCCACGCTGCAAATTGGCATAATCCTTACCGGCCTCAATCACATCACCCAGATGATCGCTCTGCATATCGGAATCGCGCAACACATCGCGCCCTGCATCCAGCATGGCAAGCTGCACCAGTCCTGAACAATCAATGCCAAAACCGGATGTGCCACCCCAGAGATAAGGCGTGTTAATCAGGCTTTCGGCTGTGGTGACATAATCGGCAATAGTCTCGTTGATCGCCCGCAGATGCTTGGCGAAAATCGCAGTGCCATCCGGCAGCATGCCGTAACGGCTACCACGGTTTTCAACGAACTCGGTGATCTCAACGACTGAGCCGAGGGACAGAGCACTGGTATGACGGAAACGCAGATCAGCTCCGGAATAGATGAAAGTGCGCGGCACACAGATACGATGGGTTGGTTTATTGCTAATTTCACCCAGTTCGCTATCAGGCATATAGCCGACATAGCCGTCGCGCACAGCTTGCACCCAACTCCAGCCATTCGCCTGCTCAAAAACGGTGACTTCATCGCCATAGAGAATCTGGCTCTGCGGGCCGCTGGCAGGTTCAGGCTTGCTGCGCAGATCGCTGACGGGAACGATTACACGTTTGCGCTTGCCTTCTGTAAAGGCGGCGGCATCGACTTTTCCGTGTAAAGCACTATCCGCCAGATCGGGGCGATAGGCATGGAGACGACGGTCAGGCTGGGTCATAAAGGCAATTCCCTGGACTTGGAGATAACGCGGTCGCCTAGTCTTTCAACATAGAGCGCGCCGCTGACAGTTCGTTTAATCAGGACATTACGCAGATCCTGCGGATCGCGATGGCGGCTGACCAGCCCCATCGTGCCCATCGTATCCAGCGCACGGGTAATAACAGGTTTAGTCACACCAAGACGCGCGGCCAGCGCGCGCACTGTATGGGGCGGTGTTTCAAGATAGATTGTCAGCAATATGGCCATTTGCCGCCATGTCAGATCATGGGTTTCGTCACGCACCTGCGACAGGGAAACGGTCTGTAACAGCGTCAGCGCCTGTAGTGGTTTTAACTCGACAGCCATGAAATGCCACTTGTTTAAGAGAAAGGCCTGCCCGTGAGTACAGGCAGGCTGCTTGTTTACTTTACGTGTAGCGTATTCAACTGCTTTTGAATTGAACCTGCAAGAGGCTTAAACATAGCGTTGTTTGATCACCTGATAAAGTGCGCGGATACCCTGTGCAGCACCGCCGACAGTGGCTGCGGATTTCTCAACCGGTGTCCAGCCGTAAATGTCGAAGTGACCCCAGACTTTGGCATTTTTGACGAAGCGCGAGAGGAACAGTGCTGCTGTGACAGAACCGGCAAAACCGTCGGTGGTCACATTGTTAATGTCCGCAACTTTCGAGGCGAGTTTGGCCTCATATGGTGCCCAGAGCGGCATACGCCAGAGCGGATCGGACTGTGCTGCCGCCTGTTCTGCCACTTTTGCAGCAAAAGCTTCATCATGACTGTAGAATGGCGGCAGGTCAGGCCCCAGTGCCACACGGGCAGCGCCGGTCAGGGTTGCCATGTCGATGATGAGATCCGGATTTTCTTCATCGGCGAGGGTCAGCGCATCGGCGAGAACCAGTCGGCCTTCCGCATCGGTATTGCCGATTTCGACCGTCTGTCCCTCACGGGATGTCAGAATATCACTCGGGCGGAATGCATTACCGGAAATGGAGTTTTCAACCGCTGGGATCAGCACGCGCAGGCGCACCGGCAGTTTGGCATCCATAATCATACGCGCCAGACCCAGCACATTGGCGGCACCGCCCATATCTTTTTTCATCAGCAGCATGCCGCTGGCAGCTTTGATATCAAGACCACCGGTATCAAAGCATACGCCCTTGCCAACCAGCGTAACTTTCGGATCGCTGTCTTTGCCCCAAGTGAAGTCAATCAGGCGCGGTGCAGTATCGCTGGCACGGCCGACAGCATGGATCATCGGGAAGTTTTGCTTCAGCAGATCATCACCGATAACAGCAGTGAATTTCGCGCCATAAGCCGTTGCAAGGTTACGGGCTGCCAGTTCCAGTGCGTCCGGCCCCATATCACTGGTCGGTGTGTTGATCAGATCGCGGGTCATGGCGCTGGCATCGGCAAGACGACGGGTTTCCGCCAGATCGGACAGGCCGGAAATATACAGCGAAACGCTGCCCTGCTCTTCTGCAGAAGCGTCTTTTTTATAGCGATTGAACTGATACCCGCCGAGCAAAAAGCTGACCGCGAATAATTCCGCATGGTCAGCTTTACCTTCAATATGCCAGTTGCCTGCAGGCAAGAGGCGGGCAAGTTTGCCGCCGATCAGACGACCTTCGCTGCTCTTGTCTTTGTCCGCCGGTTCAATGCCGAATAAAGCGCCGCTGATCTGTCCCTGTTCATTGGCCAGTGTCAGTAATTGTCCGGCTTTGCCTTTATAGGCATTGGCTGCTGCCCAGTTGAGGACAGTTTGCGGAAACTGACCATTCGCCAGTGTCTCCGGTGTGACCAGCCATATCGGGCGGCTGTCCGCAGCCTGTTGATCGAGAAGAGCAGCACGGTTCGCAGAAAGAGGCAGGGAGGTCATATTGATTTCCGGTATTTATTTTCAGGAGAGCGGCATGAGTCGCTGATGTCAGCTCAATAATTAACTCTCTATTAGGGTTAATGGAATATTGATTTTATCATATTCAGGTGAAGCGCGGGTTAATGCAGAGGACTGATTTCAGGCGCTTTCAACGACCGTATTTTATGGAGACAGTTTGATGCAGAAAAATGCGCTGGCTTTTGAACAACCGGATAAATCATGCCGTGGCCTGCGTTACGGAAAAAGCCGTTTTCTGACACTCACCACTGCTCTTTTCATAACAGGACTGGCACTCGCCGGTTGCAACAGCGTGGACCGCACCACAACCGGCTCGGTTGCTAAAGGCAACGGCACCAAGGCTGAGCGTTCCATTGAGCAAATGAATGCGCAGCAGCTCGCACAGGCCGCTCAGACCTATGGCGCGCATTATCAGAAGAATCCGACCAGCAAAGTGGCCGCTCTGAATTATGCGACTGTGCTGAGCATGGCTGGCCGCAGCGATCAGTCGCTGGCTGTGATGCGGGCAATTGCCATTCAATTGCCGAAAGATAAACAGGTTCTGGCGGCTTATGGCAAAGCTCTGGCCGGTGCAGGTGAGCTGGATGCGGCACTGGATGCAGTACGCCGTGCGCAGACACCGGATTATCCTGACTGGCGTTTGCTGTCTGCGGAAGGGGCTATTCTCGACCAGCAGGGCAATTCCGCGGATGCCCGTGCAATCTATCAGAAAGCACTGCAGATCAAGCCGGGTGAGGCTTCAATCCTCTCCAATCTCGCAATGTCTTATGTCTTAAGCGGTGATCTGCCAACAGCTGAAAAATATCTGCGTCAGGCGGCAACTGCGAATGGCAGTGACAGCCGTGTCCGCCAAAATCTGGCGCTGGTCGTCGGCCTTCAGGGGCGCTTTCAGGAAGCAGAAACCATTGCCTCCCGCGAATTGTCACCGGAGCAGGCAAAAGCCAATACCGATTATTTGCGCTCAATGCTGGCAAAGCAGGGCTCTAAAAAACAGGCTTAAAGTCTGAAAATTTACAGATTAAAAAATGACCCCTGCCTGAATTATACTTCAAGCAGGGGTTTTATGTTGTTTAGTTGCCTGCAATGCCGCCTGGACCAAAAATCTGGATAAGAGCAGGGCCGATAATAACAATAAACAAAACCGGCAGAAAAAACACGATCATTGGTACTGTGAGTTTTGGTGGCAGTCCTGCAGCTTTCTTTTCAGCGGCCATCAGGCGCATATCGCGACTTTCCTGAGAAAGTGTGCGCATTGCCGTTGCGACCGGCGTACCATAACGCTCAGCCTGAATCAGCGCCTGTGTCATGGATTTAATGGCTTCCATACCGGTGCGGCTGGCAAGATTTTCATAGGCCTGACGACGCTCCGGCAAAAAAGCCAGCTCCGCATTGGTCAACATGAGTTCTTCAGCCAGATCTGCCGACTGAATACCGATTTCATCGGCAACGCGGCGGAAAGCAGCTTCAGTGGACATGCCGGATTCAACACAGATCAGCATGAGGTCGAGGGCATCCGGCCAGGCCAGTGTAATGGATTCACGACGCTTGGCTGCAATATTACTGACATAGAGGTTCGGTGCATAAAAACCGGCATAAGCAGCCAGAATACAGATTAAGAAACGAACAAAGGTGGTTTGCTGCGCCAGCATTCCAAGCCCGAAGATCATGAATATGGCCAGCCCCAGAAATACAAAGGGCAGCACGAAGCGCATGAACAGAAAAATATTCAGCGGGTTTTGTCCGCGAAAACCAGCTTGGCGTAACGAAGCAACGGTTTTTTCGTCAGCCAGAGCGCGGCGAAGATCCAGTTTTTCAACGAAATTCCGAATACCCGCTTTTTGCTGATGGCGCAGGCTGATGCCGCGTTCTTTCTCGCTGGCCATCCGTGCTCTTTCGCGGGCGCGAATGGCCTCACGCTCAAGGGCAACCGATTTCATCCGGTTTTTTAACGGATTACGCTGAAAATAGGGGAGCAGCAGTGTCATTACGGTTGCGAACATCGCAAACACAATAAAAATGCTGATGAGTGTTTGTCGCTGAAACAGAGTGGTTTCGAAAAATTCCCGCATGACCACCTCCGCTTACATTTTGAAATTAATCATGACTTTCATCACGAAAATTCCAATCGAATACAAGACAACTGAGATGACAAGCAAAACATTGCCGATGAATGTGGTGAATAGTGTGTTGATATAGCCTGGGTTCATGAATGAGATACCGGTGGCAACCAAAAATGGCAAAGCTCCGATGATCGCCGCCGAAGCTTTTGCCTCCTGTGACATGGCCTGAACTTTGGCTGCCATTTTTTTACGATCGCGCAAAACACGCGACAAATTACCCAAAGCCTCAGACAAGTTGCCGCCAGCCTGTGACTGAATCTGAATCACAATCGAAAAGAAATTTGTTTCTGGGCAGGGCATGTTTTCCGGCATTTTGGAAACGGCTTCCGGTATTGTCAGACCCATTTGTTGAGACTCAACAATCCGGCGAAATTCCTCTTTGACCGGAGAAGGCGCATCATTTGCCAGCAAGCGCAGACTATCATTCAAAGGCAGACCGGAGCGCAAAGAACGAGTAATGACATCCAGCGCATTCGGAAAATCATTCAGGAAAGCCTTCATTCGCCTTTTGCGCAAATGCAAAACGATCCAGCGCGGCACGCCGAAAAAACCGATCAGCGCTATTAGCGGCGACATAATCAAAGGAATGCCAGCCATCAGCCCGAGCAGAAAACAGATGAATGCACTGGCCGTACTGATGAGATAAAACTGACGGGCGCTCCAGTTGAGACCTGCTTGTGCCAGCAATATGCGCAGCGGTGGTTTTTTTTGATTTTTGTTCTGCGCTTTGTTGCGGCGGTCAAGTTCGTCCAGATTGTCCTGCAAGGTACGGCGGCGCTTTTGTGCCTCGCTGGCTTTCTCACGCTCTGAGCGCATGACTGCGCGGCTTGTTGTGGTTTTCTTAATTGCGTCAAGGCGCTTTTGACCACTTTTTTCCGCGGTGATGCGATCGAAAAAGATAGCATAAAGCAAGGCAGCGACTGCAATTGCCGCCAGAACAACAAGCAGAATTGTTGTGCCGTTCATAAGAATGCCCTTTCAGTGCCTGACATTATAAAATGCTTGTGAACATAAATAGATTGAATACAGACGGTGTTTTGTCGTTCTTTTAAATCTGCTGACTACCGGCAACTTCCATAGTATCCAGAATAGTCGCCAGTCGCTGATCTTCATTATAGTAGCGTGCCCGCTCCCAGAAGGCCGGCCGGCCGATACCGCTTGATACATGCCGCCCGATAATATTGCCGTTAATGTCTTCACCGAGGAACTCAAAATTCATCAGATCCTGCGTGATGATGACATCGCCTTCCATACCGATCACTTCCGTCACATGTGTAATGCGGCGTGTACCGTCACGAAGGCGTGTCGCCTGAATAATCACATCAACGGAACCGACAATAATTTCACGCACGGTGCGCTGCGGCAGTGTGTAGCCGCCCATGGCAATCATGGCTTCCATACGGTTCAGACATTCGCGCGGGCTGTTGGAGTGAATCGTGCCCATGGAGCCGTCATGGCCGGTATTCATGGCCTGAAGCAGATCGAAAACTTCAGGGCCACGGACTTCACCGACGATAATTCTCTCAGGACGCATACGCAGACAGTTTTTAACCAGATCGCGCATGGTGATCTCGCCTTCACCTTCAAGATTGGGCGGGCGGGTTTCCAGACGAACGACATGGGGCTGCTGTAATTGCAATTCCGCCGAATCTTCGCAGGTAATGATACGCTCAGTTTCATCAATATAGCGTGTCAGACAGTTGAGAAGCGTGGTTTTACCGGAACCTGTACCACCTGAAATAATGATATTGCAGCGCACACGGCCGATAATTTGCAGCAGTTCCGAACCCATCTGCGAAATACTGCCGAAACGGACCAGCTGATCCAGAGTCAGTTTGTCTTTTTTAAATTTACGAATGGTCAGAGCTGTGCCATCAATAGCCAGCGGCGAAGTGATAACGTTCACACGCGATCCGTCCGGAAGACGGGCGTCACAGATCGGGCTGGATTCATCAACACGGCGGCCGACCTGAGAAACAATACGCTGGCAGATATTCAGCAATTGCTGATTATCGCGGAAACGGACATTGGTTTCCTGCACACGGCCATTGACTTCAATATAGGTTTTGCGCGCACTGTTGACCATGATATCGGCAATATCATCACGTGCCAGCAGTGGTTCCAGCGGCCCATAACCCAGAACATCGTTGCAAATATCGTCGAGCAATTCTTCCTGCTCGGCAATCGACATAACGAAATTCTTGATCGAGATAATATCATTGACGATCTCGCGTATATCATCACGGGCGGCATCCGCATCCATTCTTGATAATTGCGACAGGTCGATTGTATCAATCAGCGCTGCAAAGATTTGGGATTTCGTATCGTAATAAGCCTGTGATTTTTCACGGGCAGCCGGCGCCGTTACCGCTTTTGCCGCAGATTTTTCCGATGCAGGTGCAGCCGTGTTGACCTGTGAAGGCGGAGTCAAGTTCGCTGTCTGACCGGCTGTCGCAGCAGCAGGTTTTACAGTACCGGTGGTTGGGGAGGCTGCACCTCTTTTTCCAAACATGGCTGTTGTTTATCCTTGTCCGTCAGGCAGATTTTTTACGCTTAAGCTTACTGAGAAGTCCGGCCAGCGGTTTAGCTTTTTTGCGCTGCTCCGGTGCATCATGTTTACCGAGTAGTTCTCGTGCGATTTCAGTGATTTTTTGTGAAATCTTGTGGTTCGGATCGGCCTCTGCGAGCATATGGGCATTATTTGCCGCTGTTCCGAAAAACTGCGGATCAAATTCAATTACAGCCAAAGGTTTAATATTTAGCGGTGAGCAGAAATCCGCAGCAGAAATTTCAGGACGCTTCGGTACACCGGTCTGATTCAGAATAAGATGTGCGGGCTTATCATTCGGTCGCAGCAGAATCAGCGTATCCAGCAAATTCTTGGTATTACGCAAACTGGCTAAATCCGGTGTGGCAACAATGATAATCTCGTCAGCCCGCATCAAAGTTGTACGTGTCCAGCTGTTCCAGTTATGCGGTATGTCGAGTATCAGCAATTGTGTGGTACGCAGAGCCGCATCGATCACAGAAACAAAGGATTCCGTATCAAAGTCATAGGTTTTTTCGAGGGTTGATGGTGCTGCCAGCAGTGATAAATGTTCTGAACTCTCTGCCAGAAGACGGTCAAGATAGACTTCATCCACCCGTTCCGGTGCATAGACCGCGTCTGCAATCCCCAGTGTCGGATCCTGATCGAAATTAATATTGACCGTGCCGAATGGCAGATCCATATCGGCAAGCACAACCTCATGTTTGAACTGGTTAGCAAGGCTCCAACTGATGTTATGAGCAAGAGTGGATGAGCCAACACCACCTTTAGCACCAATGACAGCAATACTTCTGCCGGAGGGCGCAGTAGCCGGATCTGTAAACAGGTTATTCAGTACGGATATAACTTCCGACAGACTTGCAGGAG
Organism: Pseudochrobactrum saccharolyticum; assembly: GCF_008801715.1. Lineage (GTDB taxonomy): Bacteria > Pseudomonadota > Alphaproteobacteria > Rhizobiales > Rhizobiaceae > Pseudochrobactrum > Pseudochrobactrum saccharolyticum. Next base: position 1,184,153 of record NZ_VZPG01000001.1, on the reverse strand, counting down.
AAACAAGGTAATCGGAAATGCCATTACGGATCAGTTCACGATACAGCCGGACTTCGTTGCTGCGGCCGATAATCAGAACGCGGGTTCCGCTGTCACAGACTTCTGCAAGCTGCATTATATCTGCAAGCAACTGATCTGGCCCAGCAGCACTTTCAAGAATAATGAGATGTGGCGTGGAAGTGCTTTGATAGGCTTCAAGTGCCACACCAATGCCACCGGAGCGGATGTGCCAGCGGGTGCGTGTGAGACGCCGATCCTGAGAGCAGGCTTGCAAAACAGACAGGCCGGCTTCTGTTTCACAGAACGCATCAATATTCAGGCGCGGCAGCGGGCGGATATGGGCTATATCCGCGTCCTCACCCTGAAGCATAATTGTTGATGTGACACTGTTTTCCACGATCACGACCTTTGTTGAAAGTTGTATGCCCGGTTTGCAGAAATCTCGTGTAAGCCGGATTATTTCGTTTTTCTGGTTCTTGCTATTGGTTGGTATAGTTTACAATCTGGCTGCGTTGTTCGGTCCAGACCTTTGATATACTTGGTGAAACATTGTCGTAACCATTGTCAGGGGCATCTTTTTTCACTCCACTCAGAACTCGGTCATTACGTGTGCCGCTGAGTGGGGCTGTTGCACGAGGGCCTAAGAGATCTGCCGGATTTGCAACTTGTGCGGCCAGATTTGCCTGCGATGCGCAACCAAAATTGGCATAATGTTTGTTCTCTGCAGTGTTGAGCATATCGTCGGGCCAACGTCCGCAAGGGCCCGTTCCTGCTGTCATCGCATAATAACTGATACGGACAGGCGCAGAGATTTGCGGATTATTTACCTGATAGCTCTGAGTAGCAATATTGCTGGCCAGAACCCCGCCTTGTCTTAAGACTTTGGCTATATCCATGCTGATTTGATAGGCGGCCGATTGATTGGCACTACCCTCAGGCAAAAGAATAAAAACCATGCCTGAGCCCTGGCGGCGATAGCCATCAACTGCGTTCTGGACAATGCTGCGCTGTGTCAGGCTGAGTTTTTTGTCATTTCTGCTTACAGGAATATCGGCTGTTTTTTCACGCTCCTGAATCGTGATCGGATGATTGGTACGGTAATCATCCGGCGTGGCACCGACTGTCACATGATGTGTATTGGCACATCCTGCCAGCAGCATGGTCACAAAAAGACTGCTGCCAATGAGAACTGAACGGGAGTGGGGAACGATAATTTTTCTCATAATGCCTGCCCTCTTATTTGTAGATGAAGCCGACAACGCCGTTATAGCGGCCGTTTGGCAGGTTGGTTTTTGCGGAGCCATAAACACGATTAACTTTACCCAACACAAAGCCTGCTGCATCGCTTGGCGGGGCCAGATTATCGTCGGGTCGTGCCAGTTCGGTTCGTGCTGTTGAACGAACCAGATATGGTGTAACGATCACTACAAGTTCAGATTCATTGCGCAGGAATTCCCTGCTTCGGAACAGTGTGCCGAGTACCGGAATTTTGGACAGGCCTGGTGTGCCGTTAATGGATTGGCGGGTTTCATCGCGGATAAGACCGCCGATCATCATGGAGCCACCGGATGGTATTTCAACGGTGGTATCTGCAATGCGTTTCCGCAAAGAAATAATATTAGGACTGAATTCACCGGTGCTTTGCGTTGCCGAACCTTCATTTGTTGGTTCAGAAACTGACGTGCGAACTTTTAAAGATATGCGTCCCGGCCCCAGAACAGTCGGCATGAATTCCAGTCCGATACCATATTCAATTTTGGCAAGCGTATTTTTGCGCTTCCCATCATCTTCATAATCAACGGTATCAAGAACATTATATTCGCCGCCAACCTGAAAAGCAGCCTTCTCACCGGAAATTGCCGTAAGTGTTGGTTCTGCAAGGGTTTTCATCGCTCCAGCGGTTTCCATTGCCTGTAGGTAGCCACGGAAGTTGCTGGTGCGGAGGCCTAAGGAGTTACTTACATTCTGCCCTAATCCACCTGGTAAATTTCCTGCAACACCGCTGAAGGTCACGCCATTCATACTGGCACTGCCAACCATATTCACACCGAGCTGTTTCATCACCGTGCGGCTGACTTCGGCGACGGTTACTTTCAGGGTGACCTGATCCTCGCCGACAATTGTAATCAGATTGATGATTTTACTGGCACGACGGTCTTCCCGATCAGAACCATTAGAAATTGTAATACTGTTACCGGAAGTTGACGTGGAACTTTTATCATATTGACCTGTTGTCGCTTCACCGCCCGAAACCAGCAATTCGGCAAGTTTGGCGGCTTGTGCCGCGTCCTGCGGGGTCTGAACCGTACCAGTCAGAACAATATTATCATTGATAAGTTCAATTTTGATATCTGAGCCCGGAATATATTTTCGCAATGAAGATGACAGGCTGCTGACATCACGTTCAATTTTCAGATCAAGGCTGGCAATCTGTTCGCCGTCTTTGCCAAAAACAATAATATTGGTTTGTCCAACGGACTTACCGAACAGGTAAATACGCCGTGCTGTTCGTGTAACAGCATCGGCTGTTGCCGGATTGGCAACCAGAATATCATAGGCGTCCTGTGGCAGATCAATGACAATTGACTTGCCCAGTCCGAGATTGACCGGTTGCGAGCGTCCCGTACTGGAAATCTGAACGTCCTGTGCCTGCACCGGATTGGAACTGAGAACCGGTATAATGAGGGCAGCAGAAAGGAACAGTGGTTTCAACTGTGAACTGACGCGAGTTTGGGAAAAAGATGGACGTGTCATTAGTTGATCCCAACTTCGGTAAGATTGCCAGATTTAATCATTTTGACCGGCCCGTTTTTGGAAGGTGAAACAACAAGATAGTCGGATGAGCTGGATGGCTCTGGTTTTGCATCACGAACTGAGCGCAATGTCAGGCTGATCCGGTCCGCCACAGATTGGGCAACAGCCATGATCTCAGCCTGTTCATGGGTAACTTCCAGAGTTGCGGTGCGGCCGATAATATCTTTTTTGCCTTCATCATCTTCTTTGATCGTCTGATCGATGGCCAGCACGCGAACATTTTCTAAAATGGTTTCTGTTAAGAATGGCATACTCTTATTGGCAGCATTCCGGTCCGCACGAGTGAGAATGACATCGACGCGATCACCGGGAAGAATGAAGCCACCGGCGGAACTTTCTGCAGCAATATTAGTCGCGATGGCACGCATACCTTGTGGCAGCAAAGAGGACATGAATTGTTCCCCTTCGCCGATCAGTTTAACTTTGCGGATAGGTTCTCCGGCCAGAACCGGAAGGCGCAGGCTGGATTTTTGCATGACATCCAGTGCGTCCGGTTGTGAATCACGCGTTATGTAATCTGCGGTTACTGAAGCTGTAGGCCAGGATTGCCATTGTAGTTGACCGGATAATGACGATCCGACGGCCAGATTAGATGAAGCAGTCAGAACATCTTTCACAGGCAAAACCGGTGCGGGAGCACTGACTTCAATGACCTGCGGCGGGGCGTCTGTCATGGTCAAAGCAATATAGCCTGCGGCACCGGCGGCAAGCACGGCAACAGCCAGAATGATCAGGCGTGAAGTGTTCATTTGATATCCCCGCATTGAGCGTGTGATTTTGGCACATACTCTAAATGCAGCAAGAATCGTATAATTATGGTTAACGAACTATTATTATTGATTTTATTAAAACAGTTATTGCTGAATTGGTGGGGGGAAGATTTGTTATGCCGGTTTTCAGGCCCTAACCAAAGCAAGATCGGGATATATCCATAAACCGGCAATGGCCAAAGCTATACCATAGGGAATACCTTTTTTGGGATCACTCAAACGGTATAGAAAAGCGATATGTTCAATTTTACTTCTGTCGATAAATTTGCGCAGCAAGAGAATACATAGTGTTAAAATACCGCCTGTAATTGCGCTTATCAGTAAATAATCTGCAAGACTGACTGAAAATCCGGTCCAGAGAGCTGTGGCACTGATTAGTTTGGCATCTCCGCCACCCATAGCATTGATGAAAAACAAAGCAAAACAGATAGCGAGGGCAATCGCGCCCGCTGCAATGTGAAGAAAGATATCTTTTGTAGGAAGCCCGTAAAGCGGTGCCAGAACAAGAAACGCTGCGGCAAAAAGCAGGCAGGCAATATTACGGATCTTCATAAACAGAAGATCAGAAACTGCAGCATAGATCATGGTGCCGCAAAAAATCAGAGCAGTGAGAAAAGCGAGCATATGCGGCCTGAATTTTACAATAGCATTGTTTGAGTTTCATCCTGTTGCTGCCAGAGATACTGTATGCTGTTTACCTTCAGGTTAATGCTGCCGGATGCCATAGTATTTTACGGAGAACATCCAGATCGGCGATGAGGGAAATATAGCTATTAATTGTTCTTTCATCCCTGTTGCGCATAGTGCGGTGAGCTACGGGGCATATTTTATGGCTGATAAGAAGATGACAGATCTGAAAAAATTTATAGTTGCAGCTTTGCTGGGGGCAGGTATCTTAACCTATCCGGCTGGGGCGACAGAAATTCAGGCAATACAGGTTCAGACAGATCAGGCGCATATTTTGCGACTGGATAAGCCTGTTAAGTCAGTCATTATTGGAAATGATGCTATTGCTGATGCCGTTATGCAGGATGCCAAAACCATTATTCTGACCGGACGTAATAATGGTGTCACCAATCTGGTTGTTATAGATCAGAGCGGGGATACATTACTGGATGAAAAAGTCATGGTCGGACAAAACGATCTGGCAACGACCCGTGTTTTTCGGGGCTCCAATATGATTGTATTGTCCTGCACGCCGATTTGTGAGCCGAAAGTTAAAGTTGTGGCTCCGCCAAGATCCTGATTATATTCTAGGTTTTCAATTTTCTGTCCTACTGCAGGAAAATTTAATAGATCATGAGTAGCCGAGCTGAGAAAAACTCTGTCCGACATTTTGTAAAGTCACTTCGCTCGTTCCGGCGGGATGAACGAGGCGTTACAGCGGTGGAGTTTGCGCTGGTCGCTTTTCCGTTTTTGTTTTTGATTTTCGCAATTGTCGAACTGGGGCTGAGTTTCACTGTACAGCAAATGCTGACTTATGCGACAGAAGATGCAAGCCGGCGATTTTATACAGGACAGGATACGAAAGAAAATACAACGCCGGAAGCGTTGAAAGATCGTATTTGTCAAAAAATACAATTTATACCTGTCGTTGATTGCGAAAAAAATCTTCAGATTAATTTGAATAATTATAGTACTTTTTCTGATGTTCCTGTTAAAAATCTTGTAACCAGCAACGGAAAACTTGGTCTTCCTACCCAGATTAATCTGGGTGGGCCATCAACAATTAATCAGCTAAATGTATTATATCGCTGGCCGGTTCTGACCAATATTTTTTATTATTTAAATCCAAAACCAGAAAATGGAGACAGAGTACTTCCTCTGTTTACGACTGTGACCTGGCAGAATGAACCGTTTTCAGGATGAGGTTCCATTGTAATATAAACGGGGCACGATTGACTTTGACCGGCAGTTTGCGAAAGTTCTGTGTGAATATATTTGCACTCTCAAGAAAATTTAGCAAAGACGAACGCGGTATATCCGCAGTGGAGTTTGCGCTTCTTTTACCGGTGATGATTTTTATTTATGCCGGTGTCGCTGATGTTTCGCGTGGCGTGGATGCAAACCGCAAAGTGAATCGGGTTGCCAGTGTTGTCGGAGATTTGGTGAGCCGGCAGATCAGTGTGCTGCCGGCACAACTCGATGACATTTTTACTATTGGCTCGACGATAATGTTTCCGTCCGTAACCAAACCCGAAATGAGGATTTCGTTTCTCAGAGTTGAGAGAGTAAATAATAGTAATAAACTTGTTGTCAGATTGGATTGGTCACGCAAGACACCTGGCTTCATCGAAAAAGGGAATCCAAAGGAGCAACAAGCAAAGCGGGATTATCTTCCGGAAAAACTGCGACAAGAGCCAATGAATTATATTCGTGTTGAGACGCAATATACTTATATACCTCTGCTCTCATCGGTTCTTCCCAATATAGACATGGAAGAAATTTATTTTGCCAGTCCGCGCTATTCAGATGTTATTCCTTGCCCTCAGTGCTGATGATTTCCTTGCTTGACGCTTGAGGTAGTTTTCATGATATGCCTTTCATGAAATACTCAATGAAGTGGTCTGAAGGCATTATTCTCATGCGACGGGTTATCCTTATTGTCCTTGATTCTTTCGGCATTGGCGGCGCACCGGATGCGGCCGCCTTTGGCGATCAAGGAGCCAATACGCTGGGGACAATTGCCCGCTTTTGTGCGGATAAACAGGCACCATTACATATTCCGCATATGCTGGAACTGGGATTAGGGCGTGCCGCGCAATGTGCGAGCGGCGCTTTCCCTGCCGGTATCAATGCAGCCTTACGGTCTCATGGCTTGTGGGGCGCTGCGAGTGAAGTCTCGAAAGGCAAGGATACACCTTCCGGCCATTGGGAAATTGCAGGTCTGCCGGTACCTTTTGACTGGGGTTATTTCCCGCATAGTATTCCGGCCTTTCCTGAGGATTTGACGGATACGATTATCCGTCAGGAAGGTTTGAGCGGAATATTGGGCAATTGCCATGCTTCAGGCACTGAAATTATTGCGCAATATGGTGAGGAGCATATCCGAACCGGAAAACCGATTTTCTATACATCGTCAGATTCCGTGTTGCAGGTAGCTGCCCATGAAGCACATTTCGGCTTGCAGCGGCTTTATGATCTTTGTGCAGCTTTGCGTCTGCTGGTGGATCCGCTGAATATCGGCCGTGTCATTGCACGGCCATTTATCGGGGAAACGCAGGAGAGCTTTGAACGCACCGGCAACCGGCGCGATTTTGCCGTACCGCCGCCGCAGCCTACATTGCTGAATATTGTCGAAGCATCCGGACATGATGTTTATGCGGTCGGAAAAATCAGTGATATTTTTGCTGGGTCAGGCGTGACGCAATTGCGCAAAGCGCATGGCAATCAGGCCTTAGTTGATGCCACGCTGGAGGCAATGAATGAGGCCGGTGACGGCGATCTGATTTTCACCAATCTGGTGGATTTCGATATGCTCTATGGCCACAGGCGCGACATTGCCGGTTATGCTGCCGCACTTGAAGCCTTCGATAAGCGCCTGCCGGAAATTCTCGGCAAAATGCGCGAGGGGGATGTGCTAATTCTGACCGCAGATCATGGTTGTGATCCGGGCTGGCAGGGAAGTGACCATACCCGTGAATGTGTGCCTGTATTGATCGCCGGTGCGGAGAGCGGCACAATCGGTATGCGCAACAGTTTTGCGGATATTGGTAAATCTGTAGCCGCCTATCTGGGGTTGAAAAATGAGCTTGCCGGTGAAGATTTTCTGACGGCTCATACCGGCTATCGGCAGTCAGAACGCAGCGGAGAGAGTGATGCCTGAATTACCGGAGGTGGAAACGGTCCGTCGCGGTTTGCAACCGGTTATGGAAGGCGCAACTGTTGAAGGTCTGGTCTTAAACCGTCCTGACCTGCGTTTTCCTTTTCCTGAAAAGCTGAGTGAGCGTCTGCAGGGGCAAAAAATTATCTCGCTGGGGCGGCGTGCCAAATATCTGCTGATCGAATTTGAAGACGGTGCCAGTCTCATCAGTCATCTGGGTATGTCCGGCTCCTACAGGATTGAACCTGATCTGCGTTCTTCATCCGGACATCGCTTGGCAGATGATTTTCATTATCCGCGTTCTAAGAATACAGCCCATGACCATGTGGTTTTTCACTTACAGACAGAAAATTACGGGCAGCGTCAGGTGATCTATAATGATCCGCGTCGTTTCGGGTTTTTGCTGTTATGCGGTGCCGGAGAGCTGGAAACGCATCCGTCCCTGAAAGATCTTGGCATTGAGCCGACAGGCAACAGCCTGTCAGGCGCGGTACTTGCAGACTTATTCCGCAACAAGAAAATCACTTTAAAGGCGGCACTGCTGGATCAGCGGTTGATTGCCGGCCTTGGCAATATTTATGTCTGCGAGGCTTTGTGGCGCTCCGGCCTTTCACCTTTGCGTGCTGCTGGAGATGTCGCGCAGGATCCGCAACTGGCAGAATCGCTGGCGACTTCTGTTCGCGAGGTGATTGCCGAAGCCATCGTGGCAGGCGGCTCCAGTCTGCGTGATCATCGTCAGGCTGATGGCACGCTGGGCTATTTCCAGCATAGTTTTGCGGTCTATGACCGCGAGGATGAGCCATGCCGGCGTTGTGGCGCAACGATACAGCGCATTGTGCAGAACGGACGCTCAACTTTCTTTTGCGCTGCCTGCAGCGCCTGATCTCTTTTCCGTTCATAAATAATCACTGCCTTGGGGGAGTATCTTGATGGCCTATGAAACGATTCTTGCGGAAACACGCGGCAAAACCGGTCTGATCCGGCTCAACCGTCCGCAGGCGCTGAATGCACTGAACACACAGCTGATTACCGAACTGACAGATGCGCTGCAGGCATTCGACCGGGATGATGCGATCGGTGCGATTGTCCTGACCGGTTCCGAGAAGGCTTTTGCTGCCGGTGCCGATATTAAGGAAATGCAGAATCTCAGTTTTGCCGATGCTTACGGGCAGGATTTTCTCAGCGACTGGGAAGGGATCAATGCCATTCGTAAGCCGGTAATTGCTGCGGTCAGCGGCTATACGCTGGGCGGCGGTTGCGAACTGGCGATGATGTGTGATTTCATCATTGCTGCGGATAATGCCAAGTTCGGTCAGCCGGAAATTACGCTTGGAATCATTCCGGGTATGGGCGGCACCCAGCGTCTGGCGCGTTTTGTCGGCAAAGCCAAAGCTATGGATATGGTGCTGACCGGCCGAATGATGGACGCGGCTGAGGCTGAGCGTTGCGGACTGGTGTCACGCGTAGTAGCGCCGGAAGTGCTGCTGGATGAAGCGCTGAAAGCGGCAGAACGGATTGCTGCTTTCTCGCGGCTCTCAGTGATGATGGCAAAAGAATCGGTCAATCGTGCTTTTGAGACGACATTGCAGGAAGGGCTGAAATATGAGCGCCGTTCCTTCCATGCGCTTTTCGCTACAGAAGACCAGAAAGAAGGCATGTCGGCATTTGTCGATAAGCGCAGCCCGTCTTTCTCCAGCCGCTGAGTCGTCTTATAGGGGCGCTCCGGCCGTAAAACCGCAGCGCCACTTGTCAGAAAACGTTCTGGAAACCATCTTTTACGGGTTTCAGCCCTTTGTGGAGAGAGAATCCAGATTGACGGCGCGGACAAGCTGATCTATAAGCGCGCAACAGTGAGACGGCTTTCGGGCTGTCCGGATAGATTTTTGCCCGGTGGCCTGCCCCTTCGATATGAATATCGATGCTGAAAAGCCCGCTGGAAAGCTGACAGAAAAAGAGAGGCATTTATGGCCAATACACCTTCGGCCAAGAAAGCGGTTCGTAAAATCGAAGCCCGCACCGAGGTCAACAAATCCCGTCGTTCCCGCGTGCGCACTTTCGTACGTAAGTTCGAAGATGCTGTAGCACTCGGTGATAAAGCTGCTGCACAGGCTGCTTTCAAGATTGCTGAGCCTGAACTGATGCGCGCCGCTTCTAAAGGCGTTGTTCATAAGAACACTGCTTCGCGTAAAGTTTCGCGTCTGGCTGCACGTCTTAAAGGCATGACTGCCTAATATCAGACTGTCTTTCAGTTTAAAAAACCCGGCCTCAGTGCCGGGTTTTTTTGTGTCTGAATTTTATGTTTCTCCTGAATATTCAGAAGATCAGAATCGGGAGCAATATTAGAAGGAATCTCTAAAATATTGGGAGAATCTCTTTTTCTATATTTTTATATTTGCAATAAATTTTAAGCGCAGAACCCGTCTTTATGCACAGTTCTGAACTGAGTCTGGGGATTGCCTCGGAGGAGCCTGAGTCAAGTGAATTATTATTATTTTTTTTCGCTCCGGAGATTCCGGAAGGGTTAATAATTGCTCCGATAAAAAGATGTTGAATCCAAAGGTCTTATTAATTTCAGACCCTGTATCAGAATAGTTATGCGTACCGAAAGACAGATCAAATGATTAAAAAACTCTTAACGGCGGTCTTGCCCTAAGGCCAAAGATTTCGCTAATGTTAGCCGATCAGTGCTCTGGACCATTGGCCTAAAGGCTCTCGGCGTCCGGTTATAATTTCATGGCGTGCAAAGTGATCTGACGCAGAATTTCCCGTTCTGCGAAAGAGTATCTGTGTGTCTGCGAATGATCGGCACTGCGGGGGGAAATATCCTGAATGAGGATCCGACCTGCGGTTGCCGGAAAGAGTAAGGCCGTTCTGAAATGATGAGTAATGACATCATTTACCGGCCATTAACCCTAAAAAAGCTTTGCGCAGCTGCAGATGGAAACAGAGGTTGTTGAATGGTTCAATACGGGCAATCAGCATGGAGTGACCGGAATATGAGTCGTTCCTTGCGGGATACTCACCGGACAATCGGAAAAAGAGCCGGAGAAAGACACGCTGCAAAAGACCGGCAAGACTGAAGCGAACAGAATTTTATAACGAACAAAAAAATCAGAGCGGAAGCTGAGGGACAGTCCCGGCCAAACCGCTGAGTAACGAGCATCTGAACAGGATGCATCCGGTATGATGGAATGATCTGCCGCAACCAAAAAACTGAACACTATTGTGAGGCGAAAATGATTGCAAAGAATGAGGCTAAACTGGACGTGATGAGCGAAGCCGGTCAGCCAGTCCCGCCGATCAATCGCAGCCTGCAGGGTCAGTTTGATGCGGCGCCGGATTTTATGAGTGAGAAAGAGAATATGACTTTGACAACCGCTTCTCCGGATGAGGCCTTTGAACGACTGCTGAGCAAGCTGAAAGCACGCGTCGGCAGTGAAATATTCTCTTCGTGGTTTGGTCGTCTGAAGCTGGATGAAGTCTCCAAGAGTGTTGTACGTTTTTCGGTGCCGACCGCATTTTTGCGCTCATGGATCAACAACCATTATGCTGAAATGCTGACCATGCTCTGGCAGGAAGAAAATCCGCAGATTCTGAAAGTTGAAGTTGTGGTGCGCGGCATGAGCCGTACCGCCCGTCCTGTGGCACCTGTTGCTGATATCGTGGCGGAAATCCCGCAGCTTGCTGCGCCGCAGCGCGAAAAGCCGGTCTTCCCGGTTGGCCAGAGCTTCTCGGCTGAAAAACGCGCAAGTCAGGCAGAAGTGGCCGCTCAGAGCGCCGCTGCCGGTGCCGTACTCGGTTCTCCGCTCGATCCGCGCTATACTTTCGACAGCTTTGTTGACGGTGCTTCCAACCGTGTGGCACTTGCTGCTGCCCGCACCATTGCCGAAGCCGGCTCCAGCGCCGTACGCTTCAACCCGCTGTTCATCCACGCTTCCGTTGGTCTTGGTAAAACCCATCTTTTGCAGGCTATTGCCGCCAGCGCTTTGCAGCGTCAGGATAAGCCGCGCGTTGTCTATCTGACCGCTGAATATTTCATGTGGCGCTTTGCAACGGCAATCCGTGACAATAATGCGCTGTCTTTCAAAGAACAGCTGCGCGATATCGATCTTCTGATTATTGATGATATGCAGTTCCTGCAGGGTAAATCCATCCAGCACGAATTCTGCCATCTGATCAACACGCTGCTCGACAGCGCCAAGCAGGTTGTTGTGGCCGCAGACCGCGCCCCTTCCGAGCTGGAATCGCTGGATGTGCGCGTGCGCTCCCGTCTGCAGGGCGGTGTAGCCTTGGAAATGGCCGCACCGGATTATGAAATGCGCGTGGAAATGCTCAAGCGCCGCCTGAGCGCTGCGCAGGCAGAAGAACGCAATATTGATATTGCGGACGATATTCTGGCCCATGTGGCACGCACTGTGACCGGTTCCGGCCGTGAACTGGAAGGCGCATTCAACCAGCTGTTGTTCCGTCAGTCCTTTGAACCGAACCTGTCGATCGACCGCGTTGATGAGCTGCTGGGTCATCTGACCCGTGCCGGTGAGCCAAAGCGCATCCGTATTGAGGAAATTCAGCGCATTGTTGCCCGTCATTACAATGTGTCGAAGCAGGATCTGCTGTCCAACCGCCGTACCCGCACCATCGTGAAGCCGCGTCAGGTTGCGATGTATCTGGCGAAAATGCTGACTCCGCGCTCATTGCCGGAAATCGGCCGTCGTTTTGGCGGACGCGATCACACCACAGTGCTGCATGCTGTCCGCAAGATCGAAGATCTGGTCGGTGCTGATCTTAAACTGGCGCAGGAGCTGGAACTGCTGAAGCGCCTGATCAACGAACAATCCGCATAAGCTGTCACAGATACCGATGATTCTGTATCGCGGCTCTGGTCGCGATACAGTTCATAGGCGGAATATCGGGGCAAAGAGCGGGTTCATCAGTCATTATGCAGAAGAAATCGCTGCTGTGCTGTTCTGCGGACTTGCAAAGACCCCTGAAATTCTGGCAGTTTAGCCGTCCAAGAGGCGCCTGTCGCGCCGTGATCTCCGGTACAGCTCTGTTTGTTGCCGGACAGATGTTAGCGAGTTCTGTACATCATGCGCGTAACTATTGAACGTTCAAATCTTTTGAAATCTCTCAACCATGTGCATCGCGTGGTTGAACGCCGGAATACGATTCCGATTCTCTCCAATGTGCTGTTGCAGGGAGAAGACGGCGTGCTGAAGCTCAAGGCTACTGACCTTGATCTGGAAGTAACCGAATCGACCGAAGCGGCAATTGATACGGCAGGAGCCACAACAGTTCCGGCGCATCTGCTTTATGACATCGTGCGCAAGTTGCCGGACGGCGCTGAAGTGATGCTGGCCAATAATGAAGACGGCACAGCCATGTCGGTTGTATCCGGCCGCTCGTCCTTTCGTCTGCAATGCCTGCCGCAGTCCGATTTCCCTGAACTGACAGCGGGCAGCTTCACCCATACATTCCGTATGGATGCGAGCGCGCTGAAACGTCTGATCGACCGCACCAATTTTGCGATCTCGACGGAAGAAACCCGCTATTACCTCAATGGTATTCACCTCTATGCCGGTGAAGATGACGGTCGTTTGGAACTGCGTGCAGTGGCCACCGATGGTCACCGTCTGGCACGCGCAGCGATGGAAGCGCCAAGCGGTGCTGAAGGCATGCCTGCGATCATCATTCCGCGCAAAACCGTTGCGGAATTGCAGAAACTGGTTGATGCACCGGATATGCAGGTGACGATTGAAGTCTCGGATGTGAAAATCCGTTTCACTGTCGGCACAGTTGTTCTGACCTCGAAACTGATCGACGGCACATTCCCTGAATATAAGCGCGTGATTCCGGCCGGTAATGACCGCAAGCTGGTGATTGACCGCCAGAGCTTTGCCGCTTCTGTTGACCGCGTATCGACCATTTCCAATGAGAAAGGCCGTGCGGTTAAGCTCAGCATTTCCGATGGTCTTCTGACGCTGACCGTGAACAATCCTGATTCCGGTTCCGCAACCGATGAAGTACCGGCAGGCTATGACAGTGAGCCGATGGAAATCGGCTTCAACTCGAAATATCTGCTCGATATCACATCGCAGCTTTCCGGCAAGGAAGCCGTATTCATGCTGGCTGATGCCGGTTCACCAATGCTGGTGCGCGATGAAGGCGACGAACATCTGATCTATGTTCTGATGCCGATGCGTGTATAAGTGCACGGGTGAGCACGAATATAAACATTGATGCACAAATTTCAGGTCGCAGCGAACGGGTGAGTTTCCGTCGTCTGCGGCTTGCGCATTTTCGCAATTATGAGAGCCTGTCGCTGCCGCTGAGCGGTGGCCATGTGGTGCTGACCGGCGAGAATGGTGCAGGTAAAACCAATCTTCTGGAAGCGGTTTCCTTTTTGTCGCCGGGTCGCGGCATGCGTCGTGCTGCCTATGCTGATGTCAGCCGCAGCGGAGCGCCTGATGGTTTTGCCATTCATGCGCTGCTGGAATCGGCAAGCTATGGCGAGGCTGAAATCGGCACCGGTTTAGCTGGTACCAATGGCGAGGCAGGGCGCAAAGTGCGGATTAATGGCGCACCGGCCAGCGCTGATCAGTTGCTTGATTATTCCCGTATCATCTGGCTCATTCCGGCTATGGACGGGCTGTTTACCGGTTCCGCCGGTGACCGCCGTCGCTTTCTCGACCGTATGGTGCTGGCGATTGATGTCAGCCATGGCAAACGCGTGCTGGATTATGAAAAGGCTATGCGCAGCCGCAACCGGCTGATTTCGGATTACAACAGCGATGCCCAATGGCTGGATGCGATTGAAGCGCAAATGGCCGAGCTTGGTACGGCCATTGCTGCGGCACGTGCCGAGCTGATGAGCCTGATTGCCGCGATGATTGAGCAGACGCCGGATGACAGTCCGTTCCCGAAAGTGGATTGCTTTCTGGAAGGCGAGCTGGAAGGGCGTATTCGTCTTGAGGCGGCGCTGGATCTGGAAGAGAATTTCCGCCGCACTTTGCGCGATATGCGGGGCCGTGACCGCGCGGCAGGGCGCACGCTGGACGGGCCACACCGCACGGATATGGTGGTGCATCACCGGCCTAAAGGCATGCAGGCGGCTCTGTGCTCGACAGGCGAGCAGAAGGCGCTGCTGATCGGTCTGGTGCTTGCCCATGCAAGGCTGACGGCCAATCTTGCCAATATGACGCCGGTGCTGCTGCTGGATGAAATTGCCGCTCATCTCGATGAGGGCAGACGTGCCGCTTTGTTTGATATTATTGACGATCTGGGCGCGCAGGCTTTCATGACCGGCACGGATCGTGCTCTGTTTCGTGACCTTAAAGGTGAGGCGCAGTTTTTCAATGTCAGCGGGGCAAACCTGACAGCTTATGATATTTGAACCGGCAGGGTTTCTGCATTGTCTTTTTGTTTTACGCGTATCTTATCCGAAAACCGCTTCACACTTTTCAGGATACGCTCTAAACTTTATCAATGAGCACACAGTCAGAACCTTTCAGCGGATTAGAAATCGAGCGTTATGCGCGCCATATTATCCTGCCGGAAATCGGCGGGGCAGGGCAGCAGAAGCTTAAAAATGCGCGGGTTCTGGTGATCGGTGCAGGCGGGCTCGGCAGTCCGGCACTGCTTTATCTCGCCGCTGCGGGTGTCGGCCATCTCGGCATTGTCGATGATGATATGGTGACATTGTCCAATCTGCAACGTCAGGTGGTGCATCACACCGACAGTATCGGCGAGAATAAAACCGACAGTGCCGCGGCTACGATTCACCGTATCAATCCGCATATTGAAATTGCCTGTCATACATTGCGGCTCACACCGGAGAATGTGACGGAGCTGTTTTCGGCCTATGATATTATCGTTGACGGTTCGGATAATTTCAGCACCCGCTATCTGGTGGCGGATCATGCGGCATTGCTGGAAAAAGCTTTGGTCACCGCAGCCATGGGGCGGTTTGACGGCTCGCTGACGGTGCTGAAACCCTATGAGAGTGATTCTGAGGGCAATCCACTGCCGCATTACCGTGATCTGTTTCCTGAACCGCCGCCGGAAGGACTGATTCCCTCCTGCGCGGAAGCGGGCGTGATCGGTGCCTTACCAGCGATTCTCGGCTCATTACAGGCGATGGAAGTGATTAAACTGATTACCGGCATAGGAGAACCTTTGCTGGGACGCTTGCTGCTTTATGATTCTCTGTCGGCGCGGTTTGAGACCATGCGCTATAAACGGCGGAAGGCAGCAGACCAATGAGCGCGCAGAACCGATCCTATCAGGTTTTTACAATCACACCTGATTATGACGGGTTCGACGCTCTGTTGCTGCTCATTCAGGATGCTTTTGCCACGATGGATGGGGTGATTGATCCGCCGAGTTCTGCCGGATTACTGAATGCAGCGATTCTGCGCGGCAAAGCAGGCACAGAAACAGCCTATGGGGTGCTGAGCGACGGACAATTGGCCGGATGCGTGTTTCTGGCAGATAGAGGCGATCATCTTTATTTAGGCAAACTGGCTGTTGCCGCTCCGTTTCGCGGGCTTGGCGTTGCACGTTGTCTGGTTGAGCAGGCCGAAAAGCTGGGGCGTGAGCGCGGCATGTCGCATATTGACCTGCAAGTACGTATCGAACTGACCGACAATCAAAAACTATTCAAAAAACTGGGCTTTGAAGTGGTCGGAGAAACCATGCATCCGGGCTTTACCCGCGTGACATCGCTGACAATGCGTAAAGCTCTGCTTTAATCATATTCGGGAGGAACCTATGGTGCTGGCACTGAGCGCGGAGGAGCGTGCCATTATCAACGGGCGGGATGGTGCAGGCGCGGCAATGGCCATGCGCATTGTTGCCAGAACTGCCGAACTGATGGGCGCGCCGAGGCTGATCCCCATAGCTTCCGCACATATTGACGGTGCGCTCTATCATGGTGACAGCGGTACCTACTTTGCAGAGAAGCTGGTGGAGGGGCAGGCGAAGGTGCGCGTTCGCTCGACGCTGAATGTCGGTTCACTGGATCTGACCGGTTGCTCCGGCAATCGTTTGCCGCTCCATGAGGCGGCTATGGCAAAGCGCATGATGCAGGCCTATCTCAAACTTGGTTGCGAACCGTCATGGACCTGCGCACCCTATCAGGCAGGGCACCGGCCGCAAACGGGAGCGGATGTGGCATGGGGCGAATCGAATGCCGTGGTATTTTGCAATTCGGTTCTGGGCGCCCGTACGAATCGCTACGGCGATTATCTCGATATTGCCTGTGCTATTGCCGGTCGTGCGCCGGATTACGGATTACACAGATCAGAGAATCGCCGTGCCACAATTGTAGTTGATCTGAGCGCTCTTGATTCTGCACTTTTAAGTCAGGCTGTGGCATGGCCGGTGCTGGGTAATCTTTACGGACGCCTGATTGGTGATTCTATTGGCGTGGTGACAGGCGTTGCACCGGAACTGCTGACAGAGGATGATCTGAAAGCCTTTGGTGCTGCCTCTGCCTCATCCGGTGCTGTCGGGCTTTTTCATATTGCAGGGCGCACGCCGGAGGCACCGGATGCCGAAACGGCACTACAAGGCCATGCGCCGCTGGAAATTATCCGTGTAACACCACAAATGGTGCGGGAAGCACGCAAAGCTCTTTCCACGATTGAGGCAGACAGAATCGATGCGGTGGCAATCGGCAGTCCGCATTTATCGCTCGACGAGTTTGGTCTTCTTGAAACGGCAATTTCAGACCGGCGTCTCACTGTGCCGCTTTATGCTTGTACAGGGCGGCATGTGCTGCGTGAGCTGGACAAGAATCAGCGCCGGCAAAGACTGGAACAGGCCGGCGTGATTGTGGTGGCTGACACTTGTGTGGTTGTCACCCCGATTCTGCCGGAGAAAGACAATGCGGTGCTGATGACAAATTCCGGAAAATTCGCCCATTATGCGCCGGGCAATACCGGTTACGGTGTTGTCTATGGTTCTTTGCAGGAATGTGTTGAAAGCGCTGTCACAGGCCGCGTCCGATTCGCTGAGGAGGCATGGTGATGGTGGCGCAACTCTTACAAGACAGATTTCAGGCAAAAATACTGGTCGCAGGTGCGCCGGTGGAGGCGGCTGGTTTTGCTTTAACGGCTCCGATCAGCTTTTGGGGTGGGGTTGATCCGCAAACCGGCCTGATCGCCAATGTGCGCCATCCGCAATATGGCCAGTCCGTCTCAGGCAAGGTTCTGTGCCTGCCTGCAACTGTCGGGTCTTCTTCGGCAGCTGCTGTGCTGCTGGAACTGGTGCACAGTAACCGCGCACCGGCAGCGATTCTCTTGCATGAACCGGATGCGATTCTGTTACTGGGCCTGATTGTTGCGGAAGAAATGGGGCTGACCTTCCCGCCTGCCTATCAACTGGATCGCGATACATATGCCGGTTTAGATCAGCGGCAATTGCATATCAATGAGCAGGGGACGATTCGTATCTTATAAAAAAGAGCCGGAATTTCCGGCTCTTTTTATGTTCTTAATATTGTTTCTCGCGGTCAACGAGATTGATCAGCGTGCCGTCGCGCTCATAGTCGCGGATCATGCGAATAATCTCCGGCACCAGAGCATTGGCCGAGGAACTGGCCGCCGCATGGGGGGTGATCGTGATTTTCGGATTGCCCCAGAGCGGGCTGTTTTCAGGCAGCGGCTCGGTTTCAAACACATCAAGCGAGGCAGCAGAAAGCAGGCCGCGTTCAAGCGCTGCCTGAATATCGGCTTCATTCTGCAAACCGCCGCGCCCTGCATTAATCAGGATAGGTGCACCGAGCGGACCGTCCTCTTTCATGCGCCCGAAGACGGACATGGACAGAATACCTTTGGTGTCCGGTGTCAGCGGCAGCAGGCAGACAAGAATATCAACCTGTTTTAGGAATTCGGACAATCCGTCTTTACCGTGATAGGTGGCAACACCTGCAACATCCTGCGGGCGGCGACTCCAGCCGCTGACATTGAAACCAAGATGTTTCAGCTTGTCGGCAGCATCACGTCCTAAAACGCCTAAGCCCATGATCCCGACATTGACCTCATTGGCCGCAGGCTGGCGGCGGTCTTCACGCCAGATTTTCTTGAGTTGCTGCGCGCGATATTGAGGGCCGAGACGATGATGATCCAGCACCTGCCAGACTACATATTCGGTCATGCGCATGGTCAGATCAGGCGAAACGGTACGCACGATCGGCAGATCCGGCACCTGATCATCATGGAACACATGATCCACACCGGCACCGAGCGAGAAGATGACTTTCAGATTGGGCAGATTAGCAAGCGAGCCGCGTTTCTGTTTCCACACCAGCGCATAATCAATGGATGCTTCTTCACCGGCTTTGACCTCAGTAACGATTTCACGCTCCGGCGCAGCTTTGGCAAAGGCTTTGATCCAGATTTCCGGATCCCAGCCGGTCGCTGCAAAATAGATTTTACCCGTGTTTTTTACTGCTGCACTCATTGATTTACCACTCCCTTTTCAGCCGTCTCCAAACGGAAGGCTGCTGCCATCAATGCGCGGGTGTAATCGGTTTTCGGCGCTCCGAAGATTTCCTCCGCCGGACCATATTCCACTGCTTTGCCATTGCGCATCACAAGCACATGATTGGCAAGGGCTTTGACCACGCGCAAGTCGTGACTGATGAAAAGATAGCTTAATTCATGTTTTTTCTGCAAATTGCGCAGCAATTCGACAACCTGTGCCTGCACACTCATATCCAAAGCTGAAGTCGGCTCATCCAGCATCACAAAACGCGGATTGAGCACCATGGCACGGGCAATGGCGATGCGCTGGCGCTGACCGCCGGAAAACTCATGCGGATAGCGGAAGCGGCTTTCCGGATCGAGATTAACCTCATGCAAAGCGGCAACGACTTTATCATCGCGCTCGTCAGCCGAGAGTTTCGGTTCATGCACCTGCAATCCCTCGGCGATAATCTCCGCAACCGACATGCGCGGGCTGAGAGAGCCGAACGGATCCTGAAACACAATCTGCATTTCACGGCGCAGCGGACGCATATCCTTGAAGGAAAACCGGTCGATATTTTTGTCGCCAAAGCGGATTTTGCCTTTGGATGAAATCATGCGCGACAGCGCCAAACCAAGGGTGGTTTTGCCGGAGCCGGATTCACCAACCACACCCAGTGTTTGTCCCGCACGTAGTTCCACATTGATACCGTCAACGGCCTTCACATAATCGACTGTCTTGCGCAGAAAGCCTTTTTTGATCGGAAACCAGACTTTGATATCTTCTCCGCTCATGACCAGCGGTGCATTTTCTTCCGCAGGCAATGGTGCGCCCTTCGGCTCGGCACTCAGCAAATGCTTGGTATAATCATGCTGCGGATTGGTGAAAATATCTTCTGTCTTGCCGCTTTCCACGATTTTACCGTGATGCATGACGCAAACGCGGTCGGCAATTTTGCGCACCACACCCAGATCATGGGTGATGAACAGCATCGACATATCCTGTGATTGCTTTAACTCGGCCAGCAATTGCAGAATCTGTGCCTGCACTGTCACATCAAGCGCAGTGGTCGGCTCATCGGCAATCAGCAGTTTCGGCTTATTGGCGAGCGCCATAGCGATCATCACGCGCTGGCGCTGCCCGCCGGAAAGCTGGTGCGGATAGGATTGCAGGCGCTTTTCCGGTTCGCGGATGCCGACTTCATTGAGCAGTTCTAGTGTCCGTGCGCGCGCCTGTTTTTCGCCCATGCCCTGATGCAGACGCAAGATCTCACTAATCTGACGTTCAACCACATGCAGCGGATTGAGTGAGGTCATAGGCTCCTGAAAGATCATGGCAATGTCATTGCCGCGAACACCGCGCAGTTTGTTTTCCGGCATGGTCAGCATGTCTTGCCCCTCAAAGAGGATCTGACCGGACGGATGGCTGGCGGAAGGATAGGGCAGCAGTTTCAGCACCGACAAAGCGGAGATAGATTTGCCCGAGCCGGATTCCCCCACCAGAGCGACAGTTTCGCCTTTGTGAATGTCGAAGGAAATATGATCGACAGCAACCCTGTCCTGACCATCCTGATGAAAGGCAATCGACAGATCGCGAACGCTGAGCAGCACTTCGGCTTTTTCATGGGAACTCATTTAAAAGCCTTTCGCGGATCAAAGGCATCACGCACTGCTTCACCGACAAAGATCAGCAGCGACAGCATCAGCGAGATAACCACAAAACCGGTTATGCCAAGCCATGGTGCCTGAAGATTATTCTTACCCTGTGCCAGCATTTCACCAAGCGACGCTGAACCCGGCGGCAGACCAAAGCCGAGGAAGTCGAGCGAGGTCAGCGTGGTGATCGAGCCGTTGAGAATAAACGGCAGGAAGGTCAGGGTTGCGACCATCGCATTGGGCAGCAAGTGCCGCCACATGATGGTGCGGTTATTGACGCCCAGCGAGCGTGCTGCATTCACATATTCAAAGTTACGGGCGCGCAGGAATTCGGCACGGACAACACCGACAAAGGCAACCCATGAGAACAGCAGCATAATAAACAGCAGTACCCAGAAGCCCGGCGGTAGAATGGCAGCGATAATCAGCAGCAGATAGAGCACCGGTATCGACGACCAGATTTCGATGAAACGCTGGAAAATAAGATCAACCCAGCCGCCGAAATAACCCTGTACCGCACCGGCTGTTACACCGATCACACCGGAAAAGGCGGTGAGGATGAGGCCGAACAGCACGGAAATACGGAAACCGTAGAGCGCACGGGCAAACACATCGCGTGCCTGATCGTCAGTGCCGAGCCAGTTCATATTGCCGATGGTGCAATTGAGATCATTCACGCCTTCCGCATAGCGGGCGCAGCGCTGTTCTTTCGACATCAGCCAGAACGGTTTGGACGGTGCGGCTTCCGGAATCTCGTTGTTCACGGTGCGGTAGGAATAGCGAACCGGCGGCCAGATTGCCCAGCCGTTTTGATTGATTTCATCCTGAATGACCGGATCACGGTAATCGGTAACGGCGTAGAAACCGCCGAATTTCTCTTCCGGATAATCAACCAGCACCGGCATCAGAATTTCGCCTTTGTAGGAAACCAGTATCGGTTTGTCATTGGCGATAAATTCGGCAAAGAGCGAGGTCACAAACAGAAACAGGAAAATCCACAGTGACCACCAGCCGCGCCGGTTGGCCTTGAAATTGCGCCAGCGTCGCTGGTTGAGCGGTGACAGAAACGGGCGTTTCACACGTGCAGGAGGGGTAGCCGTGACAGCACTCATCACACATCCCTCCGGTCAAAATCAATACGCGGATCAATCCATGTATAAGTGAGATCGGAGAGCAGGCCGACCAGCAGGCCGATCAGCGAGAAGATAAACAGATTGGCAAAGACCACAGGATAATCACGGTTGAGAACGGACTGATAGCCAAGCAGGCCGAGACCGTCGAGCGAGAAGATGGTTTCAATCAGCAGCGAGCCGGTGAAGAAGGCGGTGATGAACGCACCGGGAAAACCGGCAATCACAATCAGCATCGCATTGCGGAACACATGACCGTAAAGCACCTGCCGTTCTGTCAGGCCTTTGGCGCGTGCTGTGGTGACATATTGTTTGCGGATTTCTTCCAGAAACGAGTTTTTGGTGAGCAGGGTGGTTGTCGCAAAGGCCGACAGCACCAGCGCCAGCACCGGCAGCGCCATATGCCAGATATAGTCTGTGATTTTGCCCCACAGGCTCATCTGGTCGAAATCCGGCGAAGTCAGGCCGCGCAGCGGGAACCAGTCGAAGAATGAACCGCCCGCAAACAGCACGATCAGCATGATGGCGAAAAGAAAACTCGGAATTGCATAGCCGACAATAATCACCGCGCTGGTCCAGACGTCAAAACGTGAACCGTCGCGCACAGCTTTGAGAATACCGAGCGGAATAGAGATCATATAGGAAATCAGGGTGAGCCACAGGCCGAGTGAAATCGAAACCGGCAGCTTTTCCTTGATCAGATCAATCACTTCAATATCGCGGAAATAGGAGTGTCCGAAGTCAAAACGTGCATAGTTCCACAGCATCAGACCGAAGCGTTCCAGCGGCGGCTTATCAAAGCCGAACTGCTTTTCCAGACTGGCGATAAATTCAGGATCAAGCCCCTGCGCACCGCGATATTTCGAGGAGCTGCCGCTGTCCATTGATATTGCGCCGGCATCAGCGCCTCCGCCTGAAAGCCTGTCCATGGCATCGCCGCCTTGTCCCTGCAATTGCGCAATCACACGCTCTACGGGGCCGCCGGGGGCAAACTGGATGACGGCAAAAGAAATGGCCATGATGCCGAAAATGGTTGGAATCATGAGCAGCAGGCGTCGGAGAATATAAGCGCCCATCAGATGAATAATCCTGTTTGTTTCTTATTGTGTTTTGTGAATTTAGCGCAAAGAACTGAATTATGTTTTACCAAGCTGTCCGGCTTTCGCTTTATCATACCACCAGTAAAATTCCGGATAGCCGCCATAGGGAGGCGATTCTGTCATACCAAATTTGTCCCAATAGGCGATCAGTTTTCCGCCTGCTGACCAGCAGGGGATCCAGTCTCTGCGGTAACGTAACAACCGGTCGAGAATAAGGACAGTGGCGGTCAGGTCTTTGCGATTATCCGCCTGTGCCACATCATCCAGCAATGCATCAATCAAAGGGCTGCTGGTGCCGGTATGATTTTGTGAACCCGGCATGTTGACGCTCTCTGAGCCATACATGACAGCGAGTGTGGCTCTGTCCAAAGTCGGCGATGTGCTGAAGGCAAGCCCCATCATGTCATAATCAAAATCCAGCAGACGCTTCTGATAAGTCGCCGCTTCTGCCATGCGCACTGTCGCATTGATCCCGATGGCCTGAAGGTTCTTAATCATCGGATTATAGACGCGGTTAAATCCGTCGGAATCGTTGAGAATTTCCAGCGTGAAAATCTGACCGTCAGCACCAACCAGCCACTGGCCTTTACGCTGATAGCCCGCCTCTTTCAGCAAGTCTGCCGCGCGGCGCAAGTGTTCACGATTGCGGCCGCTGCCGTCTGTTGCCGGCATTGTCACCGGATCATCGAGCAGAGCAGCGCGGGTTTCCTCATCAATCAGTGCAGCATGGCGGGTAATAACTGCCTGTTCAGCGGCGGAGGCTTTGCCCTTGGCTTCAAAGTCAGAATTGCTGAAATTGGATTGCTGGCGCTGATACAGATTGCTGAACAGGTTTCTGTTGCTCCATTCGAAGTCAAAGCACAGTCCTATCGCCTCGCGCACCCGCTTGTCACGAAAACGCTCGCGGCGCTGGTTGAGCGCCCAGCTTTGCATGGACGGAAATTTCCATGCAGGAAAGCGTTTCTTGATGACTTTGCCGGTTTCTACCGCGCTGAAATTATAATCATTGGTCCATGATTTGGAGACGCTTTCCGCGCGCCAGTCCAGAATGCCTTTTTTGAAAGCCTCAAAAGCCGGTTGTCTGTCGCGGAAAAACTCGATGCGGATACGGTCAAAATTATTGCGCCCGATATTCACATTGAGATCTTTAGCCCAATAATCTTCATTGCGCTGATATTCGATAAATTGTCCGGCAGAGAATGCACCGACTTTATAGCCACCGGAGCCGAGCGGAATAGTCAGGCTGTTTCCGTCAAAACTATGCTCTGTGTAATAGGCTTTGGAGAGCACGGGCAGCAATACCATGCTGGTGATGAGGCGGCGGTTTTGGGCTGCTGTTTCACCTTTGAGAGTCAGCTTCAGGCGATAGTCATCCTCGGCAACCGCGCTTTCCATTTTGGCGAGTAACAGGCGGAGCGCCGGATGACCTTTTTCTTTCAGCAGATCATAGCTGAAAGCGGCATCATGCGCGGTAAGTGGTGTGTTATCGTGAAAACGCGCCTGTTCGCGCAGTTTGAACAGATAGCTTTTACCGTCATCGCTGGCAGTCACGCTTTCTGCGATCAGACCGTAAACCGCATCCGGTTCATCCAGTGCACGGGTCATCAATGTATCGAAACAGATTTCCATCCGTGGCGGCGCATCACCCAAAGCGGAAAATGTATTGAGCGTGTTGAAAGTGTTCGGAGCCTGATTCAGCGTCCATTCATTGACAGAGAAATTAAAGCTTCCGCCTTTGGGTGCCTGCGGATTGATATAATCAAAATGGCTGAAACCGGCAGGGTATTTCAGATCATCAAACACGGCCAGCCCGTGACTGGCCGTGTTTTTGTTCTCCTGCGCTCTGAGCTGAAAGGGGAGAGCGGAACTCAGTGCCACTGCCCCGCTTAACACAAGAATCTGCCGCCGGTTCGTAAGGCTTTTATGATGCTCTGCCATGATTTTTCTCCCGCTTTGCAGCTGTGATCCGGTCTTGTATCGGGCATAAAATTATACACCAAAATACAAGACCCAGTCAGAGTGAGCCATTTTATGGTTTAGGCTTTACCCACCAGGAGAACGGATCAATCCCGGCATAATCAGGCTGCTTGTCCGGAAGGCCGAACTTGTTCCAATAGGCAACATTGATCGTATCGGAATACCATTGCGGCACGGTGTAATAATTCCACAGCAGCACGCGGTCGAGCGCGCGGGTGGCAGCCACCAGCTCGTCGTGATCTTTGGCATAGACAACGCGGTCGATCAGCTTGTCGATGGCCGGATTTTTGATACCGGCATAGTTTTTGCTGCCCTTCAGATCGGCAGACTGGGTGCTCCACATCTCCCGCTGTTCATTGCCGGGTGACTGGCTCTGCGCCACAACCGTGGTGATAATATCGTAATCGAAGTCATTCACCCGTGCCTGATATTGCGCATCATCAACAACGCGCAGTGACGCATTGATGCCGACGCGGCGCAGATTGTTGATATACGGATTTACAACGCGCTCTTCGTTCGGATTATTGGTCAGGAATTCGAGAGTAAACACCTCGCCTTTGTCATTGGTGAGCTTGCCGTCCTTCACCGCCCAGCCGGCCTGTGCAAACAGATCAATGGCATGGCGCAGATTGGTGCGCATGGCCTGTGGCGTGTCGAAGACCGGCAGCTTATACGGCTTGGTGAAAACAGCTTCCGGAACTTCCCCGCGCACGGTCTCCAGAATTTTCAGCTCTTCAGGGGAAGGCAGGCCGGAAGAGGCCAGATCAATACCGGCAAAATAGCTTTCAATCCGCTTATACTGGTTGAAAAACAACAGACGGTTCATGCTTTCAAAATCAAACACCCAGTTCAGTGCTTCACGAACCCGTACATCCTGAAATTTGGCTTTTCTGGTATTCAGGAATGCGCCCTGCATACGTCCTGCTGCATGAAACGGGAAACTGGCTTTGATAACATCGCCGCGCTCCACAGCCGGAAAATTATATTGTTCTTTCCAGCGCTGAGCTATGTTTTCCAGACGGAAATCATAGATGCCGCCTTTTTTGAAGGCTTCCCATGTCGCGTCATTGTTCAGAAAATATTCGTATTTGACCTGATCGAAATTATTGCGTCCGACCTGGGTCGGCTGGTCTTTACCCCAGTAATCCTCTGCGCGTTGCCAGATGATGGATTTACCCGGATTAACGGAAGCGATTTTATAGGCGCCGGAGCCGAGCGGAATTTCGAGAGTGGAGCGGCTGATATCACGCTGCTTGCCGTTTTTATCTTTGCCTTGCCACCAATGTTTCGGCAGCACGACGAGATCACCCATAATGTTCGGCAATTCGCGGTTACCGCTCTTGTCAAAGGTGAAGGTGACTTCATTATCGCCGGTTTTCTCGGCTTTCACGACGTCCGCATAATAGCGGTTATAGAGCGGGGATTGTTTTTTCAGCGTCTCGAAAGACCAGATCACATCTTCCACAGTAATCGGGGTCTTGTCATGCCAGGCGGCTTTCGGGTTGAGACGAAATTTCACCCAGGAGAAATCATCGGGAAATTGCATGGCTTCGGCAATCATCCCGTAGGATGTCGAGCTCTGATCCATCGACTGATCCATCAGCGTGTCATAGAGCCTGCCGCCGCCGAAATTGGCGAGACCGGCAGCCGCAACACCCTGTACCACATAGGGGTTCAGCGTATCAAATGAACCGACAGCAACCTGATTGAGCGTACCGCCTTTAGGCGCATCAGGATTGACGTAGTCGTAATGTTTAAAGCCTGCGGCATATTTAGGCTCACCTGTCAGGCTGTTGGCATGGCGCCATGGCAAATCCTGAGCGGAAGCGAGGCTGCTATACAGCCCCAAACCTGCAAGAAGCATAATCCGCAATGCTGTTTTCATTCCGCCACCCGATAGTTTGCTCACAAGAATAAGCTTCCACTTTAATGATCCCTGTATGAATTAAAAGGGAAAGCGGGCAGAAGCAGAGCAAAAATCGGAAGTGGCGGATTAAATCTTTGTAATAATCAGGCTTTTTTGACGAATTCGGTTTTCAGAACCAGACCTTTGACCTGTTTGGTGTTGCACTCAACTTCACCGTCACGGCCGTTGAGGCGGACATTTTTCACCAAGGTGCCACGCTTGATAGTTTCAGATGTGCCTTTGACTTTGAGGTCTTTGATGAGGGTGACAGAGTCACCGTCCTGCAGCTGGGTGCCGTTGCTGTCGCGTACAATTGGTTCATCAGACATGAGACATTTTCCTTCAAAATAAAAGCCGGGCATTAAGCCCGGCTTGATAATATTCAAATGATCTTAAGATCAGTTGGCGGGCTGCGTTGCCGGTGCTTCCGGTGCGGCAGGTGCCGGAGTTTCTGTTGCCGGTGCAGCCGGAGCTTCAGCAGGCTTTTCTTCTGCCGGTTTTGGTGCTTCAGCAGGTGCGGCAGCTTCCGGTGCAGGCAGCGGCGCAGGATTGTCAGACAGCGAGCGCAGATAAGCAATCAGATCAGCGCGTTCATTGTCTTTTTTGTCGCCGGCAAAGCCCATAGCTGTGCCTTTGATATAGCCTTTAGGCGAGGTCAGGAACTTATTGAGATGCTCATAATCCCAGACTTCTTTGCCACCCTGTGAAAATTCTTTCATGGCTGCGGAATAGCTGAAACCTTCAACGGTCGCCATCGGACGGTTCACAACATCCCAGAGATGCGGACCGACTTTGTTCGCGCCGCCTTTTTCACTCGTGTGACAGGCTGCACAGCGTTTGAACACTGTTGCACCGCGTGCAGGATCAGCTGATGCCAGCAAGGTTGCAATCGGAACAGCAACAGCTGCTTCCTTGCCACCGGCTGCCGGTGCGCCGCCTTCTGCAGCTGCAATTTCATAACCGGCTTTTTCAGGATGCGAGGTCGAGAAAATCGCATCGGATGAAATACCAATAGTCATTACAACAAAAACTGTGGCCAGAAAGGCCATGATAAACTTGTTGGACTGAGACGATTCCATGTGGCCGCTAGCGCTCCTCTTCCCCAACGCCTTTAGCTTGGCGGTAATTATTGATACGTCTTAGGGGAGGGTTGCCCTCCATTGCTGACTTTCGCCGGAAACTAGGTCTTTTACTTGGCGCTGGCAACACCTATAAGAACTGCAGTACCCGTGACTTTTTGACACTTTCGGATGAATAGCCATGTCTAAGCCGTTTAAATCGCTGATCCTGATCCCCGCCCGCATGGCCTCAACCCGTCTTCCGGGCAAGCCGCTGGCCGACATTGCCGGCAAGCCGATGATCGTGCATGTGGCCGAGCGTGCAGTTGCATCCGGTCTGGGACGCGTGGTTGTGGCAACGGATAGTGCAGAGATTAAAACGGCTGTCGAGGCGCACGGACTTGAAGCGGTGATGACACGCAGCGATCATGAATCCGGTTCGGACAGAATTTATGAGGCTTTGCAAACTATTGATCCAAATAAAGAATTTGATGCCGTAATCAATGTTCAGGGCGACTTGCCAGTGATTGATCCGGCGCTGATTAAAACCGCTTTGCAGCCGCTGATTGACGGGCCTGCGGATATCGCCACCCTTGGTGTTGAGATCACAGATCCCCAAGAGAAGACCAATCCGAATGTGGTGAAGATCGTCGGCTCGCCGCTGGCCGGTGCCAATAAATTGCGCGCGCTTTATTTTACCCGCGCCACTGCGCCTTATGGCGATGGCCCGCTTTACCATCATATCGGTCTCTACGCCTATCGCCGTGCGGCACTGGAAAAATTTGTCGCGCTCGGGCCCTCGGTTCTGGAATTGCGTGAAAAACTGGAACAGTTGCGGGCTCTGGAAGCGGGTATGCGAATCGATGTGGAAGTGGTTCAATCCTTCCCGCTCGGTGTGGATACACCGGAAGATCTGGAAAAGGCGCGTCAGTTTCTGTCCCGCTGAAATTCAGGGAAAACAGAAAAGCATTTTATAAATAGTCAAAGGCACCAAAATGGCAGCGAAGACCAATAAAATATCGTTTCAGGGTGAACCGGGAGCAAATTCCGATACGGCCTGCCGCAATATGTTTCCGACGATGGAGCCGCTGCCATGTGCGACTTTTGAAGATGCATTTAATGCCGTTGAAAATGGCGAAGCCGATCTGGCGATGATTCCGATTGAGAATACGCTGGCCGGACGTGTTGCGGATATTCATCATCTTTTGCCGGAATCACGCTTGCATATTATCGGTGAATATTTCCTGCCGATCCATTTTCAGCTGATGGTGCTGCCGGGCACCAAAATGGAAGATATCAAAAGCGTTCACAGCCATATTCATGCGCTGGGACAATGTCGTAAAATCATTCGCGGCAATGGCTGGAAACCGGTGATTGCCGGTGATACCGCAGGCGCTGCCCGTCAGGTGGCGGATCTGGGCGATAAGAGCAAGGCGGCCTTAGCACCATTGCTGGCCGCAGAACTCTACGGGCTGGAAATCCTGCAGCATAATGTCGAAGACGCGGAAAACAATATTACGCGCTTTGTTGTGCTGTCCAAACAAGAGCAATGGGCACCGCGCAAGTCACCGGACGAGCTGATGGTGACGACTTTTGTATTCCGCGTGCGCAACGTTCCAGCAGCGCTTTATAAGGCGATGGGCGGTTTTGCGACCAATGGCATCAACATGACCAAGCTGGAGAGCTACCAGATCGGCGGCACTTTCATGGCCACGCAGTTCTATGCGGATATTGAAGGCCATCCGGATGATCGTTCCGTGCAGCTGGCACTGGAAGAATTGGCCTTCTTCACCAAGGAAGTGCGTATTGTCGGTGTTTATCCGGGCAGTGAAAACCGCAAGCAACTGCTTGCAGCTGAGTAAGGCCAAGCAACTGCTTGCTGCGGAATAAAGTCGCCTTATTCAGTTTGAAAAAAGCGCCGGAGTGATCCGGCGCTTTTTTATTTGTCTGAACACTCTACCCAATGACGGATCAGGGCGCTGGCGATGGCACCGGCAGGTGGTGTGCGTAAGCCTTGAGCATGGACATTATCCAGCATTGCTCTTGCCTCATCGCGGGTAAACCAGCGTCCGTCTTCCAGCTCCTCATAGTCGAGCGTGATCTGATCGGACAAGCCTTGCGCAAAACAGCCGATCATCAGGGAATAGGGAAACGGCCATGGCTGGCTGGCATGATAAGTGACCTGTCCGACGGGCAGGCCTGATTCTTCGCGCACTTCACGCCGGACAGCATTTTCAATCGTCTCACCCGGTTCCACAAAACCGGCAAGGCAGGAATAGGTCAGCGGAGCAAAATGCGGGCTTCGCGCAAGCAGACACATGTCGCCATTGTCGGTTTTGCGGGTGACCAGCATAATCACCACCGGATCGGTACGTGGAAAATGCTCGGCATTGCAGGACGTGCACACCCGTTTGAAACCGCCGATCCGCATTTCTGTCCGGTTGCCGCAACGCCCGCAAAAGCGATGTGTCCGGTGCCAGGCAAGTAGCGCTGCGCCTTGCGCAACCATACCGCTCAGTGCAGGTGGCAAAAGATGATGCGTATAGAGTGCGCGATATTCCGAAGCTTCATAAGGCGCAGGAAGTGCCTCCGCGTCCAGTCCGGTATCCAGCGCAAGATAGGCGATACCCTCTGCTTCACCCAGCAAAATCAGATTGTCACCGGCAGATAAATCCGAGCCATTTTGCAGGGCGCGTCGCTCCGCATGGCTGAACAAGGCACGGTGTTCCGGTGCGTCCTGCTTCAAAATAATCTTATTGCCGGCAAAAAGCAGAAATTTCGCATCCGGATCAGCCAATGCTTTGGCTAAACTTGTTTCATCCCGTTTCTCGGCCTGCGGGTCAAGTGTCCTGCCGGCAAAGCCAAGACCATGGTTATTATCTGTCATGTAATAAACTCAGGCAGCCAAAATCAGGCAGAAAGACGGTCGCGCAAATCACTGATGAGCTTGCTTGCTTCTTCGTCCGTATAAGGTTCGCGCGTGCCATGGCCCCAGACCGGACCCGGCCATGCTGCATCACCGCTGTTGCGTGCAACAATGTGAATATGCAGCTGGCGCACAATATTGCCGAGCGCACCACTGTTGATTTTCTCGCAGCCGGTCGCTGTTTTCATGGCTTCGGCAACCATAGAAGTCTCAAAGCTGAGCATGGTCTGATCGAGCGGGGTCAGCTCGTGAATTTCAGACATATCCGCGCGTTGCGGCACAAGGATCAGCCATGGCCAACGCTTGTCATTCATCAGTAAAAGCTGGCACAGGCCAAGCGGACCGATAGGAAAGCTGTCATTTTGCAGGCGTTGATCGAGGGCGAAATCTGGCATGATGCGGTGCCTTTGTGAGGAATATTGTTCTTGTCCGGCAGTTTTGCGGTTAGTCTGGAACTATTCAAACATAAAATGCATGAAAATAATCTATATTTTTTTATCTCAGCTTATTTGAGCCTTGCATTTTGTGTTCAAATTTCCGATATGAAGCGCGGGAGGTTGGTGGTGGACGTACCACTCGCCAACCGGGTCAGGTCCGGAAGGAAGCAGCCCTAACGAGCTCGGCACGGGTCATCGTGCCAGCCTCCCACCTTTTTCTCCCCTGAAAATCAGATTGTTGTGCACGGAAAAGCTAAGTTTTCCGAGAGGCCGCTTTCTGTTTTCAATCGGCTGACGATCTGTGCTACAGCAGTGATGCTTAGAGCAGTTCCAGTTGTGATGAACTGTTGGAACCGCTCTAATTATTGTTTTACGCATTATCCTACGCAAAACCGGTTCCCACTTTTGCTGGAAATGCTTTAAAGACGGGATCTGAAGGAGCGCGCGAAATCCATGGATAATAAACCGGCAGACAACGCCTATCGCGTTCTCGCCCGTAAATACCGCCCGCAGAATTTTGACGATCTATATGGTCAGGAGCCGATGGTGCGCACCCTGACCAATGCTTTTGAAGCAGGACGCATTGCTCAGGCCTGGATGCTGACCGGTGTGCGCGGGGTGGGTAAGACCACAACGGCACGTATTCTGGCGCGCGGCCTGAATTATAAAACCGATACGATTGATCAGCCGAGTGTGCATCTGACCGAATTGGGGGAGCACTGTCAGGCGATTATGGAAGGCCGCCATGTCGATGTGATCGAGATGGATGCTGCCTCGCATACCGGTATTGATGATATTCGTGAGATTATTGAACAGGTGCGTTACCGTCCGGTTTCTGCCCGTTACAAAGTCTATATCATCGATGAGGTGCATATGCTCTCTAATCAGGCTTTCAACGGCCTGCTGAAGACATTGGAAGAGCCGCCGCCGCATGTGAAGTTTATTTTCGCGACAACAGAAATCCGCAAAGTGCCGATTACTGTTCTGTCACGCTGTCAGCGTTTTGACCTGCGCCGCATTGAATCCGGCACATTGACCAGCCTGTTGCGCAAGATCACCGGCCTTGAAAATGTGCAGGCTGATGACACGGCGCTGGCGATGATTGCCCGTGCCGGTGAAGGCTCTGCGCGCGACAGCCTGTCGATCCTTGATCAGGCGATTGCTCATGGCAACGGCACAGTCGACAGCCAGACTGTGCGTGAAATGCTCGGCCTTGCCGACCGTGCGCGTATTATCGACCTGTTTGAAATGCTGATGCGCGGTGATGTGGCAGGCGTTTTGAAAGAATTCCGCGCGCAATATGATGTGGGCGCTGATCCTTCTGTTGTGCTGAGCGATCTGGCGGACTTCAATCATCTGGTCACACGCCTGCGTTTCACACCGGAAGTTGCGCAGGATATGTCGCTGTCGGAAGACGAGCGCGTGCGCGGTGCTGAATTTGCCAAAACACTGTCGATCCGCGCGCTGTCGCGCTGCTGGCAGATGCTGCTCAAAGGTATTCATGAGGTGGAAACCTCATCGCGTCCGGTGCAGGCAGCAGAAATGCTGCTGATCCGCTTGGCACATTCCGCTGATCTGCCGACACTGGATGAGGCGCTGAAAGCCATTGCCAATGGTCAGGTTGGCGGTAGTTCTGCGCCATCTGCTCTGCAAGGCGGCGGCGGTGGTAATGGTTCCGGTGGTGGTGCAACAGCTTATGCATCTACCGATGCTGTTTCCGGTCAAATGGTTCAACGCCAGAATAATGGTGGTGCCGCTCTTCGATTGGCCGAGCCAACTGCACAGCCGGTGATGCAGCCGCAAGCCGTTGTCCAGCCTAAAACAGAGCCTGCTCCGCAGGCCGTGCGTATCCGCGACCTGAATGACATCGTCAATCTGGCGGGCAATAAACGCGATCTGCAGTTCAAAGTTCTGGTCAAGAATTTCGTACGGCTGGTTTCCATCGGTCAGAACCGTATGGAAATTGCGCTGACCGAACATGCACCGAAAACGCTGGCCACCGATATGGCGCAGCGCCTGTTGGACTGGACGGGTGAACGCTGGATGGTTTCGGTTGCCCGTGACGGCGGCGGCCAGACCGTGGCTGAAGTGGAAACTGCAAGGCGCGAAGAACTGGTGACAGATGCCCGCGCTGATCCGGATGTAGCGGCGATCCTTGCGAAATTTCCGGGTGCAAAAATCATCGACGTGCGTATTACCACGCCGGATGACGACACGGATTTGGAAATGCAAATGCCTGATCCGGGCGTGGATAGCGGCGATTTGGATGATGACGATTAATATTAGCTGTGGTTGAAACGACCAAAGCTGTGAACCATTTATTGAAAAAGAGTAATTCGAGGAGTTCTGCCACATGCGTGACATGATGGGGATGCTGAGCAAAGCAAAAGAAATGCAGGCCAAAATGCAGGCTATGCAGGAAGAAATC
The DNA here is from genome assembly GCF_008801715.1 of Pseudochrobactrum saccharolyticum. Taxonomy (GTDB): domain Bacteria; phylum Pseudomonadota; class Alphaproteobacteria; order Rhizobiales; family Rhizobiaceae; genus Pseudochrobactrum; species Pseudochrobactrum saccharolyticum. The sequence goes on along the minus strand of NZ_VZPG01000001.1, from coordinate 1,150,660 downwards.
GCGCAGATGGAAGTCAGCGCCACTTCCGGCGGTGGTCTGGTCAGCCTGACCCTGCTTGGCAAGGGTACATTGACCAGTCTGAAAATTGATCCGTCGCTGCTTAAAGAAGGCGAAGGCGAAATTCTGGAAGACCTGATTATTGCTGCGCATAATGATGCAAAAGCCAAGCTGGAAGCGATGATGGCTGAAAAGACACAGGCGCTGACCGCCGGTCTGCCAATCCCTCCGGGCATGAAACTGCCGTTTTAAGGCGACAGATTATCCATACATCATGTGATTATAAATTAACGCCCGATTCTATTCGGGCGTTAAATGTTTTAAGTCTTCACTATGTCAAAACGAATCGCCGGTCCTGAAATTGAACGTCTGATCCAGCTTCTTGCCCGTGTGCCGGGGCTCGGGCCCCGTTCTGCACGCCGTGCCGCGCTGCATCTGATTAAGAAAAAAGATGCATTGCTGGTGCCGCTTGGCTCTGCCATGCAGGAAGCTGCAGAAAAGGTGCGTATCTGTTCCTGTTGCGGGAACGTGGATACCAGCGATCCGTGCACAGTCTGCGAAGATCCGCGCCGTGATCCTTCCACACTGATCGTTGTTGAAGACGTATCCGACCTTTGGGCACTGGAACGCGCTGGCACCATGAATGTGCGCTATCATGTGCTGGGCGGCCGTTTGTCACCGCTCGATGGTGTGGGGCCGGATGATCTCAACATTAAAGGTCTGATTGAGCGCGTGGCGGGCGGTGAGATCAAAGAGATTATTCTCGCTGTCAATGCCACGGTCGAAGGGCAGACCACAGCGCATTATATCACCGATCAGCTCGACGGCATGGATGTGAAAATCACCCGTCTTGCGCATGGTGTGCCGGTAGGTGGCGAGCTGGATTATCTCGACGAGGGGACATTGGCAGCGGCTTTGCGCGCCAGAACAACATTATAAAACCTGACCTACCGATTTTTTATCCAAGTTTCAGGTGGATTTTGTATAACAGGAGCAGCCATGCAGAAGACTTTCCTCCGTCAGGCTTTGGTGGCGCTCAGCCTGTTTTGTGCTGCCGTACCCCTCACCTCGACAGTGGCGCAGGCACAGACTTATTCTGCTGCACTCCAATCCAAAACCAATGCGGCCTTTCAGCAATGGCTGGAGAATGATCTGTGGCCGCAGGCGCAACAGCGCGGCATCAGCCGCAGTGTGTTCAATCAGTCTTTATCCGGTGTGCAGCTGAACTGGAAACTGCCTGATCTGGTGCCGCCCGGAACCAAGCCGCAAACACCAAAGCAGCAGACACAGTCTGAGTTCGGCTCTCCGGCCAATTATTTCCGCAAAGGCACAGTTGATTCCGTTGTCAGCAATGGCAAGGTGAAGCTCAATGCCCATAAGAGCCTGTTAGCGAAAATCGAGCGTGATTTCGGCGTGCCTGCCGGTATTGTTGTCGCTGTCTGGGGACGTGAATCAGCCTTCGGCTCGGTAAAAATTCCTTACAACGGTTTTGAAGTGCTTGCGACCAAAGCCTTTATGGCAACCCGCAAGGATATGTTCCGTGCGGAATTACTGGCAGCGCTCGAAATTGTGCAGAAGGGCTATATGGATAGTGCACATCTGAAAAGCTCTTGGGCGGGTGCGCTCGGTCAGCCGCAATTCATGCCGACCTCTTACTTAGAACATGCCGTCGATTATGACGGTGACGGACGGCGCGATATCTGGAACTCCGTGCCGGACACACTGGCTTCTATTGCGGCCTATTTGCAGCATTTCGGCTGGCAGAAAGGCCGCGACTGGGGCTTTGAGGTCAATGTGCCGCAAAATGTCTCCTGCTCACTGGAAGGGCCGGATCAGGGTAAGAGCTTCAAAGACTGGTCGGCACTGGGTGTCACTCGTGTGAATGGCAAGGCGTTTCCGTCACAGGAGATGGGGCAGGAGGGCTTTCTGCTGATGCCTGCCGGTCGTCACGGGCCTGCATTTATTGTGACGCAGAATTTCTACGTGCTGAAAAACTATAATATGAGCGATCTCTATGCGCTGTTCATCGGTCATGTCTCTGACCGGATGAGTTATGGCGCCGGTGGTTTTCAGCAAGGTTGGGGTGCTGTCGGTGGGCTTTATCGCTCCGATGTCGCCGCCATGCAGAAACGTCTGCAAAAGCAGGGCTATGATGTCGGTAAACCGGATGGTCTGGCCGGATTTAAAACCCGTCGCTCTATCGGTGTCTGGCAGGCAAAGAACGGCCAGCCTGCCACCTGTTTTCCTGATAAGGCGCTGGTCAAGGCAATCCGCTGATAATCATCTTATATAGCGCTTTAAAGGCATGGCTCTGGTAGCGCTCGCGGTGGTTCAGTAGCCAGAATTGTCGTGGTGGCAGTGTAAACGGCACTTGTTTCAATGTGCCTGCTGCCAGATGCGGACGGGCTGCTAGGGCGGACAACACAGTAGCGTAATTGCCTGCTGTCAGTGCGGAGCAGATCGCCTCGTTGGACGGCAGTTCCAGCGCCAGCGGTAAATCCGCCGGATCGTAGCCTTGCTCGCGCAAGTAAGTTTCAAAGACGGCGCGGGTGCCCGAGCCTTGTTCGCGCAAAATCCAGAAGCTTTCGCTCAGTTGTTCTGCCGGTAAAGTTTCAAGCTGTGCCCACGGATGTGCGGGATTGACGACTGTAATCAGTTCGTCATAGGCAACCGGTTCTTTATGCAGCAGCGCGTCATCAGTCTCTGCTTCAATAAATCCCGCATCTGCCAGTCCCTCCCGCAGAGCATCGACCACTTGCTCGCTATTGCCGATGGAGAGCTTCAGTTCAATCTGCGGATAGGCGGTATGAAACCGTGCCAGCAGTGGCGGCAGCCAGTAGCTGGCTGTAGTCTGGCTGGCATAAATATGCAGGCTGCCACGCTGCAGACCGGTAATTTCGGTTAGTGTCAATTCGGCAGCCTGCGCACGGGCAAGCACAGCCTCGGCTTCATGCAGAAAAATACGCCCCGTTTCATTCAGCTCAATACGTCTGCCGATACGGTTGAAGAGTTGTGTCGCATAGCGTTCTTCCAGCGTTTTAATTGCAGCGCTGACCGCTGATGGTGTCAGATGCAGGCTTTCGGCCGCACGGGTCAGGTGCTGCTGACGGGCGACTTCCGCAAATATCCGTAATTGTTCAAGGGTCATGGTGCTCAATCGTTCGATTTTACTGAATGAAATATACCATATTTTCAAATGGAATGAATGGTTGAAATAAGCGATAGAATTGGAAAAATTATCGGAATAGCAGTCATGCCACACAAGCTTCATTCTAATTTCTCCTGCATTTTACCCGGATTTATGCTCTGCCTTCTGGTCAGTATCGCTGCCTATGCTCTGGAATATATCGAGGCGCACTATTTCGGGCGGGCATGGCTGGAATCAATCGTGCTGGCTATTCTGATAGGCGCCGCAGTGCGTTCACTGTTCAGCCTGTCTGGCCGGTATCATGCAGGCATCCAGTTTTCATCCAAGATGGTTCTAGAAATTGCGATTGTGTTGCTCGGCGCATCCATCAGTGCTGAAGCGGTGATGCAGGCGGGGCCAGCTTTGATTGGCGGGATTGCCGGTGTTGTGATGCTGTCGATTGGTATCAGCTATTCAATCGGCCGGATGATGCGCCTGTCGCATCGTATGGCTGTGCTGGTGGCTTGCGGTAATTCTATCTGCGGTAACTCGGCAATCGCCGCCACAGCGCCGGTGATCGGTGCAAATAGTGATGATGTGGCCTCGTCCATTGCCTTTACAGCTGTGCTGGGTGTTGTCGTTGTTTTGTGTCTGCCTTTGCTGGTGCCGCTGCTGAATATGTCTGCCGCACAATATGGTATTCTGGCAGGCCTGACAGTCTATGCGGTGCCGCAGGTGTTGGCTGCAACAGCCCCTGTGGCTGCATTGAGTGTGCAGATCGGTACATTGGTCAAGCTGGTGCGCGTGCTGATGCTGGGGCCGGTTATTGTGGCAATCGGTGTAATCGGTGCAAAGTCAGGTGGTGCCCGTCCGAAGCTGTCGCAGATGGTGCCATGGTTTATTATCGGCTTTCTGGGAATGATGGCGCTGCGCAGCCTGTCTCTGATCCCGCAAGCGGTGCTGCCTCCGCTGCATGAGGCAAGTACAGCCCTGACAGTGATTGCAATGGCTGGTCTCGGACTTGGTGTGGATGTGCGTACGGTGATGAAGGCCGGTGGCCGTGTCACGCTGACCGCTGTCTTCTGCCTGCTGGCTTTGGGAGCAATCAGCCTGTCACTGATTGATCTGCTGGGCGTAGCCTGATTTTTGCATCAAATTCTTAAACGCATATTGCCCGCCCGCTTTTAAACGGGCGGGCAATAGAGCATTTCCGGTTTATCTTGAGTCATTGGAAATGCTCTATTTCTTCTCTCGCGTATCTTCTCCGAAACCGGTTCTCACTTTTCAGTTCTTTCTGCGGCTGAGGAAATGCCACAGAACAGCAATGGTCAGAACAACCAGAATAACCGCGACAGCAATCTGAACGGGGCCATTGCCGGAGGCCATAGCGGTGATGCCGGTGAGTGCACCGCTGAGCGGTGCCAGCGTTTCTGGTTTCTTGAGGATTGGCGGGATTGAAATCTTTGTTTCCCGCGGCTGATTTGGTTTTGTTTTTTTAGACTGGCCGGAAGCCTCATTGGCCAGAGCAAGGGAACGGTTGCGTACGCGTTTGACGCGGGCTGTCCAGCCTTTGCCAAAAGTTTTGAAGGCAGAGAGTGTTTGCAGCCAGTTCTGCCGCAGGTCACAGAGATTATTGATGACAGAGGCAGGGTCGCGAAGATTGAGTGCGCTGAGTGTCTGATCGCCGATAATCCCGTCCTGAGAGGTTCCGGCAATTTTCTGCAGAGCTTTTGCGGCACGGGCAGGGCCGGAATTGATGGCAAAATCAAATACTGCATAGTCAATACCGGCGGGCAGCACATCGCCGGCGATTTTATCCCAATAATTTTTCTTATAAATGTCGGCTGCTGTCTTCTGACTGAGATTGCGGATATCGGCAGCAGATGCCTTTGTTCCCATCCATGCGGATAAGGTAGCCAGAGTGATCCCCATATTGGTGTGGCCGCCCGGATCTGCCGGATGATTAACATATCCTCCCTCTTCTTCGAAGACATATGGCAAGACGTTTAAAAATGTCCCTTTTGCCATGGTGTTTCCTTTCGTTGAAATTTATTTTTAAAAATCAATGTATAAAATATAAAAATACTGCAGTACGATAAGTATATTAACTCAATTTAAAACGCGTGTGAAATTTTTTATTTAAAGTATAAAATGATTTTCATTTGTTGTTATTTTAATATTGCTGTTTTGTATTTGTATTGTTGTAATAAAAAAATCCCCCACCGGATTGCTCCGACGGGGGATTTTCAATTCTGGAATGAAACAGGACTCAGATCACAAGGACAAGTCCTGCTTAATCCATATTAGTTGTTTTCGGACTTCTTCATTGCTGCTGCAAGAATGTCGCCGAGCGATGCACCGCTGTCTGCGGAACCGTACTGAGCAACTGCTTCTTTTTCTTCAGCAATTTCGAGAGCCTTGATGGAAACCTGCAGCTTGCGGGTTTTCTTGTCGAAGGAGATAACGCGTGCGTCAACTTTCTGGCCAACGGAGAAACGCTCTGGGCGCTGCTCGTCACGGTCACGGGACAGATCCGAACGCTTGATGAAGCTTTCGATGTCGTGGTCAACCAGTTTAACTTCGATGCCGCCATCGGTGATGCCGGTTACTTCACAGGAAACAACTGCGTTTTTGCGCAGGTCGCCGGAAGAAGCTGCTTCACCAACGCTGTCGCCGGTCAGCTGCTTGATGCCGAGGGAGATACGTTCTTTTTCGATGTCTACATCGAGAACGACTGCCTTAACAACGTCACCTTTGTTGAACTCTTCGATAACCTGTTCGCCCGGACGGTTCCAGTCGAGATCCGACAGGTGAACCATGCCGTCTACATCGCCGTCGAGACCAATGAACAGGCCGAATTCGGTCTTGTTCTTGACTTCGCCTTCAACAACGCTGTTGGCTGGGTATTTCTGAGCAAAGGTTGTCCATGGGTTGTCGAGGGTCTGCTTGAGACCGAGCGAAATACGGCGCTTGACCGGATCCACTTCGAGCACAACAACTTCGACTTCCTGAGAGGTCGACAGGATTTTGCCTGGGTGTACGTTCTTCTTTGTCCAGGACATTTCAGAAACGTGGATCAGACCTTCGATACCTGGTTCGATTTCAACAAATGCACCGTAGTCAGTGATGTTGGTTACGTTACCGGTGATCTTTTTGCCGATCGGATATTTCGCACCGATGCCATCCCAAGGATCATTTTCCAGCTGCTTCATGCCCAGGGAAATACGATGTGTATCCTGGTTGATGCGGATGATCTGAACCTTAACCTGCTGACCGATGGTCAGGATTTCGGACGGATGGTTTACACGGCGCCATGCCATGTCGGTAACGTGCAGCAGGCCGTCGATGCCGCCGAGGTCAACGAACGCACCGTAATCGGTGATGTTCTTAACAACGCCGTCAACAACCTGACCTTCTTCAAGGTTCTGAACGATTTCAGAACGCTGTTCCGCACGGGATTCTTCCAGAACGGTACGGCGGGACACAACGATGTTGCCGCGACGCTTGTCCATTTTCAGGATTTCAAACGGCTGCGGGTTGTGCATCAGAGGGGTCACGTCGCGGATCGGACGAATGTCAACCTGTGAACGTGGCAGGAACGCAACGGCACCATCGAGATCAACGGTGAAACCACCCTTAACCTGATTGAAGATAACGCCATCAACGCGCTCACCTTTGCCGAATTTCTCTTCGAGGCGAACCCAGCTTTCTTCGCGGCGAGCTTTTTCGCGCGACAGAACAGCTTCGCCAAGCGCGTTTTCGATACGCTCAACGTAAACTTCTACTTCGTCGCCCGGCTTCATCGAGCCGTCTTTGCCCTTAGCGCCGAATTCCTTCAGCGGCACGCGGCCTTCAACTTTGAGACCTGCATCGATGATTGCCATGTCTTTTTCGATGGCAACAATACGGCCCTTAACAACATAACCTTCTGCAAGGTCATTATTGGCGAAGGACTCAGCCAGCAGAGCTTCAAAATCTTCGCGTGTCGGGTTAAAATCTGACATGTAGACTCCTGATGTATCCGTGAAATTCACGGGATACGGCGCCGGGGGTTGGTGTTTCGAGAAAGTCTGAAGACAAGCCGTTCTTAAAAAGAACAATCCGGCGCATGGCCTGAAAACAGACAATTTTTATATAAAAGACGCACAATTCGACGATTTTTCTGAAATTCAGACCAATGTCAGGCGCGCAATGCAGCATCTATCAGCTTTTTAGCTTCTAGAAATGCCGCTTCTATATCCATTTTACTGGTATCGATCAAGTGCGCATCGCTTGCAGGTTTTAAAGGCGAAGCAGAGCGGTTCATGTCGCGCTCATCACGGCGCTTCAGATCGTCCAGAACTTCATTATAATCCGCATCCGCGTTTTTTGCACGCATTTCATTAAAACGGCGCTCTGCACGTACTTCCGCTGAAGCGGTGATATAGAGTTTCACCGGCGCATCAGGGCAGACAACCGTGCCGATATCACGGCCGTCCAGCACAGTGCCGGGCAGGTTTTCTGCGAATTTGCGCTGCGCTTCCACAAGGGCATGACGCACTTCCGGCATGACGGCCACTTTCGAGGCTGCTTCCCCGATATCATGGGCGGACAGCACAGTGCGATCCAGCCCTTTGAGATCGAGTTCCTGTGCAGCGCGCGCAGCAATCGCTTCATCATCGAGCGGTAAACCCTGATCAATCAGGGCTTTAGCAACTGCACGATAGGTGAGGCCGGTATCCAGATGGTGAAAACCGTAATGCTTGGCAAGATTGCGGGCCAGCGTCCCTTTTCCGGAAGCTGCAGGCCCGTCAATGGCGATGATAAAAGCTTTATCCTGCATTGCGGTTATTTGGCTCCGGCCATGCTGATATCTGCACCCAAACCACGCATCAGATCCATGAATTCAGGGAAGCTGGTTGCGATCATTGTGGCATCATCAACCGTTACCGGTTTTTGAGAGGCCAGACCAAGCACAAGGAAGCTCATGGCAATACGGTGATCGAGATGGGTGGCAACAGTGCCGCCGCCAAAACCCTTGCCGGACGGATTACCGCGAACGCTCAGGCTCATCTCACCTTCTGTGCAGTCTACGCCATTGGCTTCAAGGCCACGGGCAACCGCTGCAAGGCGATCTGATTCTTTGACACGCAATTCATCCAGACCATCCATAATGGTTTCACCTTCCGCAAATGCGGCGGCAATAGCCAGAACCGGATATTCGTCAATCATTGACGGCGCACGTTCGACCGGCACGGTGATGCCGGTGAGTTTTGACGAACGCACACGCAGGTCAGCCACATCTTCACCGCCTGCAAGGCGCGGATCGAGAATGTCGATCTGGGCACCCATTTCCTGCAAAGTGGTAATCAGGCCGGTGCGGGTCGGGTTCATCAGCACATTGCGGATGATGATATCCGAACCTTCGGTAATCAGCGCAGCAACCAGCGGGAAAGCGGTTGAGGACGGATCGCCCGGCACATCAATGATCTGGCCGGTGAGTTTGCCCTGACCGGTGATATGGATATGACGGACGCCGTCCTTGTCAGTTTCAACGCTCAAATCCGCGCCGAAGCCTTGCAGCATCTTTTCCGTATGGTCACGGGTCATGATTGGTTCGATCACCGTGGTCACGCCCGGCGTGTTGAGACCGGCCAGCAGAACGGCCGACTTCACCTGAGCCGAGGCCATTGGTACACGGTAACGGATCGGATTGGCGGTACGGGGGCCGCGTAATGTCAGCGGCAGACGGTCGCCTTCAGCGGCTTCAACCTGTACGCCCATTTCACGCAGCGGATTGAGCACACGTGCCATCGGACGCGAGGTGAGGGATGCATCGCCTAAGAAGGATGTTTTCATATCATAGGTGCCGACAAGCCCCATGGTCAGGCGCACACCGGTACCGGCATTGCCGAAATCCAGCGGGGTTTCTGATTCCAGCAGGCAGCCATTGCCGGTGCCGTTGATGATCCAGATATCGCCGTCTTTGCGGATTTGTGCGCCCATGGCCTGCATGGCTTTGCCGGTGGCCAGAATATCTTCGCCTTCCAGCAGGCCGGAAATGCGGGTTTCACCAGAAGCAAGGCCGCCGAACATGAAAGAACGGTGAGAAATCGATTTATCGCCCGGAATACGGATATCGCCCTTCAGGTCGCGTGAGCGACGGGAGGTTGCGGGTTTGGAAACTTGAGAGTGAGACATAATATTACAGTCAGTTTATGCTGCCGTTTTTTAAGCTTTAAGCGCGTTTCAGACAGCGCGGTCAATCGAGGTGGCAAAGGTCTAGCATAGGTTTAACCGCAGGTCATCCTGCAAACTGAGCGGAATTTATGCGGGCGGAAGCCTGTGCGGCATTGTGCGGAAAAACCGGCGTATTTTCGCCACGAAATACCGCAAAGCAGCATGATTCAGCAAAACATGTGTCTTTAGCTTTGACAAAGGCATCGAAATCCGTTTATGCACCAAAAAACACCGAAAAGGCTTTCCGGTTTTATCTCTTGTTTCAGGAGATGTGCGGATGCCGCAGCCGGCACAACTTATGAGGCTTGACGTGGCAAAATCTGAACTTGGCACAAAACGTATCGATCCGGAAACGGGCAAGAAATTTTATGATCTGAATAAGGACCCGATTGTTTCTCCTTATACAGGCAAATCCTATCCGCTGTCTTATTTCGAAACCAGCGTTGATACCCGCGTGGAAGAAGAAGAGACAGAAACCGAAGAACTGGATACAGCACTGGATGCACCGGAATTCGTATCTCTGGAAGATGCGGATGATGAAGCAAAAGGCGACGACATTCCTGATCTGGATGATGACGATGATGTGGATCTCGGCGATGACGATGATCCGTTCCTGACCACAGATGATGAAGACGAAGACGATGATGATATGTCCGGTCTTCTCGGCGGTGGCGGCGGTGTTGGCGACGACGACGAAAGCTGATCGCCGGTCATTCCGAACCTGAATTGCAAATGCCCTGCACTGTCACCAGTGCAGGGCATTTTGTTTTTTAGTGCTTTTGCACTACGGAAAAGACGTTTTGCTGCGGGATTTGCAAATAATTTGAATAACTTTGAAAGAGTTTGATTTTTGCTCTTGATCTTCCGTAAAAGGCAATTTATGTAGCCGTCACGAACAGATCACAATCTGCTTCGCACCACCGGAACCGACGCTCAGGTCGGCATGTTTCAAAAACATGATCGGGAATGGGGCCATAGCTCAGCTGGGAGAGCGCTTGCATGGCATGCAAGAGGTCAGCGGTTCGATCCCGCTTGGCTCCACCAAAAAATCACAAAACATTTTATTCTATAAAACAATGTCTTGAAAAAGATGCTCTGTTTGATTCTCCATATTCCGATCAAGGGTTTTGCCTTGTCTGAAAAGGAACCAATTGGCTGTCAGTCAAATGAAAACCTTCTGATTAAGCTCAGAGCTTCATCAGAAATTCAGGTTCTTTGAGATTTGCCATTCATTGTCGGCGTTCAGTTCTACGCGCTTGTTGCCCCGGTAGAAGATCGGGTTTCCGGTTTTCTTGTCCATGGAAAAGCGGGTAGGGGCAAGCCTGTCGTCCTCGTAGCCGGTTGTCGCCAAGGCGAGTGCTTCTTTGAATTTACCGTCTTTGCATAGATTCTTAAAAAGGCTCAAATTCATTGGTTTGCTTTCATCCATCCTTGTTGCTCAGACCTGCTTTTAGGAACTTCCTGCACATTAAGCTATGCCTTAGGCACGGTTAATGCAGCATAGTGGCAAAATAGGTGGTATGTTTTCAGCCGAACAGATCTCATGCAGAACGGGATGCGTTATGAAAAAGAAGCTTGTGGTTATTGGTGCGGGTTTTGCAGGCCTGCAGGTCGTTCACGGGCTGAAAAATGCTGATATTGACATTACTTTGGTGGATCGCCGCAACCATCATCTTTTCCAGCCTTTGCTCTATCAGGTTGCAACCACCGTGCTTGCAACATCTGAAATAGCATGGCCGATCCGCCATCTTTTCCGTGACCGCGAGGAAGTGACAACTCTGCTTGATGAGGTTGTCGGAATTGACCGTGTTCATAAAACAGTGCGCCTGCGCAACAGTGCTGAATTGCCTTATGACATACTGGTTCTGGCAACGGGTGCACGCCACGCCTATTTCGGTAAAGATAAATGGGAAGCCTTTGCGCCGGGTCTGAAAACACTGGAAGATGCAACGACAATCCGCAGGCGCATGTTGCTGGCTTTTGAGCAGGCGGAACTGGAGGCGGATCCGGCCAAGCGTGAAGCATTACTGACATTCGCTGTGATCGGTGCGGGGCCGACAGGTGTTGAAATGGCCGGTATGATTGCAGAACTTGCCCATCACACGCTGCCGCGTGAGTTTCGCCGTATTGATACACGTCAGGCGAAAGTTCTGCTGGTTGAGGCCGGAGCGCGTGTTTTGCCGAGCTTCAGCGAAGATCTATCCGGTTATGTCCGCAATGCACTGACAAAGCTCGGCGTGACCGTGCGTACCGGCGTGCCGGTTACAGCCTGTGATGAGAGCGGTATTACAATCGGTGAGGAGCCTATTGCCTGTCGCACAATCATCTGGGCTGCCGGTGTGCAGGCGTCGCCTGCGGCGCAGTGGCTTGGAGCAGAATCGGATCGTGCGGGCAGGGTGGTTGTCACTAAGGATTTGCGGCTTGCGGATGATCCGTCAATTTTTGTGATCGGTGATACGGCCTCGGTCAAGTGGGGTGAGGATCAATCCGTGCCCGGCATTGCTCCCGCTGCCAAACAACAGGGCAGCTTTGTTGCAAAATGCATTCGCGCCATGCTGAGAGGTGCTCCTGCACCTGAAGCTTTCACATATCGCCATCAGGGTAACCTGGCGACAATCGGCCGAAAAGTTGCTGTTATCGAATTCGGAAAATTCAAGCTGAAAGGCATTCTGGCGTGGTGGATATGGGGGCTTGCCCATATCTATTTTCTGATCGGAACGCGTTCACGACTTGCAGTCGCGTGGAGTTGGCTCTGGATTTATCTGAGCGGATTACAAAGCGCCCGTCTCATCACGCAAAAAGAAACCATGCGTGATCCTGAAGTTTGAAGGCATAAAAATCCCGCCTCAAGCATTTCCAGCAAAAGTGCGAAGCGCCTCCGCAGGGAAATCAGTTCGCCGGACTGATTTCTTTTCCTGCTGTGATGCGTCGGACAATGCGGGAAAGTAAAAGATGGGCGGGATTTTTATATCAGGCAGCAATTTTGCGGCGCATAAACGGTCCATGCGGGATTTCCGGCGGCGCAAAAGTTTCAGCAGAAGCGCGATCCCAGCGGCTGTACCAGTCAGACAGCTCCTCAATCTCAGGGCCGGAGACCAGAAAGCCGTTTGGCAGATACGGATAGACTTCATTGCCGTCGAGGAACTCATTGTCCTTTTGACGGAACATGAAATGATAAGGCATGAAGTCACGCGGATCGCTGAGACCAGCCGCACCGGCAAGCTCACCCAGAGCATGCATTGTATTGCGGTGGAAACGTGCAACACGGTTGCTCTTGTCACCGACATCAATCGCACGCTGACGTAACGGATCCTGCGTGGCAATACCGACAGGACAGGTATTGGTGTGACAGGACTGCGCCTGAATGCAGCCGACAGCAAACATGAAGCCGCGTGCCGAATTACACCAGTCAGCGCCCAGAGCAAAAGTACGGGCAATATCAAAGGCCGAGACGATTTTACCGGCCGCACCGATTTTGATCTCGTGGCGGATACCGGCACCTCGCAGCGTATTATGCACAAAGGTCAGACCTTCAAGCATCGGCATGCCAACGCGATTGGCAAATTCCAGCGGAGCCGCGCCGGTGCCGCCTTCTTTACCGTCAACGACGATGAAATCAGGATAAATGCCGGTTTTCAGCATGGCCTTGACCATCGACATGAATTCACGACGGTGACCGATACATAGTTTGAAGCCGACAGGCTTGCCGCCGGAGAGTTCACGCAGCTGGCCGATAAATTTCATCATGCCGATCGGCGTGGAGAACGTATTATGCGCAGGCGGTGAGATGCAATCCTTGCCCATAGGAATGCCGCGTGCTTCGGCAATCTCCGGTGAGATTTTCTTGGCTGGCAACATGCCGCCATGACCGGGTTTTGCACCCTGACTGATTTTCAGCTCAATCATTTTGACCTGAGGATCAGCAGCCTGAACTGCAAATTTCTCCGGTGAGAATGTGCCGTCATCATTACGGCAGCCAAAATAGCCGGATGCAACCTGATAAATCAGATCGCCGCCGCCTTCGCGGTGGTAGCGGCTGATACTGCCTTCACCGGTATCATGGGCAAAACCACCAATCTTCGCGCCTTTGTTCAAAGCAAGAATGGCATTGGCGGAAAGCGCGCCGAAGCTCATGGCCGAAATATTATACAGGCTGGCATCATAAGGCTGTTTGCAGGCAGAGCCGCCGATACGGACACGGAAATCCGTATCCTTAATCACCATAGGAACAGCAGAATGGGTCAGCCATGCATAGCCGGAACTATAGACATTTTCGATCGTGCCGAACGGACGTTTGTCCTCAACGCCTTTGGCGCGCTGATAAACCAGACCGCGGATTTCGCGGCTGAACGGTTCTTCATCGCGGTCGCCTTCAATAATATACTGGCGCAGTTCCGGACGGATACTTTCGAGAATAAAGCGCATATGCCCGATGATCGGGTAATTGCGCAGAATTGCGTGTTTGGACTGAAAAATATCATAGACGCCCAGCCCAAGCAGTGAGCTTGAGACGGCAGTGATGATAAGGAGCCATTCGCTGTAAAAGACTGCCCCGATAAAAGAGGCAATGGTCAGGAGCGCAACACAAGTGAGAACTGCATAACGCTGATAAGAGAGCATGATTGTCACCATCTTTATATGAGCCTGAACGGGGCGCTCTTCACGGGAAAGAGTCGGTTGCCCGACCGGTTGGCGTCTCCTTAGCCCACCCGTTCAGCGATTGCGAGAGGGATTATTGCTTTGATGTGCGGGGATTTGAGGGAAAATTTGAGCAATTCATTGTGATTGAGCGGAAAACAGAGCTGTTTTCTGCTGAACACCGGTCTTTACGGAGTATTTTCTCCCATAATCGGCTGCCGTGAGAAGCTGCAAATTATACCGGCCGGCTCATAATGCCTGACTGCTGCGCTTTTGCTTGTGGTTTACGCGTGTGAAGGCAGTGCAGAAATATTGTTGCGCATCGAAATCCTGCGTTACTCATCCGCTATATATTTGAAAATATTTTATAAATTTAACATTTCACGCAAGAGAGACGGCTGATTTTCGTCTTTTTCGGTCGATCACAAATGCGATTTGGAAGGAACTTATTAACCTTCATTTTTTATTACTTTGTGGACAGAACTCAGTAGCGTATTTTTGGTTTTTCAGGTCCATGCGTATTCCCCGATCCAATTTCTCCATTGCAACGACTGACCGCTTTGCGGTTTCCGCTGACATGCGTGAACCGGTATCCCAGCCGCAGGAAATACAGAGGCCGGAACAATCTGCTTCTGGCGCTCCTGCACCCGTATCACAGCCGCAAGCGGAACATGTCGTTACAGAATCAGAGGTGGCAGAAATAATCTCCGTTGCCCCTCTCAGCTATGCTCCGGCGGTTGTGACAGAAGTCACACCGGCAGCATCGACTGCCGCCCCTGTGCCCGTTACCCCGTCATACCCGCTTAGGAGTAAGCAGATGAGCAACAATTTTGCGGTTAAGCATTGGATGGATCAGGACAGATCCGCAAAGGCAGAAGAACAGACTGCTGTCGCGCAGCCTGCTGCGCAGGAACCTGTTGCAGCAACTGTGCCTGCCGCGCCGCAGGCCGTATCTGCTCCGGTACATCCGAAACCGGCCAATCCGACAATGACCGTGCCTAATCCGCATGTGGCCTATCAGGGCTTGTCTGTACGTGAGCAATTCGGCTCCGGCGAAAAGGTCTGGAAAAATGCTTTTGCTTTGGCCGAGAATGTGCGTTTTACCCGCACACCTGAAAATGAATTGCAGCGTTTGCGCGCCAAGCTGATTGAAGAATTCGGTGCGGAAGAAGAAGTGCAGCCATCTGCCCCTGTGCAGAAAGAAGCGGTCGTAACGCCTGTCATGCAGACTGCCGCCGCCGCTCCTGTGACTGCCCAGCCTGTTCGTACTGCGCCGGTTTTGCGCGGGCCTTCAAGCATGATTGTTGCTGCGCGTTTGCGCCTGCCGGTTGTTCCGGTTGCACCGCATGTTGAAGCTGCGACACCTCTGGCCGGTACCGTGCCGACGCCGGTGGTCTCAATCGTGCCGGAAGCCGAAGTGGTCAATGCTGTGGTTTCGCATCTGCCTGAGCCGCAGCAGCCTGTGCTTGCTGAACCTGTTGCTCCGGTTGCTGAGACAGAGCAGGGCGGTTTGCAGCTAAGCCATTTGTCTGATTTTGCCTTCTGGGAATTTGCCGGATTGCCGGAAATTGCCCCTGCTGCGGAAGCTGTTGTTGAGACAGTGACAGAACCGGCAGAAATGCCTGCACCTGTATTGGCACCTGTGGCCGTGATGCCTGTCGCTAAAACAGCACCCGTTGCGGAAGAAAAATCAATTCTGAGCATGTTCCGCACCGTTGAATGGCGGCCGGCGCATGAAGAAGCACAGATTGCTGAAACCGTAGCGGAAACTGTTGTGGAAACCGCAGTTGAGATGGAAGCTGAAACACCGGCACCGGTTGCGGAAGCCGTGGCTGAGCTTGCAGAAACTGTTGCTGTTGCGGCGGAGCCTGCACAGACTGTCAGCAATCCGTTCCTGCCATCCTTTAGTTTTGGCCTGTCCGGTTATCAGATGCCGGTCTATTCAATTGCCACACAGGCATTGAATATGCAGCCGCCGCTGAATGCAGTGTCCGTACCGGTAGCAGAAGAAGCTGTGGCCGTTGCTGCCGAGCCGCTTGCAGAAATGCCAGCTGAAATAGTTGCTGAAGCAGTTGCTGAAACTGTGGTGGAAGATTGTGATCTGGTGCAGGAAGCTGTGGCAGAACAGGAAGAAACACCTGTCGCACCAACTGTTGCACCGGTAACATTCGCTGCCGCTCCTGCGCCGCGCAATCCGTCGGCCTCGATCAACTTGTCGATTTTCTCGCCGACCGCGATTGAAACCGGAACTGTAATGTCCGGTGAAGGTTATGAATATCCGCCTCGTGCTTTGTTGCAGGAGCCTGTTTATAAAGACGGTGCGATTATTTCGCAGGAAATGCTGGAACGCAGCGCTGGTTTGCTGGAAAGCATTCTGGAAGATTTCGGTGTGCGTGGTGAAATTATCCATGTGCGTCCGGGTCCGGTTGTCACCCTCTATGAATTTGAACCGGCACCGGGTGTTAAATCCTCCCGCGTAATTGGTCTGGCTGATGATATTGCCCGTTCCATGTCGGCACTCTCTGCCCGTGTTGCAGTGGTGCCGGGCCGTAATGTGATCGGTATTGAATTGCCGAATTCGATCCGCGAAACCGTGTATTTCCGTGAGCTGATTGAATCGCCTGCTTTCGAGCGCACCAATTGCCGTTTGGCGCTCTGCCTTGGCAAAACCATCGGCGGTGAGCCGGTAATTGCTGAGCTTGCAAAGATGCCGCATCTGCTGGTTGCCGGTACGACCGGTTCCGGTAAGTCGGTGGCAATCAACACCATGATCCTGTCGTTGCTCTACCGTCTGAAGCCGGAAGAATGCCGCCTGATCATGATCGATCCGAAAATGCTGGAACTGTCGATCTATGACGGTATTCCGCATCTGCTCACTCCTGTCGTAACCGATCCGAAAAAGGCCGTCGTGGCGCTGAAATGGACCGTGCGCGAAATGGAAGAGCGTTACCGCAAGATGTCGCGTCTCGGTGTGCGTAATATTGACGGCTATAATGCCCGTGCAGCCGCAGCGCGTGAAAAAGGTGAGACTGTTACCTGTACCGTTCAGGCCGGTTTTGACAAGGCTACCGGTGAAATCCTGTATGAAGAACAGGAAATGGATCTGACGCCAATGCCTTACATCGTCGTTATTGTCGATGAAATGGCCGATCTGATGATGGTTGCTGGTAAGGAAATCGAAGGTGCGATCCAGCGTCTGGCGCAGATGGCGCGTGCGGCCGGTATTCACCTGATCATGGCGACACAGCGACCTTCTGTTGATGTGATCACCGGTACGATCAAGGCGAACTTCCCGACCCGTATTTCCTTCCAGGTCACGTCGAAGATCGACAGCCGTACCATTCTTGGTGAGCAGGGTGCTGAGCAACTGCTTGGTCAGGGCGATATGTTGCATATGGCCGGTGGCGGCCGCATCGTCCGCGTCCATGGTCCTTTCGTATCGGATGAGGAAGTCGAAAAGGTCGTCAATCACCTGAAAGAACAGGGACGTCCTGATTATCTGGCAACCGTGACTGCTGATGAAGAAGACACGGAAGCGGTTGAAGATGACAGTGCGGTCTTTGACAAGAGCGATATGGCATCCGATGACGGCGATGATCTTTACGAAAAGGCTGTCAAAGTGGTGCTGCGGGATAAGAAATGCTCGACATCCTATATCCAGCGCCGCCTGTCGATCGGTTACAACCGTGCCGCATCTCTGGTGGAGCGTATGGAGCAGGAAGGTCTTGTCGGCGCTGCCAATCATGTCGGTAAGCGCGAGATCATCGGCCAGAATGACGGTATGTAATCCGTTAAACTGATCTGCTGTCTTTCAGCAAATAGAAATATGAATACTGCCTGCCGGAAAATATACCGGCGGGCAGTTTTTGTTTTTAAGCTATTAGATATATGTAAGTTATAATTTTATAATGTAATGCAGATCGTTTTTATTGCGCAGAAATATCATTTTGCGGAGATCTTGTTAAAAAATGACAGTTATTTGCTGTTGTTAAATGTGCCATCTTCACGTCATATTAACCATATGGGTGCATAAAGGGGAGGAGAACCCTGAGATGCGTGAGGTGGGGTATGCAGCGCTACAGATTTGATCAGAAAACCATAGTCGTACAGGCGATTGTCGAAATGATTAAGCGTGGTGTGCCTGCTTCCGAGATGGATATTTATCTCAGCCGCATGGGGCCTGTTGATCTCGATATGCTGCAGCAATGTATGGATGAGGTTTATGCCTATATTGCGCAGGAAGAGGAAAGAGAACAGGAACTGTATCAGGATCGCGCCGTAGCATAATCCGGCTGTCAGGCTGTGCTTATGCCGGAGCAGCAGGATGCAAAAGCAAGATAGATGACACAAAGATAACGTAAATCTGTCATGCTCTTGAAATAATCGGGGCCTATACATAAATAAAGTTTAAGAAATTCGCCTGACTATTGACCACGGATGTACTGGCATTGGTTGAGGCGTTTCATGGAAGGTCGGGACATCCCGGCCTTTTTCATTTTCTAAAGCTTCTTTGCCTGAAGCGATTGACGTCCGGTTTGCATCATATCGCTCGCTCTGTCTCCTTGTTTTACGCATGTCGTTATCGGAAAACCGGTGCCCGTTTTTCTGCGGCATGCTCTAGATTCTTTATTTGGTCGCATTATCACTGCCGTCAAGTTGACCCGACTTGACTAAGTTCAGGGCGTCAAGCTGAGCCCGCCTGACTGTGAAATGCTTTGGACCTTTGCAGCTGTTTCCTGATTTCCCTGTTTCATGTGCCGTCTTATGCCTGCCGGATAGTTTTTGCTCCGGACGCGGAAACGTGACCGAGATTCATCTTGCTGTTAGATGCTTTCCTGCTTATAGAAACCGCAAAAGTTCTGGATGCCGGAGTGAATCGGTCTGATATGCCCGTCAATTGTGGCTTCAGACATTCGATATTCCGGTCTGATGGGAGCAGCTTTTATCTTTTTTGAGAGATGAAATTGCTCCGGCCGGGTTTTCTGAAATATGTGCGTATAGGCGCCGGTGTTGAAATACGGCGCTTTTTTGTTTATGAATTTCAGAATTTACCGAAACTACTGTATGTTCTTCTTAGTCTGAAACAATGTCAGATAAGAAATAATACAGCATTTCAAAGCAGTTAAGATGTTTTTGAGCTTATTCATGAGCCTGAAATATCTTGGTGAATGTTGATATGTGGCCTGTCCCGGGCGCATTCAAGACGGAAAAATTAAATGAAACACAGATTATTCCGGTCGGCAGGTATCGGTGCGGTTCTGATGCTGACGGCTATACTGGCAGGGTGTCAGCAGGTTGTGCTGTTTCCTAAAGGCGAAGTCGGCATTAAAGAACGCGACCTGATTGTTTTCGCGACAGTCATCATGTCGCTGATTGTTGTGCCGGTCATTATCGCGACCTTGTATTTCGCGAATAAATATCGCGCCAACAAAGATAATGAATATCTGCCGGACTGGCATCACTCAAACAAGATTGAAGCCGCTGTCTGGATTATTCCGTGCATCGTCATTCTCATTCTTGGTTATGTGACCTGGATTAAGACCCATGAGCTGGATCCGTACCGCCCGCTGGAACATGCGGCAAAGCCGGTTCAGGTTGAAGTTGTGGCTATGAACTGGAAATGGCTGTTCATCTATCCGGAGCAGGGGATTGCTTCGGTGAATGAATTGGTCGTACCGGTTGATCGTCCGCTGAACTTCCGTATCACCTCCGGTCACACGATGAACTCCTTCTTCATTCCGGCTCTGGGCGGTCAGGTTTATGCAATGCCTGGCATGCAGACCAAGCTGCACCTTATCGGTAATGAAATCGGTGCTTATGAAGGTATCTCCGCGAACTATAGCGGTGACGGTTTTGCGCAGATGCGTTTCACAACCCATGTGAAAAACGAAGCCGACTTTGAAAAATGGGTTTCCGAAGTCCGCACCTCTGACAAAGCACTGAACCGTGCCGGTTATATCGAGCTGGATCAGCCGACAGAGAAGCATCCGGTTACACATTATGCCTCAACTGAGCCTGGTTTGTTCAGTGCTGTTATCGGTCGTTGTGTGGATGGCAAGACCCCGTGTGTCAGCCATGGCGGCGGCAGCGTACAGAAGCTTTCACCATTCATCACATCCTCTGTGAAAAAAGAATCGCCTGCGGAACCTGCGTCTAACTGACGGGATTTCGTGACTTTAGGCAGGCAGACCATTGGCAGATTATGGCCAATGGTTTTGCCATTAAAAGTGTAGAGAAATGTTCGGAAAACTTACCCTGGCGGATATTCCGCTTCACGAACCGATACTTGTGGTCACTTTAAGTGCCGTTGTACTCGGCGGTTTGTCTCTGTTCGCAGCCATTACCTATTTCGGTAAATGGGGCGTATTGTGGCGTGACTGGCTGACAACTGTCGATCATAAGCGCGTTGGTATCATGTATATCATTCTGGCGCTGGTGATGCTGTTCCGCGGCTTCTCCGATGCCGTGATGATGCGCGCCCAGCAGGCTATGGCCTCCGGCGCCAATGAAGGCTTCCTGCCTCCGCACCACTATGACCAGATCTTCACTGCCCACGGCGTGATCATGATCTTCTTCGTGGCGATGCCGTTTATCGTTGGTCTGATGAACTTTGCAGTTCCGTTGCAGATCGGTGCCCGCGACGTTGCGTTCCCTTACCTGAACTCCCTGAGCTTCTGGCTGACTGTTGCTGGTGCTATTCTGGTAAACATCTCGCTCGGCGTCGGTGAATTCGCCCGTACAGGCTGGCTGGCTTATCCGCCGCTGTCCGGACTGGAATACAGCCCCGGTGTCGGTGTTGACTATTACCTCTGGGCTTTGCAGATTTCCGGTATGGGTACGCTGCTCTCCGGTGTGAACCTTATCGCAACCATCATCAAAATGCGCGCTCCCGGCATGACAATGATGCAGGTTCCGGTTTTCACATGGACTGCCCTCTGCTCGAACATTCTGATCGTTGCAGCTTTCCCGATCCTGACCGTAACCCTGTCGCTCCTGCAGCTTGACCGTTATCTTGGTATGCATTT
Organism: Pseudochrobactrum saccharolyticum; assembly: GCF_008801715.1. Taxonomy (GTDB): domain Bacteria; phylum Pseudomonadota; class Alphaproteobacteria; order Rhizobiales; family Rhizobiaceae; genus Pseudochrobactrum; species Pseudochrobactrum saccharolyticum. Next base: position 1,129,654 of record NZ_VZPG01000001.1, on the reverse strand, counting down.
CTTCACCAATGATTTCGGCGGCAATCCGATGATGTATATCAACCTCATCTGGATTTGGGGTCATCCGGAAGTTTATATTCTGGTTCTGCCTTGCTTTGGTGTGTTCTCGGAAGTTATCGCGACTTTCTCTGCCAAGCGTCTGTTCGGTTATACTTCAATGGTTTATGCGACCGTTGCCATTACCGTTCTGGCCTTCCTCGTCTGGGCTCACCACTTCTTTACAATGGGTGGCGGTGCCTCCGTTAACGCCTTCTTCGGCGTGGCGACAATGATTATTTCGATCCCGACAGGGGCGAAAATCTTCAACTGGCTGTTCACGATGTATAAAGGCCGCGTGCGTATGGAAACGCCGGTTCTGTGGACTGTCGGCTTCATGTGTACCTTTGTGGTCGGTGGTATGACCGGCGTTATGCTTGCAATTCCGCCTGCGGACTTTGTACTGCACAATTCCGTATTCCTGATCGCGCACTTCCATAACGTGATTATCTCCGGCGTGCTGTTCGGTTGTTTTGCCGGCTTCATCTACTGGTTCCCGAAAGCATTCGGTTTCCGTCTCGATGAAACCTGGGGCAAACGCGCATTCTGGTGCTGGCTGACCGGTTTCATTCTTGCCTTCATGCCGCTCTATATTCTGGGCTTCATGGGTATGACCCGCCGTATCAACCACACTGAAAATCCGGCATGGCAGATTTACCTGATTATTGCCGCTATCGGTGCTGCAATCATTCTGGTTGGTATTGCCTGTCAGATCATTCAGGTTCTGGTGTCCATCCGCAACCGCGAAGCACTGCGTGACCACACCGGTGATCCGTGGGAAAACGGCCGTACGCTGGAATGGTCTGTGGCTTCTCCTGCTCCGTTCTACAACTTCTCTGAAACACCGCGTGTTCAGGATGTTGATGCTTACTGGGATATGAAGAAGCGTGGCGTGAAGCGTAAAACCGACAAGTTCAAGCCAATCCATATGCCGCGTAATACCGGCACCGGTTTCATCATCGGTATGGTTTGTATCGCGCTTGGTTTTGCCGGTGTATGGCATATCTGGTGGCTGGCAATTGCCGCTACTCTGGCCATCATCGCGATCAGCATCATCCATTCCTTCAACAATAACCGCGACTACTATGTCACTGCGGAAGAAGTGCAGCGCATCGAAGATGAGCATACGCTCAAGCTGCAGTCTTTGGGAGTTAAGCCATGAGTGCCGCTGTAACGCACGCTAACGATCACGCCCACGGGCATGACGACGATCACGAGCACCACGATTCCCGCGGCACGACACTGATCGGCTTCTGGATCTACCTGATGAGTGACTGTGTCATCTTCTCGGGTCTGTTTGCCACCTTTGCAGTTCTCTCGCGTTCATACGCGGGAGGACCGACCGGCTGGGAACTGTTCGATCTGAACTTCATTGCTGTGGAAACCGCTCTGCTGCTGTTCTCCAGCCTGACCTATGGCTTCGCGATGATCGCGATGTCACGTAAAAAACAATCCGCCATGCTTGGCTGGATTGCCGTGACATTCCTGCTCGGCGCAGCCTTTCTGGCGATGGAAATCTATGAATTCCATCACCTGATCGAAATCGGTGCCGGTCCTGGCCGTTCTGCATTCCTGTCCGCCTTCTTCGTATTGGTCGGTACGCACGGTCTGCACATTCTGTTCGGTCTGATCTGGATTCTGGTTCTGGTCGCGCAGGTTCTGCGTTCCGGTCTGACAGAAGCCAACCAGACCCGTCTGATGTGCCTCAGCCTGTTCTGGCACTTCCTTGATGTTGTCTGGATCGGTGTATTCTCGATTGTTTATCTGATGGGAGTTCAGGCATGAGTTCCGCGCATAAAACTGAAGCATCAGCCAGCGAAACCAAGAATTATATTATCGGTTTCATTCTGGCCGTCATCCTCACAGCCGTTCCTTTCGGCGTGGTGATGGGACAGTATTTTGACACCACCACAACCGTTGCCATTATTATGGTTTTCGGCGCGGTGCAGATGATTGTTCATCTGGTTTACTTCCTGCACATGGATTGCAAATCCGAGGGCGGCTGGACATTGCTGGCTCTGCTCTTCACCGTGCTGATTTTGGCGATTGTTCTGATCGGCTCGCTGTGGATTATGAACCATCTGGCCATCAATATGATGGAAGTCAGCCCTGAGGCCGCGCGCGCGCTGCCATAAGGTGCAATATGGGTGAGCTTATCTCACTCACGGGAATAACAATGAACGGCGCTGCTTTGGCAGCGCCGTTTTTTTATGCATTTTATATTGAGATGCATGGGTAACCTGTCTCAAATTACAGTCCTTATTCTTTCATAATTTTGATCTTCTCAAAGCGCGTCATTTAAAACTTGCATTCATTTAAATTTCTTCAATTTTAATTTGGTGATTTCGATGAAGATTATTTCAATAATTTCAGGGCTAATGCTGCTGGTAGGAACCGGCATTGTGCAGGCGCAGGTCGCTACTGTTTCGGGTACTGTCAATTTACGGCAGGGGCCGGGCACAAACTATACGCGGATTGCAGCTTTGCCGCGCGGTGCGGCGGTGCATATTGAGAACTGCCGCGGCAGCTGGTGTCAGATCAGAAGCAGCTGGGGGATAGGTTGGATAAGTGGCCGTTATTTATCCCAATCCTATCAGGGCTATAATGCAGCACCGGTCTATAATACGCAGCCGCAAGTCACTTTCGGGCTGAATATCGGATCAGGTTTTTATGATGATCCGTTTTATGCTCCGTATTATCAACCTTATTACACGGGCTGGCATCCGCCTTATTACCGGCCTTGGTATCGTCCGGGCTACCGGCCTTATGGGCCACGCTATAATCCTCGTCCTTTTGGCCGGCAGGGCTGGAACCCCCGATGGGGTGTGGGGCCCGTGCACTTCCCGCGCGGAGGATGGCGCAGATAGGATCTGATAAGGCAGATTCTGCAAGGCGATTCCCTGTTATGGAAAACGTGGTTCCGTGGCAGGACTCTTTAAAGGAGGTGGCTGTATTTTAACCAATGCGCATTTTCTTGGAACGTGTTGCAATCCGTATGACAAATGCTTTCCGGAACAATCTTTCATGTCGGTTTTAAATTGCCCTGTACGGCTGTATTTTTAAAAGACAAATATTTTCAATGTTTTACGGCTTTATGCCTCTGTGATTGTCGTTTTTGTTTCTTTCTTAAGATTAAATATTCAAAATTCATATTTGATTGAAAGCCACAAATTAAGTTTTTCTTTAGGTAAAGGAAAATACAAATTAATATTTTGTTAAGCATAAATTTTAAAAAAGCAGTGTAAGCTTTTGGATTATACTCTCCGCTAGTTTGATTGTTAGGCATCGCGCGATGGGTGGAGCGGGCTATGCCGAGGAATATGCGTATTGACCCCGTTGAATGGGATGATATGCAGGTAATAAATTAAGGAGAGCTCCAATCCGTAAAGTCAGCACCCTCCTGCTGTTCACTGCGCTGCTGCCGGTTATGGCGGCATCGCCTGCGCATGCTTTTGAGCTCTTTGGCATTAAACTTTGGGGTAAAGACAAGGCTGAAGAAGCCGATGATGTCATTGCCGAACCGAAACGCTACAGCGTTGAAGTCACTTCCGGCGGCACCCGCACCAATAAAGACGGTACGGCAGCCGATGTGGAAGATCTGGTTAAAGGCGCTTCACGGCTTGTGGCTGATGAAGAAAAAGCGGCTTCCGGCTCCGGCGGACTGCTGGCCAAAGCACGTGGTGATTACCGCCGTATTCTGATGGCACTTTATGGTGAAGGTCGTTATGGCGGCACCATCAGTATTCTGGTTGATGGTCGCGAAGCTGCAAACCTGCCGCCGGATACACAATTGCCGGATACATCTAAAATTGTCATCAATGTTGATCCAGGCCCGCAATTCCTGTTTGCCCGCGCCAGCATTAATGAACTTGCACCGCCGACAGATGGCCGCCGCGATCAGGTGCAGTCGCCTGAAAAGGCCGGTTTCAAAAGCGGCGAAATTGCCAAATCCGGTACAATCCTGAAGGCAGAGCGTCTTGCTGTTGAGGCATGGCGTCAGCAGGGTTATGCCAAGGCGAAAGTTACGCGTGAGGATATTGTTGCCGATCATGAAGGCAATGTGCTGAATGCGGATATCACGCTGGAACCGGGACGTGTTGCCCATTACGGTCCTGTCAAAGTGCAGGGCACAGCCCGCATGGATCCGGAATTCGTTGCCTATATGACAGATCTGAAACCGGGTCAGGAATATGATCCGGATGATATTGAGCGTGCACGCCGCCGTTTGGCACGGCTGGATGTTTTCCGCTCGACATCGATTCAGGAAGCACAGGAAATCAACCGCGACGGTATTCTGCCGATGGATCTCATCGTGCAGGAGCGTAAACCACGCCGCTTCGGTCTTGGTGCGAGTTATTCCACGCTGGACGGTGCAGGGGTGGAAGCCTTCTGGATGCATCGTAATCTGTTCGGCAAGGCGGAACGTCTGCGCTTTGATGCCAAGGTCAGCGGTATCGGCGGTTCGCAGGATAATTCCTATGATCCGAAGAACTTTACCTATGTGCTGGGCACATCCTTCACCAAACCGGGCGTGTTCACACCGGATACGGATTTCGTTTCGTCTCTGACCGGTAAGCGTGAGGTTCTGGATAATTATACCGAGACATCGGTCGGCGGACAGGCAGGTTTTACGCATATCTTCAATGAAGATCTGAGCGGACGTTTGTTTGCCAATGTGTCTCGTGCGCAGTTTGATGATGATTATTACGGCAAACGCCAGTTCTTCACCGTGGGGATGCTGGGCGGTATTCTGCTGGATAAGCGCGATAACAAGACCAATGCTACTTCCGGTTATTATGCCGAGGGCGTGGTTGAGCCGTTCTACGAGCTCAAAAACGGCAGTTTCTCGACCAAATTTACCGCAGAAGGCCGTGGCTATTACGGCTTTGGTGAAGATAAACGCGTTGTGCTGGCCGGTCGTGTTAAAGTCGGATCGATTGTCGGTGCCGATATGAGCGATCTGCCGCCGGATAAAGTCTTCTTTGCCGGTGGCGGCGGTTCTGTCCGTGGTTATGCTTATCGCAGCATCGGGGTGAATAAGCCGGGGGATGTGGTGATCGGCGGACGTTCGCTGATGGAAATGTCCGGCGAGGTTCGCACAAAAGTTACCGATAGTATCGGTGTGGTCGGGTTTGTAGACGGAGGATATGTCGGGGAGGAATCCTACCCTGATTTTGCGGAGAATCTGCGTTTGGGGGCAGGTGCGGGCTTGCGTTATGATACCAGTCTCGGACCGATCCGTTTCGATGTTGCCGTGCCGCTTAACCGCAAGGCAGGTGACTCAAGTTTTGCATTCTATGTCGGCATAGGACAGGCGTTTTGAACCGTTTTCTCGCTTTCGTAGCCACTTTCTTTATCATTCTGCCGCTCGGTATTTATATCGGGGCATCGCTGCTGCCTCAGGGAGCGGACAGCGTAACGACGCCTGCCACCGGCCAGAGCAATCCTGCGGGTTCAGGTACGCAGACCGCACAGGCTGACACTTCTGTTTCCACGCAGGAAGCCGAAGAGGAGAAGTCCTACTTCCTGTCTTTTGTTGAAGAAAAACTGTCGGGGCCGAACCGCAAGATCAGCATTACCGGTATTGAAGGCGTTTTGTCGTCTGAGGCAAAAGTCGGCGCTATCACAGTTGCTGACCGCGAAGGTATCTGGCTGCGCATTAAAGATGCCCAGCTTGTCTGGAGTCGTCTGGCGCTTCTGCGCGGCCGTCTGAGCGTGGATACACTCTCGGCCAAGGAAGTTGAGTTTATCCGCACACCTTTGCCGGATGAGGGACTGCCGTCACCGGAAGCCGGTGGCTTCGCTTTGCCGGAACTGCCGCTGGCGGTTTTGCTGGGTGAGCTGAATATTGAACGCCTGAAATTCGGCCAGCCGGTCTTTGGTCTGGCATCGGAAGTGGCGCTGAAAGGCAATCTGACCCTTCAGGACGGATCGCTGGAGTCGCTGTTTAACATGCAGCGTCTGGATGGTCCGGGCGGCACAATGAAGCTGAAAGCCAATTACGCCAATGCCGATCAGAAGCTTGATCTGGATATGCGTCTTTCCGAGCCTGCCAATGGTATTGCCGCCAATCTTCTGAATATTGCAGGCAAACCGCCTGTTGAGCTGGCTCTGACCGGCGCAGGCAAGCTTGATGATCTGAAAGTTGACCTGACGCTTGATGCGGACAGCCAGCGCATTCTGACCGGACTTCTGACCCTGAACCGCAATGCGGACGGCACTGTTACCGGCCGCGTGTTTAATGCGGATGTCAAAGGTCCGATTGCTGCACTCATTCCGGAAAAATTCCGTGATTTCTTTGGCGCAACCTCAAGCCTTGCAGCCAATGGTTTTATCAAGGATGGCGGTGGTTTCCGTCTGGATAATTTCAACCTTTCCAATGCCGCTCTGCAGGTACAGGCCAAGGCCGAAACCGCCAATGACGGCTTTCTGACACGTCTGACCCTTGATGCGCTGATTGCAGATCGGGAAAAAGGCCGTGTGCTTCTGCCGGTCAGCGGCGGCCAGACCTCTCTGGCGTCTGCGCGTCTGACACTGGATTACGGCGACCGCCAATCCGCAGACTGGACAGGCAAGCTGCTGGTTGAAGGTCTGCAGGCCGGTGATTTCTCCGCACAGCAGACTGTGCTGGATATGGGCGGCGCAGCAGAAAATCTGCAGGACGCACAAAACCGCCATGTCGGTTTCAATATTATAGGGAATGTAACGGGAATTAATGCCAGGCAGCCTGAGGTTGCGCAGGCGCTGGGGGATCGTTTTGATCTGGCCGTATCGGGGCAATGGCGTGCCGGTTCTCCTGTGCAGCTTGAAAAACTGCAGCTCACCGGTAACGGTCTGAGCGCTGCCTTAAAGGGTGCAATCGATAAATTCATTTATACCGGTGACATTGTTTTACAGGCAAACAGCCTCATGCCGTTCTCGGCACTGGCAGACCGTTCGCTTGCCGGCAGTCTTGATCTGAAAGCAACCGGTACTGTTGCGCTTCTCACTGGCGGGTTTGACCTGACGCTGGATGGCACAGCAGAGAATATCAAAACCGGTGAGGATATTGCTGACCGTATTATCAATGGCCGCTCCACTTTGAGCGGTGGTCTGGCGCGTTCTGAAAACGGTTTTTCCGCCCGTGGTTTCCGTATTGGTAATGATGCAAATGCAATCACTGCCAATGGCTCATTCTCCAGCAAAGATGCCGATTTCGATCTGGGCGTTGAGATTGGTGACATTGCCGATCTGTCCGACAAGGCAACGGGACCATTGTCGCTGAAAGCCAGTGCACGCGGAACAGAAAACCGGATTGCTCTGGCTGCCCGCGCATCTGTGCCTTCCGGTTCGCTGGAAGGGCGCAAACTGAATGATGGTCTGCTCGACTTCAATGCTGTGCTGGACGGTTCTGATCCGAAGCTTGCCCCGTCTTTGAGCGGTGGTTTCAGCGGCAGTGGCTTCTTAAGCGGTGAAAAACTCGATCTTGCCGGTAAAATTGCGCTGGATGAGCAAGGCAAACGCCTGAGTGATCTGAGTTTTGTTGCTGGCGGCACGCGTGTCAGCGGTGATCTGAATATTGCGGACAAAAACCTGCTCGCCGGTCGCCTGAAGGTGGATGCGCCGGATGTTTCAACCGCTGCCGCTCTTTTCCTTGCCAAAGCAACCGGTAGCATCAATGCGGATATTGATCTGTCTTATGAAAATGACCGCCAGAATGCGGCAGTCAAAGCAGATATCCGTAATTTGAATGTTGAAGGCAATGTGATCGGGCAGGCGGATATTAATGCGACGCTTGCCGACCTGTTTAATGTTCCTGTTGTGGACGGCACTGTGAAAGCACAGTCCATCCGCGCCGGTACATTTGAAATCAATACGGTTGATGCAACGGCTCAGTCTGAAGGCAGCAAAACGGTTTTTCAGGCTGCGACTGATCTGAAAATCGGTACCAAAGTTAAAGTCAACGGCGCATTGGAGCCGCAGGACGGTGGTTTGTTGCTGTCGCTTAGCAGTGCTGAACTGCGTCAGGGCACAATGCTGACCAGACTGGCGCAACCGGCATCTCTGGCGCTGAAAGGCAGCGATGTTACCTTTAACAATATCATCATGCAGGTGGGGGAAGGACGTCTGAGCCTTAATGGTGCTTTGGCTGATCATTTCAATCTGGATGTGAAACTCGATAATCTGCCGCTGAACGTGGCAAACAGCATTCAGCCGGATTTGGGGCTTGGCGGTCTAATCAATGGTCAGGCCAAGGTTACCGGTTCGCGTAACCAGCCTGATGTCAGTTTTGACATTAATGCGCGTGATGTGATTGCCCGTCAGACGCGTGAACTGGGTATCGGCGCATTGAATGCGACAGCTAAAGGTACGTCGGGTCAGAACCGTCTGAAAGTCGACAGCCGGATTACCGGCGGTAACGGTCTTGATACCCGTGTGAATGGTTTTGTGCCGCTGGGCACGGATAAATCTGCCGGTGCGCTGGATGTGAATGTTGAACTGGCCAATCTGCCGCTGGCTCTGCTCAATGGCGTGGTGAAGGATCAGAATCTGGGCGGTAATATTACCGGCACTGCAAAAGTCACCGGAGCTCTGACAAATCCTGCCGCCGAGTTCAATCTGAACGGACGCGCGCTGAGTGCCAAGCCGCTGGCCGAAAACGGGCTTGCGCCTTTGAATCTGAAAGCTGCCGGTCGCTATGGTGATAAGACCGTCAATATCAGCTCGCTGTCTGTTGACGGGCCGCAAAATCTCAGCGTGACCGCGCAGGGACGCGTGCCTTTGGCTGGCAGCGGTTTGGGTATTGATGTGACAGGGCAGATTCCGCTGGCGCTTGCCAATCGTTTTCTGTCGGATCGTGGCGCACAGGCAACCGGTACACTGGCTTTGACCGCCAATGTCAGCGGCGGTTTCGACAATCCGCAAATTCGCGGCATGTTCTCGACAAGCGGCGCGCAGATGGTTGATCCGGAAACCAACATCCGCCTCAATAATATTACCATCAATGGCAGCATGGAAGGCCAGACAATCCGTTTGCGCAATGCAAGCGCAGCTTTGTCTACCGGTGGTTCAATTAATGCGGATGGTACGGTTTCGATCAATGCCGCGCAGAATTTCCCTGCTGATTTGCGTATCAACTTCGATAAGGCACGTTATGCGGATGGTTCCATGGTGGTTGCGACCATTAATGGCGGTCTGACCATTACCGGCCCGTTGATGCGCGATCCGCTGATTGCCGGTAAGATCGAGATTGAACGCGCGGAAATTACCGTGCCGGAAAGTTTTGGCGGCGGCGGTGCCAATATTGATGTGCGCCACGTCAATACACCGGCATCAGTGCTGATGACGTTGCAACGTGCCAAGGTGGAAACCCGTGCCAAGGGTTCAGCACCGGTGCCGACATCCCGTCCGACCGTGCCGCAACTGGATGTGCGCGTGATTGCACCGAACCAGATTTTCGTGCGTGGTCGCGGTCTGGATACGGAACTGGGCGGTGCTGTCCGTCTGACAGGCCCTGTAACCAATGTGCGTCCGGTCGGTGGTTTTGAACTGCTGCGCGGCCGTCTGGATATTCTGACCCAGCGTGTAACCTTTGATGAAGGTCGAGTGACCCTGATCGGGGATATGAACCCGCAGCTCTATTTCGTTGCCCGCAGTGACGGCGGCGATATCATCGTGCTTGTGACGGTGCAGGGCACAGTGGATAATCCGGATATCAAATTCTCCTCGGAGCCGGAATTGCCGCAGGATGAAGTTCTGGCGCGTTTGATCTTCAAACGCTCAATCTCGGAACTGTCTCCTTTCCAAATTGCACAGCTTGCCGCTGCTGCCGCTGAACTGGCGGGTGGTAAAAACGCCAATCTGCTGGGTGCATTGCGTCAGGGCGTAGGGCTGGATGATCTTGATGTTGTCACCGACAGCAAGGGCAATGCAGCGGTTCGCGCAGGCAGCTATATCCGCGATAATATTTATCTCGGTGTGGAAGCCAGCGGTTCCAATGGCACCAAAGGCACGATCAATCTGGATATTACGCGGGATCTCAAAGCCAAAGGCTCTGTCGGTACGAATGGTGATTCCGGTCTGGGCGTATTCTACGAAAAAGATTACTGATCCGGCAGAGATGCGGATACTGATCGAATTGAAAAACCGGTACAAATTTGTGCCGGTTTTTTGCTTTTTACTGCATTTTTAATGTGTGGCGATTGTTTATGGTAAATGAAGATCCGGCGAATTTAATGATTTTTCAACCATGCGGGCGCACAATCCGACCTCTGAAAAGGTTTTGAAGATACGGATTTATCATGGCAAAGCAGGGTGAAATTCTGAACCGTCGCATTTTTCTGACCGGCGCCGGTGCCTTTGGTCTGGTTGGCTGTACCCAGTCGCTGGATATGTCGGCTTTTCAGCCGGATATTGATATGTCTTCGACCGGCAGTGTGATGCGCCCGCAGATCAGCGTTGATAAAGGCGTCACCAGTAATGAAGTGATGTATGCGGCTGTTCATGAGAATGGTTACTCCCTGCCTGCTATTCCTTATGAGAAAGTGCCGAAACAGTTCCGCCGACAGATCGTGCCGGATCCGACCGGTGAGGCACCGGGCACCATTGTTGTACGCCTGAACGAGCGATATTTGTATCTGGTGTTGCAGGGCGGCGAGGCCATGCGTTATGGTATCGGTGTCGGACGTGCAGGTTTTGAATGGTCAGGCCGCGCCAATGTGCAATATAAGAAGCAATGGCCGCGCTGGACACCACCGCCGGAAATGATCAAGCGCCAGCCGGAGCTGGAAAAATACCGTAATGGTCAGGAGCCGGGACCAGCCAATCCGCTGGGTGCGCGTGCACTTTATATTTTCCGCGACGGCGTTGATACCGGCTATCGTATCCACGGCAATCCGGAATGGTGGTCGATCGGGCAGGCTATGTCTTCCGGCTGCGTACGTCTGATGAATCAGGATATTATTGATCTTTATGATCGCGTGCAGGGCAAAGCGCCGATTGTTGTGCAGGCCTGATTAAAACTATTTGAAAATAAAAGCCGCGCTGAGCCGGAGCATTTTTAAATGCTCCGGCTATTTATTTTACGCATTTTCATATGCAAAACCGGTTCCCACTTTTGCTGAAAATGCTTTAGCGCGGCTTTTTTCTGTCTTGGGAGGACAGTGATAAAAAAAGGATCAAATATGATAGTTCAAATGGGTGCTGTTAGCGGATAGCTGAACTGGACTGATGGTTTTGCGCAACAACAATCAGAGCTGGTACATCTTTGACAGCTTCTTCAGTCATGCTGAGAAAATGAAAATTCTGCTGTTGCTGGATCGGATTAGGCGCCACAAACATTGCTGCGGTCAGCAGGAGCGCAGCCATAATACCCAAGCGCTTTTCAGTTTTTGCATTCATTGTATTCGTCCTGTCGGTTTTGCCCGCGGATCCGGAGCGCTTCGCTCGCAGTCACTGGGCTAAAATCATGGTAAAGTTATGAAAGAAGTTTCAGCTCTTCATATCAGTGAAAGGTTTTGTGCCCTGCCGGTGATAAAACACAGGCAACGGCGTAATGAGGGATAGGCAGCAGCACCTGATCGAGCTCTGCCATGACCTGTGCATAATCCTGCGCGGCTTTTTTAACTTCCGCGACACGGCTGCCGGTTACCAGAGCATCCAGACAGGCATCACGGGTTGTATCGTCACCGTTTTGCAAGGCGGAGATCAGTCCCATCAGCAGGCATTCTTCACGGCAGATATGCATCGAACCATAAGGAAAGGCCTTGAGCTGACAAGCTGCACAAAAATGCAGGGTGCGGATGAAATGGGAGAGTTCGGCCAGCGCGAGTTTGGCTTTATCGAGGCCGAGCTCCTGAGTGTAAATCGTCCAGGCCATTTCCCACGGAATAACCGATCCGGTTTCGAAGCCGGATGTCCAGTGGCGATAGCCTTCAAGCACCAGCTTTTCAGCCTGCCGCTCGAAATAATGACTGGATGTTTCAAAGAGATTTCTGACCTGCATATTCATGGGCGGCATCCGATCTGTAACGGACGCGAAGGAGCGATGAATATGCGTCGCGGCTGAGGGCGCGACGATAGTACCGCCCTTGGGCGGTAAAGTGCCTGACCAAACATGAGGTCCTCCAATAGAGCGGGTTCAAGGCCCAAACATCAAAGGTTGAATTTATTGCCACGAGCCGGAAGTATCCCTCCCGAAAGCTCTGACAGCGGGAATATGCCGGTGAAAACGGTCGGTTGTCAAACCTAATTTTCAGCATTTATTTAGAAAAGTGTTCTTATTTCAATAGCTTAGAATAATTCCAGAGTATTTTACTCATGTTTTTATTCTAAAATGCAATGCTATCTATATGAATCCGTATATGTTTTGCGTGATTGTCGCAGCTGGCCGGATTGAACGACATTCCGGCCGGATTTTTAAGCTCTGCGACGTCCCGCCTCATGCAGAAGCCTGTAAACAGGACAGGCAAAAGGGAGCGGTTCCAGAATCACAATGCGAAGCGCCGATATGACCGGCGCTCCGCCTTAGTCTTTTATCTCCGAACCGATACGGTTTCGGAGAAACAGAAATTAGTGATGGCTATGGTCATTGGCCTTGCCGCCAGCATTACCGGAAGAACCCTTGGATGGATTCACGTGAAACGGTAAATTAACCTTTCCGGCTTTTTCAAATTCCAGCACAACATTGACTGTTTCACCTTCTTTGAACGGCTTGGCCAGATCCATAAACATGATGTGGAAGCCGGTTGGTGCCAATTTCACGGTCTGACCGGCGGGAATTGCCAGAGGTTCGCTCAGCTTGCGCATTTTCATGACATTGTCTTTCATCGACATTTCATGAATTTCAACTTTTCCGGCTGCATCTGTGGTGCCGCCGATCAGGCGGTCATCTTCTTTGCCCTTATTGGTAATGACAATATAGCCGCCTGCAACGCGGGCATTCGGGATTGTCGCGATGCTATGGGCTTCGGAAAGCTCAAGATCACCGGCTGTCACCACCTCGGCGCTATTGCCACCATGCGCACCGTGGCCGTCATGGCTTGCCTGTTTTGTGGCAGCCGCCACGAGCAATTGCGGCGCAGGGTTTTTCAGATCATGCGGATTCTGGCCTTCTGCTGCGATATCCGTCCAGTTTTCGGTTTTACCGTTTTCGCAGGTCTGGATTGTCGGGAACGATAATGTTGTATCCTTGTCGAAGGCTGCGAGTTTGCCGACAACCGAGAATTCATCATAGAAATCGCCCGGCAGTTTGCCGCCTTTCCAGATCACTTCGGTCACGCCGTTTTTCACGTCTTTACCGTGCACTTTATAGCTGTGCTGGTAGTCGGATTTAACAGTTTCAATATCCCATCCGGCTTTCATCTGCGGCTGAGCGGCAATGAAACCTTCCGGAATTTTGACATTGATCTGTGTGGTCGCGGCACCTTCACAGCCATGCGGGATTTTGAGGACGGCTTTATAGCCGCTTCCTGCATTAGCCTGAGCTGTTTCAAGCGAAACATGTGCCTGTGCCAGACCGGCAGTGCCGAGAAGAAGGCTGGCAACACAGAGTGGTGTGAAAATGGTTTTCATAAATCTATTCCTTGCGAATATCCTGCTTTCCGGCTGCAAATTGCAGGCAGAAAGCATGAAGGCGCTTAAAGCGCATGACTGATATTTCCTACGGCATTGCGAGAATGCGCAGACCTGTATCAGGCAAGGAAAGGTGGCGCCTGCGGCGGGGCGGCGGGCGGATAAGGTCGGGAGCGGGGCAGAACTTTGGCCGTGCGTCTGACGCTGTTGCCTGTATCTTTGGCAACAACCGGACCACCGGCTGCAGGTGGTGTAACCAGTGCAAAGGCCGCCGAGATACGGCAGGCCTCGCAATCAACCATCATATTATGATTTTTATGATGCTGGTCAGAGGCGGCGCTGTTTTCGGAAACGCAGATCGAAACAATACTGCCATCGGGCATTGTTTCATAACGGATGAAAACCGGTTCAGCGGAGGTGCCGCTTTTGGTGGTCATTTGCAGCAGGGGGGCGCTGACATCCACCGGTCTATGGGCAAAAGACAGCAAAACAAGCGCCAATACGCACAGGATGCGTATTAAAACCAGCTTGTTTTTGTGTGTCTGAACCATCACCCTGAACTATATATAACTGCGCTTTCCGCTTTTTAGCGCGGTGCTTTGCGGAAGGAAAGAGCTTTCCTCTGTAATAATGATGCCGGATCTCCCTCTGCCTCACGATGTCACAGAGGTTTGCGCGGAAAGGGGTGAAGATAACTTTCTCTCAGACACAAAATCATTTAACGATGATGAATGAAATGCCGGTCGCAGGATAAAATACTGTGCCGGCAATGGTGAACAGATTATTCGACGGGGTATGAGGCATGTCACAGGTCACCAAAGATGTGGTGCTGGCTCAGCTGAAACAGGTCACGGGACCGGATTTCGAAGGTGATATTGTCAGCCTCGGACTGGTGTCCGATATTTTTATCGCTGATAATAAAGTGTTTTTCTCCATTACCGTGCCGTCTGACCGTGCGCAGGCGATGGAACCGCTGCGTCTGCGGGCGGAAAAACTGGTGAAAGAGATTCCGGGGGTTGCCGGTGCGCTGGTCACACTGACCGCCGAGCGCAAAGGCGGCCGCACCAGCGATGATGCGCCTCCGCCAAGCCGCCCTCAGCCCGCTGCTCAGGCGCGTCCGGCTGCACATACTCATGCAGCACCGCAGCCACAGGCAAAACCGGGTATTCCGGGTGTTGGCAAGATTATCGCCGTGGCTTCCGGCAAAGGTGGTGTCGGTAAATCCACGACTTCGGTGAATATTGCGCTCGGGCTTCAGGCACTGGGGCTGAAAGTCGGTATTCTTGATGCCGATATTTACGGGCCGTCAATGCCGCGCCTTCTCGGTATTTCCGGTCGTCCGGAAACGGTCAATGGCCGCATCATGAAGCCGATGAGCAATTACGGCCTCAAAGTCATGTCGATGGGCTTTCTGGTGGAAGAAGAAACCCCGATGATCTGGCGCGGCCCGATGGTGATGTCGGCGCTCAATCAGATGATGCGTGAAGTGGAGTGGGGCAATCTTGATGTGATGGTTGTCGATATGCCTCCGGGCACCGGCGATGCCCAGCTGACCATGGCGCAGCAGGTGCCGCTGGCCGGTGCGGTGATCGTTTCCACCCCACAGGATTTGGCGTTGATCGATGCCCGTAAGGGGCTGAATATGTTTGCCAAAGTTAATGTGCCGCTGCTCGGTATTGTTGAGAATATGAGCTATTTCATCGCGCCGGATACCGGCAAGCGTTATGATATTTTCGGTCATGGCGGAGCGCAGCGCGAAGCTGAGCGGCTCAATGTACCTTTCCTCGGCGCAGTGCCGCTGGATATGCAGATCCGCGAATTGTCCGATGCGGGTATGCCGATCACGGTGAAAGAGCCGGACAGCCCGCATGCGCAAATTTATCGTGAAATTGCCGAAAAAGCCTGGGCGCAGGTGAGCGGCGGTTCATCCCGCGCAGCACCGAAGATCGTTTTTGAATAACAGATGATGAAATTGAAAAAGGCCTGCAATGCAGGCCTTTTTTGTTGGGTCAGGTAATGACGCTTGGTTTTTCGCGGCCGGTATAATGCGTGATCTCTGTGAGTTCCGCAGCGGCTGCGATCAGCGGGGTCAGGGCAGCCTGGGTTTCCAGATCATGCTTGCTGCTGTCAGCCTCATAGCGTTCCAGATAGATGCGGATGGTTGCACCGGCGGTACCAGTGCCGGACAGACGCACCACAAGACGGGAACCGCCGGCAAAGAGAATGCGGATGCCCTGATGTTTGCTCACTGAATGATCGACCGGATCATGATAGGCAAAATCATCGGCTGCTTCCACAACCATGCCCTGCACGGTCTTGCCTTTGAGATCAGGCAGTTTGGCGCGCAAGGCATCCATCAGCGCATTGGCACCATCCGAGGCGACTTCTTCATAATCGTGACGTGAGTAATAATTGCGGCCATAGGTCTGCCAGTGCTCATGCATAATCTCGGCGACCGATTGTTTGCGTACCGCCAGAATATTCAGCCATAGCAGCACAGCCCACAACCCGTCTTTTTCACGCACGTGGTCAGAGCCGGTTCCCGCACTTTCTTCACCGCAAATAGTGACAAGACCGGTATCCAGCAGATTGCCGAAGAACTTCCAGCCGGTCGGTGTTTCATGCATGCCGATCTTCAGTTTTTCCGCCACGCGGTCTGCGGCACAACTGGTCGGCATGGAGCGGGCAATACCGGCAATGCCTTTGCTATAGGCCGGAGCCAGATGCGCGTTAGCGGCGAGAACTGCCAGAGAATCCGACGGGGCAATATACATGCCCTTGCCGATAATCAGATTGCGGTCGCCGTCACCATCCGATGCTGCACCGAAATCCGGTGCATTGGCGGACATCAGCTCTTCATAAAGCTCATGGGCATAGACGATATTCGGATCAGGATGGTGACCGCCGAAATCTTCCAAAGGCACAGCATTGAAAACGCTGCCTGCTTTTGCGCCGAGCCGGTTTTCAAAAATCTCTGTGGCATAAGGGCCGGTCACGGCATGCATGGCGTCAAAACGCATGGTGAAACCGGATTGCAGCAGGGTGCGGATCGCCTGAAAATCGAACAGGCTTTCCATCAAGGCGGCGTAATCTTTCACCGGATCAATGATTTCCACCACCGTGTCGCCGATCTGATGCGAGCCGAGCGTATCAATGTCGATATCGGCGCAATCGGCAATCTTATAGGATGTGATGGTTTTGGAATTGGCGAACATCGCTTCGGTCAGTTTTTCCGGAGCAGGACCGCCATTGCTGATATTGAATTTGATGCCGAAATCACCCTGCGGTCCGCCGGCATTATGGCTGGCAGAGAGAATAATACCGCCAAAGGCTTTATTCTTGCGGATGAGATTGGAAGCCGCAGGCGTCGAGGTGATGCCGCCAAGACCGACCAGAATGCGGCCAAAACCATTTGCAGCAGCAATTTTGATCGTGCTCTGGATGACCTTGCGGTTGAGATAGCGTCCGTCACCGCCGAGCACGAGTGTCTTGCCCTGAAAATCTTCCAGACTGTCAAAGATCGACTGGATGAAGTTCTCCGCATAATGTTCCTGAGCAAAGACAGTCACTTTTTTGCGCAAGCCCGAAGTGCCCGGCTTCTGATCTGTAAAAGCTGTGGTGCTGATAGTTTTAAAAGTCATGATCTGGCTTTGTCCTGACAATAACGGCTCTCGCAAAAGATAAATGCATGTGGAATGAACAAGTTGCATTCATGACGGATATTATAGGCAGTCCTGTGAAGCCGAAGTAAATGATTTCACATAAATAGCGGTTTATTATTCAACTTTGGTAAGACGGGTTTATTGTATGTGTTTAAAAAGAACATTTTGATCAAAGAGATAGCGGCTGAAGATTGGCAGCCGCGCTGCCCCCAGTGCTTTGGCATGAACACCAACTGTGCCTTCTTCAATCACCGGCGGGATGATTCCCTGTAAATTAAGCCTGCCGATTTCACTCCGTGTAGTTTCAACAATCTTGGCGCGTAAATTTTCAGGCATCCAGCCGTCAATAATGGCAGCAGGAAAATCAATTACACTGGCGGCCGATGAAATGGCATGGGCAAGGCTGCGCGCGGTCAGCAATACCCATTCATCAAGCACAGGGTTGAAAATTTCCCAATTATCCGGCGCCGCCCAAAGCGGAGCCGTGTCTATATTCTGCTGTTTGAGACTGCGCTCCAATATGAACAGAGATGCGGTATCAATCAGCTGGGCAGGGCGGCTGATCTGGCCTGCCGTGGTGACAAAACCGTTGCCCATCGGCATGGAACCCAGTGCGCCGGCATTGCCGCTGCGTCCGGCATAAAGCGTATTGTTGAGCACAACGCCGCCGCCGATAAATGAGCCGATGAAAAAATAAACATAATCCGCATAATCCGGCCCTGAACCGAAGGTCAGTTCCGCGCCGCAGGCGGCGGTGGCATCATTCTGGATCAGAACGGGAAAAGGCAGTTTCAGGCTCAGTGCTTCGCAAATATCGGTGCTTTGCCAGGCCTGCAAATCGGCGGGTGGTGCGCCGACTTCTTCCACCCAGTTCCAGAGTTCAAACGGCATGGCTATGCCGAGACCGGCGATGCGGCTTTGCTGAAAAGGCGTGAGCTGCGCCGTGAATTGCTCAATAGCCGAAAGCGTGAAATGCAGAATATTGTCCGGCACCGGCCACAGATAGGTCTGGTGCATACGCGCGCGGATCGTGCCGGTAAAATCAACCAGAACCAGTTCTGCACTGCGACGCCCGATCTTCAGGCCAAAGGAAAACACCCCGTCAGGATTGAGCATCATCGGCTGGCTTGGCTGGCCGACACGTCCGCGCTGTTTCTCACCGCTGAGCAATAATCCGTCCTGCTCAAGATTGCGGATAATGACGGACACGGTTTGCGCCGACAGGCCGGTTAGTCTGGCAATATCTGCCCGCGGCATGGCACCGTGACGGCGCACAACGGAAAGGATCAGCCTTTCATTATAGGCGCGCATGCCGGTCTGGTCCGAGCCGCGGCTGGTTGTGGCAGGGTCAATAGGGGCGCCTTGCGGATAGTGCATCGGGTGTCCTGTAAGGAGCATTCGGGATAAAGAGCTGGAATAAGAGAATTATTTTTGAAGTAAAGCCTGCGCGGACAGTTTTTGTCATCACGCTGATCTTAGACTGACATAGCGAATTAATAAATCAAGTGGATTTATTAATTGACAGGACTGAAAACCCGTGTTTCCATGATCGCGCTGCACATATTTCTGGGGGCAACAAATTTGCTCTTTCATGAAATCGCAGCGCAGAGGCGGCGGAAGAGGGCGCCTGAGATAATTGATTTGGCTGGTTCAGCTACGCAGTTCGGTGCTTGAACTGATCGTAGAAAAATGACTCTGGGAGGAGTTCATGAGAAAAACTATTCTTACCTCTGCTTTTGCCCTTCTGGCATTGGGCGTTGCGGGTGCGGGAGCGCAGGCGGCTGAAGTGACGGCTTGCGTGATTACCAAAACAGATACCAATCCGTTTTTTGTAAAGATCAAAGAAGGCGCGACTGCCAAATCCAAGGAACTTGGCATCAACCTGAAATCCTACGCGGGTAAAATTGACGGCGATACGGAAAGTCAGATTGCAGCGGTGGAAACCTGTATTGCCGATGGTGCAAAAGGTATTCTCATCACCGCTTCCGACACTAAAGGCATTGTTCCTGTACTGAAACAGGCGCGTGATGCCGGTATGCTGGTGATTGCACTGGATACGCCGCTGGAACCGGCTGATGCTGCGGACGCAACTTTTGCAACAGACAATTTTCTGGCCGGTGAACTGGTCGGCAAATGGGCTGCAGGGCGTCTGGGTGATAAAGCCAAAGATGCCAAAGTTGCTTTCCTGAACCTTACCGCCATGCAGCCGAGTGTTGACGTGCTGCGCGATCAGGGCTTTGCCACAGGTTTCGGTATTGATCCGAAAAACAAGGATGTGCTCGGCGATGAGGATGATCCGCGTATTGCCGGTCGCGATCTGACTGACGGCAATGAAGAGGGCGGCCGCCGCGCCATGGAAAATCTTCTGCAAAAAGAGCCGAATATCAATGTGGTGCACACCATTAACGAACCTGCTGCAGCCGGTGCTTATGAGGCGCTGAAAGCTGTTGGCCGTGAAAAAGATGTGATGATTGTTTCCATTGATGGCGGCTGTCCGGGTGTAAAAAATGTGGCTGACGGCGTGATCGGCGCAACAGCGCAGCAATATCCGATGCAGATGGCAACACTTGGTATTGAGGCAATTAAAAAATTTGCTGATACCGGTGAAAAGCCGAAGCCGACAGATGGCAAGACCTTTGTTGATACCGGTGTGATGCTGGTAACCGACCAGCCGGTTGAAGGTGTTGAATCCATCGATACCAAAGAAGGTCTGGCGAAGTGCTGGGGCTGATCCCCGTGCCTTTCTAATAGAGCATAATTTCTTAAACTTGAATCAGTTGAAGGTAAAATTATGCTCTAATTTTAAAGTGTCAGAGCGACCTTGTGTAGCGCCCGGTCGGGCGCACGGCGCTCTAAAAAATCAACCGGCGTGATCTTCATGCCGGTTCCTTTTCAGGCTGCAGCAACCGGAAGCTCCTATGACAGAAACCACGCAAAATCATGAAACGGAAGTCAAGCGCACCCAGCAGGATTTTGAAAAGGTTCTGGTGAACAGCGCATCCGGTGTTGCGAGTTTTGAGAATGAGGATCGTAGTCTGCTCTACAGAATGCGTGTGATCCTGCATCACAATCCGGCGGCCGTACCGCTGATCGTGCTGGTGATGTCACTGGCGATTTTTGCTGTTCTGGTCGGATCCAAGTTTTTCTCTGCCTTTGCGCTGACACTCATTTTGCAGCAGGTTGCCATTACCGGCATTATTGCTTCCGCGCAGACACTTGTCATTCTGACGGCCGGTATTGATCTGTCCGTCGGTGCAATCATGGTGCTGTCTTCGGTGGTGATGGGGCAGTTTACTTTCCGTTATGGTCTGCCGCCGGAACTTTCCATCCTGTGCGGTTTTGCTGTCGGCGCTTTATGCGGTTTCTTCAATGGCTGGTTCGTGGCCTATTGGAAATTGCCGCCTTTCATCGTCACGCTTGGTATGTGGCAGATCGTGCTGGCGACCAATTTTCTCTATTCCGCCAATGAAACCATCCGTGCGCAGGAAATCACCGAAAAAGCGCCGATATTGCAGTTTTTCGGAAATAATATCCGCTTCGGCGGTGCGGTCTTTACCTATGGTGTGATTGCCATGGTGCTGCTGGTTCTGGTTCTCTGGTATGTGCTCAATCATACGGCATGGGGGCGGCATGTTTATGCGATCGGCGATGATCCCGAAGCGGCGCAGCTTTCCGGTGTACGTGTCAAACCGGTTCTGATGTCGGTTTATATTCTGGCTGGTCTGATCTGTGCACTGGCCGGTTGGGCGATGATCGGGCGTCTCGGTTCCGTTTCACCAACAGCGGGACAATTTGCGAATATTGAATCCATTACGGCTGTGGTGATTGGCGGGATTTCCCTGTTCGGTGGTCGCGGTTCCATTCTCGGCACATTGTTTGGTGCATTGATTGTCGGTGTGTTTTCGCTGGGGCTGCGCCTGTGGGGAACCGATCCGCAATGGACCTATCTGTTGATTGGTGTCCTGATTATTGTTGCGGTCGCAATTGACCAGTGGATCAGAAAGGCTGCGGCATGAAACAGTCAGTTCAGCCGGTTTTATCGGCAAAAGGCCTCGTCAAACGCTATGGCCGTGTTACGGCACTGGATCATGCAGATTTTGATCTCTATCCGGGTGAAGTTTTGGCGGTTATCGGCGATAACGGTGCAGGAAAGTCTTCACTGATTAAAGCGCTGTCCGGTGCGATCCAGCCGGATGAAGGTGAGATTTTCCTTGACGGCCAACCGGTGAGCTTCCGTTCACCGATCGCCGCGCGGGCAGCAGGCATTGAAACTGTTTATCAAAATCTGGCTTTGTCGCCTGCATTGTCGATTGCGAATAATATGTTTTTGGGGCGCGAATTGCGCAAACCCGGTTTGATGGGCAGTGTGTTTCGTCAGCTCGACCACAAGAAAATGGAGCAGATCGCCCGCGATAAGCTTTCAGAACTCGGACTGATGACCATCCAGAATATTTCGCAAGCGGTGGAAACACTTTCCGGCGGTCAGCGCCAGGGCGTGGCCGTGGCGCGTGCGGCGGCTTTCGGCTCCAAGGTTGTGATTATGGATGAGCCGACAGCCGCATTAGGGGTTAAAGAATCCCGCCGTGTGCTCGATCTTATTCAGGAAGTGAAATCACGCGGTCTGCCGATTGTGCTGATCTCCCATAATATGCCTCATGTATTTGAAGTGGCGGATCGTGTGCATGTGCACAGGCTTGGCAAAAGACTGGCGGTGATCAATCCCCGTCAATGTTCTATGTCTGATGCCGTGGCGCTGATGACCGGCGCATTGACCCCGACTGATGAGATGCTGGCTGCATGATGCCTGAAACACCTGTGATAAAGCGTGAAGCGCTGGCTGCGGAAATTCTGGCGCGCGCAAAGGGGCGCGAGCGACTGATTGTTGCAATTGCGGGAGCACCTGCTGCGGGAAAATCCACGTTGGCGGAGGCATTGTGTCAGGAGATCAATGCTTTATCCGCCGCTCAGCCATCTGTTGTCGTGCCGATGGACGGGTTTCATTATGATAATGCCATTCTGGATGTGCGTGGTTACAGGGCGCGAAAAGGTGCACCGCATAGTTTTGATGCGGATGGTTTTCGGGCGCTGCTGTCCCGTTTGAAAACGGAAACCGGTGATATTGCGATTCCGGTTTTTGACCGGTCAATGGATCTGGCACGTGCGGGGGCTGCCATGGTCACGGGGCAGCATCAGATTTTACTGGTCGAGGGTAATTATCTGCTGCTGGATCAGCCTGTCTGGTGCGATCTGCGCCAATATTTTGATCTGAGTATTTTCTTGCAAGTGCCGCTTCCGGTTCTGGAACAGCGGCTTATTCAGCGCTGGCTGGATCATGGTGCGGATTATGAAGCAGCCAGAACGCGCGCGCTTGCCAATGATATTCCCAATGCGCAAACCGTGACAGAACAGTCCCGTAAGGCAGACTTTATCTTGCAGGATTGAAACTTTCCTGTAGGCTCGGGCAAATTCAGAATTTAACAGCCAGAATTTACCATTAAGAGAATGCCCATGTCTGAGACGCTGATTTTTCCTGCCCGCCCGCCGGTAACCTTGCCGATTGAGGGGAGCGATCAGCGCTTTCCTGTTCGCCGTATTTATTGTGTGGGCCGTAATTATGCAGACCATGCGCGGGAAATGGGGCATGATCCGGATCGTGAACCACCATTTTTCTTCCAGAAAAATCCGGATAATCTGGTGGCAGATGGCGGCAATTTTCCTTATCCGCCGCTGTCCAATGACGTGCATCATGAAATTGAGTTGGTTGTTGCCCTTCATAAAGGCGGAAAAAATATTCCGGCAACCGAGGCGCACAGCCATATTTACGGTTATGCCGTCGGGCTGGATATGACACGGCGCGACATGCAGGGGCAGGCCAAAAAACAGGGGCGCCCGTGGGAGACTGCCAAAGCCTTTGAACATTCCGCTCCTTGTTCTGCATTGGTGCCTGCAAGCCGTATCGGTCACCCGCAGGATGGGGCTATCTGGCTGAAAATTAATGGTAAAATCGTTCAGCAGGGTGATATAAACCAGCTGATCTGGTCCGTGCCGGAAACCATTGCAATTCTTTCCACACTCTATGAATTACAGGCCGGAGATCTGATCTTTACCGGTACGCCTGCGGGTGTTGGTGCTGTTGCGCGGGGCGATATTCTGGAGGGCGGCGTTGACGCTATCGGACATCTGACAACAAAAGTTGTCTGACCCTTTTGGCGCGGATTGCATTTTACGGCTGGTCTCACGGGCGGAATCTCTGTAAATATTTCATCAACCATGAGATGGAATCCTCAATCTTCGGGATTCTATGACGATTTCTACTGCATGAGCGATACAGTTTCCGGTTGCGTTTAATCAATGCATTCTGCTGTGTCGCTTCTTACGTTTGTCGGGCGATGGCTTGTGCTGCCTGCAAACGAAGACAACGAAAAGGATCGCCCGATGGCATTCGAAGAGATCAAGGCGGAAATCGCTTTACTGTTTGAGCAGATGGTCAACCAGCCGGAAGACATGCATGAACTGGCTGAGTCCATTCGTGAGAAGCTCAATGCGATGAGAGCCAGTGGTCTGCCATTGCCGGAAGATCTGGTTGAACTCGAAAAACGTCTCAACAACGAAACGGGTGCCTGATGCGATTTTCAGCTCTGGCTCTCCGTTCTGCTGTTCTGCTCTCCGGTGTTGTGGCCTTGTCGGCCTGTACCACCACCAATAATTCAAAAACTGCCGCCAATTCGGCAACAACTCAGGCTGTTGATGTTGCCGTGGCTGATATGGCTACAGCCGTCGGAGCGCCTGCAGAGGCTGCTTCTATCGACGCTAATCCTGACGGCAGCGCAAAAGGTGCTACAATCGCAGCTTCTGCCTATGCGGCAGAAAAAGGCAATGCTGCACAGGTCGCCGCTCTGGCCGTGACAGAAGCAGGCGATCCGGTTTTGCCGGCTTCGGTGCCGACACCGGCATTCCGCCAGACTGCAACAGAAGCTTTGATTGCAACAGCAACACCATCTCTGGCAACCGGTGCGCATAATACACCGGGCGAAGTGAAATATACCGGCGTTACCAAATCCGGCACTGCGAACCATCTGGTCGAGCAGCGCGCTGAGATTGCGGCAGACAGCAAGCCGGAACTGCATAATCTAATCGGCCAATATGCGGCAGCCTATCAGGTGCCGGAGCGTCTGGTGCACCGCGTGGTGCAGCGCGAAAGCCGTTATAATCCTGTTGCCCGTAATGGCCCGTATTTCGGCCTGATGCAGATCAGTCATGCCACTGCACGCGGTATGGGCTATGATGGCAGCCCGCAGGGACTGCTCAATGCCAATACCAATCTGCGTTATGCGGTGAAATATCTGGCCGGTGCCTATAAAGTTGCCGGTGGCAATGAAACGCAGGCCGTGAAATTCTATGCCCGCGGTTATTATTATGATGCCAAGCGCAAAGGTCTGCTGGAAGAAACCGGTCTGCGCAAAGGCCCGAACTCCATCCGCACCGCTTTTATTGAACCGGGTAAAGCTACAGAAGCCGCAAAGGCTGTGACAGCCGCAGCAACCGGCAATGTTGTTGATGTGGCGCAAACCGATCCTATGGTTACGCAGTCTGTTGCTAAATCTGCAAAAGCATCGCGTGTGCAGCCGAACAGACGGGATTTCAGCACCCGCTGATCTGAAAATTTGCAAGTTTTAAAACCGCCTGTTTCTCTTATGAAGCAGGCGGTTTTTTATTGTCTGCATCTCTGATCGGGTAATTTTACAGACAGGTCATTTTGTCGTCATGAATCTATAATCATTCTGACGCATACTCATTTTGACCTCGCTTTTTATCATCACCCCGAAATTGTGCAGGCGGCACCATGAACCAGATTTTACAAAAGGCCGAAGCCTCCGTTGCACGTCTCTATGACAAGGCGGAATTATGGGCGGATGGCATCGTCCATGTTGTGGGCGTGGCTCTGGCTGTTGGCGGCGCAGCCGTGATGCTGTGGTATTTTGCAGGGCAGATTTCACCGGTGATTTATATTTCCGCGCTGATCTATGTGCTGAGCCTCGTGGCTGCCCTGACGATTTCTGCAATTTATAATATCTGGCCGGTTTCGCCGGTGAAGCAGTTTCTGCGCCGCTTCGATCACTCCATGATTTATGTGCTGATTGCCGGAACTTATACGCCTTTCATCATGAAAATGGGTGAGGGAGCAGGTTGGCATTTGGGGTTGGTCTGGTTGATTGCGTTTTGTGGTATTGCACTGAAGCTGACAATGCCCGGCCGTTTTGACCGCTTGGCAATCCTGCTCTATCTGGCGCTCGGCTGGAGCGGTGTGTTGATTTACGACCAGCTGTTGCAGTTTCTGCCTCTGCAAGTGGTGGTACTGATCGCCGCCGGTGGGATTATTTATTCACTCGGCGTTATTTTCCACGTCTGGGAACGCCTGCGCTTCCAAAACGCAATCTGGCACGGCTTTGTCGTGGCGGGAGCGGCGCTCCATTACAGTGCTGTCTTTCTCGCCGTCCACTAGGGATTCCGGCTCTGGCGGTCTGCAAATGGCAATTTTCTCCGCTCCGGTGCTCATGTACACACGGCACCACGCGCCTATTGGCGCGTAAAGGATGCCGTGATTCTGGGGATTGCATAATCTTATCCTTCATCGAATGATGAAGGGATTATGCAAGGGTACATTCCGCTCCGGTTCTCGAAAATCACCATTTTCGCCACGCCATAACCAAAATCCGCGCCGCGTTTGTGATGCCAAAAGATAAATAAAAAAACAGCCGGATCGCTCCGGCTGTTTTGCTGTTTCAGTCTTTAGTTGGCTTGATTAGCCGCGGTTGCGGGCAGCCAGTGTGCGCAGACGCAGCGCATTGAGCTTGATAAAGCCCGCAGCATCTTTCTGGTCATAAGCCCCGTGATCATCTTCAAATGTCACCAGCTTGTCGGAATAGAGCGACTTGTCGCTTTCACGGCCGGTCACAATCACATTGCCCTTATAGAGCTTCAGTGTCACTTCACCTTCTACATGACGCTGGCTATGGTCGATTGCCGCCTGCAGCATTTCGCGTTCCGGCGAGAACCAGAAGCCGTAATAGATCAGTTCCGCATAGCGTGGCATCAGTTCATCCTTCAGATGCGCTGCGCCGCGATCCAGCGTAATGCTTTCAATCGCGCGGTGTGCTGCCAGCAGGATAGTGCCGCCCGGTGTTTCATAAACGCCGCGGGACTTCATACCAACGAAACGGTTTTCAACGAGGTCAAGACGACCGATACCATTGTCACGGCCGTAATCATTGAGTGCAGCCAGCAGGGTTGCAGGCGACATGCGCACGCCGTTGATCGAGACCGCATCACCGCGCTCAAAGCCGACTTTAATGATGGTGGCTTTGTCCGGCGCAGCTTCCGGCGAGATTGTGCGCATATGCACATATTCAGGAGCTTCAACAGCCGGATCTTCCAGTACTTTACCTTCCGAGGAAGAGTGCAGCAGGTTGGCATCGACGGAGAACGGTGCTTCGCCCATCTTGTCTTTTGCCACAGGAATCTGGTGCTTTTCAGCAAAATCGAGCAGGTCTGTACGGCTCTTGAACGACCAGTCGCGCCAAGGAGCGATAATCTTGATATCCGGATTCAGTGCATAGGCCGACAGTTCGAAACGAACCTGATCGTTACCCTTGCCGGTTGCACCATGTGCAATCGCATCCGCGCCGGTTTTCTTGGCGATTTCGATGAGGTGCTTGGAGATCAGCGGACGGGCAATCGAAGTACCGAGCAGGTAAACGCCTTCATAAACTGCATTGGCGCGGAACATCGGGAAAACGAAATCGCGGACGAATTCTTCACGGACATCTTCAACGAAGATTTCTTTGATACCGAGCATTTCAGCTTTTTTGCGTGCCGGTTCCAGTTCTTCACCCTGACCGAGATCAGCAGTGAAAGTCACAACCTCAGCACCGAGCTCGGTCTGCAGCCATTTCAGAATGATAGAAGTATCGAGACCGCCGGAATAAGCGAGCACGACTTTTTTAACGTCTTTCCAGTTGTTCATTTTATGCATCCAGTACGAGCCGGTACGGCATCTGAGTGTTTTTCGCTTTGCAGCGATGAAATTCTGATATTTCTTTTATCATCTCAATAGTGTGAAGCAAGCCGTCTTAATGGCACAGTCGTGAGATTGTTAAATTTTAGATATGCCCGTGTAAATCCGGTTCCGCAGAAACAAATTCTGCGTTAGTTTGGCCAAACTTAACCGCTTCGGGGCGCATGCATGTCATTCTTAAATTCTCTGACTTTTATTCCGGACTGGCCGGTTCTGGTTCAGTTCGCTATTGCGACATTTATCCTGTCGATCACACCGGGTCCGGATATGACACTGTTTGTTGGTCGTGCCTTATCTGAAGGGAAAGCCGCAGGTTTCGCTTGCCTTGCGGGAGCTTCCAGCGGCATCGTCATCCATACCACAATGGTGGCGATTGGTTTGTCTGCGCTGATTATTGCGTCGCCAAGTGCCTTCTGGGTGCTGAAAGTTGTCGGTGCCGGATATCTGGTGTTTTTGGCTATTCAGGCGTTGCGCAAAGGCTCAGCTTTTTCGCCGGAAAAAAGCAGCGGTAAAAAACATACGTTGGTTCAGAATTGGGCAACGGGCTTAGGGATTAATCTGCTCAACCCGAAGATCATTCTGTTCAACATGACCTTCCTGCCGCAATTCGTGTCAGCGCATGATCCGCATGCACCGGGGAAACTGTTTTTCCTCGGCCTGTCTTTCATCCCGCTCAGCCTGCCGGTAGTGGTGCCGATGATTTTGGCGGCAGATAAATTTGCCGGTCTTTTGAAGAAAAATCCGACAGTCACACGCTGGGTGGATTATGTTTTTGCGGGTGTGTTCTCAGTTTTTGCGCTGAAAATTCTGCTGGCTGAAGGCAAGTAATTTATAGCATGCCTCCCAAAAGCGGATGCCGCTTTTGGGGTAAAGACATGCGTGAAAAGAAAAATTATTTGGTTTCCGGTGTTTCTTTGCCGGAAACCAGATTGCTCCAGCGTCCGGCTATCAGCCAATAGGTAAAACCGCCGATAATTCCTGCGGCTGCGCAGCTCATCATCATCACGGCTTCGTCAGCATTTTTCACATCGGGCTGAAAACCTGCCACGAAGAGAATAATGCCGGCTGCCAAACCACAGAGACTGTAAAACAGGCTGTCGCGTTTGTTGAAATATTCACCGATGGCAATAGCTGCAAGTGCAGGCCAGAAGGCGAGATAACCGATGATCATGGCCATGAATGGTGTGGCAACGAACAGTCCCGCGCCGAAGCCATATTCAAAACCATCATTGATGATATCCGGCAGCATGCCGATGGTGGAGATCAGCATAATATTCAGAAAAAGACCTGCAGCCAGAACAGCACAGCCATAGCCAAAGATGATGACTGTGAACCGGCCGATCAGTTGCAGGCTTTTATCCATGTTGAGGACTTATCTCAGTCTTCGCCGTGATTGGCGATCATCATGGCTTCCAGGGCCAGACGATCAGTTTTACGCATGCGCTCGGATTCCGATTTCAGCTGACCGCAGGCGGCGAGAATATCGCGGCCGCGCGGTGTGCGGATCGGCGAGGCATAGCCCGCTGCATTCACATAATCGGCAAAGCGTTCAATCTGCTCCCAGTCGGAGCACTGATAGTTGGTGCCCGGCCACGGATTGAACGGAATAAGATTGATTTTAGCCGGAATACCTTTGAGCAGCTGCACCAGTTTCTTGGCATCTTCCAGACTGTCATTGACGTCTTTGAGCATCACATATTCAAAGGTGATGCGCTTGGCATTGGACAGACCCGGATAAGCGCGGCAGGCTTTGATCAGTTCTTCCAGCGGGTATTTCTTATTGATCGGCACCAGCATATCACGCAGATCATCGCGCACGGCATGGAGCGAGATCGCCAGCATCACGCCGATTTCTTCGCCGGTGCGGTAGATTTCCGGCACAACGCCGGAGGTGGAGAGTGTGATGCGACGCTTGGACAGCGACAGACCATCACCATCCGAGGCAATCAGCAGTGCTTTTTTGACATTATCAAAATTGTAGAGCGGTTCGCCCATACCCATCATCACGATATTGGTGATCTTGCGGCCTTCCGCAGGCACAATCGCACCATCCGGTGTGTTGGTTTCAGGGAAATCGCCGAGACGGTCACGGGCGGTGAGCAGCTGCGAGAGGATTTCTTCTGAAGTCAGATTGCGTACCAGCTTCTGTGTGCCGGTATGGCAGAAAGAGCAGGTGAGGGTGCAGCCGACCTGAGAGGAAATACACAGCGTGCCGCGGCCTTCTTCAGGAATGTAAACACATTCGATTTCAACCGGACGCCCTGCACCGCGTGGCGGAAAGCGGAACAGCCATTTGCGTGTACCGTCGGTGGAAATCTGTTCTTCCACAACCTCCGGACGGGCAATGGTGAAATGCTCGGTCAAAGCGCTGCGCAGGTCTTTGGAGATATTCGCCATATCGGCAAAGTCTGAAACACCGCGCACATAGAGCCAATGCCAGAGCTGCGCGACGCGCATCTTGATCTGTTTGGCCGGAATGCCGATTTCCAGCAAGGCCTCACCCAGTTCCTCACGGGAAAGACCGATCAAAGACGGCTTTGGTGCCAGCATTGCGCGGGCATTGGCGGCCAGTGCATCACGGGTCTGAGGCGTGGTAAGGTCATAAGAAATAGACATCGGTTTTACTTAAGGCTCACAATTGCATAGCCGCATCAGAAGGACAAAAGCCCTGATTGGAAACTGATAAAGCGGCACTGTTGCATGATTTAATGGGGGCGTTTTTCGCGATGAGATCCGCAAGAATACCCTGAAGTGCGGCCTCATAGCACGGAAATGGCGCTGCGTCACGCTTTTATCAAGGGTTATGATTTGCGGCTTTTTGTATTCATCGCCGGAATGCAAAAAAGCCGGACATAAATCCGGCTTTTAAACTTTTCAGATTTTACCCGCTTTAGCGGCATTTCTGACCAGCCCGCTTTAGCGGCACTTTTGAATCGCAGCGAGCGCTGCGGAAATGCCCTTCAGGGAATAGGTATAGGTGGTTTTTGTACCACGCTTTGATGCAGCATTTACAACCATATCCGCACCGCCGCGCATGGCAGCAATCAGCTTTGGTTCTTCTGCGGCATTTTCCATCCAACCGGATTTACCATTGGTGAACATATTAAAGCGCGCATTGCCGATGGTGACGGTCACTTTAGAATTGGCCTGCAATTCATAACCGGCCATAAATTGCGGCTCAAAAGATACGTTCTGGCCTGGCTTCTGGCTGACGAGGAAGAAATTATCTCCGTGGTCTACAGATGCAGGCTGCTTCTGGGTCGGGACGGACAGGACATAACATACTTTACCGTTGCCCGACTGATAGCTGTATGCGCCCCAGGCGTTGAACTGGCTGATCTGGCTCGGCGACTGGGCAAGCGCACTGCCTGCCATAGCCATTGTGAACACAGAAGCCGCGACGATCGATTTTCCAAGCATAGGTCCTACCGGTTCTCTTTCGTTTTGCTTCAAACTCAAAATCCGGGAAACATGCTGTTTAAGGCACGTCCCGTTTGTTTGTCTTAATTTGACTTAATCTGGGTTACCAAACCGTGAAGTTTTGAGGCAAAAGAGAGGTTTTTCTGAAGAATATGCAGAAATTCTCACTCACTTGCCCTTATGCGTGACTTCAGCATCAGGAAAACGGCGATAGTTTGTTCTCAGGTTTTTTGATTCTGTATTCTTGGAAATCAGCGATTTGTACAGACGGACTGAGGTCAGTGCTCCTGCGGTTCCGCGTCAGGGTTCTGGCTTAAGGACTGTCGTGCGGCGGCATAATGCGCCGGTGTAATATGCCGGCGTACTGAGGCCAGCGCCGCCATTAAGACAGCCATATCGTCGGTGAAGCCGATGCCGACCAGAAGATCCGGTACAAAATCAAAAGGCAGCACGAAATAGGCAAGCGCGGCCAGTAATGTTGCACGCACACGGGCAGGTGTTTTCGTGTCCAGTGCGCAATAATAGGATGCGACCAGATCTTCTGTAAAAGGCACTTTGCCTGCGGTCTTTTTCAGGGTCTTCCAGAAATTTTTGCGCACACGCTGTGCACGGCTTTCCTGTTCGCGCTCTGAGCCCGGCTGCAAAATTTCACCTATTTTGACATCATCCATAGCAAATCCTCATCGGGAAAGAGATGGTGTGACCTGAGCATCTTTACAAGATATCAGGATTGTTGCCGGTACCGAAAACGGATCACCCGGCATAATCATTGATGAGTTGCGCCATGTGCATATCCAGCGCTGTCAGACCTTTGGCCGAATGGGTGGTGAGGGTAATTTCGACCTTATTATAGGTATTTGACCACTCCGGATGGTGGTCGAGTTTTTCTGCGGCCATGGCAATACGGGTCATAAAGGCAAAGGCTGCATTGAAGTCGCGGAATTTGAAGTTTTTACGGATTGAGCCGTGATCTGCCGATAATTCCCAGCCGGACAGGCCGGACATGGCTGCTGAAATTTCTTCACGGGTGAGGGGTGTCCGGGACATGGCAAGCTCCTGAGGCGGTCAAAAACAGGGATATGAGAACGGGGATATTAGCATAAAACCGGATTAAATTATCGTAACTTGTTTTTTGTACAGTTTCGGTTCATTTCACATTTTATATTGATGCTGTATCAGAGCAAATTCTGATCGGGGCCAATCATTGATCCAATGATTGCACAGGCTGAAACATGCCCGCATCTGTTGCTTATAAGTCTTATAGTGTGAATGTCGGGGGGAATGTATGTCGCAGCCATTTTCGATACTTTTCATCTGTCTTGGTAATATTTGCCGTTCTCCCCTGGCTGAAGGTGTTATGCGCAGCGTTTTGCAGGAACGCTTCCCGCAGCGGGAGTTTCTGATCGATTCCGCAGGTACCAACGGGTATCACACCGGAGAGGCTCCGGATGAGCGCTCTGTTGCCGTTGCGGCAAGAAACGGAATTGATATTTCCGCACAACGCTGCCGCCAGCTTGGGACTGTGGATTTCAATCGCTTTGATCTGATTTTGGGCATGGATCAGAATAATTTGATGACAATCAACCGTCTTGCACCAGCAGGCAGTTCTGCGGTGACAGGCTTGTTCACCGCAGTGGCACGGGATGGTTTTGCGGGCAATAGCGCTGATCGCGGAGAAGAAATCCCTGATCCGTATTATGGCGGAAACGCCGATTTCGAACGGGTTTACCGGATGGTTCGGGAAGCAGCGGAGGCGCTAGCCGACAGGTTATAATGTGGCACTGGCCGAAAGACAGCTTACTAAAGAAGCGGCAGAGTAATCTGCCGCTTTTTTGTTTAATAGGCTGATGCAGCACTTTGTCTATTATGGTGCCGCAACTTACTCTGCGGCGCTTTGTTTCGCAGGATGCCGCAACTTACTCTGCAGCGCTTTGTTTAGCAGGGTGCTGCAGCTACTCTGCAGCACTTTGTCTATTATGGTGCTGCAGCTACTCTGCAGCACCGGCACGAAACTGATAATGCAGAGGCGATGCCCTGTCTTCAAAGCCCGCATTAAATGAAGGCTTGCGCAGCGGCCACACTTCTTCCGTGACATAAGGCCCGCCGCCGGTGGATTCCTTCGACGACATCAGCACAAAACGGGTGACATTGAACGGCAGCGTGGTGAAATTGCCCCGCTCCGAGAGATAACGGGCAATCTGCATATCCGGCAGGCCTTTGAGCCGTGCCAATGTGACATGCGGGGTAAATTTGCGCGGGTCAGGCGGCAGCCGCAATCTCTGGCATATCCGTTCCATCTCTGCCTGCAAGGCCAGCAGTTCAGGGGATGGCGTAACACCGGCATAAATACTATGCGGTTTTTTGGTGCCGAACACATCGACGCCGGTCAGTTGCAGCGTAAAGCCGGGCCGGTCAATCCGGTCAAGCGCGTGAACGATCTCATCGGCCACATGACCTTCGACATCGCCGATGAACCGTAATGTGATGTGATAATTTTCCGGATCAATCCAGCGGACAGAACCTTTGGGTCCGATAAGCCCGCCACGCAAAAGTGAGAGTGACAGGGCAGCATCCCGGGAGATTTCGAGGGCAGTGAAAAGGCGCGGCATAGCATCCTCCTCAATGGGATATGGTCTCAAATATGGTTCTTTCCAAACCAGCACCATTGACTTGCGGTCTGATCTGGAGCGGCTCCTCAACCTGCAAGTGAAGCAGATTGCAAAGCCTTAACTGACAGCGAACCACCGATCTGCTCATTGCACAAGTGCTTTGTGAGATAAGCCCCAAAACTTTGTCTGCTCGTGTTAAGTTTTGCGGCTTTTTACCAGATCATGTGTTGCTGATTGAATAACTATCATACAGATTGTGTCAGGAAGATGAATCGCACTTGTTGATAATCTTCCCGGCAGGATCAGTTGAGATCAATTGATTCCTGATCCAGCATGGCCTTCACATCCGGCAGAATATTGGCAACCATGACCTTCACACCTTGCGGGTTCGGATGCATTCCGTCTTCCAGCAGCAGTTTTTTGTCAGCTGCCACACCGTCAAGAAAGAACGGGTAAAGTCTGACCTGATATTTGTCTGCGAGCTTTTGATAAAGCGGATTAAATTTGGCAGCATAATCTGCACCCATATTCGGCGGTGCAATCATTCCGGCCAGTAACACCGGAATGCCGCGTTCCTTTAGACGCGCCAGCATCTGGTCGAGATTTTTCTCGGTCAGTTCAGGGGAAATGCCGCGCAGGGCATCATTCGCACCAAGCTCCAGAATAACCAGTTGCGCTTCATCCGGCACAGACCAGTCAAGACGAGCCAGGCCGCCGCTGGAGGTGTCGCCGGAAACACCAGCATTGGCAACTGCGGTTTTATAACCGGCTTCACTGAGTGCTGTCTGCAATTGGGCGGTAAAGCCGTCGGTCTGCGCTAGCTGATATCCGGCCATCAAACTGTCGCCGAAACCTACAATCTGCACTGTATCTGCAGCATTTTCCTGTGCCTTTGCGGGTAATGAGACAGCCAAAAAAAGCCCCAGCAGCAAAGCCATGCCTGTAAGATGTATGAACCGCAATGCCATTGGTTTGTTGATCCTGTCCGAGTTTTCTTATTTGCATATGGCGAATATTCTGTAGCTTGCAAGAGCCAAATTTATGGTCAGGGCAACAGTATTTCACCCTTTGCCCTGTACATTAGCTTTCTGCGACCCCAGATAGAAAACAATCTGTCTTCAGAGCCTCCGCCATTTATCAGGGAAATGACGTGACCATGCAGCCTCACCAATCCGGTATTACGCTTGAGAATATTGATCTCACACTGGGCAGCAATGCCGCCCGCGTCCATGTTCTCAATGATATTTCCCTGAAAATACAAAGCGGTGAATCGGTCGGTATTGTCGGACCGTCCGGCTCCGGTAAGTCTACATTGCTGATGGTGCTGGCAGGGCTCGAAAAGGTCGATAGCGGTCAGGTGCTTATCAGCGGCGAACGGATCGACCGGATGAGTGAAGATCAGGCCGCAGCTTTCCGTGGCCGTAATATCGGTATTGTTTTTCAGTCCTTTCACTTGATCCCCAATATGACAGCACTGGAAAATGTGGCGGTACCGCTGGAGCTGGCGGGGCGCGATGATGCATTTGTCGTTGCCGAACAGGCTTTGAAATCCGTCGGGCTTGGCCATCGTCTGTCGCATTATCCGGCGGCACTTTCCGGTGGTGAACAGCAGCGTGTGGCGATTGCCCGTGCCTTGGCACCGCGACCGGCTATTCTGATTGCCGACGAGCCAACCGGAAATCTTGACAGTGAAACCGGCAACCAGATTGCTGATCTGCTTTTCTCCAAACAAGAAGAATACGGGCTAACAATGGTGCTGGTGACGCATGATCCGTCGCTGGCTGCTCGTTGCGGACGGGAGATTCAGGTGCGCTCCGGTCGTATTCATTCTGATCCCGTGTCTGGCAAGAGCCATACGCATGAAGAAACCGTTCAGGCGGAAGCTGCGCAATGACGGCGTACATGACAGGGATGGCAAGTCAAACTGCAACGAAGCCGTCTTTCGCGCTGGCATTGCGTTTTGCTTTGCGCGAAATGCGCGGTGGTTTAACCGGCTTTTATATTTTTCTCGGCTGTATTGCGCTTGGTGTCGCGGCAATTGGCGGCGTCAATTCCGTTGCCCGTTCTATTGCCGATGGTCTGGCGGTTGAAGGACAGGCTATTCTCGGCGGCGATGTCAGCTTTATGCTCAATCAGCGTGAGGTGACGGAGCAGGAACGGCAGTTTCTGAACGCGCAAGGCACGGTGTCTGAGAATATCACCATGCGTTCAATGGTACGCATGACAGATGGTTCCGATCAGGCGCTGGTTGAGGTGAAGGCGGTGGATAGCGCCTATCCACTCTATGGCACATTGAAGCTGGCGCCGGATCTGGAGGCTTCAGATCGTTTTGCATTGCAGGACGGAGCCTATGGCGCGGCTGTGCCGCAGCTTTTGCTGGATCGTCTGGGTCTGAAGCTCGGTGACCAGATCATGCTCGGTTCGGCAAAGTTTGCGTTGCGGGCGATTATTGAGAGCGAGCCGGATATGCTGGGCTCCGGCATGGCTTTGGCACCGCGTTTTCTGACTTCTGATGAAGCTCTGCGGGCGTCCGGTCTTATTCAGCCCGGCAGTCTGGTCAACTATATTTATAAAATCGCTTTGCCGGATACGGCGCAGGCAGGAGCACAGGATACACGTCTGGCAGCGCTGGAAGCTGCAGCGGAGAAAAATTTCCCTGAAGCGGGTTGGAATATTCGCAACCGTAATAATGCGGCACCGGCTTTATCCGCCAATATTGAGCGGTTCTCGCAATTTCTCACCCTTGTCGGCCTCACATCGCTGATTATCGGCGGTGTTGGTGTTGCCAATGCCGTGCGTAGTTTTCTCGACGGCAAACGGCCTGTTATTGCTACCTTTAAATCGCTGGGTGCATCAGCTGATTTTGTGGTGCTGATTTATCTGTTTCAGATCGTGGCTATTGCGCTGATCGGAATTGTCATTGGTCTGGTACTGTCACTGGGGCTCAGCGCCGCGGCGATCTATGGCCTGTCATCTTATCTGCCGGTCAGCGGCGGACTGAAGCTCTATCCGCAAGCGCTGCTACTGGCGACTGCTTTCGGACTGATTACCACGCTGATCTTTGCCCTTCTGCCTTTGGGGCGGGCACGGACAATTCCGGCAACAGCTTTGTTCCGCCAAAAAGGTTTTGACCAAAGCGGTTGGCCGCCGCTGCTCTATATGCTGACTGCCGGACTTCTGCTGCTGATATTGATCGGGCTGGTGCTGTTTTTTGTTGAAGATCAGCGCATTGCCGGTGTGTTTATCGTGGGAGCGGTTGCTGCGTTTATCATTCTGCGCGGGGTCTCATACGCGTTGCGGATGCTGGCGCGTAAAGCGCCGCGGTTCCGCTCTCCGGCTTTGCGGCTGGCAGTGGGCAATATTCACCGTCCGGGTGCGCTGACGCCGTCCGTTGTGCTCTCGCTCGGTCTTGGCCTGACTTTGGTGGTGGCGCTGGCTCTGGTTGATGGTAATCTGCGCCGTCAGATCACCCAGAGCCTGCCTGCCCATGCGCCGAATTTCTTTTTTGTCGATATTCAGAATACGGAAATTGATGGCTTCCGCGATCTGTTGGCGAAAACAGCATCGGAAGGCAAAGTCGTCAGTGCAGCGATGTTGCGCGGACGCATAGTGGCTTTGAACGGCACCGATGTTGATAAGGTGACTGTGCCGCCGCAGGGCGCGTGGGTGCTGCGCGGAGATCGCGGTATTACTTATGCGAAAAATCTGCCGGAAAATTCCACAATGACACAAGGTGAGTGGTGGCCAGCAGATTACAGCGGTGAGCCGCTGGTATCTTTTGCGGCTAAAGAGGCGGAAGAGCTCGGGCTTAAAATCGGTGATACTGTGACAGTGAATGTGCTTGGCCGGAATATTACTGCGAAGATCGCCAATTTCCGTCAGGTACAGTGGGAAACACTGGCGATCAATTTCGTCATGGTGTTCTCGCCGAATACTTTTGCCGGCGCGCCGCATTCATGGCTGGCGACACTGACCGATGCCAATGCGGCACCGGAGCAGGAGGCCAATGTGTTGCGCACGGTAACGCAGACTTTCCCTGCGGTCACATCTGTGCGGGTTAAAGATGCGATTGAAGTGGCCAATGACCTGATCAGCCAGTTGGCGGTAGCTATACGATGGGCTGCATCGGTCGGCTTGCTGGCGGCAATTCTGGTACTGGCCGGAGCACTGGCGGCAGGTAATCGTGCCAGACAACATGATGCGGTGGTGCTGAAAACATTGGGGGCTACACGTCTCACGCTGATCCGCGCCTTTGTCTATGAATATGCGCTGCTTGGCTTGGCAACGGCCGTTTTTGCCCTTGGAGCGGGTGGTCTGGCTGCATGGTTTGTGGTGGTAAAGCTGATGAATTTGCAGATGCGGATGCTGCCGGACGTGGCATTTTTCACAGTGCTGACGGCGCTGGTTCTGACCGTCGGCTTTGGTCTTGCCGGTACATGGCGGGTGCTTGGGCAGAAGGCAGGGAGTGTTTTACGGGAATTATAAAGGCTTAAATACTCTGTTTTATCGTACTGAGAGAAACAGGATGCAGCGTAAAAGATTCTAAAAACAAAGCTTTTTTACTGGTAAAGGGTTGTTTGGTCTTGTTTTGAACATGCAAAATAACCATTATATCAGGCAGGCATGCTGGGGTTCCGCCAGCGGCGCCTGGGGAGCGCCCCCGACACCGGACGGAACAAGGCAAGAGGAATATTATGGTAGATTTTCGTAATGTACAGGCGCAGAGCCCGGTCGGGGCGCGCGCAGACGCAGCCGTCGATCAGGGACTGCGCTCATACATGCTTGGCGTTTATAATATGATGGCGATTGGTCTGGCCGTAACCGGTCTGGCTGCACTCGGCACATCCTATCTCGCCATGAACAATCCGGCCTTCGCACAACTTATGTATGGCAGCCCGCTGAAATGGGTCGTAATGCTTGCTCCATTGGCTGCCGTATTTTTCCTGAGCTTCCGCATTGAGCGCATGAGCGTTGCAACCGCGCAGCTGACATTCTGGGTTTATGCCGGTTTGGTTGGTCTGTCGCTGTCCTCGATCTTCCTCGTCTTTACCGGCGAGAGCATCGTGCGTACGTTCTTCATTACCGCAGCCTCTTTTGGTGCCCTGTCGCTTTACGGCTACACCACCAAACGCGACCTGTCGGCAATGGGCTCGTTCCTGATGATGGGTCTGTTCGGCCTTATCATTGCCTCCGTGGTTAACATCTTCCTCGGCTCTTCTGCTCTGCAGTTTGCAGTATCGGTTCTTGGTGTTTTGATCTTTGCCGGTCTTACCGCCTATGACACCCAGCAGATCAAGGAAATGTATTACGAAGGTGATGCATCCGATGCGATGGGTCGCAAGATTGTAATGGGCGCACTGCGTCTTTACCTCGACTTCATCAACATGTTCATGTTCCTGCTCAACTTCCTGGGCAATCGTGAATAGTGCTGAAGGTTTTCAGGTTTTGAAATCAGAAAGGGCAGCCGCAGGGCTGCCCTTTTTCATTGTTGTTTCACCAGCGTATCTTAAATCCGAGATTGCCGGAGAGACTGTAATTGTCACTGATATTCTTCGTGGCGCTGCTGGTTTCAACTGTCCCGAAGATGGCATATTTGCCGTCATTCCAGCTATAGGTCGAACCCAGCGTTAATTGCAGCTGTGTGCGGGTTTGTCCGCCGGTATAGAAAGGTGTGCCGGAAACAAGGATGAGATTGGAATTTCCTGTGAAGTTTTGCTGCACGCCAATCATGCCGTAAAGATCCAGTTTTCGGGTGAAACCGGCAGCATCCTGCCATGCATTTTCATAGTTCGTTGCCAGACCAATTCGACCCAGCACATCATTCTCATTGGAGTGATGGACTCTGGCATCGTAGAAATCCGTATAATCCTTCAGATTCAGACCGGAATAGGTCAGTTGTGCCTGCGGTGTGAATGACCAGAAATCATTATACTGGATACGTTTTCCGACTTCGATGCCAAAACCATAACCGGCATTATTATGATCGGAGACATGGTTCTTCCGTGTCAGATCAGAATAAAGGTCGGTCTTGTACCAGCTGACCTGTGTCTGGGCATCGACATAAAAACCATTATCGCCATACCATGTCAGAGCACCGCCGAAACCATAGGCCTGCGTGTTGATATCGCCATCGCCATAGCGCGAATAGCTTCTGCTTTTGGCATCAATATAATGCACCCAGCCGCTCCCGATCAGGCGGCCGGTCTCGGTTTCGCGCAACTGGCTGTCGAGACCCGCTTGTACCAGCCAGTAATTCTGGCGGTATTTGCTGGCAATGGTTGATGATTGCGAGCTGTAATTTTCCTGACCGGCCTCTGTGCGTATCCAGAACAGTCCTGTATCCGTTACGACTGTACCGGCTTCAGGTGGCTGATAGCCGGACCCCGGACCATCGCCTTGGGCAATATGATAGGCTCCTGCACCGCTCCAGTAACGGTTTCCGGCGCGTGTATAGAGCGATGACATCAAAGTCTGATTGATGCTTCTCATGTTTTCAACATTATTGTTGTAAAGCGGTACGCCCGGCTGATAGCGCGGATCCGGATTTGGCCCCGGAGGTGCTGGTGGTACAGGTGGAGTAGGCGATGACGGAGGTCCCGGAGGCACTGGCGGGCCTGGAGGTGTTGGCGGACTAGGTGGAGTTGGTGGTGTTGGAGGGGATGGTGGTGACGGCGGGCCGGGAGGGGAGTCTTGTGTGCTTCGTAAATACCAGTCTGTTGTATTGTTTCCCTCAGGGGTGCCTTTATGGAGGGTATAAGCATAAGCACCTGCAATGATGGCCGGTTGACTGCCATCTGTTGTTGTAAAATCTGGACTTCCCAGTGTCATATTTCCGAAAGAGCCGGTAGTAGTTTGATATTCTATGAGGCGAATACCGTTTTTGGTTAAAGCGCCTTGTCCTCCCTTGTTATTGATTTTAAGAATAGAGTTTCCGTCTGTCTCAGTTCCAATTGTAATACTGTCGGTCTGTGAATTGTCATCGCCGAGTACTGTGTCAAAAAGGATAACGCTTTTATCGTTAGGTTTGAGAGGAGATGCTCCATCAAGAATGTCAATGTTGATATTTGTATAACTGTTGTCATTACCAATATTTACTGTTCCTTTGTTTTTTATTTGTGCATATTTCATGAATCCTGATAATGTGGAATTTTCATTGATTGTTATCTGAGTATTGTTGAGATCAATAGTGTTTGTTGTGCTTCCGACAATTAAATCTGCACCTGATTCAATAGAAATATTAGCACTTATAAATGATTGGAAATTTAAATTAAAAGTATCTCTGGTTTTGTGGATAACGAGATTGGTTTTATGTTGGTTGAAATCAAATGTACTTGCGGTGAAGCTTCCGGTGGAGCTGGACGGATCATTGGGATTTCCTATGTGGATATTTACTAATCCCTCCGCATTTTTAGATGATATGAGTTTTCCCGTCGTATTAAACGCCCCGCCATCGTATAAATATATATCGGCTTGGCCGTATGCTCCTAGAATTGTATCGCTATTTGAAGAGAGTTCGCTTTTGCCGCCTGATATGTAAGCGGTGAATTGGGAGCCCTTTTCACTGGCTATGGTTAGAGATTGAGCTGAAACTTTCGCGCCATTGGTGATTATCATGTCAACCTTGCCACTTTGGGCCATGGTTGTTTTCCCAAGCTGAGCTTTAGTATTTTTACCGTCGGCATTGAAGTTGACAACCGTACCCTCTTGTACAGAGAATGTAGCCTCTTGGGTTGAGGCATGTATGAATTTGCCGCCACTGCTTAGATTGACGTTAGTAATAGCCCCGGGTTGATCGCTGAGTAGGATTTGGTCTTCAATTGTAAGCTGGCCGTTCGACCGTATGGTGAGCGTTGAGGTCACTAAGTTGCTGGGCCCAACTGCTGTTGTCAAAAGGTGGCCATAAGCTTTTAATTGCCCGCCATCTAGAATTAGGGCGTTTTTAGTTCCTGCCGCGGAGCCGCTGAACTCCAGATCGTTTATTTCTGCTGGTAAGCTTGTACTGGTCAGCGTTGCGGTATAGCTTTTCGTAGCCCTCCACCACGCGTTGTCATCTTTAGTGGGGAAGGTTGTTACTGGGCCATATCCTCCATTTGAAATCCAGTTTTGGGCATTGTACCAGTCAGAGTTGGTCATGCCATTCCATACAAAATCATCTGCATGTAAAATACTTGGCTGAGAGTATAATATCGTTGTAGATAAAATTAATGCGTAATATTTATTTGATTTAAGAACCATGATTATCTCCTTGGTTCTTAATTGATATGTTTAATGTTTACTCATATCAGCTGTTATATTTAACAAGATTTTAATTTATATGATAATTTAACGTTTATAAATCTACGCTGTGACTTTTATAGCAAAACGCCGCTGAATTTCTTCAGCGGCGTTTTTATTCATATTAAGCGCTTAGCTATCAGGCTTTGGCCAGATCACGCAGAACGGTCTGTAGAATGCCGCCATTCTTCATGTAGTCCAGTTCATCCAGCGTATCGATACGGCAGATCAGGGGTACCTGCTTCACGGAACCGTCAGCGAAAGTGATGGTTGCATTGGTCTTCTGGCGTGGACGAATGTCTGCCAGACCTTCAATGGTTACCACTTCGTCGCCCTTCAGGCCGAGGGACTGCCAGCTTGTGCCTTCTTCAAACACAAATGGTACAATGCCCATGCCGACGAGGTTGGAACGGTGAATACGCTCAAATGACTGCGAGATCACAGCTTTAACGCCGAGCAGATTAGTGCCTTTGGCAGCCCAGTCACGGGACGAGCCGTTACCATATTCAACACCGGCAAACACAACCAGCGGAACGCCCTCTGCTTTATACTGCATTGCTGCATCATAGATCGAGGTTTCTTCCTTGCTTGGGTAATGAATGGTGTAACCGCCTTCGCGGCCATTTTCACCGAGCATGTGGTTGCGGATACGGATATTTGCAAAAGTACCGCGCATCATCACTTCGTGGTTGCCGCGACGTGTACCGTACTGGTTGAAGTCTGCAACGGCGACGCCGTTATCGAGCAGATATTTACCGGCAGGGGACTGTGCCTTGATCGAACCGGCTGGCGAAATGTGGTCAGTGGTGATCTTGTCGCCGAACAGGCCGAGCACGCGAGCGCCCTTGATGTCGGAGATTTCACCGGCTGATTTGCCCATGCCTACGAAATATGGCGGGTTCTGCACATAGGTCGAATTATCGTCCCATGCATAGGTCTGACCGGCTGGTACCTGAACGGCCTGCCAGTTTTCGTCGCCCTTGAACACATCGGCATATTTTTCCGAGAAGATCTTGCGCGTTACGTTCTTGGCAATGAATTCCTGAATTTCAGCGGATGAAGGCCAGATATCACGCAGGAATACAGGGTTGCCGTCTTTGTCTTCACCAATTGGTTCTTTGGTCAGATCTTTGGTGACAGTACCGGCCAGAGCGTGGGCAACAACCAGTGGCGGGGATGCCAGATAGTTGGCCTGAACGTCAGGTGATACGCGGCCTTCAAAGTTACGGTTACCGGAGAGAACAGCGGCGCCGATCAGGCCTTTTTCATTAATGGTCTTGGAGATCGGAGCAGGCAGCGGACCGGAGTTACCGATACAGGTGGTGCAGCCGAAGCCAACCAGGTTGAAGCCCAGTGCGTCGAGATCTTTCTGCAGACCTGCATTTTCCAGATAGGCAGCTACAACCTGAGAGCCAGGAGCCAGCGATGTTTTAACCCAAGGCTTGGTTTTCAGGCCTTTGGCAACAGCATTACGGGCAAGAAGACCGGCAGCAATCAGCACGCTCGGGTTCGAGGTGTTGGTGCAGGAAGTGATCGCAGCGATCACAACATCACCGTGGCCGAGGTCGAAATCTTCGCCTTCAACAGCGTAGCGTGCGGTCTGACCGGTTGTTTTCTTGTATTCTGTTTCCAGAGAAGTCGCGAAACCGGAAGCAATGCCTTCCAGAGCAATACGGCCTTCAGGACGCTTCGGACCAGCCATGGATGGAACAACGTCGCCCATATCCAGCTCAAGAATGTCTGTGAAGACAGGATCTGTGCTGTCAGCTTCACGCCACATGCCCTGTGCACGGGAGTAGGCTTCAACCAGTTTGAGACGATGTTCGTCACGGCCGGTTGTGTTCATGTAGTTGAGGGTTTCTTTGTCTACAGGGAAGAAACCACAGGTCGCACCATATTCAGGGCCCATATTGGCAATGGTTGCGCGGTCTGCAAGGGTCATATTGTCGAGACCCGGACCGAAGAACTCAACAAATTTACCGACAACGCCTTTTTTACGCAGCATCTGGGTAACGGTGAGCACGAGGTCAGTCGCGGTGACGCCTTCTTTGACCTTGCCGGTCAGCTTGAAGCCGATAACTTCCGGCAGCAGCATGGAAACCGGCTGGCCGAGCATCGAAGCTTCCGCTTCAATACCACCAACACCCCAGCCAAGAACGCCAAGGCCGTTGACCATGGTTGTGTGGCTGTCTGTACCAACGCAGGTGTCAGGATAAGCAACGGTTTCGCCGTTTTCTTCCTTGGTCCATACGGCCTGAGCCAGATATTCAAGGTTAACCTGATGGCAGATACCTGTGCCCGGAGGAACAACGCGGAAGTTCTGGAATGCCTGCTGGCCCCATTTCAGGAAGCGGTAACGCTCGGCATTGCGCTGATATTCGAGATCAACGTTGTTTTTGAAAGCCTGCGGATTACCGAATTCGTCAACGATCACAGAGTGGTCGATTACGAGGTCAACAGGAACCAGCGGGTTGATTTTTTCAGCATCGCCGCCGAGTGCCACCATGGCATCGCGCATTGCAGCAAGGTCAACAACGGCAGGAACGCCGGTAAAGTCCTGCATCAGTACGCGTGCAGGACGATAGGCGATTTCTGCACCGGCAGAACCACGGTCAACCAGCCATTTGGCGATATTTTCGATATCCGCTTTCTTGACGCTGCGGTCATCTTCGAAGCGCAGAAGGTTTTCAAGCAGAACCTTCATGGAGAATGGGAGTTTGGATACGCCTTCAAGACCGTTTTTTTCAGCTTCGGTCAGGCTGTAATAAACATAGTCTTTGCCGTCGACGGTAAGCGTCTTACGGCATTTGAAACTATCGATGTGAGACACGATGTTCGTCCTTCATGCTTACTGGCCG
The DNA here is from genome assembly GCF_008801715.1 of Pseudochrobactrum saccharolyticum. GTDB lineage: Bacteria > Pseudomonadota > Alphaproteobacteria > Rhizobiales > Rhizobiaceae > Pseudochrobactrum > Pseudochrobactrum saccharolyticum. Next base: position 1,085,169 of record NZ_VZPG01000001.1, on the reverse strand, counting down.
GAAAACCAGGACGAACGCCTCTGCTGCGTTTCAAGGACGCGCTTAGGTGCGGGTGCAGTCATTTCCGCTGTCCGTCCCGAGGCCTGTGCTTAACAAGGAACTTGTTTAACAAACATCAGGCTTTAGAGATCGGCCAAAAATGGTTTCCACGCCGACCGCTGGCATGGTAGCTGCTATATAGTCAGTTTTTTAAAACTGTTCCAGACTCTTAAAGCGTAAAATTATGCTGTTGCGGCGAAATGTTGCGGCTTGTTTTGTCGGGGTTCCTGATAGGGAAAACCGGACAATTTGATAAATATTCGTGGTATCGGAGGCCATATGCGGCTTGTTGCGGAAAATCTGAGCGGAGAACGGGGCGATAATCTCCTGTTCAACTCTCTGTGCGCAAGCCTGAGCGATGGTCAGGCTTTGATTATCACAGGGCCGAATGGCGCAGGAAAATCAACGCTGCTGCGAATCATTGCCGGTCTGTTGCCCGCTTCTGACGGTACGGTCTGGCTGGAAATAGATGGGGCGCAGGAGCCGGTGATGGCACACAGCCATTATCTCAGTACCCTCAATGCGATGAAACCGGCGCTGAGTGTTTATGAAAATCTGAAGTTCTGGCAGGATTTTCATGGAAGCCCCCTGCATGATATTGATGAGGCTTTGGAAATTGTCGGCCTCTATAATATTGATCATCTGCCTTACGGCTATCTCTCCACAGGGCAGAAACGCCGTGTGACCATTGCCACGTTGCTCTGCTCGCACCGGCCATTATGGCTGCTGGATGAGCCGACTTCGGGTCTGGACACCCATGCGCAAGCGATGTTTGCCGGGGTGATGCGCGAGCATTTAAAAAAGGGCGGCATGATTGTTGCGGTTACGCATATTGCGCTCGGTCTGGAACAGGCGGGTTCTGATGCTGTGCAGCATTTGCGGCTTGAAGATTACCAACTTGGCGACCATGGCGCTGAAGCGCAGGGCTGGCTGTCATGAAGGCTTTGTTCTGGCGTGATCTGCGTATTGCCATCCGCGCAGGCGGTGGTGCTTTAACAGGTATTCTGTTCTATCTGGCCGTTGCCGCCGTCGTGCCTTTTGCCGTCGGGCCTGATCTTAAATTGCTGGCGCGTATTGGTCCTGCAATGTTGTGGCTTGGCGCGCTGCTGGCGGTGCTGCTCGGCCTTGACCGGTTGTTTCAGGCAGATCGCGAAGATGGTTCACTCGATGTGATGATTATGGCGCGGGAACGTCATTTCCTGACATTGACGGTGATTGTGAAATGTCTGGCGCATTGGGTGGCAACGGTCTTGCCGCTGGTGATTGCCGCGCCGTTTCTCGGGCTGATTATGAATATGGAGCCACTGGCAATCGGTGCAACAGCGCTCACATTGCTGATCGGCACACCGGCAGTGATCTTTATCGGCGCATTGGGCGCGGCGTTGGCCGTTTCCATGCCGCGCGGCGGGTTGCTGGTCTCGGTGATGATCCTGCCTTTGACCATTCCGGTGCTGATTTTCGGTGTCTCGGCATCCTATGGTGCAGTGACGGAAAATGCTGCATTTCTTTCACCTTTGCTGATGCTGTCGGCGAATACGCTGATTGCTGCTATTATCGGGCCATTAGCCGCAGCTTTCGCATTGAAAATTTCGACAGATTAAACCCATATTCTGAATAAGAGTGCTGCCTCTTGCGAGGTTTCTCTAAGGATAGCTTAAGCTTACAAATATATCCGGGTATCTATGACTGAACGATCAACTGATAAAGCCTTATCCAAAGATGCACCGCGCCGCTTTCAGGCGCTGCTTGATCTGGCTAATCCGACACGCTTTTTGAGCCTGAGCAGTACAATCCTGCCATGGCTGTCGGCGCTGACTGTGCTGTTATTGCTTGCGGGTCTTTATATGGTGTGGTTCGCACCGGAAGATTATCAGCAGGGGCTGACCGTGAAGATCATGTTCATCCATGTGCCTTTCGCATGGTTGTCGATGATGTGTTATACGGTGATGACCATTGCAGCACTCGGCACGCTGGTCTGGCGACATCCGCTGGCTGATGTCTCGGCCAAAGCTGCTGCGCCGCTCGGCGCGATGTTTACCGCATTGGCGCTGGTTACCGGTTCACTGTGGGGTAAGCCAATGTGGGGCACATGGTGGGTGTGGGATGCACGCCTGACCTCAGTTTTCATTCTGTTTCTGATGTATCTCGGCATCATCGCGCTGACCCGCGCCATGGACGATCAGGCAAAAGCTGCGCGAGCTGCCGCTGTCCTGACACTGGTTGGTTTTATCAATATTCCGATCATCAAATTCTCGGTCGACTGGTGGAACACATTGCATCAACCTGCTTCCGTTCTGCGTATGGAAGGGCCAGCCATGCCGCCGAGTATGCTTTATCCGCTGCTGGTAATGGCACTGGCGATGACCATGCTGTTTTTCACGCTGCATCTGATGGCGATGCGTAACGAGATTTTCAGCCGCCGCATTGCGGCAATGCGCAAGATCGCAGCCCGCAATGCCGAGCGCGAAAACCGTAAACCGGCAGGAGAAGCGGCATGACCCATCTGAGCTATGTTCTTATTTCCTACGGTGTTTCTGCCACGGTGATTGTGGCAATTGTTGCATGGATATTGCTGACCCAGACACGTTTGCGGGCAGAGCTTGCACGACTTGAGAAACAGGGCATTCGCCGCCGCTCGCAAAAGGCTGATTGATAATGACTGATCCGGTGAAGACATCTGGCGGAACGGATGCTCCGCAGAATAAAAAACGCGTTGTGGTGGCGCTTCTGCCGCTGCTTATTTTTGCAGCACTTGCCGGTATTTTTACATGGCAGTTGCTGAGCGGAAAAAATATGCAGGAAATTCCCTCAGCTTTGATCGGGCGCGATGCACCGCTGACCGATCTGCCGCCGCTGGAAGGATTACGGCTGGCTGACGGAACGCTGGTGCCGGGCTTGAAAGGCGCTGATCTGAAGGGGCAGGTGACGCTGGTCAATATCTGGGCATCGTGGTGTGTGCCGTGTCGTGATGAGCATCCGCAGATTATGAAGCTGGGGCAGGATAAGCGCATTAAAGTGGTAGGTCTGAACTATAAAGACGCGCCGGAAAATGCACTGGCCTTTCTGAACAGCCTCGGCAATCCTTACAATGTCGTCGGCACAGACCGCTCCGGCCGCGCCGGTATTGAATGGGGTGTTTACGGCGTGCCGGAAACCTTCATCGTCAACCGCGAAGGCAAGATTGTTTATAAATTCGTCGGGCCTTTGAGCACAGAAAGTCTGATCAAACAATTCATGCCGGAGGTTGAGAAAGCTTTATCAGATAAGGGTTGATGTCTGAAGAATGCGATTACACTGCACTTGCCACGGTGCAGTTGTAAATTTTAGTTGCTGTCGATTTCCTGTAAAAAGCTCTCCAGCATGTTCTTGCTTTTGGTTAGTTTGGCTGCCTTTTGGTCGACCAGCTGAATCTGTTCATGCAGGGTCTTTCGCAGTTCATCGCAAGGCTCAAATACGGGGTTTTCTCCTCTTATACATGGAAGAAATTGCCGGATAGTCGTTAGTGTCATGCCGGCAGCGCCAAGCAGTTTGATCCGCTTCACAGTACGAACCGCATTACTATCATAATCCCGATGACCACTTGTTGAGCGCTGAGGTGTCAGCAGCCCTTCAGCTTCATAATATCGAAGCATGCGTATGGTGACATTTGTCCGCTTTGATAGTTCTCCGATTTTCATTGAATGTCCTTGACTCTGACAGTGCTGTCAGACTGTAAAGCATTTGCTCCTTCATTGAAATCATTCAGGAGCAATAGAATGTCATCAGGAACTGAACAATTTCAGGCTCAGATTAATGGCCTTGCTGCAACAAAAGAAGAGCTCATTCCATTGGCTTTTTCCGGGTTTGCGCATTTTACTGCTATGCAGGTGCGCAACCGCAAAGTGAAGGGGTTGGATCTTCATCTGGCTCGCTTGCAAGCTGCATCGGCTGCTTTTTATGGCAGAGCATTATCTGATGAAGTGCTGAAATCTTATATCAAAACTGCAATCAATGCCGGACCGGAGGATCAGTCGCTTATGGTGACGGTGTTTTCCCGTCATGGTGAATTTACGGCGCAGAGTATGGACGTAGAGCCTGCTGTGCTGGTGCGCACAGCATTGCCATCTGATGGTCCGCAAGGGCCTTTACGATTAAGTGCGGTTGCTCACGAAAGACCTCTTGCAAATATAAAACATGTGGGGGAGGCCGGTAAAACCTTCTATTTACATGAGGCTATCAGGCAAGGGTTTGACGATGCGGTATTTGTCGACAGGCAGGGTCGGCTGAGTGAGGCAACAATCTGGAATATTGTTTTTTGGGATGGTGAAACGGTTATTTGGCCAATAGCTGAAATGTTGACGGGGACAATGATGGGCATTGTCCGGCGACAATTGGAACGCCTTGGGGTTCCTCAACGCCATGAAGAAATAACCATTGCGCGGCTTTCTGAGATAAAAGGAGCGGCGGTTATGAATTCATGGACACCGGCAATGCCGGTAAAAGCTATTGCATCAACCCTTATTCCCGAAGCGAGATCATTTATAAATTTGCTTCATAAAGCTTATGAAGCCGAGCCAGCTTATTCGCTTTAATGTTGAAAAGGCCCCGTGGAGGGGCCTTTTCAGTATGGTTTGAATTACTCAGGTACGTGTCTCACCGCACCTTTGGCAGCGCTGGTGGCCATGGCTGCATAGGCACGAAGAGCCGTGGTGACTTTGCGCTTGCGCACTTCTGTCGGCTTCCATGCGGCAATGCCTTTGGCTTCCATCTCTGCACTGCGTTTTGCCAGTACAGCATCATCAACAGCCAGATGAATTTTGCGGTTCGGAATGTCGATCTCGATCAGATCGCCTTCTTCAACCAGACCGATCAGGCCGCCTTCAGCGGCTTCCGGCGAAACGTGACCGATGGAAAGACCGGAAGAACCACCGGAGAAACGGCCGTCAGTAATCAGCGCGCAAGCCTTGCCCAGACCTTTCGACTTCAGATAGCTGGTCGGATAGAGCATTTCCTGCATGCCCGGACCGCCGCGCGGGCCTTCATAGCGGATCAGAACAATATCGCCTTCTTTGATCTTGCCGTTGAGAATGCCAAGAACCGCACTGTCCTGACTTTCAAAAATACGCGCAGGGCCGGAGAAGGTCAGGATACTGTCATCCACACCGGCGGTTTTAACGATACACCCGTCTTCCGCCAGATTGCCGTAGAGCACAGCCAGACCGCCATCCTGAGAGAAGGCATGTTCTTTGGTGCGGATAACGCCGTTTTCACGGTCGCTGTCGGTGTTATCGAAATAACGGTTCTGGCTGAATGCAACCTGTGTCGGAACACCACCCGGTGCAGCACGGAAGAACTCGTGCACGCTCTCATCGGATGAACGTTTGATATCCCATTTTTCCAGTGCATTTTTCAATGTGCCGGAATGTACCGAGCCGACATCGGTATTGAGCAGGCCTGCGCGGTCAAGCTCACCGAGAATACCCATAATACCACCGGCGCGATGCACGTCTTCCATATGCACATCCGGCACGGCCGGTGCAACTTTACACAGCACCGGTACTTTGCGGGACAGGCGATCAATATCGGACATGGTGAAATCCATTTCCGCTTCGTGTGCTGCCGCCAGCAAATGCAGTACGGTATTGGTGGAGCCGCCCATGGCGATATCCAGTGTCATTGCATTTTCAAAAGCTGCAAAGCTGGCAACTGCGCGTGGCAACACGCTCTCATCATTGCTTTCATAATAACGCTTGCAGAGGTCAACAACCAGACGACCGGCTTCAAGAAACAGCTCTTTACGTGCCGCATGGGTGGCAAGGGTCGAGCCGTTGCCCGGCAGCGACAGACCAAGCGCTTCGGTCAGACAGTTCATGGAGTTGGCGGTGAACATACCGGAGCAGGAGCCGCAGGTCGGGCAGGCGGAGCGCTCAATTGCGTCAACTTCTTCGTCAGTATATTTGTCGTCAGCGGCTGCGACCATGGCATCAACCAGATCGAGCTTCTTGACCTTGTCATTCCAGACAACTTTACCGGCTTCCATCGGGCCGCCGGAAACAAACACGACCGGAATATTGAGGCGCAATGCGGCCATCAGCATACCCGGTGTGATCTTGTCACAGTTGGAAATACACACCATCGCATCGGCGCAATGGGCATTGACCATATATTCAACCGAGTCGGCGATGATTTCGCGTGATGGCAGCGAATAGAGCATACCATCATGACCCATGGCGATACCGTCATCGACCGCGATCGTGTTGAATTCTTTGGCAACGCCGCCTGCTTTTTCGATTTCGCGGGCAACCATCTGGCCGAGATCTTTCAGATGCACGTGACCCGGCACAAACTGGGTAAAGGAGTTGACCACAGCGATAATCGGCTTGCCAAAATCACCGTCTTTCATGCCTGTGGCGCGCCAGAGGCCGCGCGCACCCGCCATATTGCGGCCGTGGGTGGAAGTTCTTGAGCGATAGGCTGGCATGATCTTATTCCCTTATGCATTACAGCGCTGCGAAACTCCTGTTTGCAGAAGTTGCAGAAATGCAGTGTTATCTTTTCAGATATGTCTTACAGTACCCGAGCGTACGGTGCAAAGTACAAATTGCCTCACATGCAAAATTCTTCGCGTGCAGCAGCGCAAAATAAAAAAGCATCGCCCGTTTGAGACGGGCAATGCTTTATCGTCGATATTACCGGCGTTTCTGTGACTGAACTCAGAATGCTTTGAAAGTCAGCGTTGTCAGCGAGCGGATGATATGCGGGATATCATGAACATTATCATTGATAAATTTGCCGATATCATCACCTTCCTGAATGTAGATCTTTGCGAGAAGATCATATTCGCCGCTGGTGGAATAAAGTTCCGAGGCGATTTCACGCTCATAGAGCGTCTTGGCAACATCATAGGTTGTGCCGGGTTTGCACTGGATTTGCAGGAATACTGGTTTCATCTCACATCTTTCCTGTAAGAGAACGGATCATATAAAATTCAAAGCAGGTCAGAAAGACTGCTGTCTGACGGCACAAATAGCAGTCTGTGTGCTTTAAGGGTAGCGAAAAATCCTGCCTCAATTTTACTGTGCAGCTTTATCCTTGTTTACACAATTGCTGAACAATGTCTGCTCTTTGGCGCTGTCATCAGCTTCAAGAAACGACAGAATGCCTTCATCGCCTTTTGTATGCCAGCGATAGCTGTCCTGTTCATCAAGAGCGATATAACGTGCGCCTGAAGCCGCTGGCCAGATACGCATCGGCACCAGCTTACCTTCCGTGTAAAGAACAGCTGCTGATTCATCATTTTTCAGACCATTGATATAGACAACATCCAGCTCAACATTCCGCTCGCATATATAGGTCACTTTGGTAAGCGCCTGCATCTCGTCAGCTTCCTGCGCGGCAACACTGCCTGCAAAACCGCAAAGTAAAAGACCGGCAGAGAGTGATGGGATGATTGCTTTCAGCATCAGTTTATCCTTTTCGTTTACAGCACTTACAGAGAAGGCAGGGAACCTGCGGACAGAAAAACAGGTCTGTTTGCGGAATTTAAAATAAGATTCTTATTTTGATCGTCCAATAAAAACCGTATCTGGCATTAATATGATTATTTGTCAGATATTTAAAAGCAGAGACAGCATAGTTCAGCAGAAAAGGCATTATAGCGCGTGATACAGGCTGGTTTGACATTTCGCAAAATATTCACCCCTGCGGGCATGCGCATCAGTGCGCTTGCTGCCCTCGCTGTGCTCACCGGTTGTGCCGGTGTGAATTATGTACAAGCCAAATATCAGGGGCTGCCTTCGGTTGAATTCGTCGGAAAAAGCGGTGTTAATTATCGTATTGTCGATAACCAGACCGAAAGTCGTCTGCTGATCGGGCCGGGGCTGGCAGGCACAGCCACGCAGAATTTTGTCAAAGGTTTCTCCACCGGAACAGGGCTTGGTGTCACGCCGCCGGTAGTATTCCGCGATGTGGCGGAAGAATATCTGAAATCCACCGGAAAACGCTGCGAAACCCGTGATGTGACACTGGTTGTCGATCCTTATTATGAGGTGCGCTATAAGTGCAGCCTACGCAGTCCCCGTATGGGTTCGGGTATGGTTTTTTGATACGGGACACTGAACTGTCTTTGGCAAAGGCGAATTTTTATTTTACAATGCGCTCATCTGAGGAAGATTATTTCCGTGGGAGCGGAGTATTGAGGTTCCTGTAGCATCCTTCTCCGTTCCGGCTCTGTTAGTTTGTTTTTGAACATGAAACGGAGGCCTTGATGATACTGATGCGAAATACTTTTTCCGCCTTTGCTGCGCTGATCGCTGTATCTGCGGTGTCCATCCCTGTGCAGGCACCTGCTGCCCAGACCCTGCTGAATGTTTCTTACGATCCGACGCGGGAATTATATAAAGAATTTAACGATGCCTTTGCCAAACACTGGCAGGCCGAAACCGGTGAGACGATAACCCTGCGTACATCGCATGGCGGCTCCGGTGCGCAGGCACGCTCTGTTATTGACGGTATCCCCGCGGATGTTGTGACGCTTGCTTTGCAAAGCGATATTGATGCCATTGTCGAGAAAAGCGGCAAGATCAATGCGGACTGGCGGCAGAAATTTCCGAATAATTCCGCGCCTTACACCTCAACCATCGTCTTCCTGACCCGTAAGGGCAATCCAAAGGGCATTAAAGACTGGGGCGATCTGATTAAGGACGGGGTGGAGGTGATTACACCTAACCCGAAAACCTCCGGCGGTGCCCGCTGGAATTATCTGGCCGCATGGGCATGGGCGCATAGCGAATATGGCGGCGATGAAGCCAAGGTCAAAGCCTATATGACGGAATTGTTCCGTCATGTGCCGGTTCTGGATACCGGTGCGCGCGGCTCGACCACCAGTTTTGTACAACGCCAGTTAGGTGATGTGCTGCTGGCATGGGAAAACGAAGCCTATCTGTCAGTTGCGGAATTCGGAGCGGATTCTTTTGATATTGTCGTGCCGCCGCAATCCATTCTTGCTGAACCGCCGGTTGCTGTGGTGGACAAGAATGTCGATACCAAAGGTACCCGCAAACAGGCGGAAGCCTTCCTGACCTATCTCTATTCTGAAGAGGGGCAGAAGATTGCAGCCAAACACTTCTACCGGCCGTCAAAGCCTGAATTAGTGCCGGAGGCCGACCGTAAATGGCTGACGGATGTCAAGCTCATCACGATTGATGACCCGTTATTCGGAGGCTGGGTTAAGGCGCAGCCTGCACATTTCGGGGATGGCGGCACATTCGATCAGATTTATAAACCGGTCAAATAAGTTCCGTCTTTCATGGTGTTACCTATGGCAGAACTCACAACAAAAACGGGCGGCGGGAAGCCGGATCAGCCACATAAAAGCGGGAAAAAACCGCCTTTCTGGCAGGCATGGCGCAAGCCGTCCATCCTGCCGGGTTTTGGCCTGACGCTGGGTTTCAGTGTTGCCTATCTGTCCCTGCTGATCCTGATCCCGCTGATGGTGCTGATGCTCCATGCCGTCGGGGTGGGGCCGGCACGTTTCTGGCAGCTGGCAACGGATCCCCGATTAGCTCATGCCTTGCAGGTCAGTTTTTTCAGTGCGATTTTGGCCGCGCTGATTAATGTGGTTTTCGGCGGCATTGTTGCATGGGTGCTGGTACGCTACCGCTTTCCCGGCAGAAGGCTGGTCGATGCGATGGTCGATCTGCCCTTCGCGCTGCCCACCGCGGTTGCCGGTATTGCGCTGACAGCGCTTTATGCGCCGAAAGGCTGGATCGGTGCATGGCTGATGCCGCTGGATATCCGTATTGCTTTTACACAGGCCGGTATCGTTGTGGCGCTGGTTTTTATCGGTCTGCCATTTGTGGTGCGCACGATCCAGCCGGTGATTGAAGAGATCAGCCGTGAACAGGAAGAAGCGGCGGCAACGCTGGGTGCCAGCCGCTTTCAGACTGTGTTCCGTGTGCTTTTGCCCGGTTTGCAACCGGCTATTTTGACCGGCTTTTCGCTGGCCTTTGCCCGTGCGGTCGGGGAATATGGCTCGGTGATTTTTATCGCCGGTAACCGGCCTTATTCGACTGAAATTGCACCTTTGCTGATCTTCATCAAGCTTGAGGAATTCGATTATTCCGCAGCTACAGTGCTGGCCACGGTGATGATGCTGATTTCTTTTGTGATGCTGCTCATCGTCAATCTGATCCAGACACGGACACGCAGGAGATATGGCTATGGCAGCTAGTGCCGGAAAACTGTTTGCGCGTCGTCTGAAACATAATCACACGACCCATAACCGCTCAGCGGTCACAGAAACACCGGCTATGCGCTGGTTTCTGACAATGACAGGTTTGCTGTTTATGGCCTTGTTCATTGTGCTGCCGCTGATTGTGATCTTCGCGCAGGCTTTCAGCAAAGGCACCGGTGCTTATCTGGAAGCACTGACCGATCCGGATGCAGTCTCGGCTATCCGCCTGACTTTGCTGATTGCGGCTATTGCAGTGCCTTTGAACATGGTTTTCGGGATTGCTGCTTCATGGGCGATTGCCAAATTCGAGTTTCGCGGCAAGACCTTTCTCATCACGCTGATTGATCTGCCGTTTTCGGTATCACCGGTGATTTCAGGGCTGGTTTTCGTGCTGCTGTTCGGCGGTAATAGTATGCTCGGATCATGGTTTCAATCGCATAATATCCAGATATTGTTTGCTGTTCCCGGTATTGTTCTGGCAACGATCTTTGTCACTTTTCCATTTGTTGCCCGTGAGCTGATCCCGCTGATGCAGGAGCAGGGAACAGGTGATGAAGAGGCAGCCTTATCTCTCGGAGCAAGCGGCTGGAAAACCTTTCTCTATGTGACTTTGCCGAATATCCGCTGGGGGCTGCTTTACGGCGTGTTGCTGTGTAATGCGCGTGCAATGGGAGAGTTTGGTGCGGTGGCGGTGGTGTCGGGACGTATTCGCGGATTGACGACGACCATGCCGCTGCATGTGGAGATGATGTATAGCGAGAATATCGTGGCGGCATTTGCAGTGGCATCGCTGCTGGCGGGACTGGCGCTGATAACACTCGTTTTGAAAACCATACTGGAAATGCGTTTTTCGCATGACGGGGTTTAGTTTGTAATGCGTTTTGCGCATGAATAACGCATCCCGAAAAGTGTGAGCGGTTTTCAGAGTACGCTTACAACAAAGAGACAGAGCATTTTGAATGCTCCAATATGAATTGCATTGCACTGGCATGAGGGTGCCTGAAAGGATTGAGAATGGAAGTACGCGTTGTTGAGGTGCGCAAGGAGTTTGAGCAGTTTCCGGCGCTGCACAACGTTTCGCTTGATATTCGTTCAGGCGAGCTGATTGCTTTGCTCGGCCCTTCCGGCTCGGGTAAGACCACTTTATTGCGTTTGATTGCAGGACTGGAAAGTCCGACAGAAGGCACGGTCTATTTTGGCGAAGATGATGCCTCGAATAAAACCGTGCAGGAACGCAATGTTGGTTTTGTATTCCAGCATTATGCTTTGTTTCGTCATATGACATTGGCGCAGAATGTCGGATTTGGTTTGAAAGTACGCCCGCGCTCTACGCGCCCGTCCAAAGCAGAAATCCATAAGCGCGCGGTCGATCTGCTCAATCTGGTGCAATTGCAGGGCTTGGAAAACCGTTATCCGGCACAGCTCTCCGGTGGTCAGCGTCAGCGCGTGGCTCTGGCACGTGCCATGGCGATTGAGCCGAATGTATTGTTGCTGGACGAGCCTTTCGGTGCACTGGATGCGCAGGTGCGAAAAGAACTGCGCAAATGGCTGCGTGAGATTCATGACAGCACCGGTCATACCACCGTTTTTGTAACCCACGATCAGGATGAGGCGCTGGAACTCGCCGACCGTGTTGTGGTGATGAGTCAGGGGCGTATCGAGCAGGTGGGGACACCGGACGAGATTTATGACAGTCCGAATTCTGCTTTCGTCTATGGTTTTATCGGGGAATCCAGCCGTCTGAATGTGCGTGTCGAGCAGGGGGCACTCTGGTTGGCAGATCGCTCGCTGGGGCTGAAAATGGATCAGGCAGACGGAGAAGCCGTGCTATATTTCCGCCCCCATGATGTGGAACTGGTGGAGGGATGCGGCGGCTGCATTGCCGGTGTGGTCACCGCGACAAGGCGTGTGGGCGCCAAGCGCCGTGTTGAGCTGGAAGTCGGCGGTAACCGCGAAATTGTCGAGATTGAAATTCCGGCCGAGAATGAAGCGGTGACCGGCAGCCGTCTGGCATTCCGTCCGAAATACTGGCGGGTCTTTGCCTCTCAAAATTGAAGAGATACAGCTCGAAAAATGATTCTCTGAAACGCCGGATACAGGGCTGAATTTCGGCTCTGATATCCGGCGTTTTTCTTATCAGAAAGGGGGACTTTCAAAATAATTTAATCCGTTTAAAGTGCACTCAGGCAACTTTTCTCACCCTCTGGCATTATATCAAAGCGTGCTGCCCCAGCTTTGTCAGGGCTTGCGCATTGTCGGAACGCAAATTGCAGAGGGTAGCCTGTTGATTTTTATAACGTAAAGTTAAAATCAGCTATGATTTGTGCTTTGCGATTTTACCAAATTCGACCATGGCATTCTTTGCGGACGTAATTTGGTCATAACTGTTTAACACCACCGGTCATGCGTGAATCTTCATGAAATTCACGGGATCTGAAGCATGTGTTTGCGGATATGGCAAATCTGACCATCCGTAGCGGAACTTAAATCTTATAAAAGGCTGTAAAAGGCATATGCCGGCTTTGTCTTTCTCTCTTTCATCGTTGTTTTCCCGCCCTGTTGCTGACCGCCTTTTGCCGGTTCTGCCTTTGCCAATCAGGGGGCATTATAAAACACCAGAAGAATTACAACTGCTCGCTGCGGCGCTGGCTCGCAATGAAGCCGTGCGCTTGCCCGATTATGAGAAATTCGATTTTAACAAACGGCTTGCGGAAAATGCCGGTCTGATCCTGCATGCCTATCGCTCGTCCGATGCGGCATCGCGAAACGGCGAGACGATTACGCCGGCTGCCCAGTGGCTGCTCGACAATTATTACGTTGTCGATAAAAGCATGCAGCAGGCACGCCGCGATTTGCCGGACAAGTTTTTGCGCCAGCTGCCGCTGGCAGCCAATATCCATCCGGATGGTGCGGTATCAAAAAACACCGATGCATCTGCCAATCTGAGCACCGAAGGCCTGCCGCGGGTTTTCGCACTGGCATGGCTCTATGTTGCCCATAGCGACAGTGGTTTCTCGCTCAAAAGCCTGAAAGCACTGATCGACGGTTTCCAGAGTGTGGAACCGCTGCGCATCGGTGAATTATGGGCGCTGCCGTCGGTTATCCGTTTCATGCTGGTGGAAAATGCCCGTCGCCTGGCGCTGCGTGTTGAGCGCGCCCGTGCGATGCGCAATTTCGCCAATCGCGTGGCGGACAAGATTGTGGTCGCCTCTTCACCGGAAGAACTGCAATCCATCCTGACAGAATATAGCGAACCGGCACGCGACGGCACTTTCGCCACGCATCTGCTTTATCGTTTGCGCAGTGCTTCCACGGCCACCGGACCGGCGATTGAATGGCTGGAAGCCCAGCTTGAAGCCACCGGCCGTGATGTTGAGGAGATTATTGTCGAGGAACATTCCCGCCAGTCCACCGGCGGTATGACCATGGGCAATATTATCCGCTCGCTCAAAACCATTGATGACGTGGACTGGACCTCATGGGTTGAGACTGTCAGCATTATGGATGCGATCCTGCGCGAGAACAGCGATTTCGAAAATCTCGATTTCGCCTCACGCAACAGCTATCGCGTGACCATTGAAAAGATCGCCCGCAATTCCCGTATGACGGAAATTGAGGTGACCAATACGGCTTTGCGGCTGGCGCGTGAAAAATCGCTGCGTGAGCATAAAATCACCGAGCGTGAACAAAGCGGTGCGATTGCCTATTATCTGAGTGGCAATGCCCGCACCGAGCTGGAACAGATTTGCGGTTATACGCCGCCTTTATCATCGCGTCTGTTGCGTCTCTATCGCGGGCTTGGCCTGTGGGGGATCGCTGCACCGGTCTGGGCAATGACTATCGGCCTGCTGGTGCTGGTTTATACCGGCATGGGTCGCATCGGTTTTGGCGAGAGCGAACAGCTGCTTTTCACTATCCTCGCGCTGTTCCCTGCCTATGAGGCCTCACTTGGCTTGTTTAACTCGCTGGTGCCGTGGTTTGTGCAGCCGAACCGTCTTGTCGGTTATGAATATCGCGACGGTCTGCCTGCCGATGCCCGCACGCTGGTGGCCGTGCCGACGCTGATTAATTCGCGCGACAGTGTGGATGAGCATATCCGCAATCTCGAAGTGCATTATCTGACCAACCCGCGCGGTGAGGTCTATTTTGCGATTGTCAGTGACTGGACAGACAGCAATGTGGAAGTCACGCCTGCCGATATGGAAGTGCTGGATTATGCCCGCGAGGAAGTCGCAAGGCTTAATGCGCATTATGCCGGGGAGGATTATGCCACCAATGGTCAGGCGCGGTTCTTCTTCCTGCATCGCCGTCGTCTTTACAATCCGTCACAGGGTTGCTGGATGGGCTGGGAGCGCAAGCGCGGTAAGCTGCATGAGCTGAATCTGCTGCTGCGTGGCGACTATGATACCAGTTTCTTCCCGTCGGATGTGCCGTTGCCGCGTGATATCCGTTATGTGATGACACTGGATTCTGACACCCGTCTGACACCGCAATCGGTGACCAATCTGGTCGGTAAACTGTCACATCCGCTCAATCATCCGGTCTTTGATGAGAAAACCGGCCGTATTACCAGCGGTTACGGTATTTTGCAGCCGCGTGTTACCCCGTCGCTGACCACCGGCGATGAGGCCTCATTTCTGCAGCGCGTCTTCTCCGCCAATCGTGGTATCGACCCTTATGTTTTTGCGGTTTCCGATGTTTATCAGGACCTGCTGGGCGAGGGTACTTTCACCGGTAAAGGCCTTTATGATGTTGATGCCTTTGAAAAGGTGATGCAGGGCAAGATTGAGGAAAATACAGTCCTCAGTCACGATCTGCTCGAAGGCGGCTATGCCCGTTGTGCGCTCGCCAGCGATGTCGAGGTCGTGGAAGATTACCCGACCGGCTATAATGTTGATATTTCCCGTCATCACCGCTGGGCGCGTGGTGACTGGCAGTTGCTGCCGTTTCTGTTCTCAACCGGCAAAGGTGTCAGCAATGTCACCCGCTGGAAAATGGCCGATAACCTGCGCCGTTCGCTCAACCCGATCATGTGGGTGATTGCGTCTTTTGCGGGCTGGTGTTTGCTGCCGCTCGGCGTTGCCACCATCTGGCAGCTGTTCCTGATTTTGGCGATGTTCGTGCCGATGATTTTCGGTATCGTCACCAATCTTATTCCGGTGAATATGGATTATTCGCTGAAAGGCCATGCTCAGTCGGTGCTGACTGATGTGACGCTGGCTTTTGCGGATATGGCGCTGCGTCTCAGCTTTATTGCCCATAGCGCAACGCTGATGGGCGATGCGATTGTCCGTACTTTCTATCGTCTGTTTGTCTCCCGCCGTTATCTTCTGGCGTGGCGCGCGGCCGCGCAGATGAAGTCTTCTGATACGCTGGATTTCTATGTGCGGCTGATGTGGCCGTCGTTGTTGATCGGTGCATTGGCATTCCTGCTTCCGGTATTGTTCGGCAGCAAAGCGGTGCTGATTGCCGTGCCTTTTGCCGTGATCTGGATTGCCTCGCCATGGATTGCATGGGCGGTAAGCCGCTCGGCCAAACCGCAGGATACGCTGGAAGTCCGCTCCAGCGATAAAGGCGATCTGCGCCGCTATGCCCGCCGTACATGGCGCTATTTCGAAGCCTTCACCAATGAGGAAGGCAACCATCTGCCGCCGGATAATTATCAGGAAGATCCGGTGGGTATTGTGGCAATGCGCACATCCCCGACCAATATCGGTGTCTATTTCCTCTCTGTGATTTCAGCGCGTGATTTCGGCTGGATCGGCTTCAACGATACGCTGAACCGTATTGGTTTGACGCTGGATACGCTGGAGAAGATGGAGAAATTCCGTGGCCATCTCTATAACTGGTATGAGACTGATACGCTGAAACCATTGCAGCCGCTTTATGTGTCGGCAGTGGATAGCGGCAATCTGGCCGGTCATCTGGTTACACTGTCTTCGGCGCTGGAAGAATGGGCGCAGGCACCGTCCGTCTATCTGCAGGGCGATTTTGAAGGTATTCTCGACGTTAACGACATTCTGGAAGAGGCAATTGCTGCCATTCCGGATGATCGCCGTATTCTGCGACCTCTGCGTCGCCGTTTGGAAGAGCGGATTGCCAATTTCCGCCGCGCTGTGCGTTCCTTCCGCGAGGAACCGGAAACCGCCTCTTTCCGCACCATCAATATTTCGCTCTTCGCCAAGGATATTGAAAAACTGGCGCTGGAACTGGATGGTGAGCTGGAAACCACCCAGTCGCAGGAAGCGCTGGAATGGGCGCGGACTCTGGTTGCCACCTGTAAAGCCCATACGGATGATGCGATCGGCGAGCACAATGCTGAAGAACTGCGTATGCAGTTGCAGAGCCTTGCCAGCCGTTCCCGTCAGCTGGCTTTTGACATGGAATTCGGCTTCCTTGAGCGCAAGGAACGTCGTCTGCTGTCGATTGGTTTCCGCGTTCAGGAAAACGAGCTGGATGAGAGCTGCTACGATCTTCTGGCTTCGGAAGCCCGTCTTGCCAGCCTGTTTGCCATTGCCAAGGGCGATGTGCCGGTAGAACATTGGTTCAAACTTGGCCGCCTGCTGGTGCCGGTTGGCTGGAAAGGCGCTCTGCTGTCCTGGTCAGGCTCGATGTTTGAATATTTGATGCCGCCTCTGGTGATGAATGAGCCGCTTGGCTCGCTTCTCGATCAGACTAATAAACTGGTTGTGCAGCGTCAGATTGAATATGCGACCTCGCGCGGTCTGCCTTGGGGGATCTCGGAAGCAGCCTATAATGCCCGCGATCCGCAGATGAATTACCAATATTCCAATTTCGGCGTGCCGAAACTGGGTCTGCAGCGCGGCCTGTCGCGCAATGCGGTGATTGCACCTTATGCGAGCCTGTTAGCCTCGCAATATCGTCCGGCTGATGCGGTTTCTAATCTGAAGGTCTTGCAGAAGCTTGGCGCTTTGGGGCGTTACGGCTTCCACGATTCCGTGGATTTCACGCCGTCACGTGTGCGTGAAGGTGAAAAATGCGCTGTGGTGAAAAACTATTATGCGCATCACCACGGTATGTCGATTATCGCCGTCAATAACGTGATTTTTGACGGTCGTATGCGCAGCCGTTTCCATTCTGATCCGGTGATTGAGGCGGCTGAACTGCTGTTGCAGGAAAAAGCACCGCGTGAAATTCCGATGGTCTATGCCAAGACGGAAAATCCGATGCGTGTGGACAGCGGTGCCTTTGATGAAGCACCGATGCGTATTATCGAAGAGCCGCTGAAGGCACCGCGCAGTGTGCATCTGATGTCCAATGGTCAGTATTCGCTGATGCTGACGGCTGCCGGCAATGGTTACAGCCGCTGGCATGACCTGGCGATTACCCGCTTCCAGCCGGATGCATCGGAAGGGATGCAGGGTAGTTTCCTGTTCCTGCGTGATATCGAGAGCGGTCGCTGGTGGTCGGCGACCGGTGAGCCGTCGCGTCATCTGGAAACTGAAACCAAGACGGTGTTCACGGAAGATAAGGCCGAGTTCTATAAGACCTCCGGCGATATCAAGACTGTGGTGGAAACCATTGTTACCACCGATGTCGATGGTGAAGGACGCCGGATTGATATTATCAATACCAGTTCGCGCGACCGTGTCATCGAGGTCACATCCTATGCGGAACTGGTGCTGAATAATCCGGATACGGATGATGCACATCCGGCTTTTGCCAAGATGTTTGTGGAAACGGAAATCGCACCGGACGGTACAACAATCTATGCCAAACGGCGCAAGCGTGCACCGTCGGACACGGAAGTGCATGTGGCGCATTTCGTGACTGATTTGTCAGGCGCTGTGCGTGAGACGGAAGCTGAAACTGATCGCCGTGTCTTTATCGGCCGTGGCCGCACCTTGCGCAATCCGGCGGCTTTCGATCAGGAGATGAAGTTTACCGGCAGTCAGGGCACTGTGCTTGATCCGGTTGCCTCATTGCGTACCCGTGTCCGTGTTCCGGCGCATAAAAAAGTGTCGCTGGTGTTCTGGACACTGGCAGGCGGTTCGCGCTCTTATCTGGAAGAGAAAGCAGCAGTTCTGCGTTATCCTGAGGCTTTTGCCCGTGAATATACTTTGTCATGGACACGTAGCCAAGTGCGTTTGCACCATGTCGGCATCAAACCGGCAGAAGCGACAGATTACCAAAAAACCGCTGCTTATCTGATCTATCCGGATCGCGCTTTGCGCCAGCCGTCAGAAGTGATTGCTGCGGGTCTTGGTGCGCAGTCTGATCTCTGGCCATTGTCGATTTCCGGCGATGATCCGATTTTCGTGCTGCGGATTGACAATGAAGCCGATCTTGAAGTGCTGCGCGGTGTGCTGAAAGCACAGGAATACTGGCGTGAAAAAGGCCTTACCGTAGATGTGGTTGTGGTCAATGAACGGGCATTTTCCTATGCGCAGGATACCCAGCGTGCAGTTGAATGGCTGACGGAAAGTTTCCGTGTCCGTTCGCAGCATCAGGGACAAAAACAGCATATTTTCACGGTGCGCCGTGATCAGATGAGCGAGGCGTCCTATAATACGCTGCTAGCTGCTGCACGGATTGTAATGCATGCGCAGAACGGTTCTCTGGCAGAACAGCTCAAGCGTATTCAGGAGCTCTCGGTTGATCTGGCAAGCCGCAAGGAAACCAAGCTTGAAAGCACCGATCCGCGTCTGAGCCGTCGCCGTGCTGCGGAGACGGATGATGAACAGGTCGTCAAGCTTCCGGGCGTGGCGCCGCGTCAGCTCAAAGCGGACAAGCAGGTTTCCGGTGACGGGCTGGAGTTCTGGAACAGCTATGGCGGTTTTGATACGGCGGGCAATTATGTTGTGCGTCTCAATGCTGACCGCACAACGCCGCATCCGTGGATCAATGTGATTGCCAATGCGGAGTTCGGTTTCCATGTTTCAGCAGAGGGTTCCGCTTTCACATGGAGCGGTAACAGCCGTGATTATCAGCTGACCCCGTGGTCGAATGATCCGGTTTCCAATCTGCCGGGTGAGGCCCTCTATATTGCGGATCGTGACAGCGGCAAGGTCTTCGCACCGACGGCCAATGTCATTCGCGATGCGGAAGTAACCTATGAAGCGCAACATGGTCAGGGTTTCAGCACGTTCACCTCTAAACATAGCGATGTGCTCTGTGAACTGACCATGGCAGTTGATCCGGACAAGCCGGTACGTCTGACACGCCTGCGTCTTGTCAATCGCGGCCAGTCGATGAAACGTCTGCGGCTCTATAATTATGCGGAATGGGTGCTGGGCAATGTCCGTGCCAAAAACGCCGCTTATATTGTTCCGCGTTTTGACGAGGAACTGGGCGCACTCTTTGCCCGTAATCCTTATCATACCGACAAGGCAGATCAGGTGGCTTTCCTGACAGCCAATATTCTGCCGGTATCAGTGACCTCTGATCGTCAGGAGTTTATCGGTGCCACCGGTTCCGTTACCGAGCCGGACAGTGTGATGCAGGGTAAATCCTTGTCAGGTACGGTCGAGGCCGGACGCGATCCTTGCGCGGCTCTGAGCTATGATCTGGAGCTGAGTGCAGGACAGACCAAAGACATCCTCTTCATTCTTGGTAATGCCAAAGATGAAGAGACAGCACAGGGGTT
Source organism: Pseudochrobactrum saccharolyticum (assembly GCF_008801715.1). Lineage (GTDB taxonomy): Bacteria > Pseudomonadota > Alphaproteobacteria > Rhizobiales > Rhizobiaceae > Pseudochrobactrum > Pseudochrobactrum saccharolyticum. The sequence continues at coordinate 1,065,310 of NZ_VZPG01000001.1, read as the reverse complement.
GATTACCTATGGTCGCGGTCTGGATATGGATGATCTTTTGGCGCGTACTTCTGAGCAATGGCAGGATTTCACTGCGCCATTGCAGGTGAAAACGCCGGATCGTTCTTTCGATCTAATGGTCAATCGCTGGCTGCCTTATCAGAGCATGGCTTCGCGTATTCTGGCGCGTGCGGCGTTCTATCAGGCCAGCGGTGCCTATGGTTTCCGCGATCAGTTGCAGGATACGCTGTCTTTATTGATGCTTGATCCACTTTTGGCGCGCAAGCAGTTGCTCAATGTTGCCGGTCGCCAGTTTGCGGAAGGTGATGTGCAGCATTGGTGGCTGCCGGTCACCGGTGCAGGCGTGCGCACACTGATCTCTGATGATGTGGTGTGGTTGTCCTATGCGGCAACGCTCTATACGCAGGTGACCGGTGATTTAGCGGTGCTTGATGAGGACGTTGCTTATCTGCAGGGCCGTGCGCTGGGCGAGGGCGAACATGACGCTTTCTATCAGCCGGAGGTCTCGGACAAAACCGACACGGTCTATGAGCATTGCGTGAAAGGGCTGGAACTGGCCATGCAACGCACCGGCCAGCACGGTCTGCCGCTGATCCTCGGCGGCGACTGGAATGACGGTATGAATCTTGTCGGTGTTGAAGGCAAAGGCGAGAGCGTCTGGCTCGGCTGGTTCCTGAGCTATACATTGCAGCAGTTTATTCCGCTGAGCGTATCACGTGGTGATATGAGCCGTGCGGAAGCCATGCAGAAACATCTGGATGCTCTGAACAAGGCATTGGAAGAGCATGGCTGGGACGGTGAATGGTATCGTCGCGGTTATTTCGACGATGGCGCACCGCTTGGTTCTCACCTGAGTGACGAATGTCAGATTGATGCGATTGCCCAAAGCTGGGCTGTGCTGTCCGGTGTTGCTGATCCTGAACGCGCAGATCAGGCGATGGCTTCACTTGAAAAGCATCTTCTGGATGAAGAAGGTGGCTTGTTGCGCCTGTTTACTCCGCCATTTGACAAGACTGAGCATGAGCCGGGTTATATTAAAGGCTATCCGCGCGGTGTGCGTGAGAATGGCGGGCAATATACCCATGGTGCCACATGGGCGATTATGGCGCTGACCAAACTCGGTCGCGGTGATGAGGCTTACAAGCTGTTCTCGTTGATTAATCCGGTGCATCACGGTGAAAATCCTGAGACCTATCGTGTTGAGCCTTATGTGATTGCAGCGGATATTTACTCCGTTGAGCCGCGTCGCGGTCAGGGCGGCTGGACATGGTATACCGGTTCTGCAGGCTGGTTCTACCGCGTGGCAACAGAAGGTATTCTCGGCTTGAGTAAGCGCGGCAATGAGCTGTTCCTCCATCCGGTATTGCCGTCTGACTGGGATGGTTTTGAACTGGATTACCGTCATGGTGAAGCACTGTATAAAATCACTGTGCGCAATAAAGCCGGTCGGGACAGTTTGAAAGTGGATGGCAAAGCAGTCAAAAAACGCGATGCTGGTATTGCTCTGGCAACGCAGGGACAGCACGAAATTGTGCTTGAGCTGAAATAAGTCAGACCAGACAGAACTTTAAATAAAGGGCGGTGAGCAATCATCGCCCTTTATTTTTGCTGAATTCTGCTTATGGTCTGTCCAACAAGAATGATGCTCAGGATGAGAATAAATCTCATCGGATCAGATAAGGACATCTGGTATGACCAGAACAGATATTGCGCAGCGCGTTTATAATCATACGTGGAAGCTGGATCCGATTGTTCGCAGTCTGCTGGATACGGATTTTTATAAGCTGCTGATGCTGCAAATGATCTGGGGGCTTTATCCGCAGGTGGATGCTACTTTCTCGCTGATTAACCGCTCGAAAACCGTGCGGCTGGCGGATGAGATTGATGAAGGCGAATTACGTGCGCAGCTTGATCATGCCCGCTCCCTGCGTATGACCAAAAAAGAAATGATCTGGCTGGCCGGTAATAATTTCTATGGCCGCAAACAGATTTTTACGCCGGAATTTCTGCAATGGCTCAGCACATTCCAGCTGCCGGAATATGAGCTGACACGGCGCGACGGACAATATGAGCTGCATTTCCACGGGCCGTGGACGCATACGACAATGTGGGAAATTCCCGCGCTGGCAATTATCAATGAGTTACGCTCCCGCGCGGCCATGAAATCGCTCGGCCCTTTCGCGCTGGATGTGCTGTATGCCCGCGCCAAGGCCAAAATGTGGGGCAAGGTTGATCGTCTGCGCCAATTGCCGGATCTGAAAATCTCTGATTTCGGCACCCGCCGCCGCCATTCATTTCTTTGGCAGCGCTGGTGTGTGGAAGCGCTGAAAGAAGGCATCGGCGATGCCTTTACCGGCACCAGCAATGTGCTTCTGGCGATGGACACTGATCTGGAAGCGCTCGGCACCAATGCCCATGAATTGCCGATGGTACTGGCAGCTATGGCCGATACGGATGAAGAATTACGCTCGGCACCTTACCGCGTGTTGCAGGACTGGAACCGCTATTATGGCGGTAATTTGCTGATCGTATTGCCGGATGCATTCGGCACCACAGCATTCCTGCGCGATGCACCGGACTGGGTTGCAGACTGGACAGGTTTCCGCCCCGACAGTTCTCCACCTATTGAGGGCGGAGAGCGGATTATTGAATGGTGGAAATCCAAGGGCAAAGACTCGCGTGAGAAATTACTGATCTTCTCCGACGCACTGGACGTGGATACGATTGAAGAAACCTACCGCCATTTTGAAGGCCGTGTGCGGATGAGTTTTGGTTGGGGCACCAATCTCACCAATGATTTCATCGGCTGCGCACCGAAACACGTTTCGGGACTAGGAGCCATTTCACTGGTCTGTAAGGTGATTGACGCCAATGGCCGTCCGGCTGTGAAACTCTCGGACAATCCGTCAAAAGCCACCGGCGATCCGGAGGCGGTGAAACGCTATATCGAGTTTTTCGGCGGTGAAGATCGGGTCACTCAGGAAGTGCGGGTTTAAAATACAAAAGGCGGCTTTTTAAGAAAGCCGCCTTTTCCTTATCAAGTGATTTCATAATCCCACGGCGGATTGGCACCGGCACGCGACACGGTAATCGCTGCGGCTTTGATGCCAAAGGCGATGGCTTTGGTCAGCTGTTCTTGCGAGATGGTCGCAAGGGATTGCTTATTCAGTAGGCCTTGCTTTTCAAGGCTCACCAGCACACCGGCATTGACCGTATCACCGGCACCGACCGTATCGGCCACGGTGACTTTTTCGCCACCGACACTGATTTTACCGCAGGATGCATAGGCTACGGCACCATCTGCGCCTTTGGTGACAATGATGATTTTAGGTCCGTTCTGTCCCTCTGCGGCCAGCCAGTTGCGGATAATCGCATCATGATCCGTGCCTTCATCAAACCAGAGCAGGTCTTCATCTGAGACTTTGACAATATCAGCCAGTGCAATCATCCGCTTGATCCGCGCCAGATGGGCGGCTTTGTCCGGAATAAAATTCGGGCGGATATTCGGGTCGAGCATTGTCACACGGTTTGGCGCTTCCCGCCGCATCAGCGCTTCATAGGTGCTGCCGCAAGGTTCCGGAATGAGGCTGATACCGCCAAACATCAGAGCACTGACATCATCATTCAGTTCCGGCAGTTGCGCCTCACTGAGCAAACGACCGGCGGTGTTTTCATCGTAGAAATTATAGCTCGCCTGACCATTCTTCAGCCGCACAAAAGCAAGCGTTGTCGGCTGATCCGAGATCGCACAAAACCGCGTATCAACGCGGGATTTCTCCAGCGTATCGCGCAGGATTTGCCCGAGAAAATCCGATGATAGGCCGGAGAAAAATCCGGCCTTTGCACCCAACCGGCCAATGGCAATGGCTGTGTTGAACACGGAGCCGCCCGCATGGGGCACAAAGCCGGTCTCGCCGCTCTGTGTTTCGCGCGGCAGCATATCAATCAGCGCTTCTCCGCAGGAGAGGATCATGCTCTCACCCTTAAACGTGTTGACCGCCATTGATGTGGATTTCCGAGCCGGTCACGTAGGATGAGGCTTCAGTGCAGAGGAAATAGATGGTTTCAGCCACTTCCGATGTCTGGCCGAGGCGGCGCAACGGCATCTGCTCCACCAGTTTTTCTGTACCCGGTGACAGGATGGAAGTTTCAATTTCGCCCGGTGCAATCGCATTGACGCGAATACCATGCGGGCCGAAGTCGGAGGCCATTTCACGGGTCAGACCGGCAAGCGCTGCTTTGGATGTGGCATAGGCGGTACCGGCAAAAGGATGCACGCGGCTTCCGGCAATCGAGGTGACATTGACCACCGAACCCTGCGCCGCTTCCAGTTCTTTGAACAAACCACGCGCCAGCATGATCGGTGCAAAGAAGTTCACCTGAAACACATCGCGCCATGTGGCCATTTGGGTTTCAATGGAATTGAGGCGGCTTCCGCCAGCGCCTTTGGGGGAAATACCGGCATTATTGACCAAGGCATTAAGCTGACCGCCATTGTCTTCCAGACGACGGCGGATTTCTGAAATTGCACGACCGATATCTTCCGGATCAGCCAGATCAACCTTGATATGATCTTCAGGGCCAGCAGGCCACGGGCAGTTGTCGGAAAAATCCTGACGTGAGCAGGTAATGACACGCCAGCCCGCCCGTGAAAAACGCTTCACGGTTGCATGGCCGATACCGCGGCTGGCACCGGTCAGTACGATGGTTTTTTTAGGCGTATCAGTCATTTTAATCGGCCTTTATTGCTAATTTTAAGTGGACACTATCACTATAGATTTTAAAATTTGCAAGGCGTGTTTAAATTTGGCACTGAATGATTCAAGCATATAATTTTAAAAAGATGCTTTTACGAAACGGAGATATTTATGTCGAAACTGATTTTGGCAATCGATCAGGGTACAACATCCAGCAGAGCCATTTGTTTCGATCAAAATCATAAGATCACCGGTCTCGGGCAAAAGGAATTTACGCAGCATTATCCCAAATCCGGCTGGGTCGAGCACGATCCGGAAGAAATCTGGCAAAGTGTTGTCGCGACCTGCAAACAGGCGGTTGAAAATGCCAGCGCCAGTATGGAAGATGTGGCAGCAATCGGCATTACCAATCAGCGTGAAACGGTCGTGGTCTGGGATAAGACAACCGGCAAGCCGGTCTATAATGCGATTGTCTGGCAGGATCGCCGCACGCAAAAAGAATGCCTGAAATTAAAAAAACAGGGCATTGAGCCGCGTATCCGCCGCAAGACAGGCCTGTTGCTTGATCCGTATTTCTCCGCAACCAAGCTGGCATGGATTCTCAACAAAGTGCCCGGTGCGCGTAAAAAAGCAGAGAAGGGCGAGCTGCTGTTTGGCACAATCGACAGTTTTCTAATCTGGCGGCTGACCGGCGGTCAGGTTCATGCCACCGATGCCACCAATGCTTCCCGCACATTGCTGTTCAATATTGCCAAGAATGAGTGGGATGAAGAACTGCTGAAACTGTTCAACATTCCGCGTAGCATGCTGCCGGAAGTGAAAGACTGTGCCGATGATTTTGGTGTGACGAAGGCAGATGTTCTGGGCGCGGAAATTCCGATCCTCGGTGTGGCGGGTGACCAGCACGCGGCAATGATCGGTCAGGCCTGTTTTGCCAAAGGCATGTTGAAGGCGACTTTTGGCACCGGTTGTTTTGCGCTGCTCAATACCGGCAAGGATAAAGTTCTGTCGCGCAACCGTTTGCTGACGACGATTGCCTATCGTCTGAACGGCGAGGTGACTTATGCGCTGGAAGGTTCGATTTTTGTTGCCGGTGCTGCAGTGCAATGGTTGCGCGACGGTTTGAAAATCATCAAAAATGCAGCGGAGTCCGGTGAGCTGGCGCTCAAAGCCGATGAGACACAGGATGTCTATCTGGTGCCTGCTTTTGTGGGCTTGGGCGCTCCTCATTGGGATGCAGAAGCGCGTGGCGCGATTTACGGGCTGACTCGTAATTCTGGTCCTGCTGAAATTTCCAAAGCCGCGCTGGAATCCGTTGCTTATCAGGTACATGACCTGCTTGAAGCCATGCATAAAGACTGGAAAACGGACACCAGCGATATTGTTCTGCGGGTTGATGGCGGTATGGTTGCCTCCGACTGGACGATGCAAAATCTGTCAGACATTCTCAACGCGCCGGTTGACCGTCCGGTTATTTTGGAAACCACGGCGCTGGGCGCGGCATGGCTTGCAGGTATGAAAGCAGGTCTCTGGGGTAATATGCAGGCTTTTGCCAAAGACTGGCAGCAACAGCAGCGTTTTGAACCGCTGATGGAGCCTGCTTTGCGCAAACGTAAAATCAATGGCTGGCATAAGTCTGTGCGCAGCACACTCAGAGCGAAGCAATAAATGCTGATAAGGGCGGCGACAGCAGAAGATGCGGCAGAGGTTTGCACGGTTCTGCGCCGCTCGATCAGGGAGCTTTGTGTTGCGGATCATCAGAATAACCCGCGGATTTTGAATCCATGGCTTGCCAATAAAACAGAAGACAATCTGCGGGGATGGATTGCGCGCGAGGGGCAGATCTATTTTGTTGCCGAGATTGACGGGCGGATTGCCGGTGTTGCTGCTGTCTCGGCAATAGACGGTGTTTTGCTGAATTATGTTTCACCGGATTATCAGTATCGCGGTGTCAGCAAGGCTTTGATGGCAGTATCTGAAGGCTGGCTTAAAGAGCAGGGGCAGGTTGTGAGCCGTCTGACCAGCACGGCCACAGCAAAACAGTTTTATGAAAAGCTCGGTTATTTGCCCGAGGGCGATGCCAAAACGGGAAGGTCGGGCATGCCGTCCTTCCCGATGAGTAAAGCGCTATAAGCATTTCCAGCAAAAGTGCGAAGCGCCTCCGCAGGGAAATCAGTTCGCAGGACTGATTTCTTTTCCTGCTGCGATGCGTCGGATAATGCGTCAAAACAAATAATTACAGCGGTTCCTACGATTCATTCTTAACTGGAACCGCTCTGATTATTCCCCGTTGCCCATAATCACATCGAGCAATGTCGTGTTTTTGCGCACGGGTTGTCCGCCGACATCACCTTGCGGGCGCGGGCCGTCATAGGCCGGATCTCCGGCCACCGGCGGCGGTGCATTATTGCCTTGCGGTGCCTGTACCGGATAGCCGGAATTGTCAGGCAGAGGCGTCGGATAGCCTGAATTATCCTGAACCGGTGGCGCTGTATTTCCAACCGGTGCAGGGTTTTCCTGTACGGAGATCGGCGGTTGCGCAGGCTGGTTTTGCTGAGACGGTAATTGTGCACCGTCAGGCTGTCGCGGTGCGCCGGGAGCTGGTGGCCAGTAAGTCTCATCATTTTCCGGCAAGGCAGGATAACCGCTATTGCCTGATGCAGGCGGCTGCTGGCCGATACTGGCCGTTGCATCCGGCAGCTCGTCGCTACCACCCGGCAGCACATTCTGAATTTCATAAGTGCTCGGCAAATCAGCAACCGGCACACCTTTATGGGCGGCAGTCATGAAGGTTTTCCATGCCATTGCAGGCAGGCCGCCACCGGTGACTTTCTTGGTCGGTTTGCCGTCATCATTACCGAACCACACGCCGGTGGTCAGATTGGCCGTATAGCCGATGAACCACGCATCACGCGAGTTTTGGCTGGTGCCGGTTTTGCCTGCTGCAGGCCAGTTGCCGAATTTGGCGCGTTTTGCCGTGCCGTCTTCAACTGTGCGGCGCAGCATGGCATTCATCATGCCCAGCACCTGCTCGGTAATAATCCGTTGCTGTTGTTCCGCCGGATATTCATAGAGCACATTGTCGTCATTACCGGTGATTTTGGTAATCATATGCACCGGTGCGCGATAACCACCATTGGCAAAAGGCACAAAAGCATCCGTCAGCTCCATCAGGGTCACTTCCGATGTGCCGAGTGCCAGTGAGGCATTGGTGGTGAGGGCAGACTGAATACCGAAACGATGGGCAGTATCGACCACGGCCTGCGGGCCGACTTCCATTACCAGCTGCGCAGCAACCGAATTGAGCGAGTGAGACAGAGCTGTTGCCAGCGTTACTTCGCCGAAATATTTGCCGTTATAATTGCTTGGTGTCCATTTGCCGATGCGCACCGGCGCGTCATTGCGGATGGAATCCGGCGTGCGTCCCTGTTCCAGTGCAGTCAGATAGACAAATGGCTTGAAAGTGGAACCGGGCTGCCGGCGGGCTTCCGACGCGCGGTCAAACTGGCTGTTGGCATAATCATAGCCGCCGATCATCGCACGCACCGCACCGGTGCCGTCAATGGAGACGAGGGCGCCCTGACTGACATCCATTTTCTTGCCGTTCTGCGAAATCAGATCACGAATGGCCTCTTCACCAACCTTCTGCAAATCCAGATCAACAGTGGTATGAATGGTTACGTCGCTTTTGGTTTCACCGATCAGCTTCGGCAGTTCCGACAATACGGCATCTGCAACATAATTTTCCGACCCTGACCAGTAAGCAGCTGCACGTGTCGGCGGTTCACTTTCGGCAATGGCTTGTTCTTTGAGGCCGATCATACCCTGATCGCGCATCGCTGCCAGCACCAGCTTGGCACGATCATTGGCAGCTTTCGGGTCGCGGGCAGGCGAGAGGCGTGACGGTGCTTTCAACAAGCCTGCCAGTGTGGCGGCTTCGGTGAGGTTCACATCCTTGGCAGATTTATCAAAATAGCGCCGTGAGGCGGCATCCACGCCATAAGCACCGGAGCCGAGATAAACGCGGTTGAGATACATCTCCAGAATCTGGTCTTTGGTGTAAGTATGCTCCAGCCACAAAGCGAGCATCACTTCCTGCACCTTACGTTCCAGTGTTCTGTCCGGTGAAAGAAACAGGTTCTTGGCCAGCTGCTGGGTGATTGTAGAGCCGCCCTGTACTGCACGACCTTTGGTAATATTGGTAAAGACGGCGCGACCGAGACCAATCGGATCAACACCATAATGGGAATAGAAACGCCGGTCTTCGATGGCGATGACTGCTTGCGGAATGAAAGGCGACATTTCCCGCAAGCCGATAGCCTCGCCACCGGTTGTTCCGCGATTGGCAATCAGCTTGCCGTTCACATCAAGGATTTTGACATTCGGCGGGCGGTCAGGAATAGCCCAGTCGCTGGTCGGCGGCATTTTGGCAGCGATATAAATCACCACACCGGCAAGGGCGATACCGCCCCACAGCATCAGGACAAATGACCAGTAGAACAGACGGCGCAGCCAGCGGAAAGAGCCGGAAGCTTGCTCTTGCTTTTTTGATTTTCGGGAAGCGCGTTCAGGACGCGGTGCACGTTTTTTGGATGCGCTGCCATTCACGCGGTCACTCTCATCAATGCGCATTTCATCTCTATTGGCAGGCGTCTCTGGCTTTCCGAAGGACGGTTCTATGCGTCGGTCTTTTGAATCTCTGGAAGCCATATGCGTTGGTAAACCTGCTTAAAAAATTGAATAGCTGTGCTTTGCACCGTAATTGAGGCAGTTTAAAGAGCAGTAAAGTTTTGCTAACAGTATAATGCTGTCATCAGGGCTTTGAAATTATGCTTTGTATTCAAGAATGTACTTAAGAGCACATACCGAAAAACGTGCAGCGGTTTTCGGTGAAAGATGCGCGTAATAGCAAATGGACAGAGCATTCTGATATTCTAACTAAAACTGGAAATGCCCCAGTTCATCTAATGCAGGCCGCACACGAAAATACTATTCAGCTTTTGTGATATTTCATTATAGAAAACAGGTTAAACTGGTTCAGATAGGTATAGCGTGACACAACGGATTGACTGGGTCGATATCGCCAAAGGGATATGCATCATTTTTGTTGTGATGATGCATTCAACGCTGGGTGTGGAAGAGGCCGCCGGTCAGACCGGCTGGATGCATTATGTTGTCGCCTTTGCCAAACCGTTCCGTATGCCGGATTTCTTTCTGATCTCAGGCCTGTTTTTGAGTGCGGTGATCGACCGGCCGTGGCTGCGCTATCTTGACCGAAAAGTCGTGCATTTCCTGTATTTTTATGTTCTGTGGCTGACTATCCAGTTCGTTTTTAAAGCACCGGGGATAATGGCCGAGGGCGGCGTTTCCGGTGTCGTCAGTGCTTATCTGATGGCCTTTATCGAGCCTTTCGGTACATTGTGGTTTATTTATATTCTGCCGTTTTTCTTTCTGGCGACACGTTTCATGCGTGACGTGCCGCATTGGCTTGTATTGACTATGCTTGCCATTCTGGAAATCCTGCCGATCCATACCGGCTGGATCATGATTGACGAATTCTGCTCACGCTTTGTCTATTTCTATGCCGGTTATGCACTGGCACCGCAGATTTTCCGTATGGCCGAATGGGTAGCGCGCAACAAAATGATTGCCGTAACCGGCCTGCTGCTCTGGGCTTTTGTCGAATATCAGATGGTGTTCACACCTGTACCGGAATTCGGCCAGTCGCTGCTGAGCGGACAGGCATGGCAGGCGGGCGGTCTGGGCGGCTATAGCGAATTGCCGCTGGTCTCGCTGTTCCTCGGCTTCCTTGGTGCGCTGGCGATTATCAGCGTATCATCGCTGCTCGCCTGTTTAAGCTCAGCGAATATTGTGCATCGGGTGCTGAGTTATCTCGGCGCACATTCCATTGTTGTGTATCTGGCATTCTTCCTGCCGATGGCGGTTACCCGCACAGTGCTGCTTAAAACAGGTATCATTACCGATGTCAGCACGATTTCGCTGCTGACTATGGCGATGGGCGTGATCCTGCCGGTTATTCTTTATATGTTGATTGAGAAAACCGGTTACGGACGCTTCCTGTTCGCACGGCCGCAATGGGCGATTATAGACCGCAGCGGGACTATTCCGGTACGAGCGTAAGGCATATAATAAAAAAGCCCGCTTAAAGCGGGCTTTAAATTTTTAAGCGTGAGCAAAGATGTCTTGCTCGTCCCAACCCATCAGATCAAGCTCTGCACGGGTTGGCAGGAATTTGAAGCAGGCTTCAGCCTGTTTTTCGCGACCATCGCGCTCCAGACGATATTCCAGAACTTTTTTCAGACGATGCAGATAGAGAACATCGGACGCTGCATATTCAAGCTGCGCCTGAGACAGGGTTTCTGCTGCCCAGTCAGAAGACTGTTGCTGCTTGGAAATGGATACTTCCAGAAGCTCCGAGCAGATTTCTTTCAGACCGTGGCGATCCGTATAGGTGCGGGTCAGTTTCGAGGCGATCTTTGTGCAGAAAACCGGCTGCGGCATCACGCCGAATGTATGTGTCAGCACTGCCAGATCAAAACGACCGAAATGGAAGATTTTAGTGATCGAACGGTCTTTGAGCAGCTTGACCAGATTAGGGGCTTTTTTCAGCCCCTTTTCGATCTGGATAATATCCGCGGTGCCGTCACCCGGTGAAATCTGTACGACACACAGACGGTCACGCAGAGGATTGAGCCCCAGCGTTTCCGTATCAATGGCGACGGAATCCACCTGATAATTATCAAGATCAGGCAGATCGTTTTTATGAACGCGGATAGTTGTCATTGAAAGTTCCGTTATCTTATTTCTTTTAAAGTGCGGCGAGAATGCGCGCCCCTTGGCGACACTTGCCGCCAAAATTCTGGCCTCACTTGGCGGCAAGTGCCGCCAAAATTCTAGCCCAAGAGCGCTGACCTTTATGGAAGGAGGACAGCTCGTATTTTTCATTCGGAGAATGGATGCGGTCATCCTCAAGGCCGAAGCCGACCAGCAGGGAGTCCATGCCGAGGAATTTGTCGAAGTCACCGACAATCGGAATAGAACCGCCCATGGCAATCAGAACCGCAGGGTTTGGCCATTCATCAGACAAAGCCTGCTTGGCCTGTGTCACCAACGGTGAATCATAGGAAAGCTGGATAGCCGGTGAACCGCCATGCGGGTGGAATTCCACGCGGCAATCAGCAGGCAGACGAGCTTCAACGAATTTGCGGAAATTGGCGCGGACTTTATCCGGATCCTGCTTATGTACGAGGCGGAAGGAAACTTTGGCCGATGCTTCTGCGGCGATAACAGTCTTGAAACCTTCACCGGTATAGCCGCCGATCATGCCGTTGACTTCGGCAGTCGGGCGCGCCCATGTCTGTTCCAGAACGCTGCGACCCTGTTCGCCCGACGGTACGGACAGACCGATAGGACCGAGAAAATTTTCAGAGGTACGGCCAAGACCTTCCCAGGACTTCAAAATCTGGCTTGGGGTTTCTTCCACGCCGTCATAGAAATCCTCTACAGTTACACGACCGGTTTCATCATGCAGATCTGCAAGGATTTTTGACAGTACATGCAGCGGATTGGCGGCGGCACCACCAAAGAAGCCGGAATGCAGGTCGCGGTCAGCGGCTTTAATGGTGATCTGTTCACCAACCAGCCCGCGCAGGCCAACGCAGATCGCCGGTGTGTCACGGTTCCACATCGAGGTGTCGCAAACCAGAGCAACGTCGGCTTTGAGTTCTTCTTTGTGGCTGTCGAGGAATGGCTTGAGCGATGGTGAGCCGGATTCTTCTTCACCTTCAAACAGGATGGTCACTTTGACCGGCAACTGGCCGTGGACTGCTTTATAAGCGCGGCAGGCTTCGACAAAAGTCATCAACTGGCCTTTGTCATCGGATGTACCGCGACCGGTCAGGATTTTACGGCCGGCTTCAACTTCTTTAACGGCAGGATCAAACGGATCATTTTCCCAGAGATTCAGCGGGTCTACCGGCTGTACGTCGTAATGGCCGTAAAACAGCACATGCGGGGCATCTGCTGTTGCGCCTTCATGATGGGCAACAACCATCGGGTGACCCGGTGTGTCGCGCACACTTGCATCAAAACCAATGCTTTTCAGATCTTCTACCAGCCATTCCGCAGCTTTGCGGCAATCGGCTTTGAAAGCCGGATCTGTCGAAATGGATTTGATGCGCAGAAGATCAAACAGATGATCGACACTGTGGTCGAGGTTCTGATCGAGGTGCTGAAGAACAGGTTCAAGTGCTGACATGTTACCCTCATGAAAAAGCATGCTTCGACTCGCAAAGCATGAATGTGTTTTTAAAGTCCGGACGGTTTTAGCGTAAATGGCCGGAGACTGTACAGGGATGATGTCGGGCATTTGCTGTAAAAGTGGGAACGGCTTTTGCGTAAACTCAATGCACAGCAATAAATAGCAGTTGTTGTCTTTAACCGGAAAAGCAAAAGCCGTTACGGTGAGGGGAACCGTAACGGCTTGTAATAAATGGTGGCAGCCAGAGGGGGGGGGAGGCTACCACCCCGGTTTTCCGGCGGGGGACATGCCGAAAAACGGAAACCGACAATGTTGTCGATAGGGCTAATGTGGCCAGAAAAAGTGGCAATACAAGGGCTGAAACGCGGCGTGTCAGTCACAAAAAAGTTATTGCTTATAGGGTGCCGGACAGGGCGGAAGATAAGCGAGGATTATTTCGTAACGAGCGATATGGCGTGATTTCTTTTTTCGCGCTTATGCTTTACATCTTTTACCATGAAAAAAGGTGATCATCTCTTCCTCGTCGACGGCTCCGGCTATATTTTCCGCGCATATCACGCCTTGCCGCCACTCACCCGCAAATCAGACGGTTTGCCGGTTGGTGCGGTGTCCGGTTTCTGCAACATGCTGTGGAAGCTCCTGAAAGATGCGCGCAATACGGATGTCGGCGTGGTGCCGACCCATTTTGCGGTTATCTTCGATTATTCGTCACAGACTTTCCGTAAGGAAATCTATCCGGAATATAAAGCCAACCGTACTGCCCCGCCGGAAGATCTGATCCCGCAATTCGGCCTGATCCGTCAGGCCACTCATGCTTTCAACCTGCCTTGCATCGAAAAGGAAGGCTATGAGGCGGATGATATTATTGCCACTTATGCCCGACTTGCCGAAGAGGCCGGTGCGACAGTCACGATCATCTCATCCGATAAAGACCTGATGCAGTTGGTGACCGAACAGGTTTCGATGTATGACGGCATGAAGGACAAGCAGATTTCAATCCCTGAAGTGATTGAAAAATGGGGTGTGCCGCCGGAGAAGATGATCGACCTGCAATCGCTGACCGGCGATTCAACCGATAATGTTCCGGGCATTCCGGGTATCGGGCCCAAAACTGCCGCGCAATTGCTGGAAGAATTCGGCGATCTGGATACGCTGCTTGCCCGTGCTTCCGAGATTAAACAGAATAAACGCCGCGAGAATATTATCGCTTTTGCGGATCAGACCCGCATTTCGCGTCAGCTTGTGACATTGAAGAATGATGTGCCGCTGGAGGTCGATCTTGATGGTCTGATGCTGGAACCTCAGGACGGGCCGAAGCTGATCGGCTTCCTGAAGGCGATGGAACTGACCACGCTGACCCGCCGTGTGGCAGAGGCCACAGATACGGTTGCGGCGGAAATTGAGCCGATCACTGTGGAGACAGAATGGGGCGCGGAAGCACGAGGCCCTGATCTTGATCGTGGCACAGATGTTGCTGAAACTTCCGCACCGGAAAAAGTAGCCGCGACTATAAGTGCAGAACACAGCGGCCAGCTGATGCGGCCGCAGGCGCTGGTGGAAGCACGCAAAGCGCAAGGCACTTCTGACAAGATCGATCATTCTGCTTATGTTGGCATTACCGATATTGCGGTGCTGAAAGACTGGATCGATCAGGCGATTGATCAGGGTTTTGTGGCTTTTGATACCGAAACAACCTCGCTTGATCCGATGCAGGCGGAGCTGGTTGGTTTCTCACTGGCCTTGGCGGCAGGCAAGGCCTGTTATGTCCCGCTGATACATAAATCCGGTCAGGGCGATTTGCTCGGCGGCGGATTGATCGAAGGGCAGATTCCGCTGGATACAGCTCTTGCAGAACTGAAGCGGCTGCTGGAAGACCCGTCAGTGCTGATCATTGCCCAGAATATGAAATATGACTGGCTGGTTATGCATCGTCTCGGCATTAATATTGCGCGTTTTGACGACACGATGTTGCTGTCCTATGCGTTGGATGCCGGTACCGGCACCCATGGCATGGATGTGCTGGCAGAACGCTGGCTTGGTCACACAACCATTCCTTATAAGGAGGTGGCTGGCAGCGGGAAGTCGGCAGTGACTTTTGACATGGTGCCGATTGATCGCGCCATCGCCTATGGTGCGGAAGATGCCGATGTCACATTGCGCCTGTGGCAGGTGCTGAAGCCGCGTTTGGCGGCAGATGGTATGGCCTCAGTTTATGAGCGGCTGGAGCGCCCGCTGGTTGAAGTGCTGGCGCGGATGGAAGAGCGCGGTGTCAGCGTTGATCGCCAAATTCTCTCCCGTCTTTCCGGTGATCTGGCGCAATCGGCTGCGGCTATTGAAGATGAGATTTATACGCTTGCCGGTGAAAAGATGAATATCGGCTCACCGAAGCAGCTTGGCGATATTCTGTTTGGCAAACTCGGCCTGCCGGGTGGTTCAAAAACCAAAACCGGCCAGTGGTCGACCTCTGCGCAGGTGCTGGAAGATCTGGCGGCGGAAGGCCATGAGCTGCCGCGCAAGATCGTTGACTGGCGCCAGCTCACCAAGCTTAAATCCACCTATACGGATGCACTGCCCGGCTATATTCACCCTGAAACAAAGCGGGTCCATACCTCTTATTCCATGGCGGTAACGACCACAGGACGTCTGTCTTCGTCAGAACCGAACCTGCAGAATATTCCGGTGCGCACCGCAGAAGGCCGTAAAATCCGCACAGCCTTTGTGGCGCCGCAGGGTAAAAAGCTGATCTCTGCCGACTATAGCCAGATTGAACTGCGTGTACTCGCGCATGTGGCGGATATTGCGCAGTTGAAAAAAGCCTTTGATGACGGTATCGACATTCACGCGATGACAGCATCTGAAATGTTCGGCGTGCCGGTAGAGGGCATGCCTTCTGAAGTGCGCCGTCGCGCTAAAGCGATTAATTTCGGTATTATTTATGGCATTTCGGCTTTTGGTCTTGCCAATCAGCTGTCCATTCCGCGTGAAGAGGCAAGCTCATATATCCGCACCTATTTTGAGCGTTTCCCCGGTATCAAGGATTATATGGAAGCAACCAAGGCTGCTGCGCGTGAACAAGGCTATGTCGAGACCATTTTCGGTCGCCGTATTCATTATCCGGAGATCAAAGCCAGTAATCCGCAGGTGCGTGCGTTTAATGAACGTGCGGCGATTAACGCGCCTATTCAGGGTTCGGCGGCAGATATTATCCGCCGTGCGATGATCCGCATGGAACCGGCACTGGCAGATGCGAAACTCGATGCGCAAATGCTGTTGCAGGTGCATGACGAACTGATCTTCGAGGTTGATGACGCACAGGTTGACGCGACCATTGAAGTGGTGCGTGAGGTGATGGTCAATGCGGCAATGCCGGCTGTTTCTATGGCCGTACCGTTGCAGGTTGATGCCAGAGCCGCGCAAAACTGGGATGAAGCGCATTGATCTTATGCAGTTAATGCAGTAAGAGGCACCAGAACATGTTGCAGAACTCCGGTTTTGCAACATAAGCGCCTTAAAAAGCGAAAGACTGGTCTTCTGTGCGGAATAGATTGTAACAATCGCCCGTTGCAGGTTGACCTCAATGTCATTCGCCTTTACGTAGCGCAGCATCATCACTTATTGTTGTTTGCTTATTTACGTTACCGGTCACGGATGTGTGAAAGCATGGTATACGGCTTTTTGCCGTTTCATCATGAATGAAGCCAGGGATGGGACATTTGCTTCTGAAACTTCAGGGCAAATAATGTCGGGGCCAGTTGATGCGTGGGTGAGCCATTGCTGAAAGTCATTCATGACCTTGCCTTCTACTATTGCACCTGCCCTTGCCGGTGCGCTCAAAGCTCGTGGCTATGAGGAACTGACCTCCGTTCAGGAAGCTATGCTGACGCCTGACAATGACGGTCGCGATCTGCTGGTTTCTGCTCAGACCGGCTCCGGTAAAACTGTTGCCTTTGGTATTGCCATGGCGCCTGATCTGCTCGAACAGGGCGATCGTCTGGAAGCCCCGCGTGCGCCATTGGCTCTGATTATTGCCCCGACACGCGAACTGGCTTTGCAGGTTGCCCGCGAGCTGGAATGGCTCTACGCACCAACGGGTGCCCGTATCACCACTTGCGTTGGTGGTATGGATATCCGTACCGAACGCCGCAATCTGGAACGCGGTGCACATATTATCGTTGGTACACCGGGTCGTCTGCGCGATCATATTACCCGTCGTGCGCTGAATATGTCTGATCTGCGTGCCGTTGTGCTTGATGAAGCCGATGAGATGCTTGATCTCGGTTTCCGCGAAGATCTGGAATTCATCCTCGGTGAAGCACCGGAAGATCGCCGTACACTGATGTTCTCGGCAACTGTTTCCAAATCCATTGCTTTGCTTGCCAAGCGTTTCCAGAAAGATGCATTGCGCATTACTGCAACCGCCAGCCATGAAAAACACGCCGATATTACCTATCAGGCAATGATTGTGCCGCCGCATGAGCGCGAAAACGCGATCATCAACACGCTGCTTTATTATGATAATGTCAATACCATTATCTTTGCTTCCACCCGTGAAGGCGTGAAGCATCTGGCAAGCCGCCTGAGCAATCGTGGTTTCTCGGTTGTGGCGCTGTCCGGTGAATTGTCACAGGCTGAACGTACCAACGCGCTGCAATCCATGCGCGATGGCCGTGCTCGCGTTTGCGTGGCGACTGACGTTGCTGCACGCGGTATTGATCTGCCAAACCTTGATCTGGTTATTCATGCTGATCTGCCGAATAATGGTGAAACATTGCTGCACCGCTCCGGTCGTACCGGTCGTGCCGGTCGTAAGGGCACCTGTATTTTGGTGGTTCCTTTCTCCCGTCGCCGTTCGGCTGAGCGTCTGCTGCAAATGACACGTCTGGATGCCAAGAGCATTGCAGCGCCGACCATTAATGCGGTTCAGGAAAAAGTTCGTGAGGTTATCCTCAGCAACGAACGCCTCAGCGATGAGATTCCTGAAGACATGCAGGAACTGATGCGCGAATTGCAGGCGCGTTATACGCCTGAACAGATCGCAGCCGCTTATCTGCGTCGTGAAATCGAAAGCCGTCCGGCACCGGAAGATGTTTCTGAAGGTCCGGTACGCGCTTTGGGTGCACCGGCACGCGAACGCGGTGAACGTGGCGAGCGCTCCGAGCGTGCTCCGCGTGAAGATCGTTCCTCCTTCAATGGCGGTGCATGGTTTACACTGTCGGCTGGTCGCAAACATCGTGCCGATCCGAAATGGATTTTGCCGCTGATCTGTAAAGCCGGTCAGGTTTCCAAGGGTGATGTCGGTGCGATCCGTATTCTCGAAAACGAAACCCGTTTCGAGATTAACAGCGAAAAAGCCAAAGAATATTTTGCGACTGTTGAAGAACAGGGTACCGGCGAAAAAGGCCTGGTGATCCGCACTTCAACCGCACCTGAGCAGGAAAGCCGTGGCCCGCGTTCTGATCGCGGTGGTGAGCGTCGCTTTGACAAGCGCGGCGGTGATGACAAGCCGGGCTGGGGCGCGCCTAAGGGCAAATCCCGCTTTAAAGGCGGCGAAGGCAAGCCTTACGGCGATAAGCCAAAAGGCCCGCGTAAGCCACGTGAAGGCGGCGATCGTAAATTCTCCCGCTGAAATCTAAGCTTTGAAGAACCCGCTCTCTGAGCGGGTTTTTTATTTTCATAAGGTAATAACTTGCTGTTTTGTAATGGCTGGGCTAGGTATCTGATATATTAGGCTGCTTTTAAAGCAGGCTTTATACGCAGGGAGGATACCGCAGCCATGACCGCCACCATTACCATCACGCTGGATGAAGCTTACAATCTTGCGGAAAAGACCTTTATTAAACTTGGTCTTTCTCAGGAACATGCGCAGGCCAATGCGCGTTTGCTGCAAAGCTGCCAGCGTGATGAATGCGATTCACACGGGCTTTATCGGGTGCTGAGCTGTGCTCAGACCATTAAAACTGGTGCTGTTGTGCTGGATGCGGAGCCCGTAGTGGAAGACCGTGCAGGCGGTATTGTCGCCGTGGATGCCAAGGGCGGTTATTCTTTGCTGGCGCTGGAAAAAGGCTTGCCGATGCTGGTCGAGAAAACCCGCAAGCTTGGCATTGCCGCGATGGCGATCAATCATTGTGTGCATTTCTCGGCTCTGTGGCCGGAAGTGGAAATGCTGGCAGAGCATGGTCTTGTCTCGCTGACAATGGTGCCGAGCCATTCATGGGTCGCACCTGCTGGTGGCAAAACCGGTGTGTTCGGTACCAATCCGATCGCTTTTGGCTGGCCGCGTGCAGGCAAATATCCGTTTGTTTTCGACTTTGCCACCAGTGCTGCGGCACGGGGTGAGATTGAACTGCATCGCCGTGCAGGTAAACCGATCCCATTGGGCTGGGCAGTTGATAAAGATGGTGAGCCGACAACCGATGCCGAGACTGCACTGCAAGGCGCGATGCTGACATTCGGCGGTTATAAAGGTTCGGCTCTGTCTGCCATGGTCGAATTGCTGGCGGGGCCGCTGATCGGTGATATGCTGAGCCTTGAATCTCAGGAGTGGGATAATGGCCGTGGTGCAACGCCGAAACACGGGGAAATCGTGATTGCCTTGAATCCGGAGAGTTTCCTCGGCGCAGCAATGGCAGAGCATATGGGGCGGGCGGAGAAAATGTTCTCGGCGATTACAGATCAGGGGGCACGGCTGCCATCGCAGCGTCGCTATGAAGCTCGTGAACGCAGTCTGGCCAATGGCACGGTGACAATTCCGCAGAAACTTTACGATGATATCCGTGCGCTGTAACGGCTAAATCGTCTAGAGCGCCGTGTGCCAGACTTGGCACACAAAGGTCGCTCTAACACTTTAAAATTAGAGCATAATTTTACCTTAAACTGATCCAAGTTTAAGGAATTATGCTCTATCATTTTGAAACTGCGGCACAAGTATCACGCCCCTTTGAAAAACGCAGTTCATAATTGCTTAAGAATTGACCGTGAAGCGGTGCATTGTTATCGCTTTACATGGAAAAGGTTTTGTCTGGGCAGCATTGTTTCAGACAAATGAAAAGGGAACACGGTGCTTAATCCGTGACTGCCCCCGCAACTGTAACGGTGAGCGGCCTCCGGTAAGCCACTGTCCTCGTGGACGGGAAGGCGGAGCGTTCGTGATGACCCGCAAGTCAGGAGACCTGCCTTTTCCGGTCACCAGCCCGTGCACGAGGGGTGCGCAGGCGCGGACGTCCGTGACGGTGACATTGTTAAAATGTTGCCGTATGCGGATAAGTGACTGTTTATTCAGCCTGTCTCAAATGCGGTTTGTATCATTCAGGGCAATGCAATGCGGATAAAGCGTGCATTGTCTGACCTATGGCGGGACAGTATGACACGCAATTTGTTGCAGCATAAAAAATCCATTTTGGTACTCGGAACGGCTTTGACAGTTTTCAGCCTTGGCAATGCGCTGGCGCAAGAGAAAAAGCAGGAACCGGTACAGCTTAAAGAAATCCTTGTGACAGCCGGACGCACGCCGATTGAAGAAGGTAAGACCGGCCGTGCTGTAACTGTGATTACCGGCAAGCAGCTTGAGCAAAATCAGGTGCGTTATGTGGCCGATGCGCTGCGTATGGTGCCGGGTTTTGCCGTGTCGCGTCAGGGTACAAAAGGCGGCATGACCAATATTCGTGTGCGTGGTGCTGAAGCTAATCATTTGCTGGTAATGGTTGACGGCGTTGAAGTCAGTAGTGCTGAAGGCGGTGCATTTGATTTTGGCGCTATTCAAGCTGATGACATTGATCGGATCGAGATTCTGCGCGGTCCTCAGAGCGCGTTTTGGGGAGCAGGTGCTGCCGCCGGTGTGGTGAATATCATCACCAAAGGTGGTAAACGCGACGGTTTCAAAATCAGCGGTACAACGGAAGCCGGCAGCCAGAACTCATGGCTCGGCGGTGTTCTCTTGCAGGGCGGTGCTGAAAATTATGATATGGCGCTGGCCGCATCTTACCGTCGCACGAAGGGCTTCAATATTTCCGATATTGGTGATGAAAAAGACGGCGACACCAATCTGACATTGAACGGTAAGGTCAATATTGATCTGTCTGATAGTGCTAAGTTGGATGCGACTTTACGTTACATGAAAAATCGCACGGATCTTGATGCTGATCCAGTTTGGAATCCCGATCCGGCTGATTCATTAAACAATTATGGTCAGACATCTAATCTATTAGGATCGGTTGGGTTGACATGGACTGGTCTTGAGGATGCTTTAACTCAAAAACTGCGTTTTACAGGCAATTCGATACATTATAAGAACGTCACGCCTATATTCCCTGTATATGAAACGAAAGGTCGGCGTTATACCGGTTCTTATCAGGCAAGCTATGTTTTTGATACGCCAAGTTTTGCAGATGCTCATCATACGATTACCGGTGGTATCGACTGGAAGCGCGAGACATTTTCGACAACAAAAGATTATGAACGCGATAGTTATGGTTTTGTTGGTCAGTATAATGGCGAATTCTGGGATCAGTTTTATTTAAATTTAGCTTTGCGTCATGATCTGAATGATGAGTTCAAAGACGCAACGACTTATTCAGTGAGTACCGCTTGGGCTATTCCAGATACAGACATGCGTTTGCACAGTTCTGTCGGTACTGGTGTCAGAAACCCCGATTTTATCGAACAGTTTGGCGTCTTTTACTTCGGCCCTGAAGGCTTTGTAGGCAATCCAGAGCTGAAGCCAGAGCATAATTTGGGGTGGGACATTGGTGTTGAGAAGAGTTTATTTGATGGCAGGCTGCTTCTGGATGCAACGTATTTTAACAACCGTTTTCGTGACAAAATCAGTCGCAATGGCAATAAACTCATTAATATACCAGGGATAACGCGTACACACGGTGTTGAACTGTCAGCTACGTTAAATCTGACTGATGGTTTGACTGCAGGAGCAACTTATACTTATACCTCTGCTAAAATGGCAGATAACAAAGATTTAGTGCGAGTGCCGCGTCACTCCGGTTCTGTGAACCTTGCTTATACATTCTATGAAGACCGCGCCCGTTTGTTTGGCGAAGCTGTATTCAATGGCAACATGAAAGATAATAACGTTGGCACATTTCCGGTATCTGTTGTGACATTGGACAAATATACCGTTGTTAATATCGGCGGCAGCTATAAGTTCACAGATAAGCTTGAAGGTTATGCCCGTATCGAAAACCTGTTTGATAAAAAATATCAGGAAGTCTACGGCTATAATACACCGGGTCGCGGCGCATTTGCCGGTTTGAAAGCCTCTTTCTGAGAATGGTGCGTTTAACCGCCCTCATCAGCTTTACCAAAAGGCAGGCCGTTCTCGCGGCCTGCCTTTTGTGCTTCTGCATCTTACCTGTGCAAGCGCAGGTAATGTCAAAGCGGGTGGTTTCACTCAATCTTTGTACGGATATTCTGGCACTGTCGCTGGCTGATCCGTCTCAGATCGTCTCTGTCAGCCATATTGCGGCAGATCCGGTTTCTTCTCCGGTCGCAAAACAGGGCGGAAATTATTATCTCAACCGTTCCGGTCTTGAGGAAATACTGGCGCTGAAGCCCGATCTGGTTTTGGCCTCGGTCTACACAGCGCCGGACAAGCTTGCAGTTCTGGAGCGGGAAGGTGTCAGGATTGAGCGTTTCGGCTATGCGCAGAGCTTTGCTGATATCCGTCAGCAGATCACGCAAATGGGGCAGGTGCTAGGGCAGCAAGATAATGCACAGGCACAAATTGCTGAAATTGATCAGATGCTTGGGTCTTTGCAGAAGAATACTCAACCGGTATCCGCGCTGCTTTATGAGCCTAATGGTTACACCTCCGGCGTGGGAACATTGTCTGATGAGATTATGAAGCTGCTGGATATTACCAATCTTGGTGCCAGTGACAGCAGACTGGCAGCAGGGCGCGTATCGCTGGAAGATCTCATTCGCCTGAAGCCGGATATGATCATTGAGCCTGAATTTTATGAGAAACCGGCGCTGGCTTATCAGAATTACCGGCATCCGGTTATGAAGGCTTTGGTAAGTGAGCAGGGGCGTAAAACACAGCATGTGGCAGTGCCTGCGCGCAGCTGGTCGTGCGGTTCAGTCTATACACTTGAAGCGGTGAGAATATTGCAGCGTGCCAGACAGGCAAACGGAGAGCAATACAGCATGTCTCCCAAAAGTGGATACCGGTTTTGGGACAAAGACATGCGTAAAACAAAAAAGATAGAGCATTTTGAATGAGAAAACTTAAGTGGGAAATGCTCTAATGGATCAGAACCGGCGCTATTATGGTCTGTTGCTTGCGCTTGGCGTGGTGCTGATCGCCCTGTTTGTCATCTCGCTGCTGACCGGCTCGTCTTCCATCAGTCTTATGCAGGGGCTGTCCGGCCTGTTCGGAGCGGGGGACAGCGATACCGTGTTGATCATGCAGCAATTGCGGCTTCCCCGTGCCTTGCTTGGCGCGATGATCGGACTGACGCTGGGCTTGTCCGGTGCGGCTTTGCAAGGTTATTTACGCAATCCATTGGCGGAACCCGGATTGCTTGGCGTTAGTTCGTCTGCTTCACTCGGCGCAGTACTGGCGCTTTATAGCGGACTGTCTTTGCTGTTTCCTTTAAGCCTGCCGCTGATGGCACTGGGTTTTGCATTTATCGCAGTGATATTGGTGCAGTTTCTGGCAGGAGGTAGCGGTTCGACCATTACAGTTATTCTGGCCGGTGTTGCGGTTTCTGCCTTTGCCGGTGCGCTGACGTCACTGGCACTGAGCCTTGCACCCAATCCTTTTGCCCTGATGGAAATTGTCTTCTGGATGCTCGGCTCCTTAAATGATCGTTCCATGAGCCATGTCTGGCTGGTCCTGCCGTTTATGAGTCTTGGCTGGATCATGCTGATCCTCTCCGGCCGTTCACTGGATGCGCTGACTTTGGGGCAGGAAACCGCAGCCAGCATGGGTGTTGATTTGCGCAAAGTGCAGTTTTTGGTTGTTGCAGGCACGGCGATGAGTGTAGGCGCAGCAACGGCCGTGGCAGGAGCAATTGGCTTTATCGGGCTGGTGGTACCGCATGTTTTGCGTCCTTTTGTTGGTTCGCGCCCTTCGCGCCTGCTACCGGCTTCGGCACTGGGCGGAGCGGTGATGCTGCTGGCAGCTGATATTTTTGTACGTCTTATTCTTCCGGAGAAGGATCTGAAACTCGGGGTTCTGACCGCTTTGATCGGTGCGCCATTCTTCCTGCATCTGGTGTCGAGATTGCGCAAAGGAGCAGAAATTTGAGCCTGTTACGCGTTGAAAATCTCTCGGTTTCCCGCCAGAAGCGCATCGTTGTTGACAGAGTTTCTTTCACTATAGGTGAAGGCGAGTTTGTCGGTCTGATCGGCCCGAATGGTGCGGGAAAGTCCACGCTGCTGCGTGCTCTGCTGGCGCAACTACCTTATCAGGGTTCTGTCACTTTGAACGGACAGGAAAGCGCGCAGCTTAAAAGCGTAAAACGTGCGCAGTTTCTGTCCTATATTGCGCAGGATCGTGAGATCAGCTGGAATATGCGCGTTGAGGCTGTGGTGCAGCTCGGCCGTCTTGCCCGTCTGCCGCAATTCTCCGGCCTGAGCAAAGAGGATCAGCACCAGATTACCTCTGCCATAGAAGCGCTGGAGATTACTCATCTGCGCGATAAATCGGCGCGGGAATTATCCGGCGGTGAACAGGCGCGGGTTCTGATAGCCCGTGCCATCGCACAGGACACACCTTTGATGCTGGCTGATGAGCCGGTGGCAGGGCTTGATCCGGCACATCAGCTTGGCCTGATGCAGATTTTCCGTGAGCTTTCCGCGAGTGGTCGCAGCATTATCTGCACATTGCATGATCTGGGACTGGCCGCACGCTGGTGTACCCGCCTGCTTTTGTTGAAAGATGGTTGTCTGGTGGCTGATGGCACACCGGCGGATATTCTGAAGGAAGACGTGATCCGCGATCTCTATGGGGTAGAGGTGTTTCGTACGCAAACACCGGACGGTCTGATTATCCAGCCGACACATATTGTAAGATAAATAAAAAAACGCCAGAAATTCCGGCGTTTTTTATGATTATGCAAAATGGATTAAACGTCCAGATTGGCAACGCTGAGCGCATTGTCCTGAATGAACTCGCGGCGTGGTTCCACTTCGTCACCCATCAGGCGCGAGAACAGGGCATCGGCACTGGTTGCATCGGTCACTTTTACCTGCAGCAGCGAGCGTGCATTCGGATCCAGTGTGGTTTCCCAAAGCTGCTCGGCATTCATTTCGCCAAGACCTTTATAGCGCTGCAGCGACAGGCCTTTGCGGCCGGTTGCAAAAACTGCTTCCAGAAGCTGAAGCGCACCGGAAATGGTTTCGCTCTTATCTTTGCGGCGCAGAACCGGCGGCGTGGAATAAACCTCATGCAGACGTTCGCTGAAACGATCCAGCTGACGGGCATCGGCAGAACCAAGCAACGCCATGTCGATAATCGCGGTATCTTTTACGCCGCGCAACATACGTTCAAAGCGGAAGCCTTCCTCCGGTGAATAGGTGCCGCTCCAGCCGCGTTCCATATCTTCGGCGATCATGTCGAGGCGTTTGGCAACAGCATCGGCCAGAGCCTGTGCTTTCGCAGGATCGTTGGACGCTTCCACATTCATCGCACCGGCAATCACAGCCTGCTCGATCACTGCACGGTCGTAGCGTGTATGCAGGCCGTTCAGCACTGTACGCAGATTGCGGGCATCATTGATGATCGACAGCAGATCGGCACTGGCACGGACTTCACCATTGCCAAGTTCCAGAGTTGCTTCTTCGAGGCCGGTTTCAATGAGGAAGTCCTCAAAGGCAGCTTCGTTTTTAATATATTGCGAAGACTTGCCGCGTGTCACTTTGTAGAGCGGCGGCTGCGCAATATAGATGTGGCCGCGCTCAATCAGCTCCGGCATCTGACGGAAGAAGAATGTGAGCAGCAAGGTGCGGATGTGAGCGCCGTCGACGTCAGCATCCGTCATGATAATGATTTTGTGGTAGCGCAGCTTTTCCGGATTGAAACCGCTGGTCTCATCCTTACCGATCGAAGTGCCGAGCGCAGTGATCAGCGTACCGATCTGGTCGGAGGAGAGCATACGGTCAAAACGGGCGCGTTCCACATTGAGGATCTTACCGCGAAGTGGCAGAATAGCCTGATTTTGACGCGAACGACCGCCCTTGGCAGAGCCGCCAGCGGAGTCACCCTCAACGATGAAGATTTCAGATTTGGCCGGATCACGTTCCTGACAGTCTGCCAGCTTGCCCGGCAGGGAGGTGATGTCGAGCGCACCTTTACGGCGTGTCAGATCGCGGGCTTTACGCGCTGCTTCACGCGCGGCAGCCGCTTCCACAACCTTGGACATCAGCACTTTGGCTTCGCTTGGATGTTCTTCCAGCCATGTAGCCAGCGCTTCATTAACGAGGCTTTCCACGACAGGGCGAACTTCCGAAGACACCAGCTTGTCTTTGGTCTGGGATGAGAATTTCGGATCCGGCACTTTTACCGAGAGCACCGCTGTCAGACCTTCACGGCAGTCATCACCGGTCAGATTGACTTTCTCTTTCTTG
Source organism: Pseudochrobactrum saccharolyticum (assembly GCF_008801715.1). Lineage (GTDB taxonomy): Bacteria > Pseudomonadota > Alphaproteobacteria > Rhizobiales > Rhizobiaceae > Pseudochrobactrum > Pseudochrobactrum saccharolyticum. The sequence goes on along the minus strand of NZ_VZPG01000001.1, from coordinate 1,038,751 downwards.
GCAATGCCGGAGCTTTCCGCATAGCCGGTCATCTGACGGGTCAGCGCACCGCGGAAACCGGCAAGATGTGTACCACCGTCGCGCTGCGGAATATTATTGGTGAAGCACAGCACGCGCTCATGATAGGTGTCGTTCCACCACATGGCGACTTCAACGGTCATGCCGTCTTTTTCGCTGATAATATAGATTGGATTTTCAAGCAGTGCTTTTTTGGACTGGTCGAGATATTTGACAAATTCCTGCAGACCACCGTCATAATGCAGAACCTGCTCAATCACATCCGCATGGCGCTTATCAGCCAGTTTGATGCGTACGCCGGAATTCAGGAATGCCAGTTCACGCAGACGGCGTTCCAGCGTCTCATAGCTGAATTCAACCATGGTGAAAGTGTCCGGCGACGGCAGGAAGCTCACTTCCGTACCAGTTTCATCGCCAGCATTGCCGGTTTCCACCAGCGGTGCATCAGCCACACCATGGGTAAAGCTCATTTCATGAATTTTACCGGCGCGACGGATTTTAAGCTTCAGCCAGATGGAAAGCGCGTTCACCACGGAAACGCCCACACCGTGCAGACCACCGGAAACCTTATAGGAGTTCTGATCGAATTTACCGCCTGCGTGCAGCTGGGTCATGATAACCTCAGCGGCAGACACGCCTTCTTCTTTATGGATATCGGTCGGAATACCACGGCCGTTATCGGTTACAGTGCAGGAACCGTCGGCATTCAGTGTCACAGTAACCAGTGTCGCATGACCGGCAAGCGCCTCGTCAATCGCGTTATCCACCACCTCGTAAACCATGTGATGCAGGCCGGAGCCGTCATCCGTATCACCGATATACATGCCCGGGCGCTTGCGCACCGCATCAAGCCCTTTCAGAACGCGGATGGAATCCGCGCCATATTCAGGATTAGTCGCATTGATATCTGCGGAAAGGTTCTCGCCTTGAGGATTTTCAGTGGTCTCGCTCATGAAAGACTTTCGTTAGCGTTGCCGTAAGGCTTATGCCGTCCGGTAAAAAATTTGGCTGATTATAGATTCCGGCTTACCGGAACGGGCCGGAAAGTGCTGAAACGAATCAGGCTGAAATGGTCTCTTTAATATAGTCGCTGAGAGCCGATTTACCAAATTTTAGCGCTGAAAAACGGCATAATTACCAGTTTTTATGTAATAAACCGCGCCCGAGGCGAAAGGCCTTGCAAGAGCCTGTCTGCATCGGGCGCGGATATGTTCAATTCTGCTTCAAAAGCGCGGATCAGACAGTTACAAACTGTCCCATCATACCGACATCTTCATGCTCCAGCACATGGCAATGGAACATGAACGGATGTGAGCGTTTGCCCTCAGCTTTGAAGTGAACCAGCAATTCGGCTTCCCCGTCGACCAGCACGGTGTCTTTCCATCCGGCCTGATAATCCGGTGCTGCCTGACCATTTTTGGACAGGACGCGGAAATTGGCACCGTGAATATGGAACGGGTGTCCCATTTCAACAGATTTCAGCTTCCAGATTTCCATGGAACCGAGCTTAGCTTCCACATCCACACGGCTCATGTCGAAAGGCTTATCCGCAATCGACATGGTGATACCGGAGGTGGCAGCAGTCAGCGATGGTCCCATCTGGTCAGCTGAACGTGCCGAATGTTCGCCATGATCCATCTCTCCGGACATCATTTCCTGCATCTTTGACGGTTGCGGCATTTGCATCTGCCCCATCTGGCTGTGATCCATTTTGCTATGGTCCATCTGCCCCATTTGACCCATCGGGGAGCTTTCGCCGCCCATCATTTTCTTGCGCATCATCGCCATATTGCCGGCCATGTTTTCATCAAAGACGAAAGAGCGGGTTTTGACGGACTTGGCTGGATCGGCAGCAGCCGGTTCTTCCAATGCGGAAACAAGTTTCATCACATCGGCTTTCAGATCATCGCTCACCTCAAAACGCATCAAATGCTCAAGGCTTTGTGGATCACCCAGTTTCGGTGTTCTGCCGGAGCCGTCATCAGGCAGGCTGGTAAAGTCCGCAGCCATACCATTGGAGAAATCCACCAGCACTTCATAGCGCTCACCCGGTGCAATGGTCAGAATATTGACAGCTACAGGTTTGGCGAGGAAGCCGCCATCGGACGCAATCGCATGCATCATCCGGCCATCACTGAAATGGAAGTGATAATTACGCGAATTGGAGGCATTGAGCAGGCGAAGGCGCACAATGCTTTGCGGCACTGTGGCAACAGGGGCAATAGCACCGTTGACGGTGAGATATTGGCCGCGGAAACCATGCATCAGATCCATGAAATCCGGCGCATAAACATTGTCACCGTCAATCACGCGGCGATCCTGAAATACCAGAAACAGATCGTCAGTGCCGAATGTAACCGGCAGGCCGCGTTCACGGTCGCCACCATCGCTGACATGCAACATACCGGCTGCGCCCATATGTGCCTGACGGGCGGTTTCCATATGTGTATGCGGGTGGAACCAGTTGAACGAGGCCGGTTGATTGATGTCAAATTCCGGCTGCCATACAGCGCCTGCATTAATCACATTATGCGGCCCGCCATCCATGTCAGACGGGATCATCAGCCCGTGCCAATGCAGAGTGGTGACTTCATCCATCGCATTTTCAATGGCGAAACGCACATGAGATTTGTTTTGCAGGCGCAGAACAGGGCCGAAATAATTGCCGTTAATACCGGCAGAGGCGGCACTGCTGCCAGCCTGAAAACTGTGACGGCCTTTGGCGATCTTCAGCTTTACCAAACCGCTATTATCCGGCTGCAAAAGAGCGGGATGGGGCAGTTTCACACCTGCTGGAGCAGCAGATGCGGCAGGTGCCATATTGTGCATATCATGGGCGCCCTGTGCGCTTGCACGGTTGAGATGCAGAGCTGGCAGGGTAACAGCGGACAGACCACCAAGGCCGAACAGCATGGCCTGACGACGGTTAAGTGTTTTCATCGGAATACTCCGTTTATGTCAGAAAATATTATCACCTGCGCCGAAGGTCAGCGCGGTGCATTGTGATTTTCAGGCACAAACAGAAATGGGAGGGCGATCGGAAAGGGCAGGCGGCAGTCCGTGTAAGACCTGCATATAGGGCGCGCTTAGTGCGCGCGGAAAGGCATCAATTTGTGCCATAACCGGTGCTGCAGGAACAGGCATAACACAGCCGCTGACTGCACAGGCCATGCCCTTGGTGCTGTGATGCTGGCCGGTTTCCGGCGCTTTATTGTGCTGCCCGTGATCCGTTGTTTCATGCGCCGGCGCAACATGTGTAATTTCGGCTGCAAGTGGCATAACAGGTGTGTAAGCCTGTGCAGACATCTGAAAGGCACAAAACTGCAGCATCATGAACGCAAGCAGAAACAGCATAAGCCGGTATGGCAGGCTGATAATGCTGTTGATTACGGATGACACGGAAGCGGGCTTTCATATTTCTCTGAAGTTAACAGCACATATAGGCAGGCGGGACAACCTTGACCAGTGCGCGTTCCAAGTTTCATGTCAGATAATTACGGCAAAATTTGCGGGATCGCTGTTTTGCCTTATTGTCTTTCCTATATCTGTTTGAGGTAGTCGCTGTTTCCGGTGCTGCCAGAGCCTTTGCAGCGCATTCAACTTGCTGTGTACGCTCTGGATTCTTGAGTGATGCATGCTTGCGGACGTTGAATGAAGCCATTTAACTGCGGCATGCATATGGGGGGCACAAGGCTGATACCAGAACAGCATGATGAAACATTTTCAGGATGGCATCATGACTGAATTGCTACGATCTTCACTTTCAAATGCCGGTGCAATTCCGGCAAAGCACCCTTTTGTGCCACCGGCACCGGTTCCGCGAAAAGATCCGGTCGGGCGGCTGGAGCTGATGCGGATTGTCTATCGTAATCCGTTAGAGCTTTGGGGCGAGCCTTCCTATAATGAGCCGTGGGTTGAGGTAAGCTGGCTCGGTATGCATACGATTATCGCCAATGATCCGGCGCTGATCCGTCATGTTTTAGTGGAAAATCCGCAAAACTATCCGATGGGCACCATCCGTCAACGCGTGTTGCGCCCGATCCTGCGTGACGGGTTGCTGACCGCCGAAGGCTCCACATGGCGGCGTTCACGCAAAGCTATGGCACCGGTGTTCACACCGCGTCATATTCACGGCTTCGCCGATGCCATGCTGAAAAGCGCACAGACCTTCACCAACCGCTATCGCATATCAGGCACAGTGACAGATGTGTCGCGGGATATGACATTGCTGACCTATGATATTCTGGCAGAGACATTATTTTCCGGCGAGATTGCCGGTGATCCGAAGGAATTTGCCCGCCAGACAGACCGGCTGTTTGAAACGATGGGGCGGGTTGATCCGTTTGACCTGCTTGGTGCGCCTGAGTGGCTGCCGCGCCTGACACAATTGCGTGGCCGCCGTTCATTAGGCTTTTTCCGTTCCATTGTGGCGGAGACGATTCAGCTGCGCAAAGAGCGGATGGATCGTGGTGAAGCCGTGCCGAATGATTTCCTGACACTGTTATTGCAGACGGAAACCTCCGCTGAAAAACCGGATGGTCTGTCGCGGGATGAGATTGAGGATAATCTGATTACCTTTATCGGTGCAGGGCATGAAACGACTGCCCGTGCCCTTGGCTGGACGCTTTATCTTCTGGCGCAGGATGCGCAGGAACGTGCTGTTGTTGAGGCGGAAATTGATGCATTCATGAATGGTGAAGGCAAGGATTTACCGCCGCATCAATGGCTGGAAAAGCTTCCTCTGACCCGCGCCGCTTTTGAGGAGGCGATGCGGCTTTATCCGCCTGCACCGTCGATCAACCGTGAGGCGCTTGCGGATGATCAGTTTGGCGACCTGAAAATTCCGGCAGGTACGGCGGTGATCGTGATGCCGTGGACAATCCACCGGCACCGGAAATACTGGGATAATCCAGAGGCATTTATTCCGGCGCGGTTCCATCCGCAAAACCGCGATAAGATCGACCGTTTTCAATATCTGCCATTTGGTGCAGGCCCGCGTGTGTGTATCGGCGGCAGTTTTGCTATGCAGGAAGCGGTGATTGCTCTGGCGGTTCTGTTGTCAAAGCATCGTTTTGATATGGTGGGAAATGCGAAGCCATGGCCGGTACAGAAACTGACCACTCAGCCTAAAAACGGTTTGCTGATGAAGGTGACGCCGCGCTGAAATTCAGCGCGGCACATGACACATATTCCGTTTTTGATGTGACGAAAATGGTGTGGTTCGAGAACCGGCGCGCAGTGTACTTTAGTACATGAGCACCGGAAGCGCAGAAACGCGCCATTTGCAGACCGTTAAAACCGAAATATCACAGGCGGGCAGCGTGCCAGCGTAAGTGCTCATCCATAAAGGTTGAGATGAAATAATAGGAATGGTCATAGCCTTCCCGCATACTCAATGTGAGCGGAATGGCCGCCTTGGCACAGGCTTCCTGCAACAGCCACGGGCGCAGACCATCATCCAGAAAACTGTCCGCTGTGCCCTGATCGACCAGCAGGCTTTCAATCCGGTGACCGTCTTCAATCAGCGCGGTTGTGTCATAAGTGCGCCATGCACTCTGATCGTGCCCGAGATATTTCTCAAAGGCAGGCTTTGACCATCCGGCAGTAGAAGGCTGGGCAATCGGTGCAAAAGCGGAGACAGATTTAAAACGCTCAGGATTTTTCAGAGCAATGGTGATTGCCCCATGACCGCCCATGGAGTGGCCGGTAATTGCCTGACGGGACATATCCAACGGGAATTCCTGAGCCACCAGTTCTGTCAGTTCTTCCGTAATATAACTGTACATCTGATAGTTTTTGGCAAAAGGCGCTTCTGTGGCATCGAGATAGAAGCCTGCGCCTTTGCCGAACTGCCAGTTATCCGGTTCATCCGGCACGTCGTCGCCACGCGGGCTGGTATCAGGGCAGAGAATAGCAATGCCAAGCTCGGCGGCAAGACGGCGATATTCACCTTTATCCATCACATTCTGATGTGTGCAGGTCAGGCCGGAGAGATACCAGAGAACAGGCACAGGGCCGTGTTCTGCCTGCGGTGGCAGGAACAAAGCAAAAGTCATATCACACTGGCAGGCCTCACTTTTATGACGATAGACGCCCTGAGTGCCGCCGAAGGCTTTTGCCTTTGAAATGATTTCCATGAACTAACTCCCCAGAGCCACAGCAACATTGACGGCTGCGGCCACAAGTACGGTATTGAAGAAAAAGGAAACGATACTGTGCAGCAGAGTGACCTTGCGCATGGCCGGTGTCGTGACGCTGGTATCGGAGGTTTGTGCGGTCATGCCTATCACATAAGCAAAATAGACAAAGTCATAACCGGAGGGCTCCGGCGTGTTCGGAAATTCAAAGCCGCCTTTATGTTTGCGTCCTGAGCTTCCGTCTTTGAGCGCGGTCTGATCAGGTTCCCAATACAGATGCGCATAATGCAGGGCTGTCATCATATGAATGGTAAACCAGCCAAGCGGCACCGCTGCCAGTGTCGCTGCAAATGTGAACAGATCATGCTGTTGTTGCTGCTGATTTATCAGAATGAACAGCGAGGTGATGGAGGAAATCACAGTCGCAAACGTGACCAGAAAAATAATCCAGACCGGCTCGTCAGTGCTTGCAGCATGTTTCTTCAAGTAAGCTGAACTTAAATGCGGCAAGGCTCTTAAAGCCATGAGCAGATAGAGAATGAAGAAACAATTGACCGCAATTACCGGTGCCGGTGAAAGGGAGAAAACCCGGCAGATCAGAAAGACTGCCGCGCCGCATGCCGCTGCAATATAGAAGGACATATGACGGCGCAGCAGAAAATTCATACAGAGGCTCCGTTTGCCGGTTCCAGACGCATGTCGATATGCGGAATGCCGTCTTCCAGATATTCTTCGGAAATGGCGACAAAACCAAAAGAACCGTAGAATTTCTGCAAATGGCTTTGTCCGCCCAGCTCAATTGGCTGGTCAGGAAAGCGTGCTTGCGCAAAATCAACAGCTTCCTGCATCAGGCGCTGGCCGAGTTTGTAGCCCCGATAGTTTGGCGCTACCACAACACGGCCGATTTTTAATGCTTCATTCTCTTCCGGTGGCAGAACCCGCAGCGTTGCCGCGAGTTCCTCACCATCAAGAATGCTCAGGTGAAATGCACCAATATCCTTGCCGTCAATTTCTGCAAAAGCGCAATTCTGCTCGACGATGAACACATCCATGCGCAGCTTCAGCATTGCATAGAGTGCGCGTGGTGTCAGATCGTCGATTTCGTTCCAGCGGGAAACAAACTGTTTCATCAGAATGTAATCACCGAACGGATCGACTTGCCTTCATGCATCAGATCAAACGCGGTGTTGATCTCATCAAGCGGCATTTTATGGGTGATCAGATCATCAATATTGATCTTGCCTTCCATATACCAGTCAACGATTTTCGGTACATCGGTACGACCACGTGCGCCGCCGAATGCTGTGCCTTTCCAGACGCGGCCGGTGACCAGCTGGAACGGACGGGTGGCGATTTCTTTACCTGCTTCAGCCACACCGATGATGATGCTTTCACCCCAGCCGCGATGGCAGCATTCCAGTGCCTGACGCATCACATCGGTATTGCCTGTGGCGTCAAAGGAATAGTCAGCACCGCCATCGGTCAGATCCTGAATGGCCTGTACCACCTTGTCATTGCCGATTTCACGCGGATTGATGAAGTCGGTCATGCCGAATTTCTTCGCCATTTCCACTTTGGCCGGATTAATATCAACGCCGATGATCTTATCGGCACCAACCATGCGGGCACCCTGAATAACGTTGAGGCCGATACCGCCGAGGCCGAATACCACAACATTCGAACCCGGACGCACTTTGGCGGTATAAATCACAGCGCCGATACCGGTGGTGACACCGCAGCCGATATAGCAGATCTTGTCGAAAGGCGCATCTTCACGCACTTTGGCCAGCGCGATTTCCGGCAGAACGGTGAAGTTCGAGAATGTTGAGCAGCCCATATAATGGAAGATTTCGCCGCCGTCGCAGGAGAAGCGAGTGGTGCGATCCGGCATCAGACCCTGACCCTGCGTTGCGCGGATCGAGGTGCAGAGATTGGAACGCTGCGACAGGCAGGTTTTGCACGAACGGCATTCCGGTGTGTAAAGCGGGATCACATGGTCGCCCGGACGCAGCGTGGTAACACCGGCACCGACTTCGCGCACGATACCTGCACCTTCATGGCCGAGAATGGCCGGAAACTTGCCTTCTGAATCAAGGCCGGACAGCGTATAGGCGTCGGTGTGGCATACACCCGTTGCCATTACTTCCACCAGAACTTCACCGGCTTTCGGACCACCGATTTCAATTGTTTCAATAGTGAGGGGCTTATTGGCCTCCCAGGCAACGGCTGCGCGCGATTTCATGGCTTTGTTCCTCTTAAGTCAGTGGTCTTTTATTTCAGATAAGAGCGGATAATCCGCATAAGCTGGTCGATTTCTGTATCCATTTCAGCCGGAGACAGGGCTTTCTGCGGCTGTTGGAAGGTCTCTTTTAAATGGCTTTCCATAACTTCAGCCATCAGGCCGGTAGCGGCACCACGCATGGCGGCAAGCTGCTGTAAAAGCGCACCGCATTCTGTGCCTTCCTCAACCGCGCGCTCCAGCGCTTCCGCCTGACCTTTGATGCGGCGCAGGCGTGTCATGACGCGTTTCTTGGCTTCCGGTGAGTGGGGCATAGTTTTCCGTTGCTGATCGTTATGATGAAAATATATACTATGGGGGAGTATGTCAATTGATGTGCCATATCTGCTCCTCAAGAATAGTAAAGCATAACGCGGCTGTTTATAATTCGCAGCAATCAGAATCATTTATCAGGTGCGTTGTCTTTGCCTCAGCAGTCCGTTTCATCCCTTCCGCTTTTGCCTGTTCGTGAGGCGCTGCCGCAATTGGATCATGCCTTGCAGACTGGCGGTTCTGCCGTTCTGGTTGCGCCGCCCGGTGCGGGTAAGACGACTTTGGTGCCGCTGCATCTTTTACAGGCAGACTGGCGCAATGGTGGGCGGATTATCGTACTGGAACCGCGCAGGCTGGCAGCACGTGCAGCAGCCACGCAAATGGCACGCCTGCTGGGCGAAGAGGTTGGCAAAACGGTCGGCTACCGGATGCGCCTCGACAGCCGCTATAATGCACAGACGCAAATTCTGGTGGTGACGGAAGGCGTGTTCGCCCGCATGATCCTTGATGATCCGGAATTATCCGGTATCTGCGCGGTGCTGTTTGATGAATTCCATGAGCGCAGTCTGGATGCTGATTTCGGATTGGCGCTGGCTCTGGACGTGCAGGGAGCCTTGCGCCCCGATCTCAAAATTCTGGTGATGTCGGCAACGCTTGACGGTGCGCGGGTGGCGGAACTGCTCGATAATGCGCCGGTGGTGGAGAGTGAAGGCCGCAGTTTTCCGGTTGAAATCCGCTATCAGGAACGCAAAACCGATGAGCGGATTGAAGATGCTATGGCGCGGACAATTCGTGCCGTTCTGGCGGATGAACAGGGGAGCCTGCTGTGCTTCCTACCCGGTCAGGGCGAGATTGAGCGCACAGTCCGTGCACTGGAGGGGCGCGTTGGCGAGCATGTGATGCTCTGCCCGCTTTATGGTGCTATGGACGGGCGCGATCAGGATGCGGCGATCAAACCGGCACCGGAAGGCATGCGTAAAGTGGTGCTGGCAACTTCGATTGCGGAAACTTCGATCACTATCGACGGTGTGCGGGTGGTGATCGACAGCGGGTTATCGCGTCAGCCGCGTTTTGAACCGGCAACCGGCCTGACACGGCTGGAAACCGTGCGTGCATCGCAGGCGGCGATTACCCAGCGGGCAGGACGTGCAGGACGAACCCAATCCGGTATAGCGATCCGGCTCTGGCATGAGGGGCAAACATCTTCTCTGCCACGCTTTACCACACCGGAAATTCTGGAAGCTGATTTGTCGTCGCTGCTGCTCGATTGTGCAGCATGGGGTGTGCAAAATGTCAGCGACTTGCGTTTGCTCGATCAACCCTCAGCGGCCAGTCTGAAAGAAGCGGCGACCTTGCTGAAACGGCTTGGCGCACTGGATGCAGACGGGCGGCTGACAACATCCGGCGAGCAGATCAGGAAACTGGCTTTGCCGGTGCGACTGGCGCATATGGTGGCAGAGGCTGCCAATCGCGGCGAGGCATTGCAGGCGGCAGAGCTTGCCGTGCTGATGACCGAGCGCGGCCTTGGCGGTAATGATGTTGATCTCGATGCGCGGCTTTCCCGTTTTCGCCGGGATCGTGGTGATCGTGCGCAAAAGGCACGCGGACTGGCACGCTCGCTGATTAAAGATTTGCCAGCAGCCAATGCGCAAAACAAAGAAGAAGTCCACGCGGGGCGTCTGCTGCTGGATGCTTTTCCGGATCGCGTGGCCAAAGCGCGTGGCAATGGTGGACAGTTTATTCTGGCCAATGGGCGCGGTGGTGAGCTGGATGCCAGCCAGCATCTCTCCCGCGTGCAGTGGCTGGTGGTTGCTGATCTGACCGGACGGGCGGGGGCGCAGCGTATTCTCTCTGCCGCTGAGGTGAGTGAAGAGGATATCCGCAAGAGTTTGGTGAGCCAGATCGAGGGCGGACAACAGATCATCTATGACCCTGAACGCAAAGCTCTGCGTGCCCGTGAAGCGGTGCGGCTGGGAGCTATAACTCTGTCGGAGAAAAATTTAGCGACACCATCAGGAGAGGCCGCCGATTTGGGTGTTATTCAGGCTGTGCGCCAATATGGTTTGGATATTCTGCCTTGGGACAAGTCTTCTTTAACGCTGCGCCGTCGCCTTGGCTGGCTTTATCGCGGGCTTGGTGAGTCATGGCCGTCGATGGATGATGAGCATCTGCTGGCAACATTGGAAGACTGGTTGCTGCCGTTTCTGACTGGTGAGGCGCGGCTCGATAAAATCAGTCAAACTGCTTTGATGAATGGCCTGCGCTCTCTCGTACCGTTTGATCTGCAACGGCAGATTGATACGCTGGCACCAACACATTTTACTGTTCCGACCGGTTCCAATATCGCGATTAATTATGAAGGCGATGAGCCGGTGATTGCCGTGAGGGTGCAGGAATTGTTCGGTCTGACGACGCATCCTTCCATTGCCCGCGATACGGTGCCGCTGCTGCTGGAGCTACTATCTCCGGCACATAGGCCGATCCAGATCACCCGCGATTTGCCGAATTTCTGGAAAGGCTCATGGGCCGATGTGCGCACCGATATGCGCGGCCGTTATCCCCGCCATGTCTGGCCGGAAAATCCCGCAGAGGCGGATCCCACTCGGCGTGCCAAACCACGCGGGACTTGAATATTTCGGCTCTGGCGGCCTGCAAATGGCACTCTTCTGCGCTTACCTAGGCTCACGTACTATTGTACGCTCCGCTCCGGTTCTCGCAGAGCACCATTTTCGGCTCGCCATAACCAAAATATGGCGGGAGCGTTCGGGGGAAATTAGCCTGCGGCAGGATGGCGCAGATTTGCTTGCGTACATGTCGATTTTGCCGCATAAGGCATTTTATGCGCGATAATTTACGGGGAAGACTGAATGGCAAATGGTGATCTGATTAACCGGGCCTCGTCGCTTTCCCGTCGCTTGCGTCTGACAACATTGGTGCGTGTGCGCTGGTTTGCCATTACCGGTCAGACTGCCGCCGTTTTGTTCGTTTCTCTGTCGCTGCATTTTGTGTTTCCGCTGGGTATCAGCTTCGCGCTTATTGCCGTATCGGCATGGTTGAACCTGTTCTTATCTTTCCGCTACCAGCTCAATCATCGTTTGGATTTACGTACGGTTCTGTTGGTCTTAGCCTTTGATATTTTGCAGCTCACCGGCCTGCTTTATCTGACCGGCGGTCTGCAAAATCCGTTTGCCGTGCTGTTGGTCGTGCCGGTGATTATTGCATCAACCGCACTTTCTGTACGCAGTATTTTGCTGCTCGGTCTGATGGCTATTGCCTGTGCCAGCGTACTGGTGGTGTGGCATCTGCCTTTGCCTTGGTATAGCGGCATGACGCTGGAACTGCCGCTGATGTTCGTCATCGGCGTTTGGTGTGCCATTGTTTCGACGCTGATTTTCAGCGGTGTCTATGTCTATCGTATTGCTGAAGAAGCGCGCCTGTTGGGCGATGCTCTGAGTGCGACGGAACTGGTTCTGCAGCGTGAGCAGCATTTGTCAGCGCTGGATGGTCTTGCCGCTGCTGCTGCTCATGAATTGGGAACACCGCTGGCGACCATCACACTGGTGGTCAAGGAGATGCAGCGTGCTCTGAAAAATGATGACCGTTATGCCGAGGACATTCAGCTGCTGTCCTCTCAGGCGCAGCGTTGCCGCGAAATTCTGCAACGTCTCACCAGCCTATCTTCGGAAGGCGAAGAGCATATGTCGAAACTGGCATTGTCCTCGCTGATCGAAGAGGTGATCGCGCCGCATCGCAATTTCGGCATTCAGATTGATGTTGAGAAAAAACCTGATCCCAAATCAATGATTGCCGAGCCGGTTGTCCGACGCAATCCGGGGGTGATCTATGGTCTGGGTAATCTGATCGAGAATGCCGTGGATTTTGCCAAGACCGAGACACAAGTCGTCTGGGGTTGGGACGAGAATTCGGTGCGTATCACGATCCGTGATGACGGCAAAGGCTTTTCAGTGGATATGCTCGACAGGATCGGTGAACCTTACATGTCGCGCCGCAGCGATGAGCGCAATGGTGGCGGATTGGGGCTTGGGCTGTTCATTGCCAAGACACTGCTGGAGCGTTCCGGTGCGCATATCTCCTTTGCCAATCGTCCTGAACCAGGCCAAAGCGGTGCGGAAATTACGATTGTCTGGTCGCGGCAGGCGCTGACAGCATAAATCCGATTCTCCGGAGAAGCAGGGAGGGTGTCTGAGACTGAAAGATTCGTTTTTCAGTGTTTGAAACTGTGGCCTTTACAGGCATATTTTGAGTAAAATCTCTGTGAAATGCTATGAATTTTGTCGTTTTACATGAATAGTTACATTGCATATTTGACTTTTTGACGCAGGCGCAGCAATAAGTAAAAAGACAAAAGACGAGTAAGGAATACCTGATGGATGATATGAGTCAGGATGATCACCTTGCCATCGGCAGTGATCCTTCGCTTCTTCTGGTTGATGACGACAAACCGTTTCTGCAACGGCTCGCGCGTGCTATGGAAAGCCGTGGTTTTACAGTAACAACAGCTGAATCCGTTGAGGAAGGCATTGCTGCTGTGAAGCTGGCAGCTCCGGCCTATGCCGTTGTTGATATGCGCCTCGGTGACGGTAATGGTCTGGACATTATTGAAGCTATCCGCAGCAAGCGTGAAGATACCCGCGCCATTGTGCTGACCGGTTACGGCAATATTGCCACCGCTGTGAATGCCGTCAAAATCGGTGCGATTGATTATCTTTCCAAGCCTGCGGATGCTGATGAGGTTTTTGCAGCGCTGACCCGCCGTGACGGTGAGAAGATTGCGCCTCCGGAAAACCCGATGTCGGCAGATCGTGTGCGTTGGGAACATATTCAGCGCGTTTATGAAATGTGCGAACGCAATGTTTCTGAAACCGCACGTCGTCTGAATATGCATCGCCGTACTTTGCAGCGTATTCTGGCCAAACGCGCTCCGCGTTAAGCCTTATCTTTATAATCATGCCGACTGGTTCATCAGTCGGCATCACTGAGCGGCATCGACACGCCTGCCATTTCTGCAAGTGTCAGCCGGTTTGCGCCGATCCGCGCCAGTTGTAATGTCAGCGCTTTGCGTGTCGCCGGTGCCAGTTTGTGCTCCGGTGCATCGCGCAGAATTTCCCCGCCATAACCGTCCGAGAGTATAAAACCGCAATCTTCCGGAAAGATCTCGCGCGGCACCTGTGCATGGGTGGCAAAAAACAGCCGGTCGCAATAATTGCGGTAATCCGGCCATTTCTGATCGGCTTTCCAGTCCTCGACCGATGATTTGATTTCAATAATCCAGATTTCACCTTTGCGCGTCAGCCCGACCAGATCGGCGCGCCTGCCTGAACGCAGAGAAATTTCAGGCAAAACATGAATATTCAGATCAAGGCACAGGCGCTGCACGCCGCGCCGCACCAGCAATGCCAGTTCAGACTGACGGCCGTCACTGAGAGGATGTTGTTGAAAAGGCGAGATAATTGGCATGTGTCTCTGTCAGTATAGGTGTCCGTTTATCTTGGATAACGGATTTTATAAAAGATAATCATGGTTAATGATTGATTAAGGATCAATGGTTAACTTGTTCCCAACAAATGTTGACTGTCATTACGGTTTTTTGAGGGGAAAAATGGTATACAGAAATGCACTCTCTGCCGCGGGTCTTTTTTTGACAATGGCGCTGGCCGGTTGTTCGACAACCTCACCTTTTCAGACCAGTACGGCATCCTATTCCAGTGTTACAGATGCAGCCTATGTGCTGCCGACGGTTCCTGTTCAGAAAATCGCACCGGAATATCGTCGCCAACAGGTTAAATATGAAACGACAGAAGCGCCCGGTACAATTGTCGTCGATACGCAGAACAAGTTTTTATATCATGTTGAGCCGGATGGTAAGGCGATGCGCTATGGTATCGGTGTTGGTCGTGAGGGCTTTCAGTGGAAAGGCAATGCCAAAGTTGCCATGAAACGTGAATGGCCGACATGGACACCACCGGCACCGATGATCAAGCGCCAGCCGGAACTGGCAAAATATGCCGGTGGCATGAAACCGGGTCTGAACAATCCGCTGGGGGCCCGTGCGCTCTATCTGTATAAAGGCGGACGTGACAGCGGCTATCGTCTCCATGGGACGCCGGAATGGTGGTCCATCGGCAAGAATGTATCTTCCGGCTGCATCCGTCTGATTAATCAGGATATTATGGATCTATATGATCGTGCCGGTGTCGGTGCCAAGGTTGTTGTGCTGTAATCTGGTATGGCAGAGACAATAAAAAACGCGGCTTTTAAGCCGCGTTTTTTATTGATGATATTTCTGAAATCTCAGATAGCTTCAACCTGCAGAACTTCCGGAACGAAATGTTTCAGCAGGTTCTGAATGCCGTGTTTCAGTGTTGCTGTTGAAGACGGGCAGCCTGAGCAGGCGCCTTTCATATGCAGATAAACAACGCCATGTTCAAAACCACGGAATGTGATGTCACCACCGTCTTGCGCCA
Organism: Pseudochrobactrum saccharolyticum; assembly: GCF_008801715.1. Lineage (GTDB taxonomy): Bacteria > Pseudomonadota > Alphaproteobacteria > Rhizobiales > Rhizobiaceae > Pseudochrobactrum > Pseudochrobactrum saccharolyticum. The sequence continues at coordinate 1,023,560 of NZ_VZPG01000001.1, read as the reverse complement.
CAGCAGGGCGCACGCGGGTTTCGATCAGTTCTTTGATGGTTTCAACGATTTCCGCATCCGCATCGGCGAAGAACTCGCCTTCGGTATGATCGTGACCTTTGGACTGTTCTGACGCCATGACCGGTGCGCCGGACATCATATGTTCCATAATCGTACCGAGGATCGCCGGTTTGAGATGCTGCCATTCCGCACCGTCTTTGCTGACAGTGATGAAATCATAGCCGAAAAATACGCCGTTTACGCCTGGTACTGCGAAGAGTTTAGCGGCGAGAGGCGAGGTGTTGGCGGCGCTGTCCGCATCGCGGAAATCAGCAGTGCCTTCCGGCATAACCACTTTACCCGGCAGGAATTTCAGGGTCGCCGGATTAGGTGTGGCTTCAGTCTGGATGAACATTGAAGTTCTCCCGTGTTAAATGAGGGCTGTAAAGAAAATACGGCAACCATGACCACAGAGTTGCGTGATTGCTCTTAATATAGGTGTTTCAGGCGACGGCATCAATGTCATCGTCAGAAAGATCTGACGGAATGACTGTGACCGGAACAGGGAAGGATGCGCCGCGCCCTGCAATCGACTGTACCAGCGGTCCCGGACCTTCTTTGCCGGAACCGGCAGCCAGTACCAGAATGGCAATATCCTGATCTTCTTCAATCAGGCTGTGAATTTCTTCCGCAGTCTGCCCTTCGCGCACAATCAGCTCAGGCTCAATGCCGTATTGCTCACGTAATTGCGTTGCATATTTATTCAGGGCTGTCTGCGCCCGTTCCAGTGCCTCTGCCCGCATAATATTGCCGACACCAAGGAATTGCTGGAAATCTGACGGGTCGATGACGAACAGCAACACCAATGCGCCGCCGGTATTGCGCACACGGCGTGATGCATAGGCAACCGCACGTCCGCATTCGGGCGTTTCATCAATTGAGACAAGAAATTTACGGCGGTGGCCGGCTTCCCGGCTAAGACGTTTTGAAACCATGCGCGGGAATTTGCCACTCAATAGGCCCGACTGCAAGATGACAATTTTGTGGCGGGGCGAAATTTTACATATTTGCCTTATGAAAATTGCGCAATTTTCTGTCCCTGAACCTGTGCCGTAAAATCTATGCCCGTCGTTTATATTGTGTTTTCAGGCACTTTGTGTTTGAAAGGACAGGCTATCGTCCTGCATTTCTTGCTGTTTCACATTGCTGTGTAACGGGATGATTTTTTATGTGCGGCAGAGTTTTGCGGCTTTTAAGTCTGTCTCTGCTTGCTGCGGACAAGGAAAAATTCAAAAAATGACGAAGACTTATGGCAAGCTGGCCTCGCGTGTTTACGAGTTGGATAAACCGGTCGGGCGCTCTTTCGGCGATGTGGAATTCTATCTCGAACGCCTGAAAACCATCACAGGGCCGGTTCTGGAACCGGCCACAGGCAATGGCCGTATGCTGGTGCCGCTGGCACAGGCGGGGCATAGCGTCAGCGGTTTTGATCTGTCTCCTGAAATGCTTGATCTGTGCAAAGCAAATTGTGCGCAATATGGTGTAAATGCAGAGCTGAGCCTGCAGGATTTCACGACATTTCATTATGCGCAAAAATTTGCGGCGATTGTGCTACCAGCCGGTTCTTTCCAGCTTATGACCGATCCGGTTGATGCAATGCATTTTCTGCACCTGTGCAGGCAGTCACTGATGCAGGATGGTAAGTTGTTGCTGGATATTTCTGTTGTCGGTGATTTCATGGATCACGCACCACGTGCGCGGCACTGGCAGGATGGCGAGGATTTGCTGACCTTGCAGGAAATGCGCACCGCAACGGACTACGTCAAACAGGTGGTGATATCGCAGCTGCGTTATGAGCTATGGCAAGATACGCAACTGGTGGCAACGGAGATGGAATTATTTTCTTTACGTTGGTGGGGCGTGTTTGAGCTGGAACTGGCACTGCGTGAGGCAGGTTTTACGCAAATCAAAATCTACGGCGATTATCAGTCAGGCGATTTTGATACGGGCTCAGTTGGTACTCTGACCTTCGAGGCTCAATAGAAATAAAAAAGGCAGGGAATTCCCTGCCTTTTTTGTATTTTTATTTCTGCAGAAAGCCGACAATGTCGCGGACATTGTGCATGGTTTCTTCGGCAATCACGCTTGCGCGTTCACCACCGTCACGCAGAACGGCATCAATATAGGCCGGATCGGCTACCAGTCGACGCATTTCATGCGTGATTGGAGAAAGCTGCGAAACAGCGAGTTCTGCAAGTGATGCTTTGAACTCAGAGAACTGCTTGCCGCCGAAATCACGCAACACGGCTGCCTTGTCCGTGTTGGTCAGAGCTGCGAAGATACCGATCAGATTATCCGCTTCCGGACGGCCTTCCAGCCCTTCCACTTCTGAAGGAATAGCATCGGCATCTGTCTTGGCTTTGCGGATCTTTTTGGTGATGGTGTCTTCATCATCAATCAGATTGATGCGCGACAGATCGGACGGATCGGATTTCGACATTTTCTTGGTGCCGTCACGCAGCGACATGATGCGCATCGCAGGGCCGGAAATCAGCGGCTCTGTGATCGGGAAAAAGCCAGATACAGTTTCATCACCAACAGCCATTTCCACGCCGATGCCGAGCGAGGCAATGCGGTCGGAATAGTCATTGTTGAATTTCTGCGCAATGTCACGTGTCAGTTCAAGATGCTGTTTCTGGTCGTCGCCAACCGGCACGGCGGTAGCACGGTAGAGCAGAATGTCAGCAGCCATCAGGCTCGGATAGGCCAGCAGACCCAGCGAGGCATTTTCGCGGTCTTTACCGGCTTTGTCCTTGAACTGCGTCATGCGGTTCATCCAGCCGATACGTGCAATACAGTTGAACACCCATGCAAGTTCCGCATGCTGGCGCACGCGGCTCTGATTGAAGACAATGCTCTTCTTCGGATCAAGACCTGCAGCCAGATAGGCGGCGGTGATTTCGCGTGTGGAATTTAAAAGTTCCACAGGATCCGGCAGAATTGTCAGCGCATGCATATCAACGACGCAATAAATGCAATCCTTATCGTCCTGCAAGGCGACCCAACGCTTCAATGCGCCAAGATAATTGCCGAGGTGAAGATTGCCGGTTGGTTGTGCGCCGGAGAAAATGCGTTCTTTGAAGGTGTTCATTCTTGATAAATCCTGAAGCTGGTGGAGAGCCGGTCGAGCGTGATTATCGTCGAAACGTAAGGTTTGATAATCAGGGATGCTCTGGGGTTGCTTTTAAGGCTGGCATATGTGGTTTGGACGCATGCTGCCAGTCTTGGCTAAAAAGTTTGGATTATAAAAAATATCCGGAAGGCAGGCGTGTAATCCTGTCTTCCGGATGCGTTATTACTGCCAGAGTGCTGAAAAGCAATCAAGCGGAAATATCTGTATTCTCCGGCGTTGCCGCTGCTTTTTTACGGCGGCGCATATTGCCTTTCAGGGCGGAGAGGCTGGCACCGCCAATGGCAAAAACCGTCGCAAAATAAACAATCATGCTGCCGATCACGAGAAGGCCGAGCGTTGTTGCCTGTACCAGTAGTCCTGCCTGCCTGCTCAAATAGGTCTCAAAATATTGAGCGGAAAAATACAGAGCTGCGGCCATGATCGCTGCTGCGATAATCAGGCGCGGAATACGGCGGATGAGACCGGCATCATAATCCCAATGTTTGCGCCAGATCAGAACGGACAGCAGCAGAATGGCATTGACCCAACCGGCGGTAATTTCCGCCGTGGCAATGCCGGTTGGGCCGAGACGCGGGAACAGGATCAGCGCCAGTGTCACATTCACCACCACCGAAATACCGGCAAAGATCATCGGTGTGCGGGTATCCTCACGGGCAAAGAACCCCGGAATAAAAGCTTTAATCAGCACAAAGGCTGGCAGTCCGAGGCCATACACTGCGAGAATTTGTGAAACAATCAATGTGGATTCCGGGCCGAACTGCCCGCGTTCAAACAACAGGCGCACCAGTGGTTCGGAGAAAACCAGCAGGGCTGCCGCCGCAGGCAATGTCAGGAACAGCGTGAATTCGACAGAACGGTTCTGCAGATTTCCGGCTTCCTGCATATGGCCGCCGCGCAAGGCACGCGACAATTCCGGCAGCAGAACGGTGGCAACAGCAATACCGACCACGCCGAGCGGCAACTGATAAAACCTGTCAGCATAAACGAGAGAGGATACGGCACCGGCTGAGCCGGATGCAATATTGGTATTAATCAGCAGATTGATCTGGGTAATGCCGCCGGTAATTGCGGCAGGAAGCGCCAGCACGAGCAGGCGGCGTACATTTGGGGTCAATTTGGGGCGGCGAAAGCCGATTTTGATACCGGCACGGCGTACTGCAAACCAGACAATGGCGAGCTGTACAACGCCTGCCGCCATCACGCCCCAGGACAGGGCATAACCGATTTGCAGCGGGTCGTAATTCTGCGCCCATGCCAGCAGCAGCGCGCCGATCAGAATGAAATTCAGGAAAACCGGCGCAATGGCTGCCGCGAAATATTTATGCAGGCTGTTGAGCATACCGCCCATCATCGCTGCCAGCGACATACAGGCGAGATAGGGGAACATGATCATCGCCAGATTGACCGTATTCTCAAACTTCACCGGATCACTGGTGAAGCCCGGTGCAATAACTGTACTGACCAGAAACGGCATGGAAAGCTCCATGGCAATGGTCAGTCCGAGAAGAATGGTGAACAGCACACCGAAGACTTCTTCAGAAAAGCGCTTGGCACCATCCATACCATTTTGCTCGATCTCTTTGGCAAAGAGCGGCACGAAAGCGGCGTTGAATGCACCCTCAGCAAATAAACGCCGGAAAGTATTCGGGAAGCGGAAAGCGGTGTTGAAAGCATCCGCAACAGGGCCGGTTCCGAGAAACGCTGCCATCAGCATTTCACGGGTAAAGCCGAAGATTCTGCTCATCAGCGTGCCGGAAGCAACAGTTGCGAATTTTTTCAGCAGGCTCATGAATTCATCTCGTGAATAGGGAAGGACAGACAGGCAGTGCGGCACACTTTAAAAAGACGCAAGCCGGATTAACCTGCCGTTTCGCGCAATTTTTTCGGATCGCCGTTTTTGTTATCTGGTGCTCTGCTATCACTCCCGCTCTTGTCAAACAAGCTGAGGAGGCGTTTCTGGATATTGGCCTGCTTGGTCGTACCGGTGATTTTTTGCCCGTCGAGACCGGTAACATAGAAAGTATCAATCACTTTCTCACCGAATGTCGTGATATGCGCCGAGGCAATATTGAGCGAAAGATCGGAAATCGCATTGGTAATTTCTGACAACAGGCCGGTACGATCCAGCCCTTTGACCTCAATCACTGTGAATTTCTCCGAGAGCGTATTATTGATATGCACCCGCGGGGTAACATGGAAGGCACGGGCAGAGCGCCGTGCTTTGGTCTTGCGTGCCAGAACCTCCGGCAGATAGGTAGTGCCGGTCAGCACATCTTCAATCAGTTGACCAACCCGCGCCGCACGGCGCATCTCATCATCATTGGTATCGAATTCACGGCTGATGAGGATGGTATCGAGCGCCCGCCCGTCCGTGGTGGTGAAAATCTGCGCATCAACAATATTGGCACCTGCCGCTGCACAAGCACCGGCAATGATCGACAATAAACGCGGATGATCGGGCGACAGAATTGTCAGTTCGGTCACCGCTTCAAACTCATGCGGGCGTGCCAGAATATTGAGGATTTTTCCTGCTTCATCGCTGGCGCGGATGAAATCCGCATGGCGCTTCTGGTCTTCCTGCGGCACGGTCAGCATGTAATTATCATAATGCAGCGCCAGAACAGCTTTCCGCTTGTCCTCCGGCCAGTCGCCGAGTTGTTCGGCCAGCTGGCAGCGCGCCTGATTGCTGCGTTCAGTCTGGCTCACTTCCGAGAAACCACCGGTCAGCAGTAATTCTGTTTCATGATAGAGGGTGCGCAGTAACTGGCCTTTCCAACCGTTCCAGACGCCGGGGCCGACCGCTTTAATATCGCAGATGGTGATCAGCAACAGCAGCTTCAGCCGTTCGGTGGTTTGCACAATAGCGGCAAAATCGGCAATGGTTTTGCGATCGTTGAGGTCACGCGATTGCGCAACCTTGCTCATGGTCAGATGTTCCTGCACCAGCCATGCCACCAGTTCTGTTTCTGACGGATTAAGCCCGAAACGCGGGCATAATTTACGGGCGATTTTGGCTCCGGCGGTGGAGTGATCTTCCGGCCTGCCTTTGGCAATATCGTGCAGCAGCAAGGTCACATAGAGTAGATGCCGGTCGTTTTTGAGTGTCGGCAACAGGCTGTGGGCGAGTGGATGTTCGTTTTTCAGCGTCTCATGTTCAATCTCAGACATGATAGCGATGCAGCGCAGCAGATGCTCATCGACGGTATAATGATGATACATATTAAACTGCATCATCGCGACGATCTTGCCAAAATCAGGAATGAACTGCCCCAGCACGCCGGATTCATTCATGCGGCGCAATGTGCATTCCGGCGTGCGCGGCGAGGCAACAATTTCCAGAAACAGCCGGTTGGCTTGCCTATCATTGCGCACATCGCTTTTGATCAGTTTCAGCGAGCGGCTGACGCGCTGAATGACATGCGGGTGATATTGCAACCCGTGCTTGTCGGCGAGATAGAACAGCCGGATCAGATTAACCGGATCGCGCTGAAACACCTCATCATCAGCAATATTGATGCGGTTATGGTCGAGAATAAAATCTGTACTGCCGGTAATTTTGCGCTTTTTGCGGGTCAGTGTGGAATAGATCTGGCCGGTGCCCGGTGTTTCTTTGAACTGCTCTTCTTCCAGTGCGGCACTGATAATGCGGGTCAGATCACCGACATCTTTGGCAACCAGAAAATAATGTTTCATAAAGCGTTCAACACCGGTCTGCCCCGGATGATCGGTATAGCCGAGGCGGGTGGCAATCTCGCGCTGAATGTCGAAGGACAGGCGTTCTTCCGCCTTGCCATAGAGAAAATGCATATGGCAGCGTACTGCCCAGAGAAAATCATCGGCCTTGCTGAACAATTTTGCTTCGCTGCGGGAGAAAACGCCACGCTTGATCAGCTCTTCCGTGGAGTGAACACGGTAAATATATTTGGCAATCCAGAACAGGGTTTGCAGGTCGCGCTGCCCGCCTTTGCTCTCCTTGACATTTGGCTCGACCAGATAGCGCGTTGAACCCGCTTTCTTGTGGCGGATATCGCGCTCAATCAGCTTGGCCTGCACAAATTCCGCACCGCTGTCGGCAACGATTTCCTGATCGAAACGGGTGGTGAGTTCGTCAAAAAGTTCTTGGCTGCCGGTGAGAAAACGCGCTTCCAGCAGTGAAGTGCGGATGGTCATATCTTCGCGGGACAGACGGATAGCATCATCAATATTGCGCGTGGAATGCCCGACTTTCAGCCCCATATCCCAAAGCATATAGAGCATATATTCCACAACCTGTTCGCCCCATGGCGTTTGCTTATAGGGCAGCAGAAACAGCAGATCGATATCAGAACCCGGTGCCAGACCGCCGCGTCCGTAACCGCCGACAGCGATAACGGCGAGGCTTTCCGCTTTGGACGGGTTCACCGCCGGATAAATATGCTCAACGGTAAAATCATAAAGTGCGGCAATGATCTGATCCATCAATCCGCTGATGCGTCTGGCACAGGCAATACCGCCGCCGTCTTCCAGCAGCATGGTCTCGGCACGGGCTTTACCGTCTTTCCATGTGGTTTTTAGTGTTTTCAGAACCTGATTGCGCATTTGGTCTTTGCTTGCATCTGCGTTGACGATCTCTGTGAGCGCGGCAGCAAGCGCCTGCTTGTCAATGATGCGGTCAAGATGAAGATCGGACAAGCGCATGGATCATGGTTCCGTAGTAGCAAAGTTACGATGCAGAAAACTGAGCATGGATTAAAGCTGAACGCAACGGTAAGTCTGCATTGTACCTAGAACAGTTTACGTCCAGCTGTGGATCGCGGTGCTGGTTCTAGGTTCTTTAGTGGTCGCATTATCACGGCCGTCAAGTTGCTCCAACTTGACTAAATCTAGAAGGTACAAGTTGTTCCAACTTGACTGTGAAATGCTCTAACAAAAAAGGCCGGAGAGTGCTCCGGCCTTTTGATTTCGGGTACTGAAATAATCAGTTGGTTGCCGCATAGGCGGCAAAGGCCGCCATATTGGCAATGTCGGAATCCTTGGCACTCAGCGGTACGATCTGCACAGCTTTGTCGAGACCGGTCAGCAACGGGCCGATCAGTGTTGCGCCGCCCAGTTCCTGCAGCATATCCGCGGCGATGGAGGCCGCATGATAATCCGGCATCACCAGCACATTGGCTGGGCCTGTCAGGCGGGTGAACGGATAGGATTCCATCAGCTTGCCGTTGAGAGCCACATCAGCACTCATTTCACCGTCAAATTCAAAATCCACATGGCGTTTTTCGAGAATACGCACGGCTTCCTGAATTTTTTCCGAGCGCGCACCGGACATATGACCGAAGGTGGAATAAGCCAGCATGGCAACGCGCGGCACATAACCCATGCGGCGTGCAACATTGGCGGCTTCCACAGCGATATCAGCCAGTTCTTCCGCTGTCGGCTGTTCATGCACCGCAGTATCGGCGATGAAAACGGTACGGCCACGGCACAGAGCCAGCGATACACCGATCATCCGGTGACCCGGTTTCACATCAATCACGCGACGCACATCTTCAATGCTGGTGGCATAATTGCGCGTTACGCCGGTAACCATGCCGTCCGCATCGCCCATGGCGACCATGCAAGCCGCAAAATGGTTGCGGTCATTGTTAATCATGCGCTGGCAGTCGCGGAACAGGTAGCCTTTACGCTGCAATTTCTCATAGAGATAATCGGCATATTCCGAGGTGCGCTTGGACAGACGGGCATTGGTGATTTCAATGCCGATTTTGCCAAGGTCGATACCGGCCTGTTCGGCTGTTTCACGAATGCGGTCTTCCCGGCCGAGCAGAATGGCTTTGCCCAGACCCTGCGATGTGAAGGAAACGGCAGCACGGATGATTTGCGGTTCTTCACCTTCGGCAAAAATCACGCGCTTGGTATGACGGCGGATACGGTCATAAATGCCGGTCATGGTCGAGGCGATCGGATCGCGGCGTGCAGCCAGAGACCGTGCATAGGCATCCAGATCTTCAATCGGCTTACCGGCAACACCGCTGTCCATTGCGGCTTTGGCAACAGCAACCGGAATGGTGGAGAGCAGGCGCGGGTCAAACGGCACCGGAATGATGTAATTCGGGCCGAAACGCGGACGGTTGCCCTGATAGGCAGCAGCCACATCATCCGGCACATCCGTGCGTGCCAGTTCTGCCAGCGCATTGGCCGCAGCAACTTTCATCGCATCATTGATAGTGGTAGCGCGAACATCGAGCGCACCGCGGAAAATATACGGGAAGCCGAGAACGTTGTTGACCTGGTTCGGATAGTCGGAGCGACCGGTTGCAACAATTGCGTCGGAGCGGATGGCGGCTACTTCTTCCGGTGTAATTTCCGGATCAGGATTGGCCATGGCGAAGATAATCGGATTATCGGCCATGGAGCGAACCATATCTTCGGTCAGTGCACCTTTAGCGGAAACACCGAAGAAAATATCTGCACCTTCCATGGCTTCCGCCAGTGTGCGCTTGTCAGTCTTGACTGCATGGGCAGATTTCCACTGGTTCATACCCTCGGTACGACCCTGCCAGACCACGCCCTTGGTGTCACACAGCGTTACATTTTCGGACGCAAAGCCCATGGCTTTGACCAGTTCGATACAGGCAATACCGGCAGCACCGGCACCGTTACAAACCATTTTCGTGGACTTCAGGTCGCGGCCGGTGAGGTGCAGCGCATTGATCATACCGGCAGCGGCGATGATTGCAGTGCCGTGCTGGTCATCGTGGAAAACCGGAATATTCATCAGTTCGCGCAGGCGGCTTTCGATGACAAAGCACTCAGGCGCTTTGATATCTTCCAGATTGATACCGCCGAAGCTCGGGCCGAGATAACGTACGGAATTGATGAATTCTTCCACATCGGTGGTATCGACTTCGAGATCGATGGAATCCACATCGGCAAAGCGCTTGAACAGCACGGACTTGCCTTCCATCACCGGCTTGGAAGCCAGTGCGCCGAGATTGCCAAGACCCAGAATGGCGGTGCCGTTGGAGATCACGGCAACCATATTGCCCTTGGATGTATAGTCATAGGCTTTGGCCGGATCTTCTGCGATCGCTTTGACCGGTACAGCAACACCCGGAGAATAGGCCAGCGACAGATCGCGCTGCGTAGCCATTGGCTTGGTCGGAGTAATTTCCAGCTTGCCCGGACGTCCGCGGGAGTGGAAATCCAGCGCCTCTTGCTCCGTCAGGGATGTGCCTTTTCCGGCTTGTGGTTTCTGGCCAGATTGCGGCTTCTGGGTGGTCTTATCGTTGGTCATTGACCCCTCCGATTTTCTCTGCGAGGGCGGTTGTCAGCTTATGCAGCGTGAACGGCCATAGTATTATAATATATTGAAACATCCTTCGGATGGCTGGGCAGTGTGTTTATATCAAGTCGGCCTGTTTGTGTAGCGCAATATTTGAAAAGATTCCGATGTTTAAAGACAATATTCGTATAATCGACGCATTCCGGCGAAAATCACGGGGATATAAGCAACTGGCTGCTTCACAGGGCTTTGTTGGAAGTTTTAAACTGAAGCGTATCCCGAAAAGTGTTAAGCGGTTTTCGGAACAAGATACGCGGAAAACAAAATGGCAGAGCATTTCCTATTGGTTTAATCAAAACCGGAAATGCTCGTGCAGGATTTTGAAAAATTATTTCAGGAACATGTGTATTCCCTATGACGCAGCATGATACAGCCTCAGTAAAATCTGACCGGACGCCTGAACTCGCAGATGAGCCGCAGAGCACTTATGATGCAGGCCTCACCGCGCGTCCGACGCCGATGATGGAACAATATATTGAGATCAAGGCTGCCTATCCCGACAGCCTGTTGTTCTATCGTATGGGCGATTTTTATGAGCTGTTTTTCAATGATGCGATTGAGGCATCAGAGGCTCTCGGGATTACACTCACCAAACGCGGCAAACATCTGGGCGAAGATATTCCGATGTGCGGTGTGCCGGTGCATACGGCAGATGATTATTTGCAGCGTCTGATCGGCAAGGGCTTCCGCGTGGCCGTCTGTGAGCAAGTGGAAGATCCGGCAGAGGCGAAGAAGCGCGGCTCGAAATCGGTGGTCAAACGCGATGTGATCCGACTTGTCACACCGGGCACGATCACAGAAGAAAAGCTGCTTGATCCGGCGCGTGCAAACTTTCTGATGATCCTCGGCCGTGTGCGTAGCGCACAAATGGGAAGTGGCGTAAGAGGTGCGGAAGAGGGCAGGCTGTCGCTGGCATGGATTGATATTTCCACCGGCCAGTTCCGTATGACGGAAACCACGCCTGAAAAACTCTATGCCGATATTATGCGCGTTGATCCGAGCGAGCTGATCGTGCCGGAAACCGCCTTTCAGGATCCGCAAATCCGTCCGGTACTGGATCTGCTCGGGCGTATTGTCATGCCACAGCATCCGAGCCTGTTTGAAAGTTCAACTGCAGAAGAACGCATCAAGCGCTATTACGGCGTGGTAACTTTGGATGGTTTTGGCGAGTTCAACCGCACCGAACTTTCCGCCATTTCCGGTGCCATTGCTTACCTTGAGAAAACCCAGATTGCCGAGCGCCCGCCGCTGATGCGCCCAGAGCGCGAAACAGATGGGTCGTCGCTGTTTATTGATCCGGCAACCCGCGCCAATCTGGAGCTGATGCGCACGCTCTCCGGCAATCGTGAAGGCTCACTGCTCAAAGCCGTTGACCGCACAGTCACCGGTGCCGGTGCACGCTTGCTGGCCGAGCGCTTGACTGCGCCGCTGACTGAGCCGGAAAAAATTGCTGCAAGACAGGATTCCGTTGCGTTTTTTCTAAGTGAAACATCATTGGCACAGGGGCTGCGTGCTGCTTTGCGCGGTGTGCCGGATATGCCGCGTGCCTTGTCACGTCTGGCGGTCGGGCGCGGTGGCCCGCGTGATCTCGGCGCTTTGCATGCCGGTTTTCAGGCCGCACATCTGGTGCGCCAACTCTTTCAGGATAAGCAATTGCCGGAAGAACTGGCACAGGCTTGCCGCTCTATTCTTGCGCTGCCGGAAGATTATGCGCAATTGCTTGATCAGACTTTGGCGGAAGAACTGCCATTGCTGAAACGTGACGGCGGTTTTATCCGCACGGGCTATCATGCCGAGCTGGATGAAATGCGTAGCCTTCGCGATCAGTCGCGCCGTGTGATTGCCGGTCTTCAGGCCGATTATATGGAAGAGACGGGCGTTAAATCGCTCAAGATCAAACATAATAATGTGCTGGGCTATTTCATCGAAGTGACCGCCAATAATGCCGGTGCACTGACCGATACGGATGAGGCCAAAGCACGCTTTATCCATCGTCAGACCATGGCCAGCGCCATGCGTTTCACCACCACGGAGCTGGCGGAACTTGAAACCAAAATTGCCAATGCCGCTGATCGTGCACTGTCGATTGAACTGGCAATTTTCGAAGAATTAATCCGTCACACAGTTGAAAATGCTGATGCTATTCGTGCCGGTGCTGCAGCGCTTGGCGTGATGGACGTATCGGCAGCGCTGGGTGTTCTGGCCGATGAACAGGGCTATTGCCGCCCGAAAGTCGATGATAGTCTGAATTTTGCCATTGATGGCGGCCGTCATCCAGTGGTCGAGCAGGCGCTGAAAAAACAGGCCGCTAATCCTTTTGTGGCCAATGATTGCGATTTGTCACCGCTGGGCGATCAGAAATTCGGTGCGATCTGGCTTTTGACCGGTCCGAATATGGGCGGTAAATCGACCTTCCTGCGCCAGAATGCGCTCATCGCAATTCTCGCGCAAATGGGCTCTTACGTTCCGGCCACATCTGCGCATATCGGTATTGTTGATCGTCTGTTCAGTCGTGTCGGTGCATCGGATGATCTGGCGCGTGGCCGTTCCACTTTCATGGTGGAAATGGTCGAAACCGCCGCTATTCTCAATCTCGCCGGTGAACGCTCACTGGTCATTCTCGATGAAATCGGTCGTGGTACCGCGACTTTCGACGGGTTGTCGATTGCCTGGGCTAGCGTGGAATATCTGCACGAGAAAAACCGTTGTCGCGCTTTGTTCGCCACGCATTTTCATGAAATGACGGCACTTTCAGAGAAGCTGGCACGGCTTGCCAATGTCACTATGCGAGTGAAGGAATGGGAAGGCGATGTTGTGTTTCTGCACGAAGTGGCCAAAGGTGCTGCTGACCGTTCTTATGGTGTGCAGGTTGCGCGCCTTGCCGGTCTGCCTGATGCGGTGGTTGAACGGGCGCGCGATGTGCTGCATCGCTTAGAGGAAGGCGAAACCTCCGGCAAGGCTGAGAAGATCATTGATGATCTGCCGCTCTTTGCAGTCGTTGCCAAACCGCGTGAAGTGGCAAAACCTGCGCAGGATAGCGCTTTGCTGAATGCCGTGAATGAGATTAATCCGGATGATCTGACACCGCGCGAGGCACTGGAAGCCTTATACCGCCTGAAACAACTATCGGTTAAAAACTAAAAACCGGCAGGAGAGACGATATGGCAGTTCTGAGGATCGTAGCTAATCTCGCAGGCTCTGATCTTCAGGCTGCGCGGGTCTTCTATGAGGAACTGCTGGGGCTGGATGTGATTATGGATCACGGGTGGATCGTAACGCTGGCTGCCGGAGCGGCCGCAGAAAACAGACCTGTCCAACAGCTCAGTTTAGCGACAGAGGGCGGTGGCGGAACGGATGTGCCCCGTCTTTCCATTGAGGTCGATAATCTGGATGAAGTCTATCATCGCGCACAGGCTGCAGGATTTGAGATCATCTATCCGCTCACGGAAGAACCGTGGGGTGTGCAGCGTTTTTATGTCCGTGATCCGCTCGGATATGTCATAAATATCTTATCGCATCAGATATAAAAAAGACCGGTATATTGCCGGTCTTTTTGTTTTCATTACATCATACAAAACGGTCAGCTTCAGCGCCGTAATAATTGATGTAACGACTGGAAATACGCTCGACCGGCAGAACAATCAGCACATCCGTAGTGCCGAACTGATGGTCAACCACGGCACCGTCACCGATCATTGCGCCAAGGCGCAAATAGCCTTTGATCAGTGGTGGCATGGAAAACAGCGCCACTTTCGGGTTGATGGCTTCCTGCGGAACAATATCCATCGAGCGGTAATGTTGCTCAAGCGCACGGACATCCCATTCCGCATCAGCGCGGCAATTATGATGCAGGAAAGACAGCGGTAGCGCATGGGCTTCCGGCACCGTACCGTGGAAAGAGGCGCAGCCGAACATCACTTCAATCCTGTGCTGGCGGCAATAGGACCAGATGCCCTGCCACAGCAATTCAACCGTACGCTTGGAGCGGTATTCCGGCTTGACGCAGGAGCGGCCGAGCTCAAGAAATTGCAGGCCGGGCTTGCGTTCAAGCAGTTTGGTGATTTCATATTCACCGGCAGAATAGAATGTATGCCCAGCCGCGAGCATGTCGCTGCGCATCAGGCGGTATGTGCCGACAAGCTGCTCTGCCTCGCCACCGGAGATTGATGTGTCATAAACCACCAGATGATCGCAAATCGCATCATAATGGTCGCTGTCGCGTTCTTCGAGAATGGTATTCTGAGATTTTTGCGCACCGAGCTCGGTGTAAAAAACATCGTAGCGCAGTTTTTGCGCAATACGGATTGTGTCCGGATTATCCGCAATCCGCACAATAAGACTGCCCATACGCCCCAGTATCTGGCCGGCCAGTGAAGAAAAACCGGCATCAGCTAAAATGGCGCCTATTTCAAGCGTATCTGGTGGTGTTTGCTTCATGCGTGCATCATGCGCGGTTTGTGAAAAAATTCCAAGAGCCTGTGGCAAGATATATCCTCCGCCGGATTCAACTGTCTCAGTGCTGTCCGCAAGTATTTTGTCTGCTTAGCCACGTTTCTGAGTTACGGTATTTATAGAGGATGTCTGCGTCAGGCATGTGACATATGCCTTTTAGATTGTCTTGTCAGGCCGGTGAAACTGACAGGTATGGAGAACGGCAGCATGTGAAAAAGCCGCCGGCAAATCCGTTTAAATTGATTTGCCGGAGATTTTGTCAGGGAAATGACCGGATTTGGTGAAGATTTTGAGGTGTTTCAGCCCGCAGAGCGGAAGTGCTTCCCCTCAACCTGCAGTGCGGGATTTTTTCCCCTCAGCCCGCAGAGCGGGACTTTCTCCATTGCACCAGTTCGTCGAGGATAATCAGTCCGGCACCGGTAGAAATGTAAACATCAGCCATATTGAAGACAGCAAAAGACCAGCTTGGCAGATGGAACAGGATGTAATCAACCACATAGCCGAGCAGGCTGCGGTCGATGAGATTGCCTAATGCACCACCAATAATCAGTGCAAAGCCGATGCGGCTGATCACCCGTTCCGGTGCGGTTGTCCACCACAGATAGGAGACGAAACCGATGACAGCAACAGTCATGGCTATCAGGCCGCCGTCATGCAGCCAGGACAGCATGGAAAAAGCGATGCCCTCATTATGGGTGCGGTAAAGCGCCAGAAACGGCAGCAGATCAATCTGCTGATTATAGTCCATGCCGCTCTCAACCAGAAATTTGATATACTGGTCTGAGGTGACAGCGAAAACGATAATCAGAACAGACCAGAGAGTGGCACGTTGGGACATAGGGGCTTAAACTCCTGCGTGTCTTAGTTTAGCGATCATCCAGAACCAGAGCATCACGGCGGATTTCATAGAGCATGACGCCTGTGGCAATGGCAAGATTAAGCGAATCCGCACGGCCAGCCTGAGGAATACGTGCCAAATGTGTGCAAATTTGAGCAAGATCATCAGGCAAACCCTGCTGTTCATTGCCCATCATCAGTACAACCGGCTGTTTGTTGTAAGGAATGGTCCGGTAATCAACCGCGCCTTTGAGATGCGTTCCTACCAGCACGCCCTTATAGGATTTGCGCCAGTTGACGAATTCGTCATGCTTGGCGCGATAGAGCGGCACGGCAAAAACCGACCCCATGGTCGCGCGCACAGTCTCCATCGAATAAGGGTCAGTACAGTCACCGATCAGAATAATACCTTTGGCACCGACCGCATCAGCGGTACGGATGATAGTGCCGAGATTGCCGGGATCGCGCACACGATCAAGAGCGATATAGGTGTCATTGCCCTGCGGGCGCAGATGATCCAGTGTTTCAAAACGCTGGTCAAAAACACCGGCAACCATTTGCGGATTGTCTTTACGGGTGATCGCCGCAATCACTTTTTCTGAAGCCTCAAGCACCAGACCGCCACCGGCTTTGGTGCGGGCTGCCACTTTTTCTACCAGCGGGTTGCCTTTACCGGCTTTGGAAAACACCAAAGTGCGGATGCGCCAGCCCTGATCAATGGCATCGATCACCAGTTTCAGACCTTCCGCCAGAAACACGCCCTGCTGGTCACGGAATTTCTTCATCGACAAAGCACGCAGGTCTTTGACGATCGGATTGGTCAGGCTGGTAACTTCTTTAACGCTACCGGTGCGCGGAGTATCTTTGCGGGAAAAATCATTATTCTGGGTCATGAATTGGCAATCCAGCGGGAGAACATGGAAGTGGAAAGTGCGCGTTCGGCAGAGCGTTCACGCAGGATCAGCTCGCCTGATTCAATCACGCCGCCGCGACCGGTAAAGCGGTCGCGCATCAGCTCGTGAATGGCAAAGAACGAGGCACGGATCGAATAGGCGGTCAGTACAACACTGAGGGCATCCGGCGAGAGAATAGCGCGGCACATATCGACCATCTGCGGCAGATTGTCGAAAAGCTGCCAGACTTCGCCATTCGGACCGCGGCCATAGGCGGGCGGGTCGAGCAGGATAATGTCGTAAGTATTGCCACGGCGCTCTTCGCGCGCCACAAATTTGGTTGCGTCTTCGCAGATCCAGCGGATCGGCTTGTCTTCCAGACCGGCCAGCGCCTGATTTTCACGCGCCCAGTTGATCGCTTTTTTGGAAGCGTCCACATGGGTCACTTCAGCACCGGCATGGGCGGCAATCAGCGAGGCAACGCCGGTATAGCCGAACAGGTTGAGGACACGCACGGAGCGGTTGATCTGTTTTTTACGGGCATCGCGCACCTGCTGCGCCATGAAAGCCCAGTGCGCGGCCTGCTCCGGAAAAACACCGACATGGCGGAACGAGGTGAAGCGGCCGAAAAAGCGCACATCCTGCAGCGCCATCGGCCAGGTTTCACCCAATTGCTGTTTCGGAAAATGCCAGCGTCCCATGCCTTCTTCATCGGTATTGCCGGTGAAGATCGCGTCTGCCTTATCCCATTCGCTTTGCGGCCATGCAGGCTGCCAGATTGCCTGCGCCTCAGGGCGGATGATGCGGTAAGGGCCATATTGTTCAAGCTTGAGACTGTTGCCGCTGTCAAGCAGCGCATAATCTTCGCTCGGGCTGGTCTCGAGAATAACCGGCAGATTTTGCTGAGGTCGGTCGCCTGTCAGTTTCAGCAATGAGCGCTGGGCGACAGCCGGTTCAGCCGTTACTTTTTTCGGTGCAGCCGGTGCTGCATTTTCAAAAGCCGCAGCATTCTGTTCGGTTTTAGCAAATTTCGGGCGCGGTTTTTTAAAACCCTGCGAAGGTGCAGCCGATACCGCTTTACGGTTATCGCGTGACTGTGCGGCCGGTTTGCCCGCAAATCGCGCTGATGAACCATTATGAGATTTGGCGGCTTTTCCTTTTGGCGGTTTCACCCTGTTTGCTCCGAAACTGTTAAACTCAAAATACTATACCATCAGATGGTGCAATATTTTCTGTTTCGTAGAGCATGGCAGCCTTTTGGGAAAGCTGAATTTAAGCGCAAATATCTTATAAATGCATCTTTGCCCTGAAAAGCCGCCATATTTGAGGTTCTTCAGGGCAAGAGATCGACAGGATCAGCCTTGTTGTTTCAGGCTCTTTTCATAGACCATAATACCGGCGGCAAGGTCTTCCATGGCTGCACCAACGGATTTGAACAGTGTAATATCCTGATCGCTTACGCGGCCTTTGACTGTTCCGCGTGCCAGATCAAACAGATCGCCGAGCACATGATCCGGCTTGATAATGCCGTCACGCAAAGGCTGTGTAATGTCGCCACCTTCTTTCAGGGCACCGTCTTTGGTGTCGACAAAAACACGGGAGCGCAGCACGGCTTCGTCATCGCTTTCACGCATGTCCGGTGTGAAAGCGCCGACCAGATCCACATGGGTGCCGGGACGCAAATGTTTCCCGTGAATCAATGGTTCGGTTGCCAGAGTGCCGGCGGCAACAATATCCGCCTGCTGAATGGCTGCGATATGATCTTCAGCAATATAGGCATTATAGCCTTCATCACGCAGTTCTTTGAGTGTTGCTTCTGCCCGTTTCGGATTGCGCACGCAAAGCGCAATATCGGTAATCGGACGCACAGAACTATGGGCTCGGACGAGATTGGAAGAAACCGCTCCGGCACCCATAATGACAAGACGCGATGCATCTTCCCGTGCCAGATAGCGGGCGGCAAGAGCGGAGGCTGCGGCCGTGCGCCAGCGGGTCAGGCTCTGGCCGTCAATCAGTGCTTTTGGTTCGCCGGTAATGCCGTCAAGCAGCAGGTACACACCCATAACCGCAGGTTTGTCGATCAGACCGTTATCCGGTGACACGGTGACGATTTTAACGCCCATATAGCCTTGCGACTGATGCTCAAGTTTATGGAAATCTGACCATGCAGGCATCAGCAACAACATGGACGGGCTGCCCTCAGGGCGTTCAACCGGATGGTGATGACGCACAGGCTGGATCATACCGTTACGGAAGGCGCTGTCCAGCGCATCGACCAGTTCCGGCCAGGTCATCAGATCATCAACGGCAGCAGCGGAAATATGAAGCATTATTTGTCAGGCCTTTTATGATGCCGCCCATTGTCTCCTGCAATGCACGGGCATTTATTTTCATTAGAGCATTTCACAGTCAAGTTGGATCAACTTGACGCCCGTGATAATGCGACCAAATAAAGAATCTAGAGCGTAGCGCATTTAATTATACCCACTGCGCTCGCTCGATCTCCTTGTTTTCACGCATGTCGTTATCGGAAAACCGGTGCCCGTTTTTCCGAGACATGCTTTAGAGCGCCGTGTGCCCGATCGGGCGCACAAAACGCGCTCTCACAACAACAGATTGTTCCCATGCCTGAGGGTGGGAGACAAGCGCCGATCTGTATGAAGTTGATGAAAAAGCCTGATAATATATGTGGTCTGTATGGATACAGCGCCGAGATCAGGACAGGGAAGATGCGGATGGCAGGTTCTTGGCTTCCGCCTGTTTGGCACGGGTCAGGAGTGCATCGGCTTCTGCTTTACGCTTGCGTGCCAGTTTGCGGTGCCGTCCCTGTGTGAACCAGATCAACAGACCGCCGGTAACAATACCAACAAGAAAAGCCCCCAGCACCCAGAGAAACAATGGTGCTGTATAGGTCAGAGCAGGATTGCCGGGGTTGAACGGATCAAGCGTTACACTGACTGCACTGCGATTGGCGACCGACAGTACAATTAAAATCACTGCGAGCGGCAAGGCAATGACAAGTGTCAGAAAACGGTTGGTCATGTTTAATATCCGTAATTCTCGGGCTGCACTGCATAAAATATAAGTGCTATCAGGCATAAATATGCCCGATAGCAGAAGTGCCTGATTTTATATCACCGCTCGCATGTTGCGCATAAAGACGCTTGTATATGCGCTGCAGCTATTATTGATTAATCGTGGCCGTTATTGAGGCGATCACGCAGTTCTTTGCCGGTTTTGAAGAACGGAACCCATTTTTCCTCAACATCGACCGATTCGCCCGTGCGCGGGTTGCGTCCGTTGCGGGCAGGGCGGTTTTTCACGGAAAAGGCGCCGAAGCCACGGAGCTCTACGCGGTTTCCTTCCGCCAGAGCTTCAGTAATTTCATCGAAAACTGCACCGACAATATTTTCCACGTCGCGCTGGAAAAGATGCGGATTGCGGCTGGCGATGATCTGCACGAGTTCAGATTTAATCACTGCGTTCGACCTCTCTGCAATATTAGCGCTTAATCCGGCCGTCTGAAACGGACCGCTGCGCTTCCGGTTTTGATATACTGCGCATCTGACCCGCACCTTTAATAAGGATCGGGGAATGCGCCCTAAAAGAATACTCTCAGAACCTGTATGCGGGCTGTCCCCGTCGGAACAGAGACAGCTTAGTATGAATAATATGCCTATGCTATTAATATTTCATAGCATAACTATCTGAAAATACGCATTATCTTTAATGTTAAACGCATTTTACGGGTATTATTGCGGTTTTTCTCCGTTGCTACCGTGCCAAACTGAAAGCATGCCGTCAAGGAAGATACGCTGACCGATCTGTTCATCAAATAGTGCACCGGTCTGATCGGACAAGCCCATGTTCCGCAACAATAATTTCATCGCAGCAGAGGAAAGCAGGTCATTATAGGATGAGCTTTCAGCTTTCCACTCGATAACCGGCAGCTCTTTGTCGATGCCTTTGGTCTCAAGCCATGCAACAGAGGTTTCCTCATCGCCGATCGCGTCAATCAGCTTATGCTGCAATGCCTGACGGCCGGTATAGACCGAACCATTGGTCAAAGCAGGGAGCTTGTCGGCTGTAATCATCGGGCGGCGTTCTTTAACCAGACCGACAAACCAGTCATAAGTGTCTTTGACGGTGTTATCGATCATGGCCTTGGCTTCTTCGCTGGCCGGAGAGAAAAAATTCGGCTCGGCCTTCAGCGGGCTGGATTTGATGGTTTCAAATTTCACACCGACTTTATCCAGCAACGCGCTGATATCGGGATATTGAAACAGCACGCCGATCGAGCCGATCATTGATGTCTTATGGGCGATCACATGATCTGAGGCGATGGCAATCATATAGCCTGCGGATGCTGCCAGTGTGCCGACCTGTGAGACGACCGGTTTCTTATCGGCGATTTTGCGCACGGCATCATAAATCACTTCGCCGCCGGTCGTGGTGCCGCCGGGAGAGCTGATATCCAGAATGACGCCTTTCACCATATCGCTCTCTGCGACATCTTTGAGACGTTTCAAAAGCTCTTCATTGTTATAAATGGTGCCGGTGATGGAAATTTTTGCAATGTGAGGCACATTGCGGGAAGACTTGCTGCCGTTGATGTAAAGCGCAGCGAAGAGTATCATTGCCGCAACAAGCAGCAAAGTGACAGCACGCCAGAAAGTCAGCTTACGGCGAATTCGACGACGTTCAAGCACTGCATCGGCAGTATAAGTCATGAGATATGTCCGTTCTTGGGCTTATATGATGTCTTTATATGTCGCATAAACAGAATGTATTTTGGAAGCGGGGATAATATCCGAGGAAGACCTGAATATGGTATTATCAGGTTTTTTAACCTCATATCATTGAAAAGTGATCTGAGTTAAACCTCCGGAACGCACAACTGCAGCAATGCAGCTTGTTTTGGACGCGGTATCATCCCATTTATACCACAATAAAAAGCGATTTGAGCGCACTATACAGAATAGTCGTGCATTTCACCGATAAATATTAATACCTTACGTGTAGGCAGCTGGCAAATTGCCGGTTTCAGGAGTTTTGGACTGTGTCAGACCATAAGATGGTTTTCGGAGCGTCACATAAAAGTACCGCTGTGTTTCACGCTGCGAAGAGACACAGCATGCGCGTGCGCGTTCTGAAAACCGCTTTGCCGGTTGTTGCTCTCGGCGTTGCTGCGGTTTTCTCATGGTACACATTTCTGGCTACGCCTCCTTCACCGGTGAAAGTTGAGCTTGATCCGTCTGAAAGCGGCAAGCTGGTGATGACCGGCCCGCAGCTTAAAGGCTACACCAAGGATAAGCGTCCGTTTTCGATGGTTGCCGAGCGCGCTGTGCAGGATGCCAAACAGAACGGCGTGGTCGCGCTGGAAGGAATCAAAGCGCAATTGCCTGTGGGTGATAAAGACAGCGCCGAGATTGATGCGGCATCCGGCGTCTATGACAGCAATAACGGTCATTTGCAGTTTGATAATGCGTTTACGGTGAAGACAACCGATGGCATGGAAGCCAAACTGGGCTCTGCCAATGTGAATGTGTCGAGTGGCGAGATGTCGACCGATAAGCCGGTCGATATCCGCACAAAAAACGCACATATCCGCGCGAATAAAATGCTCATTAAGGAAAACGGCAAGGTGATGGTGTTTGATGATCAGGTTCAGCTGACCATTGAGCCTGTTAAGGAAACCGTCTCCGCAGCGAAAAAGGGCAGCTGATTGCAGCACCTGTGCTGCTGCCCGTAAAGCAGTCTTTGTTTCGCCGTTGAACAGAGTGTGATAGTGATTTACACCAATAAGTAATACGCCTGTTATAGATGTGTTGGCAGACTGCGTATATTCCGGCCGGACTTATGGTCCGGCGGCAAGAATATATTCAGAAGTTTGTTGTTTTATTCTCAAACTTGCGATTTATAACAAGGGTGATTTTCGAGGGAATGAATATGATGCGGCAACAGGCAGGCAGCGAGCTGAAAACAGGCTCACAGAATACAGTTTCGGGCAAGTCTGCGCTGCGCCTGACAGGCGTGAAGCAGATCGCCGCCCTCTTCATGTCCGGTTTGCTGATTTTGCCTTTGAGCCTTTCAGGTGCTCAGGCACAGCAGGGTGTTCCCCTTGACGGATTGAAATTATCTGACAGCAAAGAACCTGTGTCGATTGATGCCGGTAAAATGGAAGTGCGCGACAAAGAGGGCATTATCATTCTTACCGGTAATGTTTCGGTCAAGCAGGGCGATATTCTGCTGCGTGCCGGTCGTATGCAGGTTCATACCGGCAAGACAAAAGACGGCGGCGATAAAGCCGGTGCTGATAAAGCCAAAGGCGGTATCGGTGGCCTGAGCGGCGCTGGTCTGGATGCCGGCGGCATTGAGAAGATTGAAGTGGACGGAAAAGTCTATCTGAAATCCGGTACACAGGTCGCAACCGGCGATGCCGGCACTTATGATGCCAAAGCGCAGACAATGGTACTGACCGGCCAGAAAGTTGTGCTGTCTGATGGTGATAATATTGCCACCGGGTGCAAGCTGACAGCCAATACCCAGACAGGCAAAGCCTATCTGGAAAGCTGTAAAGGACAGTCCGGCCGCGTCTCCATTATTCTGTCTCCTAAAGCCGAATAAAATTGCAGATCAGAGCTGTTCTGGTCTGCAACTGAGCTGATAAATTTAATTTTGCTTGTGCTTTGAATGCAGGCACCGGCTTTGATAACTGGTCTGGATTTCTATTGTCCTCTTTAAACGCCCAAACCGATCATGCTCCCGATAATGCCGCGGCTGATGCCGCGGGCAATTTGCAGGCGCAGTCTGCCGGTGCGGAAGGACAGCGTCCGCCTCAGGAATTGTCACGGCTTAAAGGAACGCTGGTTGCCAGAGGCATCAGCAAGAGCTATCGCGGCCGTCAGGTTGTGAATGGTGTGTCCTTTGGTGTGCGTGCCGGTGAGGCTGTCGGTATTCTGGGCCCGAACGGTGCCGGTAAAACCACTTGCTTTTATATGGTGACCGGTTTGGTGCCGGTCGACAGCGGTACGATTGAGATTGACGGTTTTGACGTCACATCTATGCCGATGTATCGCCGTTCACGGCTCGGCATCGGCTATCTGCCGCAGGAAGCTTCGATTTTCCGTGGTCTGTCGGTTGAAGATAATATCAAGGCCGTGCTGGAAGTGGTCGAAAAAGACCGCAAAAAGCGTGCCATTGAACTCGATGCGCTGCTGGAAGAATTCCATATAACGCATCTGCGCAAGGCGCAGGCGATTTCACTGTCGGGTGGTGAACGCCGCCGTCTCGAAATTGCCCGCGCGCTGGCATCCCGCCCGAATTTTATGCTGCTGGATGAGCCTTTTGCCGGTGTGGATCCGATTGCTGTTGCGGATATTCAGCAACTTGTGCGTCACCTCACCAGCCGCGGCATCGGTGTGCTGATTACCGATCACAATGTGCGTGAAACGCTCGGCCTGATTGACCGCGCTTATATTATCCATGCCGGACAGGTGCTGACCCATGGCCGTCCGAAAGAGATCGTCGCCAATCCCGATGTGCGCAGATTGTATCTGGGCGATCAGTTTACTCTGTAAGTTCAGAATTTTACGCTAAGAGCTACAGGTCAGCGAATCCCGGGAGCAGTTTCTGCTCCCGAATTTATTTGAAATCGTTGATGATTTTGATGACGGACGTTTATTTCGCCGGAATTTTCGACAGGCGCTTATATAGTGACTGATTGTGTCAATCAAAGAGCTGTCCGCATATTCTTTTGGCACATGCAAAGTTTATTTTATTTTATGTCAGTTCGCTTTGCGCAATGCCTTCGCTTGTGGTTAGATTGAGGTGTTCGAATATAGACAGCGAGGTACTGCCACATGAGTCTCCGCGTTTCGGGTAAACATATGGACATCGGTGATGCTTTCCGCATCAGAATTGAAGACCGTGTCCGTGATGCTGTTAGCAAATATTACGAAGGTGGCTTTTCCGGTACAATTACAGTCGTTAAATCAGGTTCCCGTTTTACTACGGATTGCACTTTGCATCTGGATACCGGAGCGACTCTGCAGTCTTCTGCAGAAGCGCAGGATCCGCAATTTTCTTTTGACGCAGCGGCTGAAAAGCTGGAGACAAGGATGCGCCGCTATATGCGCCGCCTCAAGTCCCGCTCTCTGGTTCAGTCAGCGCGCAACAATCATCAGAATATCGCCTATAGCGTGATGGAACCGGCTCCCGACGAAGATCATGATCTTCCTGAGGATTATGCGCCGACGATCGTCGCGGAATCATCCGTTTCCCTGCGCACGCTGAGTGTTGCATCTGCCGTTGTTGAGCTTGATCTGACAGAGCATCCTGTATTGGTCTTCCGCAATGCAGGAAGTGAAGAAGTCAACATTGTCTATCGTCGTCCGGATGGCAATATTGGCTGGATTGATCCGTCCAGAGTCGCACAGGCAGCCCGCGTTTAAGGCTGAACAGACAGACCCCGCTATTTGCGAATCCGCAGATAGCGGGGTTTTGCTTTTCCGGAACAGAATATTGAAGCGATGAGTGGGGTGCCTGTCCCGTTTCCGGATGTATTTATACATCAATCAAAAAACTTGAAATTTTTCTCATATTTTAACTCACTGAAATAACATATAAAAAATCAAATAATGTTTTCTGCCCTGTTTTCTGCGTGGTTGCAGCTGTTATTCACGATATCTAGAGATAGGAATTTTTGTGTTACTGGTGTACCTTGAGCGGAATGCCGCGAAGCAGGCGTCAGTGAATGCGTGTTGTAATCTTTTTTTAATTTTTATTTATGATTGAAATCAATGCGTTACGGATTTGATGCGTGAAAAGTGTGAGTAGAATCGCGAATTTGACTTGAGTATCTGTTGAATGGGCAGTAGATCACTGCACCTCCCGGTTACGGAGATGATTACTCCGCATGAGAGAAGGAATGGAGAAAATGGATCTTAGCGATCTGATTCAGCCAGGGGCGATTATCCCTTCGCTGAAGGCAAGCTCCAAGAAGCAATTATTGCAGATCTTGGCTGAGAAGGCTGCTGAACTCACAGGTCTTTCTGAGCGAGAAGTTTTTGAAACTGTGACTCAGCGTGAGCGTTTGGGGTCTACCGGTGTTGGCAACGGCATCGCGATACCACATGGCAAACTGCCGAATATCAGTAAAATTACCGGTGTTTTTGCGCGTCTTGAGCAGCCGGTGGATTTTGAAGCACTGGATGACCAGCCGGTTGATCTGGTCTTTCTGTTGCTTGCACCGGAAAATGCCGGCGCCGATCATCTGAAGGCACTGTCCCGTATTGCGCGTTTGCTGCGCGATCCGGATATGGTTGCCAAATTGCGCGGCACCGTTGATGCGCAGGCTCTGCATTCGTTTTTGATTGCACCGCCTGCATCCAATGCGGCCTGAAAAGCTGATAATTCTGCTGAGTAAGCAGGGTTGAGTGGAATTAAAAATGCCGTGTTTGCCCTGTGCAGCGCGGCATTTTTCATGAAGCGGGAATAAAAACAAAACCCGCCTGTGATACAGGCGGGTTTTAATGTGTTTAACCGGTTTCACTTTTCAGGATGCGCTTAATGCAGCATCACTGTGTGGAGTTCATGTTCCTGTGCTCCGGCCAATGCTGTGGCGCGCATATCGGAAAGCATGATCGGAGTTCCG
Source organism: Pseudochrobactrum saccharolyticum (assembly GCF_008801715.1). Taxonomy (GTDB): domain Bacteria; phylum Pseudomonadota; class Alphaproteobacteria; order Rhizobiales; family Rhizobiaceae; genus Pseudochrobactrum; species Pseudochrobactrum saccharolyticum. The sequence continues at coordinate 997,230 of NZ_VZPG01000001.1, read as the reverse complement.
CTGGCGCCGAAGAGAGCCCAGAGTTCCATGCCCGGCGCCATTGGTGGTAATGCAGGGAAGCGCCGTGACAAATCTTCGGAGCGAACTTTGCGCAAATAGGCGATTTCACCTTCGCCGAGATGGGCAAATTCGAATTCTGTAAAAATGTGTTTGTCAGCAGTCATTTTAGGCCTCCTGTCCTGGCAGCTCAAAATTGACGCTGCCTTTCGAGAGCATTTGCAGTTGCATTTATCAGCCGATAAAACTGCAACCACGGAGCTGATTATAACAATGAACCCTTTACAGTTCTTTTATAATCCTGAGAACGGTCACTCTTTCACGTTTATACTAATACGCTTGACGAGGCGTTCTGGTTCCGGTCTGTCGAGATCAATCGACAATAATCCGTTTTTTAGTTCCGCGTTGACCACGCGCATACCGTCTGCCAGCACAAAAACACGCTGAAACTGACGTGCAGCAATGCCGCGATGCAGATATTCCCGCTCGGATTCATCGGTCTGCCGTCCGCGGATAACCAGCTGGTTATCTTCAGTCGTAACTTCCAGATCGTCATCAGAAAAACCGGCAACAGCAAGTGTGATGCGTAATTTCTCAGGAACCGGTTGTTCCTGATCCTGCGCAGAACTGCGCAGTCTTTCGATATTATATGGCGGATAGCCGTCACCGGATTTAGCAATCCGTTCCAGCGTTTTTTCCATCGTATCGAAACCCAGCAGCAGCGGGCTGGAGAAAGGTGTAAGTCTGGTCATTGTTCAGTCCTTAAGAGCGACCGTTTGGGGAAAACCCGTAGCGGCGTTTTCCTGTTCTTTATATGGCTTGAGAAAAGCTCCACTTCAAGAGCAACAGCTGATATGTGCGTTATCGTTCAAGATTCGTGCTGAAAATAATTTCACTGCATTTATAGTGCGCCTGAAAGCTCATGAGTTCACATGACGCCATGCGCAGATTTTTTGATGAAAGGGATGGCTTTGATGGCCCGCAAAATTATTATCGACACAGATCCGGGGCAGGATGATGCATTGGCAATCCTGCTGGCTCTGGCAAGTCCGGAGCTGGATGTGCTGGGTATTGTTGCTGTGGCCGGTAATGTGCCTTTGCCTCTGACGCAGCATAATTCTCTGAAAATTGCCGAGCTGGCAGGCAAGCCGCAGACAAAGGTTTTTGCAGGTGCGTCCAAGCCGCTGGTTCGTCCGCTGGTTACTGCAGAGGAAGTCCATGGCCGCACCGGTCTTGATGGTCCTGATCTGCCTGAGCCGGTGATGAAACTGCACAAGCAACATGGTGTGGATTTCATCATTGAGACTTTGCTGCATGAAGCTGCGGGCACAGTCACGCTTTGCGTTCTCGGACCTTTGACCAATATTGCGCTGGCGCTGAACAAGGCACCGGAAATCGCTTCCCGCATTCAGGAAATCGTGCTGATGGGCGGCGGTTTCTTTGAAGGCGGCAATATCACGCCAACCGCTGAGTTCAACTTCTATGTGGATCCGGAAGCGGCGAAAGTCGTTTATGCCTCCGGTGTGCCGATTGTGATGATGCCGCTGGATGTTACCCATAAGGCGCTGACAACCGCAAAACGTATTGAGGCTTTCCGCTCGCTTGGTAACAAGGTGGGTGATGCCTGTGTGGCAATGCTAGAGTTTTTCGAACGCTTTGATGAGGAAAAATACGGTACAGACGGCGGACCGCTGCATGATCCGAATGTGATTGCCTATCTGCTGAAGCCGGAACTCTATTCAGGCCGTCATTGCAATGTTGAGATCGAAACCGCGTCTGAGCTTTGCCTCGGTATGTCGGTAATCGACTGGTGGGGTGTTACCAAACGCCCGAAAAATGCAATCGTGATGCGCGATGTTGACCACGAAGGTTTCTTCACATTGCTGACTGAGCGTATCGCAACGCTTTAAATATAGAGACGATAAAAAAGGCCGGAGATTGCTCCGGCCTTTTCTTTTACTGGACTTCTGCCGCGTAAGGAATGGAAGGCTGAGCACCGGCTTTCAGGCATGCGAGCGATGCTGCCTTTGCAGCGCGCTGGCAGGCATCACGCAAAGACAGGCCGCTGTCGAGACCGGCCGCGAGATAGCCGCAGAATGTGTCACCGGCACCAACCGTATCCACCGGCTTAACCTTCAGGGCGGGCAGGCTGTAATGCTCGTCCGGTGTTGCCACCATAATGCCCTGCGCACCCAGCGTTACGATAATGGTACGGCCATAATGTTCGGCAAAGTCGATCATTCTGGCCTGACGGTCATCGCCGGACAATTCAAGCTGAACACTGGCCAGATCAAATTCCGTTTCATTGGCAATAATAATATCGGCGCGCGGCAACAGGCTTGCGGCATCATCGCGCCAAGGCGCGGTATTGAGAATGCAGGTTGTGTCGCTGGTTTCCGATGCAGCGATGGCTTTTTCCAGCGTCGGCAGCGGAATTTCCATTTGCAGAAGCAGATAACCGCCATCCAGATCAGCGGTGTTTACATCGTCTTGCGTAACCAGACCATTGGCACCCGGAATGACGATAATGGTATTTTCGCCGCTGTCTTCAACAGTGATGAGCGCGATACCGGTGGCATCGCCGCGTGTGGCGACTCGGGTCAGATCCACGCCGTCGGCACGCAGCAATGCAACGGCCTGCGAAGCGAAGGAATCATCACCAACAGCACCGACCATACGCACGGATGCACCGGCACGTGCGGCAGCGAGTGCCTGATTGGCACCTTTGCCGCCGGCGGCTGTTGAGAAGTTTCTGCCTGTGAGGGTTTCACCGGGCTCCGGCAGTTTCGGACTGCGGACGATGAGGTCAAAATTAATCGAACCGATAATCGTAATCATAAAACATCCGGTATTTAAACCCGATCGTCAGCGGCGGCTGCGTGTCAGGGCGTTGGAAAAAGCACTTGCAAAGCTCTCGCGGTCATCGGGCGGCAAAAATCTGCCGATATCCAAAGTTCTGCCGTCACTATGCAGCTGCATCTGGATAATGCCGATATCATCTTTACGGGTAATGTGAAACCGTGTGCGGAAAGGATTAAACTGATATGCGCGGATACGTCCTGAAGCGGAGACTTGCCTGATGAGCAACTGTTCGCGTGAAACCGTAATTTCTTCTCGTTGTCTGGCGGCATAATAATTAAGCCGGAACGCCAGATAGATCAGGGCAATATCCAGTCCGAACAGTCCGACCACCGGCCCGACTACTGGCAATGCGCCGATCTGCATGAAAACCATGCCGATACAGGCCCAGAGCAGCAGCAGGCTTAAAATCATGATCTGAAAACCGCGCGGTGAAAGCGAGCGGTAAGGAAGCAGGGTCGCTTTGAAAAACTCTGCGCCATAGGCGTCCGGATCAGCACCGTCCGGATGGTAAGGTGCATTCATGGCAATAACTCTCGGGGTCACATATCGTTGGTAAAAGCTCGGCAGCATGAAATGCTAGAGCACCTTTGTGTGCCCGAAAAAGAGCACGGCACTCCAGCCTGCGGCAAGCTTGCAGATAGGCTTCTTGCTTATAGCTTACTATATAAATGCCATGCAGAACAACCAGACCCAGATTCCCGCAAAATCTCAGCGTCGTGTCAGCGGCACGCTTTATACACCGGCAGAAATCCATGAGATTTTCCGGCGGTTTTCCGTGCAGCGTCCGGAGCCGAAAGGCGAGCTTGAGCACGTCAACACTTTCACGCTGCTGGTGGCGGTGATGCTGTCGGCGCAGGCAACCGATGCGGGCGTGAATAAAGCAACACGGGCTTTGTTTGCCATTGCTGATACACCGCAAAAAATGGTCGATCTGGGTGAAGAGGTTGTCGGTGATTATATTCGCACCATCGGCCTGTGGCGCAATAAAGCAAAGAATGCAATTTTATTGTCTCAGGCGCTGATTGATAATTTCGGCGGTGAAGTGCCGGGTGACCGTGATGCGCTGGTGACTTTGCCGGGGGTGGGGCGCAAAACAGCCAATGTGGTGTTGAATATGGCTTTCGGCCAACCGACAATGGCGGTGGATACGCATATTCTGCGAATAGGCAACCGGATCGGTCTTGCGCCTTACAAAACACCGGATGAGATCGAAGCCAAGCTGGTGAAGATCATTCCGGCAGAATTTATGATGCATGCCCATCACTGGCTGATCCTGCATGGCCGCTATGTCTGCAAGGCCCGCACGCCGGATTGCGTCAATTGCGTGATCGCCGATATTTGCAAATCGGCGCAGAAAACCAATACGATTCCGGCACCGCTGAAGCGGATCGACGATTAAACACGGTGCAGAAGCTGGCGCAGGGCGGCAGTTGGTGCATCAAGCACGTGTGTCTTGTGGCGGATAAGTGCAGCGGCATTTGCCATAGAGGTTTGCGCCAGAACTACCAGCTGGCTGCCTGTATCATGAGCGGCGTTCGCAGCATCTGCGATTGCTCTTTCATAGGCTTTGATCTCACCGGCACGGAATAAATCCCATGCACCGTCAATCAGCCTGATATCCGGTGCGGCCTGCGCATTGACAAAGACCTGACGGAATAATTCTGTCGTCGGCTCCAGTGTTGTCGGGGCAGTGCAAAGAACACTCACAGATAAACCGCTCTCCAGAGCCTGCTCTGCCAAAGCACGGTCTGTGCGCAGAACCGGCTTGGTAAATGCGGTGCGGGCACTGTCAGCGATTGCACCAAGGGTTGAACAGGTCACAAGAACTGCATCTGCCTCAGTGATGAGGTTTTGGATGATATGCAGCGTTGCCATTTCAATGGCTCGTGTAAGGCCTCCCTGCTTTTCTGCTGCTTCCAGCAACTCACAGTGAACCGCATGGCTGATATCTCCGGCATCAAGCTGCAAGGCTGAGGCAGCTTTCCCGAAAATTTCAATATTACTGGCGGCCGTATGCAGGCAGGCAATGCGCATGGTTCTCTCAATTAATGGCGGTTGATAGAGCATAATTCCTTAAACTTGGATCAGTTTAAGGTAAAATTATGCTCTAATTTAAAAGTGTTAGAGCGCCGTGTGCCAAGTCTGGCACACGGCGCTCTAGTGACCGGTTTCTTACCGCTCAGGGCTTTATGCAGGTGCACCATCATGGCAGCGGCGAAAAGCGGTGTCAGCAAATTGATGAGCGGTATCGCCATAAATCCGGCAATCACCAGACCACCGAGAAAAACTGTAATCCGGTTTTCTTCACGGAAGGCTTTGGCACCATCCTCGCCGCGATAGCGCATGGCTGCAAATTCAAAAAACTCACGTCCGAGAAGATAGCCGTTGACGATGAAAAAGGCGATCAGATTAACGCCCGGTATCAGCAGCATCAGCAATGCGAACAAATTGCCGAGAATGACCACAACCAGAAATTTGAGCGAATAGACGAGGGAACGGCCAACCGGCATCGGTGTGCCGACCGGTTCATTGCTGTAATCTTCGCGCTCGATAATCTCTGCCACATCATCAAGAAACATACCTGCAATCAATGCAGTCACCGGCGCAATCAGAAAGGCGAGCAACAGCGCCAGCACAAAACCGGCGGCAATCGCGGCAAACAGGCCGAGCCAGCTTGTCCAGTCCGGCATAGCAGGCAGCATATTTTCAAACCACGGCCATGCCAGCCAGAAAAAGAACTGCCGTGCCAGTGCCCATAATGCGATCAGTGCCAGCAGGGTCAGGCCGAGCGATTTCCACAGGACTGAGCGGAACTCCGGTGAGGGCAGGCGGTAGAGGGCATTAAGCGCGGCGGTGAGGATCATCGGGGCTCCGTCTTTTTTGTCTGGCGCGCATCTTATCCGAAAACCGCTTTACACTTTTCGGGATGCGCTCTTTTTCCGATAGATAGGGAGCCTGTACAGGGGCAACAAGATGAGTTTTACAGATCACCCGCTGTATTGATGAAAATGAAAACGCTTTTCTGCACTGGCAAAAAACACATTCCATAGATAGAACTGGTGCCGCAATGGATGCGAGGGCTGAGTTCCGGTCATCCGCCGCGAAGTTTTTATGGGAGTAAAAGCCATTTCTGCCGCCAAATATGACGTGCTATGCATCGGGAATGCAATTGTTGATATTATTTCCCGCACCGAAGATGATTTTCTGGTCAATAACGGCATCATCAAAGGTGCTATGAATTTGATCGACAGCGAAAGAGCCGAGCTGCTTTACAGCCGCAAAGGCCCTGCGATTGAAGCGTCAGGCGGCAGCGCAGGCAATACTGCGGCAGGTGTGGCCAGTCTGGGCGGTCGCTCTGCCTATTTTGGCAAAGTTGCGATGGATCAGCTCGGCACGATTTTTACACATGATATTCGTAGTCAGGGTGTGGCGTTTGATACGGCACCATTGCAGGAAGGCGTACCAACCGCGCGTTCCATGATTTTTGTGACGCCCGATGGCGAGCGTTCCATGAATACCTATCTCGGTGCCTGCGTGGAGCTTGGTATTGAAGATATTGAAAGCTCTAAAGTCAGCACATCCAAGCTGGTTTATTTTGAAGGCTATTTGTGGGATCCGCCACGCGCCAAAGAAGCAATTTTGCTGGCGGCGAAAATCGCCCATGAGCATGGCCGTGAAGTGGCTATGACCCTTTCCGATCCGTTCTGTGTGGATCGTTACCGTGATGAGTTTCTTGATCTGATGCGCTCCGGTACCGTCGATATTGTTTTCGCCAATGAGGCGGAGGTTAAATCGCTCTATCAAACTTCATCTTTTGAGAGTGCGCTCGAAGCCTTGCGTGCCGATTGCAAGCTGGCTGCAGTGACCCGTTCGGAGCAGGGCTCGATCATTCTGCGTGGTGATGAAACCGTGGAAGTGCAGGCGATTGAAATTGACGCGCTGGTCGATACAACCGGTGCAGGCGATCTTTATGCCGCCGGTTTTCTCTATGGCTATACCAACGACTATCAGCTGAAAGAATGCGGTGCGTTCGGCTCATTGGCTGCCGGTATTGTTATCCAGCAAATCGGTCCGCGTCCGCAGAATAATCTGAAAGATATTGCTGCACAGGCCGGTCTTATCAAAGCCAGCTAAAGACATAAAACGAAACGGGGAGGGAAATATTACTTCCCGTTTTATTCGTCGCGCACAATACCGTCACGTTTGAGTTCTTCTTCTGTGCGCCCGCGTCGCGCTTTGTGTGCAGGCAGTACCCAGCCGTAATATAAAGCGCCGCCACGGATCAGAAAAGCGATGCCGGTACCGGCCAGCACAGAGAATGTGATCGGCGCACTGAGTGCACTCAGCGCCACAAACGTACAGGCACCGGCCAGCGCTGCGGAAATATAGATTTCACGGCGCATCAATACGGACGGCTGCCCTGCCACGACATCGCGCAAAACGCCGCCCATTGTTGCGGTGAAAATACCGGCAACGATGGCAACCCATGCATTGAAACCGAGATGCAATGCTTTTTCTGCGCCCATCACGCTGAACATCGCCATGCCGATCGCATCAAGCCAGAGCAAAATACGATAACGCGATTCAACACGGTGTGCGGTGAAATAGACCAGAACAGCCGCACTGGTGCCGATCAGCAGATAGAGCGGTTCACGCACCCAGTTGACCGGTGTATTACCGAGCATCAGATCGCGCAGGGCACCACCGCCGACGGCGGTCATATTGGCAAGAAAGATGAAGCCGATAATATCAAGACGGCAGCGCGAGGCTGCCAGCGCACCGGTTGCGGCAAAGACAAAGACACCGGCATAGTCGATAAAATCGATAAATGTCATGTCTTGTCCTCCCTTATCTAAGCAAATCGCACCGGATTGCTTATTCCTGTGTAGCGCAATTTTATGAAAATTCAGCCCAATAAAAAGCGGACGCAAGGAAAGCCCTGCGTCCGTTTTTGTCTTTACACTGAGCGACTGAGACTGATGTTAAGCCGCAATGTCAGAAAATTTTATTCTTTAGGACCGCCGCGTGATACGCCGACCATGGCCGGACGCAGAACGCGGTCGCCGATGGCATAGCCGGTCTGCATGACCTGAACGACTGTATTATTAGGCACTTCAGCATTCGGTACTTCAAAGATCGCCTGATGGAAATTCGGGTCGAATTTCTGACCTTCCGGCGACAACTGGGTTACGCCATGACGTTCCAGCGCATTGATCATTGCGCGTTCAGTCATTTCCACGCCTTCAGCCAGAGCTTTCAGGCCTGTGTCTTCAGCAAGCGCATCTGTTGGAATAGCATCCAGCGCACGACGCAGATTGTCGGAAACTGAAAGCATGTCGCGGGCAAAATTGGTTACCGCATAGGCTTTCGCATCCTGCATTTCGCGGGCAGTGCGTTTACGCAGATTTTCCATATCCGCAGCCAGACGCAGCATCTGGTCTTTCAGCGCATTATTTTCCACCTGCAATTCGGCAAGCGGGTTGATGGCATCTTCAGCGGCAGCATCATCTTCTGCAGCTTCAGCCACTGCTTCATCCTTGCGCGCTTTCAGAAAATCATCAGCGGCACGCTTCAGAGCATCGCGGTCACGCGGATTATTCAGGTCGCGCTGGCCAAGATCTGGGGTTTCGCCGTTTTTCTTTTCGTCAGCCATTATTCTCTTCCGTCTTGAATCATATTGTCTGGGATATCGATGTTTGTGTACTGAAAATCAAGGCCATCGCTCTGTGGCGCGGCAAATTAACAGGGTGAAACCGGTTTTAACCTCGTAACAGGCGGGAAACCAGCGAGGCCGTATAGTCCACCATCGGCACGATACGGGCATAATTGAGCCTTGTCGGGCCGATCACGCCAAGCGCGCCGATGACCCGTTGTTCGGAGTCGCGATAGGGCGCAACCACCAGTGAGGAGCCGGATAGGGAGAAGAGTTTATTTTCCGAGCCGATGAAAATCCGCACGCCGGAACCGGCTTCCGCCAGATCCAGCAGCTGGATCATGCCTTCTTTGGTTTCCAGATCGTCAAACAGCAGGCGCAACCGCTCCAGATCATCCTGCGCGGAGATGTTTTCCAGAAGATTGGAACGTCCGCGCACAATCAAACGGGTTTGCTGGTCACCGGATGCACCGCTCCACACTGCCAGCCCCTGTTCCACCAGATGCTGGGAGAGGCTGTCGAGCGCCTGACGGGTTTCCTCTTGCAAAGTTGCAATCTGATTGCGGGCTTCGGCAAGGGTTTTACCGTGAATATGGGCATTCAGAAAATTCGAGGCTTCGATCAGCTGAGAAGAGGTAACACCTGCGGGCAGATCAAGCACACGGTTTTCCACGTCCCCGCTTTGCGTGACCATCACCGCCAAAGCACGGGTCGGGTCGAGCCGTACAAATTCAATATGTTTGAGCGCGCCTTCGGCCTTGGTCGCCAGTACCAGACCGGCACCGCGTGACAGGCCGGAGAGGATTTGGCTGGCTTCGGTCAGCACATGCTCGACAGAGTTATTTTGCCCTGCTGCCCGCACCTGATGTTCAATACTGCTGCGTTCATCAGCGGGAAGGTCGCTGACCTCCATAAAGGCATCGACAAAGAAGCGCAGACCCAGTTGGGTCGGCATCCGGCCTGCGGAAATATGCGGAGAATAGACCAGTCCCAGATGTTCCAGATCACTCATCACATTACGGATGGTTGCCGGAGACAAAGACAAAGGCAGCAGACGTGACAAATTACGCGAACCGACCGGCTCGCCGTCATTCAGATAGCTTTCAACAATGCGTTGGAAAATATCGCGTGACCGCTGATCCAGCACCTGTAAAGGGGCATGCAGAGTGTCAGCACGATCCGGTCTTATCATAGGTTCATTGGCTCCGTTTATGAGCAATATATAGGCTATTGTGCAGCGCGGGCAAAGGGCGGGAGATGCCCTTTGCATGTTTCCCCTTCGATTTTCCTTTAAATTTGGCGACTACAGGCTTAGAAGCAGGATAACTGCCTTTCAAAGGTGTCATCAGATTACAGTCAGGCTGCCGCTCATTGGCGATGCAGTCTTGTTTTAAAAGGAAAATCCATGCGTCCATCCAAACGCACTCCGGACGAAATGCGTGCAATCTCTTTTGAACGCGGTATTTCCAAACATGCAGAAGGCTCCTGCCTTGTGAAATTCGGCGATACCCATGTGCTTTGCACCGCAAGTCTTGAAGAAAAAGTTCCGGGCTGGATGCGCAACAGCGGTAAGGGCTGGGTCACAGCAGAATATGGCATGCTGCCACGCTCAACCGGCGATCGTATGCGTCGTGAAGCCGCCAGCGGTAAGCAGGGTGGCCGCACACAGGAAATTCAGCGTCTGATCGGCCGTTCCTTGCGCGCTGTTGTCGATATGCAGGCTCTGGGCGAATATCAGATCACCGTCGACTGCGATGTTATTCAGGCTGATGGCGGCACCCGTACTGCGGCGATTACCGGCGGCTGGGTTGCACTGCATGATTGCCTGCGCTGGATGGAAGCCCGCCAGATGGTCAAGGTCGACAAGGTTCTCAAGGACCATGTTGCTGCAATTTCCTGCGGTATTTACGAAGGTGTGCCGGTGATTGATCTGGATTATCCGGAAGATTCATCCGCGCAGACCGATGCGAATTTCGTGATGACCGGTCGCGGCGGTATTGTTGAAGTGCAGGGCACTGCCGAAGGTGAACCATTCTCGGATGAAGAGTTTGCGGCGCTGATGGTGCTGGCACGCAACGGCATTAAGCGTCTGGTTGACCTGCAGAAAATGGCTGTTTCTTAATTCGGAAACAGGCGGCTCTGAATGCATTCCAAATTATCCAATAGTTTAATTGGATAATTCACCCGATCGTGAGCGGAGAATGTTCCGGAACCTGTTATAACGGGCCGGAGCATTTCCGTAACAATGATGATGGTGGGAAATTCATAATGCAGAACGAACAGCTGAAACCGAAACAGATCCTTGAAACCGCGCTTTATGTGCGCGATATCGAAGAGGCTGTGCAGTTCTACCGCGATATTCTGGGGCTGGAACTGGCATTGCCCTATAATCATCGCAATGCATTTTTTCGCTGCGGCGAGGGCGTATTGTTGATTTTCGACGCCAAAGAGACGGTAAAACCGGCACCGGAAGGGGCGCTGCCTGTCCCGAGCCATGGTACAACCGGTGCAGGCCATATGTGTTTTGCAGCCAGCCGCGAGGAAATCGCAGACTGGAAGCAACATCTGGAAAAACATGGTATCGAGGTTGAGCGCGAATTTGACTGGCCGAATGGCGCGCGCTCACTTTACATCCGCGATCCTTCCGGCAATTCACTGGAATTCGCTGAACCCAAATTATGGAATAATGGATAAACTGATGAGAGAGCTGAACAAAGGCAAACTGGTTGTTGCAAGTCACAATGCGGGTAAGCTCAAAGAGTTTGCCGATCTGATCGGGCCATTTGGTTTTGATACCCAGTCAGCCGGTCAGCTTGGCCTGCCTGAGCCGGATGAAACCGGCACAACTTTTGAGCAGAATGCTTATATCAAAGCTTTTGCTGCGGCTGAAGCAACCGGTCTGCCGGCTCTCTCGGATGATTCCGGTATGATGGTGGATGCGCTTGGCGGAGAGCCTGGCGTCTACACCGCCAATTGGGCGGAGCTGCCGGATGGTAGCCGTGATTTCAATATGGCGATGGGCAAAGTCATCGATAAGCTTGCAGCCGCAGGTGCGATGCAGCCGGAACAGCGCAAGGGCCGCTTTGTCTCTGTGATCTGCCTGTGCTGGCCGGATGGTCACGCGGAATATTACCGCGGTGAAGTTGAAGGCCAGATTGTAACGCCACGCGGCAATGACGGTTTCGGCTTTGACCCGCTGTTCCTGCCGGATGGTTATGACAAGACATTCGGTGAAATGACAGCAACGGAAAAACACGGCTGGAAGCCGGGTGATGCTCATGCCTTGTCGCACCGTGCCCGCGCATTCAAACTTTTTGCCGAAGCAAAATTTGCTTTGGCGGATGTTAAATAATGCAGTCTCTGTCTGCCGTCGCTAATGCAAATAGTGTGAACCCGTTGCCCATACTGCAGGCAGACGGGGATCATGCTTTCGGCATTTATCTACATTGGCCGTTCTGCATGGCTAAATGTCCTTATTGCGATTTTAATTCGCATGTGCGGCATCAGCCGGTGGATCAGCCGCGTTTTGCGCAGAGTTTCTTGCGCGAGATGGCGACTTTGCGCGAGCGGACAGGACCACGCACGGTTACCAGTATTTTTCTGGGCGGTGGCACACCATCACTGATGCAGCCGCAGACTGTCGGCGCGTTGCTGGATGGAATCGCCAAATACTGGTCCGTTGCTGACAATATTGAAGTGTCGCTGGAAGCCAATCCGACCAGTGTGGAGGCCGACCGTTTTCGAGGCTACCGCGCTGCCGGTGTCAATCGCGTATCGCTCGGTGTGCAGGCACTGAATGACCGTGATCTCAAGCGTCTCGGACGATTGCATTCTGTTGCCGAGGCGAAAGTGGCGATCGGTCTGGCACGTGAGATTTTCCCGCGTCTGTCCTTCGATTTGATCTATGCCCGCCCTGACCAGACGATTGCCGACTGGAATGCGGAATTGCGTGAGGCCGTAGCCCTCGCAGCCGATCATTTGTCGCTCTATCAGTTGACGATTGAAGAAGGCACACAGTTCTATAATCTCTGGAAGGCTGGCAAACTGACCACGCCGGAGCCGGATCATGCGGCAGCGCTTTATGAAGAGACGCAGCGCGTGACAGCAGAGCTTGGTCTGCCTGCTTATGAGATTTCCAATCATGCGGTTGCAGGGCGTGAGTCCCAGCATAATCTGGTCTATTGGCGCTATGGCGAATATGTCGGCGTTGGCCCCGGTGCGCATGGGCGTTTCCGTGAGAATGGCACACGCACGGTAACCATTACCGAAAAACATCCTGAAACATGGGTGGATAAGGTTGAAGCCTCCGGTCACGGTATTATTGAGGAAGAATATCTGACAGCGGAACAGGAAGGCGATGAGTTTCTGATGATGGGACTGCGCCTGAAAGAAGGTGTTGATCTCAACCGCTATCAGAAGCTGACCGGCCATGGTCTGAACCCGCAGCGGCTGGAACAGTTGCTGGAGCAAAAATTGCTGGAACTGCGCGATGAGCGTTTCTTGCGGGCAACGCCGGATGGTGCTTTGCTGCTCAATACGCTGGTTGCAGAACTGACTGCATAAGCCTTTAAAATAAGGATAGAACGTGGAAGACAATCTACAGGAAACGCGCGGCTATGTGGTGGGGGAAAAGAACTTCCGTGCCCGCCCGATTGAGCCTGCGCTCTATATTGTCGCCACGCCAATCGGTAATCTCGGTGATATAACATTGCGGGCGCTGGAAGTGCTGGCATCGTGTGATGTGCTGGCCTGTGAGGATACGCGCGTTACCCGTGTGCTGCTCAATCGTTTTGCAATTGCCCGCCGTCCGATGGCCTATCACGAGCATAATGCTGCTGAAGCCGGGCCAAAAATTCTGGAAGCTCTGGCGGCCGGTAAAAGCGTGGCACTGGTTTCCGATGCCGGTACGCCGCTGGTTTCCGATCCGGGCTATCGTCTGGTCGAGGAAGCCCGCAATGCCGGTTATAAAGTGGTGCCGGTGCCCGGTGCCTCGGCGGTGATGGCGGCTTTGATGGCCTCCGGCCTGCCGACCGACAGTTTCATGTTTTGCGGCTTCCTGCCGCCGAAACAGGGGCAGCGCCGCAATAAACTTGAGACCTATAAGACCATTGATACGACGCTGATTTTCTTTGAATCGCCTAACCGTGCATCGGATACTTTGCAGGATATGGCGGCAGTCTTTGGTGCTGATCGTCCTGCCGCTTTGTGCCGTGAGCTCACCAAAGCCTATGAGACTTTTTCAACCTCGACTTTGGGTGCGCTGTGCGAACAATATGACGGCGAAGACCGTATTCGCGGTGAAGTGGTGTTGCTGGTCGGTGCGCCGTTGCAAAATTCCGTGCTGGTGACCGAGCAGGATATTGATGCTCTGTTGCTCTCGCTTGCACAGGAGCTTTCACCGTCTAAAGCTGCGGGTGAAGCCTCCCGTATGACCGGTAAACAAAAAGGCGAGCTGTATCAGCGCCTGATGATATTGAAGGCTCCAAAATAATGAGTACGTCTCGTGAGAAAAAGCAACAGGCATTTTCTCGCGGGATACGGGCGGAACGGCTGGCCGCTTTTGCTCTGATGCTTAAAGGTTTTCGTATTGTCGAGCGGCGCTATAAAACCCGCTTTGGCGAGATTGATCTGATCGCCAGACGCGGCAGTCTGGTGCTGATTGTTGAGGTCAAAGCGCGTGCTTCTGTTGAAGCGGCAATGGAAGCTGTCGGTGCTATGAACCTGTACCGGATTGAGTCCGCAGCCGATCATTGGCTTGCCCGTCAGCCGGATCATGACAGGCTTTCTCTTCGCTTTGATCTTATCGCGGTGCTGCCGCGCCGCTGGCCGGTGCATATTCCGGCGGCTGTCAGTTTCCGGAACTAAATTTCACGAAATTTGCAAAACTCGCAAAAGCGATGCGGCGCAGCGGTCAAGCGCACAAGCCTGTTGCTTATAAGCTGTCGCAGAATGCGCGATACTCGGCACAATCTTTAACCACCCTTTGAAAGGTGCTGATTGTGACGGCTCACCCAACCAGATTAACGGCTTTTCCGGCTTTCTTCCGCGTGGACAGCGCGGCAGTGCTGATCGTTGGCGGTGGTGAAGAGGCGCTGAACAAAGCGCGGCTGATTGCTGAAACAACAGCGCAAATCCGCATCGTGGTACCGGAAGGTGAGACACCGGAAGCTGATCTGGTGCAGTTCGTGCTGGATGGTGGCTATAATTTACGTACCGGTGCTTTGCAGGATAATGATTTCGCTCAGGTGAAACTCGCATTCGTGGCGACAGGTGATGCCGCACAGGATGCGAATATCGCTGATGAGACAAAAGCACGGCATATTCCGGTCAATGTGGTCGACAGGCCGCATCTGTGCGATTTCTTCACACCTGCGCTGGTGGCTCACGCACCGGTTGCCGTGGCAATCGGCACGGAAGGTGCAGGGCCGGTATTGGCGCAAAAACTGCGCCGCGAGATCGGTGCAGCGCTTTCTCCGCAGATCGGTGCACTGGCGCAACTGGCTGCGGATTATCGTGACAAGGTGGAAAGCACACTGCCGAGAGGTACAGCGCGGCGTCAGTTCTGGAATGTATTTTTCAACGGCACAATTACACAGGCTGTTGAGCGCGGTGATCTGAACCTTGCGCGGGAGCTGGCCGATCAGGCTCTGATTGAGGTGAATATCCCTGCCGGTTATGTCTGGCTGGTCGGTGCTGGACCGGGGGCTGAAGATCTGCTGACTTTGCGTGCGCAACGCGTGCTGATGCAGGCGGATGTGATCCTTTATGATGCGCTGGTGCCGGAGAGCGTGGTTACTATGGGCAGGCGCGATGCGGTACGCATTCCTGTGGGTAAGCGCAAAGGCTGCCATAGCAAAAGCCAGAGCGAGATCAATCAGCTGCTTGTTGAGCTTGCTCAGGAAGGGCAGCGCGTTGTGCGGCTCAAATCCGGTGATCCGCTGGTCTTTGGCCGTGCCGGTGAAGAAATGGCCGCTTTGCGTGCAGCCAATATCGGTTTCGAGATCGTGCCCGGCATTACTTCAGCCATTGCCGCTGCCGCAGATATGCAGTTGCCTTTGACATTGCGTGGTGTTGCATCCTCCCTGATTTTCACCACCGGTCACGATATGGCGGGGGACATACTGCCGGACTGGGCGCGGCTTGCTCTCAGCGGCGCAACCATTGCTGTCTATATGGGCGCAAGCGTTGCCGCTTCTGTTGCGAGCCGCCTGATCGGTGCCGGTCTGCATGAAGATACGGCGGTGGCCGTGGTGGAAAATGCCGGACGGAGCGAGCGTGTAATGCTGCACGGCCTCTTAAAAGATCTGGCACATCTGAAAAATCATAAAGAGCTGCAAGGGCCGGTGATGGTGATTATCGGCGATGCGGTTGCCGGTGCCTCTCTGGAAGATGCCCGCCCGCTTGCCCAGCAACAGACACCGGTATTGCATGCCTTGCAAGCCGGTGAAAAGGAGAAAGCATAATGACAGTCAAAGTTCTGAGTGCCAATCGTCTGAGCGACGGTGTTTCGGTCTGGCTTGCTGCGGATGGTCATTGGGCGAGTTCCATTCGCGGGGCATTGTTGGCGCGTCATCCTGAAGCTGTGGCAGCGCTGGAAGCGGCCGGTCAGCAGGCCAGCCGTTTTGACGAGGTGGTGGATATCAATCTGATTGAGGTCGAAGAGCGTGGCAATGAACTGTTTCCGGTTCGCCTGCGTGAACGCATTCGTCTGTCCGGCCCGACAATCACACCTGTTGTACGGCTGCATTCTGTAGCTGGTTGAATTTTAATGCGCATTGGGAGAGCGTTGAATGTATCGGTATGATGAGTTTGACCGCGAATTTGTTTTCGCCCGTGTGGAACAGTTTCGCGATCAGGTTGCACGTCGTCTGAGCGGTGAGCTGAGCGAAGATCATTTCAAGCCGCTGCGGCTGATGAATGGTGTCTATCTGCAACTCCATGCCTATATGCTGCGCATTGCTATTCCTTACGGCACTTTATCCTCGCGTCAGATGCGCAAGCTGGCGCATATTGCCCGTGTCTATGACCGTGGTTACGGGCATTTTACCACGCGACAGAATTTACAGTTCAACTGGCCGAAACTCACCGATATTCCCGCCATTCTGGAAGAACTGGCCGAGGTGGAGATGCATGCTATCCAAACCTCCGGTAATTGCATCCGCAATGTAACAGCCGATCATTTCGCCGGTGCGGCACGCGATGAAGTGGCCGATCCGCGCCCCTATGCCGAAATTTTACGCCAATGGTCATCATTACATCCGGAATTCTCTTACTTGCCGCGCAAATTCAAAATTGCGGTAACAGGGGCTGAGGCAGATCGTGCAGCCATTCAGGTGCATGATATCGGGCTGCATCTGAAAGAGAACGAGCAAGGACAGCGTGGCTTTGCGGTTTATATCGGCGGCGGGCAGGGGCGTACGCCGATGATTGCCAAGAAGGTGCGGGATTTCCTGCCGGAAGCCGATTTGCTGACCTATATCACCGCTATTGTGCGGGTTTATAATCTCCATGGCCGCCGTGATAATAAATATAAGGCCCGTATCAAAATCCTCGTTCATGAAACCGGACTGGAGGATTTGCAGGCGCAGATTGAAGCCGAATGGCAGGTGATTAAAGACAGTGATCTGAAACTGCCGGAGGCCGATATTGCGGCCATTAATGCCTATTTTGCTGCGCCTGATTTGCCGGAGCGCGCAGAGGGGCACGGGCTTGTCGCTGCAACACGTAAAAATGATGCGGGTTTTGCCTCATGGTTTTCCCGTAATGTGACACCGCATAAGCACCCTGATTATGGTGTGGTGACAATCTCGCTCAAAGCGATCGGTGAAATTCCGGGCGATGCGTCTGCCGATCAGATGGACATTGTGGCTGATCTCGCTGAGCATTACTCGCAGGCAGAAATCCGCGTCAGCCATGAGCAAAATCTGGTGCTGCCGCATGTAGCACTGGCCGATTTACCTGTGCTTTATGCGCAATTGCAGCAGGCCGGTCTTGCCACAGCCAATGCAGGGCTGATTACCGATATTATTGCCTGTCCTGGTCTGGACTATTGCGCGCTGGCCAATGCCCGCTCCATTCCTGTGGCGCAGCGTATTTCCGAGCGTTTCGGTTCGCAGGCGCGGCAGGAAGAGATCGGTGATCTGAAGATCAAAATCTCCGGCTGCATCAATGCTTGTGGTCATCACCATGTCGGCCATATCGGTATTCTCGGCGTGGAGAAAAAAGGTGAGGAACTATACCAGATCACGCTCGGCGGTTCCGGTGATGAGCAGACATCTATCGGTGACATTACCGGTCGCGGCTTCTCATCTGAAGACGTGGTGGATGCTATTGAGACGGTGGTCAATACCTATCTGACTATCCGCAGCGCACCGCAGGAAAGTTTTCTGGAAACCTATCGGCGTTTAGGGGCGCAGCCGTTTAAAACCGCACTCTACGGGGAGGCTGCCCATGCAGCCTGATACGCATCAACGGGTTGCGGACAGGGTTCAGCATCTCAATCATCTTTATGGTGAGGCACCGGCTGAGGACATTATTGCTGCCAGTGTGCAGGAATTTGGTGCAGGGCTGGCAGCCGTATCCTCTTTCGGTGCGGATTCTGCAATTTTGCTGCATCTGATTGCGCAGGCGCAGCCGTCACTGCCGGTTTTGTTTTTGCAAACCAATAAGCATTTTCCGGCAACATTGCGCTATCAGGCGCAACTGGTGCAGGAGCTGGGGCTGACAGATGTCCGTGATCTTCTGCCGGATGCAAGCGCTTTGAAAACGCATGATCCGCTGGGCGCTCTGTGCCTGACGGACAAAGACCGTTGCTGCGATTTACGCAAAGTCCAGCCGCTTGCACAGGGCATTGCACCATTTCAGGCATGGTTCACAGGGCGCAAGCAGTTTCAGGCGACAACGCGCAACAGTCTGCCTGCCTTTGAAGCTGTAGGGCAGCATATCCGTATCAATCCTCTCAAAGACTGGAATGCAGAACAGCTGGAAGCCTACCGCGAGGTGCATCATCTGCCGCCGCATCCGCTGGTGGAGCAGGGCTACCGCTCTATTGGTTGCATGCCATGCACGCGGCCGGTCAGTGATGATGAAGATCAGCGGGCAGGGCGCTGGTCAGGTTCCGGTAAAACCGAATGCGGTATTCATCTGGGTGGGCTGGAGCAGCATTTGCAGCAGGATAAAACAAAGGGAGCAGATGCATGACGGATGTTGCATTACCTGTCGTCTGGTCACGCCGCGGCCTGACCGAGGATGAATTTGTAGCGGTTGAGACGCTTGAGGAAATTGCGGGTCACACAGCTGTGCTGCTATCGCTGACACTCTGGGCAGAGCTGAACACACAGCCAAATCGCCTGCGCAATATCCGTATCGGTGTGCGGGTGGAAGCCGGTGAAACGCTGGATGCGCTGCTAGCCGGTCTCGACCGGATTGATGTGCTGGTGCTGGATTTTCCGGCTTTTAATGATGGGCGCTCTTTTTCCAAAGCCGCACGGCTGCGCTCTCATTACGGATTTGCCGGTGAGATCAGAGCATCAGGCGCTGTGCATATTGATCAGGTGAGTGCGATGCTGCGCTCCGGTTTTGACACGCTGCAGGTTAAAGATGCACGGACTTTGCAACGTCTGCTTACCGGAGAACTGCACGATAGCGGCCTCTATTATCAGCCGGTTGCCGGTGGCATTCATGGTGCCGAGCAGGGACTGGCCGGATATAGCTGGCGGCGGCGACAGGGTCTGTAAGATCAGCTGTTTTCAATACAGCCTGAATAGTTTTCACTATGGTCAATTCACGGTTTAGGGACAGGGAGGCAGGAATAAAGCTTGTTTTATGTGCTGAAAACATTATCTACCATTATATCTCCCAAGTCTGCGCTGTTCAAAAGGCATCGTTTTGAGTTCTGATACACTTTTCATTCATGTAACCGATCAAAAGGGCGAGCGGCATACGCTTGAGGCTCTCGAAGGCTTTCGCGTTATGGAAGTGATCCGTGACTGGGGCCTGAATATTAAAGCGGAATGCGGCGGTGCCTGTGCCTGCGGCACTTGTCATGTTTATGTAACGCCGGAATGGGCGGATAAACTCTATGATCCGCAGGATGAAGAGCTGGATCAGCTCGACCAGACCTTCCATGTCGAGGATAATTCGCGGCTTTCCTGCCAGATTATTATGACGCAGGATCTGAACGGTCTTGAAGTCCGGCTGGCTCCGGGCACGGAAGCAGACCGTGAAGCGGCTTAACGCTCAATTTTCACATTGAATTGAAGATGACTTTTCCGGCGCCCATATGATAGATAACCATTCTTCATATCAACCGGCTGGTTAGGAAACACTCGTGATACGGCATATTGTATTTTTCAGCGTCAAAAAAGATCAGGACGTGGAGGATGTATGTCGCCGTTTACGGGCTCTGGCGACGATTCCCCATTCCGAATGTTTTGAAGTTGTCGCGAACAGCAAAGTTGATCCGATGTGTGACAGGATTGATCTGGTTGTTTATGGCGAGTTCCGTGACGAAGCAGCCTTGGCGGCTTTCAAGGCGCATCCGACCTATGATGCGACGACTCAGGCTGTGCGCCCGTTGCGCGAAATGCGCTATTCGGCTGATTTCACATCAACCATTGCCTGAAATAATCCCCTGAAAAGCAGTGCGATTGCTGATATTCATGATGATCTGCAGTTGAAGATTCACGTTAAAAGTGATTGTCTGGCTTTGAAATGATGACAAGCTGGCGGTTATTGCACTGCAGGCTGTGTTTAAAACTGCTTTAAGCCCGCACGGGCTGGTACATAGGAAATGCATATGGACGATTATGAAAAATATGCCATGGGCATGATGATCGTTTTCGGCGCGCTGATTATTGGTGCCCTGATAACCGTAAATCTTGTGGTTTATGACAAGCCCGGCTTCTTGTTTGCACTTGGTGCGGCAATCGTCGCATGGTTTTCAGCATTCGCTGTTTTGCTGGATAAGCCGCGTGTTTACGGTGCGTTGATTGCTGTGGCGATCGGTCTGGTTGCTGCTTCAATCGGCTCTTATGTTACCTGATCAGCTGATAAAGTTTGACTTTAATAAAACGCCGCCTGTTTCAGGCGGCGTTTTTGTTTCTGTCAGCGGGGCTTACTCAGATATAAGGTGAGTAGCACTGACGGCGCGGACCGTAATTCGGCTGGAATGTATTGTCGGACGCACGGTAAGACCGGTAGCGGTTATAGCACCAGTTGATGTGGGCATTACGGCCGGAGCGGTAAACCGGTGCCGGACGGTAATAGCGTGGTGGTGCCGGACGGTAATAACGGAACTGCGGCTGATAATAAGGTCTGTAATACGGCCGGTAGTGCGGATGGTTCCAGTGGCGCGGCCGGTCATAGCGGCGATCGTAACGACGATCATAGCGACGGTCGTAACGGCGGTCATAATGCCGTCTTTCACGATATTCGCGGCGTTCCGGATAATATTGAACATTCCGGCTCAGGCCTTGTTTTGCTGCGGTCATATCCTGCAACACAGCACTATGAGCGGCAGCAACCGGCTGCGCTTGCGCTACGGTGCCGAAAGACAAAATACTCATAGTCAGCGCTGTCAGCGCCGCAGTAAAATAAGAAAGCAGTTTTCTCATTTCTGTTTCTCCTCAATGAAGGCGCACTCAATAATCTTCTGTCAGCGTTTCATGACATATGCTTATCCGGCGCATCGGGCATGGTACTCTCTGAGAGATGAACGCTGCATGACTGTAATTATTCCCGCGATACAAACCGGAATTTGCTTTTTCCAATATACGCTGAAGCCACGGAAAAACTGCGGCGAATTTATGCCGGTGATTTCACAAATCATAACGGCAATGGCGCGTTCGGTGAGCGGGAGGAAGCAGGAATGGAGGGATTGCGCATTTGACATAAAGATATGTTTATGTCATCAACTCAAAACTATTTGAGTAACAGGCAGGAAATATAATGAGCACTTCACTGGATGATCTGTTTGGCCCCGTCGCTGCAAAGCCGGATGGTTCGGAAGTGCTTGCCGCTTTACAGAAAGCTGCCCGTGAACGCATCCTCATTCTTGATGGCGCGATGGGCACACAGATTCAGGGGCTGGGTTTCCATGAAGAGCATTTCCGTGGTGAGCGCTTCGCCGGTTGTGAGTGCCATTTGCAGGGTAATAACGACCTGCTGACACTGACCCAGCCACAGGCAATTGAAGAAATTCATTATGCCTATGCGATGGCCGGTGCGGATATTCTCGAAACTAATACATTCTCTTCCACCTCTATCGCACAGGCTGATTACAGCATGGAAGAGGCGGTTTATGATCTGAACCGCGATGGTGCACGACTTGCCCGCCGTGCCGCTCTGCGTGCGCAAGCCAAGGATGGCCGTCGCCGTTTTGTCGCCGGCGCTTTGGGGCCGACAAACCGTACGGCTTCCCTGTCGCCGGATGTGAATAATCCGGGCTTCCGCGCTGTGACATTTGATGATTTGCGCATTGCCTATGCCGAGCAGATCAATGGTCTGGTCGATGGTGGTTCGGACATCATTCTGATCGAAACCATTTTTGATACGCTTAATGCTAAGGCTGCGGTCTTTGCCTGTGAGCAGGTTTTTGCCGAAAAAGGCATCCGCTTGCCGCTGATGATTTCCGGTACAATTACCGATCTTTCCGGCCGCACATTGTCCGGCCAGACGCCGACAGCTTTCTGGTATTCGCTGCGCCATGCGCGTCCGTTCACAATCGGTCTGAACTGTGCGCTGGGTGCCAATGCGATGCGTGCGCACTTGGCAGAGCTTTCAGGTGTGGCCGATACTTTTGTTTGCGCCTATCCGAATGCCGGTCTGCCGAATGAGTTCGGCCGTTATGATGAGACACCGGAAGTGATGGCCGCGCAGATGGAAGATTTTGCGAGTGAAGGTCTGGTTAATGTGGTAGGCGGCTGTTGCGGTTCTACGCCGGAGCATATTACCGCGATTGCTGAAGCCACAGGCAAATACGAACCGCGCAAGCCGGTGAAACTGGCACCACTGATGCGTCTGAGCGGCCTTGAGCCGTTTACACTGACCAAGGATATTCCGTTTGTGAATGTCGGCGAGCGTACCAATGTCACGGGTTCTGCGCGTTTCAAAAAACTGATTACCGCCGGTGATTATACGACGGCGCTCGATGTTGCCCGCGATCAGGTGAATAATGGTGCGCAGATCATCGACATCAATATGGATGAAGGCCTGATCGACAGCCAGAAGGTGATGGTCGACTATCTCAATCTGGTTGCTGCCGAGCCGGATATTGCCCGTGTACCGGTAATGATTGACAGTTCCAAATGGGACGTCATCGAGGCCGGTCTGAAATGCGTTCAGGGCAAACCGCTGGTCAATTCGATCTCCCTGAAAGAAGGTGAAGAAGCCTTTATCCATCACGCTAAACTGGTGCGTGCCTATGGTGCCGCCGTGGTGGTGATGGCTTTTGACGAGACCGGTCAGGCGGATACTAAGCAGCGTAAGGTCGAGATTTGTACCCGCGCCTATAAAATTCTGACCGAAGAGGTCGGTTTCCCGCCGGAAGATATCATCTTCGATCCGAACGTGTTTGCCGTGGCGACAGGGATCGAAGAGCATAATAATTACGGTAATGATTTCATTGATGCGACCAAGGAAATCATCGAAACCCTGCCGCATGTGCATATTTCCGGCGGTGTTTCCAACCTGTCCTTTTCGTTTCGCGGCAATGAGCCGGTGCGTGAAGCGATGCATGCGGTGTTTCTCTATCATGCCATTCAGGTCGGCATGGATATGGGGATCGTTAATGCCGGTCAGCTGGCGGTTTATGAATCTATTGATCCGGAACTGCGTGAGGCCTGCGAAGATGTGGTGCTGAACCGTCGTGAGGACGCGACCGAGCGCTTGCTGGAAATTGCCGAGCGCTTCCGTGGTGCCGCGGGCAAAGAAGCCAAAGAGAAAGACTTAAGCTGGCGCGAATGGAGCGTTGAGAAGCGTATTGAACATGCGCTGGTCAACGGTATTACCGAATATATTGAGGCTGATACGGAAGAAGCTCGCCAGAGCGCCGAGCGGCCGCTGCATGTGATTGAAGGCCCGTTGATGGCCGGTATGAATGTGGTGGGTGATCTGTTCGGCTCAGGCAAAATGTTCCTGCCGCAGGTGGTGAAATCCGCCCGTGTGATGAAACAGGCCGTGGCGGTTCTGCTGCCTTATATGGAAGAAGAAAAGGCACAGAACGGTGGCGACGAGCGCCAGAGTGCCGGTAAAATCCTGATGGCCACTGTGAAGGGCGACGTGCATGATATTGGCAAAAATATTGTCGGCGTTGTGCTGGCCTGTAACAATTATGAAATCATCGATCTCGGTGTGATGGTGCCAGCCGCGAAAATCCTGCAGGTGGCAAAAGACGAGAAGGTGGACATTATCGGCCTGTCCGGTCTCATTACGCCGTCGCTGGATGAAATGGTGCATGTGGCAGCGGAGATGGAGCGCGAGGGCTTTGACCTGCCATTGCTGATTGGTGGCGCGACGACCAGCCGTGTGCATACGGCGGTGAAAATCCACCCGAAATATCAGCGCGGCCAGACCGTTTATGTGCTGGATGCCAGCCGTGCTGTCGGTGTTGTGTCTCAGCTTTTGTCGCCGGAGCAGAAAGGCGGCTATGTCGCTGACATCCGCGCGGAATATGCCAAGGTCACTGCCGCTCATGAGCGTAGTGAAGCGGAGAAGAAGCGCCTGCCGCTGGCGCGCGCCCGTGAGAATAGCGAAAAGCTGGGTTGGGAAAACTATACCCCGCCGAAGCCGTCTTTCCTCGGCACCAAAGTCTTTGAAACCTATGATCTTGCTGAGCTGGCACGCTATATTGACTGGACGCCGTTTTTCCAGACATGGGAGCTGAAAGGCCGCTTCCCCGCAATTCTTGATGATGAAAAACAAGGCCCTGCCGCACGTCAGCTTTATGAAGATGCGCAGGCTATGCTGAAGAAGATCATCGACGAGAAATGGTTTGCACCGCGAGCCGTGATCGGCTTCTGGCCGGCCAATGTGGTGGGCGATGATATTCATCTTTATAAGGATGACAGTCGTCACGAGCATATGGATACATTCTACACGCTGCGTCAGCAGCTATCGAAGCGCGATGGCCGACCGAATGTGGCACTGTCCGATTTCATGGCACCAAAGGATAGCGGCAAGGCGGATTATATTGGCGGTTTCGTCGTTACTGCCGGTATTGAGGAAGTGGCAATCGCCGAGCGTTTTGAACGCGCCAATGATGATTACTCCTCCATTCTCGTTAAAGCATTGGCCGACCGATTTGCAGAAGCCTTTGCGGAAGCCATGCATGAGCGGGTGCGTAAAGAATTCTGGGGCTATGCGAAGGATGAGACTTTTACACCGGATCAGCTGGTGGGTGAGCCTTATGCGGGTATCCGTCCGGCTCCGGGCTATCCGGCACAGCCGGATCACACGGAAAAGACCACTCTGTTCCGCTTGCTCGATGCCACGGCAACCACGGGTGTAGAGCTGACGGAAAGCTATGCGATGTGGCCGGGTTCTTCGGTTTCCGGTCTCTATCTCTCGCATCCGGACAGTTATTATTTCGGTGTAGCCAAGGTTGAACGCGATCAGGTGGAAGATTACGCAAATCGTAAAAATATGCCGGTTGCGGATGTGGAACGCTGGCTCGGGCCGATATTGAATTATATTCCTGAGTAATATTCACGCTGAAAATTGCGACTTCAGGCACAAATATCGTTCCGGTATTTGTGCCTTTTATTTTACCAATGTGCTGATATGAGCGGCAATGGCAAGGCTGGAGGTCAGCCCCGGACTTTCAATGCCGAACAGGTTGATAAGTCCTGTTATACCGTGGTCGTCACTGCCGGAAATGCGGAAATCCGCTGCCGTTTCGCCGCTGCCGCTCAGTTTCGGGCGGATGCCGCTATAGGTCGCCTGTAAAACACCGTCCGGCAGTTCCGGCCAATATTGGCGGATCGCAGCATAGAAACTGTCACCGCGTTGCGGATCAACCGAATAATCAAGACCTGTCTGCGGGGCGACCTGCTCCAGCCATTCCACATCAGGGCCGAAGCGCATTTGCCCGTTGAGATCTAGTGTCAGATGCACACCTAAGCCCCCGTCTACCGGCACCGGATAAATCAAATGCGAGAACGGATTTTTGCCGGATGCTGAGAAATAATTGCCTTTGGCAAGATGCAATGCCGGAATATGTTCCGGCGCCAGCCCGTCAATACTTGCGGCAATAGCCTGCGCACCAAGACCGGCAGCATTAATAAAACGCTCGGCTTCCAGCGTGAATTCTTCACCGCTCTCGCGGTCGCGGGTGGTAATCGAAAAGCCGCCGTCAATCTGCTCAACACGCAGGATTTCGGTGTTGAAGGCAATAGTTGCTCCATGATTTTCTGCATCGCCCTGCAGGCTCAGCATCAGAGCATGACTGTCGATAATGCCGGTGGAGGGGGAGAATAAAGCGGCAGTACAGCGGATGGAGGATTCCAGCGCCTGTGCTTCTGCCGCGCTTAGTCTTTGCAGATCATGCACGCCGCAGGCTTCTGCACGCGCTACGATTTTGTCCAGCGCGCTATGTTGGGCTTCAGACGTGGCGACAATCAGCTTGCCGCAGCGTTTATGCGGAATGCCCTGTGCTTGCACATAGGCATAGAGCCGTTCTTTACCTTCAACGCAAAAGCGGGCTTTCAGACTATCCGGTTCGTAATAAATGCCTGCATGGATGACTTCGGAATTACGCGACGAGGTTTGCGTGCCGATCATATGTTCGGCTTCAAGCACCAGTGTTTCAAAACCGCGCATTGCCATTTTGCGGGCAATGGCCAGACCAACCACACCGGCTCCTGCAATCACACAAGCTGTCTTTTCCATAAATCATCCCCGTCTGCTCTCCGGCGGGCAGGTTATGCCGAGCGGCAGATGGTACGCAAGACAAAAGCTCGGCGAAAGCTGCGGAAAATCACGTTTGCGGTCATCGGAGAAAGGCATTCCATGTCTGGCTTCTCCCGCGCAATGAAAATGACATTCGCCGGCAAACTTAAAGATATCATCCTTTCTCACTTGTGCGGTCTTTCGGCATGATGATGCGCATGTTTCATCGCCGGAACAGCGTTTCTCTGAGTGAAATGAAGGCCGGACAAAATACGGAATTGAGTATGAGCCTTGCACTGCATGTAGCGGATCTTGTACCGCTTACTTCGGATCGTCAGATTGGTCGACAGTCCGGCCGGTCTGTCGCGCCGCTGACCCATCTGCAAAGACTGGAGGCCGAGGCTATCCATATTTTCCGCGAAGTCGCGGCAAATTTTACAAAGCCGGTGATGCTTTATTCTGTCGGCAAAGATTCATCCGTAATGTTGCATCTGGCACGCAAGGCTTTTTATCCGGCGCCGCCGCCATTTCCGTTTCTCCATGTTGATACGACATGGAAATTCAAAGAGATGATTGCCTTTCGTGATGCGCAGGCCAAGGCGCACAGGCTTGATCTTCTGGTGCATATTAATGCGCAGGGCGTGGAAGCCGGTATCAATCCGTTTGTTCACGGATCCAATGTCCATACGGATGTGATGAAGACACAAGCCCTGCGTCAGGCGCTGGATAAATATGGATTTGATGCTGCCTTTGGCGGTGCGCGGCGCGATGAGGAAAAGTCCCGAGCCAAGGAACGGGTATTTTCATTCCGCAATGCGACCCATAGCTGGGACCCGAAAAATCAGCGTCCTGAAATGTGGAATATTTACAATACACGCATCCAGACAGGCGAGTCGATCCGCGTGTTTCCGCTGTCCAACTGGACGGAAGCCGATATCTGGCATTATATTTATCAGGAAAATATCCCGATTGTGCCGCTGTATTTTGCGGCACCCCGTCCGGTTGTCGAGCGCGATAATATGCTCATTCTCGCCGATGATGACCGGTTGCAATTACGCGCCGGTGAAAAGATTGAAACCCGTATGGTGCGGTTTCGCACATTGGGCTGCTATCCGCTGACTGCCGCGATTGAATCGCAGGCGCAAACACTGCCGCAAATTTTGGAAGAAATGCTGCTGACGCGCACATCGGAGCGGCAGGGGCGGCTGATCGACCGCGATGAGGCCGGTTCTATGGAAAAGAAAAAGCGGGAAGGATATTTCTGATGACGGATAGTATCACCCGTGCAGATCATTCAGATGCAGTGATTACGGATTATCTGGAGGCGCAGGAGCACAAATCGCATTTGAGGTTTCTGACCTGTGGCTCTGTTGATGACGGTAAATCCACCCTGATCGGGCGGCTGCTCTATGATGCCAAAACCCTGTTTGAAGATCAGATATCGCAACTGCATCAGGACAGCCGCAATCATGGCACGGCAGGCGATGATATTGATTTTGCATTGCTGGTGGACGGGCTTGAGGCGGAGCGTGAGCAGGGTATCACCATCGATGTGGCCTACCGGTTTTTCGCTACGCCGAAGCGGCGTTTTATCGTTGCCGATACGCCGGGGCATCTGCAATATACACGTAATATGGTGACGGGGGCTTCCACCGCCGACCTTGCAATTGTGCTGGTCGATGCCCGCAAAGGACTGCTGGAGCAGACACGCCGTCACAGTTTTATTGCCTCGCTGCTAGGCATCCGTCATATTGTGCTGGCGGTAAACAAGATTGATCTGACCGGTTATGATGAGACTGTGTTCAACCGGATTGTGCAGGATTATCAGGTCTTTGCGCAAGGGTTGGGCTTCAGCACTGTTCAGGCCATTCCGGTATCAGCACGCTTTGGCGATAATATTCGCACATTTTCAGAGAATATGCCTTGGTATCAGGGGCCTTCCCTGCTGGAATGGCTGGAGACTGTGGCAATGGACAGTAAAGCGGATACCGAACAGGATTTTCGTTTTCCGGTGCAATATGTCAGCCGCCCCCATGCGGATTTTCGCGGATTTGCAGGTACAATTGCCTCGGGGCAGGTCAGTGTCGGCGATGAAATTACCGTTGCCCGTTCCGGTGTGAGTTCAGCAATCCGTTATATTGTGACGGCAGATGGTGAGCTTGAAACTGCTCATGCCGGACAGGCAGTGACATTGGTGCTGGAAGACGAGCGCGATATTTCCCGCGGCGATATGCTGACGCATCCGCAATCGCGACCGCAGGTGAGTGATCGTCTGGCGGCGAAGCTGGTCTGGTTTGCACCGGAACCATTGCGGGCAGGGCGGCAATATTGGCTGCGCAGTCAGACCGATCAGGTCAGTGTGACCGTCAATACGCTGAATTACCGGATTGATATTGAAAACACGGAAAAACAATTCGCACAGGAACCTGCCGATCAGTTGCAGATGAATGAAATCGGACAGGTTGCGTTGCAGCTTTCCGCGCCGCTGGCCTTTGATCCTTACGGGCAAAACCGCGCGACCGGTTCTTTCATTCTGATTGACCGGCTGACCAATGCTACCGTTGCCGCTGGCTTGATCGATCATTCACTGCGCAAGGCTTCGCATATTCATGTACAGGCGGCAAAGGTTACACCGGCAGAGCGGGCGGAACAGAAATATCAAAAGCCGACGCTGTTGTGGTTCACGGGTCTGTCCGGCTCCGGCAAATCAGCGCTGGCAACAGTGCTGGAACAACGTCTGCATCTGGCGGGCAAACATACATTCATTCTCGATGGCGATAATCTGCGTCATGGCCTCAATAGCGATCTCGGCTTTTCAGCGGAGGAGCGTAGTGAGAATATCCGGCGCATTGCTGAAACATCGCGTCTGATGCTGGATGCAGGGCTGATTGTGCTGGTGTCGGTGATTGCACCGCTGGCGCAGGATCGTGCTTTGGGGCGCCACCTTGCCGGTGAGCATGATTTTGTCGAAATCTTTGTCGATACGCCGCTGGAACTCTGTGAGGCCAGAGATGTGAAAGGGCTTTATGCCAAAGCCCGTGCCGGTGAAATTCGTGACTTTACCGGCATTGATGCACCTTATGAACGACCGGAAGCGCCGGAACTGCACCTGCGCGGGCAGACAGGCAGTGTGGATGATCTGGCTGATGAGATCGAGAAATATCTCAATCAGCGTGGTCTCATGCATAGTCTGGTCGATGAAGGCTGGTCGATTTAACGCTCAGAGATCCATGTTTCTTCGATGGGGAAAATGTTATATATCGCCCTGAACGGGCGTGAGGAATTTAGCATGAGCATTGAAAAGACGTCACTGGCTAATGATGATCTCATGGCGGTGATGCAGCAGGCAGCGCTTGAGGCCGGTCACGAGATTATGCGGTTTTATGAGACTGGTTGTGAGATCAGTCTGAAACCGGATGCATCTCCTGTGAGCGAAGCCGATCACGTTGCCGAAGAGGTTATTCTCAAAGCCTTGCGCGCTTATCTGCCTGATGTGCCTGTGGTTGCTGAAGAAGAAATGGCTGCCGGTGACGGGCCTCTCGAGATTCGTAATCGTTTTTTCCTCGTTGATCCGCTGGATGGCACAAAAGAATTTGTGCTGCGCAATGGTGATTTCACAGTCAATATTGCGCTGATCGAAAACGGGATACCTGTGAGCGGTGTGGTCTATGCACCGGTCAGCCGCAGGCTCTATTGCGGGTCGGCGTCCGGTGCATGGCAATATGATGTGCAGCCACATGCTCTGACTGGTGCAATACGTCTGCAGGTGCGTGAATGCGGCGAGCAGAAAACGGCTGTCGCAAGTCGCTCCCATAATACACCGGAAACAGATGCTTATTTGCAGGAACAGGCAATCGCATCCTGTGTGAGCGTCGGTTCATCTTTGAAATTCTGTCTGCTGGCCGCCGGTCAGGCTGATGTCTATCCGCGTTTCAGCCGGACAATGGAATGGGATACAGCAGCAGGTGATGCGGTATTGCGTGCGGCAGGCGGTAAGACCCTGACATTGGATGATCAGCCGCTGACCTATGGCAAGCGCAACCAGCCGTCAGACAGTGATTATGCCAATCCGTTCTTTATTGCTTATGGCGGTGCCGGGCCGGTTTGAACCGGCTTAAATGTCAGAGTATTTCCAGTTTATCTTGGATGCACTCTAGTTACATACGTCCGCAATTGCGAAGCTGGGCTGCATAACGCTGCGAAATATTGGTGGCTTTTTTGGCGGCGCGCTGCACCATGGCATTGCCGCGCCAGCTGCCTTTTGCATAGCCGCCATGACCGGAATAATAAGCCAGATACAGATTATACGGATCGCTCAGAGAGATACCGTTACTGATATTGCTCTGCTTGTGATACCAGCCGACAAAATGGATCGCATCGCCGAAATTGGTGCGGCTCGCACCATAACGGCCGGTTTCACGCGTATAACGTGCCCATGTGCCGTCCAGTGCCTGTGAATAGCCATAGGCGGAAGACTGTCGCTTCCACGGAATGAAACCGAGCAGCTTGGTACGTGGCGGGCGCGCATAGGGCTGGAAGCTTGATTCTGTGTAAATCGTCGCCATCATGATCGGGATCGGCACGCCAAAATCGCGCTCGGCTTTTTTGGCATCTTTATGCCAGTTATTCACCCAGCCATCGCGCTGATCGAAAATCGCACAGGCATTATTGACTGATTTGGGTGCAGAGGCGCAACCAGCCAGAAAAACGGCAAAAATAAGAAGGAATTTTTTCATTTAGGCGATCTTTCAGGCAGGCAATCTCTGGGGCGAAATGAAACATTCCGTCTTGCGAAAAAGACGATCCGCAAAACAGCAAAGTGATAATGCTGAAAATCATAACGTGAAAAACTTCGGCAAAATGTGGTGCAAACAGGTTTTGAATGACTATGTTTGCTGGCGTAGTTAACCTTGGGTTAAAAACGTAGCCGCCGGTACCGGTGCTAAAATATAAAAATAACGTGCGATGATTAAATCATCCACGTTCAAAATACTGAAATCTATAGGGAAATTTATAAACACCGCTTGAGGTGTGATGGTCGGAGCGAGAGGATTCGAACCTCCGACCCCCTGATCCCAAATCAGGTGCGCTACCAGGCTGCGCTACGCTCCGTTGACCGTGAGGCGGCTTATAGCGCCGCATTTTGCTCCCTGCAAGCGAATTATGCAAAAAAATCAAAACAACTGTTTATTATTGAAATTTATGAGCTTTTTGCGTCTGATTTTCACTGTTGTCAGAATTGATTTTTGTACGGAAACAGCCGGTTTTTCAACGCAATATGTGCATTGATCTTGATTATGAATTTATAAATAAATCAATATAATCAATTATTTAATAGCTAAATTTTCAGATTAAAATTTATTGGATTTGTCCGGTTTTTGCAAAATATCGCTTGGCAAAAATGATTTTCCGATCCTATGGTCAAAGAAGGAATACAAAACAGTTTTGAGTGAGTTTTAGCCGTCCGGAATGACATCCGTTCAGGTCATGCATGTTCTTTGATTCTTTTCAGGGGCAAATAATGCAATCAACCGCGATCAATACAGAGCAGTCCATTCAATATTTTACGAGTGAGTCTCCGGCGGATGAGGCAATCTTGATCTGTCCGGAAGGTTTTCGCGAATATGACGCGCGTTGGTGGTATGGCTTTGCGGGTGCTGAACAACCCGCTGAAATTAATCTGGCAGGTATAACAGCTGTCGGAGCAGGTTTGGCGCATATGGTACGGCAGCGCGGTATCGAACCGGCAATTGTGGTCGGCCATGATCTGCGCAGCTATTCGTTTGAGATTAAGACAGCGCTTATCAAAGGCCTGATATCCGGCGGGATGCAGGTCTTTGATATCGGGCTTGCGCTGTCACCTATGGCTTATTACGCGCAATTTGCACTGAATGTACCCTCTGTTGCGATGGTGACCGCCTCACATAATGAAAATGGATGGACAGGGGTGAAAATGGGCTGTGAACGCCCTTACACATTCGGACCGGCAGAAATGGCTGAGCTGAAATCAATTATTCTGGAGCATCAGGCTGAGCCGGCTAAAGGCGGAAGCTATAATTCCGTCAATAATATCGAAAAGCTTTATTCCGCAGCTTTAACAAAAGGCCGTTTTTTTAAACGCCATCTGAAAGTTGTTGTTGCTTGCGGAAATGGCACTGCGGGACTGTTCGCTCCGCAAATTCTGCGCCGGATTGGTTGTGATGTTGTGGAAGTTGACTGCGCGCCGGACTGGAATTTTCCGCATTATAATCCTGATCCGGAAGCCGCTCCCATGCAAAAAGCAATGGCGGAGGCCGTGAGAACCTATGGAGCTGATCTGGCTTTCGGCTTTGATGGTGATGGTGACCGTTGCGGTGTGGCGGATCATGAGGGCAATATTATTTATGCTGACCGTATTGGCTTGCTATTGGCGCGGCAATTCTCAGAAAAGCACAAAGCCTCGCATTTTATTGTCGATGTGAAATCGAGCGGATTGTTTCGCAGTGATCCGGTATTGCAGGCTTATCAGGCAACGGTCGAATATTGGAAAACCGGCCATTCCTATATCAAGCGCCGCATGGGGGAGTGCCGCGCATTGGCGGCGTTTGAAAAATCCGGCCATGTGTTTTTGAACCAGCCTTTGGGACTGGGTTATGATGATGGTCTGGCAACCGCCATCGCGGTTTGCGAAATGCTGGCTGCCCATCCGGATCAGAGCTTGGCCGCGCTCCACCGGCAATTGCCGGCCAGCTATGCAACGCCGACGCTCAATATTCCTTGCTGTGATACTGAAAAATACGGGCTGGTTAGCCGGATACAGGATTATTTTGCCAATTTGTTTGAGGCGGGTGGTTTATTCGCAGGGCAGAAGATTACGGAGCTTCTGACGATCAATGGCGCGCGTGTCACAGTGGCTGACGGTACATGGGGATTGATCCGTGCATCATCAAACAAGCCGGATCTGGTGGTGGTTGCCGAGAGTCCGGTCTCGCTTGAGAGGCGCAATGATATGCTGCGCGCAATCAATGATGTTCTGAGACAATTCGGAGCAGGGGAATTGCCCGATTTTGAGGGCGGGTTTTAAGTTTTTTG
Organism: Pseudochrobactrum saccharolyticum; assembly: GCF_008801715.1. Taxonomy (GTDB): domain Bacteria; phylum Pseudomonadota; class Alphaproteobacteria; order Rhizobiales; family Rhizobiaceae; genus Pseudochrobactrum; species Pseudochrobactrum saccharolyticum. The sequence continues at coordinate 963,761 of NZ_VZPG01000001.1, read as the reverse complement.
AATAGCTTGGGCGGGGGCGTTGGCTATGGCTTTTGATCGGGAAAACGGAAAGTTCAACGGAATTAATCATACGAATTTGCCGTTGTTGAGTTTTGTGATGTGCGGCGGCAGTGGCTCACGTTTATGGCCGCTCTCCAGAATTGATAAGCCTAAACAATTTCATCACCTGTCCGGCGATGAGAGCCTGTTGCTCGCGACTTTAAAGCGCCTGCAATTTGCTCCCGAGAACAGAATTTCTGTGATCGGTGCACAGGCACATTCCGAGCAAATTGCAGAAATAATTTCTGCTATGTCTGATGTGGGGGATATCAGGACAATCTTAGAGCCAGTGGCGCGTAATACCGCTGCGGTTGCAGCACTGGCCTCACTGTCTGCATTATCGGGCTGTGATGATGCTTTGATCCTGCTTTGTCCGGCAGATCATGAAATATCGACTACAGAGCAGTTTTGGCAGAGCGTAGCGCAGGGAGTTCCTGCTGCTGCGCAAGGAGCGATTGTTACATTCGGGCTTTTGCCGGAACGGCCGGAAACCGGCTATGGTTATATTCAGGCCGGTGAACCGCATGGCGCAGGCTACATTATCAGTCGATTTACTGAGAAACCGGATTATGACAGTGCCTTGTCTTTTATCCGGCAGGGAAATTACTTCTGGAACTCCGGCATATTCCTATTTCGGGCAAGCACTGTGCGAGACGCCTTTCTGCAATATGCACCGGATATCTGGCTGGCTGTGCAGGCTGCACTCGATAAGGCAAAGCGTGATGATTATGCGATAAGATTACCGGAATATCTGTATCAGTCTGTGTCGGCGATTTCCTTCGACCATGCGATTATGGAAAAAGCAGGCAGACGTGTGCTGATACCGGCTTCATTCCGCTGGAGTGATCTCGGCTCATGGCACTCTTTGCTCCAGCATCAACCACAGGATAGTTGCGGCAATGTGCTGAGCGGTAATGTGATCGCACATGATTGCAACAACAGTTATATTCGCAGCGACAGCGGATTACTCGCAGTGTCCGGCCTGGATGATATGGCTGTTATTGCCACTAAGGATGCAACCTTTGTGGCTCCGCTGGCACAGAGCCAGCATGTGCAGGCCATTGTCAGACAGCTGACACAGCAAAATCGTGCAGAATTATATTATGAAGCACCCATTTCTCTACCGGGCACGCACCGGCAAAAGGTGCAGGACTGGTTATTTGAACAGGCACTGCCTCTCTGGTCTGTACGTGGTACCGATCATCACCATGGCGGTTTCTATGAAAGCCTTTCTATGCAGGGGTTGCCGGTTGCAGGCCTTCGCCGTTCACGGACAATGGCACGGCAGATTTATGCTTTTGCGAAAAGTTCTCAGGCGGGATGGAGCGGGGAGGCTGCTGGTCTGATTGCTCATGGTTTGATCTTCATGCAGGCAAAAGGGCGCAGTCGCAATGGCGGCTGGGTGCAGTCATTTCATGCTGATGGCAGTGTGGCGGAAAGTCAGGAAAATCTCTACGATCAGACCTGTATGCTGCTTGCACTGAGCTATGCTCATCAGACGGGACATAATCAGGCTCTGCAATTAGCGCAGGAGACTTTTGCATTTCTGGATGCCAGATTGGCGCATCCCAAAGGCGGTTTCTACGAAACATTTGCTGACCACGCTAATCCGCAGGCTATACTCAGCAGCAATGCGCATATGCATTATCTCGAAGCCTGTCTGGCATGGCATGAGGTGAGCGGAGATCTTGTGTTTCTCCGTCGCGCAGCCGAGATTGTAGCTCTGTGTGACTATTATTTTTTTGACCGTGATTATTGGTGTCTGGGAGAATATTTCACTGCGAACTGGCAGCGGATAGAGGATAAACGTGGCACTCACACAGAGCCTGGTCATGCTTTTGAATGGGCAGCGTTGCTCAGTGATTATGCCAAGCGCACTGGTTGCCAAAACACACAGCGGATGGCGCACCGTTTGTATAGCAATGCCATTTCCAGCGGGATAAACCGGGCGACAGGTCTGGCTTATAATGTGGTGTCGCGTGAGGGCAGGCCGGTGGATAGCGGCAGCCGCAGCTGGCAGCAATGTGAGGCGATCAAAACCGCAATCATGCTCGATGGCTATAATGGTCAGGATATGAGGCCGGAAATTGAAGCGCGCATCGCCACTTTGTTTCGTTGGCATCTGCATCCGGCAAAACGCGGTTTGTGGATTGACCGCGTTGATAAGAACGGAAGTCATTGTTCCGCTCATGTACCGGCTTCAATCCTCTACCATCTGGTCAGTGCACTGACTTTATATTTGCAAGTCACAGCAAAAGCAGCTGACACACCTGTGGCGGGTAAGTCAGGCATATCTGAGAGGATAGCTATGTCAGTCTGAAAGGAATTGTCTGTGGAATTATGCTGATACAAAACAAACTTATTTGAATATGAGGTTGATCTGCTTGTGTTCAGCCACTGATTAGTTATCCTGACATGCAAAGCTGTTTCAGGAGAAGCGAAAGCCGGATTTCCTGAAGCCGCGTTCAAAAACAATCAGAGCGGTCGCGGAGGATAAATCCGCATCAGGCACGTTTTGTCCGTTTAATGGGTAAAATCAGGCAGATTTTTATGCAGCACTCTCCGCGTCATCGTGCCATTCTGGAACAGGCTAAGCTGAAAGGTCAGGTGCTGGTTGATGATCTGGCTGAACAATTTCAGGTCAGCCCGCAGACAATCCGTAAAGATCTCAATGATTTGTGCCGTGCGCAATTGCTGACCCGTACCCATGGCGGAGCACTGTTTCCCTCCGGCGTGGAGAATCTGGAATATGAAGCGCGCAGGCAAATCGCAGCCTCGGAAAAACAGGCAATCGGTCAGGCCGCAGCTGCATTGATACCGGAAGGCGCATCGCTTTTCATCAATATCGGCACGACTACTGAGGCAGTGAGCCAGCATTTACTGTCGCATAGCCAGTTGATGGTGATTACCAATAATATCAATGTCGCCAGTCGCTTACGCGTCTATTCAGGGCTGGAAGTTATCATTGCCGGTGGTGTTGTGCGCGCCAGTGACGGTGGTATTGTCGGTGAGGCGGCAGTTGATTTCATCCGTCAGTTCAAAGTGGATTATGCAATTATCGGCGTTTCAGCGATTGATGCCGATGGTGCATTGCTCGACTTTGACTATCGTGAGGTGAAGGTTGCGCAGGCGATTATCGCCAATGCCCGTCATATTATTCTGGTAGCAGATTCCACCAAGATGGAGCGCAGCGCGCCGGTGCGGATGGGGCATTTATCGCAGATTGATACTTTCATCACCGATCAGTGCATTGAACCGTCTTTGCGTCAGATTTGCGCCGATCATGATGTACAGTTGATTGAAGCTTTGAAACTTTAAGGCCTGACAGGTTTTATCTCGCGACTGCATAAGTTTTTTGCGCCTTCTTATTTTTGTGAAGTTTCGTTTTTTCGCTCGATTTAGTTTCGTTTTTTACTATATTGCTTTCATATTGCGGATGATGCCGGATTGAAGACGATTCCGGTGCGCCGTTTTTCATGTGTCACAGCCGTGTCAATTTACCGTGCTTCAAGCAGTTACGTATTGAATTGACATGATTTTCGGCGGAGCTTGCGACGTGGTTGCAAATACGGACTACGATATTTTCATTATTGGCGGCGGTATTAATGGCTGCGGCATTGCCCGCGATGCTGCAGGGCGTGGTTTCCGCACCGGTCTGGCCGAAATGAAAGATCTGGCAAGCGGTACATCCTCCCGTGCAACCAAACTTATTCATGGCGGGTTGCGCTATCTGGAACATTATGAATTCCGGCTGGTGCGTGAAGCCCTGATGGAGCGCGAAGTGATCTGGGCTAATGCCCCACATGTGGTCAAGCCGATGCGCTTCATTCTGCCTTATCATCGCGGCGGTGTGCGTCCGGCATGGCTGTTGCGTCTGGGATTGTTCCTGTACGACCATATTGGCGGGCGCAAATTGCTGCCTGCAACCCGCACCCTGAATATGAAAACTGATAAGGCTGCGGCACCGCTGAAAGACCTGTTCACCAAGGCTTTTGAATATTCCGATGCATGGGTTGATGATGCACGTTTTGTGGCACTCAATGCGATGGATGCCAAGGAACGCGGCGCAACAATCCGTACGCGCACCAAAGTTATTGCTGCGCGGCGCACAGCTGATATCTGGCATCTGACATTGCTGGATTTGCGCTCGGGCAAAACCAGTGAGGTGACATCAAAGCTCGTGGTGAATGCTGCAGGCCCGTGGGTTGACCGTGTGCTTGCCGGTGTGGAAGGTCTGGCTGAGGTGCATAATGTGCGTCTTGTGCAGGGCAGCCATATTGTGGTGCGTAAGAAATTCGACGGCGATCGTTCTTATTTCTTCCAGAATAATGACGGGCGCATCATTTTTGCTATTCCTTATGAAAATGATTTTACGCTGATCGGCACCACAGATCAGGACTATCACGGTGATCCGGCGAAAGTGGAAATCACTGATGCCGAGAGCGATTATCTGTGCTCTGCCGCCAGTGAATATTTCCGCGAGCCGGTAAAGCGCGAAGATATTGTCTGGGCTTATTCCGGTGTCCGCCCGCTCTATGATGACGGAGCCGATAAGGCGCAGGAAGCCACGCGCGATTATGTGCTGAAGGATGATGCCGGTGAGAATAAAGCGCCGCTGATTAATATTTTCGGCGGCAAAATCACAACCTATCGCCGTTTATCCGAGCATATGATGCAGAAAATCGAGCATTTTCTCGGTAAAAAAGGTGCGCCATGGACACATAAGGCACCATTGCCGGGTGGTGATTTTCCGGTGCAGGATTTTGGCCGGATGAGCGCGAAATTTGCTGCGCATTATCCTTTTCTGGCACCGTCTCATGCGGCACGACTGTTCCGCATGTATGGTACGCGCGCGCAGTGGATTTTGGGCAATGCAGCGGATTATAAAGATCTCGGTCAGCATTTTGGTGCCGATCTTTATGAAGTTGAAGTGCGTTATATGATGGTGCAGGAATGGGCACTGACCGCAGAAGATATTGTCTGGCGACGCAGCAAACGCGGGTTGGTCATGACAGCAAACGAGATCGCGGCGCTGGATCAGTTTATGAAAACCGAAACCGGTTATCATGAGGAAGCGGCGTAAGACTGGTCTTCTTGCTTTGGTTTAAGTTTACACCGCAGCCTGATTTATCAAGCTGCGGTGTTTGTTTTTACAGCCATAGTTTCTCCTCCTTTGGGTCTCATCCTCATGCTCTTCACAGCAGCATAAATCTGGACTACCATTCTCTGTGCAGACACTGAGTGAAGCTCTGGAGGAGAGCCAGCAATGAGCATTCAGTCAGGCGAAATATCCGCCGCGGCAGGTCAGTCAGTCTTCAGCGCTCATGCGGAGCGGGTTCACTCTGCCATTCGTGGCAGCGGTGCAGCACGCTCGGCTCTCGTTGCCTCATGGCAGCGGTCTGCCCGTCTGCACGGGTTGAAACCGCAGGATCCCGGCAAACCCCAAACTATCACCGCTCAAAAATTGCGCGAAGTGCAGGAATATGTCGAGCCGCTGACCCATCTGGCACAACCGGTGCTGGATCGTCTGTTTCTGTCGGTTGGCGGTATCGGTTGTTGTGTATTGCTGGCTGACGGTACTGGTGTGCCGGTGGAGCGGCGCGGGGCTGTTGCGGACGATAAGATATTTCATAAATGGGGTCTATGGACGGGTGCCGTCTGGAGTGAAGCCTGTGAGGGCACCAATGGCATTGGCACCTGTATTGTCGAGCAACGCGCAGTGACAATTCACCGTGACCAGCATTTTCATGCAAGAAATGCTGGTCTTTCCTGCTCTGTTGCCCCGATCCACGACCATACAGGGCAACTTGTTGCGGTGCTTGATGTATCCTCCTGCCGGTCTGACCTGACTGAGGCCTATGCAGGGTTGATTTTTGCTGCGGTGAATGACGCGGCACGCAAGATTGAGACAGATTATTTCCGCTATCATTTCCAGAAAGCCCGCATTGTTCTGGCACCTGTCACTGAGCATAATAGCGGCGCACTGCTGGCAATTGATCGTGATGATATGGTGATTGGTGCCAGCCGTACCGCACGTCTGGCACTGGGGTTGGGCGAAGACGGGTTGAAAGATCCGGTTCCTGCGGCCGATTTCTTCGGAACGCTGGCTGAGCAGGATATGGATATGGCCGAAGCTGAACGCGGTGTCATTATCCGCGCCCTTGCACGGGCTGAGGGGAAAATTTCCTCGGCAGCCAAAATTCTTGGCATGAGCCGTGCAACCCTGCATCGTAAGCTCAACCGTTTACAGATCAGACGAAACGGCTGAGCCGCGCGGCATTCCGGAAAATGTGAAATGTTTTTTGGACGGGATGCACGAATTTAAAGCCATCTCTCAAACTGTCTCATTCTTGCGACATTGCGGGCAAGAGTTTGTGATGAGTGCTCCGCTGGCCTCATGACAAGCCGCGTATTTCCCGCAACATTATTTGTGAGTTCAGGCATGTCTATCTGAGGAGAGATAGCGTGCTGATAATGAGCGAAAAACAGGGAGAGAGACAATGAACAAGGTTGAAGTAAACCGGACAGTTCATCCTAAATTTGCCAAACGCTATGGCAATTTCATCGGCGGCAAATGGGTCGAACCGAAATCCGGACGTTATTTTGAGAATATTTCACCGGTCAACGGGCAGGTTCTCTGCGAGATTGCCCGTTCCGATGCGGCAGATGTGGAGCTGGCGCTCGATGCCGCCCACGCCGCGAAAGAAGCATGGGGGCGCACCAGTGCCGCAGAACGTGCGCTGATCCTCAATAAAATCGCTGACCGGATGCAGGATAATCTGGCACTGCTGGCCGAGGCTGAAACCTGGGACAACGGCAAGCCGATCCGTGAAACCACCAATGCCGATATGCCGCTGGCGATTGACCATTTCCGCTATTTTGCCGGTGCTATCCGTGCGCAGGAAGGCGGCATTTCTGAAATCGATCACGATACAGTCGCCTATCACTTCCATGAACCTTTGGGTGTGGTCGGGCAGATCATTCCGTGGAACTTCCCGATCCTGATGGCGGTGTGGAAACTGGCACCGGCACTGGCTGCAGGTAACTGTGTGGTGCTGAAACCGGCTGAGCAGACACCGGCTTCTATTCTGGTGCTGGCTGAACTGATCGGCGATCTGCTGCCTGCCGGTGTGCTGAATATTGTTAATGGTTTTGGTCTTGAGGCCGGTAAACCTTTGGCTTCCAGCCCGCGCATAGCCAAAATTGCCTTTACCGGTGAAACCACCACCGGCCGTCTGATTATGCAATATGCCAGTCAGAACCTCATTCCGGTCACGCTGGAGCTGGGCGGTAAATCACCCAATATCTTCTTTGAAGATGTGACCGCAGAAGATGATGATTATCTCGACAAAGCCATTGAAGGCTTTGTGATGTTTGCGCTCAATCAGGGTGAGGTCTGTACCTGCCCGAGCCGTGCGCTGATCCATGAAAAAATCTACGATAAATTCATGGAAAAAGCCCTGAAACGGGTAGAAGCGATTGTGCAGGGCGACCCGCTCAATCCGGCAACCATGATCGGCGCGCAGGCCTCGCAGGAACAGCTGGAAAAAATCCTCAGCTATATGGATATTGGTCGTCAGGAAGGTGCGGAAGTGCTGACCGGTGGCGAACGTAACCAGCTTGGTGGTGATCTGGCCGGCGGTTTCTATGTGAAGCCGACGGTCTTCAAAGGCCACAATAAGATGCGGATTTTTCAGGAAGAAATCTTCGGTCCTGTGGTTTCTGTCACGACCTTTAAAACGGATGAGGAAGCGCTGTCGATTGCCAATGACACGCTTTATGGCCTTGGTTCCGGTGTGTGGACGCGTAACGGCAACCGTGCTTACCGCTTTGGCCGTGGTATTCAGGCAGGGCGCGTCTGGACAAATTGCTACCATGCTTATCCGGCACACGCGGCTTTCGGTGGTTACAAACAATCCGGAATAGGGCGCGAAAATCACCTGAAAATGCTCGATCATTACCAGCAGACCAAAAATATGCTGGTAAGCTACAGCCCTAAAAAATTGGGCTTCTTCTGATCTGACGAAATGATCTCCCCCGAAGTCATGACCGGTTTCGGGGGAGATATGCATAACAAAAAATGAGAGCGAACGCAGTGAGTAGGATGCGTTGCAAACGCTCTGAATGTGGTTGCATTCCACGGCTGTCAGGCTGATCCGGCCTGATTGTGAAATGCTTCAGCCACGGTGATCCGGTCAATCCGGCTCGCCGACTTTCCGTAATGTTGGTGTCATGAATGGAGCAGAAGGAGTGCCTCTCTTTCTGCCAAAGGAGATTGTTATGGCAAAAACTATGAAAGCCGCTGTTGTACGTGAATTCGGAAAACCCCTGACAATTGATGAAGTGCCGATCCCTGTGCCGGGGCCGGGGCAAATTCAGGTTGCTATTCAGGCATCCGGTGTCTGTCACACCGATCTTCATGCGGCTGAAGGCGACTGGCCGGTGAAACCAAATCCGCCATTTATTCCGGGACATGAAGGTGTGGGCTATGTTTCCGGCGTTGGTGCCGGTGTCAAACATGTCAAGGAAGGTGATCGCGTTGGTATTCCGTGGCTTTATACGGCTTGCGGCTATTGCAACCATTGTCTCGGCGGTTGGGAGACCTTGTGTGAATCTCAGGAAAATACCGGCTATTCTGTGAATGGCGGCTTTGCCGATTATGTGGTGGCTGATCCGAATTTTGTCGGTCATTTACCGAAGAATATCGAGTTTAACGAAATCGCGCCGGTACTCTGCGCTGGTGTGACCGTTTATAAAGGGCTGAAAGTCACGGATACCAAACCCGGTGACTGGATGGTGATTTCCGGTATCGGCGGGCTTGGCCATATGGCGGTGCAATATGCCAAGGCCATGGGGCTCAATGTTGTGGCTGTCGATATTGATGACGCCAAACTTGATCTGGCGCGACGGCTGGGTGCAGTTGCAACCGTCAATGCCAAAACCAGTAATGATCCGGCAGCCGAAGTGAAAAAGCTGACCGATGGCGGTGCGCAGGGCGCACTGGTGACAGCGGTTTCGCCAAAAGCGTTTCAGCAGGCGCTGGGGATGATGTCGCGTGGCGGTACGATTGCTTTCAACGGTCTGCCTGCCGGTGAGTTTCCGGTGTCGATTTTCAACATGGTGCTGAATGGCGTGACATTGCGCGGTTCCATTGTCGGCACAAGGCTGGATTTACAGGAGTCGCTTGATTTTGCTGCAGATGGTAAAGTGAAGGCGACGATCAGCACTGACCGGCTGGAGAATATCAACGCGATTTTCGACAAGATGCGCAAAGGTGAAATCGAAGGCCGTATCGTGATGGATATGACGAAGTAACTTACGAACAGGAGGGTGTCATGACTGAAGCAGAAATGAACACGAATACAGCACCGCTGAACAAAGTGACTGCGACGCCTGACGCCCTCAAACTGATTGCCGAATTGCAGGCAGAATACGGCCCTGTGATGTTTCATCAGTCCGGCGGTTGCTGTGATGGTTCATCGCCGATGTGCTATGCACAAGGTGATTTTCTGATCGGCGATCAGGATGTGCAATTGGGTGAGATTGGCGGTGCGCCGTTTTATATCAGCCACTCGCAATATGAAGCATGGAAACATACCGATTTGATTATTGATGTGGTGCCGGGGCGGGGCGGTATGTTCTCGCTCGATAATGGCCGTGAAGTGCGTTTTCTGACCCGATCGACCATTTGTACGATTTAATTGCTCCCAAGGCGTGACGTAAAAAAGGGCGGAAATTCCGCCCTTTTTTATGTGTCTGTGTGGCTTATGGCAGCTTGTAAGACATCACATAATCACCGGCTTTAGTGCCGACTGAACCATGGCCACCGGCAACGATCAGCACATATTGTTTGCCGTCTTTGCCGGTATAGCTCATCGGTGTGGACTGGCCACCCGCAGGCAGACGTGTCTGCCAGAGTTGCTTACCGGTTGTGAGATCATAGGCGCGCAGATAATCGTCAACCGCTGCACCGAGGAAGGCAACCCCGCCTGCGGTAATCATCGGCCCGCCGATACCCGGCACGCCAAGTTTCAGCGGAATTGGCACCGGTGCCATGTCTTCTACCGTGCCGTTTTTATGTTTATAGGCGATCTTGCCTGTGCGCAGGTCAACACCGGCCACATAGCCCCATGGCGGCGACTGGCACGGAATGCCAAGCGGTGACAGGAGCGGCCCCATAAATACGCCGTAAGGCGCGCCGTCATTACGGTTCAACCCTTGTTCACTGGCTTTTTCATCCTCACCTTTCGGCGGAATCTGATCCGCAGGCACAAGGCGAGAGGTGAAGGCCAGATAGGTCGGCATACCGAACATCACCTGACGTTTCGGATCTACCGCCACACTGCCCCAGTTAAAGACGCCGAAATTGCCGGGATAGACAATTGTACCCTGTAGGGAAGGCGGGGTGTAACGACCTTCATAGCGCAGCGAGCGGAACTGGATGCGGCAGGCAAGCTGATCGAACATCGTTGCCCCCCACATATTGGCTTCCGTCAGCGGCGGAGGATTGAAGCTGAGACCGGAAAGCGGCTGTGTCGGTGCGGAGAAATCTTCCGGTATTGCACCTGTTGGGGCTGCAACTTCGGTAACCGGAATAATCGCTTCACCGGTACGCCGGTCGAGCACATAAATATCGCCCTGCTTGGTTGGACCTACCAGTGCGGGCACAACTTGTCCGCTCTTATTGGTAATGTCGAGCAGCACGGGCTGAGCAGGCACGTCCATATCCCAGAGATCATGATGCACCGTCTGGCGTACCCAGCGAACCTGACCGGTTTTTACATCCAGCGCTGTGATGGAGGAAGAATATTTCTCTACCGCCTCACTGCGCCCCATGCCGAGCTGATCCGGCACCTGATTACCGAGAGGTATATAGATGAGGCCGAGATTTTCATCAGCGCTGAATACCGACCAGCTATTCGGGGAATTGGTGGTGTAATGCTCACCGTCCGCAATCGGTGTGGTGACATCAGGATTACCGGAATCCCAGTTCCACAACAGCTGGCCGGTGAGAATATCAAAGGCGCGGATAACGCCCGACTGTTCCTGCGTCGAGAAATTATCATTCACCGCGCCGCCGACGATGATTTTTCCGTCCATCGCAGTTGGCGGGGAGGTGGAGTAATAATAGCCGGACGGATTATATTTCATGCCACGGGTCAGATCGAGCACGCCTTTATCAGCAAAACTCTCGCAAATCTGGCCGGTCTTGGCATCCAGTGCAATCAGATGCGCATCCGATGTCGGCAGATAAACCCGCTCATAACAGGCCTGATCTGCGGCAACGCTCTGGTCTTTCCAATAGGTTACACCACGGCAAGTCTGGTGCTGGCGCTGGGTATTGGCGCTGACCTCAGGGTTATAACGCCATTTTTCCTTGCCCGTATCCGCATCCAGCGCAATGGCAATATTATGCGGCGTGCAGAGATAAAGCGTGTCTTCAATCTTGAGCGGTGTCACCTGATAAGTGGTTTCCGTCACATCCTGCGGCTGGCGCACATCGCCGGTTTGGTATTGCCATGCAAGCTGCAGGCTAGCCACATTTTCCGGTGTGATTTGTGTGAGCGGTGAATAACGCTGACCATATTGCGTGCGGCCATATTGATGCCATTCGCCATCCGGTACCGTATTGCCCATATCCGGTGTTGCCGCGACCGCTTCTGTGGGTAGGGAACCATCGAGATTATGCGGGTCTTTGGTGATTGAGATACCGGCAACAATCAGTGCGGCCGCGATTGCTCCCAGCAGCGGCAGAGGACTGGCACTGCCTGCGCGAGCCTGTTCAATCGTTGGTGCCACTTCTCTGCTGGCAGGGCTGAGCGCTTTGCGGATCGGTGGCAGCAACAGCCACAGACCCAGCAGCACAATAATGCCGCCGCGTGAGCCGAGCGGCCACCAGTCAAAGCCGACTTCATAAAATGCCCAGCCGAGTGTGCCAAGAATGATCAGGGCATAGACCCAGAGTGCCGCAGCACGGCGGGTGAAAAGCAGTATGGCGGTCAGTAAGAAACCGGCCGCTGTAATAATGTAATAAAGGCTGCCGCCCAGCAGGGCGAGTTTTATGCCACCATAACCAAGCGCGATGCCTATGAACGCAAAGAGGATGGCTGTTAATGAAACTAACACAATGCTACCCCTTATTTATTGAATGGGGAAGAATATAGATCAGTAAAGCACAGCGGGAAGTGCTTCGAAACATTTATTTGAAAATAGAACAAATGAATCGGCGCAGATACAGTTAATTCTGACAGGAAAAAGCGCAGGAAATTCTGTAAAACAATAAGTAAATCAATTCTCTAATCAATGAAAACGCCGCCCTGTTACGGGCGGCGTTTTGTTTAAAAGCATTAGCCTTGGGAGGGTGGTGCTTTTATAAACGTGTGCTGGTGAAACTGCGCAGGCGCAGCGCATTGGTCAGCACGAAGATGCTCGACAATGCCATGGCTGCCGCAGCCAGTACCGGCGAGAGCAGGATGCCGTAAAACGGGTAGAGCAGGCCTGCTGCAACCGGAATGAGTGCGGTATTGTAGGAAAACGCCCAGAACAGGTTCTGACGAATATTGCGGATTGTCGCTTTGGACAGGGCAATCGCATCCACAACAGCAGTCAGATCGCCGCTCATCAGCACCACATCGGCGCTTTCAATAGCGATATCCGTGCCGGTGCCCACAGCCACACCCACGTCAGCCGCAGCCAGTGCCGGTGCATCATTGATGCCATCGCCGACAAAGATGATCTTGCGGTCAGAGCCTGCAAGACGCTTCAGTGCTTCCACTTTACCATCCGGCAGAACTTCCGCTGACACCTCATCAATGCCGAGTTCTTTGGCAATGGCATTGGCCACGACTTTGCTGTCTCCGGTAATCATCGCCACTTTCAGGCCAAGCTTATGCAGGGCATCAATTGTGGCTTTGGTTGTCGGTTTCAGCTCATCGGCCACGGAGAAGGCGGCGACAAGTGCACCATCCCGTGCCATATAGAGCACGGATTGCGCTTTGGCAGTCATTGCTGCTGCGGCCTCTGCACCGGTGCTGACATCAATGCCGAGCTTTTTCATGAAACGTTCTGCACCGACATGCACGGGCTGACCGTCAACCATACCGCTGACACCAAAGCCCGGTACAGCTTCAAACTCTTTGACTTCCGGCTGTTTCAGACCTTTGTCTTCTGCAGCCTGCACCACAGCAGTCGCAATCGGATGTTCTGAGCGGGATTCCAACGCGGCTGCCAAAGCCAGCATGTCATCAGCACTCTGATTGCCGAATGTATGGAACTGCGCCAGCACAGGTTTGCCGATGGTCAGCGTGCCGGTTTTGTCGAAAGCGATAATATCGGCATCGCGCAGGCTTTGCAGAGCATCACCACGGCGGAACAGCACACCCATTTCCGCACCGCGACCGGTACCGACCATGATCGAGGTCGGCGTTGCCAGACCCATGGCACAAGGACAGGCGATAATCAGCACGGCAATGGCATTAGCCAGCGCGAAGGTGAAGGCCGGTTCAGGGCCGAAGATAAACCAGATCAGGAAGGTAACAAAGGCTGCGAGCATAACCGCAGGCACAAACCATGTCGTGACCTTATCAATCAGGTTCTGTATCGGCAGCTTGTCGGCCTGTGCATCTTCCACCATGCGGATGATCTGCGAGATCACCATATCCGCACCAACCTTGGTGGCGCGATAGGTGAAGGCGCCGGTCTTGTTGACCGTACCACCGACAACCGTATCACCGACATTTTTCGTGGCGGGAATTGGCTCACCGGTAATCATGGATTCATCAATATAAGACGTACCCTCAGTGATCTCGCCGTCGACCGGCACTTTCTCACCCGGACGCACCAGAACCAGATCACCTGCACGCACATCCTCCAGCGGAATATCCTGTGCCACACCGTCACGCACCACACGCGCGGTTTTGGCCTGAAGTCCGAGCAGATGGGCGATGGCATGGGATGTGCGGCCTTTGGCGCGGGCTTCCATCCAGCGGCCGATCAGGATCAGCGTAACGATAACCGCTGCTGCCTCATAATAGACATTGACGGTTTGCGCTGGCAGGACAGAGGGCATGAAGGTTGCAACAACCGAGAAGCCCCATGCTGCCAATGTGCCGACAGCCACGAGCGAGTTCATATCCGGCCCGCCGCGCAACAGCGCCGGAATACCGATACGGAAGAAACGCAAACCCGGACCAAACAATACGAGTGTTGTGAGAATGAACTGGAGATACCAGCTGTTCTGCGTGCCGATTGTGCCGGCAATAAAATGATGCAGCGGCGGGAACAGATGCGAACCCATTTCCGTGATGAAAACCGGCAGCGCCAAAGCACCGGCAATCAGTACATCGCGCTTGAGGGTTTTAATCTCGGCATCATTTTTCTCTGCACGGCGTTCCGCACCGCTTGCAGGAGCGGCCGCTGCCATAGGCTGTGCCGGATAACCGCTTTTGGTGACAATATCTGCCAGCATTTGCGGCGTGACTGACGGATCACTGAGCGTGATATTGGCGCGTTTGGTCACCAGATTAACGGAGGCTGCAGCAACGCCGGCAGAGGATTGCAGGGTCTTTTCCACGCGTCCGACACAGGATGCACAGGTCATGCCATCTACTTCCAGCACCACTTGTGCCGGTGGTTGCGGAATATGCGCGGTGTAACCGGCTTTCTTGATAGCTTCGGCAGCAAGGCCTGCATCCGGCTTATCTGCAAAACGCACGGTTGCTTGTTGTGTCGCCAGATTGACTGTCGCACTGTTGACGCCCGGTAAAGCGAGCAAGGCTTTTTCCACACGGCCGACGCAGGAGGCGCAGGTCATGCCGTCAATATCAAGCGTAACAACAGGCTGACCCGAGCGTGTCTGCTCAGGGTGACTATGTTTGGTCATGACAGAAACTCCTGCCTTTAGCCGAGGATTTTTGTTTCGTAACCTGCCGCATCAATGGCTTTGGCAATTGCTGCGGCATCTGCCGGAGCCGAAAAACCGATGCTGGCTTGTTTTTTCGCCAGATCAACGCTGACGGTGCTGACACCTTCAACGGCATTGGCGGTTTTCTCAATTTTTGCCACGCAGGAACCGCAGCCCATACCGTCAACAGAGAGCAGAACAGTGGAGGAAACGGATTGTGTCATGATGATCTTCAGGGCTGATTATGCGGAAAGTCCCGCTTGCGGAAGCCCTGCCTTTCTTGTCAGTTTCAGGCGCATGTCAGCGCTTTTGTTGATGTTGACAAGAAGATAGGGCTTCCCATGATGGGAAGGTCAAGAGCTTTTTCCGAAAGAAATGTATTTAGATTAACTATTTGATTTTATGTATCTTTATCCGTCATATCCTGCGATGAAGTCACAAACATCGCGCTGTGACATCGGTTTTCCGGTAAAAAATCCCTGTACCTCACCGAATTGTTCGTCTTTCAGGCGCGTGAGCTGTTCCTGTGTTTCCACGCCTTCTGCCGTCGTCACAATATTGAACGCGCTGCCCAGAGAAACCACAGCCTGAATGATCGCCAGATTGCGTTTGTCATTATCAATATTGGACACAAAACTGCGATCAATCTTGATTTTGTCAAAAGGGAAAGTGCGCAAATAATTGAGGGACGAATAGCCGGTGCCAAAATCATCCATGGCAATACTCACGCCCAGATTGCGCAATTCGAATAACAATTCGGTATTATGCTCGGTATTGGACAGCAGCACTGTTTCGGTGATTTCCAGTTCCAGACGGTTGGCCTGCAAGCCGCTTTCTTCAAGCGCGGATTTTACCATGTCCAGCATGTTGCGGCTGTTAAACTGTACCGGCGACAGATTGACAGAAACTTTGATTTTCTCCGGCCATGAAATGGCATCCTGACAGGCCTGCCGCAGAACCCAGGCACCGATTGCAGAAATGATGCCGGTATCTTCGGCAATCGGAATGAAATCATCCGGTGCGACCAGTCCGCGTGTCGGATGCTGCCAGCGCAACAAAGCTTCACAACCGGTAATCAGATCTGTCGTCAGCGAGAAAATCGGCTGATAAAACAGCACAAATTCGTTGTTTTGCAGAGCGGTATGCAATTCCAAAGCCGTGCGGTGGCGTTTTTCGACGGCCTCACGCATGGATCTTTCATAAAAACGGTAGACACCACGCCGGTCTGCCTTGGCAGCATAAAGCGCCAGATCAGCATTGCGCAACAGCGTATCAATATCCTCACCATCTTCGGGGGCAATGACAACACCGATGGTACAGCCGACATATTCAGGACTGCCGTCCAGATGAAACGGCTTGCTGAACAGATTGGTGATTTCCTCTGCAAAATGACCGATTTCCTGCCGGTGATCAGGGTTTTCCGGATCAAAAGGATGGATTATCGCAAATTCATCGCCACCAAGACGGGCAATAAAATCCTGCGGTTTCAGAAAGGCGCTGAGACGGCGCGCAACCTGACAGAGCAGGGCATCGCCTGCCGCATGGCCGATACTGTCATTGATATGTTTGAAGTGATCGACATCAAGAAACAGCAGGGCATGGCTCTGGATTGCTTCCTTTATGGAAAATAAATCCGTCGTATGGCGCGAAAAATAGACACGGTTCGGCAGATTTGTCAGCGAGTCATGCATGGCCGTATAGGTCAGATGCGCCTGCAGAGCCTGTTCTTCCGTGATATCTTCCATCAGGCCGATCAGATAACGCGGCTTTTCTCCGTTTTGCGACGGAATTGTGCGTTTCATTACCCGTACATGGCGGCTGTGACTGCGCAACGGAATTTCATTTTCGACAGTAAAAACACTGTCACTCTCCATCACATATTGATCCTGCGTGATAAAATTGCGGGCATCTTCTTCACTGAAAACCTGATGATCGGCTTTGCCGATGACATGCGCAGATTCTTTGCCGGTAATGGCGCTGGCTGTTTCATTAAACAGAACATAGCGCCCGCTATCCTGCATATCTTTAATGAAAACCCCGATCGGCAGGTTTTTGATCAGACTGTCGAGCAATGAGCGGGTCTGGCTGATTTCATTGCGCGCTTTGCGGATTTCGGTCTGATCCTGAATGATCGCGAGAATAGCAGGCTGATCATTGAAATTTGTGCGTCGCCCATAGGTGATGACTTCAATTGTCTCGCCATTGGCTTTCAGATGTTTCCAGATTTGCGGCTTCCCGAAGTCAGTTTCTGCGTGGATAGCAGCGATCATGCGTTCGTGCTCGGATTCAGGGCGGATATCCAGCACAGTCATCCGGCTCATCTGCTCCGGCGTATAGCCGTAAAATTCAAAAGCAGCGTCATTCAGCAATAAAAATTTGAGCGAAATCGGATCATACAGCCACATCGGAATAGGGTGCTGTGTGAAGAGCAAACGAAAATCATTCTCTGATAAAGCAGGCTGAAAATACAGCGGGGAGTCGATCTGACTGTTCAGCGGGGCAGTTGTCATAAAGGCTCCGTGTCTTTTAGTTGGCAAACATCATGCCCGGCAGTGCCGTGCGGCTGTTTACACCGCATGATAAGCCTACACGACACATCACAAATCTTAAAACTACATTACAAGCCTGCGATAATTTTTTTCCAGATATTTCTGAGGAAAAATAGTGAATAAAATCACATCTATTTGAAAAATATAGAGAATTATCGTTCTGGCGATGTTTCATTATTTGTGACGTTTTTTTACAATTTTGTTTTTTTGAATGCAGAACAGTGCCGGAGCATATCCGGCGGTGGAATTTGTCGTCTTTGCTCTTTGTCATCTCTTGCTTCGGACTGCCTGTTTACCTAAAAGCTAACGCCTGTGTGAAGTTTTTGTGAAGTCTTTGTGACTGCTTTTTTATCAGCAATGACCGGTAAAATTACCGGCAGAGACAAACAGGCAGACGCATCGTGTAACGCTGCAGGAACCGGAAAGTTCCTGTTATTTTGGAAGCTGCCCATTGAGCAATCTTGCAACGCCGGTCCCTCATAATGCACCGCATACTGTCCCTTATTCTGACAGCGCGCTGAATCACGGGGATAAGCGGAAGGCGGTGCGGCGCGATGGCCGGTTCTGTGCATATTTTGCCCGCAGGCACTGGTTCTGGCGTGCATTGATTGCCACAGCCGGAACGCTGTTCTTCACCCTGTCTGTCGTGATGCTGACCGAGTGGCTGATGCGCGGTTCCGCTGCATCATGGAAACAGTATTTTACGCTGACACACCGCCCGCTCTGGACAACATTGGGTCTTGTTTTCCTCACACTGTTTTTGCTGGACAGCCTGCTGGGGCGCTTGTGGCAGGGTATTTTAATTGTTGCGCCGGTTTTGCTCGGTCTTGCATGGTTCAGCCGGCAAAAGGGCATGTATCTCGGCGATCCGCTCTATCCGAGCGATCTGCTTTATACCCGTCAGGTTGTTGATCTGATGCCATTGCTGGTGCGTGACAGGCCACTGGATGCGGTGCTGATCGTGCTCGCCTCGATGGCGGCTCTTGCGGCTTTGTATTTTTGCTGGCGCTTTTTCCGTCGCTCTGTGCCGCGTCTGAACTGGACTGCGCGTGCAGCGCGTCTTGCTGTGGCCATGCCGGCTTTGATCTGGTTCGGCAGTATTTCCGATTATTCCAGCTTCTCCTATATCCGCGACCGCATGGGCATCGTGCCGATGATGTGGGATCAGAAGGAAAATTACGCCCATAACGGTTTGGTTGTGGCGTTTATTTTCAATATTCCCATGGCCAATGTCTCTGCGCCGAACGGCTATTCGCAGGAGCGGATTGCAAGCATTGCGGAATATTTATTCCCTGCGGATGATGACAGCGGTCTGCTGGGCGGCTCATCTTCTGCCCACGGCAATACCATTGTTCCGGTTGCTGCACGCAATGATGAAAAACCGGATGTTATTGTGATTATGAGCGAATCTTTCTGGGATCCATCCCGTCTTCCGGGTGTGGCCTTTGATGAAGATCCGATCAAAAATGTGCGTGCCAACCAGTCTGGCCATGTGTTTTCGCCGGAATTCGGCGGTATGACCGCAAATGTTGAATTTGAAGCGCTGACCGGTTTTTCGAATGCCTTTTTGCCTTATGGCAGCATTCCCTATCAGCAATATGTGCGCAGACCTGTGCCTTCGCTGGCCTCATTCTTCAGCGAGCAGGGTTATGAAACCCGTGCGCTGCATCCCTATCGCCAGTGGTTCTGGAACCGTGGCTCTGTCTATGAAAATTTCGGCTTTGATAAATTCCTGTCCGAAGAAAATCTGCCGGAGCTGATGAAAAAAGGCCATCTGGCTTCCGATGAAGAATTCACCAGCGAGATTATCCGCTCGGCTGAAGAGGCGGAAAAGCCGCTCTTCCTGTTCGGTGTATCTCTGCAGGGGCATGGTCCTTATGCGCCAAGCCGCTATCCGGACAGTCAGATCAAAGTTGTTACCAATGCTGACAGCGCTGTGAGTGAGGCATCCAAAGGGTCTGTGCGGTCTTTTGCGCAGGGCGCGCAGGATGCGGATATCAATCTCGGACGATTGATGGCCTGGGCGAAGAAGCGCGAGCGGGAAACAATTATTGTTTTCTTCGGCGATCATCTGCCGCCGCTCGGCGATGTCTATGTTGAGAGCGGTTATATGAAGAACCGTACGGCCAGCCGCGTGGATACGGCCGATCATATGCTGGCGCAGCATGAAACCCCGCTGGTATTGTGGTCAAGCCGTACAGACAGTTTGCGCGGTGTCGGCACAATCAGCCCGTCTTTCCTGCCGCTTTATGTTCTGGAAATGGCCGGTCTCCAGCATCCTTATTACACCGGTTTTCTGGGCAAAGTGCATCAGGAATATAGCGTGATTGATGGCCATCTGCTGCTGGATAAAGATTACACGCCCCATGCCGGATGGATGCAGCAACCGGTAATGCCGCAGATTTTGCAGGATTACCGTCAGGTTCAGTATGATATGATGTTCGGAAACAGCTATTCCAAAGAAAAGATGTTTCCCTTTATCAGTGCCGGTATTTATGCCACGACCGGTGAGGACAATAAAAAACAGGTTACATCGCAATATTAGCGGATTGAGCGCCTGCTTTTTTACTGACTTGCTATGATGAAATAATTTTTTTATGTTTGGTCAAAGATTGCGACTATCGTTCTTTGTTTGACCGTCATCAGAACGGGTTGTCCCGTAAAATGACCGGCATCTGCACTGAACCGATCAGGGAGAGGCAGATTTGAAGCGACATCTCACGCTATTTGCGCTCGCTCTGTTGCTTCCTCTGATTATATTGGTCGGATTTTTTCTATGGCTTCTGGTTTTGCAGGAAAGAAGCCATATTGAAAATCAGGCTTTTGATGTTACCCAATCCCTCGCCGTTACAATTGACCGTGAGGTCTACGGCCTTCAGCGCGCCGCTGAAATTATCAGCTATTCCAATATTCTGAAGAATGGCCGTTTTGATATTCTCCAAACGACCCTGCATGATATGGCGCAGGAATTAAACATCAATATTACGGTCTATGATCCTGAGGCGAAATTGCTGGTTGCTTCGGATCCTGCACGGGTCGGTGATCTGCCGCTGCTGACAAAAACAGATCTTGCGGCTGCCAAAGCTGCAGGCAAACCCTATGTCACCGGTGTGCGGCGTGCTCATGAGAATACACCTTTTTGTTTTACGGTGGTTCGTCCGGTTTTTGTTGACGGGAAAATCAATTATTTTCTGGCGCTGAGCATGGAAGCACAGCGCATTACTGATCTTTTGAATTTGAGCGGTATATCCAAAAACTGGATTGCGGTTGTGGTGGATCAGAACGATCAGGTTCTGGCGCGTAATAATAACAGCAATGATTATACGGGACAGCTGATACCGGATAAATTGCGCACGGAAGCCACGGATAAGCAGGGGCGCTGGCGCGGGCAGATTCTCGATGGCAATCAGGTGGCCGGTTATTATATCCGTTCGCCGCTGAGCGACTGGCGCATTGCGATCGGTGTTAACCGCTCGGAGCTGAACTGGCCGGTTTGGGTGGCTTTTGCCTATTTTATCATCCTGTTACTGGGCACATTATTACTGAGTGCCTTACTGGCAGGGTTCTTCGGACGCCGGATTTCGAAGCCGGTCAGAAAATTGGCCGCACAGGCTATGGCTGTGGGAGATGTGCAGGCGATTAAGCCGCTGGGCTCGGGTATTCGCGAGCTGGACGTTGTCAGTGAGGCATTGATACAGGCTGATAAGCGCAACCGTGCGAAAGAGCTGAAACTTCTGGAAGCGCAATTGCGCCTGCAAATGGCGCTGGATGCCGGTAATATCGGTGTCTGGGAGTATAACCCAGAAGATGCCGAAGTCAGCCTTGATGGCCGTGCCAGCCACATGCTGGCATTTAAGGACAGGCGTAAAATCAATTTTGTTACGGATTTTATGCCTCTCGTCCATGAAGAAGATAAGCTGCGCGTCGAAACTGCTTTGAGCAACGCGTTGACATCAGGCGATATTGTCCGTGAGACTTTTCGTATCCGTGATACAGAACAACCGCATCCGGTCTGGGTGACGGGTATCGGCAGGCGTATCTATACGGATATCGGAAAACCTTCGGTTCTCGGGTTGATTGTGAATGTGACCGCTGAACAGCTGGCGCTGGAGCAGCGGGAAGTGGTGGCGCAGGAGCTGAACCACCGGCTGAAAAATATGTTCGCGGTGATTATCAGCCTGATGAGCTTGTCCGCACGGGGCAAAACGGATGTACAGGATTATGTCGGCCAGATGCGGGAGCGCATGACAGCGCTGGCCGGTGCATTTGAGCTGACCTATCAGAAAACACCCGCTGTTACGGGGCAGCATAGCACGATCTCACTGAATGAATTGCTGACCCGCCTTACGCAGCCTTATGTCTTTTCCGATTTGGAGCGCATTTCCATAGAAGGCGATGCACTTTTATGCCCCGTTGCCCATGTCACGCCGATGAGTCTGGTATTTCACGAATTGATGACGAATTCTGTCAAACACGGAGCGCTGTCAGTGCCGCAGGGACATGTTCGCATCGAACTATCCGCATATGAGGATTTTATGCGGATTGAGTGGCGGGAGACCGGCGGGCCGCAAATTATGCAGGAGCCGTCACAGCGTGGTTTTGGCTCCCGTCTCAAACAGCTCAGTATTGATGTGCAGATGCGCGGCTCGTTTAAGGAAATATGGGATAAAAACGGCCTTGTTTTTGTTATTGAACTGCCATTGCCTGATATGCCTTCAGAAAAGAGCGCATAAAACAAAAGCGCAGAATGGTCAGGAAAAGATCAATGCGGGTGCTGTTTCTTGGCGCTGCTTTTTGAACTGCCGGTTTTCTTATTGAGCGTCATCTGATTTTGCAGCGACAAAGCATTGATGATTGCGCAATCCGGATCATTATCGCCATGGCAGCGGTCAGCCAGCTTCTGCAATGTATCGGCCATAGAGCGCATATCAGCGATTTTGGTTTCCAGTTCAGCCACATGCGCCAGCGCAATCTGCTTCACTTCGGAAGATGCGCGTTGATCGTTTCGCCAGAGATTGAGCAATAATTTAATCCGTTCCAGCGACAGACCGAGATCGCGGCACTGGCGGATGAAGCGCAGATTTTGCACATCACGGTCGGAATAGACACGATAGCCGGAGGCCGTGCGGTCAGCCGCATCAATCAGGCCGATGGATTCATAATAGCGGATCATCTTGGCTGAAATGCCGGATGCTTTTTCTGCTTCGCCGATAATCATGACTGCTCCGCTCCGTTTCTTGTCTTGCCATTTATATAGGGTGCGCAGAGCTTTATCAAAGATGCTGTGCGGAGATAAAAATATTAGGTGATGACAGGTGCACGTTTTTCCTGTAGATACTGATATATCAGGATCATTCCGAATGAGCATCGCTTTATGAGGCCTGAACCATAGTCACAATGCTTTAAATGATATTAGTTTGATGCATCATATATGACATGGTGCTGGCGGAACGAGTGACCGGCTATTCGCAAAGGGGAGTTTGCAGAATATGACATTGCATAAGAATTTGATTGACGGCGAATGGGTTGGCGGCGAGGCGATTCCGAATATCAGCCCGTCCGATACCAATGATGTGGTGGGGGAATATGCCCGCGCTTCACAGGCTGATGCGCTGAATGCGATTGCCGCGGCCAAAGCCGCATTTCCGGCCTGGTCTCGTTCCGGCATTATGGAGCGCCATGCAATCCTGCGCAAAACCTCGGATGAAATTCTGGCGCGCAAAGAAGAGCTCGGCCGCTTGCTGGCACGCGAAGAGGGTAAAACCCTGCCGGAAGCTATTGGCGAAACCATGCGTGCCGCACAGATTTTCGACTTTTTTGCCAATGAAGCGCTGCGCCTTGCCGGTGAAGTCCTGCCATCCGTGCGCCCGAATATCGGCGTGGAAATCACCCGTGAACCGGTTGGTGTGGTCGGTATTATCACACCATGGAATTTCCCGATTGCTATTCCGGCATGGAAGATTGCACCGGCCCTTTGCTACGGGAATACCGTGGTGTTTAAACCGGCTGATCTTGTACCGGGCTGTGCCCATGCGATTGTTGATATTCTGCACCGCGCAGGTCTGCCAAAAGGCGTTCTCAATCTGGTGATGGGCAAGGGTTCGGTTGTTGGTCAGGCCATTCTTGACAGCGCGGATGTGCATGCCCTGACATTCACAGGCTCCACCGGCACCGGCCAGCGTGTTGCAGCGGCTTCGATCGTTCATAACCGTAAGTTCCAGCTGGAAATGGGCGGTAAAAATCCGTTTGTTATTCTGGATGATGCCGATCTGGATGTGGCCGTGGATGCCGCGCTCAATTCCTCTTTCTTCTCAACCGGTCAGCGTTGCACAGCATCGTCCCGCCTGATCGTGCAGGAAGGTATTCACGACCGCTTCGTGGATGCACTGGTTGCCCGCATGAAGACGCTGGTGATTGATGATGCGCTGAAATCCGGCACGCATATTGGTCCTGTGGTAGACGACAGTCAGCTGAAGCAAGACTTGGATTATATTGCACTGGGTGCGCAGGAAGGGGCCAAGCTGGCCTTTGGCGGTGAGCAGCTGGAGCGCAGCACACCGGGTTTCTATCTGCGTCCGGCCTTGTTCACAGAAGCGACAAACCAGATGCGTATTTCCCGCGAGGAAATCTTCGGCCCTGTGGCCAGCGTCATCCGCGTTAAATCCTATGAAGAAGCGCTTGCAACCGCCAATGACACAGCTTTCGGCCTGTCTTGCGGTATTGCAACAACCAGCCTGAAATATGCCACGCATTTCAAACGCAATTCCGATGCAGGCATGGTGATGGTCAATCTGCCAACTGCAGGCGTGGATTTCCACGTGCCTTTCGGTGGTCGCAAAGGCTCCAGCTATGGTTCGCGTGAGCAGGGACGCTACGCGGCGGAATTCTATACCACCGTCAAAACCGCCTATACGCTGGCAGGCTGATGTAACGGGCGAGAAATAAAAAGCGGAGAGGGAAACCTCTCCGCTTTTTTGTTTCAATATATATCGAATTGTTTTGTGCTTTTAATGATTTTTATAGTAATGTTTTTTGTTTTAATTAATGTAATTTAATGTATAGTTTATTCTATATTGTAGTTTTTTATTGAGGTGTTTTATGACGAAGTATTTTTCTTGGAATCCGGTCCATGATCAAATTTTTGATGGTGAGTATAATGATCAAACTCTAACAACAGAAGATAGAGTTGATGATTATTCAATTTATACTTTTAATAAAGTAAATTCTAATTTCTCGATGAGTGCTCTTGGTAATACAACGTTAAATTTGAATGTGAATAAAGACGCAGTTAATGTTAAAAATCATATTTATTGGAGTTCTAATGTATATGGAAAGGTAATAAATATTATAACTGGAAGGTTATGGTGCAATGGGTCTTATGGTGGAAAAAAATATAATGCTGTTATAGAAAGTTATAGGCCTAATTACCTTTCTTTTAATATTAGTTCTATATTTTTAATGCGTAATTATAATAATATTTTATTTCAAAATGTTTATATGAATGCCAATTCTAGTGGTTCTCTACTAATAACCGGTAATAATAATGTTGTGTTTTCAGGTGATGGTGGAGATATAAATATTTATGATAATTTTTCATATCAGATAAACTATAGTAATAGAATACACATTGAAAATGTAAATTTTAATATAAATATTAAAGGTGATTCTCATATTGGATTTGAACTAAATGCGAGTATAATAGAATTTTTTTCATACGATAAAGACGGAAATCGTGGAATTAAATTAAATAATATTTCTTACGGTAATATTTACTCGCCTCGAATTTCTCTGAACGATGCAAAAATTTATATAAATGACAATGCAATTTTGAGGTTTAGTACAGACAATCTTGTTGTGACAAGTGGAGGGCGCTTCACAATTAGCTCTAATGGGCAAATGAATGCGAGTGGTCTGGTGAATAATTCGCTAGGGTTTTCTGGTTCTGATCTCTCATCTTATCCTAAGGGATTGTTCTCGTTTAATGCACCAAACGGTGCGATTAATGGCTTCTTTACTTTTGACGGTTGGACGACTGGAAAAGAACTTAGTGATCTTTTTATGTACGAGTTGATAAGTGTGAACGGAAATACTGATGAAACTTATTTAAGAAGTGTTCTGAATTTTGAGGATGCTAATAGTGGTTTAAAAATTTCTATGAATAATAATTAATATATTTAAATTTGTTTAGGAGATTAAAATTGACGAATATATTTGAGTGGAATCCAACGCTTGATCAGACGTATGATGCTGATTTTACCAATAATACATTGACTACTGAAAATACGAATAACGGATTGTTTCCAGTCAATGGTTTTTATAAGAAAGATTCCGATTTTACATTGGTAGTGGATGATAATACAAATGTAACTCTGGCTGTTGATCCTAATATTCCAGAAATTCCAAATCATATTAATTGGTCTTCCGAAGTTTATGGTAAGGCTATTAATGTTGTTAAAGGTACGCTAACATGTTTGGGGACACCGCAGGAAAGTAATGTTACTGGTACTGCAAATTTATTATTAAATGGTCTCTCAAATAATTGCTTATCATTAAATGTTGACGGAAGTTTATATTTCATCTCTTATAATAATAATGTTCTTGAAGGTGTTAACGCGCATGTAAGAAATAGTGGAATACTTAAGTTTATTAATAGTGAATATATATCCATTCGCGGATCAGAAGATATATATGATATAAATGCTGCCGCTTTTATTGACGATGATGCCAGCTTTGTTGCTGAAGCAAAAACAAGTGTATTCGTTCATAACTATCATTTTATTGCATCAAGTAATTCTGATCGTAGCTTGTTTATAAAATCTTTGAACGGATCGATAGAGTTTACTAATTACGATAGCGAGGGCACGCGTGGAATTAAACTTCTTAAAAATGCAAAAGCTCACATTCAGTCCGCAAACTTCAAGCTAAATCACGCTAAAGTTTATGCGCATCGTGATTCTTACCTCACTATAAAAACAGATAATCTTGTAGTTAATGATGGTGGTCGTTTCACTTTGACTGATAAGGGTGTTATCAGTCTGGAGGGCACAAGCAAAAAAGCATTTACTTTTACGGGTAGTATTGCAGCGTCATATCCACAGAAACTCTTTTCTTTCAGTACATCACCCGGACTGGTAGACGGGTATTACAAATTTTACGGGTTAGATAGCGGAGCCGGATTGAATCTGCTTCTTTCATATGGTTTGTTGAGCGTTGATGGCGTGACAACTGAGCAGTATTTGAGAGATGTTTTGTATTTTCAGGATTTGATGGATGGCTCAAATAAATATCTGAAGATTGGTATGAAGAATTTATAATTCATTTTGTGTTGGTTTAAAGCACCGGATCAACAAATGTGGTTCGGTGCTTTTTTGTCCAGATGCCGGGCTTTGTTTTTATTATGAGCAACTGTCATTTTATCTCGTTTATATCTGGAATATTCCCTTCATATAGCTGAGATACGCCGCTGTTATCAGAAGGAAAAACGAGAGAGATTATGAGTTCTGTTGAAAGCCTTCTGCATACATTCGCCAGTCTCACGGCCGCGTTTATACTCGGCGGTATGATTGGTTTTGAGCGGCAATGGCGGCAAAGGCTTGCAGGGCTGCGCACCAATACACTTGTGGCGCTTGGCGCCGCTGCTTTCGTGCTTTTTGCCTCGCTGGTTGACGGTGATACCAGCCCGACGCGTGTGGCGGCACAGATCGTTTCCGGTATCGGCTTTCTGGGCGCAGGTATCATTTTCAAAGAAGGTTTTAATGTTCGCGGGCTGAATACCGCCGCGACTTTATGGTGCTCGGCGGCAGTCGGTGTTATGTGCGGCGCGGGTTTTTATCTCCATGCAGCGATTGCCGCCTTATTTATCATCAGCGTCAATTTATTTTTGCGGCCGCTGGTGCATCTGATTGACCGGCAACCCGCCAGCGGTGGTGAGTTCGGCACCCGCTATGCTGTCAGTATTGTCTGTATGGGCGATGCTGAAGCGCATGTGCGGGGGCTGTTGCTGCGTGATCTAGGTACTGTTTTACATATTCAGGATCTGGAAAGCACCAATATTGAAGACAGCAATCGCGTTGAGGTCAATGCGTTGTTTCGTGCCGATAATAATCAGGATCCGCTGCTGGAGCAGATTATCGGGCGGTTGAGTCTTGAGCCATTGGTGACATCGGTACGCTGGCGCTATGTTGCTGCCGATGACGGGGATAAGGATTATTAGCCGGACTATGTTTTTTGCGTTGTTTTATTCAACATGCTCATAGGCACCTCTGTCAATCAATGTGCCGGTGATGCGCGGGTTCATCGCAAAATCCTTGATGCCTGTGGCAGGAAATCCTGTTGTCGCAGTAAATTGGCCATTGTTTCTGCCCGGAGAACCTGCAGCGAGGCGGAAATCTGAAGCACTGGCATTGATGAAGGCAGGATTACCTATAATGCTGCCTGTATCACCGCTGATGGCTGTGAATGTGTTGAAATTATTGGGAGATGTGCTGTCATTATAGTAATTTGTATTGTTCCAGAACCAGCGTGTATAGCTGCTGCCGGATGTTGTGTAATATAAATTACTGGCAAGCTTCACTGTGTCCGGCACTGAAGGAATAAAGCTGGTGATCGCATAACCCTTTGCTCCGGCAAAGAGAATATTATTGCTGAAATTTATATTGCTGACATTGTGACCGAGCTGAAACTCACCGGAATTGATGCCGGCAATGTCACGGTTATTATTCTGATACAGAGTATTGTTAGTGATCGAGATGTGAGCGGCACCGCCCGATTGGGTTGCATCATAGCCGCCAGCAAGAATTCCGGCATTTCGGTTAAAGCGGATAAGATTATTGCGTACCGTCACATAGTCAGTCAGTTTGCCCGGATTTTCGCTGAGCAACCATATTCCGCCGTCATTCGCATCGGTGACATTGCGTTCAACGGTAATATTCTGCCCGCCATCAACATAGATGCCAATCGCAGAAGCCATAAATGTCAAAGCCTGATTGCCTTGAACTGACAGATTGGTAACTTTGTTCTGTGCAATCCAGCCGTTTCTGGCACGGTTATAGTCCGCACGGTTGTTGCCGTAATAGCCGGTCGCATCAATGCCTATAAAATTATTGTCGTGTACCAGATTATTGGTGACCTGCCAGCCGTCGACATTGCCGCCAATGGTCAGGGATTCACTGGTTCCGGTTTTCAGATTATACAACTCATTACCGTCCACGATGACATTCTGTATCGGTACTGGCTGTTGTCCGTAAATAGCTATGCCCAAAGCATTTGCATTGCCGTTTGTAGGCAGATTATTCGCCTCAATGCCGTGAATAACATTGTCTCTGATCTCAATATATTTTCCGGTGCCCTGAGCAAGAACGCCAATGGCAATGAATTCCGTGCCGGATTTGTAGTTGCGGATTTCAAACCCTTTGATGCGTATATAGCTGGCGCTGTTGAGGCTGATGAGGCCGCGCATGCCATAGGGCTCTGTGATCAACCCGCTGCCGTCGATAATTGGCTTTTCACCGGCATATCGGGTGAGTGTGATAAAACCACTCTCCGCAGAACCTGATTTGTTGAATGTCACTGTCTCATTATAGATACCGCCGCGGACCGTGATTGTATCACCGGCCTGTGCCTGATCGACAGCATGCTGAATGCTGCGCCATGGGGCAGAATAGCTGCCTGAATTGCTGTCAGCGCCTGTGGTCGCAACATAATGAATTGTTCCGGTACGGCTATAGGCAGCATTACAGATCCGGAAATTAGCAATTTCCGTTTCATCTGCCACGGAGACGGCGGAAATGGTGACATTGACAGATTCGTCCATATTGGCAGGAGCGGTATATAGGCCGGAATTTGTTATGGTTCCGATTGCGGGCGCGCCGCCTTTTACTCCGTCAACCATCCAGATGGTGTTATTCTCAGATGCCGACGTGTCTGCTGCCTGAAACTGCTGTTTTTGCAGTGCTTGCATCGGCTTGCAGTCCGGTGAAGTGCCGGCAGTGGCTGCCGATGCATTTTGCAGGGCGATTGTCGCTGAAAAAGCGAAGAGCAGACCTGCAGCCACATATTTATGATTTGAGATCGCTGATTTCGTATTTTTCAAAATAAACAAAAACGCATCTCCTGAGAATCACATTGTAACGAATATTTATTGTTGCGAATGCGAGCAGGGCGGAGAAATATTTTTGATATTCAACAGAGGAAACAACATGCGTCAAGGTGATTCGAGTGAGTTGTCCGGAGATGCGTATCTGAACTCTATGCGCTTGTAATAAGCACAGTATATAACGCATGAAACTATCAAATGTGACAGGAGTTTTTCTGATCTTCAGAAAGTCAACTTCTCAATTTTGAGAAGGAGTGGCGCACCCGAAAGGATTCGAACCTCTGACCCCCAGATTCGTAGTCTGGTGCTCTATCCAGCTGAGCTACGGGTGCTTGCCCTAGAACCGCTCCGTTTCGGTGCGGTAAGCGCTCTCTAAAGGGTTCTGTTTGGCATTGCAAGGGCTTATGATGAAAAACTTTCAGAAATTTGTATTTTTTTTGAAGGCTGGGGATAAATATAAGAAAACCACGCGATTGCGTGGCTTTCCTGAAGGCGCTTTTCGCGCAGAGCGTTGAAATAATTACACCATATTGCGTTGTGAGCGCTGAAACGGTGGCGGATAGACAGGCATATCAGGGATACGAATCTCAAATAATGCACCGTCTTTGTAATCGTCACGTAATTCTATGGTGCCGCCATGGGCGCGAACCAGTTCCTGAGCAATAACCAGCCCCAATCCGGTGCCGTCACTGCGTGTTGACCCGCGAAAAGCGGTGAACA
Source organism: Pseudochrobactrum saccharolyticum (assembly GCF_008801715.1). GTDB lineage: Bacteria > Pseudomonadota > Alphaproteobacteria > Rhizobiales > Rhizobiaceae > Pseudochrobactrum > Pseudochrobactrum saccharolyticum. Next base: position 933,457 of record NZ_VZPG01000001.1, on the reverse strand, counting down.
GATTGTCCCGCGCTTTCTTGGGCAGGCCGGGGCCGGTATCCGCCACGGCAATATAACAGGTATTGCCTATGCGCCATGCGCTGATGGTCAGGCATTTTTCAGTTTCCGGCTGCCGGTGATAGGTGCCCATTGCCTGTACCGCATTGCGGCAGAGATTATTCAGCACCCGCAGCATTTGTTCTTTGTCGATATAGGCTTCAAAATCGACGGGAACCATATTGCGGAAAGCAATCTGCACATCCGATGGAAGCACTAACATGTCTTCCACTTCATGGATCAGCGGACGCAGCAGGCGTTGCTGGCGAACCGGCACAGCTTCCTGTGTGCGGCCGTAAGCGATCACAGTCTCGGAATAGGTGATGGCGCGGTTCAGCGTCCGGATGAGTTTCGGTGAGAAGCGTTGCACAACCGGATCATTGGTATCGGCAAGACTGTCCGACATCAGCTGTGCTGAGGCCAGAATATTACGCATGTCGTGATTGATCTTGGAGACGGCCAGACCGAGATCGGCCAGATGTTTACGTTCCTGAAACAAATGCTGCAGATGTGTCTGCATCTGCGCCAGTCTGTTCTGGGCATAACCAAGTTCGTCTTTACGGCAGGAGCCGTCAATAATCAGCGTTGGATCATCCGGTTTCTGGCCGAAAGCAAACATATTCTCATACATATGGCCGACAGGGCGCAGCAGCAGACGGTGAATGATGAAATAAATCAGCGCGGCCGCGATCAGCGAAATCAGCAGCGATATCGCAGCAATAATACGGGAGTTTTTGATCAGCCTGTTATGCAGGGCATTATCGCTCATCACAAATTCAACCGTGGTGCCGCTGTAATCGGGCGGGCCTGACACCTGCATTGTCTTATTGCCGCCGCTGGTCAGAGTGAGCAGGGCTCCCCAGAAATCACTCAGCGGTGTTGCTGTTGTCAGATCAATATATTCATCGACCTGTACGGCCTCCGGTGAGGCAGCCAGAACGCGGCTGCTGCCATTACGGGTGACTGTAATGGATTGTGCGCCTGTGGAGCGCAGTAACTGATCCTGAATCTGCAATTCCAGCGTCGTGTCCGGATTCGCATCGAGCAATAACAGGCTGGAAGTGGCAATCATGGTATGTTTGGCATTCAGCCATTGATTGCGCATATTCGCCAGTGACGGCGCAAGAATGATAACTTCGGCAATCAGCACGGCCAGAATTGTCATCAAAAGCAATTTACTGGAAAGGCGGTGACGCAGCGGAATATGCAGGTCATCGGGATCATTCGCAGTAAAATCCGATCCGGTATTGGTGAAGACCGGCGGGATACTTGTACTTAAAGGTGCATTGGCGGCAATCGCGGAGAGGGATGTTTGGGCGCCAGATGTCGCGTCGTTACCTTCCTCAGTCAGATCAGCTTGCTCACGGCTGCGCGCCTGTAATTCCTCGGCGCGCTTCTTTTCTGATTCTGCAGAGGCTTTGTCAGCAGGCCTTTGAAAATCCTTGCTTTTCATAAAGGTCATTTCACCCATCCGTCAGGCTGACAGGTTGTTCCTGTCCCCCGTCTCCACCCACGGACCAAAACAGGCGATCGCCCGGGTCACGGATTGTACAGTTGCATAAATATGCCTGACCGCAAGCCTGTCCCCACCAAGGCTAAAATCCTGCAAGTTTGTAATATAGGCGCTTTAAGCCAAAATTTCAAATTTTCGTGTGCTGTTTATTTATCGTGCGGTGATGAGGAGTTTTGCCTTAGAAAAATTTAAAACAAAAGTTTTTATTTTAACATTTGTTTGATTATCTGAAATTGCTCTGCTATATGGCTCCCATCAGGACGATTGAAACGGAGAATGGCAATGGTGCAGGGCGATCAGGATGTGAACCAGTCAGCAAAAGCCGGTGCGCAAAATCTGCAGGATCTCTCCGCGCAGGAACGTGCTGTTCTGGAGATGATTGTCGCTAATCCGTTTGTCGGTCAGCAGCAGATTGCTGATGCGCTGAAACTGGCGCGTTCTACTGTTGCTGCTCATATTGTGCAGCTGACCCAGAAGGGTTTTGTTCTCGGGCGTGGCTATTATCTGCCGGAGAACAAGCGCATCGTCTGTATTGGCGGCGCGGTCTTTGATCGTAAATATCATGCCCATGCTCCTCTTATCAGCGAGACCTCCAATCCGGTCAGCGGTTATCGCAGCCATGGCGGTGTTGCCCGTAATGTCACGGAAAATCTGGCGCGGCTCGGCGTGAATATCGGCTTTGTTTCTATTCTTGGCGATGATGAAACCGGGCGCGCTATTCTTGATCATCTGCGCTTGCTTGGTGTCGATGTCAGCCGTGCGATTGTGACCAATGAAGCGCCGACTGCTGAATATGCTGCCATTCTGGGGCCGGATAATGAGCTGGCACTCGGCATTGCCGATATGGGCATTTTCGACCTGTTCAAGCCTGAAACGCTGGAAACCGTGTGGCCGCATCTGGCTTCGGCTGACTGGGTTTTTGCCGATTGCAATCTGCCGCAGGCAACATTGGAAACCTTGCTGGCGAAGAAAACCGGCAGCCGTTTCCGTTTGGCTGTTGATACGGTTTCCGCACCGAAAGCACTGCGTTTGCCTCAGGATCTTAGTGGTGTTGATCTGCTGTTCCTCAATCTGGATGAGGCGCATAGCCTGTTGCGTCACCCTGCGGGCACACCGCGCCTGACAGCAGAGCAGGCCATCAATGCCTTACATGCGCGTGGCGTTGCCAAAATCGTCATGACCATGGGTGCTGGCGGTGTTCATATCGGCGATGAAAGCGGCATCCGGCATATTGCCAGTGTGCCTGCGCAGCCGGTGGATATTACCGGCGCGGGCGATGCGCTGATTTCCGGTACGCTTTATTGTCTGCTTGACCGGAAGGAACTGCCCGATGCAGTGCGCACCGGTACTTTGCTGGCCACGCTGACAACCGAAAGCGACGCAAGTGTCCATCCGGACTTGTCTGCACATTTTCTCGAAGCGAACCTTCATCGTATTCGCGACTGATTTATCTCCATTAAACTCCCTCAGAAAGACTGCTCCAGCTATGACCCGTTTGACTATGCATTTCAGCGATGAAGTCCGCGCCGCTCTCGATAAAGGCGCGCCTGTTGTTGCTCTTGAATCCACGATCATCACCCATGGCATGCCTTTCCCGCAGAATTTGGAAATGGCGCGTAAGGTTGAAGCTGTTATCCGTGAAAACGGTGCGACACCGGCAACTATTGCTGTGCTCAAAGGTGAAATCCATGTCGGCCTCGGTGATGCCCAGCTGGAACAGCTTGCACAGACCACCGATGCGGTGAAAACATCGAGCCGTGATCTGGCCGCAGATATGGTGCAGGGACTGACTGCCGGTACTACTGTTTCGGCAACCATGCGTATTGCTGCGCTGGCCGGTATTGAAATTTTCGCCACCGGCGGTGTTGGCGGCGTGCATCGCGGTGCGGAAGACAGTTTCGATATTTCCGCCGACCTGAACGAACTGGGCATGACCAACACCACTGTGGTTTGCGCGGGTGTGAAATCCATTCTCGATATTCCGAAAACGCTTGAATATCTGGAAACCCAGCGCGTGCCGATTATTGCGCATGGCAGCGATGATTTTCCGGCATTCTTCACCCGTTCAAGCGGTTGTAAAGCCGACCACCGTCTGAACAGCGCGGAAGAAATTGCGAAAGCGATGGCTCTGCATCATGCGCTTGGTTCCGGCACCGGTATTCTGATTGCCAATCCGATCCCTGAAGAAGATGCACTGACACCGGAATTCATTAACGGCACGATTGAAGCCGCTGTTAAGGAAGCTGCTGATCAGGGCGTTGGCGGTAAAGATGTGACACCGTTCCTGCTGGCGCGCATCAATGAATTGTCGGAAGGCCGCAGCCTGAAAGCCAATATTGCGCTGGTGCTGAACAATGCCAAACTGGCAGCCCGTATGGCCGTTGCTTATAAAGCCATCGTATAAAAGACAGTATCCTATTGAGTTCAGCGGGCGGAAACAGCGTGTTTCCGCCCGTTTTGTTTTGTCAGACCCATCTCATGGTAAGGTCTTATTAATCATATCGGCTCATCTCAGGGCATGAGACGTGGTTTAAACAGGGCCGGATACCGGTTTTACGGGCTTTCCGGCACTTTGCCGCAACAGGATTACAGAAATTTAATTAGACCTGAGACCGCAGATTACGCATTTTAAGAGCAGAATGCAGCGAGCCTGTCTGTGCAGGCAATTAACTCAGGTTGCGGCAAGATCGGAAGATAATGAAAAACTGGAAACAAATTACGGTTTGTTTGGTCGTGGCTGCCGCCGCCTTCGGGGGCTGGAGCTGGTATAATACTGAACGTTCCGCGACACAGGCCACCGGCGGCGCACCGGCAGCAGGGCAGAGTGGCGCGCGCAACGCGCCTTTGGTGGTTGTAAAGCCAGCCCAGAAACAGGTCGTCAATGACAAGCTGAGTGCTATCGGCAGCGGTGTTGCGCTCAATACGGTTGCGGTTTCGCCTTATTCAAGCGGAACTATTCGCCGGTTTCTGGTGAGTGCAGGCACCACCGTCCATAAAGATCAGGTCATTGCCGAACTGGATGCGGAAACAGAACAGATTGCCGTTGAGAAAGCACAGGTGCTGCTGAAAGACGCGGAAATCACACAACAGCGTATGGCAACTTTGCGGGCTTCCAACACGGCGACACAGGTACAGGTTGTTGCGGCAGAGCTTGCTCTGGCCAATGCAAAACTGGCTGTGAAGGATGCGGAACTGGCGCTCAGCCGCCGTTCGGTTACAGCACCGATTGCCGGTATTGTCGGTATTCTGCCGGTGGACGCAGGGAATTATGTCACATCCTCCACCACGATTGCTACGATTGATGACCGCTCAAAGCTGCTGATTGATATCTGGGTACCGGAGCGGTTTGCACCGCAATTGCGGTTGGGGCAGGCCGTGACAGCAATGCCGACGGCTCTGCCAGGCAAAAGCTTTCAGGGGCAGGTCAGTGCTATGGATAATATGATTGACGCGGCCAGCCGGACTTTGCGGGTGCGTGCGGAAATTACCAATCCGAGCGATGTGCTGCGTGCCGGTATGTCTTTTACCGTGACTATCCTTTTCCCCGGCGATCAATATCTGGCGGTTGACCCGCTGTCTGTGCAGTGGGACGGCGATGGTTCTTATGTCTGGCGCATTACCAAAGATGGCAAGGCCGAGCGTGTTGCTGCACGGATTATCCAGCGCAATGCCAATGCAGTGCTGGTTGATGGTGCACTGGCTGAGGGTGATACGATTGTCACCGAAGGCGTGCAGAATGTGCGTGAAGGCGGCAATGTGACGATTAAGGGCGCGGGCAACACCGCCAGCCCGAAAGAACCGGCCACAGCGCAGGCAAACAGTAAACAGGCAGGATGATGATGAATTCTGACAAATCATCCGCTGAAACAAACACAATAACTGAGGATGTAACCGGCGCTGAAGAAAAAGGCGGCGGGCATAATCCGCAGACCGGCGGTTTTACGGCATTGTTTATTCGCCGTCCGGTTTTTGCTTTCGTGCTCAATGTGCTGATTGTTGTGGCAGGCCTTGCGGCTCTGAGTGGCGTGGATATCCGCGAATTGCCGGATGTTGACCGTCCGGTTATTTCGATCAGTACAACTTTTGACGGTGCATCTGCAGAAACGGTTGACCGTGAGGTCACGCAGGTTCTGGAAAATGAAGTTGCCCGTGTTTCCGGTGTGAAGAATATTTCTTCAACCTCATCATTCGGCCGCAGCCGTGTGACGGTTGAATTCAATGACGGCGTGGACATCAATGTCGCCGCCGCTGATATGCGTGACTCGATCTCGCGCGTGGCCAACCAGATGCCGGAAGAAGCCGATGCATCGCGTATCATCAAGGCGGATTCCAATGCTGATGCGGTCATGCGTCTGGCAATTGCGTCTGAAACGCTCAGCGTTGATGATATGACGGTGATTGTCGAGGATCAGATTGTCGATGTGCTTTCCGCCGTGCCCGGTGTGGCCGATGTGGAAACCTATGGTGACCGTGACAAGATTTTCCGTATTGATATCGACCATAAACGTCTGGCCAGTTATGGCCTGACTTTTGCTGATGTCAGTTCAGCACTGGCTTCTATGGCTTTGGATCAACCTGCCGGATCGCTGCGCAGTGCTTCTCAGGCGATTGTGGTGCGCGCCACAGCATCGGTTTCCTCGCCGCAGGATTTCGAGAATATCATTATCAAAGGGCAGACCCGTATCCGCGATGTCGCCAATGTCACGCTGGGGCCGGATATTGAAAGCTCGGCAGTGCTCAATAATGGCCGTAACAGTATCGGCCTTGGCATTATCCGTCAGGCTCAGTCCAACACTTTGGATATTTCGGACGGTATTCGTGCGGAAGTCGAGCGCCTGAATAAGACATTGCCGGAAGGCATGACAATGCGGGTGACCAGTGATGATGCGAACTTCATCCGTGGTGCGATGCATGAGGTGGAAATCGCGCTGACTGCAGCGATCCTCATTGTTATTGCTGTCATCTATATGTTCCTGCGCGATATCCGCGCGACACTGATCCCGACTGTTTCCATTCCGGTGGCGCTGGTCGGTACTGTGGCGGCGATTTATCTGGCAGGATTTTCGATCAATATTCTGACCCTTCTGGCGCTGGTTCTGGCAACCGGTCTGGTGGTGGATGACGCGATTGTGGTGCTGGAAAATATTGTCCGGCGCCGGTCGATGGGGCTGGGGCCGCGTGCGGCTGCGGTGCTTGGCACGAAAGAAGTGTTCTTCGCGGTTATCGCCACAACACTGACACTGGTTGCGGTGTTCGTGCCGATTTCCTTCTTGCCCGGACAGGCCGGCGGCTTGTTCCGCGAATTCGGTTTTGTGCTGGCAATTGCTGTTCTGCTGTCCTCCGTGGTGGCGCTCACACTGTGTCCGATGCTGGCTTCGCGGTTTCTGACCGCCGAAAGCATCGCCCATGAAACCGGTGCAGATAAGCCGCGCGGGCTTGTCTATCGTGTCAGTACCGGTCTGGCACAATTCTATCGCCGCAGTCTGCATTGGTGCCTTAATGCGCCGTGGATTGTGGTTGCCGCAGCTCTGGTTTTCGCCTTCTTCTCATTAAGTGCCTATACGACTTTGCGTCAGGAACTGACACCGAATGAGGATCGTTCTGCGGTTATGCTGCGTATTTCCGGCCCGCAGGGCATCAGTATTGATTTCCTGCGCTCACAGCTTGAGCAGATTGACGTGGCGCTCAAACCGCTGCGCGATAATGGCGAGATTGTAAACTCCTATGCTATTGCCGGTTCCGGTGGTGCGTCCAATAACGGTTTTATGGTGCTGACACTGGCCGACTGGGCAGAGCGCGACCGTAAGCAGCAGGATATTGTTGCCGATATTAACAAGCGTCTGCGTCCGATTACCGGCGTGCGTGCATTTACTCTGCAGCCAAACAGTCTCGGTATTCGCGGTGCCGGCAATGGTCTGCAATTCACGCTGGTTGGCAATGATTATGCAACGATCCAGCCGGTCACCCGTGCTTTGCTGGCTGAGATGGAGAAAGATCCGCGCTTCCAGCAGCCACGCCTGTCGGTGGACGCAACGCAGCCGCAGCTCTCGGTACAGATTGACCGCGAGCGGGCATCGGATCTCGGTATCGATATTACCGGTCTCGCCAATGCGGTGCAGTCGGTGCTCGATGGCCGCAGGATCGGCGCTGTCTATATCGGTGACCGTTCTTATGATGTGAAGATGATGGCGACGTCCAATCCGATCAATGATCCGACGGATCTGGAAAATGTCTTCATGCGTACCGGTGACGGTCGTTATGTCTCGATGGCAACCATTGCCACGGTGCGGGAAATTGCAGTGCCGCCGCAGCTGGCGCGTGAACAGCGCCTGCGCTCCATTGCGATTACTTCAGGTCTGAGCAGTGATTTTGCTCTGGGCGATGCTTATAAAACCGTACAGGAACTGGCCGCGCCATTGCTGCCTGCCGGTGTGCAAATGGTGCCGCTGGCAGAAGCGGCAACGCTGGGCGAAACCTCGACCGGTCTGTTTCTGGTATTTGGCTTTGCGGTGGTGATCATTCTGCTGGTTCTGGCCGCACAATTTGAGAGCTTTGTCAGTGCGCTGATCGTAATGGCGACCGTGCCGCTGGGGCTCGGCTGTGCTATTGTGGCGCTGATCCTCACCGGCACGAGTCTTAATGTGTATAGCCAGATCGGGCTGGTGCTGCTGGTCGGGATTATGGCGAAGAACGGTATTCTGATCGTGGAGTTTGCCGATCAGTTGCGCGACCGTGGCCTGTCTTTGCGGGAGGCGGTGGAAGAAGCATCGAATATCCGCCTGCGTCCGGTTTGTATGACGATGATCTGTGCGGTGCTTGGCGGTATTCCGCTGGTCATCGCTTCCGGTGCCGGTGCGGAAGCCCGTATTGCGCTGGGCTGGATTATCGTCGGCGGTCTTGGACTGGCAACCATTGCCACGCTCTATGTGACACCGGTTGCCTATCTGCTGCTTGGCCGTTTCACCAAGCCGAAAAGCGATGAAGAAAAACGTCTGGATCGCGAGCTGGCTCATGCGGCCACGCTGGAGATGAAACCGGAATAAAGCCGGTCAGAACCTCATCTGGATATAAAAAAACGGCGGGTGCTCCCGCCGTTTTTTAGTTGATGGATACTTTATTTCACACACCAATCGGCATCAGAGCCGGATCACGTTCTACTTTGCGTGGTGCGACGACTTCTTTCCAAACCGACAAAGCCTGCTGTTGCGGTGTATTCGGCGCACGCTCAATAAAGCGTCCGTCACCGGGCTCTGCCAGAATTTTACCCTGCGCATAGGCAACACGCCCGCCGCTGATAGTCATGCGTGGCAGGCCGGTCACTTTCATGCCTTCAAACACATTGTAATCAATCGCCGAATGCTGATGCTTCGCCGAGATTGTCTTGGTTGCATTCGGATCCCAGATGATGAGATCTGCATCTGATCCTTCCAGCACCGCACCTTTGCGCGGATAGATATTGAGAATTTTCGCTGCATTGGTTGAGGTAACAGCGACAAATTCATTCTCGGTCAGACGACCGGTGCGCACACCTGTTGTCCATAGCACCGGCAGACGTTCTTCCAGCCCTGCGGTACCGTTCGGGATTTTGGTGAAATTACCAACGCCGTGGCGCTTTTGTTCGGTGGTGAAAGCGCAATGGTCAGTGGCTACACATTGCAGGCTACCTGCGCTTAAACCCGCCCATAGACTGTCCTGATTGATCTTGTCGCGAAATGGCGGTGACATCACCCGCCGTGCCGCATAGTCCCAGTTTTTATTCTGATACTCGCTCTCATCCAGTGTCAGATGCTGGATCAGCGGTTCGCCATAAACGCGCATGCCTTTCTGGCGCGCACGGCGGATGGCTTCATGCGCCTGTTCGCAGGAAACATGCACGACATAGAGCGGCACGCCTGCCTGATCGGCAATCATGATGGCGCGGTTGGTGGCTTCGCCTTCCACTTCCGGCGGGCGGGAATAGCTGTGCGCTTCTGGCCCTGTATTGCCTGCTGCCAGCAGATTTTGCTGTAATTGCGCGACAATATCGCCGTTTTCGGCATGCACCAGCGGCATGGCGCCGATTTCAGCACAGCGGCGGAAAGAGGCAAACATCTCGTCATCATTGACCATCAATGCGCCTTTATAGGCCATGAAATGTTTGAATGTATTGACGCCGCGTGCCACCACTTCCGGCATTTCATTATAGCAGCGCTCGCTCCAGCCGGTGACAGCCATGTGGAAGGAATAGTCGGTGCGCGCTTTGCCTGCTTTCTGAAACCAGTCCTGCAAGGCTTCCAGCAAATTGCCTTCCGGTGAGGGTAGCACAAAATCGACCACCATTGTGGTTCCGCCTGCCAGTGCCGCAGCGGTGCCGCTGTCAAAATCATCGGAACTGTGGGTGCCCATAAACGGCATTTCCAGATGGGTGTGGGGATCAATGCCCCCCGGCATAATCAGGCAGCCATGCGCATCAATTGTGGTATCGCCCTGCAAATCATGGCCGATAGCGGCAATTTTGCCGTCTGCAATCAGAATATCCGCATCGTAAGAGCGGTCTGCGGTAACGATTTTACCGCCTTTAATCAGTGTTGTTTTACTATCTGCCTGTGACTTGGTATGCGATCCGGAATATGACATTGTTCGTTTCCCCTTATGGTTTTTTGCGAACAGATGCTGATTGATCGAAAAGGTTAAGAGCTCCGGCACAAATATCTCATGCCGGAGCAGGTATTTATACGATTTCAGCGGTCTCCAATGCTGCATGCAACAGCACATCAGCGCCGTTGCCAGCCCATTCTTTGGTGATGTCCTCGGCCTCATTATGGCTCAGACCATCAACGCAAGGGCACATAATCATGGCTGACGGTGCAACCTGATTGATCCAGCAGGCATCATGGCCGGCACCGGATATAATATTGCGGTGTGACAGACCGAGACGCTCGGTTGCCTGACGGATGGTCGAGAGGCAGGTCTCGTCAAAGGAAACCGGATCAAACGCGCCGACTTCTTCAATCTGATAGGTCAGGCCGATTTTCTCACAGATTTCCGCTACGGATTTCTCCAGTTTCTGCACCATTTTGGCGAGTTCTGCTTTATCCGGATGACGGAAGTCGGCGACAAAAACAGCAGTACCCGGAATGATATTGCGGGAATTCGGGCTGATATGGGCATAGCCCACGGCACCCACGCCATTCGGTGCGTGCTCCCATGCAATCTCATCCACCCGCTCGGTGATACGTGCCATACCAAGCCCTGCATTCACGCGTTTGCGCATCGGTGTTGAACCGGTATGGGCTTCTTTGCCGGTGAGGGTGATCTGCAACCATTTCAGCCCCTGACCATGGGTGACAATACCGATATCCAGACCTTCATCTTCCAGAATAGGCCCTTGTTCAATATGCAGCTCGTAATAGGCTTTGATCGGGCGCTTGGCGGTCGGGATTGAACCTTCAAAGCCGATGCGTTTCAGCTCGTCGCCAACGGTTTTACCGTCCGCATCCGTGCGGGATTTCGCCCATGCTTCATCAAAGAGACCGGCGAAAACACCGGAAGCCAGCATGGCGGGAGCAAAACGGGCGCCTTCTTCATTGGTCCAGTTGACCACTTCAATCGGATGACGGGTTTTGATGCCGAGATCATTGAGGGTGCGCACCACTTCCAGTCCGCCGAGCACACCGAGCACGCCGTCGAATTTACCACCGGTCGGCTGGGTGTCGAGATGGCTGCCGAGCATCACCGGTGGCAGCGACGGATCACTGCCTTCGCGGCGGGCGAACATATTGCCCATTGTATCGACGCCCATGGTCATACCGGCATCTTCGCACCATTTCTGAAAAAGCAGCCGGCCTTCGCGGTCTTCATCGGTCAGGGTCTGACGGTTATTCCCCGTTGAAATGCCAGGGCCGATTTTGGCCATATCCATCAGGCTGTCCCAGAGGCGGTCAGCATTGGTTTTGAGATTGCTGTTCAGATGCGTGTTCATGTCTGTTTCCGTATGCGGTCTGTATTAATCATGATAAGTTCATAAAGGCGCGGGGAGACGGCATGTGGATTTCCTCCTCATTCAGCGCATCGTGAAAGATGATGCGTTTTGGCGTAATATGCGCAGCCTTGTCAGAGGCCGCATAAAAAGAGCCTTGATTGTTTCCCCAAAAACACGTTGATTACTGCTCCGTTCTGTTGCGGAGTATTTTATGAAACCGGCTTGCTTCCGTTGCTGGAAACCGGCTGCTGTATCATCCACTAAAATCCGTTCAGGACAAGAGAATATCGGTGGCCGAATTTGCCTGTAACGCATTATATTTGCAGGCAGTATGAAAATGCGGGGAAGAGCAGCATGGTACGGAAATCTAAATCGGCTAAAGACATTTCCGTGATGCAGCAGGAACAACCTGAAAGCCTGTCGCGTATTCAGGAAATGAACCGCAAGCTCATTCTCGAAGCCGCGCTGGATGTGTTCTCGACCTATGGTTTTCGTGGTTCCACCATCGACCAGATCGCACTGAAATCCGGTATGTCGAAGCCTAATCTTCTGTATTATTTCCGCCGTAAGGAAGATATTTACAACACCGTTTTGCAGCAGACGATGGAAGAATGGCTGGCCTCGCTGCAGTCTATTGATCCGCAGGGCGAACCGCTGGAAGAGCTTGGCTCTTACATCCGCAATAAGATTGAAATGGCGTTCCGCAATCCTGCGGCTTCGCGCCTGTTCGCCAATGAGATTATGCATGGTGCACCGGCAATCGGCACTTTCCTGCAAGAGGATATGCGCGAACTGGTGGATGAAAAAGCGGCCATGATCGGGCAATGGATGGAAGAGGGCAGGCTGGCAAAGACCGACCCGCATCATCTGATTTTCACGATCTGGGCGACGACCCAGCATTATTCCGATTTTGAAACGCAGTTGCGCGCAGTGCTCGGTGAAAAATTTGATGCGCCGGATTGCTGTGAGAAAACGGTACAGGCGGTCAGCGCCATTCTGCTTAATGGTATCCGGCCCCGTTAAGCAGGGAAGAGACACGGCAGAAAATTCTCTGCCGCTCTCTGTTTTACGGGTTGTGATGACTGCCTGTCCTGTCACCGTTTACCGCTCCTATTCTGCCGCCTGTTTGTGTTTTGCCATCGGATTGTTCGGATGGGTTGTCCAGTTGGCATAATCAGGGCTGATCGGTTCTTTGTTGCGCGGATCAATGCCGGAAACCTGCTCCATGGTGATACAATCCTGCACAGGACAGACGCTCACGCAGAGATTACAGCCGACACATTCCTCATCAATCACCTCGAAATGGCGCACGCCGTCCATCATGGAAGTAATTGCCTGATGGGAGGTATCCTCGCAGGCAATGTGACAGCGGCCGCATTTGATGCAGGCATCCTGATCAATCCGCGCTTTGGTGGTGTAATTGAGGTTGAGATATTGCCAGTCGGTAACCTGCGGGGTTGCGCGGCCACGGAAATCATCGAGCGACTGATAGCCTTTGCTGTCCATCCAGTCGGACAGACCGTCGATCATTTCCTGCACAACTTTGAAACCATAGGTCATGGCCGCCGTGCAGACCTGAACCGTACCGCAACCGAGCGAGATATATTCCGCCGCATCGCGCCATGTGGTGATGCCGCCAATGCCGGAAATCGGCATTCCGCGAGTTTCCGGATCGCGGGCAATTTCCGCCACCATATTGAGCGCAATCGGTTTGACCGCAGGGCCGCAATAGCCGCCATGGGAGCCGCGTCCGTCAATGCTTGGTTGCGGGGCAAAATTGTCGAGATCAATGGAAACAATGGAATTGATGGTATTGATGAGCGATACCGCATCGGTTCCGGCATTTTTAGCAGCACGTGCAGGCATACGGATATCGCTGATATTCGGGGTAAGTTTGGTAATCACCGGCATGCGGCTATATTGTTTGCACCATTTCACCACCATGGCCACATATTCCGGCACCTGACCGACAGCAGCACCCATGCCGCGTTCGCTCATACCGTGCGGACAACCGAAATTCAGCTCAATGCCGTCGGCACCGGTTTCTTCCACCCGTGGCAGAATGGCCTTCCATGCTTCCTCTTCGCAGGGCACCATGATGGAGGCGATCAGAGCGCGGTCAGGCCAGCGGCTTTTCACCTCTTTCATCTCGCGCAAATTGATTTCCAGAGAGCGGTCGGTAATCAGCTCAATATTGTTGAAACCGAGCAATCGGCGGTCGGCACCCCAGATGGCACCATAGCGGGGGCCGTTGACATTGACGACCGGCGGGCCTTCCGCACCCAGCGTCTTCCAGACAACGCCACCCCAACCGGCTTTGAAAGCACGTTCCACATTATAGGCTTTGTCGGTTGGCGGGGCAGAAGCCAGCCAGAACGGATTGGGTGAACGGATACCGAGAAAATTCGTGGTCAGATCAGCCATGTCAGTGATCCTTTGCCGAAGATGAGGTCGTGTGGTTGTGCACCGATGGTGCGTGCGGATGGAGGCTCGGCAGATCTTTGCGATTGGCTGCCAGCACGGCCTCGGCAAAGCCGCTCACGGCTTCCGGCAATTGCATCAGATGCTGATGGATGGATTGCGCGGCGATCTTGCCGTCTTGCACCGAGGCAACAGTCAGATCCTGACCGCCTGCCACACAATCGCCGCCAGCCCAGATGCCTTTCACACTGGTACGGTTTTCAGTGTCGACTTTAATCCGCCCGCCACTCATTTCCATGCCACTGGCACCAAGGCCCTGGCCGTCGAGTTTTTGGCCGATGGCTTTGTAAATCTGATCGGCGGCTAAGGTGAGTGTAGCACCGGTGGCAACCAGTTTGCCTTCGCGCTGCTCGGTCTGGGCAAAGCGGATCGCAATTGCCTGCCCCTGATCGTTGAGCAGAATTTCCTCCGGTTGCAGGCAATCACGGATCACCACACCTTCGGTCTGCGCCAGTTGCTGTTCATAGAGGCTGGCATTCATATGTTCGCGGTCACGGCGATAGGCCAGCGTCACATTCTCTGCGCCCAGTCGTTTGATCTGAATAGCAATATCAATGGCTGTCATACCACCACCGATGACGACTATATTTTTGCCGATATTCAGGCGGGAAAGGTCAGAGCTTTGACGTAACTCTGCAATGGTGCGCACGGCATCCAGCACATTCTCGGCATCTTCACCGGCAATATGCAGTCGGTTTGTGCCGCCAAGGCCAAGCCCCAGAAACACCGCATCATAGCCGGAGCGTAAGGCATCCAGCTGAATATCTTTGCCGAGCGCTTTGCCGGTTTCAATAGTGATGCCACCGATTTTCAGAATGAATTCCAACTCACGGGCAGCAAAATTATCGACGCTCTTATAAGAGGCGATACCATATTCGTTGAGGCCGCCGCCTTTCGGGCGGGCTTCAAAAATCGTCACCGTATGGCCTTCGCGTGCCAGTGCATGGGCGCAGGCAAGACCGGCAGGACCCGCGCCGACAACCGCCACGCTTTTACCGGTAACCGGCGCACGGGTGAAGGGGTGAACCCCGCTTTCCATCAGATGGTCGGTGGCATGACGCTGCAATAGACCGATACGTACGGGCTTGCCTTCTGCGGCTTCACGCACGCAGGCTTCTTCGCACAGGGTTTCCGTCGGGCAGACACGGGCGCACATGCCGCCGAGAATATTTTCACTCAAAATCGTGCGCGCGGCGCCCTGCGGATTGCCGCCTGCGATCTGGCGAATGAATTGCGGAATATCAATATGGGTCGGGCAGGCCGTCATACATGGCGCATCATAGCAGAAATAGCAGCGGTCTGCTTCTACCAGTGCTTCATGTTTGTCGAGCGGCGGATGCAGATCAGCAAACACATCCTGATAATTATCAAGGCGGTTCGGCCGGATATCCGCTGCTGTATTATTGTGCCTGTCATGCGAATGCTGGTCACTCATGCTCCTGTCACTCCTCCCGGCACAGTCGCAGTTAAGACAAGCGATCTGGTGCTTAAAATCAATGTCAGAGGTGCCGGACGGCTGTTCGCGCAGTTGCGCCAAGCAAAATCCGGTTATGCAAATACTGTCTCAGAACGCATGTTGATGCGCGTCCCGCATTGGTTCATTGCTGCATGGTGGGGAAGCGGCGTGGTTCCCTTATTATACGCCGGTTCCGCAATCTGTCAGAGCAGAGCACTTTTTTGCTTTGTGTGCTTTTGGCTTCTGTAGACTCAGCATGACAGATTTTTGCGGAAGGTCAAATTTTTTATCAGATGGTCAAAATATGACAAATATACTCATAAAATACACCTGAGTTATGCACTGCCTTGGCGTATATTCTGTGCTGCGGCTTCGCCGATATTGGCGAAAAACCGGTCAGCTATTTTGCGTGCCGTATTGCCGAGCAGTTTGGTGCCGAGCTGGGCAATTTTACCGCCTGCATCACCATTGATCGTATAGCGCAGAATGGTCACATCAGGGCTTTCTTCGATCAGTTCCACATCAGCACTTCCTGCCGCGAAACCGGCAATCGAACCCTGACCTTCGCCGCTGATCGTATAGGAAAATGGCGGGTTGAGATTGGAGAGGATCAGCAAGCCGTGAAAGCGGATTTTGATGAGGCTGAGATTAACAAGAATAGCCGCCTGAATGTCAGTTTCCGAGAGCCGCTCCAAGGTCTCGCAACCCGGAATACAGGGCTTGAGAACGTCCACATCATTCATCGCATCCCAAACAGCCTGTCTTGGTGCCTGAATGCGTTCTTCGCCGGTCAGATCCATATCTATCCTTTTAAATTTATGTAGTGCAGAATATTTTTAACCCGCTATCTTGTTAATGATATCGGTTTCAATCACAAGAAAACAACGTCTGAATTTTGTTTTTATTTATCATGCCCTTAAAACACTTCAATCGGTTCATATCTAAAGCATTACCAGCAAAAGCGGGAACCGGTTTTGCGTAGGTTAATGCGTACAGCTGAGGATAGAGCATTTCTGATAATGAAGCTTAAAGCGGAAATGCTCTAAAGTGTTATAGGTTGTATTGAGAAGCAGTTATTCTTTACCCGGGAGTGGTTGGCATGGCATGGAATGAAGCGGCAATTGCGGCAGGTGTGACAGCCTTGAAAGCACATTGGCAGACAGTTGCGCAAAAGCAGAATATGCGTGAGGCCTTTACCGCAGATCCGCAGCGTTTTGAGCGCTACTCCCTCAAACTGGATGATTTGCTGCTTGACTGGTCAAAATGCCGTGTCAATGACGAGACAATGGCATTGCTCAAAGATCTGGCCGTGGCCTGTAATGTCGAAGGCCAGCGCGATGCCATGTTTGCCGGCGAGCCGATCAACAGCACCGAGAACCGTGCCGTTCTCCATGTAGCCCTGCGGGCAAAACCGGATGATGTGATTGTCACAGACGGTGAAAATGTCGTGCCGCAGGTGCAGGATGTGCTGCACCGTATGAGCCTTTTCAGTGAGGCAATCCGTGCCGGTGATCTGGCGGGTGCCACAGGGCGCACCATCACCGATGTGGTGAATATCGGTATCGGTGGTTCAGACCTTGGACCGGTGATGGCAACACTCGCGCTGACACCGTATCATGACGGGCCGAATACCCATTTCGTTTCCAATATTGATCCGGCGCATATTGCCGATACGCTGCGCGATCTTGACCCCGAAACCACGCTGATTATCATCGCGTCCAAAACCTTCACCACGATTGAAACTATGACCAATGCGAAAACCGCCCGCAAATGGGTGGCCGATGCTCTGGGGGAAGAGGCTGTCGGTGCGCATTTCGTGGCTGTTTCGACGGCGCTGGATAAGGTTGCCGCTTTCGGCATCCAGCCGGAGCGGGTGTTTGGTTTCTGGGATTGGGTTGGCGGGCGCTATTCCGTGTGGTCGTCCATCGGATTGCCGGTCATGCTGGCGATCGGCGCGCATAGGTTTAAAGAGTTTCTCGCCGGTGCCCATGTAATGGATGAGCATTTCCGTACCGCGCCATTCGAGCAGAATCTGCCGATGATGCTGGGTGTGATCGGCTATTGGCATCGTGAAATCTGCAGTTTTGGTAGTCGCGCGATTATCCCTTACGATCAGCATCTGGCGCGTTTACCGGCCTATTTGCAGCAGCTGGATATGGAATCCAACGGCAAGAGCGTGAAGCGTGACGGCACACCGGTTTCCGGCGTCACCGGCCCTGTGGTCTGGGGTGAACCCGGCACCAACGGGCAGCATGCTTTCTTCCAGCTTTTGCATCAGGGAACCGATACAATTCCGCTGGAATTTATGATCGCAGTGCATACGCATGAGCCGGAACTGCTGGAACAGCATCAGATGTTGCTCGCCAATTGTTTTGCCCAGAGCGAGGCACTGATGAAGGGCCGTACGCTGGAAGAGGCGCAGGCACAGTTGCGCGCGCGTAAATTGCCGGAAGCGGAAGTGGAGCGCATTGCCCCGCATCGTGTTTTCTCCGGCAATCGCCCGTCGATCACTATTCTCTATGACAAGCTGACACCTTTTGCGCTTGGGCGTCTGATCGCGTTTTATGAACACCGTGTTTTTGTGGAAGCGCAGCTCTTTGGTATCAATGCATTTGACCAATGGGGTGTGGAGCTTGGCAAAGAACTGGCAACAGAATTGCTGGATGTCGTTACAGGAAAACAAAATGCCGGTGGCCGCGATGCCTCCACACAGGGTCTGATTGCACATCTGCACCAGGCATCGCAGGTGTAAAAACCTGATCCTCATACACTGAAAACTGCTTGCCGATACGTGACAAGCATCTGTTTTTCGTGTTTGTTGATAATGGTTTATGGAGTAAGCGCCGGAATGAGGTGATTGGAAAACCTGTCCGGCGGTCAATGGGTGGAAGACATTTATGAAAACGGATCATATACAGTTTGCCGGTGATGTGCCGGGCATTCAGGTGGAAATGCGTGTGCTGCGTTTTGAAGGCACAGATACAAGCGCGCCGACGGCTTATTTGCAGTCATCATTGCATGGTGCTGAATTGCCGGGGCAGGCTGCGCTGCATTTCCTGATTCCGATGCTGCGTAAAGCGGAAGAGGAAGGCCGGATCAAAGGCGATATCACGATTGTCCCGCAGGCTAATCCTGTGGCCTCCAATCAGTGGCAGAGCCATCAGCATCTCGGTCGTTTTGATTTCTTCTCCGGTGTGAATTTCAACCGTAATTTCCCGTTGCTGGAAGATTTCGACACTTCTGCACTGCCGCAACCTGATGCGCCGGTTTCCATCGATAAGCGCATCAAGGCGATGCTGGTTCGCATGGCGCTGAAGCATGAGATAGTGCTCGATCTGCATTGCGATGATGAGAGCGAAAACTATCTCTATGTGCATGAAAATTATGCGGAAGATCTGCGTGATCTGGCAACAGCACTGCGCTCGACCGCAATTCTTGCCGGTGATTCAACCGTTAGCGCGGCTTTTGAAGAGGCCTGTGTTAATCCGCTGCTGCATATGAAAGCAGAAGAGCGCGATATGCGTCGCCGTGCGGTAACAACCGTTGAGTTTCGTGGTCTGAATGATGTTGATCCGGCAACCGGTCTGGCCGATGCGGAAGGGCTCTATCGCTTCCTCGTGCATCGCGGCGTGGTGGAAGATGCATCCAGCCAGCTCGGCGAGGCATTTAACGGCCCGATCGCGCCTTTCTCCCGTGTGGAAATGATCCGCGCACCGCAGGGCGGCATGGTGCTATATCATGTGGCGCTGGGTGATATCGTCAAAAAAGGCGATCTGCTGGCAACGATTGTCACCGTGCCGGGTGAACCGGAGCATGATATCAAGCTCTGCGCACCGCAGGCCGGTCGCGTTTTAACCTATCGCAGCCTGCGCTATCTGCGCCGCGGCGATGATGTGATGAAGCTGATTGGCGATGAACCATCGGCACAAAGCAAACCTGCCGGTTCACTGGAGGCATAATGTCAGCAACTGTAGCAGTGCCGTCCGGCTCTGAAAAAACCATCCGTGCCATACTTTTCGACAAGGACGGCACGCTGGTTGATTTTAACAGGACGTGGTTTTCCATCTCCTGTGAACTGGCCAGACGCTCTGCTGCCGGTGATGATGCTTTGGCGAAATCACTGCTGGATGCCGGTGGCTATGACTGGCAGGCGGAGAAATTCCGCGCCAATTCTGCAATTGCCGCCGGAACGGTTGAGGATATTGTTGCGCTCTGGCATCCGCAGGATACAGACGAGCAACGCCGTGCACGCGTCGCTGAATATGATGTTTACGGGGTTGAGGAAGGTGCCAAACAGGCTGTGGCTGTTGAAGCATTGAGCCAGACCCTGCAAACCTTGAAAGCGGCCGGTTTTATCTTAGGCATTGCGACCAATGATTCTGAGGCCGGTGCACGGGCAACAGCTGCTGCACTCGGTATCAGTGATCTGTTTTCCGGCTTTATCGGCTATGACACAGCAGCGCGTGCCAAGCCTTATGCTGATCCGCTGCTGCATTTTGCGGCAGAAGTCGGCGTGGCACCGGAGCAGGTGGCGATGGTTGGCGACAATCCGCATGATATGGAATGTGCCAGAGCTGCCAAAGCCGGTCTGGCGGTTGGTGTGCTGACGGGCAACAGTCCGCGTGAAGTGCTTGAACCGCTGGCTGATATTGTGCTGCCGTCTATTGCGGATTTGCCGGACTATCTGGCCGGAAAGTAATGTCTGCTGATATTTAACATTAAAGGCCGGTGATTTCACCGGCCTTTTTTCTGTTTAGTCTCATTATCACGGGCATCAAGTTGATCTAACTTGACTGTGAAATGCTCTAGCGCAATTCGCGGCGCAGAATTTTACCGACATTGCTTTTCGGCAGACTGTCGCGGAATTCAATTATACGCGGACGCTTATAATTGGTCAGCCGCTCGGCACAGAAAGCTTTCAGCACCTCTTCGGTCAGCTCCGGATCACGGCGTACCACAAACAGCTTTACCACTTCGCCGGAATGTTCATTGGCAATACCGATTGCAGCAGCCTCGACAACGCCCGGATGTTCCGCTGCAACTTCTTCAATCTCATTCGGATAGACATTGAAGCCGGAGACAAGGATCATATCCTTCTTGCGATCCACAATTTTGGTGAAACCGCCTTCATTCATGAAGCCCATATCACCGGTGCGGAAGAAACCGTCAGGGAAAATAGCCTTGGCTGTTTCCTCAGGCCGGTTCCAATAGCCTTTCATGACCTGCGGACCACGCACACAGACTTCGCCTACTTCACCAAGCGGCACATCATTGCCGTCATCGTCACGGATCGCCACATCAGAACCCGGTACCGGCAGGCCGATAGTGCCGGAAAACTCCGTTGCATTGAGCACATTGGCCGTGGCAACAGGCGAGGTTTCCGAAAGGCCGTAACCTTCAGTAATCAGGCAGCCCGTCATCTTCTCCCAGCGCTCGGCAACAGGACGCTGAACTGCCATACCGCCGCCAAGGGTCAGGATAAGCGGCTTGAAATCCAGTCTGCGGAAATCTGCATTTTCCATCAGGGCATTGAACAAAGTGTTGAGCCCCGGGAAAATATGAAACGGTGCTTTTTGCAACTCTTTCACAAAAGCCGGAATATCCCGCGGATTTGGGATAAGCAGATTACGGGCACCCTGCTGAATACCCATCATCGCATTCACGGTCAGGGCAAAAATATGATAGAGCGGCAATGCGCAGATATAATTGATATGCTCCGGCCGGCCTTTATGCTGGAAAGCCACGTCCAGCCACAGGCGCATCTGCTCCACATTGGCAAGAATATTGCTGTGCATGAGCATGGCACCTTTGGAAATGCCGGTTGTGCCGCCTGTATATTGCAGAAAAGCCAGATCATCCGGTGCAATCACCACCGGTTTGAATGTCAGTTTTGCACCGCTGGCGAGGACAGACTTAAAGCTGTTATGCGCCGGAATATTCCATGCAGGCACCATTTTCTTAACACGGCGCACGACGAAATTGATAATCGCACCTTTAAGCCCGTGCATGTCGCCCATAGAGGCGACAACCACATGCTTGACCGATGAATTTGGCAGGACTTTTTCCAGAGTATGGGCAAAGTTTTCGAGAATAATAATTGCTTTGGCACCGGCATCATTGAGCTGATGTTCCAGCTCGCGCGGCGTGTAGAGCGGATTGACATTCACAACCACCAGCCCTGCGCGCAAAATAGCGGTAATCGCAACCGGATATTGCAGCACATTCGGCATCATCACGGCCACGCGGTCGCCTTTGACCAGTCCGCGTGATTGCAGCCATGCTGCCAGAGCGGCCGATTTTTCATCCAGCTCTTTATAGGACAGAGATTTGTCCATGCAGGTGAAAGCAGGGCGGTCGCCATATTTCTTGCAGGATGTGAGGATCAGATCGGTGATCGACTGATAAGCGGACGGGTCAAGCGCGTGCGCTACCCCTTGCGGATAATTGCTGAGCCATGGCTTGGCATCATAGGGGCTGGCTGTTTTTACCGGTTTGGCAACTGGTGTCACCACTGGTTCCGGTGCTTTGTCAGCAATTTTTACTTCTGGTTCGGCTTTTGCAACTTTGGTAGCGGCTTTAGCAGCAGGCTTCGTGGTGCCAGCTTTCGGGGCGGTTTTGGTTTCCGCTGCTTTTGCTGCCGGTTTTACCGCAGCAGTTTTTGTTTTGCCGGCAGGCTTTCCTGCCGTGGTGTTAGTTGCAGGCTTTGTCGCCGTGGTATTGGTTGCAGGCTTTGCTGCAGTCGTTTTGGCAGGCTTTTTGGCCTCTGCAACAGTCGGAGCCGCAATGTTTGTTGTCCCCGGTGTGGCAGCTTTTTTTGCCGGAGATTTTTTCGGTGCCGCAGATGTTTTTACTGCAGTCTTTGCCGGTTCGGCCTTGGTGGCTGTTGCGGTCTTAGCTTTCGCTGCTGTGCTTTTCGGAGCGGATTCTTTGACCGGCTTTGTTGCGGCTGTTTTGGCCGCCGTGGTTCCGGTTTTCTTTGCGGCGCTTTTTGTTGCACCGGCCTTGGCATTCCCATCACTCGAACGTGTCATTCTGCCTCCCAGAATTCCTGTTGTGCCGGCATATGCTTCCGGAAAGTTTCCGGTGTATCGGGTCTTCCTCGCTAAAACCCGTCTGCCAACAACTTAACCAAGATTATGCCGATATCAATATCAGACATGATCTTTCCATTGACGTAAACGTAAATTCTTTATCAGGCAATATGTCTGATTGATTTGGCTGTATGAAATACAAGACCAGTCATGGGATAACCGGCACTGCGGGCATCGTCTTCTTTATGCAATAATTTTTCTGTCTTTGACATTGTGCGAAACAACAAACCTGTAAGCCTCTTATATAAGTAAAAAATCTTAGCTTAATGACGGTAAGATAAAATAATATGTCTTCTGATGTGCTGGTGAAGCACTATGCTCTTTAAAGTTTCAATGACATAGGCCGACTTGATAAATCCGCAGATATATCGGGTCTTACACAGCATTATGAGCTGTAAAGGAGCCCATCGCAATGCGATTTGCAAGTGTATTCCCGTCAGTTTTACAATTGATCGGCCGGACACCGCTTGTCGAACTCAGCGGATTTGACACCGAGCCATGCCGCTTATTTGCGAAACTGGAGAGCCAGAACCCTTCCGGTTCTATCAAGGACAGGGTTGCTCTGAGCATTATTTCCGCGGCAGAACAATCAGGTCAGTTGCGTGCAGGCGGTACAATTGTTGAAGCAACAGCCGGTAATACAGGGCTTGGTCTGGCGCAGGTTGCGGCACTGCGCGGCTACCGGTTGATTCTGGCTATTCCGGATAAAATGTCCAAGGAAAAAATCCGCCATTTGCGTGCTTTAGGGGCAGATGTCCGGCTGACACGTTCAGATGTGGATAAGAACCATCCGGAACATTATCAAAATCTGGCGCGGCGTATCGCAGAGGAAACTCCGGATGCATTTTTTGCCGATCAGTTTTCCAATCCTGCTAATCCGCGGGCGCATGAAACTGCAACAGGGCCGGAAATCTGGGAGCAAACCGGTCATAAGATTGATGCGGTAATCGTCGGGGTAGGCTCCGGCGGTACGCTGACGGGGCTTGGGCGTTATTTCCGCTCGGTTTCTCCGCAGACGCAAATCATACTTGCTGATCCTGAAGGTTCGGTTCTGGCACCATTCATCGCGACAAGGCAGTTGGCACAAGCCGGTCAATGGTCGGTGGAGGGGATAGGGCAGGACTACATTCCCGATAATGCCGATCTCTCTCTTGTCAGCCGTGCTTATACAATATCCGACCGGCAATCTGTTCAGGCCGCCCGTGATCTGCTTTTACGCGAGGGTATTCTGGCCGGAGCATCGTCCGGTACTTTGTTGGCTGCAGCTCTGCAATATTGCCGCGAGCAGACGGAGCCTAAAAATGTGGTGACGCTGATTTGTGACAGCGGCTCCAAATACTTGTCAAAAATGTTTGATGATAACTGGCTGCGCGAGCGGCATCTGAGTGAGCGCGCAGTGCAGGGCAATCTGGAGGATCTGATCTCGCGGCGCCATCAGGATGGTGCGGTGGAAGTAACCGCACCGGATGAAAGTCTGCTTGAGGCCTATGGGCGGATGCGGCGCAATGCTGTCTCGCAATTACCTGTGCTGGATGGTGGCAGGCTTGTCGGAATTATTGACGAAAGCGACATCCTGAAGGCCGTAGAGGGCCCGTCGGAAGGGCGCTGGTCGCGCTTTGCGGCTCAGGTTTCATCGGCAATGACCCCGCAACCGCGTGTCTTACAGGTGGACTCACCATTGAGTGCATTGCAGAGTTTCTTTGACCGTGATGAAGTGGCGCTGATTGTGAATGGTGCGGATTTTATCGGGCTTATCACCCGTATCGATCTGATTAATCATTTACGCTATGCCGGTAAAAATACGCGTGATGCATAAAAAAACGGCCATATGCTGCAAGGTGCATATGGCCGTTTCAGTCTTTTCCGGTCAGCTTCGGCTTTCAATGCCGCACAATTGCATCGGTTGAGGCAAGGGGCACAAAGCGCATCTTTTTTAGCTGTTCTTATACAGATATGACTGCCGGAAAATGCAGGATCGGATTTCGGGTGCCGGAGGGCTCCTTTTCTGCTGTTTCAGCCGAAGACTGATGTCAGGCTTGTCGCAATTGCCCAGATAAGAAATGCAGCCGGGACAGCCAGACCGGCTAGAAAAATTCCCAGAAATACATAGGCCGCATCATCGGTGCGGTTTCTCATCTGATCGGCAGGCTTTTGCCATTGAGCGGGTACACCATCATACATTGCGGGTCTCCTCCGATATCTTCTTAATGGATTTATTATGATCTGAATGAGAAATACTGCAATACTGAATATAAAAAGATTTGAATTGCACGAAAATGATGGTATTAGCTGTTTTCTGTTACTGCTGGTTTTAAAAATCTGATATTTCTCGACATGTAATTTTATAAATATTGATTTTAACTCTATGATTTTTATAAATTTTACTTTTATACTGTATTTTTTGAAGTATCTGTAATTTCAATAATTGCTGAATGTTTCGATAAATATGAGATTTCAGTACGATTTGTAGCCTCAATAATCCCGTGAAGCCGGACAAAATCACTGCAAACTGAGTCGGGTTAACCGACACTGGTTTTCATCGCGCCGCCACAGAATGTTGTCGCTGCTGCAGTTCTTTCGTGCGTGCTGCGCATAACGGTTTCACTCTGCCTTGCAATGCTGCATGACTGTTATGCATTATTGTTTATTGTCGGTTTTTTCTCCTGCCGTTATAAGTCTGCCTATCGGGTTCGTTCTCCTCCTCCCAATTGGACCCGATGACGGAATGCGGTACTCCTCCTCCCAACCGCATCCATAATCAGGCCGCGCATCTCCTCCCCCGCGCGGCCTTTTTCTTTTCCCAAATCGATTAAATTCATTTCCGTATTCAACGTTCGGGCTATATCCTCGGCGCGAAATCACTATTCGTTATTTTGTTGCGATCAAAACATTATAAATGTTTGTTTTGTAACAATATGGTGTAATAGTGCGCTACCTGCTCCTGCAAAGCATGATATTTGTAGAGGGCTGGAGTTCTATGTGCTTTGTCTGTTTGTTTGCCCCGTTTATCCCTTGGCTAAAAAGGACCTGAAAGTGAAGCAGCGCGATAATTCTGTATTTCTGAATTCCTATTCCGGTTTCCTGTTTGATATGGACGGAACATTGGTCAATTCCATTCCTGTTGTAGAGCGGATCTGGCTGGAATGGGCTGCGGAACACGGGGTAGACGGGCCGGAACTGCTCAAAAAAGTACATGGCATCCGCGTTGTTGACGTTATCAAAATGCTGAATATGCCTCATCTTGATCCGGCAGCGATTGCAGCCGCTTTTCTGGCTGAAGAAATGCAGGACTTTGCCGGTATTCGCGCTATTGCCGGTGCAAAAGATTTTATCGCCAGTCTGCCTGCTGACCGCTGGACGATTGTCACCTCCGCGCCGCGTGAACTGGCGGAAGCCCGTCTGGCTGCGGCTGGTTTGCCGATGCCGGAAACCATCGTCGTGGCGGAAGATGTGAGTGCTGGCAAGCCTGATCCGTCCGGTTATCGTCTTGGTGCGCAGCGTCTTGGCTTTGATGCTGCCGATTGTCTGGTTTTTGAAGATGCACCGGCCGGTATTGCTGCGGGTAAAGCTGCGGATTCTGATGTTGTGGTGATCAGCGAAACCCATAGTCACGTGGTGACAGGCGGCAATGTTGAGTTCCGCGACTTTATCAATTTAGGCATCATGCAGGACGGCGACGGACGTTTGCGCCTGAGTGTCGGCTAAGTGTTTACAATTCAGGCCTTGCGATAGGCCTGAATAATCTCTGCCAGAATGGCCACGGCAATCTCTGCCGGTTCCTGTGCGCTGATCGCTAATCCGATCGGCGCATGGATACGCTCTAAATTTGTCGCTTCAAACCCTGCTGCTGTTAAACGCTCCAGCCGTTTGGCATGGGTTTTTCGACTGCCGAGAGCGCCTATATAGAAGCAATCGCTTTTCAGGGCGGCAGTGAGTGCCGGATCATCGAGATGCGGAATGTGGCTGAGCGCAACAAGCGCCGTAAAGCTATCCGGTTGATTGGTTTTGAAAAATTCTTCCGGCCATGTTTCATGTAGCTGTACAGACGGGAAGCGTTCCGCTGTGGCAAAACCACTGCGCGGATCAATGATGCTCAGTCCATAGCCGGTAATTTGCGCCATTTGTGCCAGCGCTTGCGCTATATGTACCGCACCGGTC
This sequence comes from Pseudochrobactrum saccharolyticum, assembly GCF_008801715.1. Lineage (GTDB taxonomy): Bacteria > Pseudomonadota > Alphaproteobacteria > Rhizobiales > Rhizobiaceae > Pseudochrobactrum > Pseudochrobactrum saccharolyticum. The sequence continues at coordinate 906,761 of NZ_VZPG01000001.1, read as the reverse complement.
ACCACAATATGCGGTTGCGGGCGGTATGTCTGAATAAAGCCGGTTTCATCGAGTTGTGTGATCTTGGCATTATCCGGTGCCGGGATCAGTGTGATCTGTCCGGTTGCAAGCTCAGTGCGGCTGGTAATACACTGACGCTTCGTCTGCGCCTGTACAATCTGTGTTACCACGTCATGCATGGCTGCATCATAGGGCGCAATCAGCAGACGGATCGTGCCGCCGCAGGATAATCCCGCAGACCATGCCGTTTCATCGCTGATACCAAAAGACAGATCACGGGCTTGTCCGGTTACCAGTACGTCTAAGGCTTGTGCAATCACTTCCGCCTCAATGCAGCCGCCGGAGACCGAGCCTTCAAAATTACCCTGATCATCGCAGATCAGATGACTGCCCGCAGGGCGCGGTGCAGAACCCCAGACAGAAAGCACGGTAACCAGAGCCAGCTTGCGCCCCTGTTCAAACCAGTTTTGCGCAATATGCAGCGGATTGGTGTTGCGTTTTTCCATGGAGAGTATCCTCCTGTCAGGATCATTTTGGGCAGAAACGTTATTTATCGCGCAGGATTTCGCGGCGCAGCACGATACTGGTGGTCAGGTCTTCCACATTCTCGATTTCAGCAATTTTATTACGGATTTCGTTCAGGGCATTGATGGATGCTACTTCCACTTCCACCACCAGATCAAGCTGGCCGCTGACCGACGAGACTTTGCGCACGGCCGGTAATCCGGCGAGAATATCGAGAATGGAAATGCTCGGCGTGCGTTTCAGCGTAATCATCAGAAAAGCCTGTAAGGCCGCATCATCGAGCAGGCCGATATCGGCGCGGTAACCGCGGATTACGCCATTCTTTTCAAGACGAACCACGCGCTCGCTGGTGGCACTTCGGGATAGTCCGACGCGCCCTGCAAGCGTTTTCATCGGAATGCGGGCTTCCTGAGACAGAATGGTCAGAATTTTCTGATCCGTTGCGTCAATATCCTGCATCATTTCCCCTCTGAAACTGCATGGTTTTTACGATGAAAAACCTCACCGGCAAAGTGACGGTTACTTGAAACAAAGTGCCGGTGCAACCGGCACTTTGTCTGATGCGCATCTTTCTATGTTGTGCAAATCTGTCCGCATAAGATGCAATGCCTGTCTCAGGGACAGGCTCATAAAACGGAACAGTCATGCTTGATACCGCGCCGCAATATTCACTCACCGATGCCGCTTCTCTGCTCAAGACCCATTATGGTCTGAGTGGTGATCTGTCGCCGCTCAACAGCGAGCGCGACCAGAATTATAAGGTCGTGACAGCAGACGGTAAAATCTTCATTCTGAAGATTATAAATGCGTCCGAGCCGGTGGTGGAAAGCCGTTTTCAGACGGCATTGCTCAACCACATCCGTGACCATGCCGGTCACCTGCCGGTGCCGCATATCGTGCCGACGCTCAAAGGCGACAGTCTTGCGGACACGCTTTCCGCCAATGGCGATGTGCATAATATCCGCTTAGTCGGTTGGGTTGATGGTCTGCCACTGGCAGAATCCGCCCGCTCATTGCAGGCGCTGGAGGGCTTAGGTGAATTGCTCGGCCAGTTCGATGCGGCCTTACAGGGCTTCATGCATGCCGGTGCTTTGCGTGATCTCGACTGGGACATGACAAATGCAGGCCGCTCGAAAGACCGGTTGCATTTTGTGAAAAATGCCGATGACCGCGCCTTGCTGGAACGTTTCATTGCCCGTTTTGAAACACTTGTCGCACCAAAGCTCGGCACCTTACGCTCCGGCGTAATTCATAATGATGCTAATGACTGGAATGTGCTTGTCGGCAATGACAATCATGATGTGATTGCCGGTCTGATTGATTTCGGTGATGCACTTTATACGCCGGTGATTGCAGAAGTCGCGATTGCTGCTGCTTATGCCGGTCTGGATCATGATGCACCGATCAGTGCCGCTGCCGCTATCGCTAAAGGCTTCCACAAATATTACCCGCTGCGTGAAGAAGAGCTGAACCTGCTCTATGATTTAATCGCTATGCGTCTGGTTACCTCGGTCACGATTTCCGCCTCGCGTCACGCTGAGGCCGAAGACAATCCGTATCTGGCTATCAGTGAAAAACCGGCATGGGATTTCCTGCGCAAGCTCGACCGGATGGAACCGCTGTTTGCAACGGCAATTCTGCGCAAGGCCTGCGGCTTTGATGCGGTTTCCGGTGCATCTGCAACGGTCAGCTGGCTGAAAAACAACCGTTCAAAACTGCTGCCATTGCTGGATAAGCCGGTGGCTGCCTATCCGGCAGAACTGGTACCTTACGGTGATCCTACCCATCCGATGACGATCAAATCGGCAGAAGAACAGCCGGTCATTGCGCAGGCAATGTGGGAAGAACATTGCGCTGTTACCGGCACGGAAGTCGGTATCGGCCCGTGGGGTGAAGAGCGCACGGTCTATGCCGGTACGATGTTTGAATCCAAGCTGGTTAAGGGCAAGCGCCGCACCTATCATCTGGGGCTTGATCTGTTCATGGCTTCCGGCACACCGCTTTATACACCGCTTGATGCGATTGTCCGCAGCGTGGATATTGAGCCGGATCCGCTCGGCTATGGCTGCCTGATTACTCTGGAGCACCGTCCTGAAGGCTGCGCCCCATTCATCTCGCTCTGGGGGCATCTGGCGCATGAGGCAGGCAATCGTCTCAAAGCAGGTGATGTTCTGAAAGCGGGTGATCTTGTCGCTTACATGGGCGATGAAACCGAAAACGGCCATTGGGCACCGCATCTGCATTTGCAGATTTGTACCGATATCCGTCTGACAGCGATGGATATTATCGGCGTGGGCGAAGAAGCTTATCTCGATATCTGGGCAGAGCTGTTCCCTGATGCCCGCAATTTTGCCGGTATGGCCGAGGAATTCTATCAGCAGTCCGGCCGCAGCAAGGAAGAAATCGTGGCCATGCGCCGCGAGATGCTGCTGCCGAACCTGTCGATCTCCTATGAGGACCCGATCAAATTTGTGCGCGGCGACGGCGTCTGGCTGATTGACCATAAAGGCCGCGCCTATCTCGATTGCTTCAACAATGTCTGCCATATCGGTCATGCCCATCCGGCAGTGGTGGAAGCGATGGCCAAACAGGCCTCAACGCTCAACACCAATACCCGCTATCTGCATGATAATATTGTTGCCTATGCAGAGCGCCTGACCGCCACTTTGCCGGATAATCTCACAGTTGCCGGTTTCACCAATAGCGGTTCGGAAGCCAACAGTCTGGCACTGCGCATGATGGGTGTGCATACGGGACGTGAAAATGCGGTTGTACTCGATTGGTCTTATCATGGCACGACGCAGGAGCTGATTGATATCAGCCCGTATAAGTTCAACCGCAAGGGCGGCAAAGGTGCCAAGCCTCATGTTTATGTGGCAAAAGTGCCGGACAGCTATCGCGCACCAAAAGACTGGGCGCCTGAAGATCACGCCAAGCTCTATGCGGAAAGCGTGGCCGAGCAGATTGCGCTTATGCAGGCAAAAGGCGAAGGCCCGGGCTTCTTCATTGCGGAATCCATTCCGAGTGTGGCCGGTCAGGTCTTCATGCCTGATGGCTACCTTAAAGAAGTCTACAAGATGATCCGCGATGCCGGTGGTATCTGTATCGCTGATGAAGTGCAGGTCGGTTTCGGCCGTGTCGGCAGCCATTGGTGGGCATTTGAAACGCAGGATGTGACACCGGATATCGTGACCATGGGCAAGCCGATCGGTGACGGTCATCCGATGGCAGCGATGGTCACCACCCGTGAAATCGCAGACAGCTTCAATAATGGCATGGAATATTTCAACACATTCGGTGGTAATCCGGTGTCCTGTGCCGTTGGCCTTGCCGTTTTGGATGTGATCGAGAGCCAGAACCTGCGCGGTAATGCGCTGACAATCGGCAATTATCTGATGGATTCATTCCGTGAAATGCAGAACCGTTATGAAGTGATCGGCGATGTGCGCGGCCTTGGCTTGTTCCTTGGTATTGAACTGGTCAATGACCGTTATACCAAAGAACCGGCAACCAATATTGCGCGCGCCGTGTGCAATGTCGCCCGCCGTCGCGGGATTCTGATGGGGACAGAAGGTCCGTTTGATAATGTGCTGAAAATGCGTCCGCCAATGATCTTCAGCAAGGCCAATGCCGATCATCTGCTGAATGTTCTGGACGAGGCTTTCGCAGAAGTGACAAAAAAATAAGTTAAATAGAAGGCCGGTGAAATTCACCGGCCTTTTGTTTTATTGCGCTGATTTGGAGCGGATATAGGCAATCAGATTGCTGATATCTTCCGGCTTTTTCAGACCGACAAAGATCATTTTGTTGCCGGGAATAAATTGTTTCGGCGCGGTCAGATAAGAAGTCAACGTGGCTTCATCCCAGACCATGCCTTCTTCACCGGCTTTGATCATGGCCGGAGAATATTTAAACCCTTCAACCGTTGCGGTTTTACGGTCAAGAATATTCACCAGATGCGGGCCGACGCGGTTTTTCTCTTCTTCAATTGTGTGACAGGCCATGCATTTTGCAAAAACTTTTTTGCCTTTATCAGCGTCACCTTCCGCAAATGCCGGATAGGTTACAGCGAGGCCTGAGAGAAGAGAGAGACCAATAATCATTTTGGCAGACATGCGCATAATTACACCTTGATTAAATCATTGTATCTGCGCTGGATTTTAGCTGAATTTTGCCGCAGCAAGGCTGGTGTTAGCGTCGCTGCGACAAAGCTATACAGGTAGGCTCATGCCAAGCGTTTCATATTTATTTGAAACGGCCGCCGCGCTGCAAAACCTCGATCTTGTAACCGTCCGGATCGGTAATGAAGAAGAAACGGCCGACCAGCACACCATCCGGTTTGAATTCAATCAGCTTGCCCGGATTGAGACCGGCTTGTTCAAGACGGGCATGTTCCGCATCAAGGTCAGAGACGGATACCGCCAGATGGCCGTAGCCGTCACCCAGATTGTAAGGTTCAGTGCGGTCTTTGTTGATCGTCAGTTCAAGTTCAAACTCGCTTTCCGCATTGCTCAGGTAAACAAGCGTGAAAGCCTGAAAATCAAGACGGTCTGCAATCTCCAAGCCAAAGGCGGTTTTGTAGAATGCAAGGGAGCGGGCTTCATCAAGCACGCGGATCATGGAATGGATGTTTTTTGCCATAGGAGCACCGGTTATGAGAGTTTGGAACAGGCTTTCTTGCAGATTCTGCCCTGTTTGTCCCGTTTAACGGCCAGCTCAATGCCGCAGAATAAAGCTATATAAGATAATTCGCATGACTTCATGCCAATGCGTGACAAAGTAGACGGCTGCGCATGATTGGAAAGAGCGGCTGAAAACGCTATGACATTTGCGAAAGACGGGTTGCTTGCGGCGCGATGCAACCGGCAAATGCGGAGAGAATTGCGTGATACCATTCCTACAGGCAGACGTTCTGGCAAAACCGGAGCCGTTGGATTTCTATGATGCGTTGCGGCTGAGCAGCTTTGGCGGTGATATTGAATTCAGCGCGGCCACGACCACCGTTTATGCAACCGACAATTCTGTGTATCAGGTGCGCCCAATAGGCGTGATCTATCCGCGCGGGTTTGAAGATTTGCAGCAAATTGCGCGACTTCTCCAAAGGCAAGAATTCCGGCATCTAAAAATGGCTATGCGCGGCGGCGGCACCGGCACCAATGGCCAATCGCTGACCGACGGGGTTGTGGTCGATACCTCACGTTATATGAACCGTATTCTCTCGATCGATCCGGAAAAACGCATTGCCCGTGTGCAGAGTGGAGTGGTCAAAGATCAGCTCAACAAAGCGCTGAAACCCTATGGTCTGTTCTTCGCGCCGGAGCTTTCTACATCTAACCGCGCCACCATCGGCGGTATGATCAATACCGATGCCTGCGGGCAGGGCTCGTGCCTTTATGGCAAAACCTCCAATCATGTTTTGGGCTTACGTGCCGTTTTGATGGATGGCAGTGAGCTGAACACCAGACCGGTTTCAAAAGCCGAGTTACAAGACTTACAGAAACCGGATAATCGCAGCGGTGCAATCTATCGGCTGATTGATGAGATCGAGCGCGACAATCGCGATCTGATCGATCAGACCTTCCCAAAGCTCAACCGCTTTCTGACCGGTTATGATCTGGCGCATTTACGCGAGGATGACGGCGGGCTTAATCTCAATTCTCTGCTGTGTGGCGCGGAAGGAACATTGGCACTGATCGCCGAGGCTGATCTCAATCTGCTGCCGATCCCGCGTTTCGCAGCGCTGATCAATATCCGTTATGACGATTTCAACACCGCACTGCGCGATGCCCGTTTCCTCACCGGATTGCAGGTAGCATCGGTTGAGACAGTGGACGCTAAAGTACTGTCGCTGGCGCGCGGCGATATTATCTGGAACCGGATTGCGGATTATTTTCCGTCAGAGGATGGCAAGCGCACTGACGGTATCAACATTGCCGAAGTGCTGGCCGACAGCGCCGAGGAACTGGCAGAGAAAATCCGTTTTGTCAGCCAGTCTCTGGCGGATTCTCCGCAAAGCGGCCGTCACGGTTTTACCACCACAGAAAAGCCGGATGATATTGAAGCCATTTGGACAATGCGCAAACGCGCCGTTGGTCTGCTCGGCAATGTTGAAGGCGCACGCCGTCCGGTGGCATTTGTGGAAGATACGGCGGTGCCGCCGGAAAATCTGGCCGATTATATCCTTGAATTTCGTGCGCTTCTCGATGGTGAAGGGCTGGATTACGGCATGTTCGGCCATGTCGATGCCGGTGTGCTGCATGTGCGTCCCGCGCTTGATCTGTCCGATCCTACACAAGAAGTTATGATCCGCCGTATCTCCGATGCGGTGGTGGCGCTGACGCTCAAATATGGCGGTGTGTTGTGGGGTGAGCACGGCAAAGGCGTGCGCTCAGAATATGTGCCGGAGTTTTTCGGCCCGCTTTATCCGCAATTGCAACGTATCAAAGCGGCTTTCGATCCATATAATCAGCTCAATGCCGGTAAGATTGCCACGCCCGATGATCAGCCGCTGACCAAGATTGACGAGCTGGCCTTCCGCGGCCAGAAAGATCGTATCATCCCTGCGGATGTGCGCAATGCTTATGACAATGCGCCTTATTGCAACGGTAACGGCGCTTGTTTTGATTTCAATACAGATTCCGCGATGTGCCCGTCTTTCAAAGGCAGCGGCGACCGGCGCTATTCTCCGAAAGGTCGTGCTTCGCTGATCCGTGAGTGGCTGCGCCTGCTGAGCGAAAAGGGCATTGATCCGCGCCGCTCGGCACAGGCGCTGCGGAATAAACCGCTGTGGAGCGGTTTGCTTGGCCGCATCGGCAATAGTCTTGGCTCGAAAAACCGTGATGACTTTTCCCATCAGGTGCGCGATGCGATGGATACCTGCCTTGCCTGTAAGGCCTGTGCAGGGCAATGTCCGGTCAAGGTCAATGTTCCGGCCTTCCGCTCCAAATTCCTTGAGCTTTATTACAGCCGCTATCTGCGTCCGCTGAAAGATCCGCTGATTGCCTCAATCGAACATATGATGCCGCTGGTTGCCAAAACCGGCAGGCTTTATAATGGTGTGATGGGTAGTGGTCTTGGCCGCTGGGGCATGAAACAGGTCGGCCTCACAGCCTTGCCGTCATTGAGTGATGTGAGCCTGACTAAAGAACTGCGTGCCCGCAATATTCAGATGGCGGATGCAAATGTGCTGAACAATCTGAGCGCAGAGCAGAAAGCCAAAGCGGTTATTCTGGTGCAGGACAGTTTCACGAGCTTCTTCGATACAAAATTGCTGCTGGATGTGCTGGATTTGCTGAAGGCGCTTGGCTTCACACCTTATCTGGCTGAGCTGAAGCCAAATGGTAAAGCGCAGCATGTGCATGGCTATCTGAAGTCTTTCACCCGCACGGCACGCAATACCAGTCTGTATCTCAACAGCCTTGCCAAAAGCGGTGTGCCGCTGGTCGGGCTTGATCCGTCGATGACGCTGACCTATCGCAGTGAATATCGCTCGGCGCTGCCGAATGAAACCGTGCCGGATGTGAAGCTGCCGCAGGAATGGCTGGCGCAGCATCTGGGGCAGATTGCATCCGATACTAAGCCGTCGCTCGAGCGTGCCGCACAGAACTATATGCTGCTGCCGCATTGTACTGAGAAGACCAATGCCACGCCGACAATTGCGGCATGGGCAGCGATCTTCAAACATTTCGGCATCAATATGGTGATTGGCGAAAGCGGTTGTTGCGGTATGGCCGGTACTTTCGGCCATGAATTGCGCAATCGCGCACTGTCAGAAAACATCTATGATTTGAGCTGGCGACAGAAAATGCAGACCCATGGGCGCGAACAAATTGTTATGGCCACAGGTTTTTCCTGTCGTTCACAGGTTGAGATCATGGAAAAGACGCAAATTCAGCATCCTTTGCAGGTTCTGAAGCAGTTAATCGCTTCCTGATCTTAAAGCTTGCAAACGGGTGTTATGAGCTCAAAACGTAGAAAATATCTGATTGCACTATTGCTGGTGGCCATAGCTTTACCGGCATCAGCCTATGGCTATACGAAAGTGCTGGGGCGTGTCGGCTCCGGCACTGCACCGGCCATGGCTGCCGTTGAGCAGCAGGCGGATAAAATCATCGTGCGCAAAGGTGATCGTGAACTGCAATTGCTGCGCGGTGATGAAATCTTACGCATCTATCGCATTGCATTGGGAGGCGCACCGGTAGGGCATAAATTACAGGAAGGCGATCAGAAAACGCCGGTCGGCGATTATGTGATCGACTGGCGCAATCCGCGTTCCATGGCACATCTCAGTCTGCATATTTCCTATCCCAATGAGCAGGATGCAGCCAAAGCCAAAGAGGCGAATGTATCTCCGGGCGGCAATATTATGATCCATGGTCTGCCGAATGGCTGGAGTGCTCTCGGAGCGATCCATCATCTCTGGGACTGGACAGATGGCTGTGTGGCGGTGACAAACAGCGAAATGCAGGAGATCTGGTCGCTGGTGCCGAATGGTACGCCGATCTCCCTTTATGAATAACGAGTGCTGAAATCCACTTTTGAAAAAGCAATCATGTTCAAAATATGCCTTTTTTCGGCTGAAAATCGGATTCCCCCCTTGAAGCAATCGTAACAATGATTAATTAGAATGCATCTGTAGTATGAAGGCTGCGGGAAATTCGGCTGGTGAGAGGCACCGGCATCCGCCTTGCAACTGTTTTATACAGCTGGGTCAATCATTACGGAGCTAACACGGTACCGGGCCCCTCTGGCGAGAGTTTACGGCGCTCTCGTGATGTCGGTACTGCCGCAAATATAGCCGGCGGACATGTGATCATGAAAAATTCTTTCATGTTTTCTGCGGAAGGTCATCAGACCGATTCCGCTTTTAACTTTTGTTCTTATATTGATAATGCGTATCGTACAGACCGGTCTCCGGCCACTAAGGAGATCGTGAAATGAGCACGCCTGCATCTCAGAAAACTGTTCTCAGCTATTTTACCTGGGCATTTATTGTCACCGTCGTCGGTCTGGCGCTGGGTGCATGGCTCGGCTGGCAGTCCACCGGCACAATCGGTGGTATGGCCTCGATCTTTTTTATCTGTACGGTTCTGGCCGTGCTGGAAATCTCGCTGTCCTTTGATAATGCGGTGGTGAATGCCAATAAGCTGAAAGACATGACGCCGGAATGGCAGCATCGCTTTCTGACCTGGGGTATCATCATTGCCGTTTTCGGTATGCGTATTGTTTTCCCGCTGCTGGTTGTGGTGATTGCTGCCGGTATCGGTCCGATTGAAGCGATCGTTCTGGCTGCTGCGAAACCTGAAGAATATGCGCGTATCATGACTGATGCGCATCTGCCGATTGCCGCTTTCGGCGGTACCTTCCTGTTGATGGTGGGACTGACCTATTTCTTCAATTCTGACAAGGATGTGCATTGGTTCGGCCCGCTTGAGCGTCCGATGGCGCGTCTGGCTGAAATCAAAGGGGTTGAAGTTGCAATCGTTCTGATCCTGCTTCTGACCTTCTCGTCAATTCTTGGTGAAGTTGAAGGTACAACTTTCCTCTATTCCGGCATTTATGGTCTCCTGACCTTCCTTGCTGTGGAAGTGGTTGGCGGTATTCTTGATGCTTCGCAGAAAACGCTGAACGCTGCGGCACAGGGCGGTTTTGGTGCCTTCCTTTACCTCGAAGTGCTGGATGCCAGTTTCTCCTTCGACGGTGTGATCGGTGCTTTCGCACTGTCGCAGAACCTGTTCGTGATTGCGATCGGTCTGGGTATCGGTGCGATGTATGTGCGTTCCATGACCATTATGCTGGTCGAAAAAGGCACATTGAGCGAATACCGCTATCTGGAACATGGTGCATTCTATGCGATCCTGATCCTGTCGGTGGTGATGTATTTCCAGACACTCGTGCATATTCCGGAAGTGATTACCGGTCTTGGCGGTGCGGTGCTGATCGGTATCGCGTTCTGGGCATCGGTTCGTCATAACCGCCGCGAAGAACATGCAGAAGCAAAAGCTGAAGCTGTAGCAGCCGAATAAGCTGCTTCATTACCTTCACGCAATTATGAGCCGCCGGATCACTCCGGCGGCTTTATTATTTTGCATGATTGCAAAGCTGCGATTATTGCTCATTGATGAGAAGCAGCATGCACGGACAGCAAGAGCGGAAGACGGCAATGGAAACAGGCGGACAGAATATGAGTGATAAACAAGCTGTTTCTGTGAGCATTGATGCTGTTAAGCCGCCGGTACAGCATGGTCTGTGGCGCTCCTATATGCTGATTTTTCTGCCTATGCTGCTGTCCAATATTTTGCAGGCGGCTTCCGGTACGCTGAACGGTATTTTTGTCGGTCGCATGATGGGTGTTGATGCGCTGGCGGCAATGTCCGCCTTTGCTCCGGTGTTCTTTTTGTTTCTCGGGCTGATTATCGGTCTTGGTGCCGGTGCCACCGTGCTGATCGGTCAGGCATGGGGCGCGCGGGATATGGTCAAGCTACATGGCATTGCGGGCAGTGCGGTGGCAATGGTGATGACTGTGTCTGTTACCGTTGCAATAATGGGCGGATTATTTGCCACGCAGCTGATGTCATTTCTTGGCACGCCACAGGCCGTTCTGAACGAATCTGCTCATTATGCCCGTATCATGATGATGGGCATGCCTGTGATTTTCCTGCTCTGGCTGATGAGCAATATGAGCCGTGGCGTGGGTGATGCGGTCAGTCCGCTCTGGGCGCTTGTGGTTGCAACATCTGTAGCCATGGTGCTGACACCGCTCTTCATTGAAGGCTGGCTGGGTTTTCCGCAGCTTGGGGTGATGAGTGCAGCCGTTTCCACGGTGATTGCTTCCGCTGTGGCACTGGTCTGGCTGATCTGGCACTGGAACCGGCGCAATCATCCTATGGCATTTACACGCAGTTTTCTGGCTCTGATCCGCTTTAACAGCACCTATTGTAAAACCATTTTGCGCGTTGGCCTGCCGACAGCCTTGCAGATGCTGACCATTGCTTTTGCCGAGATCGTGCTGCTGGGACTGGTCAATGGTCATGGCACACAGGCGACAGCCGCCTATGGTGCGATTGTGCAGACATTGGGCTGGGTGCAGTTTCCGGCCATCTCTATCGGTATTACCGCCTCAATTCTGGCCGCACAGGCGGTCGGGGCAGGGCGTAATGAGCAAGTGCATAAGATTGTGATTGCCGGACTGCAGCTGAACTGGCTGGTTACCGGCTCCTGTGTGGCGCTGGCCTATTTGCTGTCCGGCTATATTACCAGTGCATTTCTGACCGAGCAGGCTGTGGCTGATCTGGCCGCGCATTTGCTGCATATTGTGCTTTGGACGATTGTATTATTTGGCATGAGCAGTGTGTTTATGAGCTCAATGCGGGCAAGCGGGGCGATTTATGCACCGACAGTTCTGACCATGAGCGCTATTTTGCTGGTGGAAATTCCGGCAGCTTATTTGTTCAATCAATGGATCGGCATTGACGGAATTTGGTGGGCTTATTCGCTGACCTTCGCCACGATGCTGTGCCTGCAATCGGGCTATTATTATTTCATCTTCAGTAAGCGGCAGATCGTGAAGTTGATTTAGAAAAATAGAAAAGCCGGCAATGCCGGCTTTTTTGTTGTTATTTCACATTGGCGGCAAGACCGGAAAGAACACCCATCCAGCCGACAGCTTCCGCAACATTTGCACAATCAAAGTTGATGGTGGTGGCGTCCGTGCGCTTGGCACAAGGGATGATCGCCATCTGATCGGCCAGCAGCGGGGAGTTCATGATGAACTCTGCATGGATACGGCCGGTAAACGGTTTCCAGACTTTCAGTTCGTTTTTACGCTCAACGGCTTTTTTCGCCAGATCACGGATCATGGCGCGGGCATTCTGTACGGAGATCTGACGCGCTGCACGGTTGCCCAGGGCTGTTTTGACGGTGGCAAATTCAGCCTCAGGGAAGAACGGGCGGTTTTCCTGTTTGGTCTGATCATCACCGCTGATCAGTGCCACCGGCACACCGAGTTCACCGGCATAGGCACCGTAAAAACCGGGTTCGCCGACAATCTGACCATTGAGTTTAATGGTGCGGAAGGCAAAGCCGTTGGTGGTATGAGCAAGTACGCCATATTGCGCGGCACTGGCATGATGGCCGGTGAAGAACAACAGGTCAAAACTTTCATCCAGACCGGCAGCCATATTGAACTTTTTAGGACGGCCAAGGATCAACTCTGCTGCCGGATGTAGCATTTCCGGAATAATATTGACCATCGGACCGTGGGAGTCATTGACCAGAATATAATCTGCTCCGCCTGCCAATGCGCCTTCAATGGCGGCGTTGACTTCCTCTGTCATCAGGCGGCGCGCACGTTCATATTCCGGATTGCCTGGCTGACCTTGCTGGGATGTTACAACACCGGCCACACCTTCAATATCCGCACAAATATAGACTCTCATATTTCCCCTCCGGTAATCATGATTGATTCCGTAATTCCGAGGCTACCTTGACAAAAAAGCCCCGCAGCTTCAACCGAAGCGCGGGGCCTGAAGGACTTAAAATCTTATAGATAGAGCAGATTAGCTGAAGTCGGCCGGATTAATGCCGAGAGTGCGCAGGTCTTTTTCATGCGGACGACGACGGCCTTCAACAGCAGCAGCAGCGGAAGCTGCGGCACCGAAAACAGCCAGTGCGCGGCTGATGAAATTACGGGAATGCTTTGTACGTTCTGTCATCTTGCTTCTCCGTGTTTGGGGCTTTGTCTTTTTGCAAAGCCGTAATCTGATACTCCAAAGATGGGATCATCAAGCCGTTTTCACAACTGACAGAATGACAGAGCTGCCATGCATGAATCGCATGGCCGGTTAAATAATGATGATAAGCAAAGAAAAAGCCCGCCGGCATAACCGGCGGGCTCATCATTTTCGGGGGTATAAGGGTTTAGTCCTCATTCGCCGCAAGCTGCGACAGAACCTGACCGCGGCCACGGGCACGCATAATCAGCGGTACGATCAGTGCCAGTGCTGCAATTGTCAGCAGCACAGCTGCAATAGGGGAGGTGAACAGGACAGTCACATCACCCTGACTGATCGACAAAGCGCGGCGCAATTGCTGTTCAGCCAGCGGGCCGAGGATCAAACCAACGACGGCCGGTGCAATCGGATAACCGAAGACACGCATACCATAACCCATCAGGCCGAAAGCCAGCAGCATACCAAGTTCAAAGACCGACGGATTGGCACCGATTGTACCAAGCGTGGCGAACATCAGAATACCGGCATAGAGCCATGGTTTAGGGATGGTCAGCAATTTGACCCACAGACCGATCAGCGGCAGGTTCAACACCAGCAGCATGAAATTGGCGATGAGCAAGCTGGCAATCAGACCCCAGACCAGCTGTGGATTGGTTGCAAACAGCAGCGGGCCCGGTTGCAGACCATATTGCTGGAAACCGGCCAGCATGATTGCAGCGGTTGCTGTTGTCGGCAGACCGAGAGTCAGCAATGGCACGAGCGTACCGGCAGCAGACGCATTATTGGCAGCTTCAGGACCTGCAACGCCTTCAATCGCACCATTGCCGAATTCTTCCGGATGTTTGGTGAGTTTGCGCTCGGTTGCATAGGAGAGGAATGTACCGATTTCCGCACCGCCCGCAGGCATGGCACCAATCGGAAAGCCGATAAATGTACCGCGCAGCCATGGTTTCCATGACCGTGCCCAGTCTGAGGCAGACATCCACAGCGAGCCTTTAACGGCTTCCACTTTATCCGGTGCACGCGCACCCTGAGCGGCGATAAAGAGCGTTTCACCAATCGCGAACATAGCAACGGCCAGTGTGGTGACTTCAATACCGTCCAGCAAATCCGGCACACCGAAAGACAGGCGCGCCTGACCGGTCAGCTGGTCAATACCGATAGTGGCAAGCGCAAGGCCGATAAACAAGGATGTCAGCCCGCGCAATGCGCTGTCACCGAAAGCTGATGACACGGTGACAAAAGCCAGCACCATCAGTGCAAAATATTCGCGGGGGCCGAAAACCAGTGCAAGCTTAACAATATAAGGCGCGATGAAAGCGAGGCCGATGGTTGCAATCAGGCCGGCAACAAAAGAGCCGATAGCAGCGGTTGCCAATGCAGGGCCGCCGCGCCCTTTACGCGCCATTTTGTTACCTTCCAGAGCGGTAACAATCGAGGCGCTTTCACCCGGTGTATTCAGCAGAATAGACGTAGTGGAACCGCCATACATGCCGCCGTAATAAATACCGGCAAACATAATCAGGGAACCCGCAGCATCGAGCTGATAGGTAACAGGCAGCAACAGGGCGACAGTCAGTGCGGGGCCGATGCCCGGAAGCACGCCGACAGCGGTGCCGAGTGTCACGCCGATCAGCGCATAGAGCAGGTTCATCGGCTGCATCGCAACCACAATCCCCTGCATGAGAAATTCAAATGTAGACATTAATCATTGTTCCCGTGTTGAGCCGCTTTACGCAGAGGGTAAGGCGCTGCGGCAACGAGGAGACAGCCGGTGGCTTTTTAAAAGAACAACCGCTCTAGCGGCCCCGCAGGCAGTGACAATTGCAGCAATTTGGCAAAAACCAGCCAGATCACATAACAGGCGGCAATTCCGACAGGGATCGAGAACCATAATTTGCGCTTGCCGAAACCATAGGCTGTCAGGGCGAACATGATGCCCGTGGCAATGGAGAAGCCTGCTGTGTTGAGCAGCAGCATCTGCGCGGTCAGACCGCCGACAATCCACAATACCGGTTTGACTTCCTGCGGCTCACGCTCGGGAAAATCATGGCGGAAAGCAGCAATAATTGTCCAGATCGCCAATCCTGCAAGGCCGAAGGCAATGGCTTTAGGCACAGTCGCAGGGCCGACCTGTGAATAACCGGCAGCCTCGGAAAGACGTGCCATATCCCAGAACATCACGCCGGAAATGACAAGCAGGATGGCCGCGATACAAAGCGCCGCCCGATCGGGGCGACGCGCTGTTACAGGTTTCAGTTCACTCATTGAACAAGACCGATGTCTTTCAGAACACCTTCAGTTGCCTGAATATCCTTATCGAGCTGTGCGTCAAAAGCGTCGCCTGCCAGATAGGTGTCAGCCCAACCTTTGGTCTTCAGAGTTTCCTGCCAGGATTTGGATTTTGCCAGCTTTTCAATATCCGCATTGATAGCGGCTTTCTGCTCGGCGGAAATGCCAGGGGCTGCAGCCAGCATGCGCCAGTTTTCTACAACAACATCAAGGCCGGATTCTTTCAGGGTCGGTGCATCAATGCCTTCAATACGCTCGGCGCTGGAGACAGCCAGCAGACGCAATGTGCCGGATTTGACCTGTGATTCAAATTCGCCGTAACCGGAAATACCGGCAGAAACCTGACTGCCGAGAATTGCGGCCAGTGCTTCACCACCACCGGAATAGGCAATATAGTTGATTTTCTTAGGATCAACGCCTGCAGCCTTGGCAATCAGACCTACAGCGATATGGTCAGTACCACCTGCGGAGCCACCGCCCCATGATACTGCGCCCGGATCTTTTTTCAGCGCTTCAATCAGGTCGCCCATTGTCTGGAAAGGAGAAGAAGCAGGTACAACAATTGCTTCATATTCGCCGGTCAGACGTGCGATTGGCGTAACATCTTTCAGGGTTACCGGTGATTTGTTGGTCAGAATAGCGCCGACCATAACATAACCGCCGACGATCAGAGCATCGCCTTTACCTTTTTGCTGGCTGGCGAATTGTGCAAGGCCGATCGTGCCGCCGGCGCCCGGTACGTTTTGTACCTGTACTTTACCGGAGATACCTTCCTGCTGCAGAACAGTCTGCAGGGAACGGGCTGTCTGATCCCAGCCGCCGCCCGGATTGGCCGGTGCAATGATGGTGTAATCTGCTGCATAGGCAGGCAGCGCCAATGCGCCTGCAAAGAGGGAAGCGAGTAGAAGTTTTTTCAAGTCTGATCCTCCTGATGCTGCGTTTCAACGCAGGCTGTGGTTTTTAGAAAACGCACGGGAAGGATCAGGCATGTGGTGCCCCCGACCATATACAGTGTTCCTCCCCGGTACTGTTTAACCGCCTCCACGGACAACAGTCTCGCTAATCGATCATATGAAGCTGACGCGAACCTGACGCACCCTGCGCTTTGCGTATAAATTTTATGGCCGTGTGCTTTGCACACAAATGTTAAAAGGGTGCTTTACGCACAATTATTGAGACTTGTGCTGTTTTCAGGAACGGCTCTTGTTCATATGTCTTTTGAAGATTGTGAGCCTGTTCCTGTGAAAATCAATAATATTTTTTCTGCTGGCGCAGTACATCATTCCATTTGGCAATCAGGCGGCTGCGTTTAACCTGATCGAGATAGACCATCAGGCCGGGGCTGACAGGCACCGGTTTCAGCTTGTTGCCGTAGATTTCCTGCATGGTCAGAGCGGTATTGTCTCCGGCCACTTCAGGGCTGACAGCCGGTATTTGCAACTGGCGGGCGAGGATGGTTTGGCCTTCTTTCGACATGAAGAACTCAAGATAGCGCCGCCCCAGTTCCGGCGATGCAGCGGCTTCCGGTACCAGCCCGATACGGGACATCACCACAGTATAATCTTTAGGCAGAATAATCCCCACATCGGGATTGCGCGATGCCCAGTCTGCGGCATAGGAGCCGAGAATATTATAACCGAGCACAAAGCGCCCGTCGGCAACGCGTTCTACAATCGCCTGACTGGTGGAATAGAGTTTGACCCCCGCTGATCCCATGGCCTGAATGACTGTCCAGATATCGTCAAACTGCTCCTGATCACGTGCCATGAACAGAAAGCCGACGCCGGAGCGTTCAATATCATAAGTCCCGATACGGCCGAAAACGCTTTCACCCTGTTCTTTGAGATAGGCAACCAGCTCCGCGCGGGTGGACGGCGGTTTGCGGTCTTTAAATTCCGGCTTGTGATAGACAAAAACTGCTGGCTCAAATGTCAGCGCATAGGCGGTGTTGCGCCAGTTCGCCCAGCTTGGCCAGCGCTCGCTCATCGGCAAAATGCTGGCTTGCGCATAGCCGTCATTGGTAAGTTTGACCTGCAAATCCATGGCTGAGGAAAAAGCGAAATCGGCAGTTTTCAAGCCGTCATCAGTTTCCCGCACAATGCGCTCATAAATTTCCGTGGTCAGCATATCCTCATAGCGCACGGTGATGTCAGGGTTGTTTTTCTGAAACCCTTCAATCATCGGCCGTGCAAGCGGCTCGTCGAGAGAAGAATAGACAACCAGCACCGGCGCATTCTTGTCGCCGCTGAGTGCCGGAAACATCATGGGCGTTGCTGCCACAGCGCTATTCCACACCGGCAATAAACTTAAAACCGCACTCAGCCAGAAACGGCGCACGTCCAGTCCTCCCAAACTCGCTGGCCCAAACATTACTGACAATGCAGGATTATTTCTTTGTATCCGCTGACATTGCCCTTGTAATCATTATATGCTGTGTCGGGGAGAAACAATACGGGCTGCAACAGGGCAGCAGGGAGATGTTGTCAGCGTGCGGATTTTGCTGGTTGAAGATAATAAGGCGCTGTCGGAAGGGCTGGGCGCTTTGTTGCGCGGTAGCGGCTATGCGGTTGATATTGTTGAAGACGGTGCGTCTGCCCATGCCGCCGCTGCGGCTGAGAATTTTGATCTGGTGATTCTTGATCTCAACCTGCCTGAGATGGACGGGCTGGATGTGCTGCGTGCCATGCGTGCGCGGCATAATCAGGCAGCTGTGCTCATTCTGACCGCGCGCGGTACACCGGAAGAGCGCGTGCGCGGACTGGATCTCGGCGCGGATGATTATATGATTAAGCCGTTCGATATCAGCGAGTTTGAGGCGCGGGTGCGTGTGCTGTTGCGGCGTCAGGCAGGATTGCGTCATGCGCTGGTGCATTTCGGTGCGGTCACACTGGATCTGAATACACGCACTTTCAGCTCTGCCGGACAATCGATTGATATTCCGGCGCGGGAGCTTGGCTTGCTGGAACTGCTTTTTGTGCGCGGCGGTAAGGTCGTTGCCAAAGAAGCGATTGTGCAGTCTCTCAGCGGCTTTGACCATGATCTGAGTTCTAATGCCATTGAGCAATATGTCAGCCGTTTGCGCAAAAGGCTTGCGCCTTACGGGTTGACGGTCAGGACAGCGCGGGGGCTTGGATATTATCTGGATCGTCTGTCCGGCACCCAGCCGGTTATTGCTGCGGATGAAACTGTGGATTTGCCCGCGGATACACAATGAGGAAAAACAGCTATTCCCTGCGCAGACGTTTGCTTGGCTGGTTGCTGGTTTCAACTATGCTGATCGGGTTGATTGCGCTGGCGGATACGTATCAGGAAGCTGTCAGCACGGCCAATAAGGTGGCGGATCGTGTGCTGAGTGGTTCGGCGCTGGCGATTGCCGAGCGTGTTGTGGTGTCCGAGCATGGTGATCTGGAAGTGGATATTCCCTATGTCGCCTTGGAAATGCTCACTTCTGCCGCGCAGGATCGGGTGTTTTATCGGGTGGACGGCCCGCCCGGCCAGTTTATTACCGGTTATGAAACACTGCCGCTGCTGAAAAATCCGGAAAATAAGGATGTTGAATTTGGCGACGGAACCTATCGCGGTGAGCCGATCCGGCTGGCTTTGCTGCGCCGTTCCGCTTCGACCGGTGTGAATTCCGTGCCCTTTACAGTGACTGTTGCCGAGACAACTATGGCGCGTCGGCAGCTCACGCATACGCTTTTGCTGCGTTCTGCACTGCGGTTGCTGTTTATGATTGTCGGCACCGCATTGGTGGTCTGGATTGCCGTGACCTATGCATTGCGTCCGCTTTACCGCCTCAGTGATGCGATTGCCGAGCGTAATCCGCAGGATTTGCACCCGATCAGCGAGCATGTGCCCAATGAAGTGCAGGGGCTGGTGGAAACGGTCAATTCTTTCATGGTGCGGTTGCAATCGGCGCTGGATGCACTGCGCCATTTCACCGGCAATGCCAGCCATCAGTTGCGCACACCTTTGGCAGTGGTGCGGACACAGCTTGCTCTTGCCCAGCGTAGTCAGGATCGCCAATCCATGTTGGAAGCGGTCACGCAGGCCGATCAGGCCGTGGCGCATGCCGAGCGAATTCTGGCGCAGTTGCTGTTGCTGGCTAAAATTGATGCATCCGGTGACCAGACTGTGCAAGTGCTCGGATCTGTTGATCTTGCTGAAATGGCGCGGCAGATCACCGGTGATTACGTGCGTGAGGCAGCGCGGGGAGATATTGATCTGGGCTATGAAGGGGAGGCCAGTCTGACCGTGCAGGGCGACCGGCTGCTGCTGGAAGAGGCTTTGAAAAACCTGATCAGCAATGCGCTGCTTTATGCCGGTACAGAGGCCGTCGTGACTGTGCGTGTGCGCAGGCAGGGTGCATTAGTTTTCCTTGAGGTTGAGGATAATGGCAAGGGCGTGCCTGAAGAGCAGCTTTCCCTGATCCGCAACCGCTTTGACCGCGGCTCTATTGCAAAAAACACAGGGCATTCACCGCAAGGCAGTGGTCTTGGTCTGTCGATTGTCGAGGAAATTGCGGCTTTGCATGGGGGGCATCTGATCCTGCAAAAAGCAACGCAGAGCAAAGGTCTTCTCGCGGCCATCCGGTTTTCTGCTACTTCGTAAAATATTCTGGCCGGTTATCGTTATTGCCGGTTTTTGATAGATCATTCCGGCCGATTTACTGGCAATCAGGCACTTATCTTGTTGCAAACTGAAGGTTTTTGGCTACAACCGCCAGTAACTTGAATGATAATGTCAGATTTTGCAGGCGGGACGACGGGAGAGATTGTAATGCCGGATATCGTAAAACGGTTTTTTGCCTATTATCGTCCGCATAAGCTTCTGTTCGCTGTCGATTTTTGCAGTGCGGTATTGTCCGGTTTACTGGAGCTGGCTTTTCCGGTGGCTGTTACATTATTCATCGACCGGTTGCTGCCGACCAATGAATGGGGGCTGATTGCTCTCGCGGCCGCCGGTTTGCTCTGCGTTTATGTTTTCAATGCCGGTTTGCAAGTGGTGGTGACCTATTGGGGGCATATGCTCGGGATCAATATTGAAACCGAGATGCGCCGCAAAGCCTTTGATCATTTGCAGAAACTCTCCTTCGGCTATTTCGATAATCAGAAGACCGGCCATCTTGTGGCGCGTATGACTAAAGATCTCGAAGAGATCGGCGAGGTCGCCCATCACGGTCCCGAAGATCTGTTCATCGCGATCATGACGCTGATCGGCGCTTTCATCCTGATGTTCTGGGAACATTCGACACTGGCTGTTATTACAGCGCTGATTGTGCCGGTCACTGCATGGGTGACATTGCGCTATGGCGGCCGTATGACCACGACGTGGCGCGCACTTTATGGCCGTGTGGCGGCATTCAATGCGCGTATTGAGGAAAATGTCGGCGGTATTCGTGTGGTGCAGGCTTTCACTAATGAAGACCATGAACGCGCGTTGTTTGCCGAGGATAATCAGAATTATCGCAGCACCAAGCTTGAAGCTTATAAAGTCATGGCGGCCTCCACATCGCTGAGCTATTTGTCGATGCGTTTCATTCAGGTGGTGGTGATGTTGTGTGGGGCATATTTTGTCATTCGCGGCGACCTGAGTGCCGGTGGTTTTGTCGGTTTCCTGCTGCTGGTCGGGGTATTTTTCCGGCCGATTGATAAGATCAATTCGGTGATTGAAAGCTATCCGAAAGGTATTGCCGGTTTCCAACGCTATCTGGAGTTCCTGAATACGCGTCCGGATATTGCTGACCGCGCCAATGCCCGCGATGCAGGCAAATTAGAGGGCAATATCCGTTACGATCAGGTTTCCTTCGGTTATCAGGATAATCGTCCGATCGTGCATAATCTGAACCTCGATATTCAGGCTGGCGAGACCATTGCATTTGTCGGGCCCTCCGGTGCGGGAAAAACTACGATCTGTTCTTTGTTGCCGCGTTTTTATGAAGTGACCGGCGGTGCTATCAGCATTGACGGAATTGATATCCGCGATATGACGCTGAAATCTCTGCGCAGCAATATCGGCATTGTCAGTCAGGATGTGTTCCTGTTTGCAGGCACGATCCGTGAGAATATCGCCTATGGCCGCCTTGATGCGAGTGATACCGAGATTATGGATGCTGTGCAACGCGCGCGTCTGGGCGATGTCGTGGCCGGTCTGCCAGCGGGGCTGGATACGATTATCGGTGAGCGCGGTGTCAAGCTTTCCGGCGGGCAGAAACAGCGTCTGGCGATTGCCCGTATCTTCCTGAAAAACCCGCCGATCCTTATTCTGGATGAGGCAACTTCCGCTCTTGATACAGAGACAGAGCGTGCCATTCAGCAATCCCTGTCGGAATTGTCGGTCGGGCGCACTACTTTGGTGATCGCACATCGTCTGGCAACGATCACCAATGCTGATCGCATTGTTGTTGTGCAGGACGGCAGTGTGGCGGAAGAGGGCAGTCATCAGCAATTGCTGGAAGCAAAATCAGGTCTCTACCGCCAATTGCTTGAAGCGCAGAACCGTGCGGCCGAGGTTTAGGATCTCCGCTTTCTGCACCCTGCAGATAATGCTTGTGTAATTGTGCCCTAGAGCGGTTTAAGTCCTGACTGGATCACAGTGCACGCTCTAGATTCTTTAATTTGCCGCATTATCACGGGCGTCAAGTTGATCCAACTTGACTGTGAAATGCTCTAGTCGGGCATGCAGGCCAGCTCTGTCTGTTAATTGTGAACGCAGTGTCCATCAATTCGACTAATTGATACGATACCGTATGGTATGATATTGATACTGCAAATTGAAGGACAGGACAGATTATGAATCCTAAACTTGCAGCCGCACTGGCCACCATTCTATGGGGCTTCACCTATATTGTTTCATCCAACATGCTGCCGCATAATCCGGTTTTTATCGGTGCAATCCGCGCTTTAGGTGGCGGTATTCCTCTGTTGCTGTTTGCCCGCACAATGCTGCCGCGTGAATGGTGGTGGAAAATTCTTGTGCTCGGCACGCTCAATGCCGGTTTGTTTTTCGGCCTGATTTTTGTTGCTGCTTTGCGCCTTCCGGGCGGTGTGGCGGCAACCATTCAGGCTTTGGGGCCGCTCTTCACTATTCTGCTCGCATGGCCGCTGATGCAGGTTATTCCGACCGGTCATAAGATTTTCAGCGTCTTGCTGGGTGCCGTTGGTGTCAGCCTTGTTGTGCTGCGCGGTGGTGTGCAAATGGATATGATCGGTGTGCTGGCAGGCTTAGGCGCGGCCTTATCCGTGGCACTGGGTGGTATCTATGTCCATAAATGGGGTCGCCCGTGTTCTTTGCTTGCATTCACTGGCTGGCAGCTGGTTGTCGGTGGCGTTGAACTGGCAATCCTTGCTGTGATCTTTCAGGACATTCCGTCTTCTGTTACGCTCGTGAACATTGCCGGTTTTGTCATTCTTGCACTCTTCCTGACGGCGCTGGCTTTCGCTTTGTGGTTTCGCGGTATTGAGGGTGCAGGACCATCCGCAGTTGCTCCGTTCTTCCTGCTCGCTCCGGTGACAGCTTTTATTATGGATGCTGTTTTTAATGATATGGTGCCAAGCTGGCTGCAACTTGGCGGTATTGTTCTGGTGCTGGGAAGCTTGCTCTATGGTCAGCTGGTTGATCGCAGATCATTCAGACCGGCACGGCACCATCATAAGATTACCGATGCTGAGAAACAGGCAGCAAAACAACCGGAGGCGGCTGAATGAGCACAGAAAAACCAGTCCGGATTACCCGCCGCGGTATAGAGCGGCGGGAGCAGATCAGAACCATCGCCGGTGCCTTGTTTCTGGAACATGGCTATGAGGGCGTGTCGGTTGATGAAATCATGCGTCAGGCCGGTGGTTCAAAGACCAATCTCTATAATCATTTCGGGGATAAAGAAGGCCTGTTCATGGCTGTTATCTCGCAAATGAGTGAGACTTTCACTTACGGGATCAAAGATCTGGATGTCTCCATGTTGCCGTTGAAAGACGGACTGGAACGGTTGGGTCGTCAATTGCTGACTGTTCTGATGGAAGAACATCACGTGGCGTTTCAGCGGCTGGTTATCGCGGAATCGGGACGGTTTCCGGCAATTGCACGGACATGGTTTGAAAAAGGCCCGCAAATGGCGCGGCATTATTTCGCCAAGGCCATTGCCCCGCATGTAGAGAACGGCAGTCTGCGACAGGGTGATCCTCGTATTATGGCTACCCATTTCCACGATATGATTGTTGAAAATCTGCTTAGTCTGGCTTTGCTGGGGCAATATGTGAGTGTGGAAATGCAGCGCCAGACTATAGACGATGCTTTGCAGACACTACTGCATGGCTGGACTGTGCGTAACGACCGGACAGGAGGAACATTATGAGTCCGAACTGGATTTATCAGCTATTATCCATGCCCGTTATTCAGCTGTTGGCGCGTATTTTGCTGACCATGACATTCTGGCTGAGCGGCATTGCCAAACTCTTTGATTTTCCGGCTGCGGTGGCTGAAATGGCAGCAAATAATCTGCCGGTGCCAGCCTTGTTTGCGGCACTGACCATTGCCGTGCAACTGATCGGTTCCGCTCTGATCATACGGGGTGGCTCACTGGTCTGGCTGGGTGCCGGTGCGCTGGGTGTGTTCACCGCCATGACAATTCCGGTCTCTCACGCTTTCTGGCGGGCAGAAGGGGCAGAAGCCATTGCTAAAATGCATGTGGCTGTTGAACATATGTCGGTTATCGGCGGGCTGATTATTGTGGCAGTTCTTCATGCAATTGTGCCGCGCCTGCGCAGTAAATAATTTTTACGAGGAACGGTTTTTATTCAGCCATTCAATATCATCGCCCAAAGCTTGCGCGAGAGTGGCTTCCATATGACGAAAACGGCGGATCAGTTCTTCTCCGAAGGGAGTGAGGACTGCGCCGCCGCCTTGTTTGCCGCCACGCTGAGAGGTGACGGAAGGTTCGCTGAACATGGAGTTCAGGGCATCAACCAGCTGCCATGCACGGCGATAGGACATATCCATGGCGCGACCTGCCGCTGAAATCGAGCCGGTGTCGCGAATATGCTCAAGCAACTGGATCTTGCCGCGCCCCAGCCGCGCATTTTCAGGAAAATCAATCCGCAATACCGGCTTCAGCAAAGCGATATCCTGTGGTGCCATGATTGGTTCTCCGTTCTGTTTTCAAAAATTAATTGCTTAAAAAGTCGGCGGTGTACAGGCGCTGATAACGTCGCAGGCCACCGGCCCGACACAACGAAACCGGTGCGGGCGCCGGCTTTCAAAATAATAACCGTCACCCGGTCCCAATATACGCCTCTCACTGTCGACAGTCACTTCCAGACGACCGGCAATAACAATGCCGCCTTCCTCACCTTCATGCACCAGTGGTACTTTGCCGGTATCGGCACCCGGCTCATACCGTTCTTTGAGAATTTGCAGCGCCCGCCCGAACAGATTGTCGCCCAGCTGCCGGTAGGAGATTTTGCCTTTGCCGATCTCGACAAATTCCTCGGACTGATAAAACGCCTTTTGCGGCATATCTGGTTGCAGGGCGAAAAACTCCGACATGCCGATCGGCAGACCGTCGAGAATGCGTTTCAACGCGCCGACTGAAGGATTGGTCTGATTGGCCTCAATCAGCGAAATCGTGGCATTGGTTACACCGCTGCGCTTTGCCAGCTCGCGTTGTGAAAGCCCCGATTTTTCACGGATGAAGCGCAAACGGCCGCCAATATCGATCTCACCGGTCATGGGTATCTGTTTCCGCTGTTGAGGTTGTTAAATATTTTAAACATTTTATATTTTTTACCAAACAGATCAAGGTGATAATTAGTACAAGAAATAGACTTGTTTCGCTCTCCGAAGCATGGCCAACTCTTAGCCACATATAAGGGAGAGGACGGTTTTCCATTTGGAAAATTGCGCCGGCGAGGAGCGAAACAATGACTGATTTAACCAATAGTCCCAAGCTTGACAGTTTCTGGATGCCGTTTACGGCAAACCGCCAGTTCAAATCTGCGCCGCGTATGCTGGCTACAGCTGAAGGCATGTATTACACGGATGTGGACGGCAATTCCGTGCTGGACGGTACTGCGGGTCTGTGGTGCGTCAATGCCGGTCATGGTCGCAAGCAGATTGCCAGCGCCGTCGAAAAACAGCTTTCGACGATGGATTTCGCACCGACATTCCAGATGGGGCACAATATTGCTTTCGATTTTGCCACCCGCCTTGGTGAAATTGCACCGCGCGGCGACGGCAAAATTCTCGACCGCGTGTTCTTCACCGGTTCCGGTTCAGAATCCGTTGATACCGCTCTGAAAATCGCGATTGCCTATCAGCGCGCTATTGGTCAGGGCACACGCACCCGCGTGATCGGGCGTGAGCGCGGCTATCATGGTGTAGGCTTCGGCGGTATTTCCGTCGGTGGTCTGGTCAATAACCGCCGCGTGTTTCCGCTGCTGCCGGGGGCTGACCATCTGCGCCATACCCATGATCTTGAGAAAAATGCTTTCAGCAAAGGCCAGCCGGAACATGGTGCCGAACTGGCGGATGATCTGGAGCGCATGGTCGCGCTGCATGGTGCGGAAACCATTGCCGCAGTGATTGTTGAACCTCTGGCCGGTTCAACCGGTGTGCTGGTGCCGCCAAAAGGCTATCTGGAACGCCTTGCTGCTATTGCCAAAAAACATGGCATTCTGCTGATTTTTGATGAAGTGATCACCGGCTTCGGCCGTCTTGGCTCGCCGTTTGCATCAGATTATTTTGGTGTTACACCGGATCTGATCACCACTGCAAAAGGTCTGACCAATGGTGCTATTCCGATGGGAGCCGTTTTTGCCAGCCGTCATATTTATGATGGTCTGATGCACGGGCCTGAAGGTGCGATTGAACTGTTCCACGGCTATACTTATTCCGGTCATCCGGCAGCTTGTGCAGCAGGGATTGCAACGCTGGATATTTATGCGGAAGAAGGGCTGTTGACCCGCGCTGCCGAACTGGCGGATGACTGGCAGGAAGCAATCCACTCGCTGAAATCCGCGAAGAATGTCATCGACATCCGTACGCTCGGACTGGTGGCCGGTATTGAACTGTCTTCACGTGACGGTGCAGTCGGTGCACGCGCTTATGATGTGTTCACCGATTGCTTCAGGAAAGGTCTGCTGATCCGCGTGACCGGTGATGTGATTGCCCTTTCACCACCGCTGATCGTCAGCAAAGAAGAGATCGGCAAGATCGTCTCGATCCTTGGTGATGCGATCAACCGCGCATCGTAATCTATAAGACATGAAAAAGCCCCGCACAGAAAGTTCTGCGCGGGGCTTTTCTATATCCAGTTATTTTGCGCTGTCAGTCTGAGGCGTTTCCTGCCATTTGTCCCAGCCGGTCAGAATGGTTTGTGCATAGGTTTTGCCGACGCGATAGGCATTGGTGGTTGCCAGTTTAAAACCGCCGGATTCTGATTTCAGCGATTCCAGAGCGGTCTGATCTTCGCCCTGACGGTCAAAATTCGATGCAGTACGCAGCAGAGCAATACGGTTGAAATCCAGTTTGCCAGCTTCGGATGCACGTTTCAGTGCCGTCAGAGTAGCATTATCTTCCATCTGCGAGGTGCAATAGGTGGCTTTGCCGTCAGTCAGCAGTTCAACCCATTTTTCCATGAACAGAGCCATTTTAATGCCGTGCCAATAGGTGTCGCTGGAGAGCGTATCGCACATGCTGACAATCGGTGCGCCGGTTGCAATATCGCCCTTGTAATGTTTGCGATAGGCTTTCGCGCCATCACCATCCAGCAGTTCCACATCCTTGGTCACGCTGAAAGCATAATCTGTGAGTTTGGCATTCAGGGCATAAACTTCTGTACCGGCTGACCATTTGGCTTTTTCGGTCGGATTGCTGGCACCAAGGGCGAAAGAGCCGGTTTCCCATGTATCCGGCACTTCGCTCTGATCGATGCGGTGGTTGAGGTCGGCATCAACGGCGAATTTTGCCCAGTGAGCAGAGCCGAGAGTGCCGTGTTTCGGATCAACACCGGCAATACCGGCAATCAGAAAATAGGTTTTGGAGAGATCGAATTTCTCGCTGAGTGCCATGGCCGAGACCGAGCTTGCCGCATTGGCAAAACCCATGGCGGTTGTCATGTGGCACAGACCTTCGTCAGTGCAGTCAACATTCGGATATTCCGGATTAAGACCGGCCAGCTTGATCTGCTGCGTGAATTTCTCGCCCTCAGCCCAAGGTTTGGCTTCCTGACCGAACATGGTGATAACCATGACTTTCGGTGCGATTTTAGCAGTATCCTGCGCCAGCGCCGGAGCGGTCAGTGCGGCAGAAAATGTAACGGCGGTAAGAGCGGAGGCAGAGAGGAGAAGAGCGCGCAATTCTGAATACCTTCGATGATATGACATTGGTCAGTTTCATCCGTGGTGACAGGTGCGTTGCGATCATGACTGATCAGACTTTACCTGCTGGCCGGAAAGAAACTGATCTTGCGTCTTGTACGCGATCTGCTTTGAGAGCGAAACCGGAATCTCTGCCGGAAACTTGTCGCAAGTCTGTTTGTCACAGGCAGAAGCGAGCTTCTGTGATTGCACGATCTTCTTTGCCTGCAGAAAAGAATACAGTGGGATATTTCATCTCTGCTCGTAAAAAGAAATCAAATTCCAATAATTGCTGATCGTGGAAAATTATCCCTCTTGGAGATGGAGGGAACCGCTCCTATGATGCTGTTTTTAAACTGGTCAATGATCCCATGCTGCAAGTGCCTGCCTATATGCTCACAACCGGTCCGGTACCGGCCTATCCGGAAGTTCTTCGGGCATTAGGGCAGCCGGTTTTGTATGATTATACGGATGCATTTCAGGTATTTTATCAAAGCGTGATTGAGAAGCTGGCGCAGGTCATGCGTACCGGCAATCAACCGGTTATTATGCAGGGTGAAGCTATTCTTGGCATTGAGGCAGCAGCTGCGGGTCTGATCGCCCGACAAGATGTGGTGCTTAATCTTGTCTCCGGTGTTTATGGCAAAGGCTTTGGTCCCTGGGCTGCGCGCAACGGCCGTGAAGTCATTGAACTGGCAGTGGATTATGATGATGTGATTGATCCGCAGGCTGTAGAGGCTGCACTTAAACAGCGCCCTGACATCAGTATTATTGCCGTTTGCCATCACGATACGCCTTCGGGCACGCTGAACCCTCTGGCGGAGATCGGTGCCATTGCCGCGCGTCATGGTGCTTATCTGATTGTCGATGCGGTCTCATCTTTTGGCGGCATGGATGTGCATCCTGAAGCTGTACATGCGGATATTTTCATTACCTCTCCGTCCAAATGTCTGGGCAGTACACCGGGTCTGACGCTCGCAGCAGTGAGTGATCGTGCATGGCAGAAAATGGCAGGGAATCCGGATGCGCCACGGGCATCATTCCTGAGTCTTTTGGACTGGAAAGAAGCATGGCGTGCAGGCAATGCTTTTCCGGTAACGCCGTCTGTTACAGAAATTTATGCTCTTAACACAGCGCTCGATCTTTATCTGGCGGAAGGCGCTTCAAATGTCTGGGCGCGTCATGCACAAACGGCACAAATCGCCCGTGAAGGTGTAAAAGCACTGGGGCTGGAATTATGGCCGCGTCAGGAAGCCAATGCGGCACCGACTGCGACAGTGTTCAAAGTGCCGGATGGTATCAGCGATGTGGCTTTGCGTGATTTGATGCTGCGCGACCATGATGTGCTGGTGTCGCTGGGTCGCAAGGATACAGCTGGCAAGGTTTTGCGCATCGGGCATATGGGGGCATCGGCGCAACCGGAATTTGCGGCAAAGGCTGTTGAGGCTTTGGCCGGTGCATTGAAGAAGCTTGGGGTTATTGCGGATTAATCCGTGACAGAGGGACAGGTTATTATGACAAGATTGACGCTTAATCGACGTGCTCTGTTGGCAGGAACTGCCGGTCTTGCAGCACTTTCTGTTCTGCCGCGTTTTGCTTTCGCACAAACGGCTGAAAAACAGGCCTCCGTTGAGCCGGTGCGCGGTGGTCGTCTGGTTGTGGCCGCGGATAGCGAACCGGCCAATCTTAATCCGGCAATTGTCGCCTCAAACGGCGTTTTCTATGTGGCGAGCAAGGTTATCGAGACTTTGGCCGAGCAGTCTTATGTTGATGCTCAGCATCCGGATGGTTTGAAGCCGCTGCTGGCCACCAGCTGGGAAGGCTCGGCAGACGGGTTGTCGGCCACGTTCAAATTGCGCGAAGGCGTGACATGGCATGACGGCAAGCCGTTTACCTCTGCCGATGTGGCTTTTTCGGCGCTGGAAGTCTGGAAGAAACTGCAAAATCTCGGCCGCTCGGTTTTCAAAAATCTGGAAAGCGTTGAGACACCGGATGAGCATACAGCTGTCTTCCGCTTCTCCGAACCGACACCGTTTCAGCTGATCCGCAATGCCTTGCCGGTGGTGACTTCAGTGCTGCCGAAACATCTTTATGAAGGCACAGAGATTGCGAAAAACCCTGCTAATGAAAAACTGGTGGGCACGGGGCCATTCGTCTATGGCGACCATAAGCCGGGTGAATATTACCTGCTGAAGCGCAATGAAAATTATTGGGACAAACAAGCACCTGCGCTGGATGAGATTGTCTATCAGGTGCTGCCGGATCGTGCATCTGCGGGTAATGCTTTGGAAGCAGATCAGATCCAGCTGGCTGCTTTCTCAGCGGTGCCGCTGGCTGATCTGGAACGAATTTCCAAAGTGCCGGGTCTGAAAGTCTATGCCAATGGTTATGAGGCACTGACCTATCAGCTCAGTGTGGAACTTAATCATCGCCGCAAAGAACTGGCTGACCTGAAAGTGCGCCAAGCTATCGCCCATGCGATTGATAAGGATTTTGTGGTCAAGACGATTTTCCTTGGTTATGCCAAGCCAGCGACAGGGCCAGTACCGGCTTTTGACAAGGTCTTCTATGCGCCGGATACGCAGCAATATGCTTTTGATATTGCCAAGGCTGAAAGCCTGCTGGATGAAGCTGGTTATAAAAAAGGCGCTGACGGTTTCCGCTTTAAGCTGAAGCTGCTGCCTGCACCATTCTTCAATGAAACCAAGCAATTCGGCGATTATCTGCGTCAGGCTTTAGTGAAAATCGGCATTGATGCAGTGATTGTCGCCAATGATTCACCGGCGCATCTCAAAGCGGTCTATACCGATCATGATTTTGATATTGCCGTGGCTACGCCGGTTTATCGCTCCGATCCGGCAATCTCGACGACAGTGCTGTTCCAGAGCGGCTTGCCTGCCGGTGCGCCATTTACCAATCAATATGGCTATAAGAATGATGCGGTCGATGCACTGATCGCTAAAGGTGCGGTGACGCTTGATGATAAGGCGCGTGCAGGTATCTATCAGGATTTGCAACGTCTGGTGGCAGAAGACCTGCCGCTGATCAATGTCGCGGATTTCTCGTTCATTACGGTTGCCAGCGAACGCGTGCAGAATGTCTCGGATAATCCGCGCTGGGCGGTTTCCGGCTGGGCGAATACCGGTTTGCAAGAGTAAATATCAGTGCCGTTTCTCCTCCGTCGTCTTGCCAGTATCCTTCCGGTTCTGGGTATTGTTCTGGTGGGTAGCTTCCTTATTCTGGAGGCTGCTCCCGGCGATGCTGTGGATGCTTATGTGGCGCAGATGGGCGGGGCGGATGCGCAGCAGCTTGAAGCTTTGCGCCAGTCATGGGGATTAGATCAGGGGCCGTTGCAGCGGTGCTTTGCCTATGTCATGGCGCTGTTCTCCGGCGATTTTGGCTGGTCTTCGGCCTTTCAGCGTCCGGTGCTTGATGTTATTCTGGAGCGGCTTCCGGCAACATTATTGCTGATGGGCGTATCGACATTTCTGGCATTCTTTGCAGGTTCTCTGCTTGGCATCGTGGCCGGTGCCAAACCGCATTCCAAACGTGACCGGTTGTTATCGCTGACCTCACTGGCGCTTTATGCCGTGCCGGGTTTCTGGCTGGGCTTGGTGCTGATCGTGATCTTCGGCGTAACATTGCGCTGGCTGCCAATCGGCGGGCTGGAAACCATTGCGTCCGGCAAAACAGGACTGGCCAGAACGGCAGATATCAGTCGCCATTTGATCTTGCCGGTTGCGGCACTTTCCAGTGTCTATCTCACGCTCTATCTGCGGCTGATGCGGGATCGCATGGCCGATCTGCATCAGGAAATGTTTGTGCAGGCGCTTAAAGCCCGCGGTATTTCTTCGCGCCGCATCATCTGGCGGCACATTGCCCGTAATGCGGTTTTACCGGTGGTGACAATGTTAGGCCTGCAAGCCGGTGTGATGCTTGGCGGCAGTGTGGTGATTGAGAGTGTCTTTGCTATTCCGGGTTTCGGACGTCTCGCGGCAGAGGCCGTTGCCAAACGTGATACGGCCTTGCTGCTTGGTGTTATTTTGTTTGGTGCTTTTGCAGTGATCATTGCCAATCTGCTGGTTGATCTGGCCTATGCGCGGCTTGATCCGCGGGTGCGGAGCCAGCGCCAATGACGTTTTTTCAGACTTTGGACAGACAAGGTAAAGCCGGTATTGGTCTTCTTATGCTTTTAGGGCTGATGGCGCTGTCTGCACCGTTACTGTTTGCCGGTGATCCGCTGGCGATTGCCGGAGAACCGCTGATCCGGCCATTCACTAATACCGCTCATTGGCTCGGTACAGACCGGCTGGGGCGCGATGTGCTGGCGGGACTGTTTCATGGTGCACGGACGACTCTGCTGGTGGCGCTGAGTTCCGCAGCCGCTGCGCTGATTGCCGGTAGTCTGATCGGCGCATTGGCTGGTTTTCTCGGCGGTTTTGCCGATAATGTTTTGATGCGGATCACTGAGGCGTTTCAGACTGTGCCGGGCTTTTTGCTGGCGCTGGCGATGATCAATGTGCTGGGGCCGAGCATTCCGACATTGATTATTGCAATCAGCATTGGCAGCTGGACGCAGGCTGCGCGGGTGACACGGGCTGAAGTGCTGTCCTTACGTGAGCGCGATTTCGTCGCCGCTGCCCGCACGCTGGGGCAGGGGCCGTTCTCTATTGCCTTTCGGGAAATCCTGCCCAATGCTTTTGGACCCGCGACATCGCTGGCAGCCGTTTCGGTCGCGGCGGCTATTCTGATTGAAGCCTCACTGGCCTTCTTAGGCTTTGGCGATCCGAACAGCGTGACATGGGGCACTATGATTGCCGAAGGACGCAGCGTGCTGCGCTCTGCTCCTTATCTTTCCATCATTCCGGGGCTGGCCTTGGTGGTCACCGTTCTTGCCGTGCATCTCACCGGACAGGCGCTGACGCGTCGCCCATCATCAGAGAGGGAGCGTAGCAATGTCTGATGTCTTTCTTGCTGTACAGGATTTGACGGTTCGCTATGGTGTGCAAACTGTGCTGCACCCTGTTAGTTTTGAGCTAAAGCAAGGTGAAAGACTGGCGCTGATTGGTGAGAGCGGTTCCGGCAAAACCACATTGGCTATGGCGATTGCCGGTCTCTTGCCTGCCATAGCAACACTTGGCGGTACAATCCGCTTTCCGGCTTTAGCGCATGAGCCGCGTGCCGGTCGCGATATCGGCGTGGTGTTTCAGGATCCTGACGGCTCGCTCGATCCGATGATGCGGGTGGGAGACCAGATTGCGGAAGTGATCGTCACGCATCTTAAAATCTCGTGGACTGAAGCACGTCTAAGAGCGGCAGAACTGATGCAGCAGGTGCAGATTGCGGACAGTCAGCAGCGCATACGCAGCTACCCGCATGAGTTCTCAGGCGGGCAGAAACAGCGTATTGCCATTGCTGCAGCTTTGGCTGCACAGCCGCAATTGCTGATCGCAGACGAGCCGACCAGTGCGCTGGACACGGTGGTGCAAAATCATGTGGCGCAATTGCTGGATGGTCTGGTGCGCGCGCAAGGACTGACAATGCTGTTTGTGACCCATGATATCGCGTTGGCCTCACAACTGGCCGATAGAATTGCGATGCTTTATCGCGGGGAGCTGGTGGAAATCGGCACGGCTGAACAGGTGATCACCGCACCGCAGCATGATTATACCAAAGCTTTGCTGGCAACCCATATCGGACTGGACTGGGAAAAGCAGCCGCGTCTGCCTGAGATTGACGGTGCGCTATGAGCGAGGTTTTGCAGATTGCCGGTCTTAACAAGGCCTTTGGCAAAGACCCTTCAAAAGGTTTGAAAAATATCAATCTCACGCTTCATGCCGGTGAGACACTGGCGCTGGTCGGGCGTTCCGGCTCTGGTAAAAGCACTTTGGCGCGATTGATTATGCGGTTGAACGAGCCGGACAGTGGTAAGATCATCCTCAACGGCACTGATATTACAGCCCTTCAGGGCAGTGCGCTGCGGGAAAAACGGGCTCAATTCCAGATGGTGTTTCAGGACCCTTTAGCGGCTTTCAACCCGCGCCATACGATCAGCCGGATTTTGCAGGTGCCGCTGGTTTTGCATGGTAGTCAGCAGCATACGAACCAGCAAATTGCTGAAGTCTTGCAACGGGTTGGTCTGACAGCGGATATGGCTGACCGCTACCCGCGCGAACTCTCTGGCGGCCAGCGCCAGCGTGTGGCCATTGCCCGTGCCATTTTGTGCAAACCTGATCTGATCGTGCTGGATGAGCCGGTATCGGCTTTGGACGTATCTGTGCGTGCGAAAATTCTTAATCTTCTGGCCGATTTACAGCGCGAAAATGGCATTGCCTATCTGTTTATATCGCATGATCTGGCACTGGTACGGGCTTTCTGTGACCGGATGCTGGTGTTGCATGAGGGCGAGATTGTTGAACAGGGTGTGCCGGATACAGTGCTGCAAAACCCGCTGACCGAGCCGACACGGCAACTGGTTGATGCCGTGCCGAAACTCGCTTTTGAGGCTTTACGGCTTTAATGCCTGATAAAGCGCGGTATAGCGTTGATAGGCTGCCTCATAAGCCGCATGAAGTTTTTGATCCGGCTCAATGGTTTTGATAATCTGCGGAGCGGTGCAAATAGCCAGCGCATCGGCCTTTTCCGCCGCAATCAGTCCAAGCCGTGCTGCCCCGAAAGCCGCGCCGAAATCACCATCGGCAGGCAAGTGAACCGGCATATTCAGTGCGGTTGCCAGTGCTTTTAGCCAATAGGCCGAGCGTGAGCCGCCGCCGATAGCCATGACACTTTCAAGCTGTGTACCGGCTTTTGCCAGAGCTTCCAGATTGTCGCGGAAGGCGAAAGCCACGCCTTCAAGCACGGCTTGAGTGAGTGCCACACGATTGTCGCTATGGCTTAGCCCTGTGAAACTACCGCGGATCAGGCTGTCATTATGCGGGGTGCGCTCGCCGGAAAGATAAGGCAGGAAAGTTACTCCTGACGGTGCCAGCAGATCATCGCCGAGCTCCTGCGTCAGCGCCGCAGCTTCATGGCCGGTGATGGTGCTGTACCAGTTCAGGGCATCGGTCGCGGAGAGGATAACGCCCATCTGGTGCCATGTCTGCGGCAGAGCATGGCAGAAGGCATGAACGGCACTATCAGGACGCGGCAGAAAACTGTCATTGGCGGCAAATAACACACCGGATGTGCCGAGCGAGGCAAAGGCCTGTCCGGCTTTCACTGTGCCGATACCACAGGCCGATGCCGCATTATCTCCGGCACCACCGGCAACTGCTACATTCGATGCCATGCCCCATTGCTGGCACAGCTCTGCGCGCAATGTGCCGGAGACATCTGTGCCTTCTACAAGGCGCGGCATCTGGCTTTCATCAAGCTCTGTTGCTGCCAGCAGGTCAGCCGACCATTTGCGTTGTGCCACATCGAGCCATGATGTGCCGGAAGCATCGGACATTTCACTGACATGCTCGCCGGTCAGCCACAGACGCAGATAATCTTTCGGTAGCAGGATCTTTTTTATGCGGGCGAAAATCTCCGGTTCATTGTCCTTCACCCAAAGCAATTTCGGTGCGGTAAAGCCCGGAAAGACAATATTGCCGGTGAGCGCGCGGAATTGCGGATCAGAATCCAGTTGCGCAGCTTGGGTATGGCTGCGTGTATCATTCCAGAGAATGGCGGGGCGCAACACTTGATCCTGCTCATCCAGCAGAACCGCGCCATGCATCTGACCGGAAAGGCCGATACCACGCACATTCGAAAGCGCAGTGCCATGTTCCGCTTTTAGCCGGGTGATTGCTGCTTCTGCGGCTTTTATCCAGTCTTGCGGCTGTTGTTCTGACCAGCTTTGATGCGGGCGGGAGACATGGAGCTCTGCATGGGCAGAAGCGATAATTTTCTGCTCTTCATCAATCAGCAGTGCTTTGAGGCCGGACGTGCCGAGGTCAAGACCGAGATAAAATGCCATGCTGCTGATCCTGTGGCTGGAATTATGAACAGGCCGCAGCTAACGACAGAAACTTAATGCAGGCAATAGTTTTTATTCTTCATTGAGCGACATGCTCTCGATAGAAAATTCCATGCGGTCAGCCGCAAAGCGTGTTGCTGAATATTCCACCGGCACGCCATTGGTATCGACATTGACCGACTGCGCCGTGAGCACAATCGCCCCCGGTGTGAGTTTCAGGTGCAGCAGATCCTGTCCGTTGGCGTGCTGTGCGGAAATCAGTGTGGATTTGCGGAAATAATCCTCAACGCCCGATTGCTTCAGTGCTTTTGTGACTGAGCCGCTGGCCTTGTAAAATTCATCAAATTGCGGAAAACGCTGTTGGTCAAACCAGCTATCGGACATGGAAACCGGCTGACCATCAGCAATGGACAGGGTTTCAAAATAATGCACCTGCGCATTTTCATCACTAAGCTGCAAAGCATGGGCGACCTCGGCTGAGGGCTTTTCAATCCTGTGCGAGAGGATGACGCGTTCCTGCTGCGTGATCTGTTCGGCCAGACTGGTGGACATGCGGGTGCGCTTGCTGATGGGATAGGTCAGGCGTTTGGCATTGGCGATAAATGTACCGCGCCCTTGCTCAGCCCGTAACACGCCTTCCTGTGTCAAAGCCGCAATGGCACTGCGCACCGTATGGCGGTTGACGCCGAAGCGGGCAGCCAGTGTCATTTCCGGCGGCAGCTTTTCACCGCGCTTGAAATGTCCGTGTTTAATTTCCCTGCGAATTTCATCGGCAATCTGCCGCCAGACGGCCACACCGCTGTTTCGGGCGATTTTTGTTGTCTCTGCCATTTAATTTGCCGCAGCCCCGCTGATTGTCATGCGCTTGTCACTAAGAGCGTTTAAGACAATAATTAATGTCTAGTTGTATAGATAAATAGACAATTTAGAGCGGTGTGTCAAATGAAGAATAAAACCGAGAATTTACCCGAAAAGCTGCAAGGCGAACGGCGCAAAGTTGCCGCTTTGCTGGCAAAGGCGGAATTGAAGGAGCTGGCTTCCTTCTGGAGTAATCAGGCAGAGCAGCCACAGGTTGATGTGCTGCGCGGCCCTGAAACCGGACTGGTGATGGTGCGCGGCCGTATCGGCGGTGGCGGAGCACCGTTCAATCTGGGCGAAACGACAGTGACCCGTGCGACTGTGCGTGTGTCGTCCGGTACTTCCTCGGAAGGTTTGGTCGGTCACTCCTATGCGCTGGGACGCGATCATGAAAAAGCGCGTCTGGCAGCGATTGCCGATGCTTTGTGGCAGGCACCGCAGAGCCGTGAGGCTGTTGAGCGTGATCTGTTGCAGAAAATTGCACAGCGTCTTGATGTTCGTAGCACCCAGCGTCGCCGTGAAGCCGCGGCAACGAAAGTGGACTTCTTCACCATGGTTCGGGGAGACGACTAATGGCTTTTAATAATCAGGCTTTTGAAGGTGGTTTCACTGACGCCGTTTATGATGCGCAGACCTGCTTTCGTGCATTGATGGATGCGCTGGCCAATCCGGGCACCATCCAGCCGCTGACGGCGGAGACGCAACCGCCATTGCCGCTGACGCCGGAGCTCGGTGCCATTGCGCAGGCATTGTTTGACCATGACACCAAGGTCTGGCTCGACAGTCATCTGGCTGCAAGCAGCGCTGTGCGTGAATGGCTCGCATTTCAGACTGGCTTTGAGCTGGTGTCTGAAATTGGTGAGGCGAATTTTGCGCTGGTCAGCGATGTTACTCAGATGCCGCCACTGGATGTTTTCGCCAAAGGCACATCAGAATATCCGGATCGCTCAGCCACTATCGTTATGGCGATCGAGGGCTTTGCAGGTGCGCAGACTTTGCAGCTTCAGGGGCCTGGCATTGAGCATGTCCGTGAATTTGCACCAAGTGCTTTGCCGGTACGTTTCAATGAACAATGGGCGGCCAATACGGCCTTGTTCCCGCGTGGTGTGGATCTGGTTTTTGCAGCGCCAAAAACTGTTGCCGCACTGCCGCGCAGTACCAAACTCATAAAAAACGGAAATTGAACCATGTATGTTGCAGTTAAAGGCGGTGAAGCCGCTATTCAGAATGCACATCAGTTGCTGGGTGACCGCCGCCGTGGTGACCGCTCAGTTCCGGCTTTGCAGCTGGAGCAGATCGTGGAGCAGCTGGGTCTGGCCGTTGATCGTGCTATGGCCGAGGGTGCGCTTTATGACCGTGAACTGGCAGCGCTGGCAATCCGCCAATCGCGCGGTGATCTGATCGAGGCGATTTTTCTGGTGCGTGCCTATCGCACAACCTTGCCGCGCTTTGGTTATTCCGAGCCGCTGGACACAGCGCAGATGCTGGCAGAGCGCCGCATTTCTGCAACCTTTAAAGATCTGCCGGGCGGCCAGCTTCTGGGGCCGACCTTCGATTACACCCACCGCCTGCTTGATCCTGAAATGGCTGGCGATCATCCGGTGGCACAAGGTGTGCAGCGCGATGATGAAGTTGTTAATGAAGCTATGCCGCGCGTGACTGATATTCTCGGTGCCAATGGTATGATCGAGCCGGATGGCGAAATGCCGGAAGGTCATGTGCCGGGCGATCTGACTCGCGAACCGTGGACATTCCCGATGGAACGCGATCTGCGTTTGCAGGCTTTGGCACGTGGCGATGAAGGCTTCCTGCTGGCGCTGGGCTATTCCACACAGCGCGGTTATGGCCGTACCCATCCGTTTGTTGGTGAAATCCGCATCGGTGAAGTTGAAGTTGAACTGGATGTGCCGGAACTCGGCGGTCTGGTATCGCTGGGCAGCATACAGGTCACCGAATGTCAGATGGTCAACCAGTTTGCCGGTTCTGCAACCCGCCCGCCGCAATTCACCCGTGGTTATGGTCTGGTTTTCGGTCAGAGCGAGCGCAAGGCGATGTCGATGTCACTCTGTGACCGTGCACTGCGCACCGCAGAATTTGAAGAAGACATTACCGCGCCGGCACAGGATGAGGAATTTGTGATTTCCCATTCCGACAATGTGCAGTCGACCGGTTTTGTCGAGCATCTCAAACTGCCGCATTATGTGGATTTTCAGGCTGAGCTTGACCTTATCCGCCGTATGCGTGCCGAATATGCCAGCCACAATGCTGCCAATGATGCCCAGAAAGAAGCACAGAAGGAAGCCGCAGAATGAGCGTTCTGATGCAGTATAATTTTGCTTATCTTGATGAGCAGACCAAGCGGATGATCCGCCGTGCATTGCTTAAAGCCATTGCGGTGCCAGGTTATCAGGTGCCTTTTGCAAGCCGCGAAATGCCGATGCCTTATGGCTGGGGTACCGGTGGTGTGCAGGTGACCGCTGCGGTTTTGGGCGCTGACGATACGCTGAAAGTGATCGATCAGGGCGCGGATGATACCACCAATGCCGTGTCGATCCGTGCATTCTTTGAAAAGACGGCACAGGTTAAAGTGACGACCCGCACGGAAGATGCAACCATCATCCAGACCCGTCACCGTATTCCGGAAGCACCGCTCAAAGAAGGCCAGATCCTCGTTTATCAGGTGCCGATCCCTGAGCCGCTGCGCTTTCTGGAACCACGCGAGACCGAAACCCGCAAAATGCATGCGCTGGAAGAATACGGCCTGATGCATGTCAAACTCTATGAGGATATTGCCCGCCACGGCCATATCGCCACGACCTATGCCTATCCGGTGAAAGTCGAAGACCGGTATGTGATGGACCCTTCACCGACACCGAAATTCGACAATCCGAAAATGCATATGTCACCGGCTTTGCAGCTGTTTGGTGCAGGACGTGAGAAGCGTATTTACGCTCTGCCACCTTATACCAAAGTGGTGAGCCTCGATTTCGAAGATCATCCGTTTGAGGTGCAGAAATTTGCCCAGCCTTGCGCCATGTGCGGTGCCAAGGGCGTCTATCTCGACGAAGTGGTGTTGGATGACAAGGGCGGCAGCATGTTTGTCTGCTCCGACACCGATTATTGCGAAACACGACAGGCCGATGGCCATGTCGGACACTTGTCTGCAAATAACAAAGATATCGGACAAGTGTCCTCAGCTCTGGAGGCAGCCCAATGAGCGATATAAATCATGATACGCCTTTGCTGCGTGTAAACGGATTGTCGAAGTTCTATGGCAATCGTCTTGGTTGCAGCAATGTTTCCTTTGAGCTTTATCCGGGTGAAGTGTTGGCCATCGTCGGCGAGAGCGGCTCCGGTAAGACGACACTGCTCAACTGTCTTGCCACACGCTTGCAGCCTTCAGTCGGCGCTGTGGAATACCGGATGCGTGACGGCCAGTTCCGTGATCTGTACCGGATGAGTGAGGCCGAACGCCGCTTTTTGATGCGCACCGATTGGGGCTTTGTGCACCAGAACCCTTCTGACGGTTTGCGTATGACCGTCTCCGCCGGTGCCAATGTCGGCGAGCGTCTGATGGCTGTCGGTGACCGTCATTACGGTAAAATCCGTGAAACCGCGACCGACTGGCTTGGTCGTGTGGAAATCTCTGCAGACCGCATTGATGATCAGCCGCGTGCATTCTCCGGCGGTATGCGTCAGCGTTTGCAGATCGCCCGCAATCTGGTGACTGCACCGCGTCTGATTTTCATGGATGAGCCGACCGGTGGTCTGGACGTATCCGTGCAGGCACGTTTGCTCGATCTGTTGCGCGGTCTGGTGGCCGATCTCGGTCTGGCTGCGATTGTTGTGACCCACGATCTGGCTGTGGCGCGTTTGTTGTCGCACCGCATGATGGTGATGAAAGATGGTCATATCATCGAAGCCGGTCTGACTGATCGCGTGCTGGATGATCCACAGGCGCCTTATACGCAGCTGCTCGTTTCCTCGATTTTGCAGGTTTAATCATGACTATGCCCCTTATTGTTTCGGAAGTGGCAAAGAGCTTCACCATGCATTTGCAGGGCGGCATTAAATTGCCGGTGGTGAATAATGTTTTCTTTGCTCTGAAAGCCGGTGAATGTGCCGTGCTTGGCGGCCCGTCCGGTGCCGGTAAAAGCTCGATCCTGAAAATGGTCTATGGCAATTATGCCGTGGACGAAGGCCAGATCATTCTGCGCCATCACGGTAAGCAGATTGATATTGCCTCGGCGGACCCGCGCACGGTTATGGCTGTGCGCCGCGATACGATTGGTTATGTCAGCCAGTTTTTGCGCACTGTGCCGCGTGTCAGCGCACTGAATGTGGTGGCTGATCCGTTGTTTGCCCGTGGTGTTGACCGTGAGCAGGCACAGGACAAAGCGCGTGAATTGCTGGCCATGCTCAATCTGCCGCAGCGCCTGTGGGATCTGCCGCCAGCCACGTTCTCC
The DNA here is from genome assembly GCF_008801715.1 of Pseudochrobactrum saccharolyticum. Classification (GTDB taxonomy): domain Bacteria; phylum Pseudomonadota; class Alphaproteobacteria; order Rhizobiales; family Rhizobiaceae; genus Pseudochrobactrum; species Pseudochrobactrum saccharolyticum. The sequence continues at coordinate 865,579 of NZ_VZPG01000001.1, read as the reverse complement.
GGTGGTGAGCAGCAGCGTGTGAATATTGCCCGTGGATTCATCACCGATCATCCGGTGTTGTTGCTTGATGAGCCGACCGCTTCGCTCGATGCCAAAAACCGTGAAGTTGTTATGGAACTGATCCGTCGCAAAAAAACAGAAGGCGTGGCGATGCTCGGCATTTTCCATGATGAAGATGTGCGTGAGGCTGTGGCCGACCGCATCATCGACGTGACGGAATTTGCTCCGGGTTATGTGCGTCAGGGAGCAGATGCATGACCAGATTGTCAGAACAGCCGTTTATCCATCCAGATACGGAAATTTCCGACAGCACATTCGGTCGCTATACGGAGATTGGTACCCGTTGTCGTATTTCTGAAACGGAAATGGGCGACTATTCCTATATTGAGCGAGACGGCATGGTCTGGTGCGCAAAAATAGGTAAATTTGCGAATATTGCCGCTTCGGTGCGTATCAATGCCACCAATCACCCGATGTGGCGCGCAACACTGCATCACTTCACCTATCGCGCCAATGATTACTGGCCGGATGCCGAGCAGGAGGCGGATTTCTTTGAATGGCGCCGCGCCCATGAAGTGACCATTGGTCATGATACATGGCTGGGGCATGGTGTAACCGTTCTGCCTGGTGTTAAAATCGGTAATGGTGCGGTCATCGGCTCTGGTGCTGTGGTGTCCAAAGATGTGGCGCCTTATACGATTGTCGGCGGCGTGCCTGCCAAACTCATTCGTCAGCGTTTTTCCGATGCGATTGTTGAGCGTCTGGAAGCTCTGGCATGGTGGGACTGGGATCATCAGCGCCTGCGTGATGCACTGGATGATTTCCGCAAGCTTGAAATTGAAGCTTTTCTTGAAAAGCACGGCGGCTGATAGCCAAACTGCTGAATTCAATAGCAGAACAGAGCCGCCGGAATTTCCGGCGGCTTTTTTGTCAAAAATCTGATTCAGAACTTTCATGGAAGTGTAATCTAACTTACATTTTCATTTCATATCACGCGCCTAATTTCGCAGGGAAATTGATAGAGGGCGCTGATGCTGAAGCTTGAAAATGTAACCCGTCGTTTTGGCGGCAATACTGCGGTTGCAGATGTTAATCTGGAAATTCCGCAGGGCCAGATGGTGGGGATCATTGGCGCATCCGGTGCCGGTAAATCCACTTTGTTGCGAATGATTAATCGTCTGATTGATACATCGGATGGTTCTATTGTTTTTAAAGATCAGGACGTGTCGCGTCTGCGCGGTTCTGAGCTGCGCCGCTGGCGCAGTGATTGCGCAATGATTTTCCAGCAGTTCAATCTGGTGCCACGTCTTGATGTGCTGACCAATGTGCTGCTTGGGCGTCTTAATCAGCGTTCCACAGTCAAAAGCCTGATGGGCATTTTCTCCCGCGAGGAACGTGCGCAGGCTATCGCCAATATTGAGCGTCTGGATATTGTTAAAACCGCCTTGCAGCCAGCCGGAACATTGTCCGGTGGCCAGCAGCAGCGCGTGGCTATTGCCCGTGCGCTGATGCAGAGCCCGAAAGTTATCCTCGCCGATGAGCCGATTGCCTCGCTTGATCCGCGCAATGCGCAGGTCGTGATGAGCGCATTGCGCGATATTAATCAGCGCGAGGGCCTGACAGTTATCACTAATCTTCATACGCTGGATACAGCACGCACCTATTGCGACCGGATCATCGGTATGCAGGGCGGGCGCGTTGTGTTCGACGGAACACCTGCTGATCTGACACAGGCCGCAGCCCGCCGCATTTATGGTGCTGAAGCTGACGATGAAAGCTTCTCGGAAGCCGTGACTTCAACAGCTCTGGAACAGCCTGCACCGGAAGCTCCGGTCAGCCCGCAAGTGGCACGACAGGTCGCAAAGCTCGTTGCAGACGCACAGTAACACTCATCCAAAACCAAACGATAATCGTTTAACAGGAGAATGGTTCATGACCTTCAAGAAGCTTTTGCTCGGCGCCGTTGCGCTGTCCGCAGTGGCAACCGCAACCGCAGCGCAGGCAGATAAGCCTGAAGTGTTCCGCGTTGGTATTATCGGCGGCGAAAACGAAGCTGACCGTCTGCGCAATTACCAGTGCATTATTGACCAGCTGCCAAAGGCAATCGGCGTTAAGGAAGTTAAACTGTTTCCTGCTGCCGACTATGACGGTGTTATTCAGGGTCTGCTCGGCGGCACACTGGATTATGCAGAACTTGGCGCTTCCGGCTATGCCAAAATCTATCTGACCAAAGAAGATGCGGTTGAGCCGATCCTGACCACTGAACAGACCGATGGTTCGACCGGTTATTATTCGATCATGGTTGCCCGTAAAGACAGCGGCATCAAGACTGTTGCTGATATGAAAGGCAAGAAGCTTGGTTTTGCTGATCCGGATTCAACCTCCGGCTATCTCATTCCGGTAACTTCGCTGCCAAAAGACCTCGATGGCGCGACAGTTAAAGATTATTTCAGCGAAACCGGTTTCGGCGGCGGCCATGAAAATCTGGTTCTGGCTGTAAAAGACGGCAAGTTTGATGCCGGTACAACTTTCGGTTCCGGCGTTGGCAACTTCGATGAAGGTTACACATCCGGTAACCTGCGCAAGATGGTCGACAAAGGCCTGATCGACATGAAAGACTTCACAGAAGTCTGGAAATCCCCGCTGATCCCGAACGGCCCGATCGTTATCCGCACAGCCATTGATGCTGATCTGAAATCCAAATTCAAAACCTATATGATGGATCTGCCAAAGACTGATCCGGAGTGCTTTGCTTCCACAATGGGCGGCGATTTCAAGTCCTATATCGAAGTGAACAAAGATTTCTACCAGCCGGTTATCGACGCACGTAAGTCGCAGATCGGTCAGTAAGATTAAGTTGCGGCCAGTGTCAAAGAATGATGCTGGCCGCATTTTTTTATTCTTTTTTAGGCGGGCCTGATGACCCATTCTGTTTCTAAGCCATCCCTGTCCGGTGAAGCCGCTTTGGTTGAGCAGCACTGGCGGGAGCTGTCCTCACGACGTCGTACCTATACGCTGCTGATTATCGGTGGTTTGTTTTTGGCGCTTTCCGCATCCTTGTGGTTTGCCAATGAAAGCAATGCCGGTAAATTCTGGGAGCGTCTGCCGCATTTCTTCGACTTCGTAGGCGATATGGTGCCGCGTGACGGCTGGGAAGTCTGGCGGGCTTTGTTTGATCTGCCGTCACCTTATTTCGACGGTAGCCAGAAATATGATTATGAGGCAGGCCGCGTCTATCTGTTCGGCAGCAGTTTTTATATTCCTGAATATTTCTACAAGATGCTGGAGACGCTCAATATTGCCATGATGGCAACTTTGATCGGTTTTTTCTTTGGTTTCATACTGTGCTTCCTTGCGGCTAAAAACCTGACAACCAGTCGTGCACTGCGTTTCTTCGTGCGCCGCTACATGGAAATTCTGCGTGCTTTTCCTGAAATTGTGATTGCCGGTTTCTTTGCCGCCATTCTCTCGCTGGGGCCAATTCCTGCGATTTTTGCTGTTGGTATTCATACGATCGGCGCGCTGGGTAAGCTGTTTTTCGAAGTGGTTGAGAATGCCGATATGAAGGCCGAGGAAGGTCTGCGTGCAGTCGGTGCCAACTGGTTTGAGCGTGTCGGCTTCGGCATTGTGCCGCAAGTCATGCCGAACTTCATGTCCTATGCTTTCCTGCGTTTCGAGATCAATGTCCGTGCATCCACCATTATCGGTGCGGTTGGCGGCGGCGGTATCGGTGAGGCATTGCGCCTGTCAATCGGTCATGGCCATCAGGCAAAAACACTGGCGATTGTGTTTCTGCTGCTCGTTACAATCATTGCGGTGGATCAGACCTCTGCATGGCTGCGCGGCCGTCTTGTCGGCGCTCAGGCCTTTCAGTTCGGAGCGTAAAAAATGACAGCTTTGACTTTAAACGCCGCTCAGATTGCTGATTACGAAAACCGCTATCCGCAGGTCTTTCGCCGCCCGTTCTCCAAGCGCTATACATTGCCGCTGATCGGTTTGGGCATTGTGCTCTATATGGCTTATAGCTGGTGGTTCTTTGCCATTGGCACAGTGCTGTCGGAAGGCCAGTGGGATCGTGCCGGTATTACCGCACGTCAGTGGTATTCCTATGAGGTACGCCCGACCATACGTATGAATGGTGATGAGGCAAAAGTAACCTATCCGCGCTTTTCGGTACTGGGTAAGAACCCTGATCCGGAGTGGGTGCAGCAGGCCAATGGCCGTACCAGTGTGATTTTCGGTGGCTCTGAAGCGCTGCATCTAAGCGGTAATACAGTCGTCGTGGAGCATGGCGGCGAAGTGCTGAATGTGCGCATTGATGCTGATGCTGCCCGACCTGTTGATGATAAACCGCTGCCGTCATGGGCAGTGCTGAAAAATGATGAAGTGCAGGTGGATTTCGGTTTCTCCGGTGAAGCCCGTATCATGCCGGAGCGTATCACCGTTAATCGCCGTTTCTTCGGCTGGCCGAACTTTGTATTCGATACCAATTCGCCATTCTGGGGTAAGTCAGCTGGTGAGGTAACATCACTGATCGTTTCCGGTGAGCGTATCAAACCGGAAATGTCCAATCTGTCGCTGGCTTTTGACAATATCTGGAACAATGCTGAATGGCAGCACGGTGATGTCTGGATCAAGATGTTGCAGACGATTGTCATGGCTTTTGTCGGTACGCTGTTTGCCGGTATGCTTGCGCTACCGCTGGCTTTCATCGCCGCGCGTAATATCACGCCGAACTTCTTCGCCAATCAGATTACCAAGCGCCTGTTCGACTTCCTGCGCTCGGTGGATATGTTTATCTGGGCGCTGTTCTTCACCCGTGCTTTCGGACCGGGACCACTGGCTGGTATCTCGGCGATCTTCTTCACCGATACCGGTACGCTGGGTAAACTCTATTCGGAAACGCTGGAAAATATCGACGATAAACAGCGTGAAGGTGTGAAATCGGTTGGTGCATCGCCAGCCAATGTGCAGCGCTACGGTGTTATTCCGCAGGTGATGCCGGTCTTCCTCAGTCAGATGCTGTATTTCTGGGAGTCCAATACCCGCTCGGCAACGATTATCGGTGCTGTTGGTGCCGGCGGTATCGGTCTGAAACTTTGGGAAGCCATGCGCACCAATTCCAATTGGGCAAATGTTGCCTATATGGTGATCCTCATTCTGATCGTGGTGTTTGTATTTGATGCCATTTCCAATGCGCTGCGCTCACGTTTGACCGGTGATCGCCGCGTCTCACAGAAATGAGACAAAAACTTCAAATCAGCGTTGTCTGATTGTCACAAAACTCCTGTAGGCCACAGCTGTCCTGCATGATCACAGCGATCATGCAGGACAGTTTTGGTTAGCAGGAAAATTCCGATGACACGTGACACGCGCCCTTCCGATATCGTTTTTAAAAATGCCCGCATCATCCTTGAGGATGAAGTTATCACCGGTACAATCCAGATTCGTGACGGAAAAATCGCTGATATCAGCTCTGGAAACGGCATTAGCGGTGAAGATTTCGGCGGCGATTATCTGATGCCGGGTGTTGTTGAGCTGCATACCGATCATCTTGAACACCATTATGCACCGCGCCCGAAAGTACGCTGGAATGCAGATGCGGCACTGATGGCGCATGATGCGCAGATTGCTGCTTCCGGCATCACCACAGTATTCGACGCGCTGCGCGTGGGCCTTGACGGTGACACGGATATTAACTCCGACGATATGGTGCTGCTTGCCGATGCGATTGCTGATGGTCAGAACAATGGCCGTCTGCGTGCAGACCACTATCTGCATTTGCGCTGCGAAGTGTCTTCGCCGAATTGCCTCGATGCGTTTGAATTGTTTGAGCACAATCCTCAGGTTAAGATTGCCTCCCTCATGGATCACGCTCCGGGACAGCGCCAGTTTGCCAGCCTTGAAGCCTATAAGACCTACTATATGGGCAAGCAGAAGATGACGCAGGCCGAGTTTGATGCGTTTTGTGATCGCCGCGTGGCGGAATCTGTGGCTCATGCAGACCGTTTTCGCAAAGAAATTGCTGCCCGTTGTCAGGCCAAGGGTATTTCGCTTGCCAGCCATGATGATGCGACACTTGCCCATGTGGATGAAGCGATTGAGCAGGGTATTCATGTGGCCGAATTCCCGACAACGCTGGAAGCAGCCAAAGCCTCGAAAGAAGCCGGTATGGCTGTGCTGATGGGCGCGCCGAATATCGTGCGCGGCTCATCCCACTCCGGCAATGTCTCGGCGCGTGATCTGGCTTCCGCCGGTCATCTCGATATTCTGTCTTCCGACTATATTCCTTTCAGCCTTGTGCAGGCGGTTTATACGCTGCCGCAGCTGGTTGATGGCTATACGCTGCCGCAGGCGATCAATCTGGTTACCCGCAATCCGGCTAAAGCTGTCGGTTTTACAGATCGCGGAACACTTGCATCGGGCAAACGGGCTGATATGGTTCGCGTTCATATGCAGAATGCGATACCGGTGGTACGTTCAGTATGGCGGGAAGGGCAGCGCGTACTCTGAGTGCGGTTGCAATATTGAGTGACGGAATGAATGGAATGACCGGTATTTTTGTTGCCGTTGTGGGGCCGAGCGGCGCGGGCAAAGACACAATCATCGACTATGCACGCACACGCCTGCCGCAGGATGGCAGCTATCATTTTGTGCGCCGCGTCGTGACCCGTGATGCCCATGGCAATACGGAAGATCATGATACATTGTCGGAAACGGCATTTCTGGAAGCGGTTGAGCGGTCAGAATTCTGCATGCACTGGCAGGCACATGGCCTCTATTACGGGCTGCCTGCCTCGGTGGAGCAGGTGATTGAAAATGGCGGCGTGGTGATTGCCAATCTCTCCCGCCGTGTTCTACCGCAATTGGCCGCGCGTTTTCCGCGCGTGGTGATTGCCCATATTACTGCAACTCCGGAAGTGCTGGCGCAACGTCTTGCATCGCGCGGGCGCGAAACACCGGAATCCATAGCGCTGCGCTTGCAGCGTCAGGAACCGGTTGAAGCCGGGGATGTACCGGTTTGGGTGATTGATAATTCCGGTGATGTAGCCTCGGCGGGTGAGGCTTTTACCAGCCAGCTGAATACCTGCCGCAGCTGAACCTGTACTAATCACATCTTGAAAACAATTCAGGGCAGTTTCGGGAAAACGAAACTGCCCTGATTTTTATGGTTTTTCCGGTGCTGGTTTATCATCGTCATCCGGCAGAAAAATCCGGTTGGCAGCTCCGTCCATATCCTCATATTGTCCGCTTTTCAGTGACCATAAAAATGCTGCGAGCCACATGCCGCCCAAAAACAGGGCAATGGGTATGAGGAAAATCAATATATTCATAATCTCAGGCCTTTTGTCGCTTCAGCAGGCTTAAAGGAGAGGCTGTTTTCTGGCCTTGTTTTTTACCTGCTTTCAGGCGAAGGGCGTTGCTGACCACGAGGATCGAAGACAGCGACATGGAGAGCGCTGCAATCAAAGGCGTGACATAGCCGAACAGCGCAATGGGTACGGCAATAATATTATAGATCAGCGACAATGCAAAGTTCTGACGGATCAGCTTTCCGGCTTCGCGGGAGATCGCCACTGCCAGCGGTACGGCTGTCAGACTGTCATGCAGGAAGACGAAATCCGCAGCATTACGGCCAATATCCGCCGCCGTTGCCGGTGCCATCGACACATAGGCAGACATCAGCGCAGGCGCATCATTCAGCCCGTCACCAACCATCAGCACTTTATGGCCTTCATTGGTACGCTCGGTCACCAGTTCTGATTTATGGGCAGGCAGAATTTCCGCGCGGTATTTCTCAATACCAAGCTGACGGGCAAGGGCGCTGACCGTCTTTTCTTTGTCACCGGAGAGAATTTCCACGCTGAGTTTTTCGTCTTTCAGCGCCTGAACAGAGCGTGCAGCATCATCGCGCGGACTGTCTTCAAAGCGGAAGGCTTCGAGCAAAGTACCATTGCGGCTCAGAACAGTTTCTGTGCCGGTGCTCGCGGAGTCTTGTGCATTGTCTGCAACTGCCCAGTCACGACGACCAAGACGATAAATATCCTGCCCCATACGGGCTTCGATACCGGCACCGCTTACTTCTTCAATCAGATCAAAACGGATGTTTTTTGCCGGATTGGTGAAGGCGGTCAATGCACGCGACAGCGGATGACGCGAATAGAGTGCCAGTTCGGCGGCCAGTTCCAGCGCATTCTGATCGAGATTGCCGCGCTCCATGAGCTGTGGCTGGCCGAGTGTCAGTGTGCCGGTCTTGTCAAACATCACACTGTCAATTTCAGCCATACGTTCCATCGCGGAACCGTCTTTGACCATGATGCCGTTTTCAAACAGGCGACGTGCGGCCACAACCTGCACAATCGGTACAGCCAGAGCCAGTGCACAAGGACAGGTAATAATCAGCGTGGTGATCGCCACATAGGTGGATTTGTACCAGTCGCCGCTCAGATAAAGCCAGACCACAAAAGCCAGAAATGCGGTGGTGTGGACAAGCGGTACATAAAGTGCGGAAGCACGGTCTGCGAGCTGGCGGTAACGGGCACGGCCACCTTCTGCGGCATCCATCAGGCGCACCATTTCGGCGAGGAAAGAACTATCAGCAGAGGCAGTGGCTTTAATCGTCAGCGGTGCTGTCAGGTTCATGGTACCTGCACGGATTTTCGATCCTTGTGTCACCGGAACCGGCACACTTTCACCGGTCGCAATCGAACAATCGAGATCAGAACGGCCGCTTTCAACAACAGCATCGACCGGCACGCGCTCACCAACGGCCAGAATGATGCGCATAGACGGGCGGATATCGGCAATCGGCATGAAACTGTGCTGGTTGTCATCACCGATCACCACGGCGCCGCGTGCGGCCAGCTGGCTTAAACCTTTCACTGCAGAGCGGGCGCGTTCGCGCATCACATGATCCAGCGTGCGGCCGATCAGCAGGAAAAACAGCAATGTGGCCGAGGCGTCGAAATAAGCATGCTGGCCGGAATTGAGCGTTTCATAAACACTCATCACAAAAGCAAGGGTGATCGCCAGCGAAATCGGCACATCCATATTGCTGCGGCCGTGTTTCAGCGCGTTCCATGCAGACATATAAAAAATACGGCCGGAATAAACCAAAGTCGGCAAAGCAATCAGACCGGACAGCCAGTGGAACATATCACGCGTTGCGGCATCCGCACCGGACCAGACCGACACGGAAAACAACATGATATTCATCGAGGCAAAACCGGCCACAGCCAGCGCAATCAGCAGGCGGGAAAGCTGCGGATCTTTATCATCACCGAGCTCAAAAATATGAGCGGGATATCCGGCTTTTTGCAAAGCATCAATCACATGCGGCGGTTCAATCCCATCTTTCCAGCGGACAGATACCCGTTTGGACGAAAGATTGACACGCGCATAACTGACTTCAGGCAAAGCATTCAGCGCAGTTTCAACAGTCTGAATGCACAATCCGCAATGAACAGAAGGGACAGACAGGTCAAGCTGGCGCTGACCATCGCCGAGTGTGCGGCTCGCCAGCAGTAATTCTTCCGGACGATAATCCGCAGCTGAAAACTGAATGCCGGAACCACAGCAACTCATTGCGCTGATCCTTGTGCCGGCTGGTTGTCTGCGGTGATGGTGAATTTACCACCGGCAATATTCACACGGTTGACCTGACGGTAAGGCAGATCAAGTCCGGCATAGGTGTTGATTTCAACCACCCAGTTTCCGTCTTTCAGATCGGCTTCTGCGGTGAGAACATTATTGCCTGCCGGCATCAGATTCAGGATCTGGTCTTCTTTTTCATTCACCGGCCTGCGGAAAACAGCCGTTGCACCAAGCGCTTTAACCGGCGCGCCATTGGCATCGGTCAGGCTATAGCTGACAATACCGTCTTTATAATCCAGATTTTGTTTCCAGTTGAGCGCGGCATGTTCTTTGCCGAGCTGGGACTTCTCATTAAACTCCTGACTGGCAACATAGGAGTTCTGAACAACAAGGCCGGACCAGCTGCGGATTGCTGATGTGGCCATGATAACATTCACGATAATAATCACCCCGAAGAAAGCGATCATAATCGCAAGCATGTGCCAGCCGGTAAATTCGCGTCCCTGAGGGGCAGGGGAAGACGTATTTTGCTTGATCATCACGTTTCTCCGTTATCAGCGCTTTTCAGGGGCAATGAAAGTGGCTTTATAAGTTGCTGACTCGGTTCCGTTAACATCACGGACTGTCATGGTGAATGGTGTGCTACCCGGAGGAACTGCGGTCTTAGGCAGGACAACGAACACTTTCAGGGTTTTCAGACGATCCGGTTCGGCGTTGAAAATATGGCGGCCTGAACCGTCTGTTGCCTGATCGGCCACATGCACTTCTGCTTGTGACAGGCCGTCAATAATCAGCTCAAACTGGCGTGGTTCATTGACCATATTCAGCAGCTTGACCGTATAGCCGTTGCGGATAGAGCCATCGGACAGCAACACATATTGCGGGTTACGATCCTGCAGCACATTGATGCCGATCCGTTCGCGCATCAGCAAAGTTGTAATCAGCGCCACACCGATCAGTGCCCAGATCGAGAAATAGAACAGGCTGCGCGGGCGGAAAATCTTGGACATTTTCAGCTGCTGCACCTTGTCATTAAAGGTGTTTTTCGCTTCATAAATCCGTGTCGGCTCAATCGGCGCTGTACCATTATTGGTAGCCAGCGCCATATTGGCATCATAGTCGGACAGCGTGGAATAGGAGATCAGGCCGCGCGGTTTGCCGATTTTGTCCATAACCGAGTTACAGGCATCAATACACAGCGCACAGGTGATACATTCCAGCTGCTGACCGTCGCGGATATCAATCCCCATCGGGCAAACGGCCACACAGGCATTACAATCTACGCAATCGCCGACACTCTCACCGGCAGCAATGGCCTTTTTAGAGTTACGTGTCCGTGGTTCGCCGCGCCAGTCATTATAGGTTACTGTGAGCGAGTTCTCATCAAGCATTGCGGCCTGAATACGCGGCCACGGGCACATATAGGTACAGACCTGTTCGCGCATCAGGCCGCCGAAAACATAGGTCGTGGCTGTCAGAATGGCGACAGTGATATAGGCGACCATCGCGGCCTGACCGGTGATAAACTCCATTGCCAGTGTCGGTGCGTCTGCGAAATAGAAAATCCACGCACCGCCGGTCATAACGGCAATAGCCAGCCAGATTGTATGTTTGGTGACACGTTTTGCCAATTTGTTGGCATTCATCGGGGCATTGTCGAGTTTGATACGGGCATTGCGGTCGCCTTCAACGGCGCGCTCGACAACGAGAAACAAATCAACCCATACGGTCTGCGGGCAGGTATAACCGCACCATGCGCGTCCGGCGACACTGGTAACAAGGAACAGGCCGATACCGGCCATAATCAGCATACCGGCAACGTAGTAGAATTCCTGTGGCCAGATTTCGATAAAGAAGAAGTAGAAACGACGATGCGCGATATCAATCAGGACAGCCTGATCCGGTGCATAGGGACCGCGATCCCAGCGCAGCCAAGGCGTGAGATAGTAAATGCCGAGTGTGATGAACATGATAATCCACTTGAAACGGCGGAAATCACCACTCGCTCGTTTCGGGAAAACCTTGACACGCGCGGCATATAGAGAGCCGCGTTTCTCAGACGAATTCACCGCCTGCGCATCGATACGTTCAAATTCACCAACATCTGACATGGTACACTCCGGGGGCTAGAGCTGTTTGCGTTCAGATTGGAGTATGGCGCTTGCTCTAGATTCTTTATTTCATCGCATTAGCACTGCGCTCATTGAGGGCATTTGAGCACGGAATGCTTAAGGGCAGTCTGAAAACTGAAATGGTCTTATAAAACTGCACTCAAATCACTCAGAGCGGGTTCCGGTTATCGGTACAGAAATCCGCGCTGAGTTTCTAAGGTTTCATCAGAGCCCCGTTTTTCAGATTATATCTGCGGGGCTTACTGATTTTTTGAGCACCGGCCGGAATATTTTACACCAATATTTTACACCGGCCGGCCATGACTTGAAACAGGGCGTTTTTACTCACCGCCACCCAGAGAGTGGACATAGATTGCCAGCTGCTTCACAGTTGTGTCACCCAGACGGCCTTCCCATGCAGGCATTACACCATGCTTGGGATTTCTTACCTGTTTGGCAATTTCAGCTTCACCGGAACCGTAGAACCAGATCGCATCGGTCAGATTTGGCGCACCGAATTCCTTATTGCCCTTGGCATTTTCGCCATGACAGGCAGCGCAGTTTTCAGCAAAAACCTGTTTGCCTGCGGGTATCAGACTTGCATCATGCGGTGTCGATGTCAGGCTGGTGACATAGGCCGCCACATCACGGATTTGCTGTGGCTCAAGAATGTCGCCATAGGCAGGCATTTCGGAGATGCGTGTTTCTTCGTCATCCTTGGAACGCACGCCGTGGCGTACAGTCTGCAGGATTTCATCAATAGAACCGCCCCACAGCCAGTCATCATCATTCAGGTTCGGATAGCCTGGTGCGCCTTGCGCACCGGAACCGTGACACTGAACACAGTTCACACGGAATGCCGCTGCACCACCTGCAATTGCAAACTGGTTGAGCTGCGGATCAGCTATAATTTCCTGAACGGATTTTTCTTTAATAGCTGCCAGAATATCCTGACGTTCACCCTGAATTTTGGTGTTTTCTTTCCAGAAATCACCACGGCTCGACCATTCCAGAAGACCGGAAGTAGCGCCGTTGATGAGCGGCCATGCCGGATAGGCAACAGTATAGGCAATCGCCCAGACAATGGTTGCATAATAGGCATAGAGCCACCAGCGTGGCATCGGATTATCAAGTTCCTTGATGCCGTCCCATTCGTGGCCGGTTGTTTCAACGCCTGTTACATCGTCAATTTGCTTATCAGTCATTGTTTTCGTCCTTGAACGGAATGGCTTTCGCAGCATCGGCAGCCTGTTTGCTGCCTGGACGGAAGGCGAAGAAGACAACAAAGAGGAAGAAGAGGAACATGCCTAACAGCCCCCAGCTGTCGGCAAAGTGGCGCATGGTCGTATAATCCATGATGAACCTCCTTAACGCGACTTCGGTGACTGGTCGTAAGTTGAGAAATCAACCAGAGTTCCCAGCATCTGCAGATAGGCAACAAGCGCATCCATCTCGCTGACAACCTTCGGATTACCATCGAAATCGCCGGTCTTGGCTTTAGGGTAGCGGGCAAGCAGAGCCTCTGTATCGGCTTCCGGATCAGCCTGCGCTTTCATATCCGCCAATGCATTGTCGACCATTTCCTGATTATAAGGTACGCCGACAGCAATATTGGCTTTCAGATTGCCGGTAATGCCGGACATATTCAGCGGCGTGTTCATCAGGAATGCGTAGCTCGGCATAACCGATTCAGGCACCACATCGCGCGGCTCAATCAGATGCTGAACATGCCATTCATTCGAGTAGCGGCCGCCGACACGGGCAAGATCAGGCCCTGTACGCTTCGAGCCCCACTGGAACGAATGGTCATACATGCTTTCAGCTGCAAGGCTGTAATGACCGTAACGCTCCACTTCATCGCGGAACGGACGGATCATCTGAGAATGGCAGGTATAGCAGCCTTCGCGGATATAGATGTCACGGCCAGCCAGTTCCAGAGGAGAGTAGGGGCGCATGCCCTCTACTTTCTCAATGGTGTTTTGCAGGTAAAACAGTGGGGCAATTTCCACAATACCGCCGACAGTGACCACAACCAGCGAACCGATCAGCAGTAAAGTAGCGTTTTTTTCAATCAGCGAGTGTTTTTTGAGAATAGACATAACTCACCTGCTCCTTATTCTGCCGGTTTCAAATACGGGCCGGTATTGGTATCTGAGATTGGTGTCGAGCCCGGAATTGCGGCCTCCTCTCTCAGATCGCCCTTGATGGTCTTGTAGACGTTCCAGGCCATCACAAGTCCGCCCGCCAGATACATCGTGCCGCCAAGTGTACGGATGACATAGTAAGGGAACATTGCGAGTACTGTTTCGGCGAAGGAGTAAACCAGGAAGCCCTGATCGTCATATTCGCGCCACATCAGACCCTGCTGGATACCGGCAACCCACATGGAAGCGGCATAGAGCACGATACCAAGTGTAGCCAGCCAGAAGTGCCAGTTGACCATACGTACAGAATAGAGACGTTCACGGTTCCACAGACGCGGTACAAGGAAGTACACAGCCGCAAAAGTGATCATACCATTCCAGCCGAGCGCACCCGCATGAACGTGACCAATGGTCCAGTCTGTATAGTGCGACAGCGAGTTAACGGCCTTAACCGACATCAGCGGGCCTTCAAAGGTCGCCATACCGTAGAAGGCGATCGCAGCAACCATCAGACGGACAACCGGATCAGTACGGATTTTATCCCATGCGCCGGAAAGCGTCATCAGACCGTTGATCATACCACCCCAGGACGGCATCCACAGGACGATGGAGAAGACCATGCCGAGTGTCTGTGCCCAGTCCGGCAGCGCTGTATAATGCAGGTGGTGAGGACCGGCCCAGATATACAGGAAGATGATCGACCAGAAGTGCACAATCGACAGACGGTAGGAATAGACCGGACGATTGACCTGTTTCGGCACGAAATAATACATCATCGCAAGGAACGGCACGGTCAGGAAGAAGGCCACGGCATTATGGCCGTACCACCACTGGGTCACCGCATCCTGCACGCCGGAGAAAGCCGAATAGCTCTTCACGCCAAGGAAAGAGACAGGAATTGCCAGATTGTTGATCACATGCAGCATGGCAATGGTGATGATGAAGGAGAGGTAGAACCAGTTGGCCACATAAATGTGCGGTTCTTTACGCTTCATCAGCGTGCCCATGAAGATCACGAGATAGACAACCCAGACAATGGTCAGCCAGAGATCGACATACCATTCCGGTTCAGCATATTCACGCGACTGGGTGATGCCGAGCAGATAGCCGGTGCCTGCCATGACGATGAACAGGTTGTAGCCCCAGAAAACGAACCATGCCAGATCGCCGCCGAAAAGGCGCGCACGGCAGGTACGCTGCACCACATAGAAAGAAGTGGCGATCAGGGCGTTACCGCAGAAGGCAAAAATAACAGCTGATGTGTGAAGAGGGCGGACACGGCCAAAATTTAGCCATGGTCCCAGATTCAAATCAGGGAATGCGAGCTGCGCAGCAATGAAAACACCAACGAGGAAGCCGATAACACCCCAGAATACTGTGGCAATGATACCGTAACGGATCGGACCGTCCATATAAACGGACTGATCTTCCTTCACAGGCTTCAGACTGTAATCTGCATTACGCAGCAGTAAGACTGTAAAAATCACAAGAGTGAAAAACAGAACCCACATATGGCTTCTGAATAATGGATCATGCGTAAACCCCGCGGCCAGCAGTGCTAAAAAAGCACCGAGCCCGGAGATTACAATTCCCGCAGCGTAATTCATGAAAAATCCCCTCGCGCGCGCAACTTATCCTGCCCGCAAATTACAGAAATGCCTGCAATTCGAGCAATATAGCGGGTATTATATGCGACGGAAAAATTTAGTCATTGATTTAAATCAAGTACGGCCGGTGACAGGGCATGTATAAATGAAGCGTTTTTTGCGTGATTTTCCGCTAATTCGCAGCATATTGACGGAGATAATGGCTTCGGGTTTTGTTGTTTGCGAAATAATTTAATTATGACAATGTGATATGTAGAATTTTCTATAAATATCATATAGTTGCTTGATAAATTCTTATATCTTTGTTGCTGTATTTACAGAAATTTCTGAAATAAATGTAGGAAATTATTTAGATTTTTCAGTTCTGAACCGGATCGGGGAATTGTCGTTTAAGCTTTGAAAATTCAGCCGGAACAGGTGCGTTGCGTCTTGCTGCGCAGGGTGGGGCTGATTGTCGCTGAGGCGGTACCGGTGGCCGTTCAGGCGCCGGTTTTAACGGTACTGCAAAGTACAGCAGGGGCTCGGATCGCTCCAGTCTGGAATGATTCTCATCTCTACAGAGCTGTTTGTGCAGGTAAAATCACAGAAAACAGTACCAATTTGGCATTGATGGTTACGTTGCCGATGTTTTTCATTATGCAAAATTGCTATCAATTTATGCAATTTTCGTCTGGTAAATTGTCAACATTTGCGGCGCGGGCTCTTGCTTTGGTACCAGTTTTTTGCAAGCATGTTCTTAACAAACAAAAATAACTGCTGACGGACTGACCGGTCAAAAGCCCGGGAGTAACCGAACAGTACAGGGGAATAAAAAAGCCACCGGATCTCGTATGAGTGAGGCTTTTCCTCAGCTCAATCATTAACCTTCCCGATCTTCATATCGGTAGGGCTCGCTGAATTATGTCTTGTCTTCCTTGAAGGCAGGGTGCTGGGAGATAGACAGAGTATGGAATATGCAGATCTCGTCCTTGCGGGCGGGCGGATTTTTTGCGGCCTTAATGAAGGTTTTGTTGAGGCGCTTGCAATTGCTGACGGTAAGGTTTTGGCAACCGGCACTACAGCTGAGATTGAAGCACTGACCGGTGAAAAGACACGACGTGTCGATCTGGGCGGACGTGTTGCGGTGCCGGGGCTCAATGATGCCCATATGCATCTTCTTATGCTTGGCATAGGTATGAACGAGATCAATCTGCGCCCTGAATCAGGCGTGCGCAGTCTCGAAGAGATTTTCAAACGTATTGCGCAGGAAGTAGTTGTGAAACCGGCGGGTGAATGGATCCGTGGCGGCGGCTATGATCATTTCGAGTTGAGTGAACAGCGTCATCCGACCATTGAGGAACTGGATGCGATTGCGCCCGATCATCCGGTTTATATCACCCGTACCTGCGGTCACGTTGGTATCGCCAACAGCGCGGCCATGCGTCTGGCAAATATTACCCACGATACACCAAGCCCGTCCGGTGGCCTGATTGAAAAGCGCAACGGCAAATTGTCCGGCCTGCTCGCGGAATCCGGTATGCGCGTGGTCACGGATAAAATCCCGCCACTGAGCCGTGATGAGTTGAAAGCCGCGATTACCCGCGCAGCCGGTTTCATGCTGAGCCAAGGTTTCACCTCTGTGATGGATGCCGCTGTCGGCATGGGCTATGGTATGGAAGAACTCCATGCCTATGAAGAACTGGCTTCCGCCGGTGAGTTGCCAATCCGCACATGGGTCTGCATCTATGGCAATCATGACGGTATCGGCGATCAGGCGCATGCACAGGGTTTCCGTGCCAAACGCCAGACAGGCAATTTGCGTTATGGCGCGATGAAAGTGTTCTCGGATGGCAGCGCCGGTGGTCTGACGGCTGCTATGAGCGAGCCATATGTGGCAGGCGATCCGAATAATTTTGGTATTTTCTGCTATTCCGATGCGGAAATGCATAAGTCCCTCAAGCATTATCATGAACTTGGCTATCAGCTGGCCATTCATGCGATTGGTGATGCAGCGATTGAGCAGGTACTGTCCGGTATTGAGAATGCCGATAGCGCAGAGCATCCGATTAAATCCCGTCGTCACCGTATTGAACATTGCGGCTTCCTGAGCGACGGGCAGATTGAGCGTATGGCAAAGGCCGGTATTGATCCGGTGCCACAGCCGATGTTCATCTATGAATTTGGCGATCTTTATGTCGCCAATCTGGGTGAAAAGCGCGCCCATGCATCCTATCCGATGCGCAAATGGGTGGATGCCGGTCTGCATCCGGCAGCGTCTTCCGATGCGCCGGTTACTTCAACCAATCCGTTCCAGAATATCTATACGCTCGTCACCCGTAAGACCAAGGTCGGTTCGGTGATCGGCGGTGACCAGTGCCTGACACGGGAAGAGGCGATCCACGCTTACACGCATTTCGGCGCCTATACGCAATTTGCTGAGAATGAAACCGGACGTCTGGTGGCAGGTATGGCGGCGGATATTGCTGTGTTGTCGAAGGATATTTTCACCTGTGACGTGGAAGAAATCCGCAGTGATGTGGTCTGCGATATGACCGTGCTTGACGGCAAAGTCGTTTTCGAGCGGCAGGTGTAACTGTTCAGGTTCGGGGCGCGTTAGCGCGCCTTGAACCGACAGCCAGAGAAAGGCAAATTCATGCTTCGGCACACGTTACAACGTCTGCTTCTCGCTTTACCGGTCATGTTCGGTGTGCTGCTGCTCGGCTTTTTGCTGATGCAGGTGGTGCCGACCGATCCGGCACAGGTGCGTGCAGGGCCTACCGCGACACAAGAACTGGTTGAAGCCATCCGCCGTGATCTCGGTCTCGATCAGCCTTTGTGGAAACAGTTCTTCTATTATATCGGCCGCCTGATGCAGGGCGATCTCGGCGTTTCCATCATCAATAATGTGCCGGTCTCGCAGGAACTCGGTGCCACAATCGGCCCGACACTGGAGCTGATGGTTGCATCCCTGATCTGGGCAATTCCTCTGGGCATTCTGCTCGGCACAGTCGGTGCCTATTATCGCGGCTCATTGCTGGATCGCTCGATCATGGCGGTGTCTGTTGCCGGTGTGTCTATCCCTGTGTTCTTTCTCGGTCTGGTGCTGGTCTGGCTGTTCGGCTTTAAATATCCGATCCTGCCATTTACCGGTCGTCTCGGGCCGTTATGGACATGGGAAGGCTTCACCAGCATCATTCTGCCTGCGATTACGCTCGGCGGTGTGTTTGTCGGCCCTGTTGCCCGTATGACCCGTACATCTGTGCTGGATGTGCTGGGCGCGGATCATATCCGCACAGCACGCGCTAAAGGTCTGAAAGAGCGTAAGGTTGTTACCCGTCATGCGCTGCGCAATGCGCTGGTGCCGGTGGTGACACTGATCGGTTTGCAGATCGGCTTCCTGCTCGGCGGTGCTGTGGTGGTTGAGACTGTGTTCTCATGGCCGGGCATTGGCCGTCTGGCAGTCGGTGCGATTTTGTCCAGCGATCTGCCAATGGCGCAGGGCACGATTATCGTCATGTCTCTCGGCTTTATTCTCGTCAATCTGGGCGTTGATATTCTCTATGCTGTGCTCGATCCGCGTGTGAGAGGTGCATGATGACCAGTCTTGCAAAAACAAATGTTGCGGATGCAGCGCAACCGGCAGAGCAGGAAATTGCTTTCAAGCGTGTCAGCGTATTGCGTATGCTGCTCTCCGATACCGGCTCGGTGATTGCTCTGACCCTTGTGGCACTGACCCTGTTTTGCGGTCTGTTCGCCCCGTGGCTGGCACCGGAAGACCCTTATGGCGGCAATCTCGGCATGATGCTGAAGCCAATCGGTGAAGCAGGCTATCTGCTCGGCACTGACGGACAGGGGCGCGGCATGGTAACACGTCTGCTCTATGGCATCCGCACTACTCTGTTCATGGGCTTTGTCTCGGTGTTCTTCGGTTGTGTCGTCGGCGGGATTATCGGTTTCGTGGCGGCTTACTACACCCGCTGGAGCGGCGTGCTGATGCGCTTCATGGATGTGTTGCTGTCTTTCCCGGCCATTTTGTTCGGCTTGGCAATTGCCGCAATCTTTGGTCCGGGTTTGACCGCCGTTATTATTGCATTGTCGATTGCGACCGTGCCTTTGATGGCGCGTGTGGTGCGCGGCGGTGCGATTGTGGTGTTGCAGCAGGATTATATTGAAAGCGCCCATTCGCTCGGCATGTCCGACAGCCGCATCATCTTCAAATATGTGCTGCCGAACTGCCTGTCATCAATCTTCGTGTTTGTAACGCTTCGTTTCGGACAGGTGATCCTGCTCGGTGCGGCGCTATCCTTTATCGGCCTTGGCGCACAGCCGCCGACAGCGGAACTCGGTGCTATGGCATCGGAAGGGCGTAACTTCCTGTTCTTCGCACCGCATGTCTCGGTTCTGCCAAGTCTGGTGATCTTCATTATCGTTCTGGCGTTTAACGTGCTGGGGGATTCCCTGCGTGACGCGCTCGATCCGAAATTACGTAAATAATCATTTTTGGCGGCGGATCACTGCACAGAACAGTGGGCGCCTCATCAGGAGGACTAAAATGAGAAAATATCTGACTGCCACTCTCGTCGCCGGTGTTGCTGCCAGTGCCGTTTTGTCCGGTGCAGCCTATGCCCAGACCAAGGCGCCATTGTCGATCCTGCGCGTGATCGATGCGGATAATTATGATCCGATCCGCTCCACCGCAACCGCTATGGTTGAAGTGATGGCCATGCTGGGCGACACGCTGGTCTCGCTCGATTTTGACATGAAAACCGTCAAGCCGGGTCTGGCGGAAGCATGGTCTGTATCTGAAGATGGTAAGACTTACACCTTCAACCTGCGTAAGGATGTGAAATTCTGCGACGGCCGCCCGATGACCGCTGCCGATGTGGTCTATACGATTGAGCGCTGGCAAAACCCGGAAAAACGCTCACCGACTGCCTTCCGTGGCGGTAAGGTCAAGAGTGTAACCGCTAAAGACGATTACACCGTGATCTATGAGCTGGAAGAGCCGTATTCCGATCTTCTGCCGCAGCTGACCATGCCGTTCTCGACCATTGTGGACAAAGCAACCGTAGAGAAGCTCGGTGAGAATTTCGGTGTGCAGGGCTTCAACGGTACCGGCCCTTATTGCTGGGTCAGCTGGCAGCCGCGTCAGGAACTGAAGCTCAAGAAAAACCCGAATTACACATGGGGGCCGTCATTCTATAAAAATCCGAGCCCGCAGGTTGATGAAATCGTCTGGCGCGTGATCCCTGAAGCCAATACGCTGATGGCCGCAATTCAGGCGCGTCAGGCAGACATGACCTATTATATGCCGCCGATTGCGCTGACCACGATGGAAAGCATGCCGGGCATTAATGTTTCCAAACAGGAAAACTACATCTACGACATGTTCATGGGCTTCAAGATCGACAAGCCTGTGGTGTCCGATCCGGTGATCCGTAAAGCCGTGAATATGGCGACCAATAAAGCGGCAATCACTCAGGCCGTTTATTTCGGTCATGGTAAGGAAATGAAGTCGCTCGTTAATCCGGCGATTATTGATTTCGATCCTGAATCCGCAAAACTGATGCCTGCTTTCGATCAGGATGCAGCCAATAAAATGCTCGACGAGGCCGGCTGGAAAATGGGCGGCGACGGCATCCGTGAAAAAGACGGCCAGAAAGCCACTTTCCTTGTCTATGGTCTGCGCAATGCCACCAATCCGACCGTGAGTGAAGCCATGCAGGCTGATCTGCGCAAGATCGGTATCGACATGAAAATCCAGCTTTGGGATGCAACTGTCGGCTGGGGCAAGATGGCAACGCAGGAATTTGATGCGTTCTATATGAACTATCCGGCACTGACTGCCCTTGAAGCGATTGGTCTCTACTTCCCGAGCCGTCAGGCACCGACACCAAACCGCATGAACTGGAAAGATCCGGCAACGGATGAGCTGATCCGTAAAGCGGCAACCACCACCAGCAAGGAAGAACGTCATGAAGCGCTGGCAACCCTGCAGCGTAACCTGACCGAGGCCAATGTCTGGGTCACGCTGTCGTCTGAGCCGATGTGGCTGATCTCCGGCGACCGCGTGGAAGGTGCCAAGGCACACGGTATCTATGGTGCCGGTATCTATAAAGGTCTGGATATTTCTCTGAAACGCTAAAGCATGTCTCCCAAAAGTGGATGCCGGTTTTGGGATAAAGACATGCGTAGAAATATGACAGGCGCGGCTCATGAGCCGCGTCTGCACAATCTGTAATTCAGGCGCAGGGGAGTGATGCGGTGAGTGTAACAGTCATCAGAAACGCGGATATTGTCGTTGCATGGGATAAGGACAGCCAAAGCCATATCTATGTAAAAAATGCCGATGTTGCTTTTGAAAACGGTAAGCTGACTTTTGTTGGTAAAGGCTATACCGGTGCTGCTGATGCAGAACAGGACGGCCGTGGCTTTATGGTCATGCCGGGTCTGGTCAATATTCATTCGCATCCTGCAAGCGAGCCGCTGAACAAGAGCATTCTCGATGAACTCGGTTCTCCGGGTCTGTATAATTCCGCGCTTTATGAATTTATGCCGATTATCCGTCCGGATGCGGAGGGTGCAGAGGCTGCATGGAAAGTCGCCTATGCGGAACTGCTGAAATCCGGCGTCACAACACTGGCTGATCTCTCCGTTGCCCATCCGTCATGGATTGATCTGGCAGGACAGAGCGGTCTGCGTGTTTGCATTACACCAATGTTCCGCACCGCGCGCTGGTACACTAAAAACGGGCATGTGGTGGAATATGAATGGGACGAGGCCGTTGGCGAAAAAGCTATGGCACAGGCATTGGAAATGGTGGATGCCGCAGAGGCGCATCCGTCCGGTCGTCTGTTCTCGATGCTGTGTCCGGCACAGATCGACACCTGCAGCGAAGGCCTGATTAAAGAGAGCTATGCGGAAGCGCAGCGGCGCAAAATTCCGTGGCAGATCCATGCCGCACAATCGACCGTAGAATTTCATGAGATTACCCGCCGTCACGGCGTTTCGCCTGTGCAATGGCTGGAGCAGCTTAATGTGCTGGGCGAGACCAGCATTGTCAGTCACGGGATATTCCTCGATGATTATCCGCGCAATAGCTGGCATACGCGCCGCGATCTTGATTTGCTGGTGGAAACGCGCACAGCAGTAGCCCATTGCCCGACCGTTTTCATGCGCCGTGGCATAGCCATGCGTGATTTTGGTCGTTATCTGCGTGCCGGTGTGCGTCTTGGTATCGGCACCGACACCTATCCGCATAATATGCTCGAAGAGATGCGTCATGTCGGTTACGTGGCGCGGATGATGGCTGAAAACCCGCGTACTGTTACGTCCGGTGAGATTTTCACCGCAGCAACTGTGGGCGGTGCCGATCTGCTCGGGCGTGATGATATCGGGCGTTTAGAGGCAGGCTGCAATGCCGATCTGGTGCTGGTCAATCTCGCGCATCCGATGATGCGGCCGGGCTATGATCCGATCCGCAGCATGATCTATGCCGCAGCCGAGCGTGCCGTGGATACGGTCTATGTCGGCGGAGAGAGGGTGGTCGAGAAAGGCCAATGCCTGACGATTGATTTTGAGCAGGCTGCCGAAGATCTCCACGCCGCACAGCAACGCACAGTTCAACGGGCACCGCAGGAAGACTGGGCGAAACGCCCTGTTACTGCTTACGCCCCGCATTCATTTTCCGGCCTGAGTTAAACTGGCCAAAGCAATATTCCGGTCATATGGAAATATGACCGGCTTGGAGATTTCTATATGACAGAACCGGTACTCGAAATCCGCAATCTCGTCACGGAGTTTAAAACCCCGAACGGTGTTATCCGTGCGGTGGACGGTATTTCGCTGAAAGTCGAGCGCGGCAAGACACTGGGTATTGTGGGGGAGAGCGGCTGCGGTAAATCCATGCTGTCGCTGTCTGTTATGGGGCTGGTGCCGCCACCGGGCAAGAATGCCGGCGGTGAAGTGATTTTTGAAGGACAGGATCTTCTGAAACTGTCGGCTGATGAGATGCGCAGGCTGCGCGGCAACCGCATAGCGATGATCTTTCAGGAGCCGATGACTTCGCTCAATCCGGTGCATACAATCGGCTATCAGCTGGTTGAGGCCTTACAGGCGCATCATAAAAAACCTTACAAGGAAATGCGTGAGGAAGCGATTGAAGCGCTGCGTAAAGTGCGCATTCCTGCACCGGAACGCCGTTTTGATGAATATCCGCACCAGCTCTCCGGTGGTATGCGCCAGCGTGTGATGATTGCTATGGCGCTGGTCTGCAAGCCGGTGCTGCTGATTGCCGATGAGCCGACAACGGCATTGGATGTGACCATTCAGGCGCAGATTCTCAATTTGCTGCGCGAGTTGCAGCAGGAAACCAATATGGCCATCATCCTCATCACCCATGATCTGGGTGTGGTTGCGCAGGTCGCCGATGATGTGGCGGTGATGTATGCCGGTAAGGTGGCAGAACGCGCTTCCGTCAATGCGATTTTTAAAGACCCGCAGCACCCCTATACTATTGGTCTGATGGGCTCTATGCCGCGAATGGATGAGGATGTTGACCGGCTGGTGGCAATCAGCGGTGTCGTGCCGCCGCCGTTTCGCCTGCCATCCGGCTGCCGGTTTAATCCGCGCTGCCCGTTTTCTGATGAGGAATGCACAGCAACTCTGCCTGCTCTGCATGAACTCCAAGCCAATCATCTTGTTGCCTGCCATAAAGCTCCGGTGGAGGATTTCGTATGACACAACCACTTCTGGAGCTGCAGGGCATTTCCAAACATTTCCCTGTCAAAAAAGGCCTGATCCGGCAAAAAGTGGTCGGCACAGTTCGCGCCGTGGACGAAGTCTCTTTCAAGCTGATGCCCGGGGAGACACTGGCCATTGTGGGCGAAAGCGGGTGCGGAAAATCCACCACTGCGCGTCTGGCGCTGCGTCTGCTGGAGCCGACTGCCGGTCGGGTACTGTTTGAGGGTGAAGATGTCACCAATGCCAGCGGCACCAAGCTGCGTGATCTGCGCCGCAAAATGCAGGTGGTGTTTCAGGACCCCTATGCCAGTCTCAATCCGCGTATGACTGTGGGTGAACTGATTGCCGAGCCGATGCTGGTGCATGGTGTCGGCACGGATGCTTCACGCCGTGAGCGGGTGATTGAACTGCTGCGCCGTGTTGATCTGGCACCTTACCATGCCGCGCGCTATCCGCATGAGTTTTCCGGCGGGCAGCGCCAGCGTATCGGTATTGCCCGTGCGCTTTCCCTGTCGCCGAAACTGATTGTCTGTGACGAGCCTGTGTCAGCGCTCGACGTGTCCATTCAGGCGCAGGTCGTCAATCTGCTCAAAGATTTGCAGAAAGAGATGGGACTGTCCTACCTGTTCATTTCGCACGGGCTACCGGTGGTCAAACATATGGCTGACCGTGTGGCGGTGATGTATCTGGGGCAGGTGGTGGAGATTGCTGACAAGCATCAGCTTTATAACAATCCGCGCCATCCCTATACGCAGGCTTTGTTGTCTGCTGCGCCACAGCCTGATCCGGCCTCGCGCGGTTCGTGGAATGTGCTGGGCGGCGATGTGCCGAGCCCGCTCAATCCGCCGTCCGGTTGCCGTTTCCATACCCGTTGTCCGCTGGCGCAGGATTTGTGCAAACAGCAGGTGCCTGAATTGAAGGATTTAGGAACCGGCCAGCAGGTCGCCTGCCATTTTGAAGCACAGGTGCCTGTCTTCAAACATGCGGCGCATTTCGCTTCCGGTGCGGAGAAATTGCAGCAACGTCTCGGATTGTTTGCCAAGAAACGTGCTGAAAAAGAACAGGCTGCTTAATATAGTTATATTGATACAAAACAGGCCGCTTCATTTCTGAAGCGGCCTGTTTTAGTTTGGTGGTTATTTCCAGATTTCGCCGTCCACTTTGCCCTTCAGCTCCGGATAATCCTTGAGCGTGAAATGCGGTGTGCCAAGCTTCTGCTGATCGAAATAATCCTTGGTCACTTTGACAACAGTACCGGAGAGCAGCGCAATGGCGATCAGGTTGATGGTTGCCATCAGACCCATGGCAGCATCGGCAGCATTGAACACTGTAAGAATGCTTTCATAGGCACCCCAGACCACCATCAGCAATGTGGAACAACGCAACAATGTGAGCCAGAGATGTCTGCCCGCACCCAGATAAATCATGGCATTTTCCGCATAAGCGTAATTACCGATGATCGAGGTGAAGGCGAAGAAGAAGATCGCAATACTGATGAAATAGCTGCCAAACCAGCCGATATGTGCGGTCATGGCTTCCTGTGTCAGCAGCGTGCCGGTCAGGCCGGAACCCGGAACCAGCTTATGCGACAACAGGATCATAATCGCGGTTGCCGAGCAGATCAGAATTGTATCAATGAAAACGCCCAGTGCCTGCACAAAACCCTGCGAGGAAGGATGGTGCGGATTTGGTGTGGCGGAAGCGGCAATATTCGGCGCAGAACCCATACCGGCTTCATTGGAGAACAGCCCACGTTTCACACCATTCATCAGAGCGCCGGTGATGCCGCCTGCCGCTGCTTCAATGCCGAAAGCGCTTTTAACAATCAGGGCAAACAGCGCAGGAACTTCAGTAATATTGGCAAGCAGCACATAAACGGCAACGCCCAGATAAATTGCCGCCATAAATGGCACAACCAGTTCGGCCACGCGGGCGATCTGACGGATACCGCCGAAAATGACAATACCGGCCAAAGCCGCAATGACGAGGCCGACCAGAACTTTAGAGAAACCGAAAGAACCGTTCATCGCATCGGCAATGGCATTGGCCTGCACAGCGTTAAAAACAAGGCCGAATGCGATAATCAGACAGACAGAAAAAATCGCCGCTGCCCACGGGGCTTTCAGACCTTTGGAAATATAGAAGGCAGGACCGCCGCGAAACTGGCCGTCATTATCGCGGGTTTTATAAAGCTGTGCCAGCGTGCTTTCGGAATAGGCTGTGGCCATGCCGACAAAAGCGACGATCCACATCCAGAAAATTGCACCGGCGCCGCCGAGATAAAGCGCGACTGCCACACCGGCAATATTGCCGGTGCCGACGCGTGAGGCGAGGCTGGTACACAGTGCCTGAAACGGGGTAATCCCGCTGTCATCGCGCTTTGGCGCACGCATGACCGAGCGGAAAAACTCAGGAAAATGGAAGATCTGAAGGAAGCCCAACCGGACCGAGAAATAAATCCCGACAGCGAGCAATCCGTAAATCAGCACATAATCCCAGAGGATCATGTTTATAAAGCTAATAATTGTATTCATCGGTATGACGCGCTCCGCTGCACCTTCGGGTGAGGTGAATATGTCGTTTTTATGATAATTATGATCTGATAAATTGGTTTTAGCTTATATTCACAGCGAATGCATGATTTTTTAAATCAGTGTGGAAATGCGCAATTTTCCGGATTTAATTTTGGTTTTTCAAAAAGATACAGCCGCTCGGTCTGTGTAAAACCGGCGGCTGTTATAAAAAATATTATTGCTGATCCGGCGTCAAAGCTTCAGCTTTACGTGACGATTCACGTCCTTATAGAGCAGATAGCGGAACTTTCCGGGGCCGCCGGCATAACAAGCCTGCGGGCAGAAAGCGCGCAGCCACATATAGTCACCGGCTTCCACCTCCACCCAGTCCTGATTGAGACGGTAGACCGCCTTGCCTTCCAGCACATAGAGGCCGTGTTCCATCACATGGGTCTCGGCAAACGGAATAATGGCGCCCGGTTCAAACGTGACGATATTGACATGCATGTCATGTCGCAAATCAGACGGGTCAACAAAACGGGTGGTCGCCCATTTGCCGTCCGTGTCCGGCATGGCAACCGGCTCTACTTCGGATTCATGCTTGAAAAAGGCTTCCGGCACATCCAGACCGTTCACATATTCAAAGCTCTTTCTGATCCAGTGGAAGCGGGCAGGTGCATCGCTTTTGTTGCGCACAGTCCAGAGGCTTTTCGGCGGCAGAAACGCATAGCTGCCTGCGCGCATGGCATGGTCTTTGCCGTCAAGCGTAATGACAATATTGCCCTCAACCACGAAAATACCGGCTTCGGCATCCGGATCAGGTTCAGGCTTGTCACTGCCGCCCTGCGGTTCCAGTTCCACAATATATTGCGCAAAGCTCTCGGCAAAACCGGAGAGCGGACGGGAGAGTATCCAGACGCGGGTTTTATCCCAGAATGGCAGGCAGGATGTAACAATATCCATCATCACGCCTTTTGGGATAACCGCATAGGCTTCGGTGAATACGGCACGGTCGCTTAGCAATTGCGTCTGCATCGGTGCGCCGCCCTTGGGGGCGTAATAAGTGCGCTCAGTCATAATCTCTCCCGTTATTTTTACCCTCAGTGCGCAGTCAGGCCGGTTTTCGGTGTTTCTGCAAGAGGGATAACGGGATTACCATCAAAAAAGATAAATTGTCGACAATATTGTATATAATAATCCCGTTTATCGAAAAGATAAACGGGATACAGAACATCAATTATGCAAGATCAGGCCGGTCTGTGGTGATCTGACGGATCGGTGTGTTCTTCCAGAATTCCAGCTCCGGCTCAGTATTCGGTACCCACACGCCCAAACGCTCCGGTGCAATGCGGTCTGTGATTGCGTCCCAGCTATGGGCAAGCAGGGCTTTCTCAACAGCCAGAATATCGGCATGACTGTCGAAATAGTCGAGCGCTTCCTGTAATCCGCCGAGAATAGTGGCGCTGAAAGCATTGAGCGAGGCGAGGCGGCGCATTTCCGGCGCAATATCTTTTACTTGCTCTAATACCTGACGGGTAAAGCCGGTGAGAATGCATTGGTCTTCCATGCCCTGTGCGCGGATAATCTGCACAGCCGCATCAGTCAGACCGTCATAGAGATCACCATTGACGCAGTTCTTCAGTTCCACATGTAATTCCATGCCGGTTGGTTTGAAGATTTCCAGAACCTCTTCAAACAATGGAACATGCTCATCCATACTTTCACGCAAAATCGTGTTCTTACGTGCCTGTTTGGAGAGTTCTGCCACATCGCCGACGCCATGGGTGGTGCGCTCCAAAGTCGGGTCGTGCAGCACAACCACTTCACCGGCATTGGTCAGATGCAGATCAAATTCCACACCGGCAATATTGAGATCAGCGGTTTTGCGAAAACCGGAAAGGGAGTTTTCGGGCCAGAGATTGCGCGCGCCGCGATGGCCGATAATACGTGTCATGGTTGGTCTTTCTGTTATCGAATAGTCGGATCGAGCTTGTCGCGCAGCCAGTCACCAAGAATGGAAATTGATAGTGTGGTGAACATGATCACAAAGGCCGGTGCCAGCATGATCCATGGCGCGGTGGTCAGATATTCACGGCCGTAGCCGACCATATTGCCGAGGCTGGATTTTGGTGGCTGCACGCCGAGACCTAAGAAAGACAGGCTGCTTTCCAGCAGAATGATTTCGGGGAAAGTCAGGGTCATGGAGACGATCAGGGTCGAGGCAATATTCGGCAGAATATGGCGCAGATAGACCCATGATTGTTTAGCGCCAAGCTGTGTCACTGCGGCGGCATAGCCTTGTGAGCTCGCGGAAATCGCCAGACCGCGGGCGATACGCGCATAGCGCTCCCAGCCGTAAAGCCCCATCAGGCAAACAAGCAGCACCATGGAATTACCGAAAAACGCCAGCACGGACAGAGCGAGGATCAGGAACGGTAATGCCGCCTGAAAATCTGCCAGTGTCAGCACCACTTGTTCCACGGTCTTGCGGAAATTTGCGGCGAAGAAACCGACGGTGGTGCCGAGCAGGGTGGAAATAATCGTGGCACCAAAAGCGATCAGCAAGGAGACACGGATGGATTCAATCAGGCGGGATAATACATCGCGCCCGACCTCATCCGTACCGAGCCAGTGTTGCGGGTGGCCTGGCATCACAAGGCGGCTTTTAAGATCCATCGCGGTAATGCTGTAAGGGCGGATCCAGTCAGCGGTGATAGCGATGATAATCATCGCGGCAAACCAGATCAGCGACAGTATCACCAGCAGCGGGATGCGTTTCTTTTTGCGTTGATGGACATTGACCACGGGAACGGCGGTACTGTCACTGATTGAGAGTTCAGACATCAGCCGGTTCCTTTACGCTTTGGCCTGATTATCGCGCAGGCGCGGATCGAGAAAACCATAGAGCAGGTCAACAACGAAGTTTGACAGCACCATGGTGGAGGCAATCAGCAGCAGGATGCACTGCACTACCGCGAGATCACGATTGGAAACGGCAACCACCAACAGGCGCCCGACACCCGGCCATGAGAACAGGGATTCAATCACCACTGCGCCAGCAACGAGTGAGCCGACCATGAAGCCGACCAGTGTCACAATCGGTATCGCTGCATTGGGCAATGCGTGATTGCGGATGACATCGCCCCAGCGCACACCTTTGGCACTCGCGTTGCGGATATAAGGTTGGCCGAGAATTTCTATCATCGCACTGCGGGCAAAACGGGCGAGAATGGCGGCACCGGCAATGCTCATGGTGAGCACCGGCAGAATGGCATGTATCCATGTATCACTACCGCCCGATGGCAGCCATTTCAGTGTCACGGAGAAGATCAGCACCAGCACCAGACCGAGCACGAAATTCGGCAGGGTAAAGCCGATAATGGCGGTCATCATCACCAGCCGGTCGATAATGCTGTCGCGATGGAGTGCCGCATAAACACCGGCAGGAATACCGATGGCCAGATTGAGCAGCAAGGTCGGAATGGTCAGCATCAGCGTGGCCGGAATACGCTCGGCAACCAGATCAATCGCTTTCTGGCCGTCGCGCATGGAGACACCGAAATCGCCCTGAAAAATCGCCCCGAAATAGCTGAAATATTGCACGAGGATCGGCTGATCCAGCCCCCATGCTTTGCGGAAGGCTTCAATCGCCTGCGGCGGTGCATCGGGGCCGAGAATGATCTGTGCCGGATCACCGGACATGCGCAGCACGATAAAGGCAAAGGTCACAACCAGCATGACTGTAATAAAAGCCCGCAACAGACGGGTGAGGAAAAAGGAAATCATCAGTCTGTCCTGTTATCCGGCTAATGTTATTGGCTGTGATGCACTGTCATACAAATGACAGGCAACACTATGCTCTTTGCCGGTATGCAAGGTTTCCGGCACATCGGTGCGGCAACGCTCAGATGCGAAACGACAACGCGGATGAAAAGCACAACCGCTTGGTCTTGCTGCCGGATTTGGCGGCTCACCCTGCAGGATAATACGATTGCTCAGGAGCGTGCCGGGCACCGGAATACTGGAAACCAGTGCCTGTGTATAAGGATGCTGGGGTGCCTGAAAAATTACGTCAGATGGTGCTTCTTCAACGATCCGTCCCAGATACATCACGGCCACGCGGTCACTGATATTGCGCACCACTTTCAGATCATGGCTGATAAACACCATGGCAATACCGTTTTTCTCCTGCAGATCGCGCAGCAGATTGACCACCTGCGCCTGAATGGAGACATCCAGTGCAGAGACGGCTTCGTCACAGACCAGCAGTTCAGGATTGCAGGCAATGGCACGGGCAATCACCACACGCTGGCGCTGCCCACCGGAAAGCTCGTGGGGAAAGCGCGCTGCATGGTGCGGCATCAGGCCAACGGACTGCATCAGCTCTTTCACCCGTGCTGCACGGCTTTCTTTGTTGCCAATACCGTGGATCAGCAGCGGTTCTTCAATCTGTGTGGCAATAGTCAGGCGGCGGTCGAGAGCGGCAAGCGGGTCCTGATAGACAAGCTGCATACGTTTGCGCAAAGCCCGCCATTCATTGGTGCGGGCAGGCGGCAGAACCTCACCGTCAAAACGAACTTCACCGGTACTCGGACGCTCCAAACCGAGCAGCAGTCGGCCGGTGGTGGATTTGCCGGAACCGCTTTCGCCGACAATACCCAGCGTTTTGCCTTTTTGTATAGACAGGCTCACCGCATCAACGGCTTTGACCTCTGTCGGCTTGGCAAACAATCCGCGCTTTGAGGTGTAGATTTTGCTTAGGTTTTTGGCTTCGAGCAGCGGTTTGTTCATGACAGCACCTGTTGCTGTGTTGCGGACGCAGGGGCAATGAATGCAGCCGGTACGGCCGGTGCGGCAGGAATAACCGTGTCGCGTATTTCGACAGGACGGAAACAGGCGACATAACGATCATCCTGATTGCCGGTCAAAGGCGGCAGATCGCTTTTGCAACGATTTTCCGCACGGTTGCAGCGCGGGGAAAAAGCACAGCCTTTCGGCAATTTGCCCGGTTCCGGCACTGTGCCCTCAATCGGGATGAGACGCTCTCGGCCACCATCAATACGCGGGATCGCATCAAAAAGCCCGCGTGTATAGGGATGGCGCGGCTGGGCAAATAGCGCCTCGGTCGAGCTTTTCTCGATCATACGACCGGCATACATCACGCAGACGCGCTCGCAGATTTGCGAAACAGCACCCAGATCATGGCTGATAAACACAATCGCCATGCCGGTTTCCTGACGGATACGGGCGAGCAGGTCGAGCACTTGTGCCTGAATAGTGGCGTCCAGTGCCGTGGTTGGCTCATCGGCAATCAGCAAATCCGGTTCACCGGCAAGCGCCATGGCGATCATCAGGCGCTGGTTTTGGCCGCCGGAAAACTCATGCGGAAAATTATCAAGGCGGCGGGCAGCATCGGGAATGCCGACCAGTTCCAGCAGGCGCAGCGCTTCTTTGCGCGCAGCCGCGCCGGAAATGCCGCGATGCAATCTCACCGCTTCTTCGATCTGCTTGCCGACACGGATCACCGGATTGAGCGAAGAGGACGGATCCTGAAAGATCATGGCAATGCGGGCACCGCGCACGGATTCCAGCTTGCGCCGTGGTGCACCGACCAGATTAGCACCGTCAATGATGACAGAACCGGAGACAGTGGCTTTCTTTGGCAATAGCCCGAGTGCTGCCAGCCATGTTACGGATTTACCGCAACCGGATTCCCCGACCAGCCCGACGGCTTCGCCTTTTTCGATTTTCAGATTGATACCGTGCAAAACCTGCACGCCGTCAAAAGCCACTTTCAGATCGGCGATCTCGACCAAAGCCATCGATGCGCTCCTGTCATAAATATCGGCATCAGATGCCAAGCAGAGAATGAAACAAAAAAGCCATGCGGATGGTGACACCCGCATGGCTCACAGGGCTCAACCCCAGTTATTGCTACGGAATTCCATGGCGAAGGCCGGTGCGGCTTTCCACTTCACGGATTTGCGTTTGGCGGTGAAAGTCGCGTTCTGATGCAGCAGCGTATAGGCCGGATCTTCACGTTCGCAGATTTCCAGCATCCGCTTGAAGGCTTCACGACGCTTGCCCTGATCCATGCTGGTTTCAAGGAAACCGGACAATTCGTTCATTTCCTTATTGGTCCATTCGCCGACCTGTTGCTGCTGGCCGTTCGGGCCGTGCTGGCTGACAATGGAGGAAACAGGATCATTGAACGGAGCAGAGTTTGACCAGTCACGCACTGCGCGTGTCGGGGTCTGTTCCAGCACCTGCTGCCAGTTTTCTTTCATCTCGATCTCAACATTGAGACCGGCCTGCTGCCACATCTCCACCAAAATCTGACCGGTTGCGGTCTGGTTGGTGTAGTAATTGTTGAGCAGACGATAAGGGATCGGATCGCCTTTATAACCGGCTTCTTTGAGCAGCTGACGGGCGAGGTCCGGATTATATTCCGGCACAGTCCAGTCCTTGATGAACATGTCATCATAATACGACCATTGCAGACCGGCCGGAATTTCTGTGCGGCCTGCCCAGAGGCTGTCCACAATAGCCTGACGGTCAATCGCATGGGTGAATGCGCGGCGGATCAGCGGATTGACAAGCTGCGGATGGTTCTTGTCGAACACGGTCAGGCGATGGTTGAGCACCGCGCCGCCGAGCACTTCGAATTCCGGGTTTTTCTCGATGGTTTCGATCTGATCCGGCGGGATATCGCAGGCGAAATCATATTCACCGGAGAGCAGGCCGTTGACGCGGGAGGCCACTTCCGGCACTTCCACAAAGCGGATGCTTTTCAGCGGCGGGCGACCGCCCCAATAGTCATCATGGGCTTCAAGCTGCAGATAATTATCCGGCTTGAATTCAACAATCTTATAAGGGCCGGTGGTTACAGGCTTACGTGCCCAGTCCAGATAGCTGCTGGCTTCTTCAAAAGCGCGGCGGTTCATAATCTGGCTGCCGTAACGGGAAATGCGGCCTTCCAGCGTGATATCCGGCGTACCGTTTTTGAAGCGCACTGTGTATTTGTCGATGATCTCAACACCGAGCAGCGACGGGAAATTGCGGCGCGCTGTGGCAGGCACTTCCGGTGGCAGTTCTTTGCTCTCGCGGTTGGTGGGGTTCATTTCCAGAACGCGCAAAGTCTCGCCGGTATTCGGCTTGGTGTCACCGAACATACGATCTGTGCTGAAAGTGAAAGCCACGTCTTCAGCGGTCATTTCATCGCCGTTGTGGAATTTCACGCCTTGGCGCAGTTTCAGTTCAACAGTCTGATCATCAATACGTTTCCACTCGGTCGCTAGTGCCGGTGCACGAACGAGATTATTCATATAATCAAGACCGATCAGCGCTTCCCACAATTGCGAGAAGAAAACGCGTTCGCCCACATTGGACTGTTCGCGCAATACATCAAGCGTATTGGAGTTGGATACTTTCTGCACCGCAATGGTGATGGAAGGACGGTCATTGCTCTGCGCAATAGCAAAGCGTGGCAGGGTCAGAGAGGCTGCGCCGAAGCCGATCAGGCCGAGTGCATTACGCCGGTTAATCGAAACCATCAAAGGTCTCCCGTTGTTGACAGAAATGTCATGCCGTCCGGCCGTTAAAAGCAGGGGTGAAAACCGTGCCGGCATGGGCTGGCAGCGGAATAGGCTCTCTGTATGACAAGGGTATAAATCTGATTTTATCTTTTCATGACGTTCTGTTGACGGTGGGTTTCTGTGTTGCAACGGTATGAATTATTTATGAAATTTTGAATTCTGAGCAATTTTGCACAAGGCTGTAAAATGCCTGACATATAATACAGGCAAGAGCGCGCCCATGCGGTTGGCGGCAGAGTTGCCGCACCGCTCTGACGATGCATATTATGGAATTGTGCATTGCGTTTTGGCGCCATCCTTCAACGAGTGTGGCTATCTGATTATTATCGAGGACGAGACAATGTCTGAACTGCCGATTATTGGTGCTGCCCTGCTGGTTGAGGAAATGCCGGTTCATCGTGACTGGTATCTGGAAAAGCCGCGTGATCTGGAAATCCAGAGCTTTATCAATGCTGATGTTTTGATCGGCGACTGGAAGCCGATGGCTGAAGAAATCAAGAAACAGCTGGATGGGCATCAGGGGCGTCTGGGCATTCACGGCCCGTTCTGGGGCTTCACCATTGATACGCCGGATCCGGATGTGCGTACGGTTGTACAGAAACGTCTCGATCAGGCGCTGGATGTTTGTGAATTCCTCGGCGCGGATCAGGTCGTGATCCACAGCCCGTTCACCACATGGTCGCATAACCATCTGGATGACGGTTTTAATGGTCGTGAAGAAATCACCGAAAACACCCATCTTACTCTGGCACCGGCTATTCGCCGTGCAGAAAATATGGGCGTGACTTTTGTTATCGAGAATATTGAAGATATCAATCCGTTTGAGCGCCTGAAACTGGCTGACAGCTTCAATTCATCTGCCGTGGCTGTTTCTATTGATACCGGTCATGCGCATTATGCGCATGGCAATACCGGTGCCGCACCGGTTGATCATTTCGTTCATGCCGCAGCCAACCGTTTGCAACATGTGCATTTGCAGGATGCGGATGGCTATGCGGACCGCCATTGGGCAACCGGTGATGGCACAGTCAACTGGAAGGCCGTCTTTGCAGCACTCAAGCAATATGACAGCAATCCGCGCCTGATTTTGGAAATGCGCGACCATAATGACATTAAAAAGTCGATGAAATATCTGGAAGCTGTCGGTCTCGGACAGTAAACCTTTAGCAGTCGAAAAGAATTGTTGTTGCGTCCTGCCGGTGTTACACCGGCGGGATGTTGCATTTTGAGGAGCCTGTTATGTCTGTTTTGCGTCCGATTTTGTCTGCCTGCCTTTTGTCTGTTTTATGGACAGGTACAGTGCTTGCACAGCAAAATCCGGCAGAACCGCAGAAGCAGGAACAGGTTAAGGCGGAAGGCCCTTGCGCGGCTATTTTTGCTGAGGCGGATTTGTCTTCACTTCTGGACGGCGCTGAAATTACCTATCGTGCAGATGGCTGCACACTCAGCAATGTCACCATCGATGCCGGAACCTATCAGAGCTGGTCAGCCGAAACCGTTGAAATCCGCAGTGCTCCGCTGGAAAAGGACGCTGAATACTGGCCGGAATGGGCTGAAATCTCTGTTAAGTCTGTCGGATACTGGCCGTCCAGTCTCCCTGCGATGCGTTATTTAAGCAAAATTCAGAAGAATGGTTTTGATCTGAAGCTGGCTTATCAATGGGATAAGGACAGTAAAATATTCCGCGTGAATGAAGCGCGTTTCTCCGGCCGGTATATTGGTGAAGTGCTGTCATCCGCGACGGTTGAGCTGTCTGAATTGCCGCGTTTTGATATTCTGGGGGCGCAAAGCTCGTCTCTGGAAACCATGAAAATTCGTGAGATTTCGACCGAGCTCGACGATCAGGGTTTCTTTGCAAATTATGTTATGACAACTATCGTCGGGATGATTGGTTATAATGATGATCCGGAACCGGAAATTGAAAAATATCGCTCTATGGCGCTGGCTTTTGTCGCGGGATTGTCAGCCAATATGATTGATGCCGACGGCAAAAAGGCACTCAGCCGTTTGATTGTTGATCTGCCGCATCCACAATCTAAGGCCGCTATAAAGCTGGTTTTTGATCCGGCCTTTTCTGTGTCCCAATCCGATAGCTCACCTCTGGCTGTGCTGGCTGCGTTCCAGAAAAATCTGAAAATCAGTGCCGTTTATGCCGGCAAATAAGGCTTTGGCAGCATTTTTCTGAGCGGGTTTGACCGGATCTGCACAATTTTGTTTACGCGGACTTGCGTTTTGTGAAACGGTTTCCGGTGGTCTCGGTGTCTGGTTTTCGTTATAGCGGAAAAAACATTTCGTATCAGGCATCAGGATATTATTCATATGCAGGCTCTTGAACAGGCGTTTCCGCGCCGCGCAATTCAGATCAAAAATTCCGGCTTTTCCGGTGGTATTATTCTCTCTTTTGCGATGATTGTCTGTATGGCGCTTGGTGCGTTTCTGCTCTGGTACCAAGGGCCGGGCATTCTGCGCGACTATAAAATCAGCCAGAATCCGGTCGTGGATGAGAATGCCAGCTTGCGCAAAGGCGAGTGCAAAACCCGCCAGCTGATTATGACCGATTGTAAAGCCGATATTGTTTTCAAGGACAGTGCCGGTCAATCTGTTCAGGAGAGCGTCAGCTTCATGTTTTTTGACATGAACCGCTCCGGCTATGATGTGGAAATCGTTCGCTCCGGTGATGATCCGTCACTGGTGACACTGGATCTGGGCATCGAAAAGCTATGGGATCGCATTTTCACGCTCGGTGTTTTCACTGTGCTGCTGATCGGTGGCGCGATTGCTGTGATTGTGGCCATGTTCAGAACGCGTGGTCTGAATAAGAAAATCCACAAACCACTGCCTCTTAAGCCGGTTGCTGTCACCGTGACCGGTATTCAGTCGAATTACGGTATGCGTAATGTGTTTTACAGCTACCTGAATGAAGCGGGTAAAAAGAAGAAGCGTGCCAGCCGTTTTAAGAAGAAAGAAGAGCCGTTTTATCTGAGCGTTGCAGCCGGAAATAAGAAGAATGAAACACCCGCGCTCGCTGTGCTGCCACAGGGATGTGACGTGCCGGTGCTGCTGGATGCAGATCTGAACCGGCTTGATCTGACAGCGGATGAAAAACAGGCTATCGAGAACGCACTGGCAGTCTGAATGTAATAATGTGCAGAGAACTTGTTCTTTTGAACAGGTTCTCTTTAACTGGCGGAAATCGGACAATTTGTCGGGAAATAATGTTTACCGGCAATATGCAGGCACTTTATTAGGAATGCGCCTTTTGATGCTTGGCGTTACGCACACAAAATCTTGACATTCAGCTTATACTGGCAATTGTTTCCCTATGCAGGTGATGGTTGATATTGATTTGTCAAACTATATTGCCTTGTGCGAACCCGGTATAAAAGGTGCGGAATGCTTGACAAAGGCTTGATACTGATTGTTGAAGATGAACCGGCAATTGCCGGTATTCTCGAAGCTTACCTCATCCGTGACGGGTTCCGCACAGTCTGTGCTTCTGACGGCGAAATAGCATTGCGCCATCATGCCATGCTGTCGCCGGATCTGATCCTGCTGGATGTCAAAATGCCCAAATATGACGGTTTTGAAGTTCTGGCGCGCATCAGGCGGGAAAGCAATATTCCGGTAATTATGATCAGCGCGCTGGCAGAAGATCTGGATCGTCTCTCAGGTCTGCGCCTCGGTGCGGATGATTATGTGATTAAGCCGTTCAACCCGCAGGAAGTTGTGGCGCGGGTGAATGCCGTGTTGCGTCGCACCCGTAATAATGCGGCCAATGCAGCGATCCGCTTTGAGAATATTCTAGTTGATTTTGATGCCCATGCGGCTTTCACCGATACGGATGAGGAGCGGCAGCTGCTGCCGTTAACGCTGAGCGAGTTTCGTATTCTCGCCCATATGATCCGGCGTCCGACCCATGCATTTCCGCGCAATGATCTGCTGGATGCCTGCCTGCCGCAAAGTGATGCGCTGGTTCGTACCATAGATACGCATATTGCCAATCTGCGCCGCAAAATTGAAGCGTCAGGCGGGCCGTCCGGTCTGTTTCCGGCGGTACGCGGTATTGGCTACCGTCTGGCAGAACCACGATGAAATTATCCCGCCTGTCGCTGAGTACGGTTTCAGCTCTGGTCACAGCAGCGATGCTGATGCTCAGTTTTTCAATTATTTTCTTTGGTGTCATGTGGGTACAAGGCCTGTATGAGCAGCAATATCTGAGCCAGATCAGTGATAATGCCCGTCTCGCTTATGAGATGCTGGACAGGGGGGAGCTTCCGAAAGAGGCCGATTTTCTGGCTCTTGTCCAGCAACTGACGCCTTTATACGAAGATGCAGAGGCTGAGCTTTATCTTCTGGTGCTGAAATTCGGACTTGGGGCTGCGTTGATTTGCAGCCTCATCGGTTATTGGCTTGCCCGTAAATTCAGCAGCCCTTTGGAAAAGCTTACACGCGTAGTGAATAACCTGCGTGAAGGCGATTTTTCCGTCCGTGTTCCAGACACGGTTAAAGGCACAAGCGAAGTTGCGATGCTTATCGAGCGCTTCAATGCGCTGGCAGAAGAGCTGGAGAATATGGAGCGTCGTCTGCGCTTTAACACCATGGCTGTGGCTCACGAGTTGCGTACGCCTCTGACCATTGTTCAGGGCATATTGCAGGGAATGGCCGATAAGATTTTTCCGCGGGATGATGACCGGATTCAAGACCTGTTGATGCAGGTGGAAGGTTTGACCCGTCTGGTCAATGACTTGCGTACCTTATCGCTTGCAGCCAGCCAGAAACTGGTGACCGAGCGCTGTAATACAGATATTGCACAGGCGGCCGAGCAGGTCTTGCAGGCTTCACGCTCACTGCTCGCCGAAGCGGGAATGGTGCTGGAAACCAATCTGAAGCGAGCCATCATTCCGGCGGATAGTCAGCGTCTGCGGCAGGCCATGCTGGCGGTTCTGGAAAATGCCTGCCGTTATGCATCATCCGGCGGATATTTGCGCTGTGAAAGCGGATATCTGAATAAAGAAGAAGCCTTTCTGCGCATTATTGATCGCGGACCCGGCTTCGATCAGGAATTTTCCGGCCATACGATTGATGTGTTCTGGCGTGGCGAGCCGTCCCGTGCAAGAGCAACCGGCGGGTCAGGTCTGGGCTTGTCAATTGTCCGTGCAATCGTGACTGCCCATGGCGGCAGAGTGGAGCAGGCCAGTCTGGCTGAGGGTGGAGCTTGTGTGACCATGATTTTTCCGCGCAAACTGGCGGAAAATAAGCCGGACGGGACAGTGGCATAAATTCAGAATATCTGGATTTGTAATTCCGTAATACGGAGTAATATTTATGCAACTGTCATATAATACAGTTTTCATAGGTAAATTTTAAAAAATAATATTGAATATATTGTTTGACGATAAGTCTTAAACCGGATCACATCTTATTCCGGTTAAATCTTGACAATTCTGCTGCACATCAAACCGTGTAATAAATGTGAGCGAGAATTGTTGCGTGTTATACTATACGGGGCTTCAGTCAGAATTTCAGGATAAGAAGAACCTGCCTGCCAAGTGGCAGCAGCGGTTACATGCGCTTGTGTCTTCTTCATTCCTTCCGCGCAATCCAAAACGAGCGCAAGCTATCAGACGGAATCTTTACAAAAGTGAATTTTTACTGACAGGCCAACATATGATGCTTGCCGGACGGAGTGTCGTCCCATGAGAAAGCTACCTCATGATTTACATTTATGTTTTGTTTTTATTGTATTTATTCGTGCGTGAATTTCTATGGGTATAAATAATAATCTGCCTGCACTGATACGCAGTTCTGCCGGTTCATTGCACGGCAATGTTTCTGCCATTCGTCATGGCAATTACAGACTTAACATACTGATAAGACTGGCAGTGATTGTCAGCTTTATCTTCATGGTTATACCGGTTATCGATATTACGGTTTCCGGCTGGTTTGCAGATCGTGCAGGCCAGTTTCCGCTACATGAAAACCGTTTCTTACTGACATTGCGTGATCTGCACCGCACTTTGCCGGCGATCATCGTGCCTGCATTGCTTGCTTGTCTGATCTTGCAAGGTCTGTTTAACCGGCGCTGGCTGCCTGCACCGCATAAGCTGCTTTATATTCTGTCTGTCTATGCTATCGGTGCGGCAGCTATTGTTCATGGTTTGAAATATCTTGTCGGCCGTGCCCGTCCGAATGAAATTATGGAATTCGGCGGCAGTTCGTTTTTCAGTCCGGCATGGCAGATTGCCAAGAGTTGTCAGAGCAGTTGCTCTTTTCCGTCGGGTGAATCCGCGAGTGCTATGGCAATGCTTGCTATTCCGCTGGTTCTGGGCGGTGCCAATCGTGTGCTGCTGCTGATTATTACCGGTTTTGCAGCTTTGGTTTTCTCGCTGAACAGGCTGGTTATGGGAGCCCATTTTCTCTCGGATATCACGCTGTCTTGGCTGTTTGTTGCAATTACTATGGCGTGGTTCTGGCCGGTTTTTCAGCGCCATGGCGATCGCATTGACAGCTTCATTTTCAAGATCGGTCAGTGTATCCGTAATCGCGGTTTCGTGTGGCTGGCTCCGGTTGCGATGATCTGTAGCGGGCAGGGCTTGCACCAGTCCATTTTTTAAAAGCGCGGTGAAAAGCACTCGGCTCCGTATAGCCGAGTTCTGCCGCAATCATGCCGACCGGCTTATCGGTTTCCTGCAGCCAGTTCAGCGCATATTGGCGGCGAAGTTCTTCTTTGAGGCTGCTATAGCTCATGCCGTCTGCCCGCAAATGGCGGCGTAATGTCTGTTCGGATATATGCAGGCTTTGCGCTGCCTGTGCAAAATCCGGCCAGTTGGCAGGCGGGGTTTCCCGTAGCAATTTGTGGATCGCAGAAGCACTGCCGCGATCATAGCGATAACGCAGCAGAATATTGGCCGGTGCCTGTGCCAGAAACTGCCTTAGGGCTGCTTTGCTGCGGTGGATTTTCAGCGACAACAAAGCAGGATCGAAGCTGAGGCTGGTCTCTTGTTGGAAAAAACGGACTTTGGTACTGAAAAAATCCAGATAATCCGGCCTGTCCGGCGGAGGCGCACCACGAAAACCAATATCGTGGATAGGCAGGCGCCGTTTCACGAGCCAGCACAGCACGCCGTAAAGAATGAGAAAAAAGGTGCGGTAGGCGAAGGCCGGACGTGCGGGGCTCACCTCACGCAGCACAATAACAGCCAGCCCATCGCGCAGGATCAATTCGCCCTTCGGTTCACCGATCAGCAATGTGAAAAAGCGTAATGATCGGCGGATGGCATGTTCGAGATTGTCGCTGGAAAGGGCGACATGGCACAACATGGCGAAACTTCCGGGTGGCATCGGGCGCTGGCCAAAGCGGAAAAACTCACACTGAATTTCCTCCGCAATCGCCAGCCAGAGGCGGCTGTAGCGTGCGGCATCCAGTTTGAAATCCGGTTGCTGTAAGGCCTTGGCATCAATACCAGCACCTGCCAGCACATCCGGTATTTTTGCAGGTGCATAGTGTTGCAAGACTGTCAGTGCGTCATCAACAAAGCCACGACCGATCATGGTTTCCTCCTGCTCCTGAATAACAAGATATGGCAAAACCGATCATAAAATAAAGTCCAAACTGTCATTCTTTGCCATAGATCTTAGGGCTAGGCTCGATGTTTCTTCATCTGAATATGCAACTCCGGGAGGGCGCACAGATGGCAGATCCTGTGGTTATTGTCGGCATGGCACGCACACCTCTGGGCGCTTTTCAGGGCGCCTTCAGCACGGTACCGGCGGCAGAACTTGGTGCAACAGCAATCAAGGCCGCGATTGAGCGGGCAGGGATTGCAGCACACGAGATTGATGAGACTTTGCTGGGTTGTGTGTTGTCTGCGGGGCAGGGGCAGGCACCGGCACGACAAGCCGCGATTGCTGCCGCTATTCCCGTGGCGTCGGGAGCTACGACGATTAATAAAATGTGCGGTTCCGGCATGAAGGCGGTGATGCTGGCACATGATATGCTGGCCGGTGGCAGTGCGGATATTATCGTGGCCGGTGGTATGGAGAGCATGACCAATGCGCCCTATCTGCTGGATAAAGCCCGTGGCGGCTATCGCATGGGGCATGGCAAAATCAGTGATCATATGTTTCTCGACGGGCTGGAAGATGCCTATGAAAAAGGCCGTCTGATGGGCAGTTTTGCCGAGGATTGTGCCGAGGCCTTTCAGTTCAGCCGCACCGCGCAGGATGAGTTTGCACTACGCTCTTTAAAACGTGCGCAGACGGCACTGGAGCGCGGTTATTTCTCAAAGGAAATTGCACCGGTTGTGACGGGAAATGGCAATTCCGCGCATCTGATTGATATGGATGAACAACCGGCCAAAGCACGACCGGAGAAAATTCCGTTTCTGCGACCTGCCTTTCGTGAGGACGGAACGGTTACGGCCGCCAATTCCAGCTCGATTTCTGACGGTGCGGCGGCACTGGTGCTGATGCGTCTTTCGCAGGCAGAAAAACGCGGGCTGACACCACTTGCCCGTATTGTTGCGCAGACATCCTATGCCCATGAGCCGTGCCTGTTCGCTACCGCACCAATCGGTGCCATGCGCAAACTCTATGAGAAAACCGGCTGGACAATAGATGATATCGATCTTTTCGAGATCAATGAGGCCTTTGCTGTGGTGACAATGGCCGCAATGCAGGAATTGAACCTGCCTGCGGAGAAGGTGAATATTCATGGCGGTGCCTGTGCGCTCGGCCATCCGATCGGCGCATCAGGCGCCCGTATTCTGGTGACATTGCTGGCCGCGTTGCAAACTCATGATCTGCAACGTGGTATTGCCAGTATTTGCATCGGCGGCGGTGAGGCAACAGCCATAGGGGTGGAGCGTTTCACCTGACAAGCAGCGCGGTTTTATGAAATCGCAGACACAGTGATTTATGCATTTTGGGAGGATTGCATGAGGCAGCTGAGTACGGAGAGTTTTAAACAGGCACGTGATTTTCTTTTGCAGTATCGCGAGGATTATCAGGCTGCAAAAGCTGGTTTTGTCTGGCCGGAGGCACTGCCCTTTAACTGGGCGCTGGACTGGTTTGATGCCGAGCTTGCTGCCAATCCGCAAAGCCGCAATCAGACCGCGTTGTGGATTGTCGATAGCGCCACGCAAACAGACATAAAATTGAGTTTTGCCGATCTGAGCATCCGCTCTTCCCGGCTTGCCAATTATCTGCGCGGACTTGGATTGAAGCGTGGCGATCATCTGTTGGTACTACTCGGCAATGTGCCAGCTCTGTGGGAAGTCATGCTTGCCGCGATGAAGCTCGGCATTATCGTCATTCCCGCGACCACTTTGCTGACACCAGACGAATTGTCTGACCGGCTGGAGCGCGGCCATGCCTGCGCTATTCTCGCAACCGGCGAACAACTGCTGAAATGCGAGGGACTGGCAGGCGCAGATGTGCTGCGCATTCAGGTGCCGAATGGTCATGCCGCAGAAAACAGTAACTGGCATGATTATAACGAAGCCTTCAGCCAGCCCACTGAATTTCAGCCGGATGGTGAAACACAGCCGCATGATCCGATGCTGCTTTATTTCACCTCCGGTACCACCGCTAAGCCGAAACTGGTGCGCCACAGCCATCGCAGCTATCCGGTCGGCTCACTCTCGACCATGTATTGGGTTGGTCTGCAACCGGCTGATATCCATCTCAACGTCTCATCCCCCGGCTGGGCGAAACATGCGTGGAGTTCGCTTTTCGCACCGTGGAATGCCGGTGCCACGGTGCTGGTGGTCAACCAGTCAGCCTTTAGCGCTAAAGTGTTATTGGCAGAAATGCAGCGCTGTGCCGTAACCACGATGTGCGCCCCGCCGACGGTGTGGCGTATGCTGATACA
This sequence comes from Pseudochrobactrum saccharolyticum, assembly GCF_008801715.1. Lineage (GTDB taxonomy): Bacteria > Pseudomonadota > Alphaproteobacteria > Rhizobiales > Rhizobiaceae > Pseudochrobactrum > Pseudochrobactrum saccharolyticum. The sequence continues at coordinate 821,423 of NZ_VZPG01000001.1, read as the reverse complement.
GGAAGATCTCAAAACCTGCAAAATGAGCCTGCGCGAAGTGGTGGGTGCCGGTGAACCGCTTAATCCTGAAATTATCGATCAGGTGCGTGAGGCATGGGGGCTGACAATCCGCGACGGTTACGGCCAGACGGAAACCACGGCACAGGTGGCGAATAGTCCCGCGCAGAATGTGAAGAGCGGCGCTATGGGCAGGCCATTGCCGGGCTACGAAGTGGTGATCCTTGATGCGGACGGCCATGCGGCACAGGAAGGCGAAGTCTGTCTGCTGCTGGATGACAAACATCCGGCAGGGCTGATGCAGGGCTATCAGGAAACGGACGGCAGGCTCAGCGGCACCGATGGTCGTGTCTACCGCACCGGTGACGTCGCCTATCAGGATGCGGATGGTTACTTGCATTTTGTCGGCCGCTCCGATGATGTGTTTAAATCCTCTGATTATCGTATCAGCCCGTTTGAGCTGGAAAGCGTGTTACTGGAACATGATGCGGTGACGGAGGCCGCCGTCATTCCGGTGGATGATCCGATCCGCCTGTCGGTTCCCAAAGCCTATATTCTGCTGCGCGCCGGAGAGGAGCCTTCACGTGCGCTCGCGCTTTCGGTTCTGCAATATACCAATGAGCGTCTGGCACCGTTCAAGCGCATCCGCTCGCTGGAATTCGTGCGGGAGCTGCCCAAAACAATCTCCGGAAAAATCCGCCGTGTGCAACTGCGCCGTTTTGAGCGGGAGGGCATTGAAGATGATGTGTTTCGTGGCATTGCGTTTGATGAGGGTGAATTTCCGGAACTGAACATCGGGCGCAACAGACCTGTGCAGAGCGAAGGAGAGAACCATGTCCGGTGAACTCAATGAGGAGCAGAGCAGCATTTTCGCCATGGCTGCGGATTTTGCCGCGCAGGAACTGGCACCTTATGCTCTGGAATGGGATGAGCAGAAGCACTTTCCCGTGGATGTGCTGCGCAAAGCGGCGGCACTGGGCATGGGTGGCATCTATATTCGTGATGATGTTGGCGGTTCCGGCCTGACCCGCATGGATGCGGCATTGATCTTTGAGGCGCTGTCGCAGGGCTGTCCGGTCATCGCCTCGTTCCTGTCGATCCATAATATGTGCGCATGGGTGATTGATGCCTATGGCTCGGAAGCGCAGCGCCAGAAATGGTTGCCACTACTCACCCCTATGGAGCTGATTGCCAGCTATTGTCTGACCGAACCGTCCTGCGGTTCCGATGCCGCCAATCTCAGCGCTAAAGCTGTGCGCGATGGCGATGATTATCTGATTACAGGGCAGAAGCAGTTTATCTCCGGTGCCGGTGCCAGTGATATTTATATCGTGATGGCACGAACCGGCGCGGCAGGCGCCAAAGGTATTTCGGCCTTTATCGTGCCCAAGGATGCAGTTGGTTTGTCCTTTGGTGCCAATGAAAAGAAAATGGGCTGGAATGCCCAGCCGACCCGCACGGTGATGTTCGATAATGTGCGCGTACCGGCGGAAAACCTGATTGGTCAGGAAGGCATCGGTTTTAAAATTGCCATGTCTGCGCTTGATGGCGGGCGGTTGAATATCGCCGCTTGTTCGCTCGGCGGTGCGCAGGCCGCTTTTGACAAGGCACTGACCTATATGGATGAGCGCAAGGCGTTTGGCTCAAAGCTGCATCAGTTTCAGGCATTGCAGTTCCGTCTTGCCGATATGGCCACGGAACTTGAAGTGGCGCGCACATTTCTGCACCGTGCAGCCCGCGCGCTCGACCGTCATGATGCCGATGCGGTGAAGCTTTGCGCTATGGCCAAGCGTTTTGTCACTGATGCCGGATTTAACGTGGCCGATCAGGCGCTGCAGCTGCATGGCGGCTACGGTTATCTGAGCGAATATGGCGTGGAAAAATTGGTGCGCGACCTTCGCGTGCATCAAATTCTGGAAGGTACCAATGAGATCATGCAGGTGATTATCGCCAGAGAAATTTTGAGCGGGAGAGATAAATGAATACTAATAAGACTATTGGTTTTATCGGCCTCGGTCATATGGGCGGGCCAATGGCGGCCAATCTCGTCAAAGCGGGATTTAACGTGCGTGGTTTTGATCTGGTTGAGGCATCAGAACAGGCAGCAAAAGCAAACAGCGTTCAGATTGCGGATAATGTTGCGCAGCTCGTGCAGGGTGCGACTGTAATTATCACCATGCTGCCCGCCGGTTCCCATGTGTTGAGCGTCTGGCGTGAACTGACAGCGCTGGTTGTGCCGGATACATTGCTGATTGATTGCTCGACCATTGATGTCGACAGTGCCCGCAAGGCGCATGCAATGGCGACAGAACATAAATTATTGAGCATTGATGCGCCGGTCTCCGGTGGTGTTGTCGGCGCAACGGCAGCGACGCTTACCTTTATGGCCGGTGGCGAAAAATCCGCTTTTGACAAAGCCGAACCTGTACTGGCTGCTATGGGGAAACGCATTGTGCATTGCGGTGAGGCCGGTGCAGGACAGGCGGCGAAAATCTGCAACAACATGATCCTTGGGATATCTATGATTGGTGTGTGCGAGGCTTTCGCTTTGGGTGAAAAGCTGGGTCTTTCTCAGCAGGCATTGTTTGATGTGGCCTCCACTTCGTCCGGCCAGTGCTGGGCGCTCACCACCAATTGTCCGGTGGCGGGGCCGGTGCCAACTTCGCCTGCCAACAGGGATTATCAGCCGGGCTTTGCTGCAAGCCTGATGCTGAAAGATTTGAAACTGGCGCAGGAGGCGGCGGCCTCTGTGGGGGCAACTACGCCACTGGGGGCGGAGGCAGCACAGCTCTATAATCTGTTCAACGCACTTGGTTCGGGCGGGGAGGATTTCTCCGGTATTATCCGCCTGTTGCGCGGCAAGGAGGGTACATCATGACTTATGAAACCATTCTCGCAGAAATGCATGGTCGTGTGCTGCTCATCACGCTGAACCGTCCTCAGGCGTTGAATGCGCTGAACCGCCAACTGGCAGCAGAACTGATTGCGGCGGTGGAAGCTGCGGACAAAGACGAGCATGTGGGCTGTATTGTGCTGACCGGCTCTACCAAGGCCTTTGCCGCTGGTGCGGATATCAAGGAAATGCAGGTGCAGGATTTCAGCACCATGTTTGCGGCAGACTGGTTCGGCGAGTGGGAGCGTTTTACCTCCGTGCGCAAACCCATTATCGCAGCTGTGGCAGGTTATGCGCTGGGCGGTGGCTGTGAACTGGCGATGATGTGCGATTTTATTCTGGCGGCAGATAATGCCCGATTTGGCCAGCCGGAAATCCGTCTTGGCGTCATTCCGGGCATGGGCGGCTCACAGCGTCTTACACGCTTTGTCGGTAAATCCAAAGCGATGGAAATGTGCCTGACAGGGCGAATGATGGAGGCCGATGAGGCCGAGCGCTGCGGTTTGGTTTCCCGTATCATTCCGGCAGATCAGCTGCTAGAAGAAGCTTTGAGTGTGGCATCCACCATTGCTGAAAAATCTCTGCCGGTAGCAATGATGGCGAAAGAGGCTGTGAATGCGGCCTATGAAACAACGCTGACTCAGGGTGTGCAATTCGAGCGCCGCCTGTTCCATTCCGGCTTTGCCAGCCACGACCAGAAAGAAGGTATGAGCGCCTTTATCGAAAAACGCGATCCGTTTTTTCTGCATCGCTGAGACCGGAATGCGCATTCAGTTCAGGCGTGAGAAGCCTTTGAAAACAAATATCCGGTGAGGGGCATTTTTGTCTTGAACAATTTTGTATCCTGGATAATCATACTGAAAAATATAAGGGAACACAGGCTTGTCCAGCTATAAATGGAGCAGCCAAACGAGGCTGCTGGACGAAGTTGCGCAAGCACTTCGTGAGAGCATCTATGCGGGTCAATATGCGCCGGGCACGATTTTGCGACAGGAGCATATCGCTGCTGAATTCGGTATCAGCCGCACGCCGCTGCGTGAAGCATTGCGGGTGCTCGAGCGCGATGGTCTGATCGTTCATCTCCCTGGTCGCGGTGTGCGTGTGGCAAGTGTTGACCTGCCGCATCTGCTCGATGCCTATGCCGTGCGTGAAGTGATTGACGGTGTTGCCGCACGTTTTGCTGCGGAACGCGCCGATGCAGGTGCGATTGCCGGTCTTGAAAAACTCATCATGCATCAGCGCTCGATTATCGAGCCTTGGGATTCCAAAGCCTATACGCAATCCAATGTGGATTTTCATCTGGCGGTAATGGCAGCAGGCGGCAATGCTTCTCTGGAGAATTTTGTGCCTTTGTTGCGCATGACCTCGCAGGTCTTTGCGCCGGTTTTTGCGCTCACGGCAGAGCGGGCGAAAAATGCCATTGAGGAACATGCTCTGATCGTTGAGGCGATTGCGCGCAAAGACGGTACAGGGGCTGAGGAATTGGCGCGGCAGCATATCCGCAAGACCATCAACAGCCTTCAGATGATGCAAAATAATCAGCAGGAAGCATCCTGCGGGAGAGAATGACATGGCACACGGGATAGAGAACGGGCAGCGGCGCTACGGCAATTTCATCAATGGTGTGTGGCGGGACGCCGTGCAGGGTGAGGTGCTGACACTGAAAAATCCGTCAGACGGCAGTGATCTGGCGCTGATCGCCCGTGGCACTGCGGCTGATATTGATCTCGCCGTTGATGCCGCGCGTGCAGCCTTATCCGGTCTCTGGGGGAAAATGACCGCAACCGAACGCGGTCGTATTCTGCATAAAATCTCGGAAGCGGTATTGCGCGAGATTGATCTTCTGACTGTGCTGGAAGCGCGTGATGTCGGCAAGCCTTTAACGCAGGCGCGCGCTGATGTGGTAGCGCTGGCGCGTTATCTGGAATTTTACGGTGCCTCTGCTGACAAGGTTCATGGTAATACACTGCCTTATCAGAATGGTTTCACCGTTCTGTCTGTCTATGAGCCGCATGGTGTGACGGGGCATATTATCCCGTGGAATTATCCGATGCAGATCCTTGGCCGCAGTCTTGGTGCGGCTCTGGCTATGGGCAATGCTGCGGTGGTCAAACCTGCGGAAGAAGCCTGCCTGACTATTCTCGAATTTGCGCGGATTGCCCACGAGGCCGGATTGCCGACCGGTGCGCTGAATGTGGTGACAGGGCTGGGTGCCGAGGCCGGAGCGGCTTTGTCTTCCCATCCGCAGATCAATCATATTTCTTTCACCGGCTCTTTGCGCACGGGTGAGGCAGTGCAGGCCGCAGCGGCTAAAAATGCTGTGCCGGTGACTTTGGAACTCGGTGGTAAATCCCCGCAAATCGTGTTTGCTGATGCGGATATTGAGCGTGCATTGCCGTTTCTGGTCAATGCAGGCATTCAGAATGCAGGACAGACCTGTTCTGCTTCCTCACGCATTCTCGTGCAGCGTGAAGTCTATGAACAGGTGATTGCCGCTATGAGTGAGCGCTACCATGCGCTCAAAGTCGGCGCAGCGGAGGCTGATCTGTCGCTGGGGCCCGTTGTATCGACACGTCAGAAAGCGATCATTGAAGATTATCTGAAACTGGCAAAACAGGATGGTTTGCTTGTTGCGGCGCAGGGTGAAATTGTACCTGATGCACCGAAAAATGGTGCCTATGTACGCCCGACTTTACTGCGCGATGTGCCGCCGCAGCATCGGTTGGCACAGGAAGAAATTTTCGGCCCCGTGCAGGTGATTATGCCGTTTGATACGGAGGAGGAAGCTGTGGCTCTGGCTAACAGCACACCTTACGGGCTGGTTTGCGGCGTGTGGACAAAAGACGGCGCGCGGCAATTGCGTATGGCGCATGCGGTGCATGCCGGACAGGTGTTTATTAATAATTACGGAGCAGGCGGCGGCATTGAGCTGCCCTTTGGCGGGGTGAAACGCTCCGGCCACGGTCGTGAGAAAGGTTTTGAGGCGCTTTATGGCTTTGCCTCGCTGAAAACCATTTCGGTCTATCACGGCTGATCTGCAGAAAATCGCATGGGAGAATACCGCATAATGACTGGTTCGCTTGAGAATAAAACCGCAATCATCACCGGCGCAGGTTCGGGTTTTGGTGAGGCTATGGCGCGTAAATTTGCCCGCGAAGGTGCAAATGTCGTTGTTGTTGATCGCGATGTCGCCGGTGCAAAGCGCGTGGCAGGAGAGCTTGGCGGCAAGGGACTGGCGGTTGAAGCGGATATTGCATCGGAAAATGGTGTGGCGGAAGCGATGCGTCAGGCGCAGATGCAGTTCGGGCGGATTGATATTCTCATCAACAATGCCGGTATCGGCCATAAACCACAATCGGCGGAAAATGTGCAGCCGGATGAATTTGACCGCATTGTCGGGGTGAATATTCGCGGCATTTATCTGATGAGCCGCGCTTTGATCCCGCATTTTAAAGACAATGGCGGCGGCGTTATTCTTAATATCGCCTCAACTGGTGCTGCGCGCCCGCGCCCGAACCTCACATGGTACAATGCCACCAAGGGCTGGGTCGTCTCTGCCACTAAAGCGCTGGCGATTGAGCTGGCATCAGAGAATATCCGCGTCAATGCGCTCAATCCGGTTGCCGGTGAAACCCCATTGCTCACGACATTTATGGGTGAGGATACGGAAGAAATCCGTCAGAAATTCCGTGCCTCCATTCCGCTTGGCCGCTTGCTGAAACCGGAAGATTTGGCGGAAAGCGCTGCATTTTTGTGCTCACCGGCAGCGAGTATGATTACCGGCGTTGCATTGGATGTGGACGGCGGCCGTTCAATTTAAAACTACGGCATCAAATGTGATAAGCATTTGAACTGACAATGGTTCGTTAGAGCGTATCCCGAAAAGTGTGAAACGGTTTTCGGTAAGATACGCGTAAAAACAAAAAGATAGAGCATTTTCTGAGGTTCAAGATAAGCAGGAAATGCTCTAAAGTCGGCCAGCTCTATTCCGGTAATTCCTGAGCAACATCAGGATGTGATAAATAAGGGGACAGGCAATGCGATATAAATATTTGACCGGACAGCTCATGCTGGCAGCAATGACGGGGATTGCTGTTGTGGCTATGAGCGGGTCAGGGCTGGCAAAAGACACATTGGCAATCGGCGAGGTACTGGAGCCTCCGGGTATGGACCCGACAGCAAATGCTGCGGCTTCTATCCGCCGTCTGACCTATAATAATCTCTATGAAGGTCTGGTGCGCATTGATGAAGAGGGCGCTGTTAAGCCGAACCTCGCGGAAAGCTGGACGATTTCTCCGGACAATCTGACCTATACATTCAAGCTGCGTCAGGGCGTGAAATTTCATAATGGTACGCCCTTCGATTGTTCCGTTGTGAAATTCACCTATGACCGCGCCATAGCGCCGGATTCCACCAATGCACAAAAGGCATTGTTTGCGCCGATTGAAAAGACCGAATGTCCTGATCCGGCAAGTGCTGTTGTAACACTCAAACGTCCGTCTTCCACCTTCCTGTTCGGGATGGGCTGGGGCGATGCGGTGATGATGGCACCGGATACGATTGCCACCAACAAGACCAATCCGGTTGGCACAGGGCCGTTTAAATTTAAGCGCTGGCTGCAGGGCGACCGGATCGAGTTCGAGCGCAATCCTGATTATTGGGGTGAGCCTGCTAAGCTCTCTGCGATCACTTTCCGTTTCATCAGCGATCCGTCAGCGGCTGCCGCTGCGGTTATGGCCGGTGATGTCGATGCTTTTCCTGAGTTTCCGGCGCCGGAGCTGATCAGCCGTTTGCAAAGCGATGAGCGTCTTGCTGTGGAAATCGGCTCGACAGCGGGCAAAGTGATTATGTCATTGAATAATGCGCGTAAGCCGTTTGATGATGTGCGGGTACGTCGTGCGCTTGCCCATGCCATTGACCGCAATGTGGTGCAGGAAGCAATTACCACCGGTCTCGCCAAGACGATCGGTGCCCATTACACACCGGCTGAACCGGGCTATGTCGATCTGAGCGATACCTATCCTTATGATGTGGCCAAGGCTAAAGCACTGCTGGCAGAAGCCGGTGTGCCTGCGGGGACTTCCGTTACCATTATGCTGCCGCCGCCTGCCTATGCACGTCGTGGCGGTGAGGTGATTGCGGCAATGCTGGCAGAAGTTGGCATTGAGGTGAAACTGGTGCCGGTTGAGTTCGCGCAATGGCTGGATCAGGTCTTTGCCCGCAGCGATTTCGACGCGACGATTATCGCTCATGTGGAAACCCGCGATCTCGATATCTATGCGCGGGACAAATATTACTTCAACTACAATAGTCCTGAATATAAGGCGATTTACAAGCAGTTCGCAGAAGCGACAGACGACAAGCAGCAGCTTGAATTGCTTGGCCAGTTGCAGCGCAAACTCGCTGAAGATGAGCCGAATGTGTTTCTCTATGCCCTGCCGAAAATCGGTGTCTGGGACAAGAAGCTCAAAGGTATGTGGAAAAATCAGACCATTCCGGCCAATGACCTGACCAGTGTGCACTGGGCAGACTGATCCTGTTGATGCTGAAATGAATATTAAAGGAGGCCGCATTTGCTGCGTTATTTTACAGGGCGTCTGATCTCTCTGATCCTGACGACGCTGGCGGCCTCTGTTATTGTTTTCCTGCTGATGCAGGTGCTTCCGGGTGATCCGGCAGCGATTATGCTTGGTATTAATGCGCAGCCTGACACTTTAGCGGCTTTGCAAAAACAACTCGGTCTCGATGCCCCGCTGATTGTCCGTTACTTCAACTGGATTACCGGCTTTCCGGTTGGTGATTTCGGCACCAGCTATACTTATTCCGTGCCGATCAGTGAGCTGATCGGGCCGCGCTTGCAGGTGACTTTGCCGCTGGCGGTACTGGCGATGATCCTCTCTGTGGTGATTGCTATTCCTCTTGGTGTGATTGCCGCTTCAAAGCGCGGTAGTGCGACCGATGTGGTAGGGATGGGCGTTGCACAGATTGGTGTAGCAATTCCGAATTTCTGGCTCGGCCTGCTGCTGATCCTGTTTTTTGCTCTCACGCTTGGCTGGTTTCCGGCCTCCGGTTTTGCCGGTTGGGAAAATGGTCTGTGGGCAGGCACCCGCTCGCTGATCCTGCCAGCTGTGGCGCTGGCCTTGCCGCTGGCTGCCATTCTGGCGCGCGTTACCCGCTCTGCGGTGCTTGAAACGCTGAGTGAGGATTTTGTGCGCACAGCCCGTGCCAAGGGATTGAGCCGCAATGCAGCTTTATGGAAACACGCGACACCCAATGCACTGATCCCTGTGGTGACGATCTTGGGTCTGCAATTCTCATTCTTGCTGGCGGGCACGATCATTATTGAAAACGTGTTCAATCTGCCGGGTCTTGGTCGTTTGATTTTCCAGTCGATTGCGCAGCGCGATCTGGTCACGGTGCAGTCGCTGGTGACCTTGCTGGCAGCCAGTGTGATTGCGGTGAACTTCTTGGTGGATATGGCCTATGGCTTTCTTGATCCGCGCCTTTCCACAGGAGTGCGGGCATGAGCATGGCAGAGAATTTCTCCCGCCGCAGCCGTATGGTCTTGCTGTCTTTCGGACTGAGCCGCAGCCTGCTGATCGGGACAATCATTACCGGATTTCTGATCGGACTGGCCGTGCTGTCACTGGTCTGGACACCTTACAGTCCCACGGGCATGAATATTCTGCGCAAATTGCAGGGGCCGTCGATGCAGCATTGGCTGGGCACCGATGCGCTTGGCCGCGATGTGCTGTCGATGGTTATGGTCGGTGCGCGCAACTCTTTGTCAGTGGCGTTGATTGCCGTTGCGGTTGGTATGGGGCTTGGTGTGCCGCTCGGCGCCTATGCGGCGGCACGCGGTGGCATGATCGACGGTTTTGTCATGCGCATGACCGATCTGGCTTTTGCTTTTCCGGCGCTGCTGACAGCCGTGATTATCACTGCTGTATTCGGTCCCGGTGCGGTTAATGCGATGATCGCTATTGGTATTTTCAACATTCCGGTTTTCGCCCGCATTACCCGTGGTGCATCGATGGGGCTGTGGAAGCGCGATTATGTGCTGGCCGCCCGCTGTGCGGGGCGCGGCGATGTGGCGATTACGCTGGATCACATTCTGCCGAATATCGGCCACGTGCTGATCGTGCAGGCGACTATTCAGTTTGCCTTGGCGATCGTTGCGGAAGCCGGTTTGTCCTATGTCGGTCTTGGTACGCAGCCACCTATGCCAAGCTGGGGCAAGATGCTCAATGATGCGCAGACTTATATTTATGATGCGCCGCATCTGGCGATTTTTCCGGGGCTGGCCATTACCTTTGCGGTTCTCGGATTGAATATGCTGGGGGATGGTTTGCGTGATATACTCGACCCGCGTGTCAGGAGAGAGAGATGACCAAACCGCTTCTCGAAATCCGTGATATGGGCGTGCATTTGCAAGCCGGAGGCAAGCAGGCCGAAATTCTGTCCGGCATCACGCTGACACTGAACCGTGGCGAACGTCTGGGCATTGTCGGGGAATCCGGCTCCGGCAAATCCATCACCGCATTGGCTGTCATGGGGCTGTTGCCGCATCGTATGGCATTGAGCGGAACCCTGCGCTTTGACGGGCAGGATCTGACGACGATCTCAGAGACTGCCCATTGCACGATGCGCGGTCGACAGATGGCGATGATATTTCAGGAGCCGATGACGGCGCTGAACCCGATCAAAACCATTGGCGCACAGATCAGTGAAGGCCGTCGCCTGCATCTGAGAGAAAACCGCGCCGATGCCGATAAGACGGCGCGGCGTTTGCTGGATCGTGTCGGCCTTGCTGCTCCGCGTTTTGATCTGGAACTTTATCCGCACCAATTATCCGGTGGTCAGCGCCAGCGTGTGATGATTGCGATGGCACTGGCCTGCGAGCCGGAACTGCTGATTGCAGACGAGCCGACCACGGCACTGGACGTCACTGTTCAGGCACAAATTCTTGATCTGCTGGATGAGCTGATTGATGAGAGCGGCACGGCACTGTTGCTGATTACCCATGATCTCGGCGTGGTCTCGGAAATGACAGATCGCATTGCAGTGATGTATGCAGGGCGCGTGGTTGAAACCGGCGATACGCAGGATGTGTTCCGCCATATGGCGCATCCCTATACACGTGGGCTGTTCGCTGCCTCGCCGCATAGTCTGACAATGCGGCCAAAACCGGAAAACACGGATAAACGCCAGCGTCTGACCACGATTGCCGGTGTGGTGCCCGATCCGTTCAGTCGTTTGCCACAATGTGGCTTTGCTGACCGCTGCCGTTTTGTGCAGGCGGATTGCCGTGCAACAGTCCCGCCGTTAGGTAATACGGATTTTCTGGATGTGACGCATCGGGTCGCTTGTTTTCATCCGCTGACAGATGAGGTGATGGCATGACCGCTCTTCTGGAAGTACGCGATCTGGTGCGTGATTATACGCTGCCAAAACAGTCTTTGCTTTCCAAGCCACAAAATTTGCGGGTGCTGCATGGTGTCAGCCTCAGCCTGAAGCAGGGCGAAAGTCTCGGCATCGTCGGCGAGTCCGGCTCCGGAAAATCCACATTGGCACGTTCAGTGATGGGGTTGGAAAAGCCGCAATCCGGTAGTGTGACCATCAATGGCAAGGATATTTACAGTCTGGGGCGAGCGGAGCTGAAAGCCGCGCGCAAGGAGTTTCAGGCGATTTTTCAGGATCCTTATGGTTCGCTTGATCCGCGCCATTCTGTACGCCGTATTCTGGCGGAGCCGGTTGTGTCACTGGAAAGTGCCACAACAGTGGAAAACCGTGAAGAGCGTATCCGTCAGGTGCTTGAGGCGGTAGGCTTGTCAGCATCAGCCGCGGATAAATATCCGCATGAGTTTTCCGGCGGTCAGCGCCAGCGTATCGCGATTGCCCGCGCATTGATTACGCGCCCGAAACTGATTGTTGCCGATGAGCCGGTTTCGGCACTGGATGTTTCCATTCAGGCGCAGGTGCTCAATCTGATGATGGATTTGCAGGAGCAATTCGGCCTGTCCTATCTGTTTATCAGTCACGACCTTGGTGTGATGCGGGTGATTACAGACCGTGTGGCGGTGATCCATCTGGGCAGAATTGTTGAAGAAGGGCCGACCAATGAGGTCTTTGACAATCCGCAGCATCCATACACACAAGCACTGGTTAATGCCGTGCCAAAACCGTTTTCCGGCCGACGTAAAAAAATACGGGCGTAAAATGCGGGTGAAAGCTTTGTAATGAAAAACTGAATGTCTGTCTGACGATCAAAACCCGCCAAGAGGTTCGCGTCAGACAGGGAAATGGGAGTATATATGTCCGAGCTTGCTGATTTAAGCGCTGTCGAAATGGTTGCCGGTTATAAGGCGGGTACTCTGTCGCCGGTGGAAGTGGCAGAATCCGTGATCGACCGGATTGAGCGTTGCGAGCCGCAGCTTCATGCGATGTGGGCTTTTGAGCCGGAAGCGGCACTGGCCGCAGCAACCCTGTCGGAAGGTCGCTGGAGGCGGAAAGAAGAGCGCGGGCCGATTGACGGCGTGCCGCTGACGATCAAAGAAAATATTGCCACCAAAGGTTTGCCGGTACCGCTCGGCTGCGCGGCAATAGCATTGAATCCCGCTGCAAAAGATGCGCCGCCTGCTGCCCGTTCCCGTGAGAGCGGCGGTATTATTCTGGGTAAAACGACCATGCCTGATCTCGGCATGTTGTCTTCCGGCCTGTCGAGTTTCCATGAGCTGGCACGCAATCCGTGGGATCTGGCCACCAATCCCGGCGGCTCAAGTGCAGGGGCGGGAACGGCAGCTGCTGCCGGTTACGGCCCTTTGCATATCGGTACAGATATTGGCGGCTCCATTCGCTTGCCTGCCGGTTGGTGTGGGGTGGTGGGGCTTAAACCCTCCTTCGGACGTATCCCGATTGATCCGCCTTTTATCGGTCGTGTTGCGGGGCCGATGACGCGTACGGTTGCTGATGCAGCACTTTATATGTCGGTTCTGTCCAAGCCGGATCGCCGCGATCCGATGAGCCTGCCTTACAGTCGTATTGACTGGATGAATTTGAAGCGCGATGTCAAAGATCTGCGTATCGGCTTGTGGCTGGATGCCGGTTTTGGCTCTGCCGTTGAACCTGAGGTCAAAGCGGCGGTAGAAGCTGCAGCACAAGCCTTTGCCAATGCCGGTGCGATTGTTGAGGAAGTGCCTAGCTATCTCACCCGTGAGATGATTGACGGGCTGGACCATTTCTGGCGCGTGCGCTCATGGGGCGATATTTCCAAAATGACGCCGGATAATCAGGCAAAAATCCTGCCTTATATTTATCAGTGGGCAGAAGGCGGTAAGGATTTGAACGGTGCGCAGGTCTATCAGGGCTTTGCGCAGATCGAGGCCATGCGAAATGCGGCGCTGGCGGCAATCAGTTCTTATGATTTTATCATTTCGCCGACAGCGCCAATGCCGACTTATCCGGCAGAATGGGCATCACCGCTGAATGATCCGCAGCGCCCGTTCGAGCATATTGCTTTCACCGTTGCCATGAATATGTCGGAACAACCTGCTGTGTCTGTCAATTGTGGTTACACGGAAAAAGGTTTGCCGATCGGTTTGCAGATTATTGGTCAGCGTTTTGATGATCTGGGCGTGTTGCAACTTGCCCATGCCTATGAACAACTTCGCCCACAGCAAAGGCCGTGGCCGAAAATATAGACAGCAGAGGTTAAGGGGACAAACGGAATACATTCTGCCGTTCGGGGGGAACGGCAGAAACAGCATGCAGTATCAGTTCCAGCCAATGGAGAAGTGCAGTCATGTCATATCCGCCACTCTCATTACATATGCCCCGCACGATGCGGGGAGAAAGTGTCCCGCCGCCTAATCCGCATTTACGTTTTGCCGGAGCGGGCGAAATGCGCCGCCCGCCGGTTGATTCCGATCCTTATGATATGCATGATCTGGCCTATAATCTGGTACGGGTGCTGGATGATGACGGCGAGGCTAAAGGCGAGTGGGTGCCGGATCTGACGGCAGAGCAATTGCGCCACGGTCTGCGCTCCATGCTCAAAACCCGTGCCTATGACCGGCGCATGATGCGTATGCAGCGTCAGGGACAAACCTCTTTCTATATGCAATGTACCGGCGAAGAGGCAATTGCCTGCGCTTTTCAGATGGTGATGCAAAAAGGGGATATGAATTTCCCCACCTATCGCCAGCAGGGACTGCTGATAGCACAAGGTTTCCCGCTGACAGATATGATTTGTCAGGTGCTTTCCAATGAGAAAGACCATCTTAAAGGACGGCAATTACCGGTTATGTATTCGGCACCGGAGGCCGGTTTTTTCTCGATTTCCGGTAATCTCGGCACGCAATTTGTGCAGGCCGTTGGCTGGGCCATGGCCTCTGCTATGCGGGGCGATACAAAAATTGCAGCTGGATGGATTGGTGACGGTTCCACTGCCGAAAGCGACTTTCACGCGGCACTGGTTTTTGCCTCGGTCTACCGTCCGCCGGTGGTTCTCAATATCGTTAATAATCAATGGGCAATTTCATCACCGCAATCGGTGGCAGGTGGCGAGAATATCAGTTTTGCCTCCCGCGCCCATGGTTTTGCTATTCCGTCTTTGCGGGTGGATGGCAATGACTATCTGGCAGTCTATGCGGCGGCAAGCTGGGCTGCGGAACGGGCACGGCGCAATCTGGGGCCAACTTTGATCGAATGGGTGACCTATCGCGTGGCGCCCCATTCTACCTCCGATGACCCGAGCAAATACCGGCCAAAAGAGGAGGAACTGAACTGGCCGCTGGGCGATCCGGTAGAGCGGCTCAAACAACATCTGATCCGCAAAGGTGAATGGAGCGAGGAGCGCAATGTGCAGCTGCTGGCCGGTATTGATGCGGAGATTAATGATGCCGCCCGCGAGGCTTTGAAATACGGCACTTTGCATGAAGGGCCGAAAGCCAGCCCTGCAACCATGTTCGAGGATGTCTATAAGGACATGCCGCAGCATTTGCGCGAGCAGCGCCAGCAGATGGGGTATTGATGATGTCAAAACCTGTATTGCCAAGACGCACAATGATTGAAGCCATCCGCGAAGCGATGGATGTGATGATGGAGCGCGATGACAAGGTTGTCGTGTTCGGTCAGGATGTCGGCTTTTTCGGCGGCGTATTCCGCTGCACGGAAGGGCTGCAACGCAAATATGGTGAGGCGCGCTGCTTCGATACACCGATTTCCGAAACCGGTATTGTCGGTGTGGCAGTCGGTATGGGCGCCTATGGCCTGCGTCCTGTGGCGGAAATCCAGTTCGCCGATTATGTCTATCCGGCCTATGACCAGATCGTCTCGGAGGCCGCGCGTCTGCGCTTTCGTTCTGCCGGTGATTATACAGCGCCGATGGTGATCCGTATGCCGTGCGGCGGTGGTATTTTTGGTGCGCAGACCCATAGTCAGAGCCCTGAGGCACTGTTTACCCATGTGGCGGGGTTGCAGACCATTATCCCGTCCAATCCTTATGATGCCAAGGGTCTGCTGATCTCGGCCATTGAGAATGATGATCCGGTGATCTTTCTGGAACCGAAACGGCTTTATAACGGGCCGTTCAACGGTCATTACGACCAACCGGTCGTACCTTGGTCAAAACATGCTTTGAGTGAAACGCCGGAGGGTTATTATTCGGTGCCGATCGGCAAGGCGGCCATCCGGCGCAAAGGTTCCGCAGTCACAGTGCTGGCCTATGGCACTATGGTGCATGTGGCGGAAGCGGCTGTCACCGAGACCGGCATTGATGCTGAGGTGATTGATCTGCGCTCGCTGGTGCCGCTGGATATCGAGACGATTACGGCTTCTGTCGCCAAGACCGGACGTTGTGTGATTGTTCATGAAGCGACGCGATTGTCCGGCTTCGGCACACAACTGGCGGCGGAAGTACAGGAGCGTTGTTTCTATCAACTGGAAGCACCGATCCTGCGTGTGACCGGCTGGGACACGCCTTACCCTCATGCCCATGAATGGGATTATTTTCCGGGGCCGGAACGGGTCGGTCGGGCACTCATGCAAGTGATGGAGGCATAAATGGTGAAAAAGATCATTAAAATGCCGGATATCGGCGAAGGTGTTGCCGAGGCTGAAATTGTCGAATGGCATGTCAAAGCCGGTGATGTCATCGCAGAAGACCAGCTTCTGGCTGCGGTGATGACCGATAAGGCAACGGTGGAGGTGCCGTCACCTGTGGCGGGAACAGTCCTGCAGATCGGTGCGGAAGCCGGAACGGTGATGGCTGTTGGTGCGATGCTGGTTGAGATTGAGGTGGAAGGGGCAGGGGCGGATGATGCCCCGCCACCTCCGCCGGTTCAGGCTGCGCCGCCAGTCCCTGTAAAACCAGTAATGCCCGAAAAACCTGTTTTCTCGGCTGTACAACCATCAAGCACGATAGCGCATGACAAGCCGCTTGCATCACCTGCCGTTCGGGCGCTGGCGCGGGAACTGGGTGTTGATCTCACGCAGGTGCATGGCAGCGGACCTGCGGGGCGCATCACCCGTGATGATCTCGATCATTTTACGGCTAGCGGCGGTAGTGCGCATAGTTCGGCCTATCAACGCCGCGACGGCACAGAGCAGATTAAAATCACCGGTCTGCGCCGCAAGATTGCGGAGCGTATGGCGAAATCCTCCCGCGAGGTCGCACATTTTTCCTATGTGGAAGAGGTGGATGTGACCGATCTGGAAATTCTGCGCAGCACATTGAATGCAAGCCTTGCGGAGCGGCGCGGTAAACTGACTGTGCTACCGTTTATTCTCCGTGCGCTGGTTGTGGCATTGCGTGATTTTCCGCAGATGAATGCGCTTTATGATGAGGAAGCGCAGGTGTTGACCCGCCATCAGGCGGCCCATATTGGTATGGCAACACAAACGCCATCCGGTTTGATGGTGCCGGTGCTGCATCATGCAGAAGCCATGGATCTCTGGGCAATGGCCGCAGAAATCACACGGCTTGCCGGTGCTGCACGGGAAGGCGTGGCGAAACGCGAAGAACTCTCCGGTTCCACCATAACCGTCACCAGTCTCGGTGACCTCGGCGGGCTGGTGACGACGCCGGTGATTAACCAGCCGGAAGTGGCGATTATCGGCATCAACCGCATCGCGATACGCCCGCAATGGCAGGATAATCAGTTTGTGCCGCGCAAAATGATGAACCTGTCTTCCTCCTTTGATCACCGGATGGTCGATGGTTATGAGGCCGCCGCTTTTATCCGCCGCATCAGGCAATTGCTTGAAGTTCCCGCAACACTTTTCATTGAGGTGTGAGATGGAAGATATTGCAACACATGTGCTGATTATTGGTGGCGGACCTGCCGGTTATGTCGCTGCCATCCGTGCCGGACAACTTGGACTGCCGGTGATACTGGTTGAGAAGGAACAGCTGGGCGGCACCTGCCTGAATATTGGCTGTATCCCTTCCAAAGCATTGATCCATGCAGCCGATGCTTATCATCATGCACTTGCTCAGCAATCCGGTTCGGCGCTGGGCTTGCGCGTTGGAGATGTGTCGCTGGATTGGGGCAAAACACTCAGCTGGAAAGGTGCCATTGTGCGGCGGCTGACCGGCGGTGTTGAAGGCCTGTTGAAAAAGCATAAGGTCACAGTGCTGAAAGGCAATGCAGAGATCATTGACGGTAAAACTGCCGTGGTTCATGGTAAGGCCGGTACAACCCGTATCCGCACCAAACATCTGGTTCTGGCAACCGGCTCATTGCCGATGCAGATCGGCGCTTTGCCCTTTGGTGGCAATGTTATTTCCTCAACAGATGCTCTGGCGCTGGAACAGGTGCCGAAACGCTTAGCGGTGATCGGTGCCGGTTATATCGGCATGGAACTGAGTACGGCTTTTGCCAAACTCGGCTCGCAGGTGACGATTATCGAAGCGGCAGACCGCATTTTGCCGCTTTGGGATGCAGAACTGACCACGCCGGTGCGCAAGCGGCTGACAACTCTGGGCGTTACCGTGATGACGCGCAGTGAAGCACGGGGATTAAGCGCAGATGGCGGTTCTTTGCTGGTGCACCAGCATGGCAACAGTGCGCCGGCGGTGGTGGAAGCGGACAAGTTTCTGGTGGCTGTGGGGCGGCGGCCAAATATCAGCGGGTTCGGACTGGAAAGTCTCGATCTGGCAATGAATGGCGCTTTCATCCGCATTGATAAATATTGCGCGACTTCGATGCTCAATGTCTGGGCAATCGGTGATGTGACCGGCGAACCGATGCTGGCGCATCGGGCAATGGCGCAGGGAGCCATGCTGGCCGAACATCTGGCCGGACATAAAGCGGCATTGGATGAGCCTGTGATACCGTCCGTCTGTTTCACTGACCCTGAAGTGGTGAGCGTTGGATTGTTGCCGGATCAGGCGAAATTGCAAGGCTATGAAATTGTCACCGGCAGTTTTCCGTTTATGGCCAATGGCCGCGCCATGACCCAGCAGGATGAAACGGGTTTTGTCCGTGTTGTCGCTCGGGCGGATAATCATCTGGTACTGGGCATACAGGGGGTCGGCCATGACGTGTCCGAGCTGGTCAATGGTTTCGCACTCGCTTTGGAAATGGGTACTGTGCTGGAAGATGTGGCGCAGACCATTCACGCGCATCCGACACGCGGAGAGGCTTTTCAGGAGGCTGCTTTCACAGCACTTGGCCGCAATTTGCATAGTTGAAATTATGGCGGGCTCTACGATAGCAGAGCTCGCCATATCATGATTATTATTTGGGCAGCTTGGCGATGAAATGTTCTTTCAGCCGGTCAATATCTGCCTGTGACCAACTGACATTGGTCACCTCTACCCATGCATCAATATAATGCTGCGGTGCATAGACGTGGCCGTGGCCGATCGGTGTGGTGGTAGCCAGCATCAGGTCAATGGCCAGCTGCAACATGCTCACTACCGGATACCATTTCAGCTGCGGAGACACATCAGGGCCGCGTGGTGCTTTCATCCAGTCCGGTTCACGGTAGAAGTCTTTCGGATCAAAAAACACAATCGGGTCGCTGGCATATTGCAGATAGACAATACGCATCGGCCCCCAATGACTGTTTGGCAGCCTCAAAGCATTATTCTGATTGGTGAAACGTGCATAGGAACCATCACGGAATTCCGGCAGCCATTCCGGTGTGCCTTCATTTCGGTTGTTGGTGATGGAGCGCCACAAACGGCTGGTGAATGGCGGGCCGCTCCACAAGGCGCCCTGATAAGGATCGCCCAGCACCTGAAACAGTTCCGATGAAAGCTGCGAATTCATCGCACCGAGGCTCAGGCCATAGAGATAGAGTTTCGGACGCGTTTCCTTTGGCAGCTTGGTCCAGTGATCGTAAACCTCGTCAAACAGAGCCGTTGCGGTTTCACTGCCATAACCTGGTTCAACCAACAGCGAGAGCCAGCTGGCGAGATAGGAATATTGCACGGCAACGCTGGCAATATCACCGTCATGGAGATATTCCACCGGATCAATGCCCATTTCATCGACCCAGCCGGTGCCGGTCGGAATGGTCACCAGCAGCAGAGAGCGGTCAAATGCACCGACACGGATCATCTCCTGAAGCGCAAGTTTGGCGCGTTCCTTGGCAGTTTCAGCCGAGCGTAAGCCCACATAGACGCGCAGCGGATTTTGCGCCGGACGGCCGGTGAAATTGCTGATCTGCTGTGCATCAGGACCGGAGCTGACATAGCTGCGTCCCATACGCCCCAACTCATCCCATTTGACCAGCGAGGCGGCGCTGCCGCTTTTCAGCGGATCTTGCGGTTGGGGGACTTCCGCTTCCATCAGCGCATCAAATTTGCGGTAGGAGGAATCCATCACATGTAGGCCGAAGCGGAACAGCACACCATTGATTGCCATGCTGAAAATCACGGCAGCAATCAGAAAGCCGGTAAAACGTGACAGGCGTGGCGGGATATAGCGATCGAGCCAGCGGCTGGAACTGCGATAAATCAGCTGAAATAAACGGGCGAGCGCGATCAGAATAACAAAAGTAATCAGCGCAATCAGGCCGGTTTTCAGCGGGTGCGCGCTTTCAACTTTTTCCAATCCCATCAGATTGCGGATGGAATTTTGTCCGTCTGCCGCATGCCACAGAAACACCATAGCTGTGATGATGGTCACGGCCATGGCAGTAATTTTGATGATCGTGGAAATCCTGCCTTCAGGCTTCGGCAATTGCAGATAGTTCCACAGCCAAAACAGAAACACACCGATCCCGTAACCGATGGCGAAACAGGCGCCCGACAGCACGCCCTGTATCAGAAAGGGGCGCGGCACCAGTGACGGCGTAAGCGAGGCTGCGAAGAAAAGTGTGCCGAGCAACATCCCGATCAGCGACAGGGAACTCCAGAATTTTTCCAGCCAGACTGGTTTCATCAGTTATTTTCCCTTTAGTTTCAATGCAATATGCAAAGACCGGTGCAGTCTTTATTTTCCATAGCAGAAATAAACCGGTCCGCGGATTGACGTGCAGTATCGCGCAAGACCGGTTTGGCGCGCTCGATAATATTGCTCAGCATTTTACGATCTTGCAAGGAAATAGCTTTTGCAATTGCAGGGGCGTTATCTGCCAGTGCTTGCGCCAGTCTTTCCTGATTATGGGCATTGAGTTCCGGATTGCTTAACATCAGCGCAGAACCATTAATGACCTGCTGCAAGCCGAGCCGCAATTTAAGAATTGTATCTGTCTGTGCTTTGCCGTTGCTTGTCGTTTTCAGTGTTTCAGCATAGTCGCCTGCAGCTTCGAGGGCGGCAGCAATGAAACTGACCATAGCGGCAGAAGAGCGGGTGATTTCATCCTGAAAAGCGATGCTGTTTTTCTCGGTATCTGCCGGTTTTTGCGGATCAGTCGAGAAGGACACATAGGCCTTGGTTACCTGTGCCTGCTGCTGAATAATATCCATCAATATTGGCAAATCGCTCGCCTGATAGGGTGCCTGACCGATAATTGCCGGCACATTCCACAAGTCTTCAAGTACAGGTGCATCCTGACTGTTGGACAGGCGCGGCGGGAGTTTGGTGCGCTTGGTTTCTTCCAGCCGCACAATAAATTCCTGCAAGGCTTTATTCAGGTGCTCAGTGCCGGTGGCGGGTACAGTTGCCTGTAGCGGGCTGCTGAAAGCAACAGATATGCCCAGCGCCAAAATGGCGAGCGAAAGGCGTTTGAAATGTACCGGCACCATGAAATCTCTCTTGCGGTTCTGATCTGAACTGCCTGCATAATACAAAAATTGCAGCAAAAGACACTGAATTCATGAGGCTGACGAAGTTTTGATAGGAGGAGCATCAGAGGAGGTTTTTGTTAAATTATAGATAAAAATTCAATATTGGAGTTGTTGCAATATAGATTTATAGATTTTTTTATATGGACATATCAATTTTGACGTTTTAACTGAAGTGAAAATTACGAATCTCGTAAAATTATCTATAATTTATGCCGAGCATCATTTTATAAGGATATTTCATGTCTCAGCCTGTTTCTCATCAGAATGCACCTCAGACACGCTGGACGGCAGAAGAGGCACGTCGCGTCTATGATCTGCCGTTTAATGATCTGATGTTTCAGGCGCATGTCATCCACCGGCAGAACTTCGACCCGAACCGTTTGCAGATGAGCAAATTGCTGAGCATTAAAACCGGTGGCTGTCCTGAGGATTGTTTTTACTGCAACCAGTCTGCGCATAATCCGACCGGACTGAAGGCATCCAAACTGATGGAGGTGGAGCGTGTGCTGGCTGAAGCTCAGCAGGCAAAAGCTGCCGGTGCCACCCGCTATTGTATGGGCGCGGCATGGCGCAGTCCAAAAGAGCGCGACATGGATATGGTCGTTGCGATGGTTCAGGGCGTGAAAGCCATGGGCATGGAAACCTGCATGACGCTCGGCATGTTGTCACTGCCGCAGGCACAAAAGCTCAGTGCGGCGGGCTTGGATTATTACAATCACAATATTGATACATCAGAGGAATTTTACCCGCAGATTATCACCACCCGTACTTTCGCAGACCGGTTGGATACGCTGGATAATGTGCGGATGGCCGGTATCAATGTCTGCTCCGGTGGCATTCTCGGTATGGGGGAGAGCGAGCAGGATCGCGTTAATATGCTGGTGACGCTGGCCAATCTTGAAGAAGTACCGCAAAGCGTGCCGATCAATATGCTGATCCCGATTGAAGGTTCTAAACTTGCCAATGCTAAGCCGGTGGATTCCATCGCTTTCATCCGCATTATCGCCTTGGCTCGGATTATGATGCCGACATCCCATGTGCGGCTTACCGCAGGACGCAGCAATATGAGTGATGAAATGCAGGCAATGTGTTTCTTCGCTGGTGCCAATTCGATTTTCATCGGCGATGTTCTGCTGACAGCCGCCAATGCCGGCGATGACCGCGATGCGGATTTGTTGAAACGTCTGGGCATGCAGGCTGAGACTGTGGCTGAGGAAAGCTGCACATGCTGATGCAGCCTTACAATGCGATATTGCAACGGCTTGAAAGCAAAGGACGGCTGCGTAGTCTCAACGTGGCGCAAGGTGCAGATTTCTCATCCAATGATTATCTGGCATTGGCTGGCTCGGACTATTTACGCAATATTGCCAGTCAGGCGCTGGAGCGTGGCGTGCCGGTCGGCTCCGGCGGTTCACGTTTGTTGCGTGGCAATCATCCGGAGCATGAAGCGCTGGAGGCGGAAGCTGCTGCTTTTTTCAAAGCACCTCAGGTTTTGTACTTCGCCAGCGGGTTCGACGCTAATCAGGCGGTATTTGCAACGCTCCCCCAAGCTGGCGATCTGGTGCTTTATGATGCGCTGATCCATGCCAGTATTCATGCCGGTATGCAGACTGGCAAAGCGAAGACCCAAAGCGTGCCGCATAATGATCTTGCGGCATTTGAAGCGGCCATCCGGCAGTTTCGTGCGACTGAGAAAAGCGGCAATATCTGGCTGGCGGTCGAGAGCCTCTATTCTATGGATGGTGATTTTGCACCGCTCGCAGAACTGAGCGATTTGGCCGATCGCTATGGCTGTTTCCTTTGTATTGACGAGGCACATGCGACCGGTGTGTTTGGTGCCGACGGGCGGGGCTTAGCGGCGGATTTTGCAGGGCGGGACAATGTGCTGATCCTGCATACTTGCGGCAAAGCACTTGGTGCTTCCGGTGCACTGCTTTGTGCGGCCAAGCCTTTGATTGATGTGCTGATCAATCGTGCACGGGGCTTCATTTTTTCCACTGCGCCAGCGCCTTTGCAGGCAGCGATTGTGCGCGGGAGTTTGAAGGTTTTGGCTGCAGAACCGCAGCGGCGTGGGAAGTTACACGCACTTATCCACCATGCTGAGCAACATTTGCAGCCAAGTGGTTCGCAGATCATTCCCTATATCGTGGGCGATAATCAACGCGCAGTCATAATGGCCGAAGCTCTGCAAAATCATGGCTTTGATATCCGCGCCATTCGCCCGCCGACAGTGCCATTCGGTACTGCGCGGCTGCGTATTTCTATCACGTTAAATGTTGATGAGGCACAGATCACCCGTATGGCTGAAGTGCTGAAACAGATTGCACATTCCTATGAATAATCCCGTATTTATTGTCAGCGGTACCGATACCGGTATCGGTAAAACCATCTTCAGCGCAGCCCTGACCCAAGCCCTGCAGGGCAGTTATTGGAAGCCGGTGCAATCCGGCCTTGAGGAAGAGACCGACAGCGAGACCGTGCGCCGTCTGGCGCCGGATTGTCCTGTCCTGCCGGAGCAATGGCGCTTGCAATTACCTGCCTCACCGCATCTTTCCGCTGAGGCGGAGGGGGTGGAAATCGATCCCGCTGCTCTGACCATTCCGCACTGCGACCGGCCTCTGGTGGTGGAAGGTGCAGGTGGCCTGATGGTGCCGCTGACACGCTCCCAGACTTACCTCGATATCTTCGCCCTCTGGCAGCTGCCGGTTATTCTCTGTGCCCGCACGCAGCTTGGCACAATCAATCATAGTCTGCTGTCATTGGAAGCACTGCGCAGCCGCAATATTCCGGTACTCGGCGTGGCCTTTATCGGCCATGCGCATGAGGACAGCGAAGGGATCATCTGTGAGTTGGGCAAAGTACGCCGCCTTGGGTGCCTGCCGGTGCTGGTTGATCTGACCCCGCGGACATTGACTCAAGCGTTTACAGAGAACTTTAATCTGCATGATTTTATCGGAGGTGTCCGATGAGCCATTATTCATCGCCGGTCTGGCATCCGTTTACCCAGCATCTGCTGGAGCCTGTTACGAAAAAGATTACCCGCACGGAAGGTGCCTATCTGATTGATGAAGACGGGCGCAAAATTCTGGATCTGATCTCGTCCTGGTGGGTGATTACCCATGGTCATCGTACGCCACCGATCATGCAGGCTATTCGTGAGGCTACAGAACAATATGACCAGATCATTTTTGCGGAATACAGCCATGAACCGGCGGAGCAACTGGCACGGGAACTGATCCGTATTGTGCCCCATGGTCTGTCGCATGTGTTTTATTCCGACAGCGGTTCGACTTGCGTGGAAGTGGCGCTGAAAATGGCGCTGGGCTATTTCCATAACCGAGGTGAGCCACGCTCCAAAATTGCAGTGATGGCGGGCAGCTATCACGGGGATACAATCGGCACTATGTCTGCCGGTGAGCGCGGTGTGTTCAATGCGGCCTATGGTGCGCTGCTTTATGATGTGGCGACAATTCCGTTTCCCGCTGAGGGGCGCGAACAGCAAACGCTGGATGCGTTTGAACAGCTCTGTCGTGACGGGGACTTGGCAGCATTAATTGTCGAGCCGCTGGTGCTTGGTGCAGGCGGCATGAAAATCTATCCGGCTTTTGTGCTGCGGCAGTTGAAGGCAATTGCCGAGGCGCATGGTGCCTTACTGATCTGCGATGAAGTAATGACCGGCTGGGGACGCACCGGCACTTTATTCGCGAGTGAACAGGCCGGTATCACGCCGGATATTTTATGCCTTTCCAAAGGTATTACCGGCGGGGCACTGCCTTTGGCGGTGACGCTTTGTGTGCCGGAAATATTTGAAGCACATCTCTCAACCGATCGCAGCCGCACTTTCTATCATTCGAGCTCCTATACCGCGAACCCGATTGCCTGTGCGGCAGGGCTTGTCAATTTGCAAATCTGGCGTGAGGAGCCGGTTCTGCAGCGCGTACAGAATTTGCAGGCCATGCAAAGCTGCGAGCTGGCGCGGTTTAAAAATGATCCGCGTTTTGAGAATGTCCGGCAATGCGGAACCATCACAGCACTGGATGTTAAAGCGCAAAATAGCGGTTATCTTTCGAATGTGGCTTTGCGGCTGAAAGCATTTTTCCGCTCTCATGATGTGCTGCTCCGGCCGCTTGGCAATGTGCTGTATCTGATGCCGCCTTATTGTGTCACCGAGCAGGAATTGCAGCGTTCTTATCAGCTGATTGATCAGGCGGCAGACTTGTTGCAAAGCGGCAAATTATGAGTGGCTCTTATCCGTCATCCATTATCGGCTTCGGTCATGCCGTGCCCAAGCGTCAGGTGTTCAATGCAGAAATTGAAATCAAACTCGGGCTAGAAGCTGGCTGGATTGAACGTCGCACCGGTATCCGAAGTCGCTATTGGGTTGAAGATGGCGAGACACTGACGGATATGGCAGCAGCAGCTGGACGCATGGCGCTGGCAAATGCTGGTATAGCTCGATCTGAGATCGGTATGGTGCTGCTGGCGACATCAACGCCCGATCATCTTTTGCCGCCTTCTGCACCTTTGCTGGCACATAAATTAGGGCTGATAGGTGCCGGTGCGGTTGATCTTGCCGGTGCCTGTTCCGGTTTTCTCTATGCGCTGGTGATGGGGGATGCATTGATGCGAACGCAGGGGCGGGCGGTGCTGATTGTTGCAGCGAATATTCTCTCACGCCGTATCAACCGGCAGGAGCGTGCATCGGCAGTGATGTTCGGCGATGCCGCCGGAGCCGTTGTTCTGGCACCATCCCAAAGCGGGTTTTGTAGTTTGGTCAGTTCCACACTTACCAGTGACGGCAGTCACTATGGTCTGATAGGCATTCCGGCAGGTGAAACATTGATGACGATGCGCAATGGCCGTACCATGTTTGCACAGGCGGTGATGACCATGGCCGAATGCGGCAAAACAGTTTTACAACAAGCCAATGTTGAACCCGCCGCGATTGGTCATTTTGTGCCGCATCAGGCCAATGCACGGATCTTCGATGCGGTGGCAGAGCAGTTGCAACTGAGTAATGCGGTAACTGCCCGCACGATTACTGATTATGGCAACTCATCAGCGGCGACCATTCCGCTCAGCCTGTCTCTGGGAAAAAATCAATATCGAAAAGATGATCTGATCTTGCTGACAGCGGCAGGTGCAGGACTGACAGGTGGCGCGGCACTGCTCAGTTACACGGGGTAATTCGGTAAATTTTATAGCCTGATTGCCGTATCACTATTTCACAAGGCATGGCGCGGTTTCTTATTCTTGTCTCCGATATGGAGGAGTTGGAATGGTGAAGCAGCAGAAACCTTTTGCGGGTATTACGGTGCTGGATTTTTCCCGCGTTTTGGCAGGGCCGTTTTGCTCTGCCATTCTGGCGGATCAGGGCGCGCAGATCATAAAGGTTGAGCCGCCGCAGGGCGACGATCAGCGCTATATGGGCGCGGTGCGTAACAATCAGAGTATCAATTTTCAGCTGTTTAACCGCAATAAGCGTAGCCTGAAACTCGACTTGCGCCAGCCGGAAGCCGTGAAGATCGCACAGGAACTGGCACTGAAAGCTGATGTGGTGCTGGAAAATTTCCGACCGGGGGTGGCAGACCGTTTGGGCATTGGCGCTGAGCAATTGCAGGCACTGAAACCTGATCTGGTCTATTGCTCCGTCTCCGGCTTTGGCCAGCAAGGGCCGATGGCCGCTATGCCGAGTTATGATGTGGTAGCGCAGGCGCTATCCGGCATGATGAGCGTGACCGGTGAGGCAGCCGGTGCACCGACGCTGGTTGGCGACTCCATCGGAGATATTGTTTCCGGCATTTATGCCGCGCAGGCGATTTCTGCTGCACTTTACCGTCGCTCGGTCACCGGACAGGGTGCACGGATTGATGTGGCGATGTTTGATGCGCTGTTCAGCCTGCTGCCGACTGTGCTCGCCGGATGGCAGGGCAGCGGCAACCGGCCTGCATGCTTCGGCAATCAGCATCCGCTGTCTGCGCCTTTTGGAGCATTCGCTGCATCGGATGCGCCTTTCATTCTCGCTGTGGCCAATAAGGCGCTGTTTGCCCGTCTCGCAGAGGCGCTGGGAAAACCACATCTGGCGGAAGATCCGCGTTTTGCTTCTGATCAGTTGCGCAGTCAGAACCGTGATGCTTTGCAGGCAGAGATCGAAGACTGGTCACGGCACTATACTGCTGCCGAAGTGGTAGAGAAATTGGGTAAAGCCGGTTTGCCCGTGTCAGAAATCTGGTCGGTGGATGAGGCCGCACAAAGCGCCCATGCGCAGCATCGCCAGTTACTGCATGAAGTTGAACATCCGCAATTGGGCAAGCTTCTGGTGCCGGAACAGCCGGTGCATTTCGACGGCTTGCCGCGCGGTGACATCCGGCAGGCACCGGAGCTTGGCGCTGACGGTGCGGATATTCTGCGGGAATTTCTGAATATGGATGAGGCACAGATCAGTGCGCTGACAAGCGCCGGAATTGTCTGATTATCCTTGTGAATTAAGGGATGGAGTACAAGAATGGGACTACAGATTACGGATGCCGACCGCGCATTCGCAGCAGATGCACGCGCTTATTTGCGTGCCAATCTTCCGGAAGCGCTGGCCTATAAGGTCCGGCACAATATTCGCCTGACCAAGGAGGATCTGACCGGCTGGCAGGAAGTGCTGGCGGCACGCAACTGGTATGCAATCGGCTGGAGCAAAGAGATGGGCGGCGCCGGTCTGACACCGGTGCAACGCTATTTGTTTGAGCAGGAATATGGTGCGATTTGTGCACCGCATCCGTGTCAGTTTGGCATTGCCATGGCGGGGCCTGTTATCCATTCCTTTGGTAATGACGAACAGCGGGCACGCTTTCTGCCGGATATCCGTGAGAACCGGACATTCTGGTGTCAGGGCTATTCCGAACCGGGGGCAGGGTCTGATCTGGCTTCGCTGACAACTTCCGCTGTGCGGGATGGTGATCATTATGTGGTCAATGGTCAGAAAATCTGGACGACATGGGCGCAATGGGCAGACTGGATTTTTTGTCTGGTACGCACGCATAAAGGCGAACGTCCGCAGCAGGGCATTTCCTTCCTGCTGATTGATATGCGTACCCCCGGTATTACGGTTCGCCCGATCCGTACACTGGATGGAGAAGCCGAGTTTAACGAGGTGTTTTTCAATGATGTGCGTGTGCCGGTTGAGAATCTGATCGGTACTGAGGGCGAAGGCTGGGGTTATGGTAAATATCTGCTCGAATATGAGCGCTTTTCCATGTCCGGTGCTGCGCGTTCCAAGCGTATTCTCGGTGAATTGAAAGAAGATGCCGCACGTCTTGGTGTGTCGGATGATCCGCTGTTGCAGGATCGGATGACGCGGATTGAAATCCAGCGTCTGGCGCTGGAGCATATGGAACTGAAGCTCTTGTCGCAAAGTGAGGCGGGTGAAAATCCGGGGCCTGAAGCTTCTAAGCTCAAAATTCGCGGTACAGAAATTGCACAAGCATTATCGCAACTGCGTCTGGATATTTTCGGAGCGCAGGTGCTGCCATACAGCGAGGCATTTCTTGATGGTGAGGCAGATGCTGAAAATCCGGCTGCTGCCGGTGCCGCTGCTGCATGGCTCAATTTGCGTAAGCTGACCATTTGGGGCGGATCAAATGAAATTCAGCGCATGATCCTTGCCAAGCAGGTTCTGGGTTTAAGGTGAGGAGAGCGGATATGCAGAAAACACGCGAAGAAAAGGCAGATGAACTGCGGATGCTGACGGATTTTGTGACCCGCTTTGCTGCCGATCACACACCGGAAAACGGTTTGCCGCAGACTGATCTCGATCTGTGGCCGCAGATTGCGGAAATGGGGCTGATTGGTCTTGCGCTGCCGGAAGCATCGGGTGGTGCGGAACTGGGTGCAGAAGGTTTGCTGGCGGTGGCAAAGGCTCTGGGAAGTGTTGCCTTGCCTGTGGATTTTGCCTGCGGAGCGGCACTGGCAGCTAACCTGTTATGTGAAGCACAAACAACCAATCCGGATGTTGCGCCATTGCTGGAAAGTTTTCTCACCGGTGAGTTGCGCATAGGCATTGCCGGTCATCTGGCGACAGCTGCGCAGGGCATCAAGTCTGTTAACCTGCCGGAACTGACCGGCACTGGTCTGACACTCAACAAACAGCAAGTCTTTGGTGCGCGGGAGCCTGAAAAACTGTTGTGTCTGGTGCAACAAAGCGCTGGCCTTGCTCTGTGTCTGGTTTCTCCGGAAAAGGCGCAGTTTCGTCAATTATCAATGATTGACGGCCGGATGATGAGTGAAATCACGGCAGATATTGCACCAGCTGATATTCAGGTTCTACTCTCCGGCGCTGATGTACAACAGCGCATCGAAGCTTGTGCCGCAGATGTTCTGATTGCTGTTGCCGCAGACAGTCTTGGCGCGATGGATAATCTCTACCGGCAGACGCTGGATTATATGCGGATGCGCAAGCAGTTCGGCAAAACGCTTGGCTCTTTCCAGACCATTCAGTTCCGTCTCGTGGATATGTCTGTGGCGCTGGATGAGGCTAAAGCCTTGGTCGAAGCCGCAGCGGAAGCGCAGGACAATGGTGCGGAAGATGCCCGTGCCCTGACCCTTGCCGCATGGGTGCAGACATTGTGGTCTGCCCGTCATATTGCACAGGAAGCCGTTCAGCTTCACGGCGGTATTGGCATGACCGAGGAATGTGCAATTTCTCCGCTGGTCAAACGCCTGCTGGTGAATGAACATAGTTTCGGTCAGGCGGAAGCCTATATGGCGGCCTATCGTCAGTTGGCGGCCTGAAACGCTTTACGCAAACAAGCGAGCAGAATATGCTCCGGCTCATTGAGATTGCGGGTGCCGCTGGTGCCCGCAGTCAGATAGAAATGCGGTGCATCCGGCAGGGTATGCTGTAATAAAGGCTTGGCGGAGCTGATATTGTCTGCCAGAGCCGCAGGGATAATCGTGCTGTAGCCGTTGCCCGCGAGTGTCAGGCATAATTGCAATGATTGTGTTTCCAATGTCGGTTGATAGTCGGCTGCTTCCGGCAGTTGCATCAACGCGTTGCGGATACTGTCACCGGTAGCAGGCAAAGCCAGCGGTGCGTCCTCCGCATCAATATCGGAAATATATTGCAGCGGTCCCAGATCGGTTAAGAATGCAGCATTTTCAGGATGTATTATGCTCTCCATAAGTGCGATGGAGCACTCTCCCTGTTTCAACTGTTCCTGCAGATTATGTGCCGGTGCCTCATTCACTTTCAGCAGCACATGCGGACACAGGCGCTGCCATTCCCGCATCGCATTGCTGATGGCAGTGGCGCCGATCGGGCTGAGCAAGATCATCGGGCTAAGGCCGAAAGAAATCACCGGCTCGTCCATCACTGCAATTTGCTGTGCACCCTGACGGATCGCATCAGCCAGATTGAGCACGCTTTGCAGCAAAGGCGCTTTATGCACCGCAGTCGGCAGCGGATGCAGGCCTTTATAATGTCGGGCAAACAGGGCTGTGCCCATCAGTTGCTCTGTTTTGCGCAATTGTGCGGACAAGGCAGGCTGGGTCTGATTGAGCCTGCGGGCAGCTTCGCTCATATTGCGGCAATGATAGAGCGTCAGAATACTCTGGATATCGCGCAGCGATACCGGCGGATTATAGAGCGTCACGGTTTGGCGGTTGAGTTCCTCGCGCACCAGCCTGATGAAATCCTGTGCGACGACAGCCAGTTTTTCATCTTTGGTGGTGATTTTGGCTGTGACAGGGCTATGTAACGGGATTTGCAATTGCAGCACAGCAAGATCATTGCGGCTGATGCCACTGGCAAGCAGACTATGCGGTGCAAGCAGAAGTATCGGCTGCTTGGCTTGCTTGAGACGAGTGAAAATCCCCACATCTTCCGATGTCATTTCCGGCGCAGGCAGTTCATGCTGGCGGCAATAGGCGCGGATCCGCGCTTCTTCAGCGGGCAATAACGGCGGCAGCCACAGGCTGTAATTGCGCAAATCTTCTGACCTGAGCGGAGCCTGATCTTCATCGGGCACAAGGCCGCCTGCAACGGCAATCCATTCATCGTCAAACAGAAATTGTTCCTGCTCGCTGCCATTTTGCGAAGCATAGCCCAACAGAATATCTGTATTCTCAGTGCTGCTGGTGTCGAAGGCGCTGATCAATGGCGAGCGGAAATGCACTTGTGCATAATATTCAGGATGGGAAAGACGAAACGGACGCACGGCAGCCGTTGCCGCGCGGGACAATTTGCCGAACATGAAGTGCAGTGGTGAGCTGACTTTCAGCGCGGTTGAAATGGCCTTGCCGGAAAAAGCGGTTTCCACCGCCTGCAAGGTCGCAGTTGCCTGTTGAAACAGCCAGCGCCCTGCCTCGCTCGGTACAAGTCCCTTTGGACCGCGCACAAAAAGCTCCAGCCCCAATTCCGTCTCAAGCGCAGAAATTGCGGTGCTGAGTGTGGAGGGCGAAATCTGCTCGGCTTTGGCCGCTTCTGCATGATTATAATACTGGCAGGCCAGAACAAAATAGGCGAGAGAGCGAAGTTCCATGGTCTGTGCAGCTTTATGTTTTTAAAGGACAGTTTTCTATAGCTGTTCCCCAATACAAATGACCAGCTTAAAAACAAGACTGAAGCAGACAAAACAAAGCCGGCCATGCGATGCAAAGCCGGTTTTGTTGTTGTTATATTTATTGGTCAGGCGCTGAAAGTTGTTTCCGTATTCAGCGGATAGATCGGACGGCGCAGCTTTTTATAATCGCGTGCGCCGAGATTGGCCGTGCTCAACCCATCGGCATCCACTTCGATAATCGCTGATGCGATAGGCCCGAAAGCCGCGCGGAAATGCTGCTGGGATTTCACTACCACAATATCATAATCAGCAGGCTCGATGCCGACACTGCGGAACAGGTTTTTATCCAGCATTTGCTGACGTTCCGACGAAATCAGCATGTCGGTATTGCCGACACGGAAGCAGACACTTTTGCCAAGTGAGGCTGGTAGCCCCTGAAACATCGGGCCCTCAAATGTAATATTGCCGTCTGAAATGGCAATGACCTCACCGGTAAGCGTAATTGCACCGCCACCGATTTTCGGGTCAACTTTACCGCCAAGGCTGACAGTGCATTGCGCACCGATACCTGCCGCTGCCAGTTCCTCAACAGCCAGCGGGTCACAGAAAGCACCAAAGGCCGCACGCCCGATATTGGTTTCCAATAAGCCCTTCAGCACGGTTGTTGCATCGCTATAGGCACCGCAACCCGGATTGTCGGAGAAATCGGCAATCACCAGCGGGCCTTGTTTGGTGTTACTGGCAAAATGTGCACGGATTGCCTCGGGCATTTCCGAAGCCTGCAAGCGGTTATCCTCATCCTCGCGACGGTTCCAAATTTCCTGACACAGTTGCTTGGCGTGACTGACAGCCTGTGCTACCCCGACCTTGTTGCGGTCATAGCAAACCACGGCAGAAGGGCCTGTGTTGAACACATCGGCATCATAAAAACCGGCATTGATCGATGTGGCGAGAATACCGTCCTGTGCTGCAATCTGATCTGCAATTTCCAGAATTTCTGTCATGGCGCAGGCATGGGTGGTGCGGCCGTCATTGCAGCCATTGAGCATTGGCGGTTGGCGCACAGCAATCGCAGGGCTGATCTGACCGCGCATCGCGTCTTCAAGCAATTTACCTGCCTTACGGCCACATTCAGCCATATCCACATGCGGATAGGTGCGGAAAGAAACGGCAATATCCAGCAGCGCACTCATTTCCGGCGCGCTATTGGCATGCAAGTCGAATGTACCGGCAATCGGTATATCATTGCCAACGATGCCACGGATAAATTGCAGCAATTCGATCTGGGCATCATCCGCGCTTTCCGTGCACATAGCGCCGTGGAAAACAATGAACACGCCGTCCGGTTTGTGACCTGCAAGCGTTTCAGCCACATCGCGTTGAAAATGCTCGATCATGGACTTTTCAACAAGACCACCCGGTTCGGCACGGGCGGCAACAGTATAAACCGGTGTCCAGCCATAGGCTTCGCAACATTCGATAAAGCCGCCGATCTCGGAATTGGTGCCGCGGCAGTGGGTTTCGATTTCCTGTCCTTTAAAATAGTGGCAGAGATAGAAGTCCTTCAAAGTGGTCTTCAGCTTGGAAAAAGTATTGGTTTCCTGATTGAGTTCAAGAACGGCGACTTTGAAGCTCATAGAGGCATCTTTCATTTATGCGGTATTGATATTGCAAGCGAAAGGCTTTCTGCCCCGCCTGCTTTTGCTGTAAGCAGGGCAGAAAGCATGAGCCTGTGAACGGAACGCTGTTTGCAGGCTACGGGGGGAGAAATGATCTGAGACGTGCAGATTTACTTCAGATAGGCGCTGGCATTGACCGGACGAACCATAATGTCGAAGTCAAAATATTGCTGGCGGATCTTGTCGTAAGTGCCGTTTTTGATGATGGCTGCAAGCGCGGTGTTGAGGCGCTCTGCCAGATCGCCGCTGTCTTTACGCACGGCCATTGCATTGCCCTGTGCCGCATCCAGAATGAAAGGCTTGCCGGCAAATTCACAGCAATTGCCGCTGTCCTGCGCCAGCCAGTCACTCAGCGCCATCTGACTTTCCAGAACCATATCGAGACGACCGCTGTCCATATCGAGGAATACCTCGCTGAGCGAAGGATAGAGTTTCACTTCATTGTCAGGGAAGTAGTCTTTGAGCGTATCGACCGCAACCGAGCCGGACTGAGTGCCGATGACCTTGCCTTTCAGGGCTTCTTTGGAGATTTCTTGAATGCCGAGATCCTTGCGGGCTATGAAATGCATGGCATTGAAATAATACGGATTGCTGAAAGTAACCTGTTTTTTGCGCTCTTCATTGACGGCCATTGAGGCGATCATCACGTCAAATTTGCCGGATTGCAGGGCAGGAATAATCCCCGACCATTCATGCGTGCTCCATTCGCACTCAACTTTCATTTCAGCGCAGATGGCCTGCCCGATATCATAGTCAAAGCCTTTGATTTCGCCGCTGCCGGTTACATAATTGAACGGCTTGTAGTCACCTTCTGTGCCGATGCGCAGTTTTTCTGCCGCCGGAGCCTGAGCGGTCATAATGCCCAGAGCGATCAGGCTTACCGCTGATATGAATGCTGATTTCATTAAAGATTCCCCGATGTTGCCCTTCATTCTTCTAATGTCTGATTTTAGAATAAAGGTTTGTTCTTGGCGCTTCCATTCGCCGTGTGAAACTAATTTAATATCAATTAAAGCATTGATATTAATAATTTAATTGAATTTTTATTGTTTTTTCAATTGCCAGCATGATGGATTTAAAACCTGTATGCAATGTGAAAAAATTGATTTAAAATATCGAAATAATTCATATCTGAAAAATTCCGGACAGGATGAAAGATGCGTGATTTACCCGGACTGAAATCATTGCGGGCTTTTGAGGCCGCTGCGCGCTGCGGCAGTCTCACAGTCGCAGCGGATGAATTATGCGTCGGGCAGGGCGCGGTCAGTCATCAGATCCGCCTGCTGGAAGACCATCTGGGTCTGCGGGTATTTATCCGCAGGCAGCACGGTGTGGAACTGACACAGGAAGGCAGTCTGCTGTTCACATCCTGTCAGCGTGCCTTTGACGATCTGGCCGGAACAATCCGCCATATCAGCCCGCGCACGGCGCAGAAGGTGTTGCGTGTGAAAGTGGGGCCGTTCTTTTCGATGAAAATCATTGCGCCGCGCATTTCTGAATTTCTGGCGCAGCATCCGGGTCTGCAGCTGCATCTGTCCCATCTCGATACCAATGTGCCTGCATCCGGCCAGCCGGATATTGTGATCGATTATCGTCTGGGTGGTGTGGCCGGAAAATTCTCAAAACAATTGCTGCGTGAAAGGCTGGTACCGGTTTGCGGGACGTCCATCCGTAATCAATATAAGAGTGCAACGGAACTTTTATGCAGCAACCGTCTGCATTACCGCTCTGTATCAGAATGGCAGAGCTGGAT
The DNA here is from genome assembly GCF_008801715.1 of Pseudochrobactrum saccharolyticum. Lineage (GTDB taxonomy): Bacteria > Pseudomonadota > Alphaproteobacteria > Rhizobiales > Rhizobiaceae > Pseudochrobactrum > Pseudochrobactrum saccharolyticum. The sequence goes on along the minus strand of NZ_VZPG01000001.1, from coordinate 786,310 downwards.
TGCCACATCTGGCCTGATGCTTGGTCATAGTCAGCAGGATCTGATTTTTGACGATCAGCATATTATTCTGGAGGCGGTTAAAGAGGGACAGGGTGTGGCGCTGATCGATCAGGCGCTGGTTGAGCAGGAGCTTAAAACCGGCCAGATGTTTCTGGTCTCGGAACATTGCTTTGAGCCGCAGGAGACTTACCAGTTTGTATGTCAGGAGGACTTGTTCCGGTCAAAGCCGGTGACAAAAGATTTCCTCGACTGGTTGCTTAGAGAGGTTGCGTTACGGCGGAAACAACAAGATGCGCCGGAACTGTCCGGCTGTGGCCGCTAGTACCGCTGCATCTGGCAAGGATACAGCGGTGAATGATTTATCGTGACAGTGCCTGACTTGGATAGCGCAATGTCGCATCAAACGGATTGAGTTTGCTGGAAATCAGCGCGGCTTCTTTTTTCAAAAGATCAGCGATGGTGCGCTGGCGCTGTTCTGTCAGGCGCGAGGCCAGTGTGCCGATACTCAGCGCCGCAACGGCTGTGCCGTTCTGATCCAGCACCGGCACGCCCAGTCCTGCCATGCCTTCAATCATTTCAAAATTCATATGGGCAGCGCCGGTCTGTCTTACACTGTCAATCATAATGCGCAGATCAACTTCATCAATCGCTGCGCGATCGAGAATGCGCGGCATGTTGAAACGGATAATCGCCTCGCGCTCTTCTTCCGGCAGAAAAGCCAGAATGGCGATGCTGCCCTGACCAATACCGAGCGGAACCTTGCCGCCGATATCACCTGTGAAAGAGCGGATCGGAAACGGGCCTTCCACGCGGTCGAGACACACGACATCAAAACCGCTGCGCACTAGCAGAAATACGGTGTCGTTAAAGGTAGCTGACAGACGTAGCAGTGCCGGACGGGCAAAATCCAATATACCATCACGCTGGCGGGTTTGCGCTGCCATGCAGAAAAAATCCAGCGAGAGGCGATAGGATTTTGTGTCGTTGATCTGCTCAACCAGTCCTTCGCTGATCAGGCTTTTGAGCAGGCGATGCGTGGATGGCTGGCTGAGTTCCAGCTCGCGTGCCAGATCAATCAGCCGCATTCCGTCCCGTGAATGAGCGGCCAGTCCTTTTAATATCTGGATGGCTTTTGTGAGGCTCGTATTCACAGGGGATTTCGTATTTTCACTCATTGCGCGACTCTTGAATTGAAATAATTCCGTATTATGGATTAAACTATATAAAATATTTCAGAATAGAAAATAGAATTTGTCTAATTCACAAAATTTCTGTCAATTATTGGATAAATTCCGCTTTAAGTGAAATCTGCCCGCATGCCCTTGTTACAAGGCAGCCATGAAACAGGCCGATTGAGAGAGCGGTAAACGGCCGGATAACCCGCAGCGCAGAAATGCCGGTACTGCTCAGGGAGGTATGCATGAGCTTTTTGAACCTGAAACAGGTTTCCAAAATTTATGGAAAATTCACAGCGGTGAAAGATTTCGATCTGGCTGTGGAAAAAGGTGAGTTTATCTCTCTGCTCGGTCCTTCCGGCTGCGGCAAGACAACGACATTGCAGATGATCGCCGGTCTGGTGACGCCATCATCAGGCTCTGTCACTCTGGATGGCCGCGATATTACCTATACGGCTCCGGCACAGCGTCAGCTCGGCGTGGTGTTTCAGAGCTATGCACTGTTTCCGCATATGACTGTTGCGCAGAATGTCAGCTTTGGTTTGGAAATGCGCAAAGTGCCGAAAGCGGAACGTGATGAGCGCGTGAAAGAAACGCTGGCTCTCGTGCATCTCTCTGCATTGGCCGACCGCTATCCGCGTGAGATGTCCGGTGGTCAGCGTCAGCGTGTGGCGATTGCCCGTGCGCTGGTGATCAATCCGCCGGTGCTGCTGCTGGATGAGCCTTTGTCCAATCTTGATGCGCAGCTGCGTGAAGAAATGCAGTTTGAGCTGCGCCGCATTCAGCGTGCTGTGGGCATTACCACCATTATGGTGACCCACGATCAGGCGGAAGCTTTGTCGATCAGTGACCGTATTGTGGTGATGGAGAAGGGTAATATCACGCAGGTTGATATGCCTTATAAGCTCTATGAGCATCCGCGGAATGATTTCATTTCCAACTTTGTCGGCAAGTCCAACTTCCTGAGTGCGCAGGTTGAAGCGGATATGCTGGCGATTGAAAATACCGCTATACGCTTCAAGCCGGAGCAGGCAGTGAGCGGCGACAAGGTTTCGCTGTTCATCCGTCCGGAAAAACTGAACCTCACCGCAGCCGGTGCCGGTCATGTGGATGGTACTGTTGCCACCCGCTATTTTATGGGCAGCCAGTGGTTTGTCACGGTTGCAACACCTGCCGGACAATTGTCTGTGTCGCTGCCAAATGTTGGCACACCGCCACCGGCAGAAGGCGAAACAGTTGGTTTGATCTGGCAGCATGAAGATTGCCGGATGCTCGCAGGCGGAGCGGCCTGATCATGAGCGCAACCTCTGCCGCCCCATCTCAGGCAAAACGCCGCTTTGCTCCGCTGTTTCTGGCAGGGCCTGCGACTTTGCTTTTCATCGGTCTTGTCCTGCTGCCGCTGGCGCTGACAGTCATTCTGTCGTTCAACAGCTACAATTACGATACCGGTATCGAAAACACCTTCACCCTGCATAATTATACGCAAGTGTTGCAGGATGATTATTACCTGTCGATTTTTTGGCGCACCTTGCGTCTTGCGCTGATCACAACCGTGATTGCCGTGGTGATCGGCGTGCCGGAAGCCTATATTCTCTCGAATATGCGCTCTCCTTGGCGCTCGATTTTCCTGCTGGTGATTATCGGCCCGCTGCTGGTTTCCGTTGTGGTACGTACCTTCGGCTGGAGCATGATCTTAGGACGCAATGGTTTCATCAATGGTGCGCTGACAACGGTCGGGCTGGAGCCGGTGCAGCTGCTCTATACCGAAACCGCGATTGTTATCGGTCTGGTGCATATCATGCTGCCATTCATGGTTATTCCGGTCTGGACAGTGCTGCAAAAACTCGACCCGACGGTGGAAGCCGCAGCACTGACCCTTGGTGCGTCCCGCTTTACAGCGCTGCGCCGTATCGTGTTTCCGCAGGCCATGCTCGGTATTCTCTCAGGTAGCCTGATCGTCTTTGCCTTGTCGGCAAGCTCTTTTGCTATTCCCGGCTTGCTCGGTGGCCGCCGTTTAAAAATGGCTGCAACCGTTGTCTATGACGAGTTCATGATTGAGCTGAACTGGCCGCTCGGTGCTGCCATTGCCATCATTGTTCTCGTGGCAAACCTCATCATCATGATTGCCTATAATCGTATGATTGAAGGTCAGGCCAAACGGAAGCTGGGGTAATATCATGCAGAAAAATGGTCCTGTTGCTCTGATTTTTCACAGCCTTGTTGTCATCTTCATGCTGGCGCCGATGGTGGTGGTCTGTCTTGTTGCCTTCACACCGGAAAACACGCTGACAATGCCGTGGAACGGGTTGTCGCTGCGCTGGTTCGAGGCGGTGTTCAAGCATAATGATTTCATGACCTCCTTCGGGAACAGTCTGAAACTGGCGTTTCTGGCGGCGACGATTTCCACTTTGCTGGCGGTGCCGTCAGCATTGGCAATCACCCGTTATGATTTTGCGGGGCGCGATGCACTGAATGCGCTGTTCCTGTCGCCGCTGATTATTCCGCATCTGGTACTCGGCGTTGCGTTCCTGCGTCTGTTCTCGCTGATGGGTATGAGCGGTTCGTTCTTCTGGCTGGTGGCAACGCACGCGATTATCATCACGCCTTATGCGCTGCGTCTGGTACTGGCTTCGCTCAGCAGTATGGATCGCAATGCGGAAAATGCCGCCCGCACGCTGGGTGCCGGTGAATGGACAGTGTTCAAACGCATCACCCTGCCATTGCTGTTGCCGGGTGTGAGCGGTGGCTGGTTGCTGGCTTTCATCAATAGTTTCGACGAGCTGACAATGTCGATCTTCGTGACCTCGCCGTCAACAGTCACTCTGCCGGTGCGCATGTATATGTATGCCAGCGAGTCGATTGATCCGATGATGGCTGCGGTCTCTGCCCTGATGATCCTTGTGGCAACGGTTGCGATGGTCATTCTGGATCGCCTGTTTGGTCTGGATCGTATTCTGGTCGGAAAAGGCTGATCCGCAGTGAGTGCTCAAACGCAAACTTCACATAGCGGCGGGCAATTTCACCGCCGCTACCGTCAGGATGAAAAGCCAATAGGCTTTTCACTGAACGGCGTTGCACAGGTCGGACGCCTCGGCGACACGGTGCTGACTGCTATTATGGCGGTGAGTTCCCATGTGCGCCAAACCGAGTTCACCGGTGAGAACCGTGCCGGTTTCTGCCTGATTGGTGCCTGTCAGGATTGCTATGTTATGACGGAAGAGGGGCAGCGCCTTCGTGCCTGCACCACGCCGTTGCAGGAAGGTATGCGTTTTGTAACAGCCATACCTGTGGACGCCGGAGTGTGATGATGGCCAAAGCCGATTTACAGCCGGTGATTATCGGAGCAGGGCCTGCGGGTATTCGTGCATCGGAAGTACTGGTCAAGGCTGGTTTGCGTCCTGTTGTTTTGGATGAAGGTTTGCGTGCAGGCGGGCAGATTTATCGCCAGCCGCTGATTGATGACGGCCGTTCCTATGCCAAGCGCTACGGTTCGGAAGCATCAAAAGCCAAAGCGCTGCATGAGACATTTGAAGCGCTGAGACCGGCAATTGATTATCATCCAGAAACGCTGGTGTGGAATATTTCGCCAAGCGGCGACACACGTTTTCTCGATGTTATGTCCAATGGCAGCTATCGCCGCATTGAATGTTCTGAACTGATCGTGGCAACCGGCGCGACGGATCGTGTTCTGCCCTTTGCCGGCTGGACAACACCCGGTGTCTATACGCTTGGTGCCTCGCAAACGGCACTGAAAGCGCAGGGCGTGACCATCGGAAACAAGTTGGTTTTCATGGGTTCGGGGCCGCTGCTTTATCTGGTGGCATGGCAATATATGAAAGCCGGTGCCAAGGTTGTTGCCGTGCTGGATACGGCGCCTTTCAAAGTCAAATTGCATCTGGCGCAACTGGCACTCCATGCACCGCGCATTGTGGCGCTTGGTATATTCTATGCCATGCAATTGCGCCTTGCCGGTGTGAAAACCATTTATAATGCGCGTCCTGACAGTATTGTCGGTAAAACCCATGTTGAGGGGATCCGCTATTATATTCAGGGTAAGTCTGAGGTCAAAACACTGGATTGCGATGCACTGGCCTATGGTTTTGCGCTGCGTCCTGAAACACAGCTGGCTGATCTCGCCGGTTGTGCCTTTGAATTCAACAATCGTGACAGAGCATGGCTGCCGGTGCGTGATGCACAGGGTCAGAGCAGCGAGCCGGGCATTTATCTTGCCGGTGACGGCAGTGGCATTGCCGGTGCCGATGCAGCGGAAATCTCCGGTGAAATGGCGGCGCTGGCTTTGGTGCAAAAACGCAGACTTCCCGTTGATACAGTGCGCATCAATGCACTGCAAAAAGCGCATCAGAAGATCATCACCGAGCGCGATTTGCTGGAAAAGGCTTTTCCGTTTCCGCGCGATTGGTTTGAGACTGTCAGTCCTGATGTCACTTTGTGCCGCTGTGAGGAAATCACCGTGGGCGAGGCGCTCAATGCAATCAGCGGCGGTAGTATCCGCGAGATCAACCGTCTGAAAGCCCTGAGCCGTGTTGGCATGGGGCGTTGTCAGGGGCGGATGTGTACTGCCGCAGCCACGGAACTGCTGTCATCGCAATTGCATATTGATGCATCTGAAATCGGTCGGCTGCGTGCGCAGGCGCCGGTGAAGCCGGTACCGCTGGGTTTCGGTGCGATGCAGCAGGCGGCTGAAGACGAGGTGGTATCATGACCAGACGTCTGGAAGCGGATGTAGCCATTATCGGCGGTGGTCTGGTCGGCAGTTCTGCGGCACTGGCGATGCGCAAGGCCGGTCTGTCGGTGATCCTGCTGGATAAGGGCTTCTGCGGGGCGCAGGCCAGCGGTGTCAATTATGGCGGTGTGCGCCGTCAGGGGCGCGGTGTTGAGCAATTGCCGCTGGCGGAATTGTCTCATGCAATCTGGGCTCGTTTGCCGGAATTGATCGGCATTGATGGTGAATATCAGCGCAGTGGTCATTTGAAACTGGCACGCACGGAAGAAGATTTCGCCAAGCTCGAAGCCTATGCGGCGCGTGTGCGTCCGCATGGTCTGGAGCTGGAGCTCATCAGCGGCAAGGCCGTGAAAACACGTTTCCCGTGGCTGACCGGCGATGTGGCCGGAGCATCCCTGTGCCATGATGATGGCCATGCTAATCCGCGTCTGGTTTCTCCGGCCTTTGCCCGTGCAGCCCGCGCTGCCGGTGCCACCGTGCTGGAACATATGCCGGTGCATCAGGCTGTCAGTACTGGCAGTGGTTTTGTGTTGCAGGCCGGTGAGGACGTGGAAATCCGGTGCCGCCAATTGGTCAATACGGCCGGTGCATGGTCGGATCAGTTTGCCAGCCAGTTTGGTGAGAGCGTTCCGCTCAAAAAAATCTATCCGTCAATGGTGGTGACAGAACCGCTGCCTTATCGCCTGCCAATGAGCATGGGCGAAGAGGGCGGCAGCTTCTATGGCCGTCAGGTGACGCGCGGTAATTATGTGATGGGCGGCGGGCGCGGCATTGTGCTGGATAATCCGGACTATTCCCGACCTTCGGTGACTGCCGCCTCATCGGTTATGCAGCGGGCAATTGCGCTGTTTCCGCATCTGGAACATGCCCATGTTATCCGCTTCTGGTCCGGCACTGAGGCTGAAATGCCGGATGGCAATCCGGTTATCGCTGCCAGTTCCAAGGTGAACGGGCTTTTTCATGCTTTTGGTTTTTGCGGAGCGGGCTTTCAGACCGCACCAGCTGTGGGGGCGGTGCTGTGTGATCTGGTAACACAAGGCCAAAGCAACATACCGATCGGGGCTTTCAGCATTGATCGTTTTCATAACCTTTCTGCCTGAGAACGGGCGGACAAGGCAATCTTTAATCTTCATAATGGGAGTAGCACGAAATGAATTCTAAACTGACAATGGTTTCCGTTCTGGCATTGGGTGCCGCTGCTGTTGCAACAGCTGCACAGGCAGAAACCAAGACACTCTATATCGGCATGAATGGCGGTAATTTTGAACGCGCTTATACCGAGCATGTTCTGCCGCCTTTTGAAAAAGCCAACAATGTTAAAGTTGTCGTGGTTCCGGGCACTTCGGCCGATATTCTGGCCAAAGCAACTGCCGCCAAAGACAATCCGCAGATGCATGTCATGCTGCTGGACGACGGCGTGATGGTACGCGCTATCGGCAGCAATCTTTGTCAGCCGATCTCTGATGATCCGGTGCTGAAAGAAATCCAGCCGGCAGCGCGTCTGAAAGACGATATGGCCATCGGCGTTGATATGGGCATGACCGGTCTTGCCTATAATAAAAAGCTGTTTGATGAAAAAGGCTGGGCAGCACCAACCTCATGGATGGATATGGCTGACCCTAAATTTGCCAATGCGGTTGTGTTTCAGTCCGCTTCGGCATCCAGCTTTGGCCTTCACGCATTCCTGATGTTTAACCGCATTCAGGGCGGCGATGAAAACAATGTTGAGCCGGGTTTTGAGAAATTCTCCGACACCATCGGCAAGAATGTGATCGAGTTCATTCCAAGCTCGGCCAAAATCTCTGAAATGGTGCAGACCGGCGAAGCGGCTATTTTCCCGCTGACACCTACCGGCGTGAACAATCTGAAGGACAAAGGTATTCCGGTGGAATATGCGCAGCCTAAGGAAGGTTCGGTGGTTCTGGCCGTTACCCAGTGTGTGATTGCCAATAATAGCGAGCCGGAACTGAGCCAGAAACTGGCACATTATCTGCTGTCCGCCGATGCCCAGAGCCTTGCTCTGGACAATGGCAATATCATTCCTTCGAACATCAATGCCAAGGCCGGCAATGAAGATGCAGCTGCCAAGCTCACAGCATTCCGTGGTTACATGGAAACTGCAAATGTTCTGGACTGGGATGCGGTCAATAAAAACCGTCAGGCATGGAACAGCCGCTGGAACCGCACAATCGAGCGTTAATCAGCCGCTTTTTGCTTGAAACTATATGGCCCGCGATCTCTGATCGCGGGCTTTTATTTTACCTTCTTGATATTTACACCTATTTGTCAGACATTCAGCAGCAATATTCAGAACAATCATGTCGACATTCTCTTGAAAATAATTAAACAGGCAGGATTATGCATGCCTGATACGAATTGAGAGATAAGTGAAATAACGGGAGTTTCCATGTCCAAGGCAGAAAGTGCCCAGGCTACGCCGGCAAGTCAGATATTTGACAGGATATGGCTCTCGATTGCCGAACGGCGGCTGAAGCCCGGCACGCGGCTGAAAGAAGAAGAGCTGGCGGAAATTTTTGATGTCAGCCGTGCGCGTATCCGTCAGGCACTGGCTACGCTTGAGCGTGAAGGGTTGGTGACAATTCAGGCCAATCGCGGTGCATTTGTATCGGAGCCATCGGTGGAAGAAGCGCGGGATGTATTCTATGCCCGCCGCGCTATTGAACATCGCGTGGTTGAACGCTTGTGCGAGAATATCAATAAAGAGCATGTTCAGCGGTTGAATGCCCATGTGGAAGAGGAGCGCAATGCTGACCGGCAGGGCAATCGCACGGATATTATTCGTCTGTCCGGTGGTTTTCATCTGTTGCTGGCAGAGCTTGCAGGGTCATCTTTCCTCTATGGTATTGTCAAAGATCTGATCTCGCGCACATCGCTGATTACGGCCGTTTATCGCTCACGCCATTTGCATAATTGCGGGCCGGATGAACATCAGGCAATTGTCGAACATATTGCGCGTGGTGACACGGAAACGGCAATCAAAGCCGTGATTGAACATCTCGACCGTGTCGAATGTGAGCTGGAACTGGAAGATGACAAAGATCAGTCCTCCAGTCTGCGCGCCGCATTGCTCTGATTTCCATTTATAATTGCACGATTTTTAGCTCCGGTAAGCCGCAGGCCTGCCGGAGTTTTTTATACTGTTTAAAATATTTGATGACAAATATGTTGACAATTATGTCTGCATAAAACATCGTCTCAATCCTGTTCGGCACTCTCCCGTCTGAGGAAAAGGAGGGTGCTGTTATCTGTCGGCGAGAGGGACGACTATGACTTCACTACTGAAAAAACTATTATTCTGTACGGTTGCAACCTGTATCAGCACTGCATCTTTTGCTGAGACACTGCGCTGGGGCGGTGCTCGCGATATTTTCTCGCTGGATCCGTATTCCTATGGCAGCACGTCCAATCTGGCGTTTCTGAACCATATTTACGAAGGTCTGGTGCGCTATACGCCTGAATTTGTTGTCGAGCCTGCACTGGCAACCAGCTGGGAGCTGATCGACAATAAGGTCTGGCGCTTCAAACTGCGTGAAGGTGTGAAATTTCAGGACGGTTCCGATTTCACCTCCGCGGATGTTCTCGCTTCCATGAAGCGCGTCAGCCATCCGTCTTCACCGTTGCGCGGCAATATTCCGCTGTTTGTCGGCGCAACGGCTGTTGATGATTACACCGTTGATATTGAAGTTTCGTCGCCAAGCCCGCTTTTCCTGAACGACATGACCAATATTTTCATGTTCGACGGCGACTGGCTGGTGAAAAATAATTCTGAAATGCCGACCGATGTTGGTGGTCAGGTTGAAGGTTACACAACCTTCCACACCAATGGTACAGGCCCGTTCCAGCTCGAAAGCCGTGTGCCGGACAGCAAGACCATTCTGGTCAAACATAATGGTTGGTGGGATACACCGAAGCACAATCTCGACCGTATTGAATTTACCCCGATTGCCTCGCCTGCAACCCGTGTTGCAGCCCTGCTTTCCGGCGAGATTGATCTGGTAGATGGTGTGCCGCTGCAGGATGTGAAGCGTCTGGAAAGCACACCGGATATTCGTGTGGAGCAGCGTCCTGATCTGCGCACCATCAATCTGGTGTTCAACCGCAAGGAAAAGCTGAACGACGGCCGCGATAATTTCTTCAACGATATTCGTGTGCGTCAGGCAATTGACCATGCGATTGACCGTGATTTGCTGGCAAAACGCGTCATGCGCGGCATGACCCATACGGCTGGTACTGTCGTTGCGCCGGAAATTCCGGGCTATACGAAAGAGCTGGATATTCCGACAAAATATGATCCGGAACTGTCCAAAAAACTGCTGGAAGAAGCCGGTGCTGTCGGCACAGAATTCACCTATCTCTGTATGAATGATGAGAGCGTGAATGAAGAGGATGTCTGCTCGGTAATCGTCACCATGCTGAGCCGTGTCGGTTTGAAGCCGAAGCTGGATATCGGGCCGCGTGCTGTTCAGGCACCGAAACGCTCCAGCGGTAAATCCGATATGTTCATGATCGGCTGGGCGAATGAGCCGACACTGGATGCCTATTCCATTCTGGTGCAGGTTCTGTCATCGCGCAAAGGCGCTGCCGGTGTGGCAAACTATGGCGGCTGGTCTTATCCTGAACTCGATGCGCTGACGGAAAAAGCAGCGCTGGAAATGGATCGTGACAAGCGTCTGGCTTTGGAGTCTGAGGCGCTCGGCATTGTTAAATCCGAAGTGATCATGATTCCGCTGCATCAGCAGCCGATGGCATGGGGCATGACCAAAAAAGTGGAAGATGTCACCATTCGTGCCGACAATAAGCCGCGCCACTGGCTGACGCGTATTGCTAAATAAGCATAATATTTGCTGAATTTCGATATTTACAGCGCCTGCAAGGTTCATTTGCAGGCGCTGTTTCTGTTTTTGGATCGGGTTTTCCCCGATATTATCTGTTTGCTCTAATATTTTGTAAAAAAATATGTCGACAATTTAGTTGACAATGAATTCTGAATTCCACACACTCTCCCCGTCCGGACAAAACACCATCAAGAGTGAAGAGCCGGTTGTCTTTTTTTGGGGAACAAATTCATGAAATTCAGAAAATCGATCCTCGCGGGTCTGATGGCTTTCGCATTAGGTCATACCGCGCATATTGCTTCTGCTGAGACTTTGCGCTGGGGCGCAGCGCATGATGTCTATTCGATGGACCCTTATTCCTACGGCGACAGCTATACGATTGCCTTTCTCAGCCACATTTATGAAGGGCTCGTGCGCTATAATGCCGATCTGAAGATCGAGCCGTCCCTTGCAACCAGCTGGGAAGTTGTCGGCGAAAACACATGGCGCTTTAATCTGCGCAAGGATGTGAAGTTCCATGATGGTGCGGATTTCACCGCTAAAGACGTTCTGGCTTCGCTCACCCGTGTAAGCCACCCGACATCGCCGCTGCGTGGCAATCTGCCGGCCTATAAATCCGCTAAAATTGTTGACGATTATACAATCGATATCGAGCTGACCGGCCCTTATCCGCTGCTGCTCAACGACCTGACCAATATTCATATGTTTGATGAAGACTGGCTGGTGAAAAACGATTCCCTGCTGCCGACCGATGTGGGCGGACAGAAGGAAGGCTATGCGACCTATAACACCAATGGTACCGGCCCGTTCAAGCTGGAAAGCCGCGTGCCGGACAGCAAAACCATCCTGCTGAAAAATGAAGGCTGGTGGGACAAGCCGCAGCACAATATCGACAAGATCGAATTTACCCCGATTACCTCTGCTGCAACCCGCGTAGCAGCGCTGCTTGGCGGCGATGTGGATTTCTCTGAATCCGCGCCGACACAGGATCTGGCGCGTCTGGCTTCAGCTCCGGGTCTGCGCCTGATGGAGCGCACCGATCTGCGCACTGTATTTGTCGGTTTTCAGCGTCGTGAGAAGCTGCACAACGGTGATGAAAACCAGTTCAACAAGCTGGGCGTGCGTCAGGCTTTTGCCCATGCGCTGGATATGGATCTGATTAAAAAGCGCATTATGCGTGATAAATCCCGCAATGCCGGTACGATTATTGCACCGGAAATTCCGGGCTATGTGCCGGAACTGGATACGCTCTACGGCTATGATGTGGACAAGGCGAAATCGCTGCTGAAGGAAAACGGCGCGGAAGGCTTCCCGTTCACGCTGGTCTGTACCTATGAAAACTACCTGAATGAAGAAGAACTGTGCAACGGCATGGTTTCCATGCTGACCCGTGCCGGTTTCAAACCGTCGCTGGATATCGGGCCGACAGCCGTACAGGCACCAAAACGTACAGCCGGTCAGGCTGATGCCTATATTCTCGGCTGGGCGAATGAGCCGATGCTCGACAGCTATTCCATTCTGATGCAGGTCATCCAGACCAAATCCGGCGTTGCCGGTGTGTTCAACTGGGGTGGCTGGTCCTATCCGGAACTGGACAAGCTGGTGACAACAGCTTCCACAGAAATGGATCGTGAGAAGCGTCTGGCCTTGCAGACACAGGCACTGGAAATCGTCAAAAAAGAAATTATCCAGTTGCCGCTGCACCAGCAGCCGATTGCATGGGTTCTCACCGACAAAGTGGAAAGCGTTGTCCAGCAGGCTGATAACAAGCCGCGCCACTGGCTGACTGTTCTGAAGAAATAACAAGACCAAGCGCATTCCGAAAAGTGTGAAGCGGTTTTCGGATTAAAATGCGCGTTAACTCAAAGAAACAGAGCATTTTCAACATATTAAACTGCTTAGAAAATGCTCTGTCTATGCCGCGGTCATACAGATTGCGGCATAGCATGATTATCCTTGGGAGAGGGAACTGAATGCTTGTATTTATAATCAAGCGACTGGCAAATGCGGCGATGGTTATGCTCGCCGTGGCATTGCTGGCTTTCATGATTTTCCGTTTTGCGGGCGATCCTGTTGAACTGATGGCCAATGAACAGATGAGCCAGATCGACCGTGACAATCTGCGCGAGCGTCTGGGGCTGAATGACGGTTTTATCACGCAATATGCGCGTTTCGTCAGCGATGCTGTTCAGGGCAATTTCGGTATTTCCTACCGTAATGGTCAGGAAGTGCTGGGACTGATCGCCGAGAGCTTTCCCGCAACGATGGAGCTGGTGATTGTCGCCACGCTGCTGTCGCTGATTATCGGTATTCCGATGGGGGTAATTACGGCCATCCATCGTGGCAAATGGTATACGGAACTGTTCCAGTTCGCTTCAATCATCGGCGTGTCTTTGCCGAGTTTTGTGGTCGGTATTCTGCTTATTCTCGTCTTCTCGGTAAGTCTTGGTTTGCTGCCTGCCTTTGGTCGCGGTGATGTCGTGCAGCTCGGCTGGTGGTCGACAGGCTTCCTCACCCATTCCGGACGCATGGCGCTGATCCTGCCATCCATTGCATTGTCGCTCTATCAGATTACGCTGATTATGCGTCTGGTGCGCGCTGAAATGCTGGAAACCCTGCGCTCAGATTTTGTTAAATTCGCTCGCGCCCGTGGCATTCCGCGCTATCGCATCTATTTCCGCCATGCACTGCGCAACTGCTTAATGCCAGTTGTGACTATGACTGCGATGAATGTCGGCTCGCTGATCGCTTTTGCGCTGATTACCGAGACCGTGTTCCAGTGGCCGGGCATGGGCATGCTGTTCATTCAGGCTGTGACATTCATCGATATTCCGGTGATGGCCGCCTATCTTTGCATTGTATCTTTCATCTTTGTTGCGCTGAATACGCTTGTTGATATCACCTATGCTGTGATTGATCCGCGCCTGCGCGCCGCTACACGTTAAGGGGCAGACATGACAGACAAAATAAACGCCCCGATTGTGAAACCGCAAAGCCGCTGGCAGCGTATGCGTGACAGTGATCTCTGGTGGTCATTCACCCGCAATAAACCGGCAATGATTGCAGCCTTTCTGCTGTTTTTCATGATCGTCACCGCTTTTGCCGCGCCGCTGATTGCACCGCAAAATCCGTTTGATCCGGCACAGCTTGATCTGTGGAATTCCGAACTGCCGCCGATCTGGAGTGCTGACGGTCAGTGGCCTTATCTGCTGGGTACAGACACACAGGGACGCGATATTCTCTCTGCCATTCTTTATGGCTCGCGTATCTCCATCCTGATCGGTGTGGCTTCCGTTGTGCTGTCGCTGATCGTGGGTTTGAGCTTTGGTCTGATCGCCGGTTATATGCAGGGTATCATCGACAATCTGCTGATGCGTATCGGTGATGTACTGCTGTCAATCCCGACCATTCTGATCGCTATTCTGGTCAGTGCTGTGGTGCGCCAGATGCTGCCTGCCGATCTGCGTGATTATGCGGCTGCCGGTGTTCTGGTACTGGCGATCACACTGTCTGGCTGGGTGCAATATGCCCGTACCGTGCGTGCGCAAACTATTGTTGAGCGCTCCAAGGAATATGTGCAGGCTGCACGTCTGCTCAAGGTGCCTGCACGCCGCATCATGATGTATCATATCCTGCCGAATACGCTGACGCCGATCCTTGTGGCAGCGACGCTGAATTTTGGTATGGCAATTCTCACCGAAGCCACGCTCTCCTTCCTTGGTATCGGTATGCCGCCGAGCCAGCCGAGCCTTGGCACACTGATCCGTCTGGGCAACCAGTTCCTGTTCTCCGGCCTGTGGTGGATCACCGTTTTCCCTGTTCTGCAGCTCTGTCTGCTCGTTGTTTCTGTCAACGTGCTCGGCGACTGGCTGCGCGATGCCCTTAATCCGAAACTGAGGTAAAATTTATGTCTGATCTTTTGTTGCGCAATGTGCGCCCGCAGGCAGGTGCTGTCACCGATATTCTGATCCGTAATGGTCGTATCGCTGAGTACGGAACCAATCTCAGTGCGGAAGGTGTGGCTGTTGAAGACGGTCAGGGACATATTGTTATCCCTGGTCTGATTGATGCTCATACCCATCTGGATAAAACTAACTGGGGTCTCGACTGGCATGTGAACGGCAAACAGGCAAGTTTGCGTGAGCGTATTGATTTTGAACGTGAAAAGCGTCTCGAAATCGGCCTCGATCCGCATATTCAGTCGATGCGCCATGCGATCGGCCTGATTGCGCATGGTTCCAGCCATATCCGCAGCCATGTGGATATTGATACGACCCATGGTCTGAAAATTCTCGAAGGCGTGTTTGAAACCCGTGAGAAACTTAAAGACCTGATCGACATCGAAATCGTTGCTTTCCCGCAATCCGGCCTGATGGTGATGCCGGGTACACTGGAATTGCTGGATGAAGCGCTGAAACAGGGCTGTGAAGTGCTGGGCGGTATTGATCCTTGCGGTATCGACCGTGATCCGAAAGGCCAGCTGGATGCACTGTTTGCGCTGGCTGTAAAACATGGCAAGCCGATCGATATTCACCTGCATGAACTGGGTGAGCTCGGTGCTTTCACCATGGAACTGATTTTCGAGCGTATCCGTGCCAATGGCATGCAGGGTAAAGTCGCAATCAGCCATGCTTTCACACTCGGTGCCAATGATTATCTGCGCGTGTCGAGCCTGCTTGAGCAGCTGGCAGAGCTGGATGTCGCCATCCTCACTACCGGCGCTCCTTCTGTTCCGGTGCCGTCCGTGCTGCGCCTCAAAGAAGCAGGCATCCGCATGGGTGCCGGTTGTGACGGTATCCGTGACACATGGGGCCCGTGGGGTCAGCCGGATATGATCGACCGTGCCAAAGTGATCGGCATGAAAAACGGCCTGCGTCGTGACGTGGATCTGGAGCATGTGCTGCATATCTGTTCGCAGGGCGGCGCTGATGTGATGCAGCTGGAAGGCTATGGTCTGGATGTTGGCTGCAAAGCCGATATGACATTGCTCACCGGCCAGACACTGGCACATGCGGTGGTTGATGTGGCACCGCGCCCGCTGGTGATTAAAGGCGGCCGCGTTACTGCTCGTAACGGTAAAGCAGTGGTGGAAATGCCATGACTGACAAGACACAATTCACTGCACTTGAAAACCTGAAACTGGGTGCGCGTCCTGAGGGGCGCACACTGCTCACAGCACAATGGGTGCTGGGGCATATTGATGGCCAGCATCGTTTGTATAAAAACGGTGAAGTGGTGATCGAAGACGGTACCGTGTTGTTCGTTGGTCACGATTTTGCCGGTGAGGTTGCCCGCCGCATTGATCTGGGCAATGCGCTCATCAGTCCGGGTTTGATTGACCTCGATGCGCTGTCTGATCTCGATACAACCATTCTCGGTATTGACCACCATCCGGGCTGGGCGAAAGGCCGTGTTTGGCCGAAATCCTATATCGAGAGCGGCCCTTATGAAATGTACAGTCAGGACGAGCTGGCATTCCAGAAGCGTTTTGCTTTCGGTCAGCTGCTGCAAAACGGCATCACCACGGCGGCACCGATTGCCTCGTTATTTTACCGTGAATGGGGCGAAACCGTTGCGGAATTTGATGCGGCAGCGGATGCAGCCGGTGATCTCGGTCTGCGTGTTTACTTAAGCCCTGCTTACCGTTCCGGCGGCATGATGCTGGCGGAACCGGGTAAGATTATACCGGTCTTTAATGAAGAGCGCGGATTTGCCGGCCTCAAAGATGCAGCTGATTATATCGCCCGTCAGAATGGCCGTTATGGTGATCTGGTGCGCGGTATGCTGGCACCGGATCGTGTAGAAACCTGCACCGCTGATTTGCTGAAGCGCACGCAGGATGTGGCGCGTGAGCTGGATTGCAAAATCCGTCTGCATATGGCGCAGGGGCTGATGGAAGTGGAAACCGTGCGTAGCCTTCACGGCACCACTGCACCGGTCTGGCTCAACAGCCTTGGTGTGCTCAATGACCGGATTATTGCTCCTCATGCCACCAATGCTACAGATGAAGACCTGACGCTATACGCGCAAAATAATGTGTCGATCATTCATTGTCCGCTGGTTTCAGCCCGTGGCGGCAGCACGCTGAAGTCGTTCTCCAGTGTGAAAAAGCGTGGCATCAATATTGCTATGGGCACCGACACCACACCGCCCGATATGCTGATGAATCTGCTGATCGGGCTGATTACCTGCCGTATCAATGACGGTACGCCGGAGAGCATCCGCTGCGCTGATCTGTTTGATGCAGCGACACTGGGCGGTGCCAAAGCCTTGGATCGTGATGATCTTGGTCGCCTGCAGGCGGGTGCCAAGGCAGATATTGCTGTGTTTGGCCTTGATGATACATTCATGGCACCAAGCATCGACCCGATCACCACGCTGGTCACCGGCGGTTCCGGCAAAGTCACCAAAGCCGTGTTTGTCGATGGTCGTCTGTCGATGCGTCACGGTGAAGTTGCAGGCATTGATATGCAGGCAGCACGCGCACAGGCACAGGCGCAATATGACGGCCTGATCGCCAAATATCCTGAGCGTTCCTACAATAATCCGCCGGTATCAGGGATTTTCCCGCCGAGCTATCCGCTGGCAGGCAAACATGGAGAGGAAGCATAATATGGCAGATACCTCGTCCAATAAACCGACCCTTGAGGTCAAAAATCTGCGGGTGGATTTTCCGGGCAGACGCGGCACACTGACTGCCTTGTCCGATGTCAGCCTGTCGATCATGCCGGGGGAAATTCTCGGCGTGGTCGGTGAATCCGGTGCCGGTAAATCCATGACCGGTCTGGCCGTGCAGGGCTTGCTTGAATCACCGGGGCATATTGCCGGTGGTGAAGTTTTGCTCAATGGTCGCCGCATTGATAATCTCAGCGACAAGGAAATGCAGAAAATTCGCGGCCGTGAAATCGGTGCGATTTTTCAGGATCCGTTGACCTCGCTTAATCCGCTTTTCACCATCGGATCACAGCTGGTGGAAACCATTACCCAGCATTTAGCCTTAAATCGCGCACAGGCGCTGGAACGGGCGATTTCGCTGTTGAAAGAAGTGGGTATTCCGGCACCGGAAGACCGGATCAATCATTATCCGCACCAGTTCTCCGGCGGTATGCGCCAGCGTGTGGTGATTGCACTCGCGCTTGCTGCAGAGCCGAAGCTGATTATCGCGGATGAGCCGACAACCGCGCTCGACGTGTCTATTCAGGCGCAGATCACTTCGCTGTTGCGTCGTCTCTGCAAAGAACATGGCACAGCGGTAATGCTGGTGACCCATGATATGGGTGTGATTGCGGAAACTGCTGACCGTGTGGCGGTAATGTATGCCGGACGTCTGGTGGAAAACGGCCCTGTTGAAACTGTGCTGAAAAACCCGAGCCATATGTATACGCGTGGTTTGATGAGTTCCATTCCGGCGCTCGGTAAACGTGTGGAACGACTCAACCAGATTGACGGTTCGATGCCGCGTCTCGATGCTATTCCGAGCGGTTGTGCCTTCAATCCGCGCTGCGTGAAAGCCTTTGACCGTTGCCATAAGGAACGGCCTGATCTGATGCCGGTTGCCGGCGGATCGGGTGTCAGTGCCTGCTGGCTCAATGCGGGAGCTGCCTGATGAATGATATTGCTATGAAACAGTCACCTGCCGCGCTTGAAGTCAAAGATTTAAGCATTTGCTTCGATGTTTCCGCGCCATGGCTCAACCGTGTGATCGAGCGCAAACCGCGCCAGATGCTGCATGCGGTCAATGATATCAGTTTCAGCGTGCCGCAGGGCGGGTGTTTGAGCCTTGTTGGTGAATCCGGTTGCGGCAAGTCCACTGTGGCGCGTCTGGTGACTGGTCTTTACCGCCCGAGCAATGGTGAAATCCGTTTTGCTCCATCCAAAAACGGTGCGCCGCTGTCGGCCCATATGATCTTTCAGGATCCTTATGCCAGCCTCAATCCGCGCTGGCGGGTGCACAGCATCATTGCTGAACCACTGCGTGAACTGAAGCTGCGCAAGACCGAGGCCGAGATCAATGACCGTGTGGAAGAACTGCTGAAAATCGTTGGTCTTGCACCATCGGACGGCAAGAAATTCCCGCATGAATTTTCCGGCGGTCAGCGTCAGCGTATTTCGATTGCCCGTGCACTTGCCGGTGAACCGGAATTTCTGGTTTGCGATGAGCCCACTTCGGCTTTGGACGTCTCTGTGCAGGCGCAAATTCTCAATCTGATGCGCAAGCTTCAGGATGAGCTTGGCCTGACCTTCCTGTTCATCAGCCACGATATGAGCGTTGTCCGTCATATGTCGGATCGTATCGCGGTGATGTATCTGGGGCGGATTGTTGAGGAAGCGGACACGGAAACGCTGTTTTCCGATCCGAAACATCCTTACACACGCCTGCTTTTGGAAACGATCCCGAATATTGCCGAACCGCATCGTGACCGTGTGATCGGTGGTGGCGAAGTACCAAGCCCGCTGAAACCACCTTCGGGTTGTACTTTCCATCCGCGTTGTGCCTTTGCCGACAGCCGCTGCTCGGCAACAAAACCGGAAATGAAAGCCTATGATGACGGCAGCCGTGTTGCCTGTCACCGCATCGGCGAGATTTAAGGTTAAAATTTAGAAGAACCCTCCGTGCCGGATGTCTTCGGATATCCGGCACCATCCGGCAAAAGGCGGCAGAGGTCACTCTGTCGTCTTTTGTTTTTTACACATTAAAAAGCCTCCGGACATTACTGGCCGGAGGCTTTTTATTAGCGGTGGAGGGTATGGTTTATTTCACGCGCGGATAATCATAGGCACCGGCTTTGGAGGTGCGGTATCCGGCACTGACATAGGCTTCAGCAAGTTTGACAGCGGCGGTTACACCGTCAATCACCGGCAGACCGCAACGCTGCTCCAGCCGCTCGCACAGTTCAGACATACCGGCACAGCCGAGCACAATCGCCTCAGCATGGTCTTCGCGTTTGGCGCGCTCGATTTCCTGCACCAGCATTTCCTCCGTGTGGCAGGCATCGTCTTCCAGTGCCAGCACCGGCATATCAATGGAGCGCACGCGGCGGCAATGATGGGTTGCGCCATATTCCTGCACCAGATCCTCAATAATCGGCACCGAGCGGGGCAGGGTGGTGACAACAGAGAAGCGTTTGGAGATGGTCATGGCAACCTGCACGGCGGCCTGACAAATGCCGAAAACCGGCCCTCCTGCCACTTCACGCGCGGCATCCAATCCCGGATCATCAAAACAGGCAACGACATAGGCATTAAAGCCTTTCGCTTCACCTTCGCGGATGAGCTGCAGCATGGAAGGGACAGCCATCGCTTCGTCGGCATGACCTTCAATACTGCGCGGGGTGTCTGCCGGATTGATCGCTTCAATGACAGTGGTCGGCAAAGCTGCGCGGCGGGCGCTGCGTTCTGCCTGATCGGTCATGGACTGGGTGGAGTTCGGATTGATAAGGAGTATGCGCAAGGGCTTAGCCTTTATTGGTCAGACGATCCTGAAACGCAGCTAATCCCGGCGATTTCAGAACGAACTGGTTATCAGAAGCGATGTAATTATCGGCATGCAGACGGGCGATTGGCTGATAAGTGTCCGGATTGACGTAACGGCCAGCATCATCCAGACAGTCGCGGCGCACATGCATATGCACAACCTCGCCAAGCACGATGACGCGGCGCTCATAATCAATCAGCCGTTCCACACGACACTCCATCGAGCAAGGAGAAGCCGGAAGCCAGCGGGAGCAAACCTGCGCACCTTCCTGCGATGACAGGCCGGCCATTGCCACTTCGTCAACATCCGGCTCAAAGCCGAGGCCGCAAACCAGCATGGCATCGGAAAGCGCCATATCCACCATATTCACGGTAAATTCCTGTGTTCTGCGGATATTGAGAACAGTATCCTTTTCCCGCCCGTCCTGCCTTGTCTGAATACCGAGAATGACAATCGCAGGATCATGGGAAAAGACGTTGAAAAAGCTCATCGGGGCGGCATTGTCCTGCCCGTTTTCCGCGCGGGTTGTGACCAGAGCAATCGGGCGCGGGCCGACAAAATTTGTCAGCAGCCGGTAGCGATCCTGCGGATCCATACGCGTGAAATCAAAATCCATTCATGTTCCCCCGTTTATTGTTGTGGAGTCGGCTCAGCTTAGAAAAATTCGCTAATATTGTCTACAAATATGTTGTCAATAATTTCCGTCTTTGTTTGCAATTAAAGAAAAGAAATTTGCTATATTCAGCGATGTGAAGCTGATATATGAGATTGCAAATTCTGAAAGAGACGGAAGGTCTGACTGATGATTGGTGGTTCTGATTACGCTACAGAGCTGAGCGCAATTCGCCCTTGGACAGATATTGCACCGGCAATATCAGTCGTTGAGCGGCTGGGGCGCATTGAAAAAGCCCGCAGACTGATGGCGGAAAGCGGTGCAGATGCGCTAATCGTCGGCGCAGGCACCAGCCTCAATTATTTCACCGGTATCGGCTGGGGCATGATCGAGCGTCTGGTGGCGATGGTACTGCCACTGAAAGGCGAACCCTATCTGGTCTGTCCGGCTTTTGAAGCGGGATCGCTGGAAGCTGTGCGGATTATGGATGCACGAATCCGCCTCTGGGAAGAGCATGAAAGCCCGTCGGAACTCGTGGCGCAAATTCTGCAGGACGAGAATTGCAAGGTTCTGGCTATTGATCCGGCGCTGCCATTCGGCATGGCGAGCGGTATCGGCAAAGCTGCACCTTCCGTCACCTTGCAGGATGCAACGTTGATTATTGATGGCTGTCGCAGCGTGAAATCACCGGCAGAAATCGCGATCATGAAACAGGCCATGCAGATGACACTGGAGGTGCATCGCCGCGCTGCCCGTATTCTGCATGTGGGTATCAAAGCCAGTACTGTGCACACATTTATCAATGAAGCGCATAAGGCTATCGGCAGCAATGGCAGCACTTTCTGCGCTGTGCAATTTGGCCGCTCAACGGCTTTCCCGCATGGTTTGCCGCAGGATGATGTGCTGGCCGAAAATGACGTGGTGCTGGTGGATACCGGCTGTCTGGTGCAGGGCTATAATTCTGACCTGACCCGCACCTATATTTTCGGCACGCCGACCTCTGAGCAGCAGCGTATCTGGGATATTGAAAAAGAAGCGCAGCTTGCAGCTTTTGCGGCGGCTAAAATCGGTGCAAGCTGCGGCTCCGTGGATGATGCAGCACGAGCGGTGCTGGAGCGCCATGGTTTGGGGCCGGATTATCAATTGCCGGGTCTGCCGCATCGTACCGGCCACGGTATCGGGATGACCATTCACGAGGCACCTTATCTGGTGCGCGGGAATAAGACTGTTTTACAGGCAGGGATGTGCGCTTCCAACGAGCCGATGATTGTTGTGCCGGAACAATTCGGTATCCGTCTGGAAGATCATTTCTATATGACTGAGCAGGGTGCTGAATGGTTCACCGAGCCGTCATTCAGCATGACGCAACCGTTCGGTTAAAAAACTAAAAGCCGCTCAAAACTGAGCGGCTTTTTTGTTTCCGGAGCGTGAATTATTTGCGTAATTCGGCTTCAATTTCATCCAGAACCTTGTCTTTGCCGATACCGGTCAGAAAGGCCAGACCTTTAATGACCGGTTTGGTCACAGATGCTGAAATCGGTGTGGTCGAGACGATGAAATCCACATTATCTGCAAGAGACGGCACTTCCGTAGCTTTGGCCTGCTGAGCGTTGAAAGTGAGACCGCGCTTTTTCATTTCCTCGGTTACAGTGGCATTCACCGCTGTTGAGGTGGCGATGCCGGTGCCGCAGGCAAAGAGAATGGTTTTCTGTTTAGCCATGAGGTCGCTCCTTATAATATTATTTAACCGAGTAGTTTTTTAAGGTCGTCTGTTGTCTGTGCCAGTTTCAGCCCGTCGAGAATCTCCGGTGACTGAATTGCGCCCATGATAGATTGCAGTGTTTCAATCTGCTTGTCCTTATCATTGATGGCAAGCAGGAACACGGTGCCGACGCCGACTGTTTCATCCGGATCTTCCATATTTGCGAAATCAACCGGTGTTTTCAGCGTGGCCATGGCAATTGCTGCTTTCAGCACATGCTCAGGATCCGTATGCGGCACAGCCACATTGTCAGCGCGCTCCAGCGGCAGGCCGGTCGGCATGGATTGTTCGCGTTTCACAACCGCATCGGCATAGCTGTCTTTGACATAGCCGAGCTGATGCAACCGGCTGGCCAGGAGACGGATAACCTCCTCATTGGTTTTTGCCTCAACGCCGAGCAGAATTGCATCGGCTGTAAGGGAATTGAAGAGGCTGGTAGCCATCCTGTTTCTCCGTTCACTATGAATATTGTGCATTTACCCCGCGATAACGGGGTAAATGCTTCAGATGATTGTCAGGCTGCGGCCTGATCTGCAGGTTCATCAGCGGCGCCGGCTGCACGTTCCCAGGCCAGCGTATTGCGGCGGTAGAGCACAAACAGAGCAGCCACAACCACAGCCAGCACGCCGATACCGGCAACGCCAAGCCACTGAATTGCTTCAATGATAACATATGGAATCCACAGGAAGCCATCGACCACCGAAGTGATCTGCAAGGCATTATCCGGCAGTTTGAAGCCTGAAGAGACGGCGGCGCTGGTGAACAGCGGTGCCAGAGCATTAGCCACATAGAAGCCGATTGTCAGCGTGATTGTACCGACAATAACCATGCGGAACACATTGCCTTTCAAAAGCGGGGCGGTAAGCGCCACGATGAAAGGAATAACCGCAAGATCGGCAAACAGGATAACGCGGTTGCCCGGAAGGATAACCGAGAGCAGGATCGCAATCGGCACAAGGATCAGCGATGAAGAAATCGCAGCCGGATGACCGATCAGGATCGCTGAATCAAGACCGACCAGCAATTCGCGGTCGCCGGTGCGCTTGCGCACAAATTCCTGCGCGGCATCAGATACCGGCAACAGGCCTTCCATCAGGATTTTTACCATGCGCGGCAGCAGCAGCATCACAGCGGCCAGTGTCATACCGGTGCCGAGAACTTTAGCCAGTACCGTGCCGAAATCACCGGCATTGTAGAAAGCGATGGTTCCCAGAACCAGACCGATAATCAGGCCGAGCACCACCGGCTCCCCGAAAACACCGAAGCGGCGTTCAATGGTTTCTGTGCTGATATTGACTTTGTTAATGCCCGGAATGCGGTCGAGAACCCAGTTCACAACAATAGCAATCGGCAGAATTTGCGCCGATGCAATATGCGGAACGGAAATGCCCGGCACATCATAGAATTGCTGAACGGCACGCGCTGACCAGTCGGCAAACAGCAGCGACAGCGCGGCAACCAGAGCGGCAATGGCAATACCATAGGCCAGATTGTCGGTCGCAGCGACAACGAGCGAGCCGATAAAGGCGAAGTGCCAGAAGTTCCATACGTCAACATTGAGTGTGCGTGTCCAGCGCATCAGCAGCAATGCAATATTGACCGCGATGCCGACCGGAATAACCCACAGACCGACGGAAGAGCCGAAGGCAATGGCGGCGGCAGAAGGCCAGCCCACATCAACAATGTCACGCTTGATGCCGGTATTGGTAACGATTGCCTGAGCCACTTCACCGATAGATGTGAACATCAGGCCAAGCACCAGATTGATACCGATAAAGGCAACGCCGATGGTGACGGCCGCGCGAAACGCCTTGCCGACCTTTGCCCCAAGGATGACGGCGATAATAAAGATCACGATTGGCAGCAGGACTGTTGGCCCCAGTGTATCAATCGCGGATTTCAAGCCATTCAGGAATTCATTCATATCTCCAAGCCTCCCGGGATATGTAAGAGCGTTATTATGTTGTGATGCAACATTTGTTTTTTAGTTAATACCAAAGTGTATCTGCGAAATTTATATCCAAGTCAATCGGGGGCAAATATGACCTGAAGAATTTCGCTCTTAACAAGCCGTGTTTTTAGCGGAAAATATACAGAAATTTACGCAGATCAGAATTTTTTCCTGATGCTGCGCATTGGTTTTCGTGACGCTGCTGCGGCGTGATTTTACGCTTCTGTGCCGTGACCTGCGACTGTTTTACTGCAGATGAATTGAACAGAGGTATTGACTTGGATACAAATGTTCAATACCCGATTATAGAACTGATAAAATCAGACAGAGCGTCAAGCACCCAAAACGCTCTCAGGAGGAACTCATGACCACCAATGTTGCGCTGACAGGGCTTGCCCGCGATATGAAAGCCCGTGCTGATAGCGGCAGGCCAATTCGTATCGGCCTGATCGGATCAGGTGAAATGGGTACGGATATTGTGACCCGTGTTGCGCATATGCCCGGTATTGAGATTGGTGCTATTTCCGAATTGCGAGTGCCGAATGCGCTGAAAGCTGTCGATATTGCTTTTCAGGAAAGTGGTCATGGCCGCGAGGTTAATACGGCATCCGATCTGACTGCTGCTATGGAAGCGCACAAAGTTGCTGTTACCGACAATGCCGATCTGATCCTTGAGAATGATCTGATTGATGTGGTGATCGATGCGACGGGCGTGCCTGCCGTCGGCGCGGAAATCGGTCTGCGTGCCATGGAGCACGGCAAGCATCTCGTCATGATGAATGTTGAAGCGGATGTAACTATCGGCGCTTATCTGAAGAGTGAGGCTGACCGCCTCGGTGTTACCTATTCACTTGGTGCCGGTGACGAGCCGTCTTCTTGTATGGAGCTGATTGAATTTGTGTCTGCTATGGGACACCCGATTGTCGCTGCCGGTAAAGGCAAGAACAATCCGCTCAATATTGATGCCGTGCCGGACGCCTATATGGAAGAAGCAATTCGCCGTAATATGAATGTGCGCATGCTGGTGGAATTTGTGGACGGCTCCAAAACCATGGTGGAAATGGCGGCAATCGCCAATGCTACCGGTCTGGTGCCGGATAAAGCCGGTATGCATGGTCCGGCCGCAACGCTCGATCAGCTGTCTTCAACCCTGATCCCTGAAAAAGACGGCGGCGTGCTCTCCCGTGTGGGCGTGGTTGATTATACCATCGGCAAGGGCGTGGCGCCGGGCGTGTTTGTTGTCGCGGACATGTCCCATCCGCGTATTTCCGAGCGTATGGAAGATCTGAAAATGGGCAAAGGCCCGTATTTCACCTTCCATCGTCCTTATCACCTGACCTCGCTGGAAGTGCCGCTGACCTGCGCCCGCGTCGTGCTCTATGGCAAGCCGGACATGGTGCCGCTGGATAAGCCGGTGGCTGAAGTCGCAGCTGTTGCCAAGAAGGATATGGCGGTTGGTGAAACCCTCGATGCCATCGGTGAATATTGCTACCGCGCATGGATCATGACGGCCGGTGAAGCCCGCGCCGCTAAAGCCATTCCATGTGGTTTGCTGCAGGGCGGTATCGTTACTGCACCGATCAAAAAAGGTGAATTGATCACCTATGCCAATGCCGCTGTGGCAGCAGGTTCCAAGATCGCAGAATTGCGCGCCCGTCAGGACAGGCTGGTCTACGGCGCCTGACATTTTTGAATTTGATATACGGTCTCATCAGGCCCCCGTTCTGATGAGTGCCTTGAGGAGTAAACTTTGATGGCTCAGGTCAAAAAGGCTCAGACGGACGATGGCGCGAAGGGTGATTTGCGCAATCTGCCTTTTGCTTTCCGTGAATATTCACCGGAAAAGCTGAAAGAAGCGCTGCATAAAATGTATCTGATCCGCCGCTTTGAAGAAGGCGCGGAAGAAAGCTACACCCGTGGACTTATTCACGGCACCATGCATCTGTCCATCGGGCAGGAAGCCAGCGCTATGGGCATCTGCCTGCCGCTGGAAGAAAATGACATGATCGGCTCGACCCATCGCGGTCACGGGCATTGTATCGCTAAAGGTGCTGATATCGGTCGCATGTTTGCCGAGTTCTTCGGCAAGGAAACCGGCTATTGTAAGGGTCGCGGCGGCTCCATGCATATTGCGGATGTTTCCAAGGGCAATCTCGGTGCCAATGGTATCGTCGGCGGCGGTATTCCGATTGCTGTGGGTGCTGCTCTGTCGGCCAAGAAACAGAAAAACGGCAAGGTCGTTATTTCCTTCTTCGGTGATGGTGCCAATAATGAAGGTGCATTCCACGAGGCGCTGAATATGGCCTCGGTCTGGAAACTGCCGGTGGTTTTTGTTTGTGAAAACAACGGCTATGGCATGTCCACCTCGACCAAGCGCTCGACCGCGGTTGAAAATATCGCTGACCGCGCGGCGGCCTATAATATGCCGGGTGTGATTGTTGACGGCAATAATCTCTCTGATGTGGCCGAAGCTGCCCATGAGGCGATTGAGCGGGCGCGTCGCGGTGAGGGTCCGACCCTGATCGAGAATAAGACCTATCGCCTGCGCGGCCATTCCAAGAGCGACCGTAACCGCTACCGTACCAAGGAAGAGATTGAGGATTGGGCAACCAATCGCGATCCGATTGCCCGCTTTGAGGCTGATCTGAAAACCTACGGCCTCATTGATGATGCCGAAATTGAAACAATCCGCACCAATGTCGAAAAAGAGATCGCTGACGCTATCGAGTTCGCCAAGAACAGCCCGTCACCGGATCTCTCCAATCTGACACGCGACGTATACACGGACTGATAGAAAAATGGACACGACAATCCGTGAGTTGAGTTATTCGCAGGCTATTCAGGAAGCGATGGCAATCGCCATGGAGCGCGATGAGCGCGTTTTCCTGATGGGTGAAGATATTGGTGTTTATGGCGGTGCTTTTCAGGTTACCGGCGATCTGGTGCATCGTTTCGGTGAAGACCGCGTAATGGATACGCCGATCTCCGAGCTTGGCGGTGCAGGTGTTGCCGTCGGTGCAGCGCTGACCGGTATGCGCCCGATTTTTGAATTCCAGTTTTCTGATTTTGCGGCGCTCGCAATGGAGCAGATCGTTAATCAGGCGGCAAAAATCCGTTACATGCTGGGCGGTGCGGTTTCCGTGCCTCTGGTGATGCGCTTTCCTGCCGGTTCCGGCACCGGTGCCGCAGCGCAGCACAGCCAGAGCATTGAGGCGTGGCTGGGCCATGTGCCGGGTCTGAAAGTTGTCCAGCCGTCTACCCCTTATGATATGAAGGGCATGTTGCTGGCAGCGGTTGAAGATCCTGATCCGGTGATGATCTTCGAGCATAAGCTGCTTTACAAAATGAAGGGCGAAGTCCCTGAAGGCTATTACACCGTGCCGCTTAACAAGGCGAAAGTGGTGCGTGAAGGTACAGACCTGACCATCGTTGCCTCGGCAATTATGGTGCATAAGGCGCTGGATGCGGCTGCTGAACTGGCCAAAGAAGGCATCAATGTTGAAGTGATTGATCTGCGTTCCGTACGCCCGATTGACCGCGAAACTATTATTGCCAGTGTGAAGAAAACCTCGAAACTGATGTGTGTTTATGAGGCGGTCAAGACATTGGGTATCGGCGCTGAAATCAGTGCGCTTGTCGCTGAAAGCGATGCATTTGATTATCTTGATGCTCCGATCATTCGTCTTGGCGGTGCGGAAACGCCAATCCCTTATAATCCTGATCTTGAACGGGCAACGGTGCCACAGGTGCCGGATATTCTCAAAAGCGCCCGTGAACTTGTGAAGGGGGCACGCTAGTCATGGCTGTCGAAGTCATCCTGCCTAAAGTTGATATGGATATGGAGACCGGCCAGATTTCGCGCTGGTACGCCAAGGATGGCGATACGGTCACCAAAGGTCAGTTGCTGTTTGAGATTGAAACAGACAAAGCCGCTATGGAAGTGGATGCACCGGCATCCGGCATTCTCGGCGATGTGTC
Source organism: Pseudochrobactrum saccharolyticum (assembly GCF_008801715.1). Lineage (GTDB taxonomy): Bacteria > Pseudomonadota > Alphaproteobacteria > Rhizobiales > Rhizobiaceae > Pseudochrobactrum > Pseudochrobactrum saccharolyticum. The sequence continues at coordinate 757,756 of NZ_VZPG01000001.1, read as the reverse complement.
TGCTGCGGAAGGCGCAGTCGTGCCGGTCGGTCAGGCTGTTGCATGGATTTATGCTGAAGGCGAGGAGCGGAAAGCTGCCAGCAAACCGGTTTCAGAACCGGCTGTTGAACCGCAAATATCGCATTCAGTCTCTGAAGCCCCCGCTGTGCAGCCGGTTGTTACCCCCGCGCCGGTTGCACAGACTGAAATTGCAGGCATTCGTGCGACCCCTCTGGCGCGCAGGCTGGCAAAAGATGCAGGTCTTGATCTGAGTGCGGTACAGGGCTCCGGTCCTAAAGGCCGGATTCAGAAGAAAGACATAGAGTCCAGCTTGGTAACTGCGGCACCTGTTGCTTCGCCGGTGCAGGCCACTGCACCTCGTCCGGTTGTCACATCACCGGTGCAAGCTGCGCTCAATGCGGTCTGGTTGCGCCAAGGTGAAAGCGGGCAGTTGCCAATTGTGCTGATCCATGGTTTTGCATCAGACCTCAATAGCTGGCGCATGTTGCTGGCCGGCGGTACTTTGCGCAATCCGGTTCTGGCGCTTGATCTGCCAGCCCATGGCGGCTCACCGCGCTACGTGCCGGAGAGTATTGATGCGATTGCGGCCAGTGTGGAAGCAACGCTGACAGCGCATGGAGTTGAAGCCTGTATTCTGGTCGGTCATTCGATGGGTGGCGCTGTTGCAGCTGTCACAGCTGCACGCGGCATTGTAGATGTGCGCTCGCTGGTGCTGATTTCCTCTGCCGGTCTCGGCCCGCAGATCAATGGTGCATTCCTCAACGGTCTGGTGCAGGCCAAAAGTGAAGCAAGCATTGTACCTTGGCTGAAAGAACTGTTTGCCGATGAGAATATGCTCTCCAGAGCTTTCATTAATGCGACGGTTGCGCAGGCTCAGGATACGGAATTGCGCGAAGCACAGGCCGGTATGGCGGCGCATTTATGTGCGGACAGTACCCAGACATTTGAAATCCGCTCAAGCCTTGAGAGGCTGACAATTCCTGTGCGGCTGATCTTCGGTGCGCAGGATCGCATTATTCCTGTGGCTCATGCCCATGGCCTGCCGGGAGAGGTGGGTGTGCATGTGTTCCGCAATTGCGGACATATGCCTCAGCTGGAGCAGCGTGATGCTGTACTACGTATCATTGGCGAGTGCAGCAGGGCAGCACAATAAAATTGCAGAAGACAGGCTGCATACCGTTCCCTCTGTATAGCCTGTTTTTCTGATCCCACCCCCGCCGGATGCAAGGCTTTCCTTTCCATCCTGCGGGGGATTTTTTAATTTTAATTGTGTGATGGCTGCGTGAGTGCAACGGCAGGATTGTCTGCGCCGAGTGCACGCTGCACTGCCGCGCGTGCCGAGGCAAAATCCGGCATCACCCAATTGGGTTCCTGTCCCAAAAACTTGTCGAGAAAGGCGATGGCAAAGCCCGGCATTTCAGACGCATTTTCTTTATACGTCCACCAGGTGCGCAGATCATTGGCGCTCTGGTCAATATCTGGGCTTATGCCGAATTCCTGTTCCTGTATCGCGGCAATCGCACAGATACAGTAATTGGTATAGAGAAAACCTTCCGGCCAGAAGCGGATGATTTCGTTCAAATTTTCCATCTCGCCGGTCAGAACTTTATCCGGCGCATTCACAGCTCTGGCGGGGCTGAGGCGGATCAGTTCTTTGAGAACCAGACCGGCGGCAAAAATAATGAAATCCTTGCGGTCAACAGCAGCATAATGCTTGTTCTGATTGACCAGCTCGATCCAGTTGAGAAAGGCTTCCGTCAGGCGTTTTTCATCAATATCATAGCGCATACCGGTCATTTCGGTAATCAGACCGGCATGTTTACGCAAAGTCGCCCGAAACCAGCGCAGCTGACGCAGCCTGTGCCGTAAATCAGGCACATTTGCCATCTGGTTTTTGAATAGCAGATCCATCATGAGCTCTTTCTTGTATCGGTCTTTTATGCGGGCACTTTATTGACAGTAATCATAAGCGATGACAGGAGAAATGTCATGGTCCATTCGCTTTGACCTGCGTGTAATGAATTATACATATTGACATTGAAAAAAACAAATGTTCTCTAATTCACTCGGGAGAATGAGCTGATGACGGGTTCAGAGGCAGTCGGGAGGATATCGTATGGCGATATGGCAATGGGCATTATTAGCTTTGGCATTGCTTTGGGGTTTCCAGTCGCTGGGTGTCTGGTTCCAGATGCGTCACTATACCGATGTCATGAAGGGCATCAGCAATAAATACAAAGACGGATATGTTGGTGCCGGTCATGTGCGCGGGCGTTTCGGTAAGGGCGTTATTGTTCTGATCGTGGTGGATCGTGATCTGGTTGTGCGCAGATTGCTGGAGATGAGTGGTCGCACAGTCTTTGCCAAATTCACCCGTCGTGATGCTTTTGAAGGGCTGACACTGACCCAATTGCGGGAGCAGCTGGAACAGGACAAATTTCAGCCGGCTGTGGCACATGCGGTGCGTTCTGCAATTGAGCAGGCTGAAAGGCTGGCTGATACGTCTGACGGAGAGACCGGATTAACCGGTCTGAAGACAGCGGAAGTCTGAACTAAAAAGAGTAGGGGAGGTCGCATTTCCGATGCGGCAATCAGGGAGGTAATATGTCAATTACAGCAATGTTGGCACAACATGCCGACGTCACCATGCAATCCCTGCATCATGCGGGGGGGCTGGTATCCGACGCAGTGTTAAACGCAGGGCTGCACAGCAAAATGGCGGTGCAGCAAAGTGGCAATGATCTCGTGGTATTGGCACAAGCCAGCACCGATACGGGAACAGCGGCTGCAACCGGCGGCAATATCACTGTCGATCAGTTCCGTGAACGCCTGCAAAATGTGCAGCAGGAAGAGCAGCTCGGCTGGCTTACCGCTTTGGGTAAACACTTTATCGGTGTGTTCCAGAAGGGCGGCGAGGTTCTGACCGGCTTTGTTACTGGTATCATCCCGACACTGATCGTGCTGATGACCGCTTTTTACGCGATCACCGAACTGGTGGGCGAAAAGCGTGTACATGGTCTGGCGCGCGGTGCCGGACGTATCGCGCTGACCCGCTATACGGTTTTGCCTTTGCTTTCGGTCTTCTTCCTGACCAATCCGATGGCCTATACATTCGGGTCGTTTCTCGAAGAAAAGCATAAGCCTGCATTTTACGATGCTGCGGTTTCCTATGTGCATCCGCCGCTTGGCCTTTTCCCGCATATCAATCCGGGCGAATATTTCGTCTGGGGCGGCATTCTTGTGGCGCTGCTGGAGCTGGAAAAGAAGGGCGCAGTGCCGGGCGGTTATCATATCACTGTGGCGATCTGGTATGCGCTGGTCGGTCTCGTGGTGATCCTGCTCAAAGGTATGCTGACAGAACGTATTACCGCCATTATGGCGCGCCGTCAGGGCATTGAGCTCTGAGGGGCGGGAGGGGAACATGGCAAAAACCTATAAATCCGTAACAATTAATCCGGGTTCCGGCGGCTGGGGCGGCCCGTTGACCATTCAGCCGACCGAACAGCGCAACAAGGTTGTTTCTGTCACCGGTGGCGGTATTCACCCGATTGCCCGTCAGATTGCAGACCTGACCGGTGCTGAAGCGGTTGACGGCTTTAAAAGCCCGCCGATTGAAAGCGAAATGGCTGTTGTAATCGTGGATTGCGGCGGCACGGCACGTTGCGGTGTCTATCCGCGCAAACGCATTCCGACGGTTAATGTGATGCCGGTCGGCCAGTCAGGACCATTGGCACAGTATATTACCGAAGATATCTATGTGTCGGGTGTGAAGTCTGAAAATATTGCCCTTGCAGATGGTTCCGCACCGGCGGCTGCCGCTGCGGCACAGACCAAGGCTGAGGCACCTGCTGCTGCACCGGTTGAACAGCCTTCTGAGGGCGGTCTGATCGGCTTTATCAGCAGTGTCGGCCGTGTAATGGGCGGTATTGTCGGCGTATTCTTTAATGCCGGTCGCCGTACCATCGATCAGGTTATCCGTAACGTATTGCCGTTCATGGCCTTCGTTACCATGCTGATCGGCTTCATCCTCTATACCGGTATCGGCGATATTCTCGCACAGCCGCTGGGGCCGCTTGCCAATAATATTATCGGCTTGCTGATCCTGTCCGCAATCTGCGGTCTGCCGTTTCTGTCGCCGGTTCTCGGACCTGGTGCGGTGATTGCGCAGGTGGTTGGTGTGGCAATTATCGGGCCGCAAATTGCCAATGGCACGATTGCTCCGGCAATGGCTCTGCCTGCACTGTTTGCCTATAACACGCAGGTCGGTTGTGACTTCGTGCCGGTTGGTCTGGCATTGGGTGAAGCCAAGCCGAAAACCATCGAGATCGGTGTTCCTGCGGTTCTCATCAGCCGTCAGATCATGGGGCCGGTTTCGGTGCTGATTGCATGGGCTGTGAGCCTGATGGTTCTTTAAAATAACACATACAATACAAAGAGCGGTCTGGTCGCCAATGACTGGCCGCTCTTGCAAAGCAGAATAGATTGAAAGGTTCCGCCATTATGACAATTTCTCTTAAAACGCGGATTACCGCTGTGGGTCCTGAAGTGGCGGATCTGGCTGAAGGCGGCGTTGTTATCCTGTTTGCTGACGGCTCTCCGTCAGAACTGGCAGAGGTTTCTGTGCTTCATGCGGTGGAAGACCAACCGTCTGCTGAAGCTCCTGCAACCGGCGCAAGGATCAGCATCGGCTCGCTTGAGGCGACGATTACCTCTGTCGGCTCCAGTGCATGGCAGAAAGTGTTGGATATCGGCCATGTGGTGATTTCGTTCAATGGTGCCGAGAGCACTGAACGTCCGGGAGAAATTTGCGCTTCCGAAGTGGATACACAGGCGCTGGTGGCGCAATTGCAGACCGGTACCGCGATTATCATTCACGCATAAATTCAGACTATTGAAACAGGTATAGCATGGAACGCTCGACAATCGTACGGGTGCATGAAGGTTTACATGCACGGCCGGCTACCCGCTTTGTGAAGCTTGCCAAGAGCTTTGAATCGGACATTGAGATTGCTAAAGCGGACAAAAGCGTCAGCGCAAAAAGCTCCGTGAAGCTGATGCTGCTCGGCGTTAAGGAAAATGACACGGTAACCGTGCGTGCCAAAGGTGCGGATGCGATTGAGGCACTGGAAGCGCTGATCGGCTATCTGGAAAATCCGCTGTCGGGTCTGGATGAAAATGCGGATGCTCCTGTTGTTGCGAGCGCGCCTGCATCTGTTGACCCAATAGTTCCGGCTGTTTCGCTGGCAGAGCCGGAAGAGACCGGTTTTATAGCCGGTATTGCGGCCAGTGAAGGCGTGGCAATTGGTGAGGCCTATCCGTTTTTCCCGCCGGAAATCTCTGCTGATAACCGCACGTTGAAAACCTCTGAAATATCCGCAGAACTTGCCCGTTTTCATGATGCTGTCGCGCATGTTCAGCAGCGTATGGATGCGGAGCTGAAAGCGGATAATCTTGCCGAGAGCGATCGCGGTATTATTGCGGCATTGAAGGATATTGCTGCGGACGAGACTTTACTTGATGAAGCAACAGGACTGATCCGTGGCGGGCTGGATGCGCTCTCCGCCATGCTCGGTGCCAGTGCAGCCGTTGCCCGTCAGTTCTCAGAGATTGATGACCCTTATCTCAATGCCCGTGCTGATGACGTGCAGGCCGTTGGCCGTCAGATTTGTCTGGCGCTTCTGGGGCAGCAGGATATCAGTCTGGAAGCCTTGCCGGATGGCGCTATTCTGATCGCTGAAGATATCGGTGCATGGGATTTCGCCCGCGCACCACTGAAAAAGATCGGTGCGATTGTCTGTGGCCATGGCGGCGCAACCTCCCATGTGGCGATCATTGCCCGCACCCATGGTATTCCGGCGGTGCTCGGTCTGGGTAAAGCGGTGCATCAGCTGAAAGATGTGAAGCAGATTGCTGTTGACGGCAGTAAAGGCCGTGTCGCGCCGGATCCAGATGACGTAATCTGCGCGGATTTCAAGCAGCGTATTGCAGATGCGAAGGCTGAAAAACAGGCTTTGGAAGCCTATCGCACCATGATCCCGCAGCGGGCCGATGGTACAGTAATTGAAGTTGCCGCCAATCTCGGTGCGCTGGAAGAGATTGAGGTGGCGCAGGCTGCCGGTGCGATGGGCGTGGGCCTGTTCCGTACCGAGCTGCTCTTCATGAAACATATGCATCTGCCATCGGAAGATATGCAGACGGAAACCTATTCGGCTTTGCTGAAAGCTTTTGCACCTTATCCTGTGATTGTGCGCACGCTTGATATTGGCGGGGACAAGCCGATTGCCGGTATTGAATTTCCGCAGGAGGAAAATCCGTTTCTCGGCTGGCGCGGTATCCGTATGTGTCTTGACCGGCCGGATATTTTCAAGCCGCAATTGCGTGCCCTGCTGCGTTCTGCCGTGCATGGTCAGCTTAAAGTCATGCTGCCGATGATCTCGGATGTGGCGGAAATCCGCGCAACCAAAGCTTTGATTGAGACATGCAGACAAGAACTGCTCAGCGAAGGCAAGGCTTGCGGTCAGTTTGACCTTGGTGTGATGATTGAAACACCTGCTGCTGTTTTCGCCGCACAACAGCTGGCACAGGAAGCCGCTTTCTTCTCAATCGGCACCAATGATCTCACCCAGTATGTTATGGCTGCAGACCGACTTAACCCAACCGTTGCCAAGCTGAATGATGTTTCACATCTGGCGGTAATGGCTGCCATTGAGATGACTGCAAAAGCAGGCATTGAGGCCGGTATTATGGTGGGAATGTGCGGTGAGGCGGCAGCACGACCGGATCTGATTGCAGAATTTATCCGCATGGGGCTGACAGAACTGAGTATGAGCCCCGCTTCCATCCCGCGGGCAAAGAAGCTGATTTCTGAGCTTAAATAAATTTAAACACCGCGGTAAAATACATTCTTACGGCGGTGTCTTGTCTTTACGGCAGATGAAAAATCAGTGTGGCAAACAGTTTTTGCAGAGCCGCTTCATCCTTGTTGTGCAGGCTTTCAAGAATGCGCTCGCCGCGTGCTTCCACTGCCAGCAGGGCGCTTTCCAGATTATCAATATTTTCCATATCGACCGGTTTGGCCGTTGCCAGTCCACAGGCCAGACTAATGGCCGCAAAGCCTGAAATCAGAGCTTGTTCGGACAGGCTGCTGGACTGGTGCACCGGCTGCTGGCGCAATATTTCCTGAAACAGCGCCGTGCACAGTCTGGCAGTCTGCTGGATCACATCAGTTTTCGGGTCATGCAGGCGGGCAATATCCGCACTATAGCGCTGTTTCATATGATTATAGACCGACATGAAAACGGCTTCCTGAATCAGCACGTTTTCTGCTTTGTTGCGGCGCAACACGGCCTTGGTCAGATAATACATATCGCGATGAAACGCGCGCTGCCCTTCCTGCCCGCTTGTGAAATAGAAGCTCAAACCCTGCACATCCGGCGCAGTGTCATGAATGGACGGATTGTCGGAAACCAGAGAAATCGAGATATTTTCAGCAGTGCTGAATGCTTTATCCATCACTGTTGCCGCAACATGTGCAGCACGGTTGAGGACAATATCCGGCAGGATTGCCGGTTCAGCAGTCTCATTCTGGCCGTGACGGGTACGGCGCAGGGCATAACGCAGGCCTCGCAGCTTGTCTTTGATACTGACGGCGATGTCGTTCGGAATGTCCTGATGCATGGTCGTTCATCCTGCGCGCATGATGCGGGTATAACCCGAAATGATGACGGGATTATTGTTTCTTCATGGCTGAAAAAGCAATAAGCTGCGCGCAGAAAAACCTGCTTATCGGCCAGTCTTTCAGCAGGTCGTATAAGTATGTGCAAAATATTCGGGGAATTGGGTTGAAAAGCACAAAGCGCAAATCGGGTAATGTTCAGGAAACACCGGAATTTATCGTCGGATCAGAAAGCGTCGCCAGCGAGAATAAAACCAACCGGCTGCGCACCCGCGCGGCATGGATGTATTATGTCGAGCAGATGACCCAGAATGACATTGCGGATGTGCTTGGTGTCGGTCGTGTAACGATTGTGCGGCTGCTGGCCGAAGCCCGTGCCCGCAATGAGGTGAAGATCACGATTGAAGGCAAGCTGGCCGGTCTGACTGCGCTGGAAAGAATGCTGGAGCAGACATTCGGGTTGGAGCGGGCAATCGTTGCGCCGCTGTCAACGCCGGAGACTGACCCGATTGTGCCGATTGCCGCTGCAACCGGTGCTTATCTTTCCGAGAAAGTACAGCACGGCATGCGCATCGGTGTGGGCTGGGGGCGCACATTATCCGGCACTTTGCAGCATATCGGTGCGCGCAGTCTTAATGATCTTAAAGTGATTTCGCTTCTCGGCGGAATTGCACAGCCGCGCCGGTTCAATCCGCCGGAATTTGCCTGGCAATTCGCGCAGATTTTTCAGGGCGAGGGCTATCTGATTCCCGCTCCGGCACTGGTTGACAGTCAGGAAACGCGCGAGGCATTGGTTGAGCGCTGCGGTTTGAAAGATGTTTTCGAAATGGCTGATGATCTGGACATGGTTCTGCTCAGCATCGGCGGCATTGAGACGGCCAGTAGCACATCCTATCGTGTTGGTCTGATAGATGACGTGCAGAAGCGCTCTTTGATCGAGAATGGCGCAGTCGGCGATATGCTGTTCCATTTCTATGACCGCAATGGCGAGATTGTTTCCGATCCGGTGCATGAGCGCGTGATGTCGGTCAGCATGGATAAGTTGCAGAAAGCACCAGTGCGTATCCTTACTTCCGGCGGGCCGGAAAAAGTGGTGGCATTGCTTGGTGCAATGAAACTGCTGAAGCCGACAGTCTTCATCACCGATGAAATCAGCGCCGCTGAAATGCTGAAGAAATATCAGGCTGAGAGTTAAGACTCTAAGGTCTCCCTCCGGCTGAGGAGGGAGACGTCCTGACCGGTCTGTGAGTTAAAGATTTTTGATCGCATTGATGCGGTCGATACCGCCGACAACCGGTGCGAAATCATCCCATACGGTTTTTGCACCGGCCTGCCACTGGTCATAATTTTCCGGTTGCAGAACCTGCGCACCATGCTCTTTGGCTGTGGTGATCGCTGCGGCTTCATCATCAACGATCAGCTGATTAAAGTAGGTGGTGGCCTCTTGGGATGCTTCCTGCAGCACCTGCTGTTGCTCGGCATTGAGACCGTTCCAGAAATTGGCAGAGAAATAGACCACACCCGACGCCCAGATATGGCTGGTTTCCGTGACAAACGGCACAACCTCATAGAGCTTGAAGCTCGCATAGGCAGATTTTGTCAGATCCATCGTATCGGCAACGCCGGTTTCCAGTGCATTATAGGTTTCCGTGATCGGAATACCCACTGGCGTGGTACCGAAATTACTCCAGAGTTTTGTGTGCAGCGGGCTTTGAATAGTGCGGATGCGTTTACCTTTGAGTTGTTCCGGTTTGGTCACAGCTTCTTTAGTCAGCAAATGCCGTGCGCCATAATTGATAAAGCCGGTAGCGATAAAGTTCTGCGCTTTGAGCTTTTCTTTCAGATCATTACCAGTCTCGCCCTGTACGGTTTTCAGCACATGGTCAGCATCTTTAAACAGGAATGGCAGGTCGAGAATTTGCAGCTCCGGAACCCAGCCGGAAAGCGCGGAAACGGTGGAGAGGCTGCCCTGTATTGAGCCGAGGCGGATACCCTCAGCCACTTCCTTTTCACCGCCCAAAGCACTGTCTTTGACGATGTTGAAACGGAATTGTTCCGGCAGTTTTGCTTCCACGAGATCACGGATTTTCAGCCAGATTTTGGTTTCCGGCTTATCGTCGCCAAACAGTGAGGCGATAGTGATAGCGGTTTTGGCCTGTGCCGTGCGGATGAGGGCAGGCATGGCAAGGGCGGTGGCAGTGCCGAGCGTGGCTGTGCGCAGAAAATGGCGGCGGTTAAGCGTAATCATAGCGGGAGGATCCTTATGAGAGCAGGTCAGATGAGCAGAGCCCATGCGCCGAGAATGACGAGAGAAAACAGCAGAGCGATGAAATAGGGTGTCATGGCTTTGAAAAGAGCCGTGGCGGGGAGGCGGGTAACACCGCTGACCACAAAAACCAGCATGCCGACCGGTGGTGTCAGCCCGCCGATCATGAGATTGACCACGAGAATGACGCCGAACATCACCGGATCAATACCGGCAGCAACGGCAATTGGCAGAAAGATCGGGCCGAACAGCAAAATGGCAGCACCAATATCCAGCACAAGGCCGACAACCAGCAATACGAGATTGATGGCAATCAGAATGATGATCGGGTTCGCGCCAAGACCGCTGACGAGATCGGAAATCGTGCCGGAAATATCATCCACCGCCAGCAGGAAAGCGAAAGGACTGGCCGTGCCGATAAGTAAGCCGATAGCAGAGGCTTCTTTGCCGGATTGCCTGAAAATATCATAGAGCGATGCAGTTCCGACTTTGCCGATCAGAGCCATGATCAATGTATAGAGTGCAGCAATAGCAGCAGCTTCTGTGGTCGTAACTACGCCCATGCGGATGCCGACAACCACGATAATGCCAAGGCCGAAAGCGGGGATGGCACCGATGGCTGAATGCAGGCGTTCCTGTCCGCTGGCACGCGGCTGTGTTACCTGTTCACGCACGGTCAGATGAATGGCGACGGCAAGGCAGAGAGCCATGACCGCACCGGCAAAAAACCCGCCGACCAGCAATGCGCCGACCGAGAGATTGGTTGCCGCTGCAAGAATGAGAAAGGCAATAGACGGCGGGATCACATTATCCAGCACAGATGTTGCCGCAATAATTGCACCGGCCTGCGCAGGCGGATAGCCGCGCTTTACCAGTTCCGGCTGGAAGGTTGCAGCGCCAAAGGCCGCATTGGCGACAGAAGAGCCGGAAGCACCGGAAAACAGCACACTGGTCAGCAATGTGGTTTGTGCCAATCCGGCACGGCGATGGCCGACAAGTGAGGAGGCAAATTGCACGATCTTCTGCGCAATGCCTGCGGCGGTAAGCAGGCTGCCCGCCAGCAGAAAGAACGGAATTGCTAGCAGCAGGAATTTGGAAACACCGGTCACAGTGGAAGACACCACAGCCGGTTCCGGCAAGGTGCTGCCAAAGGCAATGGCAATATAGGCGGCGGCCAGAAATGCATGGGGTAGAGGAGCCGCAACCAGCAGTCCGGCCAGAGCAATCAGACCCAGCACAATACTCGGGCTTAAATCCGTATCAATATGGATATGGCTGACCGCGATATAGAGCGCCGTTGCCAGCAGACCGGCAATCAGCAGATCCGGTATTTTATTCTCGCTGATGCGCTGTAGCCCCAGCACAATCAGAATAAAGAACCCGCCGAGACCGAGAAAGCCGAAACGTATCCATTCCGGCAGGCCGAGTGTCGGAGAAATGCCGCCAAGCAGCACAGCAATCCGCGCGCTGCCGAAGCTGAGGATCAGCCCGCTCATCAGCGTGAAAGTGTCCGCAATAATAGCTGCGCCACGCTGACCCGAAGGCGAGAGACGGGATGTCACCAGATCAAGCCGCATCGCCAGTGCCGAATTGATTGCCAGCGGCGCACCAAAAGCAATCAATGCAACATAGAGCCATGTGGCCAGTTCTTCAGAGCCGAGAAGACCGGTATTAAACCCGTAGCGCAGCACCACTGTTGTCAGCACAATCAGCAGCAATGCGGCAAGGAGCGCTGCACAGATTGCACCCAGCAGATTTTCAATGCCAGTCAGCATTGTTCTGGCAAAGGATTGCACCGGTGTTATTGCGATCGCGGGATAGGTCTTCACTGTACTCATCATCAAGCCGGAACTGCCTTAGAGAGGTCGCGGTCAAACAATGTCGACCATGTGTAATTCTTTGCTTGCTTTACTTCTGTTGAAACATCAAGACGCGGCAGCACAGTTTCTCCGAAACGATAGGCTTCTTCCAGCAATGGCATGCCGGAGAGGATGAATGTTTCCACACCCGCTTCACGATAGGCTTCCAGTGTGCGGATAACCGTATCCGGCGAGCCGACAATTGCAGTGCCCGGACCCGGACGCACAAGGCCGATACCCGCCCAGAGGTTTGGTGCAACTTCCAGATCACGTAAGTTCTCAGGCTTAACACCGCCATGCAAAGCACTCATGCGTTTTTGACCAACGGAATCCGTGTTGGAAACAAAACGCTGATTGGCAGCAATGGATGCGGCATCCATCTGGGCATAGAGATCATTGGCGGCCTCCCATGCTTTGGCATCAGTATCACGCACAATCACATAAAGCCGGATGCCATATTGCATAGTACGGCCGAATTGCTTGGCGCGTTCTTTGACCTTGGCGATTTTAGCTCCGATCTGCTCCGGCGTTTCGCCCCATGACAGGTAAGTGTCGGTATGTTTGGCGGAAACATCGAGCGCTTTATCGGAGGAACCGCCGAACCAGAGCGGCGGCGGGGTAATCGTATCACCCACCGGCAGTGCCAGTTTGGCACCGGTTGTGGTGAAATATTTGCCCTGATAATCCACGCTCTCTCCGGCAAACAGTCTGTGCCAGATGGTCAGATATTCATCGGCCATATCATAGCGTTCATCATGGGGAATGTTCATACCATAGGCGCCGAGCATTTTGGCGTCACCCGATACGACATTGACCAACAGACGGCCGTTGGAAAATTCCTGAAAACTTGCAGCCATTTTGGCAAGCAAAGTCGGCGCAATCAGACCCGGATGGATGGCAACGAGAAATTTCAGCCGCTCTGTATAAGGCAGCAGCGAATTGGCTAATCCCCATACATCATGGGCGCCGGTGGCAAAGAGTGCGCCGGTATAGCCCAGCTGGTCATAGGCCATGGCAAGCTGCTTGTAATAGCCGAGATCAACCTTGCGGGAACCTTCAGGCTTCCACGGATAAGCACCGTCAGGTGCGCACATATACCAGAAAATATTCATATCATTGTCCGTATTCTTAAATTTAGGAGATTGTGGCGATCAGGCAGCTTGCGGATAAATCTGCGCAAGGCGGTCAAAATGCCCGTGACGATGCAGAACTTCTGCTTCTGTCTGCTGTTCTGTGAGAATGGTTTCATCCGCCGGAATGACAGTGAAATCGCGTGAGGCAATCACCTTTTCCCAGCCTTGCAGACTGGCTTCCGTTGCACCGCTTTCCACCAGCCTGCGGGCGGCCTGATGTGGGTCTGCTGTGATTTCGTGGCCGATCCGTGCCAGTTCCTGCGCAATTTTTAGGCGGGATTGGGCATCAAGCCCGCTGCTTTCCAGCGTCCAGAACAAAGAGCGGTTGGGAATAGTAGAGCCGCAGCGCGAGAGCAGACGGATATCATCACGCTCAAGGGCATTTTCCAGACGTGGTGCCATAGCAATCCACGCATCAACACGACCGTCGAGCAGTGCAGGCAGGGCATCATTCACTTCCGGTTCGACGCGTTCAATATCGGCGAGGCTGAGACCGGCTTCTTCCAGATTGCGTGCTAGATAATAGGTCTGGAAAGAGCCGTCCACCAGCCCGATGCGACGGTGTTTCAGATCAGATGTGGATTTGATCGGGCTGTCAGCGCGCACCAGAATTGCGCCATTGGCAGGGCGCGGAGCGGAGGCGGCGATATAGTTGACAGGCAACCCGTCCAGAGCTGCGGTGATCGGCGGGGTTGAGCCGGTGCCGCCAAAATCAATCTTGCCTTCTGTAATCAGTCTGCCGGTGTCGCGCCCTTCGCGATAGGCAACAAACTCACCATCGAGTGCGGCAAAGGCATCAGGCCAGACCTGTGCGATACGCAGATGCAGATTGCTGGGATGAACACCGATTTTCATAAACTGCCCTTTCAGAAGACAGGCAGAAACTGGAATTATCCGCCTGTGGTACTGAGATACAATTTACGTTTTTGTAAAATGAAAGCCAAAGCGGGCTGTTCTAATTTTGTGCGGCTTTGTAACGGATTATTCTAGTTTTTGGCATGTGCGCAGGTCATAATTTTTAACGCTTGAATTTATAACATATTGATTAATATCAGTTATCAATATATTTTTTTATAGAATGTTTGCGCGTGGTTATAATGAGAGGTTTAATGACCAAGCCGGTTGCAGCCCGTTTATGCCGTTCCGTCACCACAGCGAGTGACCTGCTCAAGCTGATTGCCAATGCAAACCGGCTGGCGCTGGTGTGCTATCTGATGGAGCAGGAAGCGCAGGTCGGTGAGCTGGAAGCGGAACTGCGTATTCCGCAGCCGAGCCTGTCGCAACAATTGAGTATTCTGCGTGAGGCAGGTGCTATTGCCTGCAGGCGCGCCGGCAAGACAATGATCTATAGTGTGGCTGATCCGCGTGTTGAGCAAATTGTGCTGCGGTTGCGGGAGATTTTTGACGGGCTGGAAGATGTGACCGGACGTAATATAACAAACCGCCAAACATCCGATGCGATGCCCGACCTGATGCCCGACCTGATGTTTGACTGATATGATTGATCTCTACACATGGATTACGCCCAACGGACTGAAAACCTCCATTGCGCTGGAAGAGTTCGGCTTGCTTTATCAGGCGCATGCAATCGACCTGACCAAAGGCGAGCAGTTCTCTGAAAACTTCCGCAAGATCAGTGCGGGCTCTAAAATTCCGGCGATTGTCGATCATTCAAACGGGCTGACATTGCTGGAATCCGGTGCAATCCTGACTTATCTCGCAGAGAAGACCGGCCGGTTTTTGCCAATATCAGGCGCTGAGCGCTATGCGGTGCTGGAATGGGTGTTCTGGCAGGTTGGTGGTTTAGGCCCCACACTTGGCCATGCGCATTATTTTCTGACCTATCATCCGGACGTGGCACCGGCAGCCTCCGCACTTTTCGCAAGTGAAACCAAGCGGCTTTACGAGAAGCTGGAGCAGCATCTCAACGGCAAAGATTATCTGGCAGGCGATTATTCCATTGCTGATATGTCAGTCTGGCCGTGGGTGTCGCGTTTTGAACGTCATAAAATCAATCTCAATAATTATCCCTCCGTCCGGCGCTGGTATCTGCAAATCGCCAAACGGGAAGCTGTGCAGCGCGGCTATCGCGTGCCGGTTTTTACGGGGGAGATTCCTTTGCCGCCCCCGCTGACACATGAAAATTCTGAAAGTTCTGAGGAAAGACTATGAGTGCGCCCCGCATAACCGGATTTTCCGGCAACCTGACCAGCCCGTCCAAAACCCGTGGCTTTGTTGAACATATTTCCGGACAGGTAGCTCTGGCCCTCGGCGGTGTGTCATCTGTCTATGATATTGCCGATCTGGGAGCGTCGTTCCCTGCTGCACGCTGGCCGTCGCAACTCGACAAGCAGGCTTCTGACATTGTCGATGAAATTGCCGCTGCTGATCTGCTGGTTGTCGGCACACCGACTTATAAAGGCAGTTATACGGGACTGTTCAAACATTTCTTCGATCTGCTTGATCCGAAATTACTGCGTGGCAAGCCGGTCATTCTGGCCGCAACCGGCGGCGGTGATCGCCATTCGCTGATTGTCGAGCATCAGTTGCGCCCGTTATTCGGATTCTTTGAGGCTTTTGCACTGCCGACCGCAATCTATGTCTCGGATCGTGACTTTACCGACGGGCAACTCAGCAATCCTCTGATTGAGAGCCGTATTACACAAGCGGTTTCCGAAGCCGTGCGTGTGGTTTCCGGCCATCATTATCAGCAACAGGCGGCTGAGTGAGCATTTCACTCAGCGCAGCATAATCAGTGCCATTCCGGCCACTACCAGCAGAGCGCCAAGCCATGCACCATTGGCGGGGCGTTCACCGGTGCGCAGCCATAGCAGCGGCAGAATAATCACCGGTGTTGTGGCCGAGATGGTGGAGACAATGCCGACCTTACCGCCGGAAAGCGCAAAGAGCAGCAATGTCATGCCGAGCGCCAGCGAAAGAAAGCCGGTCAAAGCGGTGAGGAAGGCAATCTTCAGCGTAAAAGGCTTTTTGGGCTTGAGCGCCGGAACCGGCAATTGTGTCAGCACGGTCAGGCAGCAGGCCGCAATGCCAACACGTAACAGCGAGGCCAATGCCGGATCAATCCCGCTGGCCATGACTGGGCGGGCGATAATGGAGCCGATGGCCTGACCGGTTGCCGCTGCCAGCCCCAGCCCGACACCGATCCAGAGCGGGCCTTTGATCTTTTCCCATTCATGGATTTGTGCACGGCGCTTGCCAAATAGAATGGCCAGTAACACGCCGGATATCGTGACGGCGATACCGAGCACACCCATAGGTGACAATGTTTCATCCAGCAGTATCCAGCCAAGCACGGCGGCAATCGGTGCATTGAGCGCAAACAGAATACCGGAGCGGCGGGGGCCGAGGCGGTTCAGTGCAGTGAACAGTAAAGAGTCGCCGACGAAAATCCCGATCAGGCCGGAGAGCAGCAGCGGAACTGCACTGTCCCAGCTGAGATCACGCCATGTACCGGAAATCAGCACATAGACCAGCAATAATCCGGTGACGAAAACCTGCCTGCCACGGTTGAATGCCAATGCGCCGACATGACCGGCGGGAATGGCAGAAATAATACCTGTAAACGCCCAGCAAGTCGCGGCTCCGAGTGCGGCGAGTTCATATACAGGCATAGTCGTGATCCGGATGCAGGATGAGAAATGTTTGAATAACAAAGGCTTCTACAGATACAAAGCCTTGCCGTCCAATCATATTGCGCAGAGCGGATCATCAAAATTTCAGATCAGATCATGTCTTTATGCGATGACCGGATTTGAGCATGGTCTTGTTGCTTTTGCTCACGATAAAAAAATGTGGCCGCGAAAATCGCAGCCACATTCATGATTTCAAATTGTGTTCGTAACTTATGGAGTTACGTCAAAACCGAACCATTTTTCGGACAGCTTCTTGATTGTGCCGTCAGCTTTTGCAGCTTCAATCGCTTCGCTGAACTTCTTCTGCAGTTCTGGTTCGTTCTTGCGCAGACCAACGGCAACGCCGCGACCCAGAACGCCGCCTTTGAAGTAAGGGCCGGTCAGAACGATATCTTCATTGCCTGGCTTTTTCGCAGCATCGGCCAGATAGGCCAGCGACGCTACAACCAGATCAACGCGGCCGGACTTCAGATCCAGATCGTGCTGTTCAGTGGTCTTATATTCGCGGATATCAGCGGAATCTTTGAAATAGGTGTTGAGCAGTGTCAGGCCGAGCGAAGCGGTCTGTACGCCAACAGTGCGGCCTTCGATTGAAGTCGAAAATTCGCCGATGGCTTTCTTCGTGGCTTCATCTTCATTGGCAAGGAACAGAGTTTCGCCGGTATGCGGCAGTTTCGCATAAGGGCTGTCTTTCAGCGTTGCGAAAGTCTGTGGTGTCAGGCCGTAAGAAACCGAGAAATCAATGGTTTCTTCGCGCTTTGCTGTGGCGGTCAGGCCAGCCATGATCGCGTCGAATTTACCGGCGTTCAGCGCAGGGATCATGCTGTCAAATGGTGTTGCAACGAGCGTGCATTCCACTTTCATATGATCGCAGAGATATTTGCTCAGCTCGATTTCATAGCCGTCGAGTGTGCCGTCCGGCTTGGTGAAGTTGTACGGACGGTAAGCACCTTCAGTTGCGATGGTTACTTTGGTCCATTTCTTTTCTTCAGCCTGTGCAGTGACGCTGGCCGATACGGCGCCGAGCAGCATTGCAGAAGCAAGAAGCGATTTGGTGATGAGGCTGATTTTCATAGAAGCACCCTGTTTACAATTATTCTTGTTCACTTAGAGCGGCTCCATTCAGGATTGAACTTTTGAGCCGCTCTGTCTCTTTGTCTTTACGCATTATCCTATGTATCGAAGTGGGAATAGAAATCAGTCCAGCGAACTGATTTCCCCGCGAAGACGCTTCGCACTTTTGCTGGAAATGCTTTAACCCGCATTTTCGTGGCTGATGAATTTGCGGAAACGCTCTGACTTGGAATTGGTGAAGACTTCCGACGGTGCGCCGTCTTCTTCAACCTGACCCTGATGTACAAAGATAACGCGGTTGGAAACGTCACGGGCAAAGCCCATTTCGTGGGTCACGACCAGCATTGTACGGCCTTCTTCAGCAAGTCCGCGCATCACGCGCAGAACTTCACCTACCAGTTCCGGATCAAGTGCGGAAGTCGGTTCGTCAAACAGCATTACTTTTGGCTTCATCGCCAGCGCGCGGGCAATCGCTGCACGCTGCTGCTGACCGCCGGACATATGTGAAGGGTAGTAATTGCGCTTATCGGCAATACCGACTTTCGCCAGCAGTGCTTCCGCTTCTTCAATGACTTCAGCGCGGTTGCGCCCCTGCACATAGATCGGCGCTTCAATCACATTTTCCAGAATGGTTTTGTGTGACCAGAGATTGAAGCTCTGGAAGACCATGCCGAGTTCCGAGCGGATGCGCGAGACCTGTTTCTTGTCGGTCGGGTAGCTCTCGCCTTTGGAGTTCTGCGCCATCTTGATGGTTTCACCGGAAATGGTGACCGTACCGGATGTCGGTGTTTCCAGAAGGTTGATGCAGCGCAGCAATGTGGATTTACCCGAGCCAGAAGAGCCGAGAATGGAGATCACTTCACCTTCGCGGGCTTCGAGCGAAATACCTTTCAGCACTTCGACCTGACCGAAATTCTTGCGCAGGTTTTCGACTTTCAGCGCGACCGGTGCGGATGCGGATACTGTATTGCTCACGATGCTTTTCCTTCAGTAGGAATATTGGCCGGTACGCTGACAGGAACAGGCTGACGCAGATATGGCGTCAGACGGTATTCAGCCAGCAGCAGAAGACGGGTCAGAATGAAGTTGATGGACAGGTAAATTGCACCGGCAACGACAAAAACTTCAATCGCGCGATAGCTCTCGGCAATCAGCTTGGCAGCAATACCGGTCACTTCCATCAGCGTGATGATCGAGGCCAGCGAGGTGGCTTTGACCATCGAGATCATTTCATTGCCATAGGCAGGCAGTGCCTGACGGATAGCAAGCGGCATGACCACACGGCGGAAAGCGGTGAAGCGCGACATGCCACAGGCTTTGGCTGCTTCAATCTGGCCATGAGGCACGGATAGCAGACCGCCACGGATGATTTCACCGGCATAGGCGGCTGTGTTCATCGTCAGAGCGATAACTGCACACCAGTAAGGTTCACGCAGGATTGGCCACAGGAAAGAGTGACGGATCGCCGGAAACTGGCTGAGGCCGTAATAGATGATGAAAATCTGCACCAGCAGCGGTGTGCCGCGGAATACAAACACATAAATACGAGCAATCCAGTCCAGCACAACATTGCCGGACAGGCGCATCATCGCGATGACCAGAGCAAGACAGGCACCCAGTGCAATCGCAGTCGCGGCCAGTTTCAGGGTCAGAGGCAGACCCGCCAGCATAGCGACGAAAGATTCAGCGAAGAATTCAAAACTCATTGGGCTCTCCTCACGCCGCGGGAGAAATAGCGCTCAGCGGACTGCAAAATGCCGCCTGAAACAGACGAAATCAGCAGATAGAGGGCACCGGCGATCAGGAAGAAGTTGAATGGCAGTCCGGTTGAACCGGCACCGATCTGTGCCTGACGCAGCAGCTCCACAACGCCGGTCACGGAAACCAGAGCGGATTCTTTCAACGATACCTGCCACACATTGCCAAGGCCCGGCAGCGCATGACGCAGCGACAGAGGCGCAATGATACGGCGGAATTTCAGCCAGCGACCCATGCCACAGGCGGTTGCTGCTTCCAGCTCGCCTTTGGCAACGGCTTTGAAAGCACCACGGAAAACTTCCGTATGATGCGCACCGCAGGAAATGGCGATAGCCAGCATACCGGCGAGGAAACCCGGAAAACCGAGGAAACCTTCAGCGCCGAACAGTTTGCCGATTGCGGTAATCGCTGCACTGCCGCCGAAATAAAACAGATAGATAATCAGCAGGTCAGGAATGCCGCGGATAATGGTTGTATAACCATCCGCGATGGTACGGGTAATCCGTCCGCCTGAGATTTTTGCCCAGGCACCGAACACGCCGATGACTGCGCCGAGCAAAAAGCCGGTCACAGCAAGGGCAACACTCATTAATGCGCCGGTGAGCAGAACTTGCCCCCAGCCGTCAGGCCCGAAGCTGAGGATTTCAAAAAAGCTGAGTTGCTTCATAATGTCCTTGGCCGGTTAGAGCAGTTTCAGGAAAAGTGGGAACTGGTTTTCCGTCCGAAACTGCGTGTGAATAGAAGGAGAGATGAAAGAAATGGTTGTCATAATGGATTCCTGTAGCCCGCTGACTATGCTTTTTGCACGGGGAGGGCAGGCTGCACATCATCCGGTATCGGATTGATGAAAACTGTACCGCCGAGGCGTTTCTGATGATCTGCTTTGGCCGCTGTAATATGTTCCGGATTGCGGAACAGTTCTGCAGCGGTGCTGCTCATGATTTTCGCTGCATGTGCCATGCCTTTATGGGCTGCAGGCAATTTCCCCTGCGCCACCATTTGCCATGAATGCAGCGGCGTGCCGATTGCGCAGGTCGCACCGCGCATTTGCACAGTTGGTACCACCCAGCTTACACTGCCCACATCGGTAGAGCCGACAAGGGAATTATCCCCGTTATACGGCTTATAGATCTCTTCGCATAGGGCAAGTCCGTCTTTTGGCTCAACACCAAAGCGGCGGAAAGCATCCGAAATATCTTCTTTGCTCAGAGTATCCTGAAATTCGCGGGCAGTCTTTCTGTCCTGCTCGTCAAAAACAGGTGCGCCGAGACGTTCCAGCTGAATCTGCATCAGCTGTTCAAGGGTTGAATTGCCGATCAGATTGGCATCACCGCTGATGATCTCATCACGCACGGAGGTTTCCGTCATCAGGGCTGCACCCTGTGCAATTTTACGAACGCGTTCCAGCAATGTCTGCATTTCCGGCAGGCTGAGCGCGCGGATCAGGTAACGCACTGTGGCTTTGGCTTGCACCACATTCGGTGCAATGCCACCGGTATCGGTGACAGCATAATGGATACGGGCGCTGGAAGGCATATGCTCGCGCATATAATTGACACCGACATTCATCAGCTCCACGGCATCCAGCGCACTGCGTCCTAGATGCGGGGCGGATGCGGCATGGGCTGCGCGGCCGGTAAAATGGAAGCTGATTTCATTGCAGGCCAGAGAAACCGGATCATTGACACCGGCAAAAGGAGCGGGATGCCAGCAGAAGGCGACATCCACATCATCAAACAGGCCTTCACGAACCATGAAGCCTTTGGCCGAGCCGCCTTCTTCCGCAGGGCAGCCGTAATAACGCACACGGCCTTTGATGCCGTTTTCTGCCAGATAATCTTTCAGCGCAGAGGCTGCGAGAAGCGAGCCGGAGCCGAGCAAATTATGCCCACAGCCATGACCATGGCCGCCGCGCTCAATTTCCTGCGGCTCTGCCAGACCGGCAATCTGGCTCAGACCGGGCAGGGCATCAAACTCACCGAGAATAGCAATGACAGGGCCGTCTTCACCGGCTTCGCCCATAACGGCGGTCGGCAGACCGGCAATACCGCGCTCTACGCGAAAACCTTCATCCATCAGCATCTGCGTATGGGCATCGCTGGCTTTATATTCTTCATAATTGGTTTCAGGATTGTCCCAGACTGTATCACTCAGATCAAAATAGGCAGGGCTTTTCTCTTCAACGATATCCCAGATATCAGAATGATTTTTCAATTGCCTGCTCCGTTTGATCCTGACACGCGCTGCATCCTTTACGGATAGTGTCGTGCTATGCTCGTTTACCCGTTCAGACTGGGAAGATGAAGGGGTATTACAACTTATTATTGAGTGCTGATAAAATTCCTTGGCCCCGCTTACAAGTGCTGATTACATCAAAAGCTGCCGTTCAACATAGTTTGATGCTGATACGGGCTGTATAAAGACAGCATGCGGGTCTGGAATATCCTCCGTTGCAGACAACCTCCTCTTTCTGCGCGCTGATAACTACAGTGACGAAATGGCAGAGTACAGGCACAATAATGCTCAAAAAGACGGCATTATTTGCCAATATGGATGATTGATGTGCCGAAACGGGCGCGAAACAGCGATTTTGAACACTGTTTTCGGCTGAGAATAAGCATAATGGTCAGTTTTGACGGATGTATAAAGTGGTCGTGATTCAGTGGCCGTTGACCAGCCCGAGGATCAGCTGATGAATATTTCCGCCCTGTGCCATATCTGAACGGTCAAAATCGCGGCCGCGCTGGCGCTGTTCCTGAAACAGTTCCGAGAGTACTTTATTCAGCTCTGTTTTGAACTTGGTGCATTTCGGATCATTGGCAACGGACATCCCGACGGTGGCCGTTTCAATTTTCTGCACCATTTCTTTGATGTAATCGCCGTGAATATGTTCATGTTTTTCAATGCCGGCATAAAATGTTGCCCAGAGCGCGGCAGTCTCCGGCGGTAGCTTTTGCGCCGGTTTCGGCAATGTATATGTAATTGTCAGTTTTGGTTTGGCAGAAACCAAAGTGCAGTTGCCATCATCGGTTTTATATTTGCGCGACCAGAGCAATGTGAAATTTGTATGCGCAATGGTGCGTCTGTTCTTGCTGATCTGCGGACCTTTTTGGCCGATGGAAGCATAGAGCTCGGGGCCAGTTGTGCCGGAGACAGTATAGGTTTCCACTTTCTCAATCGCCTGCCATTCAGCTTGTGCACTGCCCGCCCAGATTGTGCCGGTTGCAAGCAGGGTGAAGAAAATACTTTTAACAGACATGCTATCTTCCGGTTTGACCGACATTGTTGAAAGAATGCCGGAACCGGCGTGTCTATACCTAGAGCGTATCCCGAAAAGTGTGAAGCGCCTTCGCGGGAAAAACAGTCCACTGGACTGTTTTTTATCCCGCTTCGATCGGATAGCATATGCGCAAAGTAAAAAGATCGAGTATTTTTGCCGGAATGGATCGCATCAGTGAAAGCATCATTCGAATGGCGACAAGCCGGTCTCCCGTTTCACCGGTTCTGAGCCTCCCCTGATTTAGTTGGGATGATTGTGATTTTATTCAAAATTATCAATGGTACTCGAGCAGAGATCGTTCCACTATCACGATACGGAATCACTTAACTCCGGTCATCAATCACTTTGTGACCAGACTAAGAGCGTAGTCTGAAGACTGTGAAACAGTTTTCAGGATGCGCGTAAAATGAACAGGCAAGGCAGTTCTGTTGGTTACTTGAACAGAGAGGTTTTGTCTGCCGGATGGAATGGGGAATACCAGTATGAATATTTATAAAAAGGCGCTTTCGGCGACAGCACTTGCCTTGCTGCTCGGCGGAATGGCCTCTGCTCAGGCTTCAGCAAAAACACTGATTTATTGCTCTGAAGCAGCACCGGACAATTTTGATGCGGCAACCACCACATCAGGTGCAACTTATGACGCTTCGGCGCGTAACGTGTCCAACGGTCTGATTAAAATCAAGCGCGGTTCAACAGAACTGGAACCGGGTCTGGCCGAGCGCTGGGAAATTTCGGAAGATAGTAAGGAATATACTTTCTTTCTTCGTAAAGGCGTAAAATTCCAGACGACCAGCTATTTCACACCAACCCGCGAATTCAACGCGGATGACGTGATTTTCAGCTTTGACCGTCAGGGCAACAAAGAAAATCCGTTTTACGGTAAGGGGACATGGCCGCAATATGGTGCTTATTCTTTCCCGACACTGATTAAAGAAATCCAGAAGATCGACGATCATACGGTTAAGTTCGTGCTGAACCGTCCGGAAGCAACAATGATTGCTTCGCTGTCGCTAACCTTTGCTGTAATCCAGTCCAAAGAATATGCGGATCAATTGGTGGCAGAAGGCAAGACCGATCAGCTGAGCCAGTTGCCTGTAGGTACCGGCCCGTATCAATATGTGGATTATCAGGCAAACAGCGCTGTGCGTTTTCAGGCCAATCCTGATTACTGGGGTGGCAAACAGAAGATCGACAATCTGATTTTCGCGATCACACCAGATGCTTCCGTGCGTTATCAGAAGCTGAAGGCTGGCGAATGCCATATCATCGCTTATCCGAACCCAGCGGATATTGATGAGATGAAAGCGGATACCTCGCTTGAAGTGCAGCGTAAAGAAGGCCTGAATATTGCATTCATGGCCTATAATACTGTTGTTGCACCATTCGACGATGTGCGCGTGCGTAAAGCGCTGAATATGGCGATCAACAAACAGGCGATCATTGATGCCGTATTCGGTTCAACCGGTATGGTTGCGGTCAACGCAATGCCTCCGGGTGTTTGGGGCTATAATAAAGACGTTAAAGACGATGCCTATGATATTGAAGCATCGCGCAAGCTTCTTGAAGAGGCCGGTGTTAAAGGTCTTTCGATGAAGATCTGGGCAATGCCGGTGCAGCGTCCTTATATGCCGAATGCCCGCCGTGCAGCGGAATCGATGCAGGCTGATCTGGCAAAAGTTGGTGTTAAAGCTGAGATCGTTTCCTATGACTGGAGCGAATATCTCAAACGCTCGCTCGAAAAAGACCGTGACGGTGCAGTCATGCTCGGCTGGACCGGTGGTATGGCTGATCCGGACAACTTCCTTGCAGCTTTGCTGGGTTGTGAAGCTGTCGGCAGCAGTAACCGTGCCAACTGGTGTAACGCTGATTTCGAAAAGCTTATTCAGGCAGCGAAACTGACCACGGATCAGGCAGAACGCACCAAGCTTTACGAGCAGGCGCAGGTAATCTTTAAAGAACAGGCTCCGTGGTTGACGATTGCCCATCAGGTAATGGAACAGCCGGTCAGCAAGAAAGTCAAAGATTTCCGTATCGATCCTTTCGGCGGTTATCTCTTTGAAGATGTTGATATCGAAGAATAAGCAACACGATCTTACCCGTTTTTGGTGAGCACTTGTTTCAAAATCAATGGCGCCGTCACCGGCGCCATTTCTGCAAGATGAAATGAAACTGTAAGCTGATACCAAAGTTCATTGAGTAAAACTCATTGGACTTTGGTTAAGCCCGTGTGGTGATTGAACATTTTCAAGGCGTGATGCGTTAGCATCTTAGCGCCTTGGTATGAGGTAAAAGAATCCGATGGATATTGTTGAACGCTTTCTGAACTATACCCGTATCAATACAACAGCTGTATCCGATGCGGGAAAACTCCCGTCCAGCAGCGGCCAGACGGAACTCGCCAATCTTCTGGCAGGAGAGCTGCGCGATCTGGGATTGTCCGTGGAAATGAGAGATCATTCCATCGTGGTTGGTACATTGCCGTCCAATATCAAAGATGCCGGCCGTCAGGCACCGGTGATCGCATGGGTCGCCCATATGGATACCAGTGGTGAATATACTACTGATACCAAGGCGCATGTGGTGGAGTATCAGGGCGGGGATATCGTCCTCAATAAAGCGCTTGATATCGTGATGCGCGTTGAGGAATTTCCGGAGCTGAAAAATTACGAAGGCGACCGTATTATCGTGACAGACGGCACCAGCCTGCTGGGTGCGGATAACAAGTCAGCGATCGCTGAAGTCATGCATGCGATGCAGGTGTTGCAGGATAATCCGCAGATTGAGCATGGCGAGGTTAAAGTCGTGTTTGTGCCGGATGAAGAGATCGGTCTGCTTGGCGCGAAAGCACTGGATGTACCGAGCCTCAATGCGGATTTCGCCTATACGCTGGACTGTTGTGCAGTGGGTGAAATTGTCTATGAAAACTGGAATGCCGGTGAGTTCCACATCACTTTCCGCGGCCAGCCTGCTCATCCGATGTCGGCCAAGGGCAAGCTGCGCAATGCTATTCTCTATGCCCAGCAATATATTGGTATGCTGCCGGCGGGTGAAAGGCCGGAACATACGGAAAATCGTGAAGGCTATTACTGGGTCAAAGCTATTCAGGGCAGCGTGGCATCTGCCAAAATCGTGGTTGATATCCGCGATTTTACGGTAGAGGGCTATGATAAACGCCGTAATTTCATTGATACACTCGCTGCAAGTTTTAATCAGTTGCATGGTGAGGGCACAGTATCGGTTGAATATCGTCCGATGTATCGCAATGCTGCCGAAGGCCTGAAGGGCGATAATTTCTATCCGGTTGAACTGGCTCTGGAAGCGATGAAAGCTATTGGTGTCGAACCTTATGCCATTCCGATGCGCGGTGGCTATGACGGTGCGGTTCTGTCAGAAAAAGGTCTGCCTTGCCCGAACCTGTTCTGCGGTGCGCATAATTTCCATTCGATCTACGAGTTCCTGCCGGTTGGTTCTCTGAACAAGGCATCGGAGATGGTGATTGAGATTTTGAAACGCGCAGCAGCGGCTAAACGCTGATTAAACATACGAACACAGTTATGAATGTTACAGGCGCGGTGTTATTCCGCGCCTGTTTTTATTCTGTCAGTAACAATGTGTGGAAACCGGTAATACGCAGCAGATGCGCGCGCCATTCGGCAATGGCCTGATAATTATTCACATACCAGCGCAAGGCTGAATAGACCTGATTGAACGCGCCGACTGTCATCATCAGGCCACCAAAATTCAGACCGCCGGAAAAATAGATCGGGGCGGCGGCCAAAATCGGCACCACAATGGCCATCCAGCCAAAGCCTGATGAAATCCATGTGAGATTGGTCTCCATGAGGATCAGCTTTTTTATGCTGGAATACAGGCCTTGAAATTTGCCGCGCAAAAAGCCGATTTTACGCTCACTCTCATTGGCCATCGGGTAATTATCGTTTTCACTAATAATCTTAACAAGAGCGGTTCTGAATTCAGCTTCCTGCGCTTCTCGTGCGGCGTTGAGTTTGACCAGCCCGCGCCCCACCAAACGGCTGAGGGCAGACGCAAGACCAACATAGAGAATGGCCGCCCAGACCATATAACCCGGCAGTGAGAATTCGTAGCCGTTATAGCGGAATACAAAACCTTCCGACACATTCCACAGAATGCCGATAAAACTGAACAACAGAATAGAAGATTGAATGAATCCGATTGTCAGTCCGGTGGTTGAATCTGCCAGCTGTCTTGTATCCTGATGGATGCGCTGGTCGGGATTTTGCGCATAAAAACCGGTCTTATCGAGTTTAGATGCCTTATTGCCATGCAGCCAGCAATCAAGAAGATTTTTGACGATAGCTTTGCGCATCACCACGGAAAGCGTTTGCTGAAACCAGTTTTGCGCAACATTGAGCACCAGCAATCCGGCAGCAATGAAGACAAAGATCTGCAACTGCCGGATAAATTCCGGAACATCCCGCTGCTCAATGGAATTATAAAACGGTACATTCCATTGATTGAGCGTTACCTGCCCATAGGCGGTTGCCAGCAAAATCAGCAACAGCGTAACAGACATGGCTGCCAGTTTCAGAAACTCTTCCGAGGAATTCAGAAGCCTGCGCAGAATGCCGAGTTGCGTGAAAAAGGGAATGTCGGGTAGGTGGCTGTCGCTCTGAGGGTCTTGTTGATGTGGCACCGAAATGACTTCTTTCAGCTGCTGCATAATTTAAAATCTTAGAGCGACCATTGTGCGCCCCATTGGGCGCACGGCGCTCTAATGACCCTGTAATTTTAGGCTGACTGCAAAGTAATAGAATTCGGGGAGCCGATCCAGAGCGGCCATTGAAAAAAATACGCTGCAATTTCATCAATGATAGCAACGACGAGCAAAAGAATCCCCCGAACCATTGCTGATCGGGGGATTGTCTCTTCAGAACTGAGCAGGAAGATCAGTCTTCTTTGCCGTAAATACCGGTATGGATGACACCATCAGCACCGCACCATGCGCGATACATGCCGGGGCTGTTGAACGGCAGTTCGATATTGCCTTTGGCATCAACGGCGATCAGGCCGCCGGAGCCGCCGAGCTCACCGAGTTCCTGCACTACATCGCCTGCAGCCTGTGCAAGGCTCTGGCCTGCCCAGCGCATACGCGCATCAATTTCATGACCAGCCGCCCAGCGAATGAAATATTCGCCATGACCGGTGGCGGAAATTGCAGCGGTTTTGTCATCCGCCCATGTACCGGCACCGATCACAGGGCTGTCACCCACGCGACCCGGTGTTTTCGCGGTCATGCCACCTGTGGAAGTCGCAGCAGCAATATGGCCATTTTTATCGAGCGCAACCGCACCGACTGTACCGTGTTTGCGTGCCGGATCACCATCATCCGCAAGACCAAGACGGCGGCGTTCCATTTCCGCTTTCAGTGCATCGAGACGTTGCTGGGTGCCGAACCATTCCGGTTCCATCATTTCCAGACCGGCATTTTCACAGAAGCGCTTGGCACCGTTACCAGCGAGGAACACATGCTCGGTCTGTTCCATCACCGCACGTGCTGCCAGCACCGGATGACGCGGGCCGCAGATGCCGGTGATCGCACCGCAGCGGCGTGTCTCGCCGTCCATCACGGCAGCATCCATCTCATGGGTAGCATCAGTGGTGTAAACTGCACCGCGACCGGCATTGAACAGCGGATTGTCTTCGAGCGCCATAACGGCGGCGGTGGCTGCATCCAATGCGCTGCCGCCTTCATGCAAAATTTTCAGACCGGCTTCGAGACAGGCTTTGAGGCCTGCATGATAGGCGGCTTCCCGTTCCGGTGTCATATTGGATTTCAGGATTGTGCCTGCACCACCGTGGAGTGCAATTACAGGAGTAGTTTCAGACATGGTATTCCTCAGATATTGAAAGCTGTCATGAGAACGCCGTCTCAATTGAGACGGCGTAACTTCATCAGTCAGAGCGTAGTTTCGGATCCAATGCGTCGCGCAGACCATCACCAAACAGGTTGAAACCCAGAACGGTTACGAAAATCGCAATGCCCGGAAACAGGGTAAGGTGATCGGCAACGCCCATATAGGAGCGTCCGTCTGCCAGCATGGCACCCCATTCAGGACTTGGCGGCTGTGCGCCCAGACCGATGAAGGAGAGGGATGCCGCAGTCAGAATGGATGTCCCGATACGCATGGAGAAATAGACGATCACATTTGGCAGTGTGCCCGGCAGAATGTGGCGCAGCATGATCACGCGGTCTTTAACCCCGATGGCGCGGGATGCATCCACATACACAGTTCGCTTGAGCTGCAATGTTGTACCACGGGCAAGACGGGCAAAAACCGGAATCGAGAAGATCGCAACCGCGTAGATCACATTGGTGATACCAGGTCCGAGAATAGCGATAACCGCAATCGCCAGCAGGATGCCCGGAAAGGCCAGCAGCAGATCGCACAGACGCATCACGGCGGAGTCAATCCAGCGGCCGTAATAGCCGGAAATGATGCCGAGCGAGACGCCGACCAGAGCACCCAGTGTCACGGACAGGAAGCCGACGGACAGCGAAATCCGTGCGCCCCAGATGATACGGCTGAAAATATCGCGGCCATAGGTATCCGTGCCTGCCCAATGGGCGGCACTTGGCCCTTGCAGCACAGCATTATAATCTGGAATTGTCGGATCATAAGGGGCAACAAACGGCGCGAAGATAGCCATCAGCACCAGCGTGATGATGAAGATAAGCGCAACCATAGCCACTTTTTGCTTTTTAAAGCGGCGCCAGAATTCAGCCAAAGGCTTGCGCATTTTTTCGGTGGGTTCCACCACAACAGTTGTCGCACTCATTTGTAGCGGATCTCCGGATTTGCGAAGGCATACAGCACATCAACCAGCATATTGATGAAGATAAACTGCAGCGAGAACAGCAGGATCAGCGCCTGAATGACCGGATAGTCACGATAGGACACTGAATCGACCAGCAGACGGCCGAGACCCGGCCATGAGAACACGCTCTCAACCACAATCGAACCACCGAGCAGAAAGCCGAATTGCAGACCGACCATGGTGATGATCGGGATCAGCGCATTGCGCAGGGAGTGTTTCCAGATCACACGGCGTTCCGGCACACCTTTGGCGCGTGCAGTGCGGACATAATCTTCACGGGCAATTTCGATGAAGGAGGAGCGGGTGAAACGCGCCATGACTGCAGCAACACCGACGCCGAGCGTAAAGGACGGCATGACAAAATGCTGCCATGTGCCATAGCCGCCGGTCGGGAACCAGCCGAGATGGACGGAGAACAGGTTGATGAGCAGCAGGCCGAGCCAGAAAGGCGGAAAGGAAATACCGGAAACCGCAATAATCATACCCGCATAATCAGGCCATTTGCCGCGTTTGACAGCGGAGACAACGCCGATCAGCAGGCCGAGAGCCGTTGACCAGAGCATGGCGAACAAGGTCAGCCAGACGGTCGGCATCAGGCGGGCGCCGATTTCTTCCGCAACAGTGCGGCGGGTTTTCAGCGAAATGCCGAAATCACCCTGCACAGCGCGGGTAAAATAGCGGACGAACTGTTCAGGCAGCGGTTTATCAAGCCCGAGCGAGGAGCGCACAACGGCGACATCTTCAGCGCTGGCTTCAGGGCCGGCAACAAGACGGGCAGGATCACCGGGCAACATATGCACGAAGGCAAAAACGCAGACCATCACCATCGCAATGACAGGGATAGTGGCCAACAGCCGTTTGATCAGATAGGCAAACATGGATTTCCTTTCTGAAAAACTGTGCTGACCGTATTAAGCGTATCCCGAAAAGTGCGAAGCGGTTTTCGGATAAGATACGCGTCAAATAGCGGTCAGCACTCGCTTTCAGATGCGATTATTCAGCAAAAGCGGCATCTTCGAGCAAGAAGCCGCGGTCAGGCAGCATATAAACGCCCGACAGGCTTTTGCTCTTGGCAGCAATATTCTGGCCTACACCAAGGAAAATCCACGGTGCATCCTGCCATGCAAGCTTCTGCACTTCCGCATAGGCTTCAGCACGTTTTGCCGGATCTGCAGTTGCAATACCTGCTTCAATCGCAGCATCAACCTTCGGGTTTTTATAATATGCGACGTTGAACATTGCAGGCGGGAAGCTCTGACCGTAAAGCAGCGGGCGAATACCCCAGTCAGCATCACCGGTCGAAGCAGACCAGCCGCCGTAATACAGCTGCACGGTTGCATCTTCAGGCTTATCAACACCCCAGACTTTCTGCGCGGCAACACCGGCTTCAAGCGGCACGACATTGACCTTTACATTGATCTGCGCCAGCTGCTGCTGGATGAACTGCGCGGCACGCAGGGAGCCGGTATTGGAGGCAGCCCAGACTTCTGTTTCAAAACCGGCTTCGAGGCCTGCTTCTTTCATCAGCTCTTTGGCTTTGTCGAGATTGAAAGTGTAGTCACCGGCCTTCACATGGAATGCCAGAGCCGAAGGAATGATGGAATCTGCCGGTGAGCAGTAACCATTGGAGACAACTTTACAGAAAGCGTCTTTATCAACGGCATAGTTCAGAGCCTGACGGACGCGCAGATCGTCAAACGGCTTTTTCAGGTTGTTCATGGCGACATAGGTTTCAACGATCGACGGTGTCGCCTCGACCTGAACATTCGGATTGTTTTCGACTGCCTTCATCAGTTCAGTCGGGAATGTCGGAATGTACTGAGCTTCGCCGGTCTGCAACATCGCAAAACGAGCGCCGGATTCCGGAACGGAGCGGATGGTCACGCCGTCAACTTTCGGCATGCCTTCTTTCCAGTAATTGTCGTTTTTCACGACTTCCAGTGTATCCGCAGCCCAATGTTTGAAAGTGAACGGGCCGGTGCCAACCGGATTACGGTCGATATCTTTGCCGAATTTTTCCAGCGCTGCCGGAGAAATCATCATCGCGCCCGGATGGGCGAGAGAGGCAACCATGGCACCGAAAGGCTCTTTGAGGGTCAGTTTGATGGTTGAATCGTCAACGGCCTGTACTTCCTTAACCATGGAAACAAGGCTGCGGCGGGACAGTTTGTTATCCGGATTGGCAAGGCGGTCGATGTTGAACTTGGCGGCAGCAGCATTGAAATCTGTGCCGTCATGGAATTTGATGCCCTTGCGCAGTTTAATTGTAAACTCGGTGGCATTTTCATTGGCTTCATAGCTTTCAGCAAGAAGCGGGATCAGTTTCATATCCTTGTCGAAACCGAACAGACCCTGATAGATCAGACGCAGCGAGGTCTGGGACAGGGTGTCATTGACCACAGCAGGGTCAAGACCGGTCAGGTTGTCCTGAACAGCAACGGTGAGCGATTTCGCCCATACGGTGCCCGGAAGCATGACAGCGGCAGCTAATGCCGATGACAGCAGAATTGATTTCAGTTTCATTAGTCTCTCCTTCCACTTATTATTTAAAATCACCGATCGGGTGGCGGGCTACAAAATGGCCGGGTTCCACCTCAACCAATGGTTTGACAACAGGCATATCGTCGGGCTTGCGCACCGGACTTGGAATTTCGCCCTCAATCAGCGGTCTGTTGCGGTCGCGCCGTGCCGGATCGGCAATCGGCACCGCAGAGAGCAGACGGCGGGTATAGGCATGTTGCGGATTTTCAAAAATCTGACGGCGCGGGCCAATTTCAACGATCTGACCGAGATACATCACGGCAACACGGTGCGAGACGCGTTCAACCACGGCCATGTCATGGCTGATGAAAATATAGGACAGGCCGCGTTTTTCCTGCAATTCCATCATCAGATTGATGACCTGCGCCTGAATGGAAACGTCCAGTGCGGCCACAGCCTCATCCGTAATCAGAATATCCGGATCACCGGCCAGAGCGCGGGCAATACAGATACGCTGGCGCTGGCCGCCGGAGAACTGATGCGGATAGCGGCGCGCATGTTCCGGCTGCATGCCGACATCGCGCAGTAATTGTACAACGCGCTCCTCAATCTCATTGCCCTTGGCAAGGCCGTGGGTGATGAGCGGTTCGGCAATGGAGAAACCAACTGTGAGGCGCGGATCGAGTGAGGCAAACGGATCCTGAAACACATATTGGATCTTGCGGCGAACGGCGAGTTTCTCAGCACCGCTCAGCTTGAAAATATCCTTGCCGCGATAGTGTACCGAGCCGGAAGTGGCTTCCTGCAGCATCATGAGAGTGCGGCCGGTGGTGGATTTTCCGCAGCCGGATTCACCGACGAGCGCCAGAGTCTCGCCCTGACGCAGATCAAAATTGACCTGTTCAACCGCGTGCACACGACCGGCCAGCTTGGAGAAGAAACCACGGCGGATATCAAAACGGGTGACGAGATCGCGTACTTTCAGCACTGGTTCGTCGGATTTGATTGTATCCTGCGGCGGGGAGACTTCAAATTCGGCAGGTTTGCCGTCTGCATGATCGGCTTTGAGCATAGGGAAACGGCGCGGCAGGTCTTCACCATTCAGCGCACCAAGACGCGGCACAGCAGCCTGCAAAGCACGGGTATAAGGATGCTGCGGTGATTTGAAGACGTCTTCGACAGTGCCTTCTTCAACCTTTTCACCGTGGCGCATCACGAGAACGCGGTCGGCCACTTCTGCCACCACACCCATATCATGGGTGATGAACAGCACAGCCATGCCCATCTCTTCCTGCAGCAGGCGGATGAGGCGCAAAATCTGTGCCTGAATGGTCACATCAAGCGCTGTGGTCGGCTCATCGGCGATCAGCAGTTTCGGTTTGCAGGACAGTGCCATCGCAATCATCACGCGCTGGCGCATACCGCCGGAAAGCTGATGCGGGTGGCGGTCAAGCAGGCGTGCCGCATCGGGAATACGGACTTTTTCCAGCATGCGCAGCGCTTCCGCACGCGCTTCTGAAGCAGAGCAATTCTGGTGCAGGCGCACAGCTTCGGCAATCTGCTCGCCAACGGTAAAGACCGGATTGAGCGATGTCATCGGTTCCTGAAAGATCATGGCAATATCATTGCCGCGGATCTTTTCCATCGCTTTCAGGGAGTGTTTGGTGAGGTCGGTGGTAACGCCGTCATTGCCGGTAAAGTGGATGCCGCCTTCGGTGATCTTGCCACCGCCGCTTTCCACCAGACGCATGATTGCCAGCGAGGTTACGGATTTGCCGGAACCGGATTCACCAACGACAGCCAGTGTTTCTCCGGCCTTGATCTCGAAAGACAGGTTCTTAACCGCACGGAATGTGCTTTCATCACCTTTGAAATCAACGCTGATATTCTCAACGCGGATAACCGGTGCTGTTTGCGGGTTACTCGGCTTCACTGACATCCGTGGTCCTCGTTTTGGACTGCGGATGCTGTTCATCATCCGCATAAAAATAGGGCATGAGAAAGCGTGTCATCGATACGGCATCGGACACGCTCTGATGATGGGCCGCCAGAACGGCGAGAATAGTTTCGAAAGCGGCAAGTGCGGCAATGCCGGAACTGTGCAGAACCGGATGATCCGCCGGAATAAAAATTTGCTCATGGCTGAGGGCGCAAAGCGGAGAATGCGCTCCGTCTGTAACCGCGATGCAATAGGTGCCGCGACCACGGGCGAGTTTCATAAAATCGACTGTGTGTTGTGAATAGCGTGGCAATGCCATGGCAATCAGCAGATCTTCAGGGCCGAGGCCTGCGATTTTAAGCGCGACCCGCTCCATGCCGTTCTCACCGGTCAGCATGATCTGCGCACGGCTGAAAGGCAGCAGCCTGTCGGCAAAAAGCTGGAGCAGATTGCCGCTGACACCAAAGCCTAAGAAAGCGATGCGCTGGGCGTTCTGGATACGCATGGCGGCGCTTTCCCAGACCGGATTGTCGGCTTGCTTTGCAACAGTCTGCACCTGTGAAAGAGCATTTTTGAAAGCATCTTTAATCACACGGCGCGGCGGTATGTGGCGGGCGCGATCGATGTTTTCAACCGGCTTCAGCAGAGACTGATAACCCTGTACGGCATGGGCGCGAAATTCGGTGAAACCGTTCAGGCCGAGCGCTTTGACAAAACGTGTGATGGTGGCGGTGGAGGTTTCGGTGGCTGTTGCCAGCTCTTCAATGCCCATTGTGGCAACCGGAAAGGGGTTCGTCAGCACGAAATCAGCAATTTTCTGCTGATTGGCTGTCAGGCGTGACCACTGTGCTTCAATAAGCGCCGGTAGATTCACCGATCTTTCCCCCCCCTCATTATTCTCCCGAAAAAAATCCTATCAAAAAAGATTCAAAATGAAAATCTTTTTCATTAAAGTGTCACAGAAATAAATTTCTACAATGCAGAATGAAATTCAGCCGCTGTTCTGGTGAGAGCAGCGGCTGAAACAGATTCAACAGGAGGGGAACTGAAGGCTTTGTTATTTCAGGCTTTTGACCGCGCCAATATCTGAACCATCCGTGCGAGTTCGGCTTCACTTGAATTGGCAAAGCCAATGCGGAAAGCCTGTGTGGCACGGCTTTTATCCAGCTCAAAATGCGCACCGGGCAAGACGGAGAGGCCGGAACGGGCAGCATTTTCAGACCATGTTTGTGCGCAAAGTCCCTGATTGAGTCTGAACCAGATGGCCAGACCACCGGCCGGAAGTGAGAACCGGCCGTCTTCACCGAGTAAGCTTTGCAATTGTCCGGCGAGAAAATCGCGCCTTGCGTGATAAATGCGGCGGGCTTTGCGGGCATGGCGCTTGATAGTGCCGTCAGCGAGAAGGTCACTCAGGGCAAGTTCCAGCGGCAGGTCGCCTTGCCGGTCAATCGCCTCACGGTGCCGGATCATCCGCTTGAGAATATCCGCCGGTGCAACAGCATAGCCGATACGAATGCCCGGAGCCAGAACCTTGGACAGGGAACCGAGATAGATAACCGGCAGTTCCTTGCCGGAACGCGCCGTTAGTGGCAGGACGGGACGGCCGTCATAGCGATATTCATTGTCATAATCATCCTCGATAATGACCAGACCGTAACGCTGTGCAATATCAAACAGGCGCAGCCGTCTTGCAGCGCCGAGTGTGACGGTTGTCGGATATTGATGATGCGGTGTCAGGTAAACAGCTTTGAGCTGCGGGTCTTGTCGGGCAAGTGCCTCAAGAGCATCAACATCAATGCCGCCTTCATCTACCGCTATGCCGCAGATTTCTGCGCCCGCCGCACGAAATGCCGACCATGCCAAAGGATAACCCGGTTGCTCAACGGCAATTTTTGTGCCGGGCTCAATGATTGCTTTTGCAGCCAGAAACAGCGCCATCTGGCTGCCTCTGGTAATGAGGATATCTTTCTCAGTTGCCACCAGACCGCGCTCGACATTCAGATAGGCTGAAAGATTTTCCCGCAGTGATTTATTGCCTGCCGGATCACTATAGGAGCCGCCATGGGTGAAATTGGTGCTTGTCAGTGCACGGCGGAAAGCCTGCGCAAAGGCGGTTGTCGGCAGCAGGCGTGCATCCGGCGCGCCGTCAGAAAATTTGAGCGTAAAAAGCGGCAGATTGCTGTTCACGGGAGAGGGCTGTTTACCGGCCGTTGTTGTTTTTCCTGAGCCGGAAACGTCCGGCAGGTCATGGGAAACAAAGGTGCCGCGCGAAGGTTCCGCTGAAAGCCAGCCCTGCATTGTCAGTTCGTGATAGGCCGCATCAACAGTATTGCGGTTG
Organism: Pseudochrobactrum saccharolyticum; assembly: GCF_008801715.1. Lineage (GTDB taxonomy): Bacteria > Pseudomonadota > Alphaproteobacteria > Rhizobiales > Rhizobiaceae > Pseudochrobactrum > Pseudochrobactrum saccharolyticum. The sequence continues at coordinate 721,442 of NZ_VZPG01000001.1, read as the reverse complement.
AGTTTGAGTGTTTGCGCCAGCGAACGTGTGCCGGGTAAAGCCGCGCCGGGTTTGAGGCGGCCGCGTTCAATCTCGCCGATAATGGAGCGGGCTAAAGCCAGAAAAATCGGTTCCCGTTCGCGGGCAGAGATTTCGATTGCAAGTGCAGTACTTTTTCTCATCACAGACCTGAATTGATAAAGGCAGGATACTGCCTGTTCCATATTAGAGCGGAAGAGAGGCTTCAGACACCGGTCAGCCTTGCAGGCGGCGTGACCAATCCTCCGTTTTTCGTGTGGCTAGTCGCTTGACGGCGTAATCACGCCAGCTCTGCGCAAGATGTTCAAGATCAGCCATAACAGCCAGTTCTGCAAAGTTCAGCGTATCGACATATAAAATATGCCATGCTTTGCGGATGGTCCAGTCCGGTGAGGGGCGCTCAATCAGCCGTAATGTATCGCCGGCTTCAACAAAGCCCTCTTGTAAAACACGATAATACCAGCCGGTTCGGCCGCTGCGCTGGACGCGCAGTGACATGTCACCGGTATCGAAGCGGAAATTAAGCTTCCAGCAGGGCTGACGCCCCTGACTGACCTGAATAATGGCGTCACCAGCCTGAAATATGTCCCCGATTGCAATAGTCTCTTCTGTCAGGCCGGTGGTCGAAATATTTTCACCGAACGCGCCTGCCTGTTGCAAGACATCGCGCTCGCCGATTTCCTGCCTCCAGACCGCATAATGTTCATAGGCATAATGATGAACGGCTTTTTCCGGCCCGCCGTGATGCTTGCGATCGCCTTGTGCATCCTTGGTGAAACCTTCCGTGCCGAGCCAGTTCTTGCCCTGCGACGGGGTTTTTGCAATTGCACTGGGGGCTTCGCGGGGGCCAAGCGGGGCAACGGAACCGGTCAGAACTGTATTTATCGAAATCATATCTGCGTTCTCTGGGCGTAAGGAGAGAGCCATTTCTGACCAATATTATGACTGATATTGGTCAGAAATGGAGGCCGACCTTGGATTTGAACCAAGCTGAACGGATTTGCAATCCGTTGCGTAACCTCTCCGCCATTCGGCCTGATCTTGGGGCTTAGGATCGTGCAGTTTTCAAAATATCTTGGGAGGATGTTTTGTAAAACCGTCTCCTGAATAATGCTGTTCAGGGTAAAGCGGATGGTCCGGTTTTTATATTCTGAACAGGCCGGTAGCGATGTGCGATGCATAGAAATACAGAATAGAAAATCAGATTAATCAGTATATCTGTCAGTCAACCGGCCTGTTATTGTCGTATTGTTTCTGCTGTTGCTTTTATTACAGGTCAAGATTGCGCAGCCAGTTCTCAAAACTGACCTGTTTGCTGTTTGGGACAGGAAAATCTGTCGGCTCCGGATGCGGTGCGGATAGGTTTTTGCGCACTTTGCTCGGGCTGACGCCGAACTCATTGGTGAATGCGCGGGTGAAATTTGCGGCAACATCAAAACCGGCCGTTTGGGCAATGTCGAGAATTCTGTCCTGATTGGCCGGATCCTGCAATGTTTCATAGGCCGCTTGCAGGCGCTGTTTGCGGATATAATTCAGAACGCCGCCATGGGACTCGAACAGCTGATAAAGCCGCGTGCGGGATATGCCGACCGACCGGCAGATTTTCTCTGCTGTGAGTTGCGGATCGTGCAGATTGTGATGAATGTAGTGATGCACCCGTTCCATGGTTCCGAAGCCGATTTGACCCGGATGGTCATGGTCTGGACGGACACAGGGCTCAACGCCGTTCACAATCATATTCCTGATTGTTTGTACAATACCGGGCAGATCATCCAGTGTCAGCGAGGGCAGATGTGTTTCAACCTGAGCCAGAAAATTCGCCAGCAGCGTGGCAAGCGTTCCTGACAGGATGGAATTATTGACAGACTTGAATAGACCGGCCTCGCCGGAAAACAGGCTGTAAGGCATATAGAGCAGCACAATTTCAGAACTGGTGCAGCGTCCCCGATAGGGGTGTCCGAGTGTGCGGAAGGCCACACGACCCGAGCCGGTTTTAATAACTTTGCCGTCAACCTCCGTCCATGCCTGTCCGCTGCGTCTTAATCCCAGATACCAGTGATCAATCGGGCTGTAGCGCAATTGTGCAGCAGTGCGGGCGTAACTATAGGCATCGCTCTGTTGCCGGACAAACAGCATTTTCCCGAAATGCCACACAGTATGACTCGCGAAAAATCCGTCCTCAGGCAGAACATTGTCCGGCAAACGGACATCAATAATCGGCCGCATATAAGCGCGCCATGCCTCGAATTGCTCTTCGGGAGGCAGGTCCTGCGTGGAAAAATGCAGCGACGGTAAAGGCGGTGCGGTTGAAGGAATGATCACCGGCTCAAGAACATCCTGACCGGTGCGGGGAAAGCGGCGGCGCTCAACCTGCGGCCATGTTGCTTCAGCTCTCAGCCGGTCAGGGTTTCCTTCCGGAGTGTCAGACTGCTTATGCATCCGGTTCCTCCCGTCCACTGCATCTCTTAGCAGTGAAAGCCTGTGAAATCTCTCAGCACATCATCCTCAAGCAATATCTTATCATATCAAATAAGAAATGTACGAAATGATAATTTTCAGGATGCAGCGATAACGACAATCCTCTGACAGAGCGGTATATAGTATATGAAAGTAATTTCGTTAAAATTCTGCTTATACTTTGAGTATTTTTAGTAAGTTTACTTAAGTAATTTCATTAAATTTCTTTTTACATCAATGCAGATTTAAAGATAAATTTGATGGAGTTGAAGATGAGTGAACTTAATCAACATATTGGTAATCAGTCTGGCAGAACACCTGTACGTGAGCTTTATGCTGTTCAGTCGGATATATTACATAAGCAGATTATTGTTACAGGCGGAGCCGGTTTTCTCGGTTCGCATCTCTGTGAGCGTCTCCTCCGTTCAGGCCATCGGGTTATCTGCGTTGATAATTTCTCGACCGGCAGCAAGCAGAATATTATGCATCTGCTTGGCTATGACACTTTCAGTGTTATTGATCATGATATTGTTGAGCCGTTCGATCTGGAAGCGGATGAGATTTACAATCTCGCTTGTCCCGCATCACCGCCGCATTATCAGGCCGATCCTGTACATACAACGCTGACCAGCGTGCTGGGCGCGTATAATCTGCTGACACTGGCTGCCCGCTATAATGCCCGCATTTTTCAGGCGTCAACATCCGAGGTTTACGGTGATCCGCATATTCATCCACAGGTTGAAACCTATTGGGGCAATGTCAATCCGTTCGGCCCGCGCTCCTGCTATGATGAGGGAAAGCGCTGTGCGGAAACCCTGTTTTTCGACTTCCACAAAGCCTATGACACCGAAATAAAGATCGTCAGGATTTTCAATACTTTCGGCCCGAATATGCGACCGGACGACGGACGTGTGGTCTCCAATTTTATTGTTCAGGCGCTGAAGGGCGAGGACATTACGATTTACGGTGACGGCAAGCAGACCCGTTCTTTCTGCTATGTGGATGACCTGATCGAAGGTTTTGTCCGCCTGATGGCGGCCGATGCATCGGTGACAGGACCGGTTAATCTGGGCAATCCCGGTGAGTTTATGATCGGTGAACTGGCGAAGATCGTGATTGATCTGACAGGTTCACGCTCGCGTATTGTTCATCATCCGCTGCCTGTCGATGACCCGCGTCAGCGCCGTCCTGATATCTCGCTTGCAATGCGTGAACTGGGCTGGCAGCCGCAGGTGCAGCTGACCGAAGGTCTGGAAAAGACGATCACCTATTTTGACAGCCGTCTGAGCCTCTCCGGCAACAGATTACGGGAGATGGCCAGATGACAGCAAAGCGCATTCTGATTACGGGCGGTGCCGGTTATATCGGGAGCCATACAGCCAAGCTTCTGAAGTTTCGGGGTATTGAGCCGGTTGTTTATGACAATTTGTCCACTGGGCACCGGTCTTCCGTGCGCTATGGCCCTCTTGTTCAGGCCGATATTCTGGACACGATGCTGCTGACGGAAACGATCCTGCGTTATATGCCGGTTGCTGTTATTCATTTTGCCGCGTCCGCCTATGTCGGGGAATCCGTCACAGACCCTGCAAAATATTACCGTAATAATGTCTGCGGAACTTTGTCTTTACTGGATGCCTGTCGCGAGACAGGGCTGGATAAGGTGATCTTTTCTTCGAGTTGCGCCACTTATGGCGTGCCGGCAAATTTGCCGGTTGCGGAAACTGCCGCTCAGATCCCTGTCAGCCCTTATGGTCAGACCAAGCTGATTGCTGAACATATGCTGGCTGATTATGCCTCCGCTTTCGGGCTGCGCTATGTGGCTTTACGCTATTTCAATGCCTGCGGTGCTGATCCGGAAGGTGAACTGGGAGAGTGGCATGATCCGGAAACCCATCTCATCCCCCGCGCGTTGCTGGCAGCAGCCGGAAAAATCGCACAGCTTGAGATTTTCGGAGATGATTATGACACTGAGGACGGCACCTGTGTGCGGGACTATATTCATGTCACTGATCTCGCCCGCGCCCATGTTCTGGCTTACGATTATCTTGCTGGTGGCGGTGACAATCTTGCTGTCAATCTCGGGACAGGACGCGGCTCCTCTATCCGCGAAATTCTCAATACGATCGACAAGATAACCGGCCGTCCGGTTCCCATCATTATTCGTCCGCGTCGCGCAGGTGACCCGCCGGCTCTTTATGCCGATCCCGCTCTTGCGCGCCATATGCTTGGTTTTGAACCGCAATATTCGGATTTGGAAACAATTGTCCGGACTGCGGCTCCTTTCTTCGGACTGGAGGCGAGATCATGACACGTTCTGCCATCAACAGACAGAAGTCCTTCACTCTGAATGGTGAACCACTGCTGGTATCCGTATTTCAGGGCTACAGACGGACAGAATATATTGCCGGTGTTGCCATATGGCTGGCAGCTTTCATCTATTTCTGGGTCTGGTGGCTGCAGCCTGAGCATCATGTGAGCACTTTCGGAACGATTATCACAACCGCGGCGCTGGCATGGCTAACATTGATTCCTGCTTATTTTCTGGTCATGTTTTACTTTGCGGTAAAGCCTGTCGGTGCTTTGCGTATACCGCAGAACAGCCGGATCGCTATGGTTGTGACCAAAGCGCCGTCAGAGCCGTTTCCCATTGTTGCTGAAACACTGCTGGCGATGCTGGCGCAGACACAGCCGCATGATACCTGGCTTGCGGATGAAGATCCGTCACCGGAAACACTGGCATGGTGCCGTGAACACGGAGTTTTCGTATCAACACGCAAAGGCCGCGCCGATTATCACCGGCAGACATGGCCGCGCCGTACACGCTGCAAGGAAGGCAATCTTGCGTTTTTCTATGATCATTACGGCTATGAGCGCTATGATTTTGTTGCGCAGCTTGATGCCGATCATGTGCCTGAACCGGATTATCTCTGGCAGATGTTGCGGCCTTTCGCCGATCCTGCTGTTGGTTATGTTTCCGCACCCAGTATTTGTGACCGCAATGCTGCGGAAAGCTGGTCGGCACGCGGGCGTCTCATTGCAGAAGCGAATTTTCATGGATGCTTACAAGCAGGCTATAGCGGCGGTTTCGCACCGATGTGTATCGGTTCTCATTATGCCGTGCGTACTGTGGCACTCAGGGAAATCGGCGGGCTCGGACCGGAACTGGCTGAAGACCATTCCACAACGCTGATGATGAATGCCTATGGCTGGCGTGGTGTCCATGCGATTGATGCCATTGCGCATGGCGATGGCCCGCGCACTTTCGGCGACCTGATTACGCAGGAATTTCAGTGGGCACGCAGCATTGTAATGATCCTGCTGCAATATTCGCCGGATCTGATCCCGCGCCTGACACCCCGTTTGCGGTTTTCATTTTTGTTCTCACAATTTTGGTATCCGCTGTCTTCGCTACTGACTGCAATACTCTTTGCCATGCCGGTTATTGCGCTCATTCGCGGTAAGCCTTTTGTTGCTGTCACATATCCTGAATTTTTGACGCATTTTCTGCCGATGTCGCTGATCCTTCTGGTTTTCGCCTATCGCTGGCGGGCAACCGGAACATTCAGACCTGTAAATAGTCAAATTCTGAGCTGGGAAGGCATACTCTTTCTGCTTGCCCGCTGGCCTTGGGCACTGGCAGGAACACTTGCGGCATTGCGCGACTGGATGACCGGATCTTTTGTTGACTTCCGCGTTACGCCGAAGGGAACATCCGAGGTTGATCCACTGCCTTTCAGGGTCTTGGTGCCTTATGCAATCATTGCGCTTGGTTCTGTTTTTGCTGTGCTTTTGGTGTCTGATGCCGGTGAAAGCCGCGGATTTTATCTCTTCGCCATTTTCAACAGTGTGATTTATGCGGTGCTGATGATCGTGGTGCTTGTCCGGCACAGCGTGGAGAACAAAGTGCGTATGACCACACGCTATTATCGTCCGGTTCTATTGGCGACCATTCTGACCCTTATCATTCTGCCCGGATTTGCAACTTTTGAACGGGGACGTGAAAGCCTCGAAGTGCTTGCCTTGGGCGCAAAACATGTCCGGCTTTTCGAAGAACGTTATTCGGCAGCCGGTGCCGGTGTCGGCGGACAATCGCTGCGCATAACCACATTCAGCCCGCATTGGCGCTCAGACACATCAGCAAACATATCGGAAGATTAGAGCGTATCCCGAAAAGCGGGAACCGGTTTTCGGATAAGATACGCGTAAAAACAAAGAGATAGAGCATTTCATCGGATTTAGTCAAAACTGACATGCTCTAGGAAATTATAACAGGGAGGCGCCTCAGGGCGTTGCAGATCATGAAAATCACGATGATAGGAACCGGATATGTCGGCCTCGTCAGCGGCACCTGTTTTGCACATTGGGGCAATGACGTTATCTGTGTCGATAAGAACGCTGCAAAAATAGCCGGACTTAATCAGGGCATCCTGCCGATTTACGAACCGGAGCTGGACGGGCTGGTCAGCAAATATCATCAGGCGGGACGTTTGTCTTTCACCTGTGATCTGGCAGCAGCGGTCAAAGATGCGGATATTGTGTTTATCGCTGTCGGCACACCGGCGCGCGCCGGACACGGCGATGCGGATCTGTCATTCGTCTATATGGCTGCCAAGGAAATCGCACCGCATCTGGCGGAAGGTGCAGTGGTCGCGGTGAAGTCCACTGTGCCGGTCGGCACCGGCGATGCGGTTGACAAGATTATCGGCTCGGTGCGCCGACGCGGCAGCTATTCGGTCGCCTCCAATCCTGAATTCCTGCGTGAAGGCGCAGCCATCCCCGATTTTCTGAAGCCTGATCGTGTGGTGATCGGTGTTGAGGATATGCATGCACAGACCGTGCTGATGCAGCTTTATCGCGATGTTTTTGCACCGCATGATGTGCCGGTTGTGGTTACCAGACGGCGCACATCCGAGCTGATTAAATATGCCGCTAATGCATTTCTGGCGACCAAGATTACCTTTATGAATGAACTGGCCGACCTGTGCGAACTGGCAGGCAGTGATATCAGTGATCTGGCGCTGGGTATTGGTCTTGACCGGCGCATCGGCTCCAGCTTCCTGAATGCAGGTCCCGGCTATGGCGGTTCCTGCTTCCCGAAAGATACGCTGGCTCTGTTGCGTACCGCTCAGGATTACGGCGTAGCCTTGCGGGTAGTCGAGGAAACCGTAACAGCAAATGAAGCACGCAAACGCAAAATGGCGCTGAAAGTGCTTGATGCTGTCGGCGGCGATGTGGACGGGCTGACCATCGCGGTTCTCGGTCTGACATTCAAGCCGGATACGGATGATATGCGTGAGGCACCGTCGGTTCCTCTGATCGAGACTTTGCAGCGTTTCGGGGCAACGATCCGCGCTTTTGATCCGGTGGGTATGCCGAATGCCGCGCAGATGCTGGATGATGTGGCTTTGATTGATGATCCTTATGAATGCGCACGCAATGCAGATGCTGTTGTCATCGTGACAGAATGGGATTGTATCCGCAGGCTGGATCTGACCCGCTTGAGAAAACTCATGAACGCACCCGTTCTTGTTGATCTGCGCAATGCAGTTTCTCAGGAAAGTGCAGAAGCAGCGGGTTTCCGTATCACGATGATTGGTAAACCGGTCCGAAATAACAAGGAAACACATTCTGCCGCTCTGGCAGAGAAGGAAGCAAAGTCTGCTGTAACGGCAGGAGGGGGCGTAAGAGGCAGGCTTCACACCGGCAATGATGGAAAAGCCGGAACAGCAGGGAGAAGCAGGCTATGAGCAGAGATAACAACAAGACCAGAATTCAGAAATATGGTGCAGGCTTACGCAGATTTAGTGTTATGCTGGCCGCACTGACAATGACGGGTGTGCCCGTTATACCGGCCGGTGCCGCAGAACCGGTCAAAGTGCCCGCACAGGCAAGAGCAATGTCCGCTGCAGAGCTCTATGTGCTTTACCGGAATAAAACCTGGCAATGGCCGGACGGCGCAGGCCGTATGCAGGAAAAAGACCGCACCTTTATCGGCTGGTCAGGCTCAGGGAATGATACCCGCTGGGCTGAAGGGCGGTGGGTGCTGAGTGATACGGGGCTGATGTGTCTGAAAGCTGAATGGCATGGCGTACAGACAAAACAGGCCAATAAAACCTGTTTCCGCCACCGTATTTATGAAGACACGATTTATCAGAAAAAAGAACCTTCCGGCAGCTGGTATGTTTTTAAACATGCCAAGGCCGCAGACAGTGATGAGTTCAAAAAACTCATTGCTGAAGACACGGTGAGCGCTCAGCTGGCAAAGCTGCAGCCGTTCACGCAACAGGCAGATGCCAAACAGCAACCGTTCTCTGCACAGGCTCCGAACGGTACAAATTAATGCAGGAGAAAGGCAATGGATAGGATATCCAAAATTATTGCATTGTCATTCGTCGGGGTCATGTTGTCCGGTACTGCTCATGCCGCAAGCAGCACTCCGCTTGGTATCCCTAACGAGATGTCAGCAACTCAGGATCAGCCGTCCACGAAACGTCCGGTGATAACACCATCCTCTATAGGCTTTGGTGCTTATGACCCGCATGGCGATTTCGGTGATGACAAGAATTCAAAAATCGAACATCTGTTTCTGCCATGGGAAGATGTTGAGCTGGGATCATTGGCACTTGCCGATGATTACGCGCTCAAACGCGGCCGCACATTGTTGATTTCAGTCGAGCCATGGTCGTGGTCGCCGGATTGGCGTATTTCCTCACCGCAGCTTTTGCAGAGCATTCTGAAAGGAGAGCGGGATGTGTATATGGCAAAGGTCTGCACAGAAGCGGCAAAACTGAAAAGTCCGGTTATTATCCGTTGGGCGCAGGAAATGGATGAAACGGATAACCAGTTTACCTGGGCGCATTGGCAGCCCGATGAATATGTAAAGGCGTATCAGCGTATGGTGCGTGTATGCAAAGAAAGTCTGCCAAATGCCAAATATATGTGGTCACCAAAAGGCAATGAGGGGCTTCAGGCCTTTTATCCCGGCGATGACTATGTTGATATTGTTGGGCTTTCCGTCTTCGGTTACCAAAAATATGACCGTGCAACCAAGGGCGGGGATCAGACTTTCTCTGAACGTCTGGCACCGGGCTATGACCGTGTAAAAGGCTTCGGCAAACCGATCTGGGTGGCCGAGCTGGGCTATGACGGCGATGCCGCATATGACCGGAACTGGGCTGAGAATGTTGCCAAGGCTCATCCGGAATTTCCTGAACTGAAAACCGTGGTTTATTTCAATGACCGTGAAGTTTATCCATGGGCGAACGGTTTCGGGAAGCCTGAATGGCGCGTTGTGAATACACCAACCAACTGAACCACGCTGTCTGAGCGTGAGGGAGGCGATTATGTCAATGTTTCGTGCAATGACACTTATAATAGCGGTAGCCGGCGGATTGGGTTTGAGCGTTTCCGCTGGTCTTGCAGCTCCGGCAGCGGCTCAGACAGCGTCAGGTGCAGACACGGCTAAGCCACTCAGCAGTTCCGAAATTTACCGGATTTACAGCCATAATTCATGGATGTGGAAAGACGGCGCCGGTTATTTTGCCGTGTCAAAACGGCAATTCAAGGCATGGTCCGGCAGGGGCAGCAATGCTTCTGCCGGTCAGGGGATCTGGTTTATCACCGATCCCGGAAAATTATGTTTCCGTGCGACATGGTATGAAAAAGGTACCAGTTTTCCGGCAACAACCTGCTTCAGCCACCGCGAAAAGAACGGCGTTATTTATCAACGAAAAGAGCCGAATGGTGACTGGTATATTTTCAAACACGCACCGGCAAGAAAAGGTGATGAAATCACCAAATTCCGCCGGGGTGATTATGTGAGCAGACAACTGGACCGCATGATGCCGGCTATGGCATCCAACTGACTATGAAGCTGGCGGCAGATATCTTGTTTGCCGTCAGCTTCTGTTAAAGCAGCGTGTTTTGCTGCCGAAACCGCTTGGTGTGCAGATATAAGGCGCACGTCCCAGATAATTTGCGGAAGCCACTCTGACTGATTTTGAAGATGTCACTGTTTTGGTAGCAGCAACACGCGGTGCACGTTGCGTGCGCGGGGCTTGCATATCATCTGCTTTGGCGATGGCAGTGGTTTTTGCAGGCAGGCCATAACCGACTTTGGTGACAGACGTTGCCTGTGTTTCAGCAACATTATAGCCAGTGCTGCATCCGGCAATGGCCAGACTGCCAGCCAGAACGGCTGTAAGAGCGAGTGTTGTGGATTTGAAAGGCATGCGATTACGGTGACCCGCGAGGATCTTTGCGGAGAAGAGTTGCATTCGTGTGAACCTTTGTTCCGATGCCGTGACACAGGAACGTATAAACTGAATAAATTAATACGAAGTGATTAAGATCGGGACAATTAGCAATTGAAGTATTGCCTAATTGAGTTAGATCTAAAGTTGTAAGGACTTCATATAGTATCAGTCGCGGGAACCCAACCCCTTTTCGCGGGAATGCTGCCGGACAGCGGATCAGGCTTGTAACTCATGATACCGTTTTTGTGCTTGTCCTATGTGCTGCATAAAATTTACTGCAATTCAATAACTTGCCTGCCTGCAACCGTTTTCCCTGCAATCGGCGACCTCAGGGCGTTTGTCTTAGATTTTTGTACAGATGGTTTAATTTGCGTCGAAATGGCGCATGCAGGTCAGGAGATTCTCTCTGCGAGAATTATCCGGTCTCATTGTTGAGCTGTGCAGAAGCGGAAGCTGCGGAAGAATTCCGCTATAAAAGATTTTTTCAGTTTGGGTTGCGCAGAGCAGAATTGTCAATTCTCCTGCGTAAATCAGGCGTGACTGAAAAAATATTCTCTGGCAAAATTCATCAATAAAATTATGATGTTAAATCAAATGCAATTTTGATTTGCTTTGCATTTTAAGGACTGTTGTTTATAGTCGTTGATTATAATGCTAAAAATTATTTCTTTATAATAAAGCCCTTGACATATTTCTGCTTTATCGGAATTATCCATTTTAGCGGACATTTTTCCACCAGATCCGATATTTCTGCCGAAGGGAAGCGGCGAAGTATTTTCAATTGATCCTGTGGGTGAGCCTGATCTGCGCCTGATAATAAAAAACAAATATCTTCAGGGGAACATAATGAGGAAGACTCTTCTGGTTAACCGCCGGTCAGCGTTGAAGCTGGTTGCGGCAGGGACGGCTATGCTGTCGTCACCATATATCATCAGACCGCGTCCGGCTTGGGCCGAAAACGGTGTTCTGAATGTTACGACCTATGACAAATTTCTGCCGCAGGACTTTCTGGACAAGTTCCAGAAGGATACCGGTATTGAAGTGCGCGTTCGTCTGACAGACGATCAGGGCAAGCAATATAACCTGCTGACTGCAGAAGGTGCCAATCCGTCCACCGACATCGTGACGGTTGCAGGGCACCGCTATAGCCAATTCATCCAGTCCAAGCTGATTTCTGCAATTGATATAGATAAAATCAGTAACTGGAAAAACCTTAATTCTGTCTATCAGGATGCCAAATGGGCACGCGTTGAGGACAAGCTCTGGGGTCTGCCAATTCTGGCCGGCTATGAGGGGCTTGCACGCAATACTGATTACGTTAAGGAAGCGGACAGTCTGGAGATCATGTTTGATCCGGAATATAAGGGGCAGACCTCTTATATCGTCAGCGACTTCCTGACACTGGCCATGCAATATCTTGGCTATGACGGTGACTTTGTCAGCTATACGGATAATCGTGAGCTTGCACAAAAGGCCACCAATGATGCCCGCGATCTCCTGATTAAACACAAGGATATGGTGCGTAAATATTACGATGCCGGTTCCGAAGTGCAGCAGATGTTTATCAATGAAGATATTTATCTGGCGCATTCCTGGTCAGGTCCGGTTGCCAAGCTGATTATGGAAGGCCATCCGATCCAGCTTTCTGCACCGAAAGAAGGCACATTTGGCTTCGTATATACGCTGAACATCGTCAATAATGCGCCTAATCAGGAAAATGCCTATAAGCTGCTTAATGCAGTTCTGGCAGATCCGGCAGTCGGTGCATCGATGACCCGTCAGTCCGGCTACAGTTCCACCATCAATGGTGTGGCTGATCTGCTGAATGACCGTGAGAAGATGGCAGCAACCTTGCCACAGAACCAGCTTGAGCGGGTTATCTTCTTCAGCTCCGTCAACCGCGATATGAAAAACGAACTGGTTGACCGTGCAACTGCCGAGGTCAAAGCCGCCTGACGGCTCTGCGTTCTGAATGAATGTTTGCGCCCGATCCGGCGCAAACATCCTTCCCGTAAAATGACTGTCTGATGAAACAGCACGACATGCGTCGCAGGGCTGAACAGGAAAGCTATATGTCTGACACCTCTATCAGGGACGATATTGGTATAAGCCAAAAAGCGGAAATGCCGCGCTATTCGACACGGATAGCAAAAGTCATGAATTCCGGCTTGTATCAGAAAACATTGGGAGCCGCGGTCAATTCGCGTTACGGACGCGTGATCCTGCTGGCAGGTTTTCCTCTGCTCTGGCTCATTTTTCTGCATGTCGGGCCGATTTATCAGATGCTGAAAATCAGCCTGATGTCGCAATATCCGCTGCCTGCGGGCAGTGAGCCGCAATATACGCTGGATAATTATGCGATCTTCTTTCAGGAGTCGATTTACTTCACGCCCCTGATCCGCAGCTTCTTTTTCTCACTTTTTGCAACTACAGCCACCCTGATCGTGGTTTATCCGGTTGCCTATTATGTTGCGAAAATTGTGCGTCCGGAAGGCCGTTCCAAAGCACTGCTGCTGCTGCTCGTGCCATTCTGGGCAGGGGAGCTGATCCGCACATTCTCGGTCATTATGCTGCTGGCAAACCGTGGTGCGCTCAATGTTTTTCTGCGGGAAATCGGTCTGATCGACCGGCCGATCCAGATGCTTTACGGCCCGTTCTCTCTGACATTCGGTCTGATCTATCTCGTATGTCTGTATATGTTGCTGCCACTTTATTCCGCGATTGAGAAAATTCCGTCTTCCTATCTCGATGCCGCTGCCGATCTTGGTGCAGGTCCGTGGACACGGTTCCGCAGAATTATTCTGCCTTTGTCCAAGGAAGGCATTATTTCGGGTTGCTCACTGGTCTTTCTCACAACAGTCGGTGTTTTCGCCACACCGATGCTGCTTGGCGGGCCCGGTACGGTGATGTTCCCTGAAACCATCAGCGGTTTCTTCCACGGCGCCAGTAATAAATGGCCGGTAGGTGCGGCTTTTGCCATCATCATGCTGGTAACCGCTTTAACTGCAGCCGGAATTTTCATGCGCCTTGTCGGCGGCCGTAAACGGAGGGTGATCTGATGCGTAACCTGTTTCATGATGCACCGCGCACGGCTCTGACAGCAACCTATTGGGCCTTTGTCATCTATCTGATGCTGCCGTTGATGCTGATGATGGCAATGAGTTTTAAAGATGCCAGTTTCATTGCTTTTCCGATCAGCGAATGGACCTTCGACTGGTATGTCAAAGTCATGCAGGACAAGCAGTTTCTCGAAGCTGTTATCTATTCCATTCTGATTGCTGCGGCGACCACGCTGGCGGCTACGACGATCGGCACATGGATTGCCATGCTGATTGTGGCGGAAGGGATTAAAGGTCAGGCAATTATTTTCGCGCTTGCCTGTCTGCCTGCGGTGGTGCCGGGGATGATCTCGGCGATTTCGATGCGCATTTTCATCTCGTCGATTGATATGCCGACAGGTACAGCCGCCATTATTCTGGGGCACACAGTGCACGCCGTGCCTTTTGTGGTGGTGATGGTGCTGACAAGACTGCGCACAATGCCGGGCAATCTGGTGGATGCGGCACGTGATCTCGGTGCGGACAGCGTTGTGGCTTTCTTCCGGGTGACATTGCCTTATCTCTGGCCTGCAATCATGGGCGGTATGATCTTTTGCGTGCTGCTGTCGATTGATGACTTTGTGCGCACCTTCTTTCTTGGTGGCTACAAGCCGACGCTCCCGATGCTGATTTTCGCCAAAGTGCAGGGCGGTATGTCTCCTGAAATCAACGCCATGGCAACGCTTGTCCTTTTGGTGACCGCAGCCGTTGGCCTCTATGCAGAATATAAAACCCGCCGTTCGAGGACACGCTAATGGAACCGATCGTTAAATTTGAGAATGTAACAAAAAGCTATGGTTCTTTTGTTGCGGTGGAAGAGCTTAACCTGACCATTGAAGCAGGCAAATTCATCACATTGCTCGGGCCTTCCGGCTGCGGTAAATCCACCACTTTGCGTATGCTCGGCGGCTTTGAAACACCGACATCCGGCCGCATTATCATCGCAGGCAAAGACGTGACAAAGCTGCCGCCTAACAAGCGCGATGTGAATATTGTGTTTCAGGATTATGCGCTGTTTCCGCATATGTCCGTTGCTAAGAATATTGCCTTCGGTCTGGAGCTTAAAGGCCGCGACAAGCACTTTATTCACAAGCGGGTGACCGAGCTGCTGGAACTGGTGCAGTTGCAGGATTATGCACATCGCCTGCCGTCAGAACTTTCCGGCGGTCAGCGTCAGCGTGTGGCTCTGATGCGTGCGCTGGCACCGGATCCGCAGGTGCTATTGCTGGATGAACCGCTCTCGGCGCTCGATGCAAAACTGCGCCAGCAAATGCAGATCGAGCTGAAATCCATTCAGGAAAAAACCGGCAAGACCTTTGTCTTTGTTACGCATGATCAGGAAGAGGCACTTACAATGTCTGACCAGATTATTGTGATGAACAAAGGTCGCATTGAACAGATGGGTGATCCGCATACACTCTATCGTGCACCGAAGAGCGTTTTTGTTGCCAATTTTATCGGTGAAACCAATCTGCTGCGCAGTCAGGTTTCCGGTGTTGAAAATGATATGCTGAAGCTGAACTGGAATGACAATATTCTGACGGCTCCGCGCGGCACTGCGAGCGTTTCAACACAGGACGGCTATTTCATTGCTCTGCGCCCTGAAGCGATCCGCTGCACAGAAACAGCGCCGGAAAGCCAGAACCGTCTGAAAGGCCGCATCCGTCAGCTGGTGTTCAAAGGCAATCATACATCTGTCTTTGTTGAGGTGGACGGCGGTACCGTTCTCAATGCGCTCAGCCATCCGGCAGACATCACCTCTTCCGTCGGGGATGATATCTGGGTCAGCTGGAAGCCGGAAAGCGCAACAGTCCTGCCTGTTTCGAGCTGAGGTCATGCAGATCATTCCGGTTGCTTTGATGTGATCGGAACTTCATCATTATCTGAGAAAACCGGATGGAAATGAGTTATGCAATATAACGTGCAGGCACCGCTTAACGTTGCCGCTTCCACTCTTGAGGAGCTGGAACATCGTGTCCGCGATGATCTAGCCTGTCTGTGTTATCCGCCTGCAAACTGGGTGGAAACAACTGATGGTGCAGAGAAAGTGCATGATGTCGTGATTATCGGCGGCGGCATGTGCGGGCTCGTTGCCGGATTTTCGCTGCTGGCGGGCGGCATCCGTAATATCCGTATTTTCGACCGCAGTCCTGAAGGTTTTGAAGGCCCGTGGCTGACCTATGCGCGGATGGAAACACTGCGCTCACCAAAACAGCTGACAGGTCCTGCCTATGGTATTGCTTCGCTGACATTCCGCTCGTGGTATGTGGCACAATTCGGCAATGATGCATGGGCTGAGATGGATAAAATCCCGCGCCCGATGTGGATGGACTATCTGCGCTGGTACCGGAAAGTTCTGTCTCTGCCGGTTGAGAATAATATCGAGGTCAAATCCATCCTGCCGGAAGGGCCGCTGATGCGCCTGACACTGGCGGGCAGCGGTGCTAAAGAGGCGACAATTCTGGCGCGCAAAATTGTCATGGCGACTGGCCGTGACGGTATGGGGCATCCCAATATTCCGGATTTTGTAGCGGGGCTGGACAGGAAGTTCTGGGCGCATTCTTCTGACGCGATTGATTTTCAGGCACTGCGTTCCAAACGGGTGGTTGTGGTCGGTGTGGGAGCCTCTGCGGTGGATAATGCCGCTGAGGCACTGGAAGCCGGTGCCAAAGAAGTGCGCCATCTTATCCGCCGCAAGGAAATGCCGCAGATCAACAAGCTGATGGGTATTGGCTCCTTTGGTTTTACGGCCGCTTTTTCCAAGCTGGATGATGCCCGCCGCTGGCAGATCATGAATTATTCATTGCGCACCCAGACCCCTGCGCCGCGCGGCTCAACGCTGCGGGTCAGCCGTCATGACAATGCGTATTTTCATTTTAATGCCGGTGTGAAATCGGTCGAGCAGAGCGGTGATGAACTCATTATCACAACGCAGGACGGTAGCCGGCTGGTTACGGATTTCCTGATCCTCGGCACCGGCTTCACCGTTGACCCGCTGGCACGCAAAGAACTGGAAGCCTATGCGGATAAAATCCTGCTCTGGCGCGATTGCTATACACCTCCGGCCGGTGAAGAAAATAAAGAACTCGGCAATCATCCTTATCTTTCCGCTGACTTTTCTTTCCGTGAGAAAGAGGCGGGCACGGCTCCCTGGCTGGCTAATATCTACAGTTTCAATGCCGGTGCGGCGGCCAGTCTTGGCAAGCTGAGCGGCGATATTCCGGGCATCAGCGAAGGCGCGGCCATTCTCGCCCGTGAGATTGCAGCCCGGCTTTATCAGGAAAATTTTGAGCAGCACTGGCAGGCCTTGCTGGATTACAGCACGCCGGAACTGCAGGGCGATGAGTGGAAAGCTTCACCTTTGCCGGATGCAGAGCAGATACAGTCGCAGCAGGCGGAGGAGGTATAATGACGGAAACCACGGATATTCTTATCAGCGCCGCCGGTATCGGAGCCACAGATCCTCTGCGTGAGGTGCTGGCAGGCCGTGCGGATATTCTGGCGCTGACACAGCAAACCCATGACAGTGCCTTAATGCCTGCTGATGCGGGCGGGCTGTCCCGTGCCGAACGCGCTGCCATTGCGGTGCGAGTTGCCAGACATAATCAGGACGAAGCGCTGACACAGCATTTCACAACTTTGCTGGAACAGGCGGATAATGCTGCAGAAGCGGCTCTGATCGCTGATCTGGGCTTCAACGGTGGTGACGATCAGCGTTTGCAGGCTTTGATCCGGCATACGGATATTGTGACGCGCTCTCCTAAAGATGCCACGGGTGCCGATATTGAAAAACTGCGTCAGGCCGGTGTGAATGACGCTGATATTGTACGGCTTTCGGAGCTTCTGGCATTTGTCAGTTATCAGATCCGCGTTGCAGCCGGTTTGCGTTTGATGAGAGGTTTACATGGGTAAGACCATTCATGAATTCACGACAACAGTGCCGGTCTGGAAACCCTATGTGACGCCGGTTGTGCTGGCGGATGCAACGCCTGAACAGCTGGATGCGCTGAAAGTCACGCCGTCCAACACCAAGGTTTCGGACTATCTTCTGGTGCTGGCGCATGATGCTGAAACGCTGAAACACCGGTCTCCGCTGTTTAACGGCGTGATGTATAATCGCGGCGGCATGTCCCGCGCAGAGCGGGAAATCGGGGCAGTGGGAGCCTCGGTTGTAAACCAATGTATCTATTGCGCGGCGGTACATGCAAGCCGCTATAATCAGCTGGCAAAGGAAGAGGATACCATTGCCGCCATTTTTCGTGATGGTGTGAATGCGGATATTGAACCGCGGCTGAAAGCAATTTTCAATTTTGCAGTTCGCCTCTCGGCCTGCCCGCCGCAGGCGGACGCAACCGACATGCAGGCTTTGGCTGAGGCGGGGCTGGATCAGAATGAAATCCTTGATCTCATTCTGTCTGCATCGCTTTTTGGCTGGGCAAACAGACTGATGCATACATTGGGAGAGCCTGTAGAGGAATAGGTCTGCGGCATAGTTTGAGGAGTGAGCAAATGAAGCAGCTGACACCACCGGAAATCGGGCCTCGTTTGCAGGCTTTGCGTAAAGAGCGAAAACTTACACTGGCAGATCTCTCCGTTATGGCAGGCGTATCGCGTTCCATTCTTTCCGAGATCGAGCGTGGTAATGCCAATCCGACCTATGGCACGCTGTGGCATCTGACACAGGCGCTTGGGGTTAATCTGGATTGCCTGATGGGCGGCGTGACCAATGAGCGGACAGATCAGATTCATCTGCTGCCCGGCAATCTGACGCCGACGATCCGCAGTCCGGACGGTACCTGTACTTTGCAGATTCTGGCACCGGCCGGCATGATTGCGCTGATCGAATGGTATCTCCTGAACTTTGATCTCAACGGCAAGCTGGAGAGTGAGGCGCATAGTCCGGGAACAATGGAGCATCTGCATTGTCTTGAGGGTGAAATCCACGTTTCCAACACAGCGTCACAAACGGTGGTCAGGGCAGGCGAGACAGCCCGTTATTCGGCAGAGGTGCCGCATTGCCTGACCAGTATCGGCAGCCAGCCTGCCAAAGCTTTTCTGGTCGTTGCCTTTGCCGGTGTGAATGGCGGCTTTGGCAGCAATTTACGACCCAAATAACAAAATGCGGAACAACCGCAGAATAATTTGAATGATTATGAGTGAGGAACAGAAAACTATGCGGGTAGGGATTATTGGCGCCGGATCAATCGCGTTTGGTATGGCAGCATTTCTGGAACAGGCAGGTCACACAGCTATTCTCTGGTCACCATCGGGTGAGCGCACAAAGGCGCTGGCTGCAGGCGAGGCGCTGACTGCCTCCGGTGCTGTGACCGGTACATTCCGGCCGCAGGTGGCTGCTGATGCACGTACATTGGCAGAAGGTTCTGATGTGCTGGTGGTGGCTCTACCTGCCTATGGGCACAAGGCGGTGCTGGATGCTGTGGCACCTTATATCCGTGCAGAGCAGAGCGTTATCATCAGCTCCCATGCCTCCTTTGGTGCGCTCTATCTGTCCCGCCTTCTGGCTGTGCGTGATATCAGCGTTCCGGTTATTGCGTGGGGAACAACGGTTGTCTCAGGCCGGCAGCTGAGCCAGACGGAAGTGAATGTAAATACTGTGCGCAAACGTATTGATCTTGCGACAGTGCCGGAATCTCGCAGCACGGAAGGGCTGGCACTTTGCCAGACATTGTTCGGGGATCGTTTCGTGGATCGCGGCAGCCTGCTGGCCATTGCCTTGTCCAATCTCAATCCGCAAAACCACATGGGTATTGCACTGGGGAATATGACCCGTATGGAACGCGGTGAAAGCTGGAGTCAGGGACAGAATGTAACACCGAATGTCGGGCGTCTGCTGGAAGATCTGGATCAGGAGCGCATTAATGTTGCCACAGCTCTGGGGCTGCAAGTGCGGACAATCTTCGAGCATTTCCATCTTTCATTCCATGTTCCTGTCAGCTCGATTTCGCAGATGAATCAGGAAATGCATGCCGCAGGCAATGGCGGTTCCGGCCCGACCACAGCGGACAGCCGCTATGTCACGGAAGATGTGCCGTTTGGTCTGGTGATGACTGCCAGACTGGCTCGCCTTGCAGGGAAGCCGGCTGAATTGCATGAGGCAGGCGTTAAAATCTTCTCGGCAATGTACGGACGGGATTTTACTGCTGAAAACGATCTTTTGAACGCATTGGATATGGATGCGCTTTCCCTGTCTGACCTGACCGGACTTTGCAAAAATGGCTATGCAACCGGTCAATAACTGATCTGCATTCTGTCTGCCCTGCATCGGAAAATACTGATAAAATGCAGGGCAGATGCCGGTATAATTGTGAGAGAGCTTCAAGCATGACACATGATTTTCTTCGACATCTCCGTTCCGAGCTGGATGGCCTGAAAACATCCGGCCTGTATAAGACCGAGCGTATTATTACCTCCAAACAGGCCGGTGAAATCGAAGTGGCCTCGGGAGATCGCGTTCTGAATTTTTGTGCCAATAATTATCTCGGACTGGCGGATAATGAAGAACTGACAGAATCTGCCAAGCAAGCGCTCGACCGTTATGGCTACGGCATGGCTTCGGTGCGCTTTATCTGCGGGACGCAGGAAGAGCACAAACAGCTGGAAGACCGCATTTCCTCATTCCTCGGTATGGAAGATACTATTCTTTATTCTTCCTGTTTTGATGCGAATGGCGGGCTTTTTGAAACGCTGTTCGGTGAAGAAGACGCAATTATTTCGGATGCGCTGAACCATGCCTCGATTATTGACGGTATCCGCCTGTCGAAGGCAAAACGGTTCCGTTACGCCAATAATGATATGGCCGCGCTTGAAGAAGAGCTGAAGAAGGCGGAAGGCTCCCGCTTTAAACTGATCGCCACAGACGGCGTGTTCTCGATGGACGGGATTATTGCCAATCTGCAGGGCGTTTGTGATCTCGCAGACAAATATAATGCAATGGTCATGGTCGATGACAGCCATGCGGTTGGTTTTGTCGGCAAAAATGGTCGCGGCTCTGCTGAATATTGCGGCGTTGAAGGACGGGTTGATATTATCACCGGCACGCTCGGTAAGGCGCTTGGCGGTGCATCCGGCGGCTATACATCTGCCAAGGCTGAAACTGTGGAATGGCTGCGTCAGCGCTCACGGCCTTATCTGTTTTCCAACACGCTCGCGCCGGTTATTGCCGCTGCATCGCTGAAAGTTTTTGATCTGATCGAAAACGGTGCGGAGCTGCGCGCGCGTCTTGCTGCGAATGCAGAATTGTTCCGCCGTGAAATGACGAAACTCGGCTTTAAACTTGCCGGAGACGGCCACCCGATCATTCCGGTGATGCTGGGTGATGCGGCGCTGGCACAGGAAATGGCTGCGCGAATGCTTGAAAAAGGCGTCTATGTGACCGGCTTTTCGTTCCCTGTGGTGCCGAAAGGTCAGGCGCGTATCCGTACACAAATGTCGGCAGCCCATTCGGAGCAGGATGTACGCAAAGCCATTGCGGTCTTTGAACAAACCGGCCGTGAATTAGGCATTATCTGAGGGAACTCCAATGACGAATATGATGAAAGCCCTGGTGAAAGCAAAGGCAGAACCGGGTCTGTGGATGGAGCACGTCCCTGTTCCTGAGATCGGCCCGAATGATGTGCTGATTAAGGTCAAAAAATCCGCAATCTGCGGTACGGATGTGCATATCTGGAACTGGGATCAGTGGGCACAAAACACCGTGCCTGTGCCGATGGTTGTCGGTCATGAATTTATGGGCGAGATCGCAGAGATCGGCTCGGCTGTGACCAAATATAAAGTCGGTGAACGCGTCTCGGGTGAGGGGCATATTGTGTGCGGCAAGTGCCGCAACTGCCGTGCGGGACGTGGTCATCTGTGCCGCAATACGCTGGGCGTGGGTGTGCACCGCGCGGGTTCTTTCGGAGAGTTCATCTGCCTGCCGGAATATAATGTGGTGGCAATTCCCGATGAAGTGCCGGATGAAATTGCCGCTATTTTCGATCCTTTCGGCAATGCCGTGCATACGGCTTTGTCCTTCGATCTGATCGGCGAGGATGTGCTGGTTACCGGTGCAGGCCCGATCGGCATTATGGGGGCAATGGTCGCCAAACGTGCGGGCGCGCGCAAGGTTGTCATCACCGATATCAATCCGGTGCGCCTGGATCTCGCCAAGAAAGTCGGCATTGATTATGTGGTGGATGCCTCAAGAGAAAATCTTGATGATGTGATGAAGTCCATCGGCATGACAGAAGGCTTTGATGTCGGGTTGGAAATGTCCGGCGCTGCACCTGCATTCCGCGATATGATCGACAAGATGAATAATGGCGGCAAGATTGCTATTCTCGGTATCGCCCCTGCCGGTTTTGAAATCGACTGGAACAAGGTCATTTTCAAAATGCTCAATCTGAAAGGCATTTACGGGCGGGAGATGTTTGAGACCTGGTACAAGATGATCGCCTTTGTGCAGGGCGGGCTTGATCTGTCTCCGGTTATTACGCACCGTATCAAGATTGATGAATTCCGCGACGGTTTCGAGGCCATGCGCTCCGGTAATTCCGGCAAAGTTGTCATGGACTGGTAAATACGGCTTGCGCTTTTTATTCTGCCGTCAGATTTTAGCGATCTGACGGCAGTTTTTGTTTCATAAGGCTTATTCCGCGCCTAGCTTCAGATATTTCTCAATCATATCCACAACGTGAAGGCGGCGTGTGCGGATATTCTCCTCTGAGGAGATATCGACGCCAAAAGTAACGGACAGCGTATATTGGCTGGAAAGATACATGAAGCTGAGAGAGACGATGGAAATATAAAGCTGGGTGGCATCGATCCCTGAGCGGAATATTCCGGCAGCAACACCGCGGTCGAGCTGTGTCTGGATCGACTGGATAAACGGGCGTGACGAACGCGGTATGCTCGGGATGGTACGGATGAACTCTCCCTGCAACAGGTTTTCGCCAAGTACGAGTTTGATAAAAGCGGGGGTGTCCCGCATATAATCAAAGGTGAATGCGGTCAGGGTTTTAATCGCATCCATCGGGTCGCGGTCGAGTATGCTCAGCTCCGCTTCCCTGCCGCGCAGCTGATTATAAACCTGTTCCAGAGCCGCTTTATACAGCGTCTCTTTGTTCTGGAAATAATGGTAAAGCATGCGGATATTACAGCCCGCACGCTCGACAATACGCGATGTGCTGGCGCCGCTCAGGCCATATTCGCAAAATTCAACAATGGCTGATTCGAGAATAGCCTGGCTTGTGGCTTGTGCATTGCGCGAGCGCACAGCTTTGGAAGTGTTCATATCCACTTTACTCATTCTGTAATCCTCCGACGCTCTGACATTTCAGATCGTATATTTACGCATTTTGCAATGAGGGCAATTGACAAGAAAGTAAGTAATAGCTTACTTATTTAAAAAAAACTACTTCTTGTCACGCATGACATAAAAAGAGGAGGGGAAAGATGATTAAGGGAATTAAAAAGGCTCTGCTGTTGGGGGCTGCACTGGCTGTCAGTGTCGCGGGATCCCCGGCACAGGCTCAGAAATCTGATCAGATTACTGTTGCGATTACCGAAGGTGTGACGGGCTATAATCCTTATGCGGATTCCGTTGTGCTGATCGGCTCGATCTGGTGTCAGATTTATGGTTGCCTGACGCGCTGGGATTTTGAACAGGCAAAATTCGTTCCGTTTCTGGCAGAGAGTCTTGAGCCTGAAGATGACCTGAACTGGATTCTGACATTGCGGCCGGATCAGAAGCGTCATAACGGCGATCCGGTTGTTATTGCAGATGTGATCCATTCGATGGAGCGCGCGCGTAACGACCCGCAGAGCATGTCTCAGGCTTCTGTCCAGTATATTAAAAATGTTGAAGCGCTTGATGATCTGCGTATGCGGATTACAACAACGCAAAAAATCTCCACACTGCCGAATTATCTGGCATTCATGCAGATCACATCCAAATCCATCTATGACAAATACGGCGCGCAGGAAGCTGATCGTCATCATCCGATTGGTGCAGGCCCGTATAAATTGGTGGAAGTCGGTATCGGCAGCCATATTGTGATTGAGCGCGTGGATGGCCATCCGATGGTCAGTGAGACAAATCCGAAGCGCATTCTTTACCGGATGATGACCGAGCCGGAGCAGCGTGTGACCGCGCTTGCCAATGGTGAGGTACAGATCGCGCAGGGAATTCCGCCGCAGCTCATTAACCGCGTGCAGCAAATGTCGAATGCGACAGTTGAAATGGTCGATTCCGCAGAAGCTATGTTCATTGCCATGAGTCCTGAGACCAAGCCATGGAATGATGCACGGGTACGTAAAGCGGTATGCCATGCAATCAACCGTGAGGGCATTGCCCGCGCTATTCTCGGTAATCAGGCAACCTTGCTGAATGGACCGGTCGGTGCAGGTCAGCTTGGCTATGATGCAGATTACAAGACACCGTTTGATTATAATCCGGAAAAAGCAAAGAGCTTATTGGCAGAGGCCGGTGCAACCGGTGTTGCGGTTGATCTTTATACGCCGGTAGGACGCTATATTGCAGACCGCCAGATTACCGAGGCGATTATTCCGATGCTGGAAGAGGCGGGCTTTAAAGCAACGCTGAAGACACCGGAATGGGCAACTCTGTGGACGAATGTACAGCGCGGCGACACACCATTCTATTATATGGGGCGCGGCAATATGCTGGATCCGTCTCCTGCGCTAGCGCAATATTTTGAAACCGGTGCATCACCGCGTCTGAAATATTCCAATGTGGAAGTCGATAAGCTGCTGCAGGCCGAGCGTGAAGAATTTGACTTCACCAAACGGGTCTCCATGCTGAATAAAGCCATGGTGACAATCACGGAAGACGCTCCGGCTTGTTTCCTCTGGCTGCACCGTCTGGCATGGGGTGTTTCTAAAAGCATCGACTTCAAACCGAGCAAAGCCGACCGCGTGAACGGCTGGGAAATCCACCTGCGCTGATTTCCGATGCGGATTTTCTGAAACCGGATAAGGGATATTCCTGTCCGGTTTCGGGAGCCTGCCGATCCGGTTGCACTGATCAGACTATGTACCCGTCTTTTTAATATTGCGTATGCCGCAGCCGGAAGTTTGCTTCCGCTTCGCCGTGGCATGCTCCGGTCAATTCCCGAGGATTTTCCATGTTGGGCTATACGCTGAAGCGCGTGTTGGGCACAATTCCTGTGCTCTTCATGGTGACACTTTTGATTTTTGTACTGATAAAACTCGCACCCGGCGATCCCGTGGATATGCTGGTCAGCGATGAGGTAACTGAAGAGATCCGGCAGAATATCCGTATTGCCTGGGGGCTCGATCAGCCTGTCTATATTCAGTATCTGACCTTTATCAAGAATGCACTGATGGGGGATCTGGGAGAATCCTTCCGCTATCGCGAACCTGTCATGGATCTCATTTTACAGCGTTTGCCGGCCAGTATTGAGCTTGCCATCTATTCCACACTGCTTGCCGTCATTCTGGGGCTGCCACTTGGTGTCTGGGCAGCCAGCAAGCCGAATTCCTTTGTCGATACGATCGGCTCAATTGGCGGGTTTTTCGGTATCAGCCTGCCAAATTTCTGGCTTGGTATTCTCCTGATCCTGCTCTTTGCAGGTATGTTCAATCTCCTGCCATCGGGCGGGCGTGCAACATGGGGCATGGATGTTCCGGCTATTACAGGCTTCCTGACAATCGATGCACTGCTTGCAGGGCGTTGGGATGCGCTTTGGGATGCAGTGCGACATCTGACATTGCCGGTTATCGTATTGGGCACCAATATGGCGGGCATCATTATGCAGATTACCCGTGCATCCGTGCTGGAAAATCTGCAGGAAGATTACGTCATGACCGCCCGCGCCAAAGGTATGTCGGCACGTGTCGTTTTGTGGCGCCATGCTTTCCGCAATGCTTTGATTTCCGTTGTCACCATCATCGGGCTTGAATTCGGCACACTCATCAGCGGTGCGATCATTGTTGAGACGGTCTTCTCGTGGCCCGGCATCGGCTATCTGCTGCTACAGGGCATAACCTTCCGCGATTTTCCGCTGATTACCGGCCTTGTCCTCGTCTACACCTCGCTTTTCGTTTTCATTAATCTCGTGATTGACATGATTTACACGATTGTCGATCCGCGTATCCGTCTGAGGTAATGCCGATGACTTTCCGCTTCAGTACAGAAAAACTCACAGAGATTGTCAGAACGCCGAAAGCTGTTTTCGGGCTGGGTGTTGTCAGCCTGTTGTTGATTGCAAGCCTCTTTGCACCATTCTTGGCACCGTTTGATCCGAACAAGCAGGATCTGATGCTGGCTTTGATGCCGCCGCAACCGACCGGCCCGCATTTTCTCGGCACGGATCATGTCGGACGGGATCTGTTAAGCCGCATCATTTACGGCACGCGCGTTTCGCTGATTATTGCCGTTGCCGTGGTTATTTTCTCCGGTCTGGTTGGCGTCACACTCGGCGTGGTTTCCGGCTATTACGGCGGTCGTGTTGACTCTGTCATTCAGAAATTTCTGGAGGTCGTCTGGGCTTTCCCGCCCTTGCTGCTGGCGATTTCCATTGTCGCTTTCCTTGGTCAGAGCCTCGGCATTCTGATTATCGCGCTCGCCTCACAGCGCTGGATTCCCTATTGCCGTCTGGCACGCGCCGAGGCACTGAGCTTGCGTGAACGGGATTTTGTTGTGGCCGCTCGGTCTCTCGGTGCGCGGGACGGTCACATCCTGTGGAAGCATATTCTGCCTAATCTCATCCAGTCATCCCTGATTGTCGGTACTTTCGCCATGGCGACAGCGATTATTGCTGAATCAAGTCTCAGTTTTCTGGGGCTGGGTGTGCCTGCATCAACACCGACATGGGGCGGAATGCTGGCGGATGCCCGCTCTTACATCAGCACATCGTGGTGGATGGCCTTCTTCCCCGGCCTTTGTATCTTCACCACAGTTTTGGCGATCAATCTGCTTGGTGATGTTCTCAGGACGCATTTTGATCCTCGTCTGAGCACGAGATGATCTGAACTTCGTTATCCAAAAATTCTGCAACTTAAAAAGAAGGAACAACTACTTTGGTCGAACGTATTGAAATCTCAAAGACTGATGGCGCTCTGAAAAGCATGGCCGTTGTTCATAATGATATGGTGTTTTTGTCCGGTGTGCATGCAACCGACACAAGCGGTGATATTAAAGAGCAAACAAGAGAAGTTCTGCAGAAAGTGGACAAGCTTTTGGAAGCCGCAGGCTCCGATCACAAATCCATTTTCGTTGTTCATATCTGGCTGAAAGACATGCGCTATTTCGGTGCCATGAATTCTGTGTGGAATGAATGGGCTGATCCTGCCAACCCGCCTGCACGTACCTGCGTCAGCGGAGAGCTCTACCGTTCCGATGTGCTCGTGGAAGCTGTTGTGATTGCTTATCGCAGCTGAAACACAGAGTGAACTCAAGCCTTAAGAACTGGAGAACCCTATGGAACTGAGAGAGCTTGGCCGGATCGACGGAGCAGGGCATCAGCCGAGAATATGTCTCGGAAAAGCATCCGACAAACTGGCTTCGGTCTGTCTGACAGCACCGGATAAAGGGGGAGATGTCAAAGACCAGTCTTTGCAAATCCTGAATATCATTGATGACTATTTTCAGAGTGTCGGATCATCGCGCAAAGACATTCTGATGGTACAGGTCTGGCTGTTCGATATCAGCGAATATGACGCTTTTTGCGAAGTGTGGAATGACTGGATTGATCCTGAAGGTGTTCCGGCATTGTCGGTCGTAACGGGACATGCGGCACGGCGTGACTGCGCCGTCGAAATTCGCGCTTACGCCGCTTGCTGAGACCATAAAGTCTGTTTGCCGGAGATTATGATGACCGAAAAATTGCTCGAAATTTCTGACCTCGCTGTAAAGTTTAAGGGTATGGATGCCGCAACTTTTGCTGTGAAAGGCATAGACCTTGCCATCGGGCGCGGGGAGATCGTGGCGCTGGTCGGTGAGTCCGGCTCCGGCAAATCGGTAACGGCCAAGTCGGTGATGCGGCTGGTCGGATTTATGGGCGGCACAATCACCGGCGGGCAGGCACTGCTCTATGACAAAGCGGGGCAGAGCGTTGATCTCTACGCGATGGATGAAAAGCAGGTGCAGGCGCTGCGTGGTGATCGCATTGCCATGATCTTTCAGGAGCCGATGACATCGCTCAATCCGGTTCTGACGATTGAGGCGCAACTGGCTGAGGTTGTTATCCGGCACCGGCAGGTGAGCAAGGCTGAGGCAGGGCGCCTCGCATTGGAAGCACTCAATCAGGTGCGTATTCCGGAAGCAGAGCGACGGTTGAAACAATATCCCCACGAGCTCTCAGGCGGTATGCGCCAGCGTGTGATGATCGCTATGGCCATTCTGTGCAAGCCGGATTTGCTGATTGCCGATGAGCCGACGACAGCACTGGATGTGACTGTGCAGGCGGAAATTCTGGCTCTGCTGAAAACTATTCAGCAGGAAACCAGCATGGCCATTCTGCTGATTACCCATGATATGGGGATCGTGGCCGAGATCGCCGACAAGGTTGTGGTGATGCTGAACGGAGCAATTGTTGAAAGGGGGGAGGTTCACGCTGTTTTCAATAATCCGCAGCATGAATATACCCGCCGTTTGCTGGATGCCGCGCCTAAGCTTGGTGAGATGCGCGGTAATGATGCCATTGCCGTTGAGAATACATCGGATGCTGTACTGAGTGTGCGCAACCTCGTGACACGGTTTTCGGTGCGTCAGGGCATGTTTCAGCGCGTTGTTGCCAATGTTCACGCCGTGGAGAATGTCTCCTTCGATCTGCGGGAAAAAGAAACCCTATCACTGGTTGGCGAAAGCGGTTGCGGTAAATCCACGACCGGCAAAGCGATCATGCAACTGATACAGGCCAATAGCGGTGAAATATGGCTGCAGGGGCGTAAACTGGGAGACATGAATGCCTCGGATATGCGTGAAACACGCAAACGTATCCAGATGGTTTTTCAGGATCCTTATGCGTCTTTGAACCCGCGTATGACAGTTGCGCAGATTGTTGCGGAACCGTTGCATATTCATGGTATGGGAACTGCTGCTGAAATACAGGCACGGGTTTTGCAATTGCTGGACAGGGTGGGGCTGACAAAGGCACAGGCTGACCGCTACCCGCATCAGTTTTCAGGCGGACAAAGGCAGCGTATCTGCATTGCCCGCGCACTGGCTCTGAACCCGAAAGTCATTATTGCCGATGAGCCGGTTTCCGCTCTGGATGTGTCCATTCAGGCGCAAATTCTGGATTTGCTGGAGGAAATTCAGGAGGAATATGCCATTTCCATCCTTTTCATTTCCCATGACATGGCGGTGGTTGAAAAAGTCAGTGACCGCATCGCGGTCATGTATCTGGGTGAGATTATCGAGATCGGCCCGCGTGATGCTGTCTTGAGTTCACCTGCACATCCTTATACGCGGCGTTTGCTGGACGCGGTGCCGATTGTGCATCCGGAGAAACGCCGTGAGCGCAAGCTCTTGTCCCGTGAACTCAAAAGCCCGATCCGTCCGGTCGGCTATCAGCATGAGGCAATTCCGCTGAAGAGCGTCGGCTTTGAACATTACGCACGTATCAGCTGACATATAAGACAAGATTCCGATAAAGCAGGCAGTTTTCAGGGCGCTGTGAGCGTGGTGCGCGGCTGCCTGTTTCACTATGCCTGCAGGCAAAACGATCAGGAGAAAGAAGAATATGAAGGGAGGCAGAAATTATCTTTTCCTGATGGCTGTTATTGTTGTGGCGCTTAATCTCCGGCCCTTTATTGCGGCTATCGGCCCTCTCGCAGAAGATATCAGTCACGCAACCGGATTGAGCCATCACGGTATGGCGCTGTTGACACTGATACCTATGGCGCTGATGGGCTGTGTGGCATTTGCCGGTCCCGCATTGTTACGTACGGGTGAGATGCGCGGTATTCTTCTTGCGGCGCTGACCTGTATTACTGTCGGCACTTTGATGCGGCTGACTGTAACCACAGGGCCTGCATTGCTGATGACAGCAGCTATTATCGGCCTTGGCGTTGCGGCGGTGCAGGCGCTTTTTCCTGCAATTATCAAGCAGCGTTTTCCTGATCGTTTTGCCAATATTATGGGGCTTTATTCCGCTATGCTACTGGCAGGCGGCGCGCTTGGTGCGCAATTGTCGCCTGTTATTGTGCAGCTGGCCGGAACATGGCAGGCAGGCTTTGGTTATTTTGCAATTTTGGGACTTCTTGCAACTGTTCTGGTCTGGGCAGTACTCCCTGCTTCAACCTCGGTTCAGGCCGGTAAAAGCCTGACAAAATTATTCTCCCGTCCGCGGACATGGTTGCTGATGATTGCATTCGGGCTGGTGAACGGCGGTTATTCATCCGTCATAGCCTGGCTTGCGCCTTATTATCAGGAAGCGGGATGGAGTGTTACGGCGAGCGGTAGTCTGCTTGCCGTCATGGCACTGTGTCAGGCTGTTTCCGCGCTGATTATGCCTGCTTTGGCGCAGGGCAACAGCAGGGATCGCAGACCATGGCTGTGGCTGGCGCTTGCGATGCAGTTTACAGGATTTGCCGGTTTTGCTTTTGCACCAGCAAGCGCTCCGTTTCTTTATGTTGCGCTTGTCGGTGCCGGACTGGGGGGCTGTTTTTCACTGCTGCTGGTGGTGGCTCTGGAGCACATTCCTGACCCGTTACAGGCCGGAGCACTCTCCGCAGTCATGCAGGGCGGAGGTTTTTTGCTGGCAGCGCTGCCGCCTTTGATTGTTTCCGTGCTGCATGAGCAGACCGGAAGTTTTGCTGCGGGCTGGAAATGGCACATGGTCAGCATTGCTATTGCGGCAATCCTGACCAGACGCCTTGATCCTGAAACTTACAGTCCGGCTATGTTGTTGCTGACTGATCCTGTGAATGCATCTGACCTGTAAATGGTCTTGTCAGGCGGCGATTATCCAGCCGCCGTTGTCACCATGCTTCAGCATCGGTGTGGTGAAGCAGCTGCGTGTCATCTCGGCAAATTCAATGCCGATCTGCTCAAGCGGTGCATGCCAGCGCTGGGTTTGCAGCATTGCCGCACCGATAACAACCGGCTTGAGTGCACGGGAGTTCAGCAGATTGAGCGCTGCTACAATCGACGTGCCGCTGGAGATCACATCATCCACCAAAGCAATACGGCGGCCGTCGAGCAGCGGCAGCATACGCGGGTCAATATAAAGCCGTTTGATCTGATCCGGTGTGGTGATGGAAGACAGCGGTACCGACAATTCTTCCTCATACCAGAATTTGCGCGAGGTGCCCAAAGGCACATAGCGGCTGTGGCCGAGTTTACGTGCTACTTCGCTGGCAAGGGTCAGACCCAGCGTTGGCAGGCCGACAATCACATCCGGTTCAAAAACCTTGAGTTTAGCGGCCAGATCATCGGACAAAGCATCAACCACATCAAAGGCCGCCTGATTGACGATCAGAGATGCCAGCGCGTGTTGTTTGTCGGAGAGAGGACGGATCGGCAGTTGCAGCTGACGGCCGTCATCCAGCGTGGCCGGAAAGAAAGTTTCATGCACACCCTGTACATTGAAAGTTTCAGGCGCATAGAGTTTTTGCCAGAATTCATGCGGTTGCATCATGGTCTCCCGACAATTCCTGTTCCACAAGGCGTGTCCAGAAACGCACGCCGTGTTCAATGGCATCGTCATTGAAGTCATAGGCGGTATTGTGGTGCAGGGCACCGTCTACTGCAGGGCCATTGCCGAGCCATACATAGCAACCCGGTGCCTCACCGGCGAAGAAGGCGAAATCATCGCCCGCAGTGGAAGGCGGGAAGCTGGTGCGTACTTTGCTGCCAAATACATCCTGCGCGGCACGCAATGCACGTGCTGTAGCGTCGGCATTGTTGACGACCGGCGGAATGCGACGGATAAAATCATATTCGGCAGCAATGCCATACATCATCGCTGCGCCTTGTGCGAGACGGCCGATTTCCTGCTCAAGCTGGTCACGGACATGCGGAGTATAAGCGCGAGCTGTGCCGCCGATTTCCACAATATCCGGAATAACATTAAGCGCCTTCGGGTCACCGGCCTGCAAGGAACAAGCGCTGACGACAGCCGGTTGCAGCGGGTCAACAACGCGACCAATAATCGTCTGTAATGAAGCGATGAAAGTAGCCGCTGCCGTGACCGGATCTTTGCCGAGATGCGGTTTTGCGCCATGGGTGCCGGTGCCGCGGAAGGTGACGCGCCAGCTGTCAGAAGAGGCGAGTTGCGGGCCTTCAACCACAGCGATTTCATCAGGATCAAGACCCGGCATATTATGCAGGCCATAGACCGCATCGCACGGGAACAGATTGAACAGTCCTTCTTCAACCATGCGCTTGGCGCCACCGCGACCTTCTTCTGCAGGCTGGAAGATGAAATGCACAGTGCCGGAGAAATTACGGCTTTTGGCAAGCGCACGGGCTGCACCCAGCAGAAGCGTGGTGTGGCCATCATGGCCGCAGGCATGCATTTTACCGGCGAATTTTGATTTATAAGGACGATCTGCCATTTCCGGCATGGCCAGCGCATCCATATCTGCGCGCAGGCCAATGGTGCGGGTGCCGTTACCGATCTGCAAAGTGCCGACCACACCTGTGCCGCCAAGACCGCGATGAATGGTGATACCTGCCTCTTCCAGAAGTTTGGCAACAATATCCGAGGTGCGCTCTTCTTCAAAACCGAGTTCAGGATGCGCATGCAGATCGCGGCGCAGCTCGGTCAGAAAAGCAATATCGTCGAGGATAGGATCAGTCATGGGTATTACTCTGTCACTTGCAAGATAGGGGAGACCAGCACTTGTCCGGTTTTAACATCGGCAATGCCCTGATCAGTCTGGTGCGGGCCGGCATTGCAGGCCAGTGTTGCACCAAAACAGGCTTTGAAAATGAGATAAGGCGGCTGCCAGTCAACCACATCATCCATAGCTGTGCGCAAAGCTGCAAACTGTGCGGCGACATCGGTCAGCGATGCCTCGGACACCAGACCAGAGACCGGCAATGGCAGCAGGGCGGTGACTTTGCCATTGAATGCAACAGCCATGCCGCCACCGGCAGCAATCACCGCATTGGCTGCGAGTGCCATATCTTCCTCATTGCCGCCAAAGACTGTGAGATTGTGGCTGTCATGGGAAACTGTAGTGGCGAAAGCACCGCGCCAGCTGCCCCATTCACGCAGAAAGCCAACGCGCGGTTTCGCTGCTGCGCGGCCATGGCGATGGGCAACGGCAATCATAGTTGCACCTTGCGGCGGCACTACAAAACCATTGGCAACGTCCGTTTCCGCTTGTCCCCATTGGGTAAAGCGCGGGCGATCAATGGTTGCCACCACAACGCGCTTGGCATCGCTGCGAATGCGGAAATCATCGGCGCTTAAAGCACCGATCTTCATGGATTGCAGGAAATCACCGGAGCTGGTGTTGGTGAGCTTTTGTGCGAGAATACCATTTGAAGCAGTTACCGCACCATTGGTTAGCACTGTCTGCGCAGTGAAATCGGACAGGTTGTCGAAGATTACAATATCAGCACGGCGACCTGCTGCAATCAATCCGAGGTCATCACGGCCAAAGCGGCGTGCTGCATTGAGTGTTGCCGCCTGCAAAGCCCATTCCGGTTTCATGCCATAGCGCACCAAGCGGCGCACTACGTCATCCAGACCACCGGCATTGAGCAGATCGTCCGGGAACACATCATCCGTGCAGAGTGTCACCGTCTGCGGCAGATGACCGAGACGGTTTAGTTCTTGCACAAATTCCGGCAACAGATGGTCGTGGGAGCCGCGCATCTCAATGGTGAGTCCGGCACGCAGTTTTTCCATCAGATCTTGACCGGAAACCAGCTCATGATCGGAAGTCACACCCGCTGCCATAAAGGCCGCGAGATCAGAGCCGGTGAGGCTGCGTGCATGACCGCAAACCGGCTTGCCCGCTGCCAGCCCCGCATGGACAATAGCACTCATCCGCGGTTCGCCGTCAATGACATTGCGCATGGTCATGACTTCGGCAATGCCGCCGATTTCAGGACGTGCCAGCAGGTTATTCAGCACATCAGCGTCAAAATCTGCACCGGCCAGTTCCAGTCCCGGTGCGGACGGCACACAAGAAGGTGCCAGCATAATAGTGCGCAGCGGCAAATCACGGGTTGCCGCAATTGCCCAGTCGACACCGGCTACGCCATGCACATTGCCGAATTCATGCGGGTCCCAGACAATGGTTGTTACACCACGCGGCACCACGGCTTGTGCATAGGTGGCAGGGGTGATCATCGAGCTTTCAATATGCATATGCGTATCGATCAGGCCCGGTGTGATATAACCGCCTTTGGCGTCAATGATTTTTGCCGCATCTTTGCGGCTGTCCGGTGTATGAACGGAGGCAATCAGAGCGCCGGTGATGCCGATATCGACACGGCGATGTTCGCCGGTCACCATATCAATGACGGTGCCGTTGATAATCAGACAATCAAAAGCTTCTGCACCGCGTGCCGCCGCGGCTGCCCGCAGGCGCAGTTCAGGAGAACTCAGATCAAAAGGTTCTGCACGTGTCATGATTTGGCTGCCTCTGTTCTGAGGGCATCGAAAATAATGCCGAGAATGGCTTCCGCATCGCCGTCAGCTGCATAGGCCGCGTTGAAGGTTGCATG
This sequence comes from Pseudochrobactrum saccharolyticum, assembly GCF_008801715.1. Classification (GTDB taxonomy): domain Bacteria; phylum Pseudomonadota; class Alphaproteobacteria; order Rhizobiales; family Rhizobiaceae; genus Pseudochrobactrum; species Pseudochrobactrum saccharolyticum. The sequence goes on along the minus strand of NZ_VZPG01000001.1, from coordinate 686,943 downwards.
GCTGGAGCGGGTTTCCACCACAGTGCGGCCGCGTGTCATCGAGCCGCAAAGTTCCGCACCTATAAAAGCCCTGTCAAAACGTACGAAATCAGGACGGGCAAAGGCCACAGCGGCCGCCGGATCATAGAGCGCCATAGCTGTGCGGCCGCGCGAGATCGCAATATTGATAAAACCGCCGGTCATATCGGCGATTAAAGCGGCATTGGCACCACCGGCTGCACGGATCGGATGCACATCATCTGGCGTGGCGAGAATTTTACGGCAGAAATCAAGTTCCACCATTTTCAGTGGCAGCTCATGGGCAAGCACAATTGCCAGCGCTTCCGGATCGGCAAGAGCGTTGAACTCGGCTGAGGCCGTGTGATTGCCTTTGCCAATGCCGCCGCCCATCCAGACCAGTTCGTCAATCCGTGCTGCCAGATCGGGGCGCGCCAGTGCCAGTGCGGCAATATTGGTGAGGGGGCCAAGTGCAAGAACGCGCTTGGTGCCGCAGGTATTTTCCAGCCAGTTGCACAGGGCGGTGAAGGCACAGCCCTGTGTATTATCTTCACAGACAGGTAGGTTCAGGCCGAGTGTCGGAATGCCGGTTTCGCCGAGAATTCCGGCGGCAGTTTCAATCTCCGCCAGAACCGGTTTGTGCCGCCCGCGATAGATCGGAAAATTCCAACCGAAAACCTGTGTCGCGCCCGCCGCATTGCGGCAGACCTGACCAAGTTCCGTATTTCCGAAAATGAGTGACACACCGTCGATTTCAAGCCCCAGATGTTTCACCACCAGAATGGCGGCTATATCATCAAAGCCCATATCCGTATCAATCCAGACACCCATGCTGAAAGTTACTCCCGTTCCAGAATTGCCGCCTGATCAATTGGCAGATCAAAGGCAACTTCATCGCCCAGTGCATAGGCAGGCAATGTGGCATCAACATCCGCTTTGACAGAGCCGAATGGTGTTTCCAGCACATATTCACGAGTGTTGCCGGCAAATGCCGCGCCGCGCACAATACCTTTGAGCGGGCCGGAACCAAGCGTGACGATCTTCGGGCGGAACGCCAGACCGGCAGCTTTCGGCAACACTGCATTGAGTGGCACTTCAGCAGTTTCGGAATAGAGTTTGCCGTCGCGGATCGCATAGACATTCTCGTAACCGACAAAGTCAGCCACAAAGCGCGATGCCGGATGGTTATAGATTTCTTCAGGTGTGCCGATCTGTTCAATCGCACCGGCACGCATCACCACGATACGGTCAGCGAGCGCCAGCGCTTCTGCCTGATCGTGGGTCACGAAGATCATGGTGACGCCGGTTTCCTGCTGCACGCGCTGCAATTCGGTGCGCATGTCGAGACGCAGACGCGCATCCAGATTGGACAGCGGCTCATCCAGCAGCAGCACTTTCGGCTCCATCACCATCGAGCGGGCAAGGGCAACACGCTGTTGCTGACCACCGGACAATTCCGGCGGCTTACGGTCAGCGAATTTGGCCAGACCAACAGATTTCAGGCCGCTTTCAACCTTCTGGCGCAGTTCATCGCCCTTGATACCTTTGAGTTTGAGACCAAAGGCAACATTGTCGAACACGGTCAGATGCGGGAACAGCGCATAGGACTGAAACACCAGCCCGATTTCGCGCTTATTGGCAGCAACACGGGTAATGTCTTTGTCGTCAAGACGGATAGTACCGCCTGCCACATCCATCAGGCCTGCAATCGCACGCATGGTGGTGGTTTTACCGCAGCCTGAAGGGCCGAGCAGCGCCAGCAACTCACCTTTGTTGATTGTGAGATTGAGCTTATCCACGGCCGTGGTGTTGCCGTAACGCAGTGTCAGCTGGTCGAGAGTAAGAAAGGCTTGATCAGACATAGCGGGAGAATCCTAGGAAACGTTCTGCGAGAAGGACAATGCCCATGGACAGAAAAGCAAGCAGAGAGGAGAGGGCGGCGATGGAAGGATCGAAAACGATTTCCATATAGCCCAGCATATCGATTGGCAGGGTGCGTACACCGGGGCCGGAGAGGAACAGCGACACCGGCACCTGATTGAAGCTGGTGACAAAACCGAGAATGAAAGCGGAAAGAATACCGCCTTTGATATTCGGCATCACCACGCGGAAGAACGCACCGGCGCGCGAGCAACCGAGCAGCACAGCTGCTTCTTCCATATCGGAGCGCAGATTATTGAGGCTGGCAGACACCACACGCACCGCATAAGGCAGCACCAGTGCCGTATGTGCCAGAAACAGCGCCAGCGTAATGGACATACCAACCGGCACCACGAAATAGCGCAGAAGCGCCAGACCGACGATAATACCCGGCACGATGATTGGTGAGGATACGATCGTGCGCACGGTTTCAGAAAACGGCATGTCATAACGTGCCATCGCATAGGCTGCCGGTACGCCGAGTGCCAAAGTCACCAGAGTACCACCGACCGCCAGAACCATGGAGGTGACGAAGCTTTGCTGGAAACTCTCGATGGTAAAGACCTTATAGACCCATTTCAGCGAGAAGCCCTGCGGCGGGAATGCCAGTGTGTCGCCTGCCGAGAAAGAGGCGGCAACGATGATGAGGAACGGGCCGATCAGAAAGACAATAACGAGCCAGAGAACCAGATTGGCCGGATTAATCAGCCGTGAAAGCAAATTCGAGTTCATTTTTTGCCCTTCACTGTTGCAATACGCTTCAGAAGAATATTAGCGGCGAAACTCATCACGACGAGAATGAGTGCGATAACGCTGGCCGCAGCAAAATTATTGGATACGGTTACGTGCTGATAGAGCAGTGTTTCCAGCATCAGCACCTTGGAGCCACCAAGAATGGCCGGTGTGATATAGGCGGTGAGCGAACCGGTGAAGACCAGAGTACCGCCCACAACCAGACCCTCTTTGGTCAGCGGCAGAATGATTTTCCAGAAAACGGTAAACCAGCTGGCACCGAGCACGCGGGCTGCAGGCACCACATCTTTCGGCAGGTTTTCCAGCGCACTGATCAGCGAGATCACCATCAGCGGCAGGAAGAGCTGCAGAAGACCGATAAAAATCGCGGTTTCGGTGAACAGAATACGCAGCGGCGCATCGCTTAAGCCCACAGCCTGCAAGGCCTGATTGATAATACCGGTGCGGCCGAGAATAACGATCCACGCATAGGTGCGGGCAACCGGCGAGATCATCATAGGCAGCATGATCAGACCGATCATCCGGCCTTTGGAATTGGCAGGCAGCCCGACAATCGCCCATGCGGTGGCATAGCCGATAATCGCAGCGACAACGGTTACTTCCAGCCCCAGCCGCAGGGTACGCCAGAACACGGTTCGGTTCATCGGCTCGGAGAAAAAATCAATCCATGGGGCAATTGTCCATCCTTCTGTCGATCTGAAACCTTCAGACAGCAGAAGAATAACTGGGACGAGGAAGACAAGTGCCGCGAAAAGCGCTGCCGGCAAGGCCAGCCACATGGCTTCGGTGCGGTTGTTGAACATAAGCTTTCCTATAAGACAGGTGGCCTACACCATAATTCCTTAAATTTGAAACAATTTAAGGAATTATGGTGTAAATATAATGTGTTAGAGCGACCTTTGTGCGCCCGAGAGGGCGCCCGGCGCTCTAGCTGGAGGCGGGGACATAGATCAAAAAAGAAAGCTGCCCGTGAACTGAAAATGTTACGGGCAGCTGCTGTTATTGTGGCCGGATTACTGGCCGATTTTGGCGTTCCATTCTTTCAGCCATGTGTCACGGTTATCGAGAACGACATCGGACGGAATGAGCTGAAGGCTTTTAGCGGTTTCTTCGCCATAGGTGAGATTATTGGCAATTTCGTCGGAAACCTTGACTTCCTTATTGGCAGGACTGTCGACCAGCTTTTCAGCAATCTTGGTCTGAATTTCGGTGGAGAGCCAGAAGTCCATGAATTCGAGCGCCAGATCACGGTTCTTGGAATCCTTGGCAACAACCATCACATTCATGCCGCCGGTCTGGCCTTCTTTCGGTGTTGCCCAGCCGAGCGGCAGGTCAAGCTTGGTGAAAGGCGCCCAGGAGAAACGGCCGATTGGCGCTGCCCAGATTTCTTCCTGCTGCATCAGCTGAACGAGCTGCGAGGATTTAACGTAGAAAGTTACGATATCGTTGGATTTCTCACCAACCGCAGCAATGGCGTTTTTCAGATCAGCTTCATTATGGCCGAGGGATTTTTCCAGCATATAGAGTGCTGTCGGGCCCTGATTGGTGGTCACATTCGGGAAAGCAATATGCGGTGCATATTCAGGCTTCAGCAGATCTGCCCAGGACTCGATTTTCATCTTGTCGGTGCGGTAGACGATGGATGTCGCGTAGAAGGTGTAGCCAACGCTCATGCCGTCTTTGTTCGGGTCTTTGGCAATGTCGTAGAGCTTGTCAAAGTTGGACAGTTTGGCTGTGTCGATCTTGTCGATCAGACCGGCACGGGAGGCTTGCAGCGCATCCGCCATGGAAACAACAGCCATATCCACAACTGGGCTGGCTTTGTTGGCTTCCATTTTAGCCAGACGCTCTACGCTGTTGCCGGTTTCAACAACCAGTTTGCAGCCGCATTTTTCTTCAAACGGCTTGTAGAGGATTTCTTTGAAGTCATCCTGCGCAAAAGCGTAAACCGAGATGGTCAGGGTCTTGTCAGCGGCATAAGACGCTGTGGTCAGAAGCGCCATGGTGGATGCGGCGATGAGTTTCTTCAGCACTTTTAAAGTCCTTTTGCGGAGTTGGAGCATTTCCAGAAAAAGTGGGAACCGGTTTTTCGTCCGGATAATGCGATAAGAACAAAGAGACAGAGCATTTCTGATATTTTCATTGATACTGGAAATGCTCTGATGAGTGATCAGACAGAATAGAACGGCATGTTTGGCGGGCAATCAGTGTCATCGGTACGCGGGAGGTGCCGAAAGTCGGCACCGGTCCTTTGCGGTTTTCACTTTTGCTCTCAATCACCTGTACCAGTGAGGCAATGGCAATTTCACCGATGCGCGGCAAATCCATACGCACGGTGGAAAGCGCAGGCGTAATACCTGACGCCCAGAACAAGTCATCAAAACCAATAACACTGACATCATCCGGCACACGGTAACCGCTGTGATACAGCTCTGTCATCGCACGCAGGGCATGCACATCGGACACGGCGGCAATGGCCGTTGTGCCGGATGCAATTTTCTCATTCAGGCCGAGATGGGCACCTTTGCCGAATTCAGCCTCGTGATGTTCGATCCACAGAACATCAATGTCTGTTTGTCTGCCTAATCCTGCGCGAATACCGCCTAAGCGGTCATTTTGCACGATAGAGGCCGGATTTTTACCGATCAGCAGCACTTTACGGTGTCCGCCGGACAGCAGATGTTGTCCTACCAGTTCGCCGCCCTGCCAGTGATCCGCCGCAACAGTATTGCCGGGGGTTGAAGGGCTGTCGATCACCGCGACAGGAATATCCAGATCCGCAATGCGGGTGCCAAGACGCGGTACAATCACCAGACCATCGACACCATATTCAATCAAGCGGTTGATCGCCTCAGTCTGCAGACTGACATCGCCGCGCGAGTCTGCAATCAGAATACCATAACCGGCAGCCGCAGCCGCTGCTTCAATCGCCTGCGCAATCTGCGGAAACAGCGGATTGGCAATATCCGGCAAAACCAGACCGAGCACGCTGTTGCGCCCTGTACGTAAAGCCCGCCCTGTATGGCTCGGGATATAACCCATCTGGACAGCTTTAGTTTTAATGCGGGAGATAAGACTGGCCGATACGCGTCCTTTGCCGGACAGGGCATTGGACACCGTTGCAACTGACACGCCAAGAGCCTTAGCGACATCGCTAAGATTGACCGTTTGTTTTGGTTGCAGGGAATCGGACATAAGACGATCTTGATTAAACGATTAATCATCTTTCGATACGGCTTCTTCGCCGGAGAGTCAATGCGACTAAGACGGATGTTTTACCGGATAGGTTGCAGAGATTATTTCAGGGTGTCAGCGCTGTGGATTACGGTAGTGCGCCCCCAGCCGAATAATACTGCGGTACTGTGTGCGGCTAAGGCAGCCATAAAAATCATCCAGAACAGGCCGTGCCATTGAAAATACAGCGCAAAACTGAGCAGCATCAGCCATGTAATCGCAAACCAGCTTAGCACTGCCCATTGTCTGCCCTCACTGATACCGCCTAAAGCAATGGAGCCGGTTGCGAGGAAAATAAACAGCAAAGCCTGTTCTGTGACAGATTGGCTGAGCTGATAGCCATAGAGCCAGATATAGCCGGTAACGAGCGCAAACAGGATGACCGCGCCGCTTAAAATAATAAAACCGGAACTGACAAAATCCGGCGCTTTCTGTTGTTTCTTTTCTCTGCGTGCCTGCAAATATTGGCGGAAAGGCTCATTGCTGGCAACGAACGGGTTTTGTGAAGACTTGTTACCTTTTACGCCATAGGCGAAATCTGTTTCGGGCAGATCCGGACGATAGGTGTCGAACAGCCTGTCCCAGAACACAAAACTTCCTGCATAATTCGAGTCCGAATAGGCTCTGTCATCCACATGATGGATGCGGTGATGTGCCGGTGTGACCAGAATATATTCCAGAAAACCAAGCCTTGGCGTGAGAGCGCTGTGGTTCATCAGCTGGATTGCATAATGCAGCACCGAAACCGTAATGAAGACGGATAGCGGAACGCCCAGCAGTGCCATGGGAATAAAGAAAGGAATGGAGGCGAGGGAGGAATACCATGAATTACGCACGGCCAGCGACAGATTGAAATGCTCTCCCTGATGATGCACCACATGCACGGCCCAGAGCAGCGCGAATTTATGATGCAGACGATGCAGCCAGTAAAAGCAGAAATCCCACATCAGAATAGCAAACAACCACAGCCAGACCGGTGACCACTCCGACACAATATTCAGGCTGAAATTTGCAACAATAAAACCATAACAGGCAAGTTCCAGACCACGAAACAGCCAGAGCATCAGATGGCCGGAATTGAGGTTGAACACCACATCATGCCAGTCGACTTTTTCCTTGCCTGTTTTGCTCAGGATAATCATTTCACTGAGCACAAGGATAATCAGCAGAAAAATCGGAAAGGTAATAGCGATCATGTGGCGCGCCTCACAGCCATTTCCGCTCTGATATTCAGCACCCGTTGCGTGAGCAGGCCTGCGCAGATAGCCAGAGCCGCACCGCCGAGCAGGTCTACGAATTGGTGGCGATGTAATTGCAGAATAGACACTGTAATCGCTGCGCCCCACAGCGCTATAACGGAGCTGCGCAGAATATGCGTTTTTTGCCAGAGCGCACAGACTGCCAGTATTGTGAGCGTCACATGCAGGGACGGCAGGCAGTTCTGCAATGAATCATATTGGATCAGCAATTTCAGAACCGAGGCGCTGAATGTATCCTGTGTAACCGGCGGAAACTGCATTGTTGTCGGCCAGAAAGTGAAAATGATCCCTGCGCCTAAGGCAGAAAGCTGCATGGATCTCGCCAGCCAGATCAGCCGTGTTTGCGGGCAAAACAGATATGCCAGCGCCACCAGCGGGAAAAATGACAAGTATAGCCAGATAGCATTCGGGTCGAAATCAAACCACAAATCAATCGCTGACGGTTGCAGCATGATGGCCGATGCCTGATCCTGACTGCTGGTCAGGCTGTAAATCAGCCCGACAGCACCCCAGCCGGTCAGCATAGCCCAAAGGCGCAAATACAGCGAATTCATCCGGTCTCCCGCTCATTTCCCGTCTGCGAAACATGCTCTTTCGCTGAAACACAGACCCGTTAAATAGCCTGACTTTGCCGTCATTGTCACTAAACTCCGTTACAAAACGTCTCTTGACGGAGGCCGGCTATCATGCGACCCCGTTAAGGAACACCATAATTTAAATGCGAGTATCAATGGCCATCGTTGAAAATGGTGCGGGAAATCCCGGATTGAAACCAGGGTTGAAAATCGCAGGAACCGGCGCTTATCTGCCTGAAAAATGTGTTCTCTCCACGGAAATTGATGCGATGCTGGACTGGCCGTCCGGTACTGTGGAAAACCGCTTTGGCCTCAATGCCCGCTATGTGGCGCAAGGTGCGGAAACCAGTTCTTTCATGGCTGAGCAGGCCGCATTGCAGGCACTGGATGCTGCCGGTATTGCGCCGCAGGAGCTTGATCTTATCCTTGGCGCCTGCGGGGTTATGGAGCAGGTTATTCCTTCAACGGCCACATTGGTTCAGCACCGGCTGGGTTTGGGGAAATCCGGTATTGCAGCTTATGATGTGAATGCAACCTGTCTCAGTTTTATTCAGGCGCTTGATCTTGCCGCTATGAAAATTCAACTGGGGCTTGCTCGCAATGTACTGATCTTTTCCGCAGATATTGCCTCAGTCGGTCTGGACTGGAATGAGCCGGATGTTGCCGCCATTTTTGGCGATGGTGCAGCAGCCGTTGTGCTGACAGCCGACGGGGAAGGTCTGCTTGCCAGCCGATTTGAAACCTATTCGGAAGGGCGCGATGCCTGTGTTCTCGCTGGTGGCGGCACACGAATATCAGCCGCGGTTGATCCGGTGGCGGCAGCGGATGCTTCTTATTTTCGCATGAACGGGCAGGCGGCTTTCCGTGTAACAGCGCGTTATCTGCCACGATTTTTGAAGCGTTTATTCGCGCAAGGTGCGCTGAATATTGCTGATATTGACTGTATCATTCCTCATCAGGCGAGCGGCCCGTCATTGACACACGGGCTGGCACGGATCGGACTTCATCCGGATAAGGTTATTCAGACATTTTCGCGTTTCGGCAATCAGATCGCCACATCCATTCCGATGGCACTGCATATGGCGGTGACGGAACAACGGCTTAAGCGCAATGATCTGGTCTTGCTTGCCGGTACTTCGGCAGGGATTTCTATCGGCGGAACAATATTGCGGTATTAATGGCAAAGATACTTGTGACAGGGGCAACAGGATGCCTCGGCAACACTCTGGCAAAATATCTGTCTGCGCAGGGACATCAGGTTCTGGCACAGGGGCGTGATGCGTATGCCGGTCAATTGCTGCAAGCGCAGGGGATTGAGTTTATTCCTTTTGACCTGCGCGCCGATTATCCGGTGCAAGCCTTTCAGCAGGTTGATATTGTCTTTCATTGCGCCGCTCTTTCAACAGCTTGGGGTAAAGCGGAGGAATTTCAGGCGATCAATGTAACCGCGACACAGCGCCTGCTGGATGCTGCACGCAAAGCGGATGTGGCGCGGTTTGTCTTCGCATCTTCACCGAGTATTTATGCCAACGGAGAAGACCGGTTTAATCTGGCAGAAGATGCGGAATTGCCTGCAATTTTTCCCAGTCATTATGCCCGTACCAAATATGAAGCGGAATGTCTGGTGCTTGTCGCAGACCGGCAGGGAGCTATGCGCACCAGTGCGTTACGTCCCAGAGCGATTTACGGCACCGGTGACCGCTCACTGATGCCGCGTTTGTTGCAGGCAATCCGCCGCGGGCGGGTGCCAATGATCGGCGGCGGGCAAAGCCGGATCGATATTACTCATGTGTCCGATGCAGCACAGGCTATGGCGCTGGCCGGTTTCAGTGAAAATGCCTGCGGTGAGGTTTTCAATATCACGTCCGGCAAGGCTTACCGTTTCTCGGAATTGCTGGCAGCGGTCTGTGCATTAAATGATGCTCATCCGCGTGAAATTCATATTTCCTATGGTAATGCCATGCGGCTGGCCAAAGGGCTGGAATTTTTGCATCGCATTTTCGCACCTGACCGCGAGCCGGTGCTGACCTGTCAGGCGGTGGCATCGCTCGGTCGCAGTCTGACACTGGATATCAGTAAAGCGCAGGTAAAATTGGGATACAGACCAGCCGTGGCGATTGAGGATGGTATTAAAGATTATGCCGGCAATCTCTGAAACCATTCTGGATTTTACATCTTTTCATGTCGGCTATTGCAGCGGGCCGCTGGCGATGACGCAGCGCGGTGCACCGTGGCGTATCGGGCGTTTTCCTGCCGGTATTGCAGTGCTGCGCCATCCGGTACGCGGCACAATTCTGTTTGATACGGGGTACGGTAAGCTGTTCGGAGAGGCAACTGCAGCTTTCCCTGAGCGGATTTACCGTTGGCTGACACCCGTAACCTTTGATGCTGATGACAGCCTGCCAAAACAGTTACAAAAGCGTGGCATTGCTCAGCCCGATCTTGTTTTTCTTTCGCATCTTCATGCCGATCATGTGTCGGGCCTGTTCGATCTGCATGCAATACCGCCGGTTATAACATCGCGTCAGGCGATTGAGAAACTGACCGCAACCCGTCTTGCGACTTTAAAGGCGGGATGTCCGGCGCTCATCCGCGATAAGCTACAGTCTCTGAATTTGCAGGCCGTCGAGTCATTGCCTTGCGTCAGCCTTGCAACTTACGGGCTTGAGGCTTTCGGCAATGGCTATGATCTTCTGGGCGATCAGTCGGCGCTGGTCGTGGAACTTCCGGGGCATGGCTTTGGTCAGACAGGTTTGTTTCTGCCTGCCACAACACAAGGCGCAATTTTTCTGGTGGCGGATGCAATCTGGAGCCTTGAAGCACTGAGACAAAACCGGTTGCCGCCCGATATGACTTTGCGCCGTCTTGGCGACCGCAATGCTTTTCTTGAGATTTTTGCAAAGCTGCGCGCATTCCATCTGGCCAATCCGCAGGTGCGGATTATGGCTTCGCATTGCATGGAAGCCTATCCTTTGAACAGCCACGGGGAGAGAGGATGAACCCGCTTACCGTCTTTCTCCGTGCCCGATATGGCAAGGGTTTTGCATCCCGTGAGGCGATTGCGCAGCATCAGCAAAAGGCGTTTCAGCATTTACGCCGCAATATCATGCCACGCTCTCCTTTTTATGCGCCTTATGCCGGTAAGCCGTTATCTGACTGGCCGTTGATGAATAAAGCTCTGATGATGGAGCATTTTACCGATATCAACACCGCTGGTATCTCGAAGGAAGAAGCACTGCATATTGCGCTGACCTCTGAGCAGGAGCGTGATTTCGCACCGATGATCCGCAATATTGCTGTGGGGCTTTCCACCGGCACATCAGGACAACGCGGGCTTTTTGCCTCGAACAAGCGCGAACGTGCATTATGGGCGGCGCTGATGCTGGGGCGCTTTTCACCGTCATTCCTGCAGCGACAGCGTGTGTCTCTGTTTCTGCGCGCCAATAATATGCTCTATGAGCGGCTGGGCAATGCGCTGATCAGTTTTGAATTTTATGATCTGTTACAATCATTTAACAGCCATTTGCAAAGGCTTGCGGATCAGCAGCCCACAGTGCTGATTGCACCGGCACAAATTCTTGGTCTGCTGGCACAGGCGCAGAAGGAGCGGATAATCAATATCGCCCCGCGCTGTATTATCTCCGTGGCAGAAGTGCTGTCACCGGAGGACAAAAACGCGATTGAAACGGTGTTTGGCATACGGGTCGATCAGGTCTATCAATGCACGGAAGGTGTATTGGGCATGACCTGCCGCGCAGGTAATCTGCATCTTAACGAAGCCTATATGCATATTGAGCGTGATATAATTGATGAAGCCAGCGGCGCATTTGCTCCAATCATCACGGATCTGACGCGCGAGACACAGCCGGTGCTGAAATATCGTCTCGACGATATATTAATCCCCGATAATGAACCTTGTCCGTGCGGTTGCGCCAGTCTTCGTCTTAAGCGGATTGAGGGGCGCTGCGATGATATTCTCTATTGGCGCACAGCAGACGGCACATTGCGTATGATTCCGTCTGATCTTATCCGGCAGGCGATGGCAACAGCCAAGACCGGTATCAGCGATTACCGGACTGTACAGCACGGGCAGCAACTTCTGGAAATATGGCTGGAAGCGGCTGATTATGAACAGGCCTGTGCAGAAGTAACACGTAATTTGGCGGCACAGGCTGTGTCAGTGAAAGCGCAATTGCCGGAACTGCGCTTTCATACAGGTATTCATATGCAGCACGATCAGAAGCGACGGCGCGTCATCGCTAAGCCCTGAGATTGCCTGTGAGTAGTCAGCAGGTTGGACATTACCCTTTTGTGAATAAAGGAGTGACAATCTCTTTCAGAATGCCCAGAGCCGCAGCATTGGCCTGATCGTCATCCGATGCTTCAAATTCCGCAAGTTCAATCCCTGCAATTTTCTCACGCGGCAGTGCTGCAAATAATGCGCGGAGTTGTTCCGGCAGCAAGCCGTGCTGCACTTTATAAGCGGCAGGCACAAAGCCCGGTTCAAGCGCATCCCAGTCAACATGAATCCAGACCGGTGCATCGCCGGTGGCTTTCATAATGGCTTCCGGTGTTACTTCTGATGGCGGAATAACGCGGACACCGGCTTTTTGCAGCAATGCAGCCTCTTCATCATCAATGTCCCGACCGCCGACAATAATCACCTGTTCCGGCCGCAAGCCGCTTCCTGAACCGCTGTCCCAGAGGCCGCAGGCCGCAGCGACAACCATACCGCCAAGATAGCCGGAGCCGGTTGTGGCAGGGGTGTTGAAATCGCCATGAGCGTCGATCCACAAAACCACACTGTCCGGTCGTTCGCGGGCAGCTACAGGCAGACTGGCGAGACTTGCTGAACAGGTATTGGCAAGCAAAACCGGTATCCGGTTTTGGCGAAGGCTGTTTGCTACAGCATTGCTGATCGCGGTTAATGTGTCATGCGCCTGAGGCAGGCTCTCTGACCAGTCATCCTCTTTGGCCGGTGAAGGTGTTCCGACCGTGGTGACCGTTGCGGGGATGAGCTCCCCAACCATAGCGGCGGTGAGGGCGGCACCGGGAATTGCGCCCGATGTACGGTCGGCAATACGGCCCTGAGAAAGAATGATGTCGAAGGCCATATCCGGTCTCGCTTTTCATGGTAACGGAATTTGCTGTTACGCACTTCTATAAGCGGGATAAATATTTGTCATCTTTAAACTTTTCCCCGAACAACATATTCAGTGCACGGCAGCGGCACGCAGGGATTGGTCGAATGCAGCACGCGCCGGACGCGACAGCGCAGATACAGATTGGGAGAACCATTCCGCAATATCCTGCCCTGCTGCCGGTGCAGTCAGACCGGCTCCGGTGCTGAAATTTCCGGTCGTCTGAGGGTATTGGCTGAGCGCTGCGGCAATGCCACCGGCAAAGAAACCGGCATCTTTTGCATGGGGAAACCAGATGCTGCCGTCTTTCTTCTCAGCCTTGTCCAGCATAGCACTATTCGCAATAAGCCCCGCCCATTGCTTGCCTAAACGCTCTGCCTGCCCATGTGTCAGCATAGCAGATGCGTATTGTTGCAGGGCTTTGCGCCCACCAATATTGCTCTGCAAATGATTGGCTGTTTCTGGCAGATTTGCCTCAACCGCAACGGCCAGTTTTTCAAGCTTTGCGGCATCGATATCGGTTGTTGCACCGATGAAACTGTCCAATGTGATATTGGCCGCAAAAACCGGCGCACTATACAATGTTGCAATTGTAATAATGATTTTCAGTACCGGTATTTTGCGAATGATTGTCATAGCTGTTTCAACTCATGAAATAGGTGAAATTGTTCCATTGACTGAAATATTCAATATCAGCGCTTTCCGGTGGTGACATTACACTTATTGTTTCAACTGTGGTCAATCAAAGACGCGTCCTCAGATTTTTATGAAGCTTTGGCCACTTTATGGACACAGAAAAATCATCTGCTACCATGATCTGAATATTCTGAGCTTTCCTCAACGTGATACGGAGAGATTGCGTGAGTAGCAAACGCCTCTGCTGGGCGGTTATCCTGTTCCTCGGAGTGCCGAATTCCGGCATGGCGCAGGATTATCTGTTCCAGAATTTTGCGGCAAGTGATGCGCTCGGACAGATGCATCAGTCCATGCGTGATAATATGATGCCCTCTGCGCGGGAGCGCCCTGCACCGCAGAGGAAAAGCAAGCAAAGAGCGGTTTCCACAACCTATCGGGTATCTCCGGCTGTATCATTACGGGTGCAAAGACAATTTACGGATTTCGTGGAAAAAACATCGGGACGTCAGGCCGGACAGCAAGTGCGGGAAATCTTCCGCAAACGTAATCCGGTCGCCAGCTGGGTCAGTATTGTTAAGGCGGACGGATTTCGCTCCGGCGATGTGGTTGATGCCGTTGCTGCCTATCTGATCCTGAACTGGATGATGGCCAATGGCAGCGATAATAACCAGCAGCAAGCGAGTGCTGTGCGGCAGCAAATCCGGCAGGCCTTGAGCAATAATCCGGGATTTTCCCGCTTGGGTAATGATGAGCGTCAGGCGCTCGCAGAAACCTCAATGCTGAATTTTCTTGTCCAGCATGCGGCCTATATTGATGCGCTCAAACGCGGTGACAAAGTGATGATCCGCCGTCTTAGTGATGCGGCGGTTGCCCGTTTTCAAAACCAGATGAATATGAACCTGCGGGAAGTGAAAATAACCGCAACGGGCTTCCGGTAAAGTCTGATGCATGCTGACGGTTATTGAGGCGTATCTTCTGCGGTGCTGGTCCTTGCCGGTTGGGTCAGCGGTTCCGGCACAGGAGTGCCGGTGAGCAATTGTTCGCGTCCGGAAAAAATGTCACCCTGAACCTGTTCCGTCAGACGTTTGGCATCGCGGCTGCGGATATCATAAAGCGTATCAACCGCGCTTTCATCATCAAGACCGAGCTGGCGCAGCCCTTCCATACCGAAGAGCAGTGCGGATTCAAAGGTTTCGCGCAATTCGAAATCAACACCGGCCTTGCGCAATTCAATGGAATGGGTTCGGTCAAACGATCGTACAAGAAGTTTTGCAACGGGAAAATGCTGTTTAATCAGATCAACAATGTGATTGGTCACTTTGGGATCATCAATACAGATCATAATGATTTCAGCTTCATCTGCGCCGGAATGATGCAAAATGTCGAGCCGTGAACCGTCGCCATAGAAAATCCTGAAACCGAATTTCTGCGCTTCACGGATACGGTTCGGGTCGGATTCAATGATGGCGACTTCTGTCTGATGTGCCAGCAACAATTGTGACGCAATCTGTCCGAAACGCCCGAAGCCGATCAGCAAAACCCTGCCTTTCAGATTGCAAACCGGCTCCACGCCGTCGAGGGAAACGGTTTCCTGTTTCATAAATCTTGCGCCTGCCAGCAGGATCAGCGGCGTGACGGCCATGGACAGAATAATCACCGTTGAAAACAAAGCATTGTCGCGGGCATCGATAAGGCCGTTGCCGAAAGCTGAAGTGTAGAGCACGAAAGCGAATTCACCGCCCTGCGCAAAGAGCAGGGTACGTTCCAGTGAATGATGGTGACTTGAGCCGAAAAGCCGTGCAACACTGTAAATTCCGACGGCTTTGGTAAGAATATAGGCAATCAGAAATAAGAGGATCGTCGGCCAGTCGGTTGCGACAATGCCGAGATCGAGCGACATGCCGACGGCAAGAAAAAACAGTCCCATTAAAAGCCCTTTAAAAGGCTCAATGTCGCTTTCAATCTGGTGGCGATAACTCGATCCGGAAAGCATTACACCGGCCAGAAAGGCACCCATTGCCATGGAAAGGCCGCTGGCTTCCATCAGCAATGCGGCTCCGAGCACGACAATCAGGGCACCGGCCGTCAGAACTTCGCGGGCACGGGCGCGCGCCAGCAAGGCAAAAAACGGATCAAGCAACCATCGCCCGACGGCGATCAGCAGCAGAATGGCACCGACGGCAATTGCGATACCGGTCAGGCCGCTGGCCTCCTGCTGCTGGGGTGCAAGAAAAGCCACCAGTGCCAGCAGAGGTACGATCATCAGATCTTCAAGCAGCAGAATGGAAACGGCTTTTTGTCCTTCAGGCGTCGCGATCTCACCGCGTTCCTGCAGCATGGACATGATGACGGCTGTCGAAGAGAGGACAAAACCCGCTCCGGCAATCAGGGCTGTGACGGGCGCAAGCCCGAGAAGCATTCCGACACCGCTGAGCAGGGCGATACAGCCAAGCACCTGCGCCAAGCCAAGGCCAAAAATCTGATGCCGCATCGTCCAGAGTTTACTCGGGCGCATCTCCAGTCCGATGACAAAGAGAAACATGACAACGCCGAGCTCGGAGAAATGCAGAATTGTGGCAGGGTCGGTAAACAGCCCCAGAATGGATGGTCCGACAAGAGCACCGGCAGCGAAATAGCCAAGTACAGAGCCCAGACCAAGTCTGCGAAAAAGCGGTACAGCCGCCACACCTGCTGCGAGAAGTACCACTGCCGGTCCGAGTGTTTGTCCAAGCCCTTCTGCTGCCATAGACGCTCCGTTCCGAATGTTGGATTTTAAGTATTGCTTATATAAAAAGACATTATTTTTCTATTGCGGTCAATATAATTGCCGAAGGGGAAATCCCCTCCGGCCGGTTTGCGGGTGTTTTCATCCGGTAGTTCAGCAGGAAGGAACGCGGCTCTGACCTTCAAGGGTGAAGCGCCCGTCTGCGCCGCGCTTATAGACTTCCTGAAAATTCTCTGATCCGCTCTTGTAGGAAACCGTAATGCTTTTGCCCTTTTCAGCGGCAGTAATCATGCCGGTAATTTCTTTGGCTGTTGCTTCATCACGGGCATCGGAGAAAGCGACTGGGATGCGTGCGATTTCAACAGGACCGGATGCGCCAAGTTCGGTCAGAACGCCGAATGAGCAGAAAAGTCCCTGTCCGCCGCCACCGCCTTCTGTGTAGAGAACCGGCGCGTCAGCAATATCTGCGCTCCATCCCCAACTGTCTGCGGGATTACCGACAACGCCTGTCATGCCGACATTCAGCCATTCACCCTGAGATGTATAGGGATATCGCGGTTCGCCTGCATCATGATCCAGATAATGGACAGCATTGAGACCTGAACAGGCCTGACTGGTGCATTCATTGGCACCGGTGCTCACAAGGGCAACACGGGTATCAGATAGCGGGATGAATGCTAAAGGCACAAAAAGGAAATTATCATCGCCGACTGTGACTTTGGCCTCACTGCGCGCAGCTTTCGGGAATGCAACTTCAAAGGCTGCGGGCACACCGGCGGGAACGACATCGCGGTTTACGGCTGTTATTTCAAACAAGGGTTGAGCAGAGACTGCAACTGCCGGAACGGTCAGGAAAGTGGCTAGGCCGCAAATGAGGGTAATATTGCGATATCTCATATAACCGCGACTCCAATAATGTTATTGTGTTGGCGTAAACTTTACGGGGCTCATAAAGAGCATTGTTTTTATATCTGGCGCAACAGGAAACAACAAAAACTGCTGGAAGATATAATTTTGCAATTATTGTTTCGATGTCAAAATTGTTGCTGATGAAATTGTGTAATCTATTGTGATGCGCTGATGCGGTTTTATGGAAATTCATTTTTGTATAGCTTGTTGATATTCGGTCTGACGACCGGTTCATATTTGCACTGAAAGGCTTTCATAATGCTGATTTCTTTTATGCATAAATCCGGCTGGGCGCTGGCGGCTTTAACCGCAGGTTTGATGACGGCTCAGGCTGCACCTTCCTTTGATTGCGCAAAAGCATCCGGTGATGTCGAGAAGGCTATTTGTGCATCTGCGGAGATTGCTGCAGCTGATAAGAAACTTGCTGAAACCTATGCGGAATTGCTGAAGAAGCTGGATAATGAAGCGGCCGCAGCCCTGAGGAATGATCAGCGGCAGTTCATTGCAGACAGAGATGAACTTTTCACTCTGACCACACAAACGCAGGAGAGGCTGACTGAGCGGCTTGAGTTCACTTTGACCAACAGGGAGAAAATCCTCGGTACTGTTGAGCCAACGCCTCCGGCGGGATTGCAGGGTACATGGCGTAACAATAATGCGCTGCTCACAATCTCTGCCGATAAAGCAGGCAAGCTTACATTCGACGGTAATGGTACTGAACAGGTCACAGGCTATTGGACATGCAATGCTGAAGGTGTTGTAGAGCCTGACGGCGAAGCAAAAGGGAAAGTTGCGGTCGATAATGGCTGGACGATAGAGCTGATCCGTGCAGGTTCAGTCTTGAAGCTCACGGAAAACGGGCCTTCCGGCACTGTGCCTTATTGCGGATTGAACGGTGCAATGGCCGGTACATATTTCTATGTCGGTGCTGCACACTAAAGCTTCGTGCCCCCGTTGGACGCACAAGGGGCGCACAAAACTCGCTCTGGCACTTTAAAATTATGCTCTAAGCGGAGCGCTGAAGTATCATCAGCGCTCCGATCATTTTTATGCGGATCAGAAACGCAGTGTCATGCCGCCGATAACCGTGCGGCCACGGCCGAGTTTTTGTGCATCCATATATTGCGCAGGCTTGTAAGCCTGATTGGTGATATTCTCAATATTGAGGAAGAAGGTCGCATTTTCATTATATTTGTAGGATGCATAGGCATCTGCAAGCATATAGCCTTCAACATCAATCAGCTGAGGTCCCATCGGCGGTTTCACCGCTTTGGTCTTGCCGACACGGCGGATTTGTCCACCGATTGTCAGTTTTTCATCCAATGCGCGGAAACCGGCATTAATGGTCACAGTATAGTCCGGCAGACCATTCAGCTCGCCAATACCAAAACCGTCTGACCACATGCCATAAGGCAGATCTGTTTTGGTTTTTGAGTAGGAAATACCGGCAAAAGCAAAACCGCTGTCATAATTGGCTTCCAGTTCAAAACCTTTGATACGGGTTTTACCCGGTATATTGATGAATTTCAGCATCGGCATATTCTTCATCGAGTAAGGGCCCGATGTGATGTAATTTTCGACATCATTGCTGAAATAATTGGCTTTCATGCGCAGGGCATCGCCGGAGGCCAACACATTCTTTTCCAGCACATTCACACCGAATTCCCAACCCTTGCTGGTCTCGCCTTCGAGATCAGGATTAGGACTGGTCGGGTTTGGTGTCTTGCCATGTGCGCCAGGGAAGAAAGTTTCAGTCACAGTCGGCGGACGGAAGGTTTTCGCATAGGTGCTGTAGAGCTGGATGCCGTTCACAGGTGTTACAGCCAGTGTTACCCGCGGGTTGAGGCTGCTGTCAGACCGATCGATCGCTTCAAGCACGGTTTCGCTGCCGCGTTTTCTGGCAACATCACCCTGCAGCCGGAATGTGTCATAGTGGAAGCCGGTTGTCAGATCGAACATGCCATAGGAGAAAGTCGCATCGGTAAACAGGCTGCCAATGCCGATTTTGCCGTCTCCGGGGCCGCCTGTGCCCCAGGACTGACCATTGGTCACATCATCATGATAGTATGCACCGCCATAGGTCAGTTTCAGCGCAACATCATTGGTCAGATCCAGATGGCTGCGATTGGTGACATCAATCCCCATACCCTTATCGCGGGTGAACTGCCCTGCATAATTTCCTTCCGTAAATCTGACCTGCGCATCATTATAATAGGCGTTAGCGGTCAGATCGATCAGGTCATTATCGGGCGTGAAATCATAACGCGCCGTATAAGTCTGATTGCGGTAGGTCTGCGGTTCACTGCGTATTGTGGATTTATTATTATACCAGACACCGCCCAGCAGCAGCTTGTGATCCTCACCATTGCCAAATTCCAGTTTGGCAAGGCCGGATTTCAGATCTTCCTGCTGGTTGGGATTGATCAGGCGGCGGCCTTTTTCATCCACCCCGCTTTTCGGTGCACCGGAGTCGCGACGGTTGAAAGCGCCCATAATACCGATGCCGTTTTGCGTGCGAGCACCGGCTGCAGCCATTCTTGACCAGTCATAGGCATTATTGCCGAATTTAATGGTCGACATGGCACCATAGGAATTGCCGGGCAAGATCACATCATCAATACCCAAAGTGCGGAAATTGGCCGCCCCGCCCAGCGTGCCGACACCGGCAGCACCACCCAGAGAACCGCGCCCCATATCCATTCCGGCCAGCAGATCACTGTCGACAAAGGCAGAGCCGCCGGACACGCCATGTCCCATCACGCGGATATTCTGGCGGGCACCGTCAATCATCATATTCACACGGCCATAGCCTTCCATGCCGCGTATATTGACCGCAACACCGGCACCGGACATTGCCTTGCGGGTAAATGTGCCTGCAGATGCGCGCAGGGCATTATCAATATTACCGGCATTCTTCTCCTGAAGTGTAGCCGCATCAATGGAGGTTACCGCCGCAGTTGTTTCATAAGGAGCATCTTTACCGGCAACCAGACCGCTGACACTCGGCGTGCCGGTGCTGACGGTAATCACATTCAGCTGCACATCCGCATCACCTGCCTTTGCCGCATTCTGTGCGCCGGGGCGGATCAGGGTGAAAGAGCGCGCATCATTGCGGCGATAGGAATAGCCTGTGCCGCTGAGCATTTGTGCAAGCGCCGCATCGATACTCAGCTTGCCTCGCACGGGTGCGGTGCGGATATTGGCGGGCAGGGTGCCGTCAACAAGAATATTCGTGCCGGTTTGCGCTGCAAAGCGCACAATCGCTGAAGACAGTGGTTGTGCAGCAAGCGAAAAGTCACGTTTTGCTTCTGCGGCAGCCGTCGCAGTTGCTTCAGGCTGCTGTGCATGAGCCGCAGGCATCATGAGTGCAGCAATCGCCACAGAACAGGCCCAGATTTGCGGACGCAAAATCATACGCTTTTTGAGGTTTCCGCTTTTTACCGGCAATGGCATTCCGTTTCTCCAGATCAGCAAACAGGTTCTGACTGTAAGACGGAAAGCTTTTGTGATTTTCTGATAAAAATTATCATATTTTTAAAAATAATTTGAAAGCGCAGTTTTCCGCTAATTTGAAAGTGTTAGAGCGACCTATGTGTGCCAAGTCTGGCACACGGCGCTCTAGGCGCTATAAATCAGCGTGCCCCATAGTGGTATATGGCGGGCCTTAATCGGCAATGTTTGGGTGAGTTGTGTCAAAACCGTATCAATATCCTGAATATTGACAACCAGTGTCACCGGACGTTGTGCAAGGCTGCTATCCATTAATATCAGCTGCTCTGCCGACCAGCGATTGAGCACCTGAACAATATCACTCAAAGGCTTGTCGATGAAAACCAGCCGTCCTTCCAGCCATGACAAATCAATCTGGTCGTCCGCAGGTAGCGGGGCGCTGATCTGCTGCTTTTCATAAGTGAGTTTTTGTCCCCGCTGCAACGTGACGGATTGTGCAGCATAATCAATGCGAACAGCATGTTCTGTCACCAGAACTTCAGCCAGATCATTGAGCAAAGCGATATTGAATTTTGTGCCAAGCGCTGTCACACGGCCGGAAGCTGCCTGAACAGTGAAAGGCGCCTGACCGCGTGCAACGCTGAAATAGGCTTCGCCGTGATGCAGGATAATATTGCGCTGCGTCTCTGTTATTTTGACGGACAGAGCAGTGCCGCCGGACATATGAATTTGCGAACCGTCCGCTAAAGCCACAAGACGGCGCTCACCGCTGGCAGTTTGAAAATCCGGTGCGGTTGTTTTCATCACGCCATAGCTGCCTGCACCAAAAGCGGCGAGCAACAATAGCTTGCCGAAATTGCGCCGGTTCATGCGGCGCGTTGTCTTGCGCTTTTGCATCCGGTGCATCTGCGCTGTACCTGCCCAGAGTATTTCTGCTTTTCTATAGGCCTCGGCATGGTGCGGATCGGCTGCAATCCAGCGCCGATGCGCGGCTATTGTCTCTGCACCGGCTTGTCCGTCACTCAGCACTGTAAACCAGTCGATTGCCCTGCGCATCACCGGATCGAGTGCCTGTTCGGCCTCAGCGCTCCAGTGTTCATTGTCGCTGATATCTGGTTTGGTGGTCATGCGCGTTTACCTGTCGGGCCGTTTTCCGCCTGACTGATGCGATATTGCAGATGGATCATCACGCGGTTCATCTGGCTATAGGCAGTTTGCAGCGGCAGATGCAATTCACGGGCAATGTCAGCAAATGTCTTGCCGTCAAGCCGCATGAGATAAACCCGACGCGGAATATCCGGCACTTCCGACAAAGCCTGTTCGAGTATGCGCATGAATTCAGCACTGATCAAAATTTCATCGGCCAGCGGCGCGGGATCGGCAAATGTTTCGCTTAATGCGGCGGTGTGGCCTGCCAGCGGGTTCAGTTTCTGGCTGCGGGCATGGTCGGTCTGCAAGTTAGCAGCTACGCGGAAAAGATAGGCTTTGTGATTATCGGGCAGGGTTGCAAATTTATTTTTACGCGCTGCTGTCATCAGGCGCAGAAAAGTCTCCTGAGTCAGGTCTGCCGCCACATCCTGCGCAGCACCGCGGCGACGCAGGAAACGTTGCAGTTCTGCGCTGTAATTTCTAAAAAGGGAGGTGAAGTTCCACATTATCAGGTCAAAAACTACCGCTGCCGCATAAAGGATTCTGTCAGGAATTTTATGTGTGTAGTAAATATGACTTAAATAATCAAGTTAATCTATGTATTTGTATCCAGCTAATAAATGCCTCGCCGGAGATAAATGATCGGCAGGGGGCAGATACAAAAAAACACGGTGAAAAGTCTCCTTTTCACCGTGTCTTCCCAACGTGGCTTTCATTATTAGTTTTTCAAAGACTGGAGGTCAGAAGAACTATTAAATATCCACGTTTGTTAAAGAGACTTGTCGTTGAAAAATCTCCTTAATACTATTCATCAGAAGGAGCGCTGGAAACGAACCACACCGCCGACAGCATCTTTTTCACCACTGAGAATACGAACAGGATGGTCTTTTTTCCATGTGGTGTAGTTGAATTCCGGAGTGATGGTGAAACCCGGAACCAGCTGATAGGCGACATTCGCAGCAAAAGCAGTTTTGCCCCAATCTTCATAAGCAGCCTGAATGTTGAAAGTCGCATTGTCGGTTGCTTTGTACTGCGCACCACCCCAGACAGCCCAGTCACCACCCCAGTTTCCATACATGCCGGTATTTTCTTCATAAGAAGCGTAACCGCCCTGCACCCACAGGGAGAGTGTGTCTGTTACATTCACATCAAGGCGAACTTTACCGGCCCATTCTTCAAGATTGGAGTCATAGGCGACAGTACCTGCAATAGCACCCCAACCCTGTTCAAATTTCAGGCCGCCAACCATATGCGGCATATAGCTGTCGATACGGTTGTTGAAATCGCGCTGCAGCCAAACACCGGAGGCATCATCATAATAATTATCTTGCCCTTTATCGCCGCCTTGTTCGAGCGATATGATAGCTGAGAAACCATTGCCGCCGGCAAAAGTGTAGCTGATCAGATTGGTGCGGTAATAACCGGCTGCAACCACGTCATCATTGATGATGTCGCCGAGATATCCGGTGAAAGTATGAAATGCGGATTCATCCAGCCCCATCCGTAGACCGCCAAGCTGTATATAGGCATAATTCAGCGTATGGGCGCCCTGTGAACCATTTGAGAAGTTGAAGCGGTTTTCAGTAAAAGTTTTGAGCGTGCCCAGTTCGGTTTCCGAAGTGGTATAGGTGCGCAGAGTGAAACGTGCGAGTTTATCCCAAGTGTCTTGATGGTCGCCATTCGCATCAACATAACCGAGCTTGCTGCCGGTGTAGGGATCATCGCCGCCAGCTGCCTGATAACGAACATAGCCGCCGATGCGTAAGCAGGTTTCTGTGCCGGGAATGTAAAAATAGCCCGCGCCGTAAGCATCGCAAACGCGCACATATTCCACGGCTTCCGGTTCCGGCGCAATAACAGCGTCGGCGGCCTGCGCTCCGGTTGCCGCAATAAGTGCAGCAGCAGAGCCAAGAAGAAGACTCTTAATAGTCATGGCGTTTATCCCGCTTAGCTTTGTCAGTGTGAAATCTACTGGCTAAA
Source organism: Pseudochrobactrum saccharolyticum (assembly GCF_008801715.1). Taxonomy (GTDB): domain Bacteria; phylum Pseudomonadota; class Alphaproteobacteria; order Rhizobiales; family Rhizobiaceae; genus Pseudochrobactrum; species Pseudochrobactrum saccharolyticum. Next base: position 663,215 of record NZ_VZPG01000001.1, on the reverse strand, counting down.
GTTTACGGGTTGTGCTCGCTCTTACTACTGTAGAATCTTGCAGGATGCGGTGTAAATTTCAGAAAGCCGGTCAGGAATTGACGCCTGACCGGCTTGTTTTTGCATTTTATTTGCGTGCGACTGGGCGGACCAATGGTGTCACGCGTCTGATGGTGACGCGGCGGTTTTCCTGCTCGGCAGCTTGCGTGCGGATTTTCAGGAATCGTTCGCCATATCCCTGCGTTACAAGGTTTTCTGCCGGAATGTCATAGACTTCTGTCAGCAGGCTGGCCACGGATTCCGCGCGCTGGTCGGACAGCACGAGATTTGAGCGGTCAGAGCCGATAGCGTCTGTGTGCCCTTCAATGAAGAAGGTTTCACCAGGGTCTTTGGCGAGCACTTTTTGCATTGCACTTGCAACTTTGCGCAGGGTTTTGGCCTGCGACAGTGAAACTTCGGCACTGCCGGTGGCAAAGTGAACTGTATCCAGATCGATACGGCGCACCTTGTCACGCAGACGCGCGGAGTGACGAACCTCATCAATCGTGTAGACACGTTCAACCCGTTCTACAGGCGGCTGAGCAAGGAAGTCATAGAAGTCGCGTTCCGGATCTGCAGCGACATCAATAATATAGTCACTGACAGGAATGGTCAGCCGCATCGGCGGCAGATCATATCCGACATCGAAGATCGCCGCACGCGGAGTGTCATCATATTCAGGTGCATAGATCATCAGATATTCATTGCCGTCACGGTCGATACGTGAGCGCTGCAGAATATCACCGTAACGGTCATAGATGGTTACGATCTCATAGCCGCCGGGGCGCACAATGGTTTCACGCAGGCGGCCGCGCGGCAATTCATCATAATAGGAACGCTCGGCATCACGACGCAGGCGGGGACGATCATCGCCACGGACGAAGATGCGGTCGCCCGTCTCCAGAATGATGCGGTTATCGATTTCCTCAACGACTTTCACATTGGTGATATTGTTGATTGTCGTGTTGTTAATAACGGTATTATTCACAACCGTATTATTGATGATATTTGTAGTGTCCGGAACCACAAAGGCTGGTGCATCTTTGATGCGCGTGCCTTCTTCTTTGAGATTGGCTTCAATCTGCTGCGGCAGGTTTTCAGAGATCGTGGCCGGAATTTCAACCTGAGCAGCGGCATCATTCACAGGCGGAGGCGTATTCTGCTCCTCGGCTGCACGCTGTTGTTCACGCTGTTTACGGCGCTCTTCTCTGGATTGGTTGCCGCCGAAATTATCCGCATCCTTATCACTGTCAAGAATGGCGGCTCCGTTTTCAACGGGCAGAACAATGGTTTCATCTGTGCTGGCAGGATCTTTGGCAATCTCCTGCTTTTGCTCAGGTGTACGCTCGTCAATAATTTCAGCTTTCGGTTCGGCAGGCTGTGTGTTTTCAGGCTGCTGAACTTCCTGCTCCGGCTGTGGCTGCTGCACCGGCTGCTCCGGCTGTTTGGCCGGTTCAGCCTCTTGTTCCTGAGGCTTTTCATCCGTCACAGGCGGCAGAGGGTCAGGTTGCTCAGGTGTTGTCTGAGGGACAGGCTGTTCTTCCGGTTGCTTTACAGGCTCCTGTTCGGTTGGTGCAGGAGGTGTTTCTTCGGATGGAGCAGGCTGAGGCGCAGGTTCCGGTTTAAGTTCAGGCTTTGGTTCTGGCGCTGGCTTCGGCTCCGGGCTTTCCTTGGGCTTGGGTTGCTCTGCTGCCTCTGTGGCCTGCTTTTCTGCTTCTTCGTCTATAACTTTTTGCTGGTCAGCATTTTTCTGCTGTTCCGCAGCGTCCTGCTGTGCCCGTTCTGCAGCTTGTTTTTGTTCTTCTGCCTGTCGTTCAGCTTCTTCCTGAGCGGCTTTCTGCTGCTGTTCGGCTACACGTTTTGCCTCTTCTTCGGCCGCACGTTGTTGCTCGGCGGCACGTTGCTGTTCTGCAGCCTGTCGTTCAGCTTCTTCCTGAGCGGCTTTCTGCTGCTGTTCGGCTGCGCGTTTTGCCTCTTCTTCGGCCGCACGTTGTTGCTCGGCGGCACGTTGCTGTTCTGCAGCCTGTCGTTCAGCTTCTTCCTGAGCAGCTCTTTGCTGCTCTTCAGCTGCCCGTCGCGCTTCCTCTTCGGCTGCGCGTTGTTGTTCCTCAGCCTGTTGCTGACGCAGCATCTGATCGTCAGCCGGCTGTTCGCTGTTTTCCTGTGCGAGGATGATCGGGGCTTCTGATGTGCCGGCCTGAACAGGCTGCATCATGATGGAAGCCGAGAAAGCCGGAAAAACAACTGTTGCGAGCAGTTTAGAACGAAAACTCATAATCCCTCTCCTTAGGAAGGCAGAAATTGCATAGGTTGCATTTCGTCAATTCCCGATCGAAATAACACTTAATTGCCGGTGCTTATTATTTGCTGATTTATGGCAAATTTCGGCGATATGAGGAAATGGTTAGTTCACGTTTTATGAACCTTTGCTGAATGTCAGAGAGCAGAGGTCTTATGAGTATAGTAAAATCCGGCCGTTACTAAGCCGGTTTGCTGGCGAGAAATGCAGCTCGCGCGACATCCTCTACCTGATGATCCTGTAATGTGCTGGTTGCAATACGCACGGCTGCCAGCGGGCGGACGGAGAATTTGGAACCCGGTGCCACGGCAATATTGCGGGCGGCCAGCGTAATCAGTGCAAATTGTTCGGATTCTACCGGCATCAGACAGCACAGACCATGATTGTCCGGAATGTTTTTGCCGTGAGCGGCCAGTGCCTGCTGAAAATGGCTGGCACGCTGCCGGTAAATCTGTTTTGCCTGCTCCAGATTATGTTGCGTTGCCTCATCTTTGAGCAGCCATGCAACTGCCGATTGCAGAATGCGGCTTGTCCAGCCGGAACTGAAACTACGGTAAGACTGGATTTGTTCAACAAGGCTGGTTGAGCCGGAGAGAACTGCCAGACGCAAATCAGGACCTAAAGTCTTGGAATAAGACAGAATATGGACCACCCGATCAGGAAAACGTGCGCCGAGTGTCTGCCGTGGAGCCATAGCAATATCGGCAACACCGTCATCTTCAATGATGAGTGTATCATGCCCTTCCAGAACATCACCCAATGCCATCAACCGTTCTTTGCTCATGCAATGGCTGGTCACGGAATGAACCCGTGGCTGAAACAGAAACGCGGCAGGTTTCTGCTCCAGAGCAGATGCGAGAGAAGAGGGTAGCGGGCCCTGATCATCACAGGTGACGGGAATGATTTTAGCGCCGAAATCTTCAAGAATATCAAGAAGGCGCATCGCAGTCGGATCTTCAATGGCGATGGATGATCCGGGCGTTACAAGGGCATGAATAAGCGTATAAGTGGCATTATAGCCGCCATTGGTGGCCAGAAAGGCTTCCGGCTCATAAGGCCAGTCGCGGCGCACAGCCTCTTCAAGCTCAGGTAATATGCGCACACGCTGATAGCTGTTGAGACCCTCCGCCTGCGCACCATGGCGCAAAGCCTGTTCCAGTGATGGCAGTAGAGCTGTGTCCGGTATGGCCATTGAAAGATCCAGCACATCATCGCCGTAATTGCCGAAGCTCATCAATCGTGCCGGTTTTGCTGCAAAATGATCGCCGCTGACCCATGTGCCGTTGCGGCCTTTGCCATTGATAATCTTGAGCTTACGCAATTCGCTCAAGGCCTCGGAGATGGTGGCGGGGCTGATCCCCAGAACATAAGCCAGATCGCGGATCGGCGGTAATTTAGTGCCGACCGGCAAGGCGCCGCGTCTGATTAATCCTGCCATGTCGCGGGCAATGCCGCGCATCGTGCGGTCTTCAAGGTGGCGGGCAAACCACTCGCTGGAGAAATCAGGCACCATAACTATTTATCCGATTTAATGTTCAGTAACATAATAACGTTTGATCGGTTCAATTTGAACATTTAACTTCATTTGTACAGAGGAAATTTTGAGGGAATATTTATGCCGGTTAAATTGCGTATCGCTGTGCGTGACTGGGATTATCTGACACCGCTGGCTTTGGGCGATGTGCGTTCTGAAAAACTTGATGTGATTGTTGATCGTGTGGGCACGCTGGTTTCTCATCCGGGAGAAGATGAGGCTCATGAAGCGTCCGAAATGTCATTCAGCCGCTACGTTTCTTTGCGTGATGAGGGTGATACCAGCATTACCGGCATTCCGAATTTCATCATGCGCGGTTTCCGTCATCGTTGCATCATCACCAGTACAGACAGCGGTATTACCGGTTTTGAACAGCTGAAAGACAAGAAGATCGGCGTCACCGGCTGGCGTGATTCCGGCAATACATGGACACGTGCTGCGCTGCGCCGTCATGGCATCGGGGTTGAGGATGCCTATTGGTACGCAGGCCGCCTGACAGAAGCACATCCGGTTACAGATCGTCTGGACGGTTTTGGCCGTGCAGGCCGGATTGAAGCCATGCCGGGCGAGCAGCCGATGATGGATGCCCTGCGCGAAGGTGTGCTGGATGCGGTATTTACGCCCTTTATGCCGGATGGTTATTTTGGCAAAAACTCCGGTTTCCGTCAGGTGTTGACCGATTTCCGCAGTGCGGAGCTGGCCTATTATAATGATGTCGGTTACGTGCCGGGCATGCATCTGATGGGTATCAAGCCGGAAATTCTGGCAGAACATCCGTGGGTGGCGCAGGAACTGAGCGATCTTCTGGATGAAAGCCAGCGTGTGTGGACAGCAAAGCGCCGCAAATATGCGGAAACCACGCCGTGGATGCTCGATGAATTGCTGAAATGCGCACAGGATTTGCCGGAAAACTGGAATGTCAGCGGTATCGCCGCCAATGAGGCGATGATCAATGATTTCGCTGAGGAATTGCATTTGCAGGGTATTTTGCAGCGCAAACTGAGCGTTGAAGAACTATTTCCGTTTTATGCCAACAAGGCGTGATTGCGCCAGCCAAAGCGTATCCCGAAAAGTGCGAAGCGGTTTTCGGATAAGATACGCGTAAAAACAAACAGACAGAGCATTTCCTGTCATGGAAGATAAGCTGGAAATGCTCTGAACTATTGGGAGAGTGAGATGAAAAAAACTATACTGGCAGCTGCTGTATTTGGCAGCGTTTTTGCACAACAGGCTTTGGCCGAGGATGTGAAAATTCCGGAACAGGCATTGAATGAGGCGCTGCGCGCCCGTCTGCCGGAAGACATCATCAAGGCCGGTGTTATTAATGATGTGAATTCCGGTTCCTTCCCTCCTTACCAGATCATCAATGGTAAGGACGTGAACGGCGCTGCGACGGACATGACCGATGCACTCGGTCAGCTGCTCGGTATCAAAATCACCCATTCGACAGTCAGCGGTCTGCCATCGGTTCTGAGCGGTATTTCTGCCGGACGTTACCAGCTTGGCTTTGGGCCGAACGGTGACTTCCCGTCCCGTCAGGGCGCCAATGATTTTGTCGACTGGGTGCGTGAATATGTGGTTTTCGCGGTGAAACACGGCAATCCGGAAGGCATCACATCGCTGGATACAGCCTGCGGTAAGCGCATTGCTGTAATGGCAGGCGGTTCGGCTGAAAAAGTGATCAAGGAGCAGAATGAGAAATGCACAGCAGACGGCAAGCCGATTGAAGTGCAGTCTTATAATGACCAGCCAAGCTCTATTCTGGCTGTGCGCTCAAACCGCGCCGATGCGTTCTTCTCATCACAGGCTCCTCTGACCTATTTTGTTCAGCAGTCCAATGGCCAGCTGGAACTGGCTGCAACCGGTCAGAAAAACGGCTTTGATGACCTGTATCAGGGCGCAGTTCTGCCAAAAGACTCGCCGCTGAGCGAAGTGTTCCGTGACGGTATCCAGATGCTGATCGACAACGGCACCTATGCCACGATCATGAAAAAATGGGGTCTGGAAAAGAACATGATTGACAAGGCCGGTATCAATCTCGCCGGAAAGACCGCGCAATGAGTGAGTTGCGTGGTTCAGGCGCAGCCGTGGGTGATGTCGAACGTTTCGACGTCGCCCGTGCGCGCGCACCCTTTCCGCTGAAACGTGTGATCCTGTGGGCTGTTGTTCTGGGTGTGGCACTCGATTTCGGTATTATTGTCGCCAATAATCCGAATTTCGGCTGGCCGGTCGTCGCCGCTTATTTCTTTGATTCAACCGTGATGGAAGGGCTGTATATCACCCTCAGCCTGACCGTTGTGGCGATGATTATCGGTGTCGCGCTTGGTCTCATTCTGGCAATTGCCCGTATGTCGCAGGACAGGCTGGCAAGCTCGCTGTCCAATCTGTTCATCTGGTTTTTCCGCGGTACGCCGCTGCTGGTGCAGTTGATCTTTTGGTACAATCTTTCAACATTGTTTCCGAAAATCTCGCTGGCTATCCCGTTCGGCCCGACACTTGTCAGCTGGAATACCAACGACCTCATCACACCGCTGACCGCTGCGATTGTTGGTCTGGCGCTGAATGAAGCGGCCTATATGGCGGAGATTATCCGTGGCGGCCTGTTGTCTGTTGATAAAGGACAGGGCGAAACCGCAGCCGCTTTTGGTATGACACGGGCACGCGCTTTGCGCCGTATCATTATCCCGCAGGCCATGCGTTCTATCGTGCCGCCGACAGGGAACCAGCTGATCAGTATGATTAAAGCGACATCACTCGTCAGTGTTATCGCCATGGCCGATCTGCTTTATTCCGTTCAGTCGATCTATAACCGCACATTCGAGGTTATCCCGATGCTGCTGGTGGCGGTTGTGTGGTATCTGCTGATTACATCCGTGCTGAATGTCGGACAGAGTGCAATTGAACGTCATTATAACCGTGGTGAACGCGGCGATGCGGTCAAAGACGAAGCACCGGTTCAGATACAGGAGAATGCATGATGGATAAGACCACCAATATGCAAAAACCTCTTGTTCATGCCCATAATGTGCACAAGGCCTTTCACGGTATTGAAGTGCTGCGCGGCATTGATCTGGAAGTGCGCTCCGGTGAGGTCGTGGTTATTCTCGGGCCTTCCGGTTCGGGCAAATCCACCTTCCTGCGTTGCATCAACAGGCTTGAAACCATCGACAAAGGTTCGATTTTTGTCGATGAGCAGCAGATCGGTTATAAATATAAAAACGACCGCCTGCTGCCATTGTCAGACCGTGCTATCGCCAAACAGCGTAGCCAGATCGGCATGGTGTTCCAGCAGTTCAATCTCTATCCGCATATGACTGTTTTGCAGAATGTGATTGAAGCTCCCGTCGGTGTTCATGGTCGCAGCAAAAGCGAAGCTGTTGAAACGGCCAAGGAATTGCTGGCGAAAGTCGGTATGTCCCACAAGATCAACGCCTATCCGCGCCAGCTTTCCGGCGGGCAGCAACAGCGTGTAGCGATTGCTCGTGCACTGGCCGTAAAGCCGAAACTCATCCTGTTTGATGAGCCGACTTCCGCACTTGATCCGGAACTGGTGGGTGAGGTGCTGACAACCATGCGCAGCCTCGCCGATCAGGGGCAGACGATGATCGTGGTCACCCACGAAATCGGTTTTGCCCGTGAAGCCGCAGACCGTGTGATCTTCATGGACGGTGGCAAGGTGGTTGAAGAGGGCACACCGGAAGAGGTGATCGAAAATCCTCAGCATCCGCGTACCCGCAGCTTCCTCAGCCGTTTTATCTGATAAAAAACAACACGCCGGAGACAAAACCGGCGTGTTTTGTATATATGATACAGTAGTTTGAGTCTCTGACCGCAATGCAGCATGCCTGCCGATAAATATTACAGGAGATCCCGTTATGAGGACGGGAGCAGACCATGACACAGTCCGATAATTTCGCCCGTATCGCCGATCTTGAACCACGCCGCAGCGCATTGGAAGAAATCCGCCATCATCTCCATGCCAATCCTGAATTGTCTTTCGAAGAAGAAAAGACCGCAGCCTATGTCGCTGAAAAGCTGGAAGGCTGGGGCTATGACGTTACCCGCAATGTCGGCGGTCATGGCGTTGTCGGTTGCCTGACAGTTGGTACCGGCGGTCGCAGCGTTGCGATCCGTGCCGATATGGATGCGCTGCCAATTCTGGAGAAAACCGGCCTGCCTTATGCAAGTACAGTGGCCGGTAAAATGCATGCCTGCGGTCATGACGGCCATACAACCATGCTGCTTGGCGCGGCTGAACATCTGGCACGGACAAAGAATTTCAACGGCACTGTGACACTGGTGTTCCAGCCTGCTGAAGAAGCCGGTGAAATCAGCGGCGCGCAGGCAATGATCGCAGATGGTCTGTTCGAGCGTTTCCCGTGCGATGCGATTTTTGGCCTGCACAATCATCCGGGTGCGCCGGAAGGCACTATTCTCACCCGTTCCGGCCCGATGATGGCAGCGGCTGACACAGCCTATATCAAAGTTATCGGCAAAGGCGGCCACGCCTCCCGCCCGCATCTGACCGTTGATCCGGTGATGGTTGCCTGCAGTCTGGTGATGGCTCTGCAAACTGTGGTTGCCCGCAATGTTGATCCGACTGAAACAGCGGTGATCACTGTCGGCACAATTCACGGCGGCGAAGCATCCAATGTTATTCCTGATGATGTTGATCTGGCTGTGAGCATCCGCTCTTTCTCACCGGTTGTACGTGAGCTGCTGCAAAAGCGCGTTTGTGAACTGACTGAGCAGCATGTGGCAGCCTATGGCGCAACAGCTGAGATCAAATATGAACTGGGTTATCCGGTGGTGGTCAATTCCGATGCGGAAACCGCTTTTGCGACGGAAGTTGCGCGTGAGCTGATCGGTGATGCCAAGGTTTCAACCTGTCCGTTGATCCCGGGCAGCGAGGATTTCTCTTATTTCCTCCAGCACAAGCCGGGCAGTTTCTTGCGTCTTGGCAATGGCATGGATTCAGCCGTGCTGCATAATCCGAAATATAACTTCAATGATGCAAATCTGCCGGTTGGTTCTGCCCTCTGGGCACGACTGGCTGAACGTTATCTGGCTGCCGGTGGTAATAGCTAAAGCATGTCTCCCAAAAGTGGGCACCGGTTTTGGGATAAAGACATGCGTTAAAACAAAGAAATAGAGCGAGTGCAGTGGATCAGATTACATGCAGCACGCTCTTGTGAAACGCATCTGAGAGATAAAAAGGTGGTTCGCCACCTTTTTATCTGCACTCCTATCATTATTTTTTGCGGCTGGTGCAGGCCTCATATCCGTTGGCAAAGAGACGACCGGCTCGCATACCGATTATGCGCGGCATGTCCGCCAATGTGGCAGCCCCCACAGAATGTGCCATAGCGATTGTTGCCTGAGCACAGATCGCAGCATCTTCCGCAGCATTATGATGATGAAAGCTCAGGCCAAGATAATCAGCCAGAATATTCAGCTTGTGTGACGGCAATTGCGGCCAGACTTTTTGTGCCATTTTGACGGAACACAGATAATGCAGTTCAGGATAGCTCTGCTGATACTGATCCAGCGAAGCGCGCCAGACACTGAAATCAAAAGCTGCATTATGGGCAATCATTGTGGCTCCCATAAAGTCATCAGCGAATTCATCCATCACTTCCGGAAATTCTCCAGCATCTTCCACATGCTCCGGACGGATACCGTGGATGGCAATGTTGAAAGAGGAAAAGCGCATAGTTTTCGGCCGGATAAAGCGCTCTACAACACGCACGACCTGACCATCTTCAATCCATGCCAGACCGACAGAACAGGCGCTGCTGCGTTGTTCATTGGCAGTTTCAAAATCAATTGCAATGGTTTTCAAGGGATGCTCCGGCACTGTCTGTATGTGTTGTTACTGGAGAATAATGCGCGCATGGTCAAGAACCGGAGCTGCTGATGGCGGTAAAGCCGTCAAATCGCACTCCATTCCTCCATTCTCTCGCGAATGAGATTACGCAGAATGGGGAACATTGGCGGCTGGGAACGACCGGACAGGCGAATGATGGCGAATTGCGACGTGTCTGAAACCGGACGCACAGGAACTTCCACCAATTGTCCTGATGTTATCAGCTCATGTGCCGGTGCGATAACGCCGTAATAAATGGTTTGACTGCTCAATGTAGTCTGAAGCAACCCGTCAATCGCGTCGGAGTGGAAAGTTACGCTCTCATCCGGATGGGCTTCCGGTCCGTAGATCGCGACCATATTGCGTATCTGCTCCGGTGCGAGGATGGTGGTTGCCAATGGCCATGGCCGCAGATCAGAAAACTTGACCTGTTGATTTTGCAGCAAGGGATGCCCCTGACTGACCAGAAAACCTGTGCGCAATGCGGGCAGCATTTCAATATGCAGGTCTGCGGTTATCGTCACACCTCTGATCTCGACGACCAGCATGTCCAGCGTTCTCTCCCGCAATGCCTGCACCTGCAACGGAATGGAACCGCGCATCAGCAGAATATGCAAAGACGGATTGGTGGTGGAAAACCGGCTCAGAAGCGGCGCTGTGAGCAGGGCGCTTGGTGTTGATCCAAGCCCGATCCTGATTCTTCCCGCACTGCCTTCATGCTGCTGTTTGACCACACGATAAAGCTCTTCTGTCTCGAATAATACGCGGCGTGCATGGTCGAGCACCACATCGCCAAAAGCCGTGACTTCACAGCGCTTGCCGATTCTATCAACCAGCTTCATCCCCAGCTCGGCTTCCAGTTGCGCAATGCTGCGCGACAGTGCCGGTTGGGTGAGATGCGCATGTTCCGCTGCCCGTGTGAAAGAGCCTTTCTCAGCAAGCGCAATAAAATGTCGTAATTGCTGAATGTTCATGAAACTTTCCTAAACTGGTATGCCTATTATGCATGATTATCAAATTTACTATGCATTGGACAAATGAAAATGCACCTCGTAGCTAACATCGGTAATGGTTTTTAAGTCTAGGAGGGTGGAGTCATGAAAAACATCAGAACGCTGATTGAGCGCGATGTTGAGGAGTTTGTTGCGCTGAGGCGTGATCTGCACCAGCACCCTGAACTGGCATTTAACGAAATCAGAACCGGTGGCATTGTCGCTGATTTGCTGGAAAAATGGGGCTATAAGGTTGAGCGCAATATCGGCACAACCGGTATTGTCGGCCAGTTGCGCAGCGGAGACGGCTCAGCGGCCATTGGTCTGCGTGCGGATATGGATGCGCTGCCGATTTTGGAAGCAACCGGTCTGCCTTATGCCAGCGTCAATAGTGGTGTGATGCATGCCTGCGGACATGACGGTCACACAACAATGTTGCTCGCTGCTGCAAAAGCGCTGGCCGAGCGCCGCAATTTCAACGGCACTGTTAATCTGATCTTCCAGCCTGCTGAAGAATATGGCCGCCCTGATAGCGGTGCAGCCCGTATGGTTGCTGACGGCTTGTTTGAAAAATTCCCGTGCGATGCCGTTTTTGGCATCCACAATATGCCGGGATCGCCGCAAGGCCAGTTGCAATTTTATGATGGTGCAATGATGGCATCGTCCGACAGTGTTTCCATCAAGATCACCGGTCGTGGCGGTCATGGTGCGCAGCCGCACACAACGGCCGATCCGATTGTTGCTACTGCTGCTATCGTCGTGGCCTTGCAGACTGTAGTTGCCCGCAATATTAATCCGCTGGATGCCGCTGTCGTTACCGTCGGTGTTATGCAGGCAGGTATGGCGAATAATGTCATCCCTGAGGCTGCCCAGATCGAACTGACAGTGCGCTGTTTCAAACCGGAAGTCCGCGATCTGCTTGAAGACCGTATTCGTGATCTGGTCGCCACGCAGGCACAGAGTTTCGGCGTCAAAGCCGATATTGATTATGTTCGCGGCTATCCTGCCTTGCAGAATTCCACTGAAGAAACTGAGTTTGCACGTGAGGTCGGTCAGCGCTTTGCCGCTGAAGGTAATTTTGTTGCCCAGACCACGCCGATGACCGGCAGTGAAGATTTCGCATTCATGCTCGAAAAGCGCCCCGGTTCTTATGTTTTTCTCGGGAACGGCGATCAGCCAGGCCCTGTGAGCCGTGCGCTGCATAATGACGGCTTCGATTTTAATGATGCGAATATCGTTGAGGGAGCCGCTTATTGGGTAGCCTTGACGGAGGAATTCCTGAACGGCACCAGAGGCCGTAAAGACTAAAACTATTATATCTGTTGGAGGATAACCATGAGCGCTTCTGTTATGCACGCGCCGAATACGGCTTCGGACGATCTGTCCGGCCAGTCTGAAAAACCACCGGTCAAGGCAATTGCCGCGGCCGTTGCCGGTAACGCCCTCGAATTTTACGATTTCATCGTCTATTCGTTTTTCGCGGTTTATATCGGGCAGACATTTTTCCCGCTGGGCAGTGAAACAGCAAGCCTTCTGGCCTCGGTTGCGGTTTTTGGTGTGGGCTTTTTCACCCGTCCGCTTGGCGGCGTTCTGATTGGTGCTTTCGCGGATAAAGCAGGGCGTCGTGCTGCAATGATCCTGACCGTGACGCTGATTACCGTCGGTACATTGGGTCTTGCCGCAACACCAAGCTATGAAACCATTGGTATTGCCGCGCCGATTATCGTTCTGCTGTGCCGCCTGTTGCAGGGGCTGGCACTGGGCGGTGAAGTCGGGCCGGCATCTGCTATGCTTATCGAAGCTGCACCGCGTGACAAGCGCGGCCTTTATGCCAGCTGGCAGATTGCCAGTCAGGGTATCGCCGTTGTTGCCGGTGGTCTGATGGGCGTGCTGGTGTCATGGTATCTGCCGCATGAAGATCTGGTGTCATGGGGCTGGCGTATTCCGTTCCTCGTCTCGCTGGCACTTATTCCGATCGCGCTTTATATCCGCCGCGCTTTGCCGGAAACTCTGGAAAAGCCGAGCGATAAAACCGGCACGCAGATTGTGACTTCGGTTTTCTCCGATCACACCCGTTTTCTGGTGCTGGGTATTCTGGTGATGATTTCGACCACCGTGTCGACACAGGTAGGCAACTACATGACCACCTATGCCATTCAGACCCTGAAACTGCCGGCAACACTGGCGCAGGCCGGTACAGTGCTTGGCGGTACGATGACTTTCATTTTCGCCCTCGTTGCCGGTTATCTTGCTGATAAATACGGCCGTAAAGGTGTGATGATCTGGCCGCGTATCGTGTTGATGATTGTTATTATCCCGCTGTTTTTCTGGCTGTCGGAATCCAAAGATGCGACAGTGCTGCTGATTGTAACCGCTGCGATTACACTGCTCACCTCGATGACAGGCGCTGCAAGCCTTGTGGCAATCCCTGAGATGATGCCGATTGCTCTGCGTGCCACCGGTGTTTCCCTGATCTATGCGATCGGTGCGACATTGTTTGGCGGCACCACACAGTTTATCATCACATGGCTGATCGGCATTTTTGGTGCTGTGGCACCGGCTTATTATGTGGTTGCAACCAGTGTGATTTCGCTTGTGGCGATGTTTATGATGCCGGAAACCCGTAATTTTGACGTTAAACGTTAAAAGATCGCGCATTTGAGAATGGACAGAATGGCTGGCATTGTTTAGCCATTCTGGCTCACAAGCAGGCGGTGATGCGGTGTAAACCGGTCACCGCTGCTTTTATGACTGTTGGTTACGCAATAGCGGTATCTCAAAGGTGTAAAATAGTTGAAACAGCGTTTGCGCGCCGTACTCGATGAAATCGAGGCTGAAATCAAAGATACCGGTATCCGTGGCAAAGTCGCTGATTATATTCCGCCTCTTGCACAGGTTGATCCCGCGAAATTCGGCATATCCATTATGCTTCATGACGGCACATTGATTTCTGCCGGTGACGCTCAGGAAAAATTCTCTATCCAAAGTATTTCCAAAGTGTTTGCTCTGGCGCTGGCTCTGGGCAAAAGAGGGGATGGCATTTGGCAGCGTGTCGGCCGCGAGCCTTCGGGCGATCCTTTTAACTCCAGTGTCTTGCTTGAGCTGGAAAAAGGACTGCCGCGCAACCCGTTCATCAATGCCGGTGCCATTGTTATCTCGGACATTTTGCTGAGTTCGCATCAGCCGCGTGAAACGATCGGCGAGATTGTACGTTTTGTGCAATCCATCGCTGAAGACGACGATATTTATATTGATGAAGTGGTGGCAAAAGCAGAAGACCGCACCGGCTTCAATAATGCGGCGCTGGCCAATTTATTGAAAGCTAATAAAAATCTCGACAATCTGCCGCCTCATGTACTGGGCGTGTATCACCACCAATGTGCTTTGGCGATGTCCTGTGAGCAACTGGCGCGGGCAGGGCTGTTTCTTTCTGCATCCGGCCGCAATCCTGTCAGTAATCATCGTATTGTCAGTGTGGAACGGGCCTTGCGTATCAATGCGCTGATGATGACCTGTGGTCACTATGACGGCTCCGGCGATTTTGCATTTCGTGTCGGCGTGCCAGCCAAAAGCGGTGTCGGTGGCGGTATACTCGCTATCGTTCCCGGTATTTCATCCATTGCTGTGTGGTCACCGGGCTTGAACCAGCACGGCAACTCGCTGCTTGGCACACGGGCTTTGGAAATCCTGTGCCGCCGCATGGGCTGGTCTGTGTTCGGGAGCTGAAGCGACATTCTCTGTGAGATTTGCATCGGGCAAAAACGAAAAACCTTACTCCTGAAGGGGACTGACACAGAAGCTTCGTTTTGAAACCGGATTGCGCCAGCATTTTGTTGCATCGACATGGCGAAGTCCGGCTGTTGTTACCTCGTTGAGTAACCACGTACCATCTCTTTGATAGACGACGCTGCGGTCACCGTCGGGCCATACATAGACTTCGAGCCTGATCTGACGGCGTTCTTCTTTGAGTTGCCCGTCAGCTTGGTAGAATGAAAATTCACGGCATATCTTGTCGGAATAGACAGACCCACGGTCATCCTCAACGCGGCACTGCACGCGGTTATGGGAATATAGTCCCTTGCTCCAGTCGGTCAGCAATTTCCGGTTTGCCTGACAAGCCTGCTCAATATTGTCCATGCAGCCCATGTCATAGGCTCTGGAAGCTTCTGATATCATGTCACCTGAATTTTGCAGATCGTCAGGTGTTACAGAGGCTGCGCTGTCGGGGTTATCATGCGCCTCCAGCAACATATTTCCGTATTTGAGGCAGGCCTCGCCATCTGTCGTCTTCATGTAAGGATGAAAACATCCGTTCCGATAGGCTATAGCGGCTTTTTGTAAATCTGCTTCTATACCAAGTCCTGAGGCATAGATATTTCCGGCCAGTTTGCATGCATAGGGAGACAGCCCCAGATCGGCAGAATTGCAGGCAAATTCCGACCATTGCAGTGCACTGGCATAGCGGGTCTTCTGACTTAGTGCGAATTTGGCTGCATCATAGCAAATACGCACATCCGCAAGTCTTTCGTTGGCGTGAGTAACCTGATATCCGCACGTCTTGGTGTAGACATCCATCGCGGCGTTAACTTCACCGGCAGAGCTCAAACTATCTGCTAAGGAAAGGCAGGTACTGGCGGGGTTGTCATCAAAGCGACAACCGGTACGCAGCACGGATAACAGAGTGACGCTTTTGTTTTCCTCAGGTGACTGATTTGTCTCCGGATTATTTTGCGCTTTTGTAGCGATAAGCGATGCTAATGTCTGACAGCCATTGATATTTTCATTATTACACGCATTCGCCAGCATTGTTTCAATATTGTGTACCTGATCCGTGCTTTCCAGAGAAGCATAGGCGGATACCGCAGCGCTGCACGCCTGCGGACCGTTGGACGTTTTGTCTGTCATGCATGTCATAACAAGCGTGTCGTAGAGTGTGCGCTGGGCAGGTTTTGCCGTTTCGAGATTTGGATCAAGCGCAACACCAAGATTGTCACAAATGCTGTCCTTGTCAGACTGTCCGGCGCACAACTTGATTGCTCTGGCAGCTGCCGCATTCCGGTCTTCAGCAGACCAGTGATCAGTTAGTTTGGATTGTACCGCACAGGCTGCCGGATCACCCGCGATACAGCCGCGTTCAAGCAAACCTTTTGCTTTTGCAATTCTTGTATCCGTGAGTGGCGGCGTTTTGTTTGCCTGCAGAAAATCCCGATATTTATAATAAGCGGGTTTACAGTGCACAATATTGGGTTGTTTCGGGCCGGGCGTACAAATTTCTTCGGTCAATGATCCGAGTGAATAATTCTCGTCGGCTGTTGCAGATGTATATTCACTACGGGCTTGCACAACATATCCGAAGGCATCAGGAACTTCTTCACAAGCCCATGCAATACCGGATCTGCATGCTGTGAGTTTCGCGGTAAAATTCGATGCGGCCTCTGCAAGCGTAGGCTTTGTATAAGTTGCGGTGCCGCGGGCAAGCAGAATGCAGCTCACAGCCTGACGTGCGTCGCAGCCCGGCTTGGCAAGTTCAGGCAGTACAAGATCTTCAGCATTGCCGGTGCCGCCCTCGACCGCGCGAAACTGCGCATTCTCCAATGTATTGTCTGTGCGGTTGATCGCCAGCTGACAGCCGCGTATGTCTCCGCCCATACAGCCCATCAGAGCGTAATGTGTAACCTTTGCGGGTAAAGTGCCGTCCGGATCTTCTATATTGTAGATCGCTTCAGCATAGCTGCTGCAGGCTTCGTTCAATCCCAGATCGCAGGCTTTCTTAAGATTAGCTGCATCTCCTGTCTGCTCCATCAAGTTGCGGGCAGCAGCAAGACGGTCGGAGACAGAGGCAAAGCGATCATTCTCTCCCTCTGAAAATTCCTTTTCATTTTTTACTAATGCTTCAATGAATTCGGTGCCTGTTGAGCATTCGCTGTTTTCGGGAAGATCACTGGCGCGCCCCAAAATATTCCCGCTTGCCCGAATATTCAGCAGGCCAAGTGAAAGCGCATATTGACCGTCAGCCAATCGGTAAGCGGCCATGGACGGGCGATATTCTTTCAGAGGGACGGCTTGCTTGTTCAAAGCTGTTAGCGTGTCTGTTTTAACCGCGATCAGATGGCAGGTATTGGGAGGAGCCTGAAAACTGTGACCGCTGTCAGAACGCTTGGTGAAATCGCAAAAATGACTGATTTTTTCTACAGGCACAAAACCTGTTGCACGTTGCAGGCCTGTTCCGGTTGCATAGTCGATTGCAAAATAGGGTAGATTATCTGCCCCGAAAGTGACGTCCTTTATCCGAACCTCTTCGCCCGATTTCAACATATGGGCAGGGGATTTTCCCGGAGCAGCCATCACGGGTGTGGCTTCACATATGTGTCTGGTACTCAGTTCCTGATAGGGAGGTAAATTTTGGGATAGAGCAGAATGAGTGACTGTGAAAACCGACAGTAGCAGCACCGATAAGCGCGCAGCTTCTTTTTTGATCCGGCTTATACTGATCACTCTGCAAATCATCATGCTTCCTCCGCAATAATTCCGACAATACAATGCCGGAATACATGCTTCATGTAACATAGATAATTATGATCTGAATATATTATCCTCGCGCGATCAAGCACATGCGGAGTTCACAACTCAATAACCTGTTTGCTCACTCTGGCCTGTTCTGCAGTCAGCGCCATCAGATGACTTGTGACTGATTTTTGAGCGGCGGTTCTGATTTCATGTCCATAAGGAGCACGTAGCGCAGTGGCGAAATCTTCCATCAATCGCAGATCGCCGCCCATATGATCACCGGCAAGTGTTTCAATCTGAATTGTGATATCCGGCCGGTCATCAAAGAATTTAATCACCAGCCAGCCGTCTTCAAAGCAACCGGTCAGTTCTCCCTCGCTGCCTCCGATATGGATGTGGCGTTCGGTGCGCTTGTTGAAGGCATGAACTTCAAAACTGGCGGTAATATTATTGGTAAATTCAATGCCGACAATCTGCCGGTCAACCACTGTATTGTCGCTGTGATAAACGCAGCGGCCATAAGGCCCGTTACGGATCGCCTTTGTGCGTGCTTCAATGCTGGTATCAACGGAAATCATCGATACCGGCCAGCCGGTATGGTCTCCCAGATAAATCCGGCGTGCGGAATAGGGGCATGTCATTTCCACCAGACAGCCGTCGAGACAACGCTCAGTAGCGCCTTGTGGAGCATTTTTAGGTGTAAATTGTTTCAGGCTGCCGAAACTGGAAATACGTAACGGCGTTTCATCCGTCAGCCAGTGCAGAATATCCATATCATGGCTGCATTTCGCCAAAATCAGCGGACTGCCGTTTTCTAAGCGCCGGAAATTGCCGCGCACATAACTGTGCGAGTGATGGTAATAGCCGATATTTTCGGAAGCACGAATACTTTGCACAGTCCCGAAAGTCCGGTTCTCAATCAGCTCTTTGATTTTGGCAAAGAACGGTGTGTAGCGTAGCACATGACAGATCATCAAAAAGCGCTGGTTGCGTTCCGAGGCTTCCGCCATGCGCTGACAGGCTTCAACTGTGGAAGCCATCGGCTTTTCCAGCAGCACGTTGAATTTTCGATCAAGAGCGGCAACGGCAACAGCTTCATGATCCTTGTCGAGATTGGCCACGACAACAGCATCAATATTTTTGAGCGTATTGAGCATGGTGATGCTGTCTGAAAAGCAGTTCTCCGGTGCAATGCCATGCTTGTTGGCAAATGCAGCAACCGCATCAGGTCTGATATCGCAGACAGCGGCAAATTTCATAAGATGCGGGTTTTTCAGGGCAATATCGCCATAGGCATTGCCGCGATAACCGGCACCGATAAGAGCAATCTGCGGGATCTGTGTCATAATGCTATCCGCTGTAACGGGAAAAAATGCGGAGCTTTAGAGCGCTGTATATCGAATAGACACACAAGGCTGCAGGCTCCGCAGTCTGGGGGTGAAGGTGTAATGGTTATGATTTGCGTGCGCCGACCAGCTCATCCCACTTTCGGAAAGCCTGCACCATTTTTTCCGGTTTCAGCGGCAGCTCAATCGGATTATTGGCAATCAGGTCATCATATTCAGGACGTCCGAATTGCTTGATAATATCCTGACTATGCTGCGGGGCCATGGATAGCGGTACATTTTTCACTGCAGGGCCCGGATAGAGCGAGCCTTCATTATAGGCAAAGGCCTGTGCTTCCGGTGTGAGCAGGAACGCCATGATATCCAGCGTCACCGCCAGAACATCCTCTTTCACGCCTTTCGGAATGCACATGAAGAAGGCATCGGAAACCCAGTGGAAGCCTTTCAGTGTGGAGATTTTGGCTGTTTCCGGCACAATGCCGACTGCGCGCGGATTAATGTCCCAGCCGGTGGTGGTCACGATAATATCGCGTGAACCTTCGCCGAATTCTTTCATCGTTGCGCCGGTACCCGCCGGATAATAATCAATATAATCGCCGAGTTCCGCGAGATAGTTCCATGTCTTCTCCCAGCCGTTGATCGGATCGGTCGGGTCTTTATCACCGAGAATATAAGGCAGCCCCATCATGAAGGTGCGGGCAGGGCCTGAATTTGTCGGACGGGCATAGAGGAAACGTCCCGGATTTTCTTTTGCCCAGGCCAGCAGTTCTTCAGCGCTTTCCGGTGCTTTTGCCACACGCTCCGGTGCATATTCGAGCAGGGGCCCCGAAGGGTAATAGGTGACAACCACACCGTAACCGGCACCCTGAATTTTATGCAGGTTCAGGGCTGCAGGCTCGTAATTGGCCTCAATATCAGGGAAAGTTTCGTTAAATTCCGGCAGGATTTGCATCCATGTATCTTCTACCAGACCGGCTGCCAGTCCGTCACTGCCGGTCAGCACAAGATCAATATCAACGCGGTTACTCTTTTGCTGCACTTTGAGTTTACCGGCGAGCTCCGTCACCGGTGCTTTCAGGAACACAATACGGGAAACCTTATCCGGATTGCGCTCGGCATAAAGCTCAAGGGCAGGCTGTACGAGCGACAAAGCCCCGCCGACATCCATCAGCTTCACTTCGACCGGCTTGGCCGGCAGCGGCATTTTGCGGGCAAAACTTAAGCCGCTGCCGGCCAGAAATGCGGTGGCGGATGCACCTGTAATCAGCACGCGCCGGTTCATTCTCAGATCATTGATTTTCATCCTGTTCCCTTTTTTATTTTTATAGGTTGAGCGGTTTTGATGCTTATGCGTCATGCTCCGGAAAGGTTGCTTTCCGTATAAACAGATCAGATGTCCATTCGATGAAACTCACAGGATGTTTTACGCCGCGAGCAGCGAGGACAGGTGCCAGAAGTGCCTCAACATTAGCGGATGCCATGCGCACTGCTTCTTCAAAAGAGGCAATGCCCCATGCCACAAGATTGCGTACAGCCTGATCGAGACACAGCGTTGAACCGGCGAGACCGGCACCATTCGGATTTTTGACCATGCCATTGTCATGGCGCTCAATCCGCATATCCGCGAAATGATAAAAGCCTGTCTCAGCCGCTGCTGCGGAAACCGCATCGGTTACCAAAACGGAACGCGAAATCCCCTTCGCCCGTATCATGACTTTGAGCGCTTGCGGCGGAATATGAAATCCGTCGGCAATGAAGCAGGCGGTAAGGCGGTCTTCTGCCAGCTGGGCAAACAGCGGATTATCCAGCTTTGGCATATGCTGCGGCAGGCCATTGCCGAGATGGGTGGAAAGGCTGGCTCCGGCCGAGGCTGCATGAGCTGCAGTCTCAAAGTTACAATCAGAATGGCCGATGGCCGTGAGAATATTGCGAGCCTTCATTGCTGTAATAAACGCTTCAGAACCGGACAGCTCCGGTGCCAATGTCACCAGCAGGATCGGCGTGGTGATCCGCGCCTGCAAATCATCAATCAGGCTGGCATATGGTGGTGTCATAACGCCAGCCGGATGGCATCCGGCAAAACCCTGTTGCGGGTTGAGAAACGGCCCTTCAATATGCAGGCCTAAGCACATCAGGCCGCCAAGTATGCTATGCTGAATGGCATTATCCAGCACTTGAATACGCTGCAGCAACACATCCGGTGCAGCGGTGATCAGCGTCGG
The DNA here is from genome assembly GCF_008801715.1 of Pseudochrobactrum saccharolyticum. Classification (GTDB taxonomy): domain Bacteria; phylum Pseudomonadota; class Alphaproteobacteria; order Rhizobiales; family Rhizobiaceae; genus Pseudochrobactrum; species Pseudochrobactrum saccharolyticum. Next base: position 642,431 of record NZ_VZPG01000001.1, on the reverse strand, counting down.
CAAACAGGCTGTGACACCTGTCGCGAGCATAGCTTCTAATGCATGGTCGAGTTCAGATGCGGTAAGCTTGCCGGAGTTGAAATCAACACCGGCAAAGCCGTTGACCTGAAGATCAGTTAAGCCTTTGGTGCGCATGACAAAAGCGACGCTGATTGTGTGTCGAGCAAAGCCACAGTGTTGTTGTGGTTCTGCAAAATGGATGCCGGGTGAAGCGGCGTTACTGATCCTTCAAGGGCATTTTTAACAGCCTGCGCCTTGCGTTGATCCGGCACGGATAGAATGATCAGGGATGATTTCATAATCTGTTTAATGCTCATGGAGATAGCCTGAGCAGGCACATCTTCCAGCGTGGCAAACCAGCCTTCACCCATTTGCTGGCGGCGGCAGGCTTCATCCAGATCAACAATAATATAAGGTTTGTCGGTATCGAAATCGGCCGGCGGGTCATTAAAAGCCAGATGGCAATTTTCCCCGATACCTGCAAAGCAAACATCAATGGTCTCATCGACAATCAGCTTGCTGAGCCTGCCGGCTTCTGCTTCCGGATTATCTTCGGCATTGATTTCGTGGAGTGTGACTTTACCGCCGAGCGGTTTAACAAAGCGCTCAATCAGATAGCGGCGGAAGCTTGCCGGATGGCTCTTTTTCATGCCGACATATTCATCCAGATGAAAAGCGGTGACTTTGGACCAGTCAATATCCGGTTCGCGGATCAGTACTTCCAGCATTTCAAACTGGCTGGCACCGGTAGCAACAATAATTGAGGCTTTCCCCTTGTTGCGCAGAGCCGATCTGATGGCTTCCGCACCACGTTTTGCTGCAGCCTCTCCCAATTGTTGTTTCGTGTCGAAAACACGTATTTCCACGCCACTCTCCCCGTTTTAAAAGACAAAGCATCAGCATTCCCGCGCATGACGCAGGCTGCAAAGCTCTGATTGTTAAGGCTGACCGGTCGGGTCGCTTTTTTAAGCTGACAATGACCTCTGCCTCCTCCCAACTAAAAGAATACACCTTCATTTTAGGCTTGCAAGTTATTTTTGAATAATATTATTCAAAATAATAATATGGGATGAGTTGCTATGCAGAATTTTCAGAATCTCCGCTTTTCCGATGCGCATGAACGTGATTGTGCCCGTGTTGTCAGCAGTCTGCTGGAGGCGGACGGGCAGTCCCGCGCCAGCCTTGCGGCTACGCTTGATCTGACGTCGATGACTACTTCCCGCATTATTGCGGATTTGCTGGATAATGGTTTTGTAACGGAAGACGTGGCGGAAAGGCGCGGACGCGGGCGCCCCGGAACACTTGTACGGTTGAACGCACAGCGGATCGGTTTCACTGTTATTAAAATGACCAGCTATGTGGTGGAAGGCGCTTTGCTGGACTTGCAGAGGAATATTATTACCTCGCAGACCAAGCGTTTGAATGATGATGCGGATAATCAGCAGATGACGGTTTTTCTGCAGCAAATGATACAGACATTGCGGGCTTCACAACCGGATATGATGGTGCATGTCGGCACGACAATTCTCGTGGCGGGTATTGTCGATGTTAAAAAAAGGGTTTGGCTGATTACATCCCGCTGGCCGCAGGTGCGGGACTTTAATCTCGCTGAAGCCTTGAACCCTGTTACGCCGCTTGTCTGTTTGTTCCGTCAGCTGGATATTGAGCTGGATGTGCATTTCAAAGCAGAGACTGCGCCGGTCAATACCGCCGCATTGTTGCATTGGGGCTGGGGGATCGGGCTTGCTTATTGTTCCCGCGATGTCGCCAGCATTGCCCATCAGGGGCCTTTTGGTGAGATCGGCCATTGGCGATTCGATACATTACAGGATCGCCCCTGCGGTTGCGGAAACCGAGGTTGTCTGGAAACAGCCGTTGCCCTGCCGGTCTTGTTGCAGCAATTGGGGCTGGATGAGCTGACATGTTTGGGCCAAGAGCAGGATATCGGCGGATATTTGCAGGATGCATCACTTGCAGATCATGCTGATATGCAGCTGGCAACCCGTCTTGTGGCGCGGGCACTGGGCAATATGTGCCGCATTTTGTTTCCTGACAGAGTCTATCTGACAGGGCCGTTTACTTCTAATCAGGCTGTTTTTACTCAGTTATGCAGTCAGTTTCAGGCAGAAGGGCTGGTTGGTGCTTTAAAACTGCCTGATGTGATTATGGTGCAAACCGAAAATCAGGACATTTTGCACAGCGCTATTCGTCCGTTGATTGAGAGCGCTCTCGGAAACTTACCCGCCATTGCAGCGGGAGAATTATAGCGTATCCCGAAAAGTGTGAAGCGCCTTCGCGGGGAAATCAGTCCACCGGACTGATTTCTAAATCCCGCTTCGATCAGATAAGATACGCGTTGAAACAAAGATTTAGAGCGATTTTACCGATTTAATTTTAACGGGAACCGCTCTAAACCCGCCGTCAGATCATATGCTCTGACGGCGGGTGTATTTTTAATTGTTAGACTGTTTGGCGCGGGCGACAATCTGTGTCGGATTAACAAAGCGCAGTGCCAGCAGCAGCCATACCAGAGTTGTAATCATATAGATCACTGCCATGGCATCAATAGACTGGACTGAGCGTACACCCGAGGCAAAAACGGAATAGTAGAGCGCCACAACAAGGGTCTGACTGGTTGGTCCTGCGGTGAGGAATGTTAGCTCAAACATGGCAACTGTGCGGACAAGCACCAGCAGCAATGCAGCCAGAATGCCGGGCAGCAGCATAGGCATCAGCACATAGCGAAACAGCTGGAATTTATTCGCACCAAAGACATGGGCAGCTGCTTCCACTTTCGGGTCAATCTGCTCGATAAACGGGATCATCACCAGAATAACAAAGGGAACGGTCGGCACCAAATTGGCCAGTACAACGCCCCAGAATGTCCCCCCGACACCCGCCTGATAGAGCACAGTGGCCAACGGAATACCGAAGGTGATCGGTGGCACCAGCAATGGCAGCAAAAACAACAGCATCACCAGATTGCGACCGGGGAAATTGCGGCGCGCCATGGCATAGGCTGCTGTAACGCCGAGCAGACCGGATAGAGCCACAACTGTGAAGACGATCTGGAAGGTGACAATCAGCACATCACCGAGCTGGAACTCCCGCCAAGCGGTGAAGTACCAGCGCGTCGTCAGTGCCTGCGGCAGCCATGTGCCGAGCCATCGCGTTGAAAAAGACGAGAGCACGACTGTTGCAATCATTGCCAGCAGGTTGATGACAAAAAAGGCAACAATGACCCATACGGCGGTGATCCATAATTTGGATCCGATAGAGGTATCTCTGATCATATTAGCCTTTACCTCCGCTGGTCGCGCCGCGATAAAACAGACTGCGTATGCCAAGGACTGCCGCAACAATCGCCAACTGCACAGTGGCCATAATCATGGCAACGGCGGATGCCATTGAATAATCATATTGCTCAAAGGCTGCCTGATAGGCGGCAATGGAAATGACGCGTGTCGGCCCTGCCGGAGCGCCAAGCAATACGGCGGACGGGAAGACTGCGAAAGCCAGCACAAAAGACAGGCAGAAGGTAATTGCCAGTCCCGGCATCAGCAGCGGCAGAAGGACGTGGCGGAAGCGCTGCCAGCTTTTAGCACCATGGGTTGCTGCAGCCTGTTCCAGTGCCGGATCAATACCGGTGACATAAGACAAAGTGAGCAAAAAGGTGAAAGGAAAGCCGGTAATAATCAAGGAAGCAAAGACGCCCCAGTAATTATTGGTCAGCTTTAACGGGCTGTCGACAAGGCCGATAAACATCAGCGTGCGGCTGAACCAGCCCTGAGGCCCAAGGTAATTGAGCAAACCTTCGGCCACCAGCACCGTGCCTAATGTGACCGGCAGAACAAGAATGGTGGTGAGCAGGCGTTGACGGCGCATCAACCGGACACGGAATGCCACCGGCACAGCAATCAGCAGGCTGATCAGCGTGACAGGAATGGCCAGCCACAAAGTCGTTCCGATGGTTTTATACAAAAACGGATCGGAGAAGAATTTGATATAATTGGCTAGCATACCTTCCCCCTCTTGCGGGGTGAAGGAGAGCAGCAAGCCATAGATGAACGGATAGATAAAGACCCCCAGCAGGAAGATGACCGCAGGCAGAACCAGCATGGTTGTGCCGTCGATCCCTTTGACAGCGAGCCTTTGTCGCAGTGACAGTTTTTCAAGATCGGAAGAGGTGTTCATGTGTCACCTCACGCCGGAAACACAAGGGCACGGGCAGGGTCGATAGCCAGCGCGATAGCGCTGCCGGGTGCTGCATTCGCTGAAGCGTGAAACACCAGCTCATGTGCATTATCGGTACTGGCAGTGCCGACAAAATCGCGGCCGCGATATTCAATTGTCTCAACTTTAGCCAGAATATTTGATTGGATGGTTGATGCATTTGCAGCTGTGGTGCTCACATCATCCGGTCGCACTGCAAGAACAGCATTTTGCCCGACGGCCAGCGGCACCCGTGCGGTACCGGAAACATGGGCATTGCCGATATCGAGTGTCACCTTGCCGTTCTGTTCGGCGATGATTTTACCGGAAAGTCGGTTGCGGTAGCCCATGAATTCGGCCACATCCAGATGATCCGGATGTTCATAAAGCTCGACCGGTGAACCGACCTGACGGATTTCACCATCGCGAAGCACCACAATCCTGTCGGCCAGCGACAGCGCTTCATCCTGATCGTGGGTCACATAAATCGTTGTTGCACCAAGCTGATTATGAATGCGGCGAATTTCAGCGCGCATTTCCAGACGCAGCTTGGCATCAAGATTGGACAATGGTTCGTCCATCAGAACCAGAGGCGGTTCAATCACGATGGCGCGGGCAATGGCAACACGCTGCTGCTGGCCGCCCGATAGCTGCCCCGGTAATTTGTCCTCCTGACCATGCAGGCGCACCATGGCAATGGCGGCTTCCACACGACTGTTCATTTCCGCTTTGGGGGTGCCGCGCATTTTCAGACCGAAACCGACATTCTGGCGTACAGTCATATGCGGAAACAGCGCATAATTCTGAAACACCATGCCGAAACCGCGATCTTCCGGCTTCAGAGTGTCGATACGGGTTTTATCAATAAAAATACCACCACCCGTTGTCGCGAGCAGTCCGGCGATACAGTTCAATGCTGTGGATTTTCCGCAGCCGGACGGGCCGAGCAGGGCAATAAATTCGCCTTTCCTGATCGAAAGGGAGATGCCTTTTAATGCCTGATGAGCTCCGAAAGACCGGCTGAGCTTTTCAAGCCGGATTTCCTCAAAGGGTAGTGACGCAAGTTGCATGAAATACCTCATTGCCGGATGTCACCTGACAGGCAGATGACATCCGTCGTTTACCGGTTTTATTTTGGCTGGCTGGCGACTTCTTCGTCCCAGCGGCGGAACGCGACGACCATGGCATCCGGATCAAGCGGCAGCTCCACCGGATTATTGGCGATCCAGTCGGCATATTCTGCGCGGCCATATTCCGCGATGGCATCCTGACTGGATTGCGGCGCCATGGAGAGCGGCACATCTTTGACCGCAGGACCCGGATAGAAATAGCCTTCATCATAGGTATAGGCTTGCTGCTCAGGGGTGAGCAGGAAGCTCATCAGATCGAGCAGAACAGCGAGTTTTTCATCGCTGACACCCTTCGGCACGCTCATGAACTGCGCATCGGCAACCCAATGGAAGCCATCCAGTTTGGCAACGGCTGCTTCTTTCGGCACCACGCCAAGCACGCGCGGATTGATGTCCCAGCCGGTTGTGGTCACAGTCATATGACGGGTGCCTTCGCCGAGCTCTTTCATCAGAGCGCCGGTGCCGGTCGGGTAATATTCAACATATTTATGCAGCTCTTTCAGATAAGCCCATGTCTTATCCCAGCCTTTGACCGGATCGCGCGGGTCTGTATCGCCGAGCAGATATGGCAGTCCCATCAGAAATGTGCGGCCGGGGCCGGAATTGGCCGGACGGGCATAGGCAAATTTATTCGGATTTTCTTTTGCCCATGCGAGCAATTCTTCCGCATTGGCAGGTACTTTTTTCACATGCTCAGGCATATATTCGAGCAGCGGGCCCGACGGATAATAGACGACTGCAACGCCGTGATCTTTGGCAAAGGCCTGCATGCGCCATGCCGGTTCCAGATAAATGGATTGCAGGTCAGGTAAGGCTGCGGTGTGGTCAGGAAACAGCTTGACCCACAGGTCCATTTCCAGTCCGGCAGCCAGCGCATCCGCGCCGGTCAAAACCAGATCAATATCGAGGCGCTTGGCGGCCTGCTGCGCTTTCAGCTTGCCCGGAAGTTCGGGTGCCGGTGCTTTGGTGAAAGTAATTTTTGAAACCAGTTCCGGTTTAGCTGCAGCATAATTTTCAATTGCTTTCTGGGTCAGCGCCAGATTGCCGGCGACGTCAACAATGTTGATTGCGACCGGCGATGTCGGCAGTGCCAGTTTGCTCTGTGCCCAGAGCTTTGTTGCCGGAAGTGTAGCAAGAGCTGCCAGACCACCCAATGTCTGTCTGCGTGTGAAATGCATGACTGTTCCTCCCCGTTGTTTTTTATTGGTAGTGCGGCCTGCCTCCTCAGAAAGGCCGCTCTTTTATTTTAATATATTAGTCTATCAATTTTGCAGGGCAAGCAAAAAATATCCCGTTTTTACGCCTTGGTATTTACGGACTTGAAATCCTGAACTGTTTTAGCCGCGCCGTTTGTCAGTAATGTTTCAAGTTGCTGTAAAGTGACGGCTTTGAAATGTGCATTTTGGGCGAGTTCGGGCGCGAAAATACTGTCAAAAGCCAGCAATGCATTCAGTATATCCTGCGCAGTGGTGAGCCCCGCCGTTGCCTGCAAGAGTTGATCACGCAGCGGATCGCGAATGTCGATAGCTTGTCCGTGTTCATCTTTACCGGTCACAAAGCGCATCCATGCGGCGACACCAAGTGCGAGGCGGTCAAAAGACTGACCGGCCAGAAGACGGTTCTGAATTGTATTCAGCAGGCGTTGCGGCAGTTTCTGCGAACCGTCCATAGCAATCTGTGCAGTCCGGTGATGCAGGGCCGGATTGCAAAACCGTTCAATCAGCTGGTCTTTATAGGTTGAAAGATCAAAATCCGGCAGAGCGGGTAGTGTCGGCGTAATTTCTTCATCCATCATGGCGCGGATGAATATTTTAAAACCGGCAGCAGCCATGGTTGCGGATACGGTTTCATGACCGGCGAGAAAGCCAAGATAGGCAAGTGTGGAGTGACTGCCGTTGAGCAGACGCAGCTTCATCAGCTCAAAAGCGGCGACATCGCGGACAAAACTTGCGCCGGATTTTTCCCATGAAGGGCGACCGGAAGGGAAATGATCTTCAACCACCCATTGGCTGAACGGTTCTGTGCAGACCGGCCATTGATCTTTCATGTTCAAAGCACGGCTGACACTTTCACGATCCTGATTGGTGGTTGCCGGTACAATGCGGTCAATCATACTGGACGGGAATGCAACATGTTCCGCGATAAAGCTGCCAAGTTCCGGATTGGTCAGTTCGGCAAGCCGGACAGTCACACGCTTCAGTGTTTCACCATTGGCTGGCAGATTATCGCAGGAGAGAACTGTGAAAGGCTGTAGTCCTGATGCGTGTCTTCTCCTGATAGCCTCGACCAGAAAGCCGGGTGCAGAGCGTGGTGCATGCGGGTGTTTCAGGTCATGGATAATATCGCTGTTGCTCTCATCCAGCGTGCGACTGGCGGGGGCGTAGCAATAGCCTTTTTCGGTCACAGTCAGCGTGACAATGCGGATATCCGGCTGACACATGGCTTGAAGCACGGCTTCCGGATTTTCCGGTGCGACCAGAATATCGGTGAGACAGCCGATAACATGCAGTTTTTCACCGGCACCATCACGCACGGCAACACTGTAGAGATACTCCTGCGGGGCGAGCGCATCTCTGGTGTCGGGACTACGCAGAGAAACACCGGTAATGCCCCAACTCGGGTCATCCTGCAGAATATTTTCTGTATACACCGCCTGATGCGCACGGTGAAATGCACCGATACCTAAATGGATAATCCCTGTTTTCAGATCAGAACGGTCATAGGCAGGTTTGCCCACAGTTGCAGGCAGATCGGCCAGGGTTTTATCGGATAGAGAATTGAGTATTCCGGTCATAATTTATAAGCCTGTTTCGCCAGCCGGTAGCTGAGGTCATGAGCGACTTCATAGGCTTCTTCCTCATCAAGGCGGTGCTCAGCAACAAGACGGGCAAGGAAAGCGCAATCCACACGGCGTGCCATATCATGGCGGGCGGGAATGGAGAGATAAGCGCGGGTGTCGTCATTGAAGCCGACAGTATTGTAGAAACCGGCGCTTTCCGTTGTCAGTTCACGATAGCGTCTGATCCCCTCCGGACTGTCATGAAACCACCATGCGGGGCCGAGCTTGAGGGCAGGGTAATGCCCTGCCAGCGGTGCGAGTTCGCGGCTGTAAGCCGTCTCATCCAGCGTGAACAGAATAAGCGTCAGGCGTGGATCATTACCATGCGCATCAAGCAATGGTTTGAGTTCTTTCACATAGCCGGTCTGGTTCGGAATATCCGCACCTTTGTCAAAACCGAAAGCGGAAAAAATCTTCGGATTATGATTGCGGTATGAGCCAGGATGGATCTGCATGACCAGCCCGTCATCAATGCTCATGCGCGCCATTTCGGTCAGCATCTGCGCGCGAAACAGTTCTGCATCTTCCGGTTTGACCGGTTGTTTGATGATGCGTTCAAACAGCGCTTCCGCTTCCCCTGCCGAAAGGTTGGCTGTCTGTGCAGTCGGGTGACCGTGATCGGTGGATGTCGCGCCGCGTGCCTTGAAATAGGCGCGGCGGTTGCGGTGCGCCTGCAAATACCCCTGATAGGTCATAGGATTATTTGTCAGTTCTATAAATTTTTCCAGTTCACTCTGAAAATCAGGACGGGATGCATCAACCACTGCATCCGGCCGGTAGGCGGGGACAACGCGTCCGTGCCAGCCTGAGCTAAGGATCGCATCATGATGTGTTAGCGGGTCATTGGCGGAATCCGTAGTGGAGATCACCTCAATATTGAAGCGGTCATATAGCGCACGCGGACGCATTTCCGGTGTCGCCAACTTCTCGGAAATCAGATCATAAAGCCGGTCGGCATTGTTCTCGCTGAGACGTTCTGTGATGCCGAAAACGCTCTCCAGAGAATGTTCAAACCAGAGGCGGGACGGTGTGCCGCGAAACAGAGGCCAGTGTTTTGCAAATAATCGCCAGATGGTACGGCTGTCAGTTTCCACCGCTGTGCCATCCAGACGGGCAATGCCTAATTGCTCCAGCGGAATGCCCTGTGAGTAGAGCATACGGCAGATATAATGATCGGGTTTGACAAACAGGGTTGCCGGATCGGGAAAAGCGGCATCTGTCGCATACCATGACGGTTCGGTATGCCCGTGCGGGGAGATGATCGGCAGTTTTTCGACCGATGCGAACAAGCGTCGCGCTATGGCGCGGCTGTCTGCCTCCGCAGGCAGAAGGCGATCCGGATTGAGTGCCATTGCTGGTCTTTTCCTCCCTGACAGACTTTGAGGTCTGTTTTCCGTCATTGCCGTCCGGCTTTTTCTGTCCGCGGTTTTTGATCCGTCTTGTACAGAATTTGCATCCGGCGCTTGGCGAACAGTAAATAATAATATATTAGTATGTCAACAGCGCATGGATTTTTTGTTTCGGATCGCAGTTGCGAGCGGATAAACAAGACCTGAAGACTTGAGATTCAGGCAGGAGAACAAGATTGAACACGCAGCCGACATTCGGGCAGATATCCTCAGGACGGCGGCCTGCCGCAGGACGTGAAACCGCAGCAAAGCTGATTTACCGCGCATTACAGGCGGATATTGTTGCAATGAAGCTGCTGCCTGGCACGGCGCTGAACGAGAAAACTTTTATTGAGCAATTCGGTGTGAGTCGAACGCCGGTGCGTGAGGCGCTTATTCGTCTGGCTGAAGAAGGGCTGGTCGATATTTTCCCGCAGTCCGGCACTTTCGTGGCGCGCATTCCGGTTGATCTGATACCGGAATCTGTGGTGATCCGTCAGGCGCTGGAAGGAGCGACGGCGGAACACGCGGCATTATCATCAACACCGGAAGCAGTCGCTAAGCTGGATGAGCTGATTGATATGCAGCAATTCCATGCCAGCCGTGAAAAGCTCGGATTGTTTCATGAAGCAGACGATGCTTTCCATGAGGCGGTTGCGGAAATCGCCGGTTATCCCGGCATCTGGCAGCATCTGAAGCTTGTGAAAATCCAGATCGACCGTGCACGGCGCATGACCGTTCCGGTGCTGGGGCGTATGGATCAGGTTTTGCGCGAACATAAACTTATCAGGGATGCCATTGCCGCCAAAGATGCTCCGGAGGCGATAAAGGCGATGAAGCATCATCTCAGCGCGGTTCTGCCTGATATTGACGAGTTGCGGAAAAGCCATCCGGATTTCTTTGTCTGATCAGGCGTTCGTCCGCTGCCGCAGATTTTCAAAATCATAAAATATAAAAACTTATTCGGAGGAGGGGTTAATGCGTCAAGCGTGGAGATGGTTCGGGCCGGATGCCGGTGTGCCTTTGGATGCTGTACGTCAGGCCGGAGCGACAGATATTGTATCTGCTTTGCATGATGTGCCGATCGGACAGGCATGGACATCTGGTCAGATTGCAGAACGCAAGACGCTGATTGAAAATACCCCTGCTGACCGCACGCCGCTTGTCTGGTCTGTGGTGGAGAGCATCCCGATTTCAGATGCGATCAAGCGTGAAGGCGGTGCCGCAAAACAGGATATCACCGCATGGATTGCCTCAATGGAGGCTTTGGCGGCACATGATATTAAAGTCATTTGCTATAATTTTATGCCGGTTGTGGACTGGTGCCGCACCGATCTGGACTATGTCACGCCAAGCGGCGCGACTGCCATGCGTTTTGATCAGGATCGTTTTTCTGCTTTTGATATGCATATTTTGCAGCGTAAAAATGCGGAACGGGATTATTCCGAAGCTGACCGTCTTGCTGCCCGTGCAACCTATGAGGCGATGAGCGAGGCTGAGATTAATCAGCTGATTTTCAATATTGCCAGTGCTTTGCCGGGTTCGACAACCGAGCCGCTGACGATACCGGCTTTCCGCGACAAGCTGGAAACCTATGCCCATGTTGATGCTAATAAGCTGCGGCAAAATCTGATCGCTTTTTTGGAAGCAGTGACCCCCGTTGCGGACGAGTTGGGCGTGCGCCTGACCCTGCACCCGGATGATCCGCCGCGCTCCCTGTTCGGACTGCCGCGCATTGCTTCAAATGAAGCCGATTATGCCGCGATTTTTGATGCGGTGCCATCACCGGCCAATGGCATGTGTTTCTGTTCCGGCAGTCTTGGTGTGCGGGCGGATAATGATCTGCCTGCAATGGCGCGCCGTTTTGCATCACGTATCTATTTCTCGCATTTACGGGCAACCACGCGACAGGGTGACGGGCGCAGCTTCTATGAAGCCGCCCATCTGGAAGGCGATGTGGATATGGTTGCATTGCTGCGTGCGCTGGTCGAGGAAGACCGCAAGCGGGATAGCGGATCAAAGATTATTTTTCGCTCCGATCATGGTCACCGTATGCTGGATGATCTGGCAAAACAGGTGACACCGGGTTATCCGGTTATCGGGCGGTTACGTGGCCTTGCAGAATTGCGCGGGGTAATCACTGCATTGGATGCCGGTGCTTTATGTCCGGCAAAGGTGGGCGGGTGAGCGATGACCCGTCAGAACAGTCCGGTTATTATCCTTCATCCGTCTGACCATGTGGCGGTTGCGCGGGTAACAATCCGCGCCGGAGAACCTGTCGGCAGTGGTGAACTTGTCGCCGCTAATCTGATCGGCAAAGGGCATAAAGTTGCACTTGTACCCATCACAAAAGGACAGGAAATCCGCAAATACGGCAATGTGATTGGTGTCGCGACAGAGGATATTGCTGCGGGTGCGCATGTGCATCTGCATAATCTGGCAATGCTGCCGTCACAGCACGAGCATGAATTCTGTGTTGATTATGCGGAGCCGGAACTGTTTCCGGAAGCGGAAAGACACAGCTTTCTGGGTTTCGACCGCGGTGCAGGCGGGGTTGGTACGCGCAATTATATTGGTGTGATTGCAACGGTAAACTGTTCAGCCACTGTTTCGCAATATGTGGCGGATCATTTCAACCGCATGGGCGGTTTGAAAGACTATGACAATATTGACGGGGTTGTGGTGCTCGGACATGCGGGCGGCTGCGGGATCAATACAAAGTCGGAAGCCTATCGGGTTCTGACCCGCACGATACAGGGCTATGCCCGTCATCCCAATTTCGGCGGCGTGTTGCTGATCGGGCTGGGTTGTGAAACCAACCAGATTGCTCCGATCCTTGAGCATTACAAGCTGGAAGAAGGCGAGCGTTTGCAGACGCTGACCATCCAGCAATATGGCGGCACACGGAAGACAATTGAAGCGGCGATTGCAGCGATTGAAACTATGTTGCCGGTTGTGAATGCGGCGCAGCGCACACAACAGCCTTTGTCGCAGCTTAAACTCGGTTTGCAATGCGGCGGCTCGGATGGCTATTCGGGCATTTCCGCAAATCCGGCACTCGGCTATGCATCGGATTTGCTTGTGCGACATGGCGGCACCAGCGTTTTGTCGGAAACACCGGAGATTTATGGTGCTGAACATTTGCTGACCCGCAGGGCGGCGCGGCCGGACATTGCTGAAAAGCTTTTGTCACGGATTGACTGGTGGCGTGATTACACGCAGCGCAACGGCGATGAACTTAATAATAATCCGTCTCATGGCAATAAGTTGGGCGGGCTGACCACAATCCTCGAAAAATCGCTCGGTGCCGTGGCCAAAGGCGGCTCTATGCCACTGCGTCAGGTTTATGAATATGCGCAGACGATTGATGAAGCGGGTTTCGTATTTATGGATACACCGGGCTATGATCCGGTCTCTGTAACAGGGCAGGTGGCAGGGGGCTGTAACCTCATCTGTTTCACCACAGGGCGTGGTTCGGTCTCGGGTTTCAAGCCGGCGCCGAGTATTAAAATCGCAACCAATTCAGATATGTACAAGCATATGAAGGAAGACATGGATCTGAATTGCGGTGGCATTGTTACCGGTGAAGAGAGTATCCAGCAGGCAGGCGAACGTATCTTTGAGGAGATTATCGCTGTTGCTTCCGGCCGTAAGACTGTGAGCGAGATTTACGGCTATGGCGACAATGAATTTGTGCCATGGCAGCTCGGGGCAACGACCTGACAAACAAATAGCATGACGGGGGGAATGGTGAGGAAAAAGCTCTTTTTGTCTGCCGGTGAATGCATGATTGAAATGTCCTCACTGGGAGGCAGTGAGTTTCATCTTGGCTTTGCAGGCGATACTTTAAATACCGCATGGTATGCGCGCGCTTGCCTGCCTGTGCAGGACTGGGATGTGTCGTATTTTACCCGTATCGGTACGGATAGTTTTTCTGCCAAGATGAGAGATTTTCTGAACCGGAACGGGATCGGTACTGACTATATTGAGGAAGATGCGCAGCGTCAGGCTGGTCTTTACCTGATCGAAGTTGAGAACGGCGAGCGGCATTTTACCTATTGGCGCAATCAGTCGGCAGCACGTCTGCTGGCGGTCAATCAGCCATTGCTCGCCAAAGCTTTTTCCGATGCCGATATCATCTATTTTTCTGCGATTACGCTGGCTATTCTTTGTCCTGAGCAGCGGACAGTATTTATCTCTCATTTGCGAGATGCTGCCCGCTCCGGAAAAACAGTGGTGCTTGATACCAATATCAGGCCGCGTTTGTGGGAGAACTACGATATTTTGCGCGAAACGATCATGCAGGCGGCAGCGGTTGCGCAGATTGTTTTGCCGAGTTTTGATGATGAAGCGGCAATGTTTGGTGATCGTAGTTTAGAGGATTGCGCTGTCCGCTATCGCGCTGCCGGTGCACAGGTCGTTGTGGTTAAAAACGGTGGCGGTACAATGCTGATTGCTGATGACAATGGCACACGTCAGATCACGGATATTGAGCCGCTCATACCGGTGGACACAACCGGTGCCGGAGATTCATTCAATGGCGGTTTTCTGGCAGCACTGTTGAGCGGTAAAGACATTGAGACGGCTGTCAAAGCCGGTCATGCTGTTGCCTCTCAGGTGGTGATGCAACGCGGTGCATTAATGCCGATGGGGAAATTAGTGTAATAGGTAAAAGTCATTCATTCGCAGAGCCCTAATAAAAAGGCCGGTTTAAACCGGCCTTTTTTATTCATTTATTTTACTGGTTTGATATTCATCGCCAGCGTGTCTTCATCAGCGCGCGGTGTCAGTTCCACCTTGTCTTTCTTCACAGCCCATGCACTGAGCTGGATGGCAAGCGGCAGATCAGGACGGTCTGTTGCCACCAGATTATTCGCCTTTTCAAGCAATGTGCGGCGCTCATCTGCATCCATCGCTGCCGCTGCATCTTCAATCAGCTTGTCCATTTCCGGATTGGCATAGCCGCGCACGTTAAACGCACCCAGTGATTTTGCCGGTTCATTGGAATGCATCAGCGATGACAGCATATAGTTAGCCTCGCCGGTCAATGTACCCCAGCTTGCCATATAGAGCGAATATTCACCGCGGGTTTTCGCAGGGTTAAACACCGCTGCCGGAACACCGTTTACATCCGCAGTAATGCCGATCGCAGCCAGCATCTGGGCGACTGTAGGTCCCAGCTCATTCGGCATACGGTCATTCGAATAGCTCAGTGTAATTTTGAAACCATCCGGATAACCGGCTTCTGTGAGGAGCTCTTTTGCACGATTAATGTTGAATTCCGGTGCCTGCAACGACTTGTCATAGCCGAAAATATTGGAGGTCACCAATTGTGTCGGTACGGCTGCCATACCCTCCAGTGCAAATTCAACAATGGTTTCGCGGTCAATTGCCAGATCAAAAGCTTCTCGCACACGCGGATCAAGCAACGGGTTTTTATCCAGCTTGCTGCCATCCTTGGCAAATACCATCGGGCTTTTTTCGCGGAAGTCAAATTCGAGATAGCTGATATAGATGCTCTCGTTTTTCACCACCGTCAGCGATGAATCCTGTTCAAGTACAGGCACATCCGAGGCCGGCACTTTGGAAATAACATCAACCTGACCGGCTTTCAGCTGGGCAACGCGGGCAGCATCATTCGGAATTTCCTTGCGGATAACGCGATCCCACGGCTGTGCACCGCCCCAGTAACCGTCAAAACGCTCCAGAACCAGATCCTGTGTCGGTGCCCATGAAACGAATTTATAAGGGCCGGTGCCGATTGTCGCTTTGCCGGTATTGAAACCTTCTGCTGCGGTTTCCTGCGTTGAATAGGCAGCTGCTGCTTTGTGTGAAGTGATAAACAGGCGGATAAAATCATTCGGCAATGTCGGTGCCGCAGAATTTGTTATCACGCGCACAGTCAGCGGATCAACCACTTCTACCGATTTAACACGGCGCACAAAAATCGTTGCCGGATTTGGTCCTGTTACATGCGGAATACGCTCGATGGAGAATTTAACATCTTCCGCTGTAAAATCCGAACCGTCATGGAACTTCACACCTTCGCGCAGTTTGAATTCCCATGTCGTATCATCAAGTGCCTGCCAGCTCACGGCCAGCGACGGCTCAAGCTCAAGGTTATTGCCTGAGCGGATCAGCGTATCGAAAATATGTTTCGTCGCTTCGGCATTGGCGGCAGTTGCCGTGAAATGCGGGTCCATCGAGGCAGGGCCGGCTTTAATTGCCATAACCAGATCGGCGGCAAAAACCTGTCCGGCGCTAAAAAGCAATGTTGTGCCAAGCATTAAAGCATGCAGTGTTTTTTTCATGTGAATAGTCCAGTCCCCATTTATTAGTCTTGTTCAAACTCTTCATCACGCTCCGGCAGATCGGAGGCAATTGTTTCCGGCCATTCGCGGGAGGCGATCACCAGTTTGGTCAGCAATTCCGAAAGCATCATGCGCTCAGCAGGGCTAAGTGTTTCCAGCATCAGGCGTTCCCGCTCCAGCATCGGCGTCATTTTCGCTTCAACAATGGCGCGCCCTTCATCGGTCAGGCACAGCACCACACGGCGCAGGTCATCACTGTCATCCTCGCGTTGCACCAGTTTCAGGCGCGTCAGCTTTTTGGTGGCGCGGCTCAGTGTGTTTTTCGGAAAACCGGAACCGGCAACCACTTCGGACAAAGTCGTGCGGTCGCGCAGAAACAGCGAATACAGCACCACAAATTCCGGCCGCAGCAGATCATGATCAGTACCGATCAACCCGTAGATCGGATTGTTATAATGCAGTGCCAGATAGTTGATCCGAAAGGACAGCCAGCACGGATTTTCCCATAATTTTGTATGCAGAATATCGCTTTCGCTGATGCGGCTGTCCGCCGCCTCGCTACGCCCTGCGCGCCCCTCTAACAGAGCGATTGCTACGCGTTCCTCCATCACTTCTCCCCGTGACAGTTTAGCAATTAAGTTCCATTCAGAACAAGATATAGCTTGTTTTAAGGATGTCAAACGTAATTTTTGTTCCAATTGGAACTTGTATGCGAAATATTTTCATGGATAATAGTTTTCAGAAACCCATGAGCGCAGACTCGGGAACACATTCGAAATGAGAGGAATTTCACATGCATATTAACGCCATGCACTGGGCGCAGGTTGAAGAGCGCGTCAAACAGGACGACCGCTGTATCCTGCCGATCGGCAGCGTTGAGCAACATGCCCGCATCAGCCTTGGCACTGATATGATCCTGGCGGAAAAAGTATCGCTTGATGCCGCAGAGCCGCTGGGTGTGCCAGTATTTCCCGTGCTCCCTTATGGGCTTGCATCCAGCTTTGCCGATTTTCCGGGCACAGTATCCCTGAGCCTGCGCACCTATATCGGCGTGATTGAAGATATTCTCGACAGTATCTACCGCGCCGGTTTCCGTCGTATCCTGATTGTCAACGGCCATGGCGGTAATGCGCCTGCCGGTACTGTTGTGTCTGAGTGGCTGAACCGCAACCGCGATGCCAGTGTCAAAATGCACGACTGGTGGCGTGCTCCGAAAACCATGGGCAAGGTACTGGAAATTGACAGCCGCGCTTCGCACGCCTCATGGATGGAAAACTTTCCTTGGACGCGTCTTGCAGGCGTTCAGCAACCGGAACATGCGGTAGAGCGCATTGATTTCGGCGCTATGGCACGCGTTGACGCCGGTCGCAAACGTGCGCTGTTGGAGAGCTGCGAAGGCAATTATCACGGCCTTTTTGAACGTCCTGATGCTGACATGCTGGCGATCTGGGATGTTGCTGTGCGTGAAACCCGCTTTGAACTGGAAAACGGCTGGCACTGATAATCATAAATTTCCGGACAGGAGAAATCCTGTCCGGCGTTAGAAATAGTTAAGCGGATACGGCGGGAGGAAACTGTCTGTTATCCGCTTTTGGGGGAGCATAGCTGATGATTGCATTTATTGTCAGACGCTTATGGCAGGCAGCATTGGTGATGCTTGTCATGTCGCTATTGGTGTTTATGGGGGTCTTTGTCATCGGCAATCCTGTCGATGTACTGATCTCACCGGATGCGACACAGGAAATCCGTGACAGGGTGATCGCGCAATATGGGCTGGACCTGCCGGTATGGCAGCAATATCTGCAATTCATGAGCAATCTGCTTCATGGCGATTTGGGACGATCCTTCGTCTATAATATGCCTGTCTCCGAGCTGATTGCATCGCGCCTGCCTGCAACTGCCGAGCTGGCCTTGACGGCTGTGTTCATGGCCAGCCTTATTGGTATTCCTCTTGGTATTTATGCCGGTTACAAGCCGGACAGCTGGGCGTCGAAAATCATTATGGCGCTGTCTATTCTCGGCTTTTCCGTTCCGACTTTCTGGATCGGGCTGATGCTGATTATGGTCTTTGCCGTGCAGCTTGGCATTATGCCTGCGGGTGGGCGCGGTGCCACAATTTCCGTGCTCGGTGTTCCTGTCAGCTTCCTCACGCTTGACGGTCTGCATCATCTGGCACTGCCCGCCATTAATCTCTCACTATTCAAATTATCGCTGATGATCCGTCTGGCAGCGTCCGGCACGCGTGAAATCATGCTGACTGACACGATTAAATTTGCCCGTGCCGCCGGTATTAACGAGCGCACAATTTTGCGCCGTCATGTACTGCGCCTGATCTCCATTCCGCTTGTTACCGTCTTTGGTCTGGAACTTGGCTCAACCGTTGCTTTTGCCGTTGTTACGGAGACGATCTATTCATGGCCGGGTCTTGGCAAGCTGATCATTGACAGTATCACCTCACTCGACCGACCGGTAATGGTGGCCTATCTGATGCTGGTTTCTCTGCTTTTCATCACGATTAATCTGATTGTGGATCTGTCCTATGCCGTGCTCGATCCGCGCATGCGTCAGGGAGGTGGCAAATAATGTCATTGCTCAACAGCAGATCATTACAATTCTGGTCGGAATTCAAACGCCATCCGGTGCCGATGGTGGCCGCTTTTATAGTGCTGCTCATCATTTTGCTGGCCGTCTTCGCACCGCTGATTGCACCGCAGGATCCTTACGATCTTTCCAGCCTTGTGCTGCGGGACGGACGCCGTGCACCCGGTTATATCGGTCAGGGCGGCTATACCCATATTCTGGGAACCGACGGACAGGGACGCGATCTCTTCTCCGCCATTCTGTACGGCTTGCGCATTTCACTGGAAATGGGCTTGCTCGCCGGTGCAATCGCCTTTGCCATTGGCGCATTGGTCGGCTCATCGGCTGCCTATGTCGGCGGACGGTTCGAAGCTTTTATCATGCGCGTCATCGACCTGCAGCTTTCCTTTCCGGCCATTCTGCTGGCCTTTGTGGTGGCAGCGCTTCTCGGACAAGGAAAAAGCCAGCTGATTATCGCTCTGGTCTTTTCGCAATATGCCTATTTTGTGCGTACGGCTCATGGTGCAGCCTCTGCTGAACGCCATAAAGACTATGTCGAGGCCGCGCTTTCTGTGCCGATGAGCGGCTGGTTCATTGTCACCCGTCATATTCTGCCCAATGCTATGCCGCCACTGATCGTGGTTGCAACAGTACAGGTCGCCTCGGCGATTTCACTGGAAGCAACGCTGTCCTTTTTAGGTGTTGGCCTGCCGCCGACAGAACCGTCACTCGGCATGCTCATCTCCAACGGCTTTCAGTATTTGCTGTCCGGCCGCTACTGGATTTCGATTTATCCGGGTGTTGCACTGATCATTCTCATCATGGCGATCAATCTTGTTGGTGATCAGATCCGCGACCAGCTTAATCCGAGGCTGAACAAATGACAGCTCATCTTCTTGAAGTCACCGATCTGCATACGCATTTCGAAGCCCGCACGGGTACGGTCAAGTCTGTCGATGGTGTTTCCTTTTATCTCGACCGTGGCGAAATTCTGGGGCTGGTCGGGGAATCCGGTTCCGGAAAATCCATCACCGGTTTTTCCCTGATTGGTCTGATCGACAAACCGGGACGCATCGTGCAAGGCTCTGTCAAACTGGAAGGCCGTGAACTTGTCGGTTTGAGTGAAAGCGAGTTGCGCAAATTGCGCGGCCGTGAAATCTCGATGGTCTTTCAGGACCCGATGATGACACTCAATCCAGTGCTCACCGTTCTCGACCAGATGACACTGGCACTGCGTGCGCATGAAACCATCTCGGACAGTGATGCGCGTAAGCGTTGTGTGGAAGCGCTTCGCCGTGTGCGCATTGTTGATCCGGAACATAAGGTTGATTTCTATCCGCATCAATTTTCCGGTGGTATGCGCCAGCGCGTGGCGATTGCCATTGCTTTGTTGCACAATCCGAAGGTCGTGATTGCGGATGAGCCGACTACAGCACTTGACGTATCCGTACAGGCGGAAATTCTGACCGAGGTGAAAGCACTGGTCGCCGAGCTTGGCATTTCGATGATCTGGATCAGCCATGATCTGGCAACTGTTGCCTCAATTTCAAAACGCATTGCCGTGATGAAATCGGGCAAAATTGTCGAGACCGGCCCCGCTTCAGAAGTGCTGAAATCACCGAGTCATCCTTATACACAAGGTCTGCTCGATGCCCTGCCATCCCGCTCCAAACCGGGGAAAATGCTGGGAAAACCGACGGATGAAGAAGAAACATCGTTTCAAATCGCGACACCGGTAACGGAAGCCAAACCGGATTTTGTGACCGTCCGCAATGCGATCAAACGCTTTGAATGGAAAAGCGATGTCTGGAGCAGGCTCGGCCAGAAAATCGGCCTGCTCAAACCACGCAAACCGGTTATCGCCGTCAATCATGTCAACCTGACCATCGCCAGAGGGGAGGCGCTGGGGCTGGTCGGAGAATCCGGATCCGGTAAATCAACGCTCGGCCGCATGGTCTGCGGAATTTATCAGCCGACTGAGGGGGAGATCCGTCTATCCGGCCAGCCTGTCATGTCTGACCATGTACACGGACGCAAACTGACGACCAAAATCCAGATGATTTTTCAGGATCCGTTTGCATCGCTTGATCCGCGCCGCACCATTGGCCAGTCAATTGCTGAAGGCCCCATTGCTCATGGTCTGATCACTAAAAGAGAAGCTCGTACCTATGTGGCACATTGGTTGAAAGCGGTGAGCCTTGATCCGGCCTTTGCTGATCGTTATCCGCACCAGTTTTCCGGCGGTCAACGGCAGCGCATTGCCATTGCCCGTGCTTTGGCGATGAAACCAGAGGTGATTGTCTGCGATGAGCCGGTGGCATCGCTTGATGTGTCCATACAGGCACAAATTCTCAATCTGCTTCTGCGATTGCGCAAAGAGTTGAACCTGACATTGCTGTTCATCAGCCATGACTTGTCCGTTGTGCGTCACCTCTGTGACCGCATTATCGTTATGCATCACGGCAAGATTGTTGAAGAAGGTATGGCCGAGACAATCTTTGAAGCCCCGCAGCAGCCTTATACAAAGATGCTGCTGGATGCCATTCCGAAGCTGGCCTAGACGCGCGATACCTGCCAGTATATTCAACGCGGTCATACAGCCGCGTTGAATATCTGGAATAAGGGGATGCTATTGAGAAATACGGTATTTTTCAGTCTTCTGGCATTCTTTATACTTTTCACAGCCTTTGTAAATCTGTTGCTCAATCCTGCACCTCCGCAATATCCGTCGATTGGCGGTGGCGGATATGACCTGTCCGGATTTGTTTACACGCTGTGCCTGCTGCTTTTTACTTGTCTCTGGTCAGTCATTCTGCTGATTGCCAGCCAATGCGTAAAAAAGCCGATTACAGCACGCTGGCTTTTTATTCTGGCTATGATTGGTGCTTTGACATTTGTTGTCTCGCTACTGCTTTATTACGATAATCTGACGTAAAAATATGATGCGCTGTTTACCTGTCACCGCGTCACCTCTCGCCAATAATGCGGCATTGAACAGGACAGAGTGTCAAAAAATATCCCTGCAATATGCGTGAATGTGTTCAACATCCGTTGACAGCGCTTAAGGGTGCTCTACTTTATGTAAATACATTCTAAAATATCGATTTTCCTTTTTTATTTTCATGGTGATAAGATGATGACACGCCGTCAAACTTTACTGGGTGCTGCCGCCGCTGCCGTTGGTCTGTCGATGCAAGCGCGTCGGGGGCAGGCGGAAGGTTCATCAGCGCGTGCTGCGGGATTTTGGTATCCGGAAGAAACAGAACCGCATGAGCGCACTTTCATGCAGTGGCCGGTTAATCCTGTTGTCTATGATGATCCTGATTTTCTTGATGATATTCAGAAAACGATTGCGAAAATCGCCAATACGATCGCAGAGTTTGAGCCGGTTGTGATGCTGGCTGCAGCAAAGCATCACGGTGCTGTTCGCAAGCTGGTATCGCAGAAAGTAGAGCTATGGGACATTCCGACTGACGATTTATGGTGTCGCGATTCCGGTCCTTCATTTGTCGTCAATGGAAAAGGTGGACTGGCCGTCACACAGTTTAATTTTAATGGTTGGGGGGACAAGCAGACCCACAGCGCAGACGGTAAGATCGCTGCACAGATAGCCGAACGATTAGGCTTGCAGGTTTTTGATGCAGGTCTGGTCGGGGAAGCGGGCGGCGTTGAAACCGATGGCCACGGCACGCTGATCGCTCACGAAAGCAGCTTCGTCAATGCCAATCGCAATCGGGGCAGCAAAGCTGAAATTGAGAAGATGCTGCTGGATACGATGGGTGCGCGCAAGATGATCTGGGCACCTGGAATTATTGGCGCAGATATTACTGATTATCATATTGATGCGCTTGCCCGTTTCGTTAAACCGGGACAATTGCTGATCCAGATGGGTGATGAAATTGACGCCGAAGACCCATGGTCGGTTGCCTCCTTCGAGACGCATGACATTCTGGCCGCAGCGACTGATGCCGAAGGGCGTAAACTGGACATGGTTATTTTGCCGGAGCCATACGATATTCGTTCGAAGAGCCGCGATTTTGTGTCTTCTTATGTAAATTATTATGTTTGTAACGGCGGGGTGATTGCTGCGGAATTCGGAGATCGTGAGGCCGACGAGCGGGCTGCTGCTATACTTAGCAAATTATATCCCGGTCGCGAGATTGTTACACTGAATATCGATCCGGTAGGGGAAGTTGGCGGTGGTATCCATTGTGCAACCCATGAACAACCCAAGGTCTGAATATGTGGAACTGGTTACGGCGCAATACTGAACCCTTGGCCGCTTTGGGCGGAATTGCTACGGCCTTTGCCGCGCTTTCAGCACTGATTATTATTCCATATCAGGTCGGTCAGGCCGATCTGATACAGCGGGATCAGACCGCGCGCGAAATATATCGAGAATTTCTGAACCTGACTGTGCAAAAGCCCGAACTGGCGCGTGCTGATTATTGTTCGATCAACAAGAAAACTGAGCTCACCGCTTATGGGGCATATGTCGAATATCTGCTTTATACGGCTGAGCAGATGGTCGAAACTTCACCGGACTGGCGTGCACCAATGGCCGGATATTTGAGTGATCACATGGAATATTTATGTGATCCCGAGGGGCTGGGAGCGCGTGACGGGGTGGCTGATCTGCTGGCGCAGACGGGACTCGTCTGCAAGCCTGAGAATACCTGCCCGCAAAACAGCAGCCCTTAAGACTATATGCGGGGAGAGAGGTTTACGCCCTGATAGCATTGGCGGGGTTGAGCAGGGTGGTTTCAATCAGCAGTGTACTGTCCGTTATCTTTTGCGCCAACCATTCGTTTGTCGCGGATGATCGCGTTCTTTGCGAGATCGGTCTCCCATACAACAGAACCTCCATTTAGGTTCGTTTTTGTGCTTAAGAGTCACGTCATGGAAAAATTATTCAAAAATATCAATTAATTATTGGTTAACTATTTCGAATCATGTAGTGCCCCTCATCAAGGTGGGGGCCTAATCGAATATGTTTTAATTACCCGCGAACTTTCAGTTCGCGGGTAATTGATTCTGCGCGCTTGTGTTTTTGTTAAACACGGATGAGCAGCGCTTTCTTTTATGTCCCGACCGATGTGTAAGCATAGGTTTTAGGGACGAAATGAAACGGTTATTTACAGTGTTTATCATGGCGGTTTTTGCCATGTTCAACTCTCTGTCTGGCGTTTATGCGCAAAGCGTAACAGGCTGGACACTCAATATTAATGCTGACAAACAAAGTCCGCTGGCGGCCGGTACTGAGATTGAGTTTGCTGCGACTGTAAATAACAGTGATAACTTCCCGACCACGCCGACGAGCGTTGCATTTACGATCCCAGCATCGGTTAAGTTTTACGGCCTTGATGTTGATAAGGACGTTTTCAGCGGTTGCGCCCCAATGCCAGCCATTGGCGTAGAGCTGACTAACGATGCGATAATTACCTGTGAAGTGCGTATACTTCAGCCGCAGGAAAGCGTAACCGCTAAAATCCGTTTGAGCCCTCAGAAAGAGGGTGTTGTCGTTTTTAATGGTAAAATTGCCAAGAATGGCGCTGAGCAGAACCGCAGCATTACTGTTAACAAAGGCGCTGACTTAGCCCTGACATTGAATGCTCCTGCTGAAGTTAAGGGTGGTGGCAAAGTTAACTTTACCGCGACTGTTAAAAATGAAGGCCCGTATCCGTCAAAGGGTTCAACACTTACCTTCCCTGTCCCTTCAGGTGTTGTGATGGACCAGCCGATGGAAAATGGCTGCACATTGTCGGGCAATATTGTCACTTGTGAAATCAAACAGGAAATTGAGCCAGGCCAGTCTCTGGATTTTGGCTTTTCCGGACAGGTAACAGTCGGAAACAGCTCCAACATTATGATCGATGCGAAAGTGATTGGAAATTCGCCGCTTGATCCGAATGTTGAAAATAATAAAGCACTTGCAAATATGAAGGTTCTTGCCGGTACGGATGTGAGTCTGAGCAAGGTGCGCTCACCGCAAGATCTTATTCTAACCGGTTCTCCGGTTGAATTTACTTTGACGCCACAATTTGCCGGTGACGAGCCTTCACAGGCAACGATTAAAGATGTCTTGCCGGAAAATTATGAATTTGTTGGTTTTGGAGATCTGGCTGGCACCGGTTGGGCTTGTACTTTAACCGGCAGAGAAGTGGTGTGTGAATATACCAAATCCGCTGACAGCAACTATAAAGCACCGATCAAAATTAATACTACAGCTGTTAAGGCAACCCATGACGGTAAGGGAGCCGGTACGTCTGTTTATAATCAAGCGACAATAACATCTGAGAATGAAGATCTGGACTATGTGGGCAATAACATCATCAATGACGGTGGTGCGAGTATTGTTGACCCATATTTTGATTTGGAAGCTGATAAAACAGGTGGGCCGGACTACGGTTTGGTCATTGTCGGCGAAGAATATCAATATACGTTAAAAAGCAAGAATATTGGCAATTCCGGCTTTGACGGCAAATTGACCATAATTGATCGTTTGCCTGAAAATATGACGGTAACAGACGTTGCTGTACCAGACGGTTGGACTTGTTCTGCATTGCCGATGACTGGGCCCCGTAATTTTGTTTGCGAGACGGATCAATATACATCTGAAGAACCGTTGAAACCGGGTGCTACTGCCGGACCAGTCACTCTGACCGTTAAAATGGAGCAGAGTGGTAAGTTTACCAATTCGATGACCGTTTCAGGGCCTAAGGGTGCAGAAAAGTCAGACCTCTTGGGTAATAATACTGACTCAATCGGCGGTAATGCTGGTTCTGAAAAAGAAGAAACTCTGGCTGATCTTGAGATCAGGAAGACGCTGCTGACACCTGCAATTGTCAAAGCCGGTGATCCGCTTAAATTTAAGCTTGAAGTTATCAATCACGGCAAAGCACTGGCAACTGGTGTTGTTATTGATGATACGCTGAAAAATATTGTCGGCGGCCCATTGGGTGGTCAGGCAACCATCGCAGTGACAAGCTCAAGTGGTATCGTTTGTACGCAGCTTTCGAGCGGCGCTACGGAAGTTCAGCTGAAATGTACAATTGCAAGTCTGCCGGTTCATGAAGCGGGTAAACTTTATCCGTTCATTGAGATCAGTACATTTGCCGGTGACGAAGGTGCGCAAAAGAATACGGCTGTTGTTTACTCCACCGAAACGCCGGATGGTAATCAATCTAATAATCAATCATCGGTTGATTACACTGTTGAACCACTGACAGATGTAACGGTTATTAAATCCAGCTCGTCTGAAAAGACCGGTGCGCCTGCGGGGCAGAGTCTGGTTTATACCATTGCTGCCCGTGTCAATGATAATGGTCTGAGTGGTGCGGACAATGTGGTTATTGAAGATAAGTTGCCACTCGGTGTTCGTTTCGTTGGTATTACCGAAAATGGCGCAATCTGTTCGACAAGCCTCAAGGAAGGTGAGGTCGTCACTTCTGTCAATAACACCATCACCTGTACATGGGTGCGTCTCGAAAACGGCACCCAGAAAGAAGTGGCTATTGAGGTTAAGCCTTCGACCGGTCAGGTTGGAGATGAGCTTGTCAATAATGCAACGGTCAGCACCACGACTGAAGAAACAGACAAGACCAACAATGCTGCCAGCGTTTCGGTGGAAATTCATGCGCCTGCGCTTGATCTGTTGGTGACCAAAACCGATACGGTTGATGGCGAGCAACATGATCCGGTCGAGAAAGGCAGCAATACAACTTATCTGATTGTAGCCAAAAATGATGGCCCGTCGGATGCGTATAATGTCAATATTGTTGATACATTTCCGGTAGCCGGTTTTTCCTATGATAAAGTAGAAGGTCAGTCGGCAGGCCTTACCTGTTTACCAGCAAATGTGAATGCTGGGCAGGCAGGCGGTACGCTTACTTGCTCTATTCCGGTGCTTAAAGCCGGTACTGAAGTGCAATTCAAAGTCCAAATGAAATCGTTGGTACGCGGCACTTATCAGAATAAAGTTGTAATAACTTCAGACGAAACAGCTAAAAACTATGACCGTAATCCGGCTAATAATGCGGATGATGAAACAACCACTGTTCGTGTGAAGTCCGATGTCAGCGTTGTCAAAAAAGCCAACGAGCCGGTTGTTGACCTGCGTCAAAGTTTTACCTGGACGCTTACGGTTGAAAGTCTGTCAGGTGACGGCCTCGAAGTTGCTGAAGAAGTTATTCTCACCGACACTTTGCCGGAAGGTATGGTGCTGACTGAAGTTCCTGAGATTACCAGCGGTAAGGGTGGTTCGTGTCTCGGTGTTATCGGTACACGTCAGATCAGATGTGAACTCGGTGATATGGAACCGGCGGAAAAAACAGTCATTAAACTTACCACCAAGATTACAGATATGAAGGCAGAGGCAATGACCAATGCCGCTTCTGTCGCGACAAAATCTTTCGACAAAAACTCAGCGAATAATACATCTAGCGATAGTGTTAAAACTGTTCTCGGTGGTTCGGTAAGCGGTAAAATCTTCGTCGATTTCAACGAAAAAGCTGATTTCAATACTGGTATGGATACCGGCGTCGACGGTGTGACCGTTACTCTGACTGGTAAAGCTCAGCATGATAATGAGAAGCTTACTTTTACAGTAATCACGGATAGCAATGGTAATTATAATTTCACAGGAGTTCCTGCCGGTGAATATCAGGTCAGCTACAGCAATGTGCCGGACAGCAGCAAATACCAGACCGGTGTTTCTGTGTCTGGTACCAATGATTATAATGATAGCAAGACTTCATCAGTGAACAACACAACCCTTGGTTCGGTTGTCATTGAAAAAGATTCCAAGAGTGTTGAAAATAACTTCACACTCCACGTCACGCCTTCGGTTGGCCTGAGCAAGGTAGCCAATGCACCTGTTTCAATGGGTGATGGTACTTACACTGTCACATATACATTCACAGCCAAAAACCTCAGTCAGGAACCGTTGAAGGACATCACGCTGACGGATGTTCTGAATGGTGGCGCACAGAATTTTGGTTCTCCATCAGCGGATAATGTTCCGCAGCCAGGGTTCTACAAGGTTACATCCGTCAGCACGAACAGCGGCACTTTGTCGTCTGCTTTTGATGGTGCAACCAATACGCTGATCGTTGGTAATGCCGTGCTGCAGCCGAATGCAACGCTGATTGCCACTGTAGTCGTGCGGGTTAATCCTGATAAACCATGGAAAGCCAATCCGCTTGTTCTGACCAATCAGGCAGACGTTACAGCAGTCGGTGAATATTCCGGCAAAACCGGCATTGCGGACAAGTCAGACAACAGAGCCGGTGGTGAAAACTATCCGAACCGGAACGTGCCGACCACCGTTAATATTGTGCCGGAAGCAGCGATTAAGCTGGAAAAAACCGGTGCGCGCATTGGCGGAACTGGCGAGATTACAGCCGGTGACGTGATTGAATATACATTCAAAGTTACCAATACCGGTAAAACACCGCTCTTTGATGTGGTTGTAACCGATCCGAAAACTGGTCTGGTCTGGACTGCGAATACAAAGATTGCAGAACTCGCCGTTGGCGCCAGTAATGATACGACCTTTAAAGCGACCTATGTCGTCAAACAGACAGACATTGATAATGGTACGCTGGAAAATACAGCGAGGACTGAAGGGACTTGGGGTGACTTTAGCGGCACGCCGCAAACGGTTACTTCAACAGATAAATTTGACCTGCCGCTGAGCGAACCTGCTCTGAGGTTTGAGAAGAAACTGAAGCAGTCAGAGGTTAAAACCCCGTCAATTGTTGGTGACAAGATCACCTATGAATTCATAGTCACCAATACCGGTAACACGACATTGAACAATGTAGTGATTACAGATGAATTGGCTGGTGTGGTGGATAGCGGTGCCTTTAACATCGGTACACTTGCGCCGAAAACAACGAAGACTGTTGAGGCTTATTACCTGCTGAAATTGCAGGATATTAATGCCGGAAAAGTTGTCAATAAAGCACTGGCCACCGGCACTTATGGTCCTGATGACAAGAAGATCACCACACCGCCTTCAGAAGTAGAAGTTCCGACTTACCGTGATCCGAAGCTGACGCTTGTGAAAGCATTAAGCTCGGTTGTGCCGGAACCAGCCTATGCCGGTGATATGCTGGAATGGACTGTGACAGCGACCAACGAGGGCAATGTCACTCTCTATAATATCAAAGTCAGCGATCCGCTGGTGGGTGCAGTTATCGCACCGGCATCTCTTGCTTCATTGGCACCGGGTGAAAGTGGTACATTTATGGTTAAAGCACCAATCCAGCAGAACCATCTGAATGATGGTAAGGTGGTCAACACTGCCAAGGCTGATTTTGAAGACCCGACAGACCCGCAACCGCCGGTGGATTCTAATGAAGTTGTAACGCCGCTTGCACATAAGCCTTCGATCAGCCTTGAGAAGGTGGCTATTCTTGATGGTCTGAGCAATCCGGCAAAGATCGGTGATGAACTTCGCTACAGCTTCACTATCCGCAATACCGGTAACGTCGCGCTTAATGGTTTGGTTCTGACCGATCATCTCGAGGGTGTTGTTATTGATGCTGCTGATCTGACACGTCTGGAAACATTGATTTTGCAGCCGATCAACGCTGCTAAAGACAATGATGCGGAAGTTCAGACTGTTGTTTACGGTACTTATAAGCTGAAGGTTGCCGATATTAATGCCGGTAAGGTTGAAAACACCGCCGATGTTAAGGGTGTTCCTGAGCATGGTGACAAGACACCGGTAACGGATGACAGCAGCACCGATACACCACTGGATCGCGACCCTTCCATCAAGCTTATCAAAACACTTGAAGCGTCTTCATTGCCGAAGCCTGCTAAGGCTGGTGACGTTATCAAGTTCAACTTTGCCGTCCACAATACCGGCAATGTGACTCTGGAAAAGATCCGCATTGTTGATTTGGTTACCGATGTACAGGTCATCAATCAGACCGGCTGGACTGGTCCGTTGGAGCCTGGTGAAGTTAACACGGATGCGTTCACTGCAACCTATGCATTGAAACAGTCTGATATTGATGCAGGTACTTTTGCCAACACGGCACAGGTAATCGGCTCAAGTGTAAACGGTATGCCGGATGACGTAACCGATATTTCCGGTACTGATCTGACGAATGACGATAAAACCGTTGTGGAGCTGGAAACCTCGGCATCGGTGACGATTGTCAAATCGGAAACCCATGCTTTTTCTTCACCGACACAGGTGGGTGAAGTCATCACCTACTCGTTCCTCGTCACCAACACCGGCAATTTGACACTGACCAATGTCATTGTGGAAGATCCGCTTGTTGGTCTCGTGCCGGATATGCCTTTCACCATTGCCACGCTGTTGCCGGGTGATGCGAACGCAGTGACGCTGACAGCAACTTATAAAGTCACACAAGCCGATATTGAAAAAGGTGAAGTCGTCAATCAGGCCACTGTTACCGGTGACTATGTTGACCCTGCCGATAAGACCAAGAAACCGGTAACACCGGATGTTTCAGAGGAAATTAAAGTTCCGCTGGAGCAGAAGCCGGGTATTGCTGTCGTCAAGGAAGCGAACTCCAAGCTGACCGAACCGGCAGAAGCCGGACAGGAAATTGAATATACATTCACTGTCCATAATACCGGTAATATGGTGCTGAATAATGTGGTTCTGAATGATCCATTGGCAGGTATCACACCAAACAGCTTTAATGTTGGCACAATGCAGCCGGGTGAGCAGCAGGTATTCACAGCCACTTACGCCATTACTGAAGCGGATATTGATGCCGAAAAGGTTATCAATCAGGCAACAGTGAAGGGCACCTATGGCGATCTGACCACACCGAAAGACATTGAAGATCCTTCAGGCCCGACAGTGGATACAGACGAGCCGACCATTGTGCCGGTTATGCCTCCGCTGCCTGAGCTGGAAATCATTAAAAAGGGTGAATGGAACGACGCTAACGGCAATGGCTATCCGGAAGTTGGTGAGACACTCGAATTTACATTCGATGTTACCAATAAGGGGAATGCGCTGCTCAATAATGTGACTGTGCAGGATGAAGGTCCGCTTTTTGCAGGCAAGCGCGGTACCAATCAGCTGTCCGCGATCACTCCGGCACCGGTGACCCTGAAACCGGGTGAAAGCCAGACTTTCAAAGCAACGTATGTATTGGCACAGGCAGATATTGATGCAACTGCCGGTCTTCCGGAAACGCTGACCAATATTGCCTTGGCCAAGGGCGATCAGCGTAACGGCAAGCCTTATGAATCTGAGGAAGATAAGGCGAAAATCAATCTGCCTGCTACCGAGCCTTCATTGGTAAAAATCACCAAACAGGCATTGCTGCATCAGGTTCGTCGTGGTGACCGCGTACCTTATATCATCAAGGTTGAGAACACTTCGTCGAGCAATGTAGGTTTGCTGAATATCATCGATACTATGCCTTCCGGTTTCCGCTATGTTGAAGGAACGGCTACTGTAAATGGTGAAAAAACTGAACCGGAGATCAGTGGTCGTCGTCTCAGCTTTGATAGACAGCCGATGGGCGCAAACAGCACGATCGAGATCCGTCTTGAACTGCTGGTTCTGAGTTCGGCAGGTCCCGGCAAGCACATCAATATTGCCACCGTAACGGACAAGGACGGCAAGCCGGTTGCACCTGATGCACAGGCGATTGTCGAGATCATGTCTGAACCTGTTTTCGACTGTGGTGAAATCATCGGCACTGCCTTTGATGACAAGAACCGCAATGGTTATCAGGACGAAGGCGAAAAAGGTCTGGCCGGTGTGCGTGTTGCAACCGCTAAGGGCTGGCTGATCACAACGGACGAATATGGTCGTTTCCATGTGCCTTGTGCGGCGATGCCGGATCAGCGCATCGGTTCCAATTTCATCATGAAGCTTGATACCCGCACGCTGCCGACAGGCTACCGTCTGACGACTGAAAACCCGCGTGTTGTCCGTCTGACTGCCGGTAAAATGACCAAGCTGAATTTTGGTGCATCGATCAGCCGTGTTGTTCGTCTTGACCTTCAGGATGCAGCTTTTGAAGCAAACCGCGTCGAGCTGAAAAAGCAGTGGGCTGACAACCTGCCGCAGCTCGTGGAAGTCCTGAAACAGGAAATCTCGGTTCTGCGTCTGAGCTACAAAATGGCAGGCAATGAGCAGTCGCTGGCCAAACAACGTATGAAACATGTTCGCAAGCAGATCGGTGATCTGTGGAAGCGCAAAGGAGATAACTACCCGCTTGAAATCGAGACACGCGTGGAGGTGAGCAAATGAGCCGCTCAGTGAAAACCGCCACGCAATTTAAGGTTATGAAAATGTCTCAGTTCAAACTCGGTTCTTTCTCCCGCCTCGCTCTTTTGGCCAGTTCCGCACTGATGGCAGGCCATTTCTCAACCGTTTCAGTCTTGGCGCAAACCAAGACTGAAACCACTGAAGGCTCAGATTTGCGCGGTAAAATGTCGGATGACAGCTCACTGCGTCATCTGACAATCGGCGAAAATACCGAAAAAGGTATTGTTGCCGATGCGGGCAATATTCCGTTTATGATCAGTGTGGATGGTGACACGGTTGAAACCAGTGCCTCGAAACCAACAGCTCAAACACCACGTCAGATTGATCGTGAGCGCAAAACCGATGTGGATTTGAGTGGCGTTGATATTCAGATCAAATTTGATGGTCTGGATGCATCACCGATCCTCAATGTTTCGACCATGCCGGTGCGTCGCAGCTATAGCGCCAATGAAACTGTCGAATTTCTGGCAACCACCAACTATCCGGCTTTTATTGAGCGTTCGGAAATCCGCATTTTTGCCATCGGTGACGGCAAATCGGTTGATAAGCCTGTGGCTGTTGTACCGGTAAAAACTAATGCCAAAGCGCAATGGGTGATGCCGGCACAAGCCGATGAGCGTGAATATGCCTATGTACTGCGTGTTTATGATGAAAAAGGCCGGTTTGACGAAACCGAAGCGCTGACTTTGCGCCGTAGCGAAAAGAAAGACATTCTGGGCGATCGTGCGGAAGCTGTTGCACCGGGTATGGGCGAAGACAGAACTGCACTCCGCAATATTCGTGTGCAGGGCGGTGCGGTAACAGTTCATGGCACCAATGTACCGGATGGCTATAAGGTCAAAGCTTTTGGCGAAACTATTCCGGTTGACGGCCAACAGAAATTCGTGGTGCAGCGCATTTTGCGTCCCGGCGATCACGATATTGATGTCGGCATTAATGACGGGTTGAAGGGCGACGGTCTGGCCTTTAACCGCGATATTAATATTCCGGATAATGACTGGTTCTATGTCGGTTTGGCCGACATTACGCTTCGCAAGCGCAACGGCGACAGCGGTATTGAAGCTGTGCGTCCGGGTGAATATGACAGCACCACGACTAATGGCCGTCTGGCATTTTATCTTAAAGGTAAAATCAAAGGCGAGTATCTGCTGACGGCTGCTGCTGACACAACCGATGACGAACTCGATAAGATGTTCCGTAATTTCGGCAAGCAGAACCCGCGTCATCTGCTGCGCAAGCTCGATCCGGATGATTATTATCCGGTCTATGGTGACGACTCTACTTTTCTGGAAGATGCACCGACCAATGGTAAATTCTACGTCCGTTTAGAGCATGGTGACAGCCGTGCAGTATGGGGTAATTTCAAAACCCGCATCACCGGCACAGAGTTTATGCGCTCTGACCGGGCACTTTATGGTGCGCAGGGCGTTTACCGTTCGGAAGAAACAACAAGCTTTGGCGAGCGTAAAACCGAAGTTGATTTATACGCTGCCCAGCCGGATACATTGCCGCAATATGAGGAATATCTGGCAACCGGTGGTTCGGCTTATTTCATGCGCCGCCAGAACATTGTTGAAGGTTCTGAAACCATTACGGTTGAGTTCCGCGATTCAGTAACCGGTCGTGTTATTGAGCGCCGTACACTCAAAGCCGGAGAAGATTACCGCTTTGATTATATGCAGGGCGTGCTGATCCTCAACCGTCCGCTTTCATCCTCTGCCGGTACATCTGATCCGGTACGTGACGGTGCATTGGGCGGCAACAAAACCTATGTGCTGGCACAATATGAGTTTGAGCCGGTTGCCGGTGATCTCGACGGCTACAGCCTTGGTGGCCGTGGCCAGCAATGGCTGAATGACAATGTGCGCGTGGGTGCGACCGGTTATCAGGAAACTACCGGCACTGCCGATCAGAAGGCCGGCGGCGTTGATATTCGTGTGCGCCATTCCGACACCACTTTCATCGAGGGGGAAGTGGCCGGTTCTGACGGGCAGGGCTTTGGCTTTACCCGTTCCACCGATGGTGGTCTGACCAATAGCAACACCCTTGCTACAGGCAATAAAGGTCGTACCGCTCTGGCATGGCGCCTGAAAGGTCAGGTTGATCTGGCCGATATTCAGGAAGACGGCGTACAGGGTAAAATCGGCGGCTATTATGAAGAAAAAGAAGCCGGTTTCTCCAGTCTTTTCGACAATACCAGCGTCGATAAGCGTCTCTGGGGTGCCCATGCCGATCTGGATGTGACGGACAAAACCCGTCTGAAACTCATCTATGATGATTTCTGGGATGCGGACGGTCAGATCAAGCGTGAAGGCAAGACCTCCGTCAGCCATGAGATTGACGAATACTGGAAAGTGTCATTTGGTGTGACTTACACCGAACTGATGTCACCGACCGCTATCCGCTCAGGCAAAACCGGCTATGACGGTTCCCGCATAGATACAGGTATGCGTATTGATTACCGTCAGGACGACGATCACCTTTATTATGTCTTCGGGCAGGTAACAGCCGGTCGCTCCGGTGATATCAAACGTAATGATCGTATCGGTGTTGGTACAGAACTGAAACTGACCGATACAATCGGCACACAGGCAGAGATCTCCTATGGCACAAATGGTCTCGGCGGTCTGGCCGCTCTGACCTATGATCCGAATGCTGATGATCATTATTATGTCGGTTACCGTCTTGATCCGGACAGAGCCTTTGATCTCAATCGCAGCTATGATCTGATCGGCCGTGATAAGGGTGCCATTGTCGGCGGTGTGAAGCGCCGTATGAATGATGTGCTTTCAGCCTATTCGGAAGGCAATTATGACTTGTTTGGTGTTCGCAGTGCGCTGACACACACTTATGGTGTGGTCTATACGCCGGATAATGTCTGGACATTTGACGGTGGTTTTGAAGGTGGCCGTGTTCGCGACAACACCACAAATTCCTCTGGCGTTGAATATTCTGACTTTGACCGTTATGCGCCGTCGCTGGCCATCGGCTATAAGGACGAGGAGCGCGGCATTACCGGTCGTTTGCGCGGTGAAGTGCGTGTCGAGCGCTCAGACGATCATACCCGTGACCAGAACACTTATCTGTTGGCCGGTGCCTATTCATGGAAAACCAATCCGGACTGGCGTGCACTGGTCAGTGTGGATGCGGTTCTCTCGGATACGAAATCGGATGTCACTTCGTTCCAGAACACGGATTATGTCGAAGCCTCATTCGGTTATGCCTATCGTCCGGTGGAAAATGACCGCCTGAACGCGCTGTTCAAATATAGCTGGCTCTATGACATGCCGGGCAATGGTCAGCTGGGCAGCGGTGTTTCCAACTATCGTTATGCGCCTGCACAGCGCAGCCATATTCTGTCGGCAGACTTTACTTATGATCTGGTGCCGTGGCTTTCAGTCGGTGCCAAATACGGTTTCCGTATTGGTGACGTGAAATACCGTCCGGCAGAAAATGATCATAAATTTGACAAGGACTGGCAGCGTTCATCCGCCCATTTGGGTGTTATCCGTGCCGATCTGCATGTTGTTAAAAAGTGGGATCTGCTGCTTGAAGGTCGTGTGATGCATATGCCGGAAGCCAAAACTACCGATTTTGGCGCGCTGGCAGCGGTTTATCGTCATGTGGGCGAGAATTTCAAAGTTGGTGCCGGTTATAATTTCGGCCGCTTTTCGGATGATCTGCGTGACCTGAGCCTTGATGACCGTGGCATGTTTGTGAATTTTATCGGCAAGTTCTGAGCCGGATCACTATACGGATAATAACAATACGGGCAGCGAAAGCTGCCCGTATTGTTTCTGCGGTATTTTTCAAAATTCCAAAGATTTATATTGCTGAGCACGGACTGTAACATTCATCAGGATTGTGACGTTAGAAGCCGCCTGAGCGTGCTTAGAGATTTTCCTTGTAGAACGGAACGAGCTTGGCGAGTGCCAGTCTGACCGGTTCTTCCTTGTCATACAGGTCGTAATGCGACCAGCCTTCGAGAACCACAAGCTCCTTCTGTTTGGAGGCTGCGCGCTCAATAATCTCGCAGCCGTCGCGATAGGCGCCGAATGCGCCGACCTTATCACCGACCACAATGCAAAGCGGCTGCGTCAGGAGTACTTCCGCCAGATGAAAGGCATCCCAGCCCACTGCTGCTGCCTGATGCGACAGGAGCGAGCGGTTCAGACCGTTGGGCTTTTGACCACGTGGTGTGCGGTAATAATCAGTTGCCTCCAGCGGATCGCGATCAGTGATGCCTGCAGCGCGGGCTTCCTCAACAGAATTGGCAAGCAGATTGTCAACATGAAGCTCTGCGCCGCGCGCTTCAGCTGTACGCTGTCTGGCCATTGCTTCCAGCGCGGCGATCGGATTAAGGGCAGTGAAATTACCGCGCATCAGACGGCCATAATTCGCGCCGGTAACGGTGCCAACCGCCTTGATGCGGCGCTCAGTCATTGCAGCATTGATTGAATAGCCGCCGCCACCACAAATGCCGAGTACACCAATGCGTTCTTCGTCGACATAAGGAAGCGTCACAAGATAATCGGTAACATGGCGGAAATCTTCGACACGCAGTGTCGGGTCTTCGATAAAGCGAGACTCGCCGCCGCTTGCACCCTGAAAGCTTGCATCAAAGGCGATGACAACAAAGCCTTCTTTGGCCAGCGCTGCGCCATAGACATTGCCCGAGGTTTGTTCTTTGCAGCTTCCGATCGGGTGTGCGCTGATGATGGCCGGATATTTCTTCGTTTTGTCGAAATGCGGCGGGAAGTGGATATCGGCGGCGATATCCCAATACATATCGTGATTGCGGATTTTCACGGTTTCCATGATGTGATCTCCTTAATTCCGGAGGCGAGTGACATTCTCACTGGCCGGTTTACATGAAGGCAGGTTTGTCACCACCGGTGTTTGGTTTGTTAATGCCGATATTGCGGTTGCCAAGTGCACCGGTCGTTTCGGCTAGATTCACGACCAAGGCAGCCACGCTTTTGCGTGAGATCTCCGTGCCTTTAAAAGGCTCGTGGCGCTCAGTTGTTTCATACGTAACTTCGTCTGCATCGGTCAGCCAGGCAGGGCGCAGGACAACATAATCCAGACCTGATGCCTCCACGAGATCGGCAGCCTTGCGATATGGCGGTAAATATTCACCGATTTCCCGGTTGTTCCACGAACCGAATTGGCCGGGTACTTCGTCATAAATGCCAAGCGTTGTGCAGAAAATCAGCTTCCGCGAACCGGCATCTTTCATGACGGTGATAATGGCTGCAGCTTGCGCATCGACATCTCCGGCAAGGTTCGCATAAACGACATCCTGACCGCTCACGGCATCTCTCAGCTTGGCAGTGTCGTGAACATCGCCCTCAATCACACGGGCATTGTCAGGAATATCCCGACTAAGCTTCCTCACATCGCGAAGAAACAGCGTCATCTCTGTGTCGCCGCGTTCTGCCAACATATCAACCACATGCTGTGCGATCTGACCGCTTGCGCCAAGGATTGCAATTTTCTTCATTATTTTGCTCCGTATATTCATTTCATGAATTTAACATAATCCACTCGACCTAACGGAAAAATGGGAGCATCCTTCAATCAGTTTGAAGCTGTAATTCATAATGAGCGTATAATGGATCGTAATCTTCTGCCTGCTCTTGCTGCCTTTGCGGAGGTTGCC
Organism: Pseudochrobactrum saccharolyticum; assembly: GCF_008801715.1. GTDB lineage: Bacteria > Pseudomonadota > Alphaproteobacteria > Rhizobiales > Rhizobiaceae > Pseudochrobactrum > Pseudochrobactrum saccharolyticum. Next base: position 605,033 of record NZ_VZPG01000001.1, on the reverse strand, counting down.
CGCGAAGGGAACTATACTCGTGCGGCTGGTCGTATCGGTATTTCGCCATCGGCTTTGTCGCAAACGATCAGAATGTTAGAGCAGCAGCTCGGCGTTCGTCTGCTTAACCGGTCGACACGCTCGGTATCGCTGACAGATGACGGCCGGAAATTACTTTCCCAGATCGAACCGGGTCTTGCAATGATATCACATGCGGTCGTCGCTGTCGGTGAGGCACGCGAAAAGCCAAGCGGTGAAATCCGACTGAATGCGCCGCGGGTTGCCACGCATCATTTTATTGAGCCGTATCTCGGAGAGTTCGCCCGCCGGTATCCTGAGGTTCGCGTTGAGTTATTTGTCGATGACGGGTTAGGTGACATTATTCGGGAAGGTTGTGATGCGGGTATTCGCCTGCGTGAAAGTGTGATAGATACGATGGTTGCAGTGCCGGTCACTCCGCCGGTTTCTCTTGCCGTGGTTGGTTCACCTGCTTATTTTGCAACTAATCCTCCGCCGAGAGTGTTCAGGGATCTGACACAGCACAATTGCCTCGGTTTTCGTCTGTCGGGTAGCGGAGCTGTATTCCGCTGGGAACTGACCGATCCGCTTACAGGGGAGGAAAGGCTGTTCCAGCCTGCCGGAACATTCGCCACGAATAATGATGATGTCATGCTGAATGCTGCGCTTCAGGGAATAGGTCTGGTGATGCATCTGGACTTTGCAGTCAGCCAGCATCTTGCATCCGGCGCTCTGGTGCGCGTGATGGAAGATTGGTGTCCGCCCTTTGATGGTTTCAACCTCTATGTTCCCTCACGGGATCAGATGCCTGCAAAACTGCGCGTTTTCGTTGATTTTTTGGTTGAGAAGCGGCGGCAACTGGAGCGATAGAGCAATATGATTGAGCGCATTGCGTAAATCTGTAAGCAAATTGAGGATAAACTGTTTATTGTTCGGGAATTTTCAAATCGCTATTAACAATATTCCGGTCAGAATTATTAAATATACTGTAAGAATGATTAACATAAGAGTTATGTACATTGTGCACCTGTTCAATTTTCTTGAAAAAGAACATCGGAACATTACCGTAATATTACGATATTTGTAATGAAATCACTCAAAGAAAATTCATTGTTATAATTTGCGTAATGTTGCCGCAAGGTACAAAAGTCAGGTTGCTCCCCGAATTGCTGTTTAAAAGCGGGGTTACCGGTCGTGCGGAGCAACAAAATAAATTTCGAAAAAACAATAGCTTGGGCGTTACAAAAAAATACATCAAACTTGATAAAATATTTTCCGATTATCGTCCTGTTAAGTGGTTGTGCGAGTGTTCCCTTAAAAGAGGGGGGTACTCTTACTTCCTATAGTAATTTAAGTGAGCCGAAAGGAAAGTTTGCCAAGAAAAAACTTTACTTGAATTTTGGCGTGTTAAAAAAAGTAAGAACCGTAAGTATATTTCCGACGTCCTTTATAAATTCTGCTGAACGGCGCGTTGATAAAGTACAGGACAGAACCCTGCTGGTAAATGCGATTGATCGCGCTGTTTGCTACACTCTGAGTGAAAAATATAAAATTGTTCCTACCGGTGAGCCGGCTGATCTCACAATCCGTACCGTTATTACCGATGTTGTGCCTACAAAGTCTGGTATTGCGGGCGCTGCAAAGGCGATTTCTATCGGTACAGCCATTGTCTTACCTGTAGGGGTTCCGCGATTGCCGTTCGGGCTGGGCGGACTGGCTGTTGAGGCGGAGGCTACGGATCCGCAAGGGGCTCAGGTTGCGGCAATCGTCTGGTCGAAGGGGGCAAACTCATTCACCAGTGAGGCGCGTGTGTCGCAGGTGGGGGATGCCTATGATTTGGCTGCGGCTTTTGGTTCCGAATTTTCCAGACTGATTATCGAGGGTAAAGAGCCGGGTAATTTTGACCTTGGTTTGCCGTCCGGATATGAAATTCGCACAAAACTGGGCGGAAGGCCGGGATCGGTTCTTTGCGAAAATTTCGGTCGTCAGCCGGGTGTTTTGGGGGCGATCGGCGCTTCATTGGGAGCGCCTCCGTCATGGACGGATAAAGGCTCTAAATCCCTCTCTGCGCCAAAACAAAGCAGCCTGTCTGCGCAAACAACTCCCTGACCGGCATGACTATTTATAGCTTGGCACCTGCCACGTAACGTTGCCGTAATGTTCAGGCCGGATTGGTCATATGCTGACATATATAAACTTATTGAGGATATTATGCGTAATTATTTTGCGATAGGTCTCCTGATGGCGCTGATGGGCTGCGAGACGACAGACTATAGAGGCCGTTGTAACGAATACGGATTTCTTCCCGGAACAGATGCCTATGCGCAATGTGTGCAGCGCTTGGATATGTCCGACAAAGACCATTTGAGAAGGGCATATCCGCCTCCGGCATATGGTGTTTCCCGCGGGGATCTTCTCTAGTTCCGGTTGTCCGTTTTTACTGACACGTTTTTTAATGTGGTAAGCTAAGCGGCTCTGAAAACATGCTAAAAACTTTGGTGTTCGCAATGTGCAATCAATTTGACTCTGATCATATCAATGGCGGCTCATGCATATTCTGATAGTAGAAGATGATCGTGAATTGGCGGCCTCGCTGAAGGCTATGATGGAGGCATCCATTGGTGTTGCGGACACATTTGACACCGTTGCAGATGCAGAATCTGCTTTGCTTGCTTTCAAATTTGATCTGGCAATTATCGACCGTCATCTTCTGGATGGTGACGGTCTGTCTCTGCTGCCCACTTTACGGCAGCTTCGGCCGCGACCAGCTACCCTGATATTAACAGCATTAGATGATCCGGCTGATATTGTTGCGGCTCTGGATAAAGGCGCGGATGAATATATCAGTAAACCATTTGAACCAATGGAGCTTATTGCAAGAGCGCGGGCTGTGCTTCGCAGATATAATCTGGATGAGACCGGATGCACGCAGTTCGGCAATTTATCATTCGATCTTATCAACCGTTCCGCTATGGTTGAGGGGAGTATTATGAATACGCCAAGACGTGAGCTTGCTATTTTAGAGGCGCTCATCAGACGGGCGGGGCGTGTTGTCCAGCGTGATAATCTGGAAGCATCCGTTTATGGCCTTGATGATGAACTGGGCTCTAATGTCATAGATTCCCATGTGTCGAGACTGCGGCGGCGTCTGCGGGAGGCCAAGTGTAATGTAACAATACGCACTATACGCGGTATAGGTTACATGATGGTGCAGGAATGAAATTTATGCGCTCCATCGCTTTTCCGGTTGTCGTTATGCTTGTTATCGGCATGGCGCTGATGATGACAATCAGTACAATATTAACACTCACGTTTTTATTGTTGTCTTCGGATACGGAGGGGCGGCAAACTGTACCGCTGGATATTCTGGGAAAACTACTGCAGTCCAGTAAGTCCTATACGCCCTCAGGTCAGTTAAAACTTAATATTGGCGGCATATCTGCCGATATTATTGGTTCTGCAGAGCAGCAACCGGATTTTTGGTATTTGCTGAGTGACGGAACTCAGACGATAACCCATGGGGTTGTACCCCCGTCTGTTCAAAAAGCACTTAATACAGTTTCTGATCAAATATCTTCATTTCAGTTTCATTACACAACGGGTGAAGTAACCTATCAAGGCCTGCGCCTTGTTGATGACGCCAATCCTCAGGCATTTGTTGTGCTGGGCGGTGTTTCATTTACCGGAGTGCAAACAATTTTCGTTGCATTATGGGGGATAGGCTCTCAGGGCTTGTATCATTTGCTTGGGGTTGTGCTGGTCGCTACGGCGACGATTGCGGCGATAGCGGTTAAGCGTGTCATTGCATCGCCTGTAAGAAGGGTTGTAAACTCTGCGGAAAAGATTGACGGTCTGCCCAATGGCCGCAGTATTTCAGATCGTGATACTCCCTCGGAATTAAAGCCGATGGTTGCTGCATTTAATACGGCTCTGTCGCGTATTGATGATGCGTTTGAAGCGCAGCGTTTTTTTCTTGCCAGTGCATCGCATGAGTTGCGAACGCCGTTGACCAAGCTGAGAATAAAACTTGAAAAGATAGAAGAGCCGGCAATACGTGATGTTCTGATACGCGATACGGCGCGTCTGGCTTCAATCGTGACGACTTCTTTGCAACTGGCGCGATTATCCGGCCAGTCATTGGCATTTGCTCCGGTTGATCTCGCGCATGCAGCCCGTCAAATTGTTGCTGAGCATGTTCCGGCTGCTCTCAGGCAGGGCGTGGAGATTGAGTTCAAAGCACCTGAAGAACGGATAATCATTTCGGGCTCAGAGGCGGCGCTTCGGGTGGCGCTGGATAATTTAATCATGAATGCGCTGTGCCATGCGCAAGGAACAGAAATGCTGGTGATCGAAGTGCTTCATCCTTGCATATTGCGTGTTACTGACAGGGGGCCGGGTATTCCCGATGCAGAGCGGAGCAGTATGCTGAAGCCTTTTGTGAGAGGGGCGGGTACTGCGGTTGAAGGGGCGGGGATGGGACTTGCAATTGTATCCCAGATTATGAGCGCCCATAATGGATCTGTTGCATTATCCGATGCGACTGGCGGGGGATTGGTCGTGAGTTTGACCTTCCCCGCAGGTTAAGCGATTAATATCAAAGTGAATCTATTCTCGATATTATAGCTATGGCGATTGGCCCCCATAGTAAAGATACGGGTATGATCGTTAAAAGCATAAAATTTATTGCGGATCTGATCTTTTTGTAAATCATAGACTTAATCCATTTGTTGAAATGGATTTGTCTGTGATTTCGTATGATGGCGTGGAAATCTTGTGATTGTTTACAATATTTGCAAGGCAAATTCCGATGAATATTACGAAAATTTCGAATGGTTTTTCATAGAATTTTCTTGATAATTTTCTTTTCAAAGAACATCTCCATCTTTATGTCACCTGCTTTTAGGTGAAGCATCGAATTGGAGTGATGTTTAGAATTCGACTGTTACGGTAACATTACCTCTTTAAAACCAGCTCTTGAACTTGAAACAAGCGGTTGTGATCGACAGAAATATGGGGGGTGAGAAGGAAGTGCAGATTAGGTTTATTATGCTCCAAGAGCTAAATTGCCGGAGAAAGCGGGAGAGGTTTCCCATTTCTGTACCCGGCGACATCCCAGTCGATTTTTGCCTGACCGGCGCCGACAATATCCGATCAGATGGTTGATGCTTTAGCGTGCCAAAGTCTCAGGATAATTACAACTTGTTGAAATGACGGAACATTGTTGTGCTGTGAACAGATCCCATCGTTCATTCAAAAAACATAAATGTTAAGCTTGTGCGTAATCCCCATGAAAATTGCTTGTCTGCAGCAATTTCAAATCACTGGATTGAAGTGGCATAAACGAGATAACGAAACGGCCCTTGGGTAACCGCATCAAAGGGATAGCAGGTTGCAAGAACCAACTGAGAACCCGCTGCATGGATATCGATCTGCGCTTCATCCCAACGCGCAACACTCATTTGCGTGGCACGATAGGTATAAGTTTTACCGTCAGTGCGGGTAATGCGAATAAGATCGCCTTTCTTAATATCTTTGAGAAAAGCAAAATGCGTGTCGCGGTGGGCGGCATAAACGGCAGTTCCTGTCTCACCGGCTTTGGGTGTGTTCTGGAGATGACCGGGCCCAAAAGCCAGAGCTTGTCCGCTTGCACCATTGAGAGCGATTGCTGATGCAGCCAGACGCGGCGCTTCGATACGTGCTACCGGCCACGTGTCCGCCCATGCCCAAGGTTTAACCTTTTCACCTGTTGCAATACTCTGGGTGAAAGCACGCTCAAGAAGGAACTGAGCTGCATAGGCTTTTGCATGAATCCACAGCCCCTGACTGAGAAGAATAAGGCCGCAGGCCATCACCGCAATCGACAGAAAGATGAGTGGGGAGCGCACGAAAGTGCGCCCCTTTGCCTTTGTATCTTCTGCAACAAGAATACCCATCATGCATTCTCCTTGCGACGTGCCAACCAGAAGATGAGAAACCCGATAAACATAATGCCTAATCCCTGAAGCATATTCAGCATTGCCGGAGTTGCGGTTTGCGGCAGTGACATGACGGGTGCCGGAATATTCGGTGCGGCAGTACGGTTCTTGCCTCGAGCCAATATCTGCTCTTTGCCTGCATCGGCATGATCAAGCACGCTGCGGTCTGCACGAATACCGAACAGTGTCTCAAAGTCCCAACCAGCAGGAAGCTGCAAAGGAATGTCGGCGCGGGTGAGCGGGGTATTGGCTGGGCGGCTCGGTGTCTGATCGACGGCAACAAGACTTGTGAGACGTGTTACCAGATGATGCTCTAATGCGAGGCTGAGGATACGCGTATCGGCTGCCAGCTCGGTGATCTTGCCGAGCTTCATGTCCACTTCAGCATCGTCGATCTTGCGACGCGCCCAGATCTTGGAAATACCTTCCGCCGGACTGGCTGCATCAAGCGGCAGGGTCACTGTCCATGGACGGCTTCCGACTGTGCCTTCAACCGTCATCGTACCGCTGACCTGTTTGGTACGTGCAGCGAGCACCAATGGTTCACCCTGATAAAGATCAGGAAGCAGACCCGGCGTCAGGCTGATACCCTCCTGTGAGAAACTGGTTTTTACATTGGTAACAACCGGACTTTCGAGTTTATCGAACAGTTCACGCATGCGCTGGTCAACTTCTTCCACCGCGCCGATATGTGTGAAGGTGCCACGGCCAAGTTCAGATGCCTTGTTCATCAGATAGGTGTTGGGCGCCGAGCCGATACCAACCATGAAGAGACGGGAGCGGTCGCGGCGGGATGCAATGACATCAAGCATTTGTCGTTCATTGCTGATCTCGCCATCGGTCAGAAACACGATCTGGCGCAAGCCATTCTTTTGGTGGCTGTCATCAAGTGCCGCGTGCAAAGCAGGCAGCATTTCTGTGCCGCCTACCGCTTCAAGCGCAGAGACATAGTCGCGTGCATTGGTAATATTGAGCGCTGTGGCAGGAACAGAGTCATCGAAAAACTTGGTCAGCGTGTCATCAAAACGAATGACGTTGAAACGGTCGGTGGGTTTTAAGCGGGAGAGGGCATAATCGAGACTGGCTTTGGCTTGCTTGATCGAAGTACCACCCATCGAACCGGAATTGTCGATAACAAAGATGATTTCCCGTGTTTCATTCACAGGGCTTTTGATGCGCGGCGGGGTTATGTAGGCCAGCAGATAATTGTCATTGCCAACATGTTCACGAAACAGGCCGACGGTGGGCATTTCGGATTCAGCAGCCTGCCATTCGAGAACGAAATCACGATCAGCCGTGGCCTTGCCATCCAGAGTAATTGTTGAGGCCAGTTCGCCATGCTGGTTGATCTTAACAGGATGATAAAGGCTCTTAATATTGGCAGCGGGGAAACCGGCTTTGAGATTGATAGTGATTGTCACCGGATTAATGCGGTCTTCATCCGGCATAATCAGGGGTGTTTCAATGGGGCCATTGTCTGAACTTTGCGCTGGTTTTGTTTTCTGCTGCCCCCAGCCGCCCTGCACATCTGCGGTTTCAACAATTGGGTCTCTGTTTTCAGGATTATAGCGCGGTGCAACAACAAGCGGCACACGCAGAGAAAAGCGATTATCGCTCAGGCGAACGGCCTGCTGATATTCGATCTGAATGACAAGTTTTTCATTCGGACCAAGATTGGCAACCGCATTGGTGAAGATGTTGGGGCGCTGTTGTTCGATAAGAGCAGCCTTCTTGCCTTCGCTTTTCGCCTTCTCATAGATTTCGCGCGCGGCTTGTTTTTCCTTGATGTCGGCAACAATAACCCTGTCGCCGACAATCATCTTCAGGGAGTAGACAGCACTGTCTTCAGGCAGAGGAAAGACATAAAGCCCTTCAACCCAGCCATTGGTCGGATTTTCAAAAACCTGACTGAGACGGGCGCGGGCGGTGGGGCCGCTGACATCAATGTTGAAATCACTGGCAAGTCGTGGTGCTTCGATATATTGGCCGGCTTCACCGCTTTGCAGCAGCAGGCTGCCGCTTTGCACTGCATTCGGTGTTACATAGGCTGGCTGTTCAGCACGGGCGGAAGCCACGTTGAGAAGCGAAAGAACAACGGCCAGGATTGGCAGTAATAGCATATTCACAAACCAGATGAATTTGCAGAACTGAGACAGGCTGATTGCCCTTGCGTTGTTGTGAGAGTGTCTGATGGCAGGCGACATTATAAGCTCCTGTATCTGTCGGATAACTGGAGACAATTTGCGCCGGAGTGCTGTTTCCTCACCAGCGTAAGCTTTGCCAAGTTTTGTCCGTACTTTGCCGCAAGCCACCTTGCAGGCTCCGCCTATGTGTGGAATTGTGAAGGAAAATACGGATTCAGGAAGTTCTCATGTCTCAGCACGATGCGGTTTTGTCCGATCAATTGAATCTCCGCGTTGCTGAACGTGTGCGTGAGGAGATCGCGCGTCGCAGGATTTCGCGCCAGCATCTGGCTGATGAAGCACGTATCAGCCTCTCGACACTTGAAAAAGCGCTCTCAGGGCACAGGCCTTTCACGCTTGCGACGATCATCCGGCTTGAGCAGGCGATGGGATTTGAACTGCGCGATCAGGCGGAAACAGAAAAGCCAAAGCCTGCTGCTGCCAACGGACATGCGGCGGAAGAACTTGGTGCCTATTCACGCGCTGCCGTTTCCTGGCTTGAGGGAACATTCCTCACGCTTCGTCCTTCTTTTGGTAATAGCAGCGATATTTTTGCTTATTGCACGGACATCGTCTGGGATGCCGGAAACACACATCTGAAATTTGAAGAACGCGAGCGTACCGACGTGTCATTTTCGCAGCATGGATGTGTCTCCGTTCCGCATCTCTCAGGTCATGTCTATCTTGTGACCAATACGTCCGGACAATACCGCATGGCGGTGCTTTCGCGCCCGAGTATCGCAGGTGAAATGTATGGTATTCTCACGACATTGCGTGCAGGGCAGGGCGCACAACTGACGCCGGTATCCGTGCCTCTGGCACTCATCCCGATAAGAGTTTTTGAAGCGCCGGTTTTTGGACGAATTACAACCGCAGATCATGTCTATGATCAATATGCGCGTTTCCTTAACAAGACGCTTGGCGATGGCTATGCAAGTTTTGTGATGCCGTCATAATCGGGGCTAAGGATAATCTATCCCTCTCATTCTGTACGACCAAATCAATCGCAGCGGAAATCGGTATTACAGCAAGACAGCCTGAGTCATTGCATCGGGTGGATAGCGGCTGCGGCGGATCATAAGGCATTGCCAATCTGGTGCTGCTTATGTGCGGGCTGTCTGCTTTTCTCCTGATGTCGTTTTAGCTTGCAATGGTTCAGACCTGAATGGTCTTCGCTCGCGCAGGTGTGTCCACACTTTGAGACTTGGAGATATAAAAATATCTTTATGTGCGCTTGACACTTCGTTGCGATTGCAGCTAGGTAGAGATGCCTAGGTTCTCCGGTCGTTGCCTGCAGCGTGCCGGAGCTAAGAGGGAAGCCGGTGCTCCGTATTATGCGGAAAAGCCGGCGCTGCCCCCGCAACTGTAAGCGGCGAGCTGACGTCCAGCATGTCACTGGGATTTAACCCGGGAAGACGGACGGAAGCGATGACCCGTGAGCCAGGAGACCTGCCTTGGCGAAAGAACGTCCACGGGCGGGGTGTCCCAGTGTGCCGTAGCGGAGGCCGCATCGCGGCCTGTACTGCTATGTGTCCGCAGACCCATGCCCCCCAACTCCATTGGGGCAGAATATGTCGCAGAACTTCAATTTCGCTATCAAGAGCGTTCCGTTTAACGAGGATTATCTTCCCTCGGAGAATACGCGCATCACCACCAATTTTGCCAATCTGGCCAGAGGCGATCGTCGTCGTGAGAACCTCTGCAACACCTTGCGGATGATCGACAACCGGTTCAATGCTTTGGCGCATTGGGATAACCCCAAAGGCGATCGCTATTCGGTCGAGCTGGACATTATTTCCGTCACGTTGGGGATTGCTGGCGATGAATTCCCGCTGATTGAAATCCTCAAGACAACCATTGTCGACCAGAAAACCAATGAGCGCATCGACGGTATCGTTGGAAACAATTTCTCGTCCTATGTGCGTGATTACGACTTCAGTATTGTTCTTCCCGAGCACAATCAGAACCAGCCCATATTCAGCATTCCGGCCAATTTCGGCGATCTGCATGGAAAACTTTTCAAATCTTTCCTGCGCTCAGAGACATATGCATCCCACTTCGGCAAAGCGCCCGTCATTTGCATCAGTGCTTCGACCAGCAAGACCTATCATCGCACTGACAATCATCATCCCATAATGGGCACAGAATACCGGCAGAATGAATCCTCGTCGACAGATCAGTATTTCGCAAAAATGGGGATGCAGGTTCGCTATTTCATGCCGGCAGGCAGCGTTGCGCCTTTGGCTTTCTATTTTATCGGCGACCTGCTTGGCGATTATTCCAATCTCGAGCTGATCAGCACCATCAGTACGATGGAGACGTTTCAGAGAATTTATCGGCCTGAAATCTATAATGCCAACGCTGCTGCAGGCGCGGTTTACCGGCCGAATTTGAAGCACGGGGATTATTCGCTGACACGCATTGTCTACGATCGTGAAGAGCGCAGCCGGTTGGCTGTGGAGCAGGGCAAATTCACCGAGGAAAATTTCATCAAGCCATACCGGACCGTTCTCGATCAATGGTCCGCTTACGACGTCGCCTGACTGAAACGAAACAGAGGTCACCTATCTTGAAAACACTTCTCCCTACATCGACCGCAGGCAGCCTGCCTAAACCCTCTTGGCTCGCCCAGCCTGAAAAACTCTGGTCGCCATGGAAACTGCAGAACGAGGAATTACTGGAAGGCAAGCGGGATGCCTTGCGGCTGTCACTGGCCGACCAGCAACATGCAGGTATTGATATCGTCAGCGATGGCGAACAGACACGTCAGCATTTCGTGACGACTTTCATCGAACATCTCGACGGCGTGGATTTCGAGAAGCGCGAGACCGTGCGAATCCGCAACCGCTACGATGCGAGCGTACCGACTGTCGTCGGGGCTGTGTCACGCCAGAAACCGGTTTTCGTCGAGGACGCGAGGTTTTTGCGTCAGCATACCACACAGCCGATCAAATGGGCCCTGCCGGGTCCCATGACCATGATCGATACTCTCTATGATGCCCACTACAAGAGCCGCGAAAAGCTGGCTTGGGAATTCGCCAAAATCCTTAACGAGGAAGCCAGAGAGCTGGAGGCTGCTGGTGTCGACATCATCCAGTTCGACGAGCCTGCCTTTAACGTCTTCTTTGATGAGGTGAATGACTGGGGCGTCGCCACGCTGGAGCGCGCAATCGAAGGTCTCAAATGTGAGACTGCCGTGCATATTTGCTACGGCTACGGCATTAAAGCCAATACGGATTGGAAGAGTACGCTTGGTTCAGAGTGGCGGCAATACGAGGAATCATTCCCCAAGCTGCAGCAATCCAGCATCGGCATGATCTCGCTGGAATGTAAGAACTCCCACGTCCCGATGGATCTGATTGAGCTTATCCGCGGCAAGAAGGTGATGGTCGGCGCCATCGATGTGGCATCCAACACCATTGAGACGCCTGAGGAAGTTGCTCAAACGCTTCGAAAAGCGCTTCAATTTGTTGATGCTGACAAGCTTTATCCGTGCACCAATTGCGGCATGGCTCCGCTCTCCCGGCCCATCGCTATGGGTAAGCTTCAGGCCTTGAGCGCGGGCGCAGAAATCGTCCGCAGAGAACTCACTGCCTAGAGCATAACTCCTTAAACCTGGAGCAGTTTAAGGTAAAATTATGCTCTAATTTTAAAGTGTTAGAGCGAGTTTTGTGTGCCAAGTCTGGCACACAGCGCTCTAGCGCTGCAAGCAATGTCTCGCGTTCAGTAACAAATACGCGGTTTCACGAAATCTGCACTCCGGAATTGGCCGTTAAAGCATTTCACAGTCAAGTTGGATCAACTTGACGCCCGTGATAATGCGACCAAATAAAGAATCTAGAGCGAGCGCTATGATCCAATCCGGACGTAAAACGCTCTAGCGGCCAGCTCCCACACTTCAACCCGATACGGGGACCGAATGGATATATTTGATCAACCTCTGGAAATCGTGGACAGGGCGGCATTCCGCAATGGCATGTCGCGGCTCGGCTCAGCCGTAAGCGTCGTCACCACTGTTTTTGGCGGCAAGCGCTACGGTTTTACCGCCTCGGCAGTCTGCAGCGTCAGCGACACTCCGGCAACGCTTCTCGTCTGTATCAATCGGACAAGCTCGTGTTTTCCGGCTTTTGACAACGCGCGCCATTTCTGCGTGAACACGTTGACGCCGGGTCAGGAGGAGATCTCGGATGTCTTTGGCGGCAAGACGCCAGTTGCGGATCGGTTTGTGTTTGGCGAATGGGAAAAAGGTCTCACGGGTGTGCCGGTACTGGCCGACGCATCGGTAAGTTTCGAGTGCGAGCTCACCAATGCCATTGAGCAGGCGACGCACCGCGTCTTCTTCGGGCGGGTCATCAATATTCGTGAGAACGACGAAAAGGCAACGCTATTTTACTGCAGACGACGCTATTTCGGGGGCTAAAGAACCGTCTCGACACTGTATCGTCGTGCTAATGGTTCTTGGCTTTCAGGGTATGACAAAAACCACTGTAATGGCCGCAATGCGGGCGGTGCGTACCATGCGCCACCTTTCAAGGGAACCTTGCTGTGGGCTTACCAATTCACGCTACAAGGCGATTTATAGTTTCCCTAACAATTACGGATAATCCCTGATTGCTGGATTAATTTTAGAGTATTGAAATATAAAGCAACCTATTGATTTTATGGTGCCGCTTACGTGACTCGAACACGTGACCCCATCATTACGAATGATGTGCTCTACCAACTGAGCTAAAGCGGCAGGGAGATGCTCCCGCACAGAACGCGATAATTTTATGCAGTCTGTTCGGGCGCGTGATAGCGAAATCTCATTCTGATTGCAAGGCGCAAAAGCAAAAAGAAGCGGTTTCCGTTATGCCATTCTCGAAGTTTAAAACTCCCTGATAAAATGAACAAGATTGTTTATTCTGTCAGGGAGTAAATCTCAGCTATAGTACTGTTTTCTGAAGCGAATTGACGATTTTATTGAGCCTGGCAAAGCGCGGATTTCGCCTCTTTATATTGCTCAATCCAGCGTTCCACCAACTCTCCGGCGGGCAGCACTTCTTTGACTGCGCTGATCCCCTGACCGCAACCCCAGATATCTTTCCAGGCTTTGGCGCCGGTGGTGGCTTTATGGAAGTCCATTTTGCTTGGATCAGCCTCCGGTAAGTGATCGGGATCCATTCCTGCGGCTTCAATGGACGGGCGCAAATAATTTCCATGAATGCCGGTAAAATAATTGGAATAGACAATATCTTTCGCGCTGGATTGCACGATCATGTCCTTATAGGCATCAACAGCATTGGCCTCCTTGGTCGCAATAAAAGGTGAGCCGATGTAAGAAAGATCCGCGCCCATTGCTTGTGCTGCGAGAATGGCACGGCCACTTGAAATGGCGCCGGACAGAGCGACGGGGCCGTCAAACCATTCGCGGATTTCAGCAATCAGCGCGAAAGGGGACAGTGTTCCCGCATGGCCACCGGCACCGGCGGCGACAGCAATCAGTCCGTCCGCGCCTTTGCGGATGGCTGAATTGGCGTGGCGGTTATTGATAACATCATGCAGAACAATCCCGCCATAGGAGTGAATTGCAGCATTCACTTCCGGCACTGCGCCGAGAGAGGAAATAACAACCGGAACCTTATATTTGACACATAATTCCAGATCCTGTTGCAGACGCAGATTGGAGCGGTGCACAATCTGGTTGACGGCAAAAGGGGCTGCGGGCCGGTCAGGATTTTCCTGATTATATTGCTGAAGTCCTTCGGTAATCTCTGCCAGCCACTCATCCAGCTGTGTGGCGGTGCGTGCATTCAGCGCCGGAAATGCACCGACGATGCCGCTTTTGCACTGCGCCATAACCAGTGCAGGATTGGCGATGATGAAAAGCGGCGCACCGATTGCCGGTAAGCGCAGATTGTTTTTGAGAATATCCGGTAGAGCCATGTCGCAGTCCCGTAATTGACGTAAACGTAAACGGTATATTGCTGATAAGGATTGCAGGATGTCAAAGGCAAAATATAAAAAACCGCATCATTTTAGTTCAGTAAAGCTTGGCGGTTGACTTATATGTAATATTTACTGTGGAATATGCAGAATGAACATGTTTATGCCATGCCGGCAATTTTACTAAAGATGCGCCGGTGCGGCATATTTCGGAAATAGAGGTTTTTTGCACAAATAGTCTTTGTGGAACAATATGTTAAGATCGTATATAATCTTTTTATATCCCCGTGATAGTTAGGATTTCATAAGACTTAAAAATAAGTTAATGCGTTGGTCTGCTTATTCGTGCATCAATAAGAGTAACAGCGCATCAAGCCGGTAGTAGGAAGGGACAATTTTGCAGGGCATCGAAAGTGCAATACGCAACGCTTTGACCAAAGCGGATTCGTCTGATCCGGCTATGCGCCAGCGGATTTATGAATCCGTCTGGAGCGCGCATGAACGCGCTATGGCCGCGAATGCCCAGCTTTCAGACCCGCAACGTGCTGAGCGGCGCGAGAGGCTGAAGGCCGCAATTTCCCATATCGAACAGGAAATGCGCGCGAATGCGAACCGTGTTTCTGATGAGGAAATGCTTGCTCCTGCGCCGCAATATGATGGCGGATTGGGTGTTCCTGATCTTGATCATAGTGATGTACGCTCTGAGGGTAAGGGCTCCCGTAAGCGTAAAAGCAAAGCGGAGGCCGAGCCTGATCTGGGTTATGAACAGGGGCTCAGCCAACCTGCAAAACCTAAAAAACGCAAAAAATCCCGTATTTTCTCTCTGGCGCTGCCATTGGCATTTTTGGTGACTGCCGGTTTGATCGGCTGGTCGCTCTATAATAGTTTTGTCACCATCGGGCCGGTAGGAAACGCACCGCTTTCGCAATCCGGCAATGCCGGTCCTGCGATGCAGGGTAATGAGGCTGACAGCAAAGACTGGGTGACGATTTTTACTCCTGCACAGCCGGATCGTATTTCTGTTCAGGGAAAAGCTACCGCTGAAATCGGCGGTTCCGGCAATGCCCGTTATGTCCGTATTAAATCGCCGACTGCAACAGATACGGCCAGTTTTGACATTGGTCAGGGTGTGCTGGATCAGCTTGAAGGCAAGCAGGCGACATTTGAAGTCATGGTGCGCAGTGACGACGGCGGAACCGTGCAAATGTCTGTCAGTTGCGATCTGGGCTCTCTGGGCGATTGCGGACGCAAGCGCTATGATGTGACAGACCAGCAAAGCAGTTTGCTGTTTGATCTTCCGGTTCCTGAAGTATCGTCGGCAAACAGTTCCGGTCGTCTTGTCCTGACCAGTGATATTAACGGCACCGGCAAAAGCGTCGATATTTATACAATCCGGGTTAAAACCGTAGAATAATCAATTATCCGGCAGTAGCTGCATCAGATTTTGTATAATATCGGCCTCTGCAGGTGGTTTGTCCCAGCGCAGTCTGGAAATGCGCGGAAAGCGCATAGCCAGTCCTGATTTATGACGTGTGGAGCGGTTAAGCCCTTCAAAGGCGACTTCCACAACAAGCCCGTGCTGCCGGTCTGCCCTGACAGCCCGTACAGGCCCGAAACGCTGAATTGTATTCTCCCGTACAAAACGGTCGAGCTGTTTCATTTCCTCATCGGAAAAGCCGGAATAGGCTTTGCCGACGGGGAGCAGTTGTGCCTGTTCACTGGCATCAGACCAGACTGCAAATGTAAAATCCGAATAATAGCTTGAACGCTTGCCATGACCGCGCTGGGCGTAAATGAGAACCGCGTCGATAATATAGGGATCGCGTTTCCATTTATACCACGGGCCTTTTGGTCGCCCTGCACTGTAAACGCTGTCCGTACGTTTGAGCATCAGCCCTTCAATCACGGCATGCGGCGGGTGGTTGCGCAGGTGCCGCAGCTCGGCAAATGTCCGAAAGGAGAGCAGGGGAGAAAGATCAAAATAAGACGGATCAAGCTCTTTGATAAAGTCTTCAAGATGCTGCCTTCTTTGCGCAAAAGGCAGATTGCGCAAATCCGATCCGGTGAGGCGGTTGCCGCGATGCAGCAGATCATAGACACGGATGAAGGCAGGATAATCCTGCAATTGACGGGCAGTGACAGTTTTACGGTTCAGCCTTTGCTGCAAGGCATTGAAAGAGGCAGGCTCTGTTTTGCCGTCTGCATGGCGGATCAGCAATTCTCCGTCAATGGCGCCTTCAAAACGGATGGCTGAGACAATATCGGGAAAAGCATGGGTAATGTCATCACCGCTGCGGGAATAGAGCTTTTTGACCCCGTTTTCACTGACAGCCTGTACGCGGATACCATCCCATTTCCATTCTGCAGCAAAATCCTCCGGTGTGAGTTTCTCTGTTTCAACCTCATCCAGCGGTGTTGCCAGCATGACGGGACGGAACGGTGCCGGATTATCATTGTCTGGTTTGCTGCTGCTGCCGTCGAGCCAGCTGAACAGGCTGAGATAGGGCGGGGTCAGCCCGTGCCACAATTCCTCAATTTCGCTGAGTTCAACCTGACCGAAATCCGCAAGTGCCTGCTTTGCCAGCCTTGCGGAAACACCGATCCGTAAGCCGCCGGTGACGAGCTTCAAAAGAGCATATCGCTCAGAGACATCAAGCGCATCCAGCAAAGTCTCAACCAGTTGCGGCGCGGCATTGCGCGATGTTTGCTGGAGTGTTGTGATAACAGTGCCGAGGGACAAGTCATTGACCGGCTGCACATTATCGGCAGCAGGCCAGATCAGAGAAATCGTTTCCGCGAGATCGCCGACATAATCATAGGAATAGGCGAATAACTCACTGTCGACGCGTGTCATGGTCAGTGCACGCAACAGTGCGGGTTTTACACTGTTCAGCTCAAGTGTACCTGCCAGCGCGGCCAGTGCATAGCCGCGGTCAGGATCAGGTTGCGCACGGAAATACTCGGTCAGCAATAGCAGCTTTTCATTACGGCGCGGCGTGAGCACCAGCCTGTCGAGCAATGCGGCAAAGGCTTTCATATGTCAGCCTCATCTTCATAACCGACGAGATGCAATGGTTTCGCTGCAATGGAGTTGAGAGTGCACCAGCGTACCAGAGCTTCTTCGCGCCCGTGTGTCACCCAGACCTGCGAAGGGGAGAGTTCCGTGATTGTATCGGTCAGCTCATCCCAGTCGCAATGGTCGGAAAGGATCAGTGGCAATTCAATGCCGGATTGTTTGGCTCTCTGGTGGATGCGCATCCAGCCGGAAGCATAACAACTCACAGGATCAGGAAACCGTCTTGACCAGCGGTCAGCCATTGCAGCGGGCGGGGCAATAATCAGGCTGCCCGCGAAATCTGTTTTTTGATGTGTTGTTTCTGAAGTGGCAGGACGGAGTTCTCCGAGGGCAACACCCTGAGATTGGTAATATTGGCAAAGCTTTTCCAAGGCGCCATGCAGATAGATGGGGGCATCATAACCGGCCTGACGCAGCAGGCTGATGACCCGCTGTGCCTTGCCAAGCGCATAGGCACCGACAATATGGCTGCGCTCGGGCAAAAGCTGTAAGGATTGCAGCAGCTTGGTAATTTCATCGCTTGGCCGCGGATGCCGGAAAACCGGCAGGCCGAAAGTAGCCTCGGTAATGAATACATCGCAGGCCACGGGTTCAAACGGTGCGCAGGTTTTGTCCGCAACACGTTTATAATCGCCGGAGGCGACAATTCTGGTTCCTTGATATTCCACTGCAATTTGTGCGGAGCCCAATACATGACCCGCCGGATAAAAGGTGACTGTAACGCCCTTGATATTGAGCGGTTTTCCGTAATCAGCGATCTGACTGGTGCGCGCATAATGCTCGCCAAACCGGATGCGCATAATATCCAGCGTCTGGCTTGTAGCCAGCACATGATTACTGCCTGCACGGGCATGATCGGCATGGCCATGGGTAATCAGCGCGCGGTCAACCGGTCGCACCGGATCGATATAGAAATCACCGGCCGGACAATAGAGCCCCTCGGGGGCAGGGTGCAGCAGCTCTTCGGGACGCATGGAAATAACATAGTCCGGACGCAGCATTAAACAAGACTATAGCCGGTGCGGATCGATGCGGCCGTCTGTTTGCAGTGAGCACTAAAATTGAACCCGCATTGGCTGTGTGAAATCCGTTCGGGTTTCAAAAAATATCTTGTCAAATGCCCCGCATCACTGCATATCGCGTGCTCTGCAACAAATGCGGTAAGAATGGCGCGGGCATTTTTCTCTTCCGGTGATCTGATAGCGGATCGCCGTGCTCATTATGCGGTCATGATGTCTGAGGCGGGAGACCATTCCGCAGCAGCCGACCTGATGCGCCAATCGCTTGATTATCTGACATCCCAGTTCCGGCAATGGCCTGCGGGTCTGTTTATGCTCAGCGAAATGCATGAAAATGCGGGCGAAACAGATGAAGCTGTGGCTCTCTGGCGACAGCTGCTGAAGCTTGATCCTGAAGACCGTTTTGGCGCGGCGCTGAAACTGGCACAATGCGGCCTTGGTGAAACACCGGATGCGGCACCGCCTGCCTATATTGAGGCACTGTTTGATGCCTATGCGCCGGATTTCGAGGAATCTCTGGTCGATAAGCTGCAATATTGCGGGCCGCAAAAAATGGCGGAACTGATTACCAGACATTTTCCGGAGCGCAGCTACCAGCATGTGCTGGATCTGGGCTGCGGCACCGGTCTGATGGGAGAGGAAATCCATCAGCGCAGCGGTTTGCTGAGCGGTGCGGATCTCTCAGAAGCCATGCTGAAAAAGGCGGATGAGAAGCAAATTTATACAAGGCTGATTAAGGCAGATGTAAACCAGTGCCGCAAGACGGATCTGGTCGATGAGGCTCTGCCACAACCGGATATGATCCTTGCTGCCGATGTGTTTATCTATATCGGTCAGCTGGAGCGCGCTTTCGCTCTGGCAGCGGAATGTTTACGGAGAGGAGGGGTGTTTGCCTTCTCGGTGGAAACACATGACCGGTCTGAAGCGCAGAGTTCAGACGGTTCATGTGATAATATGATTTTGCAGCCGTCTTTACGTTTTACCCATTCTGCCCGCTATATCGAAAATTTATTACAAGTCAGTCGTTTTGAATTACTGGATTATCAGCGCATTGCTCTGCGTCTTGATCGCGGAGAATATCTCGATGGCTATGTCTTTCTTGCCCAAAAATGCTGAGCCGGTACGGTTTCGGCTTTCTGTTGTCTGAACAGAGATCAATCCGTGACGCTTTAAGCACAAACGGGACTTCACACCTGTCGGGATGCACCCTACATTCACCCTGTGAAACCAATATCCGCTGCCGATAAATCTTCCGGTCAAGATGTTCTGCCCGCTGTCTTTGTACAGTGGTTTGCGGATAAGGGCTGGCAGCTGCGCCAGCACCAGCGTGAGTTGCTGGAGCGCAGTCTGGCGGGGCAGTCCACATTGCTGATTGCACCCACAGGAGCCGGTAAAACACTGGCCGGTTTTTTGCCTGCACTGACTGATCTGACATTGCGTGCGCAGAGCGGTGCGCGTAATCAGCTGCGCCGTTCCGGTATTCACACGCTTTATATTTCGCCACTCAAAGCGCTGGCTGTTGATATTGAACGCAATCTGGCGAAGCCGGTTGCAGAAATGGCACTGCCGGTAACTATTGAAACCCGCACAGGGGATACGCCTGCCCATAAAAGGCAGCGGCAGAAACTGGCACCGCCGGATATATTGCTCACCACACCGGAGCAACTGGCTCTGTTACTGGCGGGCAAAGATGCGGCAGATTTCTTTGCGGATTTGCGTTTTGTAATTTTTGATGAGCTGCATGCGCTGGTCACTTCAAAACGCGGGCAGTTGCTGGCACTGGGGCTGGCACGGCTGCGCAATCTTGCACCGCAGATGCAGACAATCGGCCTGTCGGCAACAGTGGCAGAGCCGGATGATCTGCGTCGCTGGCTGGTTGCGCAGGGCGATACTCCTGCACTTGCCGGACTGGTTACTGTGCAGGGCGGGGCAAAGCCGGAGATCAGCATATTACAATCCGGCGAGCGGATACCATGGGCCGGTCACAGTGCCGGCTATGCACTCGGCGATGTCTATGAACTGATCCGGCAATTCCGCACGACATTGATTTTCGTGAATACCAGATCGCAGGCAGAGCGGATTTTTCAGGAGCTCTGGCGTATCAATGAGCTGACCTTGCCGATTGGCCTGCATCACGGTTCGCTGGATGCCACACAGCGCCGTCGTGTAGAGGAGGCAATGTCCCGCAATGCTCTGCGCGCAGTTGTGGCAACCTCGACCCTTGATCTTGGGATTGACTGGGGTGATGTCGATCTGGTTATCCATATTGGTGCGCCGAAAGGTGCCAGCAGACTGGCACAGCGTATCGGGCGCTCCAATCACCGTATGGATGAGCCAAGCCGCGCGGTTCTGGTGCCTGCAAACCGTTTTGAAGTGCTGGAATGCAATGCGGCGCTGGTGGCCAATGTGGAAGGGGTGCAGGATACACCGCCTCTGGCCGACGGGGCTCTGGATGTGCTGGCGCAGCATATACTCGGCATGGCCTGTGCCGAACCGTTTCATGCGGATGTGCTCTACGCGGAAATATGTTCGGCAGCACCCTATCAGCATTTATCGCACTATCAGTTTGACCGTGTGCTGGATTTTGTGGCAACCGGTGGCTATGCGCTGCGTGTCTATGAGCGGTTTGCAAAAATCCGCCCGATGCCGGACGGGCGCTGGCGTGTCAGTAATGGCAAAGTCGCACAACAATATCGCCTCAATATCGGTACGATTGTTGAAGCACCGGAACTGAATATCCGCATGATCCGTAAGGGGCGCAAACTTGCAGGAAGTGCTGCCAGCCCCATGCGCGGCGGGCGTATATTAGGGCGTATTGAAGAGTATTTTCTCGAAACGCTGACACAAGGCGATACGTTCTTTTTTGCAGGTCAGACTGTGCGATTTGAAGGTATCCGCGACAATGAATGTCTGGTGTCGCAGGCCTCCGGCGAGGATGCGAAAGTGCCGGTCTATGCGGGCGGTAAATTTCCGCTCTCAACTTATCTGGCCTCGGAAGTCCGTGCGATGCTGGCGGATGACAAAAGCTGGCAGCAATTGCCGGATCAGGTGCGTGACTGGCTGCAATTGCAGCGTGACCGTTCCCTGCTGCCGGCACAGAATGAATTGCTGGTCGAAACTTTTCCGCGTCAGAACCGGTTTTATATGGTGTGCTATCCGTTTGAAGGCAGGCTGGCGCATCAGACATTGGGGATGTTGCTGACGCGGCGGCTGGATCGGGCAGGTGCACGGCCGCTGGGATTTGTGGCAACGGATTATTCGCTGGGGCTGTGGGCGGCACGTGATCTGAATGCGATGATGGAAGGTGGTGAATTATCGCTGGATACATTGTTCGATCAGGATATGCTCGGCGATGATCTGGAGGCATGGCTGGATGAAAGCTATCTGCTGAAACGTACTTTTCGCAATTGTGCGCTGATTTCCGGCATGATTGAACGGCGTCATCCGGGGAAGGAAAAGACCGGCAGGCAGCTGACGATTTCCACGGATCTGATCTATGATGTGTTGCGCAGCCACGAGCCGGATCACATTTTACTGCAGGCTACACGGGCAGAGGCAGCAGCGGGGCTGCTGGACATTGCCCGTCTCGGAACAATGTTGCAGCGTGTACGCGATCACATTGTTCATCGTAACCTGCCGCATATTTCGCCTTTGGCATTGCCTGTGATGCTGGAAATCGGCAAAGAACGGGTTGCCGGAACAGATGACGATTTGCTGGAAGACATGACCCGTGAGGCACTGGAAAATTGACAAGTGTGATTAAGCAGGCGCATCAGGGCGGCGCGGATATTCTCATCAATGATACGCTGTGCCATCTCGATCCGCGCGGGGTATTATACTTGCCGTCATACCGGACGCTGGTGGTGTCTGATCTGCATCTGGAAAAAGGGTCATTCTTTGCTAAGCGCGGCATGATGCTGCCGCCTTATGATACGCTGGCCACATTAGCGCTGCTCAAGACCATCATTGATGATTATCAGCCGTCTTGTGTCATCAGTCTCGGAGACAGTTTTCACGATTGTCAGGGGGCATCGCGACTGGCGGATGAGGCATCCAGTCTGCTTCGTCAGATGATGAAAAGCCGCCAATGGTTATGGATTGAAGGCAATCACGATCCGGTGCATCC
Organism: Pseudochrobactrum saccharolyticum; assembly: GCF_008801715.1. Lineage (GTDB taxonomy): Bacteria > Pseudomonadota > Alphaproteobacteria > Rhizobiales > Rhizobiaceae > Pseudochrobactrum > Pseudochrobactrum saccharolyticum. Next base: position 582,732 of record NZ_VZPG01000001.1, on the reverse strand, counting down.
GGCGGGGCTCGAAGGGGAGTCCATGGCGCAATTCAGGCTGGGCGGTCTGATCTTCAGGCATGAGCCGCTTGCGGGTGATAATGCCGGTGAGGTGGCCGGTCATTTGCACCCCGCAGCAAAGATTATCCGGCAGGGGCGCAGCGTGCGGCGCTCTTGTTTTGTCAATAATGGCCATCGCCTGATTATGCCGGCATTCGGTACCTATACGGGTAGCCTTAATGTGCTGGATAAGGCATTCCGCGGGCTGTTTGATGTGAGTGGTTTTGACGTGCATTTGCGCAGTGAAACGCGGATATTCACTGTGCATCCGCGTTTTTTGCGACCAGATTAATTAGAGCGGTTTACGTCCAGATTGGATCATAGCGCTCGCTCTAAATTCTTTATTTGGTCGCATTATCACTGCCGTCAAGTTGATCCAACTTGACTGTGAAATGCTCTAGTCTTTACGGAACAACAATTGTCCGAGCCAGCCTGTGAGACCGGCGAGAAAAACGGCAAACAGACCATAGGCAAGACTATATTGATGCGCGGCCTCAAAAATCTGCTGTTCGAGACCGGCTTTGACAATATTGAGATGGGTATTGGCTTCCCCAATGAATACGCCATGGCGGAACAGCAAAGCGCGGGCTTTGTGCCGCCCGACCGGCACATTGGTTGAAAGTGCCAGTGTTGCGCGGAACAAGGTCTGCGAAACAAATTCGACCGAGCCGACTTTCTGGCTGTAAAGTCCCTGACGGGATTTCAGATCGCGCAACTCCTGCCCGAAGCGCATAGCATTCGGATCTGTCAGCGTGCCATATTCAGGGTTCAGCGCGAAATAATTGACGCCGAGCGAAAGCTGGCGATAGGTTTTCTCATCGGTAATATCCTGCAGCGGTCGCGTGGATGCCAGAGAATAGGAAAGCGGCACAGATGTGAATGTTTCTGAATCCGCATTAACCCATACGCCGAGATAACGTGACTTTTCACGCACGACGAGATTACGCTGCGGGCCTTCCAGCACCACGATAATATCGTAGCGTCCTTGCCTGCGGATCAGCGGATCGGCATTATCCAGCGCGCCGAAAATTGTCAGATTGGTGCCGCTGAAATTGGATGCAATGGCAATCGTTTCTGTCGAAAGGCCGATCTCAATTGTTTCCGGCAATTGCTGCGGATCTTGCAGATTGGTGACCGCGGCCATTTCCTGTCCGCGCTCTTTTATCCGTGTCGCGGCATTACCGCTCTGGAGCGGTACCAGTGCGGAGAGCAAAACAGTTGCGAGTAAGCTTTTGCGGATGATCTGTTTCATCTTACTCATCCGCAAAGCCGATTGAGAAAAGATTATCCGGCTGAATGAACAGGCCGAAAGCCAGTCGCAGAGCAACGGCAAGAACCAGCAATGCCAGCAGCATACGCAATTGTTCACCGCGCAATTTGCGTCCTGCTCGTGCGCCGTATTGTGCGCCGATCACACCGCCGACCATCAGCAAAAAGGCCAGTACAATATCAACCGTATGGTTGTTGGTTGCTTGCATCACCGTTGTGAATGCGGTCACAAAAGTGATCTGAAACAGCGATGTACCAACAACCACATTGGTCGGAACGCGCAGCAGATAAATCAGCGCCGGAACCATGATAAAACCGCCGCCGACACCCATAACGGATGAGAGCAGGCCGATACAAAAGCCGATGGCCAGTACCGGAATAATACTGACATAGATCATCGAGGCGCGGAAACGCGCCTTGAACGGCATACGGTGAATCCAGTTATGTTGCCCCGAGCGGCGGACATCCGGTGCTTTGCCGTCTTTGTTGCGGCGCAGGGTGCGCCAGCTTTCAACGGCCATCAGCCCACCGACAGAGCCGAGAAAGACCACATAAAGCAGGGAGATAATCAGATCGAGCTGACCCAGATCACGCAACAGCGAAAATATGTAAATACCGACCAGAGAACCGACAAGACCGCCGATCACCAGCAATATGCCAAGCTTGAAATCCAGCGTCCGGCGTTTGAAATGCGTAAGCGCGCCCGAAACGGAGGAGGCGATAACCTGATTGGCACCGGTAGCAACAGCAATAGCGGGCGGAATATTGTAGAAGATCAGCAGAGGAGTAATCAGAAATCCGCCGCCAACGCCGAACAGACCTGACAAAAAGCCGACAGCCGCCCCCATGCCGAGAAGAACCAGCATGTTGACTGAAATTTCTGCTATTGGCAGATAAATACCCACGACCCACTACCATTATTATGACACTGCCGGAGATTGAAATCTGTATCCCTTTATCCGGTGTACAGCTAAGCTCCCCGCAGAGTTCTCCCGAAAATAATACCCGGCCTATCGTCAGACTTTGCAGCTTTTCGATGGCGGCGGGCGGTTATTCTTCGTGACCTGACAGAATTCTGAGTTTAACCGCCATTTGCGGCGTTAAACCTGAAAATACATATGCTGATGTCGTTTTTTGCGTGCTTTTTGAATGCAACACACCCATCGTCGCAAAAAACTGTTAATTTTCTGCGCCTTTGGCAGCGCCAAGTCAAACCATCACTGTGCATAAGATGATGCGAAACCGTCAGCCTGAATAGTCACCGGAGATTGTGTGCGGCAGGTGTTGCAGTTAGGCCGCAATTTTATGCGTAACCGCCATAAAAATCCCCCTCTGCCAGCACGGCAAAGGGGTATGATTTCTTGTTATTACTGATTGTTGCCGGTGCAAATCAGCTGTTCTTGGCGAGCAGTGCTTCAACCAGTTTCTGATCCACTTCGCCGGTCGGCTTCATGCCATTGGCTTTCTGAAAAGCGGAAATCGCTTCTCTGGTTTTGTTGCCCATAACGCCGTCTGCCGTGCCTGCATCATAACCGTTTTTCTGCAGGATCAGCTGAATATTACGGACGGCTTTCTTCATATCGACGGAAGCTGTGGTGACAGCTTTGTCATCAGCCCAGGCATCCGGAATGCTGACCGAATTGGCATCCTCAATCATGTCCTTCGGCTTCCAGAGCTTGGTCAGGTTGATTGCCCGCTCCAGTTGTTCAGGCTTGAGGGATTTTGCAATCTGATCGCGCTTGTCAGCCGCATCCGTATCACCGGCATTGGCAGCCAATGCGAACCATTTATAGCTTTCTTCCAGATTTTGCGTGCGACCCAAACCCTTAGCGGTCAGAATACCCAGATTATACTGGCTGTCTTTTACGCCGAGTTCTGCAGCGCGGAAGAACCATTTGGCGGCATTGTCATGATCTGCCTTACCGTCCGGCCCCATGGCATAGAGCACGGCAAGATTATGCATGGCGCTGGCATTGCCCTGCGCAGCGGACTGTTCATAGAGTTGTGTTGCCTTGATCGCATCGCGCGGCATACCAAGGCCTTTTTCGTTGAAATTGGCAAGGCGGTACTGCGCAGGTGCAAAACCGCGTTCCGCAGACAGAGCATACCATTTGGCAGCTTCCGCAAAATCGCTGGCAACACCGCGGCCGTCTGTATAGCGCATACCGATTTCATAAAGAGCACGGGCATCGCCGCTTTCAGCAGCATTACGCAGGGCAATCGGGCCGGCCTCTTTCGGCACTACAGGCACTGCTGTCAGATTCGCCGTTGCAGCAGCTTCGCTCTTTTGCGGCAGGCTTTGTGTTGTCGTCTGATCGGGTGTTGTTGTCTCAGCCTGAGCCGTGTGAACCGGCGTGCTGTTTGCAGGCAGTTCCGGCATTGGCTGCATGTCCGGCGCGGCTGCTACCGGCGGATTAATAACAACAGGCTTGATAACGGCCTGTGTGCTGCCGGTCATAGGTCTGGCGGAGAGAGGCTCTGTCGGAAATTCGCGTGACCCAAGCGGCTGCGCTTCTGTACCGTCATAAACCGGACCATGGTTCAGGCTGGTAATCTGAAGCGTGGATGCAGTCTGCTCTTCCAGCTGCGCCGGATTATCAAGCGTGGTGATTGTCGGCAAAGCAGGTTTCTTGTCTTCAATCACAGCCGGAGCGGTATTAACCGGTGCAGACTGCACACTGGCCAAATCCGGTGACTGCGGAACAACGCTGTCCTGCTTTTCCGTCAGATAGCTGTTGCCAAGCTGCAAGCCGGTTACAGCAATGATGATGGCGCCGATAGCCAGCAGAAGCGGCTTGCGCAGGGAGCGCTTTGGCTTGTCTGGAGCAGTCGTGCGGTCTTCATCGGATGTGATGTCGCCGCCCAGAGTACCGTCGCTCAGGTTCTGATCGCGCAGGCGTCCGGTTTCATCCGCTGCCGCCTGTGCTGCACGGCGTGCCGCGCTGATAAGATCGGATTTGCCGGAGGAGGGATTATGATCCGGCCCGCGGCCACGCTGTTCATCGCGCACGCGGCGGATAATGGCGTTGAGATCCGGCATTGCCGCAAGGGTCTGATCGGTGCTTTCTTCTTCGGATTTGACCGGAATACGGTTTGCCGCAGGCGGCGTATCCAGTGTCAGCAGATCTGCGTCTTCAATCTCAAAAGCATCGGTTGTTGCCGAAGTCGGACTGTTTGGCTTGGAACGGCGCACAGCCTGAGCCAGACCGCTCAGCAATGATTTGCGTGCTGTACCGGTTGTTTCGGTCTCTGTATCTGCAGCTATTTTCTCCGGTGCAGGATTGGCAGCGGATTTGACAGCGGCACGTGCAGCTTCAATAGCCGCCGCAGCCGGTGACGGCACGGCGGAAAATGGTGCGTTGCGTGAAGAATTACCTGCTGTTGGTTCCGGATCATTGCCCCATTCAGGAATAGAGAACTGGCTGGTAAAGCGTGTTGCATTATTCTGTTCGCGCGACTGACCAGCAGGACGCGAAGGCTGCGCAAAAGGCGGCTTCTGCAGATTGTCTTTTTCAATCTGTCCAAGACGCTCGGCAATTTTCAATAATGTATCATGAACCTTGTTAAAGGTGCGGCTGTTACGCTCATCCGTATCACGGGTCAGCTGTTCCAGCGCCTTGAGATCATCGGCAAGCTGGCGGGCAAAATCTGTGTCGCGGGAAGGGCCTTTGTCCACAACCTGACGAATGGCTTCCTCTGCGGCTTCACGGGCAGCGCTCAGAACTGTGTCGCGGTTAATGTCGATGGCGCGTTCAATTACATCGAGACGCGGCTTGATCTCTGCCAGTTCAGGTAGCAGGCTTTCCGGCTTGCTGAGCTGTTCTGTGATAAAACCAAGCTGCTTTTCGAGATTGCGCATCAGCTGCTGATCGGCAGCCGGTGCTGCAGGCACAGCCTGCAATACAGCGGTTTGTTCCGAGACCTGACGGGTAATCAGATCGAGGCGGTTTTCCAGCGCCTGAATAAACCGGTCATCATTCAGCGCGGTTTTATGGGCGCTGTTGCGATATTGCTCGTCCAGATGACTGGTTAGATCGGCAAAACGGCGATCGAGTTCTTCAAAAACAGCATTTTCCTGCTCCGGCTGCTGGCGATGATAGCTGGTCGCAAGAATTGCGCGGCTGATTTCATCCAGACGTTCGTCCAGCTGACGCAGGGAGTGGCTCTGATTGTCCGGCAGCTGTTCAATGGCATGGCGCAAATCATCAAGACGTGACGTGATCGCATCCAGAGCCGGATCAATATGTGCCGACTGGCTTGCATGGAATTTTTCAGTCTGCTGCTGTTCAAAATTGTCAAAGCGCTCATCCAGCGCATCCCAGCGATGGCTCATACGGCGCAGGGATTCTTCCCGTGCCAGAGTCTCAACAGTCCGCTTCAGCTCCTCAAAATCACGGCGCATAATTGCATCGGTATTCGGGCTGTTATTGGCGGACAGATTGCTGGTGCCTGCGATAAAGCGGTCGGCAGCGGAAAGGCGTGCCGGATTGTGCTGCACACCTGTATCAGACAGATGCAGTTTTTCGCTGATTGCTGCTGCCTGTCTCAGTTCTGTACGGGCGCGCAAACGCTGTAATTCGTCGGCAATAGCAGCCAGAGCTTCCTTGTGCGGATTGTCCGCAGAAGCCGGTGCAGATGGTGCGCGCGGTGCAACTGCCGGATCATTACGCAGAAATTCAAGAGCATCAGGTGATGCCGTTTCATCGGCAGCCTGCGTGTGACGGGAAAAGTCTTCCGCCTCCCGCCGCTCGACAAGATGATTTTCAAGGGCGGACAAAGTGCGGTTCAATTCCTCAAGCGATGCAAGCGGACGGCGCTCACGGCGCATATTCAGATTATCGAGAGGAGACCGCTGATTTGTCATCGCCGTTTACACTTTTCAAACTGTGCGCCTTAAAGGAGCTGGTCAGATTGTCCGTTTGTTTTCGCCTGCAGGTCTTGCTGGCGGATCAAAGCGAGGTCTTTGTTGAGGTGGTTGCTAGGCACCACACGAAACACAGACTTTGCCTCAGACGCAGTTTTGTCGAAACGTGGTAAATAAGCGGTTAATTTTGGTGATAATTCTTAACTTTATGTTTGTCAGGCTCGCGCCGGATTGCTTTGCCCTTTGTGATTTGCCGCCTTCGGACGCATATGAAGCTTTGGGTTGTGGCATTGGAGCCAAAATTTAAATTTTCAAAAATGGATTTTTGACGTTTACGCAAACGTCAAAATTTATTAGGCTGGAGTCCGAAGGTGCCGTAAAGTTTTTTGCTGTCTCATAAAAATGACGGTTTTCACGCAAGAGTGCATACTGTCAGACTGATCCCGTGATAGGCTGCTAAAGACGCCATGGGAAAGCGAGCAGATGCTGCCGGAGAGGAGTCCGGTCGTATCAGGGCAGAAAGAGAACGGCACCACAGGACGCGGATTATTCTGTGTTCTGAATGTTTGAATGACAACGCGCGGGAGAGGTGGCGTCTTCATGAGCACCTCCGCCTGCATTCCGGCAGAGCAATCATCTGCCGACGTCAAACTTGGAGGAAGTGCATGCCAGTCTATCGCGCGCCGGTTCGGGATACACAGTTTATTCTGAATGATGTTTTGGGCGTCCAGTCCCGTAATGATCTGTCATCTTATGCGGAAATGAGCGCAGACACGATTGAAGCTATTTTGCAGGAAGGCGCGAAGCTCGCCGAGCAGACATTGTTCCCTGTCAATTATAGCGGGGATCGTGAGGGCTGCGAACGTCTGCCCGATGCTTCTGTGAAAGTGCCGCAGGGTTTCAAAGAAGCCTATGATCAATATTGTGCCGGTGGCTGGGTTGGCCTTGCCGCACCGGAAGAGTTTGGCGGTCAGGGGCTGCCATATCTGCTCCATGCTGCCGTTGGTGAATATATGTCCTCGGCCAATATGGCGCTGATGATGTATCCGGGGCTGACACAGGGCGCGATTGCGGCCATTATTACCCACGGTACAGATGAGCAGAAGCAGGCCTATCTGCCAAAGATGATTGAAGGCCGCTGGTCAGGCACTATGAACCTCACCGAACCGCATTGCGGTACGGATTTGGGCTTGCTGCGCACCAAAGCTGTGCCGCAGGCGGACGGCTCCTACAAGATTACCGGTTCGAAGATTTTTATCTCTGCCGGTGAACACGGTATGACTGATAATATTATCCATCTGGTGCTGGCGCGTATTGAAGGCGCACCGGAAGGTAATAAAGGTATTTCGCTGTTTATCGTGCCGAAATTCAATCTTGATGCCAATGGCGAAGCAGGCACACGCAACGGCGTGACTTGCGGCTCCATTGAAGAAAAAATGGGCATTCACGGCAACTCAACTTGCGTGATGAATTATGATGACGCGACGGGCTTCCTGATCGGCGGTGAAAACAAAGGCCTGCGTGCCATGTTCACCATGATGAATGAAGCGCGTCTTGGTGTGGCATTGCAGGGTCTGTCGATTGCCGAAACTGCCTATCAGAATGCCGCTGACTATGCCCGTGATCGTTTGCAGGGACGGGCGCTGACCGGTGCGAAATATCCGGACAAAAAAGCTGATCCGATCATCGTGCATCCGGATATCCGCCGCACGCTGATGACCATCCGCGCTTTTAACGAAGCTGGTCGTGCCTTGCTGCTTTCAACCTCGCTGCAATCCGATATTGCCCATCATTCTGCTGATGAAGCTGCGCGCCAGCTGGCTGACGATCATGTCGGGCTGCTGACACCGGTGCTGAAAGGTGTGCTGACCGACAAAGGTTTCGACCATGCGGTTATGGCGCAGCAGGTCTTTGGCGGTCATGGCTATATTGAAGAAAACGGCATGAGCCAATATGTGCGCGATGCCCGCATCACCATGATCTATGAAGGTGCCAATGGTATTCAGGCGCTGGATCTGGTGGGGCGCAAACTGCCTGCCAATGGCGGCCGTGCATTGATGGCCTATTTCAAGGAAATCGGTGATTTTTGCGAAGAAAACCGCGCAGATGAAGCCCTGTCCTTCTACACAAAACATCTGAAAAAAGGCCTGAATGATCTGCAGGGCGCATCCATGTGGCTGATGCAGAATGCAATGGCCAATCCGGATAATGCCGGTGCCGCCTCAACAGATTATATGCATCTCTTTGGTCTGGTCGCTTTCGGTTATATGTGGGCGAAAATGGTGAAAGCCGCACAGGCAAAGCTGAATGCCGGTGCTGGTGACAAAGCCTATTATGAGGCTAAACTTGTCACAGCCCGTTTCTATATGGAGCGTATCATGCCGGAAACACAATTGCGCTTAGCACGCATTCAGACCGGTGCCGATACGATGATGACACTGCCGGAAGATGCTTTTTAAGCCACCGTTAAAAGGTTTGAGTAGCTGTATCAAAAAGCGGCAGGCCGGAGCGAAAATGGTGGTTTCGAGAACCGGAGCTTAAGTCGTACTTTTAGGTACATGAGCACCGGAAGCGCAGAAATCGCCATTTGTGAGCCAAGGCATGGTGACTTTTGGATCAGTTACTAAAAAGTTGGGAGTTAATTGAACTATGGCTGATGCTTTTATTTATGATCATGTGCGCACTCCACGCGGCCGCGGCAAGAAAGACGGGAGTCTTCATGAAGTGCCTGCGGTGCGTCTTGGTGCCAAAGTGCTGGAAGCTCTGCGTGATCGCAACGGCATTGATACTGCAAAAGTAGACGATATTATTTTCGGCTGTGTCGATCCGGTGGGGGAAGCCGGTGCGGTTATTCCGCGATCAAGCGCTTTTGAAGCAGGATATGATTTTAAAGCACCGGGTATGCAGATTTCGCGCTTCTGCGCTTCCGGTCTTGATGCGGTTAATCTGGCCGCAGCCAAAATTGCAGGCGGGACAGACGAACTGGTGATTGCCGGCGGCGTGGAAAGCATGTCCCGTGTTGGTATGGGTATGTCCGGCGGTGCATGGTATATGGACCCGTCGGTCGGTTTTCCGGGCTGGTTCATGCCGCAGGGTGTGTCGGCTGATCTGATCGCCACAAAATATGACTTCTCCCGCGAAGATGTGGATGCTTATGCGGTGGAAAGCCAGCGCCGTGCAGGCGAGAGCTGGAAAAAGGGTTATTTCAAAAACTCCGTCATTCCGGTGAAAGATGTCAACGGTCTGACTATTCTTGATCATGACGAACATATGCGCCCGACCACTGATCTGGCAGCTTTGTCCGGCCTCAATCCGTCTTTTGTGATGCCGGGGGAAATGGGCGGCTTTAATGCTGTCGGTATTCAGGCGCATCCGGAAGTCGAAACCATCAATCACGTTCACCATGCAGGCAACTCATCCGGTATTGTTGATGGTGCGGCGGGTGTGCTGGTCGGTTCCAAGCGTGCGGGTAAGATGCTGGATATCAAACCGCGCGCCCGCATCCGCGCTTTCACCAATATCGGCTCCGATCCGGCATTGATGCTGACAGGCCCTGTGGATGTCACAGAAAAACTGCTGGATCGCGCCAAAATGAAGCTCTCGGATATTGATCTGTTCGAGCTGAATGAGGCTTTTGCGGCTGTGGTGCTGCGCTATATGCAGGCTTTCAATATTCCTCACAATAAAATCAATGTGAATGGCGGTGCGATTGCCATGGGGCATCCTCTGGGCGCAACCGGTGCAATCATTCTCGGCACTGTGCTCGATGAGCTGGAGCGGCGTGATCTCAATACGGCACTGGTTACCCTGTGTATCGGTGCAGGTATGGGCACGGCAACCATCATTGAGCGTGTGTGAGGGAGGGTAGTCCAATGACAAATTACAAGAATTTCAAAATTGAAACCGGCGCTGACGGTATTGCTGTTGTCACATGGAATATGCCTGACAAAAGCATGAATGTGCTGACAGTTGAGGTGATGACAGAGCTTGACCAGATTATCGATCAGGTTGTGGCAGATGCGGCGATTAAAGGCGCGGTGATTACGTCCGGCAAGGATACATTCTCCGGTGGTGCCGACCTCACCATGATGCAGGAAATGCTGGCGCGTTTCAAAAAAGAGCAGAAGCAGGATGCTGACAAAGCTGTCCAGAACCTGTTTGACAATGTCGGTCGTATGACCGGCCTGTATCGTAAGCTGGAAACCTGCGGAAAACCTTGGGTATCTGCGATCAACGGTACCTGCATGGGCGGGGCGCTGGAATTATCGCTGGCTTGTCATGGCCGTGTGGTTTCCGATGCGGAAGGCGTGAAACTGGCACTGCCGGAAGTTAAAGTCGGCCTGTTCCCGGGTGCCGGTGGCACGCAACGTGTGCCGCGTCTTGTCAATCAGCAAGACGCTCTGCAGATGATGACTACCGGCTCGAGCCTGACTGCTGCCCGCGCCAAAGGTATGGGACTTGTGCATGAAGTGGCTCCGGCGAAGAAGCTGGTGGAAGCCGCTAAAAAGATGATCCGCAACGGGTTGAAGCCTGTTCAACCTTGGGATGAGAAGGGCTTTAAACTGCCGGGTGGTGCGATTTATTCCGCAGCCGGTGCCAATCTCTGGCCAGCGGCGACAGCCATTCTGCGCCGCGAAACTTCCGGCAATTATCCGGCGGCACTGACCATTCTCAAATGCGTTTATGAAGGTCTGCTGGTACCTTTTGATACCGGCCTGAAGATTGAACAGCGCTATTTCACACATATTCTGCAGACCACTGAAGCGCAATCGATGATCCGCTCACTGTTCGTATCCTTGCAGGAGCTGAACAAGGGCGCACGTCGGCCAGCTGATATCAAGCCAACCAAATTCAAGAAAATCGGTGTTATCGGTGCCGGTTTCATGGGGGCTGGTATTGCTTATGTCACTGCCAAAGCCGGTATTCCGGTGGTGCTGATTGACCGTAGTCTTGAAGCAGCAGAAAAGGGTAAAGCTCATTCTGCTGATCTGATTGCTAAGGAAATGCAGAAAGGCCGGATGACAGCAGAAGATAAAGACAAGCTGTTGGCATTGATTACGCCTTCTGCCGATTATGCGGCACTTGATGGTGCCGATCTGGTGATTGAAGCTGTGTTCGAAGATCGCGGCGTCAAGCAGGCGGCAACTGAACAGGCGGAAGCTGTGCTGGGGCAGAATGCAATTTTTGCTTCCAATACCTCGACCCTGCCGATTACCGGTCTTGCCAAGGTCTCACAGCGTCCGAAGAATTTCATCGGTCTGCACTTCTTCTCGCCTGTCGACAAGATGATGCTGGTTGAAGTGATTATGGGCAAGAAGACCGGTGAAAAGGCGCTGGCAACAGCACTGGATTATGTGCGCGCTATCAAAAAGACGCCGATTGTCGTCAATGATACACGCGGTTTCTACGTCAATCGTTGCGTGCTGCGTTATATGTCTGAAGCCTATAATATGCTGGTGGAAGGCGTGCCGCCTGCGATGATCGAAAATGCCGCCAAAATGGCCGGTATGCCGGTCGGGCCGCTGGCACTCAATGATGAGACAGCGATTGATCTGTCGCAGAAAATTCTCAAGGCAACGCTGGCTGATCTGGGTGACAAGGCGGTTGATCCGCGCCATGTCGAACTGGTCAATACGCTGGTGGATAAATATGACCGCCTTGGCCGCAAGAACGGCAAGGGCTTCTATGATTATCCGGCACGGCCTGCCAAGAAACATCTGTGGCCTGAGCTGAGCACACTCTATCCGCAGCAGGATGCGGACAAGGTGGATGTGGAAGTGCTGAAAGAGCGTTTCCTCGTCACTATCGCTCTGGAAGCAGCCCGTGTGATGGAAGAAGGTATTGTGACCGATCCGCGTGAAGCCGATGTCGGCTCCATTCTCGCCTTCGGTTTCGCACCTTATACCGGCGGTACTCTGTCTTACATCGATGGTATGGGTGCAAAAGCTTTCGTGAAACTGGCGAAGAAGTTGCAGAAGGATTACGGAGCGCAGTTCAAGGCACCAAAACTCCTGACCGATATGGCCGAGAGCGGTGAGACTTTCTATCAGCGTTTCAATCCCTATAAGGCTGCGGATAAAGCTGCTTAAAGCATTTCCAGCAAAAGTGGGAACCGGTTTTGCGTCCGGAAATGTTCTAACACGCAGTTTTGATCGAAATGTTGAAAATGGCGCGGATATCTCTGCGCCATTTTCGTTTTTGTTGATGTTCTGATGTATGAGCTGGGTTATACTTATGAGGATTTTATTCCTTCGGATGACTTATGTTTACTCATGCAGAACTCTGGTCAGCCATTGATAGTGTGGCAAAGCGGGCGCAATTGACGCCATCCGGTCTGGCGCGGCGTGCCGGGCTTGACCCGACGACGTTTAATAAGTCCAAACGCTTTGCGGCGGATGGCAGGCCGCGCTGGCCATCAACGGAATCTCTGGCTAAGATTTTGGAAGTCACTGCAATGGATGTGATGACATTTGCACAATTGCTGGCAGGCGAAAAATCTATTAATCCGCAGCAGAAGAAGCATGACAATGAACAGGAGTGAGTATGCGTAAACCGGCGACCCTTCGGACAATCCTGCCGCCGATCCTTGCTTTCAGTGTTGGTGCTACTTTATTTGCTGCCTATGTTGCCCCGTTTTACGGCGCGCTTGATCGTGAAACAGGCAGCGGTGAAACCGGTATCGTCATAGAAAATTTCGATCTGCCGGAAGATATGCCGCCGGAGCGTTTGCCGTCCGGTACTCTTGCCGGATCTTCAGAAGGCGAAGAAAACAATACACAGCCGGATAATCCTTTGCCTGATGTTTCCGGTGAAATGCAGACTAAGCCTCTGGAACGCGTAGAGCCGCGCCCGCCTTTGAGTGATCTGGGGCTGGCTACGCCGGTGCAGGAAAAAACACCTGAGGCAACACAATCTGAGAAACTGACTGAAGAACAGGCGGCCGCAGGCGGTTTGTTCTACCGTCCTGTGGCATTGGCTGCAGGCAGACTGGCAGTGGGTAATCGCACGATCGAGCTGAACGGCATTGATATTGTCGAGCCGGATGCATCCTGTTCCGATGTGAATGGTGACGTCTGGCAATGTGGTATGCAGGCACGCACAGCCTTCCGCTCATGGCTGCGCGGTCGTGCTGTCAGCTGCAATATGGATGGTGTTGAGCAAAATCAGGAGCTGATCCGCACAAGCTGTACATTGGCGGGTACGGATGTTGCACGCTGGCTGGTGGAAAATGGCTGGGCGCGCGCTACTTTCGGCGGCCAATATGCAGACAGCCAGACACAGGCCGAGAAAATGCTGCTTGGTGTTTTTGGCCGCAAGCCGGTAACGGATATGCCGCAAAACTCAGGAGATAATCCGGCTGGTATTACGCCTGCACCTTCATTGCCTGCGGAGAATCCGGTGCCTGATATAACTGCGCCTGAACTCACCACGCCGGCACAACCGGTCGCGCCGGATTTACCGTTTCCACCTGCACCCCAGCAGTAAAATACAAAAAAGCCGCGTTTCAGAAACGCGGCTTTTTCTTTTTTATTCTGAAGTCTCAGGCGCGTTTGAGTGCCTCGGCAATCAGACCGCGTGTTTCATCAATGCCGTAAAGCGCTACGAATGAACCAAAGCGCGGGCCGCGTTCTTGTCCGATCAGCACTTCATAGAGCATCTGGAAGAACGAGACGGACACGCCAGGGCCGCCGTCTGGGCTCTTCTTATTATGATCCTGATAGCGTTCAATGACGCGTGCCACATCCAGAATGGCGTTCTGGATTGTCGTGCCGTCTGCGCTGTTGTCCAGCGCGGCCAATGCCGCATCCAGATCACGCAATGCTTGGCTTTCAACTTCATCCGGTGCACGGAATTTCTTGCTCGGCTTCACGAAATCATTGAAGTAGCGGATGGCATATTCCACCAGAGCGTTAAGCTCCGGATGCGTTGCCGGAGATGCCCCCGGTGCATAGCGGGATATAAAGCCCCACAAGGTGCTGGCATTTTCCGCATTGGATGCACTGACAAGGTTCAGCAACATGGCAAACGGCACCGGCAAATCAACCTTCGGCGGATTGCCGTAATGCTGATGCCAGACCGGATTGTTCAGGCGGGCTGCCCAATCCTGTTTTTCATAGGCTGCCAGATAGGTGAAATATTCATCCACGGCTTTCGGGATCACGTCGAAATACAGTTTCTTCGCTGTTCTCGGCTTCTGGAACATATACAGGCCGAGGCTTTCGGTCGGCGCATAGGTCAGCCACTCATCAATGCTGATACCATTACCTTTGGATTTGGAAATCTTCTGGCCGAGATCATCGAGGAACAATTCATAGACGAAATGCTCCGGCGCACGACCGCCAAGAATTTCACAAATCTTGTCATAGATCGCCTGATTGGTCTGGTGATCTTTGCCGAACATTTCAAAGTCAACGCCGATCGCGGCCCAGCGCATGCCGAAATCCGGCTTCCACTGCAGTTTTACATTGCCGCCGGTGACAGGCAGTGTTGTTTCCACGCCGTTTTCATCGTCAAAGGTGATGGTGCCTGCTTTGGCGTCAACCTTTTTCATCGGCACGTAAAGCACGCGACCTGTAGTCGGTGAGATCGGCAGGAACGGGCTGTAAGTGGCGCGGCGTTCTTCACCCAGTGTCGGCAGCATCACGGCCATGATGTCGTCGTAGCGCTCGGCAGCGCGCAGCAGCACTTCATCAAAGCGGCCGGATTTGTAATATTCCGTGGCACTGGCGAATTCATAATCGAAGCCGAAAGTGTCGAGGAAGCGGCACAGCATAGTGTTGTTGTGATCCGCAAAGCTCTTATAGTTGCCGCCAAACGGATTTGGCACAGCCGATAGTGGCAGTTGCAAAGCTGGCTCAAGCGCGGCACGATCCGGCACATTTTCCGGAATTTTGCGCATGCCGTCCAGATCATCCGAGAAGCAGATGAGCTTGGTTTTGACTTTATCTTCGGTCAGAACGCGGAATGCATGGCGCACCATGGATGTGCGTGCAACTTCGCCGAAAGTACCGATATGCGGCAGACCGGACGGGCCATAGCCGGTTTCGAAAATCACGACTTCGGGAAAGCCGGTTTTCTCGTACCGTTTTATGATTTTCCGAGCCTCTTCAAAGGGCCACGCTTTCGCCTGTGCTGCTGCCGCAATCAGGTCGGGCGCAAGGTCGATGTGGTTTGAGCGGTCGGTTGTCATAATATCTTTCCTGATAGGAGGTGTTGGTTTGAAATATCCGCACTTTTTACGGGTACGGACAGACAGGTCTATGGTGAGATGCGGGTTTCGTCAATGATGTGCTGCGCTTTCTTTACAAGCGCTGGGGGATATGATGCGCTTTCTTTGCAAGTGCGGGCGTGTAATGCAAAAATGATGGGGGTTGTGTGCATTATCCTCAGGCTGAAATGCAGTTGAACACTTGTTAAGCCCTGTGGAATAGTTTCAAAGTCATCAAAAAGCCGATGCAGGAGTTCTTGGAAATGAAAATCACGCCGCAAGATGCGCTGATCTATATTATGGTAACAGTTTCAGCTGCGGATACGCGAATGACAGATGCGGAATTGTCCTCCATCGGAAATCTTGTGCATCGCCTGCCGGTTTTTACCGGCTTTGATGACGAAAGAGTGCCGGAAATTGCCGAGCGTTGCTATGAATTACTGACCAAGGATGATGGTCTGGATCGTATTCTGGATATTGCCCATCAGGCCCTGCCGGAAAAACTTTATGAAACAGCCTATGCGCTGGCTGTTGAAGTGGCCGCAGCCGACCTGCATGTTGAACAGGAAGAGCTGGCATTCCTGCAGCTGATGCGTGATCTGTGGAATCTTGACGAACTGAGCGTTGCTGCCATTGAGCGCAGTGCGCGCGTGCGTTTCCGCAAATTGTAATTTGATGATGAGCGCATCTTTTTTGAGATGCGCTCATTTTTATTTAATAGAAATCGACCGGAAAATAGCGCAGATACAGGTCATCCAGCACACCTTTGCGCTCTAGTGCATTGAGTGCATTATTGAAGGCGAGACGCAGATCCGCATCTTGCTTGCGCAAAGCAATCGTCATTCCCTGTCCGAGAAACTCCGGTGCCGGATAGGTGCCGCCGATAAAGCGGCAGCAGGAGCCGTCCGGCGCGGTATTGCCTGATATCGTGCTTGGGTTCATCCAGAGCGACAGGCTCATCGCATCACCGAAAAGCAGCTGGATTTTGCCATCTCTGAGATTCTTATAGAGAGGCTCGCTGTTGCTATAAGGACTGGTTTTTGCTTTCGGGAAATAGGTTTTCAACAAGGCTTCATGGGCGGAACCGGCGAGAACACCGACTGTTTTCCCGTCAGGTGAAAAGTTCTTATCGGCCAGTTCCGATGTTCTCACTGTCACAAAACGGGCTGGCAAGCTGAAATAAGCGCGGGTGAAGCTGAGTGTGGTGCGTTTTTCCCGATCCGGTGTCAGTCCGGCAATCAGCGCATCAGTTTCGTTTTTCTGCAAGGCGGGAAACAGTTCATTCCACGGGCGGGCTTCGATCAGGCAACGATTGGTGATCGCCAGTTCCTGACAAAGCGCACGGATCAGATCAATATGATAGCCGCTCAGCCGCCCTTGCGGGGAGAGATTGTTGAAAGGCGCAAAATCTGTGCCGGTCAGGAAACGGATCTGCGTTCTTTGTGAAATATCCGGTTTTGCCGGTTTCTGGTCATCTCCTGCCAGATAGGGCGGGGCGGCGTAGGATGCCGAGATGCCGGAGGCGAGTATCAGCAGGATCGCAGAGCCGACGGCTGCGCAATATTTTAACGCCCGTTTGAGCGGGGCGGAAAGAACATCATTGCGCATTGGCTGACTGCAGCTCCTGTTGGTTTGTCCGGATTTTGTTCAGTATAAAATTTTCTCCTCTTTATAGAAAGCAGAACCCGCGTGAATAATAAATTTATTTTTTGAACAATAATTAATGTTGGTATTATTGAAATTGAATGATTTGTATATTGTATTTTTTACAGTTGATATTTTTTTAAAATGATTATTATTGTTAAATTATCGTAAATTTCAAAATAGTTTTGTTTTGTTACTTCTAATTTAATTGAGTTGATTTTGGTTAAATACTCGCGGGGGCGAAATGACAATACATTTGTTGTTTACACAAAGCTTTATAAAACTCTGCGCAGCATTTTCGGTTCGGCTTGTCGCGGCGGGATTGGGTAAAGCGGATATTATTGCGGCCTTTGCCAGCGCTGCACGGCATAATACGTCTTTTAATGATGAACTCGTGCACAAAGGTGCAATTTCTGAAGCGGCACTTTACAGGCTTTGGGCTGAAGAAACGGGGCTGACTTATGATGATGCGCCGGATGCGGAAGAGGTTTTGTTGCGCCCTTTTGACGGGCCGGCTCGTCTCAGCAGTATCCGCCATATATTGATTGCGGGGCCTAAAGGTCAAAGCCTGCTTTATATGGCGCCGGATCTTCGGGAATTGGCGATGCTGAAATTCTACTTACGGCAATATCCTGAAATGCGTGAGCGTTTAAGACTTTGTCCGCCCTCTGTATTGGTGGCATTATTGCATAACCGTTATGGCAAAGCCGCTGCCGGACGGGCACAAAAAATGACACCCGCACATCTTTCCGCCAGTCTGGTACTGAACGGCTGGCAGGGTTTCTGTTTCGCAGGCTTGCTTATCGGGCTGTTATGGATGTTTCTGACGGAGGGCGGCTCCCGTCTGGCCTTTCTCTATTGGGGCATGACATTGTTTTTCTTTGCCTGCGTCACCATTCGCCTTCTGGCGGCGTGGAATGCACGGCCGCTGCATATCAGACCGCTTGCACCATACCGGCTTCATGATCTGCCGGTTTATACTGTGCTGGTGCCGCTTTATAAGGAGGCAGGGATTGTACGGCAGCTTATACAGGCGCTCAGTGCCTTGAACTGGCCGGTTGCAAAGCTGGATATCAAATTGATTTGCGAGGCCGATGACAGTGAAACTCTGGCGGCGCTGTCACGGCATAAATTACCTGCGCAATTTGAAGTTCTGAAAGTACCCTCGATTGGACCACGTACCAAACCCAAAGCTCTGAATTATGCACTGCAATTTGCCCGTGGCGAATATCTTGTCGTCTATGATGCGGAGGACAGGCCGCATCGCGATCAGTTGCTGGAGGCTTGGCAGACGTTCCGGGGTGGTGGCAGTGATCTCGCCTGTCTTCAGGCGCCGCTGGTGATCGGAAATTTCAGCTGTAACTATCTGACGCGCTATTTTTCTTTTGAATATGCAGGATTATTTCGCGGGCTTTTGCCATGGCTCAGCCGTCGTGGTGCCGTAATGCCTTTGGGCGGAACATCCAATCATCTCCGGCGCAAAGTGCTGCAGAAAGTCGGTGGCTGGGACAGCTATAATGTGACGGAAGATGCCGATCTGGGGATGCGACTGGCACGCTTCGGTTACAGAGTGGATGTGATTAATCGTCCGACGACTGAAGATGCACCGGAAAATTATAAGGACTGGAAAACGCAACGCACCCGCTGGTTCAAGGGCTGGATGCAGACATGGCTGGTGCATATGCGCTCGCCTGTGCATACCTGCCGTCAGTTAGGTGCAGCACGTTTCAGCCTGTACTTGTTATATACAACAGGTTTGCTGCTATCCGCTTTGCTGCATCCCTTTATGCTGGTCAGTCTGATTTGGGGTGTTGCTCTAACAATCTCCGGTTATCACGACCAGTCGGTTGTGGCTGCGGTTTTGTTTAATGGTCTGAATTTGCTGACAGCTTATCTGAGCTTTCATTTGCTGTGTCAGAAGACACTGCGTTATGAAGAAAAACGCCGGTATTTTTATCTTTGGGGCGTGCCTTTATATTGGCTTCTACTGTCCGTTGCATCATGGCGGGCATTTTATCAGATGTTCACTGCGCCCCATCACTGGGAAAAAACACCGCATTTTCCAAGCCGTATTGAGAGCGGGTTAAAACACGTTGAGGACGACAGAAGAACTATACAGACTTTACCGGCGCATTATGCACAGGAAGGCATAATCATCCGGCCGGATTGTCACAAAACCGCAATATAAATCATAAATAGTCCGGCTGTTCTTTTCGGGGCGGACTATGCGCTTTTCCGGAAAAACATTTGTAATCAGCAAAATAAATGTATTCTGTGAAACTGTGCTGCTATCGGAAAGATAATATGCGCATCTGTTGGAATAGAACATAGCAGGCTGCAACAGGGCAGGCATAAAGGCGGCATTCAGATCTATGGTTACCGGTCAGAAACAGCAAGGCGGCGTTTCAAACATAATGGCATCAGATACAGATGGTGAGCGGAAGCAGGAGAGTAGCGAGCAGAGATTGCTAAAAGCTCTGCGTAAATCGGCGTCTTCTATACTGATAATCTTGCCGTTGTTTTTACTGCTGCGTTATTGGGGCGTTTCCGTACCCCTTGCTGCGGCAGGCTGTGTGCTGCTTTTTATTCTGGTGATTGCTCTGGCGTTTTTCAGTACACCGAAACCAGTTGCGGTTACGACCAAAACCGGCAAGCGGGAAGGGCCGCTGTCGCGCCTGTCCGGTGAGCGGCTTGCCGATTTTCTGCCTGATCCGCTGGTGCTTTTTGATACGGATGGTACGATCCTTTATGTCAATCATGCAGCTCGCGAAGCCTTCCCGCCACTGGCTCGGGATGCATCCCTGTATTTGTGCTTTCGCTCGCCGGAAATGCATTCCCTGATACAGGGGATTATTGCTGACGGGCAGGCGCGGTCATCGGATTATCTGGAGCGGTTGCCGTTTGAGCGCTGGTATCGTGCTTCGGTCATGACTTTTGAAACGGCAAAAGGTGAAGCGGATTGTTTTATCCTGATCTTCCGCGACCAGACGGAGTTGCGCCGTATTGACCGTATGCGGTCAGATTTTATTGCGAATGCCAGTCATGAATTGCGCACGCCTCTGGCTTCATTGCGTGGTTTTATTGAAACGCTGCAAGGCCCTGCGCGCGACGATGCCGCTGCGCGCGAGCGTTTTCTTGGCATTATGCAGACACAGGCAGACCGCATGTCGCGTCTGATCGATGATTTGCTGTCTCTTTCTCGTCTGGAAATGAAGGCCGCTATTCCGGTAAAAGAACGCATTGATATCGGGCAGGTGCTGAGCCATGTGGTGGAGACACTGGCGCCTATGGCCTCGGGTGTTGGCGTAACCATTGAATGGACGAAACCAGATCATCCGGTCTGGCTGCCCGGCGACAAAGACGAGCTTATTCAGGTGTTTCAGAACCTGATTGAAAATGCCTGTAAATACGGACAAGCGGGCAAGCGGGTTATTGTCAGTCTTGATGAGCAGGGGGGCGAAGCAGCACCAACCACTGCAGATGCATTGCGTGGTTTTTCCGTCAGCGTAGAGGATTTCGGCCCCGGTATACCGGCTGAGCATTTACCACGTCTGACCGAGCGCTTTTACCGTGTCGATGTGGATAGCAGCCGCGCCCATAAAGGCACGGGTTTGGGGCTCGCCATTGTTAAACATATTCTGACCCGCCATCGCGGAAGGTTGATCGTACGCTCGCAGCTTGGAAAAGGCGCTGTATTCACAGTCGTATTTGCAGGGTCATAATGTAGGGTGCGATCCGCGGGCTGGCTAATCAGCGTTTAACGCCGCGGATCAGCTGCCATTTCAACGGCCGCAGAGCCTGCCAGAATGACGTGGCACGCAAACGCGACATGACTTCTTTATGTACTTCATAGAGGCGACCGCGCAGTGTGGCGCAGACGGTGAGGCGTTTGAGCGGAATGGTCAGATCACAATTCTGCAATTTCCAGTCTTCGTCACCAACGCCAAGATCAAGGCAATTATAGCCTTGCTCTTTCAGGTCTTTGATCAGCAGATAATGTAAGACATGGCCGGGGGAATATTTCGCCCAGTTTTTCAGATTAGAAGCAATCATGATGCCGTAATAATGTGGCCCGCTGACCAGTCCCCACATACAAGCGAGAATTTCACCATTCAGTTTCAATGCAGAAAAATGCAGCACACCGGCTGATTGAAATACTCGTGTTGCTTCATTGAAATAGTGAATTTTCTCAGGATATTGCTCAAATCCCGGTACATGCGTTTCAATAAAACGCTGTTGTTTTTCCCGTAACATGAAGTCCAGCAATGCCTGATTTTCAGCGTCATTTTTCGCGATAAAAAATTCGCAATCGCCTAATTCATGGAGGCGGCGGAGTTTGCGCCGGATAATTTTCGGGCGCACGAGGTTCTGCTGTATTCTGTCCCAGTCATGAGACAATATATTGGCATGGCTGTCCGCTGAGTTGCTCTGATTGGCCAGCAAAAATATCGGATTGGTCAGATTGCCCAGTTTTTCAGGCATATTATTAAAATCGGCAAAATCAAAAGCCGGCAGAGCTTTTTGTATCTGCTGCCACACATTTTCTGCCTGCGCACGGGTCCAGATCATTCCGCAGGCAAACAATACGGGCGCATTATAATCGGCCACACCCTGATCTGTAAAAGACAGGATGCGCGTTCCGTTGCGCACAAAGATAGCCAGAGGCAGAAACATAACCGGTCTGCCGTCTTCTGTGCGAACTTCGATTAGGCACAGCTCAGCCTTCAATGCCGGAGCATAGGTTTCTTCCCAGATTTTCAGAAATGTTGTGGTCTGAAAAATATGATAATTCGGACTTGCATGGCTATGCAGTTTGCCGGGCCCGTTTTTTTCAGCGGCAGGCCAGTCGCCGGAAACATCGTCAACGGACTTAAAGCAGCGGATCTGATAAGCCGGGCATAGGGAGATGTGCGGATCAGAACTGAGGGCAAGATATTCGCTTTTAGGCACCTGAGCAGGTTCGATCAGGCTTAAATCCGGCTCTCCCCGGGAAAGCTGTATCGAACTGATTAATGCCATGCCGCTTGCCCTGTTTTGTTCAATGATAGTCAGGCGTGATGCTGAAAGCCGTTTTACGTTTGAGTGAAGCTGAGGCGACTCTGGCAGAATTGTGTAAACAATGTCCTAGGGAAAATTTTGAAACACAGAATTATTATATCGCTTTGCGGATAAGCAAAAACAGGTCATTGCTTTGTAGTATTTGAGTGAGTTTTATTTAAGTGAAATAATAATATTAAGGCATTTTGATAATATAGTCTGCCAGCCATGTTCCATGGCGGTGTTAATTGCATTTTATATGTCTTATGCCTATATGCGCGTGATAGCCCGATGCTCAGACAAGCAGGATGTAAGATGGCGGTCTCAATCATTATCAAAGCATTGAATGAAGAACGACGGATTGCCGCCGCGCTTGAAAGTGCTCTTGCAGCTTTGCCTGACGGGCAGGGTGAAGTTATTCTGGCTGACAGCGGTTCCCGCGACCGTACGATTGAGATTGCAAAGCAATATCCTGTAAAAATTGTTCAGATTGAAGCGCCTGCCAAAGCCAGTTGCGGATTGGGGCCTCAATTGGGCTATCAGTATAGCAGCGGCTCTTTTATCTGCCTGATGGACGGTGATACAGAACTGGCACCGGACTTTATTATCGAGGCGCTGAAATATCTGGAAGCAAATCCGCGCGTTGCCGGTGTTACCGGCCATGTGATGGAGCGCAATAATGAGAGCCTTGAATATGTCCGGCGCGGCTTGCGGAAAACCGCGTATAAAGCAGTCGGAACGATCGACCGTATTAATTGCGGAGGACTTTACCGGCGCGAGGCGATAGAAGAAATCGGCTATTTGTCTGACCGTAATCTGCACAGCTATGAAGAATATGATCTGGGTGTGCGGTTGCGTGCCAAGGGCTGGACATTGTTTCGTCTCGACCGGCGCTTCGTGTATCACACGGGGCATAGTGCCAATGCATACAAGCTTCTAATTAAGCGCTGGCAGTCAAAATATATTCGCGGCATCGGAGAATTGCTGCGCTCGGCAACGGGCAAGCCACATTTCAGGATGTTGTTTGCCGAATTGCCGGAATTGCGACTGTGGATGGCAGTCTATGGATGGATTATCGCTATGCTGCTGGTGCTGGCTGTCTTGCCAACCGGTATTGCGCTATTGATTGATCTGGCAATGATTGCTGCTGCAGTAGCTTTGATGAGCGTGAAACATCGCAGTTTTTCAATCGGGCTCTATTCAGTTACAGCATGGTTTTTTCATGCAGCGGCACTACCGCTTGGCTTTTTCACGCCACGCAAAAATCCTGCTGCTATGATCGAGAGCAAAATCATTCAGGAAAACAAGCATTAGAGCATTTCACAGTCAAGTTGGATCAACTTGACTTCTTGATTATGTCAAGTTGGATCAACTTGACGCCCGTGATAATGCGACCAAACAAAGAATTGAGACGCGAGCGCTATGATCCAATCTGGACTTAAACCGCTCTAGAGCGACGGGCGCCTCTTCGGGTGCAATAAGGTCGCTCTAAACTGAACTCTGTTTTGCCCTGCGCATCAAGCGCAACAGCACCAGCCATGCGCAGATGGCGATGGAGATTTCAATCAGATAGATTGAAATAAATGTACCTGTCGGCGGCATCAGCCATGTGGCAAATGCCAGTATCGGCGCGCCGATTATATTGCCGGTGTTAAGAATAGCCGCGCGATAGCCGTGCTCACCGGCAGACCCCATTACCTCGACGCTGACAGACCATAATGCATAGAAAATAATGACCCAGCACAGCACCTGCGTAAAATATACCATGGACTGATATTCCTGACCGAAAATCAGTGGCAGATATGGTGCCAAAAAATAAACAAATGTCGCTGTGAAAACGGAAATACCCAATGCCATCAGCGTGGCTTTTTGTGCCAGAGGCCAGGCTTTGTCGATGCCGTTCGCACTCATTTTAGCAAAGCGGGGATAGAGCAAACGGCTCATGGCATCAATATTCAGATAGCTGCTGTCGACAATCCGTCGTGCAACGCCGTAGCTGCCGATGACTGCGGGGGAGAGAAGAAGACCAAGCAGCAACAAGTCGATATTCTGGCGAATGGCGCGGAAGATGAACGGGGTGGCAAAGAAGATACCGAGTTTGATTTCCTCACGCATAATATGGAAGATGGGTTTGCCCAGCCGCATTAAAAACAGCCAGTATATTCCGGCAACTAATACGTGACAGGCAAATTGCCACCAGGCCCAGCCGTTAATGGTGCTGACGCCAAACACAACACAAGCCAGAACCGCCGCAAGCGTACGGGCAAGGGCGAAGCCGACCACAGAGAGATTGGCTGCTTTGAAATTGCTGTGTCCGATATAGACGGCCTCAGCCAGCAAAATCATGCGCAGCAAGACAATATTGGTGACAAGATAGAGAAAGAGACTGATCGTGTTGGTGACAGGATCAGGTGAAAATTCGATCCAGTAGGGCAGGATAAGCATTCCGGCAGCTACGAGCAGAGCACCGCTGATACCGATCAATATCAGATTGTGACCGAGCATGACCGGATATATTTTTTTATTCTGCGCCACGCGCCGCAGCAGGCTTTCAGCGCTGCCAATGCCGCAAATATGCACGACAATGCTGGTGATTGCCATGATAGTGATGAACATACCAAATTCAGCCGCGCCGAGAAAACGCGCGAGAATAGCAAATGTCGCAAGCTGTGCTACACTTGCCATGATGAGGCTGCCGCTGGAAGCCATATAGGAGAGGAGCGACGGTAAATATCGTCGGATACGTGCAGACATGCGGTTGTCCGGCAACTCCGTTTCACTCATAGTTTATTTCCCTTGTCGCAGCCTCTCTATAGCATTTTCCTGTGAAAGGGAACAATTTTAGACCGATTTAGGCCGGAAAACAAAAAGGCAGGGGAAGCCTGTTATTAATTATTATAAGTAAAATTTAAAATAATGCTTTTCATGGAATCTAATACTTAAACTATGCCGATGAGGCTTTGTTAACCTTTTTTTTTAATATCTCTGTTACTGCATAAGTAGATACAGCAATTGAGCCCTCTATACGGGTTTTGCCTCAAGCTATTAGAGATGTCTGATGTATACGCTGCAAGAATTAGCTAAAAAAGCCAAACCCGCGTCTGCCGGCAGCCGTGGTGCAGAAGCTGTTTTGCAGCCGGATACAGATATACGAGCCTCTCAAGCCGTTTCTTCCTCTTCGCAACAGGATTATGCAGACAGTGACGAGGCGCGTTCTGCACAGCGCAGCTGGGTTTTTCCGGTTGTTGGTTTTTCAGATATTATCAATTGGTTGCTGCGCTTTTGGTGGCTGATCCTGCTGCTGGCTCTGGTGGGGGCAGCTGTCGGCATAGGTTTTGGTAAAACCGCCAAGCCGCGTTTCACTGCGGGTTCGGATATCATTGTTGCACCATCAAATTTGCAGGTTGTGCCGAATGATGTTTATGCCACCAGTATGCAGGCAGAAAGCCAGCTGATGGATATTGAAAGCAAGCTGCGCTTGCTGACATCCGGTAATGTGATGCAACGTGTGGTCGACGAACTGAAATTGCAGGATGATCCGGAATTTAACGGAACAGAGAAAACATTATTCTCCGGTCTTCTGGGTGAGCCGAAGAAGGATGATACTGTCGATCCGCAACAGGCAAAGAATATTGCAGCCTTGCGTGAATTGTCATCACGTGTTGAGGCGCGCCGTCCGGAGCGTTCTTATCTGATTAACCTCACTGTCTGGGCGCGGGAGCCTGAAAAGGCCGTTATATTGGCAGATACTGTCGCCAAGGCCTTTCAGGATGAAGTTGCACAGAATGAGCGGGATGGTGCCGCACGCGCTGCCCGTGCTTTGACAGAACCGCTGAGTGAGCTGAAAAAGGCTGCAACTGAAGCCGAAATGAAAGTAGCGCAGTTCCGCAATGCGCAGGGGCTTCAGACCGGTAATACCGGTGAGCTGGTCAGTGCACAGGCTTTGACAGAAATCAATTCACAGCTCGTCGGCGCTCTGAGCCGTCAGGCCGAGGCAAAATCCCGTTATGCAGAACTGACCAGTGCCGGCAATCAGGCTCTGGATCCGTCCGGTACATTGCAATCCCCGACGCTGACTGCATTGCGCACACAATATGCGACCCTGAAACAGCGTCTTGATGCTATGACCATGACTTATGGTCCGCGTTATCCTGAACTGGCCAGCACGCAGTCGCAAATTGCAGGCCTGCAGGCACAAATTTCGCAGGAAACGTCACGGATTTTACGTGCCGCAAAGCTGGATCTGGATCAGGCAAATTCTGTGGTCGAAACTTTGCGCCGTCAGATTGAGACTGCCCGGTCAGCGGTTTCCCTCGATACGGATGCACAGGTTACGCTGAATGATCTTGAACGCGACCGCCTGACAAAGACTACGCTGTATCAGACCTATCTGACCCGTGCGCAGGAAATTGCGCAACGCCAGCAGATCGATGCGACTAATATCCGTATTGCTTCACCGGCCTTGCCACCGAAAAGCCGTTCATGGCCTCCGGGTACAGCTCTTCTTACTGTTGCCGGTGCCGTTGTCGGCGGTGGTCTTGGTACAGGGCTGGCCTTGCTTTTCGGATTTATCGGTCTCTTACGTGCACAGTCCCGCGCTTCTTATAAAAAATAGTGAAGCAGGTTGCAGATGATCCGCACCTCCGGCATGAGCGATATAAGGGGTTTTCTTGCTGCGACCTTATTCATGGCGCAGTTCTTTTACCTCTGGGTGACGATCGAGCCTTTTCCTGCGGAAACGGCTTCGGCGGCGGCTGAAGGCGGCTCAAGCCTGTTTAATCAGGTCGTTTCCTTGCTGCTCTTTGCAAGTGCTATTTGTTATGTTGCCATCAGCCCGTTAAAGAAGCTGGTATTGCAACCCAGGCCTTTAATCGTGTTGCTGGTCATATGGATTTTGCTCGCGGCGCTTTTCTCTGCAGAGCGGGTTGAATCCTTAAAACAGCTTATTCTTTCCTGCATCATTATGCTCAATGCCTCGGTATTCCTGTTATTGCCGCGTTCTGAAGAGCAATTCGCCAAAATGATTATGGCAGGGCTGTTTGTCATGCTGGGGCTTGCCTATTTCGGTGTAATGTTCAAGCCGTTAGTGGCTATACATCAGTTCAGTTCCGAATTAGGCGATGAGCAGTTAGGGAACTGGCGCGGTCATTTTGCCCATAAGAATGTTGCCTCTGCAGCCATGCTGGTCAGTGGCTTCTTCGGGCTTTACCTGAAAGATAAAGGCTATCACCTTGCGGGCTGGCTGATCCTTGTTTTGTCGGTGTTCTTTTTGATGCATACCGGCGGCAAGACATCGACAGCCATGTTCCCGATGATCCTGCTGATCGCCTATGTTTTCGAGAAAATTAAGTGGCTGCGTGTGCCGATTGCTGTCGGCGGTGTGTTAACGATCAATTTTTTAACGGTCGGCGCTGCATTGATACCGTCTGTCTATGAGTTTATTACATCGCTCGGCATTGATGCCAGTTTCACCAACCGTTCGGATATCTGGCGACTGGCTGTAGGGGCAATTGCTGATAGGCCATTGATCGGGCACGGGCTTCATGGTTATTGGCTGACGGACGCTCTGGTTAATAATGATACAGTGGAAAACTGGTCTCCGCGTGCTTTTAACGGTCACAATGCATGGGTCGATGCGTTAATTAATCTCGGTGTTATTGGTTTTTTGCTTGTCTTTATCTGGATTTTAGTGCTGCCATTACTTTACATCAGGCGGATTTCACAGCAAAACCTCTATACGCCTGTTGTGCGGCTTTATGTACGTATCTGGCTTTACGGTTTGTTTGGGGGCGCGCTTGAAAGTGTATTCTTTGAAACCGGCAGTTTATTATGGTTCAGCGTTATGATGGCTCTGTTCGGCTTGCGTTTGCAGGCATTGGCAGTGCCGGTTCCTTATGACGATGCGCCCTCGCTTGCGTTCGCATCAGGCAGTATCGGAGTGACACGGTGAAGCACAAAATTAAATACTGGGTCGCTCGTTTACAGGCACGGCTGATGTCCCGTCTCGCTCCTAAAACACTTCATGTGCCAACGGATCATGCGGTGATCACGTTCACTTTCGACGATGTGCCTGACAGCACTTTGTATTATGGCGCGACCATATTGGAAAAATACGGATTGCGCGGAACATTTTATGTGGCCGGAGGGCTCGCCGGTACATCAGAAACCAGCCGTAAACTGATTACCGAAAGCGGAATTCGTGAACTGGCGGAACGCGGGCATGAAATCGGGTGCCATACATTTTCACATGCGAATGTTGCGGCACTTAAGGATGCGCAGTTGCAAAGTGAGATTGACCGAAACCGGTCATTTCTGAGCCGGATTCTGGGAGATAACAAAGGCGGACATGGTCCGAAGTTTAATTTTGCCTATCCCTATAATGCGGTTTCCTATTTTGCCCATCGGCGGTTGGCGCGCAATTACCGTACTTGCCGCGCCGGAGAAAACCGGATCAATCGCGGGGCAATAAGCCCGCAAATGTTGTATGGTATGGAGATCCGCCAGCCAGAGGCACATTCATTACAATTGACGCGGGAAATTGATGCGGTGAAAGCGCAGCCGGGCTGGCTGATCTTTTTTACGCATGACATTTCTGAAACACCGACATCCTATGGCTGCACACCGGCGACCTTTGAAAAACTGGTTCAATATGCGGTGCAAAGCGGATGTGAAATTTTAACAGTTGATGAAGCACTGGATGATTATGCATCTGCACATGCTGTGTGATGTGTAAAATTTATAAAGCTTTAGAGCGCCAGACACCCATTGGGTGCACAAAACTCGCTCTGACACTTTAAAGTGAGAGCATAATTTCTGTTTCAAGTTTAAGAAATTATGCTCTCAGGCCTGCTTGAGGGAACGCATGACCTTAGATGAGAAGCAGATGCGTCTGCTGGCAATTAATAATTATTTTTACCGGCGTGGCGGAGCGGAAGCGATCTTTCTCGATCATATGAGCCTGTTCGAGGATATCGGCTGGGATGCCGTGCCTTTTGCCATGCAGCATCCGGAAAATCTGCCTTCAGACTGGTCGCGCTATTTTGTATCTGAAATTGAATATGGCCGTGAAAGCTCTGCGCTGACCAAGGTTAAGCAGGCTGCTAAGATCATTTATTCCCGCGAGGCGCAGCAAAATCTGAGCCAATTGCTGGAAGCCGCGAAACCGGATATCGCTCATGCGCATAATGTCTATCACCATTTGTCACCGTCAATTTTTGCGACGCTGAAGCAGCATAATATTCCGGTTGTAATGACCGTGCATGATCTGAAACTGGCCTGTCCTGCTTATAAAATGCTGGTTGACGGTCATGTTTGTGAGCAGTGCAAAGGTGGCCGGATTTATAATGTGGTCGCCAATCGCTGCATCAAAGGGTCGGTTTCGCTCAGCGGACTGGTTTTTGTCGAAACTGCTGTTCACCGGATGCTCGGCCTTTACCGCAATAAAGTTGACCGCTTTGTGGTGCCGAGCCGTTTCTACCGTGAGAAGCTGATTGAATGGGGCTGGCCGCCGGAGCAACTGGTCTATATTCCGAATTTCGTGGAAACGGATCATCTGAAGCCGGTTTATGAGGCGCAGGACTATCTGCTGTTTGCCGGTCGCTTAGCACCAGAAAAAGGCCTCAAAACGCTTATCACTGCAGCGGCAAAATCCGATGTGAAATTGGTCATTGCCGGTACGGGCCCTGATGAGGCCGAATTGAAAGCACTGGCAGCGGAACTCAGCGCGCCGGTAGCTTTCGCCGGTTATGTGACCGGCGAAAAGCTGCATCGTCTGATCGGTGAGGCAAGGGCGCTGGTTCTGCCGTCAGAATGGTATGAAAATGCACCGGTCAGCATTCTGGAGGCCTATGCGCTGGGCACACCGGTGATCGGCGCACGTATTGGCGGTATTCCGGAGATGATCCGTGAAGGTGAGACCGGACTGACTGCTGAGGCCGGTAATGCTGATGATCTGGCAGCACAACTAAGCCATATGGCTGCTATGCCGCTTGCGGAGTGTAACCGGATGGGGCTGGCCGGGCGTGAATGGATTTTGAATGAATTCTCGGCTGAAGCCTATCGTAATCGTATGCTCGCTCTTTACGCTGATCTGGGAGTACGCGCATGAGTAAGCGCCCCAAAGTGATGATGCTCGGTTTGCGTGGTGTGCCGCAAGTGCAGGGCGGTGTGGAGAAGCATGTTGAAGAGCTTGCCCGCGTTTTTGTTGAAAAAGGCTGGGATGTCGAAGTGCTGGGACGCAAACCCTATCTGACCCAGAAAAAGCCTTATCAATGGGAGGGTGTGCAGGTCACGCCGCTTTGGGCGCCGCTTTCCACGAAATTTGAAGCGATTGCTCATACATTTCTCGGCGTGCTGGTGGCGGCAGTTCGACGTCCTGACATCCTGCATATTCATGCAATCGGACCGGCTTTGCTGACCCCTTTGGCACGATTGCTTGGGCTTAAAACCGTCGTTACCCATCATGGTTTTGATTATAACCGCGATAAATGGGGCGGACTTGCCCGCAAAATGCTGAAAACCGGCGAATGGGCAGGGATGCGTTTTGCCAGTCAGCGGATTGCCGTTTCCCGTCATATCGCTGAGGCTATGGCAGAACGCTATCAGGTTTCCGCACAATTTATTCCGAATGGTGTGACCTTACGGGAAACCGGTGGGGCAAGCGCTGTGTTGCAGACATTTGCACTGGAGCAGAAGAAATATGTGGTGATGGTTGCCCGTATCGTGCCGGAAAAGAACCAGCACGATCTGATTGCCGCTTTTGCTGCCATGCAGGCTGCGGGTTATCACACGGATAAGAAATTGGCGATTGTCGGTGCCGCCGATCATCAGTCACCTTATGTCGATCAGGTGAAAGCTCTGGCTGCCAAAACGCCGAATATCGTGCTCACCGGCATGCAACGCGGCGATGATCTGAGGGCGCTTTACAGCAATGCAGCTTTGTTTGTTTTACCGTCCAGTCATGAAGGCATGCCGATCGCGATGATGGAGGCGATGGGCTACGGATTGCCGGTTCTGGCCAGTGATATTACCGCCAATCTTGAAGTCGGCTTGCCGGAGGCTGATTATTTCCCTCTCGGAGATACGCAGGCCTTAGCAAAGCAAATGGCTGAAAAACTGGATCAGCCTTTCAGTGCAGCGCAGGCGGCTGAACAGAGTGCGGAAATTGCAAAAAACTACAGCTGGTCTGGAATCGCAGATCAGACTTTGGCGGTTTATCAGCGCCTGCTTTAAGTTTTGCGCGCTGAGTGGTGCAAAAAGCAGTGCATTTCCTGCTTTGCCTTTGCACTATATGCGGATGAATTAATGCCACTTGCGCATGATATCAGGACAATAAAAAAGGCGCTGAAAAGCGCCTTTTTGTTTGCATATGGTGCCGATTAGCGAGCGCGGCGGCGCTCTGCAGTCGGCTGGAAAGCCAGCTTGGAATGATAGCTGCAATAAGGGCTGGATTCACCGGATTCATGACCGCAGAAGTGGAAATCTTCGTGCAGCGGATCACCGACCGGCCATTTGCATGTGCGTTCTGTCAACTGCAGCAGGGTCAGGTGACGGGAAATCGGCACAACAACATTTTCATTGTGACGGATAATCGGTTCCGCAACGGCATCAGCCAGAACTTCTGCCTGCAGTGCTGCGGCACCGGAGGTTTTCATCACTGTGGCACGCATTGTCGGCTGCGGTGCACTTGCACTGCCGGATGACATGCTGCTGCTTGATGTTGTTGTCGGGCGCGGTGCAGCGACCGGAGCGGGAGCCGGTTTCTTGCTGCGTGGCGCGGCAGTTGTTGTTTTGCCGCGTCCGGATAGTTTAAGCCGGTGCACTTTCCCGATCACCGCATTGCGGCTGACGCCGCCCAGCTGGGCTGCGATCTGGCTTGCACTCAGACCTTCACTCCACAATTTCTTGAGAAGCTCGACGCGTTCATCTGTCCAGTTCATTGTGGCTCAGGCTCCGTTCTTTATAATCTTTATAGCGTCCGGCTATCGTTTTTACGGGCCCGTCCAAGCAGGCACCATATGTACCGGACAGCTGGCGCTGTCGCACTAAATCTAGTCTTACTTTAATATGAAACTACCTTAAGCAAGGACTCCGTGACAAGCGCGGCGCCCGGTGCTGGAATGGTTTTCCCCAACCTTGGAGATCAGCGGGCATTTAATAGACCGGTTTTTTTTAAATACAAGGTTTTCGTGCAACACTTCGGAGTTTATTTCACGGGCACGGGGCTGAAAATTGACAATTATGGTTGTACCGGCCTGTTGTTCAGGCCGGATCCCTTATTGAAGCCTGCGTAACAAAATTGCGCAACAGCGACATTTTTGCACATTTTAAGGGGGCGGTTTTCACCCCGCAGGGCCGCGGTCTTTGATTGACATTTATATATTGGCGAACAATAGTGCATTGTCGAGCCGCCCTGAGGGCGGCTTTTTGATTTCATCCGCGCGCAACAACCGCTTCTCCGGGGGGAGTTTGAGAGAACTCACGGAGACCGGTGAAGACTGATGTTGATGCCCGCTTCAATTTAAAGGCTTTGGAGGCCTTATTGGCATGACGACTGCGACTGTGCACCCGCTTTACGACACCTATAATCGTGCAGCGTTGCGCTTTGAGCGAGGGGAGGGCGTTTGGCTGATTACCGAGGGCGGCGAACGCTATCTCGATTTCGCAGCCGGTATTGCTGTGAATTCACTCGGACACAGCCACCCGCATCTGGTAAAGACACTTCAGGATCAGGCCGCCAAATTGTGGCACCTTTCCAATGTCTATGAAGTGCCGGGTCAGGAGCGCCTTGGTCAGCGCCTCGTCGATAATACTTTTGCCGATAAAGTTTTCTTCACCAATTCCGGCGCCGAAGCTCTGGAATGCGCGATTAAAACCGCGCGCCGCTATCATTTTGCCAATGGTCAGCCTGAGCGTTATCGCATCGTTACCTTTGAAGGTGCTTTCCACGGGCGTACACTGGCAACCATCGCAGCCGGCGGACAGGCCAAATATCTGGAAGGTTTCGGCCCGAAGGTCGATGGTTTTGATCAGGTGCCGTTCGGTGATGAAGCAGCCCTGCGTGCTGCTATTACACCGGAAACAGCGGCTATCCTTCTGGAGCCGGTACAGGGTGAGGGCGGTCTTCGCTCCTTCTCCAATGAATTTCTGCGTCTGATCCGTCAGATCTGCGACGAAAACGGCCTGCTGCTGATTTTGGATGAAGTGCAGACGGGCGTTGGTCGTACCGGCAAATTCTATGCCTATGAATGGGCAGGTATTGAACCTGATCTGCTGGCAACTGCCAAAGGTATCGGCGGCGGTTTCCCGATGGGCGCCTGTCTGGCAACCGCTGAAGCAGCCAAGGGCATGGTCGCAGGTGTGCATGGCACCACCTATGGCGGTAACCCGCTGGCGATGGCCGTGGGTGAAGCTGTGCTGGATGTAATGCTGGCCGATGGTTTCTTTGACCATGTTAATGAAATGGCATCGCAGTTCCGTCAGGGTATGGCGTCGATCATCGACCGCTATCCGGATGTGTTCACCGAAGTGCGCGGTAAAGGCCTGATGATCGGTCTGAAATGCGCCGTGCCAAATACAGATGTAATTACCGGATTGCGCGCCGAGCATATGCTGAGCGTTGGCGCCGGTGACAATGTTGTGCGTTTGTTGCCTCCGCTGACAGTAACGGCAGATGATATGCGTGAAGCTCTGAACCGGATTGAAAAGGTTGCAGCCAAGCTTTCCAAAGCTCCTGCATAACGGTGACTAATAATGGCAAATGATAAGACTTTAAGGCATTTTACCGACCTCTCTGCAGTCAGCCCGCAGGATCTGCGCTTCATCCTTGATGAAGCGCGCGCCCGCAAAGAACGATTAAAAGCCGGTGAGCGCGATAAGCCGCTTGATGGTAAAGTTCTGGCTATGATTTTTGAAAAGCCGTCCACGCGAACCCGCGTCTCTTTTGATGTGGGTATGCGCCAGCTCGGCGGCGAAACAATCATGCTGACCGGTTCGGAAATGCAGCTTGGCCGCAGTGAAACCATTGCGGACACAGCCAAAGTTTTGTCACGTTTTGTCGATGCCATTATGATCCGTACAACCTCTCATGATCGCATGCTCGAACTCGCCGAGCATGCGACCGTGCCGGTTATCAATGCGCTGACCGATGATACCCATCCGTGTCAGATCATGGCCGATATTCTGACTTTTGAAGAACATCGCGGACCAATCAAGGGCCGCACGGTCACATGGAGCGGTGACGGCAATAATGTGCTGCATTCCTTCATTGAGGCTGCGGCGCAGTTTGATTTCCGTCTGAATATTGCGACACCTTCGGGCAGTGAACCGCTGTCGCGTTTTGTTGACTGGGCAAATGCAAAAGGCGCAAAAATCTTCTCGACCACCAGTGCGGAAAAGGCTGTGGCCGGTTCTGACTGCATCGTGACCGATACATGGGTGTCGATGGGGCAGGAAGATAATGCGCGCGGCAATAATGTTTTCATGCCATATCAGGTGAATGCGGATTTGATGGCGAAAGCCAATAAGGACGCTTTGTTCATGCACTGTCTGCCAGCCCATCGTGGCGAGGAAGTGACGGATGAAGTGATCGACGGCCCGCAATCCGTGGTCTTTGATGAGGCGGAAAACCGTATGCATGCGCAGAAAGCGATTTTGACCTGGTGTCTTGAAGGACGCTGATCGCTTCTTATCTATAGGATAACGTATGGATCGGCTGCCTGATCCTGATTTGAAGATTGAACCACGGCTTGCAGGTCGTATAACGCCTGCGAGCCGTGTGTTATTTATGGCGCAGTGATGCAGCCCCAGTGGCGACACCCGTGGCAGCCAATAAAAAAGAGATAAGTGATGAATAACCAGACCAGTACAGACCAGATGATGATTGATAGCCCGATGCCAGACCATATTACCCTGTCCGGTGATGATGTTGTTGTGCCTTTTCAGGTTGAAGGTCTGGATGTGCGCGGCCGCACAGTGCAGCTCGGCGCGGCGCTGGATGCTATTCTGAAACGCCATAATTATCCGGAAGTTGTGTCCCGCCTGTTGGGCGAAGCCGCGGTTCTGACCGTGTTGCTCGGCACATCTCTGAAATTTGAAGGCAAGTTCATTTTCCAGACCCGCTCGGATGGTCCGGTGGATATGCTGGTGGTGGATTTCCGCACACCGGATGCAATCCGCGCTTATGCCCGTTTTGATGAAGAGCGTGTGGCAGAGTTCGTGGCTGCCGGTAAAACCAAGCCGGAAGAATTACTGGGCAAGGGTACGCTGGCGCTGACCGTCGATCAGGGCGAATTCACCCAGCGCTATCAGGGTATTGTTGCGCTGGACGGCTCGTCGCTGGAAGATATTGCACGCAATTACTTCATGCAGTCTGAGCAGATTGCGACTGAAGTTCAGCTGGCTGTTGCCAAGCTTTTCGAGCGCGGTGCCGATGGCAAAGCGAGTGAACAATGGCGTGCCGGTGGTCTGATGGTGCAGTTTCTGCCGCAGTCCGAATTGCGTGCGCGTCATCGCGATCTGCATGGCGGTGATAATCCGAATGGTACTGAGGCTGAACAGGCTCCGGTTGAGGATGAATGGCAGGAAGCCCGTTCACTGGTTGCGACCATTGAGGATTCCGAGCTGACTGACCCGCAGGTGCCGTCTGAACGTCTGCTTTATCGTCTGTTCCATGAGCGCGGCGTGCGCGTTTATGAAGGCACGAAAGTTGTCGATCATTGCGCCTGTTCGCGGGACAAGATTTTCGGTGTGCTCAAAGGCTTCTCGGCTGAAGAAATCGAACACAGCACTGAGAATGGCAAAATCTCGGTGACCTGTGAGTTCTGCTCCAGCCGTTATGATTTTGACCCTTCGGAAATTAACGCACCACAATGAGTGCTGAGCATGACAAAAGTGCCTGCCTGATAAGGCGGGCACTGCCGTCTGATGCTGCGTTGCTGCCGGAGATTGAACGCTCGGCAGCTTCAACATTTGCAGCTGACCCGTCTTTGCATTTTATTCTCGATATGCCTGTCATGTCTGCGGAGCAGCATCTCGATTTTATGCAGAAAGGCCATGTGCTGGTTGCAGAATGCGATACTGTGCTTGGCGGCTTTCTGGTGGCAGAAGCCATGCCGGATGAAGGTTGCCTGCATGTCTGGGAGCTATCTGTGCATCAGGATTTCCAGCGGCGCGGGTTTGGCCGTAAATTGCTGGATGGTGCGGCTGACCTTGCGAAAGCGCAGGGCTGCACAAGCCTCAGCCTGACGACATTTGGCGATATACCATGGAACCGGCCTTTTTATGAAAGCTGTGGCTATCAGGTATTGCCGGTATCGCAATATAATGCGCGTTTCCGTTCCATTGCCGAGCTGGAACAGTCCATCGGCCTGCCGATTGAACGCCGCGTGGCGATGATCAGAACACTATAATTAGTTCAGAACCGGTCTGTGTCCGGGCATATCGAGCGAAAATGCCGGAATAGTAATGGGGAATAGTTTGCCTTCATCAGGGCTGCCAGCCTCATGATTTTGCATCATATAGCTGCCGGACATCATGCCGGATGAAGTCGTCAGCGGACAACCGGACGAATATTGATAGCTGTCACCCGGTTTCAGAAACGGTTCTTCGCCAACGACACCGGGGCCGCGCACTTCTTCAGTCCGGCCATGGGCATCGGTGATTTTCCATGTCCGTGAGCGCAATTGCACCGGAATATCCGAATGATTGATAATCGTTACCCGATAAGCCCAGACATATCGGGATTCATCCGGTGAAGATTGCTCTTCCAGATAAAACGGCTCAACGGTTACTTCGATATTCTCGGTAATTGCGCGATACATAGAGGTTACTCTGGAAAGCCACGGGAGCTGGCTGGATATGACGGCTGCTGGCAAATCAGCAGCCGTCTGATACCAGTTTAGCCTTGAGCCGCTTTCAGTGCAAAGCCAATATCGTCTATCAGATCATCTGTATCTTCCAGACCAATGGAAAGACGCAGCAGGCCGTCAGTAATGCCGAGTTCTGCCTTGGCATCGTCGCTGAGATTTTTATGGGTCGAGGTTGCCGGATGGGTAATCAGGCTTTTTGCATCACCGAGATTGTTGGAAATGCTGATGACTTCCAGCGCATTCTCAAAAGCAAAAGCTGCTTTCTTGCCGCCTTTCAGCTCCAGCGCAATCATGGTTGAGCCGCCGCTCATCTGTTTGGCGATAATGTCTGCCTGCGGGTGATCTTTGCGACCCGGATAAATCACACGGGCAATGGCATTCTGTTCGGCCAGAAAATCCGCGACTTTTGCAGCAGAGCGGGTCTGTGCTTCCACACGCACGGCGAGTGTTTCCAGACCTTTGAGCATCGTCCATGCATTGAACGGGCTGAGACCCGGACCGGTATGGCGGAAATAATCCTGCAAAACTTCCGTAATCCATTCACGATCAGACAGAACAACACCACCGAGGCAACGTCCCTGACCGTCAATATGTTTGGTGGCAGAATAGACAACAATATGAGCGCCGAGCGCCAGTGGCCGCTGATAGAGCGGAGTGGCAAACACATTGTCGACGATCAGCTTGGCACCAACACTATTGGCAATGCCTGCAATTCTGGCGATATCCATTACTTCCAGTGTCGGATTGGTCGGGCTTTCCAGAAACAGCACTTTGGTATTCGGGCGGATGGCGTTTTCCCAGTTCTCAATATTCACGCCATCAATCAAAGTGAATTCAACGCCGTATTTCGGCAGAAGGGTTTCAATGATGTATCGACAGGAGCCGAACATCGCTTTGGCAGCCAAAACGTGATCACCTGCACGAACCTGACAGAGAATGGCCGCAGCAACAGCAGCCATGCCGGAGGCAGTGGCGCGGGCTTCTTCTGCGCCTTCAATCGCGCACATGCGCTTTTCAAACATATCCGTCGTCGGGTTTGCATAACGGGAATAGATGAAACCCGGATCTTCACCGGTAAAACGGGCTTCGCAAGCCTCGGCGCTGTCATAAACAAAACCCTGCGTCAGAAACAGCGCTTCTGATGTTTCGCCATAAGGCGTGCGGGTTGTGCCGCTATGCACAAGCTGAGTTGCAGGGCGAAGGGTGCGAATATGTGTCTTTGTCATCGGTCCAGCCTATATAAAAGGATGGTCGGCAGGGTTCGGGCCACACCGGCCAATAAAAAACCGGCCTTTGCATGAAGACGCAAAAAGACCGGCTCGGAACCGCGGCCATATTTAGCGACTTCTTTAACGTGGCTGCAAGCCGGCCGGCCAAATCACCACGACTGATTTTGTAGGACTGTTATGATTATAATGTCAAGCACTCGATTTCACAGGACTTGACAGCGGGGAGTGAAATCTATCTGTAAATGCGCATATCACAGTAGCCCTCTTTTAACCGTTCAAGGCTAGATTGCGGCAAAATAGTATTTTATGACTGGACAAATGATGACCCGAGATAGCGGAATTTTGGCAGACAGCGATATTGCAGCTCTGTTTGAAACCGGTGCGCTGACTTCAGCGCGGGACTTGGATCATGATCAGATACAGCCTGCCAGTCTTGATCTGCGTCTTGGTGAGAAAGCCTATCGCGTCCGCGCATCTTTCATGCCGGGGCCGGACACACCGGTTGCCAAAAAACTGGAACGCCTGAAGCTGCATGAGATTGATCTGCGTGAAGGTGCGGTGCTGGAAACCGGTTGCGTCTATATCGTGCCGCTGCTGGAAGGTCTGTCACTGCCAGCGGAATTGTCGGCTTCCGCAAACCCGAAAAGCTCGACCGGCCGCCTCGATATTTTCACCCGCGTGATTACCGATAATGCGCAGGAATTTGACAAGGTGCCTGCCGGTTATAACGGCCCGCTTTATCTGGAAGTCAGCCCGCGCACATTTCCGATTGTGGCGCGTACCGGTTCGCGCCTGTCGCAGATCCGCTTCCGTAAAGGCACCGCACATATCAATGAAGCCGAACTCGCTGCATTGCACGCGGCGGAAACGCTGGTGGCTTCCGCTGTGCCGAATATTTCCAATGGCGGGATTGCCCTGTCGATTGATCTGAGCGGTGGTGAAAACGGCCTGATCGGTTATCGTGGCAAACATCATACGTCTGTTGTTGATGTCGATAAACGCGCGCAGCATGATGTGCTGGATTTCTGGGAGCCGATCTATGATCGCGGACATCGCGAATTGGTTCTCGATCCCGATGAGTTTTACATTCTGGTTTCACAGGAAGCCGTGCATGTGCCGCCGCTTTATGCTGCGGAAATGACCCCTTTTGATCCGCTGGTCGGTGAGTTCCGCGTGCATTATGCGGGTTTCTTCGATCCGGGTTTTGGTAATGTCTCTGCCGGTGGCAAGGGCAGCCGCGCAGTGCTGGAAGTGCGCAGTCATGAAGTGCCGTTTATCCTTGAACACGGACAGATTGTCGGCCGTCTGATTTATGAACACATGCTCAAACGGCCGAAAGCGCTCTATGGCAGTGATCTTGGCTCGCACTATCAGGCGCAGGGTTTGAAACTGTCAAAACATTTCCGTTAAAAACTCATAATTTCTTGATTGTATCTCCGCAAATGAACATCTAGTGATACGTCGCTGATGCGCGCCTGCCGGTTTTTGGCAGGAGGCTTTAAGCCATTTTATGGCGGAGACTATGGTGAGAACCTATCTTGTAAATCTTGATGGCAGTCAGGAACGGCTTGACATTTCCCGCGGGCAATTGGAGCGCGCGGGTATAGAATTTATCCGCGTTCCGGCGGTAGATGGCCGGAAAAGTGATCCGAGAGCGCATCCGGCCTATCATGAAAAGCGCGCTTTGGCGTTTATGGGCTGTCAGGTCAGCGGAGGAGAGCTCGGATGTTATCTGAGCCATCTTAAAGCGGCGCAGATGTTTCTGGATTCCGGCGAGCAATACGCAATGGTGCTGGAGGACGATATGTCCGTTCCCGCAGACCTTGCTAAAATGGCGGAAGAACTGCTGTCATGGCTGGAAAAAGACGGGCGTTACTGGGATCTCATTAATATCGGCACAGACGGAATAAAACGTCATACCCCGCTTTGCACTCTTCAAGGGCAGGATCAGCAGCGCAATCTGACCAGTGCGCATTATTTTCCGATGACGACGGGCGGTTTGATATGGTCGCGTGCCGGTGCGCAGAATTTCGTCAACAGTCAGCATGAGATTTTTGCGCCGGTTGATAATTATCTGCGTTTCTGGCTGACAAGAACCAATACAGGTCTGGCCGTTTGGCCGCCTTTAGTCAAAGCGCGCGGCGCGCAAAGTGACATAGATGCGCTAGGAACCGGATCAAGAACGGCTGCGTCCGTTGAGAAACATTTCTTCTACAATCTGATCCGGCAAAGATGGTTTGTGCTCAACAAATTGCGCTCCTACCGGCATTTATGGACAGCACGTCTGAAGCGGCGCCTGAGCGGTAATTCTGCTCTGCCGGTGGCTGATCAGATTGTTTTGCCGCCCAAAATCAGCCCTGCCGAATGAGAGGTCGATAAGAGCGCGTATTGTACTCACAATTCTATGCGCTCTTTACAAAAGCTGTGACGGACTTTATCGCTCAGATTGGCCTGTATGCCGGATGACAGACAGGATTATGCGTTTCAAGGGGAGTGATACGCACGATCATGGCAATGGAAAAGAACCGAACAGTTTTAAACACAGAAACAGAAACACAGCGTCTGACGCTGGGTATTGTTGTTTTGCCCGGTTTTACCTTGTCTGCGCTCAGCCTGTTTCTCGATCCGTTTCGCCTTGCCGCAGATGATAAGGACAAAAGCCGCCAAATCCGTTGCGGCTGGAAAATCTGTACGCTCACCGGCCTGCCGGTGGAATCCAGCTCCGGCATGGCGGTGGAACCAACCGCTCCGATCGGTGCGCTGGATGATTGTGATTATATTGTTGTTGTCGGCGGGGTTCTTCCTCATTACCGGCCGGGGCAAAATACGCTGATTGAAGTGCTGAAACGCGCCGACCGGCAGAAGAAAAATGTCATCGGCCTATGTACTGCCGCTTTCATTGTGGCTGAGGCCGGATTGCTGGAAGATCGCAATTGCTGCGTGAACTGGTTTCATAAAGACGATTTTCTGCAATTATTTGACGGGTTCACGGCGGATACGACCAGCCTGTTTCATCGCAGTGGCAGGCATTTTACCTGCGCGGGTGGTTTGGGCGCTGCTTCACTGGCACTCTCCATCATTCAGGCGGAAATCTCCGAGGAGCTGGCACGTAAAAGTGCTTCTATCCTGATGTTTCCTTATGAGTTGCTGACATCGGAGCAACCTGCGCTGAGTTTCAACGGTGTTCGCTCGCCGATGATCCGCAAGGCAATCCGTATTTTTGAGGAAACGCTGGAAGATCCGCTGGCAATGGCTGAAGTCGCACGCCGTCTTGGGATTTCCACCCGCCAGATGGAGCGCGGGTTCCGGTTGGGATTGGGCAAAACCGCTTTTCAGGTGCGCGAGGAATTGCGTGTGCAGCGCGCCAAGGAATTGCTGATGAGCGGAAATGCATCTCTGCTTGAAGTGGCTGTGGCCAGCGGCTTCACAGACACACGCAGCATGAACCGCTCTTTTCTGCGCCAGAGCCAGAGCCTGCCGCGTACCTATAAAAACAGCCGCTGATACCTGAATGTGGAACGCAACCGGTCAATATCCGGCGCAGGGAAGGCTTGTCTCTTCAGATATTCGCGCTTATTTGTTGGTCTCAACAAAGGAGTGCTTCTATGTCTGACCGTGCTACCCGCTTTCTGGGCGATACACCGGGTCGTGTCATCGTTAAACTGATACTGGTGTCACTGATTGTCGGCGTTGTGATGCATGCCTTTAACTGGACACCTTATGATATTCTCTGGAACATTCGCGATTTCTTCGTGAGAATCTGGAATATGGGTTTCTCGGCCTTGTCCCGTTTTGCTGATTATCTGCTGCTGGGCGCGGCAGTTGTGATCCCTGCCTTTATTTTGCTCAGAATTATCAATTACAGGAAATAAAATGCATTCTGAAGGCGTGTAGCGGCTTCGGGAATGCATCTGAAAAATCCTTCTTTTTATTTATGGTTTTCGATGACTGATACATTGCTGCCTTCTGCGCTGATTTCACGCCGCCGGTTACTGGTTACCGGTGGCGCTTTGTTGCTGAGCCCTGCCATCCTGCCGCTCTCTGATGCTTTTGCGGAAGAGGATGTGGCGGCTATGGTGAATAAAGTGCGCCGCCAATATGGTGCGCCGCCGATGATGCCGGAAGCAAAGCTTGAACAGGCCGCACTGCATCAGGCGCAGTTAATGGCAAAGCACGGCAAGATCGGTCACAGTATCGGCTGGGGAAACAGTTTTGGCGGCAGGCTGAAACAGGCCGGTATCCGCGGCCCTGCTGCAGAAAATGTTGCATCCGGCCAAAAAGACGTGCCGGACGCACTGAATGCCTGGCTGAATTCTGCCGGTCATCGTAAAAATCTGCTCGATCCGATTTTTACCCGCTATGGCCTTGCCTATGCGGCGCGGGCAGACAAGCCGCATTATCTTTATTGGGCGATGCTCTACGGTGTTGATCTGCCGTAAATTGCACTGGCGGCCGCGACAATTTGATGTCCTGATACAGAAACCTGCTGACCATGACAGGAAAACAGGATATGACAGTGCAGGATCTTCTGCGCTGACCGGAAAAACTATCTGCACTTACTATCTTCAGGTGAGGAGCACGCACGGCTGACAGCAGGGTCTTTTTATTCGCTGACAGTATTCGTGTGGTATCTAAGCATTTCCAGTAACAGTGGAAGCCGGTTGTGCGCCGGACAATGCGTTAATACCCAAATAGAGCGGCTCCTTGAGGCCGCTTTAAGTGGAACCGCTCTATGTTCAAGCCAGATAATGACGCGCTCGAAACGTCTCTCGTTCGCCCGTTCAATGTCACGCACCGGATGGTGCTGACAATCGCTATTCCTATGACATTGGCCGGTATGACCACGCCTTTGCTCGGGCTGGTGGATACAGGTGTGATCGGGCAGCTTGGCAATGCCGGTATGCTCGGCGGTCTGGCCATGGGCGCTCTGGTCTTCGATTGTCTGTTTTCCATTTTCGGCTTTTTGCGTTCGGGTACGACAGGGCTTGTTGCACAGGCCATGGGGCGCGGTGACCGTTCGGAAGAAATTATGGTGTTCTGGCGCGCAATTATTGTGGCGCTGGTTGCCGGTTTGTTGATGATCGCGCTTCTGCCGCTCACACTCTATGCGGCCAATGATATTCTCAAGCCTACATCGGATACAGCCAAAGCGCTGAATGAATATGTGTCGATCCGTATGCTCTCGGCACCAATGGCGCTGGTCAATTTCTCGGTGCTGGGGCTGCTGCTCGGCCGCGGGAAGGGGCTGTTCGGCCTTGCGCTGCAATTTCTGCTCAATGGTATCAATATTATTCTGGCGCTGGTTCTGGGTTTGGGGCTTGGCTGGGAGGTTTCCGGTGTTGCATGGGCGACTGTCACCGGCGAAACCGTGGCAGCCATTACAGGTATGACAGTGCTGATCTGGCGCGGCGGCGCTTTGCGCAAGCTGGATGTCAATCGCCTGTTCGACAAAGCCGGTATGTGGCGGATGATCGTTATCAGCCGCGATATTATGATCCGCTCGCTGTTGCTGATGTCGACCTATGTATTCTTTGCCCGCGTCGGCAATGAAATGGGCACAATCACTCTGGCGGCCAATGCGGTGCTGATGAATTTCTATCTCGTTGTCGGCTTCTTTCTGGAAGGGGTAACGATTGCTGCCGAGCAGCTGGCAGGGCGGGCAGTCGGTGCGCGTTACAGTCCGGCCTTCCGGCGCTCCATTCAGCTGACCTTCTTCTGGGGCATGGTCATGGCTTTTGTCATGGGGCTGATCTTCCTCGCTTTCGGAGATCGTCTGGTCAATATTCTGACAACGGAGCCGGATGTCCGCATGATGGCGGTTTATT
This sequence comes from Pseudochrobactrum saccharolyticum, assembly GCF_008801715.1. Taxonomy (GTDB): domain Bacteria; phylum Pseudomonadota; class Alphaproteobacteria; order Rhizobiales; family Rhizobiaceae; genus Pseudochrobactrum; species Pseudochrobactrum saccharolyticum. The sequence continues at coordinate 538,750 of NZ_VZPG01000001.1, read as the reverse complement.
ATCTGCCTTGGGTGTCGCTCACTGCACTCACCGGTCTTTATGCTTTCCAGATGGACAGTATTTTTATCGGCGCATCCTGGTCGAAAGACATGCGCAATATGATGTTCCTGTCGCTGTTTGTGTTTTTCGGTGTACTCTACGGTACCCGTGACTGGCTGGGTAATCACAGCCTGTGGCTGGCGCTGAATATGTTCCTGTTTATTCGCGGCGTTACTCTGTCTGCGATGTTGCCAAGGCGCTATCGCGGGGAGTTTCCGGTCGCCTGACGAAGCCGGTTCTGCATTAAAGCCTGTAATGGACAATATTAAACCTGCCGGATCATCATGCACTGATGATCCGGCAGGTTTATTTTTGGACTAATGATTTTTCTAAATTAGAAATATTTTTTATGAACTATCCCTGTGGGTGAAGTCCGGATTTTTGCCGCCCTGCCACGGGAAAGGTCAATAAAAACTAACCGCTTAAGGTGACTGGCAATCTTCGTGTTAATTAAAAATTAATAAATAAAATCAATGACTAAACGCTACCGGCGTTAACGAAGCATCAAGGTTAATAGATCATTATCTGACTATAGTCATCTTGTTGAGTGAGTGGAGTATTCCGGTGCGTAGTGTAGCTTTGCGGGCCCTGTTTGGCCGATCCGGCAATGAGCCAGCACAGGTCTGGTATTATCCTTCCGAGGGTTACTGCCCGCAGGATGGCCGCTATTATCCGGTGGCCGTAACAGTTAAGCAGAAGCGCAAATCCGCGACCCTGCCAAAGCTTCTCGCCGGAGTAGGGCTGTTTTTCTATTCAAGCAATGTCATCGCCTATCAGGATATGGCCAGTATGATGAGTGTTGCCGAGCAATCGGGCAGCCGCTGGGCAACCTATATGGTGGATGCGCCTGCCGGTTCCATTCATCAGGCGGAAATGCCGTTTGTTGATTCGTCCGTAGTCACAGGCAGCCTGAGCGCTGCGGCAGATATCAGCGGCGTGGGTCGCGTGGTAATGAGCGGACGCGTTGCCGGCGGAAAACGCGGTGTCGACGATCCTAATCCCGATGAAAAACGTATTAGTCGCACTGACAAGCAGGGGCGTCTGGTTTCCGTGCAGACTAAAGCTCCGGCACGCATGTTCAATGCCGGTTCGCTGGCAGAGCAGGTTTCATCGGTGAGTCCCAGGCTGATGCAGCCGGTAGCCGGTAAAAAAGACGTCAAAACAGCTTTCGTTAAAGGTCCGATCCGCGGCAAGGAAGTGGAAATCACACTTGCTTTCCACCGTCCGGAAGTGAAGCCGGTCGTGCCGGTGCCGACAGCACTCGCATCGCTGATTACCAATGATACACCGGATGTGCTGGCGCTCGGTTATGCGCCGTCCAAGCCGGATTATGCCAAAATATCGCCTTTTGAGAGCATTCTGGTGCCGGAAAAGGACAATGGACGCTTCATTCCGCCAATCAGTGCGCGGGATCACAATTGGGCAGCGACCCCGTTGCCACCGGCAGCATTCAGTGCGGCAGAGCAGAAATGCCTGGCTGAAGGTATCTATTTTGAAGCACGCGGCGAGCCGGTCAAAGGGCAGGCGGCCGTTGGTCAGGTCATTCTCAATCGCGTGCGCAATCCTGCTTATCCTTCCACGATCTGCGGCGTAGTTTATCAGAATAAAGACTGGCGTAATGCCTGTCAGTTTTCCTTTGCCTGTGACGGTTTAAAACATCGTGTCACAGAGCCTGGTCACTGGCGTATGGCACAGCAGGTAGCGAAAGCTGTCACAGCGGGTCAGATCTGGCTGCCGGAAGTGGGTTCGGCGACCCATTATCATGCGACTTATGTACGTCCCCGCTGGGCGTCAACGATGGAAAAAGTCAAAAAGATCGGCCTGCATGTTTTCTACCGGACTTATGGCGGCGGCTGGAGCTGATCTGTCAAGGATTCGCTGTCTGAAATCACGGTGTGAAGCAGGATTCAAGGCCTGCTTCATGCTGCTGCCTGTTAAGTATATGATTTAATAATACAAAAAACCTTCAACTTCTGTGCAGACAGTGCCTTGACGAATGAGTTGGCTGTTAATATGTTGCGGCCGACTTCAGAGTGGGGTGGAAACCTCGGTTTTCTTGCCAAAGGAGGCATGAATGGCAGTCGGGAAAACACCCGAAAAGCCTCAGCAATCCGATGATGCGGCAAGCGAAGCTGGTGGTCCGGTGCAGACCGGATCTCAGGCCGACGCTCAGGGGAGTCTGGACGACCGTCTTCGTAAGCTTGAAAGCCATTTGGCTGCTAAGGGCGTGGGGGTGGAATCCAAAAAAGACGAACAGGCTGAGAAAAACGCAAGCTCTATGGCGCAGGCCATGAAATTATCCAGTGAATTTATCGCTGGTATCGTGGTAGGTGCAGTTTTAGGTTGGTTTTTTGACCGTGTTCTGGGTACGAACCCTTGGGGATTGATTATCTTTCTCTTTTTAGGATTCGGTGCCGGTACTCTGAATGTTTTACGCACCGCAGGATATGTTGCAGAAAGCGGCAATAATGTGGGCGAGAAGCAACAGAAAGAAAAATAATGTGCATAAAGGTTATCCTTCATATGCACGGCAGTGAATAAGCCTGTAAAGGCAATCAGGGCGGCTCAGGCAGATTTGCTTTTGAGTGTTCTGAAAAGACCGGAACGCAAGTTTGCGGTTGAGAAGCGCCCTCGGGCATGAATGTAACGCCTTCGGGCACGGGTGACAGGTGAGGTTAAGGTGGCAAACGATCCGATCCATCAGTTTCAGGTTTCCAGATGGATTCCTATCGATGTCGGCGGTGTCGATCTGTCGTTTACGAATGTGTCCGCCTTTATGGTGCTGACTGTCGTAACCGCTTCCGCTTTTCTGTTTCTGACATCAGCAGGTCGCGGCATTGTTCCGACACGCCTGCAGTCAGTTTCTGAGATGGCCTATGAGTTTGTGGCATCCTCCTTGCGGGATTCTGCCGGTTCTCATGGGATGAAATTTTTTCCGTTTGTGTTCTCTCTGTTCACATTCATCCTTGTAGCAAACTTTATCGGTCTGTTCCCGTATTTCTATACCGTAACCAGTCAGATTATTGTTACTTTCGCGCTGGCGCTGCTGGTGATCGGAACAGTGATTATTTACGGTTTCTTCAAGCACGGTTTCCGCTTCCTCAAGCTGTTCGTGCCAAGTGGTGTTCCTATGGCTATCGTGCCGCTGGTATCCGCGATTGAAATCATTTCCTTCCTGTCCCGTCCGATCAGCCTCTCTGTGCGTCTTTTCGCCAGTATGCTGGCCGGTCACATCACCGTAAAGATTTTCGCAGGCTTCGTGGTTTCCATGGCAGCACTCGGTCCGCTCGGTGTTGGTGGTGCGATCCTGCCTCTGTTCATGACCGTTGCTATTACCGGTCTGGAATTCCTGGTCGCATTCCTGCAGGCCTATGTGTTCACTGTTCTGACCTGCATGTATATCAATGATGCAGTTCATCCGGACGGTCACTAACTGAAATTACTGCTGTCCGTTATCGGGCAGCAGTCTTGCCTATCTACCAATCAGGCTCTGCATTTTGAAAATACCTGTGTCTGACACATGATTTTGAAATAACAGGTCGCTCTGAAATATCACCGGCGGGTTTCCGCCAGAACTGAAATCCGCATTTATATCAATCCAGAAGGAGCTTAACATGGAAGCGGAAGCAGCAAAGTACATCGGCGCAGGTCTGGCCTGTTTCGGTATGGCCGGTACGGCTCTCGGCCTCGGCAACATTTTCGGTAGCTTTCTTTCGGGTGCACTGCGCAATCCGTCTGCCGCTGACAGCCAGTTCGGCCGTCTGGTATTCGGCTTCGCCGTAACTGAAGCTCTGGGCATCTTCTCGCTGCTCATCGCGCTTCTGCTCCTGTTCGCAGTTTAATCTTAAGCTGCCGGATTAAATCGGCCGCATATGCAAAAATCTCCTTGTGAGACCTGAAGGCATATGCGGCTGGTTATCGTTTATTAAGCCTGAGTGATAAGGGGAAAATGGATGTTCGTGTCCACGGCGTTTGCCCAAACCGCAACTGACTCTCAGCCGGCACCAGTGTCGGGAGCTGACAGTGGCAACTCTGTTGTGCACACTGAAACAGGTGTGGCGCACGATGCCGGTAAAGGCGTGTTTCCACCATTTGATTCCACCCATTATGCATCGCAGCTTCTGTGGCTCGCGATTACCTTCGGGCTGTTCTATCTGTTCATGTCGCGCGTTGTGCTGCCACGTATCGGCGGCGTCATCGAAACGCGTCGTGACCGTATTGCACAGGATCTGGAACAGGCTGCACGCCTGAAAACCGATGCTGACAATGCAATTGCTGCTTACGAGCAGGAACTGGCTGAAGCCCGCAAGAGCGCGGCTGTTATCGGTCAGGAAGCCCGCGACAAGGCAAAGCATGACATTGATGCTGAACGCAAAACCGTTGAAGCATCGCTTGAAAAGAAATTGGCTGAAGCTGAAGAACGCATCGCTGCCATTAAGGCAAAAGCGATGAGCGATCTCGGCTCGATTGCTGAAGAAACAACTGCAGAAATCGTTGAGAAACTGCTTGGCGGCAAGTCCGACAAAGCTGAAATCTCAGCTGCTGTTAAAGCTGTCAGCGCGTAAGGGAGACCATTATGGATGCAACATTTATTGCCCTCGTCGGTCTGATTATTTTCCTGGCGCTGCTGGCCTATCTTAAAGTGCCTGGCATGATTGGCCGTTCGCTTGATGAACGTGCTGCCAATATCGCCAAGGAACTGGACGAAGCACGCACATTGCGTGAAGAAGCTCAGGCTCTGCTTGCTGAATATCACCGCAAGCGCAAAGAAGCTGAAAAAGAAGCTGGCGAAATCGTTGCTGCTGCACAGCGTGAAGCTGCAGCTCTGCTGAGCGAAGCAAAAGCGAAGTCGGAAGATTATATTGTTCGCCGCAATAAGCTGGCTGAACAGAAAATCGCTCAGGCTGAAAGTGATGCTGTTAATCAGGTTCGTGCATCTGCAGTGGAAATTGCTGTTGCTGCTGCCGGTTCGCTGATTGCAAATAAAATGGACGCAAAAACTGCCGGTGAAATGTTCAAAGCATCACTGGATCAGGTTAAAACCAACCTGAATTGATTGCAGTTCATAAAGTTCAAAAAAAAACGCCGCTTTATGCGGCGTTTTTTTATGTCTGAAATCGGGCTTGTTGTTCTGCGGCGATGCTTATTTCTTGCAGTTAAGAATATCCTGAAACCGGCTCGGGGGCGCGTATTCGGTGCCTCGCTTATTTATCCGCTGTCCAGCGTCCCTTAATCGGAGCGAAGCTGTAGCGGTGCAGACCGGCAACCGGCCCTTGTTCTTCAATCGCCTGCCGGTGCGCCGCAGTGCCGTATCCTGCATGTTTCTCAAGGCCGTAAGCAGGATGGATAAGACCTGCGCGTTCCAGCATCTTGTCGCGGGTGACTTTGGCAATGATTGAAGCGGCAGCAATGGTCAGGGATCGCTGATCGCCTTTGACTAATGTCATGGCAGGGCAGGGCAATCCGCCTGGGGTTTTATTGCCGTCAATCAAAGCATAATCGGGTTGAACCGTCAGCGCACCAACGCAGCGCTTCATGGCCAGCAGTGAGGCTGCCAGAATATTGCTTTCATCAATCGCACGCGCACTGAGGCTGCATAATGTGACGGCAACAGCCTTTTCCATAATTGTTTCAAACAGCCGGTTGCGCTTGGCAGCAGTAAGCCTTTTTGAGTCATCCAGACCTTCAGGCAGATTATCAGGATCGAGGATCACGCAGGCCGCAACTACGGGCCCTGCAAGAGGGCCGCGGCCGACTTCATCGAGCCCTGCAATCAGTTTGTACCCCTGAGCTTGCAACTGCTGCTCATGGCTGTAATCCGGCGTGAAGATTTCAGATTTGTCAGCCTTTATCTTGGCTGGCGACTTCGGTCGCTTTTCAGAAAAAAGCGGAGAATCAGATGGTGCTTTACTCATGTGCTGAGATTGCATCCTATCCAATTCTCCGCAAGCCACATCGCAAAAAGGGGGGGGCACGATGTGGAAGGCTGCCGGCAAAAGGACGGGCAGCCTATATCTGCCGGAGCATTTCCGATGCATACGGAAATGCGTGAAAACAAAGAAAAAGAGCGGTTCCAACGTATCGATATTGATTGGAGCCGCTCTGAGGGCAGATCAGAAAAGCGAGAGCTGAACACCGCTTGTTTGCGGCGGGGTGAACAGATCACAACGCAGGCGCCGTTTATGAATATTCAGCCCGAGCTTTTTACAGGTAATTTCAAAGCGGCGGCCAATCTGCCACGCATAAGGACCATCACCACGCATCCGCTTGCCCCATTCCGCATCATAGTCCTTGCCGCCGCGCATTGAGCGCAACAGGGACATGACATGGCGGTAACGGTCAGGAAAATGCTGCAGCAGCCAATCCTTGAAGAGTGGCGCGACCTCATAAGGCAGGCGCAGCAAGACATATCCCGCCTCGCGTGCGCCCATCGCATAGGCGGCATCCAATATACGTTCAATCTCGTGGTCGTTGATGCCGGGGATCACAGGGCCAAGCATCACCGATACCGGAATACCTGCTTCATTCAGCTGCCGGATGGCCTGTAAGCGCAATCCCGGTGTTGAGGCACGCGGCTCCATATTCCGTGCTAATTTGGCATCCATCGTGGTGACAGAGAGGGCAACCTTTGCCAGAACACGCTCGGCCATCGAACCCAGAATATCAATGTCGCGGGTAACCAGTGCGGATTTGGTGACGATGCCGACCGGATGATTGGCGGCATCCAGCACACTCAATATATCCCGCATAATCCGCCATTTTTTTTCTACCGGCTGATAAGGGTCTGTATTGGTGCCAATGGCGATCGTCTTGGGAGTATAACCGGCTTTGGAAAGTTCCTTTTCCAGCAACCGTGCTGCATCCGGCTTTGCAAAGAGTTTGGTTTCAAAATCAAGGCCGGCAGACAGTCCCATATAGCTGTGGGTAGGGCGGGCAAAGCAATAAATACAGCCATGCTCGCAACCGCGATAAGGATTGATTGAGCGGTCAAAATTAATATCCGGTGAGTCATTACGGGTGATAATGGTGCGCGGCTTTTCGATTTGGACTTCTGTCTTGAACGGCTCCAGCTCTTCCAGAGAGTTCCAGCCGTCATCACTGTCGATGCGTGTCTGACTTTCAAACCGGCCGGAAGGATTGATACCTGCACCACGTCCGCGACGACGGCTGTGGTCAATCCGCAAGCCGGTGCCGTCAACAATAGCATTTGCCTGATCCGTGCGCTCCGATCCGAAGACAGCCGAACGGGAGAAGACGGCCTGATCGGCTGGTCCGAAAACCTCCTGTAAAATTGCCATAGCTTTCTCCTTGCCGGAAATGCCGTGACAGCATGACCGGAGCAAAACAATTAAAATGAAGCAATGAATACAGCGCGAAATGTGCGACTCTGATGCGCCGTTTATGGTTCAAATTTAATCTGAAAATAAGAACAAAGCAAGAACTTAATTTATGTCTTTTTCGCAATTAGAGCGCCGTGTGCCAGACCTGACACACAAAGGTCGCTCTAACACTTTTAAAATTAGAGCATAATTTCACTTTAAACCGATCCCAGCTTAAGGAATTATGCTCTAGCTTTTGCGTTTCAAATGTTCATCAAGGCGCGGCATGATTTCAACGAAATTGCACGGGCGGTGACGATAGTCGAGCTGCTGGGCGAGAATACCGTCCCATGCATCGCGGCAAGCGCCGCCGGAACCCGGCAGGACAAAAACAAATGTCTGGTTGATGAGACCGGCAGTTGCGCGGGACTGGATCGTGGAAGTACCGATCTTGGCATAGGACTGCTGATGGAAGATAACCGAAAACCCGTCCATACGTTTGTCGAAGACCGGCTCCAAGGCGTCAGGTGTCACATCGCGTCCGGTGAAGCCGGTGCCGCCGGTGGTAATCACTACATCAATTGCCGGATCTTTGGACCATTGCACAACCAGCTCGCGAATTTTTGCAGCATCATCAGTCACGATCTGCCGGTCACGCAGCAGATGGCCTGCCTCTTCAATACGGGAGGCAAGAAATGCACCGGATGTATCTGTTTCCAATGTCCGGCTGTCTGAAACCGTCAGTACCGCAATACCCACCGGAATGAACGGACGCTCGGCTTTGGCTGTATCGGACATGGCTGTCTCCGGTTAAATCTTGTCGGACAGGGTCGTGGTTGCGCAGACAAACCAATGCGGATTGTGCTGTTGCAAATGCATTGCCGCCTGTTGCGCCTGATCCGCTGTATCATAAATGCCGAAGCAGGTCGCGCCTGAGCCGGACATTTGCGCATATTGTGCGCCGCTGTCCCGCAAAACCTGCAGAATTTCCGGCAATTGTGGTGCAAGTTCTGCAGCAGGCGGCAATAGATCATTGCGGGTTGATTGCAGGAAGTTGCAAAGCTCCGCCTGACTATTCAAGCGTGTCAGTTCCGGCAGTGCAGGATTATCACGCTTCTGCATATGTTTGAAAATCTGCGGCGTGGAAATTGCTGTTCCGTCATTCACAAGCACCAGTGACAGCATTGGCAGGCCGGTCAGCCTTTGCACGTCTTCACCGATGCCCTTGGCAATCAATGCACCGCCGTTGAGCTGACCATGCAAGCACATCGGCACATCGGCACCAAGCTGAAGGCAAATCTGCTCAAGCAAAGCCTGTTCCGCTTCGATATTCCACAGGCGCATAAGCAGTGCCAGCACTGTGGCGGCATCGCTTGACCCGCCGCCGATACCGGAGGCAACCGGGAGATTTTTTTCCAGATGAATGGCAACGCCGGAGCTGTGCTGCGGAAAATGCGCGCGCAGAAGATCACGCGCTTTTAAAACAAGATTGTCGCCATTGGCTGGCAGCCCCGCACCAAAGCGGCCGGAAAGCGTAAAACTGTCTTCCTGTGCAGAGGAAACGGTGAGTTCGTCACCGTAATCGGCAAAGGCAACAAGCGTATCCAGCAGATGATAGCCGTCCTCGCGCCGTCCGGTCACGTGCAACGCCAGATTAAGCTTGGCATAGGCTGTGGCGCGAAGATGTGAGGCAGTCTGTTGGCTCGCTGCCTGTGAAGCTAAAATATCTGGCATGCTTTAGGATCAGTCTTTATCTGCCGGACGGTAAACACCGGTTTTCGGGTCGCGTACCAGTGTGCCGCTGGCACCTGTGCGGGCTTCCTGTTCGGCCTGACGGACTTTTTGGGAAACACGCGCCGCTTCGCGCTTGAAGGAGCGATAGCCATAGATCGCAGCTGCAACCAGAAGGATCAGAAAAATCAGCTGTGGCATACCGGCTCCTTTCCGGAAAAATAACATGCCTGTTGATTTAATCAGGCTGTAACCTCGTTTCAAGAAGCTCTTATAGCATCTTATTCTGATGATATTATGATAACATAAGCCTGTTACAGGCCATAGCGTGACCAAAGAGCTTTTTCTTCGAGTACATTCATCAGGCTGTCGCCTGCTGCGCCAAGCATTTGCGCATGAGAAATACCGCCGGTACTTTTGCGCCCCAGCAGTCCGCGCGAAGGCTGGATCAGATTAAGCTTGGTTTTTTCGCCATAGAGCTTGCGCAGATGTGAGCGCATATCATCAAGACCATCAATCAGCCCGAGCTGCAAAGCCGTAATACCTGTCCAGAACTGACCGGTGAAAAGATCGTCATTGTCCTGCAATTTACTGCCGCGGCGCTCTTTCACCATATCAATAAAGGTCTGGTGAATTTCCAGTTGCAGCGCTTTGATATGTTCGACATCCGATGCTTTTTCCGGCTGAAACGGATCCATCGTGGCTTTGTTTTTACCGGCTGTGTGCACGCGGCGTTCAACGCCGATTTTCTTGATGAGTTCGGTAAAGCCAAAGGAAGCGGAAACCACGCCGATCGAACCCAGAATGGAAGACGGATCAGCAATAATTTCGTCTCCGGCAATGGCGATCATATAGCCGCCGGAAGCCGCCACATCCTCAACAAAGACATGGACTTTCTTGTTCTTTTCTTCGGCCAGATCGCGGATACGCTTATAGATCAGCCGTGATTGTACCGGTGAGCCACCGGGAGAATTAATACTCAGCGCCACAGCAGGACTGTGTTTGTTGTCAAAAGCTTTTTCCAGCTGAACCGCGATGCCTTCAAGCGACAGATTTTGTCGTAGAGGGCTGTTGCCGGTCATGATCGCACCGCTCAGCCGGACAACCGGAATTTCAACAACGGAAGCCCGGAAGCGACGCGGGATAACACGGCTGATGAGTGACGGCACTGAAAATCTCCGGTGTGAAAAAGCAGACGATAAAATAGTTTTCACCCGCTGTTATAGCTGCAGCGGGTGAAAACTGAACCTGTTATTTTACAGCGCGGTTGCGTGTGGAAATGCGCAGCAATGCCCAGCCACAAACGGCGGAGAGCAGGGAGCCGAGCAGAACACCAATCTTGGTCTCGCTGTGCAGCAGGTCATTGTCAAAGGACAGCAGGCCGATGAACAGGCTCATGGTAAAGCCAATACCGCAGAGCAGTGCCACGCCATAGAGCTGTGTCCAGCTTGCGCCCATCGGCTTGGTGGCAATCCCTGCACGAATAGCGATCCATGCCGCACCGAAGACGCCAAACTGCTTGCCGACAAACAGGCCGAGCGCAATGCCGAGTGTGAGCGAGTCACCTAGGATCGACGGGCTCATGCCGGCGAAGGAAACGCCTGCATTGGCAAAACCGAAGATCGGTACAATGACAAAGCCGACCCATTTTGCCAGCGCATGTTCCAGCGTGTGCAGCGGAGAGCTCATATCATCAGGACGGCCAAGTGCCGGCTTGATCGGAATAGTCAGCGCGGTCAGCACACCGGCAACCGTTGCATGAACACCGGAGCGCAGTACAAAATACCAAAGCACGGCACCGAGGATCAGATATGGGGTGAGGCGCATAATGCCCATCTTGTTCAGAATAAACATCAGCGCAAAAATACCGGCAGCACCGGCGAGATAGAGCGTGGCAATATCGGCGGTGTAAAATACGGCGATAATCGCAACGGCCGCAAGGTCGTCAAGAATGGCGAGTGTTGCCAGAAAGACTTTCAGACTGGTTGGTACGCGTGGGCCGAGCAGCGACAGCACACCAAGTGCAAAGGCAATATCGGTTGCCGACGGAATAGCCCAGCCGCGAATGGTTTCCGGATTTGACCAGTTAAAACCGGCAAAAACCAGTGCCGGAACAATCACGCCACCAGCGGCGGCAATGCCCGGTAAAGCACGGTTCGACCAGCTGGCAAGCTGGCCGTCGAGAAATTCACGTTTGATTTCGAGGCCAACGAGAAGAAAGAAGACGGCCATCAGCGCGTCATTAATCCAGTGCAGAACGCTCATCGGGCCGAGCTTGCTCTCCAGAACCTGAAAATACGTGGCTGATAACGGGGAGTTGGCGACGATCAAAGCAAGCGCCGCTGTAATCATTAGTACAATACCGCTGGCGGATTCACTGTCGAGCCAATGGCGGAGCGTTGAGAAGGGGCGCTTGGTCTGGCTTTGTGTCATCCGGTATCGGCCTTTTTCTTTGCGGGCAGCGTTTTGACAACGCTCAACCCTTGATCTGTCCTCAGAGTTCCGCGCTTTAAATAGAGCGAAAGACCTGTTCGGACAGTCCGTGTTTTCGGGAAAATGTGCTCCGTCCTCCTGAACAACAACCGTTACAGGTTGTCGCAACCATTAATGAGGCTTTCTGCACGTGGCGTAAATTCATGGCCGGAACTTTTATGCAAAATTAACGGCGGCGCAAGGAAAACCGGAGCGCGACTGCCTTTTATGCCCGTAATTACGACACGGATGGCCGGTTCATCCGGTCTGGCATAGAGCGGAACAATTGCGATGCCGCCAAAACGGCGCTCCATCGCAGACAGAATTTCATTCAGATTGGCGGGACGTGCGATAATCGCAATATGCCCGCGCGGACGTAAAATGCCCGATGCTGTGCGTATCCAGCTTTCAAACATGCCCTGATGCATCACATGCGCCTGTGCCTTTAAATCGTCCGGCGTGGCACGGTCATGGCTCTGGTTGAAAGGCGGGTTCATAATCACATAGTCAAACTGATTATCAGTCAGCCCTGCTTCATGACGGGCAGGGCCGGTCATGGTCACATCAGCCTGCAGGCATGACAGACGGCCATGCATGTGGGTATTCTCGGACAATGCGCAGGATTTTTCCGCATAGAGCAGCATTTCCGGTGAACGCTCAATCAGGGTGACATCTGTGTTTGCGCAGCGTGAAGCAACGGCCAGTCCTGCCGCACCGGCACCGGCACCAAGATCCGCAACTTTGCCTTTAAAATCCGCTGGTACCGCACTTGCCAAAATCATGGCATCAATCCCCGAACGGTGGCCTTTTGCGGATGGCTGCACCAGATAGAATGCACCACGGTGAAAGGCATCGAGAGTTTCGCCATAGGGCAGAGAGCTGAACGGAGCAGACATAAAGACGGCAATTTCCTGACTTGTTGCAGACTGAAAGCGATCAAACCGGCTTTAACCGATTCTGTATAGAGGCGGTGAAAGCCGCATTTCTGTTTGCTGACAGCAATTTGACATCTTATATCAGCAGAATATGCTTTATTGTGTTGTGTTGCAGCTCGCAACACTTGCCTTTAGCACGGCTTTTGGTGCATTTGACGCTTGAGCATAAAGGCCGCCTTGAATAATGTGTGGCTATAAAACGGGTCTCATTATCAGGCCGCGTGAACTGGAGATATGGCATTGGGTGTGGTTCTCAATCTCGATGAGAAAAAAAATCAGCAGGCGTCCATTCAGAAGCTGGTTGATCTGACGAAAGCGGATATGGGACGTGTCAATGCGCTTATCCTGTCCAAGGCCGGTTCTGATGTTGAGATGATACCGGAAGTGGCCAATCATCTGATTTCATCGGGTGGTAAGCGTTTGCGTCCGATGATGACGCTCGCTGCTGCAGCCATGTTCGGCTATGAGGGCGAAGGTCACGTGCAGCTCGCAACCAGCGTTGAATTCATGCACACGGCAACGCTTCTCCATGATGATGTGGTGGATGAGAGCGATCTGCGTCGCGGCAAAAGCACCGCGCGGATGATCTGGGGCAATCAGGCCAGCGTTCTGGTCGGCGATTTCCTGCTCGGCCAGGCTTTCAAAATGATGGTGGATGTCGGCTCGCTTGACGCGCTGGATGTGCTGGCAACTTCGGCTTCGGTGATTGCCGAAGGTGAAGTGATGCAGCTCGCCGCCGCTAAAAATATGGAAACCACGGAAGACGAATATCTGGCCGTTATCAAAGCCAAGACTGCGGCGCTGTTCTCTGCTGCTGCCGAAGTCGGTCCGATCATCGCCGATGCTCCGCGTGCACAGCGTCTGGCACTGCGCTCCTATGGTCTTAATCTCGGTCTTGCTTTCCAGCTGATTGATGATGCGCTGGATTATGGCGGTTCGGCTGCGGATCTCGGCAAGAATGTGGGTGATGATTTCCGTGAAGGGAAAATCACCATGCCGCTACTGCTCAGCTATCGCCGTGGTTCCGAAGACGAACGTGCTTTCTGGAAGTCATCCATTGAGCAGGGCAATAATGATGATGAAGCCTTGCAGAAGGCTATCGGCCTGATGACCAAGCATGGTTCAATTGCCGATACCGTACAGCGTGCGCGTCATTTTGGCGAAATCGCCCGTGATGCACTGGCGCCGCTGCCGCAGAGCCCGCAAAAAGATGCTCTGATTGATGTGATTGATTTCTGCATCAGCCGTGTAAACTGATTATTGACCGGTACCGGCGCATATTTCCGGTACCGGACTTTGAAATACCCTTTTCTCCGGCCATATAAAAACCACGACATGGCCGGATGGTGTGTTTGTTTCGGAAATAAGCCAGACCAGAGCATTTCCAGCAAAAGTGGCAACCGGTTTTGCGTCAGGAAATGTGTAAAATAAAGAGATAGAGCATTCCTTCTGTTTCAAAATTGGAAATGCTCTATAAATGCAAGGGGAAGTGCCGATGCGGCGGAATACAGTTAAAGCGTGTGCTCTGGTTTTCGCTTTGATGGCAGGGGCGGCTTTCACAAGTGGTGTCTCCGGCGCGGCCTATGCTGCATCTGCGGCAAAGACAGCGGTGTCGACAGACGAGCCGGTGATTGTCTCGCGTGCAGGCTCTTTCCCTGGTGCCTATCTGGCCGGTCGCATTGCCGAGATCGACAATAATCTTCCTGTAGCCATCGCTTATTATCGTCAGGCACTGGCATTTGATCCGTCAAACCAGCCGATGAAGCGTGACCTGTTGCTGTCCTATCTGACCGACGGTCAGCTGGACGAAGCGCTGCCCTTTGCCCGCGCGCTCAAAAATGAGCCGGAAGTCGAGCGTTTCTCCCGTATTATTCTGGCGATCAAGGCTTTCAACGACAAACATTACCGCACTGCCCGCACCAATCTGAAGCTCACCCAGCAGTCAGAAATGGATCGCTTAGCAACCGGCCTGATGACGGCATGGACATTCTACGGCGAAGGTCGCCCGAAAGACGCGCTGGCAGCGGTGGATAAGCTTGATGGACCGGTCTGGTACGATCTTTTCAAAACCTACACATCGGCATTGATTGCAGACAGCGCCGGTCAGACCAAGGCTGCGGATAAGTTTTATGCGCAGGCTGTGGCTGATAAAGAAGGCGGCAGCGCTGCGCCCGATACTTATGAGCGCATCATTTACGCTTATGCCGATTTCAAACAGCGTCAGGGCGATAAAGCCGGTGCAATCAAACTGGTGGAAGATGCCGAGCAAATTCTCAGCGGCCGCGTGATCCTGCGCGAAGTACGCCAGAAGCTTGAAGACGGTGAAAAGCTTGATCCGCAGATGCGCAGTCCGCAGCAGGGCGCGGCTGAGGTTCTGTATTCTTTGGGCACCGCGATTAACCGCGGCGGTGCAGAGGCTTTTGCAACCATTTATCTGCAAATGTCCGGTGAGCTGCGCGAGAATAATGACGCTACATTGTTCCAGCTTGGCGATATTGCTGCCAAACTGCGCCAGCCGGAAAAAGCGATTAAATATTACGGCCGCGTTGCGGATAAATCGCCTTATAAGCGCGATGCGGAAATGCAGCTGGCGCTTAATCTGGCTGAAACAGACAAGCCGGATGAGGCGATTGAGCATCTGAAAAACAATCTGCGCAGCAATGATAAGGACAACCGTTCCTATCTGGCGCTGGGCGGTGTTTATGCCCAGAAAGAAGATTGGGCAAATGCGGCAAAGACTTACGATCAGGCCGTTGCGGAACTTAAATCACCTGTACGTCAGGACTGGCCGGTTTTCTATCAGCGCGGCATTGCTTATGAGCGCCTGAAACAGTGGGATAAGGCTGAACCTAATTTCCGCAAAGCACTGGAGCTGTTTCCGAACCAGCCGCAGGTGATGAATTATCTCGGTTATTCATGGGTCGATCGCGGTGAAAATCTGGAAGAAGCTTTGCAGATGATCCGCAAGGCTGTCGAGATGCGTCCGCAGGACGGTTATATCGTCGATTCCCTTGGCTGGGCCTATTACAAGCTTGGCCGTTATAATGAGGCCGTTGTTGAGCTTGAAAAGGCAGTTAAACTACGGCCTGAAGATCCGACAATCAATGATCATCTGGGCGATGCCTATTGGCAGGCAGGGCGCGGGCTGGAAGCGACTTTCCAGTGGAACCATGCCATCGCCGGTAAGCCTGAAGCGGCAGAATTGGCCAAGATCGAGAAGAAGCTGAAGCAGGGGCTGACACAGACGGCGGAAGCCGAAGTGAAAGATATTGCGCCGGCAAAGCCTGACACGGCACCGGAGAAAGCACCGGATGCTAAGCCTGCCGATCCTGCTGCTAAGCCATAATGCCTTGCTATCCGGCTTTAAGTCTTGACCGTTTAACGCGGAATAATTAGGACAAACTATCTGTTTTTCGGCGGAGCTGGGCTGTTATGGCTCAGCTTTCACCGTTTTCACCACGCATGATTTGCAAGAAGATCAGTTTTGATAGCCGATCTCGCCAAGAATGCTCCAACGAGGCCTTCCGTGACCAGCACATTGCCTGAATACCTGCATCCGACCCGCTCTTTTCAGGGCTTTATCATGGCGCTCCAGCACTACTGGGCGCAGCATGGCTGCACAATTTTGCAGCCTTACGATATGGAAGTCGGGGCGGGTACGCTGCATCCGTCCACCACTTTGCGCGCTCTGGGGCCAAAGCCGTGGAATGTTGCCTATGTGCAGCCGTCACGTCGTCCGAAAGACGGTCGCTATGGTGAAAACCCGAACCGTATGCAGCATTATTACCAGTATCAGGTTTTGCTGAAGCCAAGCCCGCCGAACCTGCAGGAATTGTATCTCGGCTCGCTGAAAGCCATCGGCATTGATACCGATCTGCACGATATCCGCTTTGTTGAGGATGACTGGGAAAACCCGACGACCGGCTCTTGGGGCTTGGGTTGGGAGTGCTGGTGCGATGGCATGGAAATCTCGCAGTTCACTTATTTCCAGCAGGTTTGCGGTATTGAATGCTCGCCGGTTGCCGGTGAACTGACCTATGGTCTGGAACGTCTCGCTATGTATGTGCAGGGCGTGGACAATGTTTATGACCTGAACTTCAATGGCCTCGAAGGTGGGGACAAAGTTACTTACGGTGACGTGTTCCTCCAGACCGAGCAGGAATATTCGCGCTACAATTTCGAGATCGCCAATACCGATATGCTGCACCAGCATTTCATTGATGCGGAAGCGGAATGTAAAGCGGTTCTCGCTGCAGGTGCGCCACAAGAAGGTGCAACAGGGAGCTTACATAAGTGCGTTTTCCCTGCTTACGATCAAGCGATCAAAGCCTCGCATATTTTCAATCTGATGGATGCCCGTGGTGTTATCTCGGTAACCGAACGCCAGAGCTATATTCTGCGTGTGCGCAATCTTGCGCGCCAGTGCGGTGAAGCCTTCCTTCAGACCGATGCCGGTGGCGTCAACTACAAGAACGAGACACGCTGATGCCTGATTTGTTGCTTGAACTTTTCTCGGAAGAAATTCCGGCACAGCCGTCCGCCCGCAACGAAGTGAGGACGGACAAAACAAAAAATGAGCATGCGGAGGGCGCACGCTGATGCCTGATTTACTGTTAGAATTGTTCTCCGAGGAAATCCCGGCGCGCATGCAACGTAAAGCTGCCGGTGATTTGAAGAAAATGATCACCGATGGTCTGGTTGAGGCCGGTCTGACCTATGAGGCGGCAACGCCTTACTGGACGCCGCGTCGCCTCACGCTGGATATTCGCGGTCTGACCGTGCGCTCAAAAGACGTGCATGAAGATATCAAAGGCCCGTCCGTTTCTGCACCGGAAGCCGCAATTCAAGGTTTCCTGCGTAAAGCTGGCTTGAGCGATATTGCGCAGGCGCATGTGCATTCCGACCCGAAAAAGGGCGATTTCTATGTCGCGCACATCACCAAATCCGGACGTGCCGCGGAAGAAATTATTGCGGAACTGGTGCCGAATGTGGTGCAGAATTTCCCGTGGCCGAAATCCATGCGCTGGGGCAAAGCTTCGGCACAGTCGGGTGCGATGCGCTGGGTACGTCCGCTGCAGTCGATCATCTGCCTGTTTGGTCCTGAAACCGAAGAAACCGTTGTGGTGGATTTTGAAGTCGGCGGCGTACGCTCCGGTAACACTACACGCGGTCACCGTTTCATGAGTGATGGTCAGCCGATCACCGTGCGCCGCTTTGACGATTATGTTGAAAAGCTGGAAAAAGCGCATGTGGTGCTTGATGCTGAACGCCGCAAGGAAATCATCCTCACCGATGCCCGCAATCTGAGCTTCGCTTCCGGTCTGGAGCTGGTTGAGGACGAAGGCTTGCTGGAAGAAGTGTCCGGTCTGGTTGAATGGCCGGTTGTGCTGATGGGTGAATTTGAGGAAGAGTTCCTCTCGATTCCGCCGGAAGTAATCCGCCTGACCATCCGCGCTAATCAGAAATGCTTCGTCACCCGCAATCAGGGCGAGACGGAAGCACTGTCGAACAAGTTCATTCTGATCTCCAATATTGCTGCCCGTGACGGCGGCAAGGAAATCGCTTTCGGTAACGGCAAGGTTGTGCGTGCACGCCTGTCCGATGCCTTGTATTTCTGGCATACCGATCAGGCCTATATGCCGGATATGGACAAGCTCAAAGCGTCTGCTTCGAAGTTCGCGCTTGATCTGGCCAAGCCACTCGATCAGCGTATGGCGCGTCTCGATGCGCTGAATGTGACCTTCCATGCCAAGCTCGGCACGCAGGGTGCGCGCGTGGCGCGTATCAAGGCGCTTGCTGAGGCAATTGCACCGCTGGTCGGCGCAGATGTTGCCTTGACTGCCCGCGCAGCAGTGCTGGCTAAAGCCGATCTGCAGACAGAAGTCGTTGGCGAGTTCCCTGAATTGCAGGGCGCTATGGGGCATAAATACGCTTTGCTTCAGGGTGAAGATGCTGCTGTCGCAACAGCGCTTGAAGATCATTACAAGCCGCAGGGCCCGTCCGACCGCGTACCACGTGATCCGGTTTCGGTTGCCGTAGCATTGGCTGATAAGATCGACACGCTTGTCGGTTTCTGGGCGATTGATGAAAAGCCGACAGGTTCGAAAGACCCTTATGCGTTGCGTCGTGCAGCCCTTGGTGTGATCCGCCTGATCCTCGAAAATGACATCCGTGCAGAACTGAAAGCACTGATTGCACAGGCAGAAAAGCCGATGGCTTCAATCGAAGGTCTGGCATCAAAAGATGTTGGTGCTGATCTGCTGTCCTTCTTCCATGACCGTTTCAAGGTCTATCTGAAGGATGAAGGTGCGCGTCACGATGCGATTGATGCGGTACTGTCAGCCGATGCTGATAATCTGCTGCTGGTAGCGCGTCGTCTTGAAGCGCTGATCGTTTTCATCAATGAAGAAGACGGTAAAAACTTGCTGGCAGGCACCAAGCGTGCAGCCAATATTCTCGGTGCTGAAGAGAAAAAAGGCACTGTTATTGCTGCAAATGTTGATGCTGCACTCTTCAACAATGAAGAGGAAAAGGAACTGTTTTCTGCTGTGCAGTCAGCAGAAACCAAGGCCGCCGAGGCAATTGCCAAGGAAGATTTCTCAGCGGCTATGTCGGCTATGGCCGAGTTACGTGCGCCGGTTGATGCCTTCTTTGACAAGGTCATGGTCAATGACGAGAATGAAGCTATCCGCGCCAATCGTTTGGCACTGCTGGCTAAAATCCGCTCGGTGACCGGTCAGGTTGCTGATTTCTCAAAGATCAGCGGTTAACGACAATTGAGAGCCTGAATCAAAAAGCGACAGGCTGTGGCGAAAATGGTGATTTCGAGAACCGGAGCGGAGCGTACTTTGAGGTACGTGAGTACCGGAAGCGCAGAAGTCGCCATTTGCAGACCGGCATGGCGACTTTTGGATCAGGCTCTGTCAGGCCGGAATATCTTTGGCCGCCCAAGCCGTAGTTTCCATGTCGCGCAGCTCGGAAATATTGGTGACGCCAGCCTGCTTCACCAATGCGGAGAGTTCTTTGACGATCTCTTTTGGTACAGTCGGGCCGCGATAAATCATACCGGTATAAAGCTGTACCAGATCGGCACCGGCTTTAATCTTGGTAAGCGCGGTTGCGCCGCTGTCCACACCGCCCACGCCGATGATCGGCATCGCTTTGCCGATACGCTGGCGCATTTTGGCAAGCACAATGGTCGAGCGTTCAAAAATCGGCACGCCGGAAAGGCCGCCGGTCTCTTTGGCTTCCACCTGATTGAGCAAATTGGTGCGCGACAAAGTGGTGTTGGAGATAATCAAACCATCAAGCGGATGAGCAAGCGCCACTTCGGCAATATCATCCAGACCTTCTTCGGTCAGATCCGGTGCAATTTTCAGGAATACAGGGCGTTTCAGGGTGCATTTTTCAGCTTCCTGATCGCGGGCTTCCAGAACTTTTTCCAAGAGAATATGCAGACTGTCTTTGGCTTGCAGGTCACGCAGACCCGGTGTGTTCGGGGAAGAAATATTGGCGGTGAAATATTTCGCCACGCTGTAGAAGCGGTGAATACCGGCCACATAATCGGCCACACGGTCTTCGCTGTCTTTATTGGCGCCGATATTCACGCCGACAATACCGCAACTGCTACAGCTGTTGCGCTGGCTCAGGCGTTTATAGGCCGCTTCATGGCCTTCATTATTAAAGCCCAGACGGTTGATCACCGCACGGTCTTCCACAAGGCGGAAGATGCGTGGCTTCGGATTGCCAGCCTGCGCGCGCGGCGTGATAGTGCCGACTTCCGCAAAACCAAAACCGAGTTTCAGCAGTGCATCCGGCACTTCGGCGTTTTTGTCAAAACCTGCGGCCATACCCAGCGGATTGGTAAATTTGAGACCGGCAATCGTTTGCTGCAAAGCAGGGTCAAGCGGGGCAGGGCTGGAGAGAACGCCGGTTTTCAGCGCTGCAATCGACAGGCCATGCGCCTGCTCACCATCCATCGCAAAAAGTGCGCGACGGGCAATATTTTCAAAAAAACCGCTCATTGTTCAAGCTCCGGAAACTGATGCTTGCCGTCGCTGTCGAGCGGCAGGTCTTTCACCCAGCGCACCGCAGTGAGCTGAAGATGTGCGTAGAGATGCGGGAAGGCTTTGCCGCCGCGGGAAATTTCATAGCGAAGTTCATCGCCCAGTTGATTTGCATCAACAGCCACCAGCAGCAGGTCATCCTGACCGGCAAAATGCTTGGCAGCGGTCTCGGCAACCGTGTCATGGGTGGAAAAGTGGATATAACCATCCTGTAAATCAACAGGGGCACCGGAAAAATGCTCTGCCTTTTCAGCGTCTGCCCATTGGGCGCGCGTGGCGATCTTGTAGATGGTATGGTGTGACGGATCACTGTTTGACATGAAAAACGCTATTGTTGTGAACGGAAAAGCTGTTCAGACATTTTATATATCTGGCCGGTTTGGCGCATCCGGCAGCTTTTAAGACAAAATTAAGTCACAAGCCACCTCTAAATTTTAATAAAGGGTTAACGCCATTTTTGCAAATGAGCAAAAGTGCGCTTTGACAGCTCTGTGTTTTTGACAGGATGCACTGGAAAATGCTTGGATAAAACCCATATACCAGGCAGACAGATTAAAGGAGTGGGCAGATGAAGAACCGGTCCGGTATCGCGATTGCGGTGGCAAAAGAAAACAAATCCAAGCTTATCATACGCAGTGCCGTTCTTTCGGCTCTCACAGGTCTGGCTCTGGTTTGGGGTATGAGCCCGTCTCCGGCACAGGATATGCAGCGCTACTCTATGGAGAAAACCGAAGCCGGTATTATCCGCCTTGACCGCCAGACCGGTGAGTTTGCACTGTGTAAGGAACAGGCCGGTAAAATTGAATGTGCTGAAACCAAACCGGCACAGCTGAGCAATGACGAACGCACAGTGCTGCTGGAAAAACAGGTTGCCGATCTGACGGCGCGTATCGCCAAGCTTGAGAAAAGCGGTGTCGCCAACAGCACCCTGCCAAGTGAAGAAGAGTTCGAAAAAGGGCTCGGTTATATGGAGCGTTTCATGCGGTCTTTTATGGGCGTAGCCAAGAGCCTTGATGAGCCGGCACCGGTGCCGAACCGCACATAATTTCTCCCAAAGAAAAAGCGCCGTTTCCGGCGCTTTTTTATTCTCTTAAATTGGTTTTAGCCGATATTGGCAAAGCGGCGTGTCGCTTCGATTAGCTCGTGGGTAATACCCGGCTCGGTCACTGCATGACCACCGTCTTCGACGATGCGCAGATCAGCTTCCGGCCAGACTTTCTTCAGATGCCATGCATTGATGAACGGCGTGCACATATCGTAGCGGCCATGGATGATAACACCCGGAATATGGCGGATACGGTCAGCCAGACGCAGCAGCTGATCATCGGTGTCAAAGAAAGCGCGGTTCTGGAAATAGTGACATTCGATACGCGCAAAAGCGATGGCGAAGTGATCCTGTGCAAAGGCATTTTCGCGTTCCGGATCCGGCAGCAGGGAAATTGCCGAGCCTTCCCAGCGTGACCAGCGGCGTGCCGCTTCAATCTGCACCTGCGGATTCGGATCAGTCAGGCGGCGGTAATAGGCCGCCACCATATCACCGCGCTCGGCTTCCGGAATATGCAGCTGATAGGCTTCAAAGCGATCCGGATAGATAATGCTGGCGCCGTTGCTATAGAGCCAGTCCACTTCAAAACGACGTGCCAGAAAGATACCACGCAGTACCAGTTCGCTGACGCGCTCCGGATGGGTCTGTGCATAAGCGAGGCCGAGGGTCGAGCCCCAAGAGCCGCCGAAAACCTGCCATTTTTCAACGCCGAGATGGGTGCGCAGACGCTCCATATCCGCAACCAGATCCCATGTGGTATTTTCGCGCAATTCCGCATGGGGCGTGGAGCGGCCGCAGCCGCGCTGGTCAAACAGGATAATGCGATAGGCTGAAGGATCATGCAGACGGCGCATAGTCGGCGAGATGCCGCCACCCGGTCCGCCGTGGATCATGATGACCGGCTTACCGTTCGGGTTTCCGCATTCCTCAAAATAAATCCGGTGCAGCGATGAGACCTGCAACATCTCTTCCCGATAGGGTTGAATTTCCGGATAGAGGCTGTGGCGTGTCATAGGTCGTCCTTTTGCGTTATTTTATCTGCGAAGCAATAAGATTTTCTCTTGCATATAGAGCAGGCATCACCCTAACTGACAATACGGCACCATCGCGGCAAAAGCAGAAATCAGACTGTATATTGTACGCTTTGCCTGTAATATTGCATAATGAATATGCATGCCGTCTGCTACAGGCGGCTTTTATTGTGCTGGAAATTGCATTCACCGGTTTTCTCAAGCCGGATTTATCATTGAAATGAAATGCCGGTGGCCGGAGCGCATTGCGAAATTGTGAAGCGCTGAGGTATGGAAACCAGTTTATCTGACCGGTTTCTGATCCTGATTACGGATCAGTTCTGTTGCATGTAAAAACAAAGAACAGAGCATTCTTAGGAATGCAGGCGGAGCGGGAAGGGCTCTATGCCTGAAGAAAATGCAAGATGAAAACAGGTCATTTCTAACTTTATCTTTGGTTATATAAAGAGATAAGGTGCTTTCAGGAGATGATTTGCGGGGAGACTGCTGAGGGGGCAGGCAAGGGGTAGGAAATTTATGGAATTGAATTTTATTATTGCCGACGATCATCCTTTATTCCGTGGCGCATTGCGACAGATTTTACAGGACGGTTTTCAGCCTGAGAGTGTGACTGAGGCTGACAATTATCAGCAATTGCAACAGGTTGCAGAAGAAGCACAGGATGTTGACCTGTTGTTTCTCGATCTGACTATGCCCGGTGTCAGTGGTTTGTCCGGCCTTATCAATCTCAAGGCGCAGCATCCGCAGCTGCCGGTTATGATTGTTTCCGCTACCGATGATGTCACCACAATCCGCCGCGCCATGGAGCTCGGAGCCTCCGGTTTTGTTTCAAAATCCGCGAGTCTTGAGGAAATCGGCGAGGCCGTGCGCACCGTGCTGGACGGCGGGGAATGGGTGTCCGGTGATATGGAACTCGGCGCGGAAAATGATGCGGAGATTGCTGATCTGATTGCCCGTATCCGAGCACTCACACCGCAGCAAACCCGCGTGCTTTCAATGCTTGGACAGGGGCTTCTGAACAAGCAGCTGGCTTATGAGCTGAATATTTCAGAAGCCACGGTGAAAGCCCATGTATCTGCGGTTCTGCAGAAGCTGGGCGTGGACAGCCGCACACAGGCGGTGATTCTGCTCTCGCGGCTTGGTCCGGGTTTTGCACTTCTGGATTGAGCCGGAGCATTTCACAGTCTCTCACCGCATATGATAATGCGCCAGCAAAGCCCGCAATGCTGCGGGTTTCAGCGGCTTGTTCAGCACATGAACATTTTCTTCTGTGGCCTGTAATTTGACCTCTTTTGAACGATCGGCCGTCAGCAGTACGGCCGGTATGGCATGACCCAGCGTTTCGCGGATATAGCCGATCATATCCAGCCCGTTTTCACGGTTGAGATGATAGTCAGCCAGAATAATATCCGGCAGTATCCTGACGCTCGCTTGTGAACGGGCGATATGATTGCACCAGTCCTTAAGTTGTGCGCCGTCACGGATCAGAGTGATGTCACAACCCCAGCCTTCCAGCAGAATGCGCATGCCGTCGAGGATCAGCGGATCATTATCAATACACAAAACCCGCATATTTTCGAGCGCATTGCTGCGGCGTCTGGCCTGTGACGGTTCAGGTGAAACTTCAACCGCAGGCTCCTGAGACACCGGCATAATGATGCTGAAACAGGTGCCTTTGCCATGTTCGGATTGCAGACGGATCGTCAGATCCAGCACACGGGCAATACGGTCGACAATGGAAAGGCCAAGTCCCAGCCCGTCTGCCTGACTGATCCCTTCATCCAGCCGGTAAAATTCGCGGAAAACCAGCTGCTGTTTTTCCGGTGCGATGCCGATGCCGGTATCGGCAACCTTGATTTCCAGATCACCGCCGCGACGACGCACACCGAGAAGAATTTTGCCGCTGCGGCTGTATTTGATCGAATTCGAGATCAGATTTTGCAGCAGACGACGCAGAAGATTGCGGTCGCTATAGACTGTGAGGGAGCAGGGCACGACACGAAGTTTCAGACCTTTTGTGGCAGCAAGCGGTGTGAAGTCTGTGACAACCTGCTGGAGCAGGCGATCCAGACGGAACAGCGAAAGCTCCGGTTTGAGCGCGCCGGTATCAAGCCGTGAAATATCCAGCAGCGCACTGAGAATGCCTTCAACCGCTTCAAGGGAGGAGTCAATATTGCGCGCCAGTTGCGCTTCCGATGCGCCGAGCCTTTCGCTCAAGGCTGTGCTGTAGAGGCGGGCAGCATTGAGCGGCTGCAAAATATCATGACCGGCAGCGGCGAGAAAACGTGTTTTGCCGAAATTGGCCTCTTCCGCCAGTTTCTGCGCACGGACAAGCTGCTGGTTCACTTCAAGCAGTTCGGTGGTGCGGTCGGCGACGCGCTGTTCCAGCGTTTCATTGAGACGCTTCATGGAATTATCGGCTTCAACCGAGGCAGTAATATCAGTGTAGCTGGCAACAATGCCGCCATCCGGCATCGGATTGGCTGCAATTTCAATGATTTTGCCGGTGGAGTGTAAGAGGATACGGCTTGGCTCATGAGTGCGCTCCAATGTGCGCATCATCATCGCGGCATCGCCCGCATGAATTTCGCCATTATGCAGCAACCGGTCGAGCACATCGGAAATCGGTGTGCCAACCTGTGTCAGCCCGTCCGGCAATTGCAGAAGATGGCGGAAACGCCGGTTCCAGCAGGTCAGGCGAAAATCCTTGTCGAGAACGGTAATGCCCTGTTCCATCTGATCCAGAGCGGTTTGCAGCAGGTCGCGATTGTGCTGCAAGGCTTCTGAAGCATCATCCAGCAGGCGCAGCGTGTCCGGTGCGGTATTGTCCTTGCGCTGAAGCAGCAGTGACAGCACCAGCCGCGCGGAAGAGGAGCCGATGGCACTACCCAATATTTGCTCGGCAAAACGGATCAGCGGCACATCAGCGACAGCTTTATCATCGAGCGGCTGATCGCCATTATGTTCATAGCGGCTGAAAGCAAGAGCAACGCGGTCTTCACCCAGATAGCGGGCAATCGTATTTTTAATTTCCCCGACAGTGACACTGGTGCGGAAACGACGCAGAACCGGCACGGTTTTCAGATTGCGCGGCATGAATGTGCTGGCCTGAATGCGCTCCAGCGGTGTGGACTGTCGGGAGAGTGAGCCGATTACGAAGAACAGTGCATTAATGGCGAGGCTCCACAGAGCGCCATGGGTGAGGGGCAGGGCATCAACGCCGAAGAGTGCCTGCGGACGCAGATAGGAAAGCCCCCATAAACCTTCCCGCAGGATCGGCGCATCAGGATTTGCCAGTGTTGGCAGCAGCAACGTATAGGCCCAGACAGCAAAGCCGCTGACCATGCCCAAAACGGCTCCGCGTGCATTGGCATTGCGCCAGATCAGTCCGCCGATCAGAGGGGGCGCAAATTGTGCAATCGCTGCGAAAGAAACCAGACCGATAGAAGCCAGCCCGAAAGTGCTGGAACTGGCGCGGTAATAGCTGAAAGTCACCGCCAGAATAATCACAATGGTTGCACGGCGGGTATAGAGGATAAGGCGGGTCAGATCTCGTTGCTGATGTTTTTGGCGACGATAGACGTAGCGGATCAGCAATGGCAGCAGCAGATGGTTGGAGATCATGATCGACAGCGCCACGCAGGCCACAATCACCATCGCCGTTGCAGCAGAAAGCCCGCCGACAAAAGCCAGCAGAGTTAAAAGATGTGAGCCTGCTGCCAGCGGCAGAGCCAGAACATAGAGATCTGCATTGGTTGTGGGGCCGAGATTGATAATGCCTTGCAGGGCGATTGGCAGGACGAACAGGTTAATCAGGATCAGATAGACCGGAAACAGCCAGCGGGCTGTGCGCAATTCCTTTTCGCTGCGGTTCTCAACCACAGTGACGTGAAACTGGCGCGGCAGCATCAGAATTGCCGCGGCACTCAGAACGGTGTGAACAATCCAGGTGCTGGGGCTGGTACGGGTTAACATGCCCCAGAAATCAATATTCCGCTCCTGCAATTGCTGCGGCAGATCAAAAGGCGAGCCGAAGAGGAAGAAGGTTGTGGCAATGCCGACAATCAGAAAAGCGGTGATTTTGATGACGGATTCTAACGCAACCGCAAGAATCAGCCCGTCCTGATGCTCAGTCGCATCCGTATGTCTGGTGCCGAAAAGGATGGCGAATATAGCCAGCAGCGCAGTAACAAACAGCGATATGTCGCCGAAGACATAGACAATCGGGTCATAGGAAGCCTGATATTCAGCCAGAACCATATCGACACTGCCGGATACGGCTTTCAGCTGCAGAGCAATATAGGGCATCGAGCCGACCACGGCGATGCAGGTGCCGATCGTGGCGACGCTGGTACTTTTGCCGTAACGGGCGGCGAGAAAGTCGGCGATAGAGGTAATGCGCTCGGCTTTTGCCAGCCGCACCACATGACGCAGAAATTTATTGCCGAAGGTGAAAACCAGAATGGGGCCAATATAAATGCCCAGAAACTCAAGCCCGCGGTCAGCTGCAAGCCCGACCGAGCCGAAGAAGGTCCATGATGTACAGTAAACAGCAAGGCTGAATGCATAAATATAGGGTCTTGGCTTGGAGCCCCAGCGCGATGCTTTACTGTCGCCAATACTGGCAACCGCAAAGAGCAGGATCAGATAGAGAAATGCGATGCCGATGATGATCCAGCCGTGCATTCAGCCCCCTTGCTGACCGGTTAATGATTGCGGGACAGAAAGATCCTGTATATGGCTGCAATAATGGCAGTCTCTGTCCGCTGATTATTCTGTACCTATGTTTGTATGCAACACTTCAGGATAATCAAGCAGTAAGCTGCTTTCTGATCTTGAGACTATAATAATCTCCGCTACTTTGTTTTTATTGCCGGATATAAAAAGAGTAAGCCCCCGTACTTGTAAAGGATAGCTCATGCTAAAGGAATTTCGTGAATTTGCCCTCAAGGGCAATATGGTCGATCTGGCCATCGGTGTCATCATTGGCGGTGCATTTGGTGGTCTGGTCAATTCCATCGTGAATGACATTATCATGCCGATTATCGGTCTCATCACCGGTGGTATTGATTTCTCCAACATGTTTATCCAGCTGGCCGGTGAGCCTAAGGGTACATTGGCGGCAGCGCGTGAAGCCGGTGCAACCATTGCTTACGGTAATTTCATTACGCTGCTGATTAACTTCCTGATTATCGCCTGGGTTCTGTTCCTTGTTGTTAAAGGCATGAACCGCATGAAGAAAAAGGAAGAGGCCAAGCCTGAAGCTGAAGCCGCAATTCCGGCAGATCAGGTTCTGCTGACAGAAATCCGTGATCTTCTGGCGAAAAAAGCCTGATTATAAAATCCTAAACCCGGCCTCAGAAATGAAGCCGGGTTTATTTTTAATTTGTCTGATATTTTGGTTGCATAAAATGCGGCCAATTCAACAAGACTCCGGCGCGACGATTATGCCTGCCATCCGGAAATGCTCTGGTTAAGAATATCCCATGTCCCGTCAGTTCTCTCTGAAAAATATCTATGCGCTTTTCCTGACATTTCTGATTGCCGGCAGCGGTGCCGCAATCGCTTATCTGACCGGACTGCCCATTCCTTTTCTGCTCGGCTCAATGTGCAGCGTGACCATTGCATCTCTGAGCGGTATCCGCATTTATCTGCCTGTCTGGTTGCGTAATGCGGTTTTTATCATGCTCGGCCTGCAAGCCGGTTCCGGTGTGCGTCCCGAAACGCTGAGTCAGATCGGCGAATGGCCTTTGAGCTTTATGCTGCTGTTTGTGATGCTGGTGGCGGTAACCGGTTTTACATTTATGCTGCTGCGCTATGTGTTTCGCTGGGATGCACAAACGGCTTTTTTCTCCTCTTTGCCCGGTGCCTTGTCTTTCGTGATGGCTGCAGCCAGCGAAACCCGTGCCGATCTGGTTAAAATCACCATTATTCAGACTGTGCGCCTGCTGTTGCTCATCGGGTTGCTGGCGCCGGTGCTTAATGTGCTTGGGCAATCCGCACCGCATATCGATTTTGTTGCCGGTTCAGGCAGCCAGCAAAAAGAATGGCTATGGTTGTTCGCTGCGGGTGGCCTTGGTGCGCTGATCGGCCATTACAGCCGTTTACCGGGCGGGATGATGCTGGGCGCATTGCTCGCCAGTGCGCTGGTCTATGTGACCGGTTTTGTAACTGTGCGCGTGCCGCCTGAAATGGCGGATTTTGGTATGGTTGTTCTCGGAGCTCTGATCGGCTCGCGGGTTGATGCACGGCATCGCGGCGCTATCCTGAATTATTTGCCGGTGGCGCTGATGGCTTTCATCGTCGGTACGGGAACAGCTGCCGCAATCTGTGCGCTGGCATGGCTGGCAACAGGGCTGCATCCGGCACAAATTGCACTGGCTTTTGCGCCGGGTGCATTGGAAGCGCTGACTGTGATCGCTTTCTCGCTGGGTGTTGATCCGGCCTATGTGGCTTCGCATCATGTTGTGCGCTTTATGATGATTGCGATTTTTGTGCCGTTTCTTGCCCGATCGCTGCGCCGTATGGATGAAAAGCAAACAGCCGCACAGGCGGAGCTCTGAGCGGCTGTAAGGATTGAAACGGTACACGGCGCTATTAAGCGGATTGTTTCAGCGGGTTGCCGGTAAAGTCCGTTGCATAAGGAATGTTCAGAGCCTGCCAGACTTCCAGCAGAGCCTCTTTCAGGCCGGCAATCAGTTCTTCCCCGTGAACAGGGGTCGGTGTGATGCGCAGGCGTTCAGTGCCGCGTGGTACGGTCGGGAAGTTGATCGGCTGAATATAAATGCCATGAACTTCCAGCAGGCGATCAGAAGCTTTTTTGCACAAATCCGCATTGCCGACAAAGAGCGGTACAATATGTGTTTCAGTTGGCATAACCGGCAGGCCGGCACGTTTCAGCGTGTCCTTGGTCAATTGTGCATTCTTCTGCTGCAATTCGCGTTCGGTGCCCGAGGCTTTGAGATGGCGAATGGCTGCAACAGTCGCATTGGCAATTGCCGGTGGCAGGGCTGAGGTAAAGATGAAGCCCGGCGCATAGGAGCGCACAGCATCAACCACAGCCTTGGAACCGGTAATATACCCGCCCAGTGTGCCGAAGGATTTGGCTAATGTACCTTCAATAATATCAATACGATGGCTCAGGCCTTCGCGTTCTGAAATGCCGCCGCCGCGTGCGCCATACATACCAACGGCATGGACTTCATCAAGATAGGTCATGGCATTGTATTTTTCTGCCAGTTCCACAATTGCTTTCAGCGGTGCCACATCGCCGTCCATGGAATAGACGGATTCAAAAACGATCAGCTTGGCGCGGTCTTTGCCCGCAGCCTTCAAAAGCTCTTCAAGATGCTGCACATCATTGTGCCGGAAAATCTGCTTGTCGGCACCGGAATGACGGATGCCGGCGATCATCGATGCGTGATTGAGTTCATCCGACAGGATCAGGCAATCCGGCAGCAGCTTGGCAATGGTCGAGATAGAGGCATCATTGGAGACAAAGCCGGAGGTAAAAACCAGACCGGCTTCTTTGCCGTGCAAATCCGCGAGCTCATGTTCAAGCTCAACAAGCGGATGATTATTGCCGGAGATATTGCGTGTGCCACCGGCGCCGGACCCTTGCGAGACGGCTGCATCGGTCATGGCTTTCAGAACATCAGGATTTTGCCCCATACCGAGATAGTCATTGGAGCACCATACGGTGATTTCACGCGCCTGACCGTTATGGCGCCAGATTGCTTGCGGAAAGCGGCCGACAATACGCTCCAGATCAGCAAATACACGGTAACGATTTTCAGTGTGAAGGCGGTCAATGGCCGCTTCAAAAAACCGGCTATAGTCCATGAGGCATCTTCCTTTTCTTCACCGTTACCTAATCCTTTAGAGACGCGCCGTCTATAAGGACATGTGCGGTAAATAGACCTAGGCCGGTTTTGCGGCATTGATTTCAGTCAATCAGGCCGCCTCCGCTACGGGTTTTCGATATATTCCGGTTGAAAAGGCCGGAGCTGTCCGCAATTTTAGTCACACTCTGTTGTAAAAGGGCGCATTCAACGCTAATTGAGTTTGCAACAGAGTGTTTAATCCTTGCGTGCATGCATAATTTTCGGACGGGGCGGCTATGAAAAAGCAAATTTCGGCAAAGTCATGTGTGGCGCCAAGCCCGCGTATCGGTCGTCCGGCGCGGATTTCTCTTGAGGAAATTGCGCGTGTGACGCTGAAAATCGGTCTCGATGATGTGACGATGATTGCTGTCGGTCAGGCGCTCGGGGTCGATCACTCCTCCCTCTACCGCTATGTCAAAGGCCGCAATGAATTGCTGCTGGCTGCTGCCGATCTGGCCATTACCGAACTGGACTGGCGCGGTAATCCTGCCGACTGGTATGAGTTTGCGCAAAATGTCGCCAATTCGGCCTGGGAATTATTCAACAGACATCCGGGGCTGGCTGATGCTATGCGGGAACTGGAAGTATCCCCGCCATCCGGTATCCGCGCTTTTGGCGAAATGGCTAACCAGTTTGTGGAATATGGTTTCTCGGCTGAGGAAGCCGTTGTGCTGATCGACAGTATGATGGATATGACGGTCGATTACTTCACCGGCTGGCGCAGAGCCTATAAAAAACCGGGCCGCATTGGCGAACGCGGAATTGAGAAGGTTGTGCAGTCGTGGCAGGCAGAAGCTGCCCGCAATCCGGATACGGCGCGGCCGATCCTGATTATGAGCCGTATGATGACCGATCATCCGAAGGATTGGTGGGACAAAAAACTGCTTCTGATCCTTGATGGTGCGCAGGCCGTTTTCAACAGACGTCAGCAGATTTATGAGGCTGCTGAATAAGTGCAGCGGCCTGTCTGATGACATCCGCCAATGTTTCTGTATAGCGCGCCACTTCCGGCGCGCCCATTAATTCCCCGAATGTACCGCGGGCTAAAGGCCCTGCGATGAACAGATTATCAGCAATGCTACCGTTTTTGCCGATGGCACGCATGGTTGTATCCGTCTGCTCAGTGCGGCTTGTATGCAAACCAAGACCTGTAGGATCCATTTCAATCAAACCGTCTTCGCAGAGCATTGCCAATGGCGGGCACTGACCGATAATATCGCCATGTGCGGGGCCGGTGGTAACAATAATAGCGTCAAAATGCTGTCTGATTGTTCCTGATTGTCCGCGCAGGCGATAGGTCACGATATAGCCGTGACCGTCATCAACGCGTGCAGCATCCGTGAGGTGTGCGCCGAGAAATTTCAGTGTTCCGGCACGGCAGCGTTCATCAAGAACATCATCTGTCTGAGTTGCTAAGCGAAACCTATGCGCATCCCAGAAAGTGCGCAGATGGCGGACAATGCGCTTGCGCTCACTGAGCGGCAGAGCAAGCCATATCTCGCCGCCCTGATCGCGCAAAGTATCAATCACCGATTGCCATGGCACAGATTGTTGTGCCGCTTCGCGGATTGTCCGGCGGATTTTGTGCAGCAGGCGCACGGCCGATGTTTCCGGCGGATTGATAAAATCACCGAAGAAACGCGGCGGTCTTGGCTCATTGGCTTTGAGCCGCAGATTGGAACGGGAGCGCAGACCGTGACGGGACAAAACGGTGATATTGCCGCGATGTCCGTGTTGTGACAGCCCTGCAACCATATCGGCAGAGGTGAGACCTGCGCCGACGATCAGAACCGAACTGCCCGGACCTGTCTCCTGAAGCAATTGCCGCAGAGCACCTGCCTGATAAGGATTGGCGATCAGTCCTTTTACATGGCTCTGGCCGGATTGCTGGAGTTCTCGCAATGGTGCGGGGAGGGCAGGCAGCGGATGTGACGCAGCGATCACCAGAAAATCCGCTTCCCGCGTTTCGCCTTTATCTGTGGTAACCTGATAGCGGCCGGAGGCGCAGCGTTTGGCGCCGGTAGCGCTGGCACGAATATGCTGCACTTGTCCGCTTGCAAGCAGCGGTGCAAGCTGTTCCGCCATATAGGTGCCGAAAGTGCTGCGCCTTGCGTAAATCTGACCGTTCTCCGTCATGGCTTCCGGATCATTGTTCAGACTGTGCTGCTCTTCCATCCAGCGGGCAAAATGCGGCTTGTCCTCATAAAATATGCTCATCCGGTCGGAGAGAACATTGAGGCGGAAGGCATCCTCATTGGTGGAATAAGCCAGACCGGCACCAAGAGAGGAGCGCGGTTCTATGATTGTAATTTGAAGTTTTGCCGGATCGGTTATCGCTGCCAGATGATAGGCCAGAGAAGCGCCGGAGAAGCCGCCCCCGATAATGATGATGGATTTGTGCTGGTTTTCATGATGCGGGCGGTCAGTGCAGGCAGAAGGCAATACAGTCAAAACATATATCCGGCTTCAGGTGACGATGCTGTAATCTGTAAGAAAAAAATTATTACAGGTCGCTGCCAGTTTATAGTAATGAAATCCGGTTTTGCAATTCTGCGGTAAAGTAATTTTCTTTGAAATGGTGCCGGAATAAAAGTTTTCTCTCCGGCTGTCAGAGGCCGAAGAGCTTTTTCAGGAACAATAATCCGCCATCGGTGCGGCGGATATAACGGCGCGGCAAGCCAAACGGATCATCTGTTGCGCGGGCATGACCGCGTTTGGTGGTGGTGGCGTGAACATAGCCCGCTTGTCGGGTCACATCGCGCACAGCCTGTGTTTCGCCGCCATAAGGGTAGCAGAAATTAGTGACTTCAGCGCCAAGTATCTCTTCAAGAATTTTCTTTGAACCGGCTATCTGCCGTTCTGCTTCCTGCAAATCCGCATCCGGCAGATAGATATGGTCAAGCGTATGTGCGCCAACCTCATGGCCATGTGCAGCCCAGTCGCGCAATTGTTCGGCACTCATGCAGGGAATTTCAACTGCGCCTTTCGGAATGTCCCATTCATTACGTCCGCCGATCTGATTGGCGACGAAATAATTGGTGGCAGTAAAACCCAGCTCATTCAGCACCGGCATGGCGTGCTGATAGACATTGAGAAAACCGTCATCAAACGTGATAACCGCAACCTTGCCCTGTTTTTTGCCCTCAAGATAAGGGCGGGCATCGCGCATGGACAATCCCTGATAGCCCAGTCTTTTCAGCCAGCGCATCTGCGAGCGGAACCGGTCCGGATACACATGCAGGCTGCGAAACGGCTTGTCGCGTGTAGGCGGTACATCAATCGAATGATAGAGAAGAATGGGAATAGCAGAAGATTTCATCAGGCTTTTCCGGATTTGCGGGAATAGGTTTTGACGCTGTGCCGGTAGAAAGGCCGCATCAGTTCTCTGTGCAGTTTATGCGCCAGAGAGCGGTTCTGTTTCAAGGTGCTACCGCCCAGATTGGCAGATATTTCCTGCACACCGCCCGGAACAACGGAAAGCGGCTGCAATCCGGTTACCCAGTTCATTTGGGCAAAAGTATCAACAGGGCGGTCAAATTTCTCGGTTGCTTTCAACAGTGCCTGCGCAGCGTCACGGGTAATCAGTTGCGCGACCATGCCCAGCCCGACAGGTACGGGACGAATGACTTTCGTTGTTCCCTGTTCGAGCACGACAGCGCCGGTCTCACGGTCGGAACGGAACGGCAGACGCACCAGCCCGCCTTGTTTTGCAATCTCTGTGGCCGCTTTAAAAGCAGCAGGAAAGTCCGCTGTCAGTGCCACGTCATCTTCCAGCACAAGTGCTGCATCGAGATTTTGATCGATGATTGTCTGCCAAGTTTTGCGGTGCGACAGGAAACAAGCAATTTCGTTGCGGCTCAGGCGGAACGGATAATAAGGCTTGTGCAGGCGCGTCTGATAGGCCTGTGCCGCATCTGCATCGCTCAGTTGTTTTGCATCAACAGCTGTAATGATTTCTGCCGGTACCGGTAATTGGGAGATCAGTTCATTCACCTGCGCACGGCGTTCTGTTGCGCGCTCCAGATGAATGATGAATGCTTTAATCTGCGGTTTCTGCATGACTAACCTTTGCCTGAGCGGCTTATATTTTTAGCTGATCGCAGCTCTGCGACCGCATATAAGAATTGCCTATAGCAGCTTAAAGGTCTTGTCGGAAAGTGAGAAATATTACCTATGTAAAATGGAAAACGGGCAGATAGAAAATCTGCCCGTATGTTGTGTTTTTGTAAAGCTTAGCCCCGTTTAATTGAAACGGGCCGCGATCACCGGATTGCATGTATAATTCCGCAGAGCCTGACGCAGCAAACCACTTGCATCTGCATAAGTGGCAGGGAAATCTGCGGGCTGATATTTCATAATATGCGGTATCGCCGCTTTTAGTGATTGCAGAACATGTTGTGGCAACCGGTCTGAACATTGGGTCAGACGGCGGAAAATCACGCTGATGCGGACGGATTTTCCGTAAACGGCAACCTGTGGTTCCTGACCGGCCATATCCCAGTCTTCATAGGCATGAACAGCTTCGTGGAAGCCGTTCAGCAGATAAATTGATGCATGTCCGTTATGGAGCGGCGGCAGTAAACTTGACATTCCTGTCTCCTCTGTCGGGCTGCTTACTGCAAACTTTCCTTGCATGGAGTTCGCAGTAATTTGAAAAAATGCCTGTTTCTGTGTTTTGCGGCGCACAGACAGGCCGTTGAAAATATAAATCTGTTTCCGGCATCAAAGCCTGAACCGGAAAGTGTCGGCTGATTATCGCCTGATTATATGACAGTTCTATAATGGACGGCTGTTTCAGCCGTGTTTTCTGTTCGGGCTTTTAACCCGCAAAGACGATCATGAAACAAAGATCGTGCCTGTCAGAGTAACGAAAATATCGCTCCGGTAAATCCCGATATTATCGTACTTTCGGATAATGCTGTAAAAAAGAAAAATCTTTTTAAAATACGAAAAGGAAGAAGACGACCCGTCCTCTCTCCCTGTGGAAATGCGGTATTGTGTTTCAGCTTTTTCCGAGTTCCACAGAGCGGTTACGGGCAGCTTCAACCGCTTCGCTGACAAGATTTTGCAGGCGATTATCACCCATCAGCACTTCGAGAGCAGCTGCTGTTGTTCCGTTAGGGCTGGTGACATTAATGCGCAATTGCGATGGCGTATCCGTGCTTGCCGCAGCGAGCGCGCCTGCACCGTAAACTGTCTGCATGGCAAGCATGGCAGCAATATCCTGCGGCAGACCGGCGGTTATGCCGGCTTGTGTAAGACATTCAATGAAATGAAACACATAGGCGGGGCCGGAGCCGGATATTGCGGTTACGGCATCCATCAGGTTTTCATCTTTGACCTGTGCGACCTGACCGCTGGTTTCCAGTAATTCTTCGGTGAAACGCATGACATCTGCCTGCACATTACTATTGGCAAATGTCACCATCATGCCTTTGCCAATCGCTGCCGGTGTGTTCGGCATACAGCGGATAATCGCGGCCTGCGCGCCCAGAATTTTCTCGAATAAGGCAACCGGTGTACCGGCAGCCACGCTGAGAAAAGCCGAGGCAGATGCATAGTTTTTATAGGCAGGCAGAATGTCCTGAATGACCTGTGGTTTGACCGCAATGATAATCAGCTGCGGAGAGCCGGTAATGCCTGTGCTGTCCGGCAGTGCTTTAACGCCGAGTTTTGTCGCACGTTCGCGTAAAGTGTCTGCCGGTTCAACAACTGTCACGTCAGAAGGCTGTAACTTGCCCGAGGAGAGCCATCCTTGCAGCATGGCAAACCCCATATTGCCGCAACCAACCAGAACAACAGTGTTATTTGCCATCAAATGCCTCTCCTGTGATTTGCCCGACCATAGAACATTCGACCGGCAGATGGAAATATCGTTCGCTGCACAGAGTGAAATTCCGGCATCGTGACAGGCGCGGTGTCACATTAATCAGATAAATGTGAAATTTATTTCTTATAGTGGTTGCCAGAGTCATTAAGGTTTTGTTAACCATAAGGCAGAGTGATTTGCACCGGCTTCGCCGCGCTGCAAAGGCGTAACGGGTAAACGTGATTTACATTGTGAAATGCGTTGCTTCTGGCGTGTCGCTTATCTGCGAACAGTTTTGAAAAGCTTTCATGATCTGCTGTGAATTTTATTCCGGTCGGTCAGGTTCTTATGAGTCCGTTTTTTCGGGCAGAACAGGCGTTTCAGACATGGAATTTCCAAAAAACCTCGGTTTTGGCCGGATTTTTGGAATGTGCAGAGGAGGGGCAAAACACTCTGATACCGGATGCCGTTTGCGTGTCCGGCGCATATTATACCTGCGTCTCTGGCGCATTTTATGAATGACTGTGTAAATAAATTTTAAGACGGGGCGGCATTATGGAACGTGATGATAAATTTTCCGGCACATTACCGCTTTTGGCCTATGCACCGCAGGATTTTGGCCTGAACATCCAGCGTTCCCGCGCTTACCGTGCGCGTGCCGCAATGGGGCGCACGGGCGTGCAGCCGCTGCGCAGTCATGCACAGGCTCCCGCACAGACATCGGTAAAAGCTGACAGAGCTGTACTTGCCGAACCTGCACCGGCTTCGTCATCTTCGTTGTTCAAGAAACTGTGGCTGAACCTGTCCGGCCTTTTAAAGCGCGGCAAACAAGCTGAAACCGCTGCGGAACAGCCTGCGCAGCCGGTGGTTACAAGGCAAATGCCTGTCGCGCCTGTGGCAAAGCAAATGCCTGTGAAACAGGCCGATGCAGAACCGCAGGAGCCGAAACAGCAACCGGCGGAAGAGGCTATTGCGGAAATGCGCCAGCCGGTTTCCAAAACCTATGCTGCCATGCGCAAAAATGCGCTCGGCACTGCTGCGGCAGATCAGACTATTCCTGAAGCTGCAGACCTTTCCCATGCACTGGCCGAAATCCGGCAGGCATTGCGTGAACATGAGAAGCTGGCCAGTGCCAGACAGAATGAAAATTCGTCACGTTGATGCCGTTATTCCGATAGCATGACCGTTTTTTGATTGTCATCATCGCGCTGGCAGATTATGCGGGGGCAGGATGTGAGCGCGTGGCTTTGTGATCCCGCAATTTCGGCCTTGCATTGTTTTTTTGTCTGACGGAGTTGTGAGATGGCGACTGAGACGAGCGGCGCAAAAGTAATCGACGGTAAATTGCTGGCGGAAGATGTGGTGGCAGCGGTTAAAGCTGCAACATCCGACTTGTTAAATACAACCGGCACAAAGCCTGGGATTGCTGTGGTGATCGTCGGGGAAGATCCGGCCAGTCAGGTTTATGTCGCCTCCAAAGGCCGCAAAGCACGCGAATGCGGTTTCCACTCTGTACAGCACACATTGACTGAAGACACATCTGAGGCGGATCTGCTGGATTTGATCGACAGTCTCAATAATGACCCTGCCATTCACGGTATTCTGGTGCAGTTGCCACTGCCGAAACATATTGATGAAGGTCGTGTCATCCAGACGATTGTGCCGGATAAAGATGTTGACGGTTTCCATTATATCAATGTCGGCAAGCTCGGCACCGGCGCTGTGGACAGTGCTTTTGTGCCATGCACACCGGCTGGCAGCATGATTATGATTGAGCGTCAGCTTGGCCGTGACCTGTCCGGTCTTACAGCCGTTGTTATCGGCCGCTCCAATATTGTTGGCAAGCCAATGGCGAATTTGCTGCTTGCAGCCAATGCCACCGTTACCGTTGCCCATAGCCGCACTAAAGATCTGCCGGCCTTGGCACGCACGGCTGATATTCTGGTGGCAGCGGTTGGTCGACCACAAATGGTGAAGGGTGACTGGATCAAACCGGGTGCGACTGTGATTGATGTGGGTATCAACCGCATTGATGCACCGGAAAAGGGTGAAGGCAAGACCCGTCTCGTCGGCGATGTGGATTATGCAGAGGCTGCAAAAGTGGCCGGAGCGATTACGCCGGTTCCGGGCGGTGTTGGCCCTATGACCATTGCAATGCTGATGGCCAATACGCTGGTCGCCGCTTGCCGCGCTGCCGGTGTGCAGATACCGAAATTTTGATTTTAAGTAGTTAAAAGAACGGCGCGGTCATTTTGATCGCGCCGTTTTTTGTTACCTTTTAAAATACTGATGCGCCTTGATCCGCATGGCCTGCAATGTGCCGGAATGCGGAGAACAATTCCCGTCCCATACCAAAATGATTACGGGTAAGATCAGGTGTTTCAATATTGCGTGACTGCAATTCATCCTCGCTCAGCAGGACAGACAGGGTGCCTTGCACGGCATCAAGGCGGATAATGTCGCCTTCCTGAATCTTTGCAATCATACCATTATCAAGGGCTTCCGGTGTGACATGAATGGCGGAAGGCACTTTGCCGGATGCGCCGGAGAGACGGCCGTCGGTCACAAGTGCCACGCGCTGTCCGCGATCCTGCAAAATACCAAGCACAGTCATCAGCTTGTGCAGTTCCGGCATACCATTGGCCTTCGGGCCCTGATAGCGGACAACGGCGATGAAATCACCTTCGAGCTTGCCTGCCTTGAAAGCATCCTGCATTTCCGACTGATCGTGGAAGATTTTCGCAGGCGCTTCAATCACATGGCGATCCGGTTTGACGGCCGAAACTTTAATGATCGCGCTGCCAATATTGCCGCTCAGTACTTTGATACCACCATCCGGCTGGAAAGGCGCATTGGCTTTGGCGAGAACTTTTGCATCAGCACTCACTTCAGGGGCAGGATTGCGTGCAATCGTACCATCTGCATTGAGCGCCGGTTCAATCGTATAGTCGCGTAGAGTCTCACCCCAGACGGTGCGCACATCTTCGTGCAGCAGACCGGCATCCAGCAATTCACGGATCAGATAGCCCATGCCGCCTGCCGCATGGAAATGGTTCACATCGGCAAGCCCATTCGGATAGACGCGGGCAAGCAGCGGCACAGCAGCCGAAATATCGGATATATCCTGCCATGTCAGTTTGATGCCTGCGGCTGCGGCCATGGCAATCAGATGGATGGTGTGGTTGGTGGAACCGCCGGTGGCATTGAGACCAACAACACCATTGACGAAAGAGCGCTCATCCAGCATTGCGCCGACCGGCGTATAATCATTGCCGCAGGCGGTGATCTGCAAAGCGCGCTTGGCGGCTTCCTTCGTCATCGCATCGCGCAATGGTGTATTCGGATTGATGAAGGATGAACCCGGAATATGCAGTCCCATGATTTCCATCAGCATCTGATTGGAATTGGCTGTGCCATAGAAAGTGCAGGTGCCGGGGCCGTGATAGGATTTGGACTCGGATTCCAGCAATTCTGCACGACCGACTTTGCCTTCCGCATAAAGCTGGCGGATGCGGGCTTTTTCATCATTTGGCAGGCCGGATGTCATAGGCCCTGCCGGAATAAAAATCGCAGGCAAGTGACCAAAGGTGAGGGCGCCGATCACCAGCCCCGGCACAATCTTGTCGCAAACACCGAGATAGACGGCAGCGTCAAACATATCATGGGACAGGCCGACGGCAGTGGCCATGGCAATCACATCGCGTGAGAACAGCGACAGTTCCATGCCCGCAAAACCTTGCGTAACACCGTCACACATTGCAGGCACGCCACCGGCAACCTGCGCAATGCCGCCTGCTTCACGCGCTGCCTGTTTGATAAGCTGCGGAAAAGTCTCAAATGGCTGATGCGCGGAGAGCATATCATTATAAGCGGTGATAATGCCGATATTGAGCAGTTGATCGCCAGCCAGTCCTGCTTTGTCGGAAGGGCCGCAGGCCGCAAAACCATGAGCCAGATTGGCGCAGCCAAGTGCAGTGCGCACGGGCTTGCGTGATGCAGCTTCACTGATCCGCCCCAGATAGGCTTCACGGGTCGGGCGGGAGCGCTCGATAATCCGGTTGGTGATCGCCTGCAGGGTGTGATTCACGGTCATTTCAGTCTCCCGTACCGGTCAGAAACCGGTCATGCGCATTAATATTTAAACCGATTTAATAGATGTTTTAATATACGGAAAACAAGTATAGCGAAAGAGTGGAAAAAGGCTGATGCGTCTATAAAGCGCACGGGAATGGACGGGGAGAAAAAGGTGTGTAATCCGGCTCATTCTCCGGCCGAGTATCATCGGAGAATGAGCGGATATTGCAGTAATCGTTTTGGAATTATGGTGCCCAGTAAAGCTGTACGGCTTGTTTCGCATGGGCAAAAACAGCGCGCACGGGCATCAGATTAATATCTGCTTCGCTGAAATCGCTGGCCAGTGCTTCTTCCAGAACAGCCAGTTTCTTCTGCCCTTCAATATGCAGGATCAGCAGATCGGCATTTGCAATCACCGGCAGTGTAAGTGTCAGACGCGGTTCGCCTGCGCCTTCAGCCTGCATTGGCAGCACAACAGCACGGGTTGTCGGATCAATGGCCTGATCCAGCCTGCTGCCGCCGCGGAAGAAAGAGGCGGTATGGCCGTCATTGCCCATGCCGAGAACCACGACGTCAAAGGGTTTCGGCAGTGCATCAATGCGGTTTGCAGCAGTGACCGCAGCAACACTGGCTGTCTGGGCAGGAATATAAAGACTGACAAAAACGGCCTGCGCCGCCTTGTTCTGCAAAAGATGTTCGCGCGCCAGTTTCTCATTCGAACGGTCATTGTCCGGCGCTACAAAACGTTCATCGACAAGAGTAATCGTAACCTGTTTCCATGCCACATCCTGCATGGAGAGCGCCTCAAACAATTGTACCGGCGTTGTACCGCCGGATACAGCGAGTACGGCCTGTCCTTTGGCCGCGACTGCTTTATTCAGTTGATCCGCGATTGTTCCGGCTAATTGCAGCGCCAAAGCGGATGGCTCTGCAAAATCATGCCTTTCAATATTGGTTATGTCAGTCTCCATCAGTGTTTCTGCGCCTTTACACCCCTATGTGGGGTGTGGCGCAGTCATTTTGTATCTTTATACAGAATACCGCCTCAGACGGTATTCATTTCCTGCCTTTTTAGCGGTGCTCCGACCTCAATTTTTATTACGGTTATTGTATCCCCAGTCTCGTCAGAGACTATCATGCCATGTGCGGCCGTCACGCTCGATCAGGGCGATAGAACCGGAAGGCCCCCATGTGCCGGATGTATAGCCCTGAACTTTCTGTTCATTGCTTTCCCAGGCTTCCAGAATAGGGTCAATCCAGCGCCATGCAGCTTCAACCTCATCGCGGCGCATGAACAGCGTCTGGTTGCCGCGCACGACATCCATAATCAGCCGCTCATAGGCATCCGGATTACGCTCGTCAAAAGAATCCGCAAAGCTCATATCCAGCGGAATATGACGCAGACGCATACCGCCCGGACCCGGATCTTTAATCATGATCCACTGTTTCACACCTTCGTCCGGCTGCAGGCGGATGACCAGCTGATTGGCAATAATCTGCCCCGCACTGCTTTCAAAAATCGAGTGGGGAATAGGTTTGAATGTCACCACGATTTCTGAAACGCGTTCGGCCAGTCTTTTGCCGGTGCGCAGATAAAACGGCACATTTGCCCAGCGCCAGTTGCCGATCTCGGCTTTCAACGCCACAAAGGTTTCCGTATTGCTGGTAGTGCTTTCCAGATCATCGAGATAAGATTTAACCGGCCCGCCTGCAGAAGCACCGGCGCGGTACTGGCCGCGTACAGTATTTTCCTGCGCATTGTCGGCAGTAATAGGTGTGAGCGAGCGCAGTACTTTAACTTTTTCATCATGCACAGCATCGGCTTCCAGTGAAGCCGGTGGCTCCATAGCGACAAGGCACAATAAT
This sequence comes from Pseudochrobactrum saccharolyticum, assembly GCF_008801715.1. Lineage (GTDB taxonomy): Bacteria > Pseudomonadota > Alphaproteobacteria > Rhizobiales > Rhizobiaceae > Pseudochrobactrum > Pseudochrobactrum saccharolyticum. The sequence continues at coordinate 496,480 of NZ_VZPG01000001.1, read as the reverse complement.
TGCAGAATATGGTTCTGCACCATATCGCGCAGCGCACCGGCTGTGTCGTAATAGCCTGCACGTCCTTCAAGTCCGACAGCTTCCGCAACAGTAATCTGCACATGGTCAATATGGGCTGAGTTCCAAAGCGGCTCATAAAGCGCATTGGCAAAACGCAGCGCCATCAGATTTTGCACTGTTTCTTTGCCGAGATAATGGTCGATACGGAAAATCTGGTCTTCGCGGAAAACGCTGCCGATCGTGTCATTGAGGATTTGCGCGGATGCCAGATCGCGGCCAATCGGTTTTTCAACAACGATGCGTGTATGATCGCTGATGAGATCATTGCTCTGCAAACGCTGGGCAATATCACCGAACAGGCTCGGGCTGACGGCAAGATAAAAAGCGCGGATATCCGCCGGTTTGGTCTTGATGAGTTTTTTCAGTGCAGGCCAGCCCTGATCGGACTTGGCATCAACTGCCACATAGGAGATGCGCTGCAGAAACTGTTCGATCTGCGCTTCATCAATCTCGTCTTTTTTGACATGTTCATGAATGGCATTGCGGGCAAATTCACGATATTCGGCATCGCCCATTTCACTGCGGGATGCACCGATAATACGGGTCGGTTCGCTGAATTGTCCGGCACGCTGGCGCTGGTATAATGCGGGGATCAGTTTACGTTCGGCAAGATCGCCTGAACCGCCGAAAACGATGCAGTCAAAGGGCTCTACCGGAATTGTCTGGCTGGTCATGAACCTGTCTCTTTATTCGCGTTTTCCTGATAAGTTCAAAGAATATCTCAGGATATGGAGAGAAAGTGGTGGGATTTGGTCCGGGAACGGAACGATGGTCGAAGCAGTGATTTGCATTATAATCTAGCGAAATAACAGCGTTGACAATAGTGGCTTTTTAAATCGATTTAAAAAATCGATTTAAAAATGTTAATTTTACGGATAATTATGCCTGAGCAAACAGAAAACCGGCGCTTTCTCCTGCAAGATTCCCTTAAGGTCTGAAATGCTTTATGCATTGGGGTGACTGATTTGCATTGTAATGAAAGTTTCTGGAGAAGAGTATGGCACGATTGAAAGATAAAGTGGCTATTGTGACCGGCGCCGGTTCTGGTTTCGGTGAGGCAATTGCCCGTCGTTTTGCGCTGGAGGGCGCGAAAGTAACCGTTGCCGATATTAATCCGAAACGCGCCAATGATGTTGCAAGTTCAATCGGTAAAAGTGCTGTGCCGCTTGCTGTGGATGTATCGCGGAAAGATGATGTTGAGCGGCTGGTCGGAGTGACGCTGCAGCAATTCGGCCGTCTTGATATTATGGTCAATAATGCCGGTTTTGCTTATAAAAACATGCTGCTGACCGATGTGCCGGAAGATAGTTTTGATCTGATTACAGCTGTGAATATGAAGGCGCTGTATCTGTCCACGCTGGCAGTTGTGCCGGTTATGCGTAAGCTGGGCGGCGGCGCGATTATCAATACGGCATCCATCGGTGCACAGCATCCGCGTAAAGGTCTGACCTGGTATAATGCATCCAAAGGCTGGGTGATGAGCGCGACGAAATCCATGGCGCTGGAACTGGCCGATGATAAAATCCGCGTCAATGCAATTTGTCCGGTGGAGAGTGAAACCGAAACGCTGAAACTGATCCTCGGTCAGGATACGCCGGAAGCCCGCGAAGCGCTCAAAGCTTCCATTCCTCTCGGGCGCTTCTCTAAGCCGGATGATATTGCCAATGCCGCTCTGTGGCTGGCCAGTGATGAAGCCGCATTTGTCACCGGTACATCTGTTGATGTGGATGGCGGCTACAGCCTGTAAAACAAAAACAGCCCGCCGGTTACACATAACCGGCGGGCTGTTGTCATTGATTAGTGGTTTATATGCGATCCATCATGGCAAACCATGAGAGCGCAAGGAAAAGCAGCGGTGCACGGAATGTGCGACCGCCCGGAAATGCCGGTACTTTCAGCATTTCAAACTGACGCAGGCGTTCGCGATTGCCGGTCACCGTCTCGGCATAGAGTTTACCCATAAAATTGGCGAGCATCACGCCATGGCCGGAATAACCGCCCGCGCTGATGACATTGGGCATAACTTCGCGCACAAAAGGCTGGCGCGGCATGGTAATGCCAACCGAGCCACCCCAGCTATGGGTGATCTCAATATCTTGGAGCTGCGGATAGATTTCCGTGATTTGGCGGCGGATATGCGTGGTAATATCGCGCGGATTATCGGCCGTATAGGCTTCGCGTCCGCCAAATAGCAGCCGCCCGTCTTTGGAACGACGGAAATAACGCACCACAAAACGGGAGTCGTCGACGGATTCACCACCCGGTAAAACGCGGCATGTATCATCCAGTGGCACAGTCGCGCCGATAAACGAGCGGATCGGCATCACATGGGCTGCGCTGACCGGCTCCAGATTGCCGCCATAGGCATTGACTGCGATCAGGGCTTTTTCCGCATTGATGATGCCGCGTGCAGTTTTGACGATTACACGGCCATTGGATGAGGTAATGCCGGTGGCTTTGCTGTTCTCATAGAGCTTTGCGCCTGCCTGAGATGCGGTTCTCGCCAACCCGATCAGGAGTTTCAGCGGATGAATATGGCCGGTGCCGCTGTCATAGGTGCCGCCGAAATAGCGTTTTGAACCGAGTTTTTCGGCAACCTCATCGCGCTCCATATAGCGCAGATGCGGATAGTTGAAGCGCGTGGCCATAATTTCGCTATGGGCTTTATATTGTTTGTCATAGCGCTGTTTATGCGTCACGGACATGTGCCCCTGCACATATTCCATGTCGATATTATGCTGCACAGCAAAGCTTAAAAGATGATGTTTGGCTTCTTCCGCCAGATCAAAAAGCGCCTTTGCATGGTTGAAACCATATTGCTTTTCCAGATCTTCCGCACCGCAGCGCTGGCCGGTATTCAACTGTCCGCCATTGCGGCCTGATGCACCGTCACCGAAGCGCGCTTCATCAAGCAACACGACTTTAATACCCTGAACCGCCAGATGAAAGGCGGCAGACAGGCCGGTATAGCCACCGCCGATAATCACGACATCTGTCTGGACTGATCCGTCAAATTCGGGATAGCGCGGCCGCTCACTGATACTTGCCTCATACCATGACAGTCCTGGAGAAATCGGGCTCTGATAATGCTGTGACTGCTGCATTGGGTGCCTTGAGCTGGTGCTGTATGTCGGAGAGCAGAAAATTTATGACGTATATTTCGGCAGAAATTGTTCCGGCACATTGATTAAAAGCAACGTGCCGGAAGGAATATTATACGTTGAGCAGCAGATATTCCCGCTCCCACGGGCTGATCACTTCCATGAAAGTCTCAAACTCTGCCCGCTTGATCGCGGCATAGGTGGTAGCAAAACTGATCCCGAGCAGAGCTTTCAGTTCCGCATCTTCTTCAAACAGGTTGACTGCCTCGATCAGACCGCGCGGCAGTTCCACCTCATTGCGGTTGACGGATGTTGCAACCGGCGCATCCGGCATGATCTTGTTTTTCAGCCCGATCAGACCGCAGGCAAGCGAAGCTGCCAGCGCCAGATAAGGATTGGCATCGGAAGACGGAATGCGGTTTTCCACGCGCCGTGCCTGCGGATCAGAACGTGGTACGCGCAGAGCGGTGGTGCGGTTATCATAGCCCCATTTGACATTGACCGGCGCAGAGGCATCCGGTGTCAGACGACGATAAGAATTCACATAAGGCGCAAACATCACCAAGGCATTCGGCACATGTTTCTGCATGCCGCCGATGAAGTGATAAAATGCTTCGCTCTCAGTGCCGTCTTCATTGCTGAAGATATTCTTGCCGGTTTTTTTATCGACAATAGACTGGTGAATATGCATGGCAGAACCCGGCTGACCCTGAATAGGCTTGGCCATGAAAGTTGCATACATATCATGTTTGAGTGCAGCTTCGCGGATGGTGCGCTTGAACATGAATGCCTGATCGGCCAGTTCAATCGGATCACCATGACGCAGGTTGATTTCCAGCTGACCGGCACCTTCTTCGTGGATCAGCGTGTCAATCTCCAGCCCCTGTGCTTCCGAGAAATGATAAATATCGTCAATCAGTTCGTCGAATTCGTTGACACCGGCAATGGAATAGCCCTGACCGCCGCCAATGGCGCGACCTGAACGGCCAACCGGCGGGGTGAGCGGATAATCCGGATCGGGATTTTTGCGCACCAGATAGAATTCGATCTCCGGCGCAACAACAGGTTTGAGGCCGAGTTTGGCATATTCATCAACCACACGCTTCAGCACGTTGCGCGGGGTGAATTCTGCCACGCGGCCGTCCTGATAAACGAGGTCGCACAGAACCTGTGCTGTCGGATCAGATTCCCACGGTACAACGGTGAGGGTGGAGAGATCGGCGACAAGGCGCAGATCACCGTCATCTTCCGGATAGACGAAGCCGTGACCATCATCAGGATAGTCGCCGGAAATCGTGACCATGAAGACGGCGGATGGCAAAGCCAGTGTGGAGTTGGAGATGAATTTCTTGGACGGCATCATCTTGCCGCGGGCAACACCCGCCTGATCGGGCGTGATGCACTCAATATCTTCAATGTCGCGCCATGCCAGCCATTCAGAAGCTTCTTTCCAGTTTTTGACGCCGCGCAGCGACTTGACATAGGCTGGTGTACCGCGACGTACAGTTTTGCGCGGTTTTTTCTTCTCAGTAGGTGTGACAGGCATTAATCACCGGATAGCTGTTTACGTTAAGGTCACTATAGCTTCTCATGTGACCTTTAACAAACAGAGTAGCATTTGTGTGCGTAAGCGTAAGTCCTGTTGTCAAAAATATTTTTTGGCGTGAGCTGTTGAAAATGATGGTTTTTGAAATACGCAGGCTGCCCGGAAATACCTTGAAGAATTTGAGGATAATGCAAGGTAATCAGTCATGATATCAGAGCAACCTGCGATTGTGCGGCCCCATTCGTGTCTGATCTAAAATCACCTGACATGGCTGCAAATGGCAATTTTCTGTGCTTCGGTACTCACGTACTCTTTGTACGCTCCGTTCCGATGCTCGCAAACCACCATTTTCGCTCATGCCAGCCGCTTTTTGATTTAGACACTTAAAAATACCACCCTGAGGAAATGCGGGAAGGGTGGTTGGGGGGATGGAGCCGAACCTGAGAAATCTGGATGCTGCCCTGCCGCCTTAAAAACGGCAGGGCAATAGGAGGATGCTTAGGAAAACTGTAAAGTTTAACTGCGGGTTACAACAACCGGCGTCAGCAGATCACCCCGCTGGCCTTCGCCGTCCCGCATTGCCGCAGGCATGCAATTTAAAAGAGCATGGTGGCGAAAACTGTAAAGTTTAACTGCGGGTTACAACAACCGGTGTCAGCAGATCACCCCACTGGCCTTCGCCGTCCCGCATTGCCGCAGGCATGCAATTTAAAAGAGCATGGTGGCGAAGGCTGCATAGTTTAACTGCGGGTTACAACAACCGGTGTCAGCAGATCACCCCACTGGCCTTCGCCACCATGATGGCGGGCGGAGCGCACCAGCTCAACGGATACGCCTGCATCAACGGCTTTCATAACAGCGTGGTTGAGGCGGTGAAGATCATTGGCCAGCATGCGGATTGCAGCCTTCTGGTCTTCTGTCATAGCCGAAGCTTGTTCTTCGGCCCGTTCTTTAACCTGTGGTTTGGTCATCATGGTCTTTATCCTTGGGTTATAGTCAGGTCGTGAGCTGAAGTTGCGTTTGAGGTGAATATCCGTAGCCGGAAGGGTGCCATAAGGCTGGGTGAAGGAGAGAAACCGGCTACGGATGGCTGTTATGCAGAGTTGACTGGAGTCCGGCTCTGCTGATCCGTCTTCTGCTTATTCGGCAGCAGGGCGGAACTGGTCATGTTCGGTCGATTCACTCATGGCCGTTGTCGAAGACTGGCCGCCGGTGATCGCCATGGAAACGGCATCGAAATAACCGGTGCCGACTTCGCGCTGGTGCTTGGTTGCAGTGTAGCCATTGGCTTCTGCTGCAAATTCTGCTTCCTGCAATTCCGAATAGGCCGCCATCTGACGATCTTTGTAGCCGCGCGCCAGTTCGAACATGCCGAAATTGAGCTGGTGGAAACCGGCCAGCGTGATGAACTGGAACTTGTAGCCCATTGCACCCAGCTCACGCTGGAATTTGGCAATCGTGGCATCGTCGAGATTCTTCTTCCAGTTGAACGACGGCGAGCAGTTATAGGCCAGCAGCTTGCCCGGATGGGCTTTATGCACGCCCTCGGCAAATTTACGCGCCTGTTCCAGATCCGGTTTCGAAGTTTCGCACCAGATCAGATCGCAATGCGGTGCATAGGCCACAGCGCGGGCAATACATGGCTCAAGACCGTTCTTCACATGGTAGAAACCTTCAACGGTGCGGCCCTTGTCATAATCAACAAATGGCTGATCGCGCTCATCAATATCCGAGGTCAGCAGCTTGGCGGCTTCCGCATCGGTACGGGCGATAACCAGTGTCGGCGTTCCCATAATATCAGCGGCAAGACGCGCGGCATTCAGATTGCGGATATGCGCTGCGGTCGGGATCAGAACCTTGCCGCCGAGATGGCCGCATTTCTTTTCCGATGCCAGCTGGTCTTCAAAGTGAACACCGGCAGCGCCAGCCTCAATGAAGGCCTTCATGATTTCAAAAGCATTCAGCGGGCCGCCGAAGCCTGCTTCAGCATCGGCAACAATCGGCGCAAACCATGTGTCTACGGACAGGCCTTTACCTTCTGCGGTTTCAATCTGGTCAGCGCGCTGCAAAGTGCGGTTGATGCGCTTTGCCAGTTCCGGTGCAGCATTGGCCGGATAGAGTGACTGATCCGGATACATCGCGGAGGCGGTGTTCGCGTCAGCCGCTACCTGCCAGCCGGAGAGATAAATGGCCTGCAATCCTGCGCGAACCATCTGCATCGCCTGATTGCCGGAAAGGGCGCCCAGTGCATTGACGAAGTTTTCCTCATGAATGAGTTTCCACAGACGGTTGGCGCCCATTTCGGCCAGACTGTAGCGGATTTCAACCGAACCGCGCAGGCGCTTTACATCTTCAGCAGTATGCGAGCGCTGCAAGCCGTCAAAGCGGCCTTTTGGTGCGGATGGAACCAGATTGTAAAAATCAGTCATGATCAGATATCCTGTAAAACCGTGTCATCAGATTTTGAGTTGAATGCTTGTTTTGTCTGTGACCAGATTTACAGATGCTGCATATATTGGCGAGAAAAATACGCAATAACAGCATTTTATTCGGGTTATGCTGTATGTGTTTTGACAGTATGGGTTTGTAAATTTGTAAGTTTTGTAAATTTGACAAATCGTAAGAATTAGTCACATTCTTTACAGATCGGATAAATCCGGTTGTTTCTTGGAGGGGCAGACCTGTGGCAGAACGTAAAATATTTGCCGGTGCGCGTATTCGGCGTATCCGCAATGAGCGGGCGCTGACACAGGTTGCGATGGCCGAGGATTTGGGTATCTCGCCATCCTATCTCAATCTGATTGAGCGCAATCAGCGGCCGTTAACGGTGCAGCTGCTGTTGAAGCTGGCCTCGGTCTATAAAGTGGATCTGGATCAGTTGCAGGAAGAAACCGGCTCGGTGCTGGCCGGTCTGAAGGAAGTGTTTTCCGAGCCGCTTTTGGCCGGTGAACTGCCGGGCGATCAGGAGCTGATTGATATTTGCGAGGCCGCGCCCAATGCAGCTGCGGGCGTACTGAAATTATTCCGCGCCTATCGGGAGCAGCAAAAGCGTCTCACAGACCTGTCCGATATGATGGTGCGCGAGGGCAAAGCACTGAGCCTTGCGCCGACACGCCTGCCATTAGATGAAGTGCGCGAAGTGCTGGCGCGCAAGCCGCATTATTTCGAGCGGATTGAAGCGGAGGCCGACAGTTTTAACCGCCTGCTGAAATCGGAAGACGGGCTGGCTGTTGCACTGAAACAATGGCTGAAACGTGAGCAGTCGATTACCGTTCGTACATTGCCAGCCGCGACTATGCCGAACTGGCGTCGGCGTTATGATCGCCACTCATTGCGGTTGTTTATCTCCGAGCGTTTGTCGATCTTTGACCAGACACGTGAGATTGCCATGGAGGCTGCTTCTATTCGTATGCAGGTGGTGATCGGTGCAGAGCTGGAAGATTTGAAGCTGAGCTCTGCGGAAGCAAAACGCATCGCGCGGTTTGAGCTGCTGCGCTATGCAGCCCATGCTTTGATGATGCCCTATACGCCGTTTCGTGAAGCGGCGCAGCGTGCAAAATACGACATTGATGTGCTGCGCGCGCGTTTCAACGTGTCTTTTGAGCAGGTGGCTTGCCGTCTGACTAGTCTGCAAAAGCAAGGCGCTACCGGTATTGCTTTCTTCTTGCAGGAGATCGATCAGGCCGGAAACCGCTTGCGGCATTTCGGAGCGCAGGGTTTTCCGCAGGCGCGTTTTGGCGGTGCCTGTCCGAAGTTGCAAGTTTACAATGCTTTTTCCCATCCGCAGCAATATCTGGCGGAGCAGGTGGAACTGCCGGATAAAACGCAATATCTGACCATCAGCCGCACAGTTGAAGGACCGCAAACCGGATTTGGCGAACAGCCTCGCCGGACAGTGCTGATGCTGGGCTGTGATGCATCTGTGGCGCAGGATACGGTCTATGCGACCTATCTGGCGGGCATGTCTTCCGGCTCTGCTGTCAGTCCGGTTGGTACGGCCTGTCGTTTATGTGAGAGGCAGGCTTGCCTTGCCCGTGCCGAACCGCCGCTCACCCGCCCGCTGGCGCTGGATGAAATGGTCTCTGGTTTCTCTGCCTATGACTTCCAGTAAAGGGCGTTAAAGGCGGGTAAGATTCGGGCATTTTGCCTGTTATGGTTTCTGTGTAGCATATCTTTGAAAGATAAGGCTTATATCCCGGTTATCCGGCACCCGTTTTCACCGGATAAAATATCCTTTTGTGCGCCCTGAAGGACACACAAAGTTTAAAATTGTGTTCATTAAATTCAAATAATCGGCGCTATGCGGTTTAAGCGTCATCTTTCCGTTGACGAAAGCAAATTAATCTCAAAAGGTAACGGAGAATGCACATTGAAGGGCAATGTGTGAGGGATGATTTGGCTTGCAAGGCTTTTGCCCCATAAAGCTTTCTGGACGGAGTGACTGATGAAGATCAAAGCCCATTTGCTTTCATATGTTTCTGCCAGCTGTGTGGCACTTGCCGCACTGCTGCCTGTTCTGCCGGCTGCTGCGCAGGAGCGCGTGCTGAACATCTATAACTGGTCTGATTATATTGATGATTCCATCCTGAAAGATTTCACCAAGGAAACCGGCATCAAAGTCGTTTACGACGTGTATGATTCCAACGAAATCCTTGAGACAAAATTGCTGGCCGGTGGCAGCGGTTATGACATTGTTGTGCCTTCCGCTGAATTTATGGGCCGTCAGATTCCGGCAGGCGTTTTCCAGAAACTGGATAAAGACAAACTGCCGAACCTGAAAAATATGTGGGACGAGATCACCAAACGCACCGTCGCTTATGATCCGGGCAATGAATATTCGGTCAACTATATGTGGGGCACCACAGGGATCGGTTACAACAAAGCTAAGATCAAGGAAGCGCTTGGTGTTGACGAAATCGACAGCTGGGATGTGCTGTTCAAGCCTGAAAATTCGGCAAAGCTGAAAGATTGCGGTATTTATCTGCTGGATTCAGGCAGTGAAATGCTGCGTCCGGCGCTGCATTATCTGGGCTTTGATACCAATAACCCAACCGCTGAAAGCTTCGCCAAGGCCGAAGAACTTTACTTAAGCATCCGTCCGAATATCCGTAAATTCCATTCGTCTGAATATATTAATGCGCTGGCCAATGGCGATATCTGCATGGCTGTCGGCTATTCGGGTGATATTTTTCAGGCACGTGACCGTGCGGAAGAAGCCAAAAACGGCGTGGAAATCGGCTATTCCATTCCGAAAGAGGGCGCTCTGATGTGGTTTGACCAGATGGCCATTCCGGCAGATGCCAAACATGTTGAAGAAGCGCATGAATTTATCAATTATATCATGCGTCCTGAAGTGATCGCCAAGGCTTCGGACTATGTGTTTTACGCCAATGGCAACAAGGCATCGCAGGAATTCATCGACAAGGAACTGCTGAATGATCCGGCGGTTTATCCGAGTGAAGAAGTGATGAAACAGCTCTTCGTTCCGATGCCTTACCCGCCGAAAATCAACCAGATGGCAACCCGCACCTGGACCAAGATTGTGACAGGGCACTAAGCAGATCAGGGAACAAACGGGGCAAATGCCCCGTTTGTTTTACGGCCTGCAACAAGACCACAAACCGGATGCACAGGTTTCCGGAATTTTATCCGCGACATTTCAAATATGTTTAAGGCTTACAAGACCCGCAATATGAGGGGAACAGCATGAAATCTTTTGGTAGTTTCCGCCGCAAGTTCTCACCTTGGAACGATCCGGCAGCCAAGCCCTATATTTCATTCGAAAACATCGTCAAAAAATTCGACGATGTGACGGTGATTGATGATCTGTCGCTGAATATTTTTAACCGCGAGTTTTTTGCGCTGCTGGGCGCATCGGGCAGCGGTAAATCCACTTTGATGCGTATGCTGGCGGGTTTTGAAGAGCCGACTTCCGGTCGTATCATGCTGGACGGGCAGGATATGCGCGGCATTCCTCCCTATAAACGTCCTGTGAATATGATGTTCCAGTCCTATGCTTTGTTCCCACATATGACTGTTGAGCAGAATATTGGTTTCGGTCTGAAACAGGACGGCATGGCCAAATCGGAAATGGCAGATCGTGTGAACGATATGCTGAAACTGGTGAAGCTGGAGAAATATGCCAAGCGCAAGCCGCATCAGCTTTCTGGCGGTCAGCGCCAGCGTGTAGCTTTGGCGCGCGCTGTGGCTAAACGCCCGAAAGTTTTGCTGCTGGATGAGCCGCTGGGTGCGCTGGATAAGAAGCTGCGCGAAGAAACCCAGTTCGAGCTGATGGATTTGCAGATGAATCTCGGTCTGACCTTCCTGATCGTCACCCACGATCAGGAAGAAGCGATGACCATGGCTGACCGTATCGCTGTGCTGGATAAAGGCCAGATCATGCAGGTGGCGACACCGGCTGAGGTCTATGAGGCGCCGAGCAGCAAATTTGTGGCCGACTTTATCGGCAATATTAACATTATCGAGGGCGAAATCAGCCGTTTTGCCAATGGCGAAGCGGATATTGACAGTCCGGCAAACAATGTCGCCATCCGTACCAAAACCGGTAAAGATCTGCATGCCGGTCAGAAGGTCTGGTATGCGATCCGCCCTGAGAAAATAACCATCAGCCGCGAGAAGCCGGAGGATGCGTCGATCAATGCCTTGCAGGGTGAACTCTGGGATATCGCCTATTTCGGCGATATGAACGTGTTCCATGTGCGTCTGCCGAATGGCCGCACCATCAAGGCCTCCAGCATGAACTCCGTGCGCCGCACTGAAGATCCGCTGGGTTATGATGAACAGGTCTGGGTGTCGTTTGAAGATGATGCCGGTATGGTTCTGGTTGCCTGATCACCTAAAGCGCATTCCGAAAAATGTGAGCGGTTTTCGGACAAAATGCGCGTCATTAGAGCGCCGTGCGCCCGATAGGCGCACAAAGGTCGCTCTAACACTTTAAAACTAGAGCATAATTTCATCTAAAACTGTTTCAAGTTTAAGGAATTATGCTCTAAAGAATTGAGGGGTAGTCCATGCAAAAATTAATTGCAGCTATTGCTTCCAGAGCGGTGATCGCCGTGCCTTATATCTGGCTCGGTCTGTTTTTCCTGATCCCGTTCTTCATTGTTTTCAAAATTTCTCTGTCGCAGGTGGCGATGGCGATACCGGCCTATGATCCGCGCTTTTTCTGGAGTGACGGGCTCAGTGTCATCTGGCAGAAAATCCAGCAATTTTCTTTCGAGAATTATATCTGGCTGACGCAGGATTCGCTCTATTACAAGGCCTATTTGTCGAGCGTAAAAATTGCGGCAGTTTCAACTTTTCTGGCGCTGCTGATCGGTTTTCCGCTGGCCTATGGCATGGCGCGTGCACCGCTGACATTGCGCCCGACCTTGCTGATGCTGGTGATCCTGCCATTCTGGACATCCTTCCTGATCCGCGTTTATGCATGGATTGCGATCCTGAAACCGGAAGGCCTGCTCAACCAGTTTCTGATGTCGCTGAATATTATCGACACGCCGCTGACGATCCTGAATACGGATACCGCGATTTATATCGGTATTGTCTATTCCTATCTGCCATTCATGGTGCTACCGATCTATTCCGCATTGGAAAAGATGGACTATTCGCTGATTGAAGCGGCACAGGATCTTGGCTGCACACCGCTGAAAGCCTTCTGGAAAATTACATTCCCGCTGGCTTTGCCGGGTGTGATTGCCGGATCGATGCTGGTTTTCATTCCGGCAATCGGTGAGTTCGTGATCCCTGATCTGCTTGGCGGTTCCAGCACATTGATGATTGGTAAGACCCTGTGGAGCGAGTTCTTCTCCAACCGTGACTGGCCGGTTTCGGCTGCCGTGGCAGTGGTGCTGCTGGTTATTCTGGTTATTCCGATTGTGCTGTTCCAGAAAATGCAGACCCGTGCCGAGGGGAGTGGCAAATAATGAACACAACATCCTGGTCACGTTTTAACATTGTCTCGGTGGTGCTGGGCTTTGCCTTTCTCTATCTGCCGATTGTGCTGCTGGTGATTTATTCCTTCAATGAATCGCGTCTGGTGACGGTCTGGTCGGGTTTCTCGGTCAAATGGTATGTCGAGCTTTTCAACAATCAGGGGCTTAAAGATGCTGCATGGGTAACCCTGCGTGTCGGCGTCTTGTCGGCCACGATTGCCACGGTGCTTGGCACTCTGGGTGCTCTGGCTTTGACCCGCTATACGCGCTTTCGCGGCCGCACCTTGTTCTCCGGCATGATCTATGCGCCGCTGGTAATGCCAGAAGTGATTACCGGCCTGTCCTTGCTGTTGCTGTTTGTGGCTGTCGGTTTTGACCGCGGCTTCTGGACAGTGACATTGGCGCATATCACCTTTGCCATGTGTTTTGTGGCGGTGGTTGTGCAGTCGCGTCTGGTGAGTTTTGATCGCTCGCTGGAAGAAGCGGCGATGGATCTCGGAGCACCGCCGGTGACAACTTTTATGAAAATCACCCTGCCGATTATTCTGCCTGCGGTGGTTTCCGGCTGGATGCTGGCTTTCACATTGTCACTGGATGATTTGGTAATCGCGAGCTTCACTTCGGGGCCGGGTGCTACAACACTGCCGATGAAAATCTACAGTCAGGTGCGTCTCGGCGTAACACCGGAGATCAATGCGGTATGTACATTGCTGATCGGTCTGGTGGCTACCGGCGTGATTATCGCTTCGGTCGTCAATAAGCGCCGCGTGGTACAGCGCCAGCGTGATGAACAGGCAGCTTTCCGCCTCGGCTGATCTTTTCCTATAATGCGAATTTAAAAGCCGGTGCATCATGGGATACACCGGCTTTTTGCTTATTTCGATGGTGAGATAAACGGTCTGTCCCATGAGCCGCCGACAAAGAAATGCAGATTTTCTGCCGGTGGGAAGAGCGGCTCTGTTACCGTCAGTTCTGTGGTTTCCGGTGTAGCAACAGGAGCAGGCGGCGTTGCTTGACCACTATCTGCCGGTGTATCCGCGGCTTCTTTTGCCGGTTGCGGCAGCGTCAGTGTGCCGGACAGTGCCAGACTGCGGTCGGTCAGCGGGATAATGCCGGTCAGCGATAAAGCGCCCTGCATGGTCTCCGCTTTGGTGGTTTCCAGTGTGGCTACCCCATCGCCAAGCGAGGCTTTGACATCGAGGCGCTTGAAATCAAGGCTGACTTTGTCACGGCGTTGCAGGGCAAAGAAGCCCTCACTTTTCATTTTGACAATGAAATCATTGAGGTCAAAGCCCAGCATCCGACCATTATTCAGGGTGAAGCTGATTTGTCCGCGTGCATTGCGCAACATGCTTTGCAGGCTTTGCGGTGAGGTTTCGGCTGTCACAGAGAGATTGCCCTGACCACTCAAAATCGGATCATTCAGACCGAGAGCTGTCAGAAATACAGCACTGTCAATATTGGCCGCGTTCAGGCGGACGCCGATATTATCCTGCCCGTCTTCGGTTTGAGACAGTTTGATACTGGTCTGGATGGAGCCTTTAAAGGCTTTGGCATCGCCAATATCGAAAATTGCCTGACCATCGCGAATTTGCAAAGCAGCAGCAAGGCCGGTCATCTGCGCAGCGCCGATACTGGCATTCTGTGCAGAGAGGCGGATATCCAGATCGGCGCTGTTCAGCAGTCGCGTGTCAATCATGCGTGGCGGGGCATAACGATAGCCGCCGTAATTTTTTGCCTCTTCATCCTCGCTGACTTTTGTGACCAGTGTGGTGACGGTGTGAAAGAAAGAAACGGCATTTAGAGTCTGGAAAGCCAGAGTGCCGGTCACCACAGGTCGCTGTTTGCCGAAGCCGATTTCCGCAGCACCTTTGGCCGGCATATTGTTGAGGTTGAGCACAATGTCGGACAATTTAATGCGCAGCGGCGTGGCACTGACATTGGTCTCGATGCTGAAAGCATCATCTGCCGTAGCACGCAGAGAATAGCTGGCATCGGATGACAGACCCACCCAGTGCAGGCTTTCGCTGAGCGACGGGCTGGACAGGCTGAACGCACCTTCCGTGAAGATGTTTTCAGAAATATTACTGCGTCCGTCAAAGCTGATGGTCAGCGGTTTGCTGGTTATCTGTGCGCTCATCTGGCTCATGCCGCGCGCCAGCAACAAAAGCGGCTGCGCAACATTCAGATTATAGTCCACGGTTTCATCATGCCAGGCAGCCTTGCCTTTGACTGTTGCCGCGCTGGTTGTCTGCGGCCAGTCGATGCTGGCATTGATCTTGCTGATTTGTTCCTGACGTTCGGTATTACGGGTTGTGAAGCCGATACTACTGTTTTCCAGAACCAGCCTGCCGAAAGGCATGGTTTGCAACTGCTTGTCGCTTTGCTGATCGCTGTCCGTTTTACGTGCTGTCACATTGCGCGCCTGCCGGATGGCAAGGCCAAGACGGCCGGAAGATGAGGCCAGCGTATTCACAAATTGCGGTAGGTCTTCCACCGGCTCACTCAGAGCGAAATGCGCATTGATGAGACGGGTTTCCGTAAAGGCAACACGGCCGAACAGGGCATCAAGCGGCGACATTTCCACTTCAATGCGTTCCGCAGCCATAAACGGGGTATTGGCGTCGCCCATTTTGCTGACAGTAACATCGCTGAGCGAAGCGCGAAAGACCGGAAAGAAACTCATACGCGGCGGCTGGCGGATTTCGACGCTGTAGCCCGTCCATGCGCTGATATTCTGTGCCAGATGCAGCCGGATGGAATCGGTTGAAACAATATAAGGCAGAGCAGCCAGTGCTCCGGCAAACAGCATTGCTAAAATAACGATAACAGCCAGAACAGGGCGTATCAGCTTCATTGTGTTCCGATCACGTAACAAATTACATCAGGCGAAAATGATTTACAGCATTTTCAGCAAAAGTGTGAAGCGGTTTTGCGTTGGATAATGCGTAACACAAAGAGATAGAGCGGTTCTATCGATTCAATATTAACCAGAACCGCTCTAGACCTCACTCCGCGAGAACGCGGGTCGGCGGAAAAGTAATTTCCACAGTCGTGCCCTGTTCCGGTGCAGATTCAATGGAGAACTGCGCGCGGTTTGCCTCCACCATGGCTTTCGTCAGAGGCAGACCAAGGCCGGTGCCTTGCTGCCGCCAGTCTTTGATGTCGGGATTTTTGAGGGTTTGCGTCTGGCTGTTATGATTGCTGACCTGCCGGAAAGGCTTCAGCGCCTGTTCCAGCTCGCTCTGGTTCATGCCGATGCCGGTATCACGCACGCGCATCACCACATGACCTTCCGGCTCATAGCTGGTTGAAACAATCACCTGACCACCCTGACCGGTAAAGCGGATCGCATTGGACAGAAGATTGAGTGCCACCTGACGGATCGAACGGGCATCTGCCACAATATCCGGTAAAAAGGCCGAGAAGCTGGAGCGGATAATCACACGCTCCCGATTGGCCTGTGGCTGCATCAGCGCCACAGCTTCCGCCAGCGCATCATTGAGCGCCACAGCTTCAAATTCCAGATCAAGCGCACCGGCTTCAATTTTGGAAATATCCAGAAGGTCGTTGACGAGCGCCAGCACATGATTGCCTGAACGGTGAATGTCACGCAGATATTCACGATAGCGGTCATTGCCGATCGGGCCGAATTTCTCTTCCGCCATCAGTTCGGAGAAACCGATAATCGCATTCAGCGGTGTGCGGATTTCATGACTGATCCGCGTCAGAAACTCGGTTTTATGGGTTGAGGCACGCTCGGCTTCCTGACGCGCTGAGGTCAGTTCTTCTTCCGCACGTTTCCACTGCGTAATATCACGCATCACCGCGCAATAGCCTTTGGAGGCAGGCAGTTTGCCGATAGTCATAAACAGCGGAATGAAACGACCCTGCGCTTCACGGCCGATCACTTCCCGCCCGTCATTGAGCAGGCTGGCAACACCATCGCCGGACAGACCGTGAATATAGTCAATTGCTGCACGCTGGCTTTCAATGGCAAAAAGAACGGCGAAGGACTTGCCTGATAATTCATTGATATCATAGCCGAATAGCGCCGCAGCAGATTGGTTGAGCGAACGGATTTTGCCGTCCTGCCCGATAATCACCACGCCGTCTGTTGCCGTATCCAGAATGGATGTCAGTTCATCAATCTGGGTTTGCAAGGCATGAAAATCAGGCTGCGCACGATTGTCCGTTACAGGGTTTGCCGTTCCGGCATCTTCAGTTTTTGGCTTTGTTGTCTCGGCAGACTGAAATGCCAGTTCTGATTGCAGCTGATGAACGGCATTGTCCTGCGGCGCAGTCTCTGCTGTAATGCTATCAACCAGTTTTAACCGGCTTGGCTGCTTGCTGATATCGTCATCATTATCCGCTTTCAGCACCAGCTCTGGCAGCAGGCTCAACATCAAAGCGCGTGCACCCTGCCATGGAACCGACTGGAGATGGGCTTCAACAATCTTATGTCCGCCATCGGCGAGGCACAGGATCATGCCGCTGAGATTGCTGTCGTCTGACTGGGCAAACAGCGCGTCAATGCCACCGGCATGGCGCAGATCATCCAGCGAATTATAGCCGGTCATGTCAAAAAATGCCTGATTGGCAAAATGCAGCCGGTCTGCACTGTGGATCAATACCGGAACAGGCAATCCGCTCAGCACATGCAGGTCTTCATCTTCCTGCGATGCCGTATCGGCCTGTGCCGGTTTTGATCCGGCTTGTTCGTGATGCTGGTTGTGGTTCGCAGGCTGTGTGTCATGCGGATAAGGGATATCTGATGCTTCAACAGGCAGCTGCGGAGCCGCAATAACCGGCTCCGCCTGCGGAAGTACGGGGGTATCTGCCGCAGTAGGCTGCTCTGTTATTTGAGATTTTGGTGTTTTCTGGAGAACCTCACGGCGCAGACGGTCGGCTATCTCGCGAAATGCACTGCGCTCGGTCGGCGATAGGCCGTTTTCCGGACGGGCAGGGCGGATTTCCGCAATAATATTGGCCTTATCTGCGTGAAGATTCTCGCTGGCTGGCTCAGTATCCTGCTGACGCTTCTGTGAGGCGCGCAGTGCTTCCATCAGAATGATTTTTTCACTGGAAAGAGATGCGCTTTTCGCATCTTCGGTCTGGGGCGCAGGTGCATCCGGTACGACAGGCCCTGATATCAGCGCCATGCCAATAGCTTCAGAATCCTGCTCCGTTAAAGACGGATAGAGAACGCCAAAACCGCTGAAGCCGGAAAAAGCCTTATCGCGCGCAAAAGCAGGCAGTGCAGCGAGATCAACAGGAACGCGCTGATCTGTACCCTGCACAGGCCAGAAAATTCTTTTACCAGACCATGTTTCCTGCTGCTTCAACAGGGCAGCAATAACACCGTCATTATCAAAGCCGAAAACTTTGGCCACATCGGAGAATTTACGGCCGATAATATCAGCGGCATTGTCGCCAACAATTGCTGCAAATTCCGGTGAGATTTCCGTAAAGCGGCTATCAGCATCTACTTTCCAGATAAACCGTGCAGGGGCGCTTTCTTCAGCCGCAGGAGCATTAATTTCCGGCTCGTCTTGCGTGATTTCGGTTATGTCAGCGACTGCGATAGCCTCAGTAGCATCCTGTGCAGGTGCAGTTGTAGCCGTGCTGTTCTGTGTTCTCTCAACGAGAAAGAGATAAGGTGCCTGTTCATTCTGATCGTCAAGGCGGATCATCATTGCGGGCAGGGTGCCTTGTCCGGCACGCACACGCCGCCGGACTATACCATCGGCCTCATCCTGCGCTTCAACGATCAGATCAGCCAAAGTGTTGTTGTTGATGTTCAGGGCATCAAATTGCGCATCGCTGTTCAGAATGGTTCCGTCTGCCTGCACTTGCATCAGGTGATGATGCGGCAGAGACGGAATAATGTTGTTTGCTGTATCTGTTGCAGCCGTAGTCATGAGAATGACCGGCTCATTAGCATGTGCTAGTGTCAGCGGTGTTACAGTGCATTGCTGCAAGGCTGAGTGCAAACCGCCGCCCAGACGCAGCATAATTGTTTTCGCACCCTCTGTGCCAAGATCGAGAGCCAGAATCTGACGCCGTGTCTGCGGACTGAAATCTGCATCCTGTCCGATAAGTGCGGCTGCCGCATCCTCGCCGAGAAGACGGGCGCCGCTGTCATTTGCCCAGAGAACAGTTTGCAGGTCGTGCGACAGCACCAGCATGGCGTCCCCCCTTGCGAGAGCCGCACGGATGCCGGAAAGAGGGATCAGCTCCATGAAATCCAGATGCTGTTGCATATATTTAGTTCCGTACCCGACCAATAACTGATTTGATCTGTCTTAAGCTGTTGTCTGTTATCGGAAAATTTTGGTTCCGACAGAGAATTTACAGGCATTATCACCACAAAGCGGGCGGTTCTGACAAACACTTTCTTAACTATTAGTTAATGTCCCCAAGGAGCAAAGCGCTGTCTGATGAAACTTGCGGATAAAAATCTCCCGCTGCGGTTCCATCTGTCAGGGCGCATTATGGTTAATTAGTGGTAAATACAGGGTTTACATGGCATAATCATGATGAAAACATAAAAGCATCGCATTGGTTTTCCGGTTTTTCAGGCAGGCAGAATGAAATCCTGAGCAATAATCCGGTAAGGCATCATATTTTCACAAAGTTTTTTTGATATATGCTTGCAATATGCGATGATTTTACGTATCTGACCCCTATCGGCAGCCTGATTGATTCACTGCCGGATTGGTACGCGGTCGTAGCTCAGTTGGTTAGAGCGCAGGATTGTGGCTCCTGAGGTCAGTGGTTCAACTCCACTCGACCGTACCATTCCAAATTTACCGCTTTCACATCAATAGATTACGATCTGATGCCCCATCTGTAGGCAGAGCAGTTTTGTCTTTATTTTGACAAAAGCGGAGATGCTCCGCTTTTGTCCGGTATGATTTTGCTTAATAGTTCCGGCTCGGATTGACGTGGATATTGCCATCGTCATAGACCTGAATTTTCACGTCCGGATTTCCCTCAAATATCTGATATTCAACCCCGCGACGCATTTTCCATTGGTAGCCGCGCTGAGGATCAGAGGCATTCGAGGGCTCCCATTTCATTTCTGAAAATTCTTTGCCTTGAGACCAGCGATTTTCTTTTTTGGCAAAGACCTTGCTTGGCGTGTCAGCCTGATCGCGCAAATTGAAATCGTAATAATTTTTACGATCCTGAAGAAGAATATCGCGGGCATTTTTCAGGGGCTTGCCCTTTTCATCAACCTTATCACGATCACTGATATGTGCCGTATAGGTCTCAACCAGTTTGGCCGGTTTTGATGTATCATTGCTTGCAGATGCTGGCTGATTTTGGCTGGCTACGGGCTTGTCCGTCTGTGTTGCACTTGTTGTGCATGCCGTAAGCACGGAAAGCGATGTAAAGACTGTAATAATGTCTGTATACTTCAATCTTTCTCTCCCCCGCTGATTGAAGTCGCAGATATATGTTATTTTTTACGCTATTAAAACTATAGAAATGTGTCTCTTCCGCTAGTGACAGGCGAAATAGTAAAAATAAATCTGAATAGACTGCCGGATATATTTTAGAAAAGCGTTCCCTGACCGCTGTCTTTGGCACGCGGAGCTTTAGTTTTCTTGTCTTTGGCAGGTGGTTCGGCAGATTGCATTTTTGGAGTCTGAGCTGCCGGAGCTGGCGCTGAACCATCCGCAATGACGGAGCGATCACCGTCATGAAAGCGCAATGTCAGATTTTCGCCTGTTTGCACTGCCGCTGCTGCTTTAACCGGCAGCCCCTGATCGTTCAGCACAATAGCAAAGCCACGTTTGAGGACACTTGTATGGGACAAGGTTTCCATCAGTCGGGACAGTTCCAGACTGCGGGTACGGTATTTCTGCAGGCTATGACGCATGGCCTGATCGCCGCGCCGTTGCAGATTGGCAATATTGAGCGCCCATTGACGGGAGCGGCGCAGGATCAGCTCGCCGGTCAGTCTTGATGATGTCTGTCGCAGCAAGTTGCGGCTGTTTTGCGCTTTGAGAGACAGGCCTCTCGGCAGGCGCTGATTGAGCTGTTGCAACTGCAAGCGGCGCTCTCTGATCTGCTGATTGAGCAGGCGCGGGGAGAGGTGGCGCTTCAGACCATCAAAACGCGCACGTTTTTGCTCTGTGCTGACCAGCAGCGCGCGGCCCAGTCTGGAGCCTGCTTCATCAAAGCGGCGTCTCGGCAAGGCAAGCAACTGATCGGTCGACGGCAATGCCCTTTGCAAAGCGCGATAGGATTCACGTCGCCTGTCGATCAGACGTGTCATAGCTGATGCCAGTCGTGCACTGTAAGACGCAAGCTGCGCTTGTAAATCTGTCCGAACCGGCACGGCCATTTCTGCTGCGCCGGTTGGTGTCGGGGCGCGCATATCTGCCGCGAGGTCTATCAGTGTCCAGTCGGTTTCGTGCCCCACGGCTGAGATAACCGGAATATCGGAGGCCGCAACGGCGCGTACCACATTCTCATCATTGAAGCCCCAGAGATCTTCCAGACTGCCGCCGCCACGGGCAACAATCAGCACATCCGGTCGGGGCAGTACTTCGCCGAAATAGGCTGAGTTGAAACCGGCAACGGCACGGGAAACTTCCTCTCCGGTTGTCTCGCCCTGCACACGAACCGGCCAGACCAGTACATGCAGAGGAAATCGGTCGGTAATCCGGTGAATAATATCGCGGATTACCGCACCGGTCGGAGAGGTGATGACGCCGATTGTGCGGGGCATGAACGGCAGCAATTGCTTGCGGTCTGCATCAAACAGCCCTTCACGTGCCAGCCGCTGTTTACGCTCTTCGAGCAAAGCCATCAGTGCACCGGCACCGGCAGGCTCCATCTGCTCAATCACGATCTGGTATTTGGATGAACCCGGATAGGTCGTGAGTTTGCCGGTGGCAATCACTTCCATACCTTCTTCCGGACGGAATTTAATGCGGCTCATGGAGCCGCGCCAGATCACAGCCTCAATCCGCGCACGCTCATCCTTGAGGGCGAAATAAGCGTGGCCAGAAGAATGCGGACCGCGATAACCGGAGATTTCACCGCGCACCCGCACATGGCTGAACGTATCCTCAACAGTACGTTTCAGCGCACCGGATATTTCCGATACAGAATATTCCGCAACATTGGTCGCGTTATTTTCTGTCTGACGGTCGGGCGAATCTGGAAAAAAACTCATGACTCTATTGGCCATTTTATGGGCTTGGCGGTCAAGAGACTTTGCTGTTGTCCAGCGTGAAACGGTTTTCGGATAAGATACGCGTTACAATAAAGAGTTAAAGCATCGATCTGATTCAATCAGTCCCAAATGCGTTCTGAAGACAGTTTTGCCGGAAATGGATTTGATTATTCTGAAAAGCGGATCGGTTTTCGGAAACTGGTTTTAATGGCACCGGCGATCAGATCAATGGCGGGTGCATGAATACCCTGTGCGCGAATGAGTGACAAAGCGCAGGACGGTAGTTTGGGGAAACCGTCTTCCTCATTGAGCACGCGCATGCCGCTTCCCACCATATTGTCAGGCAGAATCGAGATTGCGCTGCCGGAGCGCACCGCCATGAGGATGGAGCGGGCGGAGGAGGTGGATAAAACGATACGATATTCGCGCTGTATCGTGTTGAGTGTATCCGTCAGCACTTTGCGCCAGCTGCAATTTGTCTTGTTCATTGCCAGCGGTATAACAGGCTCTTCATGCGGAGAGTTTTCCGCTGAGGTTGCCCAGACAAAACGGCTGGTGTTGAGGACTTCCGAGCGTTTTTGCCCCGTATTATGGGTGATGAGGGCAAGATCCAGTGCCCCGCGGCGGATATGGTCAATCAGCGCATCTGTCGGTTCGCAATGCAGAATGGTTTCAAATGCCGGATAATCACGGAATATCGGCTGCAAAGCATCCTGCACCATATGTTCCAGATAAATATCGGGCAGGCCGATACGTATATTGGCCTTCATTTTATCAGTACGGAATGAGGCAACCGTTTCATTGTTCAGCTCAATAAGGCGCCTTGCATAATTCAGCAGTTTTTCGCCATGCGGTGTCAGCAGGAGATGACGCCCTTCGCGGGCAAAAAGCGGCTTGCCGATACGCTCTTCAAGGCGACGTATCTGCATGGAAATCGCAGACTGGGTTCGGAAAACACTGTCAGCCGTTTTGGTGAAGCTACCGGTTTCGGCAATCAGCAGGAATGTACGCAACTGATCCAGGTCAAGTAGTGTCTGCATGCCATGCTCCGGTTAAGTTCCGGTAATCATATGGAATATCTTAATGAAGGCAAATAGTTTTATTGCAGTTTTTCAACATCTTTACTTGGATAAATATAAGATAAGTCAAATTTAATATATTGTGGTTTGCTTTTATTAAGACCTGTTCAGCTTTGTTAAGGAAATCATTGTGTATGTTGACACAATGTCAGGTGCAATTTGCAAAAATAAAAAGAGCGGCTGCATTTTTGAATCAGGCAGCCGCTCTTTATTGATGAAAGCGATTAGAGCGACCTTTGTGTGCCAGGTCTGGCACACGGCGCTCTAGTAGGAATAGGTTTTAAAAACCGGCTCGACAGACTGGTTCCAGTCGCTGTCAAAGTGAGACAGCATTACCTCTGCCAATGGTTTTCCTGATTTGGCAATAGCTTCCAGCGGTTCAACATAGATACTCTCGTCGCGACCGTTTTCATCCGTATTTTTACGGTTCTTAAGGCCCTGAGACGCGATTGCGACTGCCTGTGCGGCAATATCTGCGACTTTGCCCTTGCCGAATGGCGTGGCAAGGCCGCTTGCTGGCACAGCGTTACGCATTGCAACCACTTGCTCGAAATCCCAGTCCTTTGTCAGATCCAGTGCCGCATTCAGTGCATCCTGATCATAGAGCAGGCCAACCCAGAAAGCGGAAAGTGCTGCAATATGGGACAGCGGGCCACCGTCAGCACCACGCATTTCGAGGAAACGCTTAAGGCGGACTTCCGGAAACAGTGTGGAAATATGGTTCGCCCAGTCGCCCATATTAGGCTGTCCGGCAGTTGGATGATCCTTCATTGCGCCGTTCAGAAACTGGCGGAATGTAATATGCGTGCAGTCAATATAGTGGCCGCCGCGCATGATGAAATACATCGGCACATCCAGCGCCCAGTCTACATAATCAGCAAAGCCGAAGCGCTCTGAGAACACGAATGGCAGGACACCCGCACGTCTGTTATCCGTGTCGCGCCAGATGTCTGAGCGCCATGATTGCAGGCCGTTGGTTTTGCCTTCCGTGAATGGCGAGGAGGCAAAAAGCGCAGTCGCGACAGATTGCAGTTTCATGCTGACCTGCATCTTGTGCCGCATATCCGTTTCAGAACCGAAGTCGAGATTCACCTGAATGGTCGAGGTGCGATACATCATATCCAGCCCCTGACTGCCGACTTTAGGCATATAGGCTGTCATAATGGCATAGCGGGATTTCGGCATAACCGGCGTTTCAGCACGCGTCCATTTCGGACTGCCGCCCATACCAAGGAAACGGATGCCAAGCGGTGCCGCAATTGTCTGCACATCTTTCAGATGCTGACTGGCTTCCGCATAGGTCTGATGAATGGTCTGCAGCGGTGCGCCGGAGAGCTCAAACTGGCCGCCGGGTTCCAGAGAAATTGCACCCTGACCCTGCGGGCTGACCAGCCCGATCAGTTTGCCTTCGTCGATAATCGGATCCCAACCAAGACGCTGCTGCATCGCTTCCAGAATGGCGCGGATGCCTTGCGTGCCCTCATAGGGAACAGGGCTGTTATCTTTGATATAATAGGGAAATTTCTCATGCTCAGTGCCGATGCGCCATTTGTCCTGTGGCTTACAGCCTTCTGCGAGATATTCAGCCAGTTCCTCAATGCCGGAAATGGCTGTTTCGTCTGTGGTATCCCGAGCCATGCTTTGCATTACCCTATTTTGTAGTTGTCACTATTCATATATGTGATTGGCGTTTTTTTATCCAACACGCAAGTGGAATTATTGGGCATAATTATTTGGAATAATAACAGGACGCGTAATTGAGCCTTGTCCTGTTGCGAAGAACCCTGAAAAAAATGCGCTATTGCCGGAATTATGCAGTGAGTGGTGGATAAAATAACAGGACTACTGCCAATCGCCGATACTTGCCTGAATCACAGCCATGGCTGCTACCGCAGCGGTATCAGCGCGTAAAATTCTGGGGCCAAGCGGAATCGCTGTCACAAAATCCTGCTTATGTAAATATTGACGTTCATCTTCTGAAAAGCCGCCTTCAGGGCCAATGAAAACACCGGCAGGCTTGCCTTTCAGGCTGGTCAATAATGGCAGAGGATTGTTGCCTTCGGCAGCCTCGTCACAGAATATCAGCGCGCGTGCCTCATCCCATTGCTCCATGAATTTATCAAAGCGCAACGGCTCCCTGTATTCCGGCAGGATGAGAATTCCGCATTGTTCTGCGGCTTCACGCATATTAGCCTGCATCCGCTCGCTGTTGAGCTTGGGCATCTGGCAATGCTGGGTGATAACCGGCTGTAAGACGGAAGCGCCCATTTCCACGGCTTTCTGTATAATATAATCCATGCGGCCGGTTTTCAGCGGGGCAAAACAATAATGAAAATCAGATGCCAGCGGCTGTGGACGTGTCTGCTCGGCAGGGTGCAGAGAGACGCGTTTTTTGCCCGTTTGCTCTATATGTGCGAGCCATTCACCATCCCGCCCGTTGAACAGCAAAATCTTATCGCCGTCCCGCATGCGCAGAACATTGAGCAGGTAATGTGCCATATCAGCCGGAGCTTCTATGAGGTGATCCGGTTGCAGGGGAAGGTCAATAAGCAGTCGTTGCATTCTGTAATTTGCGCGCATCGGCTACGGATGGCAGAGAGAAGGCTGGCAGGTCAAGTGATAAAGAGCGCTGTAACCTTGATGTTAAAAACAGAGCAGCAAAATAGACGGAGAAATCCTCGGTAAAGGAAATGCAGTGGCCATTTGTGGCACTGTCATTGCGCTTGTCACAGAGACTCACTGCGGTGGATCAGCCGGAAATTTGGAGCTTGGGCGGCGTATTTTGCTTATGCGTAAAGATCTATGGTTACTATTTGATTGAGTGAGATCGGGTTTTTACACTGCACAGAGCCGTTTCAGTTGCTGATCTGCCACAATGAAAATCAAACTGATTTTTGTATGTGTTTTTAGCGTGTATCTTGCGCATGTTTTATTGCTGTTAAGATCGGCTGCTTATATCTGGAAGCACCTTTCAACAATGCTGAGTCCGTGTGCATCTTTATGCAATGTGCCGGTTCATGCTGAATTTAGTCCGCTTCCGGGAGACTTGTTTCCATGTCCGCAAAGAGCGCCACGCTCCTGACCGTCCTTATGTTGTCTGCAATCCTGTTTACCGGATTGGGCCTGCTCTCCGTTGAAACCGGCGGCAGCGCAGTTGCAAATGACGGATACGGCATTTCGTCTTTCCATCATTAATAATCAGGATCAGCTGATGTTTCTCTGACGGGAAATATTGGTTTCTTATAAAAAAGCCGCGCTGGTCACTGATCGCGCGGCTTTTGTGTGTCTGATTTTTAAACTGTCCTATATGTGGTCAGTCGCCGGTTGCATTAATGCGGGGTACGAACCTCATCGCGATATTCAAGAATATCGCCTGGCTGGCATTCAAGGACACGGCAGATTTTTGCCAGTGTTTCAAAGCGTATGCCACGCACTTTGCCGGATTTGAGCAGGGATACATTGGGTTTCGTAATGCCTATATCGGCCGCCAGCTGGCGTGAGCGGATTTTTTTACGTGCTAAAACAACATCAAGATTGACAACAATTGACATTTTTCACCTTAAAAAATTGAATAAAATATATTTATACTTGGCTCTGTTTTAATTCTTAAAATTGCATGGAATTTTCATAATCTGATTTCAGAAAAAACCGGAAATATAATAAATTAACAGGCGGAAAAAAATCGTCCTTTCTCTATTGGAAATTTATAACTCATCATATGAAAAAAACCATAAATGGATACTGCAATAAAATGCAGGTAATAAAAAGGGTGGTGGTGAATATTAGTTGCAATTTTGATGTATTGGTTAATTAATTTTATGTCGTTTTGTATTTATAAATTTAATTAATTTGATAAATATTTATATTTTAATTTAATTTTTCAGTAAAAATAAAATCAATAGTTTGACACCATCAGATTTTTTGTTGATTTATTCATGTTAAAATAAAGCACTCGTATAATTTATACGAGTGCTTTGATAATTAAGAAAATTTTTTGAAAAATATATTTCGAAATGACAGATTAACCGAAGGTTGTCGGATCAGGTCCGATACGTCCGTCAGAAGCATCCAGCTTGTTGATCTCGTCATGCTCGATACCCAGAAGCTTGAAATCTGTGACTTCAAAATTTTCTTTAATACGGGCAGGGGTGACTGATTTCGGAATGACAACATTGCCGATATCCAGATGCCAGCGCAGAATGACCTGAGCGACAGATTTGCCGTGATTGGCGGCAATGGCTTTCAAAACCGGATTGTCCAGAATTTTACCCTGTCCGAGCGGGCTCCATGCTTCTGTAGCGATATTATGCTGCTGGTGGAACTGGCGCAGATTATCCTGCTGGAAATAAGGGTGCAGCTCGATCTGGTTGATGGCTGGCACAACATCTGTTTCACGCAGGATGCGTTGCAGATCAGCTGTGCGGAAATTGGAAACGCCGATTGATTTCACACGGCCTTCTTCACGTAATTTGATGAGTGCACGCCATGTATCAAGAAATTTATCTTTGTTCGGCATTGGCCAGTGAATGAGATAAAGATCAAAATAATCTGTACCGAGGCGCTCAGCCGAAGCATCAAAAGCTTTCAGGGTGGAATCATAACCCTGATCGTCATTCCAGACTTTCGTTGTCAGAAAAATATCCTGACGTGCGATGCCGGAATTACGAATTGCCTGACCGACACCTTTTTCATTCTTGTAAATTGCGGCGGTATCAATGTGACGGTAGCCGGTTTCAAGCGCGGTTGTCACACTGGCGACGGCTTCTTCATCGCTG
Organism: Pseudochrobactrum saccharolyticum; assembly: GCF_008801715.1. GTDB lineage: Bacteria > Pseudomonadota > Alphaproteobacteria > Rhizobiales > Rhizobiaceae > Pseudochrobactrum > Pseudochrobactrum saccharolyticum. Next base: position 468,774 of record NZ_VZPG01000001.1, on the reverse strand, counting down.
ACCTGCCATACACCGAAACCCAGTTGCGGAATGGAGTTGCCGTCGTTCAGTTTGATCGCAGCTACGGTCATGTCCTTATTCCTTTTCTGTTTTTTGCGCCGGTAATTTCATCGCATTGTTTGGGATAAACCGGCGAAGCACTTTGCAGAACGCAATCTTGAATCAGTTCTTACAGTTTTTGCAAGACCGGCTTATGTCAAAAGCGATAAATTCTTGGGGGTGGTTTTTCACAAGCCTGTCTGTTGCCGGACAGATTCCTTTTTGCGTGTGCAATGCTCGACAGGCTGCCGGTGGCGATATGTGAATAAAACCGCAGCTTGCCATGCGATGAATAGAAAAGCCCTGCATCAGTGTCTGATGCAGGGCTTTTGGTTGTGAGGCGTTTAAACAGAAATCCTATTCTGCTCTTCAGGGTAGACTCAGAGAACGACGACTTTCGTGCCCACCGGCACCCGTTCGTAGAGGTCTTCCACATCCTGATTGCGCATGCGAATGCAGCCGGAGGATACTGCACGCCCGATGGTAGATGGCGCATTGGTGCCGTGAATACGATAGAGCGTATTGCCTAAATACAGCGCACGTGCGCCGAGCGGATTGGCAATGCCGCCTTCCATACGGACAGGAAGAATGCGGCCTTTCTTGCGCTCGCGGGCAATCATTTCTTTCGGCGGATGCCATGTCGGCCATTCGGCCTTGCGGCTCACGGTTTCTGTACCTTTCCAGCTGAAACCTTCTTTACCGACACCTACGCCGTAGCGGCGGGCTTTGCCATTATCTCCGACAAGATACAGAAACTTGTTTTTCGTATCGATCACGATTGTTCCGGACTTATGGGAGGCTGAGTAATCAACTTCCTGCGGCAAATAGATCGGGTTCATACCGCCCGCAGCCTTTGCAGGATTTTGCGGTGCTGTCGCGCTGGTGCGGATGAATGAACCCTGCTGATAGGTTGTATTCCGTTGCAGGGCTTTATCCTGCTTTGTGCGTGCTTGCTGGCGTGTAGCGGAGCGTTGCGCCGGTGCCTGAATGCCTTGTGATCCGCTATTGCGGTAGATACGCGGCTTTGATGGCGCAAGCTGGGTGGCATAACGCTGCGGCTGCAATTGAGTGACCCAGGGCGCACTCAGATCAGGGCTGAGAACCAGAGGCGGCGGTGTGGCATAACGGTCATTGGCAAATGCTCCGCCAGCTGAAATGGCGGACAGGGCAAAAGCAGCAATGGATGCGATCAGCAGCAGATGACGTGGTTTCATCAGATCGTCCTGTGTTGAAGTCATGCCTGAAACTGTGATGCACTGTTCAGCAGGCGAGACATGCAGATTCCTTTGCTTCGACTGTGATGCCTGACCCTTTTGAAAAGGTGAATCACTGCCTTGCGGATGCGCAAATGCGGTGAAAACTTTCTCTTTTGGTTATCAGCAGGTAAATATTCTGAGTTGGGTTTCGCGGTTGCTTTCTGTCTTGAAACAGAAGATATGTTCTTTTTTTGTTCCATGTCAAATGAAATATGCTATAGAGAGACTCGTTGGTTTGGGCAGAGATGGTACGGGTGAAAAATGGTGCAGGATATACCGGTTCTGGAAGCAGGATTGCATTTGGGGGAAGACGGGCGTGTGCGCTGTGGTTGGCATGGCGGTTTGCCGGATTATCTGCTTTACCATGATACGGAATGGGGATTTCCGGTTGATAATGATCGTCGTCTTTTCGAGAAAATCTGTCTGGAGGGCTTTCAGTCCGGCCTGTCATGGCTGACAATTCTGCGTAAGCGTGAAAATTTTCGCCGTGCTTTTGCAGAGTTCGATTTTCATAAAATGACGCAGTTTACTGAGGAAGATGTTGAGCGTCTGATGCAGGATAAGGGCATTGTACGCCACCGCGGCAAGATCAAATCAGCGATTAATAATGCAGGTCGTGCGATTGATCTGATTGCCGAGAAGGGCTCGCTGGCCGCTTATTTCTGGAGCTTTGAGCCGCAGCCGAAAGACCGGCCGGCACGGTTTGATCTGGCGGCCTATAAAGCGAACCCTTTAACCGAGATTTCTACCCGTATCAGCAAGGATCTGAAGAAGCACGGCTGGTCATTTGTCGGCCCGACGACAGTCTATGCTTTTATGCAGGCGATGGGACTGGTGAATGATCATCTGGAGGGCTGCTATTGCCGCCCGGTGATTGAGCGCTTGCGGCAGGATTTTGTGCGGCCAGCATAATATGTTTCTGCGCGGATCTTGCTCTTGCCGCATGCAAACTGATCGGTTAGGAAACATACGCGCCTTTCAAGGATATTAAGGCATTTAATCTTCAAGATAACTCAAGTTTAGCGGATCAGTATCATGGCAAATAAAGCGGAGAAGATGAAAGCGCGGTTGCCGCGCGGCTTTGTGGACCGTGAGCCTCATGATCTGCGTGCTGCTGAGAAAATGCTGGCGACAATCCGTGAGGTTTATGAGCGTTACGGTTTTGATCCGATTGAAACGCCGCTTGTTGAATATACTGATGCGCTGGGCAAATTCCTGCCGGATCAGGATCGTCCGAATGAGGGCGTGTTCTCGCTTCAGGATGATGATGAACAATGGTTGTCGCTGCGCTATGATCTGACTGCGCCGCTGGCGCGTCATGTGGCTGAAAACTTCAATGAAATTCAGCTACCATTCCGCACCTATCGCAATGGCTGGGTATTCCGCAATGAAAAGCCGGGCCCTGGCCGTTTCCGCCAGTTCATGCAGTTTGATGCGGATACTGTTGGTGCACCGGGCGTGTCTGCCGATGCGGAAATGTGCATGATGGCAGCGGATACGCTGGAGCGTCTCGGCATTCAGCGCGGTGATTATATGATCCGCGTTAATAATCGTAAGGTTCTCGACGGTGTTCTGGAGGCGATTGGTCTGGCCGGTGATGATAATGCCGGACGCCGCCTCAATGTGCTGCGTGCCATCGACAAGCTCGACAAATTTGGCGAAGAGGGCGTGAAACTGCTGCTCGGTGAGGGCCGCCGTGATGAATCCGGCGACTTTACCAAAGGTGCAGGACTGGATGCCGCGGCAATTGCCAAAGTGCTCGACTTTACTGCTGCGGGTGCGGAAGATGGTCAGCAGACCATCGCAAATTTGCGTGCTGTTGTTGAAGGCAATGCCCGCGGCACAGAAGGCGTTGAAGAACTCGCACAGATGCAGATTTTATTTGATGCAGGCGGCTATGCCGGCCGCGTCAAAATTGATCCGTCCGTTGTGCGTGGTCTCGAATATTACACCGGTCCTGTTTATGAGGCCGAACTGCAATTCGACGTCACCAATGAAAAGGGTGAAAAAGTCGTCTTCGGTTCTGTTGGCGGCGGTGGCCGTTACGATGGTCTGGTGTCGCGTTTCCGTGGTCAGCCGGTTCCGGCAACGGGTTTCTCCATCGGCGTTTCCCGTCTGATGACTGCGTTGAAAAACCTCGGCAAGCTCGGCACTGAAGATGCAATGGCACCGGTCGTCATTACAGTGATGGACGGTGATGCCGAAAACCTTGGCCGCTACCAGAAATTCACACAGGATCTGCGCGATGCCGGTATCCGAGCTGAGATGTATCAGGGCAACTGGAAGAAATTCGGTAATCAGCTGAAATATGCAGACCGCCGCAATGCGCCGCTTGCGATTATTCAGGGCGGTGATGAACGTGCCAATGGCGAAATCCAGATTAAGGATTTGATCGAGGGTAAACGTCTTTCCGGTGAGATCGAAAGCAATGAGGAATGGCGCGCCAGCCGTCCGGCGCAGATCACTGTCAAGGAAGCTGATCTGGTTGCGGAAGTGAAGCGTATTCTGGCTGAACAGGCTGAGGATCGCTTGCAGGAACTAAGCAGGCAGGCGAAGTAAAATGAGCAATCGTCAAACAGCAGATATTGCCGCTGATCTGGCGTCTTATTTTGCAACCACGTCGAGTGAAGCTGTTGATATTCCGATCCTGCAACCGGCCGATCCGTTTCTGGATATGGCCGGTGAGGATCTGCGCAGCCGGATTTTCCTGACCGAGAATGAAAATGGCGACAGCCTGTGTCTGCGTCCGGAATTTACTATTCCGGTCTGTCGCAATCATATTGCGCTGAATGCAGCCACGCCGAAGCGCTATTCTTATATTGGCGAGGTTTTCCGTCAGCGTCGTGAAGGCGGCACCAGCTTTCATCAGGCCGGTATCGAAGATCTTGGCGGCGATAATGAACCGGCCTCCGATGCGCGCTCTCTGAGCGATGCGTTGAATGCTGTGCATCAGGCAGCTCTTAATGCGTCATTGCAGGTGCTGCTCGGCGATCAGTCTGTGTTTGAAGCTGTTCTGGCATCTCTCGGCCTGCCACGCGGCTGGCAGAAAAAGCTGGCGCGTGCTTTTGGTAGTGCTGAACTGCTGGAACAGGCCTTGCAGGATTTGGCATCACCGCGTCTTGGTAATGTCATTCCTGAGCGTTTGCGTCAGATTGTGGATGAACAGGGCGAAGATGCTTTGGTCACTGCACTTGCACAGGAAATGCAGGTTGCCGGTATTTCACCGGCCGCAGGCCGTAGTCCTTCTGAGATTGCACGGCGTCTGATGGAGAAGCAGCAACTGGCTGCGGTTCAGCTGGCAGATAGGGTACTGACGGCGCTTAAGACATTCCTGTCCATCCGTGTACCGCTGGAACAGGCGACTGTACAGCTGACAGAATTTGCTGAACAAAACGGTCTTGATCTCGGCGCTGCATTGCAGAGCTTCGGCAAACGCGTTGAGGAAATGCGTAAGGCTGGTATTGATCTCGGCATCATCACTTATGATGCAGGTTTTGGCCGTCCGCTCGATTATTATACCGGTCTGGTTTACGAAATTACCAGTCGCGATGCTGATTGCGGTGTGATTGTCGGTGGCGGGCGTTATGACCGTTTGCTGACAATGCTGGGCGCGAAAGAGCGTATTTCCGGTGTTGGTTTCTCCATCTGGCTCGACCGTTTACAAAAATGTGCCGAGGCAACACAGGCAGGAGCGCGCTCATGACTGTAACACTGGCTTTGCCTTCCAAAGGCCGTCTGAAAGAGCAGACAATTGCAGTGATGGCGAAGGCCGGATTGCATGTGGTGCTGCCAGAAGATGACCGCAATTACCGCGCCCGTATTGAAGGCGTGGATGATGTGGATATTCTGTTTCTCTCTGCGTCAGAAATTGCCCGTGAACTGGGTTATGGGACGGTTGATCTCGGTGTAACAGGTGAAGACCTGATCCGTGAGACGCTGGCGCGTGCAGATGAAAAAGTGCAGATTGAAACGCAGCTTGGTTTTGGTCATGCAGATGTGATCGTTGCCGTGCCGGAAGTCTGGCATGATGTGGCGACAATGGCCGATCTGGATGATGTGGCTGCGGATTTCCGTCAGCGTCATGGACGTCGTTTGCGGATTGCCACCAAATATTGGCGGCTGACACAGCAGTTCTTCTCTCAGAAGCACGGTATTCAGGTTTACCGTATTGTTGAGAGCTTGGGTGCAACAGAAGGCGCCCCGGCTGCCGGTTCTGCGGATATTATCGTTGATATCACGTCGACCGGTTCGACATTACGAGCCAATAGGCTGAAAATTCTGGATGACGGCATTATGCTGAAGTCGCAGGCTTGTCTGGTTTCTGCGCGCCGCAGTCTGGATAATCCGCGGGTGACGGAAATTATCAGCCGTATCTGTGACAGTTTGAAATAAGCTTACATATTTAAAAAGAAAAGGCCGCAATTCTCATGAATTGCGGCCTTTTTGATAGGTAGAAGTGTTCAGCTATTAGCGACCGCGACGGTCAACCGAATATGCGCCGGCACCGGTTACGGCGAGCAGCAGCAGACCACCTGCAATTGCGAGGTTCTTCTGTGCCATCAGAGCATTCATGCCTTCGGCAAAATCCATATGGGCTACCAGTGTGGCGCCGATGGTGAACAGGGCAACAACGACCGCTGCGATACGGGTCTGGAAACCAATCAAAATGGCGAGGCCGCCAACAAATTCAACCAGACCAACGAGAACTGCGGTCACGCTTGGCATTGGCAGGCCGATCGCACCGAAATATTGCGCAGTGCCTTCAAGGCCGGTCAGCTTGCCCCAACCTGCAAGAATGAAAAGAATAGCAAGAAAAACGCGGGAGATCAGAATAATAATGGAATTCTGGGAGGCGGAAACAGTGCTCATTATGAGGCTCCGGATGATATATTGCTGGAGGAGGGTAAGAGGCTTCCAGGCAATAAAAGTTAACAATAGAAAAGTGATTTATGCTGCAGGCTCATTGTGCGCAGCATGAATTGCTGTTGCGCAATGGATAACTAATAAGTGACTGTATTGTAAATATAGACAGATATTGACATATTGTTCATCAATAGTGAACCCTAAAATAGCATGTTGAAATTTAATACCGATAGCCCTGTGTTGATAGCAAGTTAAGATTACAAGAGCTTATAAAAGAAATCAGCCCGCAACAGTGAGCTATTACGGGCTGCAATTCATTCGTCATGCAGAGCAGTTATGCAGGGTGCAACATCAGTTCCGGACGCACTAAAGCTTCATATTCTGCTTCACTGACAAGACCGCTTTTCAGGGCTTCCTCGCGCAAAGTCGTGCCATTATGATGAGCGGTTTTGGCAATCTTCGCGGCCGCATCATAGCCGATTTGCGGGGCAAGAGCTGTTACCAGCATCAGTGAATTTTCCATCAGTTCATGGATGCGGGCTTCATTGGCTTCAATCCCGTCAATACAATGATCGACAAAGGAATTCATGCCGTCAGCCAGCAAACGGATAGATTGCAGCACATTGGCCGCGATCACAGGCTTGAAAACATTCAGCTCAAAATGCCCCTGACTGGATGCAACAGTGACGGTTGTGTGGTTGCCGAAAACCTGAGTGGCAACCATGGTCAAAGCTTCTGCCTGTGTCGGATTGACTTTGCCCGGCATGATCGATGAACCCGGCTCATTTTCCGGCAATTGCAATTCGCCGAGGCCGGAGCGGGGGCCGGAGCCGAGAAAACGGATATCATTGGCAATCTTAAACAGATCAGCGGCAAGCGCATTCAAACTGCCATGAAGATTGAGCAGAGCGCCGTGGGAGGCGAGTGCCTCGAATTTATTCGGGGCGGTTTTAAACGGCAGGCCGGTAATATTGGCAACCGCATCAGCAAAGCCGGTATCAAAACCCTTTGCTGAATTCAGCCCTGTGCCGACCGCTGTGCCGCCCTGTGCCAGCAGATAAACATCTGTCAGGCTCTGCACAATACGGTGCTTGCCATATTCTGCCGCCGCACGGTAACCTGAGAATTCCTGTCCCAAAGTCACCGGTGTTGCATCCTGCGTATGGGTGCGGCCGATCTTGATCAGATGCGCGAATTTCTCTTCTTTGGCTTTCAGCGCATCAATCAGATGATCGATGGCTGGTAGCAGGCGGGATGTAACTTCAATCGCGGTGGCAATATGCATGGCAGTCGGGAAACTGTCATTGGAGGATTGTCCCATATTCACATGGTCATTCGGGTGAACCGGCTTTTTGCTGCCGATCGTGCCGCCGAGCATTTCAATCGCGCGGTTGGAGATCACCTCATTCACATTCATATTCGATTGCGTGCCGGAACCGGTCTGATAAATCACCAGCGGAAAATGGTCGTCCAGCTTGCCTTCAACAACCTCTGCAGCAGCCACAGTAATGGCGCGGCCCAATACCGGATCAAGTTTGCCCAGAGCAATATTTGTCTCTGCTGCGGCCTGTTTAACAATGCCGAGTGCATGAATGAGCGGCAGTGGCTGGCGATCTGTTCCGATTTTAAAATTTTGCAGAGAGCGCTGGGTCTGCGCACCCCAGTAACGATCATTATCAACAGCGATAGGGCCGAAACTATCGGTTTCGGTACGTTGGTCAGACATTTACAGCTCCTGAAGTTCTGTATTCTGGGAAGATGTCAGAGTGTCATATGGTATCGGGTACAAGTATTGCGAGACCGTGCAAAACACAGTTTTGTGTAGGCTTCTGCACAATCGCGTGTGAAAATAAGTTTAATATTTTCAGTGCGGTGCCGTGATCGCGCGTGCAATATTAAAGGCGGTTAGTCGTCCTCGGCCTCATCATCCGGATTTTCTATCCAGGCAGTAGGGTCGATTTTTTTCTGGGTTGTGCTGTCAATGAAAGTCCACCAGCCGGTATCGCTTTCATTCCAGTCGCCACCGGCTTTTTGAAGCTGTTCAAGCCGGCGATAACGGGCAGGGGATTCATTGAGCTGACCATCAAAGTCTGTCCAGAGTACCGTGACTGTGCGTCCGTCTTGCGGTGCCGTTGTAATCGGGTGTTCTTTACGCATTCGTCTTCCCTCCGTTGCGATGCAATGAAAGCACTGTCCAGATCAGAACAGCGAAGCTTGTAAATACAAACCTATAGCGCATTCCGGAAAGTGTGAAGCATTTATATGTAAAACAGAGTGCTGAGATGAAGCGGCCAGCTAACAGGCTGAACCATGAGCTTCACAAGCGCAAGCGGCATATCGGAGCTCTTATTTATGACTTGTGAAAAGCGGAAATTGTGCTGGGAAAGGCGTGGGAAGACGGGTTTCCCCGTCTTCCCTATGCGCGGTCAGCAGTTCCTTCAAGCGGGGGCAAATAGGAGTGCCGACCAGCGCAAGCTGCAGATTTTCAATCTTTAAAGCCTGATCCTTAAGGAGATACTAAAATAATTTTGAGTTATCATTAAGTACAGTAACTTTAAAAAAATAATGCATTGCAATTGTGATGGTCGCTAATGGCATTGGTTACAATTTATTTAGAAATATCTCTCCTGAAAAACGGAGAGGTTACATAAACAGCTTAAATGCATAAGGCAAGCTATATCCTGTGCCGCATCGCTATGCCGTGCAGATTTTAGTGTTTTGATATAAAAAAAGCCCCTGATTTCTCAGAGGCTTTTTCATTTCTTAACCGCATTATCGTGGCCGCACAGGCGCTCACGCCTGTGCTACGAAATGCTCGGATGGACTTCTTAGAAGTCCATGCCGCCACCCGCACCGCTTCACGGTGCAGGCTTATTTCTTGATGGGCGAGCTTTATGGATTTCTTAGAAATCCATGCCGCCCATGCCGCCCATGCCGCCGCCTGGCATTGCTGGCATGCCGCCGTCTTTCTTCGGCAGTTCAGCAATCATAGCTTCGGTGGTGATCATCAGACCAGCGATAGAAGCTGCGTTCTGCAGAGCAGTACGTACAACTTTAACCGGATCAACAACACCAGCTTTGATCAGATCGCCATATTCGTTGGTTGCAGTGTTGTAACCAAAGGTTTCAGAAGCGTTTTCGAGGATTTTACCAACGATTACGGATGCTTCTTCACCGGCATTTGTGGTGATCTGACGGGCAGGAGCCTGGATCGCACGACGGATGATGTTGATACCAGCGTCCTGATCAGCATTGATACCTGTAACGGTAATCTTGGCCGATGCGCGGAGCAGGGCAGTACCGCCACCAGGTACAATACCTTCTTCAACCGCAGCGCGGGTTGCGTTCAGAGCATCGTCAACGCGGTCTTTGCGTTCTTTAACTTCAACTTCAGTTGCACCGCCAACGCGGATAACTGCTACACCGCCGGCGAGCTTGGCAAGACGTTCCTGCAGCTTTTCGCGGTCGTAGTCGGAAGAAGTTTCTTCGATCTGCTGTTTGATCTGGCCAACGCGGGCTTCGATTTCAGCTTTCGAACCGGCACCATCAACAACAGTTGTGTTTTCTTTGGTGATCGCAACCTTCTTCGCACGGCCGAGCATGTCGAGGGTCACGGATTCCAGCTTGATGCCGAGATCTTCGGAGATAACCTGACCACCGGTGAGGATAGCGATATCTTCGAGCATTGCCTTACGACGATCGCCAAAGCCCGGAGCCTTAACAGCAGCAATTTTCAGGCCGCCGCGCAGCTTGTTAACAACCAGAGTTGCCAGTGCTTCGCCTTCTACATCTTCAGCAATGATGACGAGTGGCTTGGAGGTCTGAACAACAGCTTCGAGAACCGGCAGAAGAGCCTGCAGGTTGGAAAGCTTCTTTTCGTGCAGAAGGATGTAAGCGTCTTCCAGTTCTGCAACCATCTTTTCTGGGTTGGTTACGAAATAAGGAGACAGGTAGCCGCGGTCAAACTGCATACCTTCAACAACTTCCAGCTCGGTTTCAGCTGTCTTGGCTTCTTCAACAGTGATGACGCCTTCGTTGCCGACTTTCTGCATCGCTTCCGCAATCATGCGGCCGATTTCAGCTTCGCCGTTAGCGGAGATGGTGCCAACCTGAGCAACTTCTTCAGAAGTGTTGATTTTCTGAGCTTTGCCGAGGAGGTTTGCAACAACTTCAGTCACAGCCAGATCAATACCGCGCTTCAGATCCATCGGGTTCATGCCGGCAGCAACAGCTTTTGCGCCTTCCTGAACGATCGCCTGACCGAGAACAGTAGCGGTTGTTGTACCGTCACCGGCAGTGTCATTGGTCTTGCTTGCGACTTCGCGCAGCATCTGTGCGCCCATGTTTTCGAACTTGTCTTCAAGTTCTACTTCTTTGGCAACCGATACACCGTCTTTGGTGATGCGTGGCGCACCGAAAGATTTGTCGATAACAACGTTACGACCTTTAGGGCCGAGCGTTACTTTAACAGCATCTGCAAGGATATCGACGCCGCGCAGCATTTTTTCGCGCGCTGAACGACCGAATTTTACGTCTTTAGCAGCCATTTTTCTCTCCTGGAGCCTGAGGTCTTGCCTTCAAGGCTTCCCGATTTGAACTGTTGAAAAGGGATGGTGAATAAGCCCGGGCTATGAACCGCTCAGGCTAAATCGAAAATCAGGCAATGATTCCGAGAATGTCGGATTCTTTCATGATCAGCAGGTCTTCGCCACCGATCTTCACTTCTGTGCCGGACCATTTGCCGAACAGAACGCGGTCGCCAGCTTTAACGTCCAGAGCAACCAGCTTGCCGCTTTCATCGCGGTTACCGGAACCAACGGCGACAACTTCGCCTTCAGACGGCTTTTCTTTGGCTGAATCAGGAATAATGATGCCACCGGCTGTCTTTGCTTCCGATTCTACACGACGAACGACAACGCGGTCATGAAGAGGGCGGAAATTGATCTCTGCCATGGATATAACCCTTGAAAATACGCCTTGAAATAAGGCAGCAAAATGAGTTGAAGGCCTTTCAGCCCGTGGATTATTAGCACTCTCTTTGTGTGAGTGCTAACGTGCTTTTGATATAGGAAAGAGCCGTTTCGGAGTCAAGGTTTCCGGCGGGCATAAAAGACAATATTGCCGGTGATAAACCCTGTAAAAACTGACAGGGAGCATCGTAAATCAGATGCTTAGGCACAAATATGATGCCCGTCCTGCGGATTTATAAGTGCCTGACGGCAACAAATTTACATGTCTCAAAAGCGTGTCGCTGGGTTTCAGATATTATTGCCTGAATGTGAAAGCAGTATGAACTCTGTTGGAAGGGTGAGAAAATAAAACCACGGCGGGCTCTGTGCAGCCGCGCCGCAGTTTTTCTCATCAATCAGCGGACAACACGCAGATTGGATAATTCATCGGCAATTTCACGGAATGTCTGTTCCAGCTCGCTACCGGTTGTATTCCAAAAAAGCTTGGCGCGTTTTGTCGGGGCTGCCGGATCGAAGCGAACGCGGGAATCCGAAGCACATTCTTTCATGATTTCCATCTGTTTGCGATCAGCAGCAAGGTTTTGGCGCAGATCAAGGGCAACAGTCATCACCATGATTTTGTCCTGTTTTGCAAGCTCGCATAGCCTTTTAAAGCGCGCATTCAGTGCTTCAGTATAATAGGCGTTGTCATGAACATTGCTGACACCGCGTGCCTCCTGAAAAATACGTGTTCTGTCATAACCCGTGGTTCTGACTGCAGTATATCCCAGCGATGAATAGGTGGATATATTGTTTGCATTATCCGTACCGCCGAGTGAGTTGTAACGGTAATAAGTGTTGGCACCATCGGTCAGAACAATAACAACCTTATCGTTCCCTCGCTCAGAAGTAGCCCTGCCACCTGTAAATGGCGAGTTTTGAATGAGCGTGCGCCATCCCCAGACCATGCCTTCCGGCACGTTTGTACCGCCATCCGGTTGCATTTTGGCAATGGCATTTTTTACCGTTCTCAGGCCATTGTCAGTTGTTACATCTGTAAGTGTAGTGATCGGCGTTGTTGTGCAGCTGTAATTGGGGCCGGTTGTACCTTCTCCGGATGTGTTCTGCGCGATGTAGTATTTTTTCAAATCCCGCTGCATTGTTTGATAGCTGTCGTAACGTCCTCCGTTATCCGACCACCAATGGTTCAGAGAACGGCTGGAGTCATATTCATCCGGAGCGAACATCGGCACATACATCGTGTCAGGATCATCAATTTTAGGACGATCCGCATTGATGCCATATTCACCCGGGCGCGCTTCTACGCAGCCTTTCCAGCTTGTATATGCTCTTCCGCGTGTTGTCTGCATGTCATTATACAGGCTGAACCGCGTGAAATGATGGCCATTTTCGCTTCCCCATCCTGACCCTTCTTTAAAATAGACGTTATCGCGGTAAACGATATTCTTATTGCGCCCGACATTGATAGGATTGTTTGCCGTAGGCATAGTGAAGTTTTCATAATGAACAGGCGAAACGCCGGTCTGATCCATCCATAGCTGGGTCTGGTTTTCAGGGCCGATATTGACGGAAGCCGCAAACGGAACCAGTGAAAACTGTACCGGATTTTCAAGATGCGTAATGAGTTTGGCCTGATCTGCCAGCTTGTCTACAAGCTGGGCGGATGCCTGTTTTAACAAGTCGATGCGTTTGAGACCTGAACCCGAACCGCGCTCGGCCATCGAGCCGGAATTATCCAGTACAAGTGCGACTTCCAGAGTATTTTTAAGGCGCACAGTTGCAGACATCGAGAAAGTATATTTATCCCAGTCAACCCGATCATTCGTGACAGTTTTTGCGGCTCTGCCAAAGAATGAAATATACCGGAAGGAGGCATTGACTACAATTTGCTGATCGGAATCACGACCTTTTGGAAAGTCCAGAGTAAATTTGGTTCTCTCCGGTTCAATGGCACGCAGATTGGCTTCGAATATTTTCTTGCCAAATTCGCGGATCTGGTTTTCTTCAGAAACGACCGTGAAGCGTTTACCGACAGCCAGACCTGCGGCATCAAGTGAGCTCTGAACATTCCCGCGCACGCGCATCAGATTGGCAGCGTCAATCGCCAGCATCATTGCCAACAAAATAGGCGGGATCATCAATGCGAAAAGCGGGGTAATAGCGCCGGTCTGGTTTCTGCGAAACCGCTTTATCAGTGCAGAAAAACTGCCGGATCTCTGTTTTGAGCTTTTTACGCAACGCATAATCTCTCCTGCCGGCACAGGCCGGAACATAGTCTTCTTATTGTCCGTCTGTTTCCGGTCGTGTGACGTTTCAGAAAACGGCAGACATGACAGGAAACGCGATTCAATCTTTTCATTTTCTCTGATGGTAATGGATTGGTTCTAACAAGCCGTCACGAAACACAGTAAAAAAACTGGGTACAGGGTAGAGTTAATGAAACATGAGCGGCGTGGTTCCGTGCTGCGTCAAAATATAAACAGTGTTGTGATATTTTCGCTCACGTAAAACGGGTGACATATGCTGCCTGTTGGTTTAGAGCATTTATAAAATCCGGCGCCTGAAGCTTTGGCTTCGACCGCGTCTTTCATGCAGATCCGTGCGCGCGAATGGTGCGCCTGTGCTCCGTTTAGCCGCGGAGATAATTGATTTAAGGATAGTTTTATGCTGCATCCGGCAAAACTCGATGATCTTTTTGACCGTTACGATGTGATCTTCAGTGATGTCTGGGGTGTGTTGCATAATGGGGTGGAAGCCTATCGTCCGGCTGCGGATGCTCTGAAACGTGCCCGTGAGGCCGGTGTCAAAGTGGTGCTGATTACCAATTCGCCGCGCCCGTTTCCCGGTGTTGCCGCACAGATGGAAATGATGGGTATCACCAATGAAAGCTATGACCAGATCGTGACATCCGGTGATGTTACCCGCGACCTGATCGCTGCAGGCCCGCGTAAAATCTATCATCTGGGGCCTGAGCGCGAACTGGCGATTTATGACGGGCTGGATGTGGAACTGGTTGAAGAATATGAGGCATCCGGTGTTGTCTGTACCGGTCTGGTCGATGACGAAGTGGAAAAGCCGGAAGATTATGCCGAACTGCTGCAGCGTTTCCGTTCGCGCAATCTGCCATTCATCTGCGCCAATCCTGATATCGTTGTAGAGCGCGGTACCCGCCTGATCTGGTGTGCCGGTGCACTGGCGCGTGATTATACGCAGCTCGGCGGTCGCACACTTATCGCCGGTAAGCCGCATCACCCGATTTATGCGGCTGCAATGCAGGCAGCAGAAAAGCTGACCGGCAAGCCTGTTGATAAATCCCGCATCCTTGCTATCGGCGATGGTATGCTGACCGATGTGAAAGGTGCGCAGAATTACGGCGTGGATGTTCTGTATATTTCCGGCGGTATTCACGCGGCTGATTATGTGGCCAAGGGCGAAGTCGATCACGACAAGCTGCTGGCATTTCTTGGCCGTCACGGCGAGGCACCGGCAGCAGTGATGCGTTATCTGGTGTGATTGCCGGAAGTTTTTAATCCCTGAACAACTGATCTGAAACAACTCAATGACTGCGATGCCTTCAGAATTTGCTGCAAAATCCGCAATTCTTCGTCTCACCTGCGGTGTGAACGGCAGTGAGCCGCTGCCTGCACATATGCGCGGCGGCGTGGTGGCGATCGGCAATTTTGACGGTGTGCATCGCGGTCATCAGGCTGTGCTTGAGAAAACCCTGCAACTGGCCAAAGAGCGCAATTGTCCGGCAGTTGTGCTGACCTTTGAGCCCCATCCGCGCAGTTTTTTCAATCCGGATCAGCCGGTTGATCGCCTGACTGATGCGCAGGAAAAAGCGGCTATTCTGGGTTTGCTCGGTTTTGATGTTGTGGTGGAGCAGGGCTTTGATGCCGGATTTTCCTGCCTGAGTGCGCAGGAATTTATCGATCAGGCGCTGATCGAACGGCTGGGTGCATCGGAAGTCATTACCGGTGTTGATTTTCACTTCGGCAAAAAGCGGCAGGGCAATCCGGAGTTTTTGAAACAGGCGGGCGAGAAACACGGTTTTGGCGTGACACTGATTGAGCCTTTTACCGATGAGGGCGGCGAGGTGGTTTCCTCCTCGCGCATTCGCTCCCATCTGGCTGAAGGTGATGTGGCGGGCGCAGCGGGACTATTGGGCTATCGCTACACGCTGGCCAGCACTGTTATTAAAGGCAAGCAGCTGGGGCGCACGCTTGGTTTTCCGACAGCCAATATGGCGCTGCCGGAGCAGACCAATCTGAAGCACGGTATCTATGCTGTGCGTTTCCGCCGTGCTGACGGCACGCTTTATGATGGTGTTGCGAGTTTTGGCCGCCGTCCGACCGTGGATAGTGACGGTTGCGCATTGCTTGAGACATTCTTGTTTGACTTCTCAGGCGATCTCTACGGCGAATTCTGCTCTGTATCTTTCTTTGCTTATTTACGCGGAGAAGAAAAATTCGATTCGCTTGATGCATTGATGGTGCAGATGCGGCAGGATGAAGCTGAAGCACGGGCAATATTATCCGCTGTACAGCCGCTTTCTTTGCTGGATTCCTATCTGACATTCTCCCGCAGCTGAATTGATCTCAATATTTCAGAATATATTTACCGCTTTACTTGAAAAATAAGCGCATACCTGTTTGTCCGCCTGCAAATGGCGTCTGGAGTATGCGTTTTGCGTAATATGTTTAACCGGTTCCGGATTGCCGGATTGGCTGTTTTGTCTGCTGCATCATTCATTCATCCGGCTTTGGCGGAAGAGGGCGGACAATCATCAGGAAAACATTTCTGGTCAGGTGACTGGTCGCTGACCGTCGGCGGCGACTTTTACCGCCAACCCCGTTTTACAGGCTCCAGCAAATATATAATGAGTGCGCAGCCTCTGATTTCCTTTGGTCGCACAGGTGTTGCCGAGCGCTTTTCATCCCGCAATGATAATATTTCCTTCGCTCTGATGGATATGGAGGATTTTCGCGTGGGATTGACCGGTGAGTTTTTGATGGCGCGTGGCGGCAGTCAGGCTGATGGCTTGAAAGATGTGCCATGGGGCGGTGAGGTCGGCGGTTTCATGGAATTCTACCCGACAGACTGGTTTCGTCTGCGCTCAGAACTGCGTCACGGGGTTCGGGCACATAATGGTATTGTCGGCGAACTGGCAGGGGATGCATTTTATGATGTGACACCGGCGATCCGTGTTTCCGGCGGGCCGCGCATGTCTTTTGCTTCAGAGAAATATCTGGATACCTATTATGGTATTAATGCTGAGGAATCCGTTGCCAGCGGTCTTTCCGTTTATGATCCGGATGGCGGGGGAATTACATCTGCCGGACTGGGCGGCGCAGTGACATGGATGACAACCGATAAAATCACAACCAGCCTTTATGCCGAATATACTAAATTGCAAGGCAAAGCAGCGCGCTCCAGCCTTGTATCCGAGCGCGGATCGCGCCATCAGCTGACGGTTGGTGTTTCGGCAACCTATCGTTTTGATTTTACGCTGGACTGATGTTTTGAGCGAAAACCGTCAGCTTTTAGAAAAGTAACGGCTTATTTGCTTTGAAAATCTGCCGGAAGGGCAAAGTTTATCTGTCTTGCCTCTTTATTCTGCGCGCCTGCATTGGTAAAAGCATCACCATGATGAGACAATACTCGATATTTATAATGCTGCGCTATGCCGGCCGAATTATTGGCCCGGCCTTTTCTTAAGCCTGACCGGATGGTTCAGGGGGAAAGGTCCGGGAAGAATAGCTGACATCCTGAGGCATGATGAACTCTGCCGCAATTTCAGGATATATATTTTCTTAAGACTGCCTGCCTGAGAGCAGCATAGTGCCTGCATTATGCTCCGGCAGTCCAACTGAATGCTCAAGATAATGACTGCTGAAAAAATCGATTATTCCAAAACGCTTAACCTGCCGCAGACCGACTTTCCGATGCGCGCCAGCCTTCCTCAGCGTGAGCCGTTGCTGGTCGCCCGCTGGGAAGAGATGAATCTTTACAAGAAGCTGCGTGAAGATGCCAAAGATCGTCCGCTGTGGGTGCTGCATGACGGCCCTCCATACGCCAATGGTAATATTCATATCGGCCATGCGCTGAACAAGACGCTGAAAGATGTGATCACCCGCTCGTTCCAGATGCGCGGCTATAACTCGAACTATGTTCCGGGTTGGGATTGCCACGGTCTGCCGATCGAATGGAAGATCGAAGAAAAATACCGTGCGCAGGGCAAGAATAAAGACGAAGTGCCGGTTAATGAATTCCGCAAGGAATGCCGTGAATTTGCTGAAGGCTGGATCAAGGTTCAGACCGATGAGTTCAAACGTCTGGCAATCACCGGTGATTTTGAACAGCCATACACCACAATGAATTTCCATGCGGAAGCCCGTATTGCCGGTGAATTGCTGAAATTCGCCCGCTCCGGCCAGCTCTATCGTGGTTCCAAGCCGGTGATGTGGTCGGTTGTTGAGCGCACTGCTCTGGCCGAGGCGGAAGTTGAATATCACGATATTGAGTCGGATATGATCTGGGTGAAATTCCCTGTCACATCCGTGCCGGAACTGGCTGATGCGCATGTGGTCATCTGGACGACGACACCATGGACAATTCCGGGCAACCGCGCCATCGCCTATTCGCCAAAGGTTTCCTACGGTCTTTATGAAGTGACCGGTGCGGAAAATGACTTTGGCCCGCAAGCCGGTGAAAAGCTGATCTTCGCTGATAATCTGGCTGAGGAATGCTTCAAAAAAGCCAAGCTGACTTTTAATCGTTTGCGCGATGTTTCCACTGCACAGCTGCATGGCATGACCGCAGCCCATCCGCTCAAAGGCTTTGGCGGCGGTTATGAATTTACTGTGCCACTGGTTGCCGGTGAGCATGTGACTGATGATGCCGGTACAGGCTTCGTTCACACTGCACCAAGCCATGGTCGTGAAGACTTTGAAGCATGGATGGATGCTGTGCGTGAACTCGAAGCACGCGGTATCAATCCTGCAATTCCTTTCCCTGTGGATGATGCCGGTTTCTATACTGCTGACGCACCGGGTTTTGGCCCTGACCGTGAAGGCGGTGCTGCCCGTGTTATCGATGATAACGGCAAGAAGGGCGATGCCAATGAAGCGGTTATCAAAGAACTGATCGCGCGTGGTCTGCTGTTCGCCCGTGGCCGCATGAAGCATTCCTATCCGCATTCATGGCGCTCGAAAAAGCCGATCATCTTCCGCAATACACCGCAATGGTTTGTCTATATGGACAAAGAACTGGGCGACGGCACAACGCTGCGTTCCCGTGCTCTGAAAGCCATTGATGATACACGTTTTGTGCCGGCTGCCGGTCAGAACCGCCTGCGTGCCATGATCGAAAACCGTCCTGACTGGGTGCTGTCACGCCAGCGCGCATGGGGCGTGCCGATCTGTGTTTTTGCAGCTGAAGACGGCACAGTGCTGATTGATGAAGCTGTGAATGAACGTATTCTCGCAGCTTTTGAAGTGGAAGGTGCTGATGCATGGTTTGCAGAAGGTGCGCGTGAGCGTTTCCTCGGCAACCGCGCCGGTGAGGCTTGGGAGCAGGTTACCGACATTCTCGATGTCTGGTTTGACTCCGGTTCAACGCATACGTTCACGCTGGAAGACCGCCCTGATCTGAAATGGCCTGCCGATCTTTATATGGAAGGTTCGGATCAGCATCGCGGCTGGTTCCATTCCTCGCTGCTTGAAAGCTGCGGAACCCGTGGCCGTGCACCTTATAATGCAGTGCTGACCCATGGTTTCACCATGGACGAGCACGGCAAGAAAATGTCGAAATCGCTCGGCAATACAGTAACCCCGCAGGAAATCATCAAGGATTCCGGTG
The DNA here is from genome assembly GCF_008801715.1 of Pseudochrobactrum saccharolyticum. Classification (GTDB taxonomy): domain Bacteria; phylum Pseudomonadota; class Alphaproteobacteria; order Rhizobiales; family Rhizobiaceae; genus Pseudochrobactrum; species Pseudochrobactrum saccharolyticum. The sequence continues at coordinate 449,786 of NZ_VZPG01000001.1, read as the reverse complement.
CAGATATTCTGCGTCTCTGGGTGATGACCTCGGATTACTGGGATGATCAGCGTCTCGGCAAGAGCATCATCCAGACCAATATCGACGCTTACCGCAAGCTGCGTAACACTATCCGCTGGATGCTGGGTACATTGGCGCATGATGAAGGCGAAGAAGTTGCCTATGCCGATCTGCCGGAGCTTGAAAAGCTGATGCTGCATCGCCTGAGCGAGCTGGATGAAGTTGTTCGCAACGGCTATGATGCATTTGAATTCAAACGCATCACCCGTGCGCTGATCGACTTCACCAATATCGAGTTGTCGGCTTTCTATTTCGATATCCGCAAAGATGCGCTTTATTGCGATGCACCATCGAGCCTGCGCCGCAAAGCTGCTTTGCAGACCGTGCGCCATCTGTTCGATAATATCGTGACATGGCTCGCACCGATGCTGCCTTTCACAACGGAAGAAGCATGGCTTGACCGTTATAAAGATGCGGTTTCCGTGCATCTGGAGCAGTTCCGCAACATTCCTGCTGAATGGAATAATCCGGTTCTGGCTGCGAAATGGGACAAGGTGCGCGATGTACGCCGCGTTGTTACCGGCGCTCTGGAACTGGAACGTGCGGACAAGCGTATCGGCTCGTCGCTGGAAGCTGCGCCTCTGGTGCATATCACCGATGCGTCGCTGCTCTCAGCGGTACAGGGTCTGGATATGGCTGAGATCTGCATCACCAGCGGACTGACCATCAGCGATCAGCCGGTTGCCGGTGAGGCATTCGCGTTGAGCGATGTGAAGGGTGTTGCTGTTGTGCCTGCTAAGGCAGACGGTACAAAATGCGCCCGTTCATGGCGTTATACCAATGATGTCGGCAGTGATTCTGAATTCCCTGATGTATCGGCACGCGATGCTGTGGCATTGCATGAGCTGAAAGCTCTTGGTCGTTTGGGATAAGTATGAATCTGCGGCGATCACAGGTAAGCATTTCCAGCAAAAGTGCGAAGCGGTTTGCGTTGGATAATGCGTAAAACAAAGAAAAAGAGCGGTTCCGGTAATTCAATTTTAACAGGAACCGCTCTGACAAGCAGTTATCAGTGATTGCCGCATATTTTCTGCCGTGCTAAGGCACTGCATTGAAATATCTTGTCGGCAGTGAAAATCTGCTTTCATGCCTTGGAGTTGCCGGAAAGTACCGATAACGCCATAATGCATGAAATTTAATGTAGCGGTGGTTGGGTAATCTGGCCGAATACGGATAAAAGTGGTGCTCATGAAGATTGAAGGACGCATTTTCGCTTTCGCAACAGTGCTGGCCAGTTTGGGTCTTGCCGGTTGCGTGTCCGATCCGACCTATGGAACAGGCAAGTCAGCCAGCACGCAATTGCTGGATGATATGTCATCCATTGCTACAATCGGTCCGAAAAAGAGAACCGGTATTGAATATAAGCCGCGTCCGGAGCTGGTGAAGCCTGTTGCAGGGCAGAAAGAAAGCCTGCCGCAGCCACAGGAAAGTGTTGCCCGTGCCGGTGATCCTTCATGGCCGGAATCGCCGGAAGAACGCCGCAAGCGTCTGCGTGCAGAGATTGAAGCAAACCGCGACAATCCGAATTTCGTTTCGCCGATTGCACCTGACAGCCCGAGCGATTTCACGCCGCGCCGTCAGATTCTGCCAAGCGGTGCCAGCCGTCGTGAAGATTATGCATCACGTGATTCTGTTGCCGATCCGGCAGTTGCTGCAGCCGCGAAGCAGGCGCAGCTTGACCGTGCAGGCGGTTCTGCAACACAGCGTAAATATTTGAGTGAGCCGCCGGTCAGCTATCGCCAGCCAGCCGCCACTGCTGCAGTCGGTGATCTGGGTGAGGACGAGGCGAAGAAAGAACGTCGTCGTAAGGCTGAAGCCACCGGCTCGAAAAGCTGGCGCGATAAGCTCGGTCTTTAATTCGGGTTTGAATGAAGTTTGAAAAAAGCCGCGTCCTGACAAAGGACGCGGCTTTTTTATTTGCGTTTTTCCTGAAAGAAGCGTTTCAGCATGTCGGTTGCCTCCGCTTCACCTATGCCGGAATAAACTTCCGGTGCGTGATGGCAGGTCGGCTGGCTGTAGAAGCGGGGGCCATATTCCACACCGCCGCCCTTCGGATCACTTGAAGCATAATAAAGGCGGCGGATACGGGCGAAAGAAATCGCCGCCGCGCACATGGCGCAAGGTTCCAGCGTCACATAGAGATCGCAATCCCCGAGACGCTCATTTTCCAGAGCCTCACAGGCAATGCGGATTGCCAGAATTTCGGCATGGGCGGTTGGATCATTGATCTCGCGGGTGCGGTTACCCGCACGGGCAATAATCCGGTTTTTATGCGTGATGACTGCACCGATCGGTACTTCGCCCCGTGCTTCTGCGGCGCGGGCTTCTTCCATCGCGGCCTGCATAGGAGATATCTTTGCATGACCGCTTGCCAGATGTGTCACGGAAACCAAATTCTCTGCAGGAGCCAAACTTGCCGCAGGGGATTGTGAATTTTTATTGTTCATCTTGCCGGAATTGCCGCCGGTTGCGTTTTTTTGCATAATGTGCGGCAGCCTTTCAGATATTTTACTCGCAAGCGCGGTGATGATTTGTTAGAGCGTAGCTTTAATAAGGTGTGTAGCATAAGAACTGCGCTGCAATCGTGCCAGCTTTATCCTAAATTTTGCCGGATCGGAATGATTTAGCATAAAGCATGTCCGGCGAAAACGCGCAGCGGTTTTGCAGCAGGGCTTTCCGCATCCTGATTTTCGATTTTTGACGCCGGGCAGAAATACCGGTGAAAGGCTGATATTCTAATGACCCGTGATGATCATGATAATGAACGCGGCAAGCGTCCTTTTGTAAAGCGTGAGCGTACGCGCGATGACAGAGGTTCTGACCGTCCGCGTCGTTTTGAAGGTGAATCCCGTGGTGACAAGCCGCGCGGCTTCGGTGAGCGCGGCGACAAACCTCGTGGTTTTGAACCTCGCGGCGATAAGCCCCGCGGCTTTGATATGAGCGCCGCTGAAGAAGGCGAACGTATCGCCAAACGTCTGGCGCGTGTGGGTATTGCCTCGCGCCGTGAAGCGGAAAGCATGATTGCTGCCGGTCGTGTTGCTGTAAACGGTAAAGTACTGACCAGCCCTGCCGTCAATGTTCTGCGCACAGATCGTATTACCGTTGATAATAAAGTTCTGCAGCAGGCTGAACGTACCCGCCTGTGGCTCTATCACAAACCTGCCGGTTTGGTGACAACCAACCGTGATCCGGAAGGTCGCCCGACAGTGTTTGATGCACTGCCTGCTGAATTGCCGCGCGTTTTGTCGGTTGGTCGTCTTGATATCAACACCGAAGGCCTGTTGCTGCTGACCAATGATGGTGGCCTGTCCCGCGTTCTGGAACTGCCTGCAACCGGCTGGCTGCGTCGCTATCGCGTGCGCGCCCACGGTACAGTAACACAGGCACAGCTTGATGAGCTGAAGAACGGTATCGCTGTTGACGGCGTGTTCTACGGCGCGGTTGAAGCAACTCTGGAGCGCGAGCAGGGCGCCAATGTCTGGCTGTCCATTGGTCTGCGCGAAGGCAAAAACCGCGAAGTTAAGAATATTCTTGGTGCGCTTGGTCTGGCCGTTTCCCGCCTGATCCGTGTTTCTTTCGGCCCGTTCCAGTTGGGCGATCTGGAAGAGGGGGCGGTGCGTGAAATCCGTGGCCGTACCCTGCGTGAACAGCTCGGTGAGAAACTGGTTGAAGATTCCGGTGCGGATTTTGATGCGCCGATCCTCAATGAATTCTCGAATGAAGCGGTTAAGGGCGAATTGCCGTCCCGCAGCCCGCGTTTTGATGCTTATGAAGAGCGCGGCAGCGACGAGGAAGGCGAGGGCCGTTCCCGTTACAAATCCGATTGGATTTCCAGCAGCCGCAATGCAGGCGGTGGCCGTGGCGGCAAGGGCGGCTTCGGTGCCAAGCGCGGCGAAGGGCGTATGGACGGTGAGCGTAAACCGTTCCGTCGTGACCGTGAAGATGGTGACCGTCGTGAAGAAGGCCGTGCGCCGCGTGATGGTGAGCGCAAGCCTTTCCAGCGTGATCGCGATGGCAAGAGCTGGCGTGAAGATGGCCTGTCACGCCTCAGCACATCTGCACCGCGTTCCGGTGGCTTTGACAAGCCGCGCTTTGCGAAAGGCGGCCGTGGTGACAAGGATGATGACAAGTTTGGTTCACAGCCGCAGCGTCCGCGCGGTGTGAATGTATGGATGGCACCGGGTGCCAAGGCCTATAATTCCTCGTCCAAGCCGACTCCGGGTGATGATCGCCGCCGTTCGCGCCGTGACGGTGATGACCGTCCGCAGCGTGAAGAAGGCGGTCGCGGTTATCAGGGTCGTTCAGAAGACAGAGACGGTTATAAGCGTCAGGGTTTCCGCCGCGATGAAGACAATCGTGACGGTTTCAAGCGCGAAGGCTTCCGTTCGGAAAACCGTCGTTCTTTTGATGAAGGCGATCGTCCGGCACGCGAAGAGCGTCGTTTCTCCGGTGAGCGCAATTTTGACAAGAAGTCATTTGGCGACAAGAAGCCGTTTGGTGATCGTCCGTCGGGCGACAAACCATTCCGTGGCAAACCTGAAGGCGGTCGCGGCGGCAAGCCTTTCGGCAAAGGACCGCAGGGTGGCAAACCATCCGGTAATCGTCCGTCCGGCCCTCGTGGTGCAGGTCCTCGCGGCGCAGGACCGCGTTCCGGCCCGCGCGGAGATAAACGTTAATGCGCATTGTCGGCGGTAAATTCCGCGGACGTGCACTGGTGACGCCGGAAAGCTCTGCAATCCGGCCGACCAGCGACCGGACGCGCGAAAGTCTGTTCAATATTATCACGCATGGTTTTCGTGAGAAGCTGGACAATACACGCGTGCTGGATCTGTTTGCCGGTACCGGTGCGCTTGGTCTTGAAGCCTTGTCACGCGGCTGCCGCTATACGGTTTTCGTTGAGGAATCCGTAGAAGGGCGTGGCCTGTTGCGCCAGAATGTGGAGGCGTTCGGCCTTCAGGGGAATACAAAAGTGTTCCGCCGCAATGCAACAGCCTTGGGGCCGACCGGTACAATGGGTGAATTTGATCTGGTTTTTGCCGATCCGCCCTATGGTAAAGGTTTGGGTGAACAGGCTTTTATCTCTGCACTTGAAGGCGGATGGCTGAAGCCTGATGCGCTTTTGATACTGGAAGAAGTGTCAGAAGCCGTTATCACGCTGGATGACCGCTTCATATTGCGCGATGAACGCAATTACGGGATCACCACGATAAGGCTTTATGAACTGGCCTGACAATTTTATCATTAGATAATAAATTGCCCGCTCTGTGCGGGCAATTTGCATTTCAGCACAGTGCTGCCTTTTGGGGAGCATATTTATTAAATTATTGTCATCATGACATAATTCTTGATGGCTGGTTGCGAATTTGCCGCAATCTCGTTTAATTAAGGTTGTTTTGCAAAACAGGAAGGGACACTTTTCGTGCCATATCTATCCTTTTGCCGGCAACTGGTCAGCACATCCATGCTGGCGCTGATTGTCAGTTCTGCGACTGTGGGCGCATCTTTTGCGCAGGCTGCCAAGCCCGCCGAGGCGCAGGTTGCCCCCGCTGCGACCACCCAGACCAATCCGGCCAATGATAATCAGCCGGCCGCGCTGCCTGAAATCAAGACCCAGAAAGGCGTCAGCAGTTTTAAGCTGACCAATGGCATGGATGTTGTGGTGATTCCCGATCACCGCGCACCGGTTGTCACGCAGATGGTCTGGTATCGCGTGGGTGCCGCTGATGAGCAGGAAGGTGTATCCGGTATTGCCCATTTTCTTGAACATCTGATGTTCAAGGGTACGAAGAATGTTCCTGCCGGTGAATTCTCTGCAAAAGTTGCAGCGATTGGCGGTCAGGAAAACGCTTTCACCTCGTCCGATTATACCGGCTATTACCAGCAGGTTGCACCGGATGCGCTGGAAATGGTGATGAAATACGAGTCAGACCGTATGGCCAATCTGGTTCTGACCGAAGATGTGATTGTACCGGAACGCGATGTTATTCTCGAAGAGCGCCGCATGCGTGTGGACAGTAATCCGGGCGCAATGCTGAGCGAAGAGGTGAGTGCCGCTTCTTTCTTTAATCATCCTTACCGCCGCCCGATTATCGGCTGGCAGCAGGAAATGGAAAAGCTCAGCCTTGAGGATGCCATCGGTTTTTACGAGCGTTATTATACGCCGAATAATGCCATTCTCGTTGTGGCCGGTGATGTGACGCCGGAGCGCGTCCGTGATCTGGCGCTCAGCACTTATGGCAAATTGCCGAAGCGCTTTGAAGTTGCACCGCGTATCCGCCCGCAGGAACCTGTGAAGCACACAGCCCGCACCGTGACACTGCGCGATGCCCGTGTGAACCAGCCGTCTTTCAATTCCACATGGGTGGTGCCGTCTTACGTAAACGCCAAGGCTAAGGAACGTGAAGGCGACGCTGAAGCACTTGATCTGCTGGGAGAAATTCTCGGCGGTGGTATGCGCAGCCGTCTCTATCAGAAGCTGATTGTTGAGCAGGGCATTGCTGCCAGTGCCGGTGCTTATTATGCCGGTGACGCGCTGGATGACGGTACATTCATGCTCTATGGCGCGCCGCGCGGCGATGCCACGCTTGAGCAGGTGCAGGCTACAATCAATGTCGAAGTCGAGCGTCTGATTAAAGACGGTGTGACGGAAACAGAGCTTAATCAGGCACGCAATCGTTTTCTGAAGTCGGAAATTTTTGCCCGTGACAGCCAGACCGGTATGGCGCGGATTTATGGTTCCTCACTGGCTGTCGGCCAGACTGTTGAGGATGTGCAGGGCTGGTCGGATAAAATCCGCACCGTTAAGCCGGAGCAGATCCGCGATGTGGCAGAGCGCTATCTAAAACCGTCAATTGCTGTGACCGGTTATCTGCTGCCACCGGAAACGGCAGAAGAAGCCGCAAAGCCTGAACAGAGTGCAAAACCAACCGCAGCCGATAAGGCGCAAACCGGTGCTGCCGGTGATAAGCCGGCAGGCAATGATCTGAACAAGAAGACAGATGCGAAGCCAGAGGTGAAAAAATAATGACATATTCTCTTCACTCTGAGGCAGAGTTCGAAAATGCACGCCCTGTCCGTAGCAATGCTTTACGTGGTTTCAAAGCTGCGGCTGTTGGTCTTTTCGCATTGCTGACAACACTGCCTGCCTATGCGCTGGATATTCAGGAAGTGACCTCGCCGAAGGGTATCAAAGCCTGGCTGGTGGAGGACGGCAGTGTGCCACTGATCTCTGTGCGTTTTTCGTTTAAGGGCGGCAGTGCGCAAGACCCTGAAGGCAAAGAAGGTCTGGCCAATCTGATGACAGGCCTGTTCGATGAAGGTGCGGGTGATATGCCATCCGATGCCTATCAGGAAAGACTGGATAATATCGGCGCGGAAATGAGCTTCACCGCCAGCGATGATACGATTTCCGGCGGTATGCGGATGCTGAAAGAGAACAGTCCGGCAGCCTTTGACATGCTGGCTCTGGCTATTCAGAAACCGCGTTTCGATCAGGCGGCGGTTGATCGTATCCGCGATCAGGTGATTGCAGGGATTAACGCTTCCAAAAATGATCCGAACACAATTGCTTCGCAGAAATTTGCCGAAGTGCTCTATGGCAAGCATCCTTATGCTCGCCGTGAAGAGGGCACAGTGCAGTCGCTGGAAACAATCACCCGCGATGATCTGTTGGATGCGCATAAAAAACTGTTCGGCAAAGACCAGCTGAAAATCGGTGTGGTCGGTGCGATCAGCGCCGAGGAACTGGCGCCTCTGCTGGATAAACTTTTCGGCAATCTGCAGGATAAAGCAGAGCTGAAGCCGATGGAAATGGCTAAGCTCGCTTTGGGTGCCACAACATCTGTGACCTATGATCTGCCGCAGACTACGGTCAGCCTGGTGTATCCGGGTGTAAAGCGCAGCGATAAAGATTTCTTCGCAGCCTATCTGATGAATCAGGTGCTGGGTGTTGGCTTTACTTCACGTCTTTATAATGAAGTGCGTGAGAAGCGCGGCCTTGCTTATACGGTCAGCTCCGGTCTCAGTGGCCGGGACTATTCCAACAGTCTCAATATTGCCACCGGTACACGTCCCGACCGTGCACAGCAGAGTCTGGATGTGATCCGCGCGGAAGTTGCCCGTATGGCGAAATCCGGCGTGACAGAGGAAGAACTGGCCGCAGCTAAGAGCTTTGCAATCGGTGCCTATGCAATCAATAATCTGGATTCATCCGTGGCCGTTGCCCGCACATTGGTTGGCTTGCAGGAACAGGATCTGGGGCGTGATTATATCGACCGCCGTGCTGATCTCATCAATGCTGTGACCACAGATGATGTGAAGGCTGTTGCAGCAAAGCTGCTCAAAGCAGATCCTGCCATCCTCGTGGTTGGGCCAAGCCTGAACTAACGAGCCTGAACTAAGATACAGGTTTGTAGGAATATAAAAAACGGCGCGGTGGATGACCACCGCGCCGTTTTTGTATTTGACCGGCGATGATTTATTCGCTTGCCGGAGTGAGGACGATACCTGCTTCCGGATAGGGTTTGGCGGGTGCAATTGTCTCTTCCGTTGCCTTGTCGAGCGGCACTGCCGAGCGGGTTGGTTTGACCAGAGGTTCCGGTGTTACCGGCTTATTGAACAACAGGTGACGACCGGCGAGAATACCTTCCGAAGCCTGTACATGCAGGCGGTCTTCATCGCGCTGGCGCACATCATCGGCAATGGTCTGAGCCTCTTCTTCCGGCATGCCAAGCGCTTCCAGTGTTTTACGGCCAAATAACAGACCGGATTCAAAAGTTTCACGCAGCTCGTAATCCACGCCTTTTGCCCGCAATTGCAGCGTATGCTCACGGTCAAAGGAGCGCACATAGAGTTTCACATCCGGAAATTCTGTCTGAATGAGATCAACTATCCGGTCGGTGATTTCTTTTTTCTCGGTGCAGATAGCAACCAGTTTGGCTTTGCGGATACCTGCCATTTCCAGCACGTCTTTACGCTGCCCGTCACCGAAATAAATACGGAAACCGAAGCGGCCTGCTGCGCGGATTTTATTGGCGGAATTGTCGATCACCGTCACATCAGAACCACCGGCCAGCAAAATCTGCGAGGCAATCTGCCCGTAACGGGAGAAGCCGATCATCAGCACATCGGAACCGGCACCCTCGAAATTTTCCTCCATACCGTCTTCCTGCTTCGTATTCGTCAGCAGGCGATTGCCGATCGTTACGCAGAGTGGTGTCAGCGCCATGGAAATCGTGATGGCAGCGATCAATTCGGAGGCCAGCGCATCGGTGATGACCGCTGCGGCACTGGCCGTGGAGAACAGTACGAAGGCAAATTCACCGCCCTGCGGCAGCAGAAAGGCGACTTTGACAGCATCATTATGGCTGGTGCGGAAAATACGGCACAGCAGATAAATGATCGCGATTTTTGTAACAATAATCACAGGAACTGACAGTAGGATCATCAGCCAGTTATCGAGAATGACCACCAGATTAAGCGACAAACCAACCGCGACGAAGAACAGGCCGAGGAAAATACCGCGGAATGGCTCCACGTCGGCTGCCAGTTCATGACGGTAGGAGGAATCTGCCAGCAGCACACCGGCGATAAATGCGCCCATCGCCATGGAAAGCCCTGCAGCTTCCATCAGCGCCGCCGAACCGAGAACGACGAACAAAGCGGCGGCGATCATCACTTCTCGTGCACCGGTATTGCCGATGATACGGAACATCGGGTTCAGCAAATAGCGGCCGGCAATAATCAGAATGATAATGGCCCCGAGTGCCGCTGCCACATGGAAATTCGCAGCGCTCTGTGAGCTTTCGCTTGGCGACAATGCAGGAATAAGCGCAAGAATAGGAACGATCGCCAGATCCTGAAACAGCAGAATAGCAAAGGCTTTTTGCCCGTATTTCTGGCTGGTTTCCCCTTTGTCTTCCAGAATTTGCATGGCAAAGGCGGTTGAGGATAGTGCAAAACCGCAACCGACAATAATCGCTGCCGGAACTGGAAGACCGGCAACATAAACGCCCAGAAAAGCAAGAGTGACAGCACATAATGCGACCTGTGCCAGACCGAGGCCGAAGATCGCATGGCGCAGAGACCAGAGGCGGGATGGCTTGAGATCAAGACCGATGATAAACAGCAGAAACACCACGCCCAGTTCGGAGAAATGCAGCAGTTCTTCACCATCGGTAATAAAACGGGCAATCGGGCCGATAATCACACCGGCGGCCAGATAGCCCAGAACGGTTCCCAACCCCATACGCTTGAACAATGGTGCGGCAATGATTGCCCCGCCGAGGATCATCAGGGTCTGCAGATAAAGACTGCCGATGGAAATATTGTTTTCCATAATTAAAACATCACATATTACGTTTGTTGGGGCGGGTGCGGAATAAGCTACCGGCAGAAAATCATCAAATACAATGCTGCAGGCAAATCATGCCGAACATAATATGAAACAACGCGTGCAGATAACGGTTTTTTAAAGAAAAATATCACGTTTATGGTTTCATCGTTTTCAAATATGAAGTCATGAACATGGGCGAAACACTGAGGATATTATTCTGAAGACGACGTCTGTGTTCCTGCATATGTTTCTTCAGGCCTGAGTTGTCATGCATAAACATAAAATGAGACTTAAAAAATACACGGCTTATCCGTATATAGAACCTATACAGGCGGCAAAACCTGATAATTGACTGTTCGCAGATTGCAAAATGCGGGCGCTGAATTATCACGCACCACCGCGCCAGACGAATGACAGGAAGAATGATGGACGCACAAAGCTCTGCTCAAAAACTCGCCGATCAGGCTCGTTTTCTCGTCGCCGCGGCTAAAAAAGCCGGTGCGGATCATGCCGATGCGGTGGTTGTGCGCAGCCGTTCCAGCAATGTCAGCGTGCGTTTAGGCAAGGTTGAAGCGACCGAAGCCTCGGAAAGTGATGATTTCTCACTGCGGGTTTTTGTCGGTAAGCGCATTGCCAGTATTTCGGCCAGTGCCAATAAGGGGGCTGATCCTGTCGCGCTGGCCGAACGTGCCGTCGCGATGGCAAAAGTCTCGCCGGAAGATGCCTATGAGGGGCTGGCTGATCCGTCGAAGCTGGCTAAACAAATTGCCGATCTTGATCTGTTTGACCCGACACAAATTGACAGCAAACGCATGACTGAAGATGCGCTGGCAATGGAAGAGGCTGCACGGGCAGTTGCCGGTGTTACCAATTCCGGCGGCGCTACGGCCTCTGCGGGGCTGGGTGGTATGGTGCTGGTCACATCCGGCGGCTTTGAAGGTTTTTACACGCTGAGCCGTTTTGGCCGCTCTGTCAGCGCGATTGCCGGTGAAGGCACCGCGATGGAGCGCGATTATGATATGCGCGTGCGTTTGCATTTCGCCGATCTGCCGGCGCTGGAAGATCTTGGCCGCACCGCCGGTGAACGGGCTGTGCGCCGTCTCAATGCGCGTAAGGTTAAAACCGGCCCGGTCAATGTGATGTTCGATCCGCGTGTGGCGCGCGGCATGGCCGGTCATATTGCCGGCGCCATCAATGGTGCATCCGTTGCCCGCAAAAGCAGCTTTCTGAAAGATAAAATGGGTCAGCAGGTTCTGAGCAAAGGGATCAGCATCACTGATGATCCGATGCGCCTGCGCGGTTCATCCTCCCGTCCGTTTGACGGTGAGGGCATTGCCGGTGAAAAACTGACCATGATTGAGGACGGTGTGCTGAAGCACTGGTTCCTCTCCGGCTCGACCGCGCGTGAACTGGGGCTGGAAACCAATGGCCGTGGCGTGCGTTCCGGTTCAACTGTTGTGCCGTCCTCTACCAATCTGGCAATTGAAGCCGGTGCACGTACACCGGAAGAACTGATGAAAGAACTCGGCACCGGTTTCTATGTCACCGAGGTTTTCGGACAGGGGGTGGATATGATTACCGGCCAATATAGCCGTGGCGCTTCCGGCTTCTGGATTGAAAACGGAGAGCTGACCTATCCGGTGAGTGAAGTGACCATCGCGTCCAATCTCAAAGATATGTTTATGAATATGACCGCTGCCAGCGATCTCGACCGGTCTTACGGAACAGCCGCACCAACGCTGGTAATTGAAGGAATGACGCTTGCCGGAAACTAAAGAAGCAACCAATCAAACAGCAGACAGCGATGACCTGCAACTCATCCGTGAAGCGGCAGCGGAAGCGGGTAAAATTGCCTTGCGCTATTATGGCAATAATCCGGAGGTCTGGCTGAAAGGTGGTCAGTCTCCGGTGAGCGAAGCGGATTTAGCAGTTGATCGTTTCCTTCAGGCGTTTTTGCTGCAGGCGCGGCCGGATTATGGCTGGATTTCAGAGGAAACGGCAACAGATCAGCAGCGTACAGGCAGAGAACGGGCATTTGTGGTTGATCCGATTGACGGTACCCGCGCATTTCTTGCCGGTGATGACCGCTGGTGCGTGAGCATTGCAGTGACCGATCAGGGTAAACCGCGCTGCGGTGTGCTGGATGTTCCGGTGCGTAAAGAGGTGCTGAGCGCCGTCAGCGGACAGGGTGCTTTCCAGAATGGCACGCCGGTTGCAGCGCAGTTGCCTGCGGATGGCCGCAGCTATCCTGTGGCGATGTCGCGATCACATTTTAATGATCTGCCGGAAGGCTTTCGCAGCAAGACAGCTTTCTCGCCCTACGTGCCGTCGCTGGCCTATCGCATAGCTATGGTCGGACGGGGTGAACTGGCCGGAACTTTCGTGCGCGGCGGTGCCCATGACTGGGATCTGGCCGCGGCAGATCTGCTGCTTTCCGAGGCCGGCGGCAGGCTTTTGACCCTTGAAGGACAGGCGCTTAGCTATGGCGCGGCAGGTGGTGCAGCTGCGGGGCAAAAACCGTTCAGCCATGATGTGCTGGTGGCGGCTGTTGCAGGTTTTGAAGAAGAAATGCTGAGCGTTGTGCGGCAGTTATTGTCGGATCAGAATTATTCCTGAGCCGGCTTGTCGCAGGTGCATTAGAAAATACGATAAATTAAAGAGTGTGCAATGAGCACTCCGGTTGAACTTGGACGTAAACCGCTCTAAAGAGGGCGGCAACAAAGGCAGGCTATAAAGTGCTCTGCCTTCCGGCAAAACATAATCTCAGTGACAGGATTAGAAACATGACCGCATCTGGTGAAAACAAACAACTGCTGCATCTGGTATTCGGCGGTGAATTGAAGACGCTGAATTCCATGGAATTCCGTGATCTGGACAAGCTGGATATTGTCGGCATCTATCCGAATTATGAAGCCGCTAAAATGGCTTGGAAATCCAAGGCTCAGCAGACCGTTGATAACGCGCATATGCGTTATTTCATCGTGCATATGCACCGTCTGCTCGATCCTGCAAGTGCAGTTGCCGAAGCTGTGCGCTCTGCTGACAAAGCCTGACGCGCGTTCTGACTGTGGCAGGTGACAAACCGCACCGAACCGGATTTCTGACCAAGTTTTTGAAACGCGCCTGGCAGCGTATTCGCGGGCCTTTGGCGCGTTCAGAAGTTCTGAAGACGGTGCTGGTCAATTTGATTTCGGGCTATCTCCGGCTGGTTTATGCAACCAATAAACGCCTGCCGGGATTTTACGAAACGATTGCATCCCAAAAAAAGCAAACGCCCTATATCGTCACTTTCTGGCATGGCCAGCATTTGATGGGGCCGTTTGTGCGTGATAAATCCGTGCCGGTTGTTGCCATGTTTTCACGCAGTGCTGATGCGGAGCTTAATGCCCGTGTGGCGGAAAAGCTCGGCCTGCAAACAGTTCGCGGTTCCGGCGGGCGTGCTGACAGTGATAATAGCGGAAAAGGTGGCGCACGTGCTTTGATCACCCTGAAACGGGCGCTGGATCAGGGCACCAGCACCGGCATGATTGCCGATGTGGCGCATAGTCCGGTGCGTGAGGCAGGGCAGGGCATTATCCTGCTGGCCAAATTATCCGGCCGCCCGATCCTGCCGGTTGCCTATGCTTTTTCACGCAGCAAAATTCTGGAAAAAAGCTGGGATAAAACCTCAATACCGCTGCCTTTCGGGCGTTCCGCTGCCACCACGACCGAACCGGTCTGGGTGCCTGCGGATGCGGATGAAAATTTACTTGAGGAAAAACGGCTCGAACTGACCCGTAAACTCGATGCTGCCACGCTTGCCGCTTATAAACAGCTGGGAATGCTGCCACCTCCTGCCAGAGCATGTCACAGTCAAGTTGATCCAACTTGATCGTTTTAATTTTGTCAGGCTGGATCAAATTGACGGCCGTGACAATGCGACCAACTAAAGAATCCAGAGCGAGCGTCGTTATTAAATTTGAACGCAACCCGCTCTGGCTGACAATAAATTGTGATAGCGGCCGGCATTCTTTTATATAATCACCTTGTGACCGGTTTATTCGTGTATAAACTTAAGATAGGCTTGGTTCGCCGGGCATCTTTATGCAAGATTTCAATAGCTTGCGCAGGGGCGCAAATAGTCTTTGTGCCCTTTGTGTTTCCGGTATTTTATGTTCGTTTTACAGAACAGAACTGCTGTACGGCATAAAACAAGACCGGTATGGAGACAAGAATGAGTGAAAAATGGGCCCGCACTGTTCTTAAAATCTATAAGGCTGCCGGTTGTGCGGCCTATCCGCTGATCGGACCCTATATCAGTTATCGTGTTTCCAAAGGCAAAGAAGACCGTACCCGCCGTGCCGAGCGTTACGGTCGCAGCCAGATTGCCCGCCCTGACGGGCCGCTGGTCTGGATGCATGCCGCGAGTGTGGGCGAGTTTACCGCCATTCTGCCGCTGATCGAGCATTTTTTGGCACAGGATATACGCATTTTGCTGACCACCGGCACGCGCACTTCTGCTGCGCTGGTGGGGGAGCGTCTTGGTGACAGGGTTATTCACCAATATGTACCGCTGGATTTGCTGCCTGCCGTGCGCCGTTTTCTGGATCACTGGCAACCGGATGTGGCGATTAAATGTGAATCCGAAATCTGGCCGATGACCATTCTGGAGCTGGGTAAACGCCATATTCCGCAAATCCTGATCAACGGGCGTATGTCTGACCGTTCCTATGCGAAATGGAAAAAGCGCAGCTCAGTTGCTGAGGCTTTGTTTGAAAATTTTGCCCATGTGGTGGCGCAGTCTGATGCGGATGGCGAACGCTTCCGCCAACTCGGCGCACGTCCGGTCACGATTTCCGGCAATCTCAAAGTGGATACGGATGCCCCGCCGGTTGATCCGCAGGAACTGGAACGTCTGCAACAGCAAATTGGCAAGCGCAAAGTCTGGGCTGCGATTTCCACCCATGAGGGTGAGGAAGATATTGCTGCGACAGTGCATACAATGCTCAGCACCCGCCATCCGGATTTGCTGACCATGATTGTGCCGCGTCATCCGGATCGCGCCGAGGCAATCCGCACTATGATCGAAGCCAAGGGGCTGACTGTTGCTCAGCGCAGCCGTAATGAGGAGATCACTCCGCAAACAGCTGTTTATCTTGGCGATACAATCGGCGAAATGGGCTTGTATCTGCGCCTGTCACAAATTGCTTTTGTCGGCAAATCCCTGACCGGTGAGGGCGGGCAAAATCCGCTGGAACCAGCGATGCTCGGCACAGCAGTTTTGTCCGGCCGCAATGTGCAGAATTTCCGTGAATCCTATCAGCGCCTGATTAAAAACGGCGGTGCCAAACTTGTCAGCGATCACAATATGCTGGCCGGTGCGGTGAATTTCCTGTTCAATAATCCGGAAAAGCTGAAAACCATGACCGAGGCCGGAAAGCGCACGGTCGGTGATATGCGCGGCGCGCTGGAGCGCACACTCACGGCGCTTGAACCTTTTATACAGCCGCTGGCCGTCAAATCCCGTCTGGATACGACAGTTGTTGAACCTCTGGCTGAGACAGATGCAGCGGAGCAGCCGTGATGGCTGCAAATAAGACACAGGCAGATATTTCAGGTTTCTGGTGGCGTAAGGCTGGCTGGCAGTCTGCATTGCTGTCGCCGGTGGCTGCAATTTATGGCTCGGTTGCTAAAAAGCGTATGGTGAATGCTGAGCCGCCGGAAATTGCCATGCCGGTTTTGTGTATCGGTAATTTCACGGTTGGCGGAGCGGGTAAGACACCGACCTGTATCGCTTTTGCCGAGGCTGCAAAGGCTGAAGGCTTTAAGCCCGGTATAGTCTCGCGCGGTTATGGCGGTTCTTTTAAAGGCGTGCATCTGGTGGATGTGGCGCAGGATACAGCCAAGCTGACCGGCGATGAGCCGCTGCTGCTGGCAAGACATGCCATGGTCGCGGTTTCGGCCAATCGTTTGCATGCCGCGCAATTGCTGGAAAAGCATGGCTGCAACTTCATCATTATGGATGATGGTTTTCAGAGTGCGCGTCTGTTTTATGATTACGCGCTGCTGGTGGTGGATGCTTCACGCGGGATCGGCAACGGAAAAATCATTCCGGCAGGACCCTTGCGGGCACCTTTGATGGCGCAGATGCAGCAGGCATCGGCACTGCTGCGCATAACGCCGAACCATCTGAAAGGTGAGGATGCATCAGAAAATGTGATCCGCATGGCAGCGCGCAGTAATAAGCCGTTTTTTGATGCGCGTTTGGTCTCGGTGGCGGAACAACCGGTTGAGGGCAAAAAGTTTCTCGCTTTTGCCGGTATCGGCAATCCGCAAAAATTCTATGACAGTGTGACGGAGCTGGGCGGGGAAGTGGTCATCAGCCGCTCATTTGGCGACCACTATAATTATAAGCCGGAAGATATCCGCCAGCTTATTGCGGAGGCGCGGGAAGCCAATCTGATATTGGCAACCACGGCGAAAGATTATGTGCGCCTGCATGGATTGCAATCTGCCGTTGAGGGCAACTGGCTTCGTGATATTGCTGTTTTTGATGTGCGGCTTGATTTTGGCCGTGAGAAAATTTTGCAACGCATTATCAAAACAACACGGCAAAATTTTCTTGAGCGCAGTCTGGATCTCTAGAGCATTTCACAGTCAAGTTGGACCAACTTGACTGTTGTGATAATGCGACCAACTAAAGAATTTAGAGCGAGCGCTTTGATCCAATCTGGACGTAAACCGCTCTAATCAGAGGCTTTGACGGTAAATATTGAGGCCATCAATATTTTCTTCAATCAAAAGCCAGCCGCGCGCAGCATAATAATCATGCTTGTCAGCTTCAGCGCAAAGATAGACTTCCGAGAAATTCAGGTCGCGGGCTTGTTGCGCTGCGGCTTTCAGCAAGGCACCGCCGATGCCATGCGAACGCTGTTGTTCATCAACCCAAAGGGCTGCGACCCATGGCGTATATTGCGGGCGGGCTTCCATATCACTGTCAATCAGCGAAACAGTGCCGAGAAACGCACTGCCTTCATGGGCGATGAGCGCAACCGGTGTGGTCTCTGCCGTCAGATTCTCCTGAAACAGACCTTTGATGAAGTCCAGTTCATGACCGTCTTGCCGCCACCATGTATTCCAAACGCGGTCGGCTGCATCATCGAGAAAATGCGGCTGGGTCTTCAGGTCTGATATTTCGTATGCCATTTTAGCTTTTGCTACGCTGGCGAAGTTCAGGATTAGCTTCCAGTTCGCGCTGATAGGAGACGAGGCCGTTCACATAGGCTTCCTGACGGGCAACGCTCCAGTAGCGCAGATCATCCAGCTCAATTTTTTCGCCGGTAACCGCACAGATCACATAGGAACCCGGTTCGAGAACCTGATAATCACCATCGAGGTAGCGCAATTTGGCTTCACCGTTGCGATTGCTGGAAAACATATTCATTATTCTTTCTTGTCTTCAGTGTGTTTGGGTAATCTTTACCTGCGTCCGAACAGACGTTCAATATCGCTGAGTTTTAATTCTATATAGGTCGGCCGTCCGTGATTGCAGGTGCCGGAACCCGGTGTGGCTTCCATCTGGCGCAACAACGCGTTCATTTCCTCGCCTTTCATGCGGCGGCCGGAGCGCACAGAGCCATGACAGGCCATCGTCGCGGCCACATGATTGAGCATATCTTTCAAACCGTTGGCGGTGTCATGTTCGGCAATTTCATCCGCCAGATCGCGGATCAGCTGCTGCACATCCATTTCGCCGAGCATGGCCGGAGTTTCACGCACAGCCACAGCACCGGGGCCGAACTGTTCCACACTCAGACCAAAGCGCTCAAGCGTCGGCGCATGGGCGACAACACGCTCCGCATCTTCTTCCGGCAGGTCAACAATCTCAGGGATCAGCAGCATCTGCGCAGCCATTGGTTTGGATTCCAACGCGGTTTTCAGCGCTTCATAAACCAGTCTTTCATGGGCGGCATGCTGGTCAACAATCACCAGACTGTCTTCGGTCTGGGCAACAATATAATTGGCATGGATTTGCGCCCGTGCGGCACCAAGCGGAGCACGCAGCAATTCTGCCGGTGCTTCAATTTCTGCGGCACGGCTGTCAGCACTGGGCGCCGCGAATTGCGAAATCGTAGCCTGCAAAGCCTCACCGAAACCGGCCTGCTCAAAGCGTGGTGCCGGTTGGCTGTCGAGATGCAGCGGACGCTGTGCCGGATGTGCAGTCTGCGGTGACCATTCCTGTCGCGGCGGCTCTGGCCGGTAATTCGAAGCAGACTGCCAGCTGCGAGCAGGGGCTGAGGTAAATGAGCTTGATGAATGCTCCGGCGCTTCAAAGCCCTTGGTTTCGAATCCCTGCGCCTGAAAGGCTTTCAGCATGGCCTCTGTGCCGCTGGTTGCAGGGCGGATGCCTGATTGCGCCAAAGCGTGACGAATGGTGCCGACGATCAGACCGCGCACCAGTCCGGGATCGCGGAAACGCACATCAGCCTTGGCCGGATGCACGTTGACATCGACATGAGACGGATCAAGCTGGAGAAACAATACGCCGACCGGATGGCGGTCACGGGCAATCACATCGGAATAAGCGCCGCGTAATGCGCCGAACACTTGCTTATCGCGTACCGGACGGCCGTTAATATAGGCAAATTGGTGCAAAGAATTGGCGCGATTGAAAGACGGAATAGCCGTAAAGCCGGTGAGGCGCACGCCTTCACGCTCGCTGTCGAGTGCCAGTGCATTTTCAGAGAAATCTGCGCCAAGCACCTGTGAAATGCGCTCCAGCATGGCGGTTTCAGTGACAGTTTCACCGGCGCTGCATGTGGCAGGCAATTCCAGCGGGCTGCGATCTGTACCGGCAATGGAAAAGCGGATTTGCGGGAAGGAAATCGCAATGCGCTTCACCACTTCCGTAATGGCGGTGGATTCGGCGCGGTCGGTTTTCATGAATTTCAGGCGGGCAGGAGTCGCATAAAACAGATCGCTGACTTCAACGATCGTGCCGCGATTAATCGCTGTCGGGCGCGGGCCTTCCAGATGTCCGCCACGCACCACAACCTCATAGCCAGAATCGGCATCAGTTGTGCGTGATTTGATACTCAGTCGCGCAACGGAACCAATGGATGGTAGCGCTTCACCACGAAAACCAAGAGCGCGGATATCATGCACATCATCGGTCAGCTTGGAGGTGCAGTGGCGTGAGACAGCGAGTG
This sequence comes from Pseudochrobactrum saccharolyticum, assembly GCF_008801715.1. Taxonomy (GTDB): domain Bacteria; phylum Pseudomonadota; class Alphaproteobacteria; order Rhizobiales; family Rhizobiaceae; genus Pseudochrobactrum; species Pseudochrobactrum saccharolyticum. Next base: position 430,205 of record NZ_VZPG01000001.1, on the reverse strand, counting down.
TCAGTTCATCCGCCGGAATACCGCCGCCATTATCAGTCACGCGGATCAGGTTTTTGCCGCCGCCTGCGGTGACAATCTCAATACGTGTAGCACCTGCGTCAATCGCATTTTCGACCAGCTCTTTCACCACGCTGGCAGGGCGTTCAATCACCTCACCGGCAGCAATCTGGTTGATAATGGTTTCGCTCAGGAGCCTGATAGACATAGAATGATCCGCTGCGTTTTGTAGAATTCAGATGATGTGCGGAACGTATCCGCACATCATCATTGAGCTTAATCAGCGCTGTTTCTGCTGCTGAACAATGCCGTAAAGATTGGTGCAGCGGGTGCCGGAGCGGCAGTAAGCGAGCACAGGCTGCGGTGCATTTTCCAGAGCTACGGTCATCTCGTCCAGATTTTCCTGCGTGATCTGGCCACCGGCCACAGGGATGAAATAGGTTTGCAGACCGGCTGCTTTTGCTGCCTGCGCAACCGCATCATAGAGCGGCTGGCCGTCGGATTCATGATCCGGACGGTTGCAAATCAGGGTTTTGAAGCCCTGTGCCACAACACCGGCAATATCTTCCGGTGCCAGCTGGCCGGTGACAGCAAAATTTTCATCAATCTGACGAATGTCCATAAGTCGGAACCTCATTAAAGCATGTCGGCTCAAATGGATTCATTTGAGCTCCCGCGAACATGCGACAATTAAAAGAACCCAGAGCGAGTGCCGTGGCTGTGATCAAATACAACACGCTCTGGTGGATTTGTTTCAGAATATACCATCGTGATGTGCTTACCACCCCGAAAGCGCTTATTGCCTGTTGAAACTGCCGCGTTATGGCTGAAATTATCATCCGTTTAAGCGCTGGTATATGCTTCCAATAAAAGCATATAGTTATGGCGTCAGAGGGTTGAAAGGGAAAACTATGGATAAAACCTGCGGACTTGAGAGTGAGGGGGCGGATATTCCGCCTGCTACATCTGAGGTCAGTAATATTATCCACCGTCAGGGCGTGCTGAAAGCTTCGCAGCGGCAGGTTGCGGAAGAGCTTCCGGTGGCCTTTTCCTATGGTGGTACCACCCATGCGGTGATGATGGCCAGCCCGCAGGATATTGAGGATTTTGCTGTTGGTTTCAGCCTCTGCGAAGGCATTATTGCACAGGCTTCTGAAATTGAGGCGATGGATATTCAGAACTTTCCCGCCGGTATTGATGTGCAGATGCAATTATCTGATCTGAAACGCGATGCACTGACTGCCCGCCGCCGTCATATGGCGGGGCCGGTTGGCTGTGGCCTATGCGGTATTGAATCGATTACTGAGGCCGTGCGGGAGTTCCCGCCGGTTGCTGACAGTGATTTCAAGCTGCGTTCTGAGCAGATTGTGCAGGCCGCAGAGCAAATGTGGGATTTGCAAATTTTGCATCGGGCGACCGGAGCCGTTCATGCGGCAGGTTTCTATCAGACACATCAAAGTGGTGGCGAGATACTGGCCGTGCGCGAGGATGTCGGGCGGCATAATGCGCTGGACAAGCTGGCAGGCTTCTTGTTGCGCGGTGAGGGCAAGGCTGAAAATGCTGATCCGGCGCGTGGTGCTGTGGTTGTCACCAGTCGCGTTTCTCTGGAAATGGTGCAGAAAACAGCGGCGATCCGCTCACCGGTGATTATGGCAATTTCCGCGCCGACGGCTCTGGCAATCCGTACCGCAGAGGCGCTGAATATTACGCTGGTGGCACTGGTGCGCGGTGCGGAATTTGATGTTTATACGCATCCGCATCGTATTAAGGAGTAGAGCATTTCCAGCAAAAGTGGGAACCGTCTTCGCGGGGAAACCAGTTCACTGGACTGATTTCTTTCCCCGCTTCGATACGAAGGACAATGCGTAATAATCAAGAGAGACGGCCTGCATAAGCAAGCCGCCTCTATAATCATCAGGCTTCGATTTTGCTGTAAGTATTCAAAATCTGCACGGTTGCATGGGCGGCTTCACGACCTTTGACTTTGAAATGCGCATGGAAGAAATCATGATGCTCTTTGCTGTCATGATAATGATGCGGGGTCAGCACAACGCTTAAGACAGGCACATCAGTATCCATCTGTGCCTGCATAAGGCCTTTGATGACGGCATCGGATACGAAATCATGGCGGTAAATGCCGCCGTCAACCACAAAACCCGCTGCCACAACAGCAGCATATTTGCCGGTGCCGGCCAGCGTGCGGGCAAGAAGCGGTGCTTCGAATACACCCGGCACGTCAAAGACTTCGGTTTCAATGCCGTTGTCAGTCAGTTTAGCCAGTTCTTCAATATAGGATTTGCGTGCTTCATCCACGATATCGGCGTGCCAGCGCGCCTGAATGAATGCAACTTTGAGGGAAGATGGGTTGGTCAAGCTCTGGTTCATAGTTTCATCTCTTGATACTAGAATCAGGGCGCAAATTCACAAATCGACAGATCACACGCAGAAAGCGGGTGCTGTTTAACCGTGTCTTTGCTCTCTTTCATCCGGACTATACCGTCGGCTCCGGCATCGCACCGGATCTGCTGACTCTGAACAAATCGCTTTATTCAGACGCTCGCGGGCTCAAAGAGTTTCCTCTTCATACCGCCGGTGGGGAATCGCACCCCGCCCCGAGAACAACATCGCGCATTATTACGCGACGCATGTCTCATACAGACAGCTGACGGGGAAGTCGAGTGGACAATGTGTTACTGTTTTACTTTACAATCTTGCTTCGCTTTTGTGCCGGTGATATGGAGGCGCAGTCCAATCAGGAGATTTATGCGCAGCAACTCATAGCAAGTGTTTCCCCGACAGCCTTTTCATAAATGGCTGAGGGTTGAGTTGCGCCTTTTGCAGCCCATAGCAGGGCGCGTATAATATCTTTCAATGGACTAAAATTATCATGATACAAATACGAAATGAAATCCGCCCGATCCGCAATGAGGATACGGAAACTCTGGTCGCTATCTGGCTGGAGGCCTCGCAATTTGCCCATAGTTTTCTGGGGCAGGAGCGCCTGCAATTACAGTCTGAACAGGTGCGGGATATCTATCTGAAACAAGCTGAAAACTGGGTGATCCTCGAAAACGGACAACCGGCCGGATTTATCGGTCTGATGGATCAGTTTATCGGCGGCCTTTTCATCGATACCAAAATTCATGGCAAGGGTCTTGGCCGTCAATTGCTCGACCATGCATTGGAATTGAAGAAAACGCTGTCGCTGGAAGTTTACGCACTGAACACGCAAGCACATAGTTTCTATCTGCGTAACGGTTTTACTGAAACCGCGCGTGATCCGCAGGATGGCGAAGGCCTGCCTTTTGAAGTCATCCATATGAGTCGTGATCTGTAACTCTACAGATAATAAAAAAGGTCTGCCGGAACACTTCCGGCAGACCTCTTATAAAATCTGCAGCGCGGGAGTTCTCCCGCATAAACAGGTTAAGAGCATTCATTCGCTTATCAATACAGCGCCGCTATGCTCATCCGTCATGGTGATTATGGCAGAAAATCCAGCCCGATCACACTAATGGCAATGGCCGTATTCAGCGTGATGATCATCATGGTATAAAGTATTGCGCTTTTGGTGATCTCAGTCATCTCACACCTCTACGCATCGGCCCCTTATCGATGCTTTGCTCATTTCTGTTTACTCACCAAATGTAACAGCGTGTAACCGGTCACGCAACCCGAAAGCGCTTTTTTCTGCCGCTCCGGCGATGCCGGTCATGGTTTGAGCCTTGTTTTCCGGCTTGGCAGACAAGGGAGGGCGGGGTTTTCAATTGTAACACGCTCATCACAATCCATTGTTTTTTAAGTCGAAATTAATCACGTTCGCACACGATTTGTTGCCCGCGTTAAATTTTGTGACACTATGTTTTTGCCCGTCAAAAAACTTTGCCGGTCCGGTCAATTCTGCGTGTAATCCGGTCTGGCTGGTTTATATAATGACCATGATGAAACATATCTGACATTCAGGATTCGTATTGTGAATCGCATTATTCCGCTGGTTCTGGCCGTCGCGCTCTTTATGGAGCAGATGGATTCGAATGTGATTTCGACCTCTCTGGCGGCAATTGCAGCCGATATCGGCACCAGCCCCATTGCGCTGAAGCTGGCGCTCACATCCTATCTCGTATCTTTGGCGGTATTTATTCCGGTCAGCGGCTGGATGGCCGACCGCTATGGCGCCCGCAATGTATTTCGTGCAGCGATTGCGGTTTTTGTGATCGGCTCTGTGGCCTGTGCAGCATCCAATTCTCTGATGAGCTTTGTGGTCGCGCGTTTTCTGCAGGGCATGGGCGGGGCGATGATGACGCCGGTCGGTCGTCTGGTCTTGTTGCGCTCTACACCGCGTAATCAGTTGGTCAATGCGATGGCATGGCTGGCAATCCCGAGCATGGTCGGGCCTCTGGTCGGGCCGCCGGTCGGCGGTTTCATCACAACCTATTTCAGCTGGCACTGGATTTTTCTGATTAATGTGCCGATTGGTTTGGCCGGTATCTGGTTTGCCACTAAATATCTGCCGGTGCTGGATGTGCCGCTGCCGCGCAAGCTGGATGTGACCGGTTTTATCCTGTCGGGGCTGGCAATGTCCGGTGTGGTCTTCGGGCTTTCTGTGGTCAGTCTTCCGGCGCTGCCGCCTGCGGTGGGTATTATCACGCTTGGTGTCGGTCTGCTGTCGACAGCTCTATATATCCGCCATGCAAAGCGGGTGGAAAATCCGCTGCTGGATTTGTCATTGTTTCAGAATGATGTGTTCCGTATTTCTGTTGTCGGCGGCAGCCTGTTCCGTTTAGGTATCGGTGCTATTCCGTTTCTGCTACCGCTGATGTTGCAACTCGGTTTCGGGCTTGATCCGTTTCAATCCGGTATGATCACTTTTGTTTCGGCAATCGGGGCATTGCTGATGAAATTCGGGGCGACACGGGTTTTCTCCCGTTTTGGCTTCCGCCGGTTGCTGATGTTCGGCTCTCTCGCATCCGCATGTTTTATTATTCTGAACGGTTTTTTCACCCCGCAAACACCAATGACGCTGATCCTGATCGCCTTGCTGTTTGGTGGCTTCCTGCGTTCTATGTTCTTCACCGGTGTCAATGCGCTGGGATTTGCAGAAATTCCTGACGACAAAACCAGTCAGGCAACACCGATTTCTGCGGTTGCCCAGCAGGTTTCCATCGCAATGGGTGTGGCGCTGGCCGGTGTGATACTGGAACTGAGCACAATCATTCGTGGTTCTGTGCTGCAATTGCAGGATTTCCATATCGCGTTTTATATTGTCGGCGCTATTTCCGCGCTGGCTTTCTTCTCTTTTGTTAAGCTGAAGCCGGAAGCTGGGCAGGAGCTTTATGAGAAGAAGTTCGCGCCTAAAGTGAAAAAGATACATTGAGCATTTGGTACTTGAAGCAACAAAAAAGCGCGGCTCAGCCGCGCTTTTTTGTTGAATAGAATGAGGCGAATTTATTCTTCGCTGTCATCTTCCTTACGGCCTTTGAAATCACGGGCGAGCAGATAAAGCTCAACGGATTCCGCGCGCGATGCAGGTGGCTTAACGTGATGCACAGAGCGGAAATTCTGCTTCAGCATGGTCAGCAGGTCGTTCTCGGTGCCGCCCTGAAAGGTCTTGGTCAGGAAGTGGCCACCCGGTTTCAGTACCGAAACGGCAAAATGCGCTGCTACTTCGCAAAGATGCGCGGTGCGCAAATGGTCGGTACGGCGATGACCGGTGGTTGGTGCTGCCATATCGGAAATCACCAGATCCGGTTCGTCACCCAAAGCATTCATAATGGCATTCGGTGCTTCATCATCCAGAAAGTCCATTTTCAGGAGCGCAACACCCGGCAACGGATCAACGTCGAGATAATCGATGCCGACAACATGCGGCTGCTCATCATTGGAGCCGACGATCTTCGCTGCAATCTGGCTCCAGCCACCAGGGGCCGCACCCAGATCGATAATCCTCTGGCCTTTTTTCAGAATATTATAGCGCTCGTTGATCTCGATCAGCTTATAGGCCGCGCGGGAGCGATAGCCGTCTGCCTTGGACTGCTGCACATAAGGGTCGTTGAGGTGGCGTTCCAGCCAGCGGCGCGATGTTTCTTTGATCGTGCCAGCCTTTTTCTTGACGCGCACATGCATGCCGCGCGTACCTGCACCGCCACGGCCACCGGTGGTGTTGCCGAATTTTGATTTGCCGGACTTGCTTCCAGAACCACTCATATCGACTGTCTGCCCTTTAGCTGCGTGTCCCTGCCGGAACCGTTTTTCATATAAGTTTCTTTTGCCTGATGAGGGCGGCGGTGGCGCCATGCACCATCGCGGGACATCAATTCAGTGAGGATACCTTCACGCAAACCGCGATCGGCAACCAGCAATCTTTCGCTCGGCCAGATCTGACGGATGGCATCGAGAATAGCACAACCGGCCAGCACCAGATCGGCACGGTCTGCACCGATGCACGGATTGGCCACACGGGTTTTGAAATCCCATGACAACAGCTTGGCGGTCATGTCAGTCACATCCTGCGAGCCCATCCACATGCCATCCACGCGGCGGCGGTCATAGCGCTCGAGCCCCAGATGAATGCCTGCCAAAGTGGTTACGGTGCCGGATGTGCCGAGCAAATGGAAATGTGTGCTTTGGGCAAGTTCGCCAAGTTTATGCCGTTCGCTGAAATCATTCAGCATACCGGCAACATAGGCAACCATTTCCGCATAATTTTCAGGCGTAACATCACGTCCGCCGAATTTCTCCGCCAGAGTGACAACACCTACGGGCAGGGAGGTCCATGCGGTAATGTGTTCTGCAAGGCGCGAAGAGCGGCGGCAGGTCACATCAATCAGAGCGATTTCCGAAGAGCCGCCGCCGATATCAAACAGCACAAGCGCATCGGTCTCGCGATTGACCAGAGTGCCGCAACCGGAAACCGCAAGGCTTGCTTCAGTCTGGCGGTCCACAATTTCCAGCTCAAGACCGGCTTCCTCGCGTACCCGCTCCAGAAAATCCGCACCATTGCTGGCCGAGCGGCAGGCTTCCGTCGCGATCAGGCGTCTGCGGCGGATATTCTTGCTTTCAAGCTTATCACGGCAGATTTTCAGCGCTTCAATCGCACGGTTCATTGCCTGATCGCTCAGGCGGCCGCTGGTGCCGAAGCCTTCACCAAGACGCACAATACGCGAGAAGGAATCGACAACGCGAAATTGTCCGGGTCTGCTCGGCGTTGCAATCAGCAGACGGCAATTATTGGTACCAAGATCAAGCGCTGCATAAAGTGGCGGCTCATAGGCGCGCGGCTGCGCAGCCTGCGGTGCGCGGCTTTCGCCTGCATGGCCGGAATTATGCTCTGCTCTGGCCGCAATTGGTTTCGGGCTTTGGCGGTTCGGTGCATGGCCGTGCTTGGCGGTTTGCGCTTGCGAAGCGGACTGAGCAGACGGTGCCGCAGCTATATTATTGGCTGCGGCCGGATTGTCCTGCTTTTTTCGGCGCGAGCGTCTGCGGCGGTTCGAGAGTTTCTTCCCGTTTCTTTGGCCGTTTTTCTGCTCGCTCTTCGGTGCATGATTGCCGGAGGCGTTTTCTGCACGCGCTGATTTGGCTGAAGATGACTTATCGCTGTTTGCAGAAACCCGTTCGGCGGCAAGGGAAGACCCTTGTGCACCGGCTGACATCGTTTCCGAGCCATTATGCTTACCGGCTTTTCGCCGGCGCGCGCGTTTGCGCTGTTTTTTATCGAAGCGCCCCGATTCATCCGCCACGGGCTTTGGTGACGATGAGCCGACAGGAGAACGGCCTGACCGTTGCCCTGTATTCGGCGGCTCAGAAGAAGATGTTCTTCCTTCTTTGCCGCCAGACGCCCCGTTGATAGACACCTTTGGGGTGTGCAGATCGGGGTTCTTCAAAGTTTTTGTCCTTTTGGCACCGCGCGAACCCTTCAGGGACGCAGGCATGGTGCAGACTATTTCACGTTGCCCTTAATGTAACAGTCCTTTGCCGATTTACCAAGGGGCGCAAATTGCTAAGAGAAAGGAGAATTTTGTGATCTGTGGAAAAATATATTGAAATCAGTGCAAAGAGGGTTTGCATTTGTGAAAATATCAATTATATGACCACCCACGGCGCCGCGAGCGTCACCGCTTCGCTCTCACAGAGCAGCGATGCTGGGGAATAGTTTAATGGTAGAACGACGGACTCTGACTCCGTTAGTCTTGGTTCGAATCCAGGTTCCCCAGCCAATCTTCTTCTCACTTTACAAAATACAGAGATTTATCCGCTTAAAGCGGTAATTCATTGTTTTGATACGGTATATTTCCGTGTCAGCGGTATTTTCTGAAGAAGAAACGAATTTTCCGAAAATTGTAATTTATCCGAACCGCACCAGCCGATGCGGCATGTGATTCTTTTATTTCCCTGTCATCAGCCTTCATTTTTTAATTATCCGGTCTGATTTTATTGCTGAGGCATAGAAATCTTATTTTTTTCGATACTCGAAAAATAGATGACAAGCAGAAAAATCCGTGCCAGTCTTATCCGCAGAGGAGACAGACGGAAACAGGTCGCTAAGAACCGTTCCGTTATAAGGGAGGTGTCGTGTGACGGGAGGCGTTTCACGATCTGAAGAGTTGCGCTGGCAAAACCGGCGGCGGATTCTGCGATTGCTGCGGCAGTCCGGCAGTCTGTCACGCACGGATATCGCCGGCATGACCGGCATGAGCCACTCCACAATTTCCGCTATCAGTGCCATGTTGCTGGCAGAGCAGGTGCTTGTTGAAGTGCCTGAAACAGAAGCCGCGAATAATGCTGAGGGCAAGCGCGGCCGTCCGCAGGTTTTGCTCGGGCTCAATCCGCAATGCGCATCTGTCGTTGCGGTCAATATCGCGCTGAATGTGATTGACGTAGACCTGTTCGATTATGCGGGGCAGAGAATTGCCTTTGAGCAATTGCAGCTTGATACGCTGACTATAGCGCCGGATGCACTTCTTGCAGCCTTGGAGCGGCAGATCGGCGAATTACTCAGCCGCTATCCTGATCAGGCGAAAAATCTGCGCCATATCTCTGTGAGTGTGCAGGGCATGACTGATGCTGCCCATCAGATGCTGGTCTGGTCACCGACAATCGGTGCGGAAAATGTAACTATAGCGGATTTTCTGAAACAGGCTTTTGATGTTCCGGTGATGGTTTTCAACGACTGCCTGATGATCGCCGAAGCCTTGCGCTGGTCGCAGCCGGATATCTTCCACGGTGATTTCGCGGCGATCTTGTTTTCGTCCGGTATCGGCATGGGGCTGTATCTGAAAGGCGAACCGTTTTCCGGTGCGCGCTCGTCAGCCGCAGAGTTTGGCCATGTGGTCTATATGCCGGATGGCGCTTTGTGCCGCTGCGGTCGTCACGGTTGTCTTGAGGCCTATGCCAGTGATTATGGCATCTGGCGCAAGGCGCATGGTGTTGATGAAAACAGTGCGCCCGTGGCGATGATTCCCGAGAGCGATTTTTATGCGCTGGCGCATGAGGCCAGAACGGCAGACGGCGTTGCGCGGCAGGCTTTCCAGCAGGCGGGTAAGGCGCTTGGTTTTGCCTTGCGCAGCATTTTCTCGCTGATTGATCCGGTGCCGCTGGCCTTTGTCGGTCCCGGTGTGCACGCCTTTGATCTCATCGAGGATGAATTGCGCCAGACCATCAGCGGCGATCTTGCCGATGGACGGCAGGTCGGGCCGCGTAACGGCCTGCAATCGCCCAAAGATCTGACCATTCGTTGCTATCCGTCAGAACAGCCGCTGATCCTGCAAGGCTGTGCAATCACATCTTTGCTTCGCGTTGATGCGGAGACGGAAGTTCAGAAATCAAAATTGCTGGTGACAAATAATAATAACGCACAGAGGGTAACGGCATGAGCACAGGTTTCTTCGGATTGGATAAACCCATCCGCTATGAGGGTGAGAAAAGCACCAATCCGCTTGCCTATCGTTTCTATAATCCGGACGAGGTTGTGCTGGGCAAAAGGCTGGAAGATCACCTGCGCTTTGCCATTGCCTATTGGCACAGTTTTGCATGGATTGGCGGCGATCCGTTCGGCGGGCAGACTTTTGAGCGCCCGTGGTTCGGCGACACGTTGGATCACGCGAAGCACAAAGCTGATGTGGCCTTTGAATTGTTTACGCTGCTCGGTACACCTTATTATTGTTTCCACGATGCGGATATCCGCCCTGAAGGCAAAAATTTTGCGGAAACATCGGCCAATCTCGACCATATGGCCGATTATCTTCAGGAAAAGATGAACCAGACGGGCATCAAACTGCTCTGGGGAACAGCCAATCTTTTCTCGCATCGCCGCTATATGGCTGGTGCTGCCACCAATCCTGATCCTGAAATTTTTGCCTATGCTGCCGCCACGGTTAAGCATTGCATGGATGTGACGCATCGTCTGAATGGTGAGAATTATGTGCTCTGGGGCGGGCGTGAAGGCTATGAAACTCTGCTCAACACGGATGCAGGGCGCGAGCTTGACCAGATGGGGCGCTTTCTCTCACTGGTGGTCGATTACAAGCACAAAATCGGTTTCAAAGGCACAATCCTTGTCGAGCCCAAGCCGCAGGAGCCGACCAAGCATCAATATGACTTTGATGTCGCCACCGTTTACGGCTTTCTCAAGCGCTATGGTCTGGAAGGCGAAGTGAAGGTCAATATCGAGCAGGGGCATGCCATTCTTGCCGGTCATTCATTTGAGCATGAACTGGCAATGGCCAATGCGCTGGGTATTTTCGGCTCCATTGATATGAACCGCAATGATTACCAGTCCGGCTGGGATACAGACCAGTTTCCGAACAATGTACCGGAAATGGCGCTGGCCTATTATCAGGTTCTGCAAAGCGGCGGCTTTACCACCGGCGGCACAAATTTTGATGCCAAATTGCGGCGTCAGTCGCTCGATCCGCAGGATCTGCTGATTGCGCATATCGGCGCGATGGATTGCTGTGCACGCGGGCTTAAAGCCGCTGCGAAAATGATTGAGGACAAAGCTTTGTCCGCTCCGCTTGATGCGCGTTATGCCGGATGGCAGCAGCCGCAGGCGCAGGCCATGTTGCAGGGCAAACAATCACTGGAAGACATTGCTGCCTATGTGCGCGACAGCGGAATTGAGCCGCAGCCGGTTTCCGGTCGTCAGGAATATCTGGAAAATATCGTCAATCGATACGTTTAGTTGCACTTCTGGCAACGGCGAACATCAGAAACGATACAGAAAATTCGGGAGTGGGATGATGAAAACGATTAAAGGACCGGCGATATTTCTGGCGCAGTTTGCGGGAGATGCGGCACCGTTTAACTCCTTTGAGAATATCTGCAAATGGGCAGCCTCGCTGGGCTATAAAGGCGTGCAGATTCCGACATGGGATAAGCGCCTGTTCGATCTTAAAAAAGCATCGGATTCGCAAACCTATTGCGATGAAATCAAAGGCATCGCCGCTGATAACGGCTTGGAGATCACCGAGCTTTCAACGCATTTGCAAGGGCAGCTTGTTGCGGTGCATCCGGCCTATGATGCAGCCTTTGACGGCTTTGCCGATGAGGAAGTACGCGGCAATCCGCAGGCACGTCGGGCATGGGCGGAAGATCAGGTGCGCCGCGCGCTGCGGGCTTCCAAACATCTTGGTCTGAATGCGATGGCATCCTTCTCCGGTGCGCTGGCATGGCCCTATGTTTATCCGTGGCCACAGCGCCCTGCCGGTCTTGTTGAGACAGCTTTTGATGAGCTTGCACAGCGCTGGACACCGCTGCTCAATTATGCTGACGAAAACGGTGTGGATGTTTGCTATGAGCTGCATCCGGGGGAAGACCTGCATGACGGTATTTCCTATGAGATGTTTCTGGGTCGGGTGAAAAATCATACCCGCGCTAATATCCTGTATGATCCGTCGCATTTCGTACTGCAGCAGCTCGATTACCTTGATTTCATTGATATTTATCACGAACGTATCAAAGCGTTCCATGTCAAGGATGCGGAATTTAATCCGACCGGACGGCAGGGCGTTTATGGCGGTTTTCAGAGCTGGGTGAACCGCGCAGGCCGTTTCCGCTCATTGGGTGACGGGCAGGTCGATTTCGGCGGTATTTTCTCGAAACTGACAACGCATGACTTCGACAGCTGGGCAGTGCTTGAATGGGAATGCGCATTGAAGCATCCTGAAGACGGTGCGCGGGAAGGTGCGGAATTTATCCGCCACCATATTATCCGCGTTACAGAGCGTGCTTTTGATGATTTTGCCGATGCGGGCACTGATGATGCGGCAAACCGTAAAATGCTCGGTCTGAGCTAAGGGAGGCGGCTATGGGAAACGCAGCACATCGTATCAGACTTGGCATGGTCGGCGGCGGGCAGGGCGCTTTTATCGGCGCGGTGCATCGCATTGCAGCGCGGATTGACGATCAGTATGAACTGGTCGCCGGTGCGCTTTCATCTGATCCGGCACGCGCCGGTGCTTCTGCGCAAGAGCTGGGTATTTCGTCTGAGCGCTCCTATGCGTCTTATGAAGAAATGGCACTGGCGGAAAGCAAAAGGCCGGATGGGATTGAGGCTGTGGCTATAGTCACGCCAAACCATCTGCATGGCGCAGCTGCCCGGGCTTTTCTGGCTGCAGGCATTCACGTGATTTGCGACAAGCCGCTGACAACAACAGTTTCTGAAGCCGAGCAACTGGTTGAAGCTGTTCAGCAATCCGGCAAAATCTTTGTGCTGACCCATAATTACAGTGGCTATCCGATGATCCGGCAGGCGCGGGAAATGGTGGCCAATGGTGATCTGGGCGATATCCGTGTTGTGCAGGCCGAATATGCGCAGGACTGGCTGACAGAGCGCAGTGAGCTGAGCGGTAATAAACAGGCTGAATGGCGCACAGATCCGAAACGCTCCGGAGCCGGTGGCGCAATCGGTGATATCGGCACCCATGCCTATCATCTGGCCGGATTTGTCAGCGGTCTTGAAGCCGAGGCAGTGCTGGCACAGCTGACCAGTTTTGTTGAGGGGCGGGCGCTGGACGATGATGTGCAGATTATGCTGCGCTACAAAGGCGGCGCGCGTGGCATGTTATGGGCAAGTCAGGTTGCCGTCGGCAATGAAAACGGGCTGAAACTGCGCGTCTATGGCAGCAAAGGCGGGCTGGAATGGTCGCAGTCTGATCCGAATTATCTGTGGTTCACGCGTTTTGGCGAGCCGAAGCAACTCATCACTCGTGGCGGTGCCGGAGCCGGTGCCTCAGCTGCTCGAGTTACCCGTATTCCGGGCGGGCATCCGGAAGGTTATCTCGAAGGTTTTGCCACGATTTACACGGAAGCAGCACGCGCTATCCGTGCAGCGCGCAATGGTGAAAAACCGGATGCGGCAGTGTTGTATCCCACTGTTGAAGACGGGCTTGAAGGAATGCGCTTTATTGAAGCTTCTGTGGCTTCATCCAAAGCGGGCAATGTCTGGACAAATTTGCGATGACAGAACGAGAGACGAGCAGCAAACCACCTTTTATGCGTGTTGAGGGACTGGCCAAAAGTTTTGGACCGGTGGAAGTGCTGCGCGAAATTACGCTGGATATCCGTGAGGGTGAAATCCACACGGTGATCGGCGAGAACGGTGCCGGTAAGTCAACACTGATGAAACTGCTGGCCGGACATTTAAGTCCGAGCAAAGGCACAATCTTTATTGATGGGCAGCCGGTTGTGCTGTCAGGGCCGGTAGATGCGGAACATCGCGGTATTGTGCTGGTGCATCAGGAGATTTTGCTGGCACCGGATATGACTGTTGCACAGAATATTTTCCTCGGTCGCGAGCAGCGCAAAGGTCTGATGCTGAATGACCGCGCCATGAATGCGCAGGCCAGAGCGGCAGTTGCAGATCTCGGTGCTGATATCGATCCGACAACCCGTGTTGAGCAATTGTCGATTGCACAGCGTCAGCTGGTGCAGATTGCCCGTGCTTTGCTGGTGCCGCACAGGCTGGTGATTTTTGATGAGCCGACTGCGTCGCTGACGCCGGTTGAAACTGAGGCTTTGCTCAAAGTCATCATGGCTATCCGTAATCGCGGTGCTGCGATTTTGTATATTTCGCACCGCTTGCCGGAGGTGAAAGCCATTGCCGATCGCGTGACAGTGCTGCGCGACGGGCAGATGATTACAACACGTGAGGCGGAAGGGCTGGAGCCTCTGGATATGGCACAGCTGATGGTCGGGCGGGATATGTCCCAGCTTTATCCGGAACGTGTCATCCCGCAGGTCAAAACGCCGGTGCTGGAAGTCTCGGATTTTACCGTTCCGGGTTATGCGAGCAATTGTGGCTTTACGCTGCATAAAGGTGAAATACTCGGTTTTGCAGGGCTGATCGGCGCGGGTCGCACTGAGCTTTGCGAGGGCGTGGTGGGCTTGCGTCATGCGCATGGTACTGTGCGTGTCAACGGAACCGCACGGCGCTTTCATAATGCCCGTGAGAGCATGGATGCCGGACTTGTTTACCTGAGTGAAGACCGCAAGGGCAAAGGGTTGTTGCTGGCACAAAACCTGCGCACCAATCTGACATTGGCTGCTTTAAGCCAGTTTTCAGGCTTGCAGATCAACCGCACTGCCGAGGCTGCAGCATTGGAAAAGGCAATCGGGGACTTTGATATCCGCACCCGTAATCCTGACCTTCTCGCCGGACAGCTTTCAGGCGGTAATCAGCAGAAATTGCTGTTGGCAAAAATGATGCTGCTCGAGCCGGATATTGTGATCATTGATGAACCGACACGCGGTATCGACATTGGTACCAAAGAGCAGATTTACCGTTTTATTGCCGAGCTGGCCGCGCAGGGCAAAGCCGTTATCGTGATTTCTTCGGAAATGCCGGAGCTGATCGGCCTGTGTCACCGTGCTTTGGTGATGCGCAATGGCCGTATCGTTGCGGAACTCAGCGGAGACAAAATGACAGAGAATGAAATTGTTGTGCACGCTACCGGTGTCACATCTTCTGAGGCTGCAATTTTTGCAGAGGCGCTATGACAGAACAGGCTAAAACCACTCCGCAAAATACAACAGAACGCCGCTTCTGGCAGGATATGGATTTGCGTGCTGTTGCCCCTTTCGTGGCATTGGCGGCTCTGCTGGTCTTTGGAACGCTGGTGAATTCCAATTTCATCGGCGTGGACAATCTGCTGAATATTGCAACACGCAGTGCCTTCATTGCGATTATTGCTATCGGCGCGACCTTTGTGATTTCATCCGGCGGGCTTGATCTGTCTGTCGGCTCGATGTCTGCCTTTGTCGCCGCTGTTACGATCATGTTCATGAATTCCGGCATCATCACCGGCATTCTGCCGATGTTGCTGGTGGCTGCCTGTATTGCCATTGTTGTCGGCGCGCTTTGCGGACTGGCCAACGGCGTCACCACCACACTCGGACGTATCGAACCATTTATCGTTACACTCGGCACAATGGGGATTTTCCGCGCACTCACAATCTATCTGGCTGAGGGCGGTTCCATTGCCATGAAATCGCAGGAGCTGCGGGCAGCCTATCGTCCGGTTTATTTCGGCAATATTCTGGGTGTTCCGGTGCCAATTGTTGCAATCATTGTTGTGGCGCTGATTGCATCTTTCATACTCTACCGCACAGCTTTTGGCCGCCATATTATCGCGGTTGGTTCCAATCAGGATGTGGCGCGTTATTCCGGCATTCCGGTTAACCGCGTGCGCACAATGGCTTTTGTCATTCAGGGCATCTGCGTTGCCATCGCTATTCTGATTTACATTCCGCGTCTGGGCGCAGCCACGCCGACCACAGGTCTGATGTGGGAATTGCAGGCAATTACCGCAGTGGTGATTGGCGGCACAGCCTTGCGTGGCGGTGTTGGCCGTATCTGGGGCACTGTTTGCGGTGCACTCATTCTGGAGGTTGTCGGTAATATTATGGTTCTGTCTGATCTGGTCAGTGAATATCTGATCGGGGCGGTGCAGGGCGCGATTATCATTATTGCAATGCTGGTGCAGCGGTCATTGTCGCGGCGTCAGTAATTGCAGATGTACTTGGCGGCGGGGCTGTGGCTCCGCTGTCGCAAAGCGGCGGAGGGGAGGCCGGACCGCCGTGTCGTCAGGCCAAATATCAGGGAGTGAGACCATGAAAAATATTCTGTTAGGTGCTGTTTGTGCTGCTGCCCTGTTCGGGACAGCGGCTCAGGCACAGGAAGAAAAGAAAGTCACGATTGCCGTGTCGATACCGGCGGCTGACCACGGCTGGACAGGTGGCGTTGTCTATCACGCAGAACGGGCTAAAGCGGTTCTGGAGAAGAGCCATCCGGGTCTGAAAATTGTCATCAAAACCTCGCCGGACGGCGCTTCGCAGGCCAATGCTCTGGAAGATCTGACCACGCAGGGCATGGATGCGCTGGTAACACTGCCGCACAATTCTGATGAGCTGACCGATCCGATCCGTCAGGTGAAGGATAAGGGCATTTTCGTTACCGTTGTTGACCGCGCATTGTCTGACCAGTCCATTCAGGATCTTTATGTTGCCGGTAATAATGAAGAACTCGGCCGCGTTGCCGGTCAGTATCTGAAAGATACGCTTGGCAAAGGCGATGTCGTGGTTATCCGCGGCCTGCCGATTGTGATTGATGAAGAACGCCAGAAGGGTTTTGACGGCGCAGTGGCCGGCAGCGACATCAAGGTGCTGGACAAGCAGTTCGGTAACTGGTCGCGCGATGACGCCTTTAAAGTGATGCAGGATTATCTGGTCAAATATCCGAAGATCGATGCGGTCTGGACGCAGGATGACGATATGAGCGTTGGTGCTCTTGAAGCCATTCAGCAGGCCAAACGTACAGATATTAAAATGGTTGTCGGCGGTGCCGGCATGAAAGAAATGATCAAAAAGGTTGCTGACGGCGATGCAATGGTGCCGGTAGATGTACTCTATCCGCCAGCAATGATTGCAACTGCAATGGAACTGACCGTTGCCAATTTCTACGATCAGGTGCCGGTACGCGGACGCTATATTCTGGATGCAACCCTTGTCACCAAGGACAATGCACAGGAATTCTACTTCCCTGATTCACCATACTAATCGGGTCTGTACCTAAAAGAAAAGCTCCGGTTCGCCGGAGCTTTTTTGTTTTGTATTATGAGCGGATACTTATTTCAGCAATTCTCTGGTGCGTTTTATAGCGGAAGCAAAGCCATCCAGCGGAACTGTAAGTTTAAGGTCTTTCCCGTCTGCAGATTGTATGAGGACAGACAGGTTCTGCCCCTTACTTAAAGCATCTGTCTTCGCAGCATTAAAACTGGCGGGTACAATGCAACCGGCAGGCAGGCAGGTTGAGAATGCGACAGGTTTGTCAGTAGCTGTTTCATCAATCTGCAAAACCATTCCGGCGCTGAAATTGAGGCCAAATGGCAGAATAAATGCGCCGGATGCACCGCTTTTGTCAGGGCTAATCTCAACGGCAAGAGCACGCTGTCTTTTATCATCAACCTGTTGCTGGGACATGGAACAGAGGACTTTTTGCGCTTCATCCTGCTTTTGTACAAGGCAGGAAACTGTCCAGTTGCCGTAAGTTTCATAGAGTGATGATGCCCCGCCGGGTAATCCGGTGGCAGCGGATACGGATGCAATATGCAGTGCCAGACAGAGTGTGGTTCCGGTTATTATTCTGAGGATGTTTTTGTTACTCATCACTTGCGCTCCCCTGTTTTATTGAATGACTGACGGATATTTCAGAAACCGGCAGATATGGTTTTCGCCGGTTCTGCAGAATTGAAAACAATCCGCACCATAGACAGTTTTGGCCGGTGAAATACTGACAATTATATATGTTTTACGGGGATAAAATCTGAGCATTCCGGCAATGCGGAAATATCGGGCTTTATTGGTTAAGCCTGTGCTTGCAACTGTGCAAACAAGCCGTTAAATCAGATTATGATGGGCTGAAATCTCCGGTCATTGAATATACATTTCTGTAAGGCGAAAAACATATGTTGTTTTTGTGCTGACAATAATGATGTGAATGATTGTGCAGACAGAATGAAATCCCATCCGGTCGGGGAGCCTTGGGAGGGGTTTATGAACAGAAGACATTTACTGGCTTTAACTGCAGCAGCTGCATTGTCGGCAGCATTACCGCAAATGAGTTTTGCGGCGGAAACCATCAAAATCGCAGACGTGATTGAACTGTCCGGCGCAGGCGCGACCGTTGGCACCAATTGGCGTGATGGTCTGAAGCTGGCTGTTGAAGAGATCAATGCCGCAGGCGGCGTGCTCGGACAGCAGCTCGAAGTCACAGACTATGACACGCAGACCGATGCAACGACTTCACGCGCTATGGTGCAGAAGGCGATTGACGACGGCGCTTATGTGATTATGGGGCCGATTTATTCCGGCTCGGTCAAAGTCAATATGATGGTTGCCATGCAGAATGGCGTGCCGCAGCTGACTGGTGCGGAAGCACCATTCATCACCGATCTCGGCAATCCTTATATTTTCCGCACATCCTTCGGCGCGCAGCAGTCGATGCCGAAACTGGTGAAATATCTCACCGATGAATTGAGTGCCAAAACCGTTGCCGTTGCATGGGTCAATAATGATTTCGGTAAAGGCGGACGCGATGCATTTGTTGCTGAGCTCGACAAGCGTGGCATCAAGCTTGTCGGCGATGTGTCCAGTGAAGTCGGTCAGGCGGACTTTGCCGCTGACGTGGTGAAGCTTAAAGACAGCAATGCCGATGTGATCTTCGCCTATTTGCACGAAGAAGAAAGCGCACGTCTGCTGAAAGAAATGCAGAAACAGGGCGTAAAGCAGCCGATCTTTGGTGAAACCACACTGATGAACCAGAAGGTGATTGATCTGGCCGGTGATGCGGTCAACGGCGTGCGCGGCCATGTTGGTCTGACAGCGGATGCCCCGGTGCAGGCTGTGCAGGATTTTGCCAAGAAATTCGAAGGCAAATATGGCTACAAGCCGGATCACAATGCGATCAAAGCCTATATGGGCGCTTATATCGTGAAATATGTGACCACGAAAAACGGCAAAGTTGACCGTCAGGCATTTGCTGATACGCTTCATGGACTGACCATCACCCCTGCCGATGAGCCGGGCATTCTGATGGAAACCACATGGGATGACAAAGGCGAAGTGAACCGTGAGAGCTTCCTTGTGGAAGTCAAAGACGGCAAGCAGTCTGTCGTCTCCACACTGCCGAAGCTTTAACGCATGTCGCGGAAAAGTGGATGCCGTCTTCGCGGGGAATTCAGTTCACTGGACTGAATTCTGATCCCACTACGATCCGATAACGACATGCGTAACAATAAATAGTCGTTGCGTATTCCGGCGGGGTGCCCGCCGGAATATGCCCGCAAAACGGACTTTTCCTGATGGCTACTTTCTTTCAGTTGCTGGTATCGGGTCTGGCAACAGGCTCGATCTATGCCCTTGTGGCAATCGGCTTTACGTTGCTCTGGCAGGCTTCGCAGACGATCAATTTCGCGCAGGGCGAATTTGTCATGCTGCCCGCATTTTTTGTGCTGGCAGGCACGCAGATTTTAGGTCTCAGTTTTCCGGTTGCCATTTTGCTGGCACTGGTGCTGACACTGCTGTTTCTGGGCTATGGTTTCAAACGTATCATCATTGATCCGTTGCTGCCGCATGGCGTGTTGCCGATTGTTATTGCGACAATCGCGCTGGGCATTTTGCTGAAAGAAGGCGTCAAACAATTCTATACGGCGGAAGCCATGCCGTTTCCGGCGCTGTTTACCGACCGCACATTGAATATTTTCGGCGCGGCGATTTCGGTGCAGGATATTGCGGTTTTGGCGATCTCGCTTGGCACTGTGGCACTGCTGCAATTCTTCCTCAACGGCACCAAGACGGGGCGCTGTATGCAGGCAACAGCGCAAAACCCACAGGTAGCGGAAATTCTCGGCGTGCCGGTTAAGCGCATGATTCTTTATACATTTTTAATTAATGGTGCGCTGGCTCTGCTGGCCTCCATTCTGATTTCACCGATCTATCTGGCGAAATTCTCCAATGGTGAGACTCTGGGGCTGATCGCCTTTATCGCGGCGATTGTCGGCGGCTTTAACCAGATTCGTGGTGCCTTGGCCGGTGGTCTGCTTATCGGCGTGATTGATAATCTCTCAGCTGCTTATATTTCCGCATCCTATCGCTCGGCAGTGCCGTTGATCCTGCTGATTGTGATTATTCTCGTGCGCCCGCAAGGGCTGCTCGGCAAGGCGGAGGGACGGACAATATGAGCCTTCGCAAAATACTCTTTCTGCTGGCCGGTCTGGCAATTCTGATCGCTCTGCCGTTTTCGCAATCCAATTATGGTCTGCTGGTGCTGTCGTCGTGGCTGATCTATTCCATTGCTGCCATGGGGCTTAACCTGACACTCGGCTATGCGGGGCAGATTTCACTGGCGCAGGCCGGTTTTATGGCGCTGGGTGCCTATACGGTAGCACTGATGACGATGGCCGGCATTGCATGGCCATTCGCACTGATTGCGGCAATGCTGCTGTGCTTTGTGCTTGGTCTGCTGCTCGGCTATCCGGCTTTGCGTGTGCAGCATCATTTTCTGGCTTTCGTCACGCTGGCTTTCAATGCGCTGGTTATCCTCGTGCTGCGCAATGAAGAATGGCTCACAGGCGGGACTTATGGCCTGACGGGTATTCCGCGTCCGGAAATTTTCGGCATGAAAACCATGATGGCCACGCCGTTTTATTATTTCGTGCTTGGCCTGTTTGTGCTGACGGCGCTTGCGCTTTACGGCATTATCCGCTCCCCGTGGGGGCGGGCGTTTAAAGGTCTGCGTGAAAATCCGATCCGCGCCAATAGTCTGGGCGTTGATGTTCGTAAAATGACCTTGCTGGCCTTTGCTATCGGTGCTGCCTATGGCGGTCTTGCGGGCGGTCTGATTGCGCAGCTCACCCAATATATCGAGCCGCATTCTTTCGGCCTGCCGATCTCGCTTAAAATCCTGCTGATGGTAATTGTCGGCGGTGCTGGCTTTTTCTTCGGGCCGGTGCTGGGGGCTTTCCTCATCGTGCTGGCGCCGGAATTTCTGCGCTTTACCGAGGGCTATTATCTGATGCTCTATGCGGTGCTGGTGATTGTGCTGATGGTGTTCTGCCCGACAGGACTTTTGGGACTGGCAGAGCGCGCTAAAAATGCACTCAAGCAGCGCCGTAATCCGCAGGCAACGGCATGGACGACAAAAGCTGCACTCGACAGCAACGGGGAGAAAAACCAATGAACCCCGTTCTTTCCGTGCGTAATCTAAGCAAGAATTTTGGCGGTGTAACCGCTGTGGATGATGTATCCTTTGAGGTGCATGAAGGGGAAATCCTCGGCCTGATCGGGCCAAATGGCAGCGGCAAATCCACTTTGTTCAACTGCATTCTCGGGCAATTGCCTGCCACAAACGGCACGGTGCTGGTGGATGGGCAGAATGTTGCGGGCAAACGCCCTAGCGACCTCAATAAGCTCGGCGTCGGCCGCACTTTCCAGATGTTGCAGGTGTTTCCGGATATGAGCGTGCTGGATAATATCATTCTGGCCGGTCAGGAGCATAAAGGCACGATGCTGTCGCGTTTGTTTGGTCGTCCGGATGCCGGCTTGACTGAAGAAGCGAAGACGATGATCGAGTTCTTCCGTCTCACGCATCAGACCTATGAAAAAGCAGGTTCGCTGTCTTACGGGCAGCAGAAATTGCTCGATGCGGCGATGGCCTTTATGGCGGGGCCGAAGCTGGTGATGCTGGATGAACCCGCAGGCGGGGTTAATCTCACCATGCTGGCCGACCTCAAAGAGCGGCTCAAGGCGTTCAATCGTGAGCGCGGCGCAACCTTTGTGGTGATCGAGCATAATATGGAATTTGTCATGTCGCTCTGCACGCGCATTATTGTGCTGGCAAACGGGCGTATCATTGCCGAAGGCGATCCGGAAACCGTGCGTACCAATCCGGACGTCATTGAAGCCTATTTGGGAGGCTGAGCCATGCTGGAACTGAAACAGGTCTTTGGCGGTTACGGTAAAATGACCATTCTCAACGGTACGTCTTTTCGCATTGAAAAAGGCACGATCACCACTGTGATCGGCCCGAACGGTGCGGGTAAGTCAACTGTATTCAAAGCGATTTTCGGCCTGCTGAATATCCGCTCAGGGCAGGTTCTGCTCAACGGCAAAGATGTGACAGGGCAGGCGCCTGCAAAAATGCTGGCTCATGGTGTGAGTTATGTCCCGCAGGGGCGTAATCTGTTTCCGATGCTGTCGGTGAAGCATAATCTGGAGATCGGCGGTATTTCGGCACCGGATCAGAGCAGGGTCGCGCGGCGGATTGATGAGGTGATGGAGCAATTCCCGATCCTTAAAGAGAAGGCCAATCAGCAGGCGATCACGCTCTCCGGCGGTCAGCAGAAACAGCTGGAAATTGCCCGCGCGCTGCTGCTTGATCCGAAACTGATCCTGATCGATGAGCCGTCGATTGGCCTGTCACCGCAAATGGTGAGCGAGACATTCCGCACACTGATCCGTTTGCGCGATGAAGGTGTGACGGTGCTGATGGTTGAGCAGAATGCCAAGGCGGCATTGGCGATGTCTGACTATGGTCTGGTGCTGGAGCAGGGGCAGACGCGGATGCATAACAAGGCAGATGCGCTGCTGGCTGATCCGCGTGTGGGGCAGCTGTTTCTTGGTGCCAGCCTTGCAGAGGCGTAAAGTAAAAGAATCCTCGAAGAGGCGTAGGGAGAAAGAGCCTCGAAAAGGCGTGAATATAAAACAGCCTCGCAAGTTTCCTCATGCGGGGCTGTTTCATTTCAGATCATTCTCAGGCTGATTTCAGCAGATCGCCATGCGGATCGATGACGAATTTCTTCGCAGCGCCCTGATCGAAACTTTCATAACCTTTCGGTGCATCATCCAGCGAGATCAGCTGGGCATTAACGATTTCCGCAATATTCAGACGGTCGTAGAGAATGGCCTGCATCAGCTGGCGGTTATATTTCAGCACTGGTGTCTGGCCGGTGTGGAAGCTCTGTGCTTTCGCCCAGCCGAGGCCGAAGCGTAAGGAAAGGCTGCCAACTTTGGCGGCTTTGTCCACAGCGCCCGGATCTTCGGTCACATAGAGCCCCGGAATACCGATATTGCCAGCCGCACGGGTGATCTCCATCATCTGATTGAGAACGATCGCCGGTTGTTCGCCGCCTGCATGGCCGCGTGCTTCAAAGCCCACTGCGTCAATCGCACTGTCGACTTCATTGCTGCCGGTAATGTCGGCAATCAGATCGCCAAGGCGGTCGGAAGCTGAGAGATCAACCGGCTCAAAACCGACTCTCTTGGCATGGGCAAGACGCTCTTTGTTGAAGTCACCGATCATCACCACGGCTGCACCGAGAATACGGGCGGAGGCCGCCGCCGCCAGACCAACAGGGCCTGCACCGGCCACATAAACGATGGAGCCAACGCCGACACCGGCTTTAACCGCGCCGTGGAAGCCGGTTGGCAGAATATCGGAAAGCATGGTCAGGTCGCGGATTTTGGCCAGCGCACGGTCGCGATCCGGAATTTTCAGCAGGTTAAAATCGGCATAGGGAATCGTGACATATTTGGCCTGACCACCGATCCAGCCACCCATATCCACATAGCCATAGGCACCGCCGGCACGGGACGGATTAACAGTGAGGCACACACCGGTATCCTGCGCGCGGCAGGTGCGGCAGCGACCACAGGCGACGTTGAACGGTACGGAGACGATATCGCCGATCTCCAGCATTTCAACATCCGCGCCTTTTTCAATCACTTCACCGGTGATTTCATGGCCGAGCACAAGTCCTGCTTCAGCTGTGGTGCGTCCGCGCACCATATGCTGGTCAGAGCCGCAAATATTTGTTGTAATGACTTTGAGGATCACCGCATGTTCGATCTTGCGTCCTGTCGGGTCGGCAAAAACCGGATCTGCGATATTCTGTACTTCAACCTGTCCCGGACCCGTATAGACGACACCACGGTTGCTGCTCATGGATTTTCCTCCCAGATAAATCACCAGATAAATAAATGTGCGAATAGTGGATGAATATCTTTGCAATGCTGGCCAAAGTGTATGTCAAGTTTGGCGAGATATCGTTCTGGACGCGACATCTAATGTGGTAAATGGGCAGGCTGATGTTTTGAGGTCAGGTCAGTTCCCGCTCATGATGAAAGCTTCGGCTGTCCTGCGGTGCCTGTATGCGGCTGTTTAAGCCGTAATCACGGGTGACAGCGGCCACCCGCAGCCGGTAATCGGCAAAAACACCGCTGCGCCCCGCAGCTTGCGCCGAGCGATGCATAAAGCTGGAGCGCCAGCTTTTTACGGCTTCCTCATCACGGAAGAAGGAGAGGGAGAGAATTTTGTCCGGATCAGTCAGGCTCTGAAAGCGTTCGACGGAGATAAAACCGTCAATCCTTTGCAGTTCTTCTTTCAGGTCGGCGGCAATATCCAGATAGATGTTTTTTTGTCCTTTAGCTGGGTGGGCTTCAAAAATTACGGCGATCATGGGGGGAGACTCCTTGTGCGTTTCTGCGCAGGCAAATACCCCATTGAGTTGCATCAATGCTTCGGCTATCATCGAACTATGAAAGATGGACCTGTCATAGCTTCTGTTGCCGCATTGATCGGCGACCCCGCCCGCGCAAACATCCTCACGGCGCTGATGGATGGCCGTGCTTTGACGGTCAGTGAATTGGCAGGTGTGGCCGGTGTCACTGTTCAGACCGCCAGCGGACATCTCACCAAATTGAGTGATGCCGGTTTGCTCACTGCTGAAAAACAGGGGCGTCATCGCTATTTCCGCCTGTCGGGTGCAGATGTGGCGCAGGTACTGGAAGCTCTGATGGGTTTGGCGCAACGCACGGGGGCTGTGCGGGTGCGTACAGGGCCTAAAGATGCAGCGTTGCGGGAAGCGCGGATTTGCTACGATCATCTGGCGGGTGAGGCGGGTGTCACGCTGTTCAATGGTCTGACGGCGCGTAACTATCTCGAACACTCAGAGCAGGATGCACTTCAGCTGACTTCGGAGGGGCGGGAGTTCTTCAGCGGATTAGGGCTTGAGCTGAAACCGCTGGAAGGCAAACGCCGACCGCTTTGCCTGCATTGTCTGGACTGGAGTGAGCGTCGTCATCATCTGGGCGGATCGCTTGGTGCGGCAGTGCTGGATATGATGCTGGAGCGCAACTGGTTGCGCCGCGAACAGGGGCGTGCCTTGCATTTTACATCGGCAGGACGGAAGGAATTTAGCCGTCATTTTAGCTGTAATTAAGCTGCCTGATACAAGATCTGGTGAAATTTACGCGATTTTCACGAATAGTCTTTTCAAAAAGTCATATCCGTGTTACCAGCCGCTGCCAATTCAATTGAAACGATAAGAGTCGTTGCACCCTCTGCTCCCACAGGGTGTTTTACCTGTTTAAAGGAATTGGCCATGGCGAAAATTGTTGAATCATCCACCGGCGCATACGCGCTGACTTTTGATGATGTCCTGCTGCAACCCGGTCATTCCGAGGTTATGCCTGGTCAGGTCGATCTGCGCACCACCATTGCTGAAGGCATTGAACTGAACCTGCCGCTACTCTCCGCAGCGATGGATACAGTGACTGAGTCCCGCTTGGCGATTGCTATGGCGCAGGCTGGTGGTATCGGCGTTATTCACCGCAACCTGACACCGGAATTGCAGGCAGAAGCTGTTCTGCGCGTTAAGAAGTTCGAATCCGGCATGGTTGTAAACCCTGTCACTATCGGCCCTGACGCAACATTGGCTGATGCACAGGCACTGATGCGTATGCATGGTATTTCCGGTATTCCGGTTGTCGAAAATGCGGGCAAAGGCCCGGGTCGTCTGGTCGGTATTCTGACCAACCGCGATGTGCGTTTTGCCTCTGATCCGGCACAGAAAATCTACGAATTGATGACCCGTGAAAATCTGGTCACCGTGCGTGAAAACGTTAATCAGGAAGAAGCCAAGCGTCTTTTGCACCAACATCGCATTGAAAAACTGCTGGTTGTTGATGCGCAGGGTCGTTGCACCGGTCTGATTACCGTCAAGGATATGGAAAAGTCGCAGCTCAACCCGAATGCCGCTAAAGATGCGCAGGGTCGTCTACGTGCTGCTGCTGCAACTTCGGTTGGCGATGATGGTTTTGAACGCGCGGAACGTCTGATCGAAGCCGGTGTTGATCTGCTGGTGGTTGATACTGCCCATGGTCATTCGCAGCGTGTTCTCGATGCGGTGACCCGCATGAAGAAACTGTCTTCCGATGTACGTATCCTTGCCGGTAACGTAGCAACCGGTGCGGCAACACAGGCTCTGATTGATGCCGGTGCCGATGCGGTTAAAGTCGGTATCGGGCCTGGCTCGATCTGCACCACACGTATTGTTGCCGGTGTCGGTGTGCCGCAGCTTTCCGCGATTATGGGCGCTGTTGAAGTGGCTCAGAAAGCCGGTATTCCGGTTATCGCTGATGGTGGTATCAAATTCTCCGGTGACTTCGCCAAGGCACTGGCTGCCGGTGCATCGGCTGCTATGGCCGGTTCGCTGCTGGCCGGTACGGAAGAAAGCCCGGGTGAAGTTTACCTGCATCAGGGACGTTCTTATAAGTCCTATCGCGGCATGGGTTCCGTTGGTGCGATGGCACGCGGTTCCGCTGACCGTTACTTCCAGGCGGAAGTGCGCGATGAGCTGAAACTGGTGCCGGAAGGTATTGAAGGTCAGGTTGCCTATAAAGGCCCTGTTGCCAATATCCTGCATCAGCTGGCCGGTGGTCTGCGTGCTTCTATGGGTTATGTCGGTGCAAAAACACTGCCGGAATTCCGTGAGAAGGCAACATTTGTCCGCATTACCAATGCGGGTCTGCGTGAAAGCCACTCGCACGGTGTGACCATCACCCGTGAAAGCCCGAATTATCCGGGCAGCGTATAAGACGAATACGAAAAGGCCGGTTTAACCGGCCTTTTTTATTGCCCGCAAACGGGAGGTGCTGATGAAAACTATTCCTGAAACTGACCAGATCAAGGCGACAGTGGAGCGCATGGAAAAACACTTCTCTGTGCAGGAGGGGGAAGGGGCGCAGAGCATGTGGCAGGCTTATATACAGCTTGCCAAGCGCTTTGAAGCTGATCTCGCGAATGAGCGCGACCTATGGATGAGCAAAGCTGCTGCGCTGATGATGCTTAAATACCAGCAGGAATGCGCTGGATAGAGCGCCGTGTGCCAGACTTGGCACACAAAGGTCGCTCTAACACTTTAAAATTAGAGCATAATTCCTTAAACTGATCCAAGTCTAAGAAATTATGCTCTAGATGCAGTCTCTTCAGATTCGGCACTGTGGCGGATCAGGCTGCCAAGCTCATCAGGTGCCAGCATCACTTTTTCCGCGCTGTTTTGGATGCATTTCGCCAAAGCCGTGAAATCCTCAAGACGCTGACTCTGTTTGCGCCAGAACAGGCCGATCTGGCGTTTTGGTGAGCCGTCCGAGAATGGCACAATGCGGATGCGCTTATGCGGAACCTCAGAGCGGATGGCGATTTCCGGTATCAGCGTCAGCCCCATATCATTGCTGACCATTTGCAGCAGCGTGGCCATGCTGGTCGCACCGAAATTCACCAGTGTACGCTCACGCGGCAGAGCGCAGACCTCAAGTGCTTGATCGCGCAGACAGTGGCCTTCTTCAAGTAGTAGCAGCTTTTCCAATGCCGCATTGCCCTGTGTGAGCGGTGAGGGCAGGACATCATTATTATTGCTGGAAGTGGCGATCAGAAACCGGTCATCAAACAGGTGTTTGCCGGTCAGGTAGGGATCATGCACCGGCATGGCGGCGATCACCGCATCCAGTTCACCATTGCGCAATTCTTCCAGCAGCTTGTCGGTCAGTGCCTCGCGCAGTTCCAGCGTCAGTGCCGGATATTGCTGTTTCAGCGCCTGAATAAGATCCGGCAGCAAATAGGGGGCAATGGTTGGGATGATGCCAAGCCGCAGTCGTAACTGTAAAATACCGCTTTTCTGCTCGGTCAGTTCTTCCAGCGCACGGATTTCCTGCAAAATCACTTTAATGCGCGGCCAGAGTGTGTGGCCGAGTTCTGTGAGCAGAACTGATTTATTGGCACGTTCAAAGAGCGGGCTGCCCGCCAGATTTTCCATTTCCGCAATCTGCGCGGACAGAGCGGGTTGTGAAACGAATACCGTTTCCGCTGCTTTGCGGAAATGCAGATGAGTGGCGAGCGCATCGAAATAACGCATTTGTTTGACTGTAAACATGATAAGAAAATCCTATCAATAATTGCAGGAAATTCAATTGGAAATTATGGTTAGAATAGTTCTATTCTTTAGAAAGAGCATGAGAATGCAATTTCAGTTCTGATCAATGCATATGATTAAGCGATTGAAATTGAATGTTTAATACATGTTTTGACTGGTGCGGAATACCTGAAGGTGGTTCTGCGCCCGTCATAATCTTGTCATGCAGATTTTTTTATAATGGCTCAAAACAGAGCCAATCATACAAGGGAGAGCTAAAAATGGCCGATCGTCCGATTATGACCACAAGTGCGGGTTCACCGATTCCGGATAACCAGAATTCCCTGACAGCAGGCGAGCGCGGTCCTGTCCTGATGACTGACTACCAGCTCATTGAAAAGCTGGCACACCAGAACCGTGAGCGTATTCCTGAGCGTGCGGTTCATGCCAAGGGCTGGGGTGCCCATGGTACACTGACCATTACCGGTGATATTTCCAAATATACCAAAGCCAAAGCCTTGCAGCCGGGTGCGAAGACCCCGATGATTGCGCGTTTCTCCACAGTTGCCGGTGAAGCCGGTGCGGCAGATGCCGAGCGCGACGTGCGCGGTTTCGCACTGAAATTCTACACAGAAGAAGGCAACTGGGATCTGGTTGGCAATAACACGCCGGTCTTTTTCGTACGTGATCCGGTGAAATTCCCGGATTTCATCCACACCCAGAAGCGCCATCCAAAGACCAATATGCGCTCCGCCACAGCTATGTGGGATTTCTGGTCGCTGTCACCGGAAAGCCTGCATCAGGTAACAATCCTGATGTCAGATCGTGGTCTGCCGACAGATGTGCGTCACATCAATGGTTACGGCTCGCATACTTATTCGTTCTGGAATGATGCCGGTGAGCGCTATTGGGTGAAATTCCACTTCAAGACCATGCAGGGGCACCAGCACTGGACGAATGCGGAAGCCGAAAAAGTTGTCGGCCAGACCCGTGAATCCACACAGGCCGACCTGTTTGGTGCGATTGAAAAGGGTGAATTCCCGCGCTGGAAAGTGCAGGTTCAGATCATGCCTGAACTCGATGCCGATAAAACACCTTATAACCCGTTTGATCTGACCAAAGTCTGGCCGCATGCGGATTATCCGGTGATGGATATCGGTATTATGGAGCTGAACCGTAACGCCGACAATTACTTTGCGGAAATCGAGCAGGCTGCTTTCTCGCCATCGAATATCGTACCGGGTATCGGCTATTCGCCGGACAAGATGTTGCAGGCGCGTGTATTCTCCTATGCAGATGCGCATCGTCATCGTCTTGGCACGCATTATGAGCAAATTCCGGTCAATAAGCCTGCATGTCCGGTGCATCACTACCATCGCGACGGTCAGATGAATACTTATGGCGGTATCGCGACCGGTAATCCGGATGCTTATTATGAGCCAAATTCCTTCAATGGTCCGGTTGAGCAGCCATCGGCGAAAGAACCGCCGCTGAAAATCTCCGGTGACGTTGATCGTTACAATCACCGTATCGGCAATGATGATTATTCGCAGCCGCGCGCACTGTTTAACCTGTTTGATGCAGGTCAGAAGAGCCGTCTGTTCTCGAATATTGCTGCGGCAATGGGCGGTGTTCCTGGCTTTATCATTGAGCGTCAGCTTGGCCATTTCAAACTGATCCATCCGGATTATGAAGCCGGTGTCCGTGCAGCCCTCAAGGAAGCGCATGGTTATGAAGCCAATACGATTTCCAATGAGGAAAAGCAGACTGCTGCTGAATAAGTGGTAGGAACGCAATATAAAGAAGCCGGAGCATCACTGCTCCGGCTTTTTCTTTTGCTCAGGTCGTTTCACTTTAGCGCATTTTAAGCTATGCGGTGAGAACATATGAACAAGATAAAAACAGGAAAGCGGTAAAGATGCGTTTGGGCGGACGGTTGCAGGCAGCGATAGAAGTGCTGGAAGATATTGAACGCCAGAGCCGTGCTGCTTCCGATGCGCTGAAAGACTGGGGTGCAGCGCACCGCTTTGCCGGAGCTGGCGACCGCGCTGTGATCGGCAATATTGTCTATGATGTTCTGCGCCGTAAACTGTCATTCGGCTGGCAAATGGATGCGCAGGATGCCCGTGCGCTGGTTTATGCCTCTGTCCTGAGCGATCCTGATATGGGCGCAGAGTGGCTGGAGGCTAATCTGGCCGGCGATAAATTTGCGCCAGAGCCGCTTGAGGGTGAGCGCTTGCAGGCTTGGGAAAGCCGTGATCTGAGTGATGCGCCGGATTTTATCCGCGCCGATATTGCCGAGAGCTGGGTGCCGGAATTTTCAGCCTTGTTTGGTGAGAACTGGGTTGCACAGGCTGCTGAGCTTGCTACACGTCCGCCGGTTGATCTGCGGGTCAATACGCTGAAAACCAATCGCGACAAGGTGCTGACCGCGCTGGAAGGTCTGAAAAATGCCGGTGCAGAAGCTGCACCTTTTCTGCCTGAAGCGGTTCGTATTCCGCCTTTGCGTGCGCTTGGCCGTCATCCGAATGTACAGACCGAGCAGGCTTTTCTCGATGGCTGGTATGAGGTGCAGGATTTAGGCTCGCAGCTTGCCGCGAAACTGGTTGGCGCACAGCCCGGTCAGCAGGTTATGGATTATTGCGCCGGTGCCGGTGGTAAAACGCTGGCTCTGGCCGCAGCTATGCAGAATAAGGGGCAGATTCATGCCTATGATGCCGAGCGCTCGCGCCTTAATCCGATTCATGATCGCCTGAGCCGCGCCGGTGTGCGTAATACACAGGTACATAACCGGCCGGAAAATCTGGAGCCTTATAAAGGGCAGATGGATATTGTGCTGACCGATGCGCCATGCACAGGTTCCGGCACATGGCGCCGCCGTCCGGATGCCAAATGGCGTTTGACCGATGTGCAGCTTGAGCGCCGCGTTGCCGATCAGCATGAAGTGCTTGAAGCGGCCAAACATTATGTGAAGCCGGGTGGTCGTCTGGTTTATGTGACCTGTTCGCTGTTTGCTTCCGAGAATAACCGGCAGGTCGCCCGTTTTCTCTCGGAAAACTCCGATTACAGGGCGCTGCCGATGGCGGAGCTGTGGAGCGGCATCACCGATCAGGCACAGCCGCATTATCCAGATTTCGGTGCCGTGTTCTCGCCGCTTTCCACGGATACAGACGGCTTCTATATTGCTGTTTTGCAAAATCAGCCTGCCTGAGTATCGGGCAATATTCTTATCCGGATCGTAATATTGAAAAAATACGGGCTTTTTCTCCATTAAAGCTGGTATTTTTTCCTGTTTGCGCTATTAGCTGGGCTTGAATAGCAATATCCGATATAAATATATGTCTATAAGGATATATCCTGTTTTCGGTCGTATATGGACATGCTTTGTACGAACCGGTGGTTGGAATAGGTTCTGAAGACTGTTATGGAGATGCCATAAAACTGACATTCAGTGTATAAGACTGAGGGATATTATGGCAGTACCGAGAATAGCAGAACCGGATTTCAAAGAACGGGTTGAGAAGAGTTTTGCACGTCAGGCGGCGATGAAGCTGATTGGCGCACAACTCACACGCTGCGAACCGGGTGTGGTTGAAGTGGAGCTGCCGTTTCGTGCCGATCTGACCCAGCAGCATGGGTTTTTGCATGCGGGAATTGTGTCTACGGCTCTTGATGCGGTCTGTGCCTATTCGGCGCTGACAATGATGCCCGCGGATGCCGCAGTGCTGACCATCGAATTCAAGGTCAATCTGCTGGCGCCCGGTAAAGGCGACCATTTTCTGTTCCGCGGGAATGTAACCAAGCAGGGACGTACGATTATGGTCAGCGACGGTCAGGCATTTGCCGTCGGTGAGACTGAAGTGAAATTGGTAGCCACCATGACAGCGACGCTGATGGTGGTGAAAGATCGTGAAGATTTGCAGGACTAGGTTATCCTCTGAACACCTGTCCTGAGTGTGCTGTTTACGGAAGCGCTTCTGTAAACAGCTTTTTGATTTGAACCTCGTGCGGATTTATCCCAAAGCTCCGCGCAAGTCCGAATAAAAGGGTGTGCCGCAATCATCTATATTGACGGCCTCAGGTGTTAGAATGACCAAGATTATGTCCGCGCCGGTACAGGGTGCTTCAGAAGATGCGATGTCGATGCTGCAATATGTGCATGATTTCGGCGGCAAAAAAGTTCTGTTTGTTATGGCGTCCCCTTCAGAATACGGCCCGCATTTGCAGGCTATGTTCAAGCCGCTGATTACCGGTATCGGCCCTGTTGAAGCGGCTGTCGTGGTTTCTGCGGTTCTGGCCGATCTTTCCATGCGCGGTGCTCTGCCTGATCTGGTGGTGTCGCTTGGTTCTGCCGGTTCGGCAAAGCTGGTGCAGACCGAGATTTATCAGGCGGTCAATGTCGGCTATCGCGATATGGATGCCTCGGCTCTCGGCTATGCCAAAGGTCAGACACCATCGGCTGATTTCCCGATTATCATTCCGTTGCCATATCATATTCCGGGTATTGCCAGCGCGTCCTTGTCCACAGGTGCAAATATCGTCACCGGTTCTGCCTATAATGATATTGATGCGGATATGGTGGATATGGAGAGCTTTGCGATCCTGCGTACCTGTCAGCGTTTTGCTGTGCCGCTGATTGGTCTGCGCGGTATTTCCGATGGCGATGAGGCGGTTAAGCAGGTGTCCGACTGGACACGTTATCTGCACATCATTGATGAGAAACTGGCACAGGCTGTGCGCTTGCTGGAAGCGGCAATGTTGCAGAGCACATTGGTTAAAACAACCGGCCATCCTGATCCGGGTCTTTACAAGGCTGATCTTGAGCGTACAGTGCCGCTGACGGTAAAATCCGGCGACTGATCTTATCTCCACTGTTTGTACCCTAATATATTGTCGCGGGTTTCGATTCCGGCTTGCAACAATCAACATAATTCTCTAGATGCTGCCCATGAGCACCCATCCCGATACTATCCTTATCATTGACTTTGGCAGTCAGGTCACGCAGCTGATAGCGCGGCGTGTGCGCGAGGCCGGAGTCTATTCCGAAATCGTGCCGTTCCAGCTGGCAGATGAAGCGTTCAAGCGCATCAATCCGAAAGCTGTGATCTTGTCCGGCAGCCCGCATTCAACCACCGATATCGGTAGTCCGCGCGCACCACAGGCAGTGTTTGAAGCCGGTATTCCGGTTATGGGCATTTGCTACGGTCAGCAGACCATGTGCGAGCAGCTGGGCGGCAAGGTCGAAAGCGGCCATGACCGTGAATTCGGTCGTGCATTCCTCGAAGTCAACGAGGACAGCGCGCTGTTTTCCGGCATCTGGGCCAAAGGCACCCGCCATCAGGTTTGGATGAGCCACGGTGACCGTGTGACAGCCCTGCCGGAAGGCTTCAAAGTTGTCGGCACATCGCCGAATGCACCATTCGCAGCCATTGCCGATGAAAAACGCAAATATTTTGCGGTGCAGTTCCATCCGGAAGTGGTGCACACACCGGACGGCGCGAAACTCCTGCAGAATTTCGTCCATAATATTGCTGGCATCAAGCCGGACTGGACAATGTCCGCCTATCGCGAACAGGCTGTTGAAGCTATCCGCAAACAGGTTGGCAAAGGCAAGGTTATCTGCGCGCTTTCAGGCGGCGTGGACTCTTCCGTTGCAGCGCTGCTCATCCATGAAGCGGTTGGCGATCAGCTGACCTGTATTCTGGTTGATCACGGCCTGATGCGTAAGGATGAAGCGGCACAGGTTGTTGCAATGTTCAAAGAACATTACAACATGCCGCTGGTTCTGGTGAATGCACAGGATCGTTTCATCTCCGCTCTGGAAGGTGAAACTGATCCGGAAGTGAAGCGCAAGACCATTGGCCGTCTGTTCATTGAAGTGTTCGAAGAAGAGGCGGCTAAACTCGGCGGTGCAGACTTCCTCGCACAGGGTACACTCTATCCTGACGTGATCGAAAGCGTGTCTTTCACCGGTGGACCTTCGGTTACAATCAAGTCGCATCACAATGTTGGTGGTCTGCCTGAGCGCATGAATATGCAGCTTGTGGAGCCGCTGCGTGAACTCTTCAAGGATGAAGTGCGCGTTCTCGGTAAGGAACTCGGTCTGCCGGACAGTTTCATCGGTCGCCATCCGTTCCCGGGTCCGGGTCTGGCAATTCGTTGCCCGGGCGGTATCACCCGTGAGAAGCTTGAAATCCTTCGTGAAGCTGATGCAGTCTATCTGGACGAGATCCGCAAAGCCGGTCTTTATGACAAGATCTGGCAGGCTTTCGCAGTGTTGCTGCCGGTGCAGACCGTTGGTGTTATGGGCGACGGCCGTACATACGAATTCGTTTGTGCGCTGCGTGCGGTAACATCGGTTGACGGTATGACAGCTGATTTCTACCACTATGATATGGACTTCCTTGCCAAGGCAGCGACCCGTATTATCAATGAAGTACGCGGTATTAACCGCGTGGTCTATGATATTACCTCGAAGCCTCCGGGCACCATTGAGTGGGAATAAGTTGAAGAACAATGCGCCAATCGGCGCATTGTTTTTTTCTGGAGCATTTCACAGTCAAGTTGATCCAATTTGACGTAGGCATAATGCGACAAACTAAAGAATCCAGAGCGAGCATTGCGATCCAACATGAACGTAAACCGCTTTGGGTATGATCAGCGCATAAACCTGAGCGGGCAAACGAATGAACAGCAGCGAAAAGATTTACTCCGGCAAGACCAAAGACCTCTACGCCTTGGAGAACGGCAACATTCTTCTGGTGTTCAAGGATGATGTAACCGGCTCGGATGGTGTGATTGATCCGGGTGCAAATACCGTTATTGGTCAGGTTGAAGGCAAGGGGCGCAAATCTCTTGGCATGACGGATTATTTCTTCAAGCGACTGCATGCTGCTGGCGTGCCTACACACTCGGTCAATCTTGATCTTGAAAAGGGCACGATGGAAGTTCGCCGTGCCGAACCTTTGGGCAAGGATATTAACGGCACCGGCGGCTTTGAATTTGTTTGCCGCACCCGTCCTTGGGGCAGTTTCATTCGCCGTTATCAGCAATATATTCGTAATACCGAACAGAAATTTGACTATCTTGTTGAAATTACTGTGAAAGATGATGAACGCGGCGATCCGCTTATCAATGATGACACCATCGTTGCGCTCGGCCTCTTAAGCCCTGACCATCTTGCAAAGGCTAAGGACATTACCCGTAATGTGTGCCGTATTGTAGAAGCTGACTTGCGTGGTTTGGGTCTGACGCTGATCGATATGAAGATTGAAATCGGCCTGATCGACGGTGAAGTCGTGGTTATCGATGAGATTTCCGCTGATGCCATGCGTGTTATGGATGAAACAGGCAAAGTGCTTGAACACGGCACAGTCTATGAAAAGCTGATCGGCTGACTGAGAAAATATTTCTATCTTCTTTTCAAACAGATAATAAAAACACCGCCGCAGTTACGAAAACTGCGGCGGTGTTTTCATGTCTCGGGTTTGAAAACCTGCCCCGTAACTGTTGTTTCGAGGCAGGGTAGATTGTTTTTTTATTTCACGACAATGCGTGCACCAGGCTTTACGCGGGAATGCAGGTCGATAATGTCCTGATTGATAAGACGGATACAGCCGGCAGAAACACCCTTGCCGATCGATGAAGGTTTATTCGTGCCGTGGACGCGGTAATAGGTGTCGATGCCGTCTTTATGCATGTAGAGTGCGCGTGCGCCCATCGGATTTCCCGGGCCGCCGTCAACGCCGTCTTTGTAGCGCAGATACTGGTTCGGATTGCGCTTGATCATGTTCTGGGTCGGTGTCCAGCGCGGCCATGCGGCCTTATGCGCGATAATTGCATCGCCGCCGTTAAAGCCGCGTGCTGCGGGGCCGACACCCACGGCATAGCGGACAGCCTTGCCTTCCGGCAACACAAAATAGAGATAGCGGGCAGGCTGATCGACAATAATGGTGCCCGGTTTTTCTGTGGTCTTGTAATCGACAACAGTCCGGCGGTGTTCCGGTTTCAGCTTGGTCAGATCAATCGCAGGGATCTGGTAATTCTGATCCGTCATTGCGCGATACATATACGCGGCGCTGTCAGTTTCCGGTGTCGCTGCCGATGCTTCCGGCTCGGATACCGGTTCCGGTTTCACCGGCTGCGGCTGGATTACGCTGGCATTGAGCACAGGTGGCGGATTCTGGACAGTGGTACAGGCAGAAAGAGCAGCAGCGCAGGCGAATAACAGGGATAATTTCAGCGGGGATAATGACACGGACAAACCGGCTCCAGTTTTTAGCAAGGAAGACAGCTTGCTCCCTCGCGATACTTAAGGTTTTCTTAAGCGTCTACAAAGAGTTTACCAAGTGATCAATTATTTTTACAAAGATTGGGCGAATGTCAGAGGGATGGTATCTTTTTGGCAACGCTCAATTCTGCGCAGGGTAGGGAGCTGCAGAGCGGTTACTTGCCACGTTTCGGTTTCTGTCCCGATAAATGCTGGCACATATGGGACTGGAAAACAGTAATCGGCTGAGGCTTGGAGAAATAAAAGCCCTGAAGATACTGGACGCCTCTCTCTTGAAGATAATCGGCCTGCTGGCGTGTCTCGATACCTTCTGCAATGATCCGAAGCCCCAGTTGCTGTGACAGATCAATAATGCTCTGCAAAACATGGCGGGAGAAGTCATTGCTGCCAATGCCGGTAATAAAGCTACGGTCAATCTTGAGCAGATCCGCCTGAAACTCTTTCAGATAATTGAGATTGGAGTGGCCGACGCCAAAATCGTCCAGTGCGATCAGAATTCCGGCCTGACGCAACGTATGGATTTGCTGTAACAGTTCCGGCGTTGGCTCTATTGCTTCACGTTCGGTCAGTTCCAGCATCAGCCGTATCTTGTTTTGCGAAAATTGGCTCAGGAAATAGTGACAGCTTTTGATCAATTCAGGATCGGCCAGATAAACGGCGGAAACATTGATACTGATATGGAAACCGTCAGGAAGCTGTTTCTCCAGCAGTCTAAATTCCTCCGCAACGCGCCGGATCAGGGCTGCCGTCATCGGAATAATCAGTCCGGAACGCTCCATAAAAGGAATAAAACTGTTTGGCAGGATCATGCCTTCAAGCGGATGATCCCAGCGGGTCAGCACTTCCGCACCAACCCATTCATGGGTGTCGCTCCGCACAATTGCCTGATAATAAGGGATAAATTCATGGTTGCGGATGGCGCGCTTGGCCTCAGCAGTCATGTTGCGGGCATTGACCGTCATCCGGTTTGTTGCAAATGCACTCAGCCCGCCAAGAATGACGAGCAGGATGATAAGCGGCAGATGGCGGGATAAAATATAGTCCCGTAATGCGCCGCTGTGAAAACCGGTCTCAACCGAAAACGGATATTTATCGGAGCGGTCGCGGATCAGAATGCTGTTGCTGGTTCCTGCAGATATGTTGCGGACTTTGCCGTCCTGCTCAAGCCGGTAAGAACCGATAATCAGCGTTGTTGCCGGTGTCATCTCATGGCTGTTGAGCAGCTGAATAATATGCAGGCCGTCAATACCGGCCAGAATAGATGACGTGCCGTTTTTCCACCGGTAGAGTAAAATTGCACGGTCAGGAGAAACTCTGTTTCCGGCGATTAAGGCCAGACGGTCATCATAAAAATGGGCGCTTGTTACAGGCAGGCGCGTGTCACCGTAAATGGTGCTGCAGGTTATTGTATCATTTTTGATAACTGCCAGCGATCTGACAAAAGATGCCGTGGTGGCTTTGATACGCAGTGTTTCGACAATTTCGGAGCAGGGTTTTTCAATCAGAGGTGCAGCGTCTTCAGTTACTTTTCTTGCATTGTCGAGAATATCATCAACATGTTCAATAACGGCACGGCTGGCTGACTGGGCTCTTTCCTGTAAAGTATTGCCGGATTGCCAATATAAAATCGGCAGTCCCAGAAGT
Organism: Pseudochrobactrum saccharolyticum; assembly: GCF_008801715.1. GTDB lineage: Bacteria > Pseudomonadota > Alphaproteobacteria > Rhizobiales > Rhizobiaceae > Pseudochrobactrum > Pseudochrobactrum saccharolyticum. The sequence goes on along the minus strand of NZ_VZPG01000001.1, from coordinate 392,036 downwards.
ATAGGCGTGAAAAAAGCCAGCAAAACGACAATAATATGCCGTGCTGTATAATTGCTTTTTCCGAGCTTAAACTGACGATGCCAAATCACTGCAAAGGCTTTCGTATTTATCTGCCTTTCCTCCCATACAGGGAAAGACTTAGGATTCAGTGTAAAATTTCATTTTTAGGTTTAATAAAACAACATTTCTCTTTGTGTTTAGCTGTATTTTTTAACCGTGCAGAGCGCAGCAATGTCCCCTTGACTTCGGTTTATACTGCTGTCTTTATCGGGCTTGCGATGACTCAGATTTACCAATCCGCATCGCAGTTTTTTCTTCATACAGAACTGAAATGACAGGGCCGAGATTGCTGACTTTTTTTGTCGTTAATCACATGATGGAACATTTCTCAGGACTTAATGTCGGCTAGTTTCAGCCGCTGCGAAGTGCTGATGCCCTTTCTGTATTGCTAATCCATATCATCCGAAATTCACCGGCATAGCCGATGCTGCTTACGGGCGTATTGCGCCCATTAATCATCGCTATGAGTATAATCACCGTCATGACTATAGGCGGTGGTAATGCCGTGTAATCTGCAACTCTTCCTGTTCTGCAGGACGCGTTGTGATGTCATTGATATTGGTCAGTGCAAAGCGCATCAGCTGTGTTTTCTCGCAGCACATCCATTCTTCACACAGGCTCCTTGAAATTCATAGCGGCTTGCCGAGGAGTTGGCACGCCTTGCGATTTGCTGCGCCTGTGTTTCCCCGAAAATAAAGGAGACACCATTGCATCTTACACCTCATGAAACCGACAAGCTGATGCTTGTAACCACCGGCCAATTGGCACAGCGCCGTCTCGCACGCGGGTTGCGTCTCAATTATCCGGAAGCCATTGCCCTGATCTCGCTGGTCATGCTGGAGCTGATCCGCGACGGTCAGCACTCAGTCGCTGAGCTGATGCGCCTCGGCAGCACCATTCTCGGCAAGCGTGAAGTCATGTCCGGCGTGGCCGAGATGATTGAAGATGTGCAGATTGAAGGCACATTTAAAGACGGCACCAAACTGGTTGCCGTGCGCACGCCGGTCAGTGCCGACAAGGGCGATATGAAACTGGCGCTCTATGGTAGCTTTCTGCCGGTTCCGGAGAAAATGCAGGATGATGAAGAGATCGGTATTGCCGGTCAGGTCATCTGTGCAGAGGGCGATATTGCGCTCAATGAAGGGCGTGAAACTGTCACGATCAGCGTCACCAATACCGACAGTCGTCCGGTGCAAATCGGCAGCCATTTCAATTTTGTTGAAACCAATCCGCGTCTGAAATTCAACCGTGAAGCAGCCTATGGCAAGCGTCTGGATATTCCGGCGGGACTGGCTGTGCGCTTTGAACCGGGTGAAACCAAAGAGGTCACACTGGTGGCAATCTCCGGCAATCAGATCATCCGCGGCGGTAATAATCTGGTCGATGGTGCAGTGGACGCAGAGAATAAAGCGCGCACGCTTTCCCGCGTGAATGAGCGTGCTTTTGCCGACAGCCGCAGTGCTGAATGAGCGCTTTTATCACAGATTTTACGCAACAATTTAAGCTTGCAGAGTGCCGGATATATGCATCACGCCGCGCTCTGCCGATAAGGATAAAACATGGTCTATAAAATAACCCGCGCAGATTACGCCAAGTTTTTCGGCCCGACCAAGGGTGACACAGTTCGTCCGGGCGATACCAATCTCTATGCGGAAGTCGAACATGATTACACCGTCTATGGTGACGAGTGCATCTTCGGTTCCGGCAAGGTCATCCGCGATGGTATGGGGCAGGCAACCGGCATCAGCAGTGACAAGGCACTGGATTGTATCATCACCAATGCGCTGATCATTGATTATACCGGCATCGTCAAAGCAGATATCGGCATCAAGGATGGTAAAATCGCCGGTATCGGCAAAGCCGGTAATCCCGACATCATGGCCGGTGTGCATCCAGATCTGGTGATCGGGGTGAATACAGAAGTGATTTCGGGGGAGGGCTGTATCGTCACCGCCGGTGGTATTGATACACATTTCCATTATATCACGCCGTCACAGCCAATTACTTCGATTGCCAGCGGACTGACTACCGTACTCGGCGGCGGTACTGGCCCTGCCACAGGTTCGATGGCGACCACCTGCACACCGAACCCGAATTATCTGCATCATATGATGCAGGCGACCGATGATCTGCCGCTCAATGTGATCTTTACCGGTCGTGGCAGCTCATCCCGTCCTGAAGGTATGCGTGAACAGGTTCTGGCTGGTGCGGCTGGTCTGAAATTGCATGAGGACTGGGGCACAACACCGGCAGCTATTGCAACCTGTATGGATATAGCCGACGAATATGACATTCAGGTCACCATTCATATGGATTCCGTCAATGAAAGCTGCACGGTGGAAGATTCCATCAAGGCTTTCGGTGGTCGCTCTATCCATGCCTATCATGCGGAAGGTGCAGGCGGCGGTCATGCGCCTGATCTGATGCGCATCTGTGCGGAAGCCAATGTGCTGACCAGCTCCACCACGCCGACACTGCCTTACACCGTGAATACGGTGGAAGAGCATCTCGATATGCTGATGGTTTGCCATCATCTGGATAAGAATATTCCGGAAGATGTGGCTTTTGCAGCCAGCCGTATCCGTGCCAATACGATTGCTGCCGAAGGCGTGCTGCATGATATCGGCGCGATTTCCATGATGACCTCAGACAGTCAGGCGATGGGGCGCGGTGGAGAAGTGATTATGCGGACATGGCAGGTCGCCGATCAGATGAAGGCGCAGCGCGGAAACCTGCCGCAGGATGGTGCGGGAAATGATAATTTCCGTATCAAGCGCTATATCGCCAAATATACCATCAATCCGGCAATTGCCCATGGTATCAGCCATCTCATCGGGTCAGTTGAGACAGGCAAAGTCGCGGATCTGGTATTGTGGAAACCGGCATTCTTCGGCCAGCGTCCTGAACTGGTGATGAAAAGCGGTTTCATTGCCTATGCGCAGATCGGCGATGCCAATGCATCAATCCCGACACCGCAGCCGGTGATTATGCGCCCGATGTTTGGTGCTTTGTCTTCCGGTATCGGCAAAACATCAATTCTGTTCGTCAGTCAGGCATCGGTCAATGACGGCAATGTGCTGAATCTTGGCCTGAACAAGCGCATCGAACCGGTTGTTAAATGCCGTGGTCTGACCAAGGCTGACATGAAGCTCAATGATGCATTGCCGAAAATCACGGTTGATCCGAAGACGTATAAAGTCAGTGTTGACGGTGCAGAGGTCGGGGCAGAGCCGGTTTCTGTCGTGCCGCTCGCGCAGCGTTACAACCTGTTCTGATTGTTATTAAAGACAGTACGCCGTGTAGCAATATGCGGCGTGCTGCTACGAAAAATATTGAATATCCGGTTGCCGGATAAAACAGGCGCTCTAATTACGAGGCACTGTCGTTACAGCAATATCGTATCATTCTAAAATAATAATATTCCTTATTCTGTAACGCATCAAAAGACAGCACATCTTTCAGGATTATCACTGCAAAAGGAGATAGCTATGGGTAGTCAGCTGACAATTGTATTGGTGCACGGGTTTTGGGGCGGTGCCGCCCATTGGAGCAAAGTTATTCTCGAATTATCCCGTAAAGGATATGGCAAAATCCGTGCCGTGGAAATGCCGCTGACATCTCTGGCGGATGATGCGGAACGCACCCGCAAAATGGTTAAACAGCAGGAAGGCAAAGTTTTGCTGGTCGGCCATTCCTATGGCGGCGCGGTTATTACCGAGATGGGCAATCTGCCAAATGTTGCCGGACTGGTCTATATTGCGGCCTTCGCACCGGATGCAGGGGAAAGCCCTGGTGGTATCAGTCAGGCAAATCCGCCCGCAGCCATTGCCAATCTGGCTCCGGACAGTGACGGCTATCTCTGGATTAATTATGACAAATACCATGAAAGCTTCTGTCAGGATATGAGCGCGGACGAAGCGCTGGTAATGGCTGTAGCGCAGAAGGCGCCGATTGCCACGACATTCGGTGATCATGTGACCGACCCTGCATGGAAACATAAGCCGGTCTGGTATCAGCTTTCAACGCAGGATCACATGATCCATCCGGCCAATCAGAAACATATGGCTGAACGGATGAAGCCGCGTAAACTGATTGAGCTGGATGCAAGCCATGCTTCACTGGCTTCCCGCGCGGCAGAGGTTGCAAATCTGATTGATGAGGCTGCAAAAGCGCTCGGCTAAAGCTGTTTCTATATTGATCTTACCTGATCGCCGCTATGATGCGGCCTATTAAAACGGAGTGTGTCGCAGTGTTCACGCGCGACACATTCCGGCTTTGAACCGGCATATCATCACGATTGTCAGCCTTTTTTACCTGCGAGATTCCGGTGCATAAAGCCTGCACTGCGGAGTGCCGGAGAGTGCTGTGCATTTACGCGACCGGCTATTCATGATAATGGCGAAAATGTGGCATTGTTTTATCCCGCCGGATCAGGCGCTATAAAACAGGTCGTCTCCCGTGGACTGCAGCAGGTTTTGCTATCAGGATTTTGCGAGGAGGCCATTCATCTGCAAGACGTCAGAATGCTTTCTTACCAAAGACTGACAGGGAGCTACCATGCTGGAAAAGCTTTTCAAATTACAGGAACATAAGACCAATGTGCGCACAGAAGTGCTCGCCGGTCTGACAACGTTCCTGACAATGTCCTATATCATTTTTGTTAATCCGGACATTCTGTCCTCGACCGGCATGGATCGTAATGCGATCTTTGTCGCGACCTGTCTTGCCGCAGCGCTTGGCTCTATTGTGATGGCATTTGTTGCCAACTGGCCGATCGGTATGGCACCGGGCATGGGTCTGAATGCGTTTTTCGCTTTCACCGTTGTCGGTATTATGGGCTTCACATGGCAGCAGGCTCTGGGCGCTGTCTTTATCTCCGGTGTGATTTTCTTCATCCTCACCATTTCCGGCATCCGTAGCTGGCTGGTTGACGGTATTCCGAAATCCCTGCGCAGTGCGATTGCTGTCGGTATCGGCATGTTCCTTGCGCTGGTCGGTATGAAAAGCTCCGGCATTATTGTCGGCAGCGAAGCAACTTTCATCACCCTTGGCGACCTGACCAAAACCGGTCCGTTGCTGGCGATCTTCGGCTTCTTCGTGATGGCCGTTCTGGATGCGCTGAAAGTGCGCGGCGCAATTCTGATTGGTATTCTTGTAGTAACTGTTCTGTCGATCATGCTCGGTGTAAGCCAGTTTCAGGGCGTGTTCTCAGCGCCGCCAAGCCTGATGCCGACATTTATGCAGCTCGATATTATGGGCGCTCTGCATGTGGGCTTCCTGCAGGTTATTCTGGTTTTCGTTCTGGTTGAAGTGTTTGACGCCACCGGTACACTGATCGGCGTGAGCAAGCGTGCAGGTCTTATTCCTGAAGGCAAGCCGAACCGTCTGAACCGCGCTTTGTTTGCAGACAGCACTGCCATCATCGGCGGCTCACTGATCGGTACCAGCTCGACAACCGCTTATGTTGAAAGCGCTTCAGGCGTTCAGGCCGGTGGCCGTACAGGTTTGACAGCACTGGTTATCGCTCTTCTGTTCCTTGCTGCCTTGTTCATTTCACCTCTGGCCGGATCCGTTCCTGCCTATGCAACAGCGCCGGCGCTGATCTATGTCGCCTGTCTGATGATGCGTGAAATGTCTGAAATCGAATGGGACGATGTAACGGAAGCTGCACCAGCCGCTCTGACAGCTCTGGGCATTCCGTTCACCTATTCGATTGCCAATGGTCTGGCCTTCGGCTTCATCAGCTATGTTGTGCTCAAGGCCGGTTCGGGTAAATGGCGGGTTATTCATCCGGCAACATGGATTGTTGCGGCACTGTTTGTGATCCGCTTTGCCTATGTGCATTAAAGCATAGTAATCCTGATTGTTACTATGTTGAGCCGCAGCGCTGGAAAGCTCTGCGGCTCAACACATTTGATTGTTCTTTCAGATCGCTCTCGATCTTCATGAACCGGCATGATACAGCATGGTTCTCAATGTTAAGCGCCGGTTTCTTTGTCCGGAAATTGCTTGCGAATATACCATAACAAAATGAGCGTATTTTCCTGAGGCAGTCAGGCCGGAAAATGCTTTGAAAACCCGGCCTGTGCCGGAAAAAGCTGTCGGGAGGCGGCTGAACATGACTGCAATTACGCAGACAAATACAGGTAATCGCTGGGGGCGGGAGGTCATTTCGTCCTTTAAACTTGGCTGGCCGCTGATTTTTACGAATCTTTCGCAGGCAGCGCTGACAGCAACGGATGTCATTCTGATCGGGCGTCTCGGCGCCGATACGCTGGCTGCTGCCGTGCTGACGACCAGCTTTTATCATTCGATGATGATCTTCTGCATGGGGCTGGTTTCCGCCACGCTGCCGATGATGGCGATGGCGCTTGGCCGCAACCGCCATTCCGTGCGCGATGTGCGCCGCACTGTGCGTCAGGGATTCTGGACAGCGATTATTATCTGCATTCCGTTCTGGGTGCTGCTATGGAATGCGGAATCCGTGTTCTTGTTTATGGGGCAGCGGCCGGATATTGCCGCGCATTCCGTGCAGATGATGCATACGCTGCAATGGGCGATGCTGCCTTATCTCGGCTATATCGGTCTGCGTTCATTTCTGGCGGCGATGGAGCGTCCGCTCTGGACATTGCTGATTGCGGCTTTTGCTATCGTGTTCAATGCGATTGCTGCCTATAGCCTGATTTTCGGTAAATTCGGCATGCCGGAAATGGGGCTGCGCGGTGCCGGTATTGCGACCACAGCTTCCAGTTGGATGATGTTCTTTGGTCTGGTTGTCGTTGTCTGCACTCATAAGAAGTTCCGCCGCTACCGTTTGTTCGGCCGCTTCTGGCGTCCTGACTGGCCGCGTTTTCTTGAATTGTGGCGCATCGGCTTGCCTATGGCGCTGACCTTTGCCTTTGAAACCACGATCTTCTATGCGGCTGTGCTGATGATGGGTAAAATCAGCCCGACGTCACTGGCTGCGCATGCGGTAGCGATGCAGATTGCTTCCTTAAGCTTTATGGTGCCACTCGGCTTCGGACAGGTGGCGACGGTGCGTGTTGGTCGTGCCTATGGCGCGGGTAATCGTGAGGCCGTGGCCTATGCAGGCTGGAGTGCCTATGCTTTGGGGGTCGGCTTCATGGGCGTGATGGGCCTGCTGATGATCCTGATGCCGAAGGTGTTTATCAGTGCGTTTCTGGATATTCGTGACCCGGCCAATGCGGAAGTGATCCGGCTTTGCATATCATTTCTGGCTTTTGCGGCACTGTTCCAGATTGTTGACGGTGCACAGGCGGTGGCAGCGGGTATGTTGCGTGGTTTGCGTGATACACGCATTCCGATGTTTCTGGCGCTGCTCGGCTATTGGGGCGTCGGCTTACCACTTGGCGCACTGCTCGCCTTTACCTTCAACTTTGAGGGGATCGGCGTGTGGATCGGTCTGGCGACGGGACTTGCAATTGTCGCGGTGCTGATGACACAGCGCTGGATGCGCCGCGACAGCCTCAGCAATGTGGTCTATGTCTGATAAAAAATGGCTGCGGAACAGATAAGTTCCGCAACCATTTTCATTTTTGTGACCGGAAATTATTTCCGCATTGAATCCAGTGTTTCGTGATTTTTCTCGACTTCCTGCGCCTTCATATAGCTTTCAATCAGAAGCTGGTAAGGCGGGAAAATCAGGGTATAGACTTTGGCCCATTCCGCCGCATCATCACGGTTCCAGCTGCGTTGAATTTCTGACGCTACCGCTGCGGTATCCATTGGAATAACGCCGGCATGCGTCACCCGCGCCAGCGTAATTTCCTGAGCCATTTTGGAATAGGTGCCGGAAGCATCAACAACGGCAAAAACTTTATATCCGTCATAGACCGCTGAAATCGACGGAAAGGCCATGCAGACACTGGTAATTGTACCGGCAATAATCAGGGTCTTGCGGCCTGTTGCTTTGACAGCAGCAACGAAATCCGGATTATCCCATGCATTAATTTCGCCTTTGCGGGCAACATATTTGGCGTGAGGGGCATTCTCATGAATTTCCGGTATCAGCGGGCCGTTCGGCCCCTGCGGCACTGATGCAGTGGTGATAACCGGAATTTTAGCCAGTGTGGCGATTTTGGCCAATGCGGTTGCATGGGCGCGTAATTCCGTCATAGGCATATCGCCGACAGTTTGAAAAAGCCCGCTCTGGTGGTCAATCAGCAGCATGACAGAATCTTCCGGGTCGATAACCGGCCGCTGACCGTTAAAATTGGCAATGGTTGATGGAATATTCATTTCGACGTCTCCCTTGGATTAAATGTCAGGCTGAATCATTTCATCATCTGCCGGTCTCACGAAACTGGGGGGCAAGGTGAGACCGGCAGCGCATGGCCGGATAAACCGGTCATGAAAGGGGTATGTGTCCGAATTGGCCATTCTGAAAATCGCGGAGGGCGGAGCTGATTTCTTCCTTGCTGTTCATTACAAATGGCCCATGAATAACGACAGGCTCGTCAATTGGTTCCCCGCTGAGAACCAGAAAAGAGGCATTATTCTGCGCTTCTATCCAGACATCCGTGCCGTGGCGATCCAGCAAAACCAGCTGAGCCTCACCGGCCTGCTTGTCATTATTGATTGTCACTGAGCCGCTGAGCACGACCAGCATTGCCGTATGCCCGTTGGGGATAGTCAGGGTTGCAGTTGTGTTCTGCCGCATGCTGACATCCCATAAGTTGACGGGAGTGAAGGTACGGGCAGGGCCTTTGACCTTGTTATAAGCACCGGCAATAACGCGCAGGCTGCCTGCCTTATCCGGCAGGTCAACAACTGGTATCTCTGCACTCCGTAAGTTCTGATAGCCGGGTTCTGCATTTTTATCTTTCGCAGGCAGATTGACCCAGAGCTGAACCATTTGCAGCGTGCCACCCTGTTCAGTAAAGGCGCGCGAATGCAGTTCTTCATGCAGGATGCCTTTGGCTGCCGTCATCCATTGCACATCACTGGCACCGATCGTACCGCCCTTGCCGGTTGAATCCCGATGCTCGAGCTCGCCCTGATAGACAAGGGTAACCGTTTCAAAGCCGCGATGCGGATGAATGCCTATACCCCGCCGGTCACCGGAGGCATGACCGGCAGGGCTGAATTCTGCCGGACCTGCATAGTCAAGCAGAAGAAACGGGCTGACATGATCGCCATGGCTGGCATAGGAGAAGACTGAGCGGACCGGAAAGCCGTCGCCTACCCAATGCGGGCGGGGGCTGCTGTAAACACCTAATACCTTTCTCATTATCTGTCTCCTGTATTGCGCTGAATGACAGGAAGATATGAGCAGGACAAAAATAGCGGTAGTCCGTAAAAACGCACTACAATGTCTGAAATATGAGACAATACCGTAGCGGTTTAAAATAATACGGTTATATTCAAGGAAACAGACGACATGACAGGGAGTTTCCATGCAGGATCTGAATGATCTGAGATTTTTCGTGGTTGTGGTGGAGCAGGGCGGATTTGCTGCTGCGGCACGCAAGCTGAATATGCCGCGCTCCCGTCTGAGCCGCCGCATCGGTTTGCTGGAAGACAGTCTCGGTGTGCGGTTGATCCAGCGCACAACCCGTCATTTTGCGGTGACGGAAGTCGGGCATGAATATTACCGCCATTGTGTGGCTATGCTGGTTGAGGCGGAGGCTGCGCAGGAGGTGATTGACCGGATGCGCTCGGAACCGCAGGGTATCGTGCGGGTCAGCTGTCCGTCCTCGATGATTTACTTCCAGATCGGCGACATGATTGCCCGTTTCATGCAGGAAAATCCGAAAGTTGATGTGCTGCTGGAAAGCACCAACCGCCGCGTTGATGTGCTGCGGGAAGGTTTTGATCTGGCAATCCGCGTGCGTTTCCCGCCGCTTGATGACAGTGATCTGGTTATTCGTAAACTGGCAGAAAGCCCGCAACGCCTTGTCGCCAGCCCGTCGGTGATTGCTGAAATCAACCGGCCATTGGTGCCGGCTGATCTGGCTTCTTTACCAAGCATGGCATGGGATCCGCTGCGGGTGGATCATGAATGGTGTCTGGAGAAGGCGGATGGTGCAACCGCCAGAGTGCATCACAAACCGCGTCTGATAACGGAAGATATGGTGGCTCTGCGTATGGCCGCAATACATGGCGTCGGGGTCTGTCAGTTGCCGACAATGGTCATCCGCGATGATCTGCGTGAGGGGCGTCTGGTCGATGTGCTGCCGGAATGGGCACCGCGTACCGGCATACTCCATGCGGCGTTTCCGTCGCGGCGCGGCTTGCTGCCTTCTGTTCGCTCGCTGCTGGATTTTCTCGGCAATGAATATGCAAAAATCGCCCGTGAAGAAACGGATTACAGCCTGACATAAATAAAAAGGGCACCGGATGGTGCCCTGTTTTATATCGTGGAGATTATGGTTTCCAGCGCAGCAAGCGCATGGCATTGGCGGTTACCAGAACCGTGGCACCGGTATCGGCCAGAATGGCTGGCCACAGGCCGGTAATGCCGAGGATCGTGGTGATGAGGAACACCACCTTCAATCCAATGGCGAGCGTAATATTCTGCTTGATATTCGCCATGGTTGTTTTTGACAGGTCGATCATATTGGCAACGTCAGTCACGCGGCCATGCATGATCGCGGCATCGGCAGTTTCCAGTGCAACATCAGTGCCGCCGCCCATAGCAATACCGAGATCGGCTGCGGCCAGTGCCGGAGCATCATTGATGCCGTCACCGATTTTCGCAACCACCTGCTTATCGGCTTTCAGTTCACCGACCACGCGGCGCTTGTCTGCCGGCATCATTTCCGCATGGACTTCCATGCCGAGATCGCGGCCGATCGCTTCTGCCGTACGGCGGTTGTCACCGGTCAGCATGATGGTGCGGATACCCTGAGCCTGCAGCGCTTTGATACCCTGACGCGCATCTTCACGCGGCTCATCCCGCATGGCGATACCACCGGCAAGCTGGTCGCCGATCATTAGCAGCGAGACGGTCTTGCCCTGATCATTCATATCAGCGATGCGTTTTTGATCTGCATCGGAGATGCTGGTCTTGGCGGCGATAGCTTTCGGAGAAGCCAGCAGAATGGCTTTGCCGTCAACTGTACCGGATACGCCTTTACCACCAAGCGCCGCACCGTCATGTACCTGCGGCAGGGCCAGTTTCTTGTCTTCTGCAGCCTTAAGAATAGCAACGGCGAGCGGATGGCTTGAGCCCTGTTCCACAGCCGCCGCATAGCGCAGCACTTCTTCTTCCGAACTGCCAAAGGCGATAATGTCGGTAACAACAGGCTTGCCTTCTGTCAGCGTGCCGGTCTTGTCAAAGGCGGCTGCGGTTACATGACCGGCGCTTTCCAGAACTGCACCACCCTTCATCAGTAGACCACGGCGGGCACCGGACGAAAGACCGGCAGCAATCGCGGCAGGGGTGGAAATAACCAGAGCACAAGGACAGCCGATCAGCAGAATGGCCAGACCTTTATAGATCCATTCATTCCAGTCACCACCGGCAACAAGCGGCGGTATAATCGCCACCAGAGCAGCAAGGATCATCACCGCAGGTGTGTACCAGACCGAGAAACGGTCGATAAAACGCTCGGTCGGTGCTTTGGATTCCTGCGCTTCCTCAACCTGTGCGATAATACGGGCAATGGTGTTGTTCTGCGCCGTGGCAGTGACTTTAACCCGCAGGACAGCATCGGAATTGATGGTGCCTGCGAAAACCTTGTCGCCGACTTCTTTATTCTTAGGCGTGCTTTCACCTGTCACAGGGGCTTCATTGACCGCGCTGTTTCCGCTGATAATTTCACCATCGGCGGCAATACGGTCACCCGGACGCACCAGAATAACCGCACCAAGCGCGAGAGTGGATGCATCCTGCTCAATGATCTGACCGTCTTTTTCCACACGCGCGGTTTTTGGCACCAGATCGGCAAGGCCACGGATGGAGTTGCGGGCACGCCGTGCAGCCACACCTTCCAGAAGCTCACCGATCAGGAACAGGAAGACAACCATCGCGGCTTCTTCCACAGCACCGATAAACAGCGCGCCGACAGCGGCAACGGTCATCAGTGTTTCAATGGAAAACGGCGTGCCGAAACGGGCACCGGCCAGAGCGCGGCGGGCAATCGGCACTAGCCCCACCAGCATTGCAGCGGAGAAAATATAGATTTCATATTGCGGTACAAAATGGCCGAGAAGATAGGCCGCAACCAGTGCAGTACCGGCAGCAATGGTCAGTTTGGCTTTGCCCTGCTGCCACCACGGTTTGCTGTCTTCATCGGTGCCATGGTCATGCATATGCAGAGGTGAGGCCTCTTTGGCCTGCATTTGTTTCTGCTCGTGTGCATGACTGTGACTATGGGTTTTATGATCATGCGAGGCATGATCGTGATCGCTGTGGTCATGCCCAGCGTGATCATGATTGTCATGACTATGCTTGTGGTCATGACCGGAGCAGCAGGCATGTGCTTCGGTTTCCGGCTCTGCAACAGCAGCGCCTTGATTGGCACCCAGATAGCTGGATTTATAGCCGAGTTTTTTCAACTGGCCGGTAATGGCATCAGCTTCAACACCATTATGAGTTACAGTCATGGTGCCTTTGGTGACCGAAACATTGACATCGCTGATCTGTTTGCCAAGGCGGCGCACAGCGGTGTCAATTTTCATGGCGCAGGAGGCGCAATCCATGCCTTCGACGCGGAATTTATCCTGACGGACGGGACCGGACATCTCCAATTTCCTTTTCTCTTGCATCTTTTGAGAAAGACCCTAAATGCTCTAGTGGCTATAGGAGCAAGCGGAAAAATGGACAAAAAAGGTTATACGATTGGCAAAGTTGCGGCACGCAGCGGTGTTAAGGTGCCAACTATCCGTTTTTACGAGCAAATCGGGCTGATACGCGAGCCTGAACGCACCGAGAGTCAGCGACGGGAATATGGCGCGGAAGATATTAAGCGCCTGACTTTTATCCGTCATGCCCGTGATCTCGGCTTTGAAATCAATGATATCCGTGAATTACTGGCAATGACTGAGACGCCCAATGCGTCCTGTCACGAGGCAGATTCGATTGCGCGGCGTCATCTTGATGAGATTGAAGACCGGATTGAGCGCCTGTCAGCCTTGCGCGATGAATTACGCCGCATGGTGAGTGAATGTGATCACGGACGGGTTTGTGAATGCAGGGTGATCCAGATACTCGAAGATCACAGCCAATGCGGCCACGATCATGATCATCCGGCACAGACGCTGAAATAGCATTATCACTAAGAGAGGAATGGACGTGACTGTAACCATTTACGGAATTAAAAACTGTGACACGATGCGCAAGGCACAGGACTGGCTGAGCGCACAGAATATTGCCTTTGACTTTCATGATTATAAAAAGGTTGGTCTGGATCGTGCCAAGCTGGAAAACTGGTGCCAGACACTGGGCTGGGAAACGGTAATCAACCGCGCAGGGCAGACATTCCGTAAACTCGATGATGCACAGAAGCAGGATTTGACTGAAGCCAAGGCTATTGAACTGATGCTCGGCAATCTGTCGATGATTAAGCGTCCGGTGTTGGAAAAGGACGGCAAATTGCTGGCCGGTTTCAAACCGGAAATCTACGCGGAATTTTTCGCTTAAATCTTCAAACTGCCGTTCTCTGTTCTGTCAGAGAACGGTTTGTCTTTTATGCAGTTCCGGCTCCGCCAGATAATCCTGATAGCTGACGCAGCGCACATCCTGACGCTTACACACATCACGGGCAAAACGCTCCAGCGCATTCCAGTAAGCGCCGTTATTCATCAGCACAAAGTGGAAGCCCATTTGCAGCGGAATACGCTGGCCGTCATATTGTTTGTTGAACGCATTCATAAAGGCATCATAGCTGCGCTGCTCAAATTGCGCTGCCTGTTCCGGTTTCTCTTTGCCGCCCGAATGGCGCACATAGAGATTATAGTCCATGGCAATCACGGGTTTGCGGGCAGGGCCTTCCGGTATCAGCGGCAGGCCAAAACTTTTGAGACCTGCAAAATTCTTTGGCAATTCAGGCCCTGAGGTTACGCCGCTGGCCTGATAGGCAAAACCGCTTTCACGCAAAGCTGTCTGCACCGGCTTGTCATCGGAGAGATAGGGCGCACGAAAGCCGGTGATCTTGTTATAGACCAGATCTTTCCAGCCTTCCGGTTCGCCGTCAATTTTATTGGCGCTCCATGCATTGCCGACAATAGTGCGGAATGCCTGAATTTCCTGCGCCCATTCTTTTGTAGTCCAGCTCTTGCCGTCAAAATGGCCGCAACCGTGGCTGGCAATTTCATGACCTTCCAGATTGGCTTTCCACACCTGATCGAGACGGGTGGCAATTTCTGCTTTATCCTGTGCAAAGCCGACATTGGAGCGGCCTGCTTTCATACGCGGTGGCTGATATTGCGCGCGGTCTGCGCGCTCCAGATAAAAGACGCAGGAGAGAAAATAGGTGAAATGTGCACCGGTTTCCTGCCCCAATGCGCGGCTGCGCTGCCAGAGCTTGTTATCATGCGCGCCGTCAAAGGAGATAATCACCACCTGTTTCGGGCGGGTATCAGCCGGTTTTTCCTGTTGCTGAGGCGCTGCAGGCATATCGGGCATCGCCTGCGCAGCCGTGGCCAGACACAGAGAAACCGCAAAACCGGAAAGAAGAGACTGATACATGAAAACGAAAGCTCATTGCGAAATCGGAAGCGGATTGATTAGGTATGAAATGTGGCAAAGCACAGGCAGAGAGCGCTCTGCGTCTAAATGGATGCACAAAGATGCTCTGATCTCTTGATGCTGTGCCATTGATTTGAGCGCTAAGCAGCGCAAATTAAGGAATTATGCAGGAATTCGCAATCAGGACTACCATCTGTCGGCGATTCCGACTAAAAGCCGGATAGGTGTGTTAAGTCGCGGGCTGTGTATATAGTCCGTGCTCTTGATGCATATTCGATAATCTTGACAAGTTTCACAGGGTATTCATGACAGACGACAGCTTTATCCGCGAAGTCAACGAAGAGCTCCGCTCAGAACAGGTACGCGCTGTATGGCGGCGTTTTGGTCCGGTTTTGATCGGTGGCGCGGTAGCCGTTGTTATCGGTACAGCCGGTTATGTCGGTTATGAATATTGGCGTGAAAGCAAAGCGGCAGTGTCGGGCGATCAGTTCCTGACGGCGCTTGATCTGGCCGGTGAAAAGAAAACAGATGAAGCCCTGAGCGCTCTGAAGAAGCTGGAAACCGAAGGCGCAGGGTCTTATCCGGTTCTGGCACAGTTGCGCACAGCAACATTGCTTGAGCAGAAAAAAGACATGGCCGGTGCGGTCACTGCTTTTGATGCGGTTGCGGCAGACAGCAAGGCACCGGTTGCTCTGCGTGATGTTGCCAAGCTGCGGGCTGCCTATATTCTGGTGGATACCGGCTCTTATGAAGATGTTGCCAAACGTGCGGAAACACTGAGCGCGGATGGTAATCCGATGCGCGGTTCTGCCCGTGAAGTGCTGGGTCTGGCTGCTTATAAGGCAGGTCGTGCAGACGATGCGCGCAAACTGTTCCAGCAAAATGCGGATGACGCGGCAATTCCCGCCAATCTCCGCCAGCGTGCCAATACAATGCTTGACCTGATGCGCAGCACAGAGACTGCAGCAAAAGGCTGAAACACTCATTAGAGCGGGACGGTTCATGTGCCGCTCTATAATACGGAAAAATAAGCTGAATGAGCTTTACACTCGCAATTATCGGACGTCCGAATGTCGGCAAGTCCACACTGTTTAACCGCATTGTCGGGCGCAAACTGGCGCTGGTCGATGATACGCCGGGTGTTACCCGTGACCGTCGTATCCACGACGGCAAGCTCTATGATCTGCATTTCAAAGTGATCGACACTGCCGGTCTCGAAATTGCCGAAGCCGGTACGCTGGAGGGGCGTATGCGCGCGCAGACCGAAGCCGCGATTGACGAGGCTGATGCGGTTCTGTTCGTGATTGATGCCAAAGCCGGTCTGACGCCGACGGATATTGAATTCGCGCAGCTGGTACGCAAATTCAGCAAGCCGATTATTCTGGTTGCCAATAAGTCTGAAGCCCGCGGCGCTGATGCCGGTCTTTATGATGCCTATCGTTTGGGTCTGGGCGAGCCTTGCCCGATCTCCGCTGAACATGGTCAGGGTCTGCCTGATCTGCGCGATGCGATTGTGGAAGCGATCGGCAAAGAAAAAGCCTTCGCGGAAGAAAAAGCCGAAGAAGAATTTACGCAGGAAAAAATCGGCGCACTGGTTGGTGAAGACGTCAGCGATGAGGATGAGGAAATCATCCCTGAATATGACGCGACCAAGCCGCTGCGCATTGCCATTGTCGGACGCCCGAATGCCGGTAAGTCCACAATGATTAATACAATGCTCGGTCAGGATCGCCTGCTGACAGGCCCTGAAGCCGGTATTACCCGCGACTCGATTTCCGTTGAATGGGAATGGCGTGGCCGCGAAGTTAAGCTGTTCGATACTGCTGGTCTGCGCCGCAAAGCGCGCGTGCAGGAAAAGCTGGAAAAGCTCTCCGTTGCCGATGGCCTGCGTGCTATCCGTTTTGCGGAAGTGGTGATTATCGTTCTCGATGCGACCATTCCTTTTGAAAAGCAGGATTTGCAGATCATCGATCTGATTATCCGTGAAGGCCGTGCGCCGATTATCGCTTTCAATAAATGGGATCTGATCGAAGACCGTCAGGCATTGCTGGCTGATCTGCGTGAAAAGACCGAGCGTCTGCTGCCGCAGGTACGCGGCATCCGCGCTGTGCCGATTTCCGGTGAAACCGGCCACGGCATTGATAAGCTGATGGAAAATGTCGAGATGACGCACCGTATCTGGAATACGCGTATCTCCACAGGTCGTCTGAACCGCTGGCTTGAAGGTGTGATTACCCATCATCCGCCACCGGCAGTGGCTGGTCGTCGTCTTAAAGTGAAGTATATGACGCAGGTCAAGACACGCCCGCCGGGCTTCATGGTGTCTTGCTCGCGTCCTGATGTGATGCCGCAATCCTATGTGCGTTATCTCATCAATGGTCTGCGTGATACATTCGAAATGCCGGGCGTGCCAATCCGCCTGTCCTTGCGTACATCGGAAAATCCTTTTGCCGGACGGGCAAAGAAGAAACGCTGATGTCATCTTGATGATGTATTTTAAAATCCTGCCGGAAGTGTTCCGGCAGGATTTTTTATTGCCGGTAAAAGATTGGCAGGAATGCAATGCAGCTGATTTTTCTGAGCCATCCGCAGGTTGTTGTTGATCCGATTGTGCCGGTTGAGCGCTGGCATTTGTCACAAGCGGGCAGGGTTGCATTGCAACAGTTTCTCGAACGCAAAATCTGGCCGGTGCCGGATATGATCTGGAGCAGTAAGGAAACCAAGGCGCAGGAGACTGCTGCTTTATTGGGTGCGTATTTTAACAAGACTGTGCAGAGCCATAGTGCCTTGGGAGAAAATGGCCGCTCCGCAACGGGTTTCCTCCCTCCGGCAGAGTTTGAACAACTTGCTGACCAGTTCTTTGCTCAACGGCATCATTCCGTGCGCGGTTGGGAAAGAGCGGTGGATGCACAGGCGAGAATTTGCACGGCAGTTCGTGATATTATGGATGCTGCTGCCAAGGCTCAGCACAAGAACATTGTCATCTGTGGTCATGGGGCAACCGGCACATTGCTTTATTGTGCGCTGGTCGGATTGCCGGTTTCCCGCCGCTATGATCAACCTTCGCAGGGGCATTATTGGCACTATGATGACGGGGCAAAACAGATGCTGCATCATTGGCGAAACATCAATGATCGCAGCTGACAGGGATTACAGTCTTGCATCGCGTTTCATGGTTCTGTAGTCAGAGAACATGCAGGTCCTGACAGTGCTGCCAGCTTGCAAAAAATTGCAGGAGCGCGGCATGGCACAAATTATTTCTACTGACATTTCATCTCTTGAACTAGCTGCAAATGCGCTGGGCACAGGCAAACTTGTGGCTCTGCCGACCGAGACTGTCTACGGACTGGCCGCCGATGCCACCAATGGCAATGCGGTTGCCGGTATTTTCTCTGCCAAAGGCCGTCCGCATTTCAATCCGCTGATTGCGCATATGGCGACGCTTGCAATGGCCGAGCGCTATGTGGTGTTTGATGATCTGTCCCGTAAACTTGCGGAAAAATTCTGGCCGGGGCCGCTGACACTGGTGCTGCCGGTGCGTGATGGTGCGGAGATACATCCGCTGGTAACCGCCGGTCTCACAACACTGGCCATTCGTATGCCGCGCGGGTCGGTGCGTGAGATCATCGCCATGCTTGACCGCCCGCTGGCCGCGCCGAGTGCCAATAGTTCTGGGCGTATCAGCGCCACCTCGGCACAGGCGGTGCAGGATGATCTGGGTGCCAAACTCGATCTGATCGTTGATGGCGGTGCCTGTGTGGTGGGGTTGGAATCCACCATTGTTAAAATTGAAAATGGTCAGGCATTTCTGCTGCGTCCGGGTGGTTTGGCAGCGGAAGAGATTGAAGCCTTTCTCGCTCAGCCTTTGCATCGTCTGGATCAGCGTGCGGCCATTCAGGCACCGGGCATGATGGCGTCTCACTATGCGCCGGATGCAGCGATGCGGTTGAATATCTCTGAAGTGCGTGAAGGCGAGGCGCTGCTGGCTTTTGGCGCACAGCGAGCAAGTAGTGCTGATAAAGCCGTTGCGGTGCTGAATCTGAGCCCATCCGGTGACTTGCATGAAGCTGCCGTGCATTTGTTTGATTATATGAAAAAGCTGGATGCAGCGGGGGCGAAGACGATTGCCGTTGAGCCGGTGCCGCATCATGGTCTGGGTGAGGCAATTAATGATCGCTTAGCGCGCGCGGCTGCGCCGCGCGAATAACTGGTACTGGGCGGAAACAGATGATGACGATTTCAGAAGAGTTGATCGCACGCTTCACTGCAATTGTCGGTGAGAAAAATGCACTCCGCGATCCCGCCGATCAGATTTCTTACTTAAGCGAACCACGCGATCTGTTTCATGGCCGCGCTGCTTTGGTGCTGCGCCCTGCATCGGTGGATGAAGTCTCTGCCATTATGAAACTGGCATATGAGACTGCAACACCTGTTGTGCCGCAGGGCGGTAATACCGGTCTTGTCGGTGCGCAGCAGCCGGATAGCAGCGGACGGGCGATCATTCTCTCGCTGTCGCGCCTTAATAAAATCCGCAATATTGACACGATCGGCAATCTTGTCACGGTTGAAGCCGGTGTGGTTTTGCAAAATCTGCAGGAAGCCGTGCAGGATGCGGGACGGTTGTTTCCTCTGTCCCTCGGCGCGGAAGGTTCCTGCCAGATTGGCGGCAATCTCTCATCCAATGCCGGTGGTACGGCTGTGCTGGCCTATGGCAATATGCGCGAATTATGCCTTGGTCTTGAAGTCGTCTTGCCGGATGGGCAGGTGCTGAATGATCTGCGTCGCGTGAAAAAAGACAATACCGGCTATGATCTGCGTGATCTGTTTATTGGTGCTGAAGGCACGCTTGGCGTTATCACCGCGGCTGTGCTGAAAATGCACCCGCAGCCGAAAGGCAAAGCGGTCGCCTATGCCGGATTGCAATCGCCGGAAGATTTGGTGCAGCTGTTCCGTTTGGCGACCGATCAGGCGGGGCAGGCGCTGACCGGCTTTGAGCTGATGCCGCGCATTGGCATGGAATTTATCCTCCGCCATATCGGAGAAGCGCGTGATCCGCTGGAAAACGCTTATCCGTGGTATGTGCTGATCGAGATTTCCTCTGCGCGTTCCGAGGCCGATGCGCAGGAAATGATGGAAGCTGTTCTGACGCAAGGTTTTGAGGCCGGACTGGTGCAGGATGCAGCCATTGCGCAAAATGGTGCGCAGGCTGATCTGTTCTGGAAAATGCGTGAGGAAATGTCTCCGGCGCAGAAGCCGGAAGGCGGCTCGATCAAACATGATATTTCTGTGCCTGTTGCTTCCATCCCTGCATTCATTGCAGAAGCGGCGATTGCGGTTGAGGAAATGATCCCGTCCGCCCGTGTGGTTTGTTTCGGTCATATTGGTGACGGCAATCTGCATTATAATGTTTCGCAGCCGGTCGGGGCGGATAAACAGGCATTTCTGGCACGCTGGCATGAACTGAACCATCGCATCCATACCATTGTGATGAGTTATAATGGTTCCATTTCGGCTGAACACGGTATCGGCGCGCTGAAGCGTGAAGAATTGCGTGCCTTTAAACAGCCGCTGGCGCTGGAATTGATGCACCGGATCAAGCAGGCTTTTGATCCGAAGAATATTATGAATCCGGACAAGCTGCTCTGATCTGCCTTGTTAAAGTTTAAACATTGAGCCGCCGTTTCGTTAAGAAGCGGCGGCTCAATTGTTAAAAACAGGCCGCTTTGCCCACCGCTCATCATAAACGAGCGGTAAATATCCACATTCTGAGCAGCAAAAACGCGGTTAGTAAAAGATTGATGTGCTGTCCGGCGTGTTTAACGCGGATTTAATGTCCACAGCCTCAGCCTTAATAACTGGTTGCTGCCGGATTGTGGTTTTCAGACAATCTTCAGGTTTGAGGGCTTTGGAAGCGGTAAAATGCTGTTGGCGAAGCAGCACGGGCGCTTATTGTTTAGCTCTTGTTAAAAATCATGAATGTTCGCTGATTTTCATGGTTTAAATGCTGTTTACCGGTCTTTCCGAAGTCTTACTTCTGCTTGGCAGATAGTTGGAATCTGTAAACCATTCCCGCAAAGACAGAAGCATTAACCGTGTCATTTAAGCAGATTGGTGACTTTGCCGCGCTATTCTTGTGTCCAACGAAGCCAAAAAGGCTCGCAAATATAACAGGACCGAAAATAAAAATAACAGCGGTTCTCAGAAGCAACAGGGCGCGAAAACAATGAACCAGATGCTGGAAAAACAGGACAAACCAGTTTGGGCGAGCAGGGAGATCCGTCTCGATCCTTTCCAGTTCCCGCAGAGCGTATCTTACGCTTCAACGGGCGAGCAGGAAGATGTGACTTTCACGATCAATGAGCGTGGCGCAGTGCTGCGACGCGTATTGCCTTCCAGCGGTTTGCCAATGTCTGTGGCATTGCCTGCCCATGTGTTTCTTGGCGTGACCGCCCGTGCAGTTGAAGATGAACAGGGTCTGATTACTGTGACATTGGAACTGATGCACGAAGACCCGCAAATGTCTGTGCCGCTGCTGGTGGCGCATGATCTGGATGATGTTGCCGCTGACTGGCATGCATGGGCGAATGCTTACAAGCTGCCGATGCTTCTGGTTGAGGCCGATGGTGTTGCCCGTCCGCTTCATGACAGCATTGGCGGTGTTACTGCTTCGGCCAGCACAGAGCGTCGTCAGGGGCAGGAGCCGCGTCGTCGCCGTCCGCGTTTTCTGGCACGCCGCAAAACCGGTTCGCTGGGCGTGAGTTTGAAGATTTCTGGCCGCGAAATTATTTCGCGAGTTTAAAAAGTTGAGATTATCTCGCGAGTTTAAGAAACCGAAGACTGTCTCGCGCGTTAAAGAATTAAATATGTGATCTCCAGTCACAGAACATGCAAAAAACCGTATGCTTGAAGGGGCATACGGTTTTTTGCATTATGACTGAAATTATTTTTTGCGGGAAAGAAATGCGCCGACAGCCTGTGCAGTCTCTGCAGATTTCAGGCGATCAGCAAAAATCTGAGCCTCGCGGTCGATCCGGTCTGTGAGCGGTTCGGCGGCACTGCGCAGCAAATCACGGGTCAGTTGCAGAGCCGCAGGCGGGCGTGCGGCAAGCTTTTGAGCGGTTTTCAGCACTTCCGCTTCCAGTTCATCTTCCGCCACAACGCGCCAGACAATGCCGGCTTCCAGCGCCTGTTGTGCGGTCATGGCTTCTCCCATTGCCAGCAGGGCAAAGGCACGCTGATAGCCCATGATTTTAGGGCCGAGCAGGCTTGAACCGGCTTCCGGCACCAGACCGAGATCAACAAATGGCGTGTGAAACACGGAGCGCGGCGTGGCAAAGGTCAGGTCGCAATGCAGGTTCAGCGTGGTGCCGACGCCGATTGCCAGTCCGTCAACGCCGGAGATCAGCGGTTTGCGTGTCAGTGCAAGCCTGTGCAGAAAGTCGATAATTTCCTCACCGAGACTGCCTTGTGACAGGGCTGCATGCATAAAGTCCTGCATGTCATTACCGGCGGAGAATGCACCGGGCTGACCTAGAATAACGCTGACACGGATAGTGTCGTCGGTATCAGCTCGTTTCAGTGCCTCGGCAATGCCGTGATACATATCACGGGTGATGGCGTTTTTCTTTTCCGGCCGGTTGAGGCGGATAATCTGTACAGCATCCTGACGTTCAATCTGAAGAAAGTCGCTCATCATCAAATATCCTGCAAAATTGTTGCGGCATTGCTCAGGCTGGCTGCGCCATTAAACACGACCTGTTTAAGCGCGGCAGTTTCCTGAAGCGTGTTTTCGGCAAAGAATGCGGCAAGGGCAGCAGCACGGCTGTCCTGCAATCCGGCTTTGGTGAGATAAAGCGTACCAACAGTCAGCGAGAGCAGGCGCTGATAGGGGGTAGCACCGCAAAGCGCTGTCTGACTATCGCCTTTAATAATGCAATCCTGCAGCAAGCGGGTGGCTTCTTCTGTAGCATCCAGCGCGGATTCAAGCTGAGGAGCGATTGCGGAGAGCTTGCCGGAGGTTTTGGCCTGTCCGGCAATATCGCGTAATTCCTGCAGGAAACCATGAATATGGCCACCATTTTCCAGTGGTAATTTGCGCATCACCAGATCCATGGCCTGAATACCATTGGTGCCTTCATAAATCGGCAGGATACGGGCATCACGCAGCAACTGCGCGGCGCCGGTTTCTTCAATATAGCCCATGCCGCCATGCACCTGAATGCCGAGAGATGCCACATCCACGCCGCTATCGGTGGAGAAAGCCTTGGCAAGCGGGGTCAGCAGGCTGGCACGGTTTGCCCAAAAATCCGCTTTGGTACTGTCGGCTTTGGCCATGTCCAGCGCCTGTGCGCAGGAGTAGCAAATCGCACGGGAAGCCTGTGTCAGTCCCTTCATGGTCAGCAACATGCGCTGGACATCGGGATGCTCGATGATCGGGCTCATTTCTGCGCCCTTCGGTGCATTCAGGGAACGTCCCTGACGGCGCTCCGCCGCATAGGCACGGGCTTTCTGATAGGCAGCTTCGGCAATCGCAACACCCTGAATGCCGACCAGCAAACGGGCATTGTTCATCATGGTGAACATATAGACGAGGCCTTTATGTTCCTCGCCGATCAGATAACCGACAGCGCCTTTGTCACCTGTATCACCAAAACCGTCACCATAAATCATGGTGCAGGTCGGTGAGGCGTGAAGGCCGAGCTTTTCTTCCAGTCCGGCGCAGAACACATCATTGCGTGCGCCGAGCGAGCTGTCTTCATTGACCAGATATTTCGGTACCAGAAACAGCGAAATTCCCTTAGTGCCTGCCGGTGCATCGGGCAGGCGTGCCAGCACCAGATGCACAATATTATCGGTCAGATCATGCTCGCCATAGGTGATAAAGATTTTTTGCCCGAAAATCCGGTATGTCCCGTCATCCGCCCGTTCAGCACGGCAACGCAAAGCACCGAGATCGGAACCAGCCTGCGGTTCGGTGAGGTTCATGGTGCCTGACCATTCACCGGAAATCAGTTTTTCCAGATAGGTGTTTTTCAGTTCATCGCTGGCATGATGTTCCAGTGCTTCAACTGCACCCATCGTCAGGGTTGAGGCAATAGCAAAACCAAGGGAGCCGGAGTTCCACATTTCCGCAACGGCAACCGAGAGCAAAGTCGGCAGGCCCTGGCCGCCATAGGCAGGATCGCCGGTCAGGGCGTTCCAGCCGCCATCCGTCCAGTCTTTGTAAAGTTCTTTCCAGCCTTCTGCCGTGGTGACCTTAGCATCTTTAAGCGTTGCGCCCTGATGATCGCCTTTGGTGCGTAAAGGAGTGATGCGCGTCTCGCTGAACTTTGCTGCTTCCTGCAAAATGGCTTCAACAATATCCGGTGATAATTCTGAAAACAGATCGGTTTTCAAAAGTTCCGGCAGGTCTGCAACCTGATTGAGTGTCTGGCTGATTTCAGCAAGTGGCGCGCGATACATCTGCTTCCTCCGTTTGGCGCATTCCGTTGAAAGAATGCAGCCGTAATTCTCCTGCAAATATTGGTATCGGCTTATTACGTAAACGTCAATAAAATCTCAGAAGAGCAAAACAAGAAAAAACCCGCCGGAGAGGCGGGTTTTAAAAGCATGATCCCAAAAAGTGAGAACCGGTTTTTGGATGAGATTATGCTCAAATAAAGAGTTCAAACGGGATGATAATTTAAATTAACATCATTCCGTTTGTAAAAGCGATTATCGGGCTGATTTTTCCCGTTCAACGGCGCGCCAACCAATATCCGAACGGCAAAAGCCACCAGCCCAGTCGATTTTAGACACAGCCTGATAGGCTTTCGCCTGAGCCTCGGAGACTGACTTTCCGGTGGCCGTTACATTGAGAACGCGACCGCCATTAGCCAGCAACTCGCCATCTTTATGTACAGTGCCCGCATGGAACACTTTCACATCCGGCAGAGCATCAGCCTCTTCAACGCCTTTGATGACAGTACCTTTGCGCGGGGAGGCCGGATAGCCTTCCGCTGCCATCACCACAGTGAGGGCGGCATCATCGCTCCAGCGGATTGAAACCTGATCCAGCATTTTATTGACCGCCGCCAGCATAATCACCAGCAGGTCGTCTTTGAGACGGGTCATCAGTACCTGACATTCAGGGTCGCCAAAGCGGGTATTATATTCAATCAGCTTAGGGCCGTCTTTACCGATCATCAGACCGGCAAACAGCACACCACTGAAAGGTGCGCCGATCTCGGCCATGCCGCGCATTGTCGGTTCGATCAGCTCCTTCATCACCCGTTCCGTCATGGCTTCATCCATGATTGGCGCAGGGGAATAAGCGCCCATGCCGCCGGTATTGGCACCGGTATCACCGTCACCTACACGCTTGTGGTCCTGTGCGCTGCCGAAAGGCAAGGCTGTGGTGCCGTCACAAATGCAGAAGAAGCTGGCTTCTTCACCGTCGAGAAATTCTTCAATCACAACTTCTGCACCGGCATCGCCGAAATGGCCTTCAAAACAGGCATCTACGGCATCCAGCGCTTCTTCCAAAGTCATGGCAACGACCACACCTTTACCGGCGGCGAGACCATCGGCTTTAACAACAATCGGCGCACCTTGTTCGCGGATATAGGCCTTGGCCTTTGGCGCGTTGTTAAAACGGCCATAGCTGCCGGTCGGAATATCAAAACGGGCACAAAGGTCTTTGGTAAAACCTTTGGAGCCTTCAAGCTGAGCCGCGGCCTGCGAAGGGCCGAATACTTTAATGCCTGCAGCGATCAGCGGATCGGTAATACCGGCAACCAGTGGTGCTTCAGGCCCAACTACGACCAGATCAATCTCAAAGCTGTGGCAGAAGGCAATCACAGCGTCATGATCGTCAATATCCAGATCAATCAGCGTGGCACATTCGGCAATGCCCGGATTGCCCGGTGTGCAATAGAGAGTGCCGAGTAGCGGAGATGCTGCCAGTTTCCAGCTGAGCGCGTGTTCACGGCCACCGGAGCCGATCAGCAGAACTTTAAGAGCGTCTGAGGGGGAGGTGGTCACAGGCATTTCTCCATATGTGCTTGAGGCTTGCTCCTCCTTTACGAAATCGGTAGAGAATTTAAAAGCATTTATGAGAATGCAACTGCGAAAGGTTTGCATAAAATGGTTCAGATTCAGGCACGCGGGCAAACGGGCAAGGTTATGGACGCGCCGTCCGGCCATTGGGTCTACCGGTTATTGCCGCCAAGCCTGTGGCCTTATGCGCAGCTTGCCCGCTGGGATCGCCCGATTGGCTGGCAGCTGCTGCTCTGGCCATGCCTGTGGTCGGCGGCTCTGGTGGCGAGTGCCGGTGCCAAACCCGGAGACGATATCTGGACTGTACTGCCTTCGCTTTGGCATATGGTGCTGTTCCTGATCGGCGCTATTGCCATGCGCGGAGCCGGTTGCACGCTCAATGATCTGGCGGATCAGGATATTGACGATAAGGTTGCGCGCACCCGTTCCCGCCCGCTGCCATCCGGTCAGGTCAGCCGTAAACAAGCTTGGGTTTTCTTAGGCCTGCAATGTCTGGCCGGTCTTGCTGTGGTGCTGCAATTTAACTGGTTCACCGTTGCTTTGAGTTTTGCATCGCTGGTGATTGTTGCAGCCTATCCGTTTATGAAACGTATTACTGACTGGCCGCAGCTGGTGCTGGGTATGGCTTTTTCGTGGGGCGCATTGGTGGCATGGTCGGCGCAAACCGGTTCTCTGTCTCTTTCGCCTGTGCTGCTTTATATCGGCGCGATCTTGTGGACGATCGGCTATGACACGATTTATGCCCATCAGGATAAGGAAGATGATGCACTGGTGGGCGTGCGCTCGACTGCCCGTTTGTTCGGCGAGAAAACCAAGCTGGCGCTGATGCTGCTTTATGGCGGTGCGCTGATGTGCTTTGCCGGTGCGTTTGCTGTGGCAGAAGTGCCGATGCCCGCACTGGCCGGTCTGCTTGCCGCCGGTGTGCATCTCTACCGCCAGATCGTTGTGCTGGATATTGATAATCCGGAGCAATGCCTGCGCCTGTTCCGTTCCAATAATATTGTCGGCTGGCTGATCTTTGCCGGTCTGGTGCTCGGTTCTTTGTGGGTTGTGGTTAAGCCGGTGATCTAAACAATAAAAGCCCCGACATTGCGGGGCTTTTTCAATTCATTGCCAGATAATCACTCAGGATCAAGCGGTTCGGTGCCGGTTGGCTGGCCGTCGCGGCTGAGTTTGATTTTCTCGACTTTATCTTCTGCTGACTGCAACAGTTTTTCGCAATGATTTTTCAGCGCTTCACCGCGTTCATAAATCAGGATCGACTTTTCCAAAGGCACATCACCGCGTTCCAGATCATCGACAATTGTTTCCAGCTGCTTGAGCGCCTGTTCGAAGCTCATCACTGCAATATCATCATTGGAAGCTTGTCCGGTGGTGTTCGGCTCGGTCATAATTTATCCTTTCATTAAACGCGTAATATGCGCTGCGGCGGAAAAGGACAAGCCCTGTAAATCATATCCGCCTTCAAGAAAACTGATCAGCCGGTTATTACAAAACCGGTCGGCGCGCTCCATCACCTGCCCTGTCACCCAATCATAATCTGTTTCGGTCAAATTAAGTTGAGCCAATGGGTCAAGATAATGACCATCAAAGCCCGCTGAAATCAAGATCAGATCAGGGCGAAAATTGTCCAATGCCGGTAAAATACGGGAAGTAAAAGCTTCACGAAACTCCCGACTGCCACTGTCAGCAAGCAAAGGCGCATTCACGATATTACCGACACCGGTCTCCTTGACCAGACCAGTACCCGGATAAATCTGCGCCTGATGTGTTGAACAGAACAGCACATTCTTATCCGCCGCGAAAATGTCCTGCGTGCCGTTACCGTGATGCACATCCCAATCGATGATCGCCACACGTTCCGCTCCAAAATGGCTCTGCGCATAGCGTGCAGCTATCGCGGCCGTATTGGTGATGCAGAAACCCATCGCCGTGTCGGCAGTTGCATGATGACCAGGCGGACGGGCAGCGATGAAGATATTATCCGCTTGCCCGTTAAATACATCTTCAACGGCAGCAAGGGCAGAGCCGGTTGCCGCCAGCACGGCATGCCAGCTTTGCGGACTGACATAGGTGTCCTGTCCCACATTCACAATCGGTTGTGCCATGCCGGAAGCAACTTGTTCTTCATCAAGCGGATCGGGAATCTGTGCTTTAATTTGCTTCAGATAAGAGGCCTGATGCACAAGCTCCAACGCCTGCTCATCGGCAACAGGTGCCTCCACCTGATCGAGCGCATAATAATCATAGCCTTCCAGAACGCTGAATAAAGCCCGCAACCGATCCGGACGCTCAGGATGCCCCGCCGGCGTCAGATGCTCAAGAAAGACCGGATGCGAGTAAAGTCTGGTTGCCATAATATCCTGTATCTGCCTGCTCAGAGCATAATTTCTTAAATTTGAATTAGTTTAAGGTAAAATTATGCTCGCATTTTAAAGCGTTAGGGCGAGTTTTGTGCGCCCAATGGGGCGCACGGCGCTCTAATCAAGCAGAATAAAGTTACAAGATTTCAGTTTTAAGAATAGTAATACCGAAACCTTCCAATCCGACATAATGGCGCTCTTTGGAAGCCAGCAGGCGGATGGAACTGATGCCGAGATCTTTCAGAATCTGCGCACCAAGACCGATCTGGCGCCATTCTTCCTCACGCGCCT
This sequence comes from Pseudochrobactrum saccharolyticum, assembly GCF_008801715.1. Taxonomy (GTDB): domain Bacteria; phylum Pseudomonadota; class Alphaproteobacteria; order Rhizobiales; family Rhizobiaceae; genus Pseudochrobactrum; species Pseudochrobactrum saccharolyticum. The sequence goes on along the minus strand of NZ_VZPG01000001.1, from coordinate 363,632 downwards.
GTGCTTCTTTGTGCTCTTCCCTGTCATGATTTTCCGCACGGCGGCGCGACTTGTCATTTTTACCGACGCCGACAGACCCTTCACGCAAGTACACCAGCACCCCGCGCTTTTCCGCAGCCATTCGCTTCAGTACGGCATCAAGGCCGGAACCGGCACCGAATGTATCCGCCAGCACATCTTCCCGATGCAGACGCACCGGCACATCTTCACCGTCACGGATATCGCCGAATACCAGAGCCACATGCTGCATCGGCTCCCATGGCAACTGATAGGTGAATGCGCAGGCGTGCCCCGCCGATGTGTCCACTTCGGTCTCGCCCATGCGCACAATCAGCGTTTCCTTGCGCTGGCGATAGGCGATCAGATCGGCAACGGTAATGCGGTGCAATCCGTGTGTTTCCGCGAATTCCGTCACCTGAGGACCTCGCATCACAGATCCATCATCATTGACCAATTCGCAGATCACACCAACAGGCGGCAGATTGGCCAGCTTGCACAGATCAACAGCCGCTTCCGTATGACCGGAGCGCATCAGCACGCCGCCTTCACGCGCCACCAGCGGGAAAATATGCCCCGGACGCACGAAGTCCGCAGGCCCTGCATTCGGGTTCGCCAGATTGCGCACAGTCAGTGTGCGGTCATCGGCAGAAATACCGGTTGTCGTGCCGTGTTTGTAATCAACAGTAATGGTGAAGGCAGTAGAATGCGGTGCATCATTTTCCGCCACCATTGCCGTCAGATTGAGGCGCTTGGCCTCTTCCTTCGGCATAGGTGTGCAGACGATGCCGGATGTATGACGCACGATGAATGCCATTTTCTCTGCCGTACAATGGACAGCAGCGACAATCAGATCGCCTTCATTTTCGCGCCCGTCATCGTCCATAACAACAACGATTTCACCGCGTTCAAAAGCACGGAGTGCATCAACAACCTGTTTCTGATTATAGCTCATGCTTCACTCCGTAATCTTTCAAAGAACATCACATATAACTGCTCTGGCCGCATCGAATTGAGACGCGGCCAGTCTGGCCCCATGGCTATCAGACGCGGCCAGTCTGGCCGCGGTGACGCAAATAATGATCCGCAATCGCGCAAGCGAGCATTGCTTCACCAATCGGCACAGCACGGATGCCAACGCACGGGTCATGACGGCCTTTGGTCATGACATCCACTTCCTTCTTATCCACATCAATAGAACGACGTGTGGTGAGAATGGATGAGGTCGGTTTCACGGCAAAACGTGCAATAATCGGTGCACCGGTTGCGATACCACCCAGAATACCACCGGCATTATTCGACAGGAAGACCGGATTGCCATCGGTATCAATGCGCATTTCGTCGGCATTTTCTTCACCGGTCAGCGTCGCGGCCTCAAAGCCATTACCGATCTCAACGCCTTTTACCGCAGGGATCGACATCAGATTGGACGCGATATCCTGATCCAGTTTGGCATAAAGCGGCGCGCCGATACCGGCAGGCACACCTTCAGCCACAACTTCAATCACTGCACCAATCGAAGAACCGTTTTTGCGGATACCATCGAGATAGCTGGCAAACAGCTCTACTGAGCCTGCATCCGGTGTGAAAAACGGATTATTGTCGACCTCGGCCCAATCCCAGCGGGAGCGGTCGATCTTGTGAATACCCATGCCTACCAATGCTGCACGGATTTTCAAACCCGGCACAACCTTGCGGGCAATCGCACCGGCAGCAACACGCGCTGCGGTTTCACGCGCAGAAGAACGTCCGCCACCGCGATAATCGCGCAGGCCGTATTTCACATCATAGGCATAATCCGCATGTCCCGGACGATACTGGCGGGCAATCTCACCATAATCTTTTGAACGCTGATCCACATTCTCAATCATCATGGAAATCGGCGTGCCGGTGGTGGTCATCACGCCGTCTTCACTGGTGAGAACACCGGACAATACCCGCACCTGATCCGGCTCGCGGCGCTGCGTGGTATATTTTGACTGACCCGGTTTGCGCTTATCAAGATAGGCCTGAATTTCAGCTTCGGTAAATTGAATACCCGGAGGGCAGCCATCAATGATACAGCCCAGCGCGGGACCGTGGCTTTCGCCCCAGGTCGTCACGCGGAAAAGATGGCCAAAGCTGTTATGCGACATAGAAAACCCCAAGATTGAACCGGTTCTTTGCGGCTCATTTTAATTTCAGTTTGGTAATCTGTTTCTATTCGCCTTTTAAGCAGTGGTCAAACAAGAGAAAGACCGGCGCACAAAAAAGCCGCCGAAGTTATCGGCGGCTTTTTTATTTACGGATAGAATTTCTGGGTTGTCCAATCGCCTTCCGGTGCATCGCGTTTGAAGATCAAACGGTCATGCAGGCGGAATGGGCGGTCATGCCAGAATTCGATATAAGTCGGTTTAATGCGGAAGCCCGACCAATATTCAGGACGCGGAATTTCACCGATGGCATAGCGCGCAGTATATTCGGCAACCGCTTTTTCCAGTGCAAAACGGCTTTCCAGCGGGCGGGATTGTTTGGAGGCCCATGCCCCGATGCGGCTGCCGCGCGGGCGCGACTTGTAATAGGCGTCAGCTTCCTCTGCCGTTACCTGTTCGACAGGGCCGCGCACACGGATCTGACGGCGCAGGGATTTCCAGTGGAAGCACATGGCTGCTTTGCCGGCTGACAGGATTTCGCAACCCTTCTGGCTCTCGTAATTTGTATAGAATACAAAGCCATTCTCATCGAAATCTTTCAGCAGCACCATGCGCACATTCGGCATGCCGCTTTCGTCTACGGTTGCCACTGCAACAGCATTCGGATCATTCGGCTCGGATTTTGTTGCATCCTCTAACCATTCTGCAAACAGACGAAAAGGCTCGGTTGCAGTTGTAAAATCATTCGCTGATGTTGTCATATCGGTATGTTCACTTGCTTGGTAATTGGAAGGCTTCAGCGGTGCTTAACCCGCGCTTCCATCATCATGACCAGCATAAGTTGCATGACCGGCTGTGCTTGTGAAGACCCGCAAGTTTATTATTGTACAAAAAACCGGCTGAGATATCGGATGAAGGCCGTGTTGCGTCTTTAGTCTGCGGATCGGAAATAGCCGCGAAAACAACAAGAAATAATCACAAAACGCGAATAAACGGGCGTATATGCGGAATGCTGTGAAAACATGTTTCAGAAGCCTTTGACGGCTGCTATCGATTTGTTTACCTTCTGCACAAACCGCTTGTTAACGCAGACCGGCACATAATAAACGCCTGTTTTCAATTAACACCGGAATGTCTTTACGGATATTCTGTTCTTCAGCCTGTCAGGACGATCATTTGCCAGTCACTACAATGACTTCAGAATTACGGAAAAGCGGTTTTTTGCAGTTGATGCGGGGGGCATCCTGCCGTTTTCTTATGGTCGTCTGTACTGTTTCTGTCCTGTCCGGCTGCGCAATGTCCGGTTTTGATCTCGAAAAAGCGATGCCGGATAAAAACAGTATTACCGGTTCTGTCGCAAAACAGCCTGCTGTGACAGCAGAGGTCAATGACAGCAGTAAAGTATCGGATCAGAATACCATCCGGAATGTGGTCTCCGCTCTGAATTTCACGCAATGGGGTAAGACACCGATCCCTTGGGCTAATCCGGATACCGGCAGTCAGGGGACAATCACGACTGTCGCCGAGAAAAAGACGGATGCCGGACTGTGCCGCGAATTTGAAACCTCGCGGGAAGCCTTTGACGGTGCTGCACTTTATCGCGGACAGGCCTGTATGGCGCAAGGTGGTGCCTGGGCTTTGACTTCTTTCGCTCCGATTTAATAATTATACGGAAATTGAACGCCAGATTTTGCAGATGAACGGCTATATTTGCCGTTTAACATCTGGAAAACAGCCGTATTGATACGCATATTGCTGTATAAAAGCATGCCGGAACCATGCCGTGAAACACTGTCGCTGTCTTTACAAGCTGATCGGGTGTTTAATCCGCGCGGTAAAATGGTGCCGTATGCGCTAAAGCGTGTTGTGTGAAGTTTGATCTACTGCACTCGCTTTATCTTTTTGATTTGACGCACGTCTTTGTCCCAAAACCGGTACCCGCTTTTGGGAGACATGCGCTAAGCTCTTATCAGATGACAGGTGATTCTGTTTAGTAATCACCGCAGCCATGAAGGAATATTATGCGCGATCCCTATAGCGTATTGGGCGTCGCTAAAACGGCGAAGCCTGAAGAAGTAAAATCTGCTTTTCGTAAACTGGCCAAGAAATATCATCCGGATCAGAATCAGGATGATCCGAAGGCACAGGAGAAATTTGCCGAAATTAATCAGGCCTATGAAATTATCGGCGACAAAGACAAGCGCGGTCAGTTTGACCGTGGTGAGATTGATGCCGAAGGAAAACCGGCAGGTTTTGCCGGTCATGGTTTTGGTGGCCAAGGTGGTGGTTTTCAGGGCGATCCGTTTGCCGGTTTCCGTCGGGGTGGCGCGGGTGGCGGACAAGGTGGCTTCCAGCAGGGCGGTTTTGACGGCGCAGAGGACATTCTGAGCAGCATTTTCGGTGGTGGCTTTGGTAGTGGCGGAAGCCGTACACGCAGCCGCGCACCGTCAAAAGCGCCGGATTTGAAAGCCTCGATCTCTGTTTCTCTGGAGCAGGCGGCAGGAGCCGAGAAGGTTGAGGCGGTTTTCCCGAACGGCAAGAAACTGTCGATCAAACTGCCGAAATATGTTGAGGACGGCCAGACGATCCGCCTGAAAGGTCAGGGAGAAACCATTCCCGGTGCTGTTGACGGCGATGCATTGGTAACAATCAATTTCAAAAAACACCCGCGTTTCCGTCAGGACGGGCGTGATTTGCATCTTGATTTGCCGGTGCAGCTCAGTGATGCGGTGCTTGGTGCCCGTGCGGAAGTGGAAACTTTGAGCGGACGTGTGGCTGTGCGTATTCCTGCCTGGTCAAGCTCGGATAAGATTTTGCGCCTGAAGGGCAAAGGATTGCCTAATAAAACGGGAGATGCTGCGGATTTATTCGTGCATATCCGGATTATGTTGCCTGAAAATGGTGATGAAGAGCTCGAATCGCTATTGCGTTCACGGGCAGGATAAAGTGATTCACGGGTGGATTCGCGCCCGTGAATACTGCTTTATATTGCTGACGGGAACCGTTACATATTAGAAACAACAAGCTGATATTTGCACTTAAATACCTGCTTTCAAGGGGAAGGGGGACAAAATTTACTGTCCTTGCTTGAAGCCAATGCTGTGCTGTGCGATAGGCAGCTATTCAGATTATATTTTTTTATGAGGTATGGTGAATGACCACCAAATCCGGTTTGTTGCAAGGAAAACGCGGGCTGATCTTGGGTCTGGCCAATAATCGCTCAATCGCCTGGGGTATTGCCAAGGCTGCACGGGATGCCGGTGCGGAGATCGCTTTAACTTATCAGGGCGACGCGATGAAGAAGCGCGTCGAGCCGCTTGCGGCTGAACTGGACGCGCTGGTCTGCGGCCATTGCGACGTGACTGACGACGCATCCATGGATGCGGTTTTCGCTCTGATCGAAGAAAAATGGGGCAAGCTCGACTTCCTCGTTCATGCTATCGGCTTCTCTGATAAGGATGAGCTGACCGGCCGTTATCTCGATACTTCGGCAGAGAACTTTTCCAACACAATGCTGATCTCGGTTTATTCCTTCACTGCGCTGGCCAAGCGCGCGGAAAAACTGATGACAGACGGCGGTTCTATGCTGACACTCACCTATTACGGTGCAGAAAAAGTCATGCCGAACTACAATGTGATGGGTGTTGCCAAGGCCGCTCTGGAAGCCAGCGTGAAATATCTCGCTGTTGATCTTGGTCCGCAGAATATTCGCGTTAATGCGATCTCTGCCGGTCCGATCAAGACGCTTGCGGCTTCCGGTATCGGCGATTTCCGCTATATTCTGAAATGGAACGAGTATAACGCACCGCTGCGTCGTACCGTCAGCATTGAAGAAGTCGGCGATTCAGGCCTGTATTTCCTATCCGATCTTTCCCGTTCCGTGACCGGTGAAGTTCATCATGTTGACAGCGGCTATCATACAATCGGTATGAAGGCCGTGGATGCACCGGATATTTCGGTTGTAAAAGACTGAGGACAGCAGGAATGGCACGGGAAATCATTTACTTCTCGCGTCATGGCGAGACGGACTGGAATGTCTCCCAGCGTGTGCAGGGGCAGATGGACATTGATATCAATGCCCATGGCCGCACACAGGCTGACCGCAACGGCGATATGCTGAAGTCGCTGATTGGTACCGCAGAAGGATTTGACTTTGTTGCAAGTCCTCTGCGCCGTACCCGTGAGACGATGGAGCGTATCCGCACCCGTATGGGGCTCGACCCGCTGGCTTACCGCACCGATCCTTTGCTGATGGAGGTGCATTTCGGTGACTGGCAGGGGCATATGATGGAAGAGTTCGAGGCTGCCGGTGTCGGCAGTGCAAGTCTCTTGCAGCAGCGTGAGCGTGACAAATGGAATTTTGTTCCGCCGGGCGAACATGCTGAAAGCTACATGATTCTTTCAGAGCGCGTTGCCAAATGGCTTGAAAGCGTGAAGGGCAAAACAGTGTGCGTGACCCATGGCGGTTGCATTCGTACCTTGTTTTATCTGGTTGAAGGCATGAGCGGGCAGGATGCTGCGCATCTTTCCGTGCCGCAGGACAAGCTTCTGAAGCTTGAAAACAACCGTCTTGAATGGGTTTGAATAAAGAGCTTCTGTATAATAAAAAAAAGCGCCGGAAACGGCGCTTTTGTCATTTTATGATGGCCGGTAATTACGGTTTTAACCGCCGTCGGCTTCGTCAATATTGCTGATATAGCGAACATTATCGACGAGATCATAGGTGACGATAACCTTCATGCCCTTTTCAATCGCACTATAATCGAATTCTCCGGGCAGGCGGTAATCTTTGCCATTGTCCAGCGTAATGGTTTCCGTATCTTCATTGATCTTGGTGATCTTACCCTCAGCATCGTCTGCAAGCGCTGTACCTGCAAAGAGCGGGGCGAGTAACACCGTGAGAATGGCCAAAATACGCATGAGAAATCCTTGTGCGTTATAAAATCCGGTTCCGAAGCTGCAGGTCAATTATGGCATTAGCACGACCTGCTTCTCTGAAACGCTCTGCTGGAGAGACTAGATCATATCCGCAGATTTTCGCAACATTTTCCGGTTGTAATCCGCTCAGTACATATGTTTAGAGTAGCTTTTTAAACAAGGCGCTGAAAAAATAGGGGCCAGCACCCCAGACTAAAGTCCAGAGTGCCGCGCCGATAATATTGGCGGAGACGAATTTCAGCCAGTGCATTTTTAAGGCACCAGCCATGATACCGTTTAACTGGCGTAAAATAGCAAAGAAGCGTGCAGTGATGACAATGCCGCTGCCGTATTTTTCAAAGAGTTTTTCGAATTGCTCCAGCCGCTCCGGTGTCAGCTTGATATAGGGGCCGAAGCGGATCAAAATTTTCCGCCCGCCAAAATGGCCGATCAGATAACCTGTGCTGTCGCCCAGTATCGCGCCGAGAAACACCGCGAGTAACATGACCGGTAAAGACAGTTCGCCTTGCTGAGCCAGCAGGGATGCAGCAATAAGCAATGTCTCTCCCGGTACCGGCGCACCGAAACTTTCAAAATAAATGATGATAAACAGAGCGATTGAGCCATAGGCGGCAATATATGGCTCAACCCAATGCATGTTCGTGCCTGTTTATGTTTATCTTAGCTGCCTCTGGCCGCTGATTGCGTGATAAAGGAACAGCACGACCACTGCGCCGATTACGGAAACAATCAGGCTGTAAATATTGAGGCCGGTAACACCCGCCGCACCGAAGAAATTGAAAATAACACCGCCGATAACCGCGCCGACAATGCCGAGGACAATATCCATCAACATGCCCTGACCGCTTTTGTTGACGATTTTGCTGCCGATAAAACCGGCAATGAGACCGAGAATAATCCAGCTGATAACTGACATTGTATGTTCTCCGTTTCGCGAAAAGCATTTTACAGAGACAGATCACATCCGGCGCTGCAAGAATGCGAAAATCAAAGAAACCGGAACGCAGACCATCAATTAAATTCACGTGCTGGCAAATTCATGAGGCTGGCTCTGGAAACTCGGTAAAACGCTCCCATATCATTACATGCTTGGCAAGTGACAATCTTGCCAAGTAAATATTTTTGCGCGATGCTGCTAAGTATCCGGCATTTCAGCAGGTTTGGAGGAAGTATAAAATGGGCCTTTTGGGTGGTGACTCTTCAAATAATGAACCGGTACCGGGCGGCAGTCTGACCAAACCGGTTCTGATTGCACTTGGTGCATTGCTCGTTGGTCGCATGTTCAGCGGTAAATCCGATGATAATGAACAGCCTCAGGTGAATGCGCCGGATCAGGCCGCATCCGGCGGCGGTCTCGGCGATCTTCTGGGTAGCGTGTTCGGCGGTGGACAGCAGGCGAATGCTCCGGCAGGCACGCAGGCAGATTCACAGGCTGGTGGCCTTGGCGGCCTCGGCAGTGTTCTTGGCGGCTTGCTTGGCGGTGTTCTGGGGGGCACAGCCGCAGGACAAGCCGGACAGACCGGCAGCGGCGGTGGACTTGGCGGCGGTTTAGGCGGCTTGCTTGAGCAGCTTACACAGGCTGGCCATGCAGATAAAGTTGATAGCTGGGTTGGTTCCGGCAGCAATGCGCCAATCGAACCGGACCAGCTTGGCAATGCCATTGGCAAAAACACAATTTCGGATATTGCCCGTCAGACGGGTGTCAATGAACAGGATTTGCTGGCAGAGCTTTCCGCAGCACTGCCGGGCATTGTTGACAAGCTGACAGCGAATGGTCAGGTGCCGGATATGCAGCAATTGCTGAAAATGCTTGGTCAGAAATAACAGGCATTAGTGTCCGATCCTGTCTGACTGATTTGTGATGGAATGTCCGGATGTAAAACTCCGGACATTTCTTATTTTATGATATGCTGTTTAAAATGCATCCCGAAAATCTGTTGCAGATTTTGGTGCGGATGCGTTTGAAAGCTGGTGGGTCAGGTATTTCAATGGCTTAACTTAAGCCGGAAATGCTTCACTCTGGGCGTTTCATTGTTTCTGAAAGGACAGATTTGTGAGCTTCTTTCCCGGTCAGGATCCGGTTCCCGGTGATCATCAGTCGATTGATGCAATTGAAACGCTGATTATTCCGCGCACCAGTGAAGTGGGCGGCTTGCAGGTTCGCCGTGCATTGCCCACTGCAAAGCGCAGGCTCGTCGGGCCTTTCATTTTCTTTGACCGGATGGGGCCGGCCTTATTACGGGCCGGGCAGGCGCTGGATGTAGCGCCGCATCCGCATATCGGGCTTTCAACGGTTACTTATCTTCTGGACGGCAATATCCGTCATCGTGACAGTCTCGGTACCGAGCAGGTAATTAATCCCGGTGAAGTCAATCTGATGACTGCGGGACGCGGCATTGTGCATTCCGAGCGCACACCGGAGGAAATGCGCGGGTCGCCGCTGGCAATCTCCGGCGTGCAGACATGGGTTGCCTTGCCGGAGCGTTCTGAAAATATGGCGCCGGAATTCAGCAATCATACCGTGCAGCAATTGCCGTGGCTGGAGGAAAAGGAATTTCGCATGCGCCTGATGATCGGCGATATGCACGGGCTGAAATCCGATGTGCCGACCTATAGCGAGACACTCTATGCCGATGTGTTTATTGAGGCGGGTGGCAAATTCCATCTGCCTGCGGTGCAGGAAGAGCGGGCGATTTATATCCTGAGCGGTGCAGTGCGCATTGCCGGAGAGGTTTTCACTGATAATCAGTTGCTGGCCTTCCGGCAGGGCGATGATATTGTGATTGAAGCCGTGCCGCAAAATTTCGCCGGTGAGGGTGCACAGATCATGGTCTTCGGTGGCGAGGCGATGGACAGCCGCCGTTATATCTGGTGGAATTTCGTTTCATCATCAAAAGAACGTATTGAACAGGCAAAGGAAGAGTGGCGCAGCCGCCGCTTTGATATTGTACCGGGCGATGCGGAAGAATTTATCCCGCTGCCTGAATAAATATTTGATATAGCTGATTGCAAAATACAGGCGGATGGGAAACAAAGCCGTTAATCTCCGCCTGTTCTGATTGTCCATAGAATAATAAGGTTTTCCCAATGACCGGTTTTGATAACAAACTGCACACGCCATTGCTGGATCAGGTGCATTTGCCGGAAGATTTGCGAAAACTGGATCCTGCGCAATTGCCGCAACTGGCGGATGAATTGCGCGCAGATCTGATTGATGTGGTGTCGCGCACCGGTGGTCATCTCGGCTCAAGCCTTGGTGTGGTAGAACTGACTGTGGCGCTGCATTATCTGTTTGATACACCGAATGATCGTCTGATCTGGGATGTGGGGCACCAAACCTATCCGCATAAAATTCTGACCGGACGCCGTGAGCGTATGCCGACCATTCGTCAGGAGGGCGGCCTGTCCGGTTTTACCAAACGTGCTGAAAGCGAATATGACGATTTCGGCACCGGCCATGCGTCCACTTCGATTTCCGCCGGTCTGGGTATGTCTGTGGCAAGTGAGCTCAAAGGTGAGAAGCGCAATGTGATCGCGGTTATCGGGGACGGTTCCATGTCTGCCGGTATGGCCTATGAGGCGATGAATAATGCCGGTGCGCTGGATGCCCGTCTGATCGTTATTCTCAATGATAATGATATGTCGATTGCGCCGCCGACCGGTGCAATGAGCGCCTATCTTGCGCGTCTGGTCTCTGGGCCGACTTATCGCAACCTGCGCGAGATGGCCAAGCAGATCAGCAAGAAATTGCCAAAATTCTTTCAGGATAAAGCCCGTAAAACGGAAGAATTTGCCCGCGGTTTCTGGGCTGGCGGCACAATGTTTGAAGAGCTGGGCATGTATTATGTCGGCCCTGTGGATGGTCATAATCTCGATCATCTTCTGCCGGTTCTGACAAATATCCGCGATAATGTTGAGGGGCCGGTGCTGGTGCATGTGGTGACTCAGAAGGGCAAAGGTTATGCCCCTGCGGAAGCCGCAGCCGATAAATATCACGGCGTTAATAAATTCGATGTCATAACCGGCAAGCAGTCGAAGCCGCCTGCAAATGCGCCAAGCTATACAAAAGTTTTCGCCAATGCGCTGATTGAAGAAGCGCGCCACGACGAAAAGGTCGTGGCCGTGACGGCAGCAATGCCGGACGGAACGGGGCTTAATCTTTTCGGACAGGCTTTTCCTAAGCGCACTTTCGATGTTGGCATGGCAGAGCAACATGCGGTGACTTTTGCAGCCGGTCTGGCTGCCGAAGGGTTGAAGCCGTTTGCAGCGATTTATTCTACCTTTCTGCAACGCGCCTATGATCAGGTGGTGCATGATGTGGCGATCCAGCATCTGCCGGTGCGCTTTGCTATTGATCGTGCCGGTGTGGTTGGCGCGGATGGTGCCACTCATGCGGGTAGTTTCGACACCGCTTTCCTGAGCAATCTGCCGGGTTTTGTGGTGATGGCAGCATCAGAAGAAGCAGAATTGGTGCATATGGTGCGCACTGCTGCGGAATATGAAGAAGGGCCGATCTCCTTCCGCTATCCGCGTGGGGATGGTGTGGGCGTTGATCTGCCGGAGCGTGGTACTGTTCTGGAAATCGGTAAAGGCCGTATTGTCCGTGAAGGCAGCAAAATCGCGATTTTGAGCTTCGGCGCGCGGTTGCAGGAATGCTTAGCTGCTGCTGATGAGTTGGATGCAGCCGGTCTTTCCACCACTGTTGCTGATGCGCGTTTTGCTAAGCCTCTGGATCATGATCTGATCCGCCGTCTTGCCAAAGAGCATCAGGTGTTACTCACGATTGAAGAAGGTGCGGCAGGTGGCTTTGGTGCGCATGTGCTGCATTATCTCAGCAATGAAGGTGCGTTGGATCATGGCTTGCGGGTTCGCACATTGACCTTGCCGGATGCATTTATGGATCATGCAAAACCTGAGGCTATGTATGCCCGTGCAGGTTTGGATAGTGCAGGCATCGTGCGAGCGGCCTTTGCAGCGCTCGGCCGTGATGTGTTGACCGGTGAGGCAGGCGGCGGACTGCGCGCATAAAGCCTCTTGTGTTCAGGCGTTGTCTCATTCATTGAGGCAGCATGAGTGAAAATACAGATAAGATACGCCTTGATCAGGCGCTCGTAGAGCGCGGGCTGTTTGCTTCGCGCTCGCGTGCCCGCGATGCGGTGGCACGTGGTACCGTGCGCGTGAATGGTCAGGTGGTCACTAAAGCCGGGCAGATTGTGACGGCACAAGCTGAGCTGGCAGTGGATGATCCGGCCAGCCGTTTTGTCTCCCGTGCGGCGCTGAAACTGACAGCCGCGCTCGATCATTTCGGATTTGAGGTTGAGGGCAAGACAGCACTGGATATCGGTGCTTCCACCGGCGGTTTCACACAAGTGCTGCTCGAGCGCGGTGCAGAGCATGTGATCTGCGTCGATGTCGGCCATGATCAGTTGCATGAGACTTTGCGTGGCGATAAACGCGTTACCAATCTCGAAGGGCTGAATGCCCGTGTGCTGGATGCGAGCCATTTGCAGGAACGCAAGATTGAGGTTGTTGTCTCGGATGTCAGCTTTATCTCGCTGAAACTGGCATTGCCCAATGCGCTTGATCTTTGCGCGGATGACGGCTGGTGTCTGTTGCTGGTGAAACCGCAATTCGAGGCAGGGCGCGAGGCAATCGGTAAAGGCGGTATTCTCAAAGACCCGTCGCAGGGTGAGAAAATTGCGCTGGATTTGCAGGATTGGCTCAATACGCAATCCGGCTGGCAGGCTTTAGGATTTTGTGCCTCACCGATTACCGGTGGTGACGGCAATCAGGAATATATTTTGGCAGGCAGGAAGAACAAAGCTGCCGCCGCGAAGGACGATGTTTGATGAGTTTGCGTGTTACAATCAATGCAATGGGTGCCGGTGGTGATGGTGTTGCCCAGCTGCCGGATGGTCAGGTTTTTGTGCCTTTTACCTTGCCGGGTGAGATTGCCAATGTTGCGCGGGATAAGAACCGCGCCAGCCTGATGGCATTGCTGGAAACATCGGAGCAGCGTGTGGAACCATCCTGCCGCCATTTCGAGGATTGCGGCGGTTGCGCCTTGCAGCATTGGGAAATGTCTGCCTATCAGGCATGGAAGCGCTCACTGGTGGCAGCCAGTCTTGATGGTCGTGGTTTGAAATATGAGCTGGCACCACTGGTGCCTTGCGCACAGCAGAGCCGCCGCCGTGCGACATTCGCCATTCGCAAAACTGAAGCCGGTTTGCTGCTTGGTTTTAACCGTCACCAGAGCCATGAGCTGATTAATATTTCTGAATGTGCGGTGACAGTTCCGGCGATTATTTCTCGTCTGGATGATCTGCGCAAAGTCGCTATTCATCTGGCCGATGGTGCAAAGCCGTTTAAACTGACGGTTACTGATACGGAATCCGGCCTTGATCTGGCTGCAAGCGGCTGCCCGACACCGGATGATGCGGCGCGCCGTATTCTCACACCTTTGATGATGGAACTGGGTTTTGCCCGCCTCAGCGTTGACGGTGAGATCATTCTGGAGCCAAAGAAGCCGTTGATTACCTTTGGCAAAGTACCGGTGAATATTCCGTCCGGCAGTTTCCTTCAGGCAACAATCGAAGCTGAAGAAGCCATGGTTGCGCTGGTGATCGGCCACTTCAAAAAGGTCAAAAAAGCTGCGGATTTGTTCTGCGGTGTCGGTACTTTTGCTCTGCGTATGGCTGAGACCATGGCAGTTCATGCGGTGGAAAATGATGCACCGGCACTGGCGGCGCTGGATCGCGGTATCCGTCATGTGCAGGGGCTGAAACCGGTCACGCATGAGCGGCGTGATCTGTTCCGCCGTCCGATCCTGTATAAGGATCTCAATGCCTATCAGGGTATTGTTTTCGATCCGCCGCGTGCCGGTGCTGAAGAGCAGGCGATGCAGATTGCCAAATCATCCGTGCCAAAAGTCGCGGCTGTTTCCTGTAATCCGGTGACACTGGCACGCGACCTCGCCATTCTGGTCAAGGGCGGTTACAAGATCGACAAGATTATCCCTGTCGATCAGTTCCTGTGGTCATCCCATGTGGAAACTGTGGCGCTGCTCTCGAAAAAATAATCAGGAGAGGGCGGGTGTTCAGCCGAACAACCCGCCTTCATCCGTATCAATTGTGATTGACGACAGCGTGATATGGCGTGGTCGGGTGATCGCAAACATCACTGCTTCACAAACATCGCGATTGGTTGCGCGCTCACCTTTGACGCGTTCGGGAATGGCATCCCATTCCGTATCCGCCGGTGAAATATCATCCAGATAGGGTGGGTGCACACAGAGTGAACGCACCGGCGTGCCGCGCAGCATTTGCTGTAAACCTGTTGCTATCGCGGCCTGTGCATGTTTCGCAGCATAAAACGGTACAGCCACACTATGCAGCGGTGCATTCGGTAATGCGCTGATCGAGCCGATGGTCACAATATCCGGTCTGGATGAGTTTTTCAGCAGCGGCAACAGCCCTTGCGTAAACAGAAAACTGCCGGTTACCGCAGCATTGATCGTGCCGAACACTTCCTGCTCACTATGCGGTTCATCACTGGCTTCCAGCCACATTGCACCATTATTAATCAGCAGATCAATCGTGTTATATTTTGCTGTGATCTGCGCGATGGCACAGCCGATACTGGCATTATCAGCGAGATCAACCACAACCTGATCAGGTCGCAGTCCTGTGCGCTGTTCAATCTGGTCAGCAATCGTCGAGAGTGCAGATTGATTGCGGGCGCAGAGCACAATTTTGCAACCGGCATCAGCCAGCAGTATCGCCATTGCAGCACCGAGGCCACGACCGGAACCGGTGATAACAGCCGTCAAACCATTCAAGTTTTTCATGTTTATACCGCGGTTCCGCCGACTGTCATCTGATCCATACGCAGATGTGGTTGACCAACGCCTACAGGCACCCACTGGCCGCCTTTGCCGCAATTGCCGGAGCCGTTATCGAGCTTGCTGTCATTGCCGATCATCGATACGCGATGCATGGCATCAGGACCATTGCCGATCAGCATGGCACCTTTGACCGGTGCGCCCACTTTGCCGTCTTCAATCATATAGGCTTCGGTGCAACCGAAAACGAATTTACCGGAGGTAATGTCTACCTGACCACCGCCGAAAGACACCGCATAGATGCCTTTCTTAACGGAGGCGATAATCTCTTCCGGTGTTTTGTCGCCGGAGAGCATCATCGTATTGGTCATGCGTGGCATAGGTGCATGGGCATAGGATTCACGACGGCCATTGCCGGTTGGTTTCATCCCCATCAGACGGGCATTCTGGCGATCCTGCATATAATTGACGAGCTTGCCGTCATCGATCAGCACAGTGCTGTTGGTCGGTGTGCCTTCATCATCAATGGTCAGTGAGCCGCGACGGTCAGTAATTGTGCCGTCATCGACTACGGTCACGCCTTTGGCGGCAACCTGTTGCCCCATGAGGCCTGCAAAGGCCGAGAGTTGCTTGCGGTTGAAGTCACCTTCAAGACCGTGGCCGACAGCTTCATGCAGCATTACACCCGGCCAACCATTGGATAGTACAATATCAAATGTACCGGCAGGAGCGGGGATCGCTTCGAGATTAACGAGAGCCTGGCGCAGTGCTTCATCCGCTGCGTGCTGCCATGAGCCTGTAGCAATAAAATCTTCAAACAGGCGACGGCCACCCATGGAATAGGAGCCGGATTCCTGACGGTCGCCCTGACCGGCCATGACGGAAATCGACAGGCGTACCATCGGACGGATATCACGAACGAAATGTCCATCCGCACGCAAGATTTCTACCTGCTGCCATGAACCGCCGATGCTGACACTGACCTGACGCACTTTACTGTCTTTGGCGCGCAAATAGCCGTCAATCTGCTGAAGCAGAACGACTTTTTCATTGAAAGTCGGAGAGCCTAGCGGGTTCACATCCGTATAGAGATGGCGGTTTGTACCAGCCGGAGCTGCACTGTAAGTGCCTGACGATCCGCGGGAAATCGCGGATGCTGCATCGGATGCACGAAGCAGGGCGCTATGGGTCAGTTCGCCGGAATGGGCATAGCCGACCGTCTCACCGGAGACACAACGTAGACCAAAACCCTGTCCCTGATTGAAAGAGCCGTTTTTCAGACGGCCATCATCAAAGACCAGAGATTCAGATTCCGCATATTCCAGATAAAGTTCACCGTCTTCACTGCCGTGGAGCGATTGCGCAACCAGTTTTTCAACCTTGTCACGGCTGACATCGAATTCATCAATCAGGCTTCGGGACGTGGTGGAACTCATAGATTTACTCCGGAACAGCGGCTGTGTCCTGTATCAGACGGGTGATTGTTCTTTGTATATGGCGAGTTTGCTGCCGTGGGACAAGCCGGACAGCGGGATAAAATAAAAACGCCGCCGTCAAAATATGAGCGGCGGCGTTTTAATCAGATTGAAGAGCTTATGGCAGCTTGTTGAAGCCGTCGCTGAAGCCCTGCAGTTCAACGGGAATACCCACGCCTTCTTCCGGTGTCTGGAACACGATGAAAGTCGCGGCCTTACCCTTGCGCAGCGTGTCGATCAGCGCGTCGTCAAGGATAACTTCCGCATAGCAGCCGTCTTCAAAACAGCGCACGAAATAAGCACGGCCGATATCTTTGCCGTCCACATTGAGGCCGAGGCCGTTTGGCAGCAAAACGCCGAGTGGTGCAAGCACACGCAGGATACGCGCTTTATTGTCGGCAGTTTTCAGAACAACGACCGAAAGGCCGAGCTCAGGACGGTCAGCAGCGATCACATTCTGGATCAGCGCACATTGTTCGGTCTTGGCACCGGCAGGCTTGTCGCAAAGAATGGACCATGCGCCATGCTGAGAGCGCAAAGTGCCGTTTTTCTGCGATGCACTGGTCGCCGCTGGCTGCGGTGCAGTCTGAGCAAAAGCAGCAGAGGCGGATACAGCCATAAGGCCTGCACCGAGCAGAGCAGCGGCAACTTTACGGCTGACAGAAGAGAAATGGTGCATATTTATGATACCTTTGGCGGCTCGGTAAACATTACATCGGTAAATGCGGCGCGAGCCGTAACTACCCTTTGAAAGCGTATTTAAGAGAGGGCTTTGCGTCATTTCCGGAAACCGGCAAATCAGAAAGCCATGCTTTTCATTCTGTGTACATGGATAATGGCGGAATTTGAACCGGATAAGGTAAAGTTTTAGTATAAATCAGATTGTGAACACCATTCTAAATCCGCATTGTCGAAATTATCGCTATGCCATGCACAGTTTTCAGCATCTTCCCTTCGTTTTAGCACCGTGAATTGCATGCTGGCCTGAAAGAATGTGCAGCATTTGAAATCTGTGGTGTTTTTCAGAATATTGCAGCAGTTTTGTGCAGGATGCACGGCGCATTGTTTTATCTGTATTTTACTTGATCCAGATCAATGCAAATAAGTCCGAGCTGTGAATTGATTCTCCGTTCTGAGGCCGGAATAAGGCATGATCTGCGGATTTGGGCTGTTTTGGCGCGGTTGAGATAATCAGGAAAACCTTGAGATTTTTCCGGGCAGACAAAATCTGTAAAAGGTCGCGCTATACTGTTCTTCATTTTCAACTCTTTGATTTTATATGTTTTTATAGATTGATTTGGAAGGTTTTATATCCGGTTACCTGCGGGATGAACCGGAAAAGACCCGTGTTTTTGAGTTGTATTACGCGCAAAAATGCCGCACGGGAAAATCTTCGCCTTCCTTGCTTGGTGCTATAATGTGTTGTCAGTACGGTGGGGGAACGGGACATTGGCTGGGGAAGAGCTATGTCCGCGATTAACCGGCAAGGCTATAATCGGGAGAAGATGCTGGTGGATAGGGTTATTGCCACAAATAAAGCCGTTGCAGGTAAGGATTCTGCGATGAAAAAACATATTTTGACCGGCAGCGCGGTTGCATTCGGCGCAGTGTCGGGTCTTTTGGCGTCTGCAGCGGGCGCACTGGCTGACAAGCCGGTTGACTGGCAGCTGAGCTGGCAGGATTCCGCAACAAAAATTGCGGATCAGATACATTGGTTTGAGCGTTATTCGCTGATGTTCATTATTCCGGTAACCGGTCTGGTGATGCTGCTGCTCTTGTGGTGCATCCTGCGCTTCCGTAAAGGCGCAAATCCGGTTGCTTCCAAAACCAGCCATAACACAACGATTGAAGTGATCTGGACACTGGGTCCGGTCATTATTCTGCTGTTTCTGGCCATTCCGTCCTTCCAGCTTCTGACTGCGCAATATTCTCCGGATGAGCCAAAACTGACTGTTAAAGCAACAGGTTATCAGTGGTACTGGGGCTATGAATATCAGACAGAAGAGCCGCTTTCATTTGATGCACTTCTGCTGAAAGACGAAGACCGTGCGAGCGCCGGTAAACAGGATCTGGCCGCTTATCCGCGCCTTCTGGCTGTTGATAATGAAGTTGTGGTTCCTGTGGATACGACTGTCCGCTTGCTGGTGACAGCTGCCGATGTGATCCACTCATGGGCAATGCCTGCTTTCGGCGTCAAGATGGATGGTGTTCCGGGACGCAATAACGAAACATGGTTCAAGGCCGCCCGTGAAGGGCTCTATTACGGCCAGTGTTCTGAACTATGCGGTAAAGATCATGCTTATATGCCGATTGCTGTGCGCGTTGTCTCACAGGAGCGTTATGATGCATGGCTTGCTGCTGCCCGTACGGATATTTCCGGTGCGAATAAGACACTGATGGCCGAAATTGAAAATGACAACAAGACCGTGACTGTTGCCGGAAACTGATTATAAGCCTGACGTGAACGGAGTTTTCGTCAGGCTCCTGGGTTTTTACAGGTCACGAACCGCATGGCTGCTTAAAAATCAAATATGATTTAAGACGGAATTCATGTGGTAGTTCAATATTTTAGAATACCTGTTTTGGTTCCCTAAAGGGCATTTGGTATTCGTTCAGAACGGGAGCAATCTTATGGCTGGTACAACAGCTCACGATACCCGAAAGGGAGCCCCTCACGCAGGGGCGGATGCACACCATGACGACCACAAGCCGCGCGGCTGGGTACGCTGGGTGTATTCGACCAATCACAAGGATATCGGTACACTCTATCTGATCTTTGCGATTATTTCCGGTATCATCGGCGGGGCATTGTCCATCGCTATGCGTGCGGAATTGCAGGAGCCTGGTATCCAGATTTTCCATGGTCTGGCTTCTATGGTCTATGGCGTTGAAGGCGATGCGGCACTGGATGCCGGTAAGCATATGTTCAACGTGTTTACCTCCATGCATGCGCTGATTATGATCTTCTTCATGGTCATGCCTGCGCTGATCGGTGGTTTCGCCAACTGGATGGTTCCGCTGATGATCGGTGCGCCTGATATGGCGTTCCCGCGCATGAACAATATTTCATTCTGGCTGCTGCCTCCGGCATTGCTGCTGCTGCTGATTTCCTTCTTCGTGCCGGGTCCTGCCGGTGGTTGGGGCGCAGGTGGTGGCTGGACGCTGTATCCGCCGCTGTCGACTTCGGGACAGCCGGGACCTGCGGTGGATTTCGCAATTCTGTCGATCCACATTTCCGGTGCGTCGTCCATTCTCGGTGCGATCAACTTCATCACAACCATTCTGAATATGCGTGCGCCGGGCATGACCCTGCATAAAATGCCGCTTTTCGCATGGTCTGTTCTGGTTACAGCCTTCCTGCTTCTGTTGTCTCTGCCGGTTCTGGCCGGTGCGATCACCATGCTGCTGACAGACCGTAACTTTGCGACAGCATTCTTCGCGCCTGAAGGTGGCGGTGACCCGATCCTGTATCAGCATCTGTTCTGGTTCTTCGGTCATCCGGAAGTGTATATTCTGATCCTGCCGGGCTTCGGTATTGTCAGCCACGTGATTTCGACCTTCTCGAAGAAGCCGATTTTCGGTTATCTCGGCATGGCCTATGCGATGGTTGCAATCGGTGTTGTCGGCTTTGTGGTCTGGGCGCACCATATGTATACGGTGGGTCTGTCACTCGATACGCAGCGTTATTTTGTGTTCGCAACCATGGTGATTGCGGTACCGACCGGTATCAAGATCTTCTCGTGGATTGCCACAATGTGGGGCGGTTCGATTGACTTCCGCACACCGATGATCTGGTCAATCGGCTTCATCTTCATGTTCACCGTTGGTGGTATGACCGGTGTACAGCTGGCCAATGCCGGTCTCGACCGTGCGCTGCATGACACATATTATGTTGTCGCGCATTTCCATTACGTATTGTCGCTGGGTGCCGTATTCGCGATTTTTGCGGGCTGGTATTACTGGTTCCCGAAAATGTTCGGCTACATGTATAATGAAACCATCGGCAAAATTCACTTCTGGCTCACATTTATCGGTGTGAATCTGGTGTTCTTCCCGCAGCATTTCCTCGGTCTTGCCGGTATGCCGCGCCGTTATATCGACTATCCTGATGCCTATACAGGCTGGAACATGGTGTCGTCCTACGGCTCGTATATTTCCGGCTTTGCGGTGCTGGTTTTCCTCTATGGTGTATTTGAGGCTTTTGCGAAAAAGCGTGCCACAAGTGCAAATCCATGGGGTGAGGGTGCAACAACACTGGAATGGCAGCTGTCTTCGCCGCCGCCTTATCACCAGTGGGAACAGCTCCCGCATGTGAAGTAATATTGTTCGGGCGGCGTCAGTCATGCCGCCGCCCGATACAAACGAAAATGCCGGATAGCATGATTTATGCAATTCATAGGGCCGTTCACTTTTAGGCTATTTATGAATTTCCTAAATTATGACGGGTGTACCGTGCGGTGTTTGGGTGTATAGAGGCGCTATTAGCGCTTAATGCACCGCAGGTGCTGCAACAGTCGCGCAAGAAAATGCGGCGTTGCGGGAGAAGCAGTCTCCCCGCAAATAGCTGCTCAGAGTGCGACATTCGTTTTAAGGAATTGCCGGATTTGAGATCCGGTATCCGGTTTTGCCGGAATTTTTGAATAAGGACAGATACAGATAATGTCTCTGGTTGAGAAAAATAACATGACAGGTGAAACCGGACAGCCGATGCAGCTGTCGGAAGCGAGCGCGGCTGATTATATCGCGCTGCTGAAACCGCGTGTCATGTCGTTGGTTGTATTTACCGGTTTTGTTGGTCTGATCGTGGCTCCCGGTCATATGAATCCGGTTATGGCTGCGATTGCTATTCTATGTATTGCGATCGGCGGCGGTGCCTCAGGCGCGCTGAATATGTGGTATGATGCGGATATTGACCGCATTATGAAACGCACAAAAAACCGGCCGATCCCTGCCGGTCTGATCCGTGAAGAAACAGTGCTTGCTTATGGTATTACACTGTCTGTCTTTTCCGTGATGACGCTTGGTCTGCTCGTCAACTGGCTTGCTGCAGCTTTGCTGGCCTTTACAATTTTCTTCTACAGCGTCGTTTATACAATGTGGCTGAAACGCTCGACACCGCAGAATATTGTGATTGGCGGTGCCGCCGGTGCATTCCCGCCGATGATCGGCTGGGCTTCGGTAACGGGCACAGTCTCGGTTGAAAGTGTTGTTCTGTTTCTGATTATCTTTTTGTGGACGCCGCCGCATTTCTGGGCACTGTCCCTGTTCACATCCGGTGATTATGAAGCAGCAAAAATTCCGATGATGCCGAATGTGCGGGGTGAAAAATCCACACGTTTGCAGATCGTAATCTATTCGCTGATCGTGGCGCCGGTTGGTGTTCTGCCATGGTTCCTCGGCTTCGGCGGCCATGTCTATGGTGTGCTTTCTGCTTTGCTTGGCGCAATCTTCGTATGGCGCGCAGTGCAGCTCTGGATGGCGCCGGAACATGAAACACAAATGCGCGCTGCCCGTGCGCTGTTTAAATTTTCGCTGGTTTATCTGTCCGCTTTGTTCAGCATCTTGCTTGTTGAAGCACTGGTGGCGAAAATACTGCCGGTAATAGGGGGATAATGATGGCGGATAAAGAAGCAAAAACTGAACTCGAACTGATAACGCAGACAGAGAAACAGAAGAAAGCCCAGCGCAGCCGTTCTGTGGCTCTGGCACTGGCCTTAACGGCTTTTGTTCTGATCGTTTATATCGGCACATGGGTTAAACTCGGACCAGGTGTGCTGGTTCGCCCGATGTAATCGGAACTGTCAGCGTTTTAAGTCGCAGGGAGGCGGCATAGGCAATGATACAGAAACCGGAAAATACAGAAACAATGCAGGCGCCTGCAGCAGAAGACGCTGCTGCACAGGCTGCACGTCATCAGCGTTCCAATCGTATTGTTGCTCTGTCCTGTGCCAGTTTCTTCGTTGCCATGATCGGCATGGCCTATGCGGCTGTCCCGCTTTATCAGATGTTTTGTCAGGTTACCGGCTATGGCGGCACAACGCAGCGCGTTGAGCAGATGTCTGATACAATCCTCGATCAGACGGTCAATGTACGCTTTGATGCCAATGTGTCCGGCGGATTGCCATGGGAGTTCAAGCCGGTTCAGCGCGAAGTGACTGTGCGTATCGGTGAAACGACTATCGTGAATTACGAAGCGAAGAATATCTCCGACCGTCCGGCTTCGGGACGCGCGACATTCAATGTGTCGCCGGATCTCACAGGTTCTTATTTCAACAAGGTTCAGTGTTTCTGCTTTACAGACACAACCCTTGCCGCCGGTGAAACAATGGAAATGCCGGTCATGTTCTTTGTCGATCCGGATATTGTGAAAGAAAAAGACCTTAAAGGGCTGAAGACGATCACCTTGTCTTATACATTTTTCCCGCTGGACAAGGAGCCGGTGAACTCAGCCGCAGCGCCTGCTGTTTTGCAGAAAAATGCTGAAATTAAGCCGGTGGTGAAGCCGCAAGGGTAGAGATGCCGCGACATCATGTTGCGGTGCGCAAAAAAGCGAACTGCATCAAGAATATGGTCAAGAGGGGCTATGTTCGGAGCGCAAAAACAGACTGCGCCTGCGACATAAAATAAAGAACAGGGTGCTTATCGGGGGATATCCGGATGCAGCACCGGAAAGATAAACAGAGGAGCCTTGGGGCATAAACCTTAAGGGGGAATGACATGGCAGACACTCATCAGAAGAACCACGACTATCATATTATAGATCCTAGTCCGTGGCCGTTTCTGAGCTCGGTTGGTGCATTTGTTCTGGCCATTGGCGGTATCGCTTATATGCGCTACCTCAATGCAGGCGAGCTGCATCTGTTTGGTATCAATTTTGTAACGCCATGGCTGTTCTTTATCGGCATCGCCATCATCCTGTACTGCATGTATGGCTGGTGGTCGGATACGATCCGTGAGGGCAAGGAAGGCCACCATACCCGCGTGGTTTCCATCCATCTGCGCTATGGCATGATTATGTTCATTGCCTCCGAAGTCATGTTCTTCGTGGCATGGTTCTGGGCGTTCTTTGATGCCAGCCTGTTCCCGAATGAAGTGCATCAGGTGATGCGTGCAGAATTCACCGGCGGTCAGTGGCCTCCGAAAGGCATGGAAGTTCTCGATCCTCTGCACCTGCCGCTTTATAATACCGTAATTCTGCTGCTCTCCGGCACCACGCTGACATGGGCGCATCATGCGCTGCTGCATAATGACCGCAAAGGCCTTGTCTGGGGGCTGGCGCTGACTGTTGTTCTCGGTGTGCTGTTCTCTTTCGTGCAGGCTTATGAATATATTCATGCGCCATTTGCCTTCAAAGATTCCGTTTATGGTGCAACATTCTTCATGGCGACCGGTTTCCATGGTTTCCACGTTATTGTTGGTACGATCTTTCTGGCCGTTTGTCTGATCCGCTCTATTCGCGGTGATTTTACGCCGAAGAACCATTTCGGTCTGGAAGCCGCTGCATGGTACTGGCATTTCGTGGACGTGGTCTGGCTATTCCTGTTCTTCAGCATTTATGTCTGGGGTTCATGGGGCGCACCGATTGCCGTGCATTAACCGGCATCAGGAATAACGGCATTTTGCCGGAGTTCTGAGCCTGATGGGATAAGGAAAGCGTCGCGGTTTTTGAGGGCTGCGGCGCTTTTTGTTTCTTAGAGCGCCCTGTGTCGGACCTGGCACATAAAGGTGGCTTCAACATTTTAAAATTTTGCTCTGGTTTTATGCGGCGCAACTAGAGCATTTCACAGTCAAGTTGGATCAACTTGACGGCAGTGATAATGCGACAAAAATAAAGTATCTAGAGCGAGCGCTATCATCCAATCTGGACGTAAACTGCTCTAGACCGCAGCGGAGGTGGAATAATGCATAATGAAGATAGTCTTTATCCGCCGGTAGAGCCAATCAAAGCCGGTATCAAAGGATGTTGCCCGCGCTGCGGACAGGGCGCTTTGTTTAATGGTTATCTGAAACTGGCAAAGCGCTGTGAGGTCTGCGAACTGGATTATGGTTTTGCAGATTCCGGTGACGGGCCTGTTGTTTTTGTGCTTCTGCTTGACGGTTTTTTTGTTACGGCATTGGCGCTCTGGGCTGAGGTGTCTTATCAGCTGCCGCTCTGGCTGCATTTTATCATCTGGATACCGCTGGCAATTCTCATCGGACTGGTTCTGACGCGCTATATGAAAGGTATTCTGATAACACTGCAATATAAGCATAAAGCGGCATCGGGGCAGCTCGACAGGCGGGGAAGCGAATGACCACCTCCGACAAGACATCAAAATCCTTTCCATGGATTTTACTGCTCTGCAGCAGCATTGCTTTTGCCGTTCTGCTGGGGCTTGGTATCTGGCAGACACAGCGTTTGTTCTGGAAAGAACAGCTGATTGCGCAGATTGAAGAAAGGGTGCATTCCGCACCTAAGCCGCTGAGCGACATTGAGGCTGAATTTGCCAAAACCGGTGTTGTTGATTACATGCCGGTGACTTTGCGCGGCACATTTCAGCATGAGCGCGAACAGTATTTTTTCACCACGTTTAAAGGTGCATCCGGTTATGCGGTTTATACGCCGCTGATCCTGAATGACGGGCGGGCTGTTCTGGTTAATCGTGGTTTTGTACCTTATGAAAAGCAAAATCCGGCGACACGTCCGCAAGGACAGATCGCGGGTGAAGTGACTGTTACGGGGCTTGCCCGTGATCCGCTGATTGCCAAACCGTCTTCTTATCTGCCGGACAATGAACCGGCCAAAAAACTTTATTACTGGAAAGACTGGGGCGCGATGATGGAAAATAGCGGCCTTGCTCAGGATCATGATTTTGTCGGGTTCTTTGTGGATGCGGATGCCACAGCCAATGCCGGTGGCTTGCCGCAGGGCGGGATAACCATTCTGGAGCAACCGAATAATCATCTGCAATATGCGGGCACATGGTTCGGGCTGGCTGCCGTTTTGCTGGTTGTGACCTTTATCTATATTTTCCGTCAGCGCCGTAGTCCGGATGCGCAATAGCTGTTGACATTGCGCGATGCGAAGCCCAATTGCTAAAGCTGGATATGTTTTACAGCGCATTGATGATCTATGGTCGCAATGTTGCTTTGAAGACAGGATAATCAGAGTTCAATGACCGATAAGCCTAAGCTGACCATCCGCCTGTGCGGTCCACGTGGATTTTGCGCCGGTGTTGATCGCGCTATTCAGATCGTTGTGCTAGCGCTGAAGAAATACGGCGCTCCGGTCTATGTGCGTCATGAGATTGTTCACAACCGTTATGTGGTTGAAGGCCTGCAGGCGCGTGGTGCAATCTTTGTGGAAGAGCTGGACGAAATTCCGATTGAACACCGCGATCAGCCGGTGGTATTTTCCGCTCATGGTGTGCCAAAATCAGTGCCGGAAGATGCGGATGCGAAAAACCTGTTCTATCTGGATGCAACCTGTCCGCTGGTTTCCAAAGTTCATAAACAGGCGATGCGCCATCAGCGTCTTGGCCGGCATGTTATTCTGATCGGCCATTCCGGCCATCCGGAAGTGATCGGCACAATGGGGCAACTGCCGGAAGGTACGGTTTCTTTGATCGAGACTGTAGCAGATGCCGAGGCTTACCAGCCGGAAGATCCTGAAAACCTCGGCTTTGTAACGCAAACAACGCTGTCGGTAGACGATACTGCGGGTATTATTGCCAAGCTTCAGGAACGGTTTCCGCAGCTGACAGCGCCTGCCGCTGAATCCATCTGCTATGCCACAACCAATCGTCAGGAAGCGGTGAAAGAAGCGGCTCCCGGCTGTGATCTGTTTCTGATTGTCGGCGCGCCGAACTCTTCAAACTCCAAACGTCTGGTGGAAGTGGCCGAGCGCTCCGGTGCCCGTCATTCTCTGCTTGTGCAGCGTGCGGAAGAGATCGACTGGGATAATCTGGGCGAGCTTTCTGTGCTGGGAATTTCGGCAGGGGCATCCGCACCGGAAATTATCGTTGATGAGATCATTGATGCGTTTTCGCAGCGTTTTGATGTCACAATTGATCTGGCAATCACCACCGTTGAAACCGAGAACTTCCTCGTCAACCGTCAGATCCGCGATGTGGAACTGACGGCTCAGGACATGGCGTTTGTGAACGGCAATCACTGAAATAAAGAATAATCTGCCGCGATTTTCGCAGGTGACGGCAGGGGGAGACCAGCATGGCTGTCTATACGGATATTAATGAAATTGAATTGGCAGCCTATCTGGAAAATTACAACATAGGTACTTTGCTGTCTTTCAAAGGCATTGCTGAAGGTGTTGAGAACTCCAATTTCCTGCTGCGCACGACTGAAGGCACATTCATTCTGACCCTTTATGAGAAGCGCGTGGATCGTGATGATCTGCCGTTCTTCATTAAACTGATGCAGCATCTGGCGGTCAACGGGATTGAGTGCCCGCAGCCGGTGGTGCAAAAAAACGGTGAGGCGATTGGTGAATTGGCTGGCCGCCCGTCGGCAATTGTCACCTTTCTCGAAGGCATGTGGTTGCGTAAACCTGCAGCGGAACATTGCTATGCTCTGGGTGTGGCAATGGCGCAGATGCATCTCGCGGGTCAGAATTTTGCGATGGAACGCGAGAACAGCCTGACATTGAAAGACTGGCGCCCGCTCTGGGAAAAATGCATGGCAGATGCTGATGCCGTTGAGGCCGGTTTGCGTGTTCAGACCGAAGCAGATCTGGCCTATCTGGAGCAGAACTGGCCGTCTGATCTGCCGCGCGGTGTGATCCATGCCGATCTGTTTCCGGATAATGTGTTTTTTATCGGTCCGAACCTGTCAGGCATTATCGACTTTTATTTCGCCTGCACGGATATGCTGGCCTATGATCTGGCAATCTGCCTCAATGCATGGTGCTTCGAGCGTGATTTTTCCTATAATCTGACCAAAGGCACAGCTTTGCTGCGCGGTTATAATTCTGTACGCCCTCTGAACTCCGCAGAGCGTGAGGCTTTGCCTGCGCTGTGCCGCGGCGCTGCCTTGCGCTTTATGCTGACGCGGCTTTATGACTGGATCAATGTGCCTGCGGACAGTTTTGTGACGAAAAAAGACCCGATGGAATATTTGCGTCGTATGCGTTTTCATCGCGAAGTGCGCTCGGCCAGCGAATATGGTCAGTAAGTACCAGCAAGTTACGGTGCTGAATATCCGTGAACTGCCTTTATAAATAAATGTGAGAAAACCGCTTGAAGACGATTACAGCCTATACGGATGGTGCCTGTTCAGGAAATCCGGGTCCCGGGGGATGGGGGGCTATACTGGAATATAACGGACACCGCAGAGAGCTGAATGGTGGTGAGCCGGATACGACCAATAACCGGATGGAGCTGATGGCTGCAATTTCCGCATTGCAGGCGCTGAAAGAGCCGTGTCAGGTCGATCTCTATACGGACTCGGTTTATGTGCGCGACGGCATTTCCAAATGGATCGAAGGCTGGAAACGCAATGGCTGGAAAACAGCGGCCAAGGCTCCGGTTAAAAATGCCGGGCTTTGGCAGGAGCTGGATGCTGCGCGCAAAAATCACAAGGTGACATGGCACTGGGTTAAGGGCCATGCGGGTCATCCTGAGAATGAACGTGCCGATGAACTCGCCCGTGAAGGTATGGCACCATATAAAAAGCGCTGATATTTGTATGCTTTATAATTTGTGTGCAGAGGTGCTGATCTGTAGCGCAACCATAAAAAAGCCCGCTTCAAAGCGGGCTTTTCTGTGTATGATTATAAAAATCAGAGCTTTTCGAGCATCGCTTCTGCGGAAGAAACTGTGGCAACACCCGGATTTTCTTCAATGTCGAGGCTCTTTACAACGCCATCTTCAATCAGCGCTGAATAGCGCTTGGAGCGCACGCCAAGACCGCCGCCGGACAGGTCGATATCAAGACCGGCAGCTTTGGTGAATGCGCCGATACCGTCGGAAAGATAGACGATCTTGCCTTCGCCTTCAGTGGCCTTTGCCCATGCGCCCATGACATGCACGTCATTGACGGAAACAACGGCAACAGTGTCCACGCCTTTAGCGATCAGCGCGTCGTAATTCGCCAGATAGCCCGGCAGATGGTTCAGTGTGCAGGTCGGGGTGAAAGCGCCCGGTACTGCAAAGAGAACGACTTTCTTACCCTGAAAAACGTCATCTGTGGTGACGTCTTTAACGCCGTCAGCAGTTTTGGTTTTGAAGCTTGCTGCTGGCAGTTTATCGCCGATCTGAATGGCCATTGTCTGTTCTCCTTCATACAGATTATGAGTAACGGATATTGGCATTATACATAGCCTCTGACCGGATTTTACGGAAGCGCTATTTCTTGAAAATTCTGACAGGCAGGCATGTAATTTTTCTCATTCAGGCAGACTATTTCGCTTTTAATATGAATTTTCTAAAATACTGATTTTAAGTAATGCGCTGAAATGGCTGAAAAAATACAAGTCGGATTTTTGCACTTCAAAAAACTTCGATAAATGTGACTTGGCTCATGTAAGCGTTGTGTTATGCTGATTATTCACTATGCCGTGAATGAATAAAACAGACGCATAATCATCCCCAGCGAACGGCAAAAATTACACATTTATCTTTATCAATCCTGTTGCATTGAAATTGAAAGAGGCGTGTGGTGAACAACGGTTTTCTCAACGGACAATTTCTGCTTGCAATGCCCGGTATGACGGATGAGCGTTTTGCCCGTTCGGTCATTTATATTTGTGCGCATTCAGAGCAGGGGACGATGGGTTTCATCATTAACCAGCTCCAGCCGCTTGAGTTTCCCGATCTCTTGATCCGCCTTGGTATTATTACGCAGGCGCAGAGTATTTTACTGCCCGAAAAAGCCCGCTCGCTGATGGTGCGCCGTGGCGGCCCTGTTGAAACAGGACGGGGCTTTGTGCTGCACAGTGATGATTTTATGGTCGGTACCAGTATTCCCGTCACCGATGATATCTGTATGACCGCAACCATGGATATTCTCCATGCCATATCGGATGGTATCGGGCCGGATAAAACACTGATGGCGCTTGGCTATGCCGGTTGGGATGCAGGGCAGATTGAACGTGAAATTGCGAGCAATGACTGGCTGATCTGTCCGCCGACCACAGATTTGCTGTTTGATACGGATATTCTCGGCAAATATGATCGCGTCATGGCGCAGATGGGTGTCGATCCTGCCCGCCTCGTTGTGCAGGCCGGACATGCTTGAAGCAAAGTCTGATACATAAAAAAAACACCGCCTCGGCAGGAGAGGCGGTGTTTTTTATTTTTGACGAATAATACTTATTCTACTGTCTGACCATTGAGCAGACGGGCTGCATTTTCAGCCGTCATTGGCTGGCCGAACAGGAAGCTCTGGACATATTCACAGCCCATTTCGCGCAATTGCATGGCGTCCTGTTCACTTTCAACACCTTCAGCAACAACTTTGAGTTCCAGATCCTGCGCCATGCGAATGATGGAGCGCAGCAGCGTTGCTTTCTGCGGCTTGTCACCTTTGACGAAGGAGCGGTCGATCTTGATCATGTCGATCGGGAAGCGTGTCAGATAGGCCAGCGATGAATAGCCGGTGCCGAAATCATCCAGTGACAGGCCGACACCCATGGATTTCAGCTCGTTCAGCATATGCGCTGACTGTTCCGGATTTTCCATCAGCACGGATTCTGTCAGTTCCAGTTTGAGCGTGCCTTTGGTCACATGTGTACGGGACAGGATCGCACGGACATCGCTCAGCAAATCCTGACGGATCAGCTGGGTGCTGGACAGATTGACGGAGACAAACAGGTTCGGACGCGACAGGTTTTCCTGCCAGTTGAACAGGTCATTGGCTGATTGCTGCATGGCAAACAGACCGAGCGGCACGATAAGGCCTGAATTTTCGGCAATCGGAATAAATTCAGATGGCGAAATCGGTCCGCGGCGCGGATGTTCCCAGCGCATCAGCGCTTCAAAACCGGCAATAGTGCCGTCCTGCAAATTCACAATCGGCTGATAGGCAATTGTGATTTCCTTGCGCTCAATGGCGCGGCGCAGATCGGATTCCAGCTGTAGCTTGTCGCTGCCGATAGCGCGGAAGGATGGGCGGAATGGCTCAATACGGTCGCCGCCAAAACGCTTGGCCTGATACATGGCCAGTTCCGCATCTTTGATCATATCTTCCGCATTGGCGGCATTGGCCGTCCATGTCAGAAGACCAACGGAAGCGGTCAGTACGATCTCGCGCTTGGCATAAGAGATCGGCGCACGGATGGCCTGACGCAGCGCTTCCGCAAAGGCTGCAACCTTTGCCGGATCAGATTCAGACGCGAGGATCAGGCCGAACTGATCGGAAGACAGTCTTGAAAGCGTATCCTGCGGCTTCATCAAGCGGAACAGGCGGCGCGAGATTGTCAGCAGGATTGTATCACCGGCAGACATGCCGAGGCTGTCATTGACCTGTTTGAACCGGTCAATATCAATGACGAAAACAGTCGGTTTGAGCCTGCTCTCATTATAGGACATGCTCATGACATTGGCGAGGCGGTCGAGGAACAGCTCGCGGTTCGGCAGACCGGTAAGATTGTCATGCACGGCATCATGCAGCAGGCGTTCTTCGGCTTTTTTCTGCTCGGTCACATTATGCAGTGTGCCGACGCAGCGCACAATTTCACCATCCGAGCCGATAACCGGACGCGCGCGCAGATGATACCAGTGATAATGGCCGTCATTAGCGCGCAGGCGGAAAGTCTGATGAATACGACCGCGTCGGTTTTCCAGAATTGCATCCAGCGTGGTGCGGAAACGATCACGGTCATCACCATGCATCACCGGCAACCAGTTGCGCACAGGGCCGAGAAGGCTGGCCGCAGCCGTGCCGAGATAGGTGGAAATATCAGGCGTTGTCACCACGCGGTCGCGCGGCACATCCCAGTCCCAGACAATATCGCCGGAACCGATAACCGCCAGCGCCTGCCGTTCCATATCGGAGAACAGGCCGACACGCAGCACGCCGCCCGCAAAAGCATGTTGCATCACGGTGAAACCGATCAGCAGAACGATCAGCACAAGACCACCGCCAAGTGCGGGTTGCACGATATCATTGTCCAGACGGCCGGAAACGGCCAGCCATGCGCCGGTCATCCATATGGCAATCAGCAGCCATGTGGGGATCAGCATAATCGCGCGGTCATAGCTGCGCAAAGCCAGAATGCCGATAATGACGATGCCGCAGATAACAGTCAGCGCAAAAGAGATACGGGCAATACCGGCAGCAATTGGCGGATCAAAAATGGCCACACCGCTCAGCATCATCAGGCCGAGAACCCATGCCACAGCGCCATAGGAAAAATGGTCGTGCCAGCGGTTGAGATTGAGATAGGTGAACAGGAAAATCAGGAAACTGGCAGCCAGTGCCACTTCCGTGCCCGCCCGCCACATTTGCTCATTGCCGGGGGTGATGGCGATCAGCTTGTTCCAGAAGCCGAAATCCACGCAGATATAGGCCAGAACCGCCCATGCCAGTGCAGCAGCAGCAGGGAACAGTGATGTTCCGCGCACGACGAAAAGAATGGTCAGAAACAGCGCCAGCAGGCCGGAAATACCGAGCAGAATACCGCGATAAAGCGTGTAGGAGTTGATTGTGTCTTTATAGGCATCCGGCTCCCACAGATAAAGCTGCGGCAGGTTAGGGGAGGCCATTTCCGCAACCAGTGTAATCACCGAGCCCGGATTGATAGTAATCAGAAACACATCCGCATCAGGGCTGACCTGACGGTCAAGCGCAAAGCCCTCACTTGGCGTGATCGAGGATATGCGCTGCGAACCCAGATCCGGCCATACAAAACCTGATTTCACAAGACGGTAATGCGGGGCAACAATCAGACGGTCAATCTGCTCATCAGTCGGATTGGCAATAGCAAAAGCTGCCCAGTTGCCGCTGGAGCGTTTGTCCTTGTCGGCCTGCACTTCAATGCGTCGCACAATGCCGTCGGCACCGGGAGCCGTGGATACCTGCACAGTATCACCCTGATTATGCATGATCTGCACAGCGCGGGTGAGGTCGAGAGCCGTATCTTCTTTGGAAATTTTGATCGGCTCAACTGCGGATGCAGGAACCGTGATCTGCAATAATGCTGCGATAAAGGCAAACACACAGAAAAACGTTTTCAATCGGTTCTGAAAGTTTTCTGTCACTATCTTTACCTTTTTGTCTTGGTATCAGGTGCTTTGCGCTTAACGGTCAGACGGCTGTTGTTTTAACAGAAAGACCTCTGCGCTGCTCTTCTCCCTCAATCAGGCTGTAGAGGAGATGATCCTGCCACAGGCCGTTAATCTTGAGATAGGAGCGCAATGTGCCTTCCAGTAAAAATCCGGCTTTTTCAAGAAGCCTGACCGAACGCAGATTAGACGGAATACAGGCAGCTTCAAGTCTGTGCAACCGCAGTTCACTGAATGCGAAGGGGATAACCAGTTTCAAAGCGTCGAACATATAGCCCTGACCTGCATGAGGTGCGCCGCACCAGTATCCGATCTGTCCGGATTGGGCGACACCGCGCCGGATATTACCGAGGGTGATTCCCCCCAGCAAAACATTGTCGGACCTGCGGAATAAAAACAGCGACCATGCATTTCCGCTGCGTGCTTCTTCAGAGTAATGGCGCAGACGCAACCGGAAACTGGATTTTTCCAGCTCGTCATCCCGCCATACCGGCTCCCACGGGGTCAGAAAAGCACGGCTTTTTTCGCGCAGATTTGCCCATTGGCGGTAATCAGACCATTGCGGCTCACGCAAAAACAGACGCTCCCCCTTCAGATACACAGACGGTGTTTTGCTGAAGGGAAAGCTGATCATGATACCCAGCCTGTTAAGTTAAACTGCCAGTGCCGGACGCTTATTCGCGGCGAAGCCGCGCAACGTGCCGTGAATATCGTCATAACCCATCATCTGGCTGACAGGGCCGACAGCGGCAATGGTCGGTTTGCTGTCGAGGAACATGCGACCGGAAAGATCTGTCAGACGTTCCGGCGTAATCAGGCTCAGACGTTCCAGCAGTTCTTCATTCGGTACCGGACGGCCATAGAGCAGCATCTGGCGGGCAATCTGACCTGCTCGGCTTGCTGCACTTTCCTGCGACATCAGCAGACCGGCGCGATATTGCGCACGGGCGCGGTCAACTTCCTGAATATTGATATTACTCGATGCTTCATAAAGCTCGTTGAGAACAACCGGCACCAGTTCCTCAAGGTTTTCACGTCCGGTTGCCGCATGAATGCCGAACAGACCGGTATCGGAAAAGCCCCAATGGAAGGCATAAACAGAATAGCACAGGCCGCGCTTTTCACGCACCTGCTGGAACAGGCGGGAAGACATGCCGCCGCCAAGAACCGTTGCCAGAAGCTGTGAGGCATAGAAATCGCGCACATGGTAAGCGCGGCCTTCAAAGCCGATCAGCACCTGCGCATCCATCAGGTCACGTTCTTCGCGGTAATCACCACCGACATAGGACGCTTTCACCGGCGCTGCAGCCTGTGTCGTTGCGCGGAAACCGCCGAGACGGCTTTCCACTTCGCGTACAAACGAAGCGTGGTCAACGGCACCGGCAGCGACAACAACCATACGGTCGGCGCTATATTGTTCATTGATATAATTACGCAGATCACCCGGTGTGAAGGACTGCACCGTTTCCGGTGTGCCGAGAATGGAGCGTCCGATCTGCTGGTTCAGATAGGATGTTTCAGAAAAACGATCGAAAACAATGTCATCGGGCGTATCATAGGCCGCGCCGATTTCCTGCATGATGACGTTTTTCTCGCGTTCCAGCTCATCTTCATCGAATTTTGAGCTGGTGAGAATGTCGGCCAGAATATCAATCGCCAGCGGCAAATCATTGCGCAGCACACGGGCATAATAAGAGGTGGTTTCAACGCTGGTTGCTGCATTGATCTCACCGCCGACATTTTCAATATCGGCTGCAATCTGCCATGCACTGCGGTTTTCTGTGCCTTTGAAGGCCATATGCTCGAGAAAATGCGCAATGCCGTGGCGGTTATGCGCTTCATTGCGGGAGCCTGCCTTGACCCAGATACCCAATGCCACGCTTTCAATCAGCGGCATGGTTTCGGTGGCAATTGTCAGTCCGTTGGACAGAACGCTAACTTCTACACCCATTCTAGGCATACTCCCCTGAGTATTTTAACCGTCAGCTTCTTTGAGTCTGACGGGCATGGCAATGCGACAAAGAAAGAACGTGACCGTTCCGGAAGAGCTCGTCTGCCCCTGTTGTTTTATCAGGTGACATATAGGGGCAGAGCGAAATCTATGCAAATTTGCTGCCATAATACAACATATGGCTGCAGCAGAACTTTGATTATTTTGCTGCTCGCGAGTGGCTGCGGATATGATCTTCCACCACTTTCAGGTCATTTTGAAGACGCGTGAAATGTTCTTTACGCTCCATCAGATCGCTGAGCCATGCAGGCAGAGCCGGAGAAACACCGCAGGCATCTTTCACCGCATCCGGGAATTTGGCCGGATGGGCGGTTGCCAGCACCACCATCGGCGTGGCTGTATCTGCGTGTTCGCGCGCAACTTTAACGCCGATAGCCGAATGCGGATCAAGCAGATAGCCGTCCTGTTTCAGCACGCTGTCAATGGTTGCAGCGGTTTCTGCAACGGTTGAACGACCGGCAGCAAATTGCTCACGAATGGTTTTGAGCGGTGCATCGGCAATGGTGAATTCACCGGACTGGCCGAGGCTGCGCATCAACCCGCGAATAGCTGCCGCATCACGATCATAGGATTCAAACAGCAAACGCTCGAAATTCGAGGAAATCTGGATATCCATGGACGGAGAAGAGGTCTGTTCCACACCGCGCATTGCATAGGAGCCGGTGGCAACAGTGCGTGACAGGATATCATTGTCATTGGTGGCAATGATCAGACGGTCAATCGGCAGTCCCATTTTTTTGGCGACAAAGCCTGCAAAAATATCGCCGAAATTACCGGTCGGCACAGTGAAGGACACTTTGCGATCCGGTGCGCCGAGGCTGATTGCCGATGTGAAATAATAAACGATCTGCGGCATGATACGTGCCCAGTTGATCGAATTCACACCGGAGAGAGAAAGCGTGTCACGGAAGTTCAGATCATTGAACATGCCTTTGACGAGGTTCTGACAATCGTCAAAATTACCGTCGATCGACAGAGCATGAACATTGCTGGCTGCAGATGAGGTCATCTGGCGCTGCTGCACAGGTGACACACGGCCATGCGGGAACAGGATGAAAATATCGGTATTGTCGCGACCGGCAAAAGCTTCAATCGCCGCGCCGCCGGTATCGCCGGAAGTTGCGCCGACAATGGTTGCGCGCTGTCCGCGCTGTGCCAGCGTATAATCCATCATGCGTGACAGCAGCTGCATTGCCACATCTTTAAAGGCGAGAGTCGGACCGTGGAAAAGCTCCAGCACAAATTCATTCGCACCGGTTTGCACCAGCGGGCAGACGGCATCATGGCGGAATGAGCCATAAGATTCGCGCACCATTTTTTCAAATTCGGCGTCCGGAATCTCACCATTCACAAAAGGAGTGAGGACTGCGAGAGCGATTTCCACATAGGATTTGCCGCGCAGCTTGCGGATGTCATCTGAGGAAAATTGCGGATAGGTTTCCGGCAGATAGAGACCGCCGTCCCGCGCCAAACCCGCCAAAAGTGCATCAGAAAAGCCCAAAACCGGCGCTTCGCCACGGGTGCTGATATATTTCATAAGATTTCAGGCCTCATTCAGTCAATGCAATTCTGTGCCGGTTTTGAGCCGGTTTCGGTCAAGTTTGCGGTGTTTTCCTGTCATATCTCTTGTGGCTGACGCAAGCATCGGTGGATAGAGCTTGCCCTGTTCACAAAAAACGTGAAAATATTATCTCATAATGCATGTTAAGCGCCTTGCGTCCATATGGATATGTCAAAGACGCAGCAGGATTTGGGTATAAAGCGCATTCCAAAAAGTGTGAAACGGTTTTTGGATAAAATGCGCGATAGACAAAGATGGCGCATTCCAAAAAGTGTGAAACGGTTTTTGGATAAAATGCGCGATAGACAAAGATGGCGCATTCCAAAAAGTGTGAAACGGTTTTTGGATAAAATGCGCGATGGTGAAGAATTTACGCATCAGACAAAGAGTGGAACTCTTCGGGAGATGCGGGAAACAAGACAACAGAACAGTTACGGCGCGTTGCCGGAGCGGTTCGCAAACAGGTTCAATATTCAGGAAGACCGGTTTATGCAGAAATCTACCTTCGGACGTTTAAATCCTCTTTCATTGCGGTTTACCCGTTTGGGTGGAGCTGCATTGCTTGGTTTGTTGGTTGCCGGTTGCTCAACCAGCGGCAATCAGCAGGGCGCTGTTTCCACATCCGGTGAGCAGCGTGTGACACAGGCGGATTTGCAGGCCTATTGCCCGCGCATCAGCCTGCGTGAGGGAACGTCATTCTTCAGCACTTATGAAAAGGGCGGAAACGGTGACAGCAGCCGTGTGGTTTATCAGGCTTCGATCAGCGATGTGACCCGCGATTGCCGTCGGGATAATGGTACACTGACAATTACTGTTGCAGCCGCAGGCCGCGTTGTACCTGGGCCGAAATTCCGCAACGGCACAATCAATATGCCGATCCGTGTTGTGGTGATGGAAGGCGATAAAGTGATTTCCACAAAACTGCATAAACAGGCAGTTGCGATGAATAATTCCCAGTCGGCAACACAGTTCCTGTTTGCGGGAACGCCGGTGAGCGTGCCTGAAGCATCGTCACGTCAGGTGCAGATCTTTATTGGTTTTGATGAAGGCCCGAACAAGGGTTAATCTGAAGTCACTACAGTTAAAAATGCCGTATTCCCGATAAGGAATGCGGCATTTTTTATTGTACCGAAGCACAATGCAGGACGGTGATACTGTTAAAAGCAGCTAGAGCATGTCGCAGCGAAATGGACACATTGAGCGTTCGCGAGCATGCGACCAGAAAAAAATCTAGAGCGAGTGCCATGAATACACTTGGCGGGATATGCTCTAACTCTTTGTGTTAACGCGTATCTTATCCGATCGAAGCGGGATAAGAAAACAGTCCGGTGGACTGTTTTCCCCGCGAAGGCGCTTCGCACTTTTCGGGATACGCTCTGGCAGATGCTGTATTCTGTCTGGTATTTGCCAAGTGTCTAAAATTAGTGCATAAATTATTTACTATAGGTTCATATTGCCGTGGGTTTTGCAGGTCGGACAATCTGAAAGCTTCTTACGGTAAATAAAACTTTTATCTGAAAAATATTATTTAATATCAATTATTTGCGAATTTTTTGTCAGTGATTTGTCCGGTTTTCGGATGTGCTTACGGGAAAATACCGCCTGTTCATCGTTAAAGCGATGAAAGAATGAAACTATTTGTAATCTCTAACGTTTAGACTGCTGGCATGATGACAGTATATGAACTCATTCAGGAACCAACCGACACCTGGGCCATTTTTGAAATGGATTCCGGTGAACCGGTTATGATTGAAGGCCGTCCGATGATTGGTCTCAGCGAGACAGAAGCACAGCAGATTTATGCTGCACTGACTGCTCCCGTGAAAGACGCGAAGAAATCAGCGGCCTGATCATCACGATATAAAAAAGGGCGTGCTTGTGGCACGCCCTTTTTTATTACATTTCTCAGAAGGTTATCAGAAGCCTTCATCCCATTCTGCCATGGCTGCAATCACGGCAGGCAGATCGCGGTGACGGTTGATAACTGTTTCCGCACCGGCTTCAGTCAGCTTGTCTGCATGACCCGGATAGGTGTGAGCACCGCCGGTAAAGCCGATGACCCGCATGCCTGCAGCGCGTGCCGCATGGATGCCATGGCTTGAATCTTCAATCACAAAACACTGTTTCGGATCAGCATTAAATTGCTGAGCCGCGTAGGTATAAACATTCGGCGCAGGCTTCGGCTCTTTATTGCCAACCTCACGCGACGCATAAATATGCGGGGCAAATGCATCATACAGCGTTGAACGCTTGAGCATCAGTTCCAGAGAGTCCGAATTGGAGTTGGAGCAGATAGCTTTCGGATATTGAAGCTGGCTGACCACATCCTCAATACCGTCTACAGTGAGCAGTTCTTTGGTAATCCGCTCTTTCATGATTTTGCGTGATTTTTCAATCAGCGAGGCGGAGATCGGAATGGAAGATTCCCGTTCAATTTCCATCAGAATGCTTGGCCATGTCAGACCGGCAAAACGCTCGGCAATTTCTTCCGGTGAAATCGGATAACCGGCATCGGTGAGAAGCTCGGATTCGACCTGTGCGGCAATATACTCGGAATCGACCAGAACACCGTCACAGTCGAAGAGGATCAGCTGGGGTTTTGACATGAAAAATCCGTAAATGTTCAGAAGCTGCAAAAGCCGCAACAGGGCTCGCAACAAAAGGAGAGGGAGGACGGGCACTGTTTACACTTAAAACGATTGAGGGTCAAAATGATAAAAGAAATTGCCGGCTCTTCTGTGTTTTATCGGCAAGGCAAATCAGCGAGCAAAATCGGGTGATTTGCGGTGTCTGATTTTAAGCTTTGGAACTGCAATTTCGCCAAATGTTAAAAATTATTAAGCATTTACAGTGGTTTGTGAGCGCTATTTTGTGTTGATTTTAAAGAAATTTGGCGATTTTCGCACCTGATAACGCTTTTTAACAATTCGATTAACTCCATGTTTACCCTGTTCGGTAACCATAAGGACAGTAAAGCGTTCCTATGTTTAGCGAGTATCACATGTCCGTTGTTCGTCTTGTGAAAGATCTGCCAGAAGCTGCACCGCGCTCGGTCTGGCTCGATACAATTCTTAAGGGTGACTGCGTAGCTGCGCTCGATCGTTTGCCGGATCATTCGGTGGATGTGATCTTTGCTGATCCCCCTTACAATCTTCAACTTGAAGGTGCTCTGCACCGTCCGGATCAGACCAAGGTCAATGCAGTTGATGACCATTGGGATCAGTTCGACAGTTTTCAGGCTTATGATGCCTTTACCCGTGCATGGCTGTTGGCCTGCCGCCGTGTGCTGAAGCCAAACGGCACCATCTGGGTTATCGGCTCATACCACAATATTTTCCGCGTCGGCGCATCGCTGCAGGATCTGGGCTTCTGGATGCTCAACGATATTATCTGGCGCAAAACCAATCCGATGCCGAATTTCCGCGGCCGTCGTTTCCAGAATGCACATGAAACGCTGATCTGGGCATCCCGCGATCAGAAGAGCAAAGGCTATACGTTTAACTACGAAGCCATGAAAGCCGCCAATGATGATGTGCAGATGCGCTCTGACTGGCTGTTTCCGATTTGCACCGGCGGTGAGCGTCTGAAAGACGATAATGGCGATAAGGTTCATCCGACCCAGAAACCGGAAGCATTGCTTGCCCGTATTCTGATGTCTTCATCGAAGCCTGGTGATGTGATCCTCGATCCGTTCTTTGGTTCCGGCACCACCGGTGCGGTTGCCAAGCGTCTCGGCCGTCATTTTGTCGGTATTGAACGTGAACAATCTTACATTGATGCGGCAACCAAGCGTATCGAAGCTGTTGAGCCTCTGGGCAAAACCGAGCTGAAAGTTATGACCGGCAAGCGTGCCGAGCCGCGTGTGGCTTTCGTTAGCGTGATTGAAGCTGGCCTGCTGCGTCCGGGTACAGTTCTGTGTGATGCCAAACGTCGTCATGCAGCGATTGTTCGTGCAGACGGTACTCTGTCTGCCAATGGCGATGCCGGTTCCATTCACCGTATGGGTGCCAAGGTACAGGGCTTTGATGCCTGCAATGGCTGGACATTCTGGCATTATGAAGAAAATGGCGTGTTGAAGCCGATTGATGCGCTGCGCGCTGAAATCCGTGTGAATATGGCTCAAGCCGGTTCATAAAATGAACGGCAGAATACCGGCACTTGATACTGGTATTTTCTACAGCATTTTGCGCTGGTTTGATGTGTTAAGCACAGGCCACGCATAATTATCGGACTGACCTCCAGAGATGTCTGAGCCTTAAAGCGCCGGTGTTGAGCCGGCGCTTTTTTTGTGGACTGCTTCAGGAAGTTTTACGGCAGAGCCAGACTGTGAGATGACCGCAATGCGGGTCATTTTCCACATATTGCACAACTTCAAAACCGCTCTCGGATAAAAGACTGCGGTATTCTTCCGGTGCGAGGCTGGAGTGATAAAGCGGTTGCCCTTCAAAAGTGCCGATTGCTTCGCCATTTGCAGTGCCGCTGGTAAACATCAGAACTGCATTCTCTGTAGCGAGTGTTGCAAAGCGGGGAAACATCCGGCGCTGATCATCACGCTGCAGGTGAAAGAAACTGTTCCACGCGAGTATGCCGTCAAATTTCTGCGGGAGAGATAACTCACGCATATCTGCGACCAGCCATTGCTGCTGAGGGAAACGGGTGCGGCAAATGTCTATCAGGCTGGCAGAACTGTCGATGCCGGTCAGCTGAAAGCCTGAGCGGATCAGGTGACCAGCCATAGGCTCGCCCGCTCCGCAACCAATATCCAGAACTGAGCCTTGATGGGGTAACAGACCGATAAAGCGTGCCAGCCATTCCGCTTCCATCAGGCCTTTTGCAGCATTGCCACGCCGGATGTCATCCCATTTCTGCGCATGAGTTTCATATAGCGGAATAATGTTATCTGCGTCTTTGGACATAGCATTTTTCCGGTTGTTTATTTGAAAGTGTCAGGCAGGGCGGCGCTGATGGCTTTCTTCATCACTGTCGGCAGCGCTTCTTTTTCGAGATTATCCTGAGCAACCCACCAGCCATTATTGCTTGGCGGCATGGTCGAAACATCCGTTTTATAAACGCTGAGGCGTAATTCAAAATGCGTGAAAATATGAGTGATGGTGCCGCTTGGCTGCCAGTTTGCAGCAATTGGTGCCGGATCAGTATTGGTCAATCGTGCAATATGCTCAGGAGAGGTCGCTTCATCTGCCGCGATCCATTCGCTGTTCGGTACTTCGCTCATGCCGGCAAGCAGGCCTTTGTCAGGGCGTTTTCGCAAGTAAACATCGCCTTGCGGTGAGAGAATGATAAAAGCCGCACCATAGCGGACAGGACGTGCCTTTTTCGGTGCTTTGACAGGGTAAAGCTCCGGCTCACCTTCCAATAAGGCTGCACAATTATCATTGAGCGGGCAGAGAATGCAGGCCGGTTTCTTAGGTGTGCAGATTGTAGCGCCGAGATCCATCATCGCCTGCGCAAAATCACCGGGGCGGGTTTGCGGAGTGAGTTGCTCTGTAAATTTGCGAATTTCACTCTTGGCCTGAGGCATCATGGTTTTGATCGCAAACAGGCGGCTGACCACGCGCTCGACATTACCATCGACAACCGCAGCCGGAATATCGAAGGCAATGGCCGCAATGGCCGCTGAAGTATAATCGCCGATACCCGGCAATTGTTTGAGACCTTCAACACTTGCCGGAAACTGCCCTTTATGCTGAGAGGCTACCATATCCGCGCATTTCTTCAGGTTGCGGGCTCGGGAATAATAACCAAGTCCCGCCCAGCCACGCAGCACATCATCTTCGGTGGCATCGGCAAGTGCCTGCACATTCGGCCACAAACTGGTAAATTTGAGGAAATAAGCTTTAACCGCTTCAACCGTCGTTTGTTGCAGCATGACTTCCGACAACCAGATGCGGTAAGGATCTGGGCGCACACCTTGTTTGTGCTCAACGGGCGTTACGCGCCATGGCAAAATACGGTGATGACGATCATACCATGCCAGCAGCTTTTGCGCAGGAGCATCATCTCCCGACACGGCAAGAAACATCGTCGGACTGTTATCGGGGGAGGCTTGGAGGCGCTTTTTCGTCATATTTTGTCAATAAATGATCTGCTTTCGGAATGCACCGGAAATTATTTTTAGCTTGTGCTTACAATGTGAAATCGTTTTCATTATGCAGCGGATAGTTTGACTGTCGTCATATTGCTGAGTACCACAATTTTATAAACCTTATTTTGTTGATGGAATAATATCCGAAAGGCTTGATATTGCAGAACAAACAAAGCTTTCCGGTCTATGTTCTCAATCTTGACCGCTCAAAAGACCGTTGGGATTCGCTGCTTGCACATGCGCAGGAAAGCGGCATTGCGCTTCAGCGCGTGTCGGCAATTGACGGTAAATTGCTCGCAGAAGCGGATAAACGCCATTTTGATGATGCGGCTTTCCGACGCGATCACGGGAAGATTGCCTCCTCTGCGGAAATCGGCTGCTATTTCAGTCACATGAAGGCTCTGGAAATGATTGCGGCAGGCAATGCGCCAGCCGGTGTGATTATTGAAGATGATATCCGGTTTTCTGAAGAATTTGTTCCGGTTGTTGAAGCTGCAGCAGATTTGCAGGGCTGGGATGTCATCAAACTGATCCATAACCGTCTTGTAGGCTTTCGTCCGGTTGAAAATCTCACAGAAGATGTGGCGATCGGGCGTGTTACCCACGGGCCGCTTGGTAATGCCGGAGCCTATATTGTTTCAAAAGAGGGGGCTGCGAAAGTGCTCAAAGCACTGCAAGTGATGCATCTTCCTTATGATGTGGCACTGGAGCGCGGCTGGGCGGGTTCATATAATTTCTTCACCGCCAGCAGGGCTGTGGTGAGCAATGCCAATGAAAGCGCTTCAACAATATCCGAGGATATCAAAACCTATTCGCGGGCAAAATTACCGGCCCATAAACGGATCGGTACATTATTCTTTCGTATGAAAGACTATTTGCAAAGACTGTTTTACAGTTTCCAAAAAACAAATATCCGGCAACGGTGATATGCGAATTCTGCAAAAAAACTTTCTGATACGCCGTCGTATTGATCTCTGGATTTTATGTCTGGCAGCAATGGCTATGCCGGTTCGCTATGCTTTCGGGCCGATAGTTTTGTTTGCGTATAGTTGTATCGGTTTCTATCTGGCGCTGTACAAACATCGCTGGCACCGGATGTATGGTGCGTATTTTTATATTCTGATATCCGCCTATATGATCTGGAGCCTTGGCCTGATGGCATGGCGCGGTGAACTCAGCATTGCAAACCGTCAGGTGGGGTATGTGCTGCTGTTATGGATCTATTCTTTTGCCGGATTGGGGATGGTTCTCATTCGTGACCCGCTGAGAATACTCGCATTCGGTTCCCGCATCGGCATCATTTTGTGTGCAGTAGTGGTTGCTGGAGAGGCATTATTATGGGGTGGCCGTATCGGTGTTGGCGGTAATCCCGCTGTTTTTGCCTATGCGGCAGCAATTGCAGCAGTTGCTGCAACATTGCCAATTAAAAACGCTCCGCGCCTTTTGCCAAACGGGCCGTGGTATCTGGTCATTGGTACGGGGATCGTATTCGCCTCCGAAACCCGTGCGGTTATGATTACGCTGGCTTTGCTGGCAATATTTGAAATCATTGTGCTGATCGGTCGTATCGCCAGCCATAAGGTGAAAATCGGCAGTTCACTCATTCTGGCTGCCTGTCTGACCGCTGTCTTTACTGTTGGCCCTG
Organism: Pseudochrobactrum saccharolyticum; assembly: GCF_008801715.1. Taxonomy (GTDB): domain Bacteria; phylum Pseudomonadota; class Alphaproteobacteria; order Rhizobiales; family Rhizobiaceae; genus Pseudochrobactrum; species Pseudochrobactrum saccharolyticum. The sequence continues at coordinate 319,710 of NZ_VZPG01000001.1, read as the reverse complement.
TTGCCGGAGTTCTGTCGCAGCGCTTTGCCGGTATGGTGCATTATTATGAAACCGGCGACAGCAGTCTCTGGGTTGATAAGTCCTCAGCAGATACACGTGAGCAGATGTGGCGCGGCGCGGTGAAGGTTGTTAAGAAGTACCCTTTGATCGGTGTCGGTTCAGAACAAAAAATGCCTGCGGTAAGGACGGCACTGGGCGATCAGGCAACTTTACTTGACGGTTATATCCATGTTCATAATTCAGTTTTTGATGAACTATTGGTCAATGGTGCCATCGGTTTTCTGCTGCTGCTGGCAATGGCTATATCCGGTTTCATTTTCCTATGGCGCAATAACACAGACTACACGATCCGGCGGGTACTGATTTATTTTACGATCAGCTGGGGCAGCTATGCTATGCTGCATAACCCGCTGCTGCATGAAACCAGTATTGCTGTGACAATGTTCTTTTTCAGTGTGGTTTATGCGGGAACAAGCCGTAATATTTTGCGGCGTAACAGTGACGCCCGTAATGCTCTGGCATTTTATAACAGAGAAAAACCATCGCCCGTCGCGGCAATAAAACCGGCATAAAGGACAGAGATGAGCAGAGAGGAAAAATCGGGTTTTAAACCGCTGGCAGATACGGCCGGTAGTGTGCTCGATCCTGTCTTACGCAAACGCGCCGGTATTAATTTGTCGCTGATACAGGCATGGGAAGATGTGGTCGGGCCGCAGATTGGTGCACAATCGCGTCCGTTGCGTATTCTCTGGCCGCGACGCGCCCATGAGGATGACCCGTTTCAGCCGGCAACACTGATCATCGGCTGCGAAGGCATGGCAGCAATGCGCATCCAGCATTCCACCGGCGAGATCATTAATCGCGTGAATTCCTTTTTAGGTTTCGTTGCCATTGCCCGTATTCGCATTGAACAAAAATCTGTTGCCCCTGTTGCGCAACGTAAAATCAAAACGCTGATGCCGGTTGGTGCACCTGCCGAGAAAAAACTGGCGCAGGCAACAGTCGGTATTGAGGATGAGGCTTTACGTGCCTCACTGATGCAGCTCGGCCGTAATATTCTGGCGGAAAAAGCCAATAAAAAGCCCCGCTGATCCTAATTTCAAAGGGCAGATTACAGAGAATAAACAATGCGAAAACGGCTGAAAATTGCCCGTTAAGTCTCTGGAGACACACTGTTTATTAAAAACTCTTAAGCTGCCTGACAAAATTCCGGCAATTTGCTCTAATATCCGGAAACTATAGCAACGTGAATGAACGGGTGATTCGTATGATGTCTCAACTGAACCGCAGACAGCTTCTTGGAACTGCAGCTCTTGCAACTGCGGCATTGTCCGTATCTGCCGCCGGCAGCGCTCTGGCACAGACAGATGTTCCGAAGTCTGACGGCTCTGTCGATATGAAAAAACTGCTCGAAAAAGGCGCACTTGAAGATAAAGTGCTGGGGCAGGCTGATGCACCGGTAACAATCGTTGAATATGCTTCGATGACATGTTCGCATTGTGCGACTTTCGCTGTGAATACACTTCCGGCAATTGAAGAAAAATACATTAAGACCGGCAAAGCCCGTCTGATCTTCCGTGAATTTCCGTTTGATCCGCGCGCAACTGCTGCCTTCATGCTGGCACGCTGTGCACCGGATGACCGTTATTTCCCGATGGTGGATGTGCTGTTCAAGCAGCAGATGCAGTGGGCTGCGGCCGATGATGCACAGGCTGCATTGCTGCAAATCTCCAAACTGGCCGGTTTTACACAGGAGACATTCAATGCCTGCTTGACGAACCAGCAGCTTCTCGATGATGTGAATGCTGTTCGTGAACGTGGCGCTGAGTTCGGTGTGAATGCAACGCCTACATTCTTTATCAATGGTCAGAAATATTCCGGAGCTCTTTCGGTTGAACAGATGTCGGCAGTTATCGACTCTATGCTCTGAACCTGATGCATATTCATGCAGCGGGGGCTTTTTTGCGCCCGCTGCATTTTCATATTTAAAAAAAATAGTGTCTGATTTTATTCCGCTCTTCATTGATTTGTTTTTGCCGCGCCCGGTTGCACGGAGCACTGGCTGATGCGTTTTACCAAACTGCGCCTTCTCGGATTTAAATCTTTCGTCGAGCCGATGGAATTCGTTATTGAAGGCGGATTGACCGGTGTCGTCGGGCCGAATGGCTGCGGCAAGTCCAATCTCGTTGAAGCGTTGCGCTGGGTTATGGGGGAAAACTCCTATAAGAATATGCGCGCCTCCGGCATGGATGATGTTATTTTCTCCGGTTCGGGCACACGCCCTGCACGCAACAGTGCGGAAGTAACCCTGTTTCTCGACAATAGCGACCGCTCTGCACCGCCTTCCTATAATGACGTGGATGAGTTGCAGGTCTCGCGCCGTATTGAGCGTGAATCCGGTTCTGTCTATCGCATCAATGGCAAGGAAGTCCGTGCCAAAGATGTACAGCTGTTGTTTGCCGATCAGTCTACCGGCGCGCGCTCACCATCTATGGTCGGTCAGGGGCGTATCGGTGAGCTTATTCAGGCCAAACCGCAGGCACGCCGTGCATTGCTGGAAGAGGCTGCCGGTATTTCCGGCCTGCATTCCCGCCGCCATGAAGCCGAATTGCGTTTGCGTGCGGCTGAAACCAATCTTGAACGTCTTGAAGATGTGGTCGGTGAGCTTGGCACCCAGATTGAAAGTCTTAAGCGTCAATCCCGTCAGGCTAACCGTTTCCGCGCATTGTCCGCAGATATCCGTGCGGCGGAAGCGATCCTGTTGCATTTGCGCTGGTCGCAAGCCAAGCAACAGGAAGGCGAGGCGCAGAGTGCTTTGGCAACAGCAACATCGCAAGTTGGTGCCATGGCACAGGCGCAGATGATTGCCGCCAAAGAACAGGCCATTGCCGCTCAGCATTTGCCGGAACTGCGTAATCAGCAGGCATCCGCATCTGCAGCCTTACAGCGTCTGACGATTGCGGTTTCGCAGTTGGATGAAGAAGCGACGCGCCTGACACAGCGCCGGTCTGAGCTGTTAAAACGGCTTGAGCAGCTAAGCTCTGACATCGCCCGCGAAGAGCAGATGTTGCAGGAACATGCGGCTGTGCTTGAGCGTCTGGACGATGAAGAGCAGGATCTGCGTGAGCAGAATGAGGCGTCCGGCGATCGTGCGATTGAAGCAGAAGAACTGCTGGCCACTGCACAGGAACAATTACAGGCTCATGAGTCTGAACTGGCGCAGATCACTTCTGCAAGAGCAGAGGCTGCAGCAGAGCGCACGCAAAGCGAACGTTTGGTACGTGATATTGCCGAGCGCAGTGAGAAACTCTCAGTGCAGTTGCGAACGGTAGAGCAGGATATTGCCGCGCTGGAAAACCAGCTGAAATTACTCGCTGGTACAGAAGAAAAAGCCGCCAGGGTAGCGCTGGCCGAAGAGGCGGTTCAGGCTGCGGAAGAACAGGCACTGGCTTGTGAAGAAATGGTAGAGCAAGCGCGGGAAGCCGAAACCGGCCGCCGCCAGCCACTGGCGCATGCACGCGAAGAGCTGAACCGGATTGAAACTGAAGCCCGTACTCTGGCCAGTATTCTCAATAGCGGCCAGTCTTCCACCTATATCGCTGTTGTTGAGCAGATGCAGGTGAAAAAGGGCTATGAAACCGCACTTGGTGCAGCTTTGGGCGACGATCTCGAAGCGCCGGTTAATCCGCAGGCGCCGGTTTTCTGGACGGATATTGATAGCCAGAATGCGCGGGATTTCGGCTCCCTGCCGCAAGGTGCAGTGCCGCTGAGCACGGTGGTAGATGCGCCTGCGGCATTGCAGGCACGTTTGTCCCAGATTGGTCTGGTAGACGACAGTGAAGGCGCAAATCTTCAGGCGCAATTACAAAGCGGTCAGCGTTTGGTGAGCCGCGAGGGCAGTCTCTGGCGTTGGGATGGTTTTACGGCGCGTTCCGATGCACCGACTGCCGCCGCACAACGGTTGGCACAGAAAAACCGCTTAGCTGAGCTTGAAGCTTCTGCTGTCACTGCGCGCGACCGTGTAACACAGGCAGAAACGGCTTTGCGTCAGGCGGAAACGGCTTTGCGCGAGGCGGTGGAGCGTGAACGCAGCCTGCGCGATCATTGGCGCTCTGCACAGCGTGAATTGGCGCAGGCGCGTGATGCCTTGGCGGAGGCCGAGCGTGTTGCCGGACAATTATCCAGCAAGCGTGCAGCGCTGGATGAGGCGAAAACCCGTCTCAGCGACAGTCTGGAAGAAAACACCATTCAGCTGGAAGAAGCACAGATCAGACTGGATGATCTGCCGGATCTGGCTGCATTGAACCTGCAACTGACCTCGCTGACCACGCAGGTTATGGCTGATCGTGCCGCAATGACGGAAGCCCGCGCCGCGCATGATAATCTGCGCCGTGATGCGGAAAACCGTCTGCGTCGCTTGGAAATGATCGGGCATGAGCGCAAAAGCTGGCAATCGCGGGCAGAAAATGCCCGCCGGCAAATTACTGCGCTGACAGAACGCAGGGCTGAAACCAGTGATGAAGCGGAAGATCTGGCGGAAGCACCGGCGGATATTGAAGAGCGCCGCCGTGAGCTGCAAAGCGCTGTGGCGGATGCCGATGCGCAACGCAAAGAAACCTCTGACCGCCTGAGCATTGCCGAAACCGAGCAGGCCAAACTGGATAAGCGGGCAACGCTGGCTATTCAGGAACTGGCTTCCTCGCGGGAAGTGCGTGCCCGTGCCGAAGAGCGTCTGGCGGCTGCAGAAGATCGCCGCAAGGATACAGAAGCGCGTATCGCTGAGGTGTTGAATTGTGCGCCGCATGAAGCATTCCGTCATACAGGTCTCAATGCCGGTGATCCGCTGCCGGATATGGATCATACAGACCGTCAGCTGGACCGGTTGAAGATTGAGCGCGAACGTCTCGGTGCAGTGAATTTGCGTGCCGAAGAAGAACAGCGCGAATTGTCCGAACGACAGGACGCGATCATCAATGAGCGCGAAGACGTTATGGAGGCGATCAAGAAACTGCGTCAGGCCATTCAAAGCCTGAACAAAGAAGGCCGAGAACGTCTTCTGGCGGCATTTGATGTGGTCAATGAGCAGTTCCAGCGTTTGTTTACGCACCTGTTTGGCGGCGGTACGGCGGAGCTGCAACTGATTGAATCGGAAGACCCGCTGGATGCCGGTCTGGAAATTCTCGCCCGTCCTCCGGGTAAGAAGCCGCAGACCATGACCCTGCTTTCCGGCGGTGAGCAGGCGCTGACGGCAATGGCGCTGATCTTTGCAGTGTTCCTCACCAATCCGGCACCAATCTGCGTGCTGGACGAGGTGGATGCACCGCTCGACGACCACAATGTGGAACGCTATTGCAATTTGATGGATGAGATGGCCGCGTCCACAAAGACGCGTTTTGTTATCATTACCCATAATCCGATTACCATGGCACGCATGGATCGTCTGTTTGGCGTGACCATGGCCGAGCAGGGTGTGAGCCAGCTGGTTTCCGTTGATCTGCAAACCGCTGCTGCCATGCGTGAAGCAGTATAAAATTATAGTCTTGCTGAACCTGTTAAATCATCCCGTTTTCTTTTGTCCGATGCAAAATTAAGAATGATTTTCAGGCGTGTTTTATCTGAGTTGCAGACTGGCATGCAAAGCTGAAAGGCAGATGATGAGCGGCGATCACAATCATGCGGATGTAAGCACAACACCGGTTTCAAGGCTTTGGATGGCCTTGGGGCTGACGGGCAGCTTCATGATTGCCGAAATTATCGGCAGCTATGTTACCGGCAGTCTGGCTCTACTGTCCGATGCCATGCATATGGCAACAGATACTTTCGCGCTGGCACTTGCTCTGATTGCCATTTATCTGGGGCGCCGTGCAGCGGATATTTTCCGCACCTATGGTTATTCCCGCTTTGAAATTCTGGCGGCAGCAATCAATGCCGTTCTGTTGCTGCTCGTCGCATTCTATATTCTCTATGAAGCCTATGAACGTCTGTTCCAGCCAGCAGAAGTGCAGTCTGTCGGCATGATGATTGTCGCTGTTCTCGGTCTGATCGTGAACTTCATTTCCATGCAGCTTTTAAGCGGCAAAAAAGATGAAAGCCTGAATGTTAAAGGCGCTTATCTTGAAGTCTGGGCGGATATGCTTGGCTCCGTCGGCGTCATTGTCGGCGCGGTGATTATCTATCTGACAGGCTGGCAGTGGGTGGACTCGGTTATTGCTGTGGGCATCGGCTTTATGGTTTTTCCGCGCACATGGGTGCTGCTCAAGGAATGTATCAATATTCTGCTGGAAGGTGTGCCGGTCGGGTTGGATTTACGCAAGCTTGAACAATCTGTTCTTGCAGTCTCTGGCGTTGATGAAATCCATGATCTGCATGTCTGGTCGCTGACCAAAAGCCAGCATTCTCTGACGGCGCATATTGTGCTGCAACCTGAGGCAAATGGTGAAGCCGTGCGCCGTGCAATCGAACAGGTGTTGCAGCAGCAATATGATCTGCATCATACGACATTACAGATGGAGGCCGAAAATTGCGCTCGTGAAGAAGATATTCACTAATCATCTACGGCGCTCATTTAAGCACCGTAGCTGTTATTCATATCTGTGAGTGCCGGTTTAATTCTCGCTCCACACGGCCAGTTCATTACCGGACGGATCAGTGAAATGGAAACGGCGGCCACCGGGGAAACTGAAAACCGGTTTGACGATTTTGCCGCCTGCTTTTTCAACATCAATCAGTGTCTGTTCCAGATCCTCAGAATAGAGCACGGGCAGTGGTTTGGCGTTTTTCGCCTCATCGCCCTGATAAAAGCCGCCGTCCAGTCCTTCAGAATGGGCGGCATAATCGGGGCCGTAATCGGTGAAGCTCCAGCCGAAGGCATCGGCGTAAAAGGCTTTGACATCCTTCAGACCGCTTTGGCCGGCAGGCATTTCTATATAGTCGAGTTTTCCGGTCTTACGCATGATGATCCCCGAAACAAGGTTGAGAATGACGTTTGTTAATAGCAGATTCCGCGTTGTTTTGATGTTCCGGAATCAAACTCTCAGCTGATTCCGTTAAGTTGCGGAAATGCAGATGAAATCGCTTTCTGTGCCGCCGTAAATTATTCATCTGTTCAGACAATAAACCGGAAACGAATTCCGCAAAATCGATTTAAACAAATATACAAGCATTGCGTTGCGCTTTGTTACCGTTTTTCTGTATTTTTCAGTAGCCCGCGGCAGTGCTATCGCTTAAGCAGAATGCGTGTATCCGGTATCGGTTATCATGACTTACATTCAGCCTGAGCCGGACATAACAGGAGGACGGGAATGGTTAAGTGGGTATATCACTTCGGTGACGGCAAAGCCGATGGTGCTGCAAGTGATCGTAATCTTCTGGGCGGTAAAGGTGCAAACCTTGCTGAAATGAGCAGCCTCGGACTGCCGGTGCCTCCGGGCTTTACCATTACCACCGATGTCTGCACCTATTATTACGACCATGACCGGACTTATCCTGAAATCCTGAAAGATCAGGTCAAAGCTGCACTGGAACATATCACTGCGCTGACCGGTCGCCGTCTGGGAGATGCAACCCGTCCGCTTCTGGTTTCAGTTCGTTCCGGTTCCCGTGCATCCATGCCGGGTATGATGGATACGGTGCTTAATCTCGGCCTCAATGATGATACGGTTGCGGCAATCGCAGCCGAGGCCAATGATGAGCGCTTTGCCTATGACAGCTACCGCCGCTTCATCCAGATGTATTCGGATGTGGTGCTGGGCGTTGACCATTCTTTCTTTGAAGAAATTCTCGATGATGCCAAAGCCAGTCTCGATCTGGATGTCGATACCGATCTGACTGCAGACGACTGGCGCGGTGTGATCGATCAGTACAAGGCCAAGGTTGAAGAAGAGCTGGGCGAGCCGTTCCCGCAGGATCCGGAAGCGCAGCTTTGGGGCGCGATTTCCGCAGTGTTCTCCTCATGGATGAATGCCCGCGCGATCACCTATCGCCGCCTGCATAATATTCCGGAAAACTGGGGTACTGCCGTGAATGTGCAGGCCATGGTGTTCGGCAATATGGGCGATACATCAGCAACCGGCGTTGCCTTTACCCGTAACCCTTCCACCGGTGAGCGCAAGCTTTACGGCGAGTTCCTCGTCAATGCGCAGGGTGAAGATGTGGTGGCCGGTATCCGCACCCCGCAGAATATCACCGAGGAAGCCCGTATTGAGGCTGGTTCCGAGCGTCCCTCGCTTGAGAAAATCATGCCGGATGCTTTTGCTGAATTCCTGAAAATTGCTGATCGTCTGGAACAGCATTACCGCGATATGCAGGATCTGGAATTCACCATTGAACGCGGCAAACTCTGGATGCTGCAGACCCGTTCCGGCAAGCGCACGGCTAAAGCCGCGCTGAAAATGGCCGTGGAAATGGTCGAGGAAGGGCTGATCGGTAAAGAAGAAGCCGTCAACCGTATTGATCCGGCATCGCTGGATCAGCTGCTGCATCCGACCATTGATCCGAGAGCCGAACGCCATGTGATCGGTATCGGCCTGCCTGCCTCTCCGGGGGCGGCAACCGGTGAGATTGTTTTCTCTTCGGAGGATGCGGAACAGCTGAAAGCGGAAGGCCGCAAAGCCATTCTGGTGCGTATTGAAACCAGCCCTGAAGATATTCACGGCATGCATGCAGCGGAAGGTATTCTGACATCGCGCGGCGGCATGACCAGCCATGCGGCTGTGGTTGCCCGTGGTATGGGCAAGCCTTGTGTTTCCGGTGCCGGTACGCTGCGTATTGATTATCGCAACGGTACAATGCTGACAGCCGGCGGCACCTTCAAAAAGGGTGATATCATCACCATTGACGGCGGCAGCGGACAGGTGCTGAAAGGCACTGTGGCCATGCAACAGCCGGAACTCTCCGGTGATTTTGGCAAGCTGATGGTTTGGGCAGATGAAGCCCGCCGCATGAAAGTGCGCACCAATGCGGAAACACCGGCTGATGCCCGTGCAGCGCGATCCTTCGGTGCGGAAGGGATCGGCCTGTGCCGTACCGAGCATATGTTCTTCGAGGGGCCGCGTATTCTCGCTATGCGTGAGATGATTTTGGCATCGGACGAAAAAGGCCGCCGTGTTGCGCTGGATAAACTCCTGCCGATGCAGCGTGATGATTTCACCGAGCTGTTTGAAATCATGCAGGGGCTGCCGGTCACCATCCGTCTGCTCGATCCGCCATTGCATGAATTCCTGCCAAAGACTGCGGAAGAAATCGCCGAAGTCGCCAATGTCATGGGCGTGGATGTCGACAAGCTGACCGAGCGTGCGGAAAGCCTGCATGAGTTTAACCCGATGCTTGGCCATCGTGGTTGCCGCCTTGCGATCTCCTATCCGGAAATTGCTGAAATGCAGACCCGTGCGATTATTGAAGCGGCGATTGCCGCTGCCAAAGATACCGGCGAAGCGGTTATACCGGAGATTATGGTGCCGCTGGTTGGTATTAAAGCCGAGCTGGATTTTGTGAAAGCGCGCATTGATAAAGTCGCTGCGCAGATCATTGCCGAGAGCGGCGTGCAGGTTGATTATATGGTTGGCACCATGATCGAATTGCCGCGTGCTGCCTTGCGTGCAGGGGAACTGGCTGAGACTGCCGAATTCTTCTCCTTCGGTACCAATGACCTGACACAGACCACCTTTGGTGTCTCGCGTGATGATGCTTCATCCTTCCTGACCCAATATCAGGCGCTGGGCATTATCGAACAGGATCCGTTTGTGACGGTGGATTTCGATGGTGTTGGTGAGCTGGTGCAGCTGGCCGCTGAGCGTGGTCGCAAACAGCGCAGCAATATCAAACTCGGCGTTTGCGGTGAGCATGGCGGTGATCCGGCCTCAATCGGTTTCTATGAAAAGACCGGTCTGGATTATGTCTCCTGTTCGCCGTTCCGTGTGCCGATTGCCCGTCTTGCCGCAGCACAAGCGGCAATTGCCGCAGCGAAGTAACGTTGTAAATAATCAAGACGATGCGCCGGATGCTTCATCCGGCGCATTTGTAGTTTATGGTGCTATAAGTTCATTATTGAAACATGAGCCGGTGCGAGATGTCTGTCATTAAATCCTTATTGCTGAGCTTGAGCCTGAGCATTGGTGCAACTGCTGCGTTTGCTGCAGATGAAGCCTTGCTCTCGTCCAAAATTTCGCAGCGCCATCTGATTATCGAGCCGCAGCTAAATCTTGCCGGTAAATCAAATCCGATACAGGTGGCACTGACACTGGATGCCTGCTCAGGCGATGTCGACCATCGTATTCTTGATGTTCTGGTGAGAGAGAAAATTCCGGCAACTTTGTTTGTGACTGCGCGCTGGCTGCGCCGCAATCAGGCGGCGATTGAGGTTCTGAAAGCGCATCCGGATTTGTTCGCGATTGAAAATCACGGGGCGGAGCATGTGCCTGCAATTACCGTGCTGAAAACCATGTATGGTATTCCGACAGCCGGTACACCTGCTGCAATTGAAGCAGAGGTCAAAGGCGGTGCGGACAAGATCACTGCAATCTTCGGCAAGCAGCCGCAATGGTACCGCGATGCGACAGCCCGTTATTCAACGGATGCCGTGCGCCAGATCGAGGGCATGGGTTATAAGGTTGCCGGTTATTCGCTCAATGGTGATCGCGGTGCTTCTCTGCCTGCGGCAACGGTTGCCAAACGGATATCCTATGCCAAAGACGGTGATGTGATTATCTCACATATCAATCAGCCGAAACGTGTCTCCGGTGCCGGTGTGGCCGAGGGTATTCTGACGCTGAAGAAGAAAGGCGTGCAGTTCAGGCTTCTGCGGGATATGCCCGCACGCGCAGCACCGAATGTGGTGAGTGAAACTGCGCCGCCGAATGAATCTGTTTCGCAGAAAGAGAATAAAAGCCATTCTAAAGTAAAGACAAAACCGGCATCCGCAGAGCCTGTTCCGGTCTCTGCGCAATGACATATCAAGTATTTGAATGATTTCAGAGGCCGTTCTTTAGCTTGCCCATAACGGCAGCATAATTGCGGCCGAGGCTTTCAAACAGAACATTATTGCCCGAGAGCGGAGCGTGGGACAGCGTAATCCCGTCATTAAGCAAAGTGACGAAAACTACCTGATCCTGTACGGCAGACGGCACAAGAATGGCACCGATACGCTGCGCATTGGTAGTGTCCAGCGCAGGCATATTAAACAGGACTTCACCGCCGACAATTTCAGCGGCTTTGGCCAAGGACAGATCAAAGCCGTCGGTCAGAACATCCTGAGCACCGAGGGCAAATTCAACTTCAACTGCTTCTAAAGACGCGTTCTCCTCAGACGCGGCTATCAGGTTTTCGTCGGTGGAGGAGGGCGTTTGCCTCATAGGGGGAGCGTCTCCGGCTGTATAATTCTTCTTATCCGCAAACTGATTGTGGCAGTTTGTGAATTTGATGCAATCTCATTTTAGTGATTTGTTATAATATCATGATAAATAAAAATATTTCTCTTTTATCTATCGTTAATCACAGATCTTTACCTCTTTTGCTACCTGACGAAATGAACAGTTCTTGCAGGCAGCGATGCGGATCGCGTATTGTTTATGCTCGGCAGACCCTGAATATTGTGCGAAGCGCCTTCGCGGGACTGATTTCTTTACCCGCCTCGATGCGTAAAACAAAGAGACAGAGCGGTTTTACAATTCCGTGTTTACCGGAACCGCTCTCTAACCGGCAGTGCGGCAAGTGATGCTTGAAAATTATTACATCCGGCGCAAAGTGAGACGTCGTTCCTCGCGATCGGCGAAATATGCACCGGCTTGCGCTTTTGCCGGTCTGGGGTTGCTCATCGCTGCGGTTACAGCACATCGTTTCAGTTTGATACAGCAGCCGGATCTGGTGTTTATTGTGGCACTTGCCGTGTTTTTCGCTCTGCTGGCTTTGCTGCTCTCAGCTAAATCTTTTTATAATTTATGGCGTAGCGGCGATGCCGGAGGGCGGCGTGCCATGCGTGCCTGCTTTATCGCTCTGATCACATTGATCCCGCCCGCACTTGTGCTGGGGCAGATCAGCGGCACACCGCGTATTCATGATGTTTCCACCGATCTCGAAAACTCCGTGCAGTTCAATACTGTGATGAGCAATGAGCAGGATTTATTGCAGGATCATAAGCCGGATTTCCGCGTGCAACTGCTTCAAAAACTGGGGCTGGGTGATCTGACTGTGCAAAATAGTCTGGGCACCGATGCGATGCCGGATATGTTGCAGCAAATCTCTGCCTATCCGGAAGTGAGCGGTCGGCAATATGACAGTGCGCAGGATCACGTCTTAAAAGCTGTGCTTAAAGTGCTGAAAGAGCAGGGCTTTGCTGTGACTGCTACGTCCGGTACTGCCGGTGAAGACATGGATGTGAGTGTCGAGGCAACTGCCAAAACCTTCATTCTGGGTTTGCACAGCGATGTGGTCGTGCGGCTCAGGGACGAGGCCGAACAAACCACGGTCGATATGCGCTCCGTCTCGCGTTACGGGCGCTATGATATGGGGTTCAATGCCGGTCTGATCGGTACGTTTTTTAATGCGCTTGATCTGGAAATGCGCAATGCCGTACCGGATGCGCCGGAAGAATAAGCTCAGGCAGGCCGGTAGAGACTGTCGGGCATCGGGTCGCCGTCGGTTTTGACTAATCCGCGTGAGACCAGATCTTCCAGATGGGCGAAAACCGAAAGCCCTGCAGCGCCATGCAGACGCGGATCAGTATCACGATAAATCGCGGCGACCATCTGCGCGATGGTTTCATCGCCCTGCATCACCCGCTCAAACACGGCCCGCTCGCGCATTTTTCGGTGAGCACGAAGTCCGCGTAAAAAACGATGCGGCTTGGCAATCGGTGCGCCATGCCCCGGCAGATAGAGATTGTCTTTGCGTTTGAGAAGTTTTTCCAGAGATTGCATATAGGCGCGCATGGAGCCGTCCGGTGGCGCAACAATGGTGGTCGCCCATGCCATGACATGATCGGCGGAAAATAAGATGCCGCGATCATTGAGTGCGAAACAGGCATGGTTGGCCATATGGCCGGGAGTATGGATCACCTCTAGTGCCCAGTCAGGATTGGTGAAAATCTCTCCGTCTTTGGCGCAAATATCCGGCGCAAAATCTGTGTCTACACTGGCATCCAGTGCATTACTCTCACCGTCAAATAACGGACGGGCGGATTGATGCGGGCCTTGTGCAATAACGATTGCACCGGTTTCACTTTTCAGTCTTGCGGTCAGCGGTGAATGATCGCGATGGGTGTGGCTGACGAAAATATGACTGACCGGCCTGTCTGCAATAATACGCATCAGCGTTGCAAAATGCGCTTCATCTTCCGGCCCCGGATCGATAATACCGAGCTGGGCTTTGCCGATAATATAGCTGTTGGTGCCGTAACCGGTAAAAGCACTGGCATTATTGACGGTTACGCGCAGAATATCCGGCGCAATCTGCACCGCTTCACCATAGGCCGGATCAAATTGCGTATCAAATTTCAGAGACATCAAAGAGACTTTCCGGCAGGCATCACAATAATAACAGGGTGTCTATAAAGGCTTTTCAGTGACTTGTCCCGTTTATCCACTCCATATATTATAATCGACAATTATTGTTAAAATTGTCGACAATTTGACATTGACAAAGTGCCCGATGTTTTATCATTTTGAGCGGACAGAATTGGGGAGCAGAACATGCAAAAATGTGGTGAACGTGAATTTATCGGATATGGCCGTCATACGCCGGATCCGCGCTGGCCGAACGGCGCGCAGATCGCCGTGCAATTCGTGGTCAATTATGAAGAGGGCGGTGAAAGCTGTGTTCTCGATGGTGATGCCGGTTCTGAATGCCTGCTGTCCGAGATTGTCGGCGCGCAAAGCTGGCCGAAACAGCGTAACCAGAATATGGAATCGATCTACGAATATGGTGCACGCGCCGGTTTCTGGCGGTTGTGGCGCATGTTCACCAAGCGCAATATGGATGTGACTGTCTATGGTGTGACTAAAGCCATGGAACGTAATCCGGAAGCCGTTGCGGCGATGAAAGAAGCAGGATGGGAAATCGCCAGTCATGGCTTGCGCTGGCTGGAATATAAAGACTTCACAGAAGAAGAAGAACGCCGTCATATTCAGGAAGCCGTGCGTCTGCACACAGAACTGACCGGCGAGCGCCCTTACGGTATCTATCAGGGCAAACCTTCCGACAATACATTGCGGCTGGTGATGGAAGAGGGTGGTTTTGTCTATTCCGCTGATTCCTATGCCGATGAACTGCCTTACTGGATTGAAGGGCCAAAAGGGCTGCATCTGATCGTGCCATATACGCTCGATACCAATGATATGCGCTTTGCCACGCCGCAGGGCTTTAATGCCGGTGACCAGTTTTTCAACTATCTGAAAGACACTTTTGATGTGCTTTACCGCGAAGGCGGGGAAGGCGCGCCGAAGATGATGTCTGTCGGTCTTCACTGCCGCCTTGTCGGCCGCCCGGGTCGCGCCGCAGCACTGGAGCGCTTTTTGGATTATGTGCAGTCCCATGACAAAGTCTGGGTCGCCAAGCGCATTGATATTGCCCGCCATTGGCATGAACATCACAAACCGGCAAGGCAATAAGATGGAACTAATCAATTTGCCGGTACGGGCTTTGACGCCGGAAAATTTCGCACCTTTCGGGGATATTATCGAAACCGGCTTGGGTGAAGTTAAGCTCATCAATTGGGACATTACCGAACGCCACCATGCACTGGCGAAAGCCGATGTTATCGGTGAGGAGCCCCAAGTTTTGATGAACATCTTCCGCAGCAAGCCTTGGCAGCTGCCGCTGACCATTAAGATGGTTGAACGCCATCCGCTGGGCTCGCAAGCCTTTATGCCGCTGAACGGACGCGACTATCTTGTGGTGGTTGCAGAAGATAATAATGGTGTCCCGCATCAGCCTGTGGCTTTTCTGGCGCGGGGCAATCAGGGCGTGAATTATCACCGCAATGTCTGGCATCATCCGCTGCTGGCGCTGGATGAGACTTCAGATTTTTTGGTGGTGGATCGTGGCGGTGCGGGCAATAATCTGGAAGAATATTACTTCCCGCAGCAAAATTTCACGATTTCTGACAGGGAGATTTGACCATCCGGTCAGATGCTCCGAATACACATAGTTTAAAAGCGGCATGAAACAGATCAGAAATGTCGCTTTAAAACGCAACTCAAAGCTAATTTGCCGCATTTGTCACGGCACATCTTGACGAGTATTCAGAGGCGTAACAATCTGGTCTTATGACACAGATGATCCGTTTCTTTCTGAATGGTCACCGGCAGGATGTTCAGATCCGGCCAGATACAACGGTTCTGGAATGGCTGCGCGGGGAGGCGCGGCTCAAGGGAACGAAGGAAGGCTGTGCTGAGGGGGATTGCGGGGCGTGCTCCGTTTTAATCGGCACAGATAAAGACGCAATTGCGCAGGCTGACACTGCGGCGGGTGAACCACAATCGAACAATGCCGACGGAGCATTTCGCTACCGCGCTGTTAACAGCTGTATCCTGACAATGGGACAGCTGGACGGTCAGGCATTGGTCACGGTTGAGGGATTGAAAACCACACAACTCCATCCTGTGCAGGCGGCAATGGCCGAAAACGGTTCATCGCAATGCGGTTTTTGTACACCCGGTATTGTGATGTCGCTCAGCGGACTGGCTGCGGATTGTGCAAGTCACGGTACCAAAGCTGACGATCAGCTGATCCATGACACATTGGCAGGCAATCTCTGCCGCTGCACCGGCTATCGCCCGATTGTTGAAGCCGCCCGTAAGGTGATTGCAGAAGGTGGCGCACCGGTAGCACAGCCGGTTTCCGGTTCCTTGCAGGATATCCGTCCGCAAACAGGTTTCAGCCATGGCGGCTCAACCTATCATCAGCCGCAGACACTCAAAGAACTGGTGGAATTACGTGCGCAATATCCGCAGAGCCTGCTGCTGGCTGGCGGTACTGATCTCGGCGTGGCGCTGGCCGATTATCACAGCGACTGGAATGAGGTGATCTCGACAGCGCATGTGCGTGAATTGCGGGAGATCCGTGAAGATCAGAGTTCTTTCCGGTTTGGCGCTGCGGTGACATGGGCAGAGGTGCTGAAAACTATCGGCAATCATTATCCGTCACTCACTACTTTGCTGCGCCGTTTCGGTTCTGTACAAATCCGCAATCAGGGCACGATTGGCGGCAATATCGGCACGGCCAGTCCGATCGGGGACGGGCCACCAGCGTTGATCGGTCTTGGCACTGAGATTGAACTGGCCGGCTCAAATGGCAGTCGTACACTGCCGCTGGAAGATTTCTTCCTCGATTACCGTAAGACGGAACTGCGCGGTGATGAGGTGATTGCCTCGGTTATGCTTCCGAAGCTGACTGCCACACAGGATTATCGTGTTTATAAAATCTCCAAACGTTACGATCAGGATATTTCTACTGTTTGCGGTGCATTCCGCATAACGCGGGAAAACGAGATTATAACAGATGCCCGTATCGTCTTTGGCGGTATGGCAGCGATCCCGAAACGAGTGAAAAGTGCGGAACAGGCGCTGATCGGTAAGACGTTAGATGAGGCCGCAGTCGCAGCCTGTATGCAGGCTATTGCCACAGAGCTTAGTCCATTAAGTGATTGGCGCGGCAGTGCCGAGTACCGGTTGATGGTGGCGCAAAATCTGGTGGAGCGTTTGCGTCATGATCTGGCCGGTGAATTGGTGGAGGTGATGGCATTATGATAGCACTTAATCAGCCTTTCCCTACTCCAAAGAGTGCTTTGGATAAAGTCGAACGCAGTATTGTCGGACATGGTGTTGTGCATGATTCCGCCAGCCGTCATGTGGCGGGTGCCGCGACTTATATTGATGACATGCCGGAATTACCGGATACGCTTCATGCGGCTTTTATATTATCGCCGGTTGCCCATGGCCGGTTGAAAAGCATGGATGCCAGTGAAGCTCTGGCGCAGGCCGGTGTGGTCGGTATCTGGGATGTGCATGATATTCCGGGCATCAATGATGTTTCACCTGGTCTCCCCGGTGAACCGCTCTTTGCTGAGGAGCTGCTTGATCATCAGGGGCGGGCAATTGCGGTGATTGCCGCGACCAGTTTTGAAGCCGCCTATAAGGCCGCTAAGCTGGTGAAGCTGGATATTGAAGAACTGCCACCGGTGCTGGATGTGGAAGAAGCTCACCGGCAAAAGAGCTATGTGATCCCGCAACAGGTGGTGCAACAGGGCGATGCCAAAACCGCCGTTGCCAATGCGGAACATCAGTTTTCCGGCCGTCTTTCCATGGGCGGGCAGGATCATTTCTACCTCGAAACTCATATTGCCTATGCCATTCCGGGTGAAAACTGGCCGCATGAAAACGGCGATATGCTGGTGCATTCTTCAACGCAGCATCCGAGCGAAGTACAGCATCATGTGGCGCATGTGCTGGGGCTTCATGCCCATGCGGTGGAATGTCAGGTGCGGCGTATGGGCGGCGGTTTCGGCGGCAAGGAAAGTCAGGCGACGATTATCGCTTGTGCCGCTGCGCTGGTTGCAGCTAAAACCGGACGCCCGTGCAAAATGCGCCTCAAGCGCCGCGATGATATGATTGCGACCGGCAAACGCCATGATTTTGTAGTGCATTGGCAGGCAGGAACAGACAGTCGCGGGCGTATCAAAGGGCTGGATATTGAATTCCTTGCCCGCGCCGGAAACCTGCCGGATCTCACAGGGCCGGTAATTGCCCGTGCGCTGACCCATGCCGATAATTCCTATTTTATCGAACATGCGCATTTCATTGGTCATGCTTGCAAAACCAATACTGTGTCTAATACGGCATTTCGCGGCTTTGGGGGGCCGCAGGGGATTATCGCGATTGAAACAATCGTCGATACGATTGCCCGTGAATTGAAGCTTGATCCCAATCAACTGCGCGCCATCAATTATTACGGCGATGAGACTGGTGATGAAACGCCTTATGGCCAGAAGGTTGACGACAACCGTCTGGTACAGGTCACAGAAGCGCTGCTGAGCAGCAGTGACTGGCAAAAACGGCGTGTGGAAATTGATGCCTATAATGCGGGTAATCCGCTGATCCGTCGCGGATTGGCGATGATGCCGGTGAAGTTTGGTATCTCGTTCAATCTCACAGCGCTCAATCAGGCTGGTGCTCTGGTGCATGTTTATCAGGATGGTTCTGTGTTTCTGAACCATGGCGGTACGGAAATGGGGCAGGGACTGTTTGTCAAAGTCGCGCAGGTTGTGGCTGAAGTGTTCCAGATCGATCTGGACATGGTGCGTATCTCGGCGACAGCGACCGGCAAAGTGCCGAATACATCTGCAACGGCTGCTTCAACGGGTTCTGATCTCAATGGTATGGCAGCCTTTAAAGCGGCAACGGCGATTAAGGGGCGGATGACCAAGGTTGCCGCAGAACATTATAATACAGAAGAGAGCGAGATCATTTTCCGTGGCAACCGTGTCTATGCGGGCAATGAATCGATGTCCTTTGGCGAGCTTGCCAAGCTGACGTGGTCAAAACGTGTGCAGCTCTCCGAGGCTGCTCATTATGCGACGCCGAAAATCCATTGGGACGGCAAGACAATGCGCGGCCGTCCGTTCTTCTATTTCACCTATGGTGCGGCTGTTGCCGAAGTGGCAGTGGATACGCTGACCGGTGAAACGCGCTGCTTGCGGGCGGATATTCTGCAGGATGTCGGCTTTCCGCTTAATCCTGCGATTGATCTCGGCCAGATTGAAGGCGCTTTTGTGCAGGGCATGGGCTGGGTCACTTGCGAGGAATTATGGTGGGACAAGGCTGGACGGTTACGCACCGCAGGCCCTTCAACCTATAAAATTCCGGGCTCGCGTGATGTGCCGGAAATCTTCAATGTGCGGATTTTGGAAAATGCACCGAACCGCGAGGAAACGGTATTCCGTTCCAAAGCCATTGGCGAACCGCCGCTGATGCTTGGCATTTCCGTCTGGCTGGCAATCCGCGATGCCATTGCTTCGATTACGGATCACCAGTTTTCACCGGAACTCGATGCACCGGCCACACCAGAAACCGTGCTGAAATCGATCATCAAATTGCGTCAGCGCCAGAGTGGAAATAACAAGCAGGGTTGAGATGAATTTGCAGACCTTAAATTCGCTGTCAGAAACGGAATTTGTCTCTGCTCTGGGCGGTATTTTCGAACATTCCCCTTGGGTGGCAGAAGCTGTGGTGAGAGACAGGCCGTTCGCTTCAGTTTCTGTTCTGCATCAGGCGATGGTGCAGGTAGTTGAAAACGCGGGTGTAAACAAACAACTGGCGCTGATCCGTGCGCATCCTGATCTGGCAGGCAAAGCTGCGCGTGCAGGTCATCTCACCGATGCTTCTACAAGTGAGCAGAAGGGAGCGGGACTCGACCGGCTTGATGATGCGGAGTATGAGCGCTTTCATAGCTTAAATGATGCCTATAAGCAGCGTTTTGACTTTCCCTTCATTCTCGCCGTACGCGGTTTTGACGGTAAAGGACATGACAAACATTCCATCCTCGCCAGTTTTGAAACGCGTTTGAAAAACACACCGGCACAGGAAATTTCTGAGGCACTGCGGCAGATTGCGCGTATCGCTGAACTGCGGCTGGGGGATATGCTTGGCCAATAAAATATATGCAGCAGAAAAGGTATGGTTATGGCAAAACTCTCAACCCATGTTCTCGATACTGCTCATGGCAAACCGGCTGCCGCAATGCGTCTTGAGCTTTATCGGGTGAAGGGCAGTGGTGAGCTGGAACTGATTAAGCGGACTGCAACCAATCTTGATGGCCGCACTGATGAGCTTCTGCTCAATGAAGCGGAAATGCGTATCGGCACTTATGAAATTCAGTTTCATGTCGCTGAATATTTTGAATCGCAAGGCGCGGATCAGGCGAAGCCGCCATTTCTGGATCTGATTCCGATCCGGTTTTCTATTGCCGATGAGAGCGCCAATTATCATGTGCCGCTGCTGGTCAGCCCTTGGGCTTATTCCACTTATCGCGGCAGCTAAAGGCACGACGGGCAAATCTATCCCCGCTCTTTATTCTCTCCGTAGACTTTTCCCGTTCATGAGCAACGGGAAAAGCAAGATATGGAAACGACCCCTAATCTGAAAATGCCTTATATTCTGCCCAGTCAAGCGCAGAAACATGTCACACATAATGAAGCACTGCGTTATCTCGATGCGCTTTTGCATCTGTCCGTTCTAAGCCGGCAATATTCTTCAGCGCCTGTCACTGCGCAGGAAGGTGATCGTTATCTGATACCTGCGGGAGCCGCGGATTTATGGAGCGGGCAGGATGGCAATCTTGCAGCCTTTATGGATGGTGAATGGTTCTTCTTCGTGCCCTTGCGCGGCTGGATCATGCATATTGCTGATGAAAATGCGCTGTTCATATTTAACGGCAGTCAATGGCAGGCACTGCTGAACCCGCAGCCGATGGTTGGAGTAAATACGGAGGCTGATACCTATAACCGCTTGGCTGTAGCCTCTGACGCCGTTCTGCTGACCCATAGCGGGGCAGGGCATCAGCTGAAAATCAATAAAAACCTGAGTGAGAATACTGCATCCCTGTTATTTCAGAGTAGCTGGACCGGCTATGCTGAAATGGGAATCGCCGGTGAAAATAACTTCAGCATTAAAGTTGCAGATGATAGCGGGCAGTGGCGACAGGCACTGCGGATTGATCGTGCTAGCGGTAATATAGCTATCGGCTCGGTCTGGCCAACAGCACCGTTGCATGTTGAGGGGCCAATTCGCACCGGAAATTATGAGAGTGGTACATTGCCGGATGCTGCGCAGAGCGGTGCGGGAGCGGTTATTTTTATCAGGACAGGTCAGAGCGGGAAGCTTGCTTTCAGTGATGGCCAGCAGTGGCTTTGGGTAGACGGTAATCAGCCTGTTGCTCCATGATGTTGTTAAGTTTGTAATAGTTTGTTGCACGGCTTTCAAAACAATCGGGGGATTTCGATTGATATGTCGTGCAACAGCAGCGAATCTGATGAATTATAAGAGCCGGATAAATTTCTTTTACGGAACCTGAGAAAGCTTGATTGGTAAGGCAGTGGTCTATGGTTCATTTTGAGAAAAATTATGAGAAGCATCATTTTTATACGTCTGTCGCATAGCTACTTCTGTTCGCAATTCTTGTGAATAGTGGGAGATTTGCTGGTTTTGATATAAGTATTTTGTTAGTCAGTATAAATACGCTGTTTTATCTAAACTTAATATTCAATTGTTTTGGTCAAATTATTCTTTTGCCTGATTGTGATTGTGGAAGTAAGGTGCAAATTTTGCTGAAGAATAAGGTGAGAGATTAACCGCATGAAAACGGCAGATTTTTCAAGGCGGATTGCGGGACTCCCGCGATTTATAAAGCAACTTATCACACTGGCTGTGGATATTACGTTGTTGTTGCTTGGCGTCTATGTTGCCTATGTTCTGCGTTATGGCTTCCTGTTTGTGCCAAATCCCAAGCAAATATTGCTGATGCTGGCGGCTCCGCTGATCGCTGTGCCGGTTTTTATCCGCTATGGTCTTTATCGTTCCGTCATCCGCTATCTGCCGGAAAAGGCAATCTGGTCTATCTTTCAGGCAACCGCTGTTGCGGCTTTGCTATGGGTTGCTATCGCATTCCTGACTGAAATGACCGGCGGAACCGGCGTTCCGCGTTCTGTTCCGCTGATTTACTGGCTGTTGATTACGATTTTGGTTTCCATTTCCCGTTTCGGCGCTAAATGGATTTTGCGGGATAGTACGGGGCCAGTATCACGGGAAGTGGCTTTGATTATCGGTACCGGTGAAGCTGCACAGCAGCTGGCAGCGGCATTGCGTGTACATCGCGACACTTACGTGGCCGGTTTTATTGATCGTGATCCGTCATTGCTTGGTATGGATATTGCCGGAACCCGTGTTTATGCACCGGCGTCTATCGATGATCTGGTTAAGAATTACGGTGTTTGTCAGGTCGTGATCTCTGATCCGTCGATGGGGGAGACAGAGCGAAAAGCCTATGCCAGTATTTTAGGACGCCTGAAAATCCGTACCAGTATTCTGCCGCCGATTGCAGATCTGTCGCGGGGAAAATATCTGGTTGGTGCGCTGCGTAATATTGAAATTGATGACCTGCTGGGGCGTTCGCCGGTGCCGCCGGATGAGGCGATGCTGCAGTCGATGATTGAGGGGCACTCAATCATGGTAACAGGTGCCGGTGGTTCTATCGGCAGCGAATTGTGCCGTACGATCGTCAACTGGAAACCACGCAAACTGATTTTGTTCGAGGTCGGGGAATTTGCGCTCTATCAGCTGGAGCGCAAGCTGAAATCTGTCACGAATTGTGAAATCGTTCCGGTCTTGGGTTCAGTAACCCAGCAGGAACTGGTGGAGAATGTTATTCACTCTCACGGCGTTGATACGATTTATCATTGTGCTGCCTATAAGCATGTGCCTTTGGTTGAGGTGAACCCGCTTGAAGGCATCCGTAATAATGTTATGGGCACAAAAGCTGTTGCCGATGCTGCGCTGAAAACCGGCGTAGAGCGTTTTATTTTGATTTCATCCGATAAAGCTGTTCGCCCAACTAATGTTATGGGGGCAACCAAAAGATGGGCAGAATTTGTTATCCGCCATTATGGAGATCTTGCGCAGCAGAAAGGTTCGGCACAGTCATTTTCGAGCGTTCGGTTCGGTAATGTTCTAGGGTCTAACGGGTCGGTTGTACCGCTGTTTCGTGAGCAGATTGCTGCAGGAGGCCCTGTAACGCTGACTGATGAAAATATGACCCGTTATTTCATGTCGATCCGCGAGGCTGCAGAACTGATTATCCAGTCCGGTGCGGTTATCAAAAGTGGTGAGACGGCTTTGCTGGAAATGGGAAGTCCGGTGAAAATCAGAGATCTGGCTGAAAATATGATCCTGATGGCCGGATTGTCTGTGCGTGACATGAAAAATCCTGACGGGGATATTACAATTCGGGTAACCGGTATTCGCGAGGGCGAGAAGCTTTACGAGGAGCTGTTTTATGATCCGGATAAGGCATTACGTACCCGTCACCCTAAAATTCTTTGTGCGGAAAAACGTGGTACAAAAGCCGACGAAATACCGCAGCGTTTGCCGCACATGCAGCAATTCCTTGATGATAACGATGCGGAGGGCGCTAAAGCGCTGTTGTTCGATTATATCCGCCAGTAATTAAACTCTTTTGCGGAAATAAAGGATCAGCAGCGCTGTCAGCACCAGGGCGATTATCAGGCCGTATAATTGCCCGATAAGAGTACCTGACCACAGCGCGGCTGCAGTAATAGCTCCCAATATAAGATTGAGCAGTGCAAGGCTGCCGGTAACAAAATAAACGGATTTTCCCGAGCGTTTTGCAATCTGATAGGCATGGGAAGAATGCGCCTGTAAAATATTCTCACCTTTGCTAAGACGCAGGATAATCGTGCTGCCAGCGTCGAGAATATAATAAAGCGGCAGGATGAGAGCGGCAATAATACCTGCTTGTCCGGCAAAGAGCAGAAATACTGCACCGGTAATCAGGCCAAGCGGCAGACTACCGGAATCACCGAGAAAGATTGAGGCTGGCGGGCGGTTAAAAACTGCAAATCCTGCGAGAGCACCACTTATCGCCAGACTAATCGCCGGAATTGCCGGCTCCTGAAGAAATATAGCTGAGAGAATTCCGAGCAGGAATAGTGGAATTCCAATTCCGGTGACAGTCAGCCAATCCAGACCGTCCATAAAATTGGCGACATTAATACTTCCAAGGATAGCGATGCTCAAAATCAGCATTTCAAGCCAATAGGGGAGCAGATCGGGCAAAAGTTGAAAATTGGCACCTAAACTGTAAACCGCAAGAATTGCGGCCAGAAGTTGCAAGGGAAGTCTTGCGCGTACAGACAGTTCTTTTCGGTCATCCAGATAACCGATAACCCAGACTAACGAAGCCGCAATGACAAGGCTGATACTCATGCGAGCCGGTATCATTTCCCATAGGCCAAAAATAATTAGTGCACATATGAAAACCGGAATGCAGGCCAGTCCGCCGATTTGTCTGGCAGGGACAGAATGGTTGGAGCGCGGATTAAAGCCGGCAGCAAGAAAATTCGCAGGAAGTTTGTCTTTTAAAATCAGGAGCAGGAGCGTGGAGAAAATAAAGCACAGAGGAAAAATCCACCAATAAACTGACAAGCTGCTGTCTCCTGAAGTGTAAGGTAATCCGGCAAGCGGTTGAATATGATATAATTTAATCTGAAACGGATTGTCTGAACCTTTAAACTGTATCGGAGCGCAGTCAAACTTACTCAATTACTGTTGTCTTTACGCGTTTATGAGCTGCTTTTCCAGCATGTTGGAGAGTGGAGAACTTGCGAAGCTGAAAACGTAAAACGCTTTTTTGAAGTTGGACGGGTTTGCTTTGTTTTAAAATGTAAAAATCTGATTTCAATGCATTGCACAATG
Organism: Pseudochrobactrum saccharolyticum; assembly: GCF_008801715.1. Lineage (GTDB taxonomy): Bacteria > Pseudomonadota > Alphaproteobacteria > Rhizobiales > Rhizobiaceae > Pseudochrobactrum > Pseudochrobactrum saccharolyticum. The sequence continues at coordinate 295,234 of NZ_VZPG01000001.1, read as the reverse complement.
GATTTCTTGCGGCTATAAGCCGGATCAACCGCCACGGAATCTCTCCGTGATTTGTATTGGGGCGTAGCCAAGCGGTAAGGCAGCGGTTTTTGGTACCGCCATCCCCTGGTTCGAATCCAGGCGCCCCAGCCAATTCCTCACATTATATTCTGCCTGTTTAATTTGTTTTGCCGATGATTTTTGATCTCGCTATGCGTAGTAAACAGGCGGAGTAAATTTAAATTGTTCTCACATTATATTTAACTCAGCTTGTTTGTTTTGTTTGAATTTAAGAATATTAAGCAGCACTGAAACAATCTTATTCTTTTATCTTTCATTCAAAATGTCGCTTTTTGCATAAAAAAGTGATAGCGGGATCTTTTTACATAATGCTATGGAATATGTGATGCCTGCTAAAACGGCTGCACACTTTATGAATATGTTCGGCTTGCCGAACCGCATACTGACTTCGTCTCCTTAACGGGCAGAAGTCAGAGATACAGTGCATTCCGGGAGTGTTTTGTTTATCGACGTGAGGGATTTGATTGTCGATGCTCATTCAATACATGGCAGATATTGAGCCAAATTCACTATTTACAGTAAACGCTATTTCTCTGGCAGCGTTTGCGATTGCATTTTTTTGTATTTGGCTGAAGCAGCGCGACAGAACCTATTGGCTCTATTGGGTTGCTGCAAATGCGGTTTTATCCGTCGGCTTCATTATCTTTGTTGTGATTGATCGCTCGCAGATGCTGCAGTTGATTCTCGTCAACGTGGTATTAGCGACGGGGATAGCGCTGCGCTGGCAGGCTATACGCAGCTTTTTCTATCGCAAAAACTATATTGAGATTAATTTCTTAATCATACTGATTGTGCTGCTTCCATATCTGTTCTCTTCCTATCTGACGAACGGGTTTATTTTTGGCTTTGTTAATCTCATATTTTTGGTTGAAATCGTTCTAGTTCTCCGCGAATTGGTGCGCCCAAATGGTGAGACTCTGCCGTCTCGTTGGGGGCTGGCTATTGCCTATAGTCTTGTTGCTGCGGCATTTGTTGCCCGCGTGATACAGGGTTGGGTGACAAGTCCCGCAAATATGAAATTACTGCCGAATGACGGGCTTCTGGCAGTCATTTTGCTCGTCATGTCCATTCATATTGTTGCAAGCGGTGCTTTCGCTATATCAATGGCCTATGAACGGGGGATTTCCGAGTTAAAACAAATGGCTCTGCTTGATCCGCTGACGGGCCTGTATAATCGCAGAGCCTTTGAGCTGACTTTAGCAGAGCGTGATCCTGCGGATGGTTCTCTCGCTTTGATTTTGCTGGATATTGATCATTTCAAGCGCATTAACGATCAGTTCGGTCATGCCGCCGGTGATATTGCCTTGCAGCGTTTTGCCAATATCCTGATGACGATTTTCCGGAAGAAGGATTTTATTGCCCGTATAGGCGGGGAGGAATTTGCAGTTCTTCTCCCAGATACGACGATGAATGAAGCCTATGAGTTTGCCGAGCGTGTTCGCAAGACTGCTGAAAATGATGCATTTGAGCATAGTGACGGTATTGTGCGCCTGACAATCAGCGCGGGGGTCTGTCAGGCAGCAACAGACGTAGCCTCTTTTTCCGATATGACCCAAAAAGCAGATATCAGCCTGTATATAGCTAAAAATAATGGTCGTAACCGGGTTGAAATATTTGCTACATGATTCATCGGTAAAGCTTTGTAATTCTTTGCTCAATTCGGCCGTTACATAAACACGCGGAGGGGACTGTGGTTAAGTGGAGGGTGTCAAAGAGGTTGGGTTTTCCGGTGATGCCTGCGCTTATGACGCGTTGTGTTACGCTTCGCCAGACATTGCTCCTCTTGGTTGTCCTGCTTGTAACGGGCACAATCTCTCCTGCTCTTGCTGCGACATGTTCGGATAATTCCCTGATCGCTGCCGATATTATTTTAAAACGTCAGCTGACTGCCTTGAAAAATATGGAGCGCGGCCGGAAATGTACGGCAGAAAATGCTCAGGGCGGCTTTTTTAACGCGTGTCGTGATTTGGCTCAGCGACGTGGTGACATACAAAAACAGTTACAGAAAAGTGCCGCAGCTTTGGCAAAATGCAGCGGAACATCTCTTACTGCCACATCATCAAAACCAAGCGGGCTGAGCAACAAAAACCAGCTTGCCAAAAATACCAATTTGTTTGGCGGTCAGTATTCGGGAACACCTTTACTGTTTTGTGTGCGCCTGTCTGACGGATATTATTTTCCGGCACCGCATTCGCAATATGCCCGAAGCGACAAGATAAAAGAGACATTGGCGCAGTGCCGTTTCATCTGCGAGACCCCCGATGTCAATCTGTATGTTTTGAGCGATCCTGCTGCCGAGACTGCGGATATGGTATCCGTTGATAAACGCGAATCCTACGTCAATCTGGGTTCTGCCTATGCCTATCAGGCATCAGAGAATTTTCAGAAATGTAACTGGGCAAAGTATTTTTCCTATATTGAGCAGGTGCGGGCAGGTTCCGCAAAACCGAAGAAAAAAACCATTGCGTCTGTTAAGCCGGTAATCGCGCCGGTTTCTGTTCCGGTCGTTGAAAAAGATGTGTCTGACCGTGCTGTACGGATTGTTGGACCTGCCTTCTTGCAGGACGGTAATGATATGCTGGTCAATCTGGGGAGTCGTCGCGAGCGGCCGGAAACAGGCATAGAAGTTTTACACAGTACAGAGTGATCTGATCGCATGGCGTAACTGACCGAATGCGATATTTGTTACCGTGAAAACGACAGCAAATATTGCAGTTTTATTGCCTGTCTGCGGAAATGTTTATTATGACAAAATGCGCTGTTTTTTGCCGCTTACGGACATGCGCATGAGCCAAAGCACAGGCACAGTTTTGAGGTTATCCTGATGGGGGCGGCTTTTGATCCGTCACTCAACCCTGATTTTTATACAAGATCGTGAATGCAATGCGGGTGTGGAAAACACATCTGCAGTCACAGACTTCAGAGTACCCGTCGTTAAATGGTCTCATTCAACGACCGCGATAATATGACCAATCGAGAATTCGGAAGCTGACCTGACAGATGTGCCTTTCTGTGAGGTTGTGCGGAGCATTGTCTGAAGAATGGTCTCATTCTGAGATCATGTTTATGCGACCAATGAGGCCACGGGAATGACTGCCGCGGGAGGGGGCAAGCGCAGCGTGTTCCGGTGTGTTTTCAAAGTTTCGCATTGATATCTGTGGCTATTTCATCATTATGTGCGGGAACTTTTTATAAAAACTCAAACAAAATCCATGGGATGGGGGCTTTGATATGCGCAAGACTTACCTGAAAACTCTGGGGGCGCTGGCTGCGACTCTGATGGCCGGTTCTGCACTGGCAGAGACGCTGACGGTTTATACTGTTTATGAAGAAGATGAGGCCGCAGCTTTCCTCGCCGAGGCGAAAAAAGCTTTACCTGATCTGGATATTAATATGCTGCGCCTGTCCAATGGCGATCTTGTTGCCCGTATCATTGCCGAACAGGCAAATCCGCAACATGACGTGCTGTGGGGCGTTGCAGTTACCTCGCTGTTCAATCCTGAAATTATTAAAACGCTGGAGCCTTATAAGCCTGCGAATATCGAAACTGTGCCTGCGCAGTTCCGTGACAAAGAAGACCGCTGGTTTGCGGTCACCGGTTATATGGCCGCTTTCTGCGTAAACAATGAGCGCTTGAAATCCAAAGGCCTGACAATGCCGAAGTCATGGGCCGATCTGACCGACCCTGCCTTTAAAGGTGAAGTGGTGATGCCGAACCCTGCATCATCCGGCACCGGCTATATTCAGATTGACTCGCTGATCCAGCAGATGGGCGAAGAAAAGGGCTGGGCTTTCCTCGACAGTCTCGACAAGAACGTAGCGCAATATATCAAATCCGGTTCCAAGCCGTGTAACGTCGCTTCAATGGGCGAATATACTGTTGGTGCCTCTTTTGAACTGCGTGCCATCAAGAATATTGCCGAAGGTTATCCGATCACTATGGTGATCCCGTCAGAAGGCGCGGGTAATGAGCTGGAAGCCAATGCGCTGGTTTCAACATCCAAGAACAAAGACGCAGCCAAGCGTTTTCTCGACTGGACTGTGAGCAAGCAGGCTGCCGACGAATATTACAAGTGGAAAGCCATTGTAACGATTCCGGGCGGCGCAATGCCGGACAAGTTCAAAGAAGCCGGTCTTCCTGAAGATGTGTCCAAGGTTATGTATGCGGTTGATTTCAAAGCCGCAGCCGATGATCGCACAAAGATCATTGAAACATGGCAGAAGAAATACGAGCGCTAATTGTTAATCAGACCGGACAGCCTTGCAGCTGTCCGGTCTTGCTCTTTCGGCTTTCAAAGCGTTGAGCAAGCTGTTTTCTGCGCTGTAAAAAACATACGAAAAACAGAGATTTAAAGCTGCGGCTTGAATCAGTCTGATAAGCATTTGCATGAAATTTCATGCAACGGGGAATACGCAGGGATTTTCAGCTGCGTCCATAAAAACAAAATACCAAAGGAAATATACCAATGGATTTGAACATTCAGAATGTCATTAAAAGCTATGGCGCAGTGAAAGCCCTTGATAATGTTTCTCTGAATATTCCGCATGGTTCTCTGGTATGTTTTCTCGGGCCTTCCGGTTGCGGTAAGACAACCTTGCTGCGTGCCGTTGCGGGGCTGGAAGATATTGATTCCGGCAGGATTATGCTGGGCGACAATGACCTGTCACATACGCCTGCGCGGTCGCGTAATTTCGGCGTTGTGTTTCAGTCCTATTCGCTGTTTCCGCATATGACAGCGGCGCGCAATATTGCCTACGGGCTGGAATGCCGGAGCTGGACAAAAGCACAGATTGCAGCGCGGGTACGTGAAATGCTGGATCTGGTGCATCTGGCTAATCAGGCCGAGAAATTACCGGCGCAAATGTCCGGCGGTCAGCAGCAGCGTATTGCTATTGCCCGTGCACTGGCGCCCAATCCGTCACTCTTGCTGCTTGATGAGCCGCTTTCCGCGCTGGATGCAAAGGTGCGTGAGGAATTGCGCAATGAAATCCGCGCACTGCAAAAACGCGTCGGCATTACCACCATTATGGTCACACATGATCAGGAAGAAGCTTTGGCGATGGCCGATGTGATTGTGGTGATGAAAGACGGACATATTGAACAAACCGGCACGCCGCAGACGCTCTATCAGCAACCTTTAACCAGTTTTGTTGCAGATTTTATCGGTCGTATGAATATTCTGCCGCTGGATAAGACCACCGGAAATAGTCTGCATTTTGCCGATAAAGTACTGAAACTGGATGCCGCAGAGGTTTCCGGTTCCGCACCGGTCAGTAAAGTCGGTATCCGGCCTGAGGCCGTCAGCCTGCTGCCTGCAACGCAAACCATGCCGGATGATAATCACTTTCCGGCAACCATCCGTAGTCAGATTTATCTGGGGCATATATCGCGGTTGGAAGTGGTGCCGGATAAACGGCCGGACGTTAAAATCAGTGTGGAAATGCACGGCACCGCCAACAGAACAGGGTATTTGCCGCAAACAGGTGATGCAGTAACGCTGCACCTGCCTGCAGATGCTTTACGGGTGCTGTCATGAGCAGTGCGGAGGCTTCTGTAACCACGACGACCGGTGCCGGTTTAAAGCGCGGTCTGTTTAGCGACAATTTCATTTCCTGGGCGATGACGATCGGGATTACAGCCCTGATCCTGATTTTCCTTGTCATGCCGCTTTGGGCCATTCTGGTGCTGGGTTTCAGCACGCCGGAAGGTTTTGGTCTCGGCAATTTTACCCGCACTTTTACCACCGCGCGTTTTTGGACGCTGGTGTTGAACAGTCTTGGTATGGCGCTGACCTGTACCATTATTGTGACCGGCATGGCCTATGCCTATGCCTATACGCTGCAGCGTGCCCATGTACCGTTTAAATCCCTGTTGCGGATGGCGGCGCTTATTCCGCTCTTTGCTCCGTCACTGGTGCAGGCGCAGGGGCTGGTGCTGCTGCTCGGCCGTAACGGTATTCTCAACCGCTGGATGGGCATGGATATTGATATCTATGGTTTCTGGGGTGTGGTGATTGCTAATGCGCTTTATGCTTTTCCCTATGCTTTCCTGATCCTCTCGGCAGCGCTGGCTGTCAGCGATGCACGGCTGCATGAAAGTGCGGAAGTGCTGGGGGCAGGGCCATGGCGTATCTTCCGCACCCAGACTTTGCCTGCCACCCGCTATGGTCTGGCGGCAGCCTGTTTCGTGGTGTTCAATCTGGTGATGACCGATTTCGGTAATCCGATGGTGATTGGCGGCGATTTCAATGTGCTGGCCACAGAAGTCTATAATCAGGTGATCGGGCAGGCGCAGTTTGGCCTTGGTGCGGTGATCGGTATTGTGCTGCTGATGCCTGCCATTGCCGCCAAGATTGTTGAAAAACGCCTGACCAAACAGCAACAGGCGCTGCTCACCTCACAGGCGCGGCCAATGGTTGTGCGCCCGTCTGGTAAACGTGATCTGCTGCTCGGGCTTTATGCCTATTTCACAATGGCGCTGATCCTGAGTGTCATTCTGATTGTGGTGCTGGCAAGCTTCGTCAAGCTCTGGCCGTATAATATGAGCTTTACGCTTCAGCATTATCAGTTTGATGTGCAGAACGGCACAGCGCCTTTGTGGAACAGTGTGAAGATCAGTCTGGCGACGGCTGTGCTGGGTGTGGCAATTGCCGGTATGACTGCAATTGCGGTGCAGAAGTTCAAGAATCCGCTCACCGGCCCGCTGGCATTTCTGGCCATCTTGCCGTCAGCCGTGCCGGGTATGGTGTTGGGGCTTGGTTATGTATTGGCCTTTAACAATCCGTCCAACCCGCTGCACTTCCTCTATGGCAGCTTTGCTTTGATCATTATTCTCAGTGTCTATTATAACCATGCCCACGCATTCCTGATCTCCTCAACCAGTCTGAAACAGATCAGCGGTTCGTTTGATGAAGCATCAACCATGCTTGGCGGCAGCGTGCTGACAACTTTGCGTAAAGTGACATTGCCGCTGTTGTGGCCGACATTGCTGGGCGTGGGGGTTCTGTTCTTCATGCGCACTATGGTATCGCTGTCTGCGGTGATCTTTCTCACCACACCGGCAACGCAGGTCGCTTCGATCTCTGTGCTGCAATTGTCTGATCGCGGGGCGGTCAATCAGGCGGCGGCATTTTCGGTCTGTATTATGCTGATTGTGATTGCAGCTTTGCTGATCGTGCGCGGTATTCTTTGGGCATTTGGTGCCAAGCATGTGACACTGATCCGCTAAAACTGATATGTAAAACAAAAAGCCCGCCTCATCACTGAGGCGGGCTTTGTATTGGAAAGAGGTGAAATCAGGCTGCTTTTTCCAGTGTGATACGTTGTGCAAGCCGCACCATACCGGCACAGGCTGCATCAATCTGGTCATCCGCCACGCTCAGGCTCAGACGCAAAAAGCCGACCAGATTGCTGCCGAAGGAATCGCCGGGCATAGTCGCAATCTTTTCTTCTTCCAGCAGGCGCATCGCAAATTCCGCACCGGTCATGCCGGTGGCGCGGATATCTGCCAGAATGAACATGCCTGCCTGCGGGATCTTGCAGGAAATTCCGGCATGACCATCGAGGCGCTCGGAGATCCTTTGCGCACGGCGGTAGAAGTTTTCAAGCATTTGCTGCGCTGCGGTTGCCGGACGGTTCAGCGCATAGGCAGTCATATCTGCGATGAAAGGCTGTACGCCGAACAGCAGATATTCTGACAAAGGCAGCAGGCGATCCGTAAATTCTTCCGGTCCGATGCACCAGCCGCTGCGGAAGCCCGGCGCGGAGTGGGATTTGGAAATCGAGGCAACCACAACGGTACGCTCGGCCAGTTCTGGCAGATCAAGCGGAGAAGCAAACTCACCCTCAAAGACCAGCAATTCATAAACCTCATCGGAGATGATCCAGAGATTGTGCTTGCGGCAGACTTCGCCGATGGCTGCGATTTCCTCACGGCTCAGCATGGCGCCGGTAGGGTTATGCGGTGAGTTGAGCAGCAGCACACGCGAACGTGGTGTAATCGCTTTTTCCAGATCGGCAGCCTGCAGGCGGAAACCGTTGGTTTCACTGACCGGCACATAGACCGGTGTGGCACCGGTTGCTTTAATCACGCCTTCATAAGTCGCATAGCACGGGTTGGTGGTGATGACTTCATCACCTTCTTCGGCCAGACCAAGCATGGCAATTGCCAGTGCGCTTTGTGTGCCCGGAAAGCAGAGAATCTGCTGTTGGCTGATCTTGCGGCCGGTACGCTTCGAATATTTGTCAGACAGAGCTGCAAGAATCGACGGCTCGCCACGGCCGCTGGTATAGCGGGTGCGGCCTGCGCGCATGGAGCGGGCAGCCTCATCAATCATATCGGCAGGTGTCGGAATATCCGGCTCGCCGATGGTCAGCTCGATAATATCTTCGCCTGCGGCTTTCATCTCGCGGGCGCGCATATGGACAGCCCATTTGTGTGAGCCTTTGCTGCTCAAACGCTCGGTAATACGCGCATAATGCATCTTGAGCGCTCCTCCGTATTTTTATTCATGCTTGCTGCATCTTTTAATAATTCATGCGTTGTATCGCATGAACCGAAGTTAAGACCAGTGTTGTTTCTGCATGACATCAGAAAAGCGCATAAATTATGGTGGGAATTATTGCTCAACATTATGATCTATTGAAATCTTCAGGCTTGTCATGAGCAGGCAGAGTTTATAACCATCACGGGTAATTTTGTAATCTGTCCGGTGAAGCTTCTATGACCAATACCAATTTAACGCTTTTTATCTGTGATCTGCTGAGTGCTGCGGGTTCATTCACACTGCTGATCGGTTTGCTGATCGTATTGTTCTCCACATCCCTGCATGGTGCTGCGGGACAAAGCGATGACAAAGGCTTGGTTGTTAAAGCATCCAAACATTTCAGAACCGGCTTGATTCTGGCAATTCTGGGTGCTCTGCTTCTGACTATGTCGGCATCATTTGAGCTGATAATTTACTAATAAATAAAATGACAGCCGGAGGGGATGTGATCCGGCAGTTTATAATGCGCTTATCCGGAGGGGAGCTTGCCAATGGCAGCGGATATTCTTGTCAGTCAGGCTGATGTTTTTTCGCATATGCGCATTATCAATGGCATGGGCATAAGCCTGTGCCTGTCGCGCTTGCTGGTCTTCGCGTCCAAATTTATTCAGCACCCTTCGAAGAACAAAATATCCTATATCCATATCGGCTGGATACTGGTTGTATTTTTATGGATTATTCAGTTCTGGTGGGATTATCTCATCGAGAGCAACAGCAAAACCTATGATATTGTTACTTATATCTTAGAGCTGTTTTATGTCTTTGGTCTGTTTTTCATCTGCGTTACCCTGACGCCGGATGACATTAAAGAATACGGGGATTACGAGACCTATTTCTTTTCGAGAAAGAAATGGCTTTTTGCCCTCTTTATTTTCATCAACAGCATGCAGTCTTTCGAACAGATCAGAACATCCTTCATTAAAAACGACACCGATAATATGGTCGTTCTGCCGGTTGTCATGGTGCTGGAAACCATCGTTATTCTGATTGCGATGAATATTAAGCGCAGGCGATTTCAATATGTGATGATTGGCCTGTTATTTTCCACGATCATTCTGGATTTCATTTTCCTGTCGTGAGGTCGGCCTGTTTAGGTTAGAGCGCATCCCGAAAAGTGTGAAACGGTTTTCGGATAAAATACGCGTAAAAACAAAAAGATAGAGCATTTCCAATGATTCAGCCTAAACTGGAAATGCTCTGATACAGGGCAGGCAGTGGCAGATTTATGCAACTTGCCGGTTTCGGTGTGTTTCATAAATCTGATTCATTCCTGTTAATTCGGTGTCATATCCACCCTCTATTGCGGAACCAGTTTTTCAACAAACGGGATCTGCAATGTTCAGAAAACTTTCTATCGCCGCTTTGACACTCACCGTCTCTGCAACATCGTCAATGGCTGCAACCAATATCAGCTGGTGGCACGGCATGGGCGGCGCGAATGCTGACGTGATCAATGAGATCTCCAAGCGCTTCAATGAATCCCAGCAGTCCTGCGCGCTGACACCGGTATCCAAAGGCTCTTATGAAGAAGCGCTGGCCTCCGGTATTGCTGCATTCCGCTCTGGCGAACAGCCGAATATTCTTCAGGTTTTTGATGCCGGTGCAGCCACCATCATCAATGCAAAAGGCGCAACAGTGCCTGCTGAAGACCTGATCAACAATGCCGGTTACAAATTCGACCGTGAAGCCTTTATCGAAGGTGTGCGTTATTTCTATGCGGCACCGGATGGCAAATTTGTTGGCATGCCATTCAACTCCTCCGCACCGATCATGTATATCAATACCGAAGCGCTGAAAAAGGCTGGTGTTGAAGCCCCGAAGACCTGGGAAGAATTTGAAGCCATTGCACCGAAGCTTAAAGAAGCCGGTTATATTCCGCTTACCGCTTCGCAGCTGACATGGCAGTTCACCGAGAACTTCTTCTCCCGTCAGAACATCCAGTTCGCCACCAATAATAACGGTTATGACAGCGTTCAGGATACCAAGCTGAATGTGACTGATCCGAACCTCATCATGATGTTCGAAAAGCTGAAAGATTGGGCTGATAAAGGCTATTTCGGCTTCTACGGCGCGGGCTGGGCAGATAATCAGAAGCCTTTTGATGAAGGTAAAGTTGCTTTCTGGATCGGTTCTTCCGGTTCTTTCGGTGGCCTGCAGAAAACTGCAAAAATGGAATTCTCCGCTGACTTCCTGCCTTATTGGAAAGCCGTTGACGGTGCAGGCACCAACAGCTTTATCGGTGGTGCGGCTCTGTTCGCCATGGCCGGTAAGCCGGACGCAGAAAACAAATGCGTGGCTGACTTCTTCCAGTTCCTGACTTCGCCGGAAGTGCAGAAATATTACCATCAGGCAACCGGCTATGTGGCGATCACCAAAGCTGCTTATGAACTGGCAAAATCTGAAGGCTATTACGAAAAGACACCTGTTGCCGAAGTTGGCATCAAGCAGCTGATGCTGCAGTCCGGTGACTGGTCGAAGGGCTACCGCCTCGGTTTCTACCCGCAGATCCGTACCATCATGGAACGCGAATATAACCGTATTTTCGCTGGTGAAACCTCTGTAAGCCAAGCTTTCGAGACCATCGAAAAAGAAGGCAATGACTTGCTGACCCGTTTCGCAAAGACCGCGAACTAACAACTGAGATTTTCTCAATGTGATGAACGGGGTCGGAGCAAACCATGCCTGACCCCGTTTTTAATAGATGCTTCTCAAAAAGACGGGGATTTGCCGCGTGGCATATATCCAGACTTCTCAACCTTCAAAGCTCGCTGCGTTCTTCTCGCGCTTGCCACTGTTCGGCAATGCAAAACAGCCAGAAGCAGCCAAGCGCGTGCAGTTTAATTCACGCCTGCTGCCTTATCTTTTGCTGGCACCACAGCTGGCTGTTGTTTTAATTTTCTTTTATTGGCCATCTGTTCAGGCCATCCAGTCGTCCTTCTATATTGAAGACCCGTTCGGTTTCGGTGCGACTTTTGTCGGATTGGAAAACTATACGGATGTGCTGGTCAGCCCTGAATATCGCGGCATTGCCGGTTTTACGGCGATTTTTACGATTATTGTGACAGCCTTGTCGCTGGGCATTGGCATGTTGCTGGCGGTAAAAGCCGATGCTGTGATCCGTGGCAATGCTGCCTATAAAACTGTGTTGATTTCGGTCTATGCCATCGCGCCGCCGGTTGCCGGTCTCATTGGAATGATGATCTTCGACCAGCATATCGGCCCGTTTGTGAAAATGGCTGCATGGTTTGGCTGGGATATGAAAGTCGGGCTGAACTATTTCGACACTGCTTTTGCGATGATCGTCGTCTCGGTCTGGAAGCAGATCCCTTATAATTTCATTTTCATCCTGTCCGGCTTGCAGGCGGTTCCGGCCTCGGTACGTGAGGCTGCGGTGATGGATTGCCGTTCCGGCGCACGCCGTTTTCGCACGGTTATTCTGCCTTTGCTGGCACCGACCGTGTTCTTTCTGCTGATTATCAATATCACTTATTCGCTGTTCGACACTTTCGGTGTGATCGACGTAATGGTGAAGGATAAAGCCGCCAATAATCCGATTACGCTGGTCTATAAAGTGTTCATGGATGGCTTCCGCGGCAATGACATCGGCAGTTCTTCCGCACAATCCGTCATTCTGATGGTGGTGGTATTCACGCTGACCATCGTGCAGTTCCGCTTCGTTGAGCGGCGCATTCATTACAATTAAGCAGGGGACGAGATGCATAAAGTTAAGATTACCGATCATCTGATCCTGCTTGTCGGAGCACTGTTTCTGATCTTGCCGGTGGTGGTGGCTTTCACCACCTCCAGCCATACGGCAGCGGATATTCACTCCAACGGTCTGTCTCTGAGCTGGGGCGGCAACTTCACGGAAACCTATAGCAATGTGCTGACCCGTGAGGGCGGTTTCACCGGCCAGATCACCGGATCGCGGATGTTGCTGAATTCGCTGATCCTCGGCCTCGGTTTTGCAATCGGTAAGATTGTGCTGTCGATGCTGGCGGCTTATGCGATTGTCTATTTCCGCTTTCGCTTTGCCACGCTGGCATTCTGGCTGATTTTCACCACGCTGTTACTGCCGCTGGAAGTACGTATCGTGCCTTCCTATCAGGTGGTGTCGTCCTTCGGTATGCTCAACAGTTATTCCGGACTGATTGTGCCGCTGCTGGCCTCGGCCACGGGTACTTTTTACTTCCGGCAATTCTTCAAGTCCGTGCCGGATGAATTGCTGGAAGCTTCCCGCATTGACGGGGCAGGGCCGGTGAAATTCTTCATCGATATTCTGCTGCCGCTGTCGCGCACCATGATCGCCGCGATGTTCATCATCATGTTTGTCTATGGCTGGAACCAATATCTCTGGCCGATGCTGGTGACGACCGATGAGAGCTTCTTCACGCTGATGCGCGGTATCAAGCAGATTTTGCAGGTGTGGGTCGGGGCGCAAATTCCGGATTATAACGAGGCTTTTGCACTTGCCGTGCTGGCCATGGTGCCGCCGGTGCTGGTGGTTGTGGTGTTCCAGCGCTGGTTCATCAAAGGCCTGACCGAGAGCGACAAGTAAGAGATTTTAGGAGCCTTCAATGGCACAGGTTAAAATTGAAAATGTATCGAAAATCTATGCGGGCGGCACTAAAGCTGTCAGCGCAGTGAATATCGATATTAAAGACGGTGAATTTATTGTTCTGGTCGGCCCTTCCGGCTGCGGAAAGTCCACGCTGCTGCGTATGGTGGCAGGGCTGGAAACCATCTCGGAAGGTGAGGTGGCAATCGGCAACCGTACCGTGAATGAGGTGGAGCCGGTAGATCGTGACATTGCCATGGTGTTTCAGAATTATGCGCTTTATCCGCATATGAGCGTCTATGATAATATGGCTTATGGTTTGCGGAACCGTAAAACGCCGAAAGCCGAGATCGAGGCGCGTGTGGCAGAGGCTGCACGGATGCTGGAGCTGGAACCTTATCTGCAACGCAAGCCGCGTGCGCTTTCCGGTGGTCAGCGCCAGCGTGTGGCGATGGGGCGTGCGATTGTGCGCAAGCCTGCGGTGTTTCTGTTTGACGAGCCGCTGTCCAATCTTGATGCCAAATTGCGTGTTTCCATGCGCGGAGAAATCCGGCAGTTGCAGCGTCGTCTTGGTACGACTTCAATCTATGTGACACATGATCAGCTGGAAGCGATGACACTGGCTGATCGTCTGGTGGTGCTGAACGGCGGCGAGATTGAGCAGATCGGCGCACCGTTGGAGATTTATCACAAGCCTGCATCGACCTTTGTTGCGAGCTTTATCGGTTCTCCGGCAATGAACCTTGCTGACGGCACTGTGCATCAGGCGCAACTGATGCTGGGCGAAGATATTCTGAAACTCGGCACAGAGCCATCTGTGCAGGGCGAGGTGACAATCGGGATTCGTGCGGAAGATTTGCATATCGCTGAAGCGCATGAGCAGGGCTTGCAGTTCCGCACCGATTATGTGGAGGAACTGGGCGCACAACGCATCGTGCATGGTTATGCGGGCAATCAGAAGCTGGTCGCCGCACTGCCCCCAAAAGCTGAAATCCGCGATCAGATGCGTCTGGCTGTGACGCCTGAAAAACTGCACTTCTTCGATAAACAGAGCGGCAAACGCATTGAATTATCGCAAGCAGCCGCAACTGCTGTAAAAGCAACCCAAGCTGTTTCTGCCTGAAATATTGCACAAGACTGAGAAATGACATGACTGAAGTAATGACTGTTGAAACCATGATCCGCACACAAGTTGCAGTTCTGGATGTGCCGTCTCATGAAGAGCGTCAGAGCATCACCCAGCTGGATAAAACCATGGCTGCCCATGATGCCAAGCTGGTTGCGATGGAATGTATGACCCATGTTGAAACCGGTGGTCAGGCTGCTTCAACCGTACCGCTGGCGTTTCCGTTCAACGTGACTGCATGGAATCTGGAGCGTTGTCTGTTCCCTGAGGAAAGCGCTGCGAAAATGCTGGCAGAAAAACCGGCTGTGGCTCTGCTGACCGAGATGGACAATGGCATGGCGCGCACCGCGCAGAAGAATATGACAGCGGAAGTCGCCCGCCATATGGCTATGGAATATGCCTATGGCGTGGAGTTTATCGAGCTTGGACTTGGTTCGGAAATCGAGCATTCCTTCTGTCAGGATGATTTCAACGAAAAAGGTTTCCACGGCAATGCGCTGATGTCTTCCGTGCCGATGCAGCGTATCTTTGTGCAGCGTCTGGCCGGTGAGCGCCTGTGGTTTTTCAATGGCGGTGATCAGCCACGACTAGGTGAGCGCAATGCGATCGGTGCGGTGATTGAAACCGTTGACGGGCCGTTTCTCGCGGTGTCCGTGCATCTGGAAAGCGCATCTCCGGCAGCCTATCGCGAAAAGCAGGTGGCACAGCTGATTAATGCACTGGAAGCAGAGTTTGGCACTATGCCGATGCTGATTGGCGGCGATTTTAATACAGGTAATCATGCGGAAGGTGACTTCGAGGCGGAAGGTCTGTTCCGCGTTGCTGCTGAACGCGGCTTTACCCGTCACAGCGGTGCATTGGATCAGATGACAACCCGTCCGAGCCTGATCACTCGCTGGCCTGATCGCGCTATGAAACTGGACTGGTTCCTGAGCCGCGGTCTGAATATTACTGAAAGCCGTATCATCTCATCGCTGGATGATAATCAGCGTCCGCTTTCCGATCATGATCTGATTGTTTGCCGTGTTGATGGTTTCAGCGCTGCATAAATCGTGTTGATATGCCGGAGGGAAGCCTGTCTTCCTTCCGGTTTTGTAAAGAGCTTGATTGTCTCTTTTATGGGACGTTGTGGTTCCAAATAACTATCTTTTGGAGTTTTCGTCTTGCGGGTAGGTTCATTTCATCAACTTGAAACCATGGAGTTTTGAAAATGTCCAAGCCTTATAACCGCCTCGATAAAGACAATGCAGCCGTTCTTCTCGTAGACCATCAGACAGGTCTGCTGTCGCTGGTTCGTGATATTGATCCAGATAAATTCAAAAACAATGTGCTGGCACTTGCTGATCTGGCAAAATATTTCAACCTGCCAACCATTCTCACCACATCTTTCGAAGATGGCCCGAACGGTCCGCTCGTACCTGAGCTGAAAGAGCTTTTCCCGAATGCGCCTTATATTGCCCGTCCTGGTCAGATCAACGCGTGGGATAACGAAGATTTCGTGAAAGCAGTTAAAGCAACCGGCAAGAAACAGCTGATTATTGCTGGTGTTGTGACCGAAGTTTGTGTGGCTTTCCCTGCGCTGTCGGCTCTGGCTGAAGATTTCGAAGTCTTCGTGGTGACCGATGCGTCCGGCACATTCAACGAAATCACCCGTCATTCCGCATGGGATCGTATGAGTGCTAACGGCGCACAGCTGATGACATGGTTCGGTCTTGCCTGTGAGTTGCACCGCGACTGGCGTAACGATGTGGAAGGTCTGGGCACTCTGTTCGCAAACCACATTCCGGATTACCGCAACCTGATTAACAGCTACAACACTGTTAAAGCATCAAAATAATCTTCTGAGCCTATAGCTTAAGGATAAGGCCGTGTGTTTGATTGCGCGGCCTTATCTTTTTTGGGCGTGCAGTTTCATTTCCCGCCGTCGTTTTGCGGAGGAAGGAATGCCGAGTTCCTCTCGATATTTGGCAACTGTCCGGCGGGCGATCACAATACCTTCTGCATCAAGCTTTTGCACAATGGCTTCATCAGACAAGACGCTGTCGATATTTTCTTGCGCAATCAGCGTGCGGATTTTGCTGCGCACGGCTTCAGAGGCAATATCATCGCCGGTTTTGCCCCTGATCGCCGAGTTGAAAAAATAGCGATATTCAAACAGACCTTGCGGGGTCAGCATATATTTCTGATTGGCAACGCGGCTAATGGTGCTTTCATGCATCTCAATCGCATCGGCCACCATTTGCATTGTCAGCGGTTTGAGCGCAACCGCACCGCTTTCCAGAAAACCTTGCTGATGAGTGATAATTTGCTCACCGACATTGAGCACGGTCTGCGCACGTTGATCGAGAATACGCGTCAGCCAGCTTGCCTTTTGTTTGCAGGCACGCAGAAACTGCTTCTCTTCCTTGGAAAGGCTGTTGTCACTGAGCCTTCGGCTATAATCCTTATTCATCAGCACACGGGGCAGAGCCTGCGGATTGAGAGTGATGTTCCATTCGCCATTCGGTGTTTTGGTGACCAATAAGTCGGGAATGATGGTCAGCGCTGGCGTGCTGTCAAAGATCAGGCCGGGTTTGGGGTTCAGGCCGCGGAGTTCACCCAGTAGTTCTGCCAGTTCTTCATCATCGGCGTCGCAGAGCTTTTTAAGCGCACTGAAATCACGCTTCGCTACCAGATCAAGATGCTTAAGCAGTATGGCCATTTCTGCAGTCAGGCGATCATCGGCAATGAGCTGCAGACGCAGACATTCCGCCAGATTACGGGCGAAAAGCCCAGCCGGTTCAAAAGCCTGACATTGGCGCAGAACACGCATAACCTGTTCCGGTGTCACATTCAGGCGCTTGGCGATCTGCGCCAAGTCTGCATGAAGATACCCGGATTCGTCCAAAGTCTCGGCAAGCAGCTCGGCAATATGCCGTTCGGTTCTATCTCTGATACTCAGATTGATCTGCTCGGCCACATGATCTTGCAGGGAATGCTGTACAGTGCCGAAATCTTCAACAGAATAATCCGAAGTGCTGGAAGAGGGCAACGTACCGGACGGCGCTCTTTGCAAAAGCGGATTGGCTTCTATTTCACTTTGTACAAAGTCTTCCAGCTCAGCACGGCTCATTTGCAGCACTTTGAGCGATTGCTGCATTTGCGGTGTCATGGTCAGTGATTGGGTCTGCCGCAAAACGGGCTTGGAAGAGAGAGCCATTGATCTGTTTATAGCACTCTTTTCAGTGCTATTGATACGTCATGAAATTGTTGTAAGCACGGAATCAAAGTTTTCTTCTGTGCATGAGGATTGATGATGCGCCACTATATTGGAATGGATGTCGGAACCGGCAGCGCCAGAGCAGGTATTTTTGACAGCAAAGGCCGGTTACTGGGCACTGCAGCCTGCGCCATTGAAACCTTTCGCCCGCAGACGGATTTTGCACAGCAAAGCTCGGCGCATATCTGGGGATCGATCTGCAAGGCTGTGAAAAACGCAATGGCCGAAGCCGCAATCGCAGCAGACAGTGTTGCCGGTATCGGCTTTGATGCCACTTGTTCGCTGGTTGTTGCTGATGCGGAAGGCAAGCCGGTCACCGTCAGCCCGAAGGGCGAGCCGGATCAGGATGTTATCCTGTGGATGGATCACCGCGCGATTAATGATGCCGAGGAGATCACCGAAATTGGCGGCAAGGTGCTGAACCATGTCGGCGGTCGTATGTCGCCGGAAATGGAGCTGCCGAAAATCCGCTGGTTCAAGCGTGAACTGCCGCAGAGCTGGACACAGACAGCCGCTTTTTGGGATTTGCCGGACTGGCTGGTGCATCGCGCGACCGGCACCGATATGCGCTCGCTTTGCTCGCCGGTGTGCAAATGGACTTATCTCGGTGATCGGGGCAAAGCCGGAGAGGGCTGGGACAGTGCGTTCCTTGAGAATATCGGCCTTGAAGAACTGGGCGATGACAATTTTGCAGCTATCGGCAATCGTTTTGGTGCGGCTGGTGAACTGGCCGGACAATTGTCTGAACAGGCCGCAACGGAGCTTGGTCTTAAAGCCGGTATAGCGGTTTCCACCGGTCTGATCGATGCCTATTCCGGTGCGCTCGGCACGCTGGCCGTTGAGGACAATGCCGGTGTGAGTGCAACAGAACAGCGTCTGGCACTGATCGCCGGTACATCCACCTGCCATATCGCTCTGAGCAAAGAGCCGGTTTTCGTTTCCGGTGTCTGGGGGCCTTATTATTCTGCTCTGCTGCCTGATCTCTGGGCGAATGAAGGCGGACAGTCGGCAGCAGGCGCTTTGATTGATGCTGTGATTGCACGTCATGCGGTGTCGGTTAAACTGGCCGCAGAAAATCCGGATAAGCGCATTGCTGATCTGCTGGATGCGCATCTGGCCAAAATGGCTGAAGAAACC
Source organism: Pseudochrobactrum saccharolyticum (assembly GCF_008801715.1). Taxonomy (GTDB): domain Bacteria; phylum Pseudomonadota; class Alphaproteobacteria; order Rhizobiales; family Rhizobiaceae; genus Pseudochrobactrum; species Pseudochrobactrum saccharolyticum. The sequence continues at coordinate 276,548 of NZ_VZPG01000001.1, read as the reverse complement.
GCAACCCTGACCCGTCACCGGCATGTGCAGCCGGATTTTCACGGCAACCGCTCACCGCTGGCAGAAAGCTGGCGCAAAGGCGCGATTGTCGGCCTGACACTGGATCACGAGCTTGATGATCTGGCATTGGATTATCTCGCCACTATTCAGGCTCTGGCCTATGGCACAAGGCATATTCTTGAAGAAATGCGCCATGAAGGTATGGAGATTGATACGCTGGTGGTCTCCGGCGGTCTGGCTCGCAATCAGCTTTATTTGCGTGAACATGCGGATGCCACCGGTTGCCGCGTGCTGGTGCCGGAACAGGCCGAGCCGGTGCTGCTGGGTTCTGCCATGCTTGGTGCAGTCGCCAGCGGTGACTTTGCGGACCTGCCGCAGGCAATGGCGGCAATGAGCGGCAAGGGTGAAGTGCTGGAGCCACGCACCGGTGCAATCGCTGGCTATCATGATGCGAAATATCTGGTCTATCGGCGTATGCAGATGGATTACGCTGATTACGTAGAACTGATGGATGAAAATCCGGTCGCTGACGATGAGGACGAAGCTGAATCTATAGCTTGACCTTGCCATTGTGGGAACCTTTATCCTGCTTGTCAGTTGATAAGCAGGAGAGGTTTTTATGGCACAGACTGCATCGCATACAATTCATGCACATGATGCACATCACGGGCATCATCACGGCGACCATGAGAGTGGCAATAAAGTGAAAGATCCCGTCTGCGGGATGATGGTCGATCCTGCCGCAGGCAAGCCTCATATGGCCTATAAAGGGCATGAATATCATTTCTGCTCGGATAGTTGCCACGGTAAATTCAAAGCTGATCCCGAGAAATATCTCACTGCACAATCTGCCGCCGCGCCTGCAATCAAAGGGGCGCAATATACTTGTCCGATGCATCCGGAAGTTATCCGTGATGAACCGGGCTCATGCCCGATTTGCGGGATGGCGCTGGAACCGGTTATGCCGTCGCTTGATGACGGACCTAACCCTGAATTAGTGGATTTTACACGCCGCTTCTGGGTAAGCGCGATCTGTTCCATACCATTGCTGATAGTCACGATGGGGCCGATGCTTGGTCTGCCGATCCGTGAATGGATCGGGGAGCAAAGAACGGTCTGGCTGGAGTTTATACTGGCGACACCGGTGGTGCTCTGGGCGGCGTTGCCGTTTTTCAAGCGCGGGGTCGACTCGTTTAAAAACCGCAGCCCGAATATGTGGACGCTGATTATGATCGGTGTTGGTGCCGCCTATCTTTACAGCGTGGTTGCAATTCTGTTTCCGGATATGTTCCCGCATTCCTTCCGTGGTCATGGCGGTTCGGTTCCGGTTTATTTCGAGGCCGCAGCTGTTATTGTCACGCTGGTCTTTCTTGGACAGGTGCTGGAACTGCGTGCCCGCGAACGCACCGGCTCGGCTATCCGCGCTCTGCTTGATCTGGCGCCGAAAACTGCACGCCGTATTGCTGCTGATGGCAGTGAAGCCGATGTGCCACTGGATGAGGTGCAGGCCGGTGACAAGTTACGTATCCGCCCAGGTGATAGTGTGCCGGTAGACGGGATTGTGGTGGAGGGCCGCTCCTCCGTAGATGAGGCTATGATTACCGGTGAACCGGTGCCGGTTGAAAAGACCGAGGGCGATAAAGTGATCGGTGGCACCGTGAATAAAAACGGTTCGCTGGTCATGCAGGCGGAGAAAATCGGCGCAGAAACCATGCTGTCGCAGATTGTGGACATGGTGGCCAAAGCCCAGCGTTCCCGTGCGCCTATTCAGGGACTGGCTGACCGGATTTCATTCTATTTTGTACCGATGGTTATTGTCGTTGCACTCCTGTCCTTTATCGGCTGGGCGCTGTGGGGGCCGGAGCCGAGCATGATCTATGCCATTGTGGCGGCGGTCTCGGTGCTGATTATTGCCTGTCCCTGTGCGCTGGGACTGGCAACGCCAATGTCTATCATGACGGCAACAGGACGCGGTGCGCAGGCTGGTGTGCTGATTAAGGATGCCGAGGCGCTGGAGCGTATGGCGAAGGTTGATACGCTGATCGTTGATAAAACAGGCACACTCACAGAAGGTCGTCCGAAGCTGACGGATGTGGTGGCGGTTTCCGGCATCGACGACAACACCCTGTTGCAACTGGCCGCGAGCCTTGAGAAAGGCTCAGAACATCCGCTGGCGGAAGCCATTGTTGCCGGAGCCGAAGCAAAAGGGTTGAAGACAGATAATGTGGATGCTTTTGAAGCGATTACGGGTAAAGGTGTTGCCGGTACGGTAAAAGGACTGGCAGTTGCGCTTGGCAATCCTGCAATGATGCAGGATATGGGGTTGGATATTGCTGCCATTCAGGTACAGGCTGATACGTTGCGGGCAGAAGGTAAGACCGCGATGTTTGTCGCCGTTGATAACAAGCTGGTAGGTCTGGTCGCTGTGGCTGATCCGATTAAGGAAACAGCGGCAGAAGCTATTCGCACACTCCATGCGCGTGGCTTGAAGATCATTATGGCAACCGGTGATAATGAGCGCACGGCGCGAGCTGTGGCGGCTAAACTTGGTCTTGATGATGTGCGTGCCGATGTACTGCCGGAAGATAAAAAAGCTCTGGTTGACGAGTTGCACAAACAGGGCAAAAAAGTTGCAATGGCGGGGGATGGTGTGAATGATGCACCGGCACTGGCCGCCGCTGATGTTGGTATTGCTATGGGCACGGGTGCTGATGTGGCCGTGGAAAGTGCGGGTATCACGCTGCTCAAAGGCGATCTCACCGGCATAGCCCGCGCGCATCATCTGGCAGAGGCGACAATCCGCAATATCAAGGAAAACTTGTTCTTTGCCTTTGTCTATAATGCGCTGGGTATTCCGGTGGCAGCAGGGCTGCTCTATCCGTTCACTGGCACTTTATTGTCACCGATGATTGCAGCGGCGGCGATGAGCCTGTCTTCGGTCTCGGTGATTGCGAACTCATTGCGGTTGAGAGCGTTGAAGCTTTGACTAAAACAAATTTAAAAAAAGCGGGCATTTTGCCCGCTTTTTATTTGGCTCGAAATGGAAATCAATAAGGGCTGTCGACCTTACCGGTTTCTACATAGACTGTCTTGATCTGGCTGTAATGTGAGAGGGCGGCAAGGCCGTTCTCACGACCGATACCGGAGTTTTTATAGCCACCGAAAGGCACTTCCACCGGTGTCAGATTATAGGCATTGATCCAGCATGTACCGGCTTTGAGTGCTGCAATCACACGATGACCGCGGGCGCTGTCTGCGGTGAATACACCGGCGGCAAGGCCGAATTCTGTATCATTGGCGCGGGCAATGACTTCATCTTCATCCTTAAAGGTCAGAATGCTCATCACAGGGCCGAAGATTTCTTCCCGTGCAATGGTCATATCATCGCTGACATTGGTGAAAATCGTCGGTTCGATATAGAAGCCGTTTTCCAGACCCTGCAAGGCAGGCACGCCACCGCCGCAAACCAGATCGGCGCCTTCAGTTTTGCCCTTCTCAATATAGGACAAAACCTTGTCGCGCTGGGAAAGGCTCACCATTGGCCCCATCTGCGTGCTCGGATCAAGCGGATCGCCGATCTGAATAGCGCGGGTGCGCTCAACCAGACGGCTCACAAAACTTGTCGCAACAGCCTCATGCACGAAAACGCGGGTGCCGTTGGAGCAGACCTGACCGGTGGAGTAAAAATTGCCGAGCATCGCGCCGCCAATGGCATTTTCCAGATCGGCATCATCGAATACGATCAGCGGGGATTTGCCGCCGAGTTCCATGGTGACCTGTTTCATCTCGCTACCGGCCTGCGCCATGATTTTCTTGCCAGTCGGAACGGAGCCGGTGAGCGAAACCTTGGCAACCTTAGGGTGGCTGATCAGTGCCGCGCCAGCATCGCCAAAGCCCTGAACCACGTTGAAAAGCCCGTCCGGCAGACCGGCATCCTTGTAAAGCTGTGCGAGTGCCAGAGCTGACAGCGGTGTATTTTCCGATGGCTTGAACACCACCGCATTGCCCATTGCCAGAGCAGGGGCTGATTTCCACGAGGCGATCTGGATCGGGTAATTCCATGCGCCGATACCAACGCAAACGCCCAATGCCTCGCGGCGTGTATAGGCAAAAGGCCCGCCAAGTTCGACAAACTCGCCATTGAAACCGGAGATTACACTGCCGAAATATTCCATCGCATCGGCACCGGAAGCTGCATCGGCTACCAGTGTTTCCTGAATGGCCTTGCCGGTATCCAGAGTTTCCAGTTCCGACAATTCCTGATTGCGCTCGCGCATCAGGTCTGCGGCACGGCGCAGGATGCGGCCACGCTCAACGGGCTTGAGTTTTGCCCATTCAACCTGCGCTTTAGCAGCAGCTTCCACGGCCTGATCGACAATGGCCTGTGTTGCACCATGCAGGCGGGCAATGACTTCGCCGGTGGCAGGATAGATCACATCAAAAGCACGTCCTGCCGTGTCTTCAACAAACTGACCATTGATAAAATGTGAGGCTTGCGGCTGTGCACGCATGGGAAATTCCTTCAAAATTCTATGAGCTTTATAAATTAGCGATCGGAGACTTGCCAGCGCGGATTAATCCAAGGTTCTTGGTTTGAGCGTGGCAGCGGTGTTTTGCCCAAGATATGATCTGAGGCTTTTTCACCGGTCATGATCGACGGGCCGTTGAGGTTGCCGTAAGGCACGCGCGGGAAGATCGAGCTGTCAGCCACACGCAGACCTTCGACGCCAATCACACGGCATTCCGGATCAACCACGGCCATAGGATCATTGACTGAACCCATTTTACAGGTACCGCACGGATGGAAGGCACTCTCCGCATGGTCGCGGATAAAATTATCCAGCTGCTCATCCGTTACCTGATCATCACCCGGCTGAATTTCCCGTCCGCGATACGGGTCAAAAGCCTGCTGGCCAAAGATCTCACGGGTCAGGCGGATGCAATGGCGGAAGTCGCGCCAGTCATCCGGATGCGACATATAATTAAACAGGATTTTCGGCTTCTCTTTCGGATCATTTGAGCGCAGCGTGACCGAACCGCGCGACTTGGAGCGCATCGGCCCCACATGCGCCTGAAAACCGTGGCCGCCTGCGGCAGCTTTTCCGTCATAGCGGATCGCAACCGGCAGGAAGTGGAACTGAATATCCGGATATTCCACACCGGCAGCCGAGCGCACAAAAGCCGCGCCTTCAAAATGGTTGGTCGCTCCGAGACCTGATTTGAAGAACAGCCACTCCGCACCGATACGGGCTTTGGAAAACAGGTTGAGACTGGAATAGAGCGTAATCGGCTGCAGGCATTCCTGTTGCACATAGACTTCCATGTGATCCTGCAAATTCGCACCGACACCGACACGGTCTGCTACGACTTCAATGCCGTGTTCGCGCAGATGCTCCGCAGGACCAATGCCGGAAAGCATCAGCAGTTTTGGCGAATTGATGCTGGAAGCAGCGATAATCACTTCACGCTTGGCTTTGATAACACTGACTGTGCCGGATTTTTCAATCTCAACGCCGGTCGCGCGGCTATTCTCGATCACAACCTTGCGGGCAAAAGCATTGACCAGAGTCACATTGCGGCGTTTGAGGGCAGGGCGCAGATAGGCATTGGCGGTTGACCAGCGGCGGCCGTGATGGATGGTTTGTTCCATCGGGCCGAAACCCTCCTGTTTCGAGCCGTTATAGTCATCTGTTGTTTCAAAACCGGCTTGTTTTCCGGCGTCGTTGAAAGCTTTGAACAGCGGGTTACTGCGCTTGCCGCGCTGCACATGCATAGGACCATTGGTGCCGCGCCAGCCTTCCTCGCCACCATGGGAGTGCTCCATCCGCTTGAAGTAAGGCAGCACATCCGCATAGGACCAGCCACTGGCGCCGCTCTCAGCCCAATGATCAAAATCCTTGGCGTGTCCGCGTACATAGACCATGCCATTGACGGATGAGGAGCCGCCGATAACCTTGCCGCGCGGAGTCACCAGACGGCGGCCGTTCAGATGCGGTTCCGGCTCGGTATTAAAACCCCAGTCATAGGTGGACATATTCATCGGAAAGGATAGGGCGGCAGGCATCTGGATCAGCGGCCCCATATCGGTGCCGCCAAATTCGATAACGATAACAGAATGTTTGCCGTCTTCCGACAGGCGGTAGGCCATGGCAGAACCGGCAGAACCGGAGCCGATAATAACGAAATCTGCTTCCATAGTGGTTTCCTTAATGCCGGTTACGGGATGGCTTGGATGGCGCGCGCGCCAGTTGCACGGTGATATAATCCTCAACCAGTGCAATGGCTTTTGGCGCTTCCGGCGCATCGGCTCCCAACGCGTGGCGGATATAAAGGCCGTCGATCAGAGCGCCGGTACCTTCAGCAATATGCTGCGCGGTCTGTTTGTCTGTGAGCTGCTCCAGCGCAAAACACAGGTTGGAATGCAGGCGACGGGCATAGACCCGCAGCAGACGGCGCATTTCCAGTGACTGTTGTGCATGGGCATAGAAGGTGAGCCATGCCGCAATCGTTTCATGGGCAAACTGTGAGGCAGAGAAATTCACGCTGATAATTGCGGAAAGTCTTGTACGCGGGCTGTCTGCTGCCTGTAAGGCGAGGCGCAGATCAGAGCCGAGTTCGCTCAGCAAATGGCGCATAGTGGCTAACAGCAACTGGTCTTTACCGCCGAAATAGTGATGCGCGAGCGCTGCAGACACACCGGCCTTGCGAGCGATTTGCGCAACAGTCACATCAAGCGAGCCGCGCTCGCCGATTGTCTGAATAGCGGCCGAGATCAGATCTTTCCGGCGCAGCTCCTCCATTCCCACTTTAGGCATGTTTGTCTCACAAAATTGTTTGGATTGTGCTGATTATCGTTTTTATTGATTGATCAGTCAATCAAGAGTTTATTATCATTTTATTTCAATAATATGACGTGATTTTAAAGTGATAAAATCCGTTGCTTTGTGAGACAGGTGCGTTTTGACGGCATAAGACTATTTTGCTAGAGCATCGGCAGTGAATGATGCGGAGTTTTAAAATGGCAAATCCGGTTTTGGTTGAGGTTGTGCGTGGGTGCGTGGTGGAAAGCCGCCATAGCGGTGCATTGGCGCTATTCGATGGTGACGGTAAGACCGTTCTGAACATCGGTGATGTAACACGCCCGACCTATCCGCGCTCGGCAATCAAGGCTATTCAGGCACTGCCATTCGTGGAGAGCGGTGCGGCTGATGCCTATGGTTTTGGCAATGAAGAACTGGCAATGGCCTGCGCTTCCCATTCCGGTGAGCCGGAGCATGTGGCGCGCGCCGCTTCGATGCTGGCGAAGGCCGGTTTGTCCTGTGATGATCTGGAATGCGGTGCCCATTGGCCGTCTGACCAGAAAGTGCTGATCGAAGTTGCGCGCAGCGGCAAGGAGCCGACAGCACTCAATAATAACTGCTCCGGTAAACATGCCGGTTTTCTCTGCACCTGCGCGCATATGGAGTTGAAGACCAAAGGCTATGTGCAGGCCACGTCGCAAATTCAGACCATTGTGCGTGAAACCATGCAGGAAGTGACCGGCGCGGTGCACAATGCCGATGAATATGGCACGGATGGTTGCTCTATTCCGACTTATGCGATTGGCCTTGATGCTATGGCGCGTGGCTTTGCCCGCATGGCAACCGGCACAGGTCTGGCACCTGTTCGTGCGCAAGCCGCCAAACGTTTGCTGGATGCCTGCATGGCTGCGCCATTTTACGTGGCCGGTAGCCGTCGTGCCTGTACTGAGCTGATGGAACTCGCACCTGGCCGTATTTTTGTGAAAACCGGTGCGGAAGGTGTGTTCTGCGGTGCCGTGCCTGAACTGGGTGTAGGCTTTGCCATGAAATGCGATGATGGTGCCACCCGTGCGGCAGAAGTTATGGTGACACGTTTGCTGGCACAGCTTTTTGCAAAAGATGCAGAGCTGTCCGGTAAACTTGAAGCGCGTGCAACGCGCCGTATGAGCAACTGGAACGGTATTGATTTCGGCTATATTGCACCATCGTCCGCTCTGGTTGATGGACTGAAAGCTGTTTCTTTTTGATGTTGAAAAATACTATAAGTATTTAATAATTAAGCCGTGCATCATAAAGATGTGCGGCTTAATTGTTTTTTCGTACAGCTTGCTTTTGTTGTGGTTACTTCCTACCTTTAAATTATGAGCAGAGCTTTTACAAAAGAACAGGACGATGTTCCTTCCGGTTTGGTGGAACGTCCGGTCAGTCACCACCGCAATCTGGTTACTCAAAACGGCCTCAAGCTGATTGAGGCTGAACTGTCACGCCTGCAAACCGAACTGGGACAGGCGACAGCCAGCGGGGACAAGGCCGCAATTGCTCATGTCTCCCGCGATTTGCGCTATTGGACAGCGCGGCGGGAGAATGCAGAACTGACACTGGCCGATAAAGACGGCGATGTAATCCGCTTTGGTATGCAGGTCACTGTAGAGAATGAAGACGGCCGTCAACAGAGCTGGATGATTGTCGGCGAGGATGAGGCTGACCCGTCCAAGTGTACGATTTCTCACATCTCACCGCTTGCTGTTGCACTATTTGGCAAGGGTAACGGTGATCTGGTTACTGTGAATGGTCGTGAGCTGGAGATTATCAGCTTTAAAGCCATCAAATAGATAAGTTGCCGGCTCTGTTCAGAGCCAGCCTTTTCTGCGGAAGAAGTAGAGCGGGATCAGCGCAGAGATAACCATTAGCCCCAGTGCTGCGGGATAGCCCCATTTTTCTGAGAGTTCCGGCATGAAACTGAAATTCATGCCATAGATCGAAGCGATCAGTGTCGGCGGCATGAAGCCTACGGCTGCCACTGAGAAGATTTTGATAATCGCGTTTTGTTCAACCGAGATCAGCCCGACAATCGTATCGAGCAGGAAGTTGATCTTGTTGTTGAGAAAATCAACGTAATTCTCAAGCGACTGCGTATCCCGCTCCAGTGTTTTCAGCCATGCACGGGTATCTTTGGCCTGTGTCTTGGGAGAACTGTTGGCGGTAATATAGACCAGCAACCGGCGAATGCCTGACAGGCTTTCACGCATCCTTGAGAGAAAAGTACCATGGGCACCGATTTCATTGAGGATTTCGCGGAAATTCTGGGTCGACATCGGGCGTTTGTTATCAGGACGGCGATAAATGCGGTGTGACGCATTGTCGATTTTTTCGCTCACCCCTTCAATGAAATCCGCCAGCCGGTTGGTATTGGTCTCGATAATACCAAGCAAAACGCAAAGGCTGTTGGTGCGGCTGTTAATCAGGCCGTTGCCGCTTTTAGCTGTGCGTGCGACATAAAGCACAAAGGATTTTGGCTGCGCATAGCGCACGCTGATGAGCAGTTTATCCGTCAGAATGAAAGTGACAGGGCTGACAATCCGGTGGTCATCTTCTGCAAGATGCAGGAATGGCGCTGTCAGATATTGCGCGCCGTTTTCACTGTAAAACCGACTGGATTCTTCAATCTCTCCCATATCTTCCCGTGTCGGGATGGGGATATTCGCCCATTTTTCAACCTGACTTTCCTCTTCGGCAGTCGGATTGACCAGATCGATCCAGAGTGATTTTTGCAGAAGATCGTCTGTAATCTGCGTTGCAGGTTCAACCGGAATGAGAAGGTCGCCGTTGCGATAATATACAGTCAGCATCTTTGCTCAAAAATCCCTGTCAATAAAATGAAACAGCACTATAGCCGTATATATGTAAATAAGGCATGTCGATGCCGGTGACATATATCCGCCTGCTGTGGACACATCCCACGGTTAAAGATATATCAATCAGAGTTCAAATAACGGACTATAGCACCGGCGCATAAACCGGAACCGGTTTTCGCAAGGCGCGGTGCATAGTTTCAATAATTCAGAGTGTCCTTTCTGTGTCCGAACGGATGCATGATGCTCTGAAGAAAAACAGGAATAGTAATTTCATGTCTGTCACGGGCGAGCCGCTGCTGGCTGAAGGTAATCTGCACACGATAACTGAAACAGCAGTTTCACAACCCGTTCAGTCTAAACCGGCATCATCTGCGCATCACGGCATGACACCGGTCTATCGTCTGCTTGCAGGCCTGTGTCTGGTACTGATTGCCCTGAACCTGCGTCCGTTATTCTCCAGTTTTTCAGCGCTTCTGCCTGAAATTATTGCCTCTACAGGTATCAGCTCTTTGACTGCAGGGCTGCTGACGACTTTACCGGTTTTTTGTCTGGGCTTTTTCGCGCCTCTGGCTCCTAAATTTGGTGAGCGTATCGGCATGGAGCGTACATTGTTGCTGGCGGTTTTGCTGCTGGCCTTCGGCACATTCCTGCGCGGCACCGGACCGGTTACGCTGATGTTTGCCGGTACTGTGCTGGCAGGAGCCTGTATTGCAACCTGCAATGTGTTGCTTCCCGGCATTGTGAAGCGTGACTTTCCGGACAAAGCAGCTTTGCTGACCGGTTTTTATACTATGGCGCTGAGCGGCGGCGCGGCAATTGCCGCTGCTGTGACTTTGCCCGTTTACAGGGCGCTTGATAATTCATGGCAGCAGGCGCTGAGCCTGTGGGCGGTTCCGGCGCTGATCGTCGGTATACTCTGGGGTGTGCTGACATGGCGTGTGAAACATCAGCGTGCGGCCAATAAAAGCAAAGTCACCGGATTATGGCGTGATAAAATCGCATGGCAGCTGACCTTCTTCATGGGCTTGCAGTCATCGCTGGCTTTCACCGTGTTTGGCTGGCTGTCGCCGATCCTGCGTGAGCGCGGACTGGACGGCATTACGGCTGGTGCGGTGGTTTCCGTCTCCATCGGTATGCAACTGATTGCCTGTCTGGTAGTGCCGACAATTGCGGTGCGTTCACGCAATCAGAGTCTTTTGAATGTGATACTGATCGCTTTTGCGACCATCGCCATGCTGGCGATGCTGTTTATGCCGCTCTGGTCGGTCTGGTATTGGGCGGTTCTGCAAGGCATCGGTCTTGGCGGACTGATTGCTGCGGCTATGACCGAAATCGTGCTGCGCTCACCAAATCCGCGCGTGGCTTCGCATCTGTCCGGCATGGTGCAATTTGTCGGTTATATGATTGCATCGGTTGTGCCGCTGCTGATCGGCATTATCCATGATCTGACCGGAACTTACACGGCCAGTGCCATGCTGTTCGTGGCGATCGGGCTTGTGGCGGCATGGAATGGCTGGGGAGCGGGGCGGGCACTGCATGTGCAGGCCGACAGTGAGTAAATAAAAAAGCCCCTCGCGAGAGGGGCTTTTTGCTGAGGTGCTGACCTCAGATAAACTGGCCGAGACCCGGAATAGAATTCACAACATCATCAACGGTCTGCGCACCGGCTTTTTCTTTTGCGAAAGCAATGGTTTCTTTCGCCACGCCGGTGATTTCACCCATGCCGAGGCCTGCGCCCATCAGCTTGGAACCAAGACCCATAACGCCGCCCATCATATTGGAGAGGAAGCCGCCTTTATCTGCCGAGGCAATCAGTTCCTGTGCGCCCGGAATACCGGCGATCAGCGCGCCGACTTTATCCTGCGGGCCTTCTTTTTCGAGAAAGGCAAGGATCAGGCCGACAGCTTTTTCTGCTGTGGCGCTATCAACACCAACATTATTGGTAATACGTGAAATCAGCTCTTCCATGATAGTCTCCCAAAAAATTGACGTTTACGTAATAAGCACTCTGCCGTGATGAAATCAAGCCTGCTCTGATGCCGGTGTATCATAAAATGCAATGAACAGGCGGGAAATAACCGGTGAACAGGCCGTAGAATATTGTTCTGATGTTACAGGACGATTATAGATTATAATGATTTGTGCCGTGGCTCAGATTATTCGGCGTGAGAATGAACGGATGAGGAGTATGTCTATGCCTGCTGAAGGAAGCATTTTTCTGGGTGCCAGCCGTAAACCGGATAATAGTTACCAGCAACCGGAAGAACTGGCGCTGAAATATGCCAACCGGCACGGGCTAGTGACCGGCGCTACCGGTACGGGTAAAACTGTGAGTCTTCAGGTTATGGCTGAGGCTTTTTCCGCTGCCGGTGTACCGGTTTTCTGCGCGGATATTAAAGGTGATTTGTCCGGTATCGCCGCTATCGGCGAGAAAAATGATTTCTCGGTAAAGCGTGCCGAGGAGATTCACCTTGATCCTTATGACATGCATGCGACACCGGTAATCTTCTGGGATATTTTCGGCGAGCAGGGACATCCGATCCGCGCCACGATTTCGGAAATGGGGCCTTTGCTGCTGGCTCGCCTGATGAATTTGACGGATGCGCAGGAAGGCGTGCTGAATATTGCTTTCCGTGTGGCGGATGAAGAGGGGCTTCTGCTCCTTGATATGAAAGATTTGCAGTCTCTGCTGACTCATGTGGCCGAGCGCGCGCCTGAACTCTCCATCCAATATGGTAATATCAACAAGGCATCTGTCGGTGCAATTCAGCGCTCGCTGCTGGTGCTGGAGCAACAGGGCGGTACGTTCTTTTTCGGTGAGCCTGCGCTGAGCATTTCTGATCTGATGCGTACAACAACAGACGGGCGCGGCCTTGTCAGTGTGTTGGCCGCTGATAAGCTGATGATGAACCCGCGGCTGTACTCCACATTTTTGCTCTGGCTGATGTCGGAGCTGTTTGAACAATTGCCGGAGGTTGGGGATCCGGAAAAGCCGCGTCTGGTGTTCTTCTTTGATGAAGCGCATTTGCTGTTTGATGAGGCGCCAAAGGCTCTGCTGGATCGTATTCAGCAGGTTGTGCGCCTGATCCGCTCCAAGGGCGTTGGTGTTTATTTCGTGACGCAGAATCCGCTGGACGTGCCGGAAGTGGTGCTGGCGCAGCTCGGTAACCGCGTGCAACATGCGTTGCGTGCCTATACGCCGCGCGAGACAGCGGCGGTTAAAACAGCTGCGGATACATTCCGTCCAAATCCGGATTTCGATACATTCAAAGCGATTACGTTATTGTCAACCGGTGAGACGCTGGTCTCAACCTTGCAGGCAAAAGGCATTCCTTCGATGGTGCAGCGCACTTTGATGCGTCCGCCTGCATCGCGGATCGGGCCTTTGACAGCGGATGAGCGGGCGAAGCTGATCGCAACCAGTCCGGTATCCGGTCAGTATGACCGCGCAATTGACCGTGAATCTGCCTTTGAAATTCTGCAGAAACGCGCGCAGGAAAAAGTCGCTACAGTCGAGCAGCAACAGGCGGAGCAGGATAGCGGCAGCTGGACAGATTATCTGTCATCCACCCTTGGCGGCGGCAAACGCGGCAGCCGTCAGACTGTTGCGGAAACCGCAGTGAAAAGCGTGGTGCGAACTGTGAGTAATTCGCTCGGCCGTGCCATCGTGCGTGGCATTCTGGGCGGTTTCAAACGCTGATTGAACTATAAGAAAAAGGCGGGCTGCTGTGCAACCCGCCTTTTTAATTGATATCAATTACATAACCAGAATTGGTGTTTTATTCGGTACGCGGTCATAGAGGTCGATCACGTCCTGATTGACCATGCGGACACAGCCGGACGAAACGGCTTTACCGATCGACCACCATTCCGGATTGCCGTGGATACGATAAAGCGTATCAACACCGTCCTTAAAGATATACAGAGCGCGTGCGCCAAGCGGATTGGTCAGTCCCGGTGCCATACCGCCATTGCGGGCGCTGTATTTTTCCAGTTCCGGCTGACGGCCGATCATATCATCCGGCGGTGTCCAGCGCGGCCATTTGCGCTTCCACTGAATAAGAGCGCGGCCTGACCATGAAAAGCCTGCACGGCCGATACCCACGCCGTAGCGCAATGCCTGACCATCCTGCATCACCAGATAGAGAAAGCGGTTCGCGGTATCGACAACCACGGTGCCCGGCATTTCACCGGTCGGGTCCTGAACGAGCTGGCGGTAATATTTCGGATCAATTTTCTGAAACGGTACAGCAGGAATCGAATAGCCTTCATCTTCAACCGCCGCATACATGCTGGCATAAGGGCCGGTTGCGCCGCCATTATTGATCGGCGGGGCGACCGGAGCCGGACCGCCGGTCATGTCGATCACCGGAATATTACGGCTGATCTGCGTACAGCCTGCCAGTCCGGCAGCGGCTGTGACCGACAGCGCCGACATGAAAGAGCGGCGGGAGAAAGAGTTTTCCATATTTAAACCAGTCTTTTCAGAACGTTTTTAAATTATGAGTGTGTGTCTGATACATGCAGCGCATAAGACTGCGTAAACAACATATTCAGACACGACCCGACAGAGCCGTTCAATCAGCGCCGTAAGGGCGAGGGACGGAACGGTATAATGGCCTGACGGCCGGAAAGATGGATCTGCCGAGAATTACGCTGATGAAAATATGATTAGGATTCCGGCAGAACATCCCTGCATAAAGCTGGTCAAAAATTGCCACAATATGGCTAAGAACTTATGAATTTTTAAGATTACACGGATGCTTATATATCTGTTGCTGTCTTGCAACAGGAAGTGTTATGTTATTACTGCACAGTTTAGGGTTTATACAATGCGCTGACATTCACTGATGGTCGCTTAAGCCATTGTCGCTCTTATGAAAACCGGTTGTGATGTAATTGTTTGGTTTTATTGCAGCTTTGACAGGGCGCTTACCCACAGTCTGATGTGATAATAATTTAAAATTTCCGTGATTTTTCGCAGAACTGTCGTTCTCTGCATTGCCCGCGTGCCTGTGTCGGCCTATGTAATACAGGCATGAAGAATTTGGGTGGCGGAAACTTGAAGCCGCCCACACCAAGAGGAGAAACACCATGGCTTTTGAATTGCCTGCTCTGCCTTACGACTATGATGCGCTTAGCCCTTATATGTCCCGTGAAACCCTTGAGTTTCACCATGACAAGCATCATCAGGCCTATGTAACCAACGGCAACAAGCTGCTTGAAGGTTCGGGTCTGGAAGGCAAGAGCCTTGAAGACGTAGTTAAAGAAAGCTACGGCAAAAATCAGGCACTCTTCAACAATGCCGGCCAGCATTACAACCATATCCACTTCTGGAAATGGATGAAGAAAAACGGCGGCGGCAACAAGCTGCCTGCTAAGCTGGAAGCTGCAATCAAATCTGATCTCGGCGGTTACGACAAGTTCCGTGAAGATTTTATCGCGGCTGGCGCCGGTCAGTTCGGTTCGGGCTGGGCATGGCTGTCGGTTAAAGACGGCAAGCTGGAAATTTCCAAAACACCAAACGGCGAAAACCCGCTGGTACATGGCGCGACACCAATTCTCGGCGTCGACGTATGGGAACATTCCTACTATATCGACTACCGCAATGCGCGTCCGAAATATCTGGAAGCTTTCGTCGACAGCATGATCAACTGGGATTATGTGCTTGAGCTTTACGAAAAAGCTTAATAATTCGGCCTGATGAAAAGCCTCCTTCGGGAGGCTTTTTTATTGTTACAAAAAATTAATCTGATGAACTGACGTTTTTATAGATATTCTAAATCGCATTACTATAATCATTCTAAATTGAGTATTGTGCTTGCAATATTCAAAGAAACTCATATTCGCGATTAAAGGACGCTGTTCATGCAAAAATCTTTGGCAATCTTCTCTGCTTTATTCATGCTGACAAGTGCGGCTTCAGCGTCACCGGTGACTGACCGTCAGGCGCTGATGAAAGATGTCGGCCGCTCAATGGGCGTGCTGGGACCAATTATGAAAGGCGAAAAGCCGTTTGAAGCAGAAGCCGTTCAGGCTGCGCTTGAGCAGTTGAAAGCAGATGCCATCAAGATGGATGCAGAAAAGCTGTTCCCTAAGGGTTCAGAAAGCGGTGATACTGCTGCTGCGCCTAAAATCTGGGAAGATGAAGCCGGTTTTAAAGTTGAAATTGAAAAATTCCGTACAGCGACTGCAGCCGCTGCGGATGCCAAACCGCAGGATGTTGATGCACTGCGTGTGAGCATGAAAGATGTTGGCGCAAGCTGCGGCACATGCCATCAGGCTTACCGCATCAAGAAATAACAGGCTTAGCCTGAAGCACATCCCGAAAATTGTTTCGGGATGTGCGTTGATTTAAAGCGATCAATATTTTCAGTCTGAAATCATATTGGAAATGTTACAGGCGCTGCGCAGATTATTCCTTGCGCTTTAACAGGGTAAGAATTTGATATGAAACGTAAATTGATATCCGCAGCTTTGCTTTGTGCTGTAACAGGTGCCGGTGTTTTCTGGTTTCTGACACAGCCTGTGCATGTTGACCGCGCTGCGCTGGACAAGCTGGCGGCAGGGGATATCAAAAACGGCGAACAGATTTTCTATGCAGGCGGTTGTGCCTCATGCCATGCGGCTCCGGGAGCAACAGGCGATGCCAAGCTGGTTTTATCCGGCGGGCATGAGCTGAAAACCGATTTCGGGACCTTCATTGCACCGAATATTTCGCCGTCTGCCGCCGGTATCAAAGACTGGACATTGGCCGAATTTGCCGATGCCATGCTGGAAGGTACTGGGCGCAACGGAGAACACCTTTATCCGTCTTTTCCTTATACATCCTATACTCGCATGAAATTGCAGGATATGGCGGATCTTTATGCCTTCATGAAAACCCTGCCGGCTTCTGATGAAGCATCGAAACCGCATGAGCTTGGCTTTCCGTTCAATATGCGCCGCGGGCTTGGCCTCTGGAAAATGCTTTATCTGAATGATGCGCCTGCCGTTCAGCTGAATAATCCGGATGCGCAGCTGCAGCGCGGACAATATCTTGTAGAAGCCATGGGGCATTGCGGCGAATGCCATACGCCGCGTAATGCATTTGGTGGTTCTGATACAGCGCAATGGTTGGCCGGTGCGGTTTCGGCAGAAACGGACAGTCAGGGAAAACGCGGCATCGTGCCGAATATCACAGGCGGTGAGGGCGGTATTTCCGGCTGGAGTGCTGGTGACATTGCCTATGGTCTGGAAAGCGGATTTACACCGGATTTTGACTCGATGGGCGGGTCAATGACCGATGTTATTGCCAATACTTCAAAGCTTCAGGCTTCTGACCGCGAGGCAATTGCCGCTTATCTCAAAGCCATTCCTGCCCATAAAGATGGCTATGTTTCTCAATAGGTTAACCGTGTTTCTGCCTCACGGCTTTGTCATTATTTAAACTGGTTATTGTCCATTAGCATGATCGTGCCGGTCGGCATATTTCTGTCGGACAGAATGGAATTGCCGCATCCGGAAGAGTGTGAAGCCTGTCTGTTCGCCTGAACAGCGCATCGTTTCTGGAGGATGCAGGAATGCAAAATGATAAAAGCCGGCAGAAAAGCACTGCCTGTCGCACAGTCTATGTAACCGAACTCACCGATGGTATTCTTGACCCTGAGCGCGCTATGCTCGGGCCTGTGGCTGATGGCGGTACGATTATCGCTAATACCGCGCCCGGTTGCTGGGGGCCAATGATTACCCCCGCCATTCGCGGCGGCCATGAGGTCACGCGACCGGTCGCTGTTGAGGGCGCTGAAATCGGTGATGCGATTGCCATTCGCATCCGCTCCATTGTTGTAACATCTGCTGCTACGGCTTCCGGTTCGGACAGTGTGGTGACAGGCCGTAATAATGGTGATCCGTTCTGCGCTGCTGTCTGCGCGGAATGCGGTACGGAATGGCCTGCCACCCATATTGAAGGTATCGGCCAGAGCGCTATCCGTTGTGACAAATGCGGAGCCGATGCCACACCGTTTAAGATTGAAAACGGCTATACAATTGTCTTTGATGACGAGCGCAGTATTGGTGTAACTGTCGGAAAAGCCAGAGCTGAAGCTATGGCGCCGGATGCCGCAAAGATTATGGCGCTGCCGGATACATCCATTCAAAATCCGGTTATGACTTTTGCTCCCGCTGATCTGGTCGGTGTGGCCACACGTCTGCGGCCTTTCCTCGGGCAATTGGGTACGACACCTTCAAAAGCGATGCCGGATTCCCATAATGCCGGTGATTTCGGCTCGTTTTTGCTCAATGCGCCGCATAAATACGCACTGACACCGGATGAATTGGCGCGCAACAAAACCGACGGTCATCTTGATGTAAATTCTGTTCGGCAGGGCGCGATACTGATCTGTCCGGTGAAAGTGCCGGGCGGCGGTGTCTATCTGGGCGATATGCACGCATTGCAGGGGGACGGTGAAATTGCCGGTCATACCTGCGATGTTGCAGGCGTGGTTACGCTCGAAGTGCATGTTATCAAGGGATTGGCGATTGACGGGCCGCTGCTGTTTCCTGTTGCTGAAGATGTGCCTTATCTGGCGCGTCCTTTAAGTACCATTGAGCGCCAGCGTGCTGAGGCACTTGGCAAGGCCAATGGTGTGACAGCAATTGAGCGCGATGCACCGGTTACAGTAATCGGTAGCGGGGCTACGCTGAATGAAGCGACAGAGAACGGTCTGAAACGTGCGGCGGATCTTTTTGATGTTACGGTTCCCGAGATTATGAACCGTGCAACAATGCTTGGTGCGATTGAAATCGGCCGTCATCCGGGGATTGTGCGCGTTACCTTCCGGATGCCGCTGAAAAAGCTGGAAGAAAAGGGGCTGGCCGGTTTTGCCCGCTCACTCTATGATCTTGCCTGATCTGTTTTTGCAGAATGGGTTAAAAAGAAAAGCACCGGAATTTCCGGTGCTTTTTTATTTCAGAGGTGGGAGACGGTTATTCCCACTCCATTTCGCCTTTAATGACTTTGGCGCCTAGCTCAAGGCTGGATACACCGCCCAGATCAGGATAGCGCTTTTTCATAGCGGCAATCAGTTCTTCACTGTTTTTGGCTTTGGCCTGCTCTTCTTCAAAGGCCACAAGATAGTCTTTGGTGAAAGTAACCGCAGAAATATCGGTTTTTGAACCGGCGCTCATATGGGCAGGTACAACAATTTCAGGATTGCGCACCGCAATGGCATCCAGGGTTTTGATCCATGCCTGACGTTGCTCTGCTTTTGGTGTGTCGGCAAGCCATACATGTTCACCGGCAGTGACCAGAACACCACCGAAAACAGCTTTCAGAGATGGTACCCAGAGATAACGGCGGTTCGGCATATTCTCTGCATCAATGATCTCGATTTTCTTGCCTTCCAGATCCAGCTCTTTGATATCTGAAGCTTCAGGTATCACCACATCAGCCAGCGTCTGCGGGCCGTTTTCTTTCAGCTGCGGACCCCAGACTTTCAGCTTGCCTTCTACATTGCCTTTAATGGCTTCAACCGTAGCCGGTGCGGCAATCACTTTCGCATCAGGAAACGCGGCTTTGACGGGGCCGAGGCTGAAATAATAATCAGGGTCGCTCTGGCTCACATAGATTGTTGTCAGTGCTTTGCCGTTTTCCTTGATTTTTTCTGCGAGGGCTTTGCCGTCTGAAAGCGTAAAGCCGCCATCCAGCAGAATCGCTTCTTTTTCGCCGGTCAGCAGAACGGGGGTGCGGAGAAAACCGTTTTCATCTGCCTGAAAGAATTGCCAGTTCAGTGCTTTATTTTCCTGCGCATGGGCAGAGGTTACGGAGAGGGCGGAGGTTGCAAGTGTTGCCGCAAAAGCTGCTTTGCTCAGAAACTGTGTTGCTGTTTTAAAGAATGTCATGGTCTTTTCCTTCACCGGAGGGATGATATCGGTGTTACGGAAATTAAGGAGCAAAGCGCCGCTGACAAGAAGGCATGTAGAAATCCGCAGGTTACAGCAAAGTAACCGGCTGCGGGCAAAAAGCGGAATTTCAAGGGTTTTCAGGTAATTCCGCTTTGTTTCATCACAGTGAACACAGTGTATATAGTGCTGCTTTTAGCGTTTCAGGCATTTGGCTGCGCGGGGCAGGCCTGCGCTATAGAGACTTTGCATTGTGTAAAGCCAGCCTTTGCATTCTTCCAGCGAGGGAAAACAGCGATAGCGGCTGATCACTTCCGGATAGTCGCTGCTGACAAAGGCGCTTTCGCCAAGTCCCTGAAAAATGCCGACAATAACACCGCTGCCACGCGGAGGCGGATTGCAGCGCTGCCCTGCATATTCGCTGACATTTTTACGAACCGCGGCTTCCGCCTGCGGTGTTGAGATGGTGGTCAGCGCCAGAATGCTAAAAGCGGACACGCAAAGCCGTAGTCCGCTTTTGCTGAGGAAATTCAGAGACATGAATGGCATGGCTTAATCCTTTCCCGTTTTCGGAAGGCACGGCAGAGCAGAATTTTCTGCTCTGCGGCTTCATATCTTTATGCGCCTGTTACAGTCTGTCTGCAACCTTAAGCGCGAAAGCATAATTATAGGCGACCTCTTCCAGCTGCGAGAAACGCCCTGAAACACCGCCATGGCCTGCTTCCATATTGATTTTGAAAAGCACAGGATTGCCGCTGGTGGACTGATCGCGCAGTTTAGCAACCCATTTTGCTGCTTCCCAATAGGTAACACGCGGATCGGTCAGGCCTGCTGTTGCCAGTATCGGTGGATAATTTTGTGCCGATACATTGTCATAAGGGGAGTAGGACGCAATGGTGCGGTAGTCCGTTTCCGATGCAATCGGATTGCCCCATTCCGGCCATTCCGGCGGGGTCAGCGGCAGGCTGTCATCCAGCATAGTATTCAGCACATCCACAAACGGCACATCGGCAATTATCCCGCCAAAGGCTTCCGGTGCCATATTGGTGATAGCGCCCATCAGCATACCGCCTGCCGAACCGCCATGGGCGATAATCCGGTCATGACGGGTGAAATTCTCTGCCACAAGATGTTTTGCTGCAGCGATGAAGTCAGTGAATGTATTGACCTTATGTTCCCGTTTGCCGTTTTCATACCAGGCGAAGCCTTTGTCCTTGCCGCCGCGAATATGGGCAATGGCATAGATAAAACCACGGTCAACCAGAGAGAGGCGTGTGGTCGAGAAACTTGCCGGAATGGAGCTGCCATAAGCGCCATAACCATAGAGAAGACATGGAGCCGAGCCGTCCAGCGGCGTGTCTTTATGGGCGAGAATGGAAACCGGTACCAGTTCACCATCCGCCGCCGGTGCAAGGAGCCTGCGGGTGACATAATTTTCAATCACATGGCCGCTTGGCACTTCCTGCGTTTTCAGCAGCACGCGTTCGCGTGTGACCATATTATAATCAAAGAGCTGGCTCGGCGTGGTCATGGATGAATAGGAAAAACGGATCACATCCGTGTCATATTCAGCGCTGCCATGCAGACCAAGCGAGTAGGCTTCCTCGTCAAAAGCAATGGCATGCTCTGTCCCGCTGCTGCGCTCACGGATAACAATACGCGGCAGGCCATTATTACGCTCAAGCCAGACCAGATGATTTTTATACGCCCCAACATCCAGAATAATTGTGCCGGATTTCTCGGCAACGACTTCCGTCCAGTTTTGTTTTTGCGGGGCGCTGACCGGTGCGGACATAATCTTGAAGTCCTTCGCACCGTCAATATTGGTGAGAATATAGAAAACGTCTCCGCCTTCTGTGAGGCTGTATTCAATGCCGGTTTCGCGCGCTGCCACGAGCTGTGGTTTTGCCTGCGGATTATTGGCCGGTATCAGCCAGACTTCAGAAGTTTCATGATCCTGAATATTGATGAAAACAAAGTCATTCAGTGAACTGCCGGAAACATTCATGAAGAAACCGGCGTCTTTTTCTTCATAGATCAGCGCATCCTGATCCTGCTTTGTGCCGGTACGGTGATAGAATAATTTGGCAGGGCGATGATTATCATCCATCTGCACATAGAAAACACCCTGACTTGCTGCATCCCATACAGTTCCGCCTGCGGTGGATGTCAGCAGATCCGCGCTGTCTTCCAGTGTGGAGAGATCGCGGATTTTGATGTCATAAAATTCGGAGCCTTTAGTGTCCGCAGACCATGCCAGTGCTTTATGGTCAGGCGAATAGTCCAGTCCGCCAAGGCTGAAATAGGCAAGGGAAGCAGCTTCCTTGTCGCCGTCGATCAGAATGGTTTTCTCGCCGCCATCCCGCGGTGTTCTGAAATATTGCGGATGCTGCCCGCCGGTGACATAGGAAATACCATAGGCATAGGCACCGTCTTTGACCGGCACACTGGAGTCATCTTCCTTGATACGGCCTTTCATTTCCGAAAACAGTTGTTTTTGCAGCTCTTGTGTATCTGCCATCAAGGCTGACTGATAGGTGTTTTCAGCCTCAAGATGCAAACGGATTTGTGCATCCAGCAGGGAGGGGTCACGCAGAACATCCTGCCAGTTGGCAGCACGCAACCAGTGATATTCATCATGGCGGACAATACCGTGGCGCGTGTCGCTGAACGCCTTCTTCTCAGTTGCTGGGGCGTTGTGCTTAGGGAATGAATGCTGGTTCATACTGTTTCCGGTATTGTTGCCAAGATGAGATGTAAAATTTGAGGCTGTCAGGCTTCAGTAAAATATAATGCTGTGCCGTTCATGCAGAAACGCAGTCCGGTTGGTGCTGGGCCGTCAGGAAACACATGGCCGAGATGCGCATCACAATCGGCGCAGCGTATTTCTGTACGGTTCATACCATAGGAATGATCCTCAAAAGCACTGACAGCTTCCGGTTCAGCCGGACGTGTAAAGCTCGGCCAGCCTGTTCCGGAATTGAATTTATCTTCGGAATTGTAGAGCAGACGGTCACAGCAGATACAGTGATATGTGCCGTGGAGTTTGAGATCAAAATCAGGGCTGGAAAATGCACGCTCTGTGCCATGCTGGCGCGTGATCTTATATTGCTCCGGTGTGAGCTGTTCACGCCATTCGGCATCGGTTTTCTGAACTTTAAGCGGGCGTTGGGGCATGTTTTTCTCGGACATGGTGGTTCTCCGGCGGTTCAGCATACATTCGGAAAGTATAAGGCGTTTTCAAGCCGAATGTGCGTTATTCATAAAGGCAGGTCAAAAAGAGCAGGACTGATCTGGTTTAGTCAGGCCTGCCTGTGTTCAGAATAGTCATTTTTCCAATATATGGGGATATTAACCGCTTTTTAAAAGGTGAATATACAACCGTGTATTTTCAAAGGCATAATATGAACATACGCAGGCGTTTGATCTGCCCGTGTGGCGGATAATCTTATGAAAGCAGGTTTTTTTGCAAAAATCCTTGTATAAAATATCCGGGGCCATGAATTGCCAGAAAAATGACTTAATATAGAAATACAGGATTTTTTGATAGAATAGCAAATATCCGCAAAATTGCTTCATATCGCAGTGTTTGCTGAGTTTTACTGTAGTTTGTTTCAAGAGGCGAAATTTCACGTTTTTGGTGAATTTGTTTGCTGAAGATAGTTTCAGAAGCATGTTTTTACATTGTACTATGTGTATAACAGGCTCCGATTGATAATCTTCAGATGAGAAGAGAAATAGTTTTCTGTTTTCGGCAGGTTCGCAGATATTAATTCTCGTGATCTTGAGTGTTGAAATTTAATTGTTTAGTCAAAAATTACAGCATCACTTAACAAAATCGTGAAATAAATTGACATTTTACAAATTTTACAGATATGAGAAGATGATTGCGGGTGGCAAGCTAAGGTTAAACTGGTTGATTGGTGAATGGATAGACTTCTCATGTATTTTCAGAGGGTTTCCAGTCAGCAATATTTATAGGTAAAGGAAGTATAATGGAACATCCAGAGACTGTGGTTTCTGCTGACGAACTGCTGCTCAGTCTTACAGCCGATGTTGTTGCCGCTTATGTCAGCAATAACTCAATACGTGCCGGTGAAGTGCCTGCATTGATCGCTGATGTTCATGCAGCATTTGCCCGTTCAGGTGTTCGTGAAGAAGTGGTTGCTGTGGTTGAAAAGCCTAAACCGGCAATCAGCCCGAAAAAATCAGTTCACGACGATTATATTATCTGCCTGGAAGACGGTAAGAAATTTAAATCGCTGAAGCGCCACCTGATGACCCATTATAATCTGACGCCGGAACAATATCGCGAGAAGTGGGATCTGGATCCTAACTATCCGATGGTTGCTCCGAACTATGCTGCAGCCCGCTCGCAGCTTGCTAAGAAGATGGGTCTTGGTCGTAAGCGTAAAGCTGCCTGATCCGGCCTGTATCTCTTCAACGAGATATCAAGAGATAAACAACGGCGCGAAAGTGCCGTTGTTTTTTTATGTATTATCAAAGCAGTTGCAGCAGGCGTGTCTGCGCTTGTTTCAGCGCAATGTGCCGGTTGATATCGTAACTCCAGTGTTTATTCAGACCTTTCAGACGTTCTCTTTTGATAAGCCGCGTTAGTTTCGCTGCAATACTTGCTCTCTTTTCGGCCGGTGCATTTAAGGCCTGTTGCAAGTCGATGCCGCAGCTCAGCTGTATGGCGACGGATTGCGCTGCCTGAAGTGCATCTTCTTTACGGTTTTCCAGAAATAGCTGTTTTTCCTGTTGCAGAATGGCTGACATTGTTAATCCCCTTCATCATGCAGGGGATTATGATGTTTTGCTGCTGGCGGGGGATAAGCAGATATTCTTAATTTTTAAATGTAGTATTGGTTGTTTGAGTATTTTTATTATGATTAAATTTGATTGTTTGATAAAATGTTTTTATTGAATGACTTGTCTCTATGTATAGATTCTTTTTTAATGTTTGTTATTTGAATTTAATTGTATATTTATATCTGGAAACTCAAGTTTATCCCCGTATAAGGTTTTTATATTAAGGATATGTCGTCTGCGGAGGGCATATGTTGAACAATTTTCCAGATTTTTTATCCGGTCGCACGGATTCACTTGTTGTCTTGCATAATTTGCCGGAGTCATCGCGCCTGCATTGTTTATCTGGCGGGCAGGATATGCATTCCATGCAGAATGATGTCGGCAATAAACGCATGACAGAGAATGCGCTGTATCTGGCTGATCTGATGCAAAGAAACAGCAGTGTAAAAAGCCAGCTGACAAGCAGGGAGCGGCAATTGCGTGCCTGGAAACTGTGCGGGGCTTTAATGGCGCTGTTGTCTGTTTTCTTTCAGGTATCCTTACACGATTTGCGCAGTCCCCAACGCGGCAATTGCCATATCGCCAGAATCCGGCAATTCGGCATGTATATCGCTCATACCATGTTCGGCCTGTCAATGTCAGAAGTGGCCTATGCATTTTGCCGTGAAAGAACCACGGTTAAACATGCCTGTCATTTGATTGAGGACATGCGGGAGAATGAAAAATTTGACCGCAGTGTCAGCTCGTTTGAATATCTCATTCGGGCGCTTTATCCGTGCGGGAGTGCAGGGGAATGAGCAAAACCGTCACTGCATTTTCCCCGAAAGATCAGCAACCAGCTTTGCGGGTGCTCAGATTTCTGCTGCGGTCACCGGCAAGGTTCGAAGGTGAAGAAGGGCGTTGGTTTTTGACCAGTGATGAGGGCGGCACGATTGCCTGTGACGAGCCGGTATTGCAGCATTTGCTGGAGGCCGGATTGGTGAAAGCTGAGCAGGACAAAATCACCTTGGAACTTGCAGGACGCGATATGCTGAAGACGTTAAAGAAGCCTGCTGAGACGGAACAGCCACAGGAACCTGTTATGCAGAGAACCGGCGAAAGCACCCGGAACCGTACCGTTAATAATGCTGAATCCCCGCTGACTTTGCTTTACCGGAAAAACAAGCAGACGGGGCGGCGTTTTCTGAGTGATGACGAGTTTCATGCCGGAGAGCGGTTGAGGGCTGATTTCACACGCGGGAATATGATGCCACGGATTTCGGCCAATTGGGATGCCAGTGTTGCCGGACGTGTCAGAGGAGAGCGGGGCGGTGCGGCCGAATTGAGCGATTATGCATTGGATTGCCGGGATCGGGTGAATAAGGCACTCATCGCTGTAGGGCCGGAATTATCCGGTATATTGCTGGATATATGCTGTTTTCTCAAAGGTTTGGAATTGGTGGAGCGTGAGCGTTCATGGCCTGCGCGCTCGGCAAAGATGATGCTGAAAACAGCGCTCAGTATTTTGCACCGCCATTATAATGCAGGGCGGATGCCGGAAGGGATCACGTCACCGGCTGCCTATCACTGGGGAGCACCGGATTACCGGCCTTCACTGTGATGCCGTGTCACAAGCTGAAAACAAAACATGCGCAGTGATGAGATCAGTGCGCATGTTTTGATATGTTATAGATGAGAAATATCAGGCAGCGTTTTGCAGGGCGTTTTGTGCGTCATTGCGTACACGCTGCACCATGGAGCGCAAGCCGTTGGAACGCTGTGGTGTCAGATGCTCATCGAGGCCAAGGCTTTTCAGAACGCCTTCTGCATCAATTTTCAGAATGGAAGATGCGGTTTCGCCGGAATAAAGGGCAAGCAGGATCGCAACCAGACCGCGGACAATATGCGCATCGGAATCGCCCAGGAATTCCATAACCGGATCAGCACCCTGACCTTTTTTGGTCAGCAGCCAGACCTGACTGACACAGCCCGGAACCTTATGATCCGCATCGCGGGCTTCTTCCGGATAGGGTTGCAAGTCACGCGCCAGTTCGATCACATAGCGATAGCGGTCTTCCCAGTCGTCAAGAAACTCAAAGTCCGACGCAATCGTGCTGATCTTTGAATTTGTCATAGGTCTCTCCGCATTAACTGAAGCATGCCGCGCAAGAACGAAAATTCGTTCCGTTCGAGGCATACAGATAAATATACATATGGCGCGGCTTATAGACCATTTTTATAGCAATTGGAAAGTTCCGGTTCTGATGATTACAGTAACTATCCGGGACGCTGCGCAGGAACAGGAATTTTGAACGCAGGTGCCTGCTCTGTTGCAGGTGGGGCGGATGGCTCTTTGTTTTGTGGCGCGCTACCGGATAGAACCTCTTTCGCACGGATCAAAGCCTGTTCACCACTTTGCTGAATCGCTGCCTTTCCGGCAATACAGAGAGCGGGATTGCGCTCACAAAATGTGCTGATTTCCTGCAGGGTTTTACCGGCCTGCAACCATTGCTCAACCAGATCGGGGCTGGCCGTGGATGGAGCCTGTTGCTGTTTTTCTGAAGACAGATGATTTTGCTGTGTTTGTGCCTGTGGCGCTCGTGATGGCTGTGTGTCTGTAGACTTGCCGGTCAGTCCGGGCATCAGCAGAAAAACCCCTCCCAGCCAGAAAATGCATTTAAGCAGAAATCTCATGATCTTTATTCCTGCCTGTTTGCACTGTCCTGTCGGGTTGCTGAGCGTGATAAATATATAAGTTTAAATTATTCATATAGTTATCAGTTGTTTCACCGGTTTCTTTTCAAGGCTTTCCGGTTGTTGAGACACAATGGTTAAAGCATGAGACATATTTCTGAAGATTCTGATAAAATGTTTTTAAGATTGTCTTGCCATGGGGCGGAGCCGGAAATATTCCGTTTACCATAGAGCCAAAAGCTACCCCTTTTTCGCGGAAAAAAGACTTTCACGGGCATCATAGATCGCGGTTTTATCTATTCCTTAAAGTCTGGGCGTCCATTCTGTCATTGTTCGGTGACTGTCTTTTCACTCCGGTGAAAGGAAACAGTTGAAGTGAGATTGTGTCAGAGTGAGTATGCTGCGTGTACGGCATTTATGCGAAAACAATGAAAATGATTAAAGGCGGTATGCATAATGCCGTTGCGGATCATCACCTGTTGGCGCAGGAAAATGCAGGATTCCATGCTTCTGTTACCGCTGCTCAATCCTGTAAGTCCGACCATTTTTCAGCGTTTGATTTGCGCTGCGCATTGCTGCTGTTTCCGCTGTTTCTGGCAATGGCTTTTTACAGTATTTTCCCGACCGCTTCGGTCAATGCATTGCTGTTTACCGGCCTGTCCTTTACCGGCATATCCGTTCTTTTGCTGGCAGCGCAGGCATTTGGTATCCGCAACAGCCTGACAGGTCTTGTCGCATTGTCATTCTATAGCGCAGTACTGGCTTTCACGGCCCTGTTTGCAGGTGCGGAAAATGGTCTGGTCTGGGCGATGGTTCTGGCATTGCCGCTTGAGATCTGGCTGGTAACCCGCCATCGTGCGGCGGCTGTTGCCGGTGGTCTGATCACTGTTGCCCTGATGGCAACATCGCTGACCAAAGGTATCAACACACAGTTGATGCTTCCGGCCGGTGTCTCAACAACTTTCCTGTTTATCTATGTCGGCGCCATTTTGCTGCGGGTAATGCGTTTGGCACTGCCAGTTGCAACAGTCCTGCAGAATACAACATCTGCTCATACTGCCGACAGCGATCTGGAAACAGCATTGGATGCTCTGGTTATCCGTCTCGATCAGGATGGTCATATCCGTACTTTGTCTGATCGTTGTATTGAACAATTTGGTGTTGATCGTGCAGTCCTGACCGGCACATTGCTTCTTGACCGCGTGCATGTGGCTGACCGCGTTCAATATCTCGCATTTCTGAATGGCCTGAAGCACGGTAATTCACCGATGAAACTCGGTGGCAAGACAGAGATTCGTCTGCGTTGCGTGGAAGCTGCTCAAGGCAATAAAAACGAACAGCCTAAAATCTATTTCAATATATTTGAAATGGAAGGGCAGGCAAAAGGCACGGCTCAGAATGAGCAGGAAGCCGGTTTCCTGATTGTTGCGCGCAATCTTGCACAGATGCAGGATACGCAGCAGCATATTGTTCAGCAGAATACGACGATTGAGAATCTGGAAACCTCGCGCGGACGTTTGCTCGGTGCCGTCAGCCATGAGTTGCGCACGCCGTTGAATTCAATCATCGGTTTCTCTGATTTGCTGTTGCATGATGTGGCAGGGCCTTTGCAGAGCGACAAGCAGCGCGAATATATTGATCTGATCCGCAAATCCGGCAATCATCTGCTGGAAGTTGTCAACGGTATTCTGGAAACCTCCCGTCTTGAGGCCGGTCAGTATCCGGTTCAGCATGAACGCTTTTCCGTGCAGGACAGCGTTACAATGTGCAGTTCCATGCTGATGCCGATGGCCGAGAAAAAGGGCGTTATTCTCTGTGACCGCATTCATCCGGATGTGACGGATATGATTGCTGATCGCCGTGCAATCCGTCAGATTCTGATTAATCTGGTGTCCAACGCTATTAAATTCACGGATCGCGGCGGTTGCGTAACCATTGATGTGATGCCTGATGAAACAAAGCGCAGCTATGCGGGTGCAGAGCGCAGTCTGGTCATCTCCGTGTCTGATACAGGCGTCGGGCTGGAAGCGCATGAGATTGAACGTCTGTGCCAGCCATTTACCCAGATCAATAATGCACAGACCCGTATGCAGGAAGGTTCAGGCCTCGGTCTTTATCTGGTTAAAGGTCTAGTCAGTCTTCATCAGGGTGAGATGAATATTCACAGCCGCAAGGGCCATGGCACGACAGTTTCAATCAGGTTGCCGCAAACAGCACAGCAGGTTGTGGATAAAACCGGATTGGTTGCAGGCACGGCCGCAAATCAGGCATTATCGCAGCCTATGCAGCAGGCTGACCGGATGCAGACAAATACAGTTTCAACCGATATTCGCAGCGCTCTTGAGCAGGTGAAAACAGCAATTATTAATCTTCAGGCCGAACAGACTGAATATAGTCAGGCAGAAAGTAGTTATGACGGAAAGACAGAGCCGCAGCGGTACGAAACGCAAGGGGACTTCCATGCGCAAAAACGCAAAACGGCGTAGTTTTGGCAGACGTTTTTTTGATGCATGCCTGACCGGCGTGTCACGCATGGCATTGGCTGCCGGTGATATAGTCGCGCGTAATCCTGTGGTAGCCGGTGGTGCAACCGCATTTCTGGTGACGCTAGGTTTTGTTGCCAGCAATGCGATCTGGTATCAACCGCAGGCGCATGACGGTGTTTTCTTTAAAACACGGCCGGAGCAGGTTTTCCGTGCTGTGGCAAAAGACAATAGCGAAGCAGCCCGCAAGCTGACAGGCAATGTGACTGCGCAGGAACCCGTGCGCCAGATTACCGGTAATGAGGTTGTGCCGGTAACTGATAAACCGCAAGCCGTTGCGACTTTGCCCGAAACAACTGTTGATGGCGGTGATCTGCCGGCTCTGGCGCCGAATGGCGACAAGCAGGTTGCGATCATGCAATATAATCTGAAGCAGCTTGGCTTCTATAGTGGCAATGTGGATGGTCTGACAGGGCCGCAAACCCGTGCAGCGCTTGAGCAATGGCAGAATGTGCAGGCCAAGCTGGCATCGGATCAGAATAATGCGGCTAAACCCGCAGAGAAACAACTGAGCATTGAGGAAGCCATTGCTGTGGCTGTGCCTGCTGCCAGACCTGAGGCTCGGCCTGACATTCAGCCTGAAAACAGTGCGCGTGCAGTGCCGGTTGCGGAAAGACGGCCTGCGCCGATTGCCGTCAGGGCAGAAGAAAGAACACCGGTACAGGCTGTGCGGAGTAATTCTGCGTCGCAGAATGCAACGGAAACAACGGCTTCTGTTCAACCGGTATCCGCACGAACACCATCCGGTCAGGCGATCAGTGCCGAGGAACTGGTGCGTATTCAGGCGGGGCTCAAAGCATTCGGCAATGATATGGTTGTCGTGGACGGTGTTCCGGGTAAAACCACAGAAGATGCCATCCGCGAGTTTCAGAAACTGTTCCGTCTCAATGTCAGCGGCAAGCCTGATTCTGAGCTGATCGGGAAAATGCGTGAAATCGGCCTGATCAGCTGATTTGATATGCAATGAGCAGGTATTTCAGCCTATGCGTCTGACAAGTGAATTCTGGGTTTCCGCATTCATGCGCCGCGTGCGCATGGCTGACGGTTTCGCTTATCTGGTCAGGCGCGGTGCGGCCGAGGCCGGTGCAATCTTTATCAAGATCCGTAATCGTGACGGCAATTTTGATTTATATATGCCTGCGCCGCAAAGCGAATATGATCCGCAGCGGGCGGATGAACGTCGTTTTGTTTTATATCAGCAGAGTGAAGACGAGCAGCTGATTAATACGCAGCTTGAAAAAGAGTTGCGCTTTGATCCTGATCTCTGGCTTGTCGAGGTTGAAGATTGTACTCAGGCTGCGGAACTGCTGACCACAGGCATGTAACTATCCGGATTATTGTGCTTTTCTATGCGGGATCGTGCCGTCATTATTCGCGGCACTGGTAAAGTTTTCCGATGCATTGTCCGCCAGATCGCGCAACTGGTTGCGCAGACGCTCATTCATATCATCCGCTTTCCAGCGTCTGACAGCTGCAGCTGCCTGTTCAGGGCTGATAGAGCGGTAAATATGGACAAATTCCCGTAATTGTTCACGTTCGCCATGAATTGTACCGAGAACAGCAGTCAGGATCAGATAGGTATCCTGTGCGGTAAGCCCTATGGCTTTCAACGCCAGCGGCAGCTGGGAGTTCGGCCATGAGCCGATAATTGTTTCAGCACGCGCATAGCTGACATCCAGCGCATCGGCCAGTGCGGTGCGGAACATATTGCCGTCAATCAGCAGCGCCATATCAATGAGATATTCGGCCCGTGCCGGTTGCAAACAGGAGGACAGTGACAGTGCACTGAGATTATGCGCAGGCAATGATTGCGTTGCAGCAGGGGCTGTGCGGATTGGTGCAGCCGGTTTGCTCTCAACGCGTTTGTTTACAGGGGCTTCTGAAACATAATGCGCTTCCTGCACCTCCGCTATGCTGTTCTCTACAGCGGCAGGTGCAGTGTTGATAACCGGTTCAGCAGTCAGTGTCTGGCTGATGAGCGGATCATCAAAGCCCTCAAGGATTGGCAATAGCAGCGGATCAACCGGCTGACGGCGCGCAATGATACGGGCATGGGACAGGCCGTGCTGGCCGGTAATGTCAATGAGATCGGCAGTTGTAAGGACAGGGGAGCGCAGCAATAGCGGTGCAGCGACTTCAATACTGTCATTGGCAAGAGCCAGAACCAGCTTGCGCGGTGCAACATCATGCTGAGCAAGAATAGCTGAGACCTGACGGCGGGCACGCGGCGTGGCTGTTTCCAGCAACGGCAAAGCCAGATCTTCAAATTGCTGGCTTTCATAGCGTCCGGGACGGGTGAGGGACGTAAAACCTGCGACGGCAGCAGCCAGCAGATCATCGGTCTTGTGGTGTGCGGAATGACCACTTCCGGATAATATTTCCAAAGCGCGGAATTGATCGGTGGTCACGCGTATTTACCCCTTACGCCTACACAACACAGACAAAAATACACCTCTCCTCGCTGAAAACATAAGGAGAGCTTTCTGCACTTTAAGGGAGAACACTTAGCAATGAATTAACCATCGGCGCGTTGATGGTAATTTACTGACCTGTAAATCAAATATTTTTCGGAAGATGGTGCATCGCAGGAGATTTTAATTCTCTATTGAAACGCTCATACATTCTGCAGATTTAAGAAATTCACCGACCTCATCCCGCCATGTCGCATCGGGCTCGAAGACCCGCAAAACCGCAATCGCTTCATTAACAGACTGGGTGATAAGCACTGATTGTTCCAGTTGCTGCGGAATGCTTTGTTCGAGCAGGATTTTCTGCAAAGGTGAGACAAGCAGCAGATCGGTGGCTGGTGACACCTGATCATTAAGGCTGAAAGTTATATCGCCTGTATGATTGTAAATCGCCAGCGACCAGAACGGTACCTTGCCGACAGCGCTGATATGAACCGGCCCGTTGGTCAGGTCAAAACGGCATGCGGCACTGCGCATCAGCGGATCGCGGCGCTTTGCCCAGTTCGCGCCTTCCAGCCTGTGAAAACTTTCTGCAGGGCCGAGTGCTTCCACGCGTTTCCACAGGGTTTCCGAAGCATCATCAGGCACGAGCAGTATAATCGCAATATGAACGATGGCTGCGCCAATGAGACCGAGAGTAATGGCATAGAGAAACTGCAACAGCGAATGTCTCATCGTTCGGCTCCTTTGCAGCTGCCTTCTGCCAAAGTGAGTGCCGGCATTTGCGGATTTTCAAAGCCGATAGATGTGCCCAGATCGGTATCATACAGGGTCATCACCAGTTGATAGGGGCGCGATGCATTGATCGCCAGCCAGTTTCCTGATTGTGCCGAGGGAGAAACAGCGATGAGAAAACTTGAATCATGCTGATACCAGATCATCTGGCTATGCAGTTCCTGCGGAAGCCCTTGCTTTTGTGCGAGCGGCAGATCGTGCAAATCGCTGGCATAAAGCGTCCAGAAACGGGAGGCGGGGGCTTTGCCCTGTAAATGATAGGTGCAACGCGGATCAAGTTTTGCGCCGTTCACATCATGCCTCAGAACAAAGCGTTGGCCTTCGGCAGCACCCAGCGGCAGCAATGCGGCGCGGCTGCGTTGCGCACGCGCATAGGGGTCAGCATCCGCACTGCCATAGAGCGGCGAGGCATGCCATTGTCCGATTGTGAGCTGATTGAAACCTTCAAAATTATTGAGAGCATAAAGCGCACTGGCTGCGCCGCCCGCCAGAGCAATCAGGCAGGTTAATACTGTCAGCAATATGGTTCTTAAATTGCTCATGGAGAATCTATAAAACACGTCCGGTTAAAATTGCCTGTCATTATCAGGTGACCGGATCAAATGGCCGGTTCATTTCAAGGAATCAGAGTGACGATAAAGTCGTGCGAATCCGCTGCGGTGTTTCATAGGTGCGGAATTTCTCATTCAGACTGCGCATAAAGCGCGTTGTTTCTGAGGACAGAACACGCGGATAATCCGGAACTGTGTTTGGCAGTTTTTCACCGGTGCCGCTGCTCTGTGCTACCAGTTTCGGATCCGCTGGCTGTGCAGGTTTCGGGAACGGATTGCTGATGCCCGGAATTGGTTTCAGGTCAATATTCTGATGCGCCTGCATCATCATCATCTGCCATGTCATAGCAGGGATGATGCCGCCGGTCAGATTATTCATCGGTGCATAACTGTCATTACCGAACCAGACCGCCGCCGTATAATTGCCGGTATAACCGACAAACCATGCATCACGATAGCTCTGGGTGGTGCCGGTTTTGCCTGCAACCCGTGTCATAGGCAAAGCCGCACGCCGCGCCGTGCCGCGTTCAGGCACCTGAACCAGCATGGAGTTCATTTCCGAGGCGGCCTTTTCAGACAATACGCGCTTTGGTTCCGGTGTATCGCGTTTAAAGTCCCAGAGAATTTTACCCGCAGGATCGGAAATCTGCACAATACCATGGCGCATGCCTGCAAAGCCGCCATTGGCAAAAACACTGAAGCCGGTGGCCTGATCCATCACTGTCATGCCGGAGGTGCCAAGCACCATGGTTTTATGGTCGGAAATTTCCGATTCAATGCCCATGGCTTTGGTGAGGGCTACAATAGGCTTTGTTGTCAGATAGTCTTTGGCAAGGCGCACCGGCACCGTGTTGTAAGACTTGACCAGAGCGGTTGCGAGATCGACACGGCCTGCAAAAGAGCGGCCGTAATTGCGCGGCATCCAGTTACCCCATGCAATCGGTGCATCGGAGACAATGGTATTCGGTGTCAGACCCTTTTCCATAGCAACGGCATAGACATAGGGTTTGAATGATGAACCGGCCTGACGGAGCGCTTTGGTTGCGCGGTTGAACTGGCTTTCACCATAATCGCGCCCGCCGACAATTGCCCGCACCGAGCCGTCATCGGCAATCACCACGGTGGCTGCTTCTGTCACTTTATATTCGGCACCATATTGGCGCAGGTGAAATTCAATCGCATCTTCCGCAGCTTTCTGGATATTCCGGTCAAGCGTGGTACGCACCACCAGATTATGCTGCGGGATGGTGCGGGTGATTTTCTTCACCTCGTCAAAAGCCCAGTCCAGAAAATAGTCGGGGTTTTCACCTTTGGCGCGGTCAACAACACTGGCAGGATTACGCCGCGCATAAGCCAGTTGGCCTTCGCTCATAAAGCCTGCATCAGCGAGATTGGACAGCACAACATTAGCGCGCGCACGGGCAGCCGGCAGATTGACATGCGGCGCATATTTCGCCGGTGCTTTGAACAGGCCGGCCAGCATTGCCGCTTCCGCCAGAGAAACATCTTTGACATTTTTGCCAAAGTAAAATTCGGAAGCCGCAGCGATACCAAAGGTTCCGCCGCCCATATAAGCGCGGTCGAGATAGAGCTGCAGAATTTCCGTTTTGCTTAAATTGGCTTCCAGCCAGAGCGCAAGAAAGGCCTCATTGATTTTGCGTTTCAGGGTTCTTTCATTGGACAGAAACAGGTTTTTTGCCAGCTGCTGAGACAGGGTGGAGCCGCCCTGAACCACACCATTGGCACGCATATTCTGGGTAAGCGCGCGGCTTAAGCCCCAGAAATCAATGCCGATATGTTCATAAAAACGGCGGTCTTCGGTCGCAAGAACCGCTTTAATCACATGATCCGGCAATTCAGCGATCGGCACCGCATCGCGATGCATGATGCCGCGCTGGCCGATTTCATTGCCGTAACGGTCAAGGAAAGTGACCGCATAATCATCCTGCGCACGCCAGTCTTTCTTGGTTTCCTCGAAAGCAGGCATAGCCAGAGCAAGCAGAACAACACTGCCGAGAACGCCAAGCGTGAAACCCTCATCGGCGATTTCTACAAACAGACGTTTCCAGCCGCGCACGCGGAATTTGCGGGAAAATATAGTGGCGCTTTCCCAGAACGCGGAAAAATGTGAACGTAATTTATACAGGCTGCTGTCCAGCCAGGCATCAATAGCCATCAGAAACGGGCTGCGGGTCAGGCGGCGCGTTTTTCTGGTCTGGTCATTTTTGTCAGCCTGTTTGCTCATAACCGAAAAATAACCCGTTTTGCTCGCTTAAAGAGGGGCGATAATGTCCCATTCTAGCACATCCTTATGAATGGCCAATAAAGCAGAAGTGCCAATGAAGGGTTTAAAATTATGCTTAACGAATAAACCTATTATCTCAATGCGATAAATATTTCGGTAAAATTGAATGTGAAGAAATCGCCTGAGAAAGCAGAAAAATAGGAATTTTATCCTTGACGGCGTGACGGTGTTGAAGTAGGTTTTATATACAGTCAGAGAAGTGTGGCTGACAAAAATGACAAGGCGTGGCATGTGGTGCTGCGCTTTTTTTATTTGTGCCATTTGTAACCGGTTATGCGTTTCACAGAGAACGGAGCCGGTCAAACCATGCCGGAAAACTCGGAAGAAATACAAGCGCTACCAAAGGCTTCGTTGGAGCGTTTGCAGGCGGTATATCGTTTGCAGCGGCGTTATCAGATAACTGTGCCGGACATGGCTTTTCTCTTGAGTGTGAAGCCGGAGATTTATAGCAGGCGTTTGAAACGGGCAGGGCTGGATTGCTCTTCTGTCAGCTTGCCGGTGCTGGATATTGAAGATCTGCTGATTAAAATTAATGCGGAATTGCAGAATTTCTCCAAAGCGGAGGGGTTGCCGGAAAAGAGTGCTGTAGAGGCGCTGGCAGCATTGGCAAAAGCGGTGAAAAGCATCAGCGAGCTTTCCAGAGAAACGCGTGTTGAACCGCTGAATGATAAGCATGACAACGGAAATGATGATCGCGGTGTGACGCCGGAGGATGTGCGTGAAGCTCTCAGCATCATCAGCGCCAGAATTACCGAACTCAGAGCTGTTTAAATTTCTGTCTGACGCGGGTGTCGATGAGCAGGCCATTGTTGCAGCCAGTAAAGAATGGTTGTTTCAGGGGCGGCTGGCGCAATTGCCGGTATTTCAGAAGCAGGATTGGCGCAGCTGGGTGATAATGGGTGGGCGCGGTTCGGGCAAAACCCGTGCCGGTGCCGAGTGGATCAGCGGCATGGCGCAGGGGCTGGCGCCTTTCTGTGACAGAGCTTGCGGTAATATTGCTTTGGTGGGGGAAACACTGGCCGATGTGCGCGAGGTGATGGTTGAAGGGCCTTCCGGTATTCTCTCGGTTTCTCGTTTGCAGCGCCCGCGTCTGGAAAGTACCCGTCGCAGACTGGTTTGGGAAAGCGGGGCGGTGGCTTCGTTCTATTCGTCAGAAGATCCGGACAGTTTGCGCGGGCCGCAATTTTCTGCTGCATGGTGTGATGAGCTGGCGAAATGGAAAAACCCGCAACAGACATGGGATATGCTGCAATTTGGCCTGCGGTTGGGAGACAAACCGCGACAAGTGGTGACGACTACACCGAAAATGCAGGCACTGTTGCGTGATCTTTTGAGCGATCCGGCAACGATCATGACCCAGATGCGCACCGATGAAAATTCTGCGCATCTGGCACCGGCCTTTTTGTTAGCCATGCAGCAGCGCTATGCGGGCACGGCTTTGGGGCGGCAGGAGCTGGATGGTGTTCTGATTGCTGATCGTGAGGATGCGCTGTGGTCGCGGGAGCAATTAGAGGCGTTACATGATCCGCAAGCTCCGGAATTACAGCGCATTGTTATTGCGGTTGACCCGCCTGCGACTTCAACCAAAAATTCCGATGCCTGCGGGATTATTGTCGCCGGACTGGATGCCGATGGTTTGGCTTGGGTGCTGGATGATGCCACTGTGCAAGGCGTGAAGCCCCATCAGTGGGCTGCGCAGATTGTGCAGTTCTATCATCGCTATCAGGCCGATCTAGTGGTGGCGGAGGTCAATCAGGGCGGCGACATGGTGATGGCGGTGATTCATGCGCAGGATGCATCAGTCGCGGTAAAAGCAGTACGGGCACAGAGGGGGAAATATCTGCGCGCCGAGCCGGTGGCAGCACTTTATGAGCAAGGGCGTATTCGTCATGCACGCCGCTTTCCGGAACTGGAAGATGAGATGTGTGACTTTGCCGTGAATGGGCTGTCCTCCGGCCGCTCACCGGACAGGATGGATGCGCTGGTCTGGGCGCTGCATACGCTTTTGCTTCAGGACACACATAAGCCGAGAATCCGACAGCTTCGATAAATTACATTACAACCTCGTGAGGTGAATATGGTTCGATCATGGGCTTGGCCATGGCCGTGGCGGCATAGTGCTGCCCAAACGCAGGAGCAGAAAAGCGCACAGCCGCCTTCTGTAAAAATGCAGCAGGGTTTTGTCGCACTGCATATGGATGCGCAGGCACGCTGGACAAGCCGCAATTATATGGCGCTGTCGCAACAGGGATTTATGCGCAATCCGATTGTACATCGTTGCGTTAAAATGATCAGCGATGCAGCAGCCAATGTGCCGCTGTTGCTCTATCAGGGAGAGACGGAGCTTGAAGATCATCCGCTGCTGAAATTGCTGCGTGCGCCTCATGAAGGGGCGAGCGGTTCCGGCTTTTTTGAACAGCTTTACGGGCATTTGTTGTTATCCGGCAATGCCTATATCGAGCGGCTGGATTATGACGGACAGCCGAAAGAATTACACTTGTTGCGTCCTGAGCGGGTGACCATTGAGAGCGACAGTAATGGCTGGCCGCAGACGTTGCTCTATCGCAATAATACTACCAGCCGCCGCATCAGCCTGAATTCAGGTTTTGAGTCCGGATTGTCTGCACGGGCATTGCATTTGCGGCTGTTTCATCCGCTGGACGATCATTACGGTTTTCCGCCTTTGGAAGCGGCTTCTATGGCACTGGATATTCACAATGCCACAGCAGCATGGAACAAGGCTTTGCTCGATAACTCCGCACGGCCTTCCGGTGCGCTGGTCTATGCGCCGAAGGATGGTGGCAATTTAAGCGAAGAGCAGTTTGACCGGCTGAAAACTGAGCTGGAGGAAGGCTATACCGGTGCCGGTGGTGCAGGTAAGCCGCTGCTTCTGGAAGGCGGGTTGGATTGGAAAGCCATGGGACTGTCGCCCAAAGATATGGATTTCATTGAGGCCAAACATGTGGCGAGCCGTGAAATTGCGCTGGCTTTTGGTGTGCCGTCGATGCTGCTTGGCATTCCCGGTGATAACACCTATGCCAATTATGCCGAGGCCAATCGCGCTTTCTATCGCCTGACCATTCTGCCGCTACTGACCCGCACCGCGCAGGCACTGAGTAATTGGCTCTGTCCTTCTTTTGGTGCTGGCCTGCGACTTGAACATGACCATGACCGCATTGACGGGTTAGCCGAGGAGCGGGAAGCCTTGTGGCGGCGCATTGGTGCGGCGGATTTCCTGAGCGATGCGGAAAAACGGCAGGCGGTTGGCTATTCTCCTGAGCCGGAAGGAGGAGCGCTATGAACCCGTTCAACCAGCCGGATGCACTCACTCAGGAACAATGGATCTGGCTTGCCAAAATCACCGGCGCGGTGAGTGGCTCGGCCGTATCTCTGGCTTATATGCTGCCCAAAGGAAAACGCGAGGCGGCAGTACGTTTTGCCGTGGGACTGATTTGCGGCATGATTTTTGGCGGGGCAGCCGGTGTTAAAATCGCAGAACAACTGACTTTGAGTAATAGTCTCGGACAGGCGGAACTGATGTTGATGGGCTCTGCCGCTGCCAGCTTTGCTGCATGGACAGCGCTTGGTTTTTTCAAACGCTTTACCGACCGGCTGAAAAATCAGGTTGGTGGTTCCGTCCGGCAGGAGGGGGAGCGCGATGAAGGTTAAGGCAAATCGGCCTCTATGTTTCAGCGGTTATGCCAGCCTGTTTTCGCTCTCTGATCTGAGCGGCGATATCATTGAGCGCGGTGCTTTCGCCAAGTCTCTGCGACGGGGTGCCGCGGTGCCGATGCTCTGGCAGCATCAGGCCGATAATCCCATCGGCATCTGGACGAAAATCACCGAGGATCAGCGCGGTCTTTATGTTGAGGGGCAGTTAACGCAAGGCGTGACGCGTGCCGATGAAGCTTGGCAGTTGATATCCGAAGGGGCGCTGGACGGTTTGTCGATTGGCTTTCGCGCTATTCGCAGTAAGAAGTCAGCCTCAACCGGAAAGCGGCATATTCTGGAAGCCGAGCTTTG
Source organism: Pseudochrobactrum saccharolyticum (assembly GCF_008801715.1). Lineage (GTDB taxonomy): Bacteria > Pseudomonadota > Alphaproteobacteria > Rhizobiales > Rhizobiaceae > Pseudochrobactrum > Pseudochrobactrum saccharolyticum. Next base: position 236,901 of record NZ_VZPG01000001.1, on the reverse strand, counting down.
GGAAATTTCGCTGGTGACTTTTCCGATGTTGCCGCAGGCGCGTGTTCATCCGGTGCAGAGTAAAAATCACGATGACATGAGTTCCGCGCAGATTATCCGCCATGCGGCGGCTAGTCTGAAAGCGCAAACTTCTTTTTGAAACCTCCGTCCGGTCGGTTTGTACCGTCTTTTTACACCAAGCCCGAAGGGACAGGAAATGACAATCAAACATAAAGCAACAGCCGCTCAACCGCAGGTGCTGGAGATTAAGGCGCTGAACAGCCAGCATGAAGTCGGGCAGGCTTTTGGTGAGTTTATGCAGGCCTTTGAAGGATTTAAACAGGCCAATGATGAGCGCCTGACCCAGATTGAAAAACATGTTGGTGCGGATGTTCTCACTGTTGAAAAGGTAGAACGTCTCAACCGTGCAATGGATGAGCAGAAGGCGGCTCTGGATCAATATGTGCTGAAGCAGGCGCGTCCTGCACTTGGTGGCGAGACACGTTCACCGCTCGGTGGTGTTGTGCAGGAGCATAAACAGGCTTTTGATACTTATGCCCGCCGTGGTGATGAGCAGGCTTTGCGCGGGCTTGAGCAGAAAGCGCATTCCTATGGTTCGGGGCCGGACGGCGGTTATCTTGTGCCGTCTGAACTGGAAACTGCCATCGGTACACGTCTGGCCGCGCTTTCGCCGGTGCGTGGACTTGCAGCTGTGCGGCAGGTTTCCGGCGCTGTACTCAAAAAGCCGTTTTCCATTAGTGGTCCTGGTACCGGCTGGGTTGGTGAAGAGGGCGCACGCCCGCAGACCACCAATGCCAAGCTGGCTGAGCTGCAATTCCCGACCATGGAAATTTACGCCATGCCTGCGGCAACAGCCAGCCTGCTGGATGATGCTGCGGTGGATGTGGAGCAATGGATTGCCGCAGAGGTTGAAACAGCTTTTGCCGAGCAGGAAAGCGCTGCCTTCATCAATGGTGATGGTGTGAACAAGCCGCATGGTTTTCTGGCCTATGATACGGTTGATGAAGCGTCATGGGCATGGGGTAAACTTGGTTGCCTGAAGACGGGCGTTGCCGGTGCCTTACCTGCTTCCAGCCCGTCCGATTTGCTGATTGATCTCGTCTATGCGCTGAAATCCGGCTACCGCCAGAATGCCCATTGGATGATGAACCGTAAAACCCAGTCGGCGCTGCGCAAGCTCAAAGACAGCAACGGCAATTACCTCTGGCAGCCTCCGGCGTCTCTTGGGCAGAAGGCTTCCTTCATGGGGTTTGGTCTGGTGGAAGCGGAAGACATGCCGGATATTGCCACGGACAGTACACCGATTGCCTTTGGTGATTTTGCCCGTGGTTATCTGATTGTCGATCGCATCGGTATCCGTGTTCTGCGTGATCCGTATTCTGCCAAGCCGTACGTGTTGTTCTACACCACCAAGCGTGTCGGCGGTGGTGTGCAGGATTTTGACGCGATCAAACTGCTGAAATTTGCAGCCTGATTTTGCTGGCGAGGCGGTTTTGCTTGGCCTTTGCAAAGCGCATGAATCATTCTGTCAGAGAGTGATTTTATCTTACTGAATCTATTATAAATTACAGGAGATAGCATGGTTCTCCAACTTATAGCGCCGCCGGTAAAAGAGCCGGTGACGACAGCAATGCTGCGTGATTTTTTACGTTTATCACCGGATCAGGAAGAGGACTTGCTGGAACGGCTGATCCGCACTGCGCGGGAAGTAATCGAGCAGCATTGCAATCTGGTGATGCTGCCGCAGCGCTGGCTGTTGCAGCTCGCAAACTGGCCGCAATCGGGCAGAATTGCACTCTATAAAGCGCCGGTCATTTCCATTGATAAGGTGCAAGGTTTTGATGCCGACGGTGCTGTAGTGCTGTTCAATGCGGATGATTGGCGACTGGATACGGATAGTCGTCCGCAGCGACTTTATCTGCGGCGACCACAACATATTACCATTGCCCGCGGGTTGGAAATTGAGCTGACTGCCGGTCTGGCGAATGAGCCTGAAGACCTGCCCGAAACATTGCGTCATGCCTGCCTGGTGCTGGCGGGACATCTCTATGACAACCGCAATTCTTATGAGGCGGTGATGCACAGCCTGCCGGATATGGTTGCACAGCTCGTGTCACCCTGGCTGAGGCGGGGGCGGCTATGAACCTGCAATTCATTGATGCGGGACAGTTTAAAACCCTGCTGACTTTGGAAGAAAACCGTCCGCTCTTTGATGAGACCGGCGGCTATCAGGAGCAATGGACGGAAATTGCCACGCTCTGGGGCAGGATTGAGCCGAAGAAAACCGGCAGTCAGAACTTTGCCGGACAGGCCATTCCCCATGTCACTCATCTCATCACAACCCGTTATCGCAGCGATATTGCGGTCTCCATGCGTCTCACGCGCGTGGGGCGGCATTTTACCGTTTTAGGGCTGCACGATCCCGATGAAAGCCAGCGCTATCTCATTTGTTCAGTTAGAGCATTTCCAGATTATCTTGAAACATAGGAAATGCTCTAACTGTTTGTTTTTACGCGTATCTTGATCCGAAAACCGTTTCACACTTTTCGGGATACGCTATAGAGAGGAAATCCGATGAATTTTTCTATGCGTTTTATTTTTGAAGCCTTGTTGCGCACTTTGCGTCTTGTCGGCTTGCAGGCTTGTGAACAGGCACTCTCCAATAAACGCGATGGGCTGTTTTTGAAAAGCCCTGAGCCTAAAGCACCGCCTGCTCAAACCGAACAGGACAACAAGGGATGAACGGCGCGGCGCTTGTTTTACAAAAGGCAATATTGGCGTGGTTGCAAGCCGCGCCTTTGCTGATGGAGAAACTGCACGGGCAGGGCATTTACGATAATGTGCCGCCTCATGCGGCGTTTCCTTATATCAGCTTTGGCCAAAGTCAGATTTACGCCTGGGATACCGATAGCGGCACCGGCGAAGAGCACAATCTGGTGCTGCATATCTGGGCGCGTTCCAATGGTCGCAGGCAGGTGCTGGAACTGATGATGCTGGTGGAAGGGCTGATGGAGGCTTTGGCAAGCAGCCAGCAAAAGCCGGATATCGGTGGTTATCATCTGGTCAATTTGACTTTGCAATCCTCACAGACCCGCAATGACGACTTGCGTGACGGTTACAATGGCCAGTTGCGCTACCGTGCGGTGACTGAAAAAATTGAAGGAGCGTAATTAATGGCAGCTCAGAGAGGCAAAGACCTGTTGCTGAAAATTGCTGCGGCAGGTGACACATTTCAAACCTGTGCGGGTTTGCGCAGCAAGCGCATTGCGTTCAATGCAGAGACGGTTGATGTGACGGATGCTGATGCTACAGGGCGTTGGCGGCAATTGCTGGCTGGCAGCGGTGTGCAGCGTGCATCGGTCAGCGGTGCGGGTATCTTCAAAGATGCGGCATCGGATGCTCTGATTCGCACGGCGTTCTTCAATGGTGATATTCTCAACTGGCAGATTATTGTGCCGGATTTTGGCATTGTCAGCGGTTTGTTTCAGATCACCGCGCTGGAATATGGCGGCGCGCATGATGGCGAAGTGACGTTTGAAATCGCACTGGAATCTGCCGGCCTTATCAGTTTCGGAGCGCAGCCATGATGGTCAATGCCAGACGCGGTGAAATTGCAGCCGTTTTAAATGACAGGGATTGGGTTTTATGCCTGACACTTGGTGCCTTGGCCGGTCTTGAGGCTGCCTATGAGACTGAAGACTTGTCCGCTCTGATCGCCCGTTTCTCAACAGGGCGGTTAAAATCAGAAGATATGATCCGCATTGTCACCGCAGGTTTGCGCGGTGGCGGTCATGATGTGGCCGAGGATGATGTGGCGGATATGCGTATTGACGGCGGTGCTACCGGCTTTGCGCTGCTGGTAACGCAACTACTGGAAGTGACTTTTGGCATGACTGCTGAAAATTCGGAAAACGCAGCTCAATCAAAAAATTAGAAGCCGTAATTGAATCAATGTCTTTCCCCTGGGATGCGCTGATGCATTTCGGGATGGGACAATTGCGGCTGTCGTCACGGGATTTCTGGCAGCTCAGCCTGCCCGAGATCAGGGCGCTGAGCCAGTCCATGCGCGGTGGCAGGAAAGCGCCGCCGCGTGATGTTTTAAACACGCTGATGCGGGCTTTTCCGGATGGTGGATCATGAATGATACAGGCACACAACAATCAGTCACGGTTTCGGTTGAGGCGGATACCAGCGGCTTTGACCGTGCGCTGGATAACTTGCAGAAGCGTTCCGGCTCATTCGGGCAAAGCCTGACCTCGGCTTTCAAAAGCGCGGTCACGTCCGGCAAAGGTCTGGATGATGTGCTGCGCGGGCTGGCTTCCAATATGGCTTCCATGGCGCTGGATGCGGGAATGAAGCCATTGCAGGGATTATTCTCCTCGATGTTCTCCGGCCTGATGGGCGGGCTTGGCGGCTTGGGCGGGGTTAAGCCTTTTGCCAAAGGCGGTGTGGTTTCCAGCCCGACATATTTCGGGCTCGGCAGTGGTTTCGGCGTGGCTGGTGAGGCGGGAGCTGAGGCGATTTTGCCATTGGCACGCGGCAGTGACGGCAGTCTTGGCGTGGCTATGGGCAGTGGTGGCGGAGGGCGATCCATGCAGATCAATTTCAATATGTCATCGCCTGATGCTGCTTCCTTCAGCCGCTCGGAAGCGCAGGTCAGTGCCATGCTGGCGCGTGCCGTGCGCCATGGCACCAGACGTATGTGAAAGGGCGCATTATGCAGGATTTATCTTCATTTCATGATGTACCTTTTCCGCTCGGTGTTTCCTTCGGGGCAACCGGCGGGCCGGAATGGCGCAATGAGATTGTCAGCCTGACCTCGGGACACGAAAAGCGTAATGCGCGCTGGTCGATGTCGCGGCGGTTTTATGATGCCGGAACAGGGTTGCGTTCGCTCAACGATCTGCGCGATGTGTTACGTTTTTTCGAGGCGCGGCGTGGTTCACTTTATGCGTTCCGGTTTCGTGATCCGTTTGATCATCTCTCATCGGAACAGGATGCACCGCCGCAACCAACAGATCAGTTTCTGGGGCGGGGAGACGGCACGACACGGCAATTTCAGCTGGCGAAACATTATGGTGATTATCAGCGCATCATTACCAAGCCTGTGTTGAGCACTGTGCAGTTGGCAGTGGAGGGGGAGGTGCTTGCGGGTGATGCATTCAGCGTGAATTGGCTGACAGGCATAGTGGAAATTCACGAGGATTATGTGCCGCCGCCACAGGCAAAAGTGACTGCGGGTTTCCTGTTCGATGTGCCGGTGCGCTTTGATACGGACAGGCTGAGCGCCAGTATTGCCAGTTTCAAAGCGGGTGAAATTCCGTCTATTCCGATTGTTGAGGTGAAGTGATGCTGACACTCGATCCGGCACTTGAATCACATTTGCAAGGCGATGTGACAACGCATTGTTTTGCATGGGTTTTGCGACGTAAGGACGGTGAGGTTTTTGGCTTTTGTGACCATGACAGAACATTATCCGTGCATGGGATAAAGTGCTTTCCGCAAAGCGGCATGAATGGTTCTGAGGCAGGAAGTCAGCTTGGGCTCGCAGTGGACAGTTCCGAGATTGAAGGGGCGCTGACCAGTGACGCTTTGACTGATGCGGATATTGAGTGCGGGCTTTATGACGGTGCGACTGTTGAGACTTATCTGGTCAACTGGGCGCAGCCGGAGCAAGCGGTATTATTGCGCAGCAGCGTAATCGGCAAAATTACACGCAGCGGCATGAATTTTACCGCTGAACTGAAAAGCAGTGCGGCTCTGCTGGATCGTGTTTTCGGACGGCGTGCCAAGCGGGGTTGCGATGCGGAATTTGCAGATAAGCGTTGCGGCATCAATCCGGCCGATCCGCGCTATGCGGGTGAGGGTGCGGTGGAGCTTGTCAGCGGACAGGATCTGGTGGTCGTAAATCTGAGTGGTTTTACCTCGCACTGGTTTGAGCGCGGGAGCCTGCACTGGCTGAGCGGGCAAAATCAGGGCAGCGTGAATAATATTGTCTCGCACCTTAAACAGGGTGATGCGGCAAGTCTGATCCTTCAGGAACTGCCGGTCTATGACGTTCAGATCGGTGATCGTTTTCGTGTATTGGCGGGTTGCGACAAGAGCTTTCAGCAATGCCGTGACCGTTTTGCCAATCATGAGAATTTTCGCGGCTTTCCACATATTCCCGGCAATGATGCTGCCTATGGTTTTGCCGGTGGTGAGGGAAATTTTGACGGCGGGGTGCTCGTGCCATGACCGCTGCCCCGTTGAATGACAAAGTGCTGGCGATTGCTGAAAAATGGCTTGGCACACCTTATCGTCACGGTGCCAGCCGTTTGCAGGTGGGGTGCGATTGTCTGGGGCTGATACGCGGTATCTGGCGCGAGCTTTATGGTACAGAGCCGGAGGATGCCGGCACCTATTCCCGCGACTGGGCAGAGCTTGCCCAAGATGAGCCGCTGATTGATGCGGCGCGTCGGCATATGCATTTAAAACCGCAATCAGAGATACAGGCCGGTGATATTCTGATCTTTCGCTGGCGGGATGGTGTGGCGGCCAAGCATTTAGGAATCATGGCGGAGAATAACCGCTTCATCCATGCCTATGAGGGGCATAGTGTGACGCTTTCTGCGCTGGTTCCGCAATGGCGGCAGCGTATTGCAGCAGTTTTCTCCTTTCCAAATCCTTCGGTTTGAAGACAGGTCATTTCTCGCATGAGTACAGTGGTTCTTCAGGCGGCAGGTAGTATGATCGGCGGGCTGTTCGGCCCCGTTGGCGCGGCAATCGGTAGTGCGATCGGCGCTATGGGCGGCTATATGATCGACAATGCGCTGATTAATTCAACGCGGCGTATCGAAGGGCCGCGTCTCTCCGGTACACGTCCGATGCAGGCGGAAGAAGGGGCTGTTTTGCCTGCCGTTTATGGCACTATGCGCGTCGGCAGTACACTGATCTGGGCGACCCGTTTCGAGGAAGAGAAAACCACCACCCGTCAAGGGGCGAAAGGTGGCCCGAAAACCACCACTTACAGCTATTATGTCAATGCCGCTTTTGCGGTGGCGCAGGGCGAGATTTCCGGCATCCGGCGCATTTGGGCAGATGGCAAGGAGCTGGATCAGACGCAGGTCACTGTTCGTGTCTATAAGGGGACTGAGACGCAGCAGCCCGATCCGCTGATTGAAGCGCGGCAGGGGGCGGGGAAAGCACCTGCCTATCGCGGCACTGCCTATGTGGTTTTCGAACACCTGCCGATTGATGCCTATGGCAACCGTCTGCCACTTTTGCAATTCGAGGTCATGCGTAGTGTCGGCAGGCTGACACGGGATATTCAGGCCGTTGCACTGATCCCCGGTGCAACGGAATTTGGTTTGTCACCGCAGATGGTGCGCGATGAACCGCGCCCCGGTGAAACACGCGCGTTGAACCGTAATACTCTGCGGGCGCAAAGTGACTGGTCAGCATCACTGGATGAGTTGCAGGCGCTGTGTCCCAACCTGAAAACAGTTGCTCTGATTGTGCCGTGGTTCGGCACCGATTTGCGCGCGGGAGAATGCCGGATTTTGCCCGCTGTTACAGCGCGGGAAGCGAGAAAACCGAGCCATCACTGGCGTGTCGGTACTGTTGACCGTGCATCTGCCCATCTGATTTCTGATAATGGCACTGAGAAAGCCTATGGCGGGACACCGAGTGATTTCTCGGTCATCGCTGCAATCAAATATGCCCGACAGCGTGGACTGAAGGTCACGCTTTATCCGTTTATTATGATGGATATTCCTGCCGATAATCAGTTGCCTGCGCTGGATGGTGAGGGCTTTCAGCCAGCCTATCCGTGGCGCGGCAGAATTGGCGTGCCGATGGGAGTGGATAAAACAGCGGATGCAGCGCTTCAGCTTATCCGTTTTTCCAATGGCATGAACGGCTATAAGAATTTCATCCGCCATTATCTGGAGCTGGCGCATGCTGCCGGTGGTGTTGATGCTTTTCTGATCGGCTCGGAATTGCGTGGCCTGACACAAATCCGCAATGAACAGAATGATTTTCCGTTTGTCAGCACTTTGTGTGAACTGGCTGATAATGCACGCATATCTTTAGGGGCTGGTTGTAAAATCACTTATGGTGCGGATTGGTCAGAATATTTTGGCTATCACCCGCAGGACGGCAGCGGCAATGTGTTCTTTCACCTTGATCCGCTCTGGGCGCATCCGGCAATCAATGCCATCGGTATTGATAATTATATGCCGCTGAGTGACTGGCGTGACGGGGATGAACGCAGCATTGATCCGGCTTTTCCCGCTTCTGCCTATGATGAAAGTGCCTTGCAAAACGCCATTGCCGGAGGTGAGGGCTATGACTGGTATTATGCCTCGGATGCAGACAGGCGCGCCCGCAAGCGCACAGCAATAACGGATGGCCTGACGGGAAAGCCGTGGGTATTCCGTTATAAGGATTTGCGCTCATGGTGGCAGAACCAGCATTTCAACCGCATCAATGGTGTGGAGCAGACACAACCTACCGCATGGCAACCCATGTCCAAGCCATTCTGGTTTACCGAGCTTGGCTGTGCGGCCGTTGATAAAGGGCCGAACCAGCCAAATGTTTTCCCTGATCCGAAATCCTCGGAAAATGCTGTGCCATATTTCTCCGACGGTTCGCGTAGTGATATTGCGCCGGATCGTTTTTTGCGCGCGCATTTTGCCTATTGGAATGTTGCGGGAGAGCATAATCCTGTGTCGCCGCTCTATGGCGGTGCAATGCTTGATACGGAACAGATTTATGTCTGGGCTTGGGATACACGCCCGTTTCCGGAATATCCGCTGAAGGCAGATATATGGGGCGATGCCGCCAATTGGGCAACGGGGCATTGGCTCAATGGCCGCCTCAGTGGTGTGGCGCTGGATGAATTGCTACTGGCTTTGCTAAAGGATTTTGGGCTCGAAGGGCTGGCTGATTGCCGTGGCACTGAAGGCTATTTGTCCGGTTATATTGCCGATAATCCGGCAAGTGGCAGAGCATTGCTTGAACCGCTGATGGATATATTCGGCGTGGTGGCTTTTGAGCAGGTGAAGGGAAATCAGAGACTGGTATTCCGCAGTCTCACACAACGCCAGAATCCCGTTGCCATTCAGGATTATGCACTGGAAGGCGATCAGTCATTGCCGGTGCGTATTCTGGATGATGTGGAAGAATTGCCTGCAAGCGCAGAGATTTATTTCAGCGATGCTTTGCGGGATTATCAGTCCGGCAGTGCCTTGGCGCAAAAATCCGGCTGGCAGCGTGCCGGTCACGAAAGTCTGTCTCTATCTGCTGCGATGGAAAGTGGGCAGGCACAGGCGCTGGCCGAAAGCTGGCTTGAAAGAAAACGGGCTGAACGCCGCACCGTTGCTTTTTCTGTGCCGTGGTCGCAAGCAGGTTTGACGGTTGGTGACAGGGTACGTGTGCCGGAACTGGCCGGAAGTCGTGATTATGTCATTGTGAGCTTTGAGGACGGAGCGGCAAGGCGGGCTAAAGCCGTAGCGCTTGCACCGGCTTTACGTCGCCCTGACCGCACCCGTATGCCAGCGGTATCTGATTCCGGTAGTGTGACTGCTGGCCCGCCGCTGTTTCATATGCTGGATTTGCCGATGTGGCCCGGAATTGAAAATGAGAGCAGTCAGTTTCGCATCGCTTGTTACGCCAAGCCGTGGCGGGATGTGGCGCTTTTTGCCTCGCCAGAAGCGGGTGGCTATCAATTGCGCACAGTGATCCCCTATGCCGCAATCATGGGGGAGCTGACTACAGAACTTGCAGGTGCCGCCAGCGGTCGTTTCATGCATCAGCAGAGTTTCGATATTCGTCTATATCACGGGGAATTACATTCTCAGTCTGTGTTGCAAGTGCTGAATGCCGCAAATACCGCTCTGGTGCAAAATAGCGCGGGCGGATGGGAGATTCTGCAGTATCAGGAGGCAGAAGAAATTGCTGCCGGTCACTGGCGGTTAAAGTCTTTGCTGCGCGGACAATCGGGAACAGAACCGGAGGCCGGTATTGTCAAACCCGCAGGTGCGTCTTTTATTTTGCTGGATGATCGGGTTGTTCCGGCAGGGTTGCAGAAGACTGAAAACGGTTTGATGCTGAACTGGCGTGCGGGGCCATCCGGTCGGGACTTTTCGGATGATTATTTCAGTACCCAATCCGCTGCCGGTGGCATGAAGGCCTTAAAGCCTCTGAGTCCGGTTCATGTCAGATACAGACCACAGCTAAACGGGGATATGCATTTTCAGTGGATCCGGCGCGGACGCATTGATGCGGATAGCTGGATGGGGGAGGATATTCCTCTCGGAGAGGCGGCAGAAAAATATCAGGTGCAGCTGTGGCAGGATGGGGTGCTGTTGGAAAAAGCGGAAGTAACCCGACCGCATTATGTTTATTCCGGTCAGGTGCAACACGGTGTGCATTTGCGTTTGGAAGTCGCTCAGATCAGTCAGAGTTCCGGCGCAGGAGAGGCGGCTTCACTATCGTTTCGTTACTAAAACCAGTTGCGACAAATATTTTCCAGCACACACGTTGAATTGAAAACGGGCTGATCCTTCGTAATTGACAGTTTTTAATGAATTTGGCAGCTTTGCCGCAGTTATGAAGACTTTCGTTTTTAGGGAACTAATGTTAACGAAAGAAAAAATCTAAGCATTTCCGGCAGTACAACAGAATGACCGTCCGGAAATAGGGTGAAACGATGTGAGCGGTTCCCGTGAACCTGTCGTTAATGGAAACGCTCCGGATGAGTACCGTTTGTTTGAGACACAAGATTGTTCATTCAACATTCAGGTAAGAGGCGTTAAAGTGAGCGTTATGATGACACAGAAACCAGTTCGCACATTTTTCGCTGCTTTTACTCTGCTCACCGGTATGACCGCAGCAGTTTTTACAAGCATTGTTCCATCTGCGGGCGCCGCAGGCTTGCAACGGCACGTACCTGCCGGTTTGCAACAGGCGCAGCCGCATATCATCCGCGTTGCCGGTGATTGTGCTGCCATCGGGCAGCAGGTTGCTGCACAGCAGGGCGGTACGCTGACCAAAGCAACAGCTGCTGTTCAGAACGGCGCGCCGGTCTGTATTGTGGTTGTGCTGGTTCCCGGACGTGATGGTGAACGTCCGCGCCGCGTGGAAGTTGCAGTACCGGCCAAATAAAGCGGGAGCTATAAAGTTTCGCCTGTAACTTACCGGACACTGACTTGTAATTCTCCCGTTTGCTCATTCTTGTAATGTGCTGTAAAAACAGATGCTGTCTGCATGGCAGACGGCACGCTGTATTATCGCTCCGAAAGACTGAAAAGGTTTGCTGATGAGAATTCTGATTGTTGAAGATGATAAGGATCTTAACCGTCAGCTGGCTGAAGCTCTCCGTGATGCAGACTATGTTGTCGATTGTGCTTTTGACGGCGAAGAAGGTCATTTTCTCGGCGATACTGAACCTTATGATGCGGTGATACTGGATATCGGCCTGCCGCAAATGGATGGGATCAGTGTTGTAGAGCGCTGGCGTCGTGAAGGCCGTTCCATGCCGGTGCTGATGCTGACAGCGCGTGACCGCTGGAGTGACAAGGTTGCCGGTATTGATGCCGGTGCCGATGATTACGTGGCGAAACCATTTCACATTGAAGAAGTTCTGGCGCGGTTGCGCGCTTTGATCCGCCGTGCGGCTGGCCATGCTTCATCGGAAATTGTCAGCGGTAAACTTGTGCTGGATACAAAGGCTTCAAAAGCAACGGTTGACGGTGCAGCTTTGAAGCTGACCTCTCATGAGTTCCGGCTGTTGTCTTATCTCATGCACCATATGGATGAAGTGATTTCCCGTACAGAACTGGTGGAGCATTTATACGATCAGGATTTCGACCGTGATTCCAATACGATCGAGGTTTTTGTCGGACGCCTGCGCAAGAAGATGGGCGTGGATATGATCGAGACCGTTCGCGGCATGGGATATCGCATCCGCTCTGACAATAATGATGGCAGTAAAGATTAAGATGCCGCTGTTTTCCGGGAAAGTCTTTGCTCTCGGTTTGCGCTCGCTGGCATTGCGTGTGGTAACGCTGTCAACATTATGGGTCATCATTGCCCTTGTTGTCGTTGCCACACTTATTCAGTCGCTCTATCGGGATGCGGCTGAGCGCAGTTTTCAAAGCCTTTTATCCGCGCATCTTTATAGTCTCGTCGGTGCGGTCAGTCTGACGCCGGAAGGTGAGCTTTACGGTAAGCCAGAGCTTGGTGAAATACGCTATGCCAGCGCTGATTCAGGCTGGTATTGGTCGGTTGATCCTGTGTCTGCAAGTGTGCGCGGGCATCTGGGTTCGGTTTCATTGGGCTCAAAAATAATTCCTGTAAAGTCGGTTTCTGAAGCACCTTTCGACCAGTCATTCATGCGCAGTTATGTCGTGCAAACCAGCACCGGCGAGGATCTTTCTGTCGTTGAAACAGAGGTTGTTCTCGACAGTACGGATAAAATTGCCCGTTTCCGCGTGATGGGTAATCTGAATGAGGTGAAAGAAGAAATCAGCGATTTCCGCAACCGGCTTTATATTTATCTGGGATTGTTCGGCCTTGGCAGTATTCTGATTAATGCGGCGATTATTCTGTTCGGTTTACGGCCGCTGGATCATGTGCGTCGCACGCTGGCGGATATCCGTGAGGGAAGAAGCAATCGTGTTGATGCGGACTTGCCTTTGGAGATCGCACCGCTCGCGCAGGAAATGAATGCCCTGATAGAAAATAACCACCGTATTGTAGAACGGTCGCGGACGCAGGTGGGAAATCTTGCACATTCTCTGAAAACGCCGCTTTCTGTGCTGATGAATGAAGGTCGCAATATTGGCGGCCGTCAGGGACAGCTGGTGATCGAGCAGAGTGACGCAATGCAGGTGCAGATCCAGCATTATTTACAGCGTGCACGCGTTGCAGCCCAGCGGGACAGTGTTGTGTTCAGGGCTCCGGTCACACCGGTGCTTGAGCGCATGATTCGTGTGACGGCTAAGCTTAATCCGCATTTGAAGGTTACTTTTTCCAATCAGTTTCCCGCTGCAATCTTTGCTGGTGAAAAAGAAGATCTCGAAGAAATCGTCGGAAATATTATGGAAAACGCGGCCAAATGGGGGCGTTCAAAAATTCATCTGTCGCTGCGAGCCGCTCAGAAACCGGATGCAGGTGAAGGGGCAAGCAATCAGTTTGAAATCCTGATCGAGGATGACGGAGAAGGTCTACCTGCGGATAAAATGGCTGAAGCCCTGAAACGCGGGAAGCGCATTGATGAAAGCAAGCCCGGTACAGGTTTGGGACTGGCAATTGTTCAGGATACGGTCAGGGAATATGGCGGGACTTTGGGGCTGAGTAAGGCATCTTTGGGTGGTCTTGCCGTGCAGATTACTTTGCCTGCAGTTTTAAGCTGAGCTTTGCTTTTAGCCGGTTTCAGGTATAAATGACCGCAGTCAGGCGCGATATTCCTGATTTTGTTTTGTGTTGAGATGTCAAGGGAATGATTGCAGAGTGTGCTTTCAGCAGTCATAATGCTCTGCAAAGCGTTGCTGACAGGATGTTAAATTGCTCATGAAGTCGTCTTCCGTAGGTACATTGCGTAAACTTACTTTTATTCTTCCGCTGTTTGCTCTGACAGCCTGCTCCACATTGAACGCTTCAACATCAGGTTCGCCATCCCGAAATCCGCTGGCCGGAGGATCGGTCAGCAATGCAGTGCTGGCGCCAATGGGAAATGGTATTCTGGGCTCTGCCGGTTCGCAGCTCGCAGCGTCTGACCGCAGGTCGGCAATCGAAGCGGAATATAAAGCACTGGAATATGCGCCGAAAGGTGAAGCGGTTTCATGGAAAGGGCGTTCTGGCAAAGCGTCCGGCGAGGTAACTGCTGCGCAGCCTTATCAGGTCGGTTCCCAGAATTGCAGACAATATAGCCATAGTTTTACCGTTGACGGAGCACCTCAGCTGGTGCGTGGCACTGCCTGCCGTAATGATGATGGTAGCTGGACACCGCTGACCTGATTTAGCCTCTGTGCAAAACTTAAATAAGGCAGGTTTTGCACAGAACTGAACTGCCGGACAGCTTTGCGGCCAAATGACCTATACCCTGATAATTTGCCAACAGGCAGTTGGTTTTGTCGGGCAGGTAGATTAAGTCTCCGGTCATGGATTTCTGGCTTGTTTCTGCACTTTTAACTTTCGCTGCAATTCTTATCGTCATGTTGCCTCTGACACGAAAAGATACCGTGTCCGTGGCTGAGGGCGAGGAAGACCGCTCGGTTTATATTCAGCAGCTGAAAGAGATTGATTCCGATCTGGCGCGTGGTCTGCTGGATGAGCAGTCGGCTGAACAAGCCCGACTCGAAATATCCCGTCGTATTCTTAAGAATGACCGTCGTATGACGGATGCGGCTGCAGGTGCTGAAGGCAAAGCTACGGGCGCTGCTGAAAAGAAATATCTGTTCAGTGCAAGCGACCGTTGGGCGATTATTCTTGTCTTATTGTTCATTCCAGCAGTCAGTTGGGGTGTCTATGCAGCAATCGGTACGCCCGATCTGCCTGCGCAGCCGCTGGCTGAACGCAAAAACACAATGATTCAGGATAAAAGCGCAGCCGAACTGATCGCACAGGCCGAAGCACATCTGGCAAAGACGCCGGATGATGGTCGTGGCTGGGCGATACTTGCGCCGATATATTTGCGCATTGGCCGCGTTGACGATGCCATTAATGCCTACCGCAAGGCTCTGGAACTGCTTGGTGATGATGTTGATCGTCTGATCGGTCTCGGGGAAGCTCTGACGATTAAAGCCAACGGGCAGGTCACTGAAGAGGCTCTTGCTCTCTTCGAAAAAGCCGGAACAATCGAACCGTCCGATATGCGTCCGCCTTTGATGAAAGCACGGGCATTGCTGCAGGCCGGTAAGCGGGATGATGCAATCAATGTCTTGCAGATCATTCTCAATACATCACCTGAAGATGCACAATGGCGCGCTGATATTGAGCAGACGATTGCCAATCTGAAATCAGGCGGCGCGGCTCCTTCAACTGCACCGTCGCAGGCTACGCAGACACCGGCAGTTCAGGCACCAGGTCCGACAGCTGAAGATGTAGAGGCTGCTGCCGCCCTGAGTGAGCAGGGGCGGAAAGATATGATCCGTTCCATGGTGGATGGTCTGGCTGCAAAACTACAAGATAACCCGACGGATATTGATGGCTGGGAGCGTTTGCTGCGCGCATATGTCGTGCTTGGTGAGCGTGATAATGCTGCCGAAGCTTTGCGAAAAGCTGTTAAAGTTCTGCCGGAAAATGACGGGAAGCGTCTTACACAGGTCGCCTCCCGGTTAGGACTGGATACGACGGGAGTTCAGAAGTGACCCATAGTCAGTTATCGGCATCACCCTCTGCAGAAAACCACACGCCGCGGGTTTCACAGGTTATGCGCAACCGCAAACGCAAGCGCCTGATTTTGATCTCCGGTGCCATGGCCGTTTTGGCGCTGGCTATTGGTCTGGTTCTGATCGCTTTCAGTCAGGATATTCGCTATTTCCGTACGCCTGATGATGTGACAGCAGAAGATATTGCATCGGGTGCGCGTTTTCGTCTTGGTGGTCTGGTTGAGGCCGGTACGGTAGTACGCGGCGCGGATAAGCATGTGCAATTTGCCGTCACAGACACGCTGAAACAGGTGACAGTCACCTATGAAGGTATTTTACCTGATCTGTTCCGTGAGGGGCAGGGCGTTGTCGCAGAAGGCCGTTTTACGCCCGATGGTGTTTTTATCGCAGATAATGTTCTGGCAAAGCATGACGAAAATTACATGCCGAAAGATGTTGCAGACAGTCTGAAAGAAAAAGGTGTCTGGGAAGGGAACTAAGCTGCTCTTAAGCAGGCTTTGTTTGAAACCCCATTCCAAAAGCTGAATATTGCGTGTTTCGGATGCGCAATATTCAACAGGCAGGATAAATAGAATGAGCGTTGAAATCGGACATTTCGCACTGGTACTGGCACTGGCTTTGGCCTTGGTGCAGTCCTTTTTGCCGATCATCGGAGCAAAACGGAATGATTCCCGATTGATGAGCGTTGCAGAACCTTGTTCTGCGGCCGTGTTTGCACTGGTTCTGTTATCGTCAGCAATGCTGGTCCATGCCTATGTTACTTCTGATTTCTCAGTGCTTAATGTGGTTGAAAACTCCCACTCGCTGAAGCCTTTACTGTTTAAAATTACCGGTGTTTGGGGCAATCACGAAGGCTCGATGATGCTCTGGGTGCTGATCCTGACATTTTTCAGTGCGCTGGTTGCAGTCTTTGGCAGTAATCTTCCGAACACATTGCGGGCAAATGTTCTGGCTGTGCAGGGATGGATTGCGACGGCATTCTTAAGCTTCATTCTTTTCACATCCAATCCGTTTATCCGGATTATTCCGGCACCGATTGAAGGACAGGATCTCAATCCTATCCTGCAGGATATCGGCCTCGCCATTCATCCGCCAATGCTTTATCTCGGCTATGTCGGCTTTTCAGTTTGTTTTTCCTTTGCTGTTGCTGCGCTGATTGACGGTCGCATTGATGCCGCATGGGCACGCTGGGTACGGCCTTGGACGCTGACCGCGTGGATTTTTCTGACCGGCGGTATCTCAATGGGCTCTTACTGGGCTTATTATGAACTGGGCTGGGGCGGCTGGTGGTTCTGGGATCCGGTTGAAAACGCATCTTTCATGCCATGGCTGATCGGTACTGCGCTTCTGCATTCCGCGATTGTGATGGAAAAACGCGGCGCTTTGAAAATCTGGACGATTTTGCTGGCTCTGCTGACATTCTCGCTGTCATTGCTTGGTGCATTCCTTGTCCGCTCAGGCGTGCTGACTTCGGTACACAGCTTTGCCACCGATCCGGGACGCGGCTTGTTCATTCTCGCTATTCTGGTGTTCTTCATCGGCGGTTCACTGGCGCTATTTGCCTTGCGCGCACAGACATTGACGACCGGAACCATGTTCCAGCCGGTTTCGCGTGAAGGCGCACTGGTGCTCAACAATCTGTTCCTGAGCACGGCCACGGCAACTGTGCTGATCGGTACGCTTTATCCGCTTTTGCTTGAGGCAATGACCGGAACCAAGATTTCCGTCGGCGCTCCGTTTTTCAATATGACTTTCGGCCCGCTGATGATTCCGCTGCTGGCCGCCGTACCATTCGGCCCGCTGCTGGCATGGAAACGCGGCGATCTCTATGCGGTGGCACAGCGTCTGATGTGGGTTTTTGGCCTGTGTCTCCTGAGCGTGGGACTGGTGCTTATTCTGATTGATCCGCGCGCTGTCTGGGCTGCTTTCGGTATTGGTCTGGGTCTGTGGGTTATTCTTGGCAGCCTGATGGATATCGTGGCCAAAGCCGGTTTTGGCAAGGTTGAGCTTTCGCGGGCATTCCCGCGTTTGTTGGGACTGCCGCGTTCGGTATTTGGTACTGCATTGGCGCATATGGGGCTTGGCATTACCTTGCTGGGTATCGTGATTGTGTCCAGTTTCGGTACGGAACAGGTTGTCACTATGAAACAGGGAGAAACGGTTGCTTTCTCCGGTTATCAGTTGCGCTATGATGCGCAGCAGCCTTTTTCCGGTTCAAACTATACGGAAGATCAGGGGCTGTTCTCTCTGCTCGACAGCAGCGGCAATACAATCGGCAATGTCATGGCTGCAAAGCGTTTTTATCCGGCGCGTAATATGCCGACGACGGAAGCCGGTATTCTGACTCGTGGCGTTAATCAATATTATGTTGCGCTGGGCGATGCTCTGGAAAATGGCGGCATGGTCGTGCGCCTCTGGTGGAAGCCATCGGTCACGCTGATCTGGCTTGGTACGGTTGCTATGGTTCTTGGCGGGCTCTTGTCTCTGATGGATAGACGTCTGCGTGTCGGTGCTCCGGCCAGAGCTAAAAAGACGGTGAAAGCAGTAAGCGGGGTGGCATGATGAGCCTGTTGAAAAATCTGTGCAGCCGTTCCTTCTGCATCTTGCTTATTGCTGTGAGCATCGCCGCCGGTAGTATTCTGACTGCAAATGTTCAGAAAGCATGGGCGGTTAATCCGGATGAAGTTCTGGCTGATCCTGTGCTGGAAAAACGTGCGCGTGATCTGTCTGCCGGTTTGCGGTGCATGGTGTGCCAGAACCAGTCGATTGATGATTCCGATGCCGATCTGGCGCGTGATCTGCGTTTGCTGGTGCGTGAGCGTCTGGTACAGGGCGACAGCGACGAACAGGTTATTGATTTTCTGGTGTCGCGTTATGGCGAGTTCGTGCTTCTCAAACCGCGTCTCGACAAGCAGACAATCATCTTGTGGAGCTTCCCTGTCATTATTCTGATTATTGGTATCAGCACTATCTGGTTTTCACGTCGTAAGGCCGGCAGCACGGAGCCACAGATTGTTCCGCTGAATGACGAGGAAAAACAACGTCTTCAAAATCTTCTGGACGGCAAATAACCGGAATTTCGTAACCTTACGAAAAATTCATGTTTCAGAAATTATCCGGTAATGTTCGGTAAGCTATCTCTTGTGAGGAATAGTTGATAATCTTTAGCTGGTTATCTGCCCTCTCAGGAGATATTTTATGTCTGATATTAAGTCATCTTCCCGTCGTCCGCTGACCCGCATTTTCTTGTCCGCCGCTCTGGCCGGTACAATTCTGGCGACTGGCCCTCTGGCATTGATCTCGTCTGCGCAGGCAGCTCCGGTCAGCGTGACTGCTCAGGCTCAGCCTGGTTTTTCTGAACTGGTTGAAAAAGTTCGCCCTGCCGTTGTGAGTGTGCGCGTGAAAAGCGATGTGCAGAACACACGCAATGATCGCACCCAGTATTTTGGCGGTAATGGTCTTGACCAGTTGCCGGACGGCCATCCTTTAAAGCGCTTCTTCAAAGAATTCGGCAATCCTTATGGTCCTGATGGCGAACAGGCGCGCCCGAATAAGCGCCAGAAGCGCGGTGACCGCGGTCATGCCCGTCCATTTGCTCAGGGCTCAGGCTTTTTCATTTCTGAAGACGGCTATGTCGTCACCAATAACCACGTTGTGACAGACGGTGATTCATTCTCCGTTGTGATGGATGACGGTACTGAACTTGATGCCAAGCTGATCGGCACTGATGCCCGTACAGACCTTGCCGTGCTGAAAGTCGATGATAAGCGCAAATTCACTTACGTTGCTTTTGATGATGACAGCACTGTCAAAGTCGGGGACTGGGTTGTCGCCGTAGGTAATCCGTTCGGCCTTGGCGGCACTGTGACTGCCGGTATTGTTTCTGCCCGTGGCCGTGATATCGGTGCAGGTCCTTACGATGACTTCATCCAGATTGATGCGGCGGTAAACAAGGGTAACTCCGGCGGCCCTGCTTTTGATCTGACCGGTAAGGTTGTCGGTATTAACACCGCGATCTTCTCGCCATCGGGCGGCAGTGTTGGTATTGCCTTTGCAATTCCGGCATCCACTGCAAGCAAGGTTGTTGATCAGCTGATTAAGAAGGGTTCGGTTGAGCGCGGCTGGATCGGTGTGCAAATTCAACCGGTGACCAAGGAAATCGCAGATTCGCTCGGTCTTGCAGAAGATAAAGGCGCAATCGTTGCCGAACCACAAGCTGATGGTCCTGCCGCTAAAGCGGGTATCGTTGCCGGTGATGTGATTACGGCAGTGAATGATGAGACCGTGAAAGATCCGCGTGATCTGGCTAAGAAAGTTGCTGCGATCAATCCGGGCGAAAAAGCCAGCCTGACGATCTGGCGCAAGGGCAAGGCTGAGACTGTCAGTATTGAAATCAAAGCCTATCCGGATGATCAGAAACAGGGTGACAAGAGCGCTGCTACATCATCGGGCGAGAGTGAAACCCTTGATGATTACGGCCTCACAGTCACACCGGATGACAGCGGTAAAGGCGTTGTTGTAACCGATGTTGATCCTGACAGCGATGCTGCTGACAAGGGTATGCGCGCAGGTGATACAATTGTGACCGTGAATAATAAGGATGTGAAATCCGCATCTGACATTAACGCAGCGATTAAAGATGCTGTGAAGAACGGACGCAAGGCAGTTCTGCTGCAGGTTCAGCGTAATGGCCAGAACAGCTTTGTTGCTCTGCCGGTTGATCAGGGCTGATCTGTTCTGATAGGTTGAAATAAGAAAAGGCGGTGCTTGAACAGTGCCGCCTTTTCAAACATTTACACTCTGCTTTGAGGGTTGCTGATGCGTATTTTGATTATTGAAGATGACCGCGAAGCGGCACGGTATCTGGAAAAAGCTTTTGCTGAAGCCGGACATATTGCTGATGTCGCCGGTGATGGCGAAACCGGCTATACGCTGGCAGAGAATAATCATTATGACGTGCTGATAATTGACCGAATGCTGCCGAAGCGTGACGGGCTTTCTGTCATCGCCGGATTGCGCGCACAGGGGCAAACCACACCGGCGCTCATTCTTTCAGCTCTGGGGCAGGTGGATGACCGTGTGACAGGCTTGCGTGCAGGCGGTGATGATTATCTCACCAAGCCTTATGCATTTTCGGAGTTGCTGGCGCGGGTTGAGGTTTTGCAGCGCCGTGTCAGCCCGAAAGAGGCAGATACAGTTTACCGTGTTGGTGATCTGGAACTCGACCGTCTTTCCCATACGGCACGCCGTGCCGGTACCGAGATTAATTTACAGCCGCGCGAATTCCGCCTGCTGGAATATCTGATGCGCCATGCGGGGCAGGTGGTAACCCGTACCATGTTGCTCGAAAATGTCTGGGATTATCACTTCGATCCGCAGACCAATGTGATTGATGTTCATATTTCGCGCCTGCGCTCCAAAATCGAAAAAGATTTTGACGAGCCTTTACTGCATACCGTGCGCGGAGCCGGTTATATGCTGAAGGCGGGAACATCCGCAGCCAAATCCAAAGTGGCGGACAGCCAATGATGAACCGGCTGAGCGCCTTGCTGAGCACGACAGCCGTCCGGCTGTCGGCTTTATATTTGTTGCTGTTTCTGCTCAGTGCAATGGCGCTGTTTTTCTACATGACCAACCTGTCGGTCAATTTTCTGACTGCGCAAACACAAAAAGCATTGCTCGATGAAGTGACAAGCGTCACGCAGTCTTATGAGCGCGGTGGTATTCCGCTGCTGGTGCGCACGATTGACCGGCGCTCCCGCCAGCCCGGTGCTTTTCTTTATCTGATTTCTGATCCTACAGGGCGTATTCTCTCCGGCAATGTGGAGAGCCTTGAACCGGGCGTGCTGGATATTAGCGGCATGTCAGACCGGCCATTCACCTATATGCGCTATGGCGAACAGGGCAATGCCGAGAAGCACAAGGCAATTGCCATTGTCTTCGCTATCCCGAATGGTATGCGTGTTCTGATCGGCCGCGATCTGAGCGAGCCGGAACTGTTCCGCGATATTATGCGCCGTGCTTTGGTGTTGGCGCTGGGTATCATGGGAATTGGCGCTTTCCTGATCTGGTATTTTGTCGGTCGCAGGGCGTTGTTACGTCTCAAACAGGTGTCGAGTTCCTCACAACGCATTATGGCTGGTGATCTGGGTGAACGTCTGCCGGTTAGCGGTTCAGGCGATGAGTTCGATCGGCTGTCGATCAATCTGAACGCCATGTTGGGGCGGATTGAAGAACTGAATGACGGGCTGAAACATGTCTCGGACAATATCGCCCATGATCTGAAAACGCCGCTGACGAGACTGCGTAATAAGGCGGAAGCCACACTTTCAGGCCAGAAGGACAACACGGAATATCGCGCGGCTCTGGAAGATATTATTGCCGAATCCGATCAGCTGATCCGCACGTTTAATGCGATCCTGATGATCTCGCGCCTTGAGGCCGGTTACTCATCCGAGAATATGGAAGTGCTGCCGGTCAATCCGATCCTGCATGATGTGGCAGAGCTTTATGAGCCGGTTGCGGAAGATGCGGGACTGGAGCTTGTGGTTGAAGCCGGTGCGGATATCAGCCTGCGGATCAATCGTGAGCTGGTTGGCCAGACCATTTCTAATCTGATTGATAATGCGATCAAATATTCACCAGTCGCGGATGAGGGCGGTGAAAACCGGACAAAAATCACCGTGGCGATGAAGCAAGAAGGCGATCAGATATTAATCAGCGTTGCCGATCAGGGCGCGGGTATTCCGGAGGCGATGCGCGAGCAGGCGACCGAGCGTTTTGTGCGCCTTGAGGAAAGCCGCACGCAACCGGGCTCCGGTCTTGGACTCAGCCTGGCAAAAGCGGTGATGAAACTGCATGGCGGTAGTTTGATGCTGGAAGATAATTCACCGGGATTGCGGGTTGTTCTTGCTTTTCCTGCCCTGCCTGAGACAAAACAGTAATCAGGTAGGAATCTGTAGCGCATCCCGAAAAGTGCGTAGCGGTTTTCGGATAAGATGCGCGTGGAAACAGGAACGCATCCCGAAAAGTGTGTAGCGGTTTTCGGATAAGATGCGCGGCAACAAAGGGACAGAGCATTTCTTCTGTTTTAATTGAAACGAGAAATGCTCTGGGGGTGGAATTGCAGCATGACCGGTGTTTTGTTTTTTGATAGTTCGCTGAAATCTCTGACAGTTCCCGATCAGCAACAGGCAAAGATTTACCTGCAAAATTTAACAAGAGCGGCGGCGGAGCGCGGATGCAGTGCTCTGAGCCGCTATCTGAAAACCGCAGATGAAACCGGATTTTTGGCAGCAATTCTCGATTGCTCATCCTTCTTGAGGGAAGTGACAGAAACCTGTCCTGAAATTCTGGAAAGCCTGTTTGCTGCACCACTTGATGTACTGCTGGCACAGGCATTGGAGCAGATTGCTGCTCTGGGTATTGATCCGGAAATGACGGAAAATCGCTTGATGACGGAACTGCGCCGTCTCAAGAAAACTGCCCATGTGCTGATTGCGCTCGATGATCTGGCAGGCTTTGCCGATGTGATGCAGACCACCAATCGCCTGAGTGATCTCGCAGAGGCCAGCCTGCGCGCTGCCGTACAATTCCTGCTGCTTGAAAGTGATGCAAAAGGCAAGCTGGCTTTGCCTGATCGTAACGACCCTGAAAAAGACAGTGGGCTGATTGTGCTCGGTATGGGTAAGTTCGGCGCAAGAGAACTGAATTATTCTTCCGATATTGATTTGATTATTTTTATCGACAGTGATCGTCCGGCCATTACCGACCCTTACGAATGTGTTGATCTGTTCTCACGCATGGCGCGGCGGCTGGTCAAGATTTTGCAGGACAGAACGGCGGACGGCTATGTCTTCCGTGTTGATTTGCGTCTGCGTCCTGATCCGGGGGCAACGCCGCTGGCTATTCCGGTGAGTGCAGCACTGCATTATTATGAGGGGCGCGGCCAGAACTGGGAACGCGCGGCGATGATTAAAGCGCGTCCTGTTGCCGGTGATATTGCCTCAGGTGAGCAATTTATCAAAGAACTTGCACCCTATGTCTGGCGCAAATATCTCGATTATGCGGCGATTGCCGATATCCATTCGATCAAACGTCAAATCCATGCGCATCGCGGCCATGGTGATATTGCTGTGCGCGGCCATAATGTGAAACTCGGGCGTGGCGGTATCCGCGAGATCGAATTTTTCGTGCAGACCCAGCAGCTGATTGCAGGCGGGCGTTTTCCTGAATTGCGCGGCTCGCAGACACTGGCGATGCTGACCAAGCTCTACGAGCGTGGCTGGGTGGGTGAAAATGCCCGCGATCAGCTGAGCCGCAATTATCAGTTTCTGCGCAATGTTGAACACCGGATTCAGATGGTGGCCGATGAACAGACGCATATTCTGCCGGAGGATGATGAAGGTTTCAGCCGCATCGCTTCAATGATGGGCTATCCGGATAATGAAAGCTTCACAGCGGAGTTTTTGGCCGTTCTGCGCACTGTTGAAAAACATTATGCAGCATTGTTTGAGCAAGCGCCGGAACTTGGCAGCAGCGGCGGCAATCTGGTCTTTACCGGTGAAACGGATGACCCTGATACGCTGCAAACCCTGTCACAGCTTGGCTTTGAGCGCCCGAGTGATATTTGCCGGATCATCCGCACATGGCATTTTGGCCGTTACCGCGCAACGCAAACGGCCGAGGCGCGTGAACGCTTAACGGAACTCACACCAGCCTTGTTGAATGCCTTTGCAGCAACCGAGCGTGCCGATGATGCACTGCTGCGTTTTGACGGATTTCTGCAAGGCCTGCCATCCGGTATCCAGCTTTTCAGCCTGTTGCAGTCCAATCCGGCGCTGCTCAATCTGCTGGTTCTCGTGATGAGCGCAGCACCGCGTCTGGCCGAAATCATTACCCGTAAGCCGCATGTCTTTGACGGTATGCTCGATCCGCGCATTTTCTCGGAACTGCCAACGCGCAGCTATCTCGAAGAGCGGTTGGATACGTTCCTCACTCATGATGAACCTTATGAAGAAACGCTCGACCGTTTGCGTATTTTTGCGGCCGAACAGCGGTTTCTGATCGGCATTCGCTTGCTGACCGGCGCGATTGACGGTGTGCGTGCGGGCAGGGCTTTCTCTGATCTGGCCGAGCTGATGATCGATCGTGCGCTGAGTGCGGTGATGAAGGAATTCACCATCCGTCATGGCCAGATTGCCGGTGGGCGTATTGCAGTGCTGGCGATGGGAAAACTGGGAAGCCGCGAACTCACCGCCGGTTCCGATATTGATATCATCCTGCTCTATGACCACGATGCGGATGCTGATTATTCAGACGGCGAGAAGCAGCTTGCCGCATCGCAATATTATATCCGCCTGACACAGCGCCTGATCGCGGCATTGTCCGCACCTATGGCGGAAGGCGTGCTTTATGAAGTGGATATGCGCCTGCGCCCAAGCGGCAATAAAGGGCCGGTGGCAACCCATATTGAGGCTTTCGGTAAATATCAGCGCAATGATGCATGGGTATGGGAGCATATGGCGCTGACCCGCGCCCGCGCCATTGCCGGTGACCAGTCCTTCCGCGACAAGATTGATGCGGAGGTCGATGCTATTCTCGCTATTCCTTCAGAGGTGAAAAAGACCGCGAAGGAAATGACCGATATGCGCGCGCTGATTGCCAGTGAAAAACCACCCCGTGACAATTGGGATTTGAAACTGCGTTCCGGCGGTTTGATTGATCTGGAATTTATCGCGCAGTTTGCAGTACTCACAGGGCAGGTGGCAACTGATATCCGTCACACTTCCACAGAGCTAAACTTGCGGCATCTGAAGCCGGATTTTTCCAGTCCTGCACTGGCCGAGGAACTGGCCACAGCCCATCATTTCTACAGCAATCTCACGCAGATCATTCGACTGTGTGTGTATGATAATACGGGGCGGAAGGATTATCTGCCGGGCTTGCTGGAATTGCTGTGCCGCGCTGCTGAATTACCGGATATTGCGCATGTCGAGCATCAGCTGGATCAGACGACAGATACCGTGGCCAAAGCCTTTAAACAATTGCTTAAAGGCTGATCTCACGCGGCAACATCATTGCTGATCTGGTTTGTACCGGCAGGCACAACGCGGTCAGGAATGCGTACAGAAACAATGGTGCCCACACCTTCTGTCGAGCAGATGCGCAGGGCACCATTATGCAACTCAGCCAATGAGCGTGAGATAGCAAGACCAAGGCCGGAGCCTGTATGGGTCTTGGTGAATTGGTTTTCTACCTGTTCAAACGGATGGCCGAGCTTCTTCAGCGCATCACGCGGAATACCGCAGCCGGTATCTTTAATGGTGAGGATCAGCGCACCATTGGTCTTGCGGGCGCGCACCAGAATGCGGCCGCCGTCACCGGTGAACTTCACTGCATTGGACAGAAGATTAATCAGCACCTGCTTGATCGCACGGCGGTCAGCGCTGGCGGTGATCGTGTCGGCAATGCTGGTTTCAACCGCAATATGCTTCTGCTCTGCCTGCAGAGAGATCACGCGCACGGTCTCTTCAATCAGCGGATAAAGATCAATCTCTTCGCGATCCAGAGAGAAATGACCGGCTTCAATCTTCGACATATCGAGAATGTCATTGATAACATTGAGCAGATAATTGCCACTGGTATGAATGTCGTGAATATATTCCGCATAACGTTCGGAGCCAAGCGGGCCGAATGTGCCTGCCGAGATCATTTCAGAGAAGCCGATAATCGCATTGAGCGGCGTACGCAATTCATGGGACATATTGGCAAGGAATTCGGACTTGGCACGGTTCGCGCTTTCCGCGCGCTCCTTTTCCGTCGCATATTTGGAGGCCAGTTCTGACAGCTCGCGCACGCGGTCTTTCTCCGCTTTACGGGCAAGGCTCAGATCCTGAATGGTCGCCATCAGACGGCGCTCACTATCCACCAGACGTTCCTGATGCAGCTTCAGCTGGGTAATGTCTGTACCAACCGATACCAGACCACCGTCCTGTGTGCGGCGTTCGTTGACCTGCAGCCAGCGGCCGTCGCCAAGCTGGCGCTCGAAAGTCTGCGCACCACTGCGGTCATTTTCATTGGCCATGCGGCGTTCAAAAGCGGCAGGACGCAGCAGCGGCTGAATATCTTCGCGCGTTACACCGGCTTTCAGTGCTGTGGCAGGCAGGCCTGCATATTCATTATACTTGCCGTTGGACATAACCAGACGACTCTCGGCATCCCAGAGAACGAAAGCCTCGGAAATGCTTTCAATCGCTTCACGGATACGCAGATCGGCTTCTGCTGTCGCCTGCGCAAAGCGGTGCTGTTCGCTGACGTCAAAAGCAATACCAACCAGATGCACATCACCTTCATTGGCGATTTCCGCACGTACGCGCATCCACACCCAATAGCCGTCGGCATGGCGCATACGCAGCACTTTATCGACCTGACGCAATTCGCCGGACATAACCTGCGTGGCGATTTCGTAGAGATCACCATCCACCGGATTAACAATCGCGGCTACATCGCCAAAGGACAGCACACTGTCTACCGCTTCATAGCCGAGCATTTCATACATTGAGCGCGACCAGTACATGCGTCCGCGCGCCATATCCCAGTCCCAGAGACCGCAGCGTCCGCGAGCCAGTGCCAGATCAATCCGCTTTTGAATCTGATGGGAGAAATCATCGGCATCGCGGGCACGCGCTGCCTGAGAGAAATAAGCGTAAAGAATAGCCAGCAACACGCCGGCAGTCGCAGCAAACAGCGTAATATTCAGCGAGAGAACCTGTCGCCAGTCTTTAAAAATTGCTTTTTCAGTGTTGAAAGTCAGAACAGAAAAGGCACCGGCCGCAGCAGCCTGCACATTCTGCGGTTCAACTTTTTCAGCGGCTGCAAAAGCAGCTTCACTGCGATATTTGACAGGCAATACACCGGCGCGGCTGCCAAACATCAAGAGCGGCTGTGCTTCGGTGAACAGCGTCTCGGCCTGAATGCCGAGCAATTGACGGCCGCTCAGAGCGGCAACGATCTTTGAGTTTTCATCGAGAATGGCAAGTTCAAGATCTGCATTAATCAAGCCCTGCGAACGCAGTTCAACCAGTAAATTCTGGATGGAACTATAGTCACCGTCGCTGTCCGCAGGCGGTACAGATTCAATCTGTTTTTGCAGCTTCGAAGCGACATGCGCGGCAGTCAGCGCCATTTGGTGGCGGGCATCGCTTTCGATCTCGTCACGCTGATTGAGCAGCGACAACATGCGCGCACCGGCGAGAATAATCAGAAAAGCAATAATCAGCACCGGCACGACGCGGCGCAGCAACGGCTCAAGGGAAAGGAGCTTGCGGTAGGCAGGGCCCGACAACAGATAAACATAGCCGGAAAGCTTGAAACGCTTGCGCTGGCTTTGTCTTTCTGAGGTGTAACGGACACCATTCGGCGCGCGGTACGCGTCGGTATTTGCCATCCTGTGGCCCCTCATCTGAGTGGTTGCTTTTGAAGTGATTCGGGGTGAGAAATCCGAATAACCCTAATGAATCAAATGTGATTCGCTGTGTCCAGTGCTTTTAATTAATAATTAATAAAAAACCTGCGCCGATTCGAAGGTGATTCGATCAGTTTTCGGAAGGTGACACGTGAGGTCAGTGCTGCATGATTCTGATTTGATTCAGAAATACACTGCTGTTCAGTCTTTATCGTAAAACATTGTGTTCTTTTTAAAGCGTTTCCCGAAATGCAGAAGACGAGTGCGGAAGTTCTGATGAGCTTCCGCACTCTTATTTTATCAGGCCAGCATGCGTTCTGTAATATCGCGAACATCAGCTGAGAGGTTTTCAGCCTGAGCGATGGTTTCCAGTGCTGTTTTCAGATGATCGCGGCGTGCCGGTTCCAGCGTTTTCCATGAGCGCAGGCTGGTCAGCAGGCGCGATGCCAATTGCGGATTTTCGCGGTCAATTGTCAGAATCAGATTGGTGAAAAACGCATAGGTTTTGCCGTCCGGCCGGTTGAAGCCGGTCGGATTGCCTGCTGCAAAAGCACCAAGCAAAGCGCGTGTTCTGTTAGGATTGTCGAGCGAGAACAGCGGATGCTGCATCAGTTGCTGCACAGTTTCCAGCGCATCAGGAGCAGGGCGGCGCGCCTGCACACCAAACCACTTGTCCATTGCCAGCGGTACATTGCCATAGTCTTTTTCAAACTGTGCCAAGGCCTGTGTCGCATTGTCATGACCGTAAAAGCGATGCACCAGCAAGGTCAGAGCTGCAATCTTGTCTGTCATATTGTCAGCGTCATTGAACTGGGCATAGACCCGTGCAGGGTCGTTATCCGAGGCTGCAAGATAGCTCAGCAAGACTGCTTTAAGCGCGCGTTTTCCTGCACCTTCCGCATCCGGTGTGAAAGCTGCGTTGTCTTGCAGGCTCGCATAGGTTTTGGCGAACAGCGCAGCATTCTGCGCGGCAATCACGGAGAGCAGTGCTTCTCTGCTGCTGCGGATCAGGTCAGGATCAATATTGCTACCAAGCTCGCGGGCAATATCCGCTTCTTCCGGCAGAGAGAGGCATAGCGCACGGAAAGCGTGATCCAGTGTCTCATCCTGCACCAGTTCAGCCAATAATTCTGCTAGTGCCGGATCAAATGCGACCGGCTCCTGCAGCCGCAGTTTTTCAACATTGCTCATAATGGCAGTGCTCATCAGCTGATGAATGACCTGCCAGCGGCCAAAAGCATCACTGTCATGACGGGCAAGAAACAGCTGTTCTTCACGGCTCAGTTGCTGGCTGAGATGCACCGGCGCGGAGAAACCACGCAACAGCGAGAGAACCGGCTTTTCCGCAATATTGTGGAATGTCCAGCTTTGTGATGCTTCCCGCAGATGCAGGATATCGCCTTCAAGCCCTGCACCCTCATGGGAAGTAACAGCAATATCTTTGCCATCGGCACCGATCAGCCCGAATTTGACCGGAATATGCATAGGCTGCTTATGGCTCTGACCCGGTGTCGGATCTGTCTTTTGCCCCAATGTGAGGCGCAGGCTCCGGCTTGCGGCATCATAGTCACTGCTGACAGTCACAAGCGGTGTACCTGCCTGATCGTACCACAGCGCAAAATGGGTGAGGGAGCGGCCGGTCACATCCTCAAAACATTTGATGAAATCCTCAATCGTCGCGGCTTCACCATCATGGCGGCTGAAATAGAGATCAAGACCTTTATAGAAAGATTCATCACCGATAATGGTGCGCAGCATACGGATCAGCTCGCTGCCTTTTTCATAAACGGTTGCCGTGTAGAAATTATTGATCTCGCGATATTCTTTCGGCCGAACCGGATGCGCCAGCGGGCCGCCGTCTTCCGGAAATTGCTGTGCTTTGAGGATTTTCACCTCGTCAATACGATGCACAGCGCGCGAACGCATATCGCTGGAAAATTCGTGGTCGCGATAAACGGTCAGGCCTTCTTTCAGGCAAAGCTGAAACCAGTCACGGCAGGTAATGCGGTTGCCCGTCCAGTTGTGGAAATATTCATGAGCAATCACCGCTTCGATACCGGCATAATCCGTATCAGTGGCCGTCTGCGGATCAGCGAGAACATATTTATCGTTAAAGATGTTCAGGCCTTTATTCTCCATCGCGCCCATATTGAAATCGGAGACGGCAACAATGTTGAAAATATCGAGATCATATTCGCGGCCATAGACTTCTTCATCCCAGCGCATGGAGCGTTTCAGTGCATCCATTGCATAGGTCGCGCGGTCTTCATTGCCGTGCTCGACATAGATATTCAGCGCGACTTGCCTGCCGTTAAGCGTGGTGAACTGATCGCTGATCGAACCGAGATCACCGGCAACCAACGCAAAAAGATATGACGGCTTGGGATGAGGGTCATGCCACAGCGCATAATGGCGGCCATTGGCGAGATCGCCGCTTGCTTCAAGATTGCCGTTGGAGAGCAGAATTGGTGCAGCCTGTTTGTCCGCCTCAAGACGAACCGTATAAACCGAGAGAACATCCGGCCGGTCGGGGAAATAGGTTATGCGGCGAAACCCTTCCGCTTCACATTGGGTCGTATAGACATTGCTGGAACGATAAAGCCCCATCAGCTGCCGGTTGGTTGTCGGGTTGATCCTTGTGACAATCTCCAGCGTAAACGCGCTCTGTTGCGGCAGGGAGCGGATGGTGAGCAGTTCCGGCGTTGCGGTATAATCACTGACCGGCTTGTCATTGATCTGCAGGCTCACCAGTTCCAGCTCATCGCCGTCCAGTATCAGCGGCGCGGTGAGAGAAACACCGTCGCGGCGCTCAATCGTCAGGCGGGCTGTGATAATGGTTTTTTCCGGATCAAGCTGAAAATCCAGCTCGGTTTTGCGTATCAGGTAATCTGACGGGCGGTAATCTTCGAGGCGAAAGACATGACCTGTATCGGTACGCATAACTGCTCCTGAACTGACTTAAAACATATGGATATGAAGCTAAAACATTTCGTGGACGGGTGAAACCGCCTGTGACGAGAAATTCCTCTGATTGTTTCAAATGATAATATGAAGCGCCCGTTTCGCCAGCACGATCAGTATGGTTTTCAGGGCTGATAAAGTTTTTGGTATTTCCCTGAATTCCTGCAAATAGTGCTGGAAAACCGGCCTCAACCAGCTATGGTGTTTGCATATAAAAGAGGGAGTCTGCCGCACTATATTGGCGGCAGTTAAGGAATTTTCATTGTGAATGCCCCTGAGCGCCATCTGCCTTTGGCAGATACACCCGCCGCTGCAGATGAACCAAGACCATTGCTTGGTATTGCCTGCAAAGTTACATCTGTCTTCATTTTTGTGCTGATGTCGACACTGCTGAAATCTGCAGAAGGCATACCTGCGGGAGAACTGGTATTCTTCCGCTCGTTCTTTGCGATTTTTCCGGTTGTGATTTATCTGGCCTATACGCATCAGCTGCAGGGCGCGATGCAGACCTCGGATATCTTCGGCCATATCTGGCGCGGGCTTGTCGGAGTTATGTCCATGCTCAGCGGGTTCTATGCGCTGACCTTGCTGCCTCTGCCGGAAAGCATTGCCATCAATTACGCATCCCCGCTGATGATCGTGGTGCTGAGTGCAATCTTCCTGAAGGAACAGGTGCGTATTTATCGCTGGAGCGCGGTGCTGATCGGCTTTGTCGGCGTGCTGATTATTGTCTGGCCGCGTCTCAGCCTGTTTTCCGGCGGTGGTGTGAGCCATGGCGAGGCAGTCGGTGCGGTCTTTGCGCTGATCGGGGCTTTGTCATCGGCCGTTGCCATGATGCTGGTGCGCAAACTGGTGAAGCGTGAGCGTACCGCAACGATTGTGATCTATTTCTCGATCACCTCAACGGTAATTGCATTATTTACAATGCCTTTCGGCTGGGTCGTGCCGCAATGGTGGCAGCTGGCGCTGCTGATTGCAGCGGGCTTTGCAGGCGGCATTGCGCAGATTTTCTTGACTGAATGTTACCGTCACGCGGATATGTCCACCATCGCTCCGTTTGAATATACATCCATGTTGCTCGGTCTTGGTATCGGCTATGTGGTTTTTGGCGATGTGCCGACACTGCCGATGCTGATCGGCAGCACAATTGTGATTGGCGCGGGTATTTTCATCATTTTCCGCGAGCATAAATTGTCAGGCAGAAAATTGAGAAGGAACTGAAAAACTTAGAGCATAATTCCTTAAATTTGGATCAGTTTAAGGTAAAATTATGCTCTACTTTTAAAGTGTTAGAGCGACCTTTGTGCGCCCAGCGGGGCGCCCGACGCTCTAGTCCTTGATGTTTTCAGTTGAACTGTCTTCTGTCGGGGTTTCTTCTGTTTCTTCCTCCGGCACATCGCTGCGCGGATCCATCTGATAGCTTTCAGGCGTATTGATATTTTTGGTCGCCTGATATTTGAATTCGGTTTTCTGATCGCTGATAGCAGGGCGTTCGTGCAGGCTGATACGCCACAAAGCATGCAGGCCATAGGCTGCAAAACAGATAATCAGCGTTACCGGCATACCGGTTTTGCCGAAGCTCTCCATCATCCGCGCGGCAATCTGCGGGCCGATCACATTGCCGATGCCGTAGACAATCAGCAAACCGCCGGAAATTTTAACGAATTCATTGGCCTCCGCATAGTCATTGGCATGAGCGACATTGAGGCTGTAAATCGGAAACAGCACCGCCCCCATCAGGAAAATGACCATATAGCCGCTCAGGCCGTCTGCCGGTGAAAACAGCATCAGTACCAGAGACAGAATAACGCCGATAATACCGCTCAGCACCATGACATAACGGCGGTCGACAAAATCCGAAAAACGCCCCAGCGGATACTGAAAAATAGCACCGCCGATCATCGCTGTAACCAGCATTGTCGCGATGCTTAAATTATCGAGACCATTCATCTGGCCGTAAATCGGCGCCAGAATATTCCACGCACCGGCAATAATGCCGGACACGAGGGAGCCGACAACAGCTGCGGGAGAGCGCTTATACAGGCCTTTAATATCCAGAGAAACCTGTGTCAGCGGCTTCGGCGATTCCGCGCGCGACAAGGCGGTCGGGATCAGAGCGAAGCTGTAAATCAGGGTGCAGATGATAAACAGGGTCTGCGTGGAAGGATCACCAAAAGGCAGAATATATTGGCCGGACATGGTGCCGACCATGGTGGTGATCATATAGACTGAGAAGATCATGCCGCGGCTGTCATTATTGACACGCTCATTCAGCCAGCTTTCCACCACCATATAGCCGCCTGCCAGAGAGAAACCGGCCAGCCCGCGAAAGGCCATCCATGCGATCGGGTCAATAATCAGCGAGTGCAGCAGAAGCGACATGCCGAGAATGGTCAGCAAAACTGTAAAGACGCGAACATGGCCGACATTGCGCACGAAGATCGGCACCACCAGACAGCCTGCTGTAAAGGCGAGGGAATAGAATGTCCCCATCCAGCCGATTGTAATGGTTGACCAGCCTTCCATACCGGCGCGGATCGGCAGCAGCAGACCTGCCAGACCACCGGCCATAAGCATCAGAAGCGTACTGAAAAGAAGCGCTGTAATCGGCAACAACTGAGCTGGCATGGATTTATCCGGACACTGAACCTGCAAGAGCAGGCTATCGTAAATGCGAAAATATTCAGCGACGCTTTATTGTAAAAAACAATGCAGGGATACTGGCATTTTTAGTCGGGAATGAAATTCTTTTTCACGGATGTTTATGTCGCATTTAAACTGGTGATGCAGTTAGAGCGGTTTGCGTCCAGACTGGATTATAGCGCTCGCTCTAGATTCTTTATTTGGTCGCATTATCACGGGCGTCAAGTTGATCCAGCTTGACTGTGAAATGCTCTAGAGCGCCGTGTGCCAGACTTGGCACACAAAGGTCGCTCTAACACTTTAAAATGAGAGCATAATTTTACCTCAAACTGATCCAAGTTTAAGGAATTATGCTCTGGTCAGACGGCATTCTCGGCCAGACGCATTTTGACCATCAGCCAGTCTTCCCATGCAAAGCGTTTTTGAGCAGGTGTGCGCAGCAAATAATCCGGATGCAGGCTCGGCATAATCGCAACACTCTGCTCTCCGGCAGTTGTGAGACTGTGCCAGTTGCCGCGCAATTTATAGATCGGCTCTCGGGAGCCCGTCAGAGCTTTGGCAGCAGGGTCACCCAGTGCAACAATAACTTTAGGTGCAACCAGTTCAATCTGCCGGTCAAGAAACGGACGGCATAAGTCCAGTTCCAGCGGTGTCGCAGGGCGATTACCCGGCGGACGCCATGGCAATGTATTGGCCAGATAGGCTTGTTCGCGCGTCAGATTAATAGCGGCAAGGATGCGGTTGAGCATCTGCCCTGCAGGGCCGGAGAAGGGAATACCTTCCAGATCATCATCACGCCCCGGCGTGTCACCGATCACCATCAGCTCTGCATCTGCCGTACCGTCTGCAAAGCAGATATTCTTGGCGGTGAATTTCAGGCGACAGCCGTCAAAACCGGCCATTGCCT
This sequence comes from Pseudochrobactrum saccharolyticum, assembly GCF_008801715.1. Lineage (GTDB taxonomy): Bacteria > Pseudomonadota > Alphaproteobacteria > Rhizobiales > Rhizobiaceae > Pseudochrobactrum > Pseudochrobactrum saccharolyticum. Next base: position 202,547 of record NZ_VZPG01000001.1, on the reverse strand, counting down.
GTTGCAGGTCATCAAGGCTGGCGGCGCTGCGGGCAAGCTTGCGGGCATCTTCCAGCAAAACTTCCGGTGCAATAGCAGCCTGTGCAGGCACAGATGCTGCGGCCTGCGGCTTTTGCTGCGTGCGGTTTGCTTGCGGTGCATCACTGCGTGCCTGAGACTGCATGCCACCTGCCTGTGCAGGTGTGGCATTGCGCATAGAGTTATCAGGCTGGGCTGTGCGTTTCGGCTGTGCGGCTGCCAGTGTTGCAGCCTCTGCAAAACGATCAATTGGTGCATCACTCAGCGCGGAATCCACGCCGGCTTCCGCATAGAAGCGAATCAGATCTTCCCAATTGGCTGTGATTGCAGTGTCTGACACACGATTGTTCCGGTTTTAGGCTTGTTTACAGTTCTGAGGTCGCAAATTGCAGAAGCTTTGGCAAGGGCTTTCGGGCATGCCTGTTTAAAAACCATTTACATTGACGTAAACGTCAATATTATGGTGATCTGTTAGTGAACAAACGTCATGATCTGAGGCGATTTTGGACAATAGGACGCATTTGAACTGTGTTACAACTCTGTATCAGGTGGGGATGAAGCATTTCATCGTCCTTTGATCAGCACGATAATGCGGCAATTAAAAGAATAGAACGAGCGCAGCGGATGTGATGAACACGATACGCTCTGGTTATAAAAAAACGGGAACCCAAGCTGCGCCCGATGCTATGGAGGTATAAATGAACAACGAACACGAACTTCCTGAACGGGAAAGTATGGAGTTCGACGTTGTGATCGTCGGCGCAGGCCCTGCCGGTCTTGCTGCGGCGATCCGTTTGAAACAGAATAATCCGGAACTCTCCGTCGTGGTTTTGGAAAAGGGCGGGGAAGTCGGTGCGCATATTCTGTCCGGCGCTGTTGTTGATCCGGTTGGTATCGACAAGCTGCTGCCTGACTGGCGCGAGGAAAGCGATCATCCTTTCAAAACTCCGGTAACGGATGACCAGTTTCTGGTGCTCGGGCCTGCGGGCTCTGTAAGATTGCCGAATTTCGCAATGCCGCCGCTGATGAATAATCACGGTAATTATATTGTGTCGCTGGGCAATGTGGCGCGTTGGCTGGGTACCCATGCGGAAAATCTCGGCGTTGAAATCTATCCGGGCTTTGCTGCTGCCGAAGTGCTTTATAATGATGCCGGTGCTGTAACCGGTGTCGCGACCGGTGATATGGGCGTGGAACGCAATGGCGAGCCGGGGCCGAACTACACACGCGGCATGGAACTGCACGGTAAATATGTGCTGTTTGCAGAAGGTGCACGCGGCTCACTCTCCAAACAGGTGATTGCAAAATACAAGCTGGATGAAGGCCGTGAACCGGCCAAATTCGGTATCGGCCTGAAAGAACTTTGGCAGATTGACCCGTCGAAGAGCAGGCCGGGTCTGGTGCAGCACTCTTTCGGCTGGCCGTTGGATCTGAAAACCGGTGGCGGTTCCTTCCTTTACCATCTGGAAGACAATCTGGTGGCTGTCGGTTTTGTGGTGCATCTCAACTACAAGAACCCGTATCTGTCACCGTTTGAAGAATTTCAGCGTTACAAGACACATCCGACGATCCGTCCGACCTTTGAAGGTGCCAAGCGCATCTCCTATGGCGCGCGCGCGATTACCGAAGGCGGCTGGCAGTCCGTGCCGAAGCTGACTTTCCCCGGCGGTGCGCTGATCGGTTGTGCGGCCGGTTTTGTGAACGTGCCGCGTATCAAAGGCTCGCATAATGCGGTGCTGTCGGGCATTCTCGCAGCGGATAAGGTTGCGGAAGCGATTGCTGCCGGTCGTGCGAATGACGAAGTTGTCGGCATCGAAAATGAATGGCGCGACAGCGCTATCGGCAAAGATCTGAAACGCGTTCGCAATGTCAAACCGCTGTGGTCGAAATTCGGTACCATTATCGGTGTGGCGCTGGGCGGTCTGGACATGTGGACAAACCAGCTGTTTGGCTTCTCTTTCTTTGGCACGCTCAAGCACGGCAAGACCGATGCGGCGGCGCTGGAACCGGCGGCTAAACACAAGCCTATCAGCTATCCGAAGCCTGATGGTGTGGTGAGCTTTGACCGTCTGTCATCGGTGTTTCTGTCGAGCACCAACCATGAAGAAGATCAGCCGGTTCACTTGCAGGTCAAAAATCTGGAACTGCAGCTGAAATCCGAACATGATGTTTTTGCAGGACCTTCAACACGCTATTGCCCTGCGGGTGTTTATGAATGGGTTGAGAAGGACGGTAAGGAAACTTACGTCATCAATGCGCAGAACTGCGTGCATTGCAAAACCTGTGACATCAAAGACCCGAACCAGAATATCAACTGGGTTACGCCACAAGGCGGCGAAGGACCGGTCTATGCCAACATGTAATGTTGGCATTTGAGGCCGTGTCCGTCTCGACCGCCGTCAGTAAAGATGTCGGAGAGGGACCGGTTTACGCAAATATGTAATATTAATAAAAAACGGCGCCATTCGGGGCGCCGTTTTTTATTGAGAAATCAGCGTCAGATGCTGACGGCTTCCGGTGCCGTTTGCGGATTGTCTTCCGTCGGTTCGGAAACTGAAGTCGGAACTGAAAACTCCAGCAGTAACGGAAAATGATCTGAGCCGAGCGATTCACCGGTGCGGATATTATGCAGTGTCACAGTCTCATTGATGAGAATATGGTCGATCGGCAAGCCGATCCAGTGGCGCAGACTATCCGGCAGGCGGGTTGTCAGCCATGTTGCACCTGCACCGGCAATGCGTTTGGTCTCGGTGAGCATTTCGTACTGGCGCAGATTGTAACTCCACGGGGCAGCATTGAAATCACCGGCGATAATCACCGGAATACCGTGAGGATTGGCCATCGGCTCCAATGCAGGGCGCAGCATTTCAAACTGCTGTACCTGTTTAAAAGGCCACGGCCAAGACTGATGCAGTGACGAGACAAGTACATTGGTGCCGCCAAGATTAACAAGAGCTGTGGCCAATACGCCGTCACCGGTGCAGACCGGAGAGCCGAAATCAGCGAAAGGACGGCGCGAGAGAATACCGACGCCCCATCTTTTCGGCAATGTGCCGCATTGGTGGCGGTAAGGATAGTTGCCTTCCAGTATTTTAAGCCATGCCTGCCACTGCTCAGAACCTTCCTGATAGGTGATAATATCCGGCTTGTAACGCGCCACAGCTTGCAACAGGGCTTTCGGATCATCATTGTTTTGCAGCAGATTAATCTGCATCAGCCTGTAGGTAACATTTCCGTCTTGTGCTGTTGCCGGTTGTGACGAGCCTGCCCAGTTTACGGTTGTTGAAAAAGCGCTGAGGCCGAGCAGTGTCACCATTGCCGCTTCACGGCGCAGGCTGGTGAAAAGCAGAAAAATCCCGCCAAGAGCCATGATTGCTGCAATATGAGCGCGAAAATGCGCAAAACTGTCCAGCGCCGGATGCACGCGGCCAAAGAAACCCAGCACCAGCGGAACCGAGAGCAGAACTAAGAAGATCAGCAGTGCAAAGAGCAGGGGAGATGTGCGTTTTGAAGCAGGAGTTGGTTTTTCGCGGGACATAGAGACCACAGAGCAAGAGAAACAAGTATGACAGCACTGTTGGCTGTGAAAAGCAGCTTTATCAAGGCGCACTGCTCTGCAAATAGTCTTGCAGAGCAGTGTTGATTGAAGCGTTTACTGGAATGCAGTCTCGAAGAAGCTGCGTAATTTGCGTGAATGCAGCCGGTCTTGCGGCATAGCGGCAATTTTTTCCATGGCGCGGATGCCGATCTGCAAATGCTGGGCTACCTGTTTCTTGTAGAAGTCGGTCGCCATGCCCGGCAATTTCAGCTCGCCATGCAAAGGCTTGTCAGACACGCAGAGCAAAGTACCGTATGGCACGCGGAAGCGGAAACCATTGGCCGCAATCGTGGCCGATTCCATATCCAGAGCCACAGCACGGGATTGGGAAAGCCGCTGTACAGGACCGCGCTGGTCACGCAATTCCCAGTTGCGGTTGTCAATCGTGGCAACGGTGCCGGTACGCATGATGCGTTTCAGCTCATAGCCCTCAAGACCGGTGATTTCCTCAACCGCATCTTCGAGAGCCACCTGAATTTCGGCCAGAGCAGGGATCGGCACCCAGATCGGCAGATCATCATCAAGAACGTGATCCTCACGCACATAGGCATGGGCAAGCACATAATCGCCGAGCTGCTGGCTGTTGCGCAAACCGGCGCAGTGGCCAAGCATCAGCCATGCATGCGGGCGCAGTACAGCAATATGATCGGTAATGGTTTTGGCATTGGAAGGGCCGACACCGATATTGACCATGGTAATGCCCGAACCATCCGGCTTGACCAGATGATAGGCCGGCATTTGCGGCAGACGCGCAGGCTCTGCCCCCTGTGAAGGCGAGCTGTTACCGGCAAAAGTGACAAGATTGCCTGGTTCAACAAATTTGGTGAACCCGCCGCCGCCCTCTGCCATCAATTTACGGGCATAGGTGCAGAACTCGTCCATATAGAACTGGTAGTTTGTGAAAAGCACATAGTTCTGGAAATGCGACGGGCTGGTCGCGGTGTAATGCGACAGGCGCTGCAAAGAATAATCCACGCGCTGACCGGTAAATGGTGCCAGCGGCATGATTTCCAAAGTCTGGAACTCGGTATCACCATTAGCAATACTGTCATCGGTATTGCCGAGATCCGGCACATCAAACATATCACGCAGCGGATATTTGAAAGCATCGGATACAGATGATTCTACATAAGTGCCTTCCAGAAAGGCAAAATGCAGCGGGATCGGCGTGGTGGATTCCTGAACAGTCACCGGAACACCGTGATTTTTAATCAGCAGACGGATTTGTTCCATCAGGTAACTGTCAAAAAGATCAGGACGGGTCAGCGTGGTGGCATATTCACCCGGCAGGCTGACGTGGCCATAGGCCAGACGCGTATCCACATGGGCGAAACTGGCTGTTGAAAAGCAAAGCTCAGGGTAGAACGCGCGGAAACGCTGCGGCGCAATTTCGCCTTTGGCAACCTTATGAAAGGCATCGCGCAGAAAGGCAGTATTCCGGTCATAGAGAGCACGCAATGCGTCAACCGCAGCGCGGGCATCCGTAAATGATTGAGGAGCGACTGGCTCCGGTGTGGCTATGCCCGCAGAAATCAGATCTGAAACAGGATTGCCGGAAAAAGTGTCGATTCTTTTGCTCATGCGCTACTATAAGCCGGAATTCTTACAGTTTATATGGCAAGCTTTGCGCTGCGCCTCCGGTTTTGCAGAATGGTTAAACGGGGCATTATTTCTGCAAGCTGACCACAAGAACCAGACCGGTTGCGGTAACTTTTCCGCCGGTATTCGCTGCAATGCCGGTAAAAGCAGCAACCGGCGCTACAAAGAATAAGCTGAACACCGCAATGCGCATGGCGAGATAACATGTGTCGGTCAGATTGCTGAGAAAATTCGCGGGCATCATGGCAGCATCTCCTTGTCCTGTGATTTTGTGATTGTTGCTGCCTGTGCAGGGCGGGAGGTTTCTGTTTGCAGGAAAGAATATGACAATGCCTGAGCCATATGACCGGCGCGGTTTGCATGATTTTCATTCATCAGCAGCAGGCTGAGAAATACCGTGCCGAGTGCGAACAGGCTGATAATGGTAAACCGGTGATACAACATCGCTTGGCCCCCTTTTGGTCGAACATGTCGCTGCGGATATGATGATGTGCGACACGATCTGGTCAGGAATGATCCTGTTATCCGTAATCTAACGGCGGCGGGCTGAACTCTTTCTGAGAGAGGCGTTCATCGGGCGTTCAAATTCCTGAAATTGCATTAAGCATATATTTTTCAACGTGAAACGAAATTTGGTTTTATGGATTGCCTAATCTGTAGTCATGACTATATATTGTTTGCAGCCGGACAATCACGCATATAATCATGATGTTTGTCCTTACCGGTTTCACCGGAGTATAATTTCTTAAACCTGAAACAGTTTAACTTGAAATTATGCTCTCATTTTAAAGTGTTGGAGCGCGTTTTGTACGCCGATGGGTGTACGGCGCTCTAGTCAGGAGCTGATCTCTATGAGTGCCGAGCCTAAAACCCAGACGAAGCCGATTGAACTTTATTACTGGCCGACACCGAACGGCTGGAAGATCAGCATCATGCTGGAGGAACTGGGTGTTCCTTATGAAGTGAAATATGTGAATATCGGTAAAGGCGATCAGTTCGAGCCGTCATTTCTGAAAATCGCACCGAATAACCGTATGCCTGCGATTATTGATCCGGAGGGGCCGGATGGCCAGCCGATTTCGGTTTTTGAATCCGGCGCTATTCTGCAATATCTGGGGCGTAAATTCGGTAAATTCTATCCGGCGGATGAACGCAAGCGCGTCGCCGTTGACGAATGGCTGATGTGGCAGATGGGCGGGCTTGGACCAATGTCCGGTCAGGCAGGACATTTCCGCGTCTATGCACCGGAAAAAGTCGAATATGGTATCAACCGTTATACGAATGAAGTGAACCGGCTTTACGGCGTACTGAACCGCCAGCTTGAAGGTCGCGATTACATTGCCGGTGATTATTCCATTGCGGATATGGCCTGTGTGGGCTGGATCAGTGCCTATAAAAACTACGATCAGAAACTGGAAGATTTTCCGAATCTGAAGCGCTGGTATGAGGCTGTCACAGCCCGTGCTGCGGTGCAGCGCGGTATGGAGTTGGGCAAGCTTGAGCGTGAGAAGAGCAATCTTGCGACGGATAAATCAGCGCAGAGCGTTTTGTTTAATCAGAAAGCGCGCTGACTATAAAACAAAGCGTTGCGCGATCATCATCCGCAACGCTTTTTCATTTGTCTTACTGGCGAGCCAGTTTTTCGGTCTTGCAGATCAGTCCGCCTGCCACACAACCGGCCAGCGATAATGTACTGCCGCTGACACTGGCTTTACCGGAATAGGTCTTGCCTTCGTCAAGCTTATTGACGGTGCCTTTATAGCTGCCGTCTTTACCGCTCATTTTGCCGATGGATTTGCCTTTATATTCACCGTTGAGCACGGTGCCGCAATAATCCTCACCGCCGCAGCTTTTATATTCAATGATAGTGCCGGATGTACGTTTCCACGTACCGACAATCGGTTCCGCTGCCAGAGCAGGGCCGAATGATAGTGTCAGGGCTGTCATTGCAAACAAGATTTTCTTCATCAGTTCCTCCCGAAGATGCGTAATATGTGATGGCATATTGTTTACGCTCACGTAAACGTAATCCAAAGAATGACACTTGAAAAGAGCCGATTTTGTGTTGTGGCAATCGCACCGCTTTTACACATCGTAACCAGCTGATGTGATTATTGGTTAGCGGCAGGTTTAAATTTTCTTGCGCATAAAAACCGTGATTTTTGCAGAAGTCCCGCAAAACCGGCAGAGTTATTCTTAATGAATTCTGATATTTACCCATTGTTGGGATTTTGTTGATTGGCCGTTAAGGATGGTATTTAACGGCGGTTTCAACTCTTTCCGTCATCTTGTTCATAACAACAGCAGAGATCTGCACGGGCTTTCCGGCTCTAAGCGGACCGCAGTTTAACAGGACAGGATGAGAACAATGTTTGCACGTTTCAGCGCGAAGTCAGAGAATAATATTAATGCCATGCAAGCCGAAATGCTGTTTGAAACCGGCATGATGTATTATGCAGGGCGTGATTGCGTGGCAGACCGTATCGAAGCCTATAAATGGTTCAATATTGCAGCCATCCGCGGTGATGACCGCGCTCTGCCGATGCGCAGTAAATTGTCAGAAATGATGAGCAAGCCGGAGCTGGTGCGTGCCCTGCGTGAGGCACGCGAATGGATGGCGCGTCACTGATCCCGCCATCCGACTTCTCTTTAACTTGTGGCCAGATACCGGCCGGGCTTGTGGTTGATTGCAATAATAACATTCATAACCACAGCGCCGATCAGCGAAATTGCAACCTGTTGCGGGGACAGGTAAAACAGCGATACAGCCATCAGAACCAGATCCAGAGTAAGCTGCGACCAGCCGGCGCGGATATTGTAATTATCCTGCAGATAGAGAGCCAGAATATTGATGCCGCCGACACCGGCACGGTGGCGGAACAGGGCAAGCACGCCCATTCCCATCAAAGTGCCGCCCATAAAAGCTGCAAAAACCGGCTGCAGGTTGGAGAAATCCACCCACATCGGGAACAGGCGGGTAAAGAGCGACATCAGCGCCACCGCCACAAAGGTGCGAATTGTAAACCGCCAGCCCATGCGCTTGATAGCCAGATAATAAAAAGGCAGGTTGATCAGGAAAAATACCAGAGCAAACTGCCAGTTGGTTGCATAATGCACGAGAAGAGCCACACCGGCTGTGCTGCCGGTCATTAGTTTGGCTTGCGCATAAAGGGTAAGTCCGAGGCTTACAAAGCTGGTGCCGATCAGCATCGCCACAACATCTTCATAGAAGCGGTGTCTCTCGGTCACAGATATTGGTGATAGAGCCGGAATCGCATCCGGAGTTGTGACTTCAACCATGAAAAAGACCCTGCAACATGCTGCTGCGGCGTAATTTAAACGTCGGACAGGATATTGTTTAAAAGAAAACTGAAAAGCAGCAGAACCTTCATTGATCTCTGCCACTGGCATTATTTAGCCGATAACCGGCATAAAATCAGCGGTGAGAAAATTGTTATTTTAAGCGTGGCAATAGCGATTTATGAGCAAAATCCGGCTTTTTATATGCCAATAATTGCGCGAAAATTTTGCTTGAGCGCTGGTGGGGTGGCGAAGGGGAATATGTATAAGCCAAGTTAAAAAGGCTGATCTACAGCGTTTTACTGCCCTGAAATGCATCTGACTTATAAAATATTGCACCTCAGGATATTATAAAAATGCTATGTTTGAGAGCTATAATATAAACAATCACGATGTTGTCTCACAGCGCGTCAACTCTTTTCAGAATTTGTGAAAAGGTTTTGCGTGCGGAATATTATACGATATTGACAGAAAAACGCTTTAGGCACAGTGTTTTAAAACCTAATCAGGAGAACAGAGATGAAAATTCAAACTCTCAGCCGCCTTGGCGGCGCAGCATTGCTGACAGGAATGGCCGTCTTTGTGCTGTCTTCACCGGCAAGTGCGCTGACAATGGCAGAATGCAGCACGAAATATCAGGCTGCAAAAGATGCCGGCACGCTCGGTACTATGAAATGGAATGATTTCCGTAAAGCACAGTGCGGTACTGACGCAGCTGCAACTCCGGCACCTGCGGCTCCGGCCAAACCGGCAACAACTGCTGCAAAGCCTGCCAAACAGGCGGCGCCTGCTGCTGACAGCGCAGATGCTACCAAAGGTCTGACAATGCAGCAGTGTTCTGCAAAATATAAAGCAGCTCAGGAAACAGGTTTGGCGACCGATCTGAAATGGAATGCTTTCCGTAAAGTTGAATGTGGTCCGGGTGCTGATCCTGAAAAAGTAACATCCGTATCAACAAAAGAGCCGGCAGCTCCGACTGTTGCTGCGCCAAGCGGTGTTAAATTCCCGTCTGCAGTTTCTGCAAAATATGCGAATGAAACTGAAGGCAAGCAGCGTATGAAAACCTGTCTGGATCAGTATTACGCCAATAAGAGCGCGAATTCTCTGAATGGTCTGCGTTGGATCCAGAAGGGCGGCGGTTATTACAGCCTTTGCAATGCACGTCTGAAGGGCAATTCCTGATCTATTTATCAGGCCTAGACTATGAAAATAAAAAGGCCCGCCTCAGTTTTGAGGCGGGCCTTTTATTTTAAGATTGTGATCTGTGCTGAATTCAATGCACCTGCCAAAACCTGCTTCAGGCTTTTTCAGTTTTCTTTGTGGGTTTGGCTTTGGCTTTTGCCACGGCGGGTTTTGTTGCTTTTTTAACCGCGCGCTTTGGCGCTTCTGTCGCGGCCGCAGCTTTGCTCATCAGTTTCTTAGCTTGAGCAGTCCAGTTTTCCCGTTCAGCACGTCCGGCAAAACCGGTGGTGCGGTTCAGCCATGTGATCTGATCCGCATTCAGATCGGTAAGCTGGTCGTAATGGAAAATACCGGCATTATATAATTTAGCCTGAATTGCGTTACCTATACCGGTAATCTGGGTCAAATCATCAGCTTTATCCTGTCGCGGTTTTTTCAGGCGCTCCGGTTCGGAAGGGGCTGGCGGTGCCGGCGTTTCTGCTGCCGGTGAGGGCGCTGCAACTGCTTCGGCAGGGTTTGTTTCCGCAGCTTTAGACGCAATATGAATAACAGGGCTATGAGCAGGGCCGACCGGCTCCGCATCCGGTACAATCTTTTGCGTGGCTTTTGTGGTTTCTGTTGCAGCCGGTGTTTTAATGACTGGCTGTGCCGCACGCTCATGTTTGGATGGGCTTGCCTTCACCGGTGCTGCGGGAGCCGGTTTTTTCTCAGGCTCTTTGCTTTTGGGCGTCACTGCTGTTGCAGGCGGGATAATGCTTGCTGCCGGTTGCTTTGCCTTTGCCGTCGTAAGCTTGCTGTAAATTAAGCCGAGGAGAAATACGATTACACCGATCAGGGCGATCCAGAGTAAAAAATCCATATAATTCTCCTTGTGAAACGTGTCGGGCAGGGCAGGTGAATGCGATGCATTCTGACTCATCCTGATCAGCCTGCTGATTATCATTGGCTGTTTTAAAGCAGGGCAGAGGATAAGTGTGCTGTAAAATATAGCAGATCGCCGCCGTCTGCAAAATGCCACGCATTATAAAGCGTGGGGATAAAGACCAGACATATAAATACCGCTTGTTATTTAAAGTCAGTTTTAGAGCATGTTGCGCAAAAGCGGATGCCGGTTTTCCGATAGTGATACGCACTGGAATGCACAAAACAGAAAACCCGGCAGCGTGAGCTGCCGGGTCTCTGTAACCTTACGGTCTGTTCTAAGTCGTAAAACTTAGAAAGAACGCTGGAAGCGGATCATACCACCCCAAGCATCTTCGCCGCGAACAGCTGTAGCATACTTGTCGGTGTCTTTCCACTTGGTGTAGGAAACTTCAGGAGTAATTGTGAAGCCTGGAACCAGCTGGTAAGCTACGTTTGCAGTGTAAGCCTGTTTGCCGAAATCTTCGTAAGCAGCCTGCAGGTTGAAAGTAGCTTTGTCGGTTGCCTTGTACTTCAGACCACCCCAGACAGCCCAATCGCCGCCCCAGTTGCCGTACATGCCAACAGCTTCTTCGTAAGAAGCGTAACCGCCCTGTACCCATACGGAGAATACGTCAGTTACGTTTACGTCGAGGCGAACTTTACCAGCCCACTCTTCGATTTCAGAGTCGTAAGCTGCAACACCAGCGATCGAACCCCAAGCCTGTTCGAACTTCAGACCACCAACAACGTGTGGCATGTAGTCGTCGATTACGCCGTCATAAACGTTGCCGTTGATGTCGGTGAATGCGTCAACGCGTTCGCCCTGTTCGGCGGAGATGATTGCCGAGAAGCCGTTACCACCGGTGAAGGTGTAGCTGATCAGGTTTGTGTCATATGCACCTGGCGATACAACGTCATCGTTGATTACGTCGCCGAGGTAACCTGTGAAGGTGTGGAATGCGGATTCATCTTTACCGATGCGCAGACCGCCCAGTTCGATGTAAGCGTATTTCAGCTTGTCCTGTTTGAAGTCGCCGTCGCCGAATTCAAAACGGTTTTCGGTGAAGGTCTTCAGTGTGCCGAGTTCGGTTTCAGTCGCTGTGTGTGTACGCAGTGTGAAACGGGTGTTGGTGGACCATGTCTTACGGTCACGACCGGAATACACATCGTCGCCGCCTTTGAAGTCAGCGCGAACATAACCGGAAATACGCAGGCAGGTTTCTGTGCCTGGAATGTAGAAGTAGCCAGCGCCGTAAGCGTCGCAAACGCGTACATATTCAACAGCTTCTGGTTCTGGTGCAACGATGGCGTCGGCAGCCTGAGCGCCGGTTGCTGCAACGAGAGCGGCAGCGGAGCCGAGAAGAAGGCTCTTAATGTTCATTTCTGACCTCCAGTCAAAGTTTTAAATGGGTCTGGGCATTTTGTTTTGGCTGAAGGACAACCTGTCCCCATCCCCTTGGATGAAAAAGTCGCTACCGAAGCGCTCCTTCTTCTGCCCTCAAGATACTCGTGCTCAGTTTCGTTGCAACACTGAAAACGCATAACTAGGGGGTAAGATGTTGCTATCGACATATCGTGTTGCAGAAAAGACACGAAACACCCCCTAGGTACCGGATTTTATTTATGTTTTGTTTATATTTATTAAAATAAATTAACGAAAAATTGCCGCTTTTGCGGGGTTTTCAGATGTTTCCACAGGCTGAAACAGTGTTGCGCGCCAGAGAAGACCTGAATTGAGCCGCCCGGTTTCATCCTCTTATAGACGTAATATTGGCAGGTGATTTGCCCTGTTCGTGCCCGTGAATCAGTTGTGGCACATCAAGTGCTTTGATTCTGTGATTTTGATTCCGTTTTAGGTGTCTAAAAGCAGGCTTCTCTTTATAGAGGGGCATAAACTGCGGAAAACTATCGGAATTTAATGCCTTTTTTGAAATCATCCTGTTGATGGATAAGATTTTTTGGCTCCGGATGCGTAAAGTGCTTGAACTCATGATTATTACCGGCTATTGCGCCTTTACCGGAGAGGTGGCCGAGTGGTCGAAGGCGCTCCCCTGCTAAGGGAGTATACCCGGAAGGGTATCGTGGGTTCGAATCCCATCCTCTCCGCCATTGTTTCATATAAAACCGATTTTCACGCAGCTGGCAGAATTCATTCTTGCCGGTTTTTTTGTATTTTACGCGCTTTTTATCCCGCGGTTTTGATAACCAATTTTAGGGCTTTAAAAATAAAAGATTCCATTAGTTTTTGTAACACATTGAAAATATTTGAATTTTTATGATTGCGTATGTTTCTGACTGGAGGTCAGAAATGAACATTAAGAGCCTTCTTCTCGGCTCCGCTGCAGCTCTCGTTGCAGTATCCGGCGCTCAGGCTGCCGACGCCATCGTTGCACCAGAACCAGAAGCAGTAGAATATGTACGCGTTTGCGACGCTTACGGCGCTGGCTACTTCTACATTCCAGGCACAGAAACCTGCCTGCGCATCTCCGGTTATGTTCGTATGCAGGCTGCTGCAGGCCGCGACGCTTATTCCGGTGAAAAATTCGGTTATGACGCTAAAGAGTGGAATGACCAGACCGGTGATTGGGAAAACAGACATCAGGATACCTATGATATCTATTCCCGTTTCACACTGCGTACACACACAGCGACTGAAACTGAACTCGGTACTCTGAAAACCTTCACTGAAAACCGTTTCAACTTCTCGAACGGTGGCCAGGGTAGCCATACTCTGAATTTTGCATACATGCAGCTCGGTGGCCTGCGTATCGGTCTCGATGAATCCGCATTCCACACCTTCACAGGTTACCTCGGCGACGTAATTAACGATGACGTGGTTGATGCCGGTAAATACCGTACAAACCTGATCAGCTACACCTTCGCTGGTGGTAACGGCTTCTCGGCGATCGTATCGCTTGAGCAGGGTGGCGGTACTGAGACTGTTGCATATGTTGATCCAACTGGCGGTGTTTCAGTATTCAACTACAGCAACCGTATCGACAGCTATATGCCACACGTTGTTGGTGGTCTGAAGTTTGAACAGGCTTGGGGTTCGATCGCCGGTGCTGTTGGCTATGACTCCAACCTCGAAGAGTGGGCCGGTAAGGTTCGCCTCGATGTAAACGTAACAGACCAGTTCTCCGTATGGGTACAGGGCGGTTATTCTTCTTATGAAGAAAACATCGGTATGTACGGTTCATGGGGCGGCGATTGGGCTGTCTGGGGTGGTGCGAAGTTCAAAGCAACTGAAAAAGCTACCTTTAACCTGCAGGCTGCTTACGAAGATTGGGGCAAAACAGCTATTGCTGCAAACGTATCTTACCAGCTGGTTCCAGGTTTCACCATTACTCCAGAACTTACCTATACTTCTTGGAAAAATGGTCACCCTCTGCGTGAAGCAGGCGTTGTTCCTAACAAAGACGCTTTCGGTGGTACAATCCGCTTCCAGCGTTCTTTCTAAGCCATTGGTTTAGTTCGAAAAAAGATACCAGCGGTTATGCCGCTGGTATTTTCGTCTCAAATGGGGCGTTCAAGCGGGGACCATCTTTAACGAGATGCGCTTATACAAATACCAGATGTAAATTTTTGTATTGATGGGGCGGACTAAGACTTTTCGAGGGGGCATATCAGAAACTCAACCAGAGTGGTTTTATCATGCTGACCTCACAAAAATGTTACTCAGACTTGTTTTATAAAGTTTCTGCCTATAAAGCTCCAAGTCGATCAAACGGCTGGGGGGCCTTATGATGGAGCTGAATCGGGACATTTCTTTCGAAAATTCTGAGAATTTTACGCCTGTAATGGGTTATAATCTCAGTTTTACGTCATCCAATACAAAAACACATCGCATTGTGAATCAGTATTCAGTTACTGATTTATCCGAGCGCTATCTCAATATTTTATGGGACGACGGGTCTCATAAATATAATGTGAGATTATTTCTCGGTGAAATTAATGAGATTCTGAAGGGGGAGCGTTTCAGCGGCTTTAGTCAGGAAATGCTCGACAGAATTATCGGTTCCCTGCGTGAACGCAATAACAGCAATGCAACCATTAATAGAAAAATGGCTGCACTCAGCAAGTTGTTGCGAAAGGCGTATAAGATGGGGGACATCTTTAGCCTGCCGGAATTCATTCGTCAGAAAGAGCGGGCAGGGCGAATTCGTTTTCTTGAACTTGAAGAAGAGGCACGTCTTTTCGCTGCGATTAAAGCACGTTGCGAAAACAGCTATCGGCTGGCCGTGTTTCTGGTTGATACCGGTTGCCGTCTTGGTGAGGCAATCGGCCTGACGTGGAATGATTTACACGATCCGCGTGTCACTTTCTGGCTAACCAAGTCGAACCGGAGCCGTACTGTTCCCTTGACCAAACGTGCCAGAAAAACCTGTAAAATACCGGTTGAACGCCATAAAGGGCCGTTTTCTATGCTGACGCAGGTCGAATTCCGCGCAGTGTGGAATGATGCCAAATATGAAGTCGGCCTTGGTACAGATACACAGGTTGTTCCGCATATTCTGCGCCATACTTGTGCATCACGTTTGGTTCGCGGCGGTATTGATATTCGCCGTGTGCAGATGTGGCTTGGTCACCAGACATTGCAGATGACAATGCGTTATGCCCATCTTGCCACCAATGATCTGGATAGCTGCGTAAAGGTGCTGGAAGTTCGCTAAAGATTTCAACGAATTCACGCTGCTTCCTGTAGTCTCGGTGTTGCTGATTGGGGCAACAGCAGTGTGAAGTGTTCAGAAATCCGGTGCGGTGTCCGGATTTGACAGAATATGTATAGCGGCTTTGAGGAGGGTTCGTATCCGGTAATCGTGCGCACTGCATGATTTGCTCTAAACTGTTATAGAAGCTTGCTTTCTTGAGTAAGAACGCGTTTTGGTGCGGACTTTTTGACAGCAGCCATTGATTAAAGCTGTGCTTATCTGCATTGATGGCGGGCAGATAATCAATTTACAGGATTTATGAAGATGACTGCTGGCGTTGAACGTCTGTTTCTGTTTTTCTCCGGTTTATCCGGTGCTGCTGCAATGACAAGCTATGCAGCATCTGCACACGGCAATCATGCGTTTTTAGGAGTTGTAGCGCCGATTCTGTTGGGGCATGCAGCTGCTTTTTTGGGTTTTTCTTTTTTAAGTGCACGCAGTCGCGCCATTTACTGGGCAGGCATTCTGGTGCTGCTCGGTCTTGTTTTATTCGCGGGTGATTTGATCTTGCGTGATCTGACAGGCAACAGATTATTTGCCATGGCCGCGCCGACAGGGGGCACATTGATGATTGGCGGATGGCTGATGACGGCTCTGTGCGCATTCATTCCTTCAAAAAAATAATATCATCACAGTCATTTTTCCCGAAAACCTTGGAAAATAAGATATCTCGGACGGGAGAAAGACTGGATTTTCCATACAAAAAGCCGCGCTGTCAGCTGACTGCGCGGCTTTTTTGATTGTTATAGCCGGAAATTTTATCCGCGCCGACCACTTATCAAATCCTGCTGAATATTGGCATTGCCATAGAGACGGGATTTATAGACGGCGTAATTCTCCATCACCCGCTGCACATAGTTGCGGGTTTCTGTGTATGGAATACGCTCAATCCAATCGACAACCTGATCGAGATTCTGCCCGCGCGGATCACCATATTTGGCAATCCATTCACTGGCGCGTCTCGGGCCTGCATTATATCCGGCAAAAGTCAGGATATAGGAGCCGTTGAAACGCTCAATCTGTTCGCCGAGATAATGCGCACCCAAAGTGGCATTATAAGCGGCATCAGTGGTTAGGCGCTTGTCGGAATAAGCAAGACCTGCACGCTGGGCAACGCCTTTTGCCGTGCCCGGTAACAATTGCAGCAGGCCACGCGCACCGGCGCTGGAAACTGCTGAAATATTGAATTCACTTTCCTGACGGGCAATCGCATAGGCGAGGGCGGCGCCGGAGCCTTTAATATTCGCATTGGCCGGAATGGCACCTGTCGGATGCGACAATGCCCCGACATCGAGACCGCGACCGGCAGCGATCTTGCCGACGCGCAGTGACAGGTAATGATTGCTGTTGCGTTCAGCCATGACAGCGAGAAGCGCCAGTTCACCTGTGCTGCTCAGTTCCTGCGCCATATTGATGTACAGGCTCTGCGCGCGATTACCATAGCCGATGGATTCGAGACGGCGGATTGCACGAACCGGTTCGCGGCTGTCAAAACGTTCACGATCTGCGGCGCTTGGTTTCGGATAAGGCAGCTGCAGAACATTATTGCCAAGTTTGGCTGCTGCCAGCTGACCGTAGAACGATGTACCGTAATAGGATGCACGCTGATACATTTGCTTTGCATTGCCGCCACCACCGGATTCTGCGGCACGACCCATCCAGTAATAGGCGCGGGATGCAGACATCGGACGCGAGGAAATTTCAGCAATACGGCTAAAATGTTTTTGTGCGGTAGAGGCGTCATTCAAAGCACGCAGAGCATACCAGCCTGCATGGAATTCTGCATCTGCAGCCATAGTCGGTGTTTCAGCACTGTGAGCGGCGGCTAAGCGATATGCAATTTGCGGCTTACCGATATCCAGTAATTCACGGGATAAAACGCGGCGCTCAATCCACCAAGCATCCGGATCAACCAGTGATCTGGCATCACGCGGTGCCTTCAGCATCAGATTGGCAGCTTCCGTATAGCGCTCGGAGCGGCGCAGATACTGGATTTTTGCAAATAAGAACGCAGGATTTGACTGCCATGAACTATGAACAGCATTAAGCTTTTGTGCGGCATCCGGTGCACGTTTGTTCACGGCAGCAAAGGCGGCATAAAGCGATTCCGCATTGGCTGATGCGGCTAAACGCGATGCTGATGACAGACGGTTATCATACAACATGCGCAGAAAACGTGTCTGATGATCTTCTTTGATCAGAACGCCAGAAAATTCACGCAAAATCAGCGTTTCATCTTTTGTGTCAAGCTTGGCGCGTGCCCACCACGGCGCAAGCAACTGGCGTGCCTGTGCGCGGTTTCCGCTGGCAAGATAAGCGCGACCCAGCAGGATCATACCTTCGGTGGTCTGCGGTTTGCGGTTTCCGAGATAGGAAATCACGGTGCCGGCAGTGGCATTTTCACGGTAAAGTGCCCGTTCTGTGTTGCGCTGAACTGTGGTCATACCAGGCCAGTCACGCAGTTCCGCGGCGGCAGCAACATAGTCAGCACTCGACAAGCCGTCAGCACCGGACAGGGCCAGAGCCCATGTCAGGATATGGCGGTCGAGATCACTGGCGGACATACCATTGCGGATTGCCAGAGCACGGCGTGCATCTTTTGAAGACAGGGCATCCAGTGCGGTTTTCAGGCTGCCGCTCATGGCGGCCGGTGCCTGCGCACGTGGTATCGTGGCGGTGGTTGTCGGATCCGGCCGCATCATCGGCGCGGGCATATTGCGCATCGCTGTTGGTGCAAAAGGGCGCAGTAAAGGCGTTGGCACATTTTCAGCTTCCTGCGCACCGGCTGTCAGCACATTTCCTGCCATGCTTGCACTTAAAAGTGTAAGGGCTAAAAAAAACTGATCTGGTCGCTGTCCGAAAAGTGCAAATTTACGCATTACAAATCCGTTATAACCGTGTTGAAGCAAATTTAAGGCAGATTATTAAGATATCCGAGTGAAAACTGAGAGTTATAGAAATGTCGCTCTCAGTGGTCAGAGGTTCTGAATATGCTGTTGAATGCTGCCGGTCTTCTGTACTTCCAATTATAGGTCAGACCTGTGAAGGCAATGTTAATGAAGCCTTACCTGAAAGACGGGTTGATATCGTTTTTAATCATAAATTCATCGTGATTTGCGCCCCAATTTTGCCGGTATTGACTGTTGTTTCTCAGAAGAACGGGGATGAATTGCAAATCACTTGCTGACAGGTTTTCGTCATTATGTATAAAATATTTCGTCGGACTGACGAAATACGCGTTTATTTTTATCATAGCGATGAAATGCCTATGAATATGCGTAAATTTGCTTGATGCAGCAGTTTTGCAGGACTATGGTGCAGCACTTTTCACGAACAGGTGGTGGTGCCATCATTCTGTACGCGGCTGCGAGGCCTGTATGGATGGTCGTTCTATGGCATTTGTAGTGAATATAATAACATTCTTATAGGCTGTATATTAGAAACCATCATATATGCGGTTTGAAATTGCATACAGGCAGCGCAGGGCTTTTTTGATTTTGCAAAATCAAAAATTGCCGGAGATGCGGGGCTGATATTATCAGTCCGGATTTTCCTCTGCGTCACCTGATCTTCAATATTAGAGCGCGTGTGCCCGATCGGGTGCACAAAATTCGCTCTAACACTTTAAAATTAGAGCATACTATTCCGGGATTGCAAATCCGGCGTAATAAACTGCATTATCGGTCGATTTTTCGCTGATATGTAATTCATATTAAAACACAGGCAAACTTTTGGGAGTACCCGATGCTTAAGGGCTCAATCACGGCTATCGTCACACCTTTTACAGAGCAGGGTGGTTTTGACGAAAAAGCGTTCCGTGGCCTTGTAAACTGGCAGATCGAGGAGGGGACGCATGGCTTTGTACCGGTTGGTACAACTGGCGAAACTCCGACACTGTCCCATGATGAGCATAAACGGGTAATCGAGGTTTGCGTTGAAGAAGCGAAAGGCCGTGCGCAGGTTATAGCCGGCGCCGGTTCTAATAATACTGTTGAAGCCATTGAACTTGCCCAGCATGCGCAAGGTGCTGGTGCTGATGCTGTTCTGGTTGTGACACCTTATTATAATAAGCCAAATCAGCGCGGGCTTTATGCGCATTTTTCCGCTGTTGCCAAAGCGATTTCAATTCCGCTGGTGATCTATAATATTCCGGGACGCTCGATCATTGATATGACACCGGAAACAATGGGCGCTCTTGTGCGCGACCACAAAAATATTGTCGGCGTGAAAGATGCAACCGGCAAAATTGAACGTGTTTCCGAACAGCGCGCAACTTGCGGTACAGACTTCATTCAGCTGTCCGGCGAAGATGCCACGGCTCTGGGTTTCAACGCTCATGGCGGTCGCGGCTGTATTTCCGTAACATCCAATATTGCACCGCGTCTTTGCGCGCAGTTTCAGGAAGCCTGTCTGGCCGGTGATTATGCAACAGCACTGACAATTCAGGATCGTCTGATGCCGCTGCATAAAGCTTTGTTTATGGAGCCGAACCCTTCAGGCGTTAAGTATGCGCTGGCACGTACCGGACGCATTACCAATCATTTGCGCCTGCCTTTGATGCCTGTTGAGGCTGAAACCGCAGAGAAAATCGATGCAGCGCTGCGTCATGCAGGTCTGCTCAATCAGTAATTCTGCGCAATCGGCACAACTAAACAGTTTACGCTGTTTATTTTGCTGCAAATCATCTATCGCCTGCCGGTACATGAATATTGAACCGGCAGGCTTTTTTATATTCAGCTTGTTGCAGTTTAAGCCGGAAAATCTCTGGATTCTAAAGTGGTCGCATTATCACGGTCGTCAAGTTCATCCAACTTGACTGTGAAATGCTCTAGTAAAGTTGCGGATCAGATATATATTGCTGCCATGAATACGAAAAAAAATGCACCTGCACGCAAAGTCATCGCAGATAACCGCAAAGCGCGTTATAATTTCGAGATACTTGAAGTGATTGAAGCGGGCCTCGTTCTCTCGGGAACCGAGGTTAAATCTTTGCGCTCCAATCAGGCAAATATCGCTGAAAGCTATGCCAGCTTTGAGAATGATGCGTTCTGGCTGATTAATTCCTATATTCCTGAATATACGCAAGGCAATCGTTTCAATCATGATCCGCGGCGGTTGCGCAAATTACTGCTCAGCGAGAGAGAGATTGTGCGTCTGGCCAATTCCATCGCCCGCGACGGGATGACAGTTGTGCCGTTGAAACTCTATTTCAACGAGCGTGGCCGTGCGAAGCTCGAAATCGCTCTGGCACGCGGTAAGAAACTGCATGACAAGCGCGAGACGGAAAAGAACCGTGACTGGAATCGTGAAAAATCACGATTGCTCCGTGATCGCGGGTAATACCCGAAATATTAAAGCCCTGTCTCAGACAGGGCTTTTTTTATGAGCTCACTTCTGGGGATTATCGTTCAGATAATCGCGCACATTGCTGAATACATTACGGAACATGGCTTCCGTGAGAACACCGGTATTCGTGTTGTAGCGCGAGCAATGATAGCTGGAGAAAATGCGCAACTGTCCGATATCAGTTTGCGCGCCGTGGCCGAATTTATGTTTTGAGACCGGCTGGCCAAGGGCGCGGATTGTCGATTGATGGGCTATAGTGCCAAGCGTGACGATCGCCTGCAAGTTAGGCAGGCCGGTAATGAACGGCGTCAAAAACTGGCGGCAGGTATTGATCTCGGCGCCGGTCGGTTTGTTCTCCGGCGGCACGCAGCGAACAGCATTGACGATAGCGCAATTATTGAGCGTCAATGTATCATCAGGCCGCGCTTCAAAATTGCCCTGAGCGAAACCATAATCTTTCAATGTGGAATAAAGCAGGTCACCCGCATAATCACCGGTAAAGGGACGGCCGGTACGGTTGGCGCCGCGTAAGCCCGGTGCAAGGCCGATAATCAGCAGGCGTGCCCGTTCGGTAAAGGCGGGCAGGGTGGTGGTGCAAACCGCTGTTGCACTGTTCTGCGGATCTGTCGGCAGAAATGCAGGAACCGGAGCATTATGCCATGAGGGTTCATTGCCCCGCCAGACTTGAATAAAGTCGTGAAGGCGGGGGCAGAATGCGCAATCGCGGGATGGTTCCGGATACTGCAAAACAAGTCAGAAGAGCTTAGTACAGCTCTTCTTCCTCTTCAAAACGGCGAGCCGGACGTTCACTGGCTTCGCGGCTGATTTCAGACTTCAGGGTCACCAGATCAAGGAAATGGTCTGCCTGACGGCGCAGCTCATCGGAAATCATTGGCGGCTGTGTTGTGAGGGTTGAAACAACGCTCACTTTGCGGCCGCGACGCTGCAATGCTTCCACGAGGCAGCGGAAATCGCCGTCGCCGGAGAAGATTACAAAATGATCGACGGTTTCAGTCAGTTGCATGGCATCGACAGCAAGTTCGATATCCATATTGCCTTTTACCTTGCGGCGGCCGGTTGCATCAGTAAATTCTTTGGCAGCTTTGGTAATGACCTTGTAGCCATTATAATCAAGCCAGTCGATCAGGGGGCGGATGGATGAATATTCCTGATCTTCAACAAGTGCAGTATAGTAATAAGCACGCAGCAAGTAACCGCGCTTCTGAAAAGCTTTCAACAATTTGCGGTAATCAATATCAAAGCCAAGTGTCTTGGATGCAGCGTAAAGATTGGCGCCATCGATAAAAAGCGCGATTTTTTCGCGTGAATCAAACATTTTGATAATTATCCATTCTTCAGCAAATAATATTTTGCTGATTAATTGTCCGCACTTTTCAATTTTTAGTTTTGAAAAAAGCCTCTCCTAGTTTGCGTTCTAAGGCGCATCTACAGAAAGGCAAGCAATCACAGGTTGTTTTTATTGCCGTATTTGGAAAAGACAGGGAAAATGTGTGATTAAGATATCACAAATATCATATAAATGAAATCTATTCATTTGGGAGCAAGAGTATAAACGATTTAGAGGACTTTATTGCAGCTTTTTCAAAGCCCGCAGAACAGCGCGGATTTTAAAAGATCGGGAGCGATTCTGTGGGGTTTTATGACGGAAAAATGAAGTCTCAAGGCTATGAGAGCTGTGTTTGCGCACAGATATGGAAAATCAAAACCGCTCTATGTGCGCTTTTGCTTGTTTTTTGTGTCAAGTGGCGTTATGGAAATCGAGAATTCCTGAATTAATTTTGAGATATGAAAGGGGCGATCTATGGCCCGCGTTACCGTTGAGGATTGCGTTGACAAGGTAGACAACCGCTTTGAGCTGGTTCTGCTTGCCAGCCATCGTGCACGTCAGATCTCTCAGGGCGGTCAGATTACCATTGATCGCGACAACGATAAAAACCCGGTTGTTGCGTTGCGTGAAATCGCTGACGAGACCCTGTCACCGGGCGATCTGAAAGAAGACCTGATCCACTCGCTGCAGAAGCATGTGGAAATTGACGAACCGGAAGCACCGGCACCATTGCAGATCAGCGGCGCTCTGGACGAGTTGGGCGGCGAAGTTGTTGTCGGCGCAGAAGACATCGTGACATTCGACAGCATGAGCGAAGAAGATCTGCTTGCTGGTATCGAAGGTCTGGTTGCACCGGAAAAGAGCGACGATTACTGATTTTTGTTGAGGCGCTTTAAGCTGTTTCAACAGATATCCGGCATTGTTTTCAGACTGCCGGTGTCAGTAAAGACCGGATTATTAAAGCGCTGCAGATTATTCTGCGGCGCTTTATTTTGTGCGCATCAGGCTATTCGTTAGGCTAGAGCGCCGTGCGCCCCATTGGGCGCACAATGGTCGCTCTAACACTTAAAATTAAGAGCATAATTTTAACTTAAACTGCTTCAAGTTTAAGAAATTATGCTCTGGCCGTTAAAATGCCGCATGAAAAATGCCGGTAGATGCCGGATTATTATATGCTTTAAAACCTGTAGTGCTTTGTGCCGGTTGCGTTTTACAGTAAATTCCGGAGTCGTGACGCCGGTGTCGTTATGTATGATTTGTTTGATGCGCGGGTAAGAGGAGTGCAGGCTGATGATGCGCCAATATGAGCTGGTTGAGCGGGTGCAGCACTATAAGCCTGATGTGAATGAGGCGCTGCTGAATAAGGCTTATGTTTATGCGATGCAGAAACATGGCAGTCAGAAACGTGCGTCCGGCGATCCTTATTTTTCCCATCCGCTGGAAGTTGCGGCAATCCTCACAGACATGCGTCTTGATGAGGCAACCATTGCCATTGCGCTGCTGCATGACACAATTGAAGATACTGACGCGACCCGCGCTGAGATTGACCAGCTTTTCGGCCCTGAAATCGGCAAGCTGGTTGAAGGTCTGACCAAGCTTAAAAAACTCGATCTGGTTTCCAAAAAAGCCGTACAGGCGGAAAATCTGCGCAAACTTCTGCTGGCGATTTCCGACGATGTGCGCGTGTTGCTGGTGAAGCTGGCTGACCGTCTGCACAATATGCGCACCCTTGGCGTGATGCGCGAAGACAAACGTCTGCGCATTGCTGAAGAAACCATGGATATTTATGCGCCGCTGGCTGGCCGCATGGGTATGCAGGACATGCGCGAAGAGCTGGAAGAACTGGCCTTCCGTTATATCAATCCGGAAGCATGGCGTGCGGTGACTGACCGCCTTGCGGAACTGATGGAAAAGAACCGTGGTCTACTCAGCAAGATTGAGACAGATCTGGCAACGCTATTTGCCGAAAAAGGCCTGCATTCTGATGTTTCCAGCCGGCAGAAAAAGCCGTGGTCGGTTTTCCGTAAAATGGAAACCAAAGGCCTGTCTTTCGAGCAGCTTTCCGATATTTTCGGTTTCCGTGTCATCGTTGATAATGTTGATGATTGTTACAAGGCACTGGGGATTATTCACCGAACATGGTCGATGGTGCCGGGGCGTTTCAAAGATTATATTTCAACGCCGAAGCAGAATGATTACCGTTCGATCCACACCACAATTATCGGGCCGTCCCGTCAGCGCGTAGAGCTGCAAATCCGCACCCGTGCCATGGATGATGTGGCGGAATATGGTGTGGCTGCCCATTCGATTTATAAAGACGGCCGCAGCAATACGGTGCCAACCGCGATTTCAACGGAATCTAATGCTTATGCATGGCTGCGCCGTACGATTGAGGCGCTGTCCGAAGGTGATAATCCGGAAGAATTTCTCGAACATACCAAGCTGGAACTGTTTCAGGATCAGGTCTTCTGCTTCACGCCGAAAGGCCGCCTGATTGCATTGCCGCGCGGGGCAACACCGATTGATTTTGCCTATGCGGTGCATACGGATATTGGCGACTCCACCGTTGGCGTGAAGATCAATGGCCGCATGATGCCGCTGATGACCGAGCTTAAAAACGGCGACGAGGTGGATATTATCCGCTCCAAATCGCAGGTTCCGCCTGCGGCATGGGAATCCATTGTGGTTACCGGTAAAGCGCGCTCGGCAATTCGTCGTGCAACCCGTGCTGCCGTGCGCAAGCAATATTCCGGTCTGGGTATGCGTATTCTGGAACGGGCATTCGAACGCGGTAACAAGCCGTTCAGCAAGGATTTGCTCAAGCCTGCACTGGCACGGCTGGCACGCAAAGATATTGAAGATGTATTTGCCGCGGTTGGTCGCGGTGAGCTGGCTTCCGGCGATGTGCTGAAAGCGGTTTATCCGGATTATCAGGACACACGCGTGACAACGGGAAGTCCTGCGAAAACCGGCGAGAAGGGCTGGTTTAACCTGCAAAATGCTGCCGGTATGATCTTTAAGGTACCGGAGGGTGGTAGCACTGAGGATGTGCAGAAGCAGGCGGCAGCGCAAAATCATGCTGTGCCGATCCGCGGTGCGAATTCGGATTTGCCAGTGCGTTTTGCACCGGAAGGCGCTGTTCCGGGCGATCGTATTGTCGGGATTTTGCAGCCGGGTGTCGGCATCACGATCTATCCGATCCAGTCTTCTGCACTGACCGCCTATGATGACCAGCCGGAGCGCTGGATTGATGTGCGCTGGGATATCGACGGCGAAATGCATGAGCGTTTTCCTGCCCGTATCTCCGTCTCCGCCATTAATTCACCGGGCTCACTGGCAGAGATTGCACAGGTTATTTCGGTCAATGATACGAATATCCACAATCTTTCCATGGTGCGAACAGCGCCTGACTTTACAGAAATGATTATGGATCTTGAGGTTTGGGATCTCAAACATCTCAACCGCATTATTACGCAATTAAAAGAAAGCGCCTGTGTGAGCGATGCACAGCGCGTTAACGGATAAGAGGTAAGAGGTAGCTCATGAATACTGAAGATGTGCTGGGTGTGTTTCGTGAGGCAGGTGCCATTCTTGAAGGGCATTTTATTCTGACTTCCGGTCGCCGCAGCCCTGTTTTCCTGCAAAAAGCGCGGGTGTTCATGCATGCCGACAAGACGGAAAAACTGTGCAAAGCGCTGGCTGAAAAGATCAAAGCCGCTGATCTTGGCCCGATTGACTATGTGGTCGGCCCTGCAATCGGCGGTCTGATCCCGTCTTATGAAACCTCGCGCCATCTCGGCGTGCCGTCGATCTGGGTCGAGCGTGAAAATGGTGTTTTCAAACTGCGCCGTTTTGAACTGCCGGAAGGCTCCCGCGTTGTGATCGTGGAAGATATTGTGACCACCGGCCTTTCGATCCGCGAGACAATTGACACGCTGCGCGATTTGAAGGCGGAAGTTGTGGCTGCTGCCTGTATCGTTGATCGCTCGGCAGGTAAAGCCGATGTCGGCACCAAGCTGATCGCACTGGCTGAATATGAAGTGCCGTCCTATGATAAGGATAATCTGCCGCCGGAACTGGCAGCGCTTCCAGCCATCAAGCCGGGAAGCCGTAATATCTGAGCTGAACCATGACGCTCTGCTGATTTTCAAAGCGTTTTTTGACGCAGGGCGAGGCGGGATATGGAAATTTGCGAACATTCATGCCATGAGGAACATAGTCTTCGTGGCATGAACAGCTATCGGCTTGCCTCATTAAATTATTGTTGCACATAAAACCCGTCGGGGTGCCAGAGCATTTAGCGTCCGCGATAATACGACGAATTAAAAAACCAGAGCGTGTCCCGAAAAGTGCGAAGCGGTTTTCGGATAAGATACGCGTTAAAATAAAGAGTTAGAGCGTGTCGCGGAAAAGCGGGCACCGGTTTTCCGATAACGACAAGTGTAAAAACAAGGCATCATCGTGGTTTCAGTTCTTACAGCTCAGACAATGCATAGCCAGCGTCACCGTGACCCGTGCGGAGCCTGCGTTGATTGTGAAGTGCGTAAAATGGCGATCTGTGCCGCTTTGCAGGATGATGCGCTGCATGCGCTGGAGGCAATCATGTCTTCACGCAAGCTTGAAACCGGTGAAATGCTGGTGGAAGAGGGCGCGCCGAAGCTGAAGGTTTTCAGCCTGACTTCCGGTCTGCTACGTTTGTTTACATTGCTGCCGGACGGCCGCCGTCAGATTTCCGGTTTTCTCTATCCGGGCGATTATCTCGGTCTCGCCGATGACGGGACTTATTCCCAGACGGCAGAAGCTGTTGTGCCATCCACATTATGCTGCTTTTCCGTAAATGAGATGGACGAGCTGATGGATCAGCATCCGGCATTGAAAGACCGGCTCTATGTGATGACGCGTGAGGCTTTGCGCCAGTCGCGGGATAATCAGCTGGTGCTCGGGCGTCTTGCACCTGTTGAGAAACTCGCCTCTTTCCTGCTGGTGCTCTCAGCACAGGCGAAACGTGTCGGCCATCCGGACAATCCGGTACATTTGTCGATGAACCGCACGGATATTGCAGATTATCTCGGCCTGACCATTGAAACTGTCAGCCGTTGCTTCACAAAATTGCGCACTCAGGGCCTGATTCATCTGCCGGATGCCAATACGGTGAGCATTCTTTCGCATCGTTCGCTTTCAGCCGTTGCCGGTACTGAATTCAAAAGCTGATCTCTGACAATTTTAAGAATGTGTCCTGCGTTTGCCCCCTAAGGCAGACGCAGCTTTTTGTATTTTATTGGGATTTTCCTGAACCCGCGCTTGCGTAATATCGGTGCGGGATTTTTATTCATGTCTTTATTTTATTGATTGAGGAGGGGCTATATGCGCCGGTCATTATTGATTTCTGGTCTGCTGATCTCTGTGTTCACTACATCTGCCAATGCCGAAATCATTTTAAATCGTGGCAATAATGGTGATCCATCCTCGCTCAATCAGCAACTGACATCAACGGTCGATGAGGCGGCGCTTCTCGCCGATCTTTATCAGGGGCTGGTGATGGAAGATGTCAAAGGCGCAATCATCGCCGGTGTTGCACAATCATGGGAAATGTCACCGGATGGCGTGGGCTATATTTTCCACCTGCGCGATAATGCAAAATGGTCGAATGGTGATCCGGTTACCGCGCAGGATTTTGTCTATTCTTTCCGCCGTATTATGAACCCGCTAACAGCCGCACCCTATGCCAATGTGCTGTTTCCGATCAAAAATGCCGAAGCAATCTCCCGCGGACAGTTGCCGCCTGAGCAATTGGGCGTGGAAGCACCGGATGATTATACGGTGAAGTTCACACTGAAAGCGCCGACGCCCTATTTTCTGCAATTGATGGCACATCACACGGCACTGCCTTTACATCGCAAAAGCGTTGAAAAATACGGCGAAAAATTCACCGCTCCCGGAAATCTGGTGAGCAATGGTGCCTATCAACTGGCCAGTTTTGTGCCGAATGACAAAATCATCATGAAGAAAAATCCCTATTATTATGATGCGGATAAGGTCAAAATTGATGTGGTGAACTGGTTGCCTTTTGAAGACCGCTCCAGTTGTATGCGCCGGTTTGAAGCGAAAGAGGTACAGGTCTGTGCCGATGTGCCTGCCGAGCAGATGGATTATGTGCGCAAGAGATTTGGCACTCAGTTGCGCATTGCCCCGCAATTGGGCAGCTATTTTCTCGATATAAAGGGGGAAGACGGCAGCCCGCTGAAAGATGCCCGTGTGCGCCGCGCTATTTCGATGGTGATCGACCGCGATTTTATGGCCAGAGAAGTCTGGCGCGGGACAATGCTGCCATCCTATTCTTTAGTGCCGCCGGAAATTGATAATTATATCAGCGGCGGGGTAAGTCAGGATTATGCCAATCAGGATATTCTCGACCGTGAAGATAAAGCGAAAGAACTCCTGAAAGAGGCAGGTATCAAGCCGGACAGTCTGACGGTTGAGCTGCTTTATAATACATCCGAGAACCATAAAAATGTCCTGGCTGCCATTGCGGATATGCTGAAAAATATCGGCATCAGGGCAAAGCTGAATGAAATGGAAGGCACGACCTATTTCAATTATCTGCGCGAAGGCGGAAAATTTGATCTGGCAAGGGATGGCTGGGTCGGGGATTACAGTGATCCGCAAAGCTTTTTGTTTCTCTATAAAAGTGACAGTAGTTTCAATTATGGAAAATGGTTCAATAAAACCTATGACGCTTTGCTGGAGAAGGCCTCGGTGACAACCGATCTCAGAGCGCGTGCGGTGATGCTGGCCGATGCTGAGCGCCTGTTGCTTCAGGAGCAGGTTGTCATTCCGCTGTTTACCTATGCGTCACGGGCGCTGGTTTCAGATCAGCTGGAAGGCTGGCACGATAATCTGAGGAATGTCCACGCCACACAATGGCTGTCGCTGAAGCCATAGGCACAGATAAATTTTGAGCAAAGGGCGGGGCATTTCCCCGCCCTTTTTTGTTTTACAGCCATTGATCCAGATCAATGCGCTTTTTCACACCTTTGTTACACCAGCGATAAGGGAGGACGATCCGTTTGCAGAAAACGGATCCGGCAAGCTGCTTTCCCGTTGCGGAGCGGCGGTTATCCGAATGATAAAAGGCTGGAAGTATGATTGACTTTACTGTCGTTGATCTGTCGCGATTGCAGTTCGCTGCAACGGCGATGTATCATTTTATTTTTGTCCCCCTGACGCTCGGCCTCTCATTATTGATGGCGATTATGGAGAGCGTTTACGTCATGACCGGTCGCGACATCTGGCGTCGCATGACCATGTTCTGGGGTGTTTTGTTCGGCATTAACTTTGCCATGGGCGTCGCCACAGGGATCGTGATGGAGTTTCAGTTCGGTATGAACTGGAGCTATTACAGCCATTATGTCGGCGATATTTTTGGTGCGCCGCTGGCTATTGAAGGCTTGATGGCCTTCTTCCTTGAAGCCACATTTATCGGCCTGTTCTTTTTTGGCTGGGCGCGTCTGTCGCGCGTGGCGCATCTCACCGTCACATGGCTGATGGCGCTTGGCGCCAATTTCTCCGCATTGTGGATTCTGATTGCCAATGGCTGGATGCAAAATCCGGTCGGCGCGGTTTTCAATCCTGATACAATGCGTATGGAAGTCACAGATTTTATGGCTGTGCTGTTCAATCCGGTTGCACAGGCAAAATTCGTGCACACGGTGAGTGCCGGTTATGTGACCGGTGCCATGTTCATCATCGCAATCAGCAGTATCTATCTGCTGCGCGGTAAGCATGTGGAACTGGCAAAGCGTTCTGTGACCGTTGCCGCTTCTTTCGGTCTGGCTGCTGCTCTCTCGGTCGTCGTGCTGGGTGACGAAAGCGGCTATGTGGCCACCGAACAGCAGAAGATGAAAATCGCTGCGATGGAAGCCATGTGGGAAACAGAACCTGCACCGGCCGGTTTTAACCTGTTCGCCATTCCGGGTGACGGCAAAAACAGCTACGAAGTGCACATTCCTTATGTTCTCGGCCTCATTACCACCCGCAGCCTGACAACGGAATTGCCGGGCATTCACGATCTGGTGGATATGGCTGAAAAGCGTATTGAGAATGGTATCAAGGCTTTTGTTGAGCTGGATCATATCCGTACCAATCCGAATGATGCTGAAGCCCGTGAAGCTTTTAAGGCCAACTGGCATGATCTCGGCTATGGCCTGCTGCTGAAGCGCTATCGCGATGATATTCAGAACGCCACACCTGAAGAAATCCGTAAGGCTGCGGAAGATACAATTCCGAGTGTCGGCACTTTGTTCTGGTCGTTCCGTGTCATGGTGGCGCTGGGCTTCTATTTCATCGCCTTTTTTGCAATTGCCTTTGTTCTGGCGAGCAGACATCGCATCAATGAACATACCAATCATGCGCTGCTTAAAATCGCTGTGTTCTCACTGCCTTTGCCGTGGATTGCGATTGAAGCAGGCTGGATCGTTGCGGAATATGGCCGTCAACCTTGGGCGATTGAGGGCGTGCTGCCGACATTCTATGCGGCTTCCAATCTCACTATGACTGATCTGGTCATCAGTCTTGGTTTCTTCCTGACCGTCTACACCACTTTGTTATGCATCATGATCTGGCTGATGGTTCGTACCGTTAAAGCCGGACCAAAAGAACCGGTACGCCCTGATGTCGATATGGCACAAGATGCGACCATCCTGAATATGCAGAACAACGGTTAATCAGGCGAAAGGAGCAAGATAATGACAAATATTCCTTTAGATTATGAAACAATGCGCCTGATCTGGTGGTTGCTGCTCGGTGTTCTGCTGATCGGTTTCGCGATCATGGACGGTTTTGATCTTGGCATAGGCACTCTGCTGCCTTTCGCGGCTAAAACCGATGAAGAGCGCCGTATGCTGGTCAATCTGATCGGCCCGACATGGGAGGGCAATCAGGTTTGGCTGATCCTCGGCGGCGGCGCGATTTTCGCTGCATGGCCTGCACTTTATGCGGTGTCCTTCTCTGGCTTTTATCTGGCGATGATTGCCATTTTGCTGGCGCTGATCCTGCGTCCTGTTGGTTTCAAATTCCGCAGCAAGGTAGAAAATACCGCATGGCGTTCAACTTGGGACTGGGCACTGTTTATCGGTGGTTTCGTACCGGCGCTGATCTTCGGTGTTGCTGTTGGTAATGTTCTGCTCGGTGTGCCGTTCCGTTTCGATAATGCGATGCGCATTTATTATGACGGCAATTTCTTCGGCCTGCTGACACCTTTTGCACTGCTATGCGGTCTGGTCAGCCTGACCATGCTGGTAGCTCATGGTGCGACAGTGATTGTTGCCCGTGTTCCGGGTGTAGTTGGGGAGCGTGCACGCAGCTTCGGCAAAATCGCAGCGCTGCTCAGCGTGGTTCTGTTTGCGCTTGCCGGTGTGTGGCTGGCCTTTGGTATCAATGGTTATGTCGTGACATCTGTTCAGGATGTTGCGGGGCCGTCCAATCCGATGCTGAAAACCGTAACAACCGGTTCCGGTGTCTGGCTGGAAAACTATACCAAACATAGCTGGATGCTGATTGCGCCTGTGCTCGGCTTTGCCGGTATGGCTCTGAGCTTTATCGCGCTGCATTGCCGCAAAGGTACGCTGGCTTTCTTGTGCAGCAGTGCCGGTATTTTCGGGATCATCAGCACAGCGGGCGTGTCACTGTTTCCGTTCCTGCTGCCAAGCTCGGTCATGCCAAATGCAAGCCTGACAGTGTGGGACGCATCGTCCAGCCATCTGACTTTGTTCATCATGCTCATCGCGACAGTGATCTTTCTGCCGCTCATTCTTCTCTATACCAGCTGGGTCTATAGCGTGATGCGCGGCCCGATTACTAAAGACAGTGTCGATAATACGCCTAATGCTTACTAACCCTTTGAAGAGTAAAGAAAAAGGAACAATGAAATGTGGTACTTTTCCTGGATCCTTGGATTGGGACTGGCCTCTTCCTTCGCAATTTTCAATGCCATGTGGTTTGAATTGCGCAATGACGTGCTGGTGCGCGCCCCGGCGATTACGCCGGAAATGAAGAAAATGCCGGTTACGCCGGAAATGAAACTGAACGAACAGGCAGCTGTTGCCGGTAAAGGACAAAAAGTATGACGGAGATTGCGGCAAGACATTATGCTTCTCTTGCCGTACCCCGCTATACATCTTATCCGACTGCCGCGGATTTCTCTCCGGCAGTCGGGAAAGATCAGTATGAGGCGTGGTTACGGCGTTTGAGACAGGGGGAACCGGTTTCTCTCTATCTTCACGTGCCTTATTGCCGTGACCTTTGCCACTATTGCGGCTGTCACGCCAAGATCGCGCGGCGTGATACTGTGATTGAGGCTTATGCCGATATACTGATCCGCGAAATTCGCCAAGCGGGGCAATATCTGACTGAACGCCCGAAAGCCGTGCATCTGCACTGGGGTGGCGGCACACCAAGCATTTTGGGCGGTGAGGGCATTGCCCGTATCACGCAGGTGCTGCGTGAGCAGTTCGATTTTGCGGATGATATGGAACATGCCATCGAGCTTGATCCGCGCAAAGTTGACAAGAAACTGTGCCGTGATCTGGCGCAGGTTGGTGTCAACCGTGCCAGCCTTGGCGTGCAGGATCTTAATGCGGATGTGCAGCAGGCCATTGGCCGTGTGCAGCCGATTGAGCAGGTTGAATCCGCTGTCAACTCGCTATGGCAGGTTGGCATAACCAGCCTGAATTTTGATCTTATCTACGGCCTGCCTTTGCAAACGGTCGCTACATTGCGTGAGACTTGCAAACGTGTGGCGGCATTCCGTCCGAGCCGTATTGCCTGTTACGGTTATGCGCATCTGCCTGCGCGCCGTGCCAATCAGCGGTTGATTGATACCAGCCTGTTGCCCGATGCCGATGCCCGTTTTGAGCAAGCGCAAATCGTCGGTGAGACATTTATGGCTATGGGTTATGAGCCGGTTGGCATTGATCATTATGCCCTGCCGTCTGATGCATTGGCTGTGGCCGCAAAGGCCGGACAATTGCGCCGCAACTTTCAGGGCTATACGGATGATGACTGCCCGACACTGCTCGGTTTCGGCGCGTCGTCTATCTCGCAGTTCCGCGAAGGATACACGCAGAATGTTGCCGATATCGGTCAGTATAAAGCTGCGGTGCTGTCAGAACGGGCACCTGTAACGCGCGGCTATGCATTTAACGATTCTGACCGCTTGCGGGCGAAGATCATTGAAAAACTGATGTGCGATTTCCGTGTCGATCTGAATGATATCGCAGCAGGTGTGAATTTTTCTGATGAACTCGCATTACTGCGTCCGCTGGCTGCCGATGGTATCGTCACAGTGCAGGGTTCAGTGATTGTGATGGCGCCGGAACATCATTCGCTGGTGAGGCTCGTCGCAGCAGTATTTGATGAGTTCCGTAAGGAATGTGCACATAGTTTTAGTATGGCCATATAAAACCGGCCGGGTTTCAGCATGGTCATCTGATTTTGGCCATGGAAAGAGCTTCGCATTAGCCGCGGGGGCGCGGGCAGATGCGGAGAGGGCAGAGACTGCAGGCTGAAGGGGTAAGCTTCAGCGCGGATTTTGCCTGCAAGAGGCATCGCCTGATCTGCCACGGGGGCGCGGCGGATCAGTGCGATGCTTTTTTGTACTCAAAAGCAGTGCAAATTATATGTAAACCTGTCTGATATTATTGGAAAAACTACATTTTCGCGGAACATATAACCCCGTCTCAAGACGCATTATTCAGGCGGCATACTACCTCTTGCCGCATTGCTGCTGTGCTTTCCTCATGCGATAACTATTTGAACTGTTAAAAAAGTCTTAATTCTCGTATAATTGAGATAGCTTCACGGGAGTTTCCCGCCTATGAAGCGAAGCAGTTATGTCTGTGCATCAATGCAGATATACTCAGATTTAGTTAAGGATGGTGGCAGAAAGTCATGTTGTTCAGACGCAGAGAACCCTTGAGTTACAGGGAGCGCCTTCGCACGATGATCTGGCCGCGCCGTTCTTTCTCGCGCTCAATGCGCTATATGGGCAAGCGGATCACCCGTATTACTGCCAGCCCGCATGCTGTTGCGGCAGGTCTGGCCGTCGGTGTTTTTGCGGCTTTTACCCCGTTCTTCGGTTTTCATCTCATTCTTGCGATTGTTCTCGCTTACCTCATTGCCGGTAATATTGCTGCCGCTGCGATTGGTACGGCACTGGCAAATCCGCTGACAATTCCGTTTATCTGGGGCGGCACCTATGAAGTCGGCCGGATGATCGTTGATGAAAACGGTCAGGCACAGGCATTACCGCTGACCCGAATTCTGGAAAGCGAAATTTTCAAGCAGATGAGTTTTGCTGAACTGTGGCAGCCGATTTTGAAGCCGATGCTGTTCGGTTCGCTGGTGCTTGGTCTTGGCTGTGCGCTGGCTGTTTATGTGGCAACGCGCTGGGCAACGATCAGCTATCGTCATAAGCGTCTGCAGCGTATTTCATTAAAGAAAAATCTGGCAGAGCAGGGCGCTTCCCGATGATTATTGGTATCGGCAGTGATCTGATTGATATCCGCCGCATTGAAAAAACACTTGAACGCCACGGCAGCCGCTTTACGGAGCGGGTGTTTACGGAACGCGAGCGTGCCAAGGCTGCAAGCCGCAAACGCCAGGCGGATACCTATGCCAAGCGTTTTGCCGCCAAGGAGGCCTGTTCCAAAGCTCTGGGTACCGGTCTTTCTCACGGTGTTTTCTGGCGGGACATGGAAGTGATTAACCTCCCCTCCGGCAAGCCGACGATGCACCTCACCAATGGCGCTGAAGTTCGCCTGCAATCCATGATGCCGGAAGGAATGAAACCTGTTGTGCATCTGAGCATTACGGATGAATATCCGATGGCGCAGGCCTTTGTGATTATTGAAGCCGTACCGGCTTAAAAGCAGCGCCCGCTTGATAGATACGGGCGCTTTCACACATCACAGCATTTTGCGATATTGAATGAAGCCGGATTTATCGGCAACGCGGTCATAGAGCACCATCGCATCCGTATTGGTCTCATGGGTTAGCCAATAGACGCGTGAGCAGTCTGCTTCCGCTGCAGCTTGATAAACATGCTCAATCAGTGCACGGCCAAGGCCTTTGCCGCGAACATTCGGATTAACGTAGAGATCCTGCAAATAGCAGTAACCGCCTGTCGACCATGTGGAGCGGTGGCGGATATAATGTACAAAACCGGTAATTTTACCGTCAATAATTGCCAGCGCACCATTCATAGGTTCATTCGCATCCAGCAATCTTTGCCAGCTTAAATCGGTAACGTTGTCGGCAATGGTGGTCTTATAAAAATCCTGATAGGCTTTCCATAAAGGCAGCCATGCCGCTTTATCCTGTGCTGTGAAGAGACGGATTTCCACTGGCTGAGACATGATTATGTTTATTCCCCTGCGTTTTATGCAACGTCCGATCGTCGTTTTATAACGGCATTCGGGCGCTGATTTATGAACATTACGCCAAAGAATACATCATGTCTGTTTGGTGATAACCAGAGCGATAGAGCCGGTAAATGCAATAATTTGAACAATTTTCAGGCTCAAAGCTGTCGGCATTTCAGTCGTGAATCGCAAACGAAAATATCAAGAGCCGGTATGGGCTTTTTTACTCAAAAACCGGCATAGGATGCGGGTTTTATGCAACGCAAGCGGGGCGCAGTCCTTTGAGTTGCGAGTTCCTGATTGCTTCATGGCTTTGTAGAGGTTAAGAGTCGCACAATAAACGCGCAGAAGCGGAGAAAACCCAGCTTGTCTAACAAGAATGAAGTGAAAAAGTCCGGCGGTGTTGGTGAACTCGTCAGTATTATTGTGCAGGCTTTGCTGCTGGCACTTGTGATCCGTACCTTGCTGTTTCAGCCATTCAGCATTCCGTCCGGCTCGATGCGTCCGACGCTTCTGGAAGGTGATTATCTGTTCGTTTCCAAATATGCCTATGGCTATTCGAAATATTCCCTGCCGCTGTCACCGGATCTGTTTGAAGGCCGCATCTGGGGTGCTGAGCCGAAGCGCGGTGATGTTGTTGTATTCAAGCTGCCAAGCGATACCAATATTGATTATATCAAACGCGTAATCGGCTTACCTGGCGACAAGATTCAGGTACGCGACAGCGTTGTTTATATCAATGATGTGGCAGTGCAGCGCGAGAAGGTTGGCGAGATTGCCAATCCTGATGTGACCGATGAAAACCGTCCGATTGAAGTTTATCGCGAGACATTGCCGAATGGCATTTCTTACGAAACGCTGGATGTGAATCCGAATGCTATGGGTGACAATACGCGTGTATTCGAGGTACCAGCCGGTCATTATTTCATGATGGGTGACAATCGCGATAACTCGCTGGATAGCCGCTATTCTGTAGGCTATGTGCCTTATGAAAATCTTGTTGGCCGTGCCAATGTGATCTTCTTCTCCATTTCCGGAAAATACAGCCCGCTGGAACTGTGGCGCTGGCCAACCAATCTGCGGTTTGACCGCTTGCTGAACTGGGTCGGTGCAACGGAAGATCCAAAATCCGTTGTAACGACAAATAACTGATGTGTGTTTTGACGAAATTAAACAGCAATAAAGCTGCCGGTCAGGAGCCTGATAATGGTTTCTGATCGCCAGCGTATAAAAATACTGGAAGAAAAAACCGGTCATAGCTTTGTCGATCATGCGCGCCTTGAGCGCGCATTGACGCATTCCAGTGCGCGGCCGCAATCCGGCTCCAATTATGAGCGGCTGGAATTTCTTGGTGATCGTGTTCTCGGACTGATTATTGCGGAAATGCTGTTTGCGGCTTTTCCCGATGCGCCGGAAGGTGAATTGTCCGTGCGCCTGAATGCGCTGGTCAGTGCTGAAGGCTGTGCGTCCGTTGCCGATGAAATCGGTCTGGGTGATCTGATCGAAACCGGTTCCGACATCAAAAGCCTCAATGACAAGCGCCTTCTGAATGTGCGCGCCGATGTGATTGAAGCACTGATTGCAACTATCTATCTGGATGGTGGTTTGGAAGCTGCACGTGGTTTTGTGCTCAAATATTGGGAGCCACGCTCTAAAGTGAGCGATGCGGCGCGCCGTGATGCCAAAACTGAGTTGCAGGAATGGGCGCATCAGCAGGGCAAACAGCAGGGCAAGTTGCAACCTGTTTACCGTATTGTCAGCCGCACTGGTCCCGACCATGAGCCTGTCTTTGTGGTGGAAGTAGCAATTTCCGGTTTTCAGCCGGCAACCGGAACAGGACGTTCCAAACGTATTGCCGAGCAGGATGCCGCTGAAAATCTGCTGCACCGCCAAGGTGTCTGGCAGAAATAACTGATCTTATAAAGTTTCCGTATTTGCGCTAAACTTAAGCATATCCCGAAAAGTGGAAACCGGTTTTCGGAATAAGATGTGCGCTAAACTTAAATAGAGCTCGTTAAACCTGCGCAGGTTCTTCAGAGCATTTCCGATACAGCGCTTGGCTTAAAAGAGATAAAAATGACTGAAATCAACCATCCGCAGGGTGACAGCGCAACCACAGCAGAAGCACAGACCCGTTCGGGTTTCGTGACGCTGATTGGTGCGCCGAATGCGGGCAAATCCACTTTGGTGAACCGTCTGGTTGGCACTAAAGTGTCGATTGTGACCCATAAGGTACAGACCACCCGTGCTCTGGTGCGTGGCATTATCACTGAAGATCAGACACAGATCGTGCTGGTTGACACACCGGGTATCTTCAAGCCGAAGCGCCGTCTTGACCGCGCTATGGTCACAACCGCTTGGGGCGGTGCCCGTGATGCCGATCTGGTGCTGATCCTGCTTGATGCACAGGGCGGTCTGAATGAATCCGCTGAGGCTTTGCTGGCCAGTGTTGAAAACACGCATCAGAAGAAAATTCTGATCCTCAACAAAGTTGATCGTGTTGACCCGCCAAAGCTGCTGGAACTGGCACAGGCCGCCAATGAGAAAGTGAAGTTTGAAAGCACTTTCATGATCTCGGCGCTGAATGGTTCGGGCTGTAAAGATCTGCTGAAATATCTGGTTGCCCAAATGCCTTACGGCCCATGGTATTATCCGGAAGATCAGATTTCCGATATGCCGATGCGCCAGCTGGCAGCGGAAGTAACCCGTGAGAAGCTCTATCTGCGCCTGCATGAGGAACTGCCTTATTCCTCAACGGTAGAAACCGAAAAGTGGGAAGAGCGCAAAGACGGTTCGGTGCGTATCGAACAGGTTGTTTATGTTGAGCGCGACAGCCAGAAGAAAATTGTTCTCGGCCATAAAGGCGAGACGATTAAGGCGATTGGTCAGGCATCCCGCAAGGAAATGTCTGCTATTCTCGAGCAGCCGGTTCATCTGTTCCTGTTCGTGAAAGTGCGTGACAACTGGGGCAATGACCCTGAGCGTTACCGTGAAATGGGTCTGGAATTCCCGAATTCCTGAGGATAGCTGATTATGGAGTGGCGCGACGAGGGCATCATTCTCGGCACAAGACGGCATGGCGAGAGCAGTGCCATTGTGGAGGTGATGACCCGTGCCCATGGCCGCCATATGGGTGTGGTGCGCGGCGGCCGCTCCAAGCGTATGCAGCCGATGTTGCAGGTCGGTAATCATGTTTCGCTACATTGGTGGGCGCGGCTCGATGAGCATCTGGGTTCTTACCAGATCGAGCCTTTGAGCTTTTCCGCAGCGCGGCTGATTGATTTGCCGGTGGCGCTGTTTGCTATTCAGCTCGCGGCAGCGCATTTGCGTTTGCTGCCGGAGCGTGATCCGCACGAAAATCTCTATGAGACATTGCAGCTCTTGCTGGAGCATTGTGACACGCCGGTTGCTGCCGGTGAGCTGCTGTTGCGTTTTGAACTGATGTTGCTGGAAGAGTTAGGTTTCGGCCTTGATCTCAAAAGCTGTGCCGCAACCGGCGGTACCACTGATCTGATTTATGTCTCGCCGAAAAGCGGACGAGCCGTGTCCCGCGATGCCGGTGCACCTTGGGCAGACCGGCTTCTGGCGATGCCGGAATTTGTCTGCAATTCCCGTGTCAGAGCCGAGACTGTGCCGGATATTTGTACGGCGTTTAAACTGACCGGCTTTTTCTTTACCCGTCATGTGTGGGAGCCGCGCGGGCAGCAACAGCCGGAGTCGCGCTCCGGCTTTATTTCTGCTTTAAATCGGGCCGCTTAATCAGGCTGCTGCGAGTACAGGGCGTTGTACTGCTGTTTCACGGATCGGCAGATGGATAAGCGCCGCAAACAATCCGAGAATAATGCTGAGCCACCACACCGCATCATAGCTGTT
This sequence comes from Pseudochrobactrum saccharolyticum, assembly GCF_008801715.1. Lineage (GTDB taxonomy): Bacteria > Pseudomonadota > Alphaproteobacteria > Rhizobiales > Rhizobiaceae > Pseudochrobactrum > Pseudochrobactrum saccharolyticum. Next base: position 163,250 of record NZ_VZPG01000001.1, on the reverse strand, counting down.
GTAAATCTGGTAGAGCGTGCCGCCCAGCCAGACACCAATGAATGAGCCAATCTGGTGCGAGAAGAACACCATGCCGCCCAGCAGGCCGAGATGGCGTGTGCCGAACATGGTGGCGACAAGACCATTGGTCGGCGGTACGGTTGAGAGCCAGAGCAGCCCCATAATGGCCGAGAAGATCAGCACACTGGTGCCGGACTGCGGCAGCAGGATAAAACCGGCGACGAGTATTGAGCGCAACAGATAGATCAGCGCCAGCATTTTCGGTTTGGAATGGGTCTGGCCGAGGAAACCTGCACCAAGTGATCCGATAATGTTGAAGAAACCGATCAGCGCGAGCCCCCAGACCGCATAATGCTTATCCACGCCGATATCGGAAATATAGGCCGGAAAATGGGTGGTGATGAAAGCCACCTGAAAGCCGCAAACAAAGAAACCGGCAGTCAGAAACAGATAGCTTTTGTGGCTCAATGCTTCTTTGAGCGCTTCGGCAACAGTTTGCTTGGCACTCGTGTCCGGCATCCGTGCATTAGAGGCATTGCCGCGCAGCGGGATGGCAAGTAATGGCACCAGCAGCATAGCAACACCAAGCCAGACCAGCGCATCCGACCAGCCGAAACGCTCAATCAGCCCGAGCGAAATCGGTGCAAAAGCAAACATACCCGCAGAACCGGCAGCAGTGCCCAGACCAAAGACCAGACTGCGCTGCTGTGCGCTGACGTGACGGGCAAAGGCCGAGAGAATAATCCCGTAAGAGCCGGCGGCAACACCAAGGCCAACCAGCACGCCGCCACCGATATGCAGGGCAATCGGGGCATCCGCATGTGCCATCAACAGCAGGCCGGAAGCATAAAAAATGCCGGACATCAGCAAGACGCGCCATGAACCGTATTTATCGGCAATCATACCAAAGATTGGCTGACCGGCACCCCAGAACAGGTTTTGCAATGCCATAGCCAGACCATAGGTGCTGCGATCCCAGCCCTTGTCCCCGATGATCGGCAGCTGGAAAAAACCCATGGCCGAGCGCGGGCCAAAGGTCAGAAAGGTGATGAGACAACCGGCTATAATGATCAGCCAGGGCATGGAAGGGCTTCGATAGTCTTGCGAGCGAGTGGACATGCTGTGCGTTCTTTCAGCGATAATGCCGGTAAATCTATTGTGTAATAGCGATTACATTATTTTTTTTACGCTTGAAAGAGGCTTAAGTGAGAATGCTTCGTCCGCTTGTCTTATTGATTGATTTTGCTGTGTTTTCAAAATTTCTGGTGATTGGGTTTTGCGCTGTCCGAATAAGTTGATGATTAATTTTACTCACTTTGAGCAAAATAATTTCTTGTCATGAAACTGTAATAAGCATAAAGATTCGCGCCACGGTATTGAGCAGTTTCAGGAAAAGTGTTTACGCCTTCGCGGGGAAATCAATTCGCCGGATTGATTTCTAATCCCGCTTCGATCCGTCCGAAACTGCGTCTAGGAAATGACCGTCTTTTTCTTTCTGATTATTATGCTCTAATTGAGTATAAATATCAAAGAGACGGTTAAGGGGAAAATGGAGAGGGCAGCTTTAATGCTGCTTTATGAGGCAGATTATGACCACAGCCACCACCAAAGAGAACCTGAATAAAGGTGAAATCCGCAGCGCGGCAGAACGTTTCGGTATTTTGGAAATGCCGTCTCTGGACTATACACCGGAGATCGCTGCAGAAACCGAGCATCTCTATCAGCGCGTGGCGCATCATATTCCGCGCATCGAATGGCCTGCTTATGCGCCTTATGTGGCGGCGATTAATCGTATCAAAAAACAACGCAACGCCGTTATCCTTGCCCATAATTATCAGACACCGGAAATTTTCCATTGTGTGGCGGATATTGTCGGCGACAGCTTGCAGCTGGCGCGCGAGGCTGCCCGTGTCGATGCCGATATTATCGTGCAGTGCGGCGTGCATTTCATGGCGGAAACTTCAAAATTGCTCAGCCCTGAAAAGATCGTGCTGATACCGGATATGAAGGCAGGCTGTTCGCTGGCGGAATCCATCACCGGTGCGGACGTACGTCTGCTGCGTGAAACCTATCCGGGCGTGCCGATTGTCACCTATGTCAACACTTCTGCTGATGTGAAGGCCGAGAGCGATATTTGCTGCACCTCTGCCAATGCTGTGCAGGTGGTGGAGAGCTTCGGTGTTGACCGCGTGCTCTGCATTCCTGATGAATTTCTGGCGCAGAATGTTGCGGCTCAGACTTCCGTGAAAGTGCTGACATGGAAAGGCCGTTGCGAGGTGCATGAGCGCTTTACGGCAGAGGAACTGCTGGCGTACCGCGCTGCTGATCCGTCGGTGCAGATTGTCGCCCATCCGGAATGCCCGCCTGAAGTGGTGGCTGTGGCTGATTTTGCCGGTTCCACCAAAGGTATGATTGACTATGTGCGCGATAATCGTCCGGCCAAGGTGATGCTGGTAACCGAATGCTCGATGGCCTCCAATATTGCTGCGGAAGTGCCGGAGGTGGAATTCGTCAAACCGTGCAATCTCTGCCCGCATATGAAGCGGATTACTCTGCCGAAAATTCTCGAGACGCTGGTGAATATGAGCGGCGAGGTTTTTGTCGATGCAACAATGGCTGTCAAAGCGCGGCAGGCTGTTGAACGTATGATCAATCTGAAAAACTGACGGCGTGACGATGAGCGCGAAACCCAATCAGATTATACCCAGTCAGATTATCATTGTCGGCGGCGGGTTGGCAGGGCTGTTTTGCGCCCTGCAGCTCAGCCCTTTGCCGGTCACGGTGATAGCGGCCGCTCCTATCGGGCAGGGCGCGTCTTCCGCATGGGCACAGGCCGGTATTGCTGCGGCTGTGTCATCCGATGATACAGTGGAAAGCCATGTAACCGATACGCTGATCGCCGGTGACGGTATTGTGGATGAGGATGTCATTCGCATGATGGCCTCTTCGGCCTCTGATCGTGTGCATGATCTTCTCGAACTCGGTGTGCCGTTTGATCGCGATTTGGCCGGTCATTTGCAAGTATCGCGCGAGGCGGCACATAGTCATAACCGTATCGTGCGCGTGCGTGGTGATATGGCTGGCCGTGCGATCATGCAGGCACTGGTTGCCAAAGTGCGGGAAACACCATCCATCACGCTGATCGAAAATGCTTCGGCCTATCAGCTGATTTCTGATGCAGCTGGTATCAGCGGGCTGGCTATTCGCCGGACAGATGGCTCAGACCAGATTTTGCCTGCACGTCAGGTGGTAATTGCCAGTGGCGGTATCGGTCATCTCTATCAGGTGACCACCAATCCGGCTGAGGCCAGCGGTTCCGGTATCGGTATGGCGGCACAGGCCGGTGCGCTTTTGGCGGATATGGAATTTGTGCAGTTTCACCCGACAGCGCTGGATGTGAAGGCTGATCCGGCACCGTTGGCAACAGAGGCGCTGCGTGGTCACGGCGCGCATCTCGTCAATAAAGCCGGTGAACGCTTTATGCTGCGCCACGATCCGGCTGCGGAAATGGCCCCGCGCGATGTGGTCGCACGCGGTATTTATGAAGAGGTGATGAGCGGTCGCGGTGCTTATCTCGATTGCACCAAGGCAATCGGTGAGAGTTTTGCGCAGGAATTCCCGACTGTTTATGCCTATTGTCAGGCGGTCGGTATCGATCCGGCGCATGATCTCATCCCCGTTGTGCCCGCCGCACATTACTTTATGGGCGGTATTCTCACGGACATGGATGGCCGCACGACGGTTAAAGGCCTGTGGGCTTGTGGTGAGGCGGCTTCTACCGGCGCACATGGTGCCAATCGCTTGGCATCAAATTCTCTGCTTGAGGCAGTGGTGTTTGGCGCGCGGGTAGCTGAGGCGATCAGGCAAGTGCCGCAGGAGGAATGTGCATCGCAATCCGTTGTGCAGGTTCTGCCTGCTGCAAATAAAAAGGATTGCACTGAGGCCATGCAGCAATTACGGGCGGTGATGAGCCGCAGCTTCGGCGTTATCCGCAGGCAGGATCAGATGCTACAGGGGCTGCAACAAATCCGGCAACTGGCACAGGATAATCATGATCCGCTATTCGCCAACTGTTTGGCGACTGCCGAAGTTTTGGCCGTATCGGCTTTGGCTCGCAAGGAAAGCCGTGGCGGTCATTATCGCAGCGACTATCCTGAAAGCTCGGTCATCTGGCAACATCGCTCGATGATGACTTTGCAAGATGCCCAAGAGACTTATCAAAAATTAGCGGAAACTGCCTGATGAAAACTGCTTATCCTTCTGTTCTGCCGCGTCCGCTGGTTGAAGAGGCTGTGCGCAATGCCTTGCTCGAAGATCTGGGACGTGCCGGAGATATTACCAGCCATGCCACGATTGCTCCTGAAAAACAGGCAACAGCAATACTGACCAGCCGTGAGGATGGTGTCCTTGCCGGTCTGGATTTTGTGCGTGCTGCTTTCGCACAGATTGATCCGTCTTTGGAGGTTTCGGTCGCTGTCACAGATGCAACCCGCATCAAAGCCGGACAGGAAATTGCCCGTATCAGCGGCAATGCCCGATCCATTTTGTCGGCTGAACGTGTGGCGCTCAATTATCTGATGGTTCTGTCCGGCATTGCGACTTACACGGCACGTTTCGCGGACAAGATTGCCCATACACAGGCGAAAATCTGTGATACGCGCAAAACCATGCCCGGTATGCGCTCATTTGCCAAATATGCGGTGCGATGCGGCGGCGGTGCCAATCACCGTTTCGGTCTTGATGATGCGGTGCTGATTAAAGATAACCACATTGCCGTTGCCGGTGGTGTTAAACAGGCGATTGAAGCCGCCCGCAGCTTTGTCGGACATCTGGTGAAGATCGAAGTTGAGGTTGATACACTGGAACAGATGGCAGAGGCGCTCTCGGTGCAGGCCGATGTGATTCTTCTTGATAATATGCCGCCGGAAACCCTTGTTAAGGCTGTAGAAATTAATGCCGGACGCGCAAAACTTGAGGCGTCGGGCAATATTAATTTCGATACGGTGAAAGCCGTTGCCGAGACGGGTGTCGACTATATCTCAACCTCGAAAATCACAATGTCTGCACCGACGCTTGATGTCGGGCTGGATATTGTTGTTGAATGATGAGACAGAGCCGTTACGATTATCGGGAAATGAGCATATGCAGCTGATACGCACGATTTCAGATTTACGGGCGGCTCTTAAGATTGAGCGCAGTCGTGGCAAGAGTATCGGCTTTGTGCCGACGATGGGCTATCTGCATATCGGCCATCTCACATTGGTGAAAAACAGCCAACAGCATTGTGATGTGTCTGTGGTATCGATATTCGTCAATCCCACGCAATTCGCGCCCAATGAAGATCTGGCACAATATCCGCGTGATCTGCCTCGTGATCTGAAATTGCTCGAAGAGCAGGGCTGTGATTATGTTTTCGCGCCGGATGTGAATGAGATGTATCCGGATGGCAGCGGCAAAACATCGATCTATGTCGATGCGGGAGAGCTTTCTTCTATTCTGATGGGAGCATTACGTCCGCATCATTTCCGTGGTGTGGCAACGGTCGTGAGCAAGCTGTTTAATATTGTGCAGCCGGATAAGGCTTTCTTCGGCGAGAAAGACTACCAACAGCTCGCTGTTATCAAACGTATGGTGACTGATCTCAATCAGCCGGTGGATGTAATCGGTGTGCCGACCGTACGTGAACCGGATGGGCTGGCCTGTTCATCGCGCAACAGTCTTTTGAGTGCTGAAGACCGTGCCGCTGCTGTTATCCTGCCGCAGGCGATGCAACTGGCTCAAGTCTTGGTGGATCAGGGCGAGCGTTCGGTTGCGTCATTGCGCCAAGCTGTTGTCAATAAATTGCAGCAGGAACCGCGCGGTGAGATCGAGGCCGTGGATATCCGCGATGCAGAAACACTGGCTGAAACAGCGGAGCAGCTCACCGCACCGGCAGTGTTGCTGCTGACTGTGCGTTTTGGCAAAACCCGCCTGATTGACCAGCATGTGCTGCGCTTTTAATTTGTAATCAAAGGAAACGGCCATGAGTGTTCAGAAACAAATCCGCCGTATTACCGTGCCGGAAATCCGCGCCCGCAAAGGCGGTGTGCCGCTGGTATCACTCACGGCTTATCATGCCCATACGGCTGCGATTGTTGATCGCTATGCGGATTTTATGCTGGTGGGTGACAGTGTTGGCATGGTGATGCATGGCATGGATTCAACCATCGGTGTGTCTCTGGAAATGATGATTATGCACGGGCAGGCGGTCATGCGTGGCTCATCCCGTGCGCTGGTCGTGGTGGATATGCCTTTCGGCTCCTATGAGGAAAGCCCGCAAATCGCCTTTCGCAATGCTGCGCGGATCATGGCGGAAACCGGCTGTGGTGCGGTCAAGCTTGAGGGCGGCGTGCAGATGGCTGAGACGATCAGCTTTCTGACCAAACGCGGCATTCCGGTGCTGGCGCATATCGGTCTTACTCCGCAGGCCGTGCATGTGATGGGCGGTTATAAAGTACAGGGGCGCGATCAGGCGCTGTGGGATTTGATCAAGCAGGATGCGCAGGCGGTTGCCAATGCTGGTGCATTCGGTATTGTGCTGGAAGGTATTGTCGAGCCGCTGGCGCGTGAAATTACCGTGCAGGTTGCTGTGCCGACCATTGGTATCGGCGCATCGGCGGAGTGCGACGGGCAAATTCTGGTGCTGGAAGATATGCTTGGCCTCAACGACAAGCCTGCCAAATTTGTCCGCCAATATGGTGCCATTGGTGCAGCTATTGACGAGGCTGTGAAAGCCTATGCAGAAGATGTGAAAAGCCACAGCTTTCCTGATGAGCGGCATATCTATCGCTAGAGCATTTCCAGCAAAAGTGCGTAGCGGTTTTGCGTAGGATAATGCGAAATACCAAAATTTATCTTTGCGACAGCGTTACCTTTAAGCCCGGCGCAGGGCGCTCTTCCAGAACCGCACGGCGGAAGCGGTAGAGCGCAGCTGGTCTTCCGCGTTGCTGGCTGAGACTGGCACCGGTCGGCTCTACCAGTTCGGCATTTTCCACCAGACGACGGAAATTCTGTTTATGCAGATGTCGGCCGGAGATCGCTTCAACAGTTTCCTGCAAGGCTGTGAGGGTGAAACAATCGGGCATCAGCTCAAAGATTACCGGACGGTATTTCAGCTTGGCACGCAGGCGGGCAATTGCGGTTGCGAGAATGCGGCGATGGTCGAACACCATGGCTTTGCCGGTATGGCGTTGCAATTCGTCCAGCTGTGCGCTCGGGCTGACTGTGCCGTCAATGGTTGCCTCCCGCACCAGACCGGCCTCATAAAGCAGCTCATAGCGTTCCAGCACGCGCTCTTCATCCCATTGGATACCATCGGTGCCAAAGGCAAGACGCAAACGTGTCAGGCGTGGTAGCTGATGTAGATCATAGGCCGGATGGCTGCGCTTGTCGCTCTGTGCCCATTCACGCAAGGCGGGAATGATGAGCTGGTCGATGAGTGGCGGTTTGCCGCTGCGCCAGTCTTCCCAAGGCAGAAAATCATACCAATATTGCCAGTCATTTTCCGGCTGCTCGCCATTCTGACGTGTCAGTGCCAGATAGCCGACAGAAATCACATGGGTATCATCGGTCGGCATGGCAGATTTGGCACGGCCACGGTCGCCGAATGTATAAAGTTGCTCTACATAGCCGAGGCGCAAGGCCGTTTGCGCTTCAACCCATAGCCGCAAACCCATTTCTAATGTGCGGTGTTTCAGCGGATCAAACCGCCCGTAAGGCAGCGAAAGCGCGGCAGATACTTCATGGGCTGCGGGCATTTCATGGTCGTCAGAGCAGAGAATAACCGGACGGTTATTGCTGATTGTAACAACTGCAGCACTCAAACCCACCTCAACGACAGCGGAAACATCAGCCATGAATTTGTGTCTCCAATGCGTTGAATCGGTTGATAAAAGCCTGTTCTATCTCTGCGGTTGGCCTTGGTGATAAATCAAAGTGACCGGCATGAAAACCGCGCGGACGACCAAAAAACTCTGCAGCTTCTGCCGTGCTGAAACCGGCCAGTTCTGTTGCTTCAAAATAAGCGGAAACAATGTCAGCTTTCTTAATCGCTTTTTTTAAAACTGCAGGCACGGTCGCGGGTAAAGAAAAGCGCAGATGAATGGCTGTTTCCAGTCGCGCTTCAATCTGTTTATAGGCACCGCCCATCACCGCCTTGAAGGGCGAGATCATATCGCCGATCACATATTCCGGTGCATCATGCAGTAAGGCCAGCAGCTGATGCTGCAAAGGAGCATCAGGATTTTGCTCACGGAAAATCTGTTCCACCAGCAGCGAATGCTGCGCTACAGAATAGGCGTGATCACCACGGGTCTGGCCGTTCCAGCGGGCAACACGCGCCAGCCCATGGGCAATATCACTGATTTCAATATCCAGCGGTGATGGATCAAGCAAATCCAGCCTGCGGCCTGACAACATACGCTGCCATGCCCGAACCGGTTTTGTTTTGGCACCGCCGGATACTGCCATCAGTCTGCCGCTCCTTCAGGGAAGGTGAATTTAGCATAGGCAGGAATTGTCAGGCTGACCTCTGTTTCACCGGCGAGCAGCGGAATGTTTTTATCCATTGCGTCTTTAACGCGGTCGATGCGAACCAGTGCGAGTGCATTGCTGCCATTGACACTGCGCAAGGTTCCGACTTCTTTGCCACCGGCAGTAATCGGTGTGTCCGATGCGGGCAGATCGGCCTGCGCCGTCACCTGCAAAATCCGGCGTCGTGCAGTGCCGCGATGTTGCATGCGGGACACGACTTCCTGTCCGACGAAGCAGCCCTTCTTGAAGGATACACCGCTGAATTGCTCGAAATTAATATCATGCGGGAAAACATCATTCATGATGAAATCGGCACCGCCTTCGGCAATACCATAGTGAATACGCAAAGCTGCCCATGCATCGCGATCAGATTGCGTGGCGGGGGAGGCGCTGCCGCTCTCAGCATAATGACGCAGGACATTCGCTTCTTCAGGGAAGCGCTCATCGCGCACGGCCTGATAGCTCTCAAGGCTAATTGAATCACTTTCTGAACTGCCTGAATCAGTTTTCCAGCTAATTCTGATAATTGATTCATTTAAAACGATAATTTCCGCTTTGGCACGCAGCCGATAAAGCGTGAGACGTTTGGAAAAAACCTCTGCCACATCCTTCGCAATATCAATGCGGAAGCCGTCTTCAACGCGTGAGATCAGAAAATCGAACTGGATTTTACCTTGCGGGCTCAGCAGCGCCGAAGCGCGCAGGATGCCGGTTTCAAGGGAGGTCAGATCAGCTGTGAAAATGGATTGCAGAAATGTTTCCGCATCGGGACCACGCACGAGAATCTGTGTGCGGTCGTCGAGATTTCCGGTTGGTCCGGTAAACAGAGTTAAAGGTTCTGTCGTTGTCATATCAACTTTCCGGTTTATAAAGCAGTGCAGATGCAAATATCTTGATATTCATCGCTTTGTTACGTAAGCCGCATTGCGAGTAATCGCAAGTCAGGAACAGCGAGTTATCGCAAGACAGGAGAGCCGCGAATGACCACAACATTCGATACGATTTTCAAAGGTGCAACGGTAGTCAATCATGACGGCAGTGCCGTTCGTGATATCGGCGTTAAAAACGGTCGCATTACCGCTATCGGTTCCCTGTCAGAGAATGCCGCAGGCGAGGTTATCAACTGCACCGGCCTGCATATTTTGCCGGGCGTTGTGGACAGTCAGGTGCACTTCCGTGAGCCGGGTCTCGAGCATAAAGAAGATTTGCAGACCGGTTCGCTTGCAGCTGTACTTGGCGGCGTGACCTCTGTTTTCGAAATGCCGAATACCAAGCCGTTGACCACTTCACCGGAAGCGTTGGCTGATAAGGTAAAGCGCGGCACACATCGTATGCATTGCGATTTCGCATTCTGGGTTGGCGGCACACGTGACAATGCTAAAGATGTGCCTGAGTTGGAGCGCCTGCCGGGCGCTGCGGGTATCAAAGTGTTTATGGGCTCTTCAACCGGTGATCTGCTGGTGGAGGATGATGAAGGCGTTGCATCCATTCTGCGCAATACACGCCGCCGCGCAGCTTTCCACTCGGAAGATGAATTCCGCCTGCGTGAGCGCGAAGGTCTGCGTGTTGAAAATGATCCGTCCAGCCATCCGGTCTGGCGCGATGAGATTGCAGCACTGACCTGCACCCAGCGTCTGGTGCGCATTGCCCGCGAAACCGGCGCGCGCATTCATGTACTGCATATTTCGACTGCGGAAGAAATTGAATTCCTGAAAGACTACAAAGATGTGGCCACCTGTGAGGCGACCCCGCATCACCTGACACTGTCTTCGGAAGATTATAAAACACTCGGCAATCTCATTCAGATGAACCCGCCGGTACGCGATGCACGTCACCGCGATGGTATCTGGCAAGGTATCGGGCAGGGCGTTGTCGATGTTCTCGGCTCCGACCATGCACCGCATACGCTGGAAGAAAAGCAGAAGCCTTATCCGGCATCGCCATCGGGCATGACAGGTGTGCAGACACTGGTTCCTATCATGCTCGATCATGTGAATGCCGGTCGCCTGTCACTGGAACGCTTTGTTGATTTGTCATCACATGGCCCGAACCGCATTTTCGGCATGTCCCGTAAGGGTCGCATTGCAGTCGGTTATGATGCGGATCTGACGATTGTTGATATGAAGCGTAGCGTAACTATTACTCACGAGCAGGCTGGCTCCAAGGCTGGCTGGACACCATATCACGGCAAGACAGTCACTGGCTGGCCGGTTGGCACTATCGTGCGCGGTCATAAAGTGATGTGGGAAGGCGAGATCGTTAATCCTGCACTCGGTGAACCGGTAGAGTTTATCGAAGCGCTCCCAAGAAATTAACGGGAGCGGCTTTGCCGAGAAATTGCATTAAGAAATAAAAAGCCGCCTGAAAAGGCGGCTTTTTTAATAAGACTATATGAGCCGTTCAGTCGCCGGCTACAAAAAACTTCCATGAGCCATCCGGCGTAATGCCGAGACGGTAGAAAATATAGGCACCGACGCCCTTCATTTCTTCAAAATCACCGGCAGTTACAATCTGATACAGCTCAACCATCTGCCGGTCGTCCAGCTTGTCCAGCGGGTAGGCGAAGAAATACGGCCAGACATAAACTTCATTCGGTGTACCGGCATCGAGATGCGCATAGCCGGATTCGAGAAGATCTACGAGAATAGCCAGCAATTCCTGACCATTACTGTCACCGGAAAGGCTTTTGAGAAATTCCAGTGGTGTACCGTCATATTCACCGAGCGAAAGCATCGGGCTGGCTTCGCCGCCGTCACCGAGCAATGGTTTCAGCGCGTCAATCTTTCCGGCTTTGGCAATATCGAGAATTTTCTTGCGGGTGTCCTGCACAGCCTGCGGAAGCTTTGAATAGTCATAGGAGACTTCCGGAATCTTACCTTCCGGCGAAACATGCGGACGGGTAATATCGCGCTCCGGGCTGCCGTTTTCGGAGGCTGCGCCGGATTCAGGCGCTCTGTAGGTTTCAGTCGGTACCTGACGCAACGGTCCTGGCAAAGGCACCTGCGCCGGATTAACCTCTTCGCCATCTTCACCGGCAGGTGTTTCGCTCAATGCTAAAATTTGTGGTTTTCCGCTCAGTGTTCCGGCGGAGGCCGATACTGAGACTGATGCGGCAATCATGGCCAGAGCCAGACCGGAGAGGAAAGACGTGCTCAGAAATTTGTCTGAGCTGAGCTTGCTCGGCCAGTGGCGGGATGAAAGCAACATCAGAAACTCCGGAAGATAAATATATATTCAAAATAAATGTTTACGGCATCCAATAGCACAAATTATGACGGATGCCGACTGTGCTCGCGAAATTACTGCAAAATTACTGCAAAATACGGTTGGGCAGAAACTCACCGGCAATGATCTGTTCGCGCAATTTATCGAGCAGGCCAAGTGCCGCATCTTCGCCCGTGCTGCGCAGAAGTTCGGTCAGTGCATTGGCAAAAGCAGCCTCTGCGAGAATTTCCGGTTCAATGCCTTCTGAAATCCCGTCAGCCCAGGCTTCATGCTGATATTCGATCGCCGCCTGTTTTTTCTCATGGGCAATCAATTCATCGAGGTCTGTCGGAGCATGATTCATTAAAATATCACCTTGGCTTTATGCCGTTGGACACTGCATCGCAGAAGACGGACAGGACTTAGCTAAAGAAAGTGCTGTCATAGAGCCATTCAGAGCAGAAACGACTATCTGAAGACCGTTTCTTACACCATCAGCCGACGCATCACCATCAATAATTTAATCTCTTGTTAACAGATTGCGATGGTTTGTGAATGGCAGATTTCGCCTTTATTGCAATGAATGAAGTTTTGGTTAATTGCCGTAATGGGCAACCAGTCCTTCAGAGAGCTTTTCACCCTGCAATTTAAACCGGTCGATTGCTTTCAGCGCCTGATCGGTACATTGGCTGTAATTATCAGCATAGCTGCGGTAGTTGTTGTTAAAGGCTGAAACCAGATTTTTACGTCGCGTTTCATCTGCTTTTTCAGCGGTGAGCAGTTCATTCATCTGATCGCGCCAGAGACTGGTTTTGTCGCCGCAAAGATTGCTCAAATAGTGGAGGGAGCCGAGGGTGCCTGCCAGCTGGATCATCTGGCTTTCATAGGGCGGGCCGCTGGTTTCCTGTGTTTGTGCCTGTGCGGAAAGAGCGGAAACAGAAAATCCTGTAACCAACAGGAAGCTAACAAGAAATCGGGTCATACATATACTCCGCGCCTTCACTATAAATTGTGCAGTAATCAGGCTGTTTCAAGGCGCTCAGCCTTCTTCCTGCAGAATACGGCGAGCAAAAGCCAAAGTGCTGACGGTCACAATATGCTGCAGCATATCCTCAACTGTCAGCCAGTGCAGCGAAACGGCATCGTCTCCGGCCTGTTCCTGTCCGCTGAGGTCATAAGCGCGGAAAATGCAAAGATTATAGACCTTGCCGTAAAGCCCTTCCTGAGACAGATCAATTGTATCGACCAGCCGCAGGCGGCTGCAGTGCAAGCCGGTTTCTTCTGTGAGTTCACGCCGTGCGGCCTGTTCGGCATTTTCTCCGGCTTCAACCCCGCCACCCGGAAAAGCGAGTGAACCTTTGAGTGGCTCCTTGCCGCGTTTCACCAGCAGGAAACGGTTCTCCTTACGGCAGATGATGGAGGCACCATGGGCGATGAGCGGGTGAGGGGAAATGTCCTGTATCATAGAATGAGTGGTAAAAACCTGCCCGCAGATTTGCAAGCTTTGTTTATCAGGTACCTTGACCTTTACGGTAAAACTCGCAACACCAAATATTATGTGTGGACGTTTTGCATTACTGGCAACAATTGATGAGGTGGAGGCGCAGTTCGGCGTGATTGTCGATGAAGCCTTTCCGCCGCGCTATAATATTTCACCGACCCAACCGATCATGATTGTGATGAACGGTGAAACACCGGCACCCGGCAGCAACCGGCCGGATCGTATTGCAATGCTGGTGCGTTGGGGCTTTGTGCCGTCATGGACAAAAGACCCGCTGAACTTTCCGCTGATGATTAATGCCCGTTCCGAGACGGCACATGAAAAGCCGTCTTTTCGCACTGCGATGGAGCACCGGCGTAGCTTGCTGCCGGTAACGGGGTTCTATGAATGGCGTAAACTCGGTGACGGCAGAAAACAGGCCTATTGGATACGTCCGCGCCATGGCGGAACCGTTGCGTTTGGCGCGTTGATGGAAACATGGGTGAGCGGTGACGGTTCGCAGATGGATACGGCAGCCATTCTGACGACGGCTTCCAATCATGCATTATCGCACATTCATGACCGCCTGCCGCTGGTGATTCATCCTGAGGACTATCAGGAGTGGCTGGATTGCAAGCGCAACCGTGCCAAGGATGTAAAGCATTTGCTCAAACCGGTGCAGGATGATTTTTTTGAGGCGATTCCCGTCTCGGACAAGATCAATAATGCCCGTTATTTTGGCACAGATGTGCATGAGGTAGTGGAAGAGCTGACAGTTTCCCAGGAACCAGTCGTCAAAAAACCGGCTAAACCTAAAAAAACTGCTGTCAAAAAGAAAACAGATGACAATGACGACCAGTTCAGTATGTTTTAATTAATTCTTTCAAAAACATAACCTAAAGCGCATCCCGAAAAGTGGTTGCCGGTTTTCGGGTAGGATGCGCGTTGATGTAAAGTTTGCATCCCGAAAAGTGGTTGCCGGTTTTCGGGTAGGATGCGCGTTGATGTAAAGTTTGCATCCCGAAAAGTGGTTGCCGGTTTGCGGATAAGATGCGCGTCAATTTAACAAGAACGAGTATATCGTGGGAACAGCAGCAATTTCGGGCTTTCTGCTCGGACTATCCTTGATTGTCGCCATTGGTGCGCAAAATGCCTATATTCTGAGACAGGGACTGCTGCGTCAGCATGTGTTTATTCTCTGTCTGATCTGTGCTCTGTCTGATGCCTTGCTGATTGCCGCAGGCGTTGCAGGGCTGGGCACACTGATCGCAAAGTCCCCTTCATTGATTACAGTGGTGACTGTCGGTGGCGTTGCTTTTCTGTTCTGGTATGGTCTGTCTGCTTTTCGTCGTGCAATGCATCCTGACGGGTTGCGTGCCGGCAATGGCGGTGCGGTCAGCCTGAAAGCTGCAGTCGGGACTTGTCTGGCGCTGACCTTTCTCAATCCGCATGTCTATCTTGATACGGTCGTACTGGTCGGCAGCCTCTCTGCCCGTTTTGAAGGGCAGGCGCGTCTGGCCTATGGGCTGGGTGCGATAACAGCCTCTTTTGTCTGGTTTTTCTCGCTCGGCTATGGTGCACGATTGCTGCAGCCGTTTTTTGCCAAACCTTCGGCATGGCGTATTCTCGACTGCATTATCGGCATCATTATGTGGGCGATTGCGTTCAGCCTATTTAGCCGTCTGTTGTGGTCGTAAGGTCTTATCTGACGGCAGATAAGAGACGTGCAGCCGCTTCTCGTCACGGTGGCTGCGCGGTGCCGACCGCAGAGCTGCCGCCAAAAATGCAGGGCCGATTGCACGATACTGCTCGGTAAGCTGATCTTTTTTAGATGCGCTGAAGATCTTTTTCATAATGTTTCCTTCCCTAACTCACAGCTCCCATTATCGTGAAAAATAGGACTGAAGCATGGCTGGAAATGTGCAAATTCGGGCGCAAATCTGGGTAATGTCACGGCGGTAATGCCGCGTGTCATGATGACTGCCGGTCACAAAAATCTCTGAGCTGTCTCTTGACGCGGCACAGGATCAGAGAGATAAGTGCTGTCATGAAAACACCATTCGCAAACACCATTTGTATTATTGCGGTCATTATTCGCTAGCAGATTGCTGGCTCGGATGTTTTCGTCTTCCTTTTCCTTTTGAAGCAGACAAATGCACCGGCCAGCAGGCTGCGCAAGTCTTGTTTGTGCTTTAGAACCGTATGTTAAAGGGAAGTCAGATGTCTGCCACTGAATTGCGTTTGTATAATACGCTGACCCGCAGGAAAGAGGACTTTGTTCCGATCAATCCTGATCATGTGCGCATGTATGTCTGCGGCCCGACAGTTTATGATTTTGCCCATATCGGCAATGCGCGTCCGGTGATTGTATTTGACGTGCTGTTCCGTCTGCTGCGCCATGTCTATGGTGAGAGCCAAGTGACTTATGCGCGTAACCTCACTGACGTGGATGACAAGATCAATGCGCGTGCCGTGCGCGATTATCCTGATCTGCCGCTGAATGAAGCTATTCGCAAAGTCACGGAAAGCACCAATGCGCAG
The DNA here is from genome assembly GCF_008801715.1 of Pseudochrobactrum saccharolyticum. Classification (GTDB taxonomy): domain Bacteria; phylum Pseudomonadota; class Alphaproteobacteria; order Rhizobiales; family Rhizobiaceae; genus Pseudochrobactrum; species Pseudochrobactrum saccharolyticum. The sequence goes on along the minus strand of NZ_VZPG01000001.1, from coordinate 147,454 downwards.
TTCCAGAGCGATGTAACAGCGCTTGGCAATCTCGAACCATCCAGCCAGCCGCGCGCAACCGAACATCTGGAAGAAATGCGCCAGCTGATCGAACGTCTGATCGAGCGCGGTCATGCCTATGTGGCTGACGATCATGTGCTGTTTGCAGTTAAAACCATGAGCGGCGACCATGGTCCCCGTTATGGTGCGCTTGCCCGCCGCTCACTGGATGAGATGATTGCCGGTGCGCGTGTGGATGTGGCATCTTACAAGCGCGATGAGATGGATTTCGTGCTGTGGAAACCATCCAAAGAGGGGGAGCCGGGCTGGCCGTCTCCGGCAGGTATTGCGGTTCACGGTCGTCCGGGCTGGCACATCGAGTGCTCCGCCATGTCGATGGCCAAATTGCTGGAGCCGTTTGGCGGTGGTCTGAAATGCGAGGATCCGCTGAAAAATACCTTCGACATTCATGCCGGTGGTATTGATCTGGTATTCCCGCATCATGAGAATGAGATTGCCCAATCATGCTGCGCTTTTGGTTCAGAACGCATGGCCAATATCTGGATGCATAATGGTTTTCTGCAGGTCGAAGGTCAGAAAATGTCCAAATCTCTGGGCAATTTCATCACCATTGACGATGTGCTGAAATCGGAACTGCCGCAATTGTCAGGCACAGATGCGCCGGAAGAGTTCCGCCGTCGCTGGACAGGGATGGCTGCACGCCTTTCGATGTTGCAGACCCATTATCGTGAGCCGATCAACTGGACGCAGCAGCGTCTGAATGAATCCGGTGAAGAACTGGCGAAGTGGTATCAGGCGATTTCCGAACAGCCGGTTGCTGCTTCTGCGGATAAGGCAAGGGTGTTTGCTGATGCCATTGGTGATGATCTGAACACATGGGCTGCACTCACAGAATTGCGCAAAGCCTATAAACAGGGTGATGTGGAGGCGCTGGTTTCCGGCCTTAACCTGCTTGGTCTTCACGATGCGCAATTGCTGGCTGAGGCTGCGCAATATCTGTTCAGCGCTGCCGCAGATGTCGACACGGCAGATGTTGAAAGACAGATCGCCGAGCGTCTGGCATTCATTAACGGGAAAAATTGGGCGGAAGCTGACCGTATTCGTGACTCATTGCTGGCACAGAATATTCAGCTCAAGGACGGCAAAGATCCGGCTAGCGGAGAACGGGTGACAACATGGGAAGTGAAACGCTGAGTGAAAATCCGGTCGCCAGCGGCGGCTGCCAATGCGGTGCCGTGCGTTTTCGTGTGAAGGGGCAGCTGGGCAGTGCATCCATCTGTCATTGTCGCATGTGCCAGAAAGCCTTCGGCAATTATTTTGCTCCTTTGGTCTCCGTTAAAGAGGGGACCTTGGAATGGACGCGCGGAACACGAAAACTGTTCCGCTCATCCAACCATGTGCAGCGCGGCTTTTGTGCCGGTTGCGGCACACCGCTGACCTATGAAGCGCCGGACGGTCTGGCGCTGTCCATTGCGGCTTTTGACAATCCGCAGGAAATTGAGCCGGTTGTGCAATGGGGCATGGAGGGCAGGTTGCCTTATCTGGACAAGCTGAGCACCTTGCCTGCCTATACGACAGAACGTGATCCTGAAAGTGCGGAATTCGTGCGCACTATGGTATCTTATCAGCATCCGGATCATGACACTGAGACATGGCCACAAGGCCATGCATAAATCTCACGCATAAATACGGATATGGAGGAAAGAACAACAATGAAAAAAGAGCGTATCTATATTTATGATACCACCCTGCGCGATGGTCAGCAGACACCGGGCATTGATTTCTCTGTTGCGGATAAGAAAGCCATTGCCGCCATGCTGGATGATTTCGGCATGGATTATGTTGAGGGCGGTTATCCGGGTGCAAACCCGACAGATACGAGCTTTTTTCAGCGCAAACATACGGCAAAGGCGAAGTTCGCCGCTTTTGGTATGACCAAACGCCCGGGTGTTTCCACCTCCAATGATCCGGGCATGTCGGTACTGTTGCAGGCCTCCAGCGATGTTATCACCTATGTTGCCAAAAGCTGGGACTACCATGTGCATCTGGCGCTTGGTTGTTCTCTTGAAGATAATCTGGAATCGATCACTTCATCAGTCACTGCTGCGCGTATGGCCGGTAAGGAATGTATTGTCGATTGCGAGCATTTCTTCGACGGCTTTAAAGCCAATCCTGATTATGCGCTGGCTTGTGCCAAAGCGGCCTATGGTGCCGGTGCGCGCTGGGTAGTGCTTTGCGATACCAATGGCGGCACGCAACCGGGTGAAGTCGGTGACATTGTCCGTGCAGTCAAAGCTGTTGTGCCGGGCGAATGTCTGGGTATTCATGCGCATAATGACACGGAACAGGCTGTTGCCGTGTCGCTGGCCGCAATTGATGCCGGTGTGCGGCAGGTGCAGGGCACGCTCAATGGTATCGGCGAGCGTTGCGGCAATGCCAATCTTGTCACGCTGATCCCGACATTGATGCTTAAACCGGTCTGGGCAGACCGTTTCGAAGTCGGCATCAGCATCGATGCGTTGGCAGGTATTACCAAACTGTCCCGCACTTTTGACGATATTCTCAACCGCGCGCCGAACGATCAGGCGGCTTTTACCGGCAGTTCAGCTTTCGCTACCAAAGCAGGCATTCATGCTTCTGCTTTGCTGAAAGAGCCTAAAACCTATGAACATGTGCCGCCGGAAATGGTGGGCAATCATCGCCGTGTCATGGTGTCCGATCAGGGTGGTAAATCCAATTTTATTGCTGAGCTCAACAAGCGCGGCATTCAGGTTGCTAAAGATGATCGTCATCTCGATACGCTGATCGCGCTGGTCAAAGAACGTGAAGCGCAGGGCTATGCCTATGAAAGCGCGGATGCGAGTTTTGAGCTGCTCGCCCGTCAGCAACTCGGTGCGGTGCCGCAGTTTTTCCGTGTTGAAGCTTTCCGCTGTATGGTTGAGCGCCGCTATGACAGCAATGGCTGCCTGAAAACCGTGTCGGAGGCGATTGTGAAAATCATCATCGACGGTGAGGAGCACTTGTCGGTGGCCGAAGGTCATGGTCCGGTTAACGCGCTTGACCTTGCCTTGCGCAAGGATCTCGGCCGCTATCAGGAAGAACTGGCCGATTTGGAACTGGTCGATTTTAAAGTCCGTATCCTCAATGGCGGTACGGAAGCGATCACCCGCGTTCTGATCGAGTCGCATGATGCCAGCGGCCAGCGCTGGCGCACAGTCGGTGTGTCGGACAATATTATTGATGCATCCTTTCAGGCACTGATGGATTCTGTCGTCTATAAGCTGATGAAAAACCGCGAACTTGCGGGACATATTGCAGCAGAATAAAATTTGCCGTTTGCGGAGCCGATGAAACGGGAGTACCGGTTGTTACTGATGCAATTGTAATGAACGGCTCCCGCTGTAAGAATAAAGCCCGAGACCGGAAATCTGAGGATGGATAACTATGAGTGACCGGTCTCAAGCGGCAATGCCGGAGGCGACACGCGGTTTTATTTTCGCGATGCTGGCCTATTTGTTCTGGGGGCTTTTCCCGTTTTATATGAAAGCGGTTGCCCATATTCCGGTTGTGGAAGTGCTGGCGCATCGGGTGATCTGGTCATTGCCGGTCGCAGCGATCATTCTGGTGTTTATGGGGCGCACTAAAGATGTTGGCGCAGCCTTGCGCAATCCGCGCACATTGGCAATGGCCTGTCTGACAGCTTCCCTGATCACGTTGAACTGGGGCGTCTATGTCTGGGCAATTTTCAATGATCACGCGCTGGATGCGGCTCTGGGCTATTATATCAACCCGCTGGTCAATGTGCTGCTTGGCGCGATTTTCCTTAAAGAGCGCCTGACAAGAGTACAGCTGGTTGCCGTATTCCTTGCCGCTGCTGCGGTGGTGTTGCTGACTGTAGAGCAGGGCGGTCTGCCATGGGTATCTATCATTCTGCCACTGTCATTCGGCTTCTATGGTTTCTTCCGTAAATCTCTGCCGATCGGCCCGTCGCAGGGTTTCATGCTGGAAGTGATTATCCTGTTCATTCCGGCCAGTGCCTATGCAATCTGGCTATACACACAAGGGCAGGATCATTTTGTTACCGGTACGCCAGCGGATATTTCTCTGCTGATGCTGGCTGGGGTTGTTACCGCTGTGCCGCTGATTATGTATGCCACCGGCGCGAAACTGCTGCGCTACACCACGCTGGGACTAATGCAGTATATTACACCGACCATGCTGTTTCTGATCGCTGTTTTCGCCTTCAAGGAACCGTTTAACACAGTGCAGCTCTATGCTTTCGCACTGATCTGGGCAGGGTTGATCCTCTATACATGGTCAATCCTGAAAGAAGCACGAGCGGATAAAGCGATTGCCGCTAAATCTTAATCGGACACATAAAAAAGCCCCTCACTGAGGGGCTTTTTAAATAGTCATGTAATCTGCTTACATGCGGGCAATAATCTCTTCATCACCGGATGCATCGCCTTTCGCGGCTGCATCAAAGATGTAAGGGATAATTTCTTCCACAGTATCCAGCATTTTAGGCTGCACGCGATGGCCGGTATGGATAAAGCCTTCTGTGCGCATATGATCGAGCATGGCGATCATCGGCTCCCAGAAATGATTGATATTGGCGAAAACCATCGGCTTTTTATGATGGCCGAGCTGTGCCCAGGTCATCATTTCTACGATTTCCTCAACAGAACCAATACCACCCGGCAGGGTGACAAATGCATCCGAGCGTTCAAACATCAGCTGTTTGCGCTGATGCATATTCTCGGTAATGATCTGCTCATCAAGCATTTCATTCTGCTTGCCGTCAGCTTCTTTATTGAGAAGAAATGTCGGAATGATACCGGTGACTTTGCCGCCGGCCTTATAAGCGCCTTCTGCAACCGCGCCCATAATTCCTTTTGTGCCGCCGCCATAGATCAGGCGAAGACCGTTTTCTGCAATGGAGCGGCCAAGAGCCAGTCCTGCTTCCCGGTAAACCGGATTATTGCCGGTTGAAGAACCGCAATAGACACATATTGATCGAATCTTGCTCATGCTTTCTTTTCGCGCGCGGGCTGTTTGCCGTCAAGTTTATGCGGTGAAATCGGCCATGAATTCGGTTAGTAAAAATCCGTATAAAAAATCAGCTCTTTCACCGCTGTTCCCGAAGTCTTTTTAAAATCATTGCCTTGTACCGAAAACCATGTATAGCTGACATTTTATCGCGCAATATGTGACAAGAATTTTGGCGCTGATATGTGATATTCTTGCTGTAACAATAAAAAAGCGCTAGTTGTTGGCAAATGTGCTGCTTATACATTTGGATTTATAAGCAGACACAGCATGTTATAATATTTTTTTAAGCTTGGTGTTAAAAGGGTCAGCCCCGTATGCAGAATAGTCGTTATGCGCTTGCCGGTTTTGCTGCTGTTGTTATAGCAGGTGGTCTTCTTGCATATTTTAGCATGGCTCCGCAGAAAACGGATCAGCCTCCACAGGCACCTGCTTCAAAAACAGCAACAGATAACAAGCCTGCTGCGACGACCCAGCCTGAAACTCCTGCCCAGACTGACAAGCCTGTTGCGGGTAATACTGCTGCAACGGCGGATACCAAGCCAACAGAACCGGAAAAAACAGTGCCGGAACAGAGTGTCACAGTTCCGGTTTTTGATGTGCTGCGCCTTGAAGGCAACGGCTCACTGGTCATTGCCGGTAAAGCCGCACCGAATTCTGTGGTTGATGTGATTTCCAAAACCCGTGTGCTAGGCTCTGCCAAGGCCGGTGAGAACGGTGATTTTGCAATTATTCTGGATGAGGCGCTGAAAAGCGGCGACTATCAGCTGGTTCTGCGCGCAACTGCAGAAGATAATTCCGTTGCAACATCGCAGCAGACCGCGATCCTCTCCGTTCCTGCAACACCGGATGGTCAGGTTCTCGCACTTGTTGAAGAGCCTGGTCAGGCCAGCCGCATGATTACTACGCCGCAGGCCAGTAGCGGAAATGCTGCGCAGACAACTGAGAATAAAGATGCACCGGCAGCTGCGCATGGTAATGATGCTGCTGTTACCCTGCTGCCGTCGCAGGCCGTACAGGGCGGGCTTGCAGAGGGCAATTCTCAGGATGCCGTCAGCATTGCCGTGGAGGCCGTGGAGATTGAAGGCCGCTCGGTATTTGTCGCCGGTCATGCACGCGGTGGCCAGACGGTTAATGTATCAGCCAATGAGACTTTGCTCGGCACAGCTGTCATCACCCCTGAGGGGCGCTATCTGGTGCAGACCCAGCAGCCGCTTGCTGTCGGTGACTATATTATCCGTGCTGATCTGATGGATAAGGGCGGTAAAATTCTGGCCACAGCGCGTGTACCTTTCCGTCGCGAAGCCGGTGAGAATATTGCGGCTGTTGCTCCTGCAATCGCCGCGCAAAGTGCACCGGATGCCGGACAGGCCGCTCAGGAAAGCCAGCCTGCCGGAGAGACACAGGCACAGCCTCTGGAAAAAGCGGAAGGCTCGGTGATTATCCGTAAAGGCGATAATCTCTGGACAATCTCCAAGCGCACTTATGGCAGCGGCACGCGTTATACCACGATTTATCTGGCCAATACTGATCAGATTAAGAACCCTGACCTGATCTGGCCGGGACAGGTTTTCGTCATGCCGAAAACCCCGCTCAGCGAGCAGGATGTGAAGCAGAAACTACCGTAAATCCTGTTTCTCCGGAGTGTGTTTGTCTTCCTCACAACATTGTGCAGGCGTTTTGTTTCTATCACGCCTGCAGCTATGATAAGACGATGAAGAAACTTGCAGCAATTCTGCGGCACTTAGACCGCAATACAGCATGAAGGCGGCAGCAGTGACCGTCTGTGGCGTTAAATAAAAAGATGAAAAAACAAAAAACAGTCTCGGCAGAATCCGGTCAGACCCTGAAAACACTGGCGAAACTCTGGCCATATATGTGGCCGAGTGAGCGTCATGATCTCAAAATGCGGGTCGTCTGGGCGACCTTCTATCTGGTCATCGCCAAATTCGTGCTGATGCTGGTGCCTTATTTTTTCAAATGGGCAACGAATGCGCTGGATGGTTCTTTCAAACCGGAAAGCTGGGTGCCGCAGATTTTTGTCGGCGCTTTGATGCTTGTCGTTGCCTATAATCTGGCACGTATTATTCAGGCCGGTCTGAACCAGTTGCGCGATGCGTTATTTGCCCGCGTCGGCCAATATGCAGTGCGTCAGCTTGCCTATCGGACTTTTGTGCATATGCATAAATTGTCGCTGCGTTTTCATCTTGAGCGCCGCACCGGCGGCCTGTCCCGTGTGATTGAACGCGGCGTCAAAGGCATTGAAACCATTGTGCGCTTCACCATTCTGAGCTCGGTACCGACCCTGCTGGAATTTGCGCTGACTGCAGCGATTTTCGGTTTCGCCTATGGTGTCAGCTATTTGATCGTGGTTGCGGCAACGGTCTGGCTCTATATGTGGTTCACCGTCAAGGCGAGTGACTGGCGTATTAATATCCGCCGCGAAATGAATGAATCCGATACGGATGCCAATACCAAAGCGATTGACTCACTGCTCAATTTTGAGACCGTCAAATATTTCGGCAATGAGGCGATGGAAGCCGAGCGCTATGACCGCTCGATGGCACGTTATGAAAAAGCGGCAACCCAGACATGGACATCGCTTGGTTGGCTGAACTTTGGTCAGGCCGTGATTTTCGGTGTCGGCATGATGATCCTGATGGTGATGTCTGCCCGCGAAGTACAGGCCGGAACCCATACACTCGGCGATTTTGTCTTCATCAATGCGCTGTTAATGCAGCTGTCATTGCCGCTGAATATGATCGGCTTTATCTATCGTGAAATCCGTCAGGGGCTTACCGATATTGAGCAGATGTTCGATCTTCTTGAAGTTGAAGAAGAGGTTAAAGACAAGCCCGATGCACCGGCTCTGGCCGTCTCGCAAGGGGCAATCCGCTTCAACAATGTCAGCTTTGCCTATGATCCGTCCCGTCCGATCCTGCGCAATATCAGCTTTGAAGTACCATCCGGCAAGACCATTGCGATTGTAGGACCGTCCGGTGCAGGTAAATCAACCATCTCCCGTCTGCTTTATCGCTTCTATGATGTGCAGCAGGGTTCGGTGACAATTGACGGGCAGGATATCCGCGAAGTGTCGCAGGTCAGCCTGCGCCATGCGATTGGTATGGTCCCGCAGGATACGGTGCTGTTTAACGATACTATTGCCTATAATATCCGCTATGGCCGTCCGTCGGCGACTGAGCAGGAAGTGGAACAGGCTGCCAAGCTGGCACAGATCGACCGTTTTATCCAGCTATTGCCGGAAGGCTATCAGTCGATGGTTGGCGAACGCGGACTTAAACTCTCCGGTGGCGAGAAGCAGCGCGTGGCGATTGCCCGTACAATTCTGAAAGCCCCGCCGATCCTGATCCTTGATGAGGCAACCTCGGCACTGGATACAGCAACCGAGCAGGATATTCAGCAGTCTCTGGATCTGGTCAGCCGTGACCGCACAACATTGGTGATTGCGCACCGTCTGTCGACTGTTATCAGCGCCGATGAAATTATCGTGCTTAAAGACGGCCAGATTGCCGAGCGCGGTACCCATCGTGATCTGCTGGTCGAAGGCGGACTTTATGCTTCCATGTGGGATCGTCAGCGTGAAGCTGATGAAGCGGAAGCCCGTCTGCGTCAGGTTCGTGAAAGCGATGAACTTGGCATTGTTATTCGCGGCGCCCCTGCCGGAGAATGACAGGGCACCGATGATCCTCTATGATGACAGCAGATATTCGCACTGGCTGTTCATTGTATATGCATGCAGCAATGGCGGTTCCGGTGATATCAACATCACCTGAACCGTTTTGATTCCGTATCAATGCGGAATATAAAAAAATCAAAACCGGTGCTTGCGGTAATGTTCTGTGAGCATTTTGTTATGATAAAGCACGAATATCATGAATTTTGTTGCGCTGTTTGCGCTTAATCATTTTAAACGCTGTTACTTTGCGTTATTGAAGCGGAAAATCTGAGGAAAACCGATGAGCCTGTCCGATACCATTCGCAATACTTTTGTTCCTATCCACCGCGAGGGCTACCCCTTTATCGCAGCATTTTTTGTTGTGTCGCTGTTGCTTGGCTGGTTGTGGGAACCTTTGTTCTGGGTAGGGATGGTGCTGACCATCTGGTGCATTTATTTCTACCGTGATCCGCTGCGTATCACGCCGCTGGATGACAAACTCGTCATCAGCTCTGCAGATGGCAAGATTTCTTCTGTTGGCATGTGCGTTCCGCCGGCAGAGCTGGATCTGGGTACAGAGCCGATGCTGCGCATCTGCGTGTTCATGAATGTGTTTTCGGTTCATATCAACCGTGCACCGGTGCGTGGCAAAATCACTGCCGTGATGCACCGCCCGGGTAAATTCCTGAATGCGGAACTGGATAAAGCCAGCACTGAGAATGAGCGCAATTCGGTGCTGATCGACAGCGCCCATGGCACCGTTGCCGTAGTGCAGATTGCCGGTCTTGTAGCCCGCCGTATCGTTTGCTGGTCAAAAGCCGGTGAAGATCTTTCAACCGGCGAGCGCTTTGGTCTGATCCGTTTTGGTTCGCGTAATGATATTTACCTGCCAAAAGGTGCCGTTGCCCGCGTTGCTGTCGGCCAGACGGCTGTGGCAGGTGAAACCGTTCTGGCAGAATTTGATGAAACGCGCACTGCGCCAACTGTGCGGATTGCCTGATGCTTGAAGCACCTTTCCCGCCGCTGGATCCAAATGGCAATACGGAAGGGCGCGGTCCGCGCTTTTCCGAAATTCCGATGCGGATCATCATTCCTAATCTGATTACCGTTCTTGCGATCTGTGCAGGCTTGAGCGGTATCCGTCTTGCCATTGAGCATCGTTTCGAACAGGCCGTGGCTATGGTGCTGCTTGCAGCCTTTCTCGACGGTATTGACGGACGGATTGCGCGGCTCCTGAAAGGGTCTTCCAAATTCGGTGCCCAGATGGATTCTCTGGCCGATATCGTCAATTTCGGCGTGGCTCCGGCACTGGTGCTCTATCTGTTCATGCTTGATCAGGCCGGTTCTTTCGGCTGGATTGCCGCACTGATCTATACGATTGCCTGCTGTCTGCGCTTAGCGCGCTTTAACGTAATGCTGGAAGATCCGAACCAGCCTGCATGGCAGGGTAATTATTTCATCGGTGTTCCGGCACCGGCCGGTGCGATGCTGGTTTTGCTACCGGTCTATTCCGGCTTTCTCGGCGTGCTGCCAAGCAAGGCTCTGGCCTATGGCACAGCAGGCTTCACGATTGTGATTGCCTTTTTGCTCGTCAGCCGTCTGCCGGTTTATAACGGCAAAACCGCAGGCAGCTTTATCCGTCGTGACTTTGTTATGCCGCTGATCCTCGGCGTAGTAATCTATGCCGGTTTTCTGATGAGCTTTACCTGGCAGACACTGACACTGACAGCTTTGGCCTATCTGGTATTTCTGCCTTTCAGTGCACTGGCATGGAAGCGCCGTTTCGCGGCGGAAGAGAAAAAGTCCTCTGAAAATCAGGCGTGAAACTGTTCAGATAATGAAAAATAAAAAGCCCGCTTTTGAGCGGGCTTTTTTGTTACGTAAATTCAGCTGTGTGGGCGAGTATAAAATCTGCTCTTGCCTTAACATCTGCCTTAGGCAGTTCCATCAGAGTGAAGCCATAATCTTGATAGACTGAGTGCATAGCCTCAAATGTGCGCTCAGCCTCTTGCAGTGATTGCTTACGCTCTTGGTCTCCCTGATAAATCTCCGGCCAGTGCGGCGCGATGAAAACGGTTTTATTATAGCGAAAGTGCTTCACTGCCTGATGCACATGATCCGGCACAGGCAGGCCGGAAAGGGTGAGGTAACCGGCAATATCGGCCAGCCCGCGGTCAAAGAAATATGGCTTATCAGGTATTGTCTGTGTGGCCAGCAGGTGAGAGCGCATTTCCCATGACAGCATCATTTCCGCGAAAAGTGCGGGATCGAGCCATGGCAAAGCCTTGCCGCTGATTTTGACCTGATCCTGAATGATATGTCGTCCGGCTTCCTGACTATGTTGGTACCCCCGCTGTTTGAGAACATTGAGCAGAGTGGTTTTGCCGGAGCCCGGGCCGCCGGTAAGTATATAAAAATGATCCATAACAGACCCTTCTGTTTTCAGAGAGTTGAAAAAATGGACAGTTCAGAGGGGAAGGCGGCAGGATAAAATGAGGCAGCAGGGAGCTGCGTATAAAAAAGCCGCGAAGAAAATTATTTGATTGAAAAGACAGGATAAAAAACAGTTCTGGCCGGTTATTAATAATCCGGCCAGACGATTATAGACATGTGTTTATGAAGGCATATGATATTGCAGGAATTTATCCTGACGTACATCATAAAGCTGGCCGGTAATGGTCAGCGCCGGATCGACGAGCTGCACAATTTTTGCAGCCACATCGGCCGGATGCGGCAGAGTTTCCGGATCTTCACCCGGCATTGCTTTGGCGCGCATTGCTGTGCGCGTAGCACCCGGATTGACGGAGTTAACCCGCAGCGGCATTTGTTTGGTTTCTTCTGCCCATGAGCGCCCCATCACTTCTACCGCAGCTTTGGAAGCGGCATAAGGCGCCCAGAATGCGCGCGCTGTATGAGCAACGCCGGAGGACATCAGAATAGCACGACCGGCATCAGAACGGCGCAACAGCGGATCAACCGAGCGGATCAGGCGCCAGATTGAGGTCAGATTGGTGCTGATAACATTGTCAAACACCTTGGCTTCCACATGGCCGACCGGAGAGATTGTGCCAAGCACACCGGCATTGGCGACGAGAATATCCAGTTTGCCCCAGCGGTCATTGATAGATGAGCCGAGCAGGTCAAGAGCAGGCATGTCTTTCAGATCAAGCGGGACAAGGGTTGCTGTATTGCCCATTGCCTGAATTTCATCATCCAGCTCTTCAAGGCCGCCGACAGTCCGCGCAACAGCAATCACATGGGCACCGCGTTTCGCCAGTTCCAATGCCAGAAAATAACCGATGCCGCGGGATGCGCCGGTCACCAGTGCTGTGCGTCCGCTCAGATCAAAGCTCATAAAAATCCACCCGTTTCAGTCTGCATAATGTAAAGGCGGCTGAAAGCCGCCTTTTAGAATTTTAGCCGTTGCTGGAAAGTAATGCGAAATTGTGAATATTCGACAATTCTTCCTGATCAACCAGACGGGTCGGATAGTCGCCCGTAAAATAATGGTCGGTAAATTGCGGAGCTTTCGGATTGCGCTTCTCGCCGCCGACCGCCTCATAAAGACCGTCAATGGAGAGGAATTCCAGCGAATCCGCACCGATATAATCGCACATTGCCTGCAGGTCAGGATATTGGTTGGCCAGCAGCTTGTCTGCATCCGGCGTATCAATACCGTAGAAATCCGGATGATGGATCATCGGGGAGGCCACACGGATATGTACTTCCTTGGCTCCGGCATCGCGGATCATTCGCACGATTTTCATCGAAGTAGTGCCGCGCACAATGGAGTCATCCACCAGCACAACGCGTTTGCCTTCAATGATGGCACGGTTTGCGGAATGTTTCAGCTTTACGCCGAGGGCGCGGATCTGCTGTGTCGGTTCAATAAAGGTACGGCCGACATAGTGATTGCGGATAATGCCGAGCTCAAACGGAATGCCGCTGGCTTGTGCATAGCCGATTGCTGCCGGAGTGCCGCCATCCGGCACAGGTACAACAACATCTGCTTCAACCGGAGATTCTTTGGCCAGATTAATGCCGGCGTTTTTACGCGCAACATAAACATTGCGGCCGCCGACAACGGAGTCAGGACGGGCAAAATAGACATATTCAAACAGGCAAACACGTTCCGGCTTCCGGTTCGAGGCCTTGATGGATGTGGTGCTGATAGAGCCGTCTGCCTGTGTTTCGCAGATGATAACTTCGCCATTTTCCACATCACGGATATATTTTGCACCGATAATGTCGAGTGCGCAGGTCTCGGAGCAGAAAATCGGCTTGCCGTCGAGTTCACCCATAACCAGCGGGCGGATACCGACAGGATCGCGCGCTGCAATCAGTTTGGTGCGGGTCATAGCGAGGATCGCATAGCCGCCTTCAACCTGACGGATCGCATCGACAAAACGGTCGCTGGATGACGCAAGGCGCGAACGGGCGATGAGATGCAGCACAACTTCAGAATCAGAAGTGGACTGGCAGATCGCACCGGAGGCAATCAGATGACGGCGCAGGCTCAGACCATTGGTGAAATTACCGTTATGGGCAATGGCGATGCCGCCGACTTCCAGTTCGGCAAATAGCGGCTGCACATTGCGCAGCACAGTTTCACCGGTGGTGGAGTAACGCACATGACCGATCGAAAGATTGCCCGGCAGCTGCTTCAATGTTGCAGGATTGGTGAAGTGATCGCCAACCAGCCCCATGTGACGTTCGGAATAGAAGCGTCCTTCATGATAGGAAACAATACCGGCCGCTTCCTGTCCGCGATGCTGCAGGGCATGAAGGCCGAGAGCTGTCAGCGTTGCTGCATCCTCATGGCCGAGAATGCCAAAGACGCCGCATTCTTCATGCAAGGCGTCTTCATCAAAGGAAAAACGGGAAGAATTATGAAGCGGTTCTGTGCCGCCGCTCTCTCCTGTGTGAGAGGCGCAGATCTTCTGAGAATGATCTGACGAAATATGGGCGGTTTCACCGGAATGACTTATCATAGCCGCTGGGCCTTTCGATTGCAGAGCAATTAAAAATGCTCTCTATCATAAGAGTGCTTTTGCTGCATAGTCCCAAAACCGAAAGCTTTCCGGTTGCAGTGCCATGCAAAAGGAACAATTCAGAGCATTGCGCAGAGTTCAGACGACTGAGGCTCAAAATGCAGCTCTGATGAAAAGTCTGAGCGGGACATCAGGAAGAGGGTGTTCGGGAGACGATTATGTTTTCTGCTGTTCTCAGCAGGAAAATTGCTCCTTCGCAGACATTACTCCCCATATGCCTCTGATTTTCAGCCTCATATATGGCGGTTAGTCCTTAGACACAACAGTTCTCCTCAGGTTTTAAACAATAGCACAATTTGGTCGCAGTCTGTGTGGATTATTTTATCGCTTGCGTAAGCTGTAATTTCAAATTAATAAACCGAGCGTTCAGTCTATTTTAGAGGTGCGCTATGCGCGTGACAGATTCTGAAAAACATCAGGCAAAGAAACAGATGATTTTGGAGGCCGCGAAAGCCTGTTTCGCGGAGCAGGGGTTTCACCAGACCAGCACGGCACAAATTTGTGCGGCGGCAGGCGTCAGCACCGGAAATCTGTTTCATTATTTCGCAAGCAAGAAAGCAATCATCGCTGCGATTGTTGAAGAGGATTTGCAGCAGACCCAGATATTTGTTGCGGCATTGCGCGAGCAGGAAAATCTTGTAACTGCATTGGACGCTTTTTTTGATGTGGTGCTGGATGTTGCTTCCGATACTGCTCAGGCATCGCTGGCTCTGGAAATTGCTGCAGAGGCAGGGCGGGATGCGGAGATTGGTGTTTTGTACCGGCTGAGCACCCGTGTGATGCGTGAGGAACTGGAATATCTGGTCAGTCTCGGAATGGAGCGCGGACAGTTCCGCCGGCAATTTTCTGCCGCGTCGGTTGTGCATTGTCTTATGGTGATGGTGGACGGTATTTTCAGCCGTGTTTCTGTTGATCCGCAATTTAAGCCTCAGGAACAGAAAGCAGCATTGAAAACAATGATGACGGGCGTGCTTGGTCTTGCAAATGGCAGGGAAGCGCAGAAATGAAATCAGATGTCCCGTCTCCGGCTGCAAAGCCTGTATCCCGTATTGCGGATGTGGATGCCCTGCGTGGTTTTGCACTGCTTGGCATTTTGCAGGTCAATATTCTGGCCTTTTCTTCCGTTTTTTACGGGTTTCCAAATAGCGATGCAGAATTAAGCTTTGGTTTTAACGAGTTCGTGCAGTTAATCATCTCAACAATCTTTGAGATGAAATTCTATCTGCTGTTCTCTTTTCTGTTCGGCTATAGCGTCACGCTGCAAATGCAGTCGGCAGAGCGTGCCGGAGAGGCTTTTATTCCGCGTTTTTTACGGCGTCAGGCCGGTTTGTGGATTGTCGGTCTGCTGCATGCAGTTCTGCTTTTCCACGGCGATATTCTCACAACCTATGCTGTGCTCGGCGTGGTTTTATTATATTGGCGGAACAAGCCGGACAACACGTTGATTAAAGCTGCGGTGTGGCTGATTGGTTTAACGGCATTGCTCTGGCTGTTGGTCGGCGCTTTGTTCTGGAACCCGGATCAGACAGACATTGCTGAACTCTTAGCTGAAGCGCAGCTGGCTCATACAGCCTATAGCGGCAGTTTTAGCGCAGTTATCATGCAGCATATAACAGAGCTGCAAACCATGTGGATTTTGCTGTTATTGATACAGGTGCCTTGTGCACTGGCTATGTTCTTGCTCGGTTTTCTGGCAGGCAGGCACCAGTTTCTCGCGCAACCGGAGCTGTACAGGCCTTATCTGAAACCGGCAATAAAAGCCGCTATCATGATCGGTTTGCCCGCATCGGTACTGACTGCGCTGACAGGTTTGTTTGCAAGCGGTACAGAATGGGAAGTGTTTGGTCTGGCATTAACCCTTGTAACGGCGCCGCTGCTGACTTTTGGTATAATCGCACTGATGCTCCGGCTTTTCGGCGCAAAACATGGCCAGTTCTGGCGCGATGCACTGGCTCCGGCGGGGCGTATGGCGCTGTCCAATTATCTGCTGCAATCGCTGATATGCAGCTTCATTTTCTACGGCTTTGGGCTTGGATTGATCGAGAAAACAACAGCGATTGTCAATGTTCTGATTGGCCTGTCTGTTTTTATTGTTCAGCTATTTGTGAGCCGGTGGTGGATGCGCCATTATTATTACGGGCCGCTGGAATGGCTGCTGAGGGCATTGACAATCGGGCGATGGCCGGATTTTCGAAAGCCGAATGCCAGACTGGGAGTATAACAAAAACGCCGGCAGATTTATCTGCCGGCGTTTTTGTTAAATATGGGAATTGGATTTAGTTTGCCGGTTGAGCCGGTACATCATTCTCAGGCACATCCTGCGCGGAAGGCTGGGTGCCCAATTGCGGCTTCAGGCGCTCAATGATTGCGGTTTCAGGGTCTTCCGGCAGCATATCCACCAGCTGCTGGCCAAGAGAATCCAGCATCGGCTTGGATTTGGCATTGGTGATCCAGCTTGGCTGATCTGTAGCCACAAGCCAGTTGAAGAACAGCATTGCAACCACAACCAGCAGAACGCCGCGTGCCGCACCGAAAATGAAACCCAATGTGCGGTCAAGCGCACCGATACGGCTGTCGATGATGAAATCGGCAATTTTCATGGTGATGATTGATACAACAATCAATGTCACCAGAAAGACTGAACCGGCTGCCGCAATATTCAGAATGGTTTCATTGCTGATATATGGCTGCAGGTAAGGCACGACAGGCTTATAGAAGAAATAGGCGGCCAGAGCTGCCGCAGCCCAGGATGCCACCGAAAGCACTTCGCGCGAAAATCCGCGTACCATGGCCAGAATGGCCGATACGAGGGTTACCCCGATAAGAATTCCGTCTAGCAATGTAATCGGCATCCTGCCTAATTCCTCTGTGTCGGTCTGTCCCTCGGGACATATAATTTCGTGCGGGCATAATTGCCGCAGCTCAAAGATTTACAGTGTCTCGCGTCAGTCCGATAGAGTTGTGACACTTTTGTCGTCGAAAATTAACCTGAATTTCTTTCATAAATCACTAATTCGGGAGCCGATTGCAATTTAAAGCCGTTATAGCCTGTAAAAATTACAGCCTATGTCCGGTTGTTAATGCTCCGCATCCGTTATTTTAAGTTGCAGAGAGCCTATGATTCCCGAGTTTTCTGTTGTGATAGACCTATGCTAATCTCGGTTCTGCGCATTCTTTCCGGGGCCGGAAGCAGCAATTCGTGCCACCAGATCGGGCAGGGAACCGGTTTCTGTCAGCGTGAAATTGTGTGGACGTGACAACTCACCCCCGCCGACAGGCAGAACAGCTTGTTTAAAGCCGAGTTTCTCCGCCTCTTTAATGCGCTGAGCCGCATGAGCTACGGCACGTACTGCACCGGAAAGACTGACTTCACCAAAATAAACGCTATTGGCAGGCAGCGGAATACCGGCAAGCGACGAGACAAGTGCCGCTGCCACAGCCATATCCGCAGCAGGCTCGGAAATACGATAACCACCGGCCACATTGAGATAAACATCATGCTGCCCGAAGCGCACACCGCAATGGGCTTCCAGCACGGCAAGGGTCATGGAAAGACGGCTGTTATCCCAGCCGACAACGGCGCGGCGCGGTGTGCCGAGTGTAGATGGAGCGACAAGTGCCTGAATTTCCACGAGAACAGGGCGGGTGCCTTCCATACCGGCAAAAACCGCAGCCCCCGGAGCCTTTTCATTACGTTCACCGAGAAACAGTTCAGACGGGTTGGAAACTTCCCGCAACCCCTTATCGGACATTTCAAACACGCCGATTTCATCAGTCGGGCCAAAACGGTTTTTGACAGTACGCAGGATGCGGTAATGGTGCCCGCCTTCGCCTTCAAAATACAAAACACCGTCCACCATATGCTCAACCACGCGCGGGCCTGCAATCTGACCTTCCTTGGTCACATGGCCGACCAGCACCACGGCGGCGCCGGTTGATTTGGCATAGCGGATCATCGCCTGCGCACCGGCACGAACCTGTGTTACCGAACCCGGTGCGCTATCGGCCGCATCTGTCCATAAAGTCTGGATGGAATCGATAATCACCAGATCAGGGCGCGGCTTGGTATCAATGGTGGCGAGAATATCCTCGACATTGGTTTCCGCCGCCAGTTCCACGGACGTATCTGCTGCATGCAGACGCTGTGCGCGTAAACGGATCTGTGCCACCGCTTCTTCACCGGATACATAGATGATGCGGTTGCCGCGACGTGCCAATGCGGCCGCAGCCTGTGTGAGCAATGTGGATTTGCCGATACCCGGATCACCGCCGACCAGCAGTGCGGAACCGCGGACAAAACCGCCGCCGGTTACGCGATCCAGCTCACTGATACCGGACTGGATGCGTGGTGCATCTTCAATCTCACCGGAGAGCGTGGTGAGCGCAACGGCACGGCCTTTGCGCATCGCCATTTTGCCCGGACCCGAGCCGATGCCGCCGGATGTGCCTTCTTCGACAAGTGTGTTCCACTCGCCGCAGCCGTCGCATTTGCCTGCCCAGCGCGAATGCGTGGCACCGCAATTCTGGCAGATGAACTGAATCCGGTTCTTGGCCAAGTTATGCTCTTTCAGTGGTCGTCATATTGTTCAGGCAGATAAGTGCCTTCGGCCAGATCGGTAAAGCGCGTGAATTCCGACTGGAAGGCAAGCTTTACAGTACCGGTAGGACCGTGACGCTGTTTGGCGATGATAACATCTGCCGTGCCTTTGACTTTCTCAAAGTGCATTTTCCACTCGTCATATTTCGGATCGAATTCGTCGCGTGGTTCAAGGTTTTTGACGTAATATTCTTCACGATACACGAAGAGCACAACGTCCGCATCCTGCTCGATGGAACCCGATTCACGAAGATCGGAGAGCTGCGGACGTTTGTCTTCGCGGTTTTCTACCTGACGGGAGAGCTGTGACAGTGCGATAATCGGCACATTCAGCTCTTTGCCAAGGGCTTTAAGACCTGTGGTGATTTCGGTAATTTCCTGCACGCGGTTCTGCGCGGAGGCTTTTGAAGAACCGGTCATCAGCTGAATATAGTCAATCACCAGACAATCAAGGCCGCGTTGACGCTTGAGGCGGCGGGCACGCGCAGACAACTGCGCAATGGAGATACCACCGGTCTGGTCAATATAGAGCGGAATACGCTGCATCGTCTGTGTACAGGCGATCAGCTTTTCAAAATCGGTTTCCGAGATTTCACCGCGGCGGATTTTGGATGAGGAAACCTCTGTCTGCTCGGAAATAATACGGGTTGCCAGCTGTTCGGCGGACATTTCGAGCGAGAAGAAGCCGACCACACCACCATTGATGGCTTTCATTGAGCCGTCTGCCAGCTGTTCACCCTGATAGGCAGCGGCAATATTGAAAGCGATATTGGTGGCAAGGGAGGTCTTACCCATACCCGGACGCCCCGCCAGCACGATCAAGTCGGAAGACTGCAAGCCACCCATCTTACCATCCAGCATGTGGATGCCGGTGGAAACACCGGAGAGGTGCCCGTCACGCTGGAAGGCTACACCCGCGAGATCAATCGCGGTTTTAACGGCTTCGTTGAAAGGCTGGAAGCCGCCGTCATAGCGACCGGTTTCTGCCAGTTCAAACAGGCGGCGTTCCGCATCTTCGATCTGGCTTCGCGGTGCCATATCGACCGGCGCGTCATAGGCGACATTGACCATTTCCTCACCGATGCCGATTAGCGAGCGGCGTGTGGCAAGATCATAGATCGCGCGGCCATAATCTTCCGCATTGATAACGGTTACTGCTTCAGCGGCAAGGCGCACCACATATTGAAACACAGTCATGTCGCCGACTTTATCATCGGCAGGCAGGAAGGTTTTCATGGTCACCGGATTGGCCATTTTACCAACGCGGATCAGCTCGGACGCCAGTTCATAAATACGGCGATGCAGCGGGTCGTAAAAATGCGGCGGCTTCAGAAAGTCCGAAACACGGTAAAAAGCATCATTATTAATCAGAATCGCGCCGAGAAGAGCCTGTTCCGCTTCGATATTGTTCGGGGCTTCGCGGTAAAGCGAATTTTGGGTGTCCCGTGTCTCTTCAAGTTTGTGAACAGTCGCGTCAGCCATAAAGTTCTGGATCCTTTGCCGCAATCAAGCGGGAATTATCCGGCAAAAAGCCGGACATCAGAGTCTGTTGAAATATGAGTGTAAACAATCTGCCGGTGCAGTTGAAGCGGCTATACCATGATTCACAGCGATTCACAGGCTGCAGCTGTGTGTTAGGATTTTAATAATTTCAGAATTCAGAATAATATTTTATTGCTTTATCTCGTAATTTTTACAGTGTTTTATCGTCAAAATATAGTATATTTTATATTTCTTGTTCAATTTATAATATTTAATATTTTTATCTTTGTTTTTTAGGTGTTTAATGACTGATATATTTAATTGGAAACCTGATGATGATCAGATTTATATAAGTGATTATGGATCACAAACTCAATTGGGGAGTGGTGTTGATTTTAATAAATATAATGAAAGATTTTTTATTATGGATGCTAGGGATTGTACTCTGACGCTAAAGGCGACAGAAAACACCAGTCCCAATTTTACAAGCTGGCCTGACAAACGGAGTGGTTCAGGTTACGGTTCACATCCTGAGATTATAGTCCGGCAGGGTGCTTTCCAGTTAATAGGGCTTTCACAGTTCAATTGTGGTTCTTCCGGAGATCCTATTTATCCGGACTTTGTGAATA
The DNA here is from genome assembly GCF_008801715.1 of Pseudochrobactrum saccharolyticum. GTDB lineage: Bacteria > Pseudomonadota > Alphaproteobacteria > Rhizobiales > Rhizobiaceae > Pseudochrobactrum > Pseudochrobactrum saccharolyticum. The sequence continues at coordinate 126,970 of NZ_VZPG01000001.1, read as the reverse complement.
TCAGTGTAAGTGATAGCGGTCATTTTACAGTAGGCTCACAATTTGTATATTTTTCATCCCTTAAAAAAGATTCTGTTGATCAGCCAAAAATCAACGTAACTGAAAATGGCAAATTTGACGTCAATGCGGATTATATATTTGCCAGTTCTGGATGGATTGACGCAGCAGATAATGCGGTTGTAAATTTTACAGCGGCACAGTTTTTCGCTGAATTTGCGAGTGGTCTTCCGACACTTACTCTTCTCCCCCGTTTTACACTGGGAGCTGGAAGTCCGGTATTTAATTTTATAGGAACATCGCCTGATGTGACGATCGTTGATTTTATGTACGAGACTTATCAGGAAGGACTATTTAATTTTAAAAGTGATAGTAAAGGTAAGTTTGTTTTTAAAGGGATCGGTAATGCTTTTCAACAAACAGCTATGTTGAACTACAAGCTTATAGCTGTTGATGGTATTACTGACACAGCATATGTTAAGAGAAAATTGAACATGAACATGACAGATAGTTTTGTTAATGGCGACTTGGTTGTCCAGCTGAAATAAATTTAAAATTGTAAATATAGTGTATCTAAAGTGATCCGGTAAGATTCTACCGGATCATTTTACTGTTTTGATTATCTGTAATAGGTCTGCGGATGTCTAAACTCTAAAGTATATTAACCCGATCAGAGAGCGGTTGACAAAACGGACTGGTGATAGCGGAGCTGGACCTGTCCGGTCAGAAGAAAAATATAGGCTGCCAATTCGCTCAGTTCTTCAAGGTTTTGAGCGGCTGCGCCGGTCAGGCCGGTTGTGAGGCCGAGATGCTCTTCTGCTGCCGTTGAAATCATCATGCACAGCGTTGCCAGCAAAAATGAACCCCATGGCAACCCGCCGGATTGCTGTAATGGTTTGAGCAATTTATGCGAGCCGTTTTTCAGCATCAGAACCGCTAACAGCAAAACAGAGGCAATTAATGCGGGCATGATGGCTGGTTTGTACCAGAGCTGGCGTGATGAGAAGAAAGGGCCAAGCTCGGAAAGGCTGATTGGCTCAAGGAAAACCGCACCCCAGCTCAATTCCCGAACTGCGCAGATAAACCAGATCAATGCCGCACCGCGCCAGAACCATTTCCAGTCTGAACTGCCGGATTTTTGAAAAATCAGTGCCTGTATCATACCCAGAAATAGCAATATTGCCTGAGCATTTTCAACAGGGCCGTTTTCCCACGATGTCCATGCAGGGAGAATGAATGCCAGCGGATAGGAAGCGAGAAGAACCAGTAATCCTGCTGATAAGACAAGCAGGGTTGTTTTATTCAGGCGTGAGTGCAGCTTGGTTTGCACGCTGGGCATCAGATATTTATCCCTTGAAACAACAGCGCTCCGAAAGATGCGATGCAGGTTTCAGGTAAAAGAGCGCGTAAAAGCAAACAGATAAATGTCTGAAGCGCACCAGCGGTGCAATCGCCGGAACTTCACAATCTCTTGATAAAAACTTTATGAGTAACAGAGTGTCGTCAATTTGTCACAAAACTGCAGCCCGTTGACCCGCGCTTTAATAAACCAGATGTTTCGGGCTGGCTTTCTCGCTGCTACTGTCATTACAGGCTTTGAATTTGCGCATTTCCAGTCGCTTAAGCCGCTTTTCCTCTTGCTCAATATAATTACGGGTTAGCGGCACAGCGTCCTGTCTGTGTGCAAGCTGTATCTGAAACACCATCATATTCTGCCAGCGGAAGGCGGATTCCGAGCCTGCCAGATAAAACTCCCACATCCGGCAAAAACGCTCATCATAAATGGCTTTTGCTTTATCGCGGTTCGCCATGAAAGCTTCACGCCATGCTTTGAGCGTTTCCGCATAATGCAGGCGGAGAATTTCGATATCCGTTATAATCAGTCCCGCATTTTCAATATGCGGCAGGACTTCCGAGAGGGAGGGGATATAGCCGCCGGGGAAAATATATTTACGGATGAACGGATTGGTGACGGAAGGCTCGTCACTGCGGCCGATAGAGTGCAGCAGCATGGAACCATCCGGTTTTAACAGCCGCGCAACCTGCTGAAAAAATTCGGCATAATGGGTAACTCCTACATGTTCAAACATGCCGACAGAGCTGATCCGGTCGAATTGCTGGTTCAACTCGCGATAATCCTGCAACAAAAACTGTGCCTGTTGATTCAGCCCGCGCGCTTTTGCCCGTTGATTGGCAATCTGGAACTGCTCCTGAGACAGGGTTACACCGGTAACATCAGCATCAAGAAATTCTGCAAAATACAGACCTAATCCGCCCCAGCCGCAGCCGATATCCAGTAATTTATCCTCGGGTTTGATTTGCAGCTTGGCCGCAATATGCCGCTTCTTTGCCAGTTGTGCTTCCGCAAGGCTGGTCTGCGGCGTTTCAAAATAGGCGCAGGAATATTGCTTGTCGGGATCAAGAAACAGATCATACAGTTCGCCACTCAGATCATAGTGCCGTTGCACATTTCTGGAAGAGCGTGCCAGCGTGTTCATTTGCTGTAATGGTCTGAAAATTTTGCGTAATCTGGTTAGGATACGCATCCACGGCTCTTTTGCCGCCGTAGGGCCGGTATTCTCAAAGACCAGCCGGAGAAAGCTGTAAATATCGCCTTCCGGAAAACTGATATCCCCGTCCATGAAACATTCGCCAAGCTTCAGTTCCGGATCAAGAGCGATCGCTCTTTCCGCCGCTTTATTGTGAAAGGCAAGCGTGACACGCGGCGCAGTGCCGTTGCCGTAAGTGTGTGTCGTGCCATCGGCAAATTGTACTTTAAGATCGCCGCTTGAGATCAGCTTGTTCAGAACCGAATGCAGCATGCTACTCATGTCTCATCCTCCTCCGATCTTGCAGAACCGGTTGAGCGGCGGATGAAGCGGCGGGTTTCCGCGCCTGTATCCGCCTTTCGAGCATTTCCAGAAAAAGTGCAAAGCGGTTTTTCGCTGGATAATGCGTCAATACAAAGAGCTAAACACGGTACAGCGCTTTAAGAATAGCCGGTTTTATTGTTCTGGAAAGAGCGGGGCAGAAATAATTACGGAGAGTGTAATCATTTTCGCGTGATGGTTTCATAAATAAACGGGCAATAAAAAAGCTGCACCGGATGTCCGGTGCAGCCTTTCAGATACGAAATCTGTAGGAAAACGCTGATTATGCGTTTTCTTCGCCATCGAAGTCTTCGTCGAAAACTTCTTCAGCCAGAGGCTCTTCTTCGATGCCGTAGATAGCAGCAGCAGTCGACAGATCTTCACCTTTTTCCTGACGCAGAGCTTCGTCAGCTGTACGTGCGATATTGATGGTGATTGTGGCCGATACTTCCGGGTGCAGAACGATCGAGATTGTGTGAATACCGATTGTCTTGATCGCGTGGTTCAGGTCAACCTGGTTGCGGTTCAGCGAGAAGCCTTCAGCAGTTACAACATCAGCAACGTCACGTGTCGAAACCGAACCGTACAGCTGACCGGTTTCACCAGCCGAGCGAACAACGATGAAGCTCTTGCCGTCCAGCTTGTCAGCAACGGCCTGTGCTTCGGTTTTGCGTTCCAGATCACGGGCTTCGAGCTGAGCGCGCTGGGATTCAAAACGAGCCATGTTGGCTTCGTTGGCACGCAGTGCCTTGCCCTGCGGGAGCAGGAAGTTACGGGCAAAGCCGTCTTTTACAGTAACAGTATCGCCCATCTGACCGAGGCGGCTGATGCGTTCAAGCAGGATAACTTTCATTGGACTATTCCTTGAGTGTTTAAGTTCTGAATGTGTTTATGGTTATGAATTCTGGGACGGATCTTTGGAGAGCGGAGCGCCGCGCGATGTATCGAGCAGGCCGAATACCAGAAAGATCAGTGCAGAGAATGCGAAGATGATGAGCAGGAAATAGGCAAGCCACAGGGCAAACGGACGCCATGTGGCACCGCGTGTCCGCCAGTGAATAATTGCCAGACCGGCCATGATAAAGCCCGCAGCAAGCGCACCAGCAAAAGTGGTGGCGATCATGCTTGCAGGGCCGGACAGGAACATGGAGCCGGCAAAGGTCAGTGCAAAAACCAGCAGAGCAGGGCGCGGCATGCGCAATGTTGCAGGCCAGTTATCGCGCGGGCGGCGCAGCACGCCGGAGCGTTCAGTGATGCGCAGCGCGAGATAGAAATTAGCGGTCAGGAACATCAGGCTGGTTGCAGCCTGAATGGCAGGCAGACCGAACAGCAGAAACTGCTGCAGCATTTCACGGAAATCGTCGCTTGCATTGAACTGCGGATCAGAAGCCTGCAGGCTTGCGATCATCGCACCGGTCAGTTCACGCACCATTTCTTCGCCATAGCCGATAATCGAGCCGACGATGATGAAGCTGACAGAAATCAGAAGTGCGAGGCGGAACATAATGTCCGGCAGCGGATACCAAACCAGTGCATCTTTAGGGCCGCCCAGTTCCTGAGCAGGTCGCGCAAGACCAGCAAGATAAGCGCCGGTTGCAGCAGGGATGAAACTGGTGAGGGCAATCAGAACCGCAACCATAGGCGCGGCGAAAATCGCAACGGCAATGCTCGCTGTCGCAGCGGCAATCAGGCCTGCGGCAGTGCCCCAGCCAAGTGCGGCGATAAAAATAGGAAGAGGGGTGAGGACATAGAGAACCATAGCAAGGCCGGATTGAACCAGCACGCCGGACGCCAGCAGCGCGGCTGCAAGCCCCGCAAGAACACCGGTTCCGATATGTTTGCTATTGTAATTCATCTTAATCCTGCTGTCCTGCCCGGAAGTTTCCGGTTGCAGTTAGAGAACGATCGCTTCAGCGCTCTGTTCCCAACCTGACCTTGCGGCCACTAAATCATTTATTCCGGTTTTTAATGCCCCGGTGCATCAGAAATGAACCGGGGTGTGCGGACACACCCCGAATCAAAAATCTTATTTCACAACATATGGCAGCAGGCCGAGGAAACGTGCACGCTTGATCGCTTTTGCGAGTTCGCGCTGTTTCTTCTGGCTTACAGCTGTAATGCGGGAAGGAACGATCTTGCCGCGTTCAGAAATGTAACGCTGCAGGAGTTTGATGTCCTTGTAATCGATCTTCGGTGCGTTAGGACCTGTGAATGGGCAGGTCTTACGACGACGATGGAACGGACGACGGGTCGGGATCTGATTGATATCAACCATTATTCTTCTCCTTCACCGGCAGATTCGTTGTCGCGTGGACGACGCGGACGGCGTGGACGATCGTCATCACGGCCGAAACGGTCTTCACGTTCACGACGGTCATCACGACGGCTCAGCATTGCTGACTGGCCTTCTTCGTGTTCTTCAACACGAATGGTCATGAAGCGGAGAACGTCTTCGTTAATACGCATCTGGCGTTCCATTTCAGCAACTGCAGCAGCAGGAGCATCGATGTTTACCAGTGTGTAGTAAGCTTTACGGTTCTTTTTGATACGATAAGTCAGAGGACGCAGTCCCCAGCTTTCGATTTTCCCGACTTTACCACCGTTAGCTTCAAGAACGCCCTTGTACTGTTCTACCAGTGCGTCAACCTGCTGCTGCGAGATATCCTGTCGGGCAAGGATCACATGTTCATAAAGAGCCATTGTCTTTGCCTTTCTTCAAAAAACCACCATCCGGATCAACGGCTAAGCCTCTGCGACTTGTCTATATCCGTAAAACGGAGAAGAAAGGACGCGGGTCGAGACGATCGAGAGCGGAGACACGGGAGGTTGAAATCGCTAGAATTTCTCCGGATATTTAAATCCGGCCTCCGTTCAGCCCCCAGCTGATGCCGGACAATGACGAGTGCCTATTAGTGGCTTTTTGAAAATTTTGCAACCGGCAAAAGCAAAGCTATGCGTGTTGTGCCGCTTATGCAGGCAAAAACACGGGTTATCGCAGCGGCGTATACGGGTTTTCAGGCGCGAAGACTTGACTTGAAAGCGGCTGAAAGGCACAGGGCGTTGCAGTTATAGATAATTTTATCGTATCCGCAGAGGCAATATAATATATATGTGTGCGGATCGCCAAACACAGATACAAAATAAAGAGGCTTTAATGACTGTAGCATTTACATTTCCGGGACAGGGCAGTCAGGCTGTCGGTATGGGCAAGGCTTTGGCTGAAACCTATCCGGAAGCGCGCGCTGTTTTCGAAGAAGTTGATGATGCGCTCGGTGAAAAACTCTCAACCCTGATGTTTGAAGGGCCGGAAGACCAGCTGACGTTGACAGCAAATGCCCAGCCTGCGCTGATGGCAGTTTCAATGGCTGTTATGCGGGTGCTGGAGTCACAGGGACTGAAGCTGCAGGATAAAGTCGCTTATGTTGCCGGTCATTCGCTCGGCGAATATTCGGCTCTGTGCGCTGCCGGTACATTCTCCATTTCCGATACTGCCCGCTTGCTGCGTATCCGCGGCAATGCAATGCAGGCTGCCGTGCCGGTCGGTGAAGGCGCCATGGCTGCAATCATCGGACTTGAACATGCTGATGTTTTTGCAATCTGTGAACATGCTTCCGCAGAAGGTTCTTGCCAGATCGCTAATGATAATGGCGGCGGTCAGCTGGTTATTTCCGGTTCCAAAGCGGCTGTTGAGCTGGCTGCAAAGCTGGCTTCAGAGCGCGGTGCAAAACGCGCAATCATGCTGCCGGTCTCCGCACCATTCCATTCCAGCCTGATGGCGCCTGCTGCCAATGCCATGCGTGAAGCGCTGGCAACTGTTAATAAGCAGGCACCTGTTGTGCCGGTAATCGCCAATGTGCGCGTTGCTCCGGTTAAGGATCCTATCGAAATTGCTGATCTGCTGGTTGAGCAGGTCACAGGTCAGGTGCGCTGGCGCGAGACCGTTGAATGGTTCGCAGGCCACGGCGTGACAACGCTTTATGAAATCGGTTCCGGCAAGGTGCTGACCGGCTTGGCACGCCGCATCTCCAAAGATGTAACCGGTGTGACTGTCGGCACTGCTGAAGAGATTGATGCTGTCCTGCAAGCTCTGCTTGCATAACTTAAGATGCAGACGCTGCTGGCGTAATCGCTCAGATTTTGAAGCGCTGAAAATAATGTTATAAAGCGGACGAAGATTGTCCGCGTATCAGATTCAAGAGGATTTCATGTTTGATCTGACTGGCCGTAAGGCTCTCGTAACCGGTGCAACCGGCGGTATCGGTGAAGAAGTAGCACGCGCGCTGCATGCACAGGGCGCTATTGTTGCTCTGCACGGCACCCGCGTTGAAAAGCTGGAAGCGCTGGCCAAAGAGCTGGGCGAACGCGCTTATATCTTCCCTGCGAACCTTTCCGACCGTGAAGAAGTGAAGGCGCTTGGTCAGGCTGTGGAAAAGCAGCTCGAAGGCGTCGATATTCTGGTCAATAATGCCGGTATTACCCGTGATGGTCTGTTTGTACGTATGAGCGATGCAGACTGGGATGCGGTGATCGAAGTGAACCTGACTTCCGTATTCGGCCTGACCCGCGAGCTGACCCATCCGATGATGCGCCGCCGTTTTGGCCGTATTATCAATATTACATCCATCGTCGGCGTAACCGGTAATCCGGGACAGGCAAACTATTGCGCTTCTAAGGCCGGTATTATCGGCTTCTCCAAATCGCTGGCTCAGGAAATTGCTTCGCGCAATGTGACTGTGAACTGCGTTGCTCCGGGCTTTATTGAGTCGGCTATGACCGACAAGCTCAATGAGAAGCAAAAAGACACAATCATGTCGGCTATCCCGATGAAGCGCATGGGGCAGGGTGCTGAAATTGCATCGGCCGTTGTCTATCTGGCAAGTAATGAAGCCGCTTATGTGACAGGCCAGACCCTGCACGTAAATGGCGGTATGGCCATGATCTGATGAAGATCCGGCCGGTTTCTGAACGGTTCCGGCCGGAATAATGATGAATAAAAGAACTTTAAAAAGCTGATAATACAGCAATAAAGCTCTTTTTTCTGTTGTTTTAACGGTTTTTGCTCTGTTTCGCTGTGGTTGCTTGTTAAAATGGACTTTGCCAAACAGCAGAACCGTGATAATGCCCCGAATATTGCTACGCTGCATGTTTTATGCTTCGTGGCGGCTGCAGAGATAAAATATGATTGCGCTTCAACGGCGCAGCAGTTAAATCGCTGCAACTGAAATATATTGTATAATGCGTCTGAAATGCATTTCTGTTTCAGGCATTATGCAGTAGGAATATCCACAGGATGCTTTTCATTGTGATGAATGTTGCAATGGTGAGTTATCTTAACACTTGATTACAATCAGCCATGCCGCTACCAAGGCTATGGTATTAACAGGTCGAGGTCCGACATGAGCGACACCGCAGAACGCGTCAAGAAAATCGTTGTTGAACATCTGGGCGTAGATGCCGATAAAGTAACTGAAGGCGCAAGCTTCATTGATGATCTGGGCGCAGACAGCCTGGACACAGTTGAGCTGGTAATGGCTTTCGAAGAAGAATTCGGCGTAGAAATTCCTGATGATGCAGCTGAAACCATCCTGACGGTCGGCGACGCTGTTAAATTCATCGATAAAGCTTCTGCCTGATTATTTGTATAATCGGCAGGCAGATATCGGGCCGGAAGATCATATCTTCCGGCCCTTATCGTTTGAAGCGCGGAAAATATTTGAATAAGGCTCAGGCAATGTTTTTACTGCCTTTATGCCGGTCAGACAGTTCTGTTTGCGGATCTGTAATTAACCACTCCACAAAAGCGCTGTAACAATCTATTAATTCTGCGTAATTCTAACCCTTGATCGATTCCGGTCGAGATATTACGCGGTTGATTAATCTGTGCCGCCTGCCGTTGGCGAAGACCAGCGAGAAACAGGGTCAGGTGCAGGGAAGGATACATATGAGAAGAGTCGTCGTTACCGGTCTTGGCCTGGTGTCACCTTTGGCAAATGGTGTTGAAGAAACCTGGAAGCGTTTGCTCGCCGGCCAAAGCGCAGCGCGCCGCGTGACCGAATTCGAAGTTGACGACCTTGCCTGTCAGATTGCCTGCCGTATTCCTGTCGGCGATGGCACGGACGGCACATTCAACGCTGATCTCTATATGGAACCGAAGGAACAGCGCAAAGTTGATCCTTTCATCGTCTATGCGGTCGGTGCTGCCGATCAGGCACTGGATGATGCGAACTGGCATCCGGAAAGCGATGAAGACCAGATCCGCACCGGCGTGCTGATCGGTTCCGGTATCGGCGGTATCGAAGGTATTGTTGAAGCCGGTTATACGCTGCGCGACAAAGGTCCACGCCGTATTTCGCCTTTCTTCATTCCGGGTCGCCTGATCAATCTGGCTTCCGGCCATGTTTCAATCAAGCACAAGCTGCGCGGCCCGAACCACTCCGTGGTCACAGCCTGCGCAACCGGTACACATGCTATTGGTGATGCTGCCCGTATGATTGCTTTCGGCGATGCCGATGTAATGGTTGCCGGTGGTACAGAATCGCCGGTCAGCCGTATTTCTCTGGCCGGTTTTGCTGCCTGTAAAGCGCTCTCCACCAAGCGGAATGATGATCCGACAGCGGCATCGCGCCCATATGATGAAGACCGCGACGGTTTCGTTATGGGTGAAGGTGCAGGCGTTGTGGTTCTCGAAGAGCTGGAACATGCGCTGGCACGCGGTGCGAAAATCTATGCGGAAGTGATCGGCTACGGCATGTCCGGCGATGCTTATCACATCACTGCACCAAGCGAGAACGGTGAAGGCGCACAGCGCTGCATGGAAGCCGCGTTACGCAGCGCCAAAATCACACCGGATGCCGTTGATTATATCAATGCTCACGGCACATCGACCATGGCTGATACGCTCGAGCTGGCAGCAGTTGAACGCGTTGTCGGAGATTCAGCCTCGAAGATTTCTATGTCTTCGACCAAATCCTCGATCGGTCACCTGCTCGGTGCAGCGGGGGCGGCAGAAGCGATTTTCTCGACACTGGCAATCCGCGATAATATTGCGCCTGCTACACTCAATCTCGACAATCCGTCGGTCAGCACCAAGATCGATCTGGTGCCGCATAAGCCACGCGCTCGTCAGATTGATGTTGCTGTGTCGAACTCGTTCGGCTTCGGCGGCACCAATGCTTCGCTGATCCTGCGCCGCTATCAGGCCTGATACAGCATTTTAGCTGATGGAGTGAAAAGGCCGCTTTCAGTGAAGGCGGCCTTTTATTAAGAGCCTGTACCGCGACGGGTGAGGCCGTTTTTGAACAGCAGACGCAGGCAATCCGTATTTCAGATCAAAATACTCTCTTAAATATGGATTCTTTCTGTCGAAAGCTTTGTTCACGGGTTGCGACATTCGTGCTTTTGCCGCAATTATTGTGCCCATTGAGTGAAGAAACTAAAAATACAGATTAATCGGCTCAGGCCCTTGGTTTTCATTGCCATCGGGTCGAGTTGAACCGGAGTGTAAGTGTGACGTCAGACCAATCATCTGAAAATAAATCTGCTGGTCAGCCTGCCGTTTCTGATAGCGCTGTTCAGAATAGTGCGTCACCATCTCATGCGGGGAGCGCTGCTTCTGCGAGCGCGCATAAGCCTGTTACCTCCGATGAAAATGCAATTGTTGCACCGGTTTCTCCGGAAATCGCCGCAGCACCAGCTGCGCCTGCTTCAGCTCCGGTGTCACCATCGGCACCAGCCCAGCCGCAAGCTGCCGTACAAGCTGAAAAAACTGCGGCACCGGATGCGGCTGAACCGGCAACAGGGCCTTTGGTTCTGAAATCGGCAAGCGAAGCACTGCGTCCTGAACCGGGCACACCGCCGCCGCCGAAAAAGCGCAAGCGTTCGCGCCATGCCCGCAGCCAGATTGTGGTTTTTGCCAATTTCATGCTGTCTATGCTGGTCTTTCTGGTGATCGGCATGGGTGCCTTGTTCTATTTCGGCAAGGTTCAGTTCACGACTGAAGGGCCGCTGTCACAGGATTCGACATTCTTTGTGAAGCGCGGCAGCGGCATCATTGAAATTTCCGATCAGCTGGAACGCGCAGACCTGATTACCGATGCGCGGATTTTCCGCTATGGCGCACGCGCTTATGGTCTGGAAAAGAGCATGAAGGCCGGTGAATATGCCATTCCTGCCCGTGCATCCATGCGTGATATTATGAATATCTTTGTTGAAGGTAAGTCGCTGATGCATTCAGTGACCATTCCTGAAGGCCTGACCGTCCAGCAGATTTTCGACCGAATTGCCAATAGCGAATTGCTTTCCGGCGACCTGCCGAAAGAACTGCCGGTTGAAGGCAGTCTGGTAGCAGATACGCTGAGCTTCACTCGCGGCACACCGCGTGAGGAAGTGGTCAATCGCCTGAAAACCGCGCAGAGCAAACTGGTGGATGAAGTCTGGGCCAAACGCCGTGACGGTCTTCCGGTCAAAGACAAGAACGAATTTGTGACATTGGCTTCCATCGTTGAGAAGGAAACCGGCGTGGCATCCGAGCGTCCGCATGTGGCTTCGGTTTTCGTAAATCGTCTGAATACCGGTATGCGCCTGCAATCCGATCCGACAATTATTTACGGTATTTTCGGCGGACGCGGCAAACCTGCAGACCGCCCGATCTATAAGTCGGATATCGAAAAAGAAACTGCCTATAATACCTATATTATCAAAGGCCTGCCGCCGACACCGATTGCCAATCCGGGACGCGATGCTCTGGAGGCTGTTGCTAATCCGCTGGATACTCAGGACCTGTATTTCGTGGCAGACGGTACCGGTGGCCATGTCTTCGCGGCAACGCTGAAAGAGCACAATGAAAATGTGCGTAAATGGCGTGAGGTTGAGCGTCAGCGCAAGGAAAATCCGGCGGCAGGAACAAATGGCACTGCACCAACGCCGGCTCCGTAAAGCTTGTAATTAAAGCGTATCCCGAAAAGTGTGAAGCGGTTTTCGGATAAGATACGCGTAGAAACAAATAGATAGAGCGGCTCCAGCGATTTAACATTAACTGGACCGCTCTAAATATACAGATAAAATATGATGCCGTCCGGCCATCCGGACGGCATTTTTGCAAAAGCCGCTTTCAAAGATAAACGGCGCAGATAACGGGTTTTAAGATGACAGTACAGAGCATGACCGGTTTCGCCCGCCACACAGCGACATTCATGTCGGGGGCGGATGAGAATGCGCAGACACGGATCAGCTGGGAAATTCGTTGTGTGAACGGTAAAGGGCTTGATGCCCGCTTTCGTATTCCGAACGGTTTTGATGATCTTGAACTGCAATTGCGCACGGCTTTGGGGCGCATTTTTGCCCGCGGATCGTTTCAGGTCAGCCTGACAATTGAAGAGCCGGAGGCGCAGACAGCGCTGGTTATCAATGAGGCTTTGCTGAGCAAAGTTATGCAGACAGCGCAGCAGTTGCAAAACCAATATGGTCTGGCACCTGCCAGTGTGGATGCCGTGCTGAATTTACGCGGTATTCTGGAGCCGCCGCAGACCTTGAGCGACGATGCAGGTAAAGCGGCTTTGAAAGCCGTATTGCTGTCATCCTTTGATGAAGCACTGGATGCGCTGAAACTGATGCGTTTGCAGGAGGGTAAGCGCCTGTCCGATCTGCTTGGCAGCCATGTTGACCGGATTGCGGAACTGGCAGTGCAGGCGCGTCAGGATACGTCGCGCAGTGCTGAGGCGATCCGTGAACGCCTTGCGGGGCAGGTGGCATTGCTGCTGGATGCTATGAACAGCAATCGCAGTGCGGCGATCGTGCTGGACGAACAGCGTCTGCATATGGAAGCAGCATTTCTTGCCACCAAAGCGGATATTCAGGAGGAACTTGACCGGCTGGATATGCATGTGGCTGCGGCGCATAAATTGCTCAGCGACGGCGGCCCTGCGGGGCGTAAGCTCGATTTTCTGTCGCAGGAATTCAATCGCGAAACCAATACGCTGTGTTCAAAATCCAATGCGGCCAGCATTACTGCAATCGGTCTTGAGCTGAAAGCGGTTGTCGATCAGTTCCGCGAGCAGGTACAGAACCTCGAATAGTAAAGATTGCAAGCGTTTCCGCTCCGCGTATAGTGAAGATCAGGTAATGCTTTAATAACTAAAAAACGCCGCAATTGCTGTGAAAAGAGAGAACAAAAGAGACATCATTGCGGCGCAATGATATCAGACATAGCAGTGAATAGAGAATCTGGAGCAGAATAGATTATGGCCATCTCCTTCGTGGAAAATGCTGTCGCACGACGCGGCCTTATGTTGGTCATTTCTTCGCCGTCAGGCGCGGGTAAGTCAACGATTGCACGTTTGTTGCTGGAAGACCGCGATATGGATCTTTCCCTGTCCGTCAGCGTGACAACCCGTCAGCGCCGCGCCAGCGAGATTGAGGGCGTTCACTATCATTTTAAAAGCGTGCGTGAATTCGAGCGTCTGCGTGACAGCGATGCCCTGATTGAATGGGCAGAGGTGCATGGCAATTATTACGGAACACTGCGTGAGACTGCGGAAAACGCCTTGGCAGACGGTCGTGACATGTTGTTTGACATTGACTGGCAGGGCGCGGAACAGCTTCAGGCCAAAATGCCGGCCGATGTCGTATCGATCTTTATTCTGCCGCCGACCATGAAAGAACTTCAGATGCGCCTGAACCGCCGTGCGGAAGATACGCCTGAAGTGATTGAAACACGTCTGAACAATGCGCGTTTTGAAATCCAGAAATGGAGCAAATATGATTACATTGTTATCAATGAAGATCTGAACCAGTCCTATGCCGCTGTGAAGTCCATTGTCATGGCTGAGCGTCTGCGCCGCGACCGTCGTCCGGGTCTGTTTGAATTCGTGAACGGTTTGCTGGAAGAGCAGCCTTCTTAATTTCTCAATAAGTCTGAAAAGAAAAACCGCCGTAAGGCGGTTTTTTTATATCTCAGAGCTGGTTTGCCAGATGCACAAATTCTTCGACACTCAGTGTCTCTGCACGGCGCGTCGGATCAATGCCTGCTTTATTGAGCAGGGTTTCACCACCAAGCGGCTTGAGGCTTTGGCGCAGCATCTTGCGGCGCTGCCCGAATGCCGCTTGTGTTACCCGCTCCAGAAGCTGCGGCGGGCAGACCAGCGGCTCTTCCCGCGGGATCATATGCACAACGGCAGACGTGACTTTCGGCGGCGGTGTGAAAGCCTGCGGCGGCAGATCAAAAGCAATTTTAGACTGCGTACGCCATCCGGCCAGGACACCAAGACGGCCATAGGCATCATCACCGGCACGGGCAACAATGCGCTCGGCAACTTCCTTCTGGAACATCAGGGTCATCGAGCTGTAAAAAGGCGGCCATGGCTCACTCAGCAGCCAGCCGATCAGCAATTGCGTGCCGACATTATAAGGCAAGTTGGCGATGATTTTCGGCTTTTTGGCCGGATCAGGAAACAGCGCCTTAAAATCCTGCTGCAAAGCATCACCGGAAATGACACGTAAACGCCCCGGATATTCCGCAGCGATTTCCTCCAGCGCTGGCAGGCAGCGCTCATCACGTTCGATTGCCGTGACAATGCCGCCCTGAGCCAGAATAGCGCGTGTCAGACCTCCGGGGCCGGGGCCGACCTCAATCACCGGCTGATCCTGTAGGTCACCGGCCTGTCGGGCAATTTTGGATGTCAGGTTGAGATCGAGCAGGAAGTTCTGGCCGAGGGATTTTTTGGCATTCAGTTCGTGACGTTCAATCACATCACGCAGTGGCGGCAGATTATCAATGCTCATTCAGTCTTGTGTCCGTTTATGATTATGTGCCAGTTCTGCGGCCAGTTTAAGCGCGGCGATCAGGCTGTCCGGTCGGGCAATGCCGCGTCCTGCAATGTCAAAAGCTGTGCCGTGGTCGGGAGAGGTGCGGATGAAAGGCAGGCCGAGTGTTACATTGACCGTTTCATCAAAGGCCAGCGCTTTGGCAGGAATTAGTGCCTGATCGTGATACATGCAGATTGCCGTATCATAGGTTGTCAGCGCCTGTTTGTGGAACATTGTATCCGCAGGCAGCGGGCCGCGAATATTGATACCCTCGCTTTTAAGCTGTTCAATAGCAGGGCGGATGACAGCATCATCTTCATGGCCGAGCGCTCCGCCTTCACCTGCATGCGGGTTGAGGCCGGAGACTGCAATGCGCGGATTTTTTATGCCAAAGCGCGTGCGCAGATCATGATCGGTAATACGGATGGTTTCAATGATCGCAGCTGTTGTCAGAGCTTCCGGCACTTTATGCAGCGGAATATGAATTGTCACCGGCACAGCGCGCAATTGCGGGCCTGCGAGCATCATGACAGGGCGCACTTCAACCCCGAGATGGCGGGAAGCCAGATGGGCAAGAAATTCCGTATGCCCCGGAAAACCAAAACCGGCTTCGTAAAGCGGTTTCTTGGCGATAGGGCAGGTTGTGACTGCACTGGCCTGACCATCGAGCACATAATGTGTGGCGCGTTCAATCGCTTCGATAATACCGGCGGCATTGGCGGTCTGCGGCACGCCCGGCTTGTCAGTCAGGCGGTTGGCCAGAGGTACAACAGGCAGATAATGGCAAAAGCGCTGTGTTGCTTCAGGCGGCTGGCAGATGCTGAAAGGGATATCAAGACCAAGCTGTCTGGCTCTTGCTGTCAGCAAGGACGGGTCGGCAAGGATAAAAAACGGAGGCAGCGCATGCTTTTCCCGCTGCGCCCATGCGGTGAGGGCAATATCCGGTCCGATACCGGACGGGTCGCCGATGCTCAGAGCAACCGGTGCTATGGAAGCCTCTCCATGCTGCGGAAAAACCATTTTATGCTCCGGTTCTGCTGTGTAATGAGGCCGTAAACAGAAAAATACTTAAATGAGATCAGCCACGCAGAATAATCTCTGCGTGGCTTTTTCAGGTTTAGCGATTAACGATTTTCGCTTTTTCGCGCAGTTCTTTGACATATTTCTTGCTGATTTCTTCAGCTTTCTTTTCCTGATCTGCATTGCTGCCGGTACCTTCCATGGAGAAGGTCAGCTGTGCAACGCGGTCATCCGATACAGTGCGCTTGGCACAGACGGCGAGGAATTCAACGCCTTTATCAGTATCCTGAACCGCTGTCGGACGGCCTACAGCTGTTGCTTTCAACTGTTTTGACCATTCCGGCGGTAATTGCAGTTCCAGATGCTTGCCGAGATCACGCACGGTCACATCCAGCATGCCCTTGGTTTGGGAACGTGTTGTTTCACAGCTGGAGAAGCGGTTGCGCAGAGCATTGGCTTCGGAGCGGCGTTTCGCCATCGTGCCTGCCGAGCGGCTGGCGGCAGGTACAACGAAAATCACCTGCTGCAATGTATATTCACTGGTTGAAGGCTTTTTACCGCCATCCTTCAGCATGCGCTGAACAGCATCCTGCTCGCTCATCATGCCTTCGGAGCGGAAGCGGGCACCAATCGCACGGCTCCAGCCCATCTGCACCATGATAAAGGTTTTAAAATGCTTCGGCGTGATACCGGCCTGATTCATCAGCTGGTTAAGTTGCGCAACGCTCATTTTGTTACGCGAGGCAAAGCCTGCATAGGCAGTTTCAATTTCCTGATCCGAAACGACAATGCCGCGTGATTTCATTTCCACACGCTTGAGCATTTCTTCAACCAGCTCATCCTGAGCCTGCTTGTTGAGATTGCCGCCGCGGCGCTGCAATTTAAGGAAGGCAGCGCGGTTCGCAATGTCCACATTGGTAATCGGGTTGCTGTTGACGATCACTTTAATTTCGGCAGCTTTGGCAGTGCCGGTAAATTCCGTCACACTCAAAGCCGTCATTGCAACAGTACCGGCAAACACAGCAGCCAGAATGCGTTTATTAAAATTCATGCTCATAGTAGCAAATTTCATACCTGGTTTCCCGTTCCGTGCCTCAGGACGTGATCGTCTCCTGATAGGAAGAAGTAATAGATAAAATGACTTCTGTTGTCACATCCTGTCAGGATTTTCATTCTTGTATAGATGAGCAGTTGCAGTGAAACAATCTCTCATCTGTTTAAGAATGCATGAAAACAGCGAATTTCGACCCCGTTTATACCCGCTCTTATCTAAAACTACGCAGACAATCTTTATTCTCCACAGTCAAAGCCTGTGTGATTGCTGCCATTATCCCCTGTTTGCATTGCTGTATTCCGATATACAGATGCGTTCCGAATGAGGATTAGAGCATTTCACAGTCAAGTTGGATCAACTTGACGCCCGTGATAATGCGACCAAATAAAGAATCTAGAGCGAACGCTATGATCTAATCTGGACGTAAACCGCTCTAGAGTGTAAATCGTACGATTTTATGATGCGTTTGCGAAATAATCTGCGTGCAAAATGCAGATTCAGAGCGGTTCCTGTTAATATTGAGCCGGTAGAACCGCTCGATCTCTTTGTTTTCACGCATGTCGTTATCGGAAAACCGGTGCCCGCTTTACCGTGACATGCTCTGGAGCATTTCACAGTCAAGTTGGATCAACTTGACGCCCGTGATAATGCGACCAAATAAAGAATTTAGAGCGAGCGCTATGATCCAATCTGAACGTAAACCGCTCTGGATAAAATTACGGCTCGCATAAAGCAGGCCGTAATATAATTTCTGATTGTCAAATGAGCTTAGAATGAACTGCCCAGATCGCCCAATGTACGGAAGGAAATATTGAAGCCGACCGAATGGGAAATCTTATCCTGACCCGGACTGCGTGTCTGAATATAGGCCATCGAATAGGTGAAACACTCATCATCATAGGCCAGACCGGACTGAGCACGCACCAGAGTTTCTGATACGATATCATAGGTGCCGGAGCCAAACACACGCCAGTTTTCTTTGAAACGTGTTGAAGCACTCAGACTGACTTCCTGACGATCATTCGCGTAGCCATAATCCGGCTGCTTGGCAATATAAGCATATTTAACCGAAGCCTTAACAATCTGGCCGCTATGGCTGGCTTCCACTTCACCGCGTTTGACATCGAAGCTGTCTTTGTCAAAGCGTCCGCGTGCAGCAAAAGCGAGGCCGGAATTGTTGGACATGCCAAGCATTGCAACATAGTCAGAACGCTTGCCTTCAAGACCGGAATCCGCACCGGCACCGGCAAAGTCGCTTTCGGCAAAGGAGTTCAGGCCACCTAGCTGGAAGGACTGACCGGCAAGACCATGGATGGACCAGCCATTATTCATATTGCCGGAATAGCGCAGACCAAGATTGGCGCGAGTACCGCCTTCAACACGGTCGTAACCGGAGAACTTGTCGCGCTGGAATAGACTGGTCGCATCAAAGACAAAGCTCTGTGCATCTTCGTTCGGCAGACGGCCGGCATAAGGCTCGTCATTACGAACAAAAATCTGCGCTGTCGGCTCCAGCACCTGTGTCATGCTGGTTGATGAGAACAGGATCGGCCAGCGAACTTCCAGGCCGGCAGTTGCCATGCCACGGAAAGCCTGCGAACGGATTTCATTCACAGTACCGAAAGTGTCATTGGTATCAATACCGATCGCATCACCACGCAGAGCGAGGAGAGGGGTAATGACCAGACCCTGTTCAGTAATGAAAGTCCGCTTCCATTCTGCTTCTGTGGTCAGGCGCGCACTGGTGCCCTTCATGCCATTCAGGAAGCGGGCAGCGTTATTCTGATAAATAGTATCAGATGTTTCGCGATAAATGCCCTGCAGATTGCTGGTAATGGTCAGTTCGCCGCCATAGACAGATTCCGGAACAGTATAGAGATAGTCAACACTTGGCAGTACCCAAGGTTGTTTTGTATCTACCGCATATCGGCTGCCGTTCAGCACATCTTCCTGAACTTTGAACTTGTAAAAGTTAATATCCAGATGATTGCGACCGGATATACCGCGCAAATAGACATTGGATGTCAGCGATTCATCGCTATAGCCACCGATCTTATAGGTGCGGCTAAAATTCTTGTCGGTCTGGGCGATAACATCCCAGCCGAAGCTCCAGCGCGGATTGATTTTGAAATCACCTTTGGAGGCAACCATGCCGCGGAAACGCTCTTGCGCATCAACCGTTGTGGAGCCGAACTCTCCCGGCTTCGCCTGATAAATACCCGCTACGCGGATATTATAAGAGCCGTTTTCAAGACGGTGACGCCATTCGGTTTCACTTAAGAAGCCCTGTTTTGTCAGGCCTGTACCATAAGTGGTGATGTCATAATTCGGAGCCAGATTCCAGAAATAGCCCACCCGCATACCGAAACCCAGCTCGTCTTTATAGAGGAAGCTCGGGAACAGGAAGCCGCTCTTGCGCTTGATGGTCGGGTCAGCAATTTCGAAAGCAGGCAGGGCAAAAAGCGATTTGCCGAACATTTCAAAACGGCCGCCTTCAAAGCGGACAGTTTTCTTGGTGCCGTTCCAGATAATTTTCTTGGCTTTAACCTGCCAGAGAACCGGCTTGCTCGGATCTTTTTCACAGGCACGGCAGGCGGTGTAAACACCATTGTTAAATGTGGTGATTTCACCGAGACTGCGTTCAGCACTTTCCGCTGCAAAACGTGTGTCATCGACGGTTTCAACGCGCAGGCCGTTTACAAAGCCATCGCGGAAATCATCGGTCACATCAATTTCATCAGAATAGATGCGGTTGCCGTCTTTTTCGAGAATCTCGACATTACCCTTCGCAACCATGCGCTTGGTTTTTTGGTTGTAGACAACCTGACGCGCAACCAGACGGTTACCGTCATATTCAATCTGAACATTGCCCGCTGCGGTAACTGTATTCTGATCGCGGTCGACAACCAGATTGTCCGCTTGCAACAGCATCTTGGCATCAGGATTGGTCTGATACTGGCTGCCGAAGTCGTCAGAAGGCGCTGCTTCCTGACTGTAAGCCACGGAAGACATGGAAATGATCACAGAGGTGGAAAAAATGCACGCCAGAGCTGTCCCGCGTGCAAGACGCGTGAAGTACTCAGATACTACCGTGCGGGAGCTACTCAATCCCACTAACCATCCTCCTTATGGAGCAAAAAGGAGATTCCAAAAAATGTTGCAATCAATACCGGTACCCATGCCGCTACAAATGGCGGCACGAATCCTGCCGTGCCAAAGGCTTTGGCAAGTACAGTTACGACATAAAGCACGAACCCGGCAATGATGCCACCCAGAATCATTGCTCCGGACTGGCCGGAACGCACAAATTTTAATGAGACTGTTGCAGCAATCAGCGTCATGGCCATCAAAAGAGCAGGCAAAGCCAGCAAAGACTGGAACTGCATGTCAAAAGCGGTGGCCGAAAAGCCGAAAGAGCGGGCGACTTCAATCTTGCGGGGCAATTGCACGAATGGAATCGTGTCGGGCGAAGAAAGTTTTTCTTCGAGAAATTCCGGTTTTAACTGGGTCGGAATCTTTGTGGATAAAAGTTCTTTAGGTTCCTGACCTTCGACAATATGGGTCACATTGGTCAGGTTCCAGTAACCGTCTTCCAGCTTTGCATCACGGGCGTCAAAACGCTCTTTGATTGTCTTGTCTTCATTGAAGACGAAGAAGCTGACATCGCTCAGATGCGTTCCCTGTGCGAGAATGCCCTTGGCGCCGATAATGGTTTCCTGTTCATCAAATTTCTGGCGCAGCCACGGATCGCGCAGCGCTGTAACCTGATTAACATTGCCGTTTTGCCAGCGCGTGCTGATTTCCAGCGATTTTTCAAAGCCATAAGCCGCAAGCGGATTAATGATGAAAATGGTGATGAGGCCGAACAGGAAGGCACCAAGACAGGCAGGCAGCAGAAACTGCCATGCGGAAACACCGACTGAACGCGCAACCACCAGTTCATAGCGGCGGTTCAGCGAAATCAGCGTGGCCATAGCCGAGAACAGCGCTACAAACGGAATAACCTGCTGCATGATGAAGGGAATGCGCATCGCTGAAAGCCCGAGTGCCGCCCATGCCGAATAATCGGGGAGGGTGGAGAGCTTGCTGGCATTTTCCGTAAAATCGAGCAGCAGCGACAATGCGAAAATACCCAGCAGAAAATACAGCGTGGTCTGCACATAGCGCATGAAAAAATAGCGTCCGAGCGTCCAGCCGATCATGACTGACCTCCTGATGTATTTTTCTTGCCGGCAAAACGCTCATAAAGCGGGCGCAGGCGGGCTATTAATTGTTCGGTTATGTCCTGAATCTTGTCTGACCATGAGGTCGGCAGGCTGAGTGAGCGTCCGCTGAACAATGCATAGAGGCAGACCGCAATGACACCGAGCGGAATAAGATACATGACCGGCACATAGCTCAGATTCTTCTCGGCGCGGTCAGACACAAAATATCCTGCCCAATAGACGATCAGCGAAAGCGAAATCGCCGAGAAAGAAGCGGAAACTCGCGCTTCACGATGGGAACGCGCGTCGCCAGCCAGAACCAGAGCAATCATGGCGAAAACGAAAGGATAAAGCCAGTTTGTCAGGCGTTTATGCAGTTCCGCGCGATATTGCAGCGGTCTGGTCTGAAAAATCGGGTCATTCTTGTCCGGATTGATGAGATAGGACAGGTGACGGTCTTTGGCATAAAGAACCATATCGCCGCCTGTATCTGTGAACTGGCTCAGGTCAAATGCATATTGATCAAATTTAATAATGGAAACGCTGCCGGTTTTTACATCACGGCGCTGAATCTCACCATTATTCATCAGCAGAACGTCATTGCCGTTATTATTGGCGATAGCACCGTCCAGTGCATAATAAACCAGATCCGTATTGGCATCACGGGAATCGGCGATGAACATGCCGCCGATACTGCCATCTGATTTACGCTCGGCAATCTGCACATAGAGATTGTCGGATAATTTGCGGAAGCTGCCTTCCTGTACAACCACATTGATCAGATCTGCGCTCGCATTGGCCAGCATGGAACGCATATTATAGCGTGCATAGGGGTCAACGAAATTGGCAATCAGAAATGAGATAACCGCAAGCATGGCAGCAAACAGCAATACCGGCCGGATTACGGCCGTGCGCGGGCTGCCGGAGGCATTGATGACCACCAGCTCCGAATCCTGATTCATGGTGGAGAGTGTCTGCGTGATGGCAATCACCAGTGCAAACGGCATCACCAGAGGGATGACGGAGGGAATAAACAGCGAGAAAAACTGGATGGCTGTTGCCAGAGACTGGCCGCTGGAAGTCAGGAAGTTGATGCGCTGCAATACCTGCACTGTCCACGTAATGCCGATGGCCGCGCAGAACACGGCCAGAAACATTATTCCTACGCGGCGCAGGATGTATCGCTCGATCAGTTTCATATGCTGAATTTACATCCTGAACCTTAGGGCTGAACCTGTTATTATCTGCCGGTTATACAAATTTGCTGACATCTTATAATCGTTTAAAGACGGCACGCAAACGCTTGTCATATAATCCGTGTTTATCATAATCGGGTCTTGGCTAAAAATAGACAAAGAAATTAGGTTAACAAAACACTTATTCGTCAGAGACGGTAATTTATGGCTTGTGGTTTGGTCTTGATAGAGCCACAAAATGCATTTGAGTTATGCGACTCTGTTTTTACCTATTGGAGTTATTATGTCCAAAAATCCAGTCATCAAGTTCTCGAATTTTTCAGAAAAGCTGAAAGATGTCGTGATTGTACCCGTGAGCAAAGACGGTTCGGTTGCCGCACAGGCAAATCATGTTGGCGGCGAAGGTTTCGTTTCCGGCCTGATTACCAAAGCCGGTTTCAAGGGCAAACTTGGTGCAACGCTTGAAACTTACCTTGCTGACGGTGCAGGCGCAGAGCGTCTGGTTCTGGTTGGTATCGGCGATCCTGCCAAGCTGAAAAATGATGACTGGCTGAAAATCGGCGGCGCGGCATTCGCTAAAATCGGCAAATCCGCTGAAGCCAATGCAATTCTCGCAATTGACGGTCTGGAAATTTCGGCTGAAGCGGCTGCGGATTTTGCTCTGGGCGCACAGCTGCGCGCTTATCGTTTTGACAAGTACAAAACCAAGAAAAGCGATGATAAGGCTGAGGCTAAAGATGTTAAGCTGACCATTCAGGTTGCTGATGCTGCCGGTGCGGAAAAAGCTTACGAAGCTGCGGCTGAAATTGGTGAAGGTGTGCTGCTGGCGCGCGATCTGGTCAATGAGCCTGCAAATGTGCTCGGCCCGGTTGAATTTGCTGCGGAAGCAGAAAAGCTTGAGAAACTTGGTGTTAAAATCACCATTCTCACCGAAAAAGAAATGAAAAAGCTCGGCATGGGCTCGCTGCTCGGCGTTGCTCAGGGTTCTGTCCGTCCGCCGCGTCTGGTTGTTATGGAATGGAACGGTGGCAAAGCAAAAGACAAACCGGTTGCTTTTGTCGGTAAGGGCGTTGTGTTCGATACCGGCGGTATCTCCATCAAGCCTGCGCTTGGTATGGAAGATATGAAGGGTGACATGGGCGGTGCAGCTGCTGTTACCGGTCTGATGCGCGCTCTTGCCGGTCGTAAAGCCAAGGCCAATGTTATCGGCGTGATCGGTCTTGTGGAAAATATGCCGGATGGCAATGCACAGCGTCCGGGTGATATCGTCACCACCATGTCCGGTCAGACGATTGAAGTGATCAATACCGATGCGGAAGGCCGTCTGGTTCTGGCTGATGCACTATATTACACTGCGAAAACCCATAAGCCGCGCTTCATGATCAATCTGGCGACGCTGACCGGTGCGATTGTAATCGCTCTCGGCACTCAGCATGCGGGTTTGTTCTCCAATGATGATGAACTGGCAGAGCAGCTGTTTGATGCCGGTCAGACCAGCGGTGAAAAACTGTGGCGTATGCCGCTCACCAAGGAATATGACAAGATCATCGATTCCAAATTCGCAGATATGCGTAACTCGGCCGGTCGTCCAGCCGGTTCGATCACTGCGGCTCAGTTCCTGAAGCGTTTTGTCGGTGATACACCTTGGGCGCATCTGGATATTGCCGGTACTGCGATGGATTCACCTGCCAGCGAGTATAATGAATCCTGGGGTTCGGGCTTTGGTGTCCGTGTTCTGGATCGCCTCGTTCGCGATCATTACGAAGGCTGATAAGCAGTTATCCTGCCACATGATTGGAAAAGCCGGTGTTCGCACCGGCTTTTTTGTATTTTAAAGCATGTCGCGGAAAGGCAGACACCGGTTTTCGGCGACATGCGTAAAAACAAGGAGACAGAGCGAGCGCTGTGGCCTCACTTAAACGCGATACACTCCGGCGGAAATAAATACCTCAATAAAAATTGACCGGCGCAATATGAATTTTAATTGTGCGCAGCAACAAGAACTTGTTAAGATGTCACAAAATGTTCATTGAGATGCTGTGTCCGCCGGTTTTGGCACCCCTGAAGGACGGGCTGGCTATTTATTCCGGATAAAATTGTGTTTCCATCTTATGCTTCGCGCAGTTTCATCAGTGCAATGCTGGTACTGCTTTTATTAAATGTTCTGTTCTTTTTCTTCGTGACGGATTTTGACAATCTTGTCGTCGAAATGGGAGAGGCCGGATTGCTCGAGAATTTGCAACTGGTTTATCTCGGTCTTGCCGCAATCGCGTTTTTCATCGGCGGCCTGCGCAGTGAGGGGCCTGCGCGAATGTTTGCAATCGGTATGTCCGTACTGATGTGGATTTTCTTCTTCCGTGAATTTGAAATCGAGCCGACAGGACCGGTGAGCAATTACATTAAATCCCATGCATTCCGCTGGCATGAGGCAATTATCGTCATCGCTTTCGCCGCTATTTATGTTTTCCGCCATTCAGATTATGTGCGCCCTGTATTGACCTTTGTTTTCAGCCGTAAAGCATGGCCTTTTTATCTGGCAGCGGCACTCATCGCTCTCGGCGAGGTTTTTGAGAAAATGCACGGGCTTGCCTTTAACGAGTTTCTGGAAGAAGCACTGGAAAGCCTGAGCTATTTTACGCTGTTGTGCCTTGGTGTGCGCAGCATCACTGCGCCGCAACAGGCACCCCGTTCTGCAACCGCCTGATTATAATCTCCGGTTTTTCTGTATGAGGCAGCCTGTCTGATCGACAGGCCGTTTTGTTTCTGGTTTAAGCTGTTATCCGGTATATATGAGATGCGAGAGGTAAGGGGCGCGGTTCCCTGCATTGGCTGATGGCGGAAATTCTGTTTTATCATCTGACTGAATCCGTTTTGGATGAAGCTTTGCCGGGGCTGGTTGACCGCTCGTTAGAGCGGGGCTGGCGCGTGACAATTCAGATGACATCGGAAGAGCGCCGCGATGAACTCGACCGCTTGCTGTGGACATGGAGCAATGCCTCATTTCTTGCCCATGGCACAGATGTACAGCCCAATGCAGAACATCAGCCCGCCTTGCTCACAACCACCACGGATAATCTGAACGGCGCAACAGTGCGTTTTGTTGTGGAAGGCGCGGAAATCGCCGGTGCTGAGAACTATGATCGTCTGGTGGTTATGTTTGACGGACACGACGCTGCCCAGCTGACCAAAGCGCGAGGGCAATGGAAGAGCCTGAAAGCCGCAGGACATCAGCTGACCTATTGGCAGCAAAATGCAGACCGCCGCTGGGAGAAAAAAGCCTGATGCGTATTTTTTGTATTCTGCTGTTTCTCGTTGGTTTGGCGACCGGTGTGATCTGGCCGTGGGCGCAGCGTCATTTTGGCGGCGAGGAAATCGGCACATGGGTGCTCTATCAGCGCGAGGGCGGTTATCAGTCTGCGAAAGTACAATTGAAGCCTGAAGATGCGCCATTGCGTATTTTTGTTGATGCGCAACCAATGCAGGGCGTAACCAGCGGACAAAAGCCATCGGTACTTAATCTGGCAGTGTCACGTGATGGTGTGCCGGTATTGGCGGAGCGCCTCAGCTACAGCCCGAAAAGCGGTAATGAACAGCGCGATCTGCCACAAAGCGGTGCTGTCATTCGTCAAAGCGCCAAGGACATGGAAACTCTGCAAGCGGGCACGTATGAATTCAGCGTGCGGGCGGTGGAAGACGGCTTGTCGCTGATAAAAGCCGATCTGGTTTTGCGCCGTGGCGCACCTCCGGTTGACGAGAATATCACCATGATGGGTGTGGTGATTATGGTGGCCGGTCTCTACGGATTTATGCGTACACGCAGACGGCAGAAAGCCTAAATTGTCCAATAATTAAGCCCGCCGTTTCACAGAACCGGCGGGCTTAATCTTTATGGCTCAGATGTGCTGTTAATCAGCCATTGCCTCTTCATATTCCGCAGAATAGGTCAGCCATTTTTCTTCAACGTCTGCCAGTTTGGTTTCAGCGGACTTCAGATCAATATTGAACTGTACGGCTTTCTGGGCATCCTTGGTATAAAGTTCAGGATCTTCCAGTTTGCCTTTCAGTGCCTGAATCTCTTTCTGCAGTTTTTGCATTAAAGACTCGGAATCATTAATCTTTTTCTGCAGCGGTTTAAGCTGTTCACGCTTCTGCGCAGCTTGTTTACGCTGATCTGCTTTGCTGAGTTTCGGCCCTTCATCGACCGGTGCAATATCTTGCACAAGCTCTGTGGTGCTGTTTGGCGTGCTTTTATCGCTCAGAACCAGAGAACGGTAATCATCCAGATCGCCGTCATAAGGTTTGACCGTGCCGTTACGCACCAGCCACAGCCGATCCATGGTTGCTTCGATGAGATGACGATCATGGGCGATGAGGATCACAGCGCCTTTGAAATCATTCAGCGCGTGAACCAGCTCTTCACGGCTGTCGATATCCAGATGGTTGGTCGGCTCATCGAGGATCAGCAGGTTCGGACCATGGAAGGTCGCAAGCCCCATCAGCAAACGTGCTTTTTCACCACCGGAAAGCTCTTTAGCCTTGGTCAGCATCTTTTCCGTTGCCAGCCCCATCTGGGCGACACGGGCACGCACTTTGGCCTCCGGTGCATCCGGCATCAGCTTGCGCACATGCTCAATGGCATTGTCTTCCGGCACCAGATCATCCAGTTGATGCTGGGCGAAGAAGGCAACCTTCAGCGCTGGTGAAAGGGTCAGTGTACCGCCTTCCGGTTTCAGCCGTCCGGAGATCAGCTTTGCCAGAGTGGACTTACCGTTACCATTGGAGCCGAGCAGGGCAATTCGGTCATCATTATCAATACGCAGTGAAAGATTGCGCAGGATAGGTTTGCCGGTTTCATAACCGACATCGGCATTTTCCAGCGCGATGATTGGCGATGCTGCCGCTTTTTCCGCTTCAGGAAAGCGGAATGGCTGCACATGCTCATCATAATGCGCGGCTATCGGCTTCAGTTTTTGCAGGGCCTTTAAGCGGGACTGTGCCTGACGTGCCTTGGAAGCCTTGGCGCGGAACCGCTCTACAAAGGATTCCATATGCTTGCGATGGGCTTCCTGCTTCACACGCTGCTTCTGCTGCAATTCCAGCATTTCGGCGCGCTGACGTTCAAACTGGTCGTAATTACCCTTCCAGAAAGTCAGCTTCTTATTTTCCAGATGCAGAATAGAACTGGTTGCCGAGTTCAGCAGATCGCGGTCATGGCTGATGATGATGACAGTATATGGGTAGCGCTTGATATAGTCGATCAGCCACAACACGCCTTCAAGGTCGAGATAGTTGGTTGGTTCGTCAAGCAGCAGCAGATCAGGCTGGGCAAACAGCACAGCCGCCAAAGCCACACGCATACGCCAGCCACCGGAGAAGGACGAGGCAGGGCGCAATTGCGCTTCCGCATCAAAACCCAGGCCGGAGAGAATGGCGCTGGCACGCGCTTCCGCTGAATGGGATTCAATATCGGCAAGGCGGATATGAATTTCGGAGATACGTGCCGGATCAGTCGCCGTTTCGGCTTCCTGCAACAAGGCAAGGCGTTCTTTATCCGCTTTCAGAACAATCTCTATCAGAGACTCTTCTGTGCCTGGTGCTTCCTGCGCCACCTGACCGATACGGGTGTTTTTCGGGATGGAAATATCGCCGGTATCCGACGACAATTCACCGGTAATCACCTTGAACAGGGTCGACTTGCCGGTGCCGTTACGCCCGACAAAACCGGTCTTTGAACCAGATGGCAGTGTTGCACTGCCATGGTCGATGAGGACGCGTCCGACCATGCGGACGGTTATATCATTAAGGATCAACATAGAGCGGTTTTGCACGGGATATTGCAATTGTGCAAGAGGCAAAAACGTCCGGTTATGCTTGTGCTGGGACGGAAATATTAGACGAAGCGGCGGCCGGATTCCGATTTCTGGAAAATCATCATATCCAGTTCCGGTGCCGTATGTTTCAGCATGGTGAGTGCTGCATGAACCTGCCCGCGATAATGGGTCTGATGGTTGAATATATGGGCAAGGGCAGGGGCAAGCCGCTGACTGATGGTGCGCATGTCGCTCATGTTGAGAAACACAAAACGCCCTGAAACCTCGGCAGGAGAAAGTCCCTCCAGCCATTCCAGAATACGCGTATCCTCCTGCAGGCGGGCAGCGCGCAGGTCAGACAAAGCCAGATAAAGAATGGCATCAGGTGTTTTCGGGTGATCGCCTTCACCGGTAAAGCGCTTCATCCACAGGCGGTCATTGCCTAGCAGGTGATTAAGCGTGGCATGGACAGATTTGTAATGCAGGCCTGCATCCTGCCGGTATTCACTTTCAGTCAAAGCCGCAACCGCGTCGAAAAGCTGTTTATTGGCCCAGCCATTATAGGCAGCAAGCATCAGAAAATGTTGCTTCATCATCAAGCTCTCATCAAAAACCAAAAACAGCAAAAGACAGCCCGTGCAACACAGAATCGCTGTTATTGTCATGAGCGTTGTTAACTATAACCTGTCTTTGCACTTATAGCAGGCTAAATCACTTTATTATCAGTGTCTTGTCATTCCATTGTATTATGTGAAAGCTATGTATGGCGGCGCAGCTAAAATGATGCTCAGCACGATGAGACAGGACTGAGTAAACAGAAACAGAATGGGGCGCGTTTTCACCGCACTTTCAGCAGCATTTTACACCAGGTTTAATGATCTTATTTGACTGTAAAAGGCTGTGAGGGTATAGAACGGCACCTTTCCTCTAAATATATACAGGACAAAAATGGCCATCGAACGTACCTTTTCCATGATCAAGCCAGATGCAACCAAGCGCAACCTGACCGGTGCAATCACCGCCAAGCTCGAAGAAGCTGGTCTGCGTGTTGTTGCTTCCAAGCGCGTATGGATGAGCAAGCGCGAAGCTGAAGGCTTCTATGCAGTGCATGCAGCACGTCCTTTCTTCGGTGAGCTGGTTGAAACCATGACTTCCGGCCCGACAATCGTTCAGGTTCTGGAAGGCGAAAACGCAATCCTGAAAAACCGCGAAGTTATGGGCGCAACCAATCCGGCAGATGCTGCTGAAGGTACAATCCGTAAAACCTTCGCTCTGTCGATCGGTGAAAACTCGGTACACGGTTCCGATGCTCCTGAAACAGCTGCTCAGGAAATCACCTACTGGTTCTCTTCGACAGAAATCGTTGGCTAATTTATTTAGTCTTTGATTTAAAAAAGCGCTGCAGCAATGCGGCGCTTTTTTTATATGCAGAGATGTAAAAAAACGGGTACGCTTTTGAAAGCGTGCCCGTTTCAATTCAAAGATCAGACAAATCAGCTGTTATTGGCGAGACGGGCAAGCTCCAGCCCGTTATCTCCCAGCAGATAGAGTTTGCCGTTATTAATGCTGAACTGACGGGTCTGTTTCAGTACATCGAGAAATTTGGTTTCCTGATCCATCAGGGCAGGCGGACACTGCATGAATGTGGAGCCGATGGTACCGAAATTCAGCGCTTCACCGGTAATGGTTGCCTTGCCGAAATAACGGTTGCAACCGCCCGAACCGGACACTTCGCCGCTCGGAGAAATTGACAGGGTTGTCTGGGCAAAGTCAATTACACCGGCACCACGGATATCCTCTGTGAGCCATTCATGATTTTCCAGTGTCAGCGGTGTTTGCAGGTTGGTATTTTTGCGCACATTGACAACGCGGATTTCATAGGCGCTGTCAAATTTTTCCGGATTGAACTCATGGCGTGTGTCATTGATAAACCACAGAGTATCACCGGCGCTGATACGTGCCTGCAAGGCATAGGTATGCTTTGCAACGAGTTTGGAAGAATCGAATTTCAGTTCAAACGGAATTGGCGCGGATGGAATATTGCTGAGCTGCTGTTCGGCAATTACCTGTGCCGGCGCATCAGCGAGTGAAACATCCAGCAACTGCACATTCAACGTGGCCTCCGGAGGCAGGGCAATCCGCTCGCGATACATGACAGTGCCACGTATTGTTTTTTCAGATGCGATACTCTGCGTCGGCATGGTTGAGGAAAGGATCATTGCGCTGCCGCCTAAGACGGCCAGTCCTATCAGGGATGCAGCAATGATGCGCGCTTTACCAATCAACATATTCTGTCCTGTTTGTTGCACTGCCAGTTTAGACTCTCTCCGTTTTCCAGAAGTTGTCTGAGCTGACATTTTAACCGGCGGTATATTAACGCCAAATGACTAAACACATAATTTACGTTAAGTTTTAACCTTAACACGTGTTGTTATGTGGTTTTCTTCATTGTTTAGCTGTCGGGAATCTTCTTTGATCTGTTTTGGATAATGAAATTGCCGGACGACTAAAAAATGCTCACCGGTGATTTAAACCGGTAATTCTGGAATCAATGCATATCCATGAGTCGTAAGTGCTCTCCGGACTATAGGATCAAATCCGGATAAAACACGAGTTGAATCATATAAATATGCTGTATCAGCTACTGCCCTGATTTTATGGTTTACTTATGGCAA
Organism: Pseudochrobactrum saccharolyticum; assembly: GCF_008801715.1. GTDB lineage: Bacteria > Pseudomonadota > Alphaproteobacteria > Rhizobiales > Rhizobiaceae > Pseudochrobactrum > Pseudochrobactrum saccharolyticum. The sequence continues at coordinate 96,341 of NZ_VZPG01000001.1, read as the reverse complement.
TGCAAGTCAGTGCAAATAATTTCACAGGATTGTAAAATATTCAAACGGGATTTTGACTCAGGCAAAGCTGAGTTGTCTTAGAGCGCCGTGTGCCAGACTTGGCACACAAAGGTCGCTCTAATACTTTAAAATTAGAGCATAACTTTTCCTTAAACTGATCCAAGTTTAAGGGATTATGCTCTAATCCTGCCAGCGCTTCTTCATGTCTTCGTCGCTGGCTTTGGCTTTGACCCAGCCCGACTGCGGATCGCCATTCTTGGGAGCAGGGGTGATCAGATGTTCTTTCTTCCAGAAAGGCGCATCGCTCTTGAGATAATCCATCAGAAATTCTGCGGCTTCAAAGGCGGCCTGTCTGTGCTTGCTGGCTGTGGCAACAAACACAATCTGCTCACCGGCTTTGATGAGACCGCTGCGATGAACAATGGTAACGCCCTGTAGCGGCCAGCGTTGCACGGCATCGGCAGCAATACGCGCCAGCTGCGCTTCTGCCATGCCCGGATAATGTTCAAGTTCCAGCGCCTGAAGTGTTTTATTCTCATCACGGCAAAAGCCGGTAAAACTGACAACCGCGCCGATATCTGTGCGCCCTTCAGTCATACGGGCAGTAAGGACAGCCGCATCAAAGTCATCTTGCGAGACAAGAATAGTCGGCTGCATTGCCTCAGCCTCCGGTCATTGGCGGGAACAAGGCAATCTCATGCGCACCGGCAATCGGCGTGTCATGCTCCACATGTTCCTGATTGATCGCCACGCGGATCACATCGGAAAAGCGCAAAGCATGTGCATAATTCTCATCAATGCCGGAAAGATGGCTCAGCAGGTCAGATACAGTTTTGACAGTCTGAGGCAGATCGAGACTCTCGTCAGATTTGCCGATCTGCTCCCGTACCCATGCAAAATATACCAGTTTGACTGTCATAACGGCCATCAGATCATGTGTTTGATACCGGCACGGAAATAGTCCCAACCGGTATAAAGTGTCAGAATTGCTGAAATCCACAGCAGGATCAGCCCTGTTTCCGTTGTATAAGGCAGGATTTTGTCACCGGCAGGGCCGGCAAGCAGAAAAGCCAGCGCAATCATCTGAATAGTGGTTTTCCATTTTGCCAGCTGCGAAACCGGCACACTGACTTTCAGATCCGCCAGATATTCACGCAAACCGGAAACCAGAATTTCACGGCAGAGGATGATAATGGCAGCCCAGAGCGTCCAGCCGGCAATGGTACCGTCGGCGGCCAGCAGCAGCAGAATTGCGGAGACCAGCAGCTTATCAGCAATCGGGTCAAGCATACGGCCGATGCTGGATGTCTGTTTCCACATACGTGCCAGATAGCCGTCGAAGAAATCCGTGATGCTGGCGGCAGCGAACAGGCCGAGCGCCCACCATCTTGCGGTGTCACTGCTCTTCAGATGGCCTTCAAGGAAAAAGCACAGAACCACAAGTGGCACAGCAACGATACGTGCGTAAGTAAGGATGTTGGGCAGTGATAATGTGTGTTTACTCATAGTCCCCTAAAACCCGTATTCTGGATAAGCGTGAGCGGGAAACCCACGACTGGAGAAGTAAGCCTTACGGCTCATGAAAATCTTTAGACGCACATCTTGTCCGAAAATAGTTTCACCACTTTCGGGATGTGTTTTACGCTACACGACAAATCATTGTCAGCTGGTTACCATCAATCCCGCAATAGGGTAAAAAGCAACACTCAGACCGGCTTTTTAAGGCTTATTATGTGCATATTGCGTCAGATAACCCATTATTGATCGCGGAAGTGGTCATAAATGGTCTGCGCCAGTGCTTCCGAGATGCCTTCAACCTGCATGAGATCTGTCAATGCTGCGCCTGCAACTGCTTTTGCCGTGCCGAATTCATGCAGCAAAGCACGCTTGCGGGAAGGGCCGATACCGGCAATTTCATCCAGCGGACTTTTGACCATTTCTTTTTTGCGCTTTGCCCGATGGGTGCCGATAGCGAAACGGTGTGCTTCATCGCGCATACGCTGAATGAAATAGAGTACCGGATCGCGCGGCGGTAATGTGAAAGCCGGTTTGCCGCTGACGAAAAAACGCTCACGTCCCGCATCGCGGTCTACACCTTTGGCGATACCGATGGATATGACTTTATCATTGATACCCAGCTGCGTGAGAATATCACGAACTACACCGACTTGTCCCTGACCGCCATCAATCAGAATAACATCAGGCCACGCAGGGAAACCGTCATCCGTAATGTCGTCTGCATCCGTTTCACTGTCTGCAGGTACTTGAGGCGCCTGTGTCTCCAACTCTTTCATATGATCTTTTATCAGCCTGCCAAAACGGCGCTCAATCACCTCGCGCATCATTCCGAAGTCGTCGCCCGGGGTGATCTCCGTGGAGCGGATATTGAATTTGCGATACTGGTTTTTGATGAAACCGTCCTGTCCGGCGACAATCATGCCGCCAACAGCATTGGTGCCCATGATGTGGGAGTTATCGTAAACCTCAATACGGCGCGGAATGCGCGGCAGTTCGAAAGTCTCGGCCATAGCTTTCAAAAGGCGCGCCTGTGATGAGGTTTCGGCCAGCCTGCGTCCCAAGGTTTCGCGGGCATTGGTCATAGCGTGATCGACGAGGTCTTTCTTTTCACCGCGCTGCGGCACATTGAGCGTCACACGGCGTCCTGCAGAAGCCGACAGGGCGTCGCCCAGCAGTTCCTGTTCTTCCACCGTTTCAGACAGCAGGATCAGTTGCGGGCAGGGCTTGTTATCGTAAAACTGGGTGATGAAAGCGCCAAGCACTTCCGCAGCCGACAGGGATGGGTCAGCCTTCGGAAAATAGGCGCGATTGCCCCAGTTCTGACCGGTGCGGAAGAAAAAGACCTGAATACAGGCCAGTCCGCCTTCCTGATGAATGGCAAAAACATCAGCCTCATCCACAGTTTGCGGATTGATACCCTGATGGGACTGGATATGGGACAAAGCCGACAACCGGTCGCGGAAAATAGCGGCGCGTTCAAAATCCAGCTCTTCAGCGGCGGCACTCATTGCATCACGCATCTGCTGCTGCACGGCTTTGCTGCGGCCGGAGAGAAAGGATTTTGCTTCTCGTACCAGCTCTGAATAATCTGCATCGCTGATTTCATGGGTGCAGGGACCGGAACAGCGCTTGATCTGATGCAGCAGACAAGGGCGCGTGCGGCTCTCAAACATCGAGTCGGCGCAGCTGCGCAAAAGAAAGGCACGCTCCAGCACATTAATCGTGCGTGTGACAGCGCCTGCAGAGGCAAAAGGACCGTAATATTCGCCTTTACGGGAGCGCGCGCCGCGATGTTTGAAAATACCGGGTGCACGGGTATCGCCGGAAATCAGAATATAGGGAAAGGATTTATCATCCCGAAGCAGAACATTAAAACGCGGACGTAAGCGTTTGATGAGATTCGCTTCCAGCAGCAGTGCTTCTGTTTCCGTGCGGGTAACGACAAATTCCATAGTTGCCGTTTCGCGGATCATGCGGGCAATGCGGTTGCTGTGTCCCTGACCGCGGGCATAATTGCTGACACGCTTCTTCAGGCTTTTGGCTTTGCCGACATAGAGCACGTCACCCTCACGGTTGAACATGCGGTATACGCCGGGATTGTTCGGCAGTTTTTTCACAAAAGCATTGATGACATCCGGCCCGCTCAAATTCTGGGTTGATGCGTCAAACTCATCCAGCGCGGAATCCCAGCGGATATTGCTGGCCAGCGCAGATGCAGAGCTTGCCTCTTCGGGGAAGTTGTCTTCGTCATCTCCGGCATCATCTGTCAGTAAGACATCCTCATCCGGCTCCATGTCCGGATGGGTAATATCATTGCCGTTTATGCTTTGTGTCATTCCGAAATACCTGCAATATCCGGCGTTTCCCATGCCAGATGTTGTCCGCCGTCCAGCGCAATCATTTGCCCTGTGACGGACCGTGTTCTCCACAGATAGTCAATCGTCGCGGCAAATTCATCGAGCAGCGGTGCTTTTTTTAGCAGCACTGCATCAACCTGCTTTTCGAAATCTTCAATATGCTGTCTCTCGCTCGGCAATGTCGGACCGGGGCCGATTGCATTGACGCGGATTGCCGGTGCAAGCGCCTGTGCCAAAGTGCGTGTGGCTGTCCATAATGCGGTTTTGGACAGGGTATAGGAAATGAATTGCGGATTGAGCTTCCATACGCGCTGGTCGGTAATATTGACGATCAGCCCCTGTTTATCTTCCGGTAAAGCCTCGGCCATAGCCTGCGCCAGAAAGACCGGCGCTTTCAGATGTACGGCAAAATGACGATCCCACAGATCGTGGGTGAGGGTGCCGATACGGTCGTCTTCAAAAACGGAAGCATTATTGACCAGCAGCTCCACGGGGCCGAAATGCGCTGCCGCTTTGTCCATCAGCGTGGCTACCTGTGCATTGTCCGACAGGTCTGCGGTCACAATAGCGGCTTTGCCGCCTTCATCGCGGATGCGTTGCACCAATGCTTCTGCTTGTGTGGCGGAGCGGTTACAATGAATGATAACCGGATAGCCGCGTGTAGCCAGATCCTCAGTTATATGGCTGCCAATACGCTTTGCGCCGCCGGTAATCAGGGTGACGGGTAAAACTTCAGACATAGTCCGCTTGGCAGTCATCGGGGGCAGGCTCCTTTGGTTATGGCACATCCGGCGGGTGAAATGATTCTGACTTCATGTGCATGCAAATCAGCAAATATGATCGCATAGTATCATGGAATAACCTGTTTTAGCGTGAAGGAAAAATGCCTGACAAAAAATCTGTAGAAGATAGGCTGCGGCTTGTTTTTAAGGCTGAAGTTTTTGCAGCTTGCAATACTATTCAAAAAATACGGTAACTATTTAATATTTAAGAAAATGTTGCCTCGTTGCATCATTGGTTTCGGTTCGTTTTTCTGCTGCTTTTCTGCCGTTTTCTGGTCGTTTTTGTGCATTTAAGCCAAGACTCTCCTGTCGGATATGACAGGGGAATAATGCCGGATTGAAATATGTTTTTGGCAATCCGGTTCTCATTTTTAAAATTGGAATATTGCAAGGAAATTTTATGAAACATTTTAAAACTCTGGCGCTGGTTTCAGCCTCGGCTCTTTCATTTGCTGTACCGGCTTTGGCAGCTGATATTGTTCGTGCGCAGCCAGACGTTCCTGCTCCGGTTGTGCAGACACCACCGCAGAAAACCTGGGAGGGTGGTTATATCGGTATTTATCTTGGTGCCGGTGCAAATAATTTCAAAAACAAATCCGCTGCCGGTAATCTGAAAAATAACAATGTGAAGCTTGGCGGCTATGCGGGCTGGAACTTCCAGAACGACAATATCGTTTATGGTGTGGAAGGTGATGCCGGTTACAATGGTGCAAAGAAAACCAAAGATGGTCTGAGTGCCCGCAGCGGATTTGACGGCTCTCTGCGTGCCCGTCTTGGCTATGATATGGGCGCAGTCATGCCTTATGTAACTGCTGGTGTTGCCGGTACGCAGGTGCGTTACAGCAATGATGCAGATTCCAGTAAGAAATTTCGTCTTGGTTGGACTGCCGGTGTCGGAGCCGAAACCATGCTGACACAAAATGTCAGTGCGCGTCTTGAATATCGCTATTCTGACTTTGGCAAGAAGGATCTCATATTGGGTAATGTTGCTGTGCCATCAGCAAAATTGCAGAGCCACGATATCCGTTTGGGTGTTGGCTATAAATTCTGAAAACCACGCATTTTTCACAGATTCGCCTTAGCGCGTTTGGCTGAGCGGATTCGGATAAATAATGACGCCTATCCTCAGCGATAAAAAAGACGAATGTCGGGATGCGGTTAAGAGGCGGTAAAGAAGGCCGGAATTTTCCGGCCTTCTTTTTTATAAGAAAAACAAGATATAAATTTATTATCAAATAGTTGTGGTGGTTTCGGTCTGTTCGGCAGTGGTTTTGACTGACATGTTTCAGCCATAATAAGGCCGGTTTTTTTCCATGCTACGGCATTTCTGCTGCCGTAATTCAGCGTCATCTTTTGCCTTGTTAAGCAATCTTCTTTCTCCCGCACAGAAATGGATCGGAAGGAAGACGGGGCGTATCGCGTTCAGCTCAGCCGTTACAGGTCAGGTCTGGAGGCTTCGCTGTACAACAGTTTAGAAATTTATAAGGACAAGGCGTATGCGCACTATCAAATCTCTGGCACTTGCTTCTGTTGCGTTGTTGCCGCTTTCGGCCACAGCTTTTGCCGCAGATGCGATTCAACCGCAGACATATGAGCCGGCACCGGTTGTAGATGTTGCTCCTCAGAGCAGCTGGGCAGGCGGCTATACCGGTCTGTATCTTGGCTACGGCATTAACAAATTCAAAACTGACAACTATGTTGGTGATCTGAAAGACAATAATGCCAAATTCGGCGGTTATGCCGGTTGGAACTTCCAGAACGACAATATCGTTTACGGTGTGGAAGGTGATGCCGGTTACAACTGGGCTAAGAAAGAAGAGCTCGGTCTGACTGCGAAGAGCGGTTTTGAAGGCTCGCTGCGCGGCCGTCTTGGTGTCGATATGGGGCCGGTTATGCCTTATGTGACAGCCGGTGTTGCCGGTACGCAGGTTAAATTCTCCGATGCAACCTCATCGCAGGATAAGTTCCGCGTTGGCTGGACAGCCGGTGCCGGTGCTGAAACCTTCCTGACACAGAATGTAACTGCCCGTCTGGAATACCGTTATTCCGATTTCGGCAAGAAAGACTTCCAGCTGGATAGCGGCACTGTCAACGACGGTGGTCTGCAGACCCACGATATCCGTCTGGGTGTTGGCTACAAGTTCTAAGGAATATCTCATTTAGTTGAGATCATGCCTGATAAAAAAGCCGGGAAGCAATTCCCGGCTTTTTTTGTTTTTTACGCAGCTTTCGGCAATTGTGCCGCCAGTTCCGGATGCACTTCGGCAAAGCGCTTGACCCAGCGTTTCAGTTTCGGACGGCCGCGTTCCCAGCCATTGCCGAAGCGCAAATTGAGATAGCCGAGCGTTGCGGCAATAGCGATGTGCCCGCCATGGATTTTGGTGCCGATACGCGGCGCTGTTTCATTTAGCAGATCGAGCGTGCGTTCTGCCTTTTTCCAGTACCAGTCCAGCACCGGTTGATGCACGATTTCTTCAGGGCGCATACGGCGTTCATAGACATGCGCTACCAGCACATCGGCAAGACCATCTGCAATTGCTTCAAATTTTTCAGCATCCAGACGCTTCTCAGCATTGCGCGGAAACAGCTTGTTGCCGGAAATGCGGTTGAGATACTGGGTGATGACGCGGCTGTCGAAAACAGTTTTACCTTCCGGTGTAACCAGCGTCGGAATTTTGCCGAGCGGATTGGCGGCAATCAGTTCTGCCGGTTCTTCGCTGGTCACGACAATATGTTTTTCCAGTTCAATACCGGCATATTGCGCTGCAAGACGCACTTTGGCGCTGAAAGGTGAGGAAGGGGATGTGTAAAGTTTGTGCATGTTGGAACCTGAGATAAGAGATCAACGGTTAGGAAGCAGAGTAACGGAACGGCTGCGGCAGGAATTACGATCCACTTCGCCGCATGAACGGAATTTGAGGCCTTTATCCATACAGATACGCACCTCCTGAAGACGCCTGCGATTGCAGGTCACGGCAATTGCATCTCCGGTCAAACCCGGATTTGCGGCAATGAATGCCTTTTCAACAAGCTGCGGATCAACATTGCGCGGGCTTGCGACATTGCGCAAGGCAGGCGGAACAGTCACAGCCTGATAGGCTTTGCCCAGCGTGGAGAAATAATCGCGCTGACTGATCCCCACGCAGGTGCCATGTTTGCGCCATTCATGACGCATCAGACCGGCTGAGGGCATAATGTCAGACAGGGATGAGACGATATCCCGTGGCACCGTGTCATTGGCCTGCCGGTGATCGCAGCTTTCAGGAAAACCACGATCATATTGCGGCCACAGACCATGAACGATGAAACCGTAATTGCGGCCGGTGCCGCATTGTTGGCGGGCATTGGAGCGGTTGCCATTATCAGCGCAATAGCTTGGCGACCAGCTGAGCGACAGGACATAGAAGTCAAAATTCGCATTGCCGGATGGTGATGGCGCATCCTGCGGCTTAGGTAATGTACGCTGCGGGATTTTGTTTTCCGGCTTTAAAACCGGTCTGTCCTGATTGTTCAAAGGGTTGAGTTTGCGCAGATCGTTGCCCATGCTCTGCATCAGCTTGTCACTGAGGGATTGCGCTGATGCCGGTGAAGTAAAGGCGAGAGCAGAGGCAAGCAAAGCCGCAGCAACAGAAAAACAGCCCGTTTTGCTGGGTGCAAACGGGCTGTGTGCTTTCAATCGGATGCGTGACATATGCGGATCAGCGAAGCACGCGGCAGCGGCCGTCATAGACAAACCACTTATCAAAACCGTCTACACAGGATTCGACATTGCGTCCCATGGATGCCAGTCCCTGACTTTCTTCCACCATATACCAGATATTACGGTTCTCGCCATTGGAGAGCACGGCAGTGGCGCGGCAATAATGGCGCTCAATACCTGACGGATAGGTTTTCGGGTCATAACGTGTTGCGCTGACATTGCTGACGGCATTGATGCTGACAGCAGGCATTTCCGGCACACCGCGCACAAGACGGTCGAACTGTGCGACCGCGCTGTTGATGACGCTTTGTTCGTGGCAGACAGGATCAGTCACGGCAGGGGCAGTTGCAATATAATCCGCGGCCTGAGCCTGAGAAAAAGATCCTGCTGACAGACCTGCAAGCAGCGCGAAAGCAAAAGCGGAGCGTAATGACATGAATCTGTCCTTATTGAAAACTGTTAACCGAAGTTTTTGCCATATTCCTGTGTCGGGTCAAGCCTCAACAACGCACAAGAGAGTGATCATTGGCAAATGAGCACTTATTTTTTCGTCCGCTCTTCGCCGTTGATCCATTCAATCTTATAGCTGCCCTGATTATTCTCTCCGAAAAGCGTTGCCAGCCATGGTGAGATTTTAGTCATTTCTTCCTGCAGCAGATAAGGCGGATTGATGATAATCATGCCGGTGCCGTCAAAGCGCGGTTCCTGCGACGGTGCACGCACAGCCAGTTCCAGACGCAGAATTTTTGGCAGGCCGGTTTCTTTCAAATTAGCGATGAAGCGGTTGACCTCGCGGCGGTCTTTCACGGGATACCACAAAGCATAGGTGCCGGTGGCAAAGCGGCGGTGCGCCTTCATCAATCCTTCAACGAGGCGGTCAAATTCTCCGGCAATTTCAAATGGCGGATCAACCAGCACCACACCGCGTTTCTCTTTGGGCGGCAGATGTGCACCCAGCGCCAGCCAGCCATTCAATTCGGTGACACGGGTCTGGTAATCGCCTTCAAATAAAGCGGCCAGTGTTTTGAAATCCTGCGGATGCAGTTCCAGTGCCGAAAGGCGATCCTGTGCGCGCATCAGTTTTCGTGTCAGTAATGGTGAACCCGGATAATAACGCAGGCTGCTGCCTTTGACGGTGCTGTTTTCCTGTTCAATGACATCGAGATAAGGCGTAATCAGTTCCAGCACTGCTGCGGGAATGGAGCCTGCTGCTTTGGCGTCAAGAACCTGCTCGATACCGCTGCGCCATTCCAGTGTTTTACCGGCTTCCACACCACTTAAGTCATAGCGGCCGATGCCTGCATGAGTGTCGATCACGCGCAGGGCGGCTTCCTTGCGCTGCATATAGAGCAGCACACGGGTCAGAACGATATGTTTGAACACATCGGCAAAATTTCCGGCGTGATAGGCGTGGCGATAATTCATATTCAGTATTTCCGGTGTTCGAAAGCGCGGTGCTGCAGGCGGGATTCAAAGCAGGACGCTTTGTCATGGTCAATGCCATATATCTGTTCAAGCGGGATTATGCCATAACCAGCATACCGGATGTGCAGTCAATCTGATTCTGCCTTTTAGACCGGTTATGTAACAGTCCGGTGACGCTCAGCAGTTTCAGGAAAAGTGGTAACCGCCTTCGCGGGGAAAAGAAAACGGCGCTATGTCTGGTTTTGTCGTTCTGATCGTTCTTTTCGGCGCATTGCTGCATGCGAGCTGGAATGTCATCGTCAAATCCGGCACAGATAAATATCTCAATGCCGTTCTGGTCTGTGGTGCTGCTGGTCTGGTGGCACTGGTACTGATCCCGTTTCTACCACTGCCATTAGCTCCAAGCTGGCCTTATATGATTATATCAACCATTTTTCAGGTTTGTTACCTGTTCATGGTTGCTGCCGCTTACAGCAACGGGGATATGAGTCTGGCCTATCCGCTGATGCGCGGAACGCCGCCTTTGCTGGTTGCTATGGCTGCGGGTCCGCTGATCGGTGAAGTGCTCGGTGCCGGACAATGGCTGGCAATCGGGTTTATTTCCTGCGGCGTCTTAACAATGGCACTCGGCAGCCGCCGGAAAACGGCGGCAGGGGCTCTCGGCAGCCGCCAGAAAACGGCGGCAGGGGCTCTCGGCAGCCGCCAGAAAACGGCGGCAGGGCAAAACACGTCCCGAACCGTGATAATCGCTCTGGTCAATGCCTTATTCATTGCAGGATATACGCTGGTGGATGGTATCGGTGTGCGTGTATCCGGTAATGCGATATCCTATACGCTCTGGGCATTCCTGTTTAACGCAATCCCTGTGGTGAGCTGGGGGATATGGAAATATCGTGGAGAGCTTGTCGGGCATATCAGGCAGCGCGGCCATCTGGCTATGATCGGCGGTGCAGGCACGCTCGGCTCTTATGGTCTGGCACTCTGGGCAATGACCATGGCACCGGTTGCGATGGTTGCAGCCTTGCGCGAGACCTCAATCCTGTTCGGTATGATCCTTTCTCTCTTTTTGTTACGGGAGCATATCAGCCTGAAACGTCTTGCCGGAGCTTTGCTGATTGTCTGCGGCACAGTGCTGATGCGTCTGGTCTGACAGGACTGATATCCGATAAAAATAAAGCTGTGCTGATTTATCGTCTGTCGGAGCCGTTATATTTTTGTATGGTGCTAAAATAACTCCTTCAGGAATTTTTACATGACATTGCGCGTTGCACCCCAAATCGGCCATTCGGCCTGTCCGCATGACTGCCCTTCCACCTGCGCGCTCGATGTTGAAATTCTGGACAGCCATACAATCGGGCGTATTCGCGGTGCCAAGGATAACAGCTATACGGCTGGCGTTATCTGCGCCAAGGTCGCGCGTTATGCCGAGCGCGTTCATCATCCTGAACGCCTGCTGAAACCGCTGATCCGCAAGGGTGCCAAGGGAAGCGGGCAGTGGCAGGAAATCTCATGGGCTGACGCACTGGATCTGACCGCAGAGAAATTTCTCAAAGCCGAAGAGCAATATGGTTCCGAGAGTATCTGGCCGAATTATTACGCCGGAACCATGGGGCTGGTGCAGCGCGATTCTATCAACCGTCTGCGCTATGCCAAAAAATATTCCAATATGTTTTCCAGCTTCTGCACCAATCTGGCATGGACAGGCTATATGGCCGGTACCGGCGCTCTGCGCGGGCCTGATCCGCGTGAGATCGCCAAGTCCGATTGTGTGGTGATCTGGGGAACCAATGCCGCCGCCACGCAGGTCAATGTCATGACCCATGCGGCACGCGCCCGTAAAGAGCGCGGTGCGAAAATCGTGGCAATTGATGTTTATGAAACCGCGACCATCCGGCAGGCGGATATCGGCATCGTGCTGAAACCTGGCACAGATGGGGCCTTTGCCTGTGCGGTGATGCATGTGCTGTTTCGTGATGGTCTGGCAGATTGGGATTATCTCAACCGCTATACGGATGCGCCTCAAGCACTGGAGCAGCATCTGCAAAGCCGCACACCGCAATGGGCGGAAGCGATCACCGGTGTATCTGTTGAGGATATTGAGGCTTTTGCTCAGCTGGTGGGAACGACAAAACGCACTTATTTCCGTCTGGGCTATGGTTTTTCCCGCCAGCGCAATGGCGCGGTGAATATGCACGCCGCTTCCTGCATCGCGGCTGTAACCGGTGCATGGACATTGGAGGGCGGCGGCGCGTTCCATTCCAATTCCGGTATTTTCGGCATGGATAAGTCGGAGATTGAAGGCTCCGCATTTGCCGATCCGTCGGTCAGATCGCTGGATCAGTCGAAAATCGGCCGTGTGCTGACCGGTGACGCAGAAGCGCTCTATGGCGGGCCTCCGGTGATGGCAATGCTGATCCAGAACACCAATCCGGCCAATGTTGCACCGGAGCAGCGTCTGGTGCGGCAGGGCTTTATGCGGGAAGACCTGTTTACCGTGGTGCATGAGCACTTCATGACCGATACGGCGAAAATGGCTGATCTCGTGCTGCCTGCCACGATGTTTCTGGAGCATGATGATATTTATCGCGGCGGCGGTCAGCAGCATGTTTTGCTCGGTGCCAAACTGATTGAAGCAGCGGGTGAGGCTCGCGAAAATATCTATGTTATCAATGAACTGGCCAATCGCTTAGGTGTTGGTCATCTGGATGGTTTCAATCTGCCTGCGTGTCAGCTGGTCGATAATCTGCTGGCTAAAAGCAATATGCCGGATTTTGAAACCATGCGGGAGCAACGCTGGCTTGATAAGCAGCCGGATTTTGAAAAGTCTCATTATCTCGATGGTTTCGCATGGCCGGACGGTAAATTCCGCTTCCGTGTGGATTGGCAGAAACAAACGTCACCGGATCGCCCGCCGCAAGCTATGGGGCTTCAGGGGCCTTTTGCCGACATGCCGGAATTTCCGGATTATTGGGCAAGCAATGAGCTGGCCGATCTGCAGCACCCGTTTAAGCTGACCACATCACCGGCACATAATTTCCTCAACTCGACCTTTGCGGAGACACCAACCTCTCTGGCAAAGGAAATCCGGCCACAACTGCTGATCCGCGACGATGATGCGGCAGAGTTGGGGCTGGAAGACGGTGCACGGGTACAGATCGGCAATCAGCGCGGTGAGCTGGTTCTGCATGTTAAAATCCAGCAGGCCAATGATAAAGTGAGCGGAGCCAAGAAACTGCGTCGCGGTGTTGTGGTTTCGGAAGGCCTGTTCCCGAATTCATCTTTTGAAGGCGGCGAGGGGATCAATATTCTGACCGGTGCCGATGCGGCCGCACCGCATGGCGGGACGGCGTTCCACGATATTAAAGTCTGGATACGTCCTCTTATGGAGCAATCGGTGAAGGCTGCCTGACCGCCGGAGGAAATTTGTGCTTATCAGAACGCTTATTGAAAGCGATATACCCTGTTTACAGAAGCTTTACCGTTATCTGGCAGCAGATAATGCAGAGATACCGCTCCCGGAGGCCATTGCGCGCTGGGAGTTGTTGAAGTCCTATCCCAACAGCAATATTTTCGTCGTTTGTCTGGAGAGCATTCTCGTTGCATCATGTACTTTGGTTGTTATTCCAAATCTGACGCGTAACGGTATGCCCTATGCGCTGATCGAGAATGTTGTGACGCATGAAGATCATCGTAAGCAGGGATATGGCAGTGCAGTTCTGCACAGAGCAATTGAAGCTGCATGGCAGGCCGGCTGCTATAAAGTCATGTTGATGACAGGTTCGAAACAATCGTCAACACTGAAGTTCTATCAGGATGCAGGCTTCGAGCAGAGTAAAACAGGTTTTCAGATCAGAAGACCTAAAACAGCCTGAGATTTTCAGAAACAAAAAAGCCCGCGCCGGTGACAGCGCGGGCTTTGTTCAAAGCAAAGCTAAGATTAGCCTTCGTATTTCAGGCGGAAGTTGGAAAGTGCAACAGCAGCATTCAGACCCTTCTGACCCTGAATGGAGATCGGCTGCAGAGAAATATTTTTCCATGTGCCACCAGTCAGGACATTGGTGCCTGCTCCGATACCGATCGTTGCATTGGCCGACGCGCCGACATAGCTGCCGCGCAGTGCGCCTTCAGGGCGAACGGTTGGTGCCCAAACGGCCCATGCCAGCTGACCGGCATTGTAGAAGCCAATATCCACACCGATTTTGGTGATCTGGCCGCTATAGCGCTCGGCAGGTGCACCGCGCTGTGCAGGCTGGAATACGCAATCCAGATCCTGACGGCTGCCAATGATAACACCGATTGACGGCTGGAAATCGCAGGTCAGAACGCCGACTTCCGAACGTGGCTGAACAACGGCATTACGGGAGGAAACCATGTCGGCAGCAGATGCTGAAACAGCAAAAGTACCGGCGGCAAAAAGGGCCATAAGTGCAACAGAGTTACGGAGAGACATGATATCTTCCTCTTCTTATTTTTAGACGCATCCATGAAAGTGTAAAATGGCTTTCGGTAAAGATGCGTGTTTAAACTACAGTTAAAGCGGGTGAACGCTCAAAGTCTCTGCCTGAAAAGCAACCATAATGACGGGAATCATCTGATCGCTGAACATGCAGCACAAATGTGATATGTGGCTATTTAGGGTAATATCGTGGCACGTTAAGAGGAAATTAACAATTTGTTATTTCATCACGCGCTAATGAGTATCTGTGTTGCTGAATTGCCATGCTTTTCAGAACCGGAAGCCATAGCGAAATTACGCAGAGCCTGCGGATAGAGCTGATGCTCTGCGGTCAATACGCGTGCTGCCAGCGTTTCAGCCGTGTCACCCTCAGTAATGGCCACCGCTGCCTGCGCAACAATCGGACCTTCATCCATGCCTTCTGTCACCAGATGTACGGTGCATCCGGCAAGTTTCATGCCGGCATCCAGCGCACGCTGATGTGTGTGCAGACCCGGAAACAGCGGCAGAAGGGAAGGGTGAATATTGAGGATACGTCCTTCATAAGGCGCAATGAACCGGCCGGATAGCAGGCGCATATAGCCTGCGAGGCAAACTATATCCGGCGCTATTGCAGCCAGTTGTGCAAGAATTGCATCTTCATGCGCTTCTTTGGAAGCATAGTCTTTGCGGACAAAAACATGGGTCTTGATGCCTGCGGCCTGAGCTTTCGCCAGACCGCCTGCTTCTGCCTTGTCGGAGATGACGGCAACAACTTCTGCCGGATAATCCGGTGCCTGTGCCGCGCGGATCAGCGTCTCCATATTGGAGCCGCCGCCGGAGATAAAAATGACCACGCGTTTGCGCGGTGCTGAAGGCGCGTGGCTCATAGGGAAAGTGTGCCCTGATAAACGACGCCCTGATCTTTTGCCTCACGCGCAATCATGCGGCCGAGTGTGACAACAGTTTCGCCTTCGGCTTTCAGTGCCTGAGCAACAGTTTCCGCTTTGTCAGCAGAGACAACAACAATCATGCCAACGCCGCAGTTGAAGGTACGCAGCATTTCATGGGCTTCAACACCGCCGGTTTTGGCCAGCCATGAGAAAACGGCAGGAACCGGAATCGCAGACAGATCAATTTCAGCCGCCAGTGTTTCCGGCAGAACGCGCGGAATATTGTCAGGGAAGCCGCCGCCGGTAATATGTGCAAGTGCTTTGATCGCGCCGGTCGAGCGGATAGCCGACAGCAGGGATTTCACATAAATGCGGGTCGGGGTGAGCAGGGCTTCACCCAATGTCTTATCGGCAGCAAAAGGTGCTGCATCCTGCCAGCCAAGGCCGGACAGTTCAACAATGCGGCGAACCAGCGAGAAACCGTTGGAATGAACACCGGAAGAACCAAGGCCGAGAATAACATCACCGGCTTCCAGATCACCGGCAGGCAGCAGCTGACCGCGCTCTGCGGCGCCAACCGCGAAACCGGCGAGATCATAATCACCGTCGCGGTACATGCCAGGCATTTCAGCGGTTTCACCGCCGATCAGCGCACAACCGGATTGCAGACAGCCTTCGGCAATGCCTTTAACAATCGCTGCACCCTGTTCAGGATTGAGTTTGCCGGTGGCAAAATAATCGAGGAAGAACAGCGGCTCTGCGCCCTGTACCACGAGGTCGTTGACGCACATGGCAACCAGATCAATACCAACTGTGTCGTGACGATCTGCATCAATAGCGATTTTCAGCTTGGTGCCGACACCGTCATTGGCCGCTACCAGAACCGGATCTTTAAAGCCTGCGGCTTTCAGATCAAACAATCCGCCGAAGCCGCCGATTTCCCCGTCAGCACCCGGACGGCGCGTGGAGCGCACCAAAGGCTTGATCTTGTCGACCATGCTGTTGCCCGCATCAATATCCACACCGGCATCGGCATAGGTCAGGCCATTTTTCGCGTCAGCGGCTGCAGGGGATGGGGTTTTCGACTGTGGCATTGGTAGCTCCCGATACACAGCGCAGCCGTAAGGCCGATGGAAGAACGGCAGGGCAGGCTGCGGTTAATGCTTCAAGCAGGCGCAATGACACGAGATTGCTTTATCCGCAAGCATCTTTCGTCATTTTTAACTGATAAACACCATGTTATGAGATGAGCAGAGCATATGTCGCAGTTAATTTACTCTGTCGCTGCAATGAAAGCAGGTGTGATAGGTCCTAGAGCGGTTTACGTCCAGATTGGATCATAGCGCTCGCTCTGGATTCTTTATTTGGTTGCATTATCACAGCCGTCAAGTTGATCCAGCTTGACATAATCAAGAAGTCAAGTTGATCCAACTTAACTGTGAAATGCTCTATCTTGACCGGAGGCTGAAATGCGACATATTCAGACTTTTTAAGCAATGGCGGTTTTATATGAGCAAATCGGATACTACACCACCTAAATCGCCATCCCCCCGTGCATCGCGGGCAAAGTCGGAGGCGCTGGTAAAAACCACGCCGCAACAGGTTATCATTCCCGCGACTGAGAATGAAGTTCGTCTGGATGTGCAGGTCAGTGCACTCGGTGCAACCGTGCGTAAACAGGCTTTTTTCTGGCTGTTTGCAACGGTTGTTTTTGTTCTTTTCCTGACCGTGTTCAGTTCCATTTTGCTGCCATTTGTAGCCGGACTTGCTCTGGCTTACTTTCTTGACCCTGTGGCCGACCGGCTTGAGCGTTTCGGGATGTCGCGTCTGGTAGCAACCGTGGTTATCCTGATTACCTTCGTCTTTGTGCTGGTGCTGGGGCTTATCATCATCGTGCCGGTGCTGGTCACACAGCTGGCCGAGTTCATTTCGAAATTCCCGGGTTATTTTACGCAGCTCCAGTCGCTGATCGCCCATCAGGATTCCGAATGGCTGCAGAAATATCTCGGCATTAACAGCACGGTCATCAAAGATAATCTGAGCGGATTTCTCAAGCAGGGAGCCGGCTTTCTGACCACTTTGCTGCAATCGCTGTGGAATTCCGGCAAGTCGCTGATTGATATTGCCGGTCTGTTTGTGGTGACACCGGTGGTTGCGTTCTACATGCTTCTCGACTGGGACCGCATGGTCAATACGATTGATTCATGGGTGCCGCGCGATCATGTGAAAACTGTGCGCCAGATCGCCCGTGAGATGAATGATGCGATTGCCGGTTTTATCCGCGGTCAGGGCACGCTGTGTCTCATTCTCGGAACATTTTACGCTGTCGGCCTGACGCTTACCGGTTTGAATTTCGGCTTGCTGATCGGCTTGTTCGCCGGTCTTATCAGCTTCATTCCCTATATTGGTTCGATTGTCGGTCTGGTGCTGGCAATCGGTGTGGCGCTGGTGCAGTTCTGGCCGGATTGGGTGATGGTTGTTATCGTCGCCTGTGTGTTCTTTGCAGGCCAGTTTATTGAAGGCAATATTTTGCAACCGAAACTGGTGGGCAAATCTGTTGGCCTGCATCCGGTATGGCTGATGTTTGCACTTTTTGCCTTCGGTTCGTTCCTTGGCTTCACGGGGATGCTGATTGCTGTGCCTGCTGCGGCGGCAGTCGGGGTGCTGGTACGCTTTGCAATCGGGCGGTATCTGGAATCGCCGATGTATAAAAGCAGCAACGGAGAAAACTGAGCCCGAAGTTTTCAACAGCTTTGTCCACAGGCTTGTGGGTCACGGGGATAAGCTCAGACAACCGGCGCATTCGTGCCGGTTGTGCTTTTCTAAAGGGGGGAAAGCAGTTACTGCATCATTCTGACCTGTATTTTGAAGATTTGACAGGTTCTGTGATGGAACAGCTTGAACCCCGCCCCGAAATCATGTGATGAATTTGTATGATTTGTAAGCAGGCCGGAATTCGGGCTAATAATTTTGGGTAATTATGTCTGCTGAGCACCGACAAATGCCGCTCATTCTTCAGCATGAGCCAGGCTTTACGCGCGATGATCTGGTTGTCACCGGATCGAACCGTGCGGCTGTCGATCTGATTGATCGCTGGCCGGACTGGCCGTCGCCTGTCGCGCTGCTTGTCGGACCAGCCGGAGCCGGCAAGACGCATCTGGCCGCCATCTGGCGCAGCCAGAATGATGCGGCAATCCTCGATCCGCATGATATTGATGCACAATCACTGGAAATCGCTGCACAGCGACCGGTGCTGATTGATGATATCGGTGCAGAAGCTTTCGATGAAACCGGTCTGTTCCATCTGATTAACACGATCCGCCAAACCGCAGGCAGCTGCGAAAACGGTCAGTCGCAGGCATCATTGCTGATGACGTCGCAATTACAGCCGTCGCAATGGAATGTGTCGCTGCCTGATCTGGTCTCCCGCCTGAAAGCGGTGACAATTGTCGATATTTCCGAGCCGGATGATTATCTGCTGAGCACAGTGATTTACAAGCTGTTCGCCGATCGTCAGGTCAGTGTTGATCCGGCGGTTATCAGCTATATTGTCAGTCGTGTTGAGCGCTCGCTCGACAGTGTGATTGTGCTGGTTGATCTGCTCGATCATATGGCTCTGCAACAAAAAAGCCGGATTACCAAAGCGCTGGCAATACAGGCTTTGCAGGCAATGGCAGATGCATTGCCTGACACTTCATCTCAAAACTGATTTTTCTATTTGCCGACCGGCTGTTGCGGATAAACCGGCGCAACCAGTCTGCTATTCTGTGTTTTCGCTGTGGTGCCACTATTGTTTGGTGCTGCGGCAGGGCGGATTGACCCTGTGGTCATACCGGAATGTTGAGACGCTTGCGGTACGGAGACTGCACGGAATGAGCGTGCCTGCGCTTGTTGATTTTTGATAATCAGCTGATCTTCCTGCACCCAGCCAATAATATTGGTGGATGGTACGACAACACGGTGCCAGCGTCCGACTTTGGCATAGGAGCGCATTTCGCGGCCTTTTTCGACGCGGCCGACAGTCTTGGCCTTGTCCCATGCTTTTTCGTGAATGGTCAGATCCTGTCTGGCAATAATTGCTTTCGGCACTTTGAATGCACCGCTGGCATGGCGGCTGTTGTCATCCGGTGCGGATTTTCCGACCGGAGGCAAAGCGGGCATGGTGTTCTGCGGTGCAGGTTTTGGCGGTGTTATCTGAACTGCTGTCGGTTTGCTATCCGGACGTGGCGCAAGAGCGGCAACCTGTTTCGGAGGTGACTTCTGTTCACTGGCAACGCTCTGGCCGATATTCAACGGCGGCCTGCGTATCGGAGACGGCGGTGTCACAGCCGGTTCAGTATTTCTGGCGGTCTCCGCATTCCTGCTCTGAGGCTGCACCGTTCTGCGTTCTGAACTGGCTGTTGCAGCCGAGCCGGAACGGGATGCGGAACTATTGGTCGCTGTGCGGAACAGGCCTGATACGCTGGCAGACGGGCTGCGGCTTTGCGATGTCGCCCAGAGTGCTGCAGCACCAATCACCACAATTGCACCAACGGTCAGAACAGCCGTCGTGGACTGACCCGAGCTTTTGCCGCGCGTCGGGCGCTTTTTGCGGGAAGTGGTTTTTCTCGGAGCCATATGTCTGCGCCTTTATATCGGTCAGCATTCAGATGCACTGAACCAAGCTGAGTATTTCGAATCTGCCTGTATTAAGCTACCGCGCGAATCTTCGTATTTGGTTACTATGCTCACCTTTTGTTCTCTGTGTCCGGCGTAAAATAACTTATTTTCGGCACAATATCGGCCAGAAACAGTCCCGAAGCAGGCGCAGCATTTTTGCGCGGCCGCTTCTGACCGCGCCGGATTAACCAGCCATCTGCAGCTGACCATTACACACGGCCTGTGTGCAGAGGAAAATATGGAGCGTATGAAACAAAATGAAAAAGCTTGTTTTGACATTGAGTGTTCTCGGCACCGTTCTGGGATTGTCAGCAGCGCCGGTCTTTGCGGGACAGACCGCAGCCGCTGCCTCGAAAACTGACATGACAAAAATGCAGCATGGCACGGATAAGGCTGCCGGCGGGCCGGGCATGATGATGGATGCGGCAGGCGGAAAAATTCTGACCACTGCAGAAGGGCACACGCTGTATACGTTCGATAAGGATAGCGGCGGCATGTCCAATTGCGATGCCTCATGTCTGAAAATCTGGCCGGCCTATCATGCCTCCGCCAAAACCAAAGCGGTTGCGCCATGGTCCAAGGTGAAAGCTTCAGACGGTAAGGACATGTGGGCTTATAACGGCAAGCCGGTTTATACCTATATTAAAGACAAGAAAGCCGGTGATATGGAAGGCGATGGTGTCGGTGGCAACTGGCACGTTATCAAATAAAATTTGTGTTTCCGCTCTGATATAGGTCTTGCTCATCGGATTGAAATATTTGATGGGCAGGACTTTCTGTGTGCTAGAGCGCCGTGTGCCAGACTTGGCACACAAAGGATGCTCTAACACTTTAAAATTAGCGCATAATTTCACCTTAAACTGATCCAAGTTTAAGGACTTATGCTCTATGTTCCCCGCACAACAGGAATGGAAAACTATCTTGAGGGAGTGATATGGCACATATTTTCCGGCGGGCCGAAGAGCGGGATCTCATTGAAATTGTGGCCATGCTTGCCGATGATGTTTTGGGGGCAGCGCGTGAGGATCAGTCCGTTCCGCTGAACAAAGCCTATCTGGATGCCTTTGCCGCAATCGGGCGGGACGAGAACCAGTTCTTGCTGACTGTCGAAGCTGACGGGCAGGTTGCCGGTTGTCTTCAGCTCAGTTTTATTCCGGGTCTTTCAAGGCTTGGGATGTGGCGCGGGCAGATTGAAAGCGTGCGGATTGCCCGTGATTATCGCGGGCAGGGCTTGGGCAGGCAGATGCTGGAATGGGCAATCGGTCAATGCAGGGAAAAAGGCTGTGGTCTGGTGCAATTGCACACGGATGTCTCGCGCAAAGATGCGATCCGTTTTTATGAGCAGCTTGGTTTTAAAGCCAGTCACGCCGGAATGAAGCTGGCTCTCTAAAATATTTGCAATCATTTGCATCGAATATGCTGCTGCTGCGTTATTGTCAGACCGGAGTATTTTCTCTGAACCGCTTTGAAACAGGAGATACAATCAATGGTAGATACTGCAAAAATCAAAGAGCATTTTGAAGTGATCGGTGCAGACGGTGTTCACGTTGGCATCGTCGATCATGTGGAAGGTGACCGTATCAAGCTCACGAAAAACGATGCCGGCGCACATCATAAGCACCATCATTATATTTCACTGGGGCTGGTTGCTGATATTGAAGGCAACAAGGTTCGCCTTTCAGCCAATGCTGATGTTGCGATTACCTTCGAGGAAGAGAAAGACGGTAAAGCCGCTATGTGAAGCTGCTCCGGTTCTCCGATAATTAAACCCGCCATTTCCTGAATGGCGGGTTTTGTTTTTGCAATGTTTAATAAGTGTAGAAAAGGATCGGAATAAATCCTGCGGTCTGCAAATGCTCGACCGTTTCAAAAAACGGAAATGCAACAAAGAACACCAGCCCGTCAAAGAAGGTATTATAGAGCGTTTTCGGACGGATGGTCAGGGTTTCCACATCTCTGTAACCGGAGAAACGCGGGAAAAAGCGCGGCACTTCAAGCTTATAATCGCGATAAGGCTGGCCGAAAGTGTTTTCGAGATAGCCTTCCTCGGCAAGAATAACGAACAGGAATGTGATGTAGCAGGCGATTGCCAGCAGGAGCGCGACACCGAGACTGCCGGTGAGGCAGCCGATACCGAATGCACCGATTGTGCTGAAAACATAAAGCGGATTGCGGCTCAGGGAATAGGGGCCGGTGCGAATGATCTGCGCGCCTTTGTGTCCGCCGATATATAATGTGCACCACATGCGGCCGAGAATGGCCACCATGATAAAACCGAGGCCGAAGGCTTCAATATATTCATGAGTACCGCGCGGCCATGCAGAGCGTACGAAAAGCAAAGCAAGGAACAGGAGAACTATAATAACCGCTACGGCAAGGCGTCGGCGTGCCTGATAGCGGCTCATTTCTTTCATGGATTGCATTGGGCAGGACCTGTGTCTGTGGATTTACTATCATGGAAACAGAGTCATTATCGCAGAGAGGATCGTCTGTTATGACAATCACATATCTGTTCTTCAGAAAGCGGATTATTTTATGTCCGTATTTATTCCTTGCCCGAATGTAGACGATTTAACCGCGTGGCCCAAACAGGATGATGCCTGCACCGGCGAGTGCCAGCATACCGCCGGTAATGTCCCATCTGTCCGGCGAGAAATCCTCTGCCAGCCGCAGCCATAATAATGAGGCGATAATATAAATGCCGCCATAGGCCGCATAGGCACGGCCTGCAGCCTCAGCATCAATAAATGTGAGCAGCACAGCAAACAGGATCAGGGATGCAATGCCCGGCAGCAAAAGCCATACGGGTTTATCCAGTCTCAGCCATGCCCAGAAAGCAAAGCACCCTGCAATTTCAGCAACCGCAGCCAAAGCATAAATAAGAATCTGTGAGACGGGGTTCATAGCTGGCGGTGCTCCTGATATCTGCATGTAATCTCATAAAGCATAATAATCTTACCGGTTTAAGAAATCGCACAATCATTTCAAAACGGAACAGAGAGTGATGAGATTGTTCATTTCCTGTTCAATTTCTGTGTTCTAGAACCTGCACTGCGAGCGTATATTGGTGAGACTGCTTCGGTGGCCGGAAACTGTATCTGCTCTGTTTTTTTAAAGGCTTCACCATGAGCATCAGCTCATACAGGAAGGAAATTCAAATGAGCACAATGTCGATTGCGACAAATCTGTCCCGCGCCGTGTTGTTTCTGGCAGTCGTTGCCGGTGCTTACACAGTTGATACCGGAACAGCATCAGCTCAGGAAGTACGGCAATGTGCCTCTGAAGGGGGCGTGTGCCGCATTCCTTATCCGACAGAAGTAATTTACGGCAGCGGAAGACGGGCAACATCGCGCTTTATTAATCAGCCGCAGGTGCGTTGCTCGAACTCTGTTTTCGGCGACCCTGCACGTGGCAGAGCCAAAACCTGCTCTTATGTTGTTCGTTATGACGGACGTGACCGCGGCGGTTATGGACGCGATCGTGACGGATATGGTCGTGACCGTGACGGGCGTGGCGGCTATGGACGGGATCGTGACAATGACCGTGAATGGCAGCGTTGCGCACGCGAAGGTCAGTATTGTGATTTCTCCGGCCGCAAGCGCGTACGTTACGGCACACAGGATCGCTTTGTTGAGCGTGTATTCCGTGGCGGCGTAAACTGTGACAACCGCACATTCGGTGATCCGGATCGCGGTACTGGGAAAAGCTGCTATGTCCTCGATTGAGATTGATGCATAGTGAACCCGATAAAAAAACCGGAGCTTTTCAGCTCCGGTTTTTTGTTTTTACTTGGCGAATTCAACAGAAGGTGGTGTGATCTTCGGGCTGAGAGGTGCTTTTTTCAGCTCTTTTGCATCCAGATCAAAGCTTTTGATATCGATGCCGCGCAGAACCTGATCATCATACATTTTTACATAGTATTTTTGATTTTTCAGATCGGCAATCGTTGACCACTGGGTGTATTCCAGCGGAATTTTCAGCTCTTTTGCGGTCTGAATCCAGCCTTTCGGAATATCGAAATTGTTGAGAATGTGCTCGGTCAGACGCACAGCATCGTCACCGCTCGGCTGTTTTTCAACAGTTTGCACATAGGCCGCGGCGCGCACAAAACGTGATGGCGGGGTCGAGTCACCCGGAATGCCAAGCAAGCCTGATCCCTGACCCAGCGGTGAGAATGTCGTGCCGGCGATTTTGAGATCCGGTGCATTGAGCGGCGACATTTTCAGGAAGTTTCTGAGATTGGTCATATGCCAGTCAAAAGACGGCGAATTGGTCATAACACCGACAGGATTGTCGTAAATTTTGAGCTTGCCATCAACCGGTTCAATCACAATCGAAGCGCCGCTGGCATCATGAATTGTATAATGCAGCGGTGGCGCAAACCCCATTTGTGGCTGAACAACATTAATGACGCTCATATCCTGAATGGCGGTTTTGACTTCTTCAACCGTTGCGAAATTGGTCAGAACCCAGCTCAGAACATCCCATGGTGCCAGAGATTTTTCTTTGTCGGTCTTGGAGCCGTCGGCATAGCCTGCAAATTCAGGGAAATACAGAACGCCGCCGGCAAGACCTTTTTCATTCATACCGTCAACAAGGGTGGTTTCACCAAGGGCATTCATGCCGATGGCAGCATATTTACCCTTCCAGCTCATGCCGGCTTTGCCGTCGGCACCGGTTGTGTGCAGCGTATAGGCGCGCGGAATAACCAGAGCATTGGACTGCAGCTCAATTCCGAATTCCATAGTGCGGGCATAAATGCCGCTGCCGTCTGTTGTCGGCAACAGGAAGCTGGTGCAGGCAGCTGCCGCATAGGGCGCTGAAACAGCGGCAATAACAGTCAAGGCGGTGGCTGATTTTACAAATTTGTTCTTAAGGAAGTACGGGAAACTCGGTTTCAAAAGGATGCTCCTTCCAGAGAAATGGACAAAAACTTTTATCACGCTTTGTGTGAATCAGATATGAAGAAATCTATTGAAAAATTGGTTTAATCTTGATCTTATTCTGGTGATTTCTCAAAGTGTAAATATAGACAGTGCAGTTATATCGTTTTGCAGACATTGCTTATTGAGGGGCGATAAAAATATGAAGTGTTTATCAGGAATCAGTACTGCACATATTATCTTTGCCGCATGTATAAGTGCTGCAAGCATCGCCAGCGGGCAGGCTTTAGGGGCCGATATTCTGGCGCCGCAGCCCGTTGCCAAATTTGATGAGCGACGCTGGAAAGTGATTGTCAGTCCTTATATCTGGGCGGCTTCTCTGGATGGTCATGCCAATATTATGGGTCGCCGTACCAATATTGATGTGCCTTTCTCGGATATTTTCGAGAATCTTGATTTCAGCGCCATGGGCAATGTGGAAGTCACAAACGGCCTCTATGGGGTGTATTTTGACGGACAATATACCAAAACCAGTCAGGATGAATCATTCCATGACCAGACTTTGGGAGCAGATGTTACGATGACAACGCTCTCCGCCGGTGCGTTTTTCCGTGCGGTTGAAGTACCGCTGGAAGGCGAAACTGTTTTCGGTACGCAGCGGGTGTTTGCGATTGAGCCGACTGCCGGTCTGCGCTGGACACAGCTTAAAGTCGATTTCATGCTGGATCGCTGGTCTGAGCGTCGTAAACTGAAATGGACAGATCCGTTCGTCGGAGCGCGTATTCAGGCGGATCTGACGGATCGCTGGCATTTATTTGCTGAGGCGGATGTCGGCGGTTTCGGTGCCGGTGCAGATTTGAGTGCGCAGGGACAGGCCTATCTCGGCTATCGCACGCATATCTTTAATCAACCGGCATTGCTGCGCTTCGGCTACAGGGCGCTGTATCAGGATTATGATGGCGGCGATGTGCTCGGCCACAGATTCAAGTGGAATGTTACCGAACACGGGCCTGTTGCCGGTGTCTCACTGGTTTTCTGAGTGTAATGCCATTGGCCGCTTGTCTGTTTGATCGGGCAGGCGGCTTGTTTTTGTTCAGAAGCTGATTTCAGCAGAGGGCTTAACTGCTACGGATGCAGCATCGGTGCCAAAGCCATTCAGTGTTTCATTATGGTGCTTCATAATATCTGTATAGGGCAGAGTGTCGGAGTCACCCGTCATATGACCATCTGCAAGCAGGGTCACGTCATAGCCCAGTGAGATGGCACGTCTCACTGTCGTATCAACGCAGAATTGTGTCATGCAGCCGCCGGTAATGAGATGCGTGACACCATGGTCTTTCAACCGGTCTGCCAGCTCTGTTTCGAGAAATGAATCCGAATATTTCTTGTGAACAAGGATATCATTGCCCGTGGCCGCGATTTCCGGACGCAATTCCCAGCCTGCAGTATCCTTTTCAAGTCTGTGGCCTTTGGCGCCGTCATGCTGGATCAGAAAAACAGGGATATTGGCATCATGTGCCTTTTGCTTCAGCGCCTGAAGCCTGAATACGGTTTCATCCAGCGCGGCTTCAAGTTCTGGCATTCGTTGCGCTGACGCTTTACCGGCAATGATTGCCTTCTGAACGTCGATAATCAGGAGTGCGGTTGTCATTCTGTCAGAAACCTTGCCTTGGAATTTGTCTGCGATTCTTGTGTTATAAAATAGCAGAAACCGGACCAGAGACTAATTAAAATGGTTAGAGCGAGTTTTGCATGCCAAGTCTGACACACGGCACTCTATTGATAAATATCCCGCTCGCAGGCTTTCGCAATTTTCGCAGTAATATCTTCAACATCAGCCAGATCAAACATAACCTCGACAGGCGGAGTGTCGATGCGCACCGATAGCATACTGTTATTTTTCAGCTATTTTATGAAGGGCACAGATTCTTCATCAGACCACAGGCCGACGGACATGAAGTTCGCAGAGCGCTCCCAAAGCATGGTTTGTGGGGCTTCATCGCCTGTTCTGTGAGTGACTTTGGTGGTTTCTGCCGCGCTTGAAGTGCCGGTCGTAATAATTGCTGAAATTGTGGAATTGTGGCAGCGAAGCCCGAGAGCAACCGAGTCGAGCATGACTATTTTATTTTCACTGCCTCTGGGCAGCAGAAAAGCGGATATTTGCGCACTGTCATCAATAGGGGATCTGTCTTCAGAGATGTGCCAGCTCTGAGATAGTGAGGGCTGATTTGTTTTTGGGAAAAGCTTGTCAAAGCAGGCCAGCCGCTGTGCAGGGTCTTCAATCACGCTGCATGAGTTTGCTGAGGTCTGGGCTACGGCATTGGTTGCCCATAATGCAAATATGGCCATACCGGTCAGTATTATGCGCATTGATGCCCCCCATCCATACAGCGTCATAAAACGGAACAGACGAGCAGAGTAGCTTTGCTTGTCTGTTCCGCTTGTTTTTGTTGTCAGATTAAGCTGATTTTTTGCGGCGCAGAAGCGTGGCAATACCGCCTAAGAGCAGGCCGAGACCTGCACCGATCAGGCCGAAGCTTAAGGCATTGGAACCGATATCGGACTGGTTGGCTGATGCAATAGAGGCCGCTGCTGTTGTAGCATCAGAGCCCCCGGCTTTTGCGTCCATCATTGCTACCATGCCTGGCTCGGAGCATTTAGGCAGAAGTGAATTCTTGGCTTCTGCGCTGTTAGCATAAGTATCCGATACGATTTTTTCGCATCTTTGCTGATCGGCAAGCGATACAGAACTGGTGCCGAATTGCAGATACAGACCTGCTGCAAGGACGAGAACGCCGAGGCCGGTCAGGATAACAGGGCGGGATGAGGAATTTGCCTGAGCCATTAAGATTACCTTATTATGTTATGATGTTCGGAATAGAGTTCGAGTTTTATGCCAAGGCAAGTCTTTTTTCAGAATGAAATGCTGAAAACAGGCTGCTATCAAGCATTATGCAATAATCAGATTGCGTCCCTGCCGCTTGGCAATATACATTTTCTCATCTGCTTCCAGTAAAGACTGATCGAGATTGAAACCGGCTTCGCACAAAGTGACACCAATACTGGCAGTGATGCTGACAGTTTTATTGTCGGAAGCGACAATACGCAGAATACTTATTTCCCGACGAATATTTTCTGCATATTGATAGATGAAGCTGACATCCGCGCTGTTGATGAAGACGCCGAACTCCTCACCGCCCAATCTTCCGGCAAAGCCGTTTCTCAGACTCAGGCGATTGAGCAGTGCGCCGATACGGCGCAACGCCGCATCGCCGGTTGCGTGGCCATATGTGTCATTGATGGTTTTGAAATGATCGAGATCGATAAACAACAGACCGCCGGTTTGCTGACTGTTGCTCGCAGTGATGAGCTTGTCAAAAAAAGTAGAGCGGTTCAGGACGCCGGTGAGACTGTCTTCGCGCGAATGTTTGATGAGCAGCGCATTGGCTTTTTCAAGCTCCTCCTGAATTTCCAAAGCTTTATTTCGCGCAATCCTGAGGCGTTCAGTATTCAGATAGTGCAATGCAGACATCGGAATAGCGGTCACAAGCGGACAGACAATCGTCATGATAAGTCCGGCTCCGGCCAGTTGCCCTCCCATCATGGGGACAAAAATACTGGTAATAATCAGGGTAAATATAAGCGCCAGCGCACCTGTTGCTAATGCTTTGAATAGAATGCGCCAATAATTAATCATATTTCGTGCTTCAGTATTGAAAGTCCGGCAGGAGAGAAATCGCGGGAGTTACTTTTAGCACGCCAGCTTCATTTTCTATAGATACTAATGAAACTGATTTCTGCGTCAGTCACGCAGCTTTTGTTACAACGGAAATATTATGAGATATCAGCTCAAAAGATAAGAAACTTAATTCTTTAAATGAGCTTTTTATTCTTCTTCGGGGAAGGGCAGCTTCTGGTTGTGAATGACAGTTATTTGCGAATTTGAATCACCGCAACGCAGGCGGGATGGGACTTAAACCGGACAAAATACCGGAAGTCTGCAATCTGAAATCTTATGTAAAAGGCTGAGTGAATGGCGATCCCGACTGGATTCGAACCAGTGACCGTCGGCTTAGAAGGCCGGTGCTCTATCCAGCTGAGCTACGGGACCGCATATTCTGAAAGCGGTATATAATTAGTGAGTCCAAGGCTGCTGGCGGTCAAAGCGGAAATTATCCGTGTAAGACACTTTACGGCGTTTGGCTTCTTTAGGCTCTTCAATCCGGTAGGCAATGCCGTATTTCTGCGCATAAGCGATCGCTTCTTCGAGGCTCTCGAAGCTCATGCGGATCTGGCTTTTCATATCACGGGAAGAAGTATAACCCATCAGCGGTTCAATTTTACGGGCTACTTCAGGCTCATATTCAAGAAACCAGGCTTCGGTCTTGGCTTTACCGGATTGCATGGCAGTCTTGGCTGGACGATAAATACGGGCAACCATATTCATATACCTCAGGGCACAAAAGCGACCGTCAAATCTTATATTTGCTGGTCTGTTAAACGAGAGACAAATTTCACTATAATATTCAGTATTTGTCATGGTCGGAGCGAGAGGATTCGAACCTCCGACCCCCTGATCCCAAATCAGGTGCGCTACCAGGCTGCGCTACGCTCCGCTATCCTCAAAGGATAAGATGTGTCTAGAATTTTCAAGGCAGGAGCGCAAGAGGCAAAACGGCACTTCCAACCAAAAATGCATGAATGTCACACTATAAAAGCGGGGACAAAAGCACTGTTTTGTCTCCGCTTTTAGAAGCTTCCGTATTTTACAGATTATCAGACTGCAAATGCAGCCTGAAGTCCCTGTTGCAGATCGTCAATCAGATCTTGCGTATCTTCAAGCCCGATTTGCAGGCGGATCACCGGTCCTTCATAGCTCTTTGCTGCAACTGTCCGGTCGCCGAGTTGAACATGCACGGCCAGACTTTCATAGCCGCCCCATGAATAGCCGAGGCCGAATAGTTTTAGCGTATCGAGTAATTTATGGGCTTCTTCTTTGCCGCCTGAAGCGAGAACCACTGAGAAAACACCACTGGCACCTTTGAAATCACGTTTCCACAAGGCGTGATCCGGATGACTTTCCAGCGCGGGATGCAGCACGCGGGCAATCTGGGGCTGCTGTTCCAGCCATCGGGCAATCGTCAGAGCGCTTTGCTGGTGATGGTTAAGGCGGAGCCCCATGCTGCGCAGACCGCGCAGAATTTGATAGGCATCATCGGAATTTACGCACATGCCAAGGGCGGTATAGGCGTTTTCCAGCTGTTTCCAGCATTTTTCATTCGCGGAAATCATGCCGAACAGAATGTCGGAATGTCCTGAAGGATATTTCGTTCCGGCATGAATTGTAATGTCCACACCAAAATCAAGTGCTTTGAAATAAAGAGGCGTTGCCCATGTATTATCCATCATCACGACGATATCGTGCTGATGTGCGGCTTCGACAATTGCCGGAATATCCTGAATTTCAAATGTATTGGAGCCGGGTGATTCTGTGAAAACGACGCGTGTATTCGGGCGGATCAGTCCGGCAATATCCGCACCGATATGTGGCGGATAATATTCGATCTCAACACCATATTGCTTCAGCAGTGTATTTGCGAAGCGGCGTGTCGGATTATAAATCGTATCAACGAACAGCACGTGATCGCCGGCTTTCAGGAAAGCCAGCAGCGGCACGGTAACGGCAGCCAGACCGGACGGAACGAGCAGAGTGCCTGCGGAACCTTCCAGCTCGTCAATCGCACTGCATAAAGCGTCCGTTGTCGGTGTGCCATGCGTGCCATAGGTATATTTCTGGTTTTCCGTTGCCATGGTCGCAGCATCCGGAAACAGGACAGTCGAAGCGCGCACAACCGGCGGATTGACAAAGCCGTGATATGCATAAGGATCATTCCCGCAATGGGTAAGCATTGTGTTGATCCCTAATTCCCCCGTACCCTTTTCTGATTTGACCATAAAAACGCCTCCTGCTGCCTGTTAGTCTGTATTGTCTCGTGTGAGTCTTCGTTATTCGTGCTGAAACGGAATCGCTTTTTCTGAAAATATTTGTGTTTTCAGCGTGTTAACAGTGCCGTTTTTCATTTTCTGCAATAAGCCGGAAAATGACAGTTGCGACTAGAGCATAATCTTTGTGCTTTGTCCTGAAACCTTATGCTTTCTTTATGAGAAGCGGTAAAACGGATTTACAGCATAGTAAGAGATGAACAATTTTATTGATTGCAGCAGTTGCGGTGTGAGAGTTTTATGAGTTTAAAATATGAATTTTTAGAATTGAGAACCTCTGTTCAGGCGGGGCTGGCACGGCGTAAGGCGCAATCCGGGCAGCAGGCTGAATATGACAGGGCAGATCAGAGCGCGACCAATCTGTGGTCGTATCAGCTGACGCTGTTTCTGCTGGTTATGATTGCGGGTGCGGGGTTGCTTTTACCTTTTGACGGGGATTTGTCCCGCCTTGCCGTTTCCGTGCAGTGGTTGCCTGTAGAGATTCTGAAATCGCTGACGAATCTCGTATTGGCCGCTCCCTATGTTGCATTATTCACCGTCATTATTGCGGTCTGTCTGGTGAGACGGCACAGGTTGCGCGGGCAGGAAGGCTATGGCCTTAAAATTCCTGAGCTTCTGCAAAATTATAATCGTCTGGGCACGATTGCCGGTCAGAGCCTGTTCGGTATTTCTGCGATTCTGGGTGCCGGACTGATCGTGAATATTCTCAAATATTTTGTCGGCAGACCGCGCCCGTTTCTTATTGATAGTGCAGGGCCTTTTGGTTTCAAGCCGTTTGATTTCAGCCATGCTTATGTCAGTTTTCCGTCCGGTCACGCCTGTACGGCAGCTGTGCTGGCCACGCTGCTGGCGCTGTGGTTTCCGCGTTACCGGTTCTTTGCCTATGCAGGTCTGGCGCTGATTGCTTCAAGTCGTGTTTTCGTTCAGGCGCATTATCCGAGTGATGTGGTGACCGGCTTTGCTATTGGCACGATTACCACCTTGATTCTGGCGCGGTTTCTGGCGCAATCGGGTCTGCTGTTCCGTCTCGGGGAAGGGCAGCTATTTCCTGAACTGAAAAATATAATCAGCAGAAGAATCAAGCTGCAAGGCGCTTAAGTTAAGGTTTTTGAGGCAGGGCAAGCTGTGTTCGGGGAGCGGGCTGAACAATTTTCCGTGTTTGGACCCTTGACCTGTCGAAAATAATAGCTTTCGATAGGCACAGTTTTAGACGCATCCCGTTTCCGCCTTGCGGATCACAGGCTGAACTAAACCGGTTAAAGCCGGATATCAGGCTGTCAAAACGAAAAGCAGATCCGGTTCAGATTTTGCCGGATATGACAGAATGCCGAAATTGATTTTTGAATGCTGATAATAAGTTTAACGATAATGAGGGTGAGCATCATATGAAAAAGTCAACTTTACTCAAATTGGCCGGCGTGGCTGCTTTGACCGTTACAACCTCTGCAGCAATTGCCGGCACATTGGATGATGTGAAGAAAAAAGGCTTTGTACAATGCGGCACCAATACGGGTCTGCCGGGTTTTGCCGCCCCGAATGATAAGGGGGAATGGTCTGGTTTCGATGTTGACTATTGCCGTGCTGTGGCATCGGCTATTTTCGGGGACAAAACCAAGGCTAAATTTACACCGCTGAATGCCAAAGAGCGCTTTACTGCGCTGCAATCCGGTGAAATCGACATTCTTATCCGCAACACAACCTGGACAATCAGCCGTGATACATCTCTCGGTTTGGAATTTGCCGGTGTGAATTACTATGATGGCCAGGGCTTTATGGTCAACAGTAAGAAACTTCCGGATATTAAATCAGCATTGCAGCTGTCCGGCGCATCAATTTGCGTTCAGGCAGGTACAACAACTGAAATGAACATGGCCGATTATTTCAAGGCCAATAAGATGGAATATAATCCGGTCGTCTTTGAGAAAATCGAAGAGGCCAATGCTGCTTATGACAGCGGCCGTTGCGATGCTTACACAACGGATCAGTCCAGCCTTTACGGTGTACGTCTGGCGCTTTCCAACCCTGACGATCACGTCGTTCTTCCGGAAATCATCTCCAAAGAGCCGTTCGGTATTGTTGTCCGTCAGGGCGATGCACAATGGGCCGATGTGGCGCGCTGGGTTCATAACGCACTTCTGAATGCGGAAGAAGCCGGTATTACGCAGGCTAATGTTGAAGAGATGATGAAGTCTGATTCACCTGAAATCAAACGTCTTCTCGGAACAGAAGCTGAAACCAAGATCGGCATCGATCTGGGTCTTGATAATGACTGGGTTGTGAAGATTGTTAAAAATGTCGGCAATTACGGCGAGATTTTTGAACGCAATATCGGCACAACAAGCCCTCTGAAAATTGCCCGCGGTATTAATGCGCTGTGGACCAAAGGTGGTCTGCAATATGGTATACCAATCCGCTAATATCGGCGTATAATCAGAATAAGCACCTGCACCACATCATGTGGTGCAGGATAGCTTTCTGTACCTGAATATAATTGAAACATTGTAATTTTGTGCCGTCCGGAGCGTATCCGAAAAGCGGGGACCGGTTTTCGGGTCAGATACGCGTATAAGCAAATAGCTTGAGCATGAAACGCTTTTTGACGTGCAATAAAAACAAAAGATAGCTGAAAGATTGTACCGCTATTTAAGGTACCTGCCGATATGGCCGAAATCCCTGTCTGAAATTTATACTTTGATAATCCGGCTATAGGTGAAAAGGCGCAGGGGGCTTTTCAAATATCTGGTCAAATATCTGACAGCAGAGCATGAGGTGCGCATGGCAGATCAAAGCGCCGTAACCGGCAAGCGACAGGAAACACAAGTTTCCCTCCTGAATAATCCGAAAATGCGCGGATTATTTTATCAGGCGGTTGTTTTTATTTCAGTTTTTGCTTTGATTTATTGGATAATAGGAAATACAGCCGCAAATTTGCAGAGGCTGAACATTGCATCCGGTTTTGACTTCCTGAAAAGTCGCGCAGGTTTCGACGTCAGCCAGTCGCTGATTAGTTATGATGCGGATTCCAACTATGCACGGGCCTTTGTGGTCGGTCTTCTGAATACGCTTTATGTTGCTGTACTGGGTATCATTACAGCCTCGGTTATCGGATTTCTGGTTGGTATCGGGCGTCTCTCCGGAAACTGGCTGATCGCCAAAATCTGTACCATTTATGTCGAGACTTTCCGTAATATCCCGCCATTGCTCGTGATTTTCTTCTGGTATTTCGGCGTATTGTCGGTTCTGCCGGAAGTGCGCGGCAGCTATGCTTTGCCGTTTGATACTTATCTGAACAAGCGCGGGTTTTTCTTTCCGTCCATAATCTGGGGCGAGAATGCATGGCTTATATTTGCGGCTTTCGTTGCCGCTGTTATTGCAGCCTTTGTCATTCATCGCTGGGCACGTTTGCGTCAGGCAAAAACGGGGCAGATTTTTCCGTTCTGGCGTGTTGCTTTCGCACTGATTATCGGATTGCCGGCACTCGCATTTTTCATCACGGGAATGCCTGTCAGTTTTGATATTCCGAAACTTGGCTCATTCAATCTGACCGGTGGTACACAGGTAAAGCCTGAGTTTCTGGCGCTTTATCTGGCGCTGTCATTCTATACGGCATCCTTCATCGCGGAGACTGTGCGCGGCGGTATCAAAGGGGTTAGCAAAGGCCAGTCAGAGGCAGCGGCAGCTTTGGGCCTGCGCAGACCGCAGGCAATGCGCCTTGTTGTCGTGCCGCAGGCGATGCGGATTATCATTCCGCCTTTATCGAGCCAATATCTCAATCTGACGAAAAACTCGTCTCTGGCGATTGCTATCGGCTATCCGGATTTGATGGCTGTCGGCGGTACGGTGCTTAACCAGACAGGGCAGGCGGTAGAAGTTGTGGCGATCTGGATGGCGGTTTATCTCGGCATCAGCCTCATTACCTCTGCATTTATGAACTGGTTTAACGCGAAAATGGCATTGGTGGAGCGGTAAGATGACAAATTCAGACTTACAATATGTACGCTCGCAAATGGTTGATCCGATGCCGGCACCTGCCAGTCAGAAAGGCATTGCCTCATGGATGAAAGAAAACCTGTTTTCGAGCCTTAAAGATACCGTTCTGACAATCATGGGTATTTCGCTGATTGTCTGGTTTCTGCCGGGATTGATAAACTGGTTGTTTGTCAATGCTGTCTGGGCGGGGACTGACCGCACATTCTGTACCACAACGGTGCAGGGCGGTTTGCAGCCGGATGGCTGGTCGGGTGCCTGCTGGGCTTTTGTCGATGCAAAGCTCCAGCAATTTCTCTACGGACGCTATCCGGTTGATGAACGTTGGCGTGTGAAACTCGTGGCGCTGGTTTTCGTGATTTTGCTGGTGCCGATGCTGATCGGCAAGCTGCCGCATAAAATGCTGAACGCAGTTCTGTTGTTCATTGTTTTTCCGGTTTTCACCTATTTCCTGCTGGTCGGCGGTTCCTTCGGTCTGCGTTATGTTGAAACCTCGCTCTGGGGCGGTCTGCTGGTTACGCTGATCCTGTCCGTGGTGGGGATTACCGTATCGCTGCCGATGGGTATTCTTCTGGCTTTGGGACGGCGTTCCAATATGCCGGTCATCAAGACACTGTGCGTGATCTTCATTGAGGTTATTCGTGGTGTGCCGCTGGTGGCATTGCTGTTCATGGCCAGCGTCATGCTGCCATTGTTTATGCCGCCGGGCACCAGCTTTGATAAGTTTTTGCGTGCGCTGGTCGGCGTGTCCTTATTCGCTTCCGCCTATATGGCTGAAGTCATTCGCGGCGGCTTGCAGGCGATTCCGTCAGGGCAATATGAAGGCGCGGATTCGCTGGGCTTGAGCTATTGGCAGAAAACTCTGTTCATTATCCTGCCGCAAACGCTGAAACTTGCTTTGCCGGGTATTGTGAACACGTTTATCGGCTTGTTCAAAGACACAAGTCTTGTTTACATTATCGGTATGTTCGACCTGCTTGGAATCGTCAGGCAGAATTTTTCGGATGCCACTTGGGCAACACCGCAGACACCGGCAACGGGTCTTGTTTTTGCCGGATTTGTATTCTGGATTTTCTGTTTCTGTATGTCGCGTTATTCGCTATATATGGAGAGAAGGCTGGATACGAGCCATCGGTAAGCGGCTGCGGAAAACCGGGAGTTGGTTTTTCGCTCACAGCTGCCAAAGAACAGAAATGGTTTCATTCAGACGGATGAAACCATTCAATCGGGAATACCATCAGCGTTATTGCTGCGGATGGTCAGTGAGGGAATAAAGAATGAGCATGCAATCGGGCGCTTTGCTGAAGCCGACGATGGAAGAAACGGGAGCAATCATGGAAATATCCAAAACCGATGTCGCAGTCGATATTGTCGGAATGCATAAGTGGTATGGTGAATTCCATGTGCTTCGCGATGTTAATCTGCGGGTAATGCGCGGGGAGCGTATTGTCGTGGCAGGACCTTCCGGTTCCGGTAAATCAACGATGATCCGTTGCATTAACCGCCTTGAAGAACATCAGAAAGGCCAGATCATTGTGGACGGCAAAGAGCTGACCAATGATCTGAAAAAGATCGATGAAGTGCGTCGCGAAGTCGGTATGGTTTTCCAGCATTTCAACCTGTTTCCGCATCTGACAATTCTTGAGAATTGCACGCTTGCGCCGATCTGGGTGCGCAAAATGCCGAAGAAACAGGCAGAAGAAATTGCGATGCATTATCTGGAACGCGTTAAGATTCCGGAGCAGGCCAATAAATATCCGGGTCAGCTTTCCGGTGGTCAGCAGCAGCGCGTGGCGATTGCCCGCTCACTCTGCATGAAGCCGCGTATTATGCTGTTCGATGAGCCGACCTCTGCGCTTGATCCTGAAATGGTGAAGGAAGTGCTGGACACTATGGTCAGCCTCGCTGAAGAAGGCATGACCATGATCTGCGTAACCCACGAAATGGGCTTTGCGCGTCAGGTTGCCAACCGCGTGATCTTTATGGATCAGGGGCAGATTGTGGAGCAGAATTCGCCATCCGAATTCTTTGACAATCCGCAGCATGAGCGTACCAAGCTGTTCCTCAGCCAGATCCTGCACTAATTTTCAGAAACATATTAAAACACCCGCAGTGCAAATCGCGGGTGTTTTTTATTATCTATTCGTCATGCGGGCCTTCGCAGAACTGGATACGATTGCCGAACGGATCAATCACAGCCAGAACCCGACCCCATGGCTCATTTTCTATACCGGGGCGCAGGAAACGGTATTTACGACTGCTGATTTCCTTATGCAGGGTATCGACCCCCTGCATGCGCACGAAAATATTGGCACCGGGGCTGCCGTCACCATGATGTTCGCTGAGGTGCAACACCAGATTGCCGCGCGAAACCTGCATATAGAGCGGCATATTTTCAGCAAAGCGATGTTCCCAGTCACATTGAAAACCCAGATAGTCGAGATAAAATTCTCTGGCTTTCTCAATGTCGAAAATTCTGAAAATCGGGCAGACCTTCTCAAACTGGACATTGCTCATAAAATGTTCTCCGGTGTGTTTAGCCGTGACTATAAAATATGCCTGTAAAATTCATATTAAAACTATACAGGCAGTGATGGGAGAAAAAATGCAATATCAATGGCTGAACCAGCTGGAGCAAAAACATCATCAGAGTTTCTTTGAACTCTACACAAAGGAATGGTGGACGCAGAGCCGCTCTTATGACGATGCGATCAATATGCTTGTTCATTGCGATTTGATTATCGCCTGTTGTGATATGCAGGATCGCGTCATCGGTTTTGCGCGTGTGCTGACGGATTATACTTTTAAAGCATCGATTTTTGATGTGATTGTGGATGAAACCACGCGCGGACAGGGGCTTGGACAGGAAATTGTCTTACGCATCATCCGGCATTATGATCTGCAAAAAGTTCAGAGTTTTGAACTCTATTGCCCTGAACGGTTGGTTCCGTTTTATGAAAAACAGGGCTTTGTCAGAGGCTCATCCTGCCTGATGTTTCATCAGGTATAGTCTTTATAATCTCTGCATCAGCTCGATACGATTGCCGAACGGATCGTTGATATAGGCACGAAGATAACCGGCCAGCGGTTCATCCTCTGTCGATTCAATCTGATGTTCTGCGAGCATTGCTAAAAATGTGGACAAGTCATCAACCAGAAAAGCCGGATGCGCTTTTTGCGCAGGGGCAAAGCCGCGCTCAACGCCGAGATGAACTTTAAGATCACGCAGCTCAAACCAGCAGCCGCCGCGTTTTGCCAGATTGTCGGGTTTGGGAACCTCCGTCATACCTAACAGGCCGCTATAAAATGTGCGGGCTTTGTCCTCACCACCGGCAGGCATTGCAAGCTGAATATGATCCAGTCCGAGTATCGGCATTGTTTTCTCCTGTTGTTCAGGCAGGCAAGGTCGGTTGTATCAGCACGTAATTTTCATGGCGTTCACCCGGAAGTTCAAACCAGATTGAACCCTGCCTTTGGAAACCCTGTTGCCTGTAGAAGTGTAATGCAGGGTGGTTATCATGCAAGACCGAAAGCCAGATATGGCCGATATCTTGTGCTTTTACCGCTTCACGTGCCTGTTGCATGAGAGCAGAGCCGATCCCGCTTCCGGCATGACGGGCTCTGACATAAAGTGTGCTGATCTCTGCGGCTGTTGTCAGCGCATGCAGGCTTTCAGGCAGTGCGGCATGATAATCAATGGCAATATAGCCGAGCAGGTGACCATCCTGTTCCGCGACAATGATCTGTTTTGCGCCATCCGCGATCAGCTGATCAAAATATTGCAGGGTAAAACGCTGCAGAACATAATCAGCAAAAACAGTGCTGATACCTGCCTTGGCATAGGTATGCAGCCAGACTTCGATAGATAAAGCTGCCAGTTTTGCAGCGTCGAGGGATTTGGCCGTGCGATAAATTATCAAATTTGGCTCCTGTCTCAATCTGTCTGATTTGATGTAGTATGCTGCCACTGGAGTGTATCCCGAAAAGTGCGAAGCGGTTTTCGGGATACGCGTAAAACAAAGAATTAGAGCGGTTCTACTGATTCAATATTAACCGGAACCGCTCTAGAGCATTTCACAGTCAAGTTGGATCAACTTGACGCCCGTGATAATGCGGCAAATTAAAGAACCAGAGCGAGCACTGTGATCCAATCTGGATTTAAACCGCTCTAGCGCAGAAGTTAAACAGTCCTGCCAAATATTCTGAGGAGGAAATTATAATGAGCAGACTGATATTTGTGAACTTTCCCGTGCGTGATCTCGATAAGTCGATCAGCTTTTATGAGGCAATCGGAGCACGGAAGAATGATATGTTCTGCGATGAAACCGCAGCCTGCATGGTTCTATCGGACGTTATTCACGTCATGCTGATAACCCATGATAAATTCCGCCAGTTCACGCCCAAAAACATTGCCGATGCACATACTGTCAGCGAGGTTCTGGTATGTGTGTCAGCATCGGATAAGCAGGAGGTAGATCAGCTAGTCAGCAAGGCTGCATCTGCCGGTGGCAAGGCTGATCCGTCAGCTGTGCAGGATTATGGCTTTATGTATGGCCGCAGTTTTGAAGATCTGGACGGCCATATATGGGAAGTGATGTGGATGGACATGGAAGCTGCAAAGCAGGCCATGGCAAAAGACTAAAATATTCCCTGTCCCGTTCTGATCGCAATATTCGCTTTTGAACAACGGGACAGAGCCTGAAAAACATGATGCGGTTCAGGATGTAATGTCAGCCGCATCATATTGGTAAAGCCAGTCCAGATCGCGCAGGAAGTCTTCCGGTTTGCGTATTTTAAACAGCATGTTACGGCCAAGAGCCACAGGGCCGCTGGCGTGATAGGCAAAACGGTTGAGCTTGCCGCGGCGGGCAACTTTGGCAATGCGCGCCAGTCTTTGTTTTTCAAAAGCAGCGAGAGCTTCGCTGTGATCGCTTTGCTCCGGTGAGAGATGTGCTGCGAGCGAGGCCGCATCTTCAATTGCCATTGCTGCACCCTGTGCCGCAAATGGTGTCATCGCATGAGAAGCATCGCCAAGCAGCACAAGGCGCTTATCAATCACCAGCTTTGGCTCCGGCATTTCAAACATCGGCCAGAATGTCCATTGCGGTGCGGCTTTGATGACATCGCTGACAGCCTGAGACCAGCCTGAAAAACTGCGGATCAGAGCGGCGCTGTCGCCTTTCATGTCCCAGCTTGTGCCGATATCTTCACCATCGGTAATCGCGACAAAATTAAAGGCTTTACCGTTTTTAATCGGATAGGCAATCAGATGTGCGCCCTGACCAAGCCATGCTGAAACACTGAGTGTATCTTTGAGACTATCAAGAAAACTCTGTGGCAGCTTTTCAGCGGGCAGGGTGGTGCGCCATGCAATATGATCTGTAAATCGGGCGCGGCTGTCATTTTGCGTAGCCGCATTATTCGCCACAAGTCCGGCACGCTGCGCTGACCACACACCGTCGCAACCAAGCAGCAACTGTCCGCTATAGTCGGTAATCTGATCGTTGAGATCAACGCGGATCGTTACCTTGTCTTCTGAAATGTGATGGGACAGCACATTAGCGCCGAGATGCAAAGTAATCTGCGGATGGGCACGCACGGCTTTGAGCAGAACTGCCTGCAAATCCGCCCGATGGCAGGTAATATAAGGCGCATTCCAGCGTTGTTCTGCCTGGCTCCCAAGTTCCATGCGAATAAGCGGTTGTGCTTTCACACCGTCCATCAGATAGAGCGCATCAGGGCTGACGGCATGGGGCAGCAGGTCTTCCATAATGCCCAGACGGGCAAGAAGCCGCGTGGCATTGGGTGCCAGCTGCAAACCGGCTCCGACTTCGGAAAGTGCCGGTGCCTTTTCCATCATCAGCACGGAAAAACCCCGCTCTGCCAGAGCCAGAGCCGTGGTCATACCGGCAAGTCCGGCACCGGAAATAAGAATACGCTGATTATTCTGGTTTTGCATGGTTGCCCTCACAGCCGTTGAGGCAGATACCGGAAATATCTGAACGGGAATTTTATCCCGCTCTTATCCTTGCGCAACGGCATCTACAGAAACTGAAGCGTGGTGTCAGAGCAGTCTGAAAGAAAATAACAACTGCTCTGAAAGTGAAAAACGGGGCGCATTTTCACGGAGGCAGGCAGAATTATTCTGCAGCCGCAACCTGAGGATCGTTGAAGGTGCAACCGGCAGGCACAGTCTGATCTGCGCTCAGGGATGCATCGTGACGATAAAGGGTCGAGCAATAAGGGCAGACAACTTCTTCCTCATCGCCCATATCGAGAAACACATGCGGATGGTCGAATGGCGGATTGGCGCCGACGCACATGAATTCTTTAACGCCGATGCTGATGGCATTGTGGCCGGCATCGTTCTGAAAATGAGGGATGATATGATCTGACATATGACGACTCCAGTGATGGTATCACCTTAAAGCATTTATGCTTTGAGCGGAATCACTCGCCACATCAATGCGGTAACAACAAAGCGTGAGAGAGACAGCAGGCGGAACCTTGATGCCAGCAGCGCTCGGACGCATAATTTGGCTCTGATGTATCGCGAATAATGCAGGAGCGGAAGTGTTTTTTATAGTTTCTGCTGTAATCTCCGCTTTGTTAAGAATTTGTCATACAGAATGCATAAACGAACCTTAACAGGAGCACTGTTCAGAGGATCGAATATCGTCCGGTCTTTCCGGTAGTTTCTGAGTGCCGGCGATTTCAGAGGGATTGTTAACGTGTCGCATAAAAAAAATCATGGATCGGTTAAAGAGGCTGAACCTGTGGGTAATATGCCGGCATTAATGGCCAAGACAGATATTATTGCTGTTTCAGATATGTCTGCCGATGATGCTGTGCGGAACCTGTCTGAAAGTCCGGAGCGTTTTGTCAATCGTGAGTTCTCATGGTTGCAATTCAATAAGCGTGTATTGGCAGAGGCTGTGAACAAACA
Organism: Pseudochrobactrum saccharolyticum; assembly: GCF_008801715.1. Classification (GTDB taxonomy): domain Bacteria; phylum Pseudomonadota; class Alphaproteobacteria; order Rhizobiales; family Rhizobiaceae; genus Pseudochrobactrum; species Pseudochrobactrum saccharolyticum. The sequence continues at coordinate 54,753 of NZ_VZPG01000001.1, read as the reverse complement.
TCAGCCATTGCTGGAACGTCTGCGCTTCCTGTCGATTTCAGCGGCCAATCTTGATGAATTTTTCATGGTGCGTATTGCCGGTCTTGCAGGGCAGGTGCGGGCAGGTGTGGCCACACGTTCAGCTGATGGCCGTACACCGCAGGAGCAGCTTGATTTTGTGCTGGCAGAAGTTGCCACTTTGCAGGTTGCGCAGCAGGAAACGCTGCAAATGCTGCGTCAGGAGCTGGCTCAGGAAAATATTGAGATTATCCGATCTGACCGCCTGAAAAAACACGATAAGAAATGGCTTGAGCACCATTTTCTGGATACGATCTTTCCGGTTCTCACGCCTTTGTCGCTCGATCCGGCACATCCGTTTCCGTTCATTCCGAATCTCGGCTTCTCGATGGCGCTGCAATTGTCGCGCATAACCGACAAGCATCCGATGGTGGCGCTGTTGCGTCTGCCGGTGGCACTTAGCCGTTTTGTTCAGATACCGTCCGAGGCGGGTATCTATCGTTTTATCACGCTTGAAGATGTGGTGAGTCTGTTCATTGAACGCCTGTTTCCGGGCTATGAAGTGCGCGGCGCCGGTACATTCCGCATCATTCGCGACAGCGATATTGAAGTGGAAGAAGATGCTGAAGATCTGGTTCGCCATTTCGAAACCGCGCTGAAGCGTCGTCGTCGCGGACGGGTTATCAGTATTGAGTTCGACAGTGATATACCGGAAGCGCTGCGGGTGTTCATGACCATGGAGCTTGGTGTTTCCGAGAGCCGTGTGAGTATTCTTCCGGGTCTGCTGGCGCTGAATATGATTTCAGAAATTGTTGCTATTCCGCGTGATGATCTGAAATTCACCCCCTATAATCCGCGTTTTCCCGAGCGCATCCGTGAGCATGGCGGCGATTGTTTAGCGGCAATCCGCGAGAAGGATATTGTCGTTCATCATCCTTATGAGTCTTTTGATGTTGTGGTGCAGTTTCTGCGTCAGGCAGCACTTGATCCGAATGTGCTGGCAATCAAACAAACACTCTACCGCACCTCGAACAATTCACCGATTGTGCGTGCGCTGATTGATGCGGCGGAAGCCGGTAAGTCGGTGACCGCGCTGGTGGAGCTGAAAGCCCGCTTTGACGAGGAAGCGAATATCCGTTGGGCACGCGATCTGGAACGTGCAGGCGTGCAGGTGGTGTTCGGCTTTATCGAGCTGAAAACCCACGCGAAAATGTCGCTCGTCGTGCGCCGCGAGGATGAAAAACTGCGTTCTTATGTGCATCTTGGCACCGGTAATTATCACCCGATCACCGCGAAGATTTACACCGACCTGTCTTTCTTTACCTCTGATGCCGATACGGCACGGGATGTGGCGCATATTTTCAATTTCATTACCGGTTATGCGCAACCGGCAGATGTTATGAAACTGGCTATCTCGCCTTTTACGTTGCGCCGCCGGATTCTGAAACATATTGAAAATGAGATTGAACATGCGAAAGCGGGTCGTCCGGCGGCGATCTGGATGAAAATGAATTCGCTGGTTGATCCGCAGATCATTGATGCCCTCTATAAAGCCAGCAGTGCAGGGGTGCAGATTGATCTGGTGGTACGCGGCATTTGCTGTCTGCGTCCGCAGGTTCCGGGTCTGTCAGACAATATCCGCGCCAAATCCATTGTTGGCCGTTTTCTTGAGCATTCACGTATTTTCTGTTTCGGTAACGGGCAGGATTTGCCGTCCAAAGAGGCAATTGTCTATATAAGCTCGGCAGATATGATGCCGCGAAACCTCGACCGCCGCGTGGAAACGCTGGTGCCTGTTACAAATGTGACCGTGCATCAACAGATTTTATCGCAGATTATGCTTGCAAATCTCTACGATAATCAACAAAGCTTTGAGGTACTTTCAGACGGAACCTCCAAGCGGATTAAACCCGTGGACGGGGAAGAAGCTTTTAACGCTCAGGAATATTTCATGACCAATCCCAGCCTGTCCGGTCGCGGCAAGTCTCTGAAATCGTCAGCACCGCGTTTGATTGCGCGTCACAACCGCGTTCGCGCAGAGCGAAACCGTAACGCATGACTTTGTCTCTGGCACAGGGCCGTTTGAAAGGTCTGGAACCGGTCGCAGTTATTGATATCGGTTCCAACTCCGTGCGTATGGTTATCTATGAAGGTATTGTGCGTTCTCCGACTATTTTCTTTAACGAGAAAATTCTGAGCGGTCTGGGTAAAGGACTGGCACAAACCGGACGTCTGAATGATAAATCGGTCGCCAGTGCGCTTGAGGCGCTGCGGCGTTTCCGTGCGCTGGCCAAACAGGCCGGTGCCACAAAAATCTATACAATTGCCACAGCGGCTGCGCGTGAAGCGGAAAACGGGCCGGATTTCATTGCACGGGCGGAAGAAATTCTGGGTGAAAACATCCAGATTCTCTCTGGTCGCGAAGAGGCCTATTATTCGGCGCTTGGTATTATTTCCGGTTTTCACCATCCGGACGGTATCGCCGGTGACCTTGGCGGCGGCAGTCTCGAACTGGTTGATGTGCATGGCGATAATCCTGACAAGGCGATCGGCAGCGGCATAACACTGCCGCTCGGTGGTTTGCGTCTGCAGGATTTGTCCGGTGGTAAGATAACGGAAGCTGCGAAAATCACCCGCAAATATGTCGGTGATGTCGAGTTTCTGAAAGAGGGCAAAGGCCGCACATTCTATGCGGTGGGCGGTACATGGCGAAATCTTGCCAAGCTGCATATGAGTGCCAAACATTATCCGCTGCATGTCATGCATGGCTATGCGATGGATCCGGAAGATGCCTATCACTTCCTCTATCGTGTGGCGCGCTTTGATATTGATCATATGCGCGGCATTGAGGCCGTATCCAAAAACCGCCGTCAGCTGTTGTCCTATGGTGCGACAGTGCTGATGGAAGTTGTTAAGCGTATGCAGCCGGCACAAATCGTATTCTCGGCAATGGGCGTACGTGAAGGCTATCTGTTCTCATTGCTCGCTAAAAAAGAGCAAAAACTCGATCCTCTGCTTTCCGCTGCTGAAGAGCAGGCGGTGCTGCGGTCGCGCTCACCGCGCCATGCGCACGAGCTGGCGAACTGGACCGGCTACGCGTTTGAGCAGCTCGGCTATGACGAGACCGAGGATGAATATCGTTATCGTCGTGCGGCCTGTCTGTTGGCCGATATCAGCTGGCGTGCACATCCTGATTATCGCGGCCCGCAGGCGCTGAATATTATTGCCCATGGCTCATTCATCGGGATTGACCATCCGGGACGTGCTTATATGGCGCTGGCCAATTATTATCGCCATGAAGGCGTAATGGATGATGATGCCGCGCCGGAAATTATTCGCATTGCAACGCCGCGTCTGCGCGAGCGGGCTCGGGTTCTGGGTGCATTGCTGCGTGTGGTTTATTTGTTCTCTGCCTCAATGCCGGGAGTAATCCCGCAGCTTAAATGGCGGCAGGAAGGCGATGTTCTGGCGCTGGTGGTGCCGGAGACCTATCGTGATCTGGTATCAGAGCGACTGGATAACCGGCTGAATGTTCTGGCCAAGGTAACCGGCAAGACACTGCGTTTTGCGGTTGAATAATTCAAAAGGCATGGTCGACGTATGGAAGACAACCACTTTATCGTCCGACTGAGCAATGCAAGGCCTGAACTCATGACATCAGAATTGGTGTCAGAACATGTGCATTGGCTTAAAAAGTTGGATGAAGAAGGGATGCTCATTATTTGTGGCCCATGCAGTGATAGTACCGCAATAATCATTCTTGCGTGCAAATCCCTCGCTGAAGCGCAGAAAATAGCTGCTAGCGATCCTTTCGCATCAGTAGGTGCTTATGGTTGTCGTGATGTTGTTGCTTTTAGGCCAGCCACACAAAAGAACAATTTTCTGCTTTCTTAGATGCAGTATGTTTTCTTTTGGGTAGAACTTAAGTCGGAAAAAAGCCGGTATGTACAGCATACCGGCTTTTTACAATGTCATATGAACAGAGCTTAACGCTTACTGTAACGCCCTTGCAGCAATCCGCTTGGAAAAGCCTGATGGTCGGTGAGTTTCCATTGGTTCATGGACATATCACCTTCAAACAGTCGCACACCTTTGCCGATTGTGGCCGGTACCCAGCTTAGAGTCAGTTCATCAACCAATTGTTGTTGCAGGCCCTGGCGCACAACATTGCCACCATCGAGATAGACATGCCTGAGACCACGTGCGGACAGCTCCGGCAGCAGATCGCTGAGTGTGCCGGTGAAGCTGGTTTCGCCATAAAGCGGTGTCAGCGGGCGGCTGGTCAGGACAACGACCTGCTTGCCTTCGTAAGGCCAGAAGCCGAATGTCAGTACTGTGTCATAGGTATTGCGACCCATAACCAGCACATCAACGTCAGCCATAAGAGCAGTATAACCGGTATCTTCAGGCGGATCAGTTTCGACCACAGACAGCCACGACAGATCATTGTCCGGACCGGCAATATACCCGTCCAGACTGATGCCCAGAAAAACGCTGACTTTGATCTTGGCACTCATGTTCAATCCAGCGGAACTGCTTTGATCTTGCGATTTTCAAACTTGATGCCGATTTTGCCTTCAATCATTTGCAGTGCTTTTTCACCGAACAATTCACGGCGCCAGCCCTTCAGAGCCGGTACATCTGCTGCATTACCCTTGGCAGCAATCTGATCAATATCATCGGAAGAGGCGACAACTTTCGGTGCTACACCGTGATCTTCGGTGATGATCTTTAGTAGCAGTTTCAGCACGTCAGAGGCCGCTCCGGTGCCTTCCGGCGCATTATATTGCTTCGGCAGGCGCGGCATATCCTCTTTCGGAATGCTCAGGGCTTCATTGATCGCTTCAACCAAACCTTGCGCATGAGAGGAGCGCTCCCAGCCTTTCGGAATAGTGCGCAGACGCGACAGTGCTTCGGCATCACGCGGTTGCTGCTGGGCGATTTCCTGAATCGTATCGTCTTTGATTACACGTCCACGCGGAACATTGCGTTCACGTGCTGCACGTTCGCGCCATGCGGCAACCTTCTGCATGACGGCCAGTTCGGCAGGTTTGCGCAGGCGGATTTTCAGACGTTTCCACGCATCATCAGGATGCATGTCATAGGTCTCGCGGGCGGTAAGAATGCGGATTTCTTCGCTCACCCAGTCATTGCGGCCTTCTTTAGTCAGGCGATCCTGCAAATAGAGATAGACATCGCGCAGATGGGTCACATCTGCCAGTGCGTAATCCAGTTGTTTGTCGCTCAGCGGACGGCGGCGCCAGTCGGTAAAGCGGGACGACTTGTCCAGATTTACACCGGTGATACGGGCAACCAGCTGGTCATAGGAAATGGCATCGCCAAAACCGCAAACCATCGCTGCGACCTGTGTATCAAATACCGGCTCAGGGATCAGATTTCCGAGGTGGAAAACGATTTCTATATCCTGCCGCGCTGCGTGAAACACTTTGACGACAGATTTATCCGCCATCAGGGCGAAGAAAGAGCTGAGATCAATACCCGGTGCCAGTGCATCCACCAATGCTGTTGTGTCCGGCGATGCCATCTGGATCAGGCAAAGTTCCGGCCAGAAAGTAGTTTCACGAATGAATTCGGTATCCACAGTGACAAAATCAGATTTTGAAAGCTGTGAAACGGCCTGTTCAAGACCCTGTGTTGTCGTAATGAGTTCCATGATTTTTCTATAAACAATCGCAATAGCTTTGTCGCGGGGGCGTAAGCTTAAAAATCACATATGTTGTGACTTTACTGCAATTCGAAGGGGGCTGCTGTCTGTTGCTCACGGACAAGAGCGGTTATAGAACATTCAGAATGAATCAATTTGGCTGTAGAAGGGTCTGACACTTGACTTTTTGCGGCCAAAATGCGCTTGTCCGACAACATAAAAATCAGATTTTATCTGCGATTTTACGTTTCTTACCACTCTTCTGAAGGCAGAAAACATGCATCGTTACCGCAGCCATACCTGCGAAGCCCTCCGCAAGTCGGATGTCGGCCAGACAGTTCGTCTTTCCGGCTGGGTTCATCGTGTCCGCGATCACGGCGGTATTCTCTTTATCGATATTCGCGACCACTATGGTTTGACCCAGATCGTTGCTGATCCGGAAAGCCCGGCATTTAAAGTTGCTGAAACCGTTCGCGGTGAATGGGTGATCCGCGTTGACGGTGAAGTAACCGCCCGTGCTGATGAGGCTGTAAATCCGAATTTGCCTACCGGTGAAATCGAAATCGTTGCCAAAGAGATCGAAGTTCTGGCCGCTGCCAAAGAACTGCCTCTGCCGGTTTTCGGTGAGCCGGACTATCCGGAAGATATCCGTCTGAAATACCGCTTCCTCGATCTGCGCCGCGACACGCTGCACAAAAACATCATGAAGCGCACCAAGATTATTTCTTCGATGCGCCGTCATATGAACGAGATCGGCTTCAACGAATTTACTACACCGATCCTGACCGCTTCTTCACCTGAAGGTGCGCGCGACTTCCTCGTGCCGAGCCGTATTCACGAAGGTCAGTTCTATGCGCTGCCGCAGGCACCGCAGCAATATAAGCAGCTGCTGATGGTGGCCGGTTTCGACCGCTATTTCCAGATTGCACCTTGCTTCCGCGATGAAGATCCGCGTGCAGACCGTCTACCGGGCGAATTCTACCAGCTCGACCTCGAAATGAGCTTTGTCACTCAGGAAGAAGTCTGGGAGACAATGGAACCGGTAATGCGCGGCATTTTCGAAGAATTTGCTGAAGGCAAGCCGGTAACCCAGAACTTCCGTCGTATTGCTTATGATGATGCGATCCGCACCTATGGTTCGGATAAGCCTGATCTGCGTAACCCGATTGAAATGCAGGCTGTGACCGGTCACTTTGCCGGTTCCGGTTTCAAAGTATTCGCGAACATGATCGCGAATGACCCTAAGGTTGAAGTATGGGCTATCCCTGCGAAAACCGGTGGTTCGCGCGCTTTCTGTGACCGCATGAATTCATGGGCGCAGGGTGAAGGTCAGCCGGGTCTCGGCTATATCTTCTGGCGTAAAGAAGGCGACAAGCTGGAAGGCGCTGGCCCGATTGCCAAGAATATCGGTGAAGAACGCGTTGAAGCGATCCGTACCCAGATGGGGCTGGAAGATGGTGATGCCTGCTTCTTCGTGGCTGGTCTGCCGTCGAAATTCTACAAATTTGCCGGTGATGCCCGTAACCGCGCCGGTGATGAGCTGAATCTCACCGACCGTGATCGTTTTGAACTGGCCTGGATCATCGACTTCCCGTTCTATGAATGGGACGAAGACAACAAGAAACTCGACTTTGCCCATAACCCGTTCTCCATGCCGCAGGGTGGTCTGGAAACACTGGAAACGCAGGATCCGTTGTCGCTCAAAGCCTATCAGTATGATCTGGTTTGTAACGGTTTTGAAATCGCATCCGGTTCGATCCGTAACCAGCTGCCGGAAGTTATGGTCAAAGCCTTTGAACTGGTTGGTTTGAGCCAGCAGGATGTTGAAGATCGCTTCGGCGGCCTCTATCGTGCATTCCAGTATGGCGCGCCTCCGCATGGTGGTATGGCTGCCGGTATCGACCGCGTGGTTATGCTGCTCGTTGGTGCGAAAAACCTGCGCGATATCTCGCTGTTTCCGATGAACCAGCAGGCTGTTGATCTGCTGATGGGCGCACCGGCAGAAGTCACACCGGCTCAGCTGCGTGATCTGCATATCCGCGTGAACCCGATCAAAAAAGACTGATCTGTTTTAGGGGTAAATATTAGAAACGCCGCGTCTTAACGGACGCGGCGTTTTTTATTGCGCAATGTTCAGGCAATAAAAAACCCGGCTAAAAGCCGGGTTTCTTGTTCAGTTCAGAAGAACTTACTGGTTGGCAGTCAGTTTAACAGCCAGCAGATCCAGAAGTTTCTTAGGGTCAGCAGTTGCAGTTGCTGCGATCAGAGCGAAGGAAACAGGTGCTTCCGGCTTTGCAGCAATTGTCAGAGACTTAGGATCGTCAAAATAGGTGTTGACGGCAGTCGTTGCCTGCATGGCGAAATCCGCATGGCCGAGATAGCCAACCATGATCGGCGCAATGCCTTTGATCTGGTTGACCATGTCTTCCTTGGAGATACCCTGCTGCTTGGCATAATAGTCGAGCAGTTTAGGGGTGAGGGATGAATCATCATAGCGGATAGCCATGTTGCTGATCGAAAGCTGCTGGATCAGACCGAGCATTGCCATACCGGCTGCATCAGAATTTTCCTTATTTGCACTCATTTCAGCGCTGGCCTGCTGTACGGATTTGATGAATTTTGCATCATAGCCGCCGAGCTTCATGGTGGTGTCGAATTTACCGACATCCTTGACGTCAAATTCCATCTTGTCGATGGCCAGATCGCCTTTTTCCGGTTCCCATGAGCCGGTCGAGGTTACAGCCATGCTCAGCTGTTTGTAGCCGAGATCGATCATCGGATTTGGTGTTTCCGAAGCTTCATCATTGCCGGCGCTTGCATCTGCACCTTTGCGCAATGCATCCATTTTCTCGATGTCGAGATCAATAGATTTGATGCCGAAACTCATCGCAACCGGAGTGCCCTTTGTGTAAGGGGTAGAGGTTGCGTAAATATCTTTCATGTTGACCATTTCTTCGCCATCTTCGTGGATGGTGAAGCTGTCAGCCTTCATGGTTTGATAATACAGCATTTTGACAACAGGATCCTGTTCGTCATCTGCTGCGAGATAGAGTTTGCCGATTTCGATGCCCTTCAGAGCGAAAGTGCTCTTGTCATCAGTTTTTTCGAAGTCCTGCAGGGTTGCAGTTTCAGCGGTGTAGGCACCTTTGTCGTTTTCAGCAACGTCTGTCAGAACAATGTCACCAACGGTGAAAGTGCCCATTTCAGCGGATTTGAAGTCGATTTTTGTGTCGCGCAGGGTAACGGTTGAGCCATCGGTGTCGACTTTGCCGAACTCGATTTTTGTGCCCTGTTCTTCAAAGCGAGCCTGCAGACGCTTGGCGACATCATTTCCGTCGAGTGCATAAGCTGAACCAGCAAAGATCACAGTGAGTGCTGTAGCAACGGAAAGAGTGCGGGCTGCGGTATATAGCGGTTTCATAACCGGCATCAGAGGCTCCTTAAGTGTTGACCTAAATATTACATACGAAATACTGTCATCGCCTAATAACATGGCAATTTTGTCATTTTCGTAACAGCCCGTTTATTTTACTGCAAGTCACACTTGAGGATGATCGAAAATCTGTTGTCATTATCGTTGTATTTTTGATGAAATAACGAGAATAATGCGGAAAACCGGCCTATTCACTGTGTGTAAACGCATCTTGACTTGCCGCAGAATCAGCCGCTTGCTAACCATATTCCATGGGAAATAATTTGATTCCGCCATCAGGCGGCGACGATCACGTTGAAACAGTTGATCTGAAATCGGCGCTCGAAGAGCGCTACCTTGCCTATGCGCTGTCCACGATCATGCATCGTGCGCTGCCGGATGTGCGCGACGGTCTGAAACCGGTTCACCGCCGCATCATGCATGCGATGCGCCTGCTGCGTCTTAATCCGGGCAGTGCCTATGCCAAATGCGCGCGTATTGTCGGTGACGTGATGGGTAAGTTCCACCCGCACGGCGATGCTTCTATTTATGATGCGCTGGCACGACTGGCGCAGGATTTTGCCGTGCGCTATCCGCTGGTGGACGGGCAGGGCAATTTCGGCAATATTGACGGTGATAATCCGGCGGCTATGCGTTACACTGAAGCACGCATGACCGAAGTGGCATCGCTGCTGCTCGAAGGTATTACAGAAAACGCCATCGATTTTCGCCCGACTTATAATGAGGAAGACGAAGAACCGGTCGTTCTGCCCGGTGCTTTTCCTAACCTTCTCGCAAACGGCTCCTCCGGTATTGCTGTGGGTATGGCCACCAATATTCCGCCGCATAATGTGGCGGAGCTGTGTGATGCCGCGCTGCTGCTGATCCGCAATCCGCAGGCAACGGTTGAAGAACTGGTGCAAATTGTTCAGGGACCTGATCTTCCGACCGGCGGTGTGTTGGTTGAGCCAAAAGAGAATATTCTTGAGGCCTATCGTACAGGCCGCGGTGCATTCCGCGTGCGTGCGAAATGGGAGAAGGAAGATCTCGGCCGCGGTACATGGGTGGTGGTGATTACGGAAATTCCGTATCAGGTGCAGAAATCACGTCTGATCGAGAAGATCGCTGAACTGCTGCTGGCGAAGAAATTGCCGTTGCTTGATGATATCCGCGATGAATCAGCTGAAGATATCCGTATCGTACTGGAGCCGAAGAATCGCTCTGTCGATCCGGAATTGCTGATGGAATCGCTGTTCAAGCTCACCGAGCTTGAAAGCCGCATTTCGCTGAATATGAACGTGCTTTCTCATGGTAAAGTGCCGAATGTTCTCTCGCTGGGTGGTGTGCTGAAAGAATGGCTGGAGCATCGTAAGGAAGTTCTGCAGCGCCGTTCACAATTCCGGCTTAATGAGATTGAAAAGCGGCTCGAAATTCTGGGCGGTTACCTGATTGCCTATCTCAATCTGGATGAGGTTATTCGCATCATCCGTGAAGAGGATGAGCCGAAACAGGAACTGATGCGTACGTTTAGCCTGACAGACATGCAGGCTGAGTCGATCCTCAATATGCGCCTGCGTTCCTTGCGCAAGCTGGAAGAATTTGAAATCCGCAAAGAGTTTGACGGGCTGACACTTGAAAAAGCGCAGCTTGAAGAATTGCTTGGTTCGGAAATCAAGCAGTGGAAGGCGATCAGCGGCGAAATCAAAAAGGTTCGTGAGACCTACGGGCCTGAAACACCGTTGGGTAAGCGCCGCACGCAATTTGCTGAAGCGCCGAGCCATGATCTGGAAGATATTCATCAGGCGATGATCGAGCGCGAGCCGGTCACGATTGTGGTATCAGAAAAAGGCTGGATGCGCGCTATGAAAGGGCATCTGGCAGATTTCTCCAGCCTGTCCTTTAAAGAAGGCGACAAGCTGCATCTGGCTTTCCACGCCGAAACCACGGACAAGATTGTTGTGGCAACGACCGGCGGTAAGTTCTTCACCATCGGAGCCAACACTTTGCCGGGTGGCCGTGGTCATGGCGAGCCGATCCGTATCATGGTCGATATGGACAATGATCAGGATATTCTGACAGCTTTTGTGCATGATGCATCTGCGAAATTGCTGCTGGCATCCCATGAGGGCTATGGCTTCATGATCAGCGAAAGCGAAGTCATCGCCAATACCCGTAAGGGTAAGCAGATCATGAATGTGAAACTGCCGGATGAGATGAAAATCTGTCAGCGCGTGACCGGTGATACTATGGCTGTTGTCGGCGAAAACCGCAAAATGCTGGTATTCCCGCTGTCCGAGCTGCCGGAACTGGCGCGCGGTAAAGGTGTGCGTCTGCAGAAATACAAAGACGGCGGTGTATCTGACATCCGCAGCTTTGCTATCGAGCAGGGGCTGACATGGCAGGATTCTGCTGACCGCACATTCACACGCAGTAAAGAAGAATTGCTGGAATGGACGGGTGCACGCGCTTCCGCCGGACGGATGGTGCCGAAGGGGTTCCCGCGCACCGGTAAATTCACTTCGTAAAATACAGGCAGAGTGGCTTCTTGTAGGGAAGAAGCCGCTCTGATTGCTGATAAACCAATGGGAAGAAACCTTTAGCCATGCCTGCTGAATCAAAATATCAGGTGCTGCATCAGATTCCGGATGTGCAAACTTATTGTCATCTTCGCACTGCCAGCGGCCTCAGTGCAAAAACAACAGACGCAGCCGAGCGCGGCCTGAAGAATTCATTATTCGCCGTGCAGATTGCCGATGGCGATCAGATTATCGGCATGGGACGCGTCATCGGTGACGGCGGCACAACCTATCAGGTGTGCGATATTGCGGTGCTGCCTGACTATCAGGGGCAGGGGCTTGGCAAGCGGATTATGCTTGAGATCAAAGCCTATCTGGATGAACATGCGCCGGAGAGTGCCTATGTCAGCCTGATTGCTGATGGTCCTGCACAGCATCTTTATGCGCAATACGGTTTTTCGCCGGTTACGCCTGCTTCAATCGGCATGGCCTACAAAGTAGGGCGTAAAAGCTGAAGCATGTTGCGCAAAAACATATGAATCTCATTGTGAAATTTATCATCTAGCAAATTGAATTTATTGCATGATATCAAAACACCCGCATGGCTCTCATGCGGGTGTTTTTATTTAATCTGCAATGTCTGTGCGTAGCCAGCCCTTGGTTGTGAGATGCTCCTGCGGCTTGAAGCGGGTTTTATAATGCATCTTTTCGGAGCCGTTGACCCAGTAGCCCAAATAAACATGCGGCAGGCCAAGCGCATTGCAGCGCATAATATGGTCGAGAATAATATAGGTGCCGAGTGAGCGGTCAGCCAGCTCCGGATTGAAGAACGAGTAGACCATCGACACGCCGTCCCCCATCACATCGGTAAGGGCAGCAGCAATCAACGGGCCTTCGCCTTTGCCGGTAATCATCGTATCAGCGCCACGCATACGATATTCGATGATCTGCGTGTTAACATGGCTGTCCTCAACCATCATCGCATAATCAAGCACGGACATTTCCGACATGCCGCCATTATGGTGACGGTGATTGAGATAATCATGGAACAGGGAATATTGTTCGGAACTCGGCTCAGCCTTATTGGCAAAACCAATGAGATCCTGATTGCGTTTCCAGATGCGGCGCATGGAGCGCGTCATCTGAAATTCACCGGCGAGAATGCGCACGGACACGCAGGCATTGCAGCTTTCACAGGCGGGGCGATAGGCGATATTTTGCGAACGTCGGAAACCGGCCTGTGTCAGCAGATCGTTGAGTTCCGGCGCACGACTGCCAACCAGATGTGTAAAAACCTTCCGCTCTGCGCGATTGTCCAGATAAGGACATTCAGACGGGGCGGTGAGATAAAATTGCTGCGGTTGCGGTTGATGTTGTGTCATGTTTCGCCTGTCAAAACGCAATAAAGACGAATTGTAAAATTCACGTCTGTAATTGTGCAGTTAAAGGCCTGCAGAGTGGTTAATAATAATTGAAAACGAAGATATGTAAAATCCCGCTTTTGTGATTTAGAGCGTCAGGCTCCTCTTTGGGTGCGCAAAACTCGTTCTAGAGCGGTTTACATCCAGATTGGATCACAGCACTCGCTCTAGATTCTTTAGTTTGTCGCATTTCATAGCGCATAAAAGGCGATAAAAAAGCTGGTAATGCAAACAGCGCGGAAATACCCGCGCTGTTCATATTCAGTTTGTCGTCTTGTTACGGATTGGTACGGATAATCACCGCGCCGAGCAGCATATCATGTACGCCGCGTTTATAATCCAGAAACAGGGTCGCGAGCAGGATAAGCGGGGTAAGCACTGTGCAGGAAGCCCAGAACAAAACCGAGTGAACCACCGCAAACAGGCCGTCAACCGGATTGCCGTCCATACGCTCGATGCGAATACCCATCATTCGCATACCTGTGGTGGCTTTATTACGTCCGCCGACTGTAAAATATACATAAGGCAGCGCCACCAGCGGCAACAGGATACCATAGAGCATCCAGCCCAGACCCAGCGTCAGAATACCCAGAAAAGCGATGATGATCGCGACAGGGATACACAGCAAAAGCACAATGAAATAGTCGATCAGAAAGGCGAATACGCGTCTGGTGCGCACACCTTCATAGAGGCGACGGTCTTCAAAACGCGGCAGAACAATATCATTATTGATTGTTCGGTCATTCATCGGCTTATGGTTTCTCCTTTTAAACTTACAAACAAGGAGATAGGAAGCCGCGGTGCTGATTTCAAGATTACCCGCCGGTAAGCCCTCTGCCGGTAAGCCCTCTAATGCAATCCCATATAAAAAAAGCGCACTCTGCCGATGGCGGAATGCGCTTTTATAAAAACATAGACGGGATCAGGCGTTTTTGAGTTTCTCAGCCACTTCCAGAGCGAAATAAGTGAGAATACCGTCGCAACCAGCGCGTTTGAAAGCCAGCAGACTTTCCAGCATGACTTTCTCTTCATCAATCCAGCCATTCTGACCGGCAGCTTTGATCATCGCATATTCGCCGGAGACCTGATAGGCGAAGGTCGGCAGAGCAAACTGGCTTTTGATACGCTGAATAATGTCGAGATAAGGCAGCCCCGGTTTGACCATCAGCATATCCGCGCCTTCCAGCACATCCTGCTCAGCTTCGCGCAACGCTTCATCCGTATTGGCCGGATCAAGATAATAGGTTTTCTTGTCGCCTTTCAGCACACCTGCCGTACCGATCGCTTCACGGTAAGGACCGTAGAAAGCGGAGGCGAATTTGGTGGCATAGGACATGATCGGCAAATGCTGGAAACCATTGGCATCCAGTGCATCGCGGATTGCGCCGATACGGCCGTCCATCATATCGGAAGGGGCAATAATATCCGCACCGGCCTCAGCCTGAGCCAGCGCACCGCGCACAACCATCTCAACGGATTCATCATTGAGAATAATGCCGTCGCGCAAAATGCCGTCATGACCGTCTGTGGTGAAAGGATCGAGCGCAGCATCGGTAATAATGCCGATCTCCGGAATTTCCTTTTTGATCGCACGGGTCACCGAATTGATAAGATTGTCAGGATTGGCAATATAGGAGCCGTCCTGCGTTTTAATCCGCGCCGGCTCATTCGGGAAAGGTGCGATGGCCGGAATGCCGAGTTTTGCAGCTTTTTCTGCCTGACGCACAGCCATATCCACGGAATAACGATGAACACCCGGCATTGCGGCAATCGGCGAGGCGACATTGCTGCCTTCACAGACAAAGAACGGCCAGATCAGATCATTGACGCTTAAACTGTTTTCCTGAACCAGACGGCGTGACCATTCGGTACGGCGCGTACGGCGCAGGCGGCGGCTTTGGGTGATCTCATCAATGTTACGCATCATGTCTTTCCGTATTTCGGCCTATGAAACTGCAATTTCCTGCAGCGCAGACTTCGATGAGGGAGCCTTAACACCCAAATCATGGTTACAGCTTGATAAAAACAATTTTTGAGGTGTGAAACATTGCCGCGCTTGCTTTACTCACTTATGAATCATGCTTCAATGCGGGAGAGGAAAATCAATGAATAAGGTGCATCAGAGCGGAGGAAGCGGCGTGATGATATCTGATTTCAAGGAGAATTTCGGCGGCGATGATGAAATTGCTTTTACTATGCAAGGTTCTGCAGGGCTGATCCGGCTGACCCGTCCGAAAGCGCTGAATGCTCTTACACACAAAATGGTGCAGGCAATGGAGCGTGCATTGCTGCATTGGGCTGATGATCCTCAGGTCAAAGCTGTGATCGTTGAAGGCGAAGGGCGTGCATTCTGTGCCGGAGGTGATGTTGTGGCTGCCTATCATGCAGGCAGAAACGGTGCGCCTGCCTATGATTTCTTCCAGGATGAATATCGCCTCAACCGCCTCATTGGTTCCTATAAGAAGCCTTATATTGCTTTGCTTGACGGCATTACTATGGGTGGAGGTGCCGGAATGTCCGTTCATGGTTCACACCGGATTGTGACGGAAAATACACTTTTTGCTATGCCGGAAAGCGGGATCGGTTTTTTCACCGATGTCGGCGGCAGTGCGTTTTTACCTGCCTTGCCGGACAAGTTCGGCTTTTATCTCGGCTTAACCGGCTCGGCGATACGCTGGGGAGATTGTTTGCAGAGCGGGATTGCCACGCACGCGCTGAAAGCTGAACAACTGGCGGAATTGCGTGAGCGGCTGATCGGTGGTGAAACGCCGGATGATATACTTCTGTCTATGCAGTCGGATGCACCTGACTGGGAAATGCCGGAACAGGACAGGGCGCTGATTGCCCGATGCTGTACGGCGGAAAGCGTGGA
Source organism: Pseudochrobactrum saccharolyticum (assembly GCF_008801715.1). Lineage (GTDB taxonomy): Bacteria > Pseudomonadota > Alphaproteobacteria > Rhizobiales > Rhizobiaceae > Pseudochrobactrum > Pseudochrobactrum saccharolyticum. The sequence goes on along the minus strand of NZ_VZPG01000001.1, from coordinate 38,870 downwards.
ACAGGTTCTGGAGCAATTCTCAGACGCCGGAGAGGCAGGCAATGAGAAAGCCGCAGCCATTGCAGAACTGCTGGGCAAGCGTTCGCCAACCAGTCTGAAAGCGATTTTTACACTATTTCAGGATGCGGAAGCATTTATTCGTGCAAACAAAGAGCTGAGCTATAGCGCACGCTTGGATAGACAGATGCAAATAGAGTACGCTCTGGCAGAGATTCTGCTGCAAGGGCATGATTTCTATGCCGGTGTCGGCGCTGTTCTGATCGACAAGACCGGTAATCCGGTATGGAGCCCTGCAACATTGACGCAGGTGCAATTACCGGATTTTCTAAAAAGTTAAAGACATTAAACAAGGGTAATGAGCCGTATGATGGACGATCAGCTGAGACTGCGCACGGGAGATTCAGCCCTGCATAGCTGGTTCATTCTGTTTATCCGCTTTGTCGCGCTGGTTTGTCTTGTCGGCGGTGTTTATTACTGGTTGCGGCTGATCGGCCTATATCCGGGTCTGCTATGGCGTTTCGATCTGATGCCGTGGCAATGGCAGACAATCTGTGTGAGTCTCGCGATTGCTCTGCCGATTGTTGCGACCGGCCTGTGGATCCGTGCCTCATGGGGCGCTGTGCTATGGGTGATTACGGCTGTGGCTCAGGCCTTGATTTACACAGTTTTTGCACGGTTCTTTGAATATTTTCCGGCGCTGGCAGCCGTCAATATTGCGTTTCTGCTGATCTATGTCGCTTTTCGCATCGGCCTGTTTTTACAGGGTAAACGTGCACTGGCAACGCCTGTCCGCTAAAACTGGAATAATGACCGGATTGAGAGAGCCGGTTGTTAACCACTTGTTAGCCCTGTGGCTTAAGCCGAAGTTCACCGCTGTTTCTTAAAGTCTCCTCAGGCAAATTTCAGTTTTCTGCGCGCTCCGCATTCGGAGGCGATGGGCTGATCTTGTGCTTTGGAAAAGCGGAGACAAGCTGCATGCAAACGCAAGAGCCGTTTCAGACATCATTATCCAGTATGGGGCATGCAGGTTCCCGTTCCGGTGAAGGAACAGGCTTGCAGGTTCTGTGTCTGGAAGTGGAGCGGCAGCTGAACCGGCATTATAAGCGGGTTCTGGCATTTTTTGACGATGCTTTTTCCGGCCGTCAGGATTATCCGCTGAATGCCGAGCAGGCATTGATGCTGTTTTGTATCAGTCTTGGTCTGCGTGATACTGTCCAGCTTTATCGGATGGTTGAACCCGTCACATCACAATCGGTGGTAATGCTGGCAAGCCTGTTTGCGCAAGGCTATGTGACTTCCGGTGCGGATGAGACGGCGACGGGCGGAGCAGATCTGGCCGTTCTTGCGCTTACTGAAAAAGGGCAGGCAGTGGCAGACGGCCTCTATGAGCTCTATACTTTTGTGTTTCTGGAGACATCGGGCAGGGAAGTGCCGGATGCCGCACGTCTGGCCTCTATGCATAACTCTTTGCGACGCCTGCAAAAATTTAGCCACATGCATGGCAGACCTGCTGAGCTGTAATGCCGACAGGGAGGCAGTTCTGATCGTTGCGAAATGGCCACATTCACTTATTAAGCTTATCTGCAATAATAATTTTCAGTTTGTGATGAATGTAATGACTTGCCGGAATACCCGCAGACATGTTTAAGCCACAAAACTGATTATAGCGGTAAAGTCCGGCAGGATGTTTTGTGTTTAGGCAACTGATGCGTGTTCAGTCAGTTATACTGCTATTCGGGTTTGTTTTAGTTTCAGAGTTAAAGTTGAGCGCATCCCGAAAAGTGGGAACCGGTTTTCGGATAAGATGCGCGTATAGAGCTTAATAAAGCGACAGAGCATCTCCAATACTTAGTTTTAGATTGGGAATGTTCTGGAGCGCAGAGCGCTTAGAGCTTTTCTGCTGATATGCCTGTGTCATGCGGCCAGCTATTCCGGTGTGCCACGTCCTGTTACGGCGGATTGAGGATCAAAGAATGAAGCATAATGTAAAAGACAGCAAAACACCCAAGGCACTTGACCGCCGTTTGTTTTTGCGGGGCGCTGCCGGTCTGGGACTGGCTGCTTTGTCGGTACCGGCAGTTTCTTCTGCGGCACTTGCTCAGGCTGTCGGCCTGAATGATGTGCTGTCATCCGGCCGTCGCGGTAACTGGAGCGATACATTCGATGCACGTGGCACCGGTGGTGCCAAAGCTATCGCCACCAATCAGCCGATTATGAGTCCGCAGACGCTGAATTATATCAGCGAAGCGATCAATCAGTATAATAATATTGTTGCCAATGGCGGCTGGCCGGTTGTGCCGGGCAATGAGCGCCTGCGTCTGGGCATGAAAAGTCAGGTTGTGCCGATCCTGCGTCAGCGCCTGATGATCTCCGGCGATCTGCCTCAGGGCATCGGTGCTTCCAATTCTTTTGATACTTATGTGGATGCCGCTGTGAAGCGCTTTCAGGCACGCCACGGTCTGCCTGCTGACGGCGTGATGGGCGATGTGACCTATAAAGCGCTCAATGTCAGTGCCGATGTTCGTCTTGGTCAGCTGAATACCAATCTGCAGCGTCTTGGCTCGCTGGCCAATGTCGATCAGACACGTTTTGTCATGGTCAATATTCCGGCAGCACAGATCGAGGCGATTGAAAATGGCCGCGTAGTGCAGCGCCATACTGCCGTTGTTGGCAAGATCGATCGCCAGACACCGATCCTGACTTCAAAAATTCATGAAGTGATCCTCAATCCATACTGGACAGCGCCAAAGTCGATCATCCGCAAGGATATCATTCCTTTGATGCGTAAAGATCCGCAATATCTGACCAAGAACAAGATCCGCCTTTACGATGGTCAGGGGCAGGAAGTTCCGCCGGAAACAGTTGACTGGAATACGGAAGATGCAGTGAAGCTGATGTTCCGTCAGGATCCGGGCAAGATCAATGCCATGGCTTCAACCAAAATCAACTTCCATAACAGCCATGCTGTTTATATGCATGACACACCACAGAAGGGCACTTTCAACAATCTGATGCGCTTCGACTCGTCAGGCTGTATCCGCGTGCAGAATATCCGCGATCTGGATGTGTGGCTGCTGAAAAATACCGGCGGCTGGGATCGTCAGACTATCGAAGACACGATTAAGAGCGGTCAGAATAATCCGATTCAGGTGGCTGACCCTGTGGCTCTGTATTTTGTCTATATTTCCGCATGGTCTACCGGTGACGGTATTCCGCAGTTCCGCGATGATATTTACAAGATGGACGGTGCTTCGGAGCTGGCAATCGGTACAGCGATCTGATCTTGCACAGCCTGAGGTCGCAATAATGCTGGTGCAGTTGCAAAAAATGCACCAGCCGGATGGCTAAGCAGAAGCATGGTCTATTAATTAATGTCTGAATTTAAAGCCGCCTTCGGGCGGCTTTTTTGTATTTAAACGATATAAATGGGACTTTAGCCGTTTTACGTCATGGCATATCGCCTGTTGGCCATGGAGCAGGTGTTACAAGTGTGATATTGCCACCCGACATAGGAATGGGTTAGAGCATTTCCAGCAAAAGTGCGAAGCGGTTTTGCGTAGGATATTGCGTAAAAAAGAGTGAGAGCGGCTCCGATAAATCGTTTACTGCCGGAGCAGCTCTAACCCTTAAACAGCATTGAATTTACGTGCTTTTTGTTTCGCATTTTGATATGCGGACAGACATTGAGCGTATCCCGAAAAGCGGGAGCCGGTTTTCGGATAAGATACGCGTCAAAAAATAGCGAAGAATTCCATGACCGTCGCATACAGGCGGCGGGAATGGTGTCTGATTGACTTTTGACTGGGAAATTGACCGGGAACCGGAAGGGAATAGGATATGTCGCAGGCGAACAGTGCTTCTCTCGAAGCATTCTTTAATAAGGGTCTTGAGGAAGCGGATGCTGAAATTTTCGGCGCAATCCGTAAGGAGCTTGGCCGTCAGCGTCACGAAATCGAGCTGATTGCATCGGAAAATATCGTTTCCCGCGCAGTGCTTGAAGCTCAGGGTTCAATCCTCACCAATAAATATGCCGAAGGTTATCCGGGTAAGCGCTATTATGGCGGCTGCCAGTATGTTGATATCGTTGAAGAACTGGCGATTGAACGTGCGAAGAAACTGTTCGGCGCAGAATTCGTCAACGTGCAGCCAAATTCCGGCAGCCAGATGAATCAGGCTGTATTCCTCGCGCTGCTGCAGCCGGGCGATACATTCATGGGTCTGGATCTGAATTCCGGTGGTCACCTGACCCACGGTTCTCCGGTCAATATGTCCGGCAAATGGTTCAATGTCGTATCCTATGGTGTGCGTGAAGACGATCACCTGCTGGATATGGACGAAGTGGCACGTCTTGCCCGCGAACATAAGCCTAAGCTGATTTTGGCTGGTGGTACTGCCTATTCCCGTATCTGGGACTGGAAGCGTTTCCGTGAAATCGCCGATGAAGTCGGTGCATATCTGATGGTTGATATGGCGCATATTGCTGGTCTGGTTGCTGCCGGTGTGCATCCGTCGCCAGTGCCGCATGCTCATGTCTGCACCACCACCACCCACAAATCCCTGCGCGGCCCGCGCGGTGGTATGATTATGACCAATGACGGTGATCTGGCCAAGAAGTTCAACTCGGCTGTATTCCCGGGTCTTCAGGGCGGCCCGCTGATGCATGTGATCGCCGGTAAAGCGGTTGCACTGGCAGAAGCGCTGCAGCCTGAATTCAAGCTCTATGCGCAGAATGTTGTGGCAAATGCCAAGGCTCTGGCAGAGAACCTGAAGAAAAACGGTCTTGATATCGTTTCCGGCGGCACTGACAACCATCTGATGCTGGTTGATTTGCGTCCGAAAAATGCTACCGGCAAGCGCGCTGAAGCAGCGTTGGGCCGCGCCAATATCACCACCAACAAAAACGGTATTCCGTTCGATCCTGAGAAGCCTTTTGTAACTTCCGGTATCCGCCTCGGCACACCGGCCGGTACAACCCGCGGCTTCGGTATCAAGGAATTCGAACAGATCGGTGATATGATCACTGAAGTGCTCGACGGCCTTAAAGCTGCCAATTCCGATGAAGGCAATGCGGCTGTTGAACAGGCTGTTCAGAAAAAAGTTGTGGAGCTGACCGAAGGCTTCCCGATGTATGGCTATCTGGGCTAAGCCGGTTGTGACTATGTTGTAATTTCAGACGCCGCGTATCACATAAGTGTTACGCGGCGTTTTTGTCTGTGCAGCTTGCCGGACATAGCTGATGACAAAGCAGCCTATCTGCTTTAGATAATTTCAATCTGAGTGAATTATAGTCGTTTACAACCTGTCAGGCTGGAATGGCTACCGTGCTGCAAGGTGCGGTAACAAGTTGAGAGTTGAGCCATGCGCTGTCCGTTTTGTCAGTCTGAAGATACGCAGGTCAAAGATTCCCGTCCGGCGGAAGACGGTTCAGTCATCCGCAGACGTCGCGTCTGTTCTGTATGTGGCGGCAGGTTCACAACATTTGAGCGCGTACAATTGCGCGAACTGATGGTGGTCAAGAAAAGCGGCCGCCGTGTGCCGTTCGACCGCGATAAGCTGATGCATTCGGTGCAGGTTGCGCTGCGCAAGCGTGAGGTGGACAGTGACCGCGTGGAACGCGCTGTTTCGGGCATTGTGCGCCAGCTGGAAAGTTCCGGCGAGGTTGAAATTCCGTCGGAAGAGATCGGCCGTCTGGCGATGGAAGCACTGAAGGGCGTGGACGATATTGCCTATATCCGTTTCGCTTCTGTTTATCGCAATTTCAGTGTTGCCAAAGACTTCCACAATGTCATTGATGAGCTTGGCCATCCGGAAAATGCTGTATCATCGAGCAATGAGGATTAAAGTTCAGAGCGCTTAATGTGCTCTGGCTTTGGGCAGAATTCTGCTTTTGAATAAGAATTTGAGGCATGGATGTTCGTTGAACCTGATGCCTCTTGTGAACTGAATGCATATTGGCAACTGAAAATTGTTTCGGGTCAGATGCGTGTTAAAGTAAATAGGTTTTGAATCTGTTTGGCTTAAAGGCAGGCGGTACAAAACACTCCGTACTGGAATTTGGCATATGAATGAACCTCAGAACGCGACAGCCCGTCAGACCCATTCTGGCGAGGGAAGTGCATCGGAGCTTGATAAGCGCTTTATGGCGGCTGCAATCCGCTATTCACGCCGCCATCTTGGTATTACGGGAACCAATCCTTCTGTGGCGACGCTGATTGTGGCGGATAATGGCCACGGGCCGGTGATTGTTGGTCGCGGTGTGACGGCTGAAGGCGGCCGTCCGCATGCCGAAACACAGGCACTGGCTGAAGCCGGAGAACTGGCAAAGGGCGCAACCGCCTATGTCACACTGGAGCCTTGCGCCCATCACGGCCATACACCGCCTTGCGCATCCGCACTGGTCACTGCAGGCATCAAGCGTGTGGTTGCTTCCAGCAGCGATCCTGATCCGCGTGTTGCAGGCCGTGGTTATCAGATTTTGCGCGATGCAGGGCTGGAAGTTGTCACCGATGTCTGCCGCGAGCAGGGCGACGATGAGCTGGCAGGTTATCTGTCGCGGTCTTTCCGCAAACGTCCGGAAGTGATGCTGAAGCTGGCACTGTCGGTTGACGGCTATGTCGGCTGCGTCGGGCGTGGGCAGATTGCCATTACCGGTGCGGTCAGTATTGCGCAGGTGCATATGCGCCGTGCCCAGACCGATGCGATTATGATCGGTGTCGGAACGGTTATTGCGGATGATCCGGTACTGAATACCCGTTTGCCGGGTCTGCAGGATCGTTCGCCGATCCGCGTTATTCTCGACAGCGAGTTGCGTATTCCGCTCACATCCAAACTGGTGCGTTCCGCGCGTCAGGTACCTTTGTGGATTGCCGCCAGCAATAATGCTGATCCGGCAAAACGCCAGCAGCTGATTGAAGCCGGCTGCCGCATTCTGGCGACGGAATGCGAGGATGAAAAAATCGCTCTGCCGGAACTGCTGGATGACCTTGCCGCGCAGGGTATTGCCACAGTCATGGTTGAGGGCGGCGCAGTTGTTGCACAGGCTTTTCTGGCACAGGGACTGGTTGATAAGCTGATGATTTTTGACGGGCCGAACCCGATCCTTTCCAACGGAGATGGTCAGGCGCTGGCGGTTGAGGGTTTGCAGGCTTTCATTGATGCGGATTTTGTCAAAACCGGCGAAAGCCATTTTGCGTCTGACGTTTTGAGTGAATACAAGCGCAAAGCAGGTTTTTGATAAGCAGGGAATGAGAAGGATTTCTTATGTTTACAGGCATTGTTACAGATATCGGTGAAGTTGCTGAAATCAGCCCGATGGATGAAGGTGTGAGACTGCGTATTGATACGCATTATGACCCGAAAACCATTGAGATCGGTGCATCTATTGCCTGTTCGGGTGTGTGTCTGACTGTGACCCGTCTGCCGGATATTGAAAGCAATGCCTGCTGGTTTGAAGTGGAAGCATGGGAAGAAGCCCTGCGCCTGACGACGATCAGCGAATGGAAAGCCGGACGCAAAATCAATCTGGAGCGTTCGCTGAAGCTTGGTGATGAAATGGGCGGTCATCTTGTATCCGGCCATGTCGATGCCATGGCGGAAATCATCAATATTCAGCAGGAAGGTGAGGCAGTGCGCTTTACCATCCGTGCACCGGAAAATCTGGCGCCGTTTATCGCGCAGAAGGGCTCCGTGGCACTGGACGGCACGTCGCTGACAGTCAATGGCGTCAACGGCAATGAATTTGATGTGCTGCTGATCCGTCATTCGCTGGAAGTGACCACATGGGGCAAACGTCAGGTCGGCGACAAGATCAATATCGAGATCGACCAGCTGGCGCGTTATGCAGCCCGCCTTGCGCAGTTTAAGGCATAAACACCTTTTTTATGACAACCGGACGGGATGCCGCTTATGCAGATAAGCGGCATCTTTGTTTTATGCGTGCGACAAAATCACTGAAAAGCTGCAAACAGGGATTACTTTTCAACCGCAATGCTGTAGAGCAGCAGTCATTACCGTTCAGGCGTTGCTTTAACTCAGTTGTGCAGATTGATCTGTCGCAGCAGGGTCTCGCTGTTGTTGCGGGCAAAAAGCATATTGAAAAATGTATGGCTGCTTACATTGTAAGTGCCGCAGGTTTCTATAGAATATGATTTATATACGTTCCCGTAAGCAGCCTGTGCCTGCGGGAGAGGATACAGTGTTCTTGACCTGTGGCAGTTTCAGATAAACCGCTCTGGTCGTCGTGGATTCGATTGCTTTAAAGGCAGCTGATTATGGAGAATGAGATGACCGGAAATCTGGCCTATCCGCCGCATATTCTGATTGTTGAAGCCCGTTTTTACGATGCGCTTTCTGACGCGCTTCTGGATGGTGCCAAAGCGGCGCTGGATGAAGCCGGTGCGACTTATGATATTGTGACGGTCATGGGCGCTCTTGAAGTTCCTGCGGCTATCTCTTTCGCTCTTGATGCTGAGGCCGGTGGCGGCACAGAATATGATGGTTATGTTGCGCTTGGCACAGTCATTCGCGGCGAGACCTATCATTTTGAAATCGTTGCCAATGAATCCTCCCGCGCATTGACAGACCTGTCTGTGGCGGAAAGCATTGCGATCGGTAATGGCATTCTCACTGTTGAAAATGAAGAGCAGGCCTGGGCCCGCGCCAAACGCAGTGAAAAAGACAAGGGCGGTTTTGCAGCGCGCGCTGCCCTGACGATGATTGATTTACAGAAAAAATTTGGAGTCTGATATGACCGCCCCTCATGCGACGCCGCAGAATGCGCCGCGCACCGCCAATAAGCGAGGCGTTGCACGCCTTGCTGCCGTTCAGGCACTGTATCAGATGGAAGTCACCGGCACCGGCGTGCTGGACATTGCTGCTGAATATGAAAATTTCCGCCTCGGCAAAGATATTGACGGCGATCAGTATCTGGAAGCTGACCCTCAATGGTTCCGCGCCATTATTGCCGGTGTGGTTGCCGACCAGCGTGTGCTGGATCCGATGATCCGCCAGTCGCTGACCGAAGACTGGCCGCTGTCGCGCCTTGATTCGACCCTGCGTGCGATTTTGCGTGCGGGTATCTGGGAATTGCGCACTAAAAAAGAAGTGCCGACAGCCGTTATCGTCTCGGAATATGTAGATATTGCCAAGGCTTTTTACGAAGAAGATGAGCCGAAACTCGTCAATGCTGTGCTGGATCGTCTGGCATTCGAAATTCGTGGCGAGAGCCGCGGAACCAGAAAAACGCCGCGCTGACGGTGTTTGGCAGAGGTGATTGCCTTTGCGATGCATTTTAAAGCCATCAGAGCCGGTACAATATTGTGCCGGCTTTTTTATATTGCCGGTACTTGCGCTGTTACCGTTTTTAAAACAGGCACTTGACCTTTGTTACAGGCTTTCGCATCCTGCGCACAGAATACCGGAAGACAAGCCTGAAGCATGCTGATCAGACAGATGCTGAACGAAACATAATCCTGAAGACTGAGAGATTTCAGAGCAGGATTATGGGGTAAATCAAACTGCCGGACTCTGAACTGAAATAACTGCCCTCTGTTGCTGTCTGAACAGACTGTGAGCATTTTCAGAAGCGCACTTCGCGCTTTAAATGACTGCTGTACCTTGCTCCATGCCGTCCTCCGTTATCGGGAGATAATCCGGTTCTCATTCCGGAATTATAAAGGCCGAAGAATAAGGGGAATACGCATGGCAGTTCTCATACTCATTCTTATTTGTGGCATTCTCGCACTGGTCTATGCAGGCTGGGCAATCCGCTCGGTATTGGCATCGGATGCGGGTAATGCGCGGATGCAGGAAATTGCAGGAGCAATCCGCGAGGGTGCACAAGCCTATCTTGCACGCCAGTATATGACGATCTTTTTCGTCGGTGCGGTGGTTTTTCTCATTACATGGTGGTTGCTGGGTGCCTATGCGGCTTTCGGCTTTCTGATCGGGGCGGTTTTGTCCGGCGTGGCGGGCTTTATCGGGATGCATGTCTCCGTGCGCGCCAATGTGCGCACAGCGCAGGCGGCTTGGATGAGTCTGGCAGGCGGACTGGAGATTGCCTTCCGTGCCGGTGCAGTCACAGGTATGCTGGTGGCAGGTTTGGCACTGCTTGGTGTTGCCGGTTATTACACATGGCTCACGGCGATGATGGGCTATGCTTCCGGTGACCGTGTGGTGATTGATGCCTTGGTAGCACTTGGCTTCGGTGCTTCGCTTATTTCCATCTTCGCGCGTCTTGGCGGCGGTATTTTCACCAAGGGTGCCGATGTCGGCGGCGATCTGGTCGGCAAGGTTGAAGCCGGTATTCCTGAAGATGATCCGCGCAATCCGGCAACCATTGCCGATAATGTCGGCGATAATGTTGGTGACTGCGCCGGTATGGCTGCGGATTTGTTTGAGACCTATGCGGTAACCGTGGTGGCAACCATGGTGCTGGCGGCAATCTTCTTTGCCGGTACGCCATTGCTGCCAGTAATCATTCTCTATCCGCTGGCTATTTGCGGGCTTTGCATTCTCACATCCGTTGCCGGTACATTCTTTGTGCGGCTCGGGACGGATAACTCCATTATGGGGGCTTTGTATAAGGGGCTGATTGCAACCGGTCTGCTGTCTGTGGTGGGGCTTGCAGTAGCAACCACACTGACTATCGGCTGGGGAGAGGTCGGTACTGTTGCCGGTATTTCCATCACCGGTACAAACCTGTTCATTTGCGGGCTGATTGGTCTGATTGTCACCGGTCTGATCGTGGTGATTACGGAATATTATACCGGCACAAATAAGCGTCCGGTTAATTCTATTGCGCAGGCCTCTGTCAGCGGACATGGCACCAATGTCATTCAGGGACTGGCTGTGTCACTGGAATCAACGGCACTGCCTGCGATTGTTATCGTATTCGGTATCATTACCACCTATCAGCTGGCCGGATTGTTCGGTACGGCGGTTGCGGTAACAGCGATGCTCGGCATTGCCGGTATGATCGTAGCACTCGACGCCTTTGGCCCTGTAACGGACAATGCCGGTGGTATTGCGGAAATGGCGGGGCTTGATCCGGAAGTGCGCAAGGCAACAGATGCGCTGGATGCGGTAGGCAATACCACCAAGGCGGTAACCAAAGGCTATGCGATTGGCTCAGCCGGTCTTGGTGCCTTGGTGCTGTTTGCAGCCTATTCCAATGATCTGGCATTCTTTGCAGCAAATAGTCAGAACTATCCGTATTTCAGTGATATGGGGCCAGTCTCTTTTGATCTTTCCAACCCTTATGTGGTTGCAGGGCTGATCTTCGGCGGTCTGATTCCCTACTTATTTGGCGGTATCGCCATGACGGCAGTTGGACGTGCTGCGGGATCGGTGGTGCAGGAAGTACGCCGTCAGTTCCGTGAAAAGCCGGGTATCATGAGCGGTACGGAACGGCCAGATTATGCCCGTGCGGTGGATATTCTGACCAAAGCTGCGATCCGCGAGATGATTATCCCGTCATTGCTGCCGGTACTGGCGCCATTGGTGGTTTATTTCGGCGTATTGCTGATCTCCGGTTCCAAGGCTTCTGCTTTCGCGGCGCTCGGTGCTTCTCTGCTCGGTGTGATTGTCAACGGATTGTTTGTGGCGATTTCCATGACCTCCGGTGGCGGCGCATGGGATAATGCCAAGAAGAGCTTTGAAGATGGCTTCACCGATGCCGATGGTGTGAAGCATATGAAGGGTTCGGAAGCGCATAAAGCTTCGGTCACCGGTGATACTGTCGGCGATCCTTATAAGGATACGGCAGGGCCGGCGGTCAATCCGGCAATCAAGATCACCAATATTGTGGCATTGCTGCTGCTGGCCGTACTGGCGCATCAGTAAAGCGTGCAGGTAAAGAAAAACGCCGGTGAGATATTCTCACCGGCGTTTTTGTTCTCATCACTGCAATCATGCAGAAATAGTTTAGATCGTGCCCGGCAGGGAGGTCGGCATTTTGCCAACGCCCTGAATAAGCTGACCGATAAAGCTCTGATCTTTACCGCCGGTTGGTGTTGTGCGGGAGATGAAGTCGAAGACTTTACCATCCTGCAGACCATAATGGGCGATCTGAGAGACTTTACCATCCTTGTTGAAGTAAACAGCAAGAATGCGGCGGTCGATGATTTTAGGCGCCATGAACTGCGCAACACGATAACGCTTCTGCGAAATATAGTAGAAGACTTCATTATCAAATGTAGCAGTTGTTGACGGGGTGCCGAGCGTTAGCAGAACCTGCTCACGGCTGGAACCGACAGGAACAGAATCAAGTGCCTGTTCATCAAGGACGTAACCTTCAGTCAAAGTTTCTGAAGGATTGAGCGTGCTTGCGGTATTGCAACCGGCAAGCCCGAGCGAAAAAAGCACGGCTGCGCCTGTAATGAGCAAGCTTCTGCTGCGGTTTTGTGCGAAAATACGCTGCAACGACGACATCTCCATAACCATTATCCCAACGGTACTTCCGTATCCAGATGAACTTGGGTAAACCACCTTGCATCCGGATGCAACAAAAGCATGGGCGTTAAATGATGATTCTTAATTTATTAAGACGCAAATCCCGAGTAAATGAAGCAATTACACTGTCTGCTTATGAGAAAATCGTGGCGGCAGCACGACAAAAACGCTTTTACGCGGAGTTTCTTGTGCCCGATACGCCGATCGGCCGCTATGAAATGCTGTCTTTACATGTGTTTTTGCTGATGCACCGGCTGAAATCTGAAGATCCGGCACTGAAAGAACTGACGCAGGACATTGCCGAAGAGTTCTTCAAAGATGTCGACCATTCCCTGCGTGAGCTTGGTATCGGCGATCAGGGCGTGCCGAAGCGCATGAAAAAACTGGCGCGCATGTATTATGGCCGTGTACTGAGCTATGCTGAGGCAATCGACAAGAATGACAGCGCGGCATTGGCTGTCGCTCTCGGCCGTAATGTGCGTCCGGATCTGACCGAGGCCGGTAAAGAATGGGAGCATAGTGAGACAATGGCCGCTTATGTGATGCAGGTTTATGCGCATTTACGTGAGCAGCCGGACAGCAGCTTCCTTGAAGCAAGCTTCAGCTTTGCATAAATAATACAAATACAAATGCCGGTATTGCACCGGCGTTGAAACGAAATGGACTTATCATGACTAAACATAACGGGTCGGGCAATGCGGGCTTAAGCCATCCGGTGCCGGTGGCGCATGTGCCGCCTAAGGGCATGACCGTTAAGATCGAAGCCAATGAGAAAGAGCGTGCTCTTCTGGCTGCCAATCATGAATTGCTGTCGGTTGATTCATTCACGGCAGATTTTCTGATTACACGTTGGAAGAAAGACGGCATTAAACTGCGCGGTCATATTGAAGCGCAGATCGTGCAGGCTTGCGTTGCGACGCTTGAGCCGATCAATGCAACGATCAGTGAAGAAGTGGATACGGTTTTCGTACCGGAAAACTCCCGCCTTGCCCGTATTCGTCTGGATGAAAGCGGTGAAATGCTGATTGATGCCGAAGGTCCGGATATGCCGGAAACTTTTGAAGGTGACCGCATTGATATCGGCGCTGTGGCTGAAGAATTCTTTGAACTGGCGATTGATCCTTATCCGCGTAAAGCCGAGGCGGAATATGTCGAAATTATCGAAGATGACGAAGATGAAGCCGCAAGCGATATCAAGCCGGATTCGCCTTTTGCTGGTCTGGCCAAGCTGCGTGACAAAAACTGAGATTCTGTTTTTAAACAGCGGATGCTTCGCGTGATTTGAATAGTCAAAGCCTGTAAAGTGCTTTATATTCAAAAACATGCTGTGGGAGCTGCCGTTTCGCGGAATGGTGTCTGCGTGCCAAAATTAAAAATAAGTTGTGTGCGCAGGCAAAAAAGTTATTTTGCAAAATTCAGGGCGGGTTGCAGTGCTGTATAGGGCTGCAACTTCGCAGATGAAAAAGACGAAGATATTCACGTTTGCTTTGCGGGCGCGGAATATACATTTAAATCATGCCGGACAGGCAGCCTTTATGGCAAACCCGTGTGGTTTTGTGAGGACCGGTATAGGACGATCAAGTGGTCACAATTTCTATTGACGCTATGGGGGGCGATTTTGGCCCTGAAGTGGTTATCCCCGCTGCGGCGAATGCACTGGAGCGTCATCCTGACATCCGGTTTGTTTTTTATGGCTTAGCAGGCCAGGTCGAACCTTTTCTGGATAAATTTCCTAAACTGAAAGCTGTATCGGTGCTGCATATCAGCGAAACCGCGGTGCAGATGGACGATAAGCCTAGTCAGGCTTTGCGCAATGGTCGCGGCAAATCCACGATGTGGCAGGCGATTGAAGCGGTGAAAAACGGCGAAGCCGATGTTTGTGTATCCGCAGGCAATACCGGCGCACTGATGGCAATGGCGAAATTCTGCCTGCGTATGATGGCTAATATTGAACGTCCGGCGATTGCGGCGATCTGGCCGACCACGCGTGGCGAAAGCATTGTACTGGACGTGGGTGCGAGTATTGGCGCCGATGCCCGTCAGCTGATTGATTATTCGGTGATGGGTGCCGGTATGGCACGCGCCTTGTTTGAAATTAAGCGCCCGACTGTCGGTCTGCTCAATGTTGGTGTTGAGGAAGTCAAAGGTCTGGATGCAATCAAGGAAGCGGGCGCTGCTTTGAAGGCAACACCGCTGCCGGGTTTTGAATATAACGGTTTTGTCGAGGGCGATGATATCGGCAAAGGCACAGTCGATGTTGTTGTGACGGAAGGTTTTTCCGGCAATATCGCTCTGAAAACTGCCGAAGGTACTGCCAAACAGATTGCGGCCTATCTGCGTGGTGCGATGAGTCGTACATGGATGGCGAGGATCGGTTATATTTTTGCCAAAGGCGCATTTAATCGCCTTAGGGAAAAGATGGATCCGAACAAGGTCAATGGCGGTGTGTTTCTCGGTCTCAACGGTGTGGTTATTAAAAGCCACGGCGGCGCTAATGTTGACGGTTTCTGTTCGGCGATTGAGGTGGGTTATGACATGGTGCGCAATGGTCTTATGCAAAAGATCGAGGCGGATCTGACCACATTTTACAGCCATTACAAAGCTGATGATGCTGAAGTGACCGGCGATACGGCAGACGCAACTGCAAAACCGGCCTGATCCTTTAATTTAGAGCATTTCACAGTCAAATTGGATCAACTTGACGAAAGTGACAATGCGACAAACTAAAGAATCTAGAGCGAGTGCTGTGAGGTAATCTGAACGTAAGCCGCTCTATCGTAAATTCGCCTTATATGATTTCCATATAAGCGTTTATTCTGTCAGTCATTGCTTTCCGTTCAGGCATTTGTAATGACTGACACTATATTGCAATTATCCGGCGATAAATTCACGCATGTGTCTCGCCGGACGAGCACGCACAATATCAATATATGTATCCGGTGTCGTCGGATGGCTTGCTTTGCGCCAGATGCCCGATATGTCAGACAGGAAAATTACTGATGATCAGATCCGTCGTTAAAGGCATTGGTGCAGCCACACCGGAACGCGTTGTAAAAAATGCCGAGCTGGAAGGGATTGTCGAAACATCTGACGAATGGATCGTTCAGCGTACAGGTATTCGTCAGCGTTATATTGCTGCGGAGAATGAAACGACCGTATCTCTCGGCACCAAAGCCGCACAGGCTGCTCTGGAAAATGCCGGCCTGACTGCGGATGATATTGATCTCATCATTCTGGCAACCTCCACACCAAATCATACATTTCCGGCCAGTGCTGTAGAAATTCAGAATGCACTGGGCATGAAGCACGGCTTTGCCTTTGATATGCAGGCTGTGTGCAGCGGTTTCGTCTATGCGGTGACAACGGCTGACATGTATATCAAGAGCGGCATGGCCAAGCGCGTGCTGGTGATCGGTGCTGAAACTTTCTCGCGTCTTCTCGACTGGAAAGACCGCACTACCTGCGTATTGTTTGGTGACGGAGCTGGTGCGCTGGTTCTCGAAGCCGGTGAGGGCAATGGTCTGACCTCCGATCGCGGTGTGCTGACAGCCAACCTGCGTTCCGATGGTTCCCATAAAGAAAAACTCTATGTTGATGGCGGCCCTTCAACAACCGGGACAGTCGGTCATCTGCGTATGGAAGGCCGTGAAGTTTTCAAACATGCGGTGGGCATGATTACTGATGTGATCGAAGCCTCATTTGCAACCACCGGCCTGAGCGCTGAGGATATTGACTGGTTCGTTCCGCATCAGGCCAATAAGCGCATTATTGATGCCTCTGCCAAGAAGCTGAACATTGCAGAGCATAAGGTTGTGATCACCGTCGATCAGCACGGCAACACATCAGCAGCTTCCGTGCCGCTGGCTCTGGCGACCGCAGTAAAAGACGGCCGTATCAAAAAAGGCGACCTTATTTTGCTTGAAGCAATGGGCGGCGGCTTTACCTGGGGGGCGGTTTTGCTGCGCTGGTAGGGCACTCAAACAGCATTTCAATGGCTTATTGACTGAAAAGAAGTTTCATACGGTACAAAAGTCTGCTTGACCATCGGCGTTGCATCTGTGTAACCTGTTGCACATACAAGATATTATCACCTTTAACGCTAGCCGAGTAGGTTCATCATGGGGGGTAAGACTGTCACGCGTGCCGATCTGGCTGAAGCTGTCTATCGCAAGGTAGGGCTTTCACGTACGGAATCTGCGTCGCTTGTTGAAATGATTCTTGACGAAGTCTGTGATGCCATTGTGAATGGTGAAACTGTTAAGCTTTCATCTTTTGCAACATTTCAGGTCCGCGACAAGAATGAGCGCATTGGCCGTAATCCGAAAACCGGTGAAGAAGTTCCAATTCTGCCGCGTCGGGTTATGACCTTCAAAGCATCAAATGTGCTGAAACAGCGTATTCTGGATCAGCATCTTGCCCGTCAGGGTAATAAGGCCAAGGCCTGATTATCTGCCTTACTTAAAGGCTTCCGATTTTGAAGCACCGGCTGCATATGTGGCCGGTGTTTTACTTTCTGCGCATGTTATGGCGGATCAGGGCCTGTCTCTGTGCCGTGAGTGATACGGATTTTTAACCTTGATAGGTTTTCCGCTTAAGGCATTATGCAGCCTGCGATTTTTGCATTATGGTAGGTGATAATAAGAATCATTATAAATGCCGAACAAAGTGCCGCGGTCAGAACCGGATTCTCGACTTTTTTGTCAGAGATAGGCCTGTTTTTTATATGTTTATATGCGGAATGCCTTGTTTTTGCAGGAAATGTGATTCATTCAAGTTGTGTATCGTTTGAGTGATACTCCTTTACGACCGGAAAGGGGCAGTACATGAATAAAAGTCCTGATGCGTTTAAGACGATCAGTGAGGTGGCGGAAGATCTGGATTTGCCGCAACATGTGCTGCGTTTCTGGGAGACGCGCTTTACCCAGATCAAGCCGATGAAACGCGGCGGCGGACGCCGTTATTACCGTCCGCTGGATGTGGAATTGCTTAAGGGCATCCGTCATCTGCTCTATGATCAGGGCTATACAATCAAAGGTGTGCAGCGTTTGCTGCGTGAAAATAATGCACAATTCATCATTGCGCTCGGCAATGGAGATGTTGCTGCTGTTGAGGCGATAACGCGTCAGAAGCAGGCGACAGCTGCGCAGGATGCGGCGATTGATGATTATGATCCGGAAGAACAGCGCCAGTCTTCAGGCGGCCGTAAATTATTCGGCCTGCTGCGCGGTGATGAAGAGGGGCCGATGGGCGCTGATTCCAAACGCCTGAATAAAGACAACCGCACTTTGTTGCAGGAAGCGCTTTTCGATTTGCTGGAATGCAAACGCCTGCTCGATCAGGTGCGCTAAAGATAGTTTCTGACTTTAGGAAAACGGGGTGGTGTAAACCGCCCCGTTTTTGTTTTTATGGTCTCAGACACGCTTCAGACGAAGCACTTCACGATTTTTTGAATCAATCAGGATCAGTTTGTTTTTGCTGAGTTTCCAGCTTGTGACCAGATTAAGTGCGGCGTGAAATTTGGAATCCTGCTGCATCATAGGCGGCGGGCAGGCCATCAGTGTTGCGCCAACCGGCTGCACTTTTACTTTATCGCCTTTAATTTCCATGCCGCCCATATAGCGATTGCAGCCGCCACTGCCGGAAATTTTGCCATCCTGCGCAATATCAAGGGTGGATTGCACTTTTGCATGCACTTTATGTCCCTGAATGCGCTCTGTAATCCAGTTGCCGTAAATTCCGGATTCCGCAGCATTGGCGGTGCTGAATCCTGCGAGCATTAATCCTGCAGAAATCACAGCAGATTGAATGAGTTTGGTGGAGCTGAACGCCATATTTGTCCTCGTTATGAAATGATTTGCTTGCGGATAAGGGCATGTGAACCCGACTGTCTGATGTTTGTCCACCTTAAATACAGTGATGAGTAAACGCTTATCGCGCATATCGGGTTGCAAAATGCTTTAAATAAAATTATATAGCTTAATAATTGTTAGCTTCCTACCTATGTGTGTGCTCATGAAACCTGCAATCATACAGAAACGTGCTGATTTGCTCACGGATATGTCCGTGGCGGGGCGCAAGCTGCGCACTTTATTTGATGCATTCGCCAAAGAGCACGACATGACATTGTCCCGTGCCCGCACGTTGTTTTTGCTTTCAACCCATGAATGCATGACGCAGACAGAACTGGCTGCGGCATTGGAAATTGAAACACCGACACTGGTGCGCCTCATTGACGGGCTGGAAAAGCAGGGGCTGGTCACGCGACGTGCCGTGGAGGGCGACAGACGCGCCAAGCACATCATTCTGACCGAAGCGGCACATGATCAGGTGGAAGAGTTGCACGTTGTCGCTGAGCAATTGCGCATCCGCATTCTTCAGGATTTGAGCGAGGCCGATCTGGATGAGGGCTTACGCATTATGCGGGTAATTTTGAAGAATATGGAAGCAATCAGCTGATTTTATCATGGCAGATATAAGAGTGACCGGAAAGGATGAGCCTGAAGAGGCCGGAGATGATGCCGATGCAGTGCTGCATCCGGCAAAAGCCGGTGTGCAGGAAACGGAAAAGCCATCAGCTGAAGCTGTGCCTTCCGCCTCACAACAGTCGGTGAAACCGGCGCTTGTTGAGGAAGCGGTGGAAGCTCCTGCATCTGATGCCCCGCAGGCTCCTGCGGCTCCGCCTGTACCACCGGCAAAACCGTTTCTGCTTTCTGCTGCTTTTGTGTGTGCATCTCTGTTGATGTGGATCACACAGGGCATTGGTCTGAATATGGTTGCAGTCAATATTCCGCAAATACAGGGCGGACTTGGCGCTACGACTGCGGAAACAACATGGCTGCTTGCTGCTTATATGGCGCCGAATGTCAGCCTGACATTGTTCCTGATGAAAATCCGCACGCAATACGGGTTGCGCCGTTTCACAGAACTGGGGCTGCTGACATTTGTGGTGGTTACATCACTGCACTGGTTTATCCATGACCTGAACTCGGCATTGATTGTGCGGTTCTTTTCCGGGGCTGCAGCATCGCCGATGTCGACGCTCGGCTTTTTCTATATGCTTGAAGCATTTCCCCCGAGCAAGAAAATGAGCTGGGGGCTGTGTCTTGCTTTGACCTGCACGACACTTGGTGCACCGCTGTCGCGCATTATTTCTCCTATATTGCTGGATGCCGGTCTGTGGCAGCAGCTTTATATGCTGGAAATCGGTCTGGCGATGCTGTGCTTTGCAACGGTCTATACACTCAAGCTGACACCGATCCCGCATCAGAAAGTGCTCGAAAAACTGGATTTCATCAGCTATCCGCTGATTGCAACCGGTTTCGGACTTTTGGCGATGATGCTGGTTGTCGGTCGTTTATACTGGTGGCTTGAGGCACCGTGGATCGGCATCTGTCTCGCGGTTGCTTTTGCTGCTCTGGCATTGGCTGCAGCGATTGAATTCAACCGTGAAAATCCGCTGATTAATATCCGCTGGCTGACCAGCAGGCAGACGCTGACTTTTACCGGCATGTTGCTGGTGTTTCGTCTGGTGCTATCGGAGCAGACAGCGGGTGCCACGGGTATGTTTCAGGCGCTCGGCATTTATAATGAGCAAAGCACCGGCCTTTACTGGGTTCTGATTATCAGCTCGTTTATGGGCGGTATCAGTTGCGCGATGGTTATCCGTCCGGGACGTGAGGCCTATATTTATGCAGTTGCGCTGATATTGATTATGACCGGTGCCTTCATGGATGGTCATGCCAATAATCTGACCCGTCCTGAAATGATGTATCTCAGTCAGGCGATGATTTCATTCGGCGGAGCCTTGTTCTTACCGCCTGCCATGGCGGCGGGCTTGATGAGTGCACTGAAAAACGGACCAGCTTATATTACCAGCTTTATTGTGATTTTCATTTTCACGCAGAGTGTGGGCGGGCTGTTTGGCTCCGCAGTCTTCGGCAGCTTTGTAACATGGCGGCAGCAGCATCATATGCGTGCGCTTTATGACCAGATTGTACTGACTGATCCTCTGGTGACCTTGCGTATCTCGCAGCTATCGGCAGCCATATCGAAGGTTATCACTGATCCTGCCTATATTCAGGCTGAAGGTGCGATGCTGCTTGGCCAGCAGATCGCGAAGGAAGCAACTGTGCTCTCCTATAATGATCTGTTTCTGCTTGTATCCGCTATCGCCGCGCTGACTTTGGCCATTCTGATTATCCGTCGCGCTGTTTTCCCCGTAATCGGGAAACTTTGGCGCTTGATTCACGGGCGCGCAATTGCGCAGCCCGCATAAGTAGATTTTGATTTGTGAGTATCTGAAATGCAGAAGATTTTTCGTAATTCGGCAACATTGTTTATTCTGGCTATTGGTCTCTGCGGCGTATTGTTCATCCTTTATGCCTGGCAGCTGCCGCCATTTCGCTCCTCCGTGCAGATGACAGAAAACGCCTATGTCCGCGGGCAGGTCACAATTATCAGCCCTCAGCTGGCAGGTTATATCAAGCAAGTGCCGGAGCGCGATTATCTGCGTGTGAAAAAAGGTGATGTGTTATTTGCGCTGGATGACCGCATCTATGTGCAGAAGCTGAAACAGGCTGAGGCCATGCTGGAAACGCAAAAAGCATCTTTAGCAAATTCTGAGCAGGATCGTTTAGCCGCAAAGGCACGGACACGCTCCGGCGAAGCAGTGCTGAACACTGCGAAAGTGGCGTTGAATGTGGCCGAGGCGAATTATAACCGCGTGACACCTTTGCGTAAAAGCGGGGTGATGACCCAGAGCAATGAAGACCAGTCTTTATCTGCTTTGGAACAGGCGCGCGGTGCTGTCAGTCAGGCTGAGGCTGCGCTGGAAGTCAATAAACAGGATGTACAATCCATCATTGTTCGCAGGCATTCTCTCGAAGCGGCTGTGACAAATGCAGAAGCTGCAGTTGATCTGGCCAGAATTGATCTGAGCAATACAAAAATTATTGCGCCTCAGGATGGTGTGCTTGGGGAAATCGGTGCGAAGCCGGGGCAATATGTCAATATTGGTGCACAGCTGACAAATCTGGTGCCTGATAAAAAGTGGATCATTGCCAATTTTAAAGAGACGCAGTTTTACGGTATGAAAGCCGGACTACCGGTGACATTCACTGTGGATGCATTAAACCATGAGAAAATGATCGGTCATATCGAAGCTTTTTCTCCGGCAACAGGCTCGGAATTCAGTGTTCTGAAAGCGGATAATGCGACAGGGAATTTTATCAAGGTAACGCAGCGGCTGCCGGTTCGCATTGCTATTGATGGCGGGCAGGAGCAGGTCGAACGTCTGATGCCAGGTATGTCGGTTATCGTAAAGGTTGATACCAGAGTTGCAGCGGAATAATGCTCGCATGACAACAGAGCGAGGTCTGAATGCAAACTATAGAGATACGTCCGCTTACACGCGACGAGGTGGTATCAGTCTGGCAGATTGAGCGGCGCGAGATTGTTCAGGAAGTCTACCGTTTCACTGACGGCCGCTTGCAGTTACATTCAGAGTTTT
This sequence comes from Pseudochrobactrum saccharolyticum, assembly GCF_008801715.1. Lineage (GTDB taxonomy): Bacteria > Pseudomonadota > Alphaproteobacteria > Rhizobiales > Rhizobiaceae > Pseudochrobactrum > Pseudochrobactrum saccharolyticum. Next base: position 16,912 of record NZ_VZPG01000001.1, on the reverse strand, counting down.
ATGATACACGCGACTGGCCGGAAGGAGAGCCTGAGCTCTACACGCCGATCTTGCTGGAATGTTACGATCATGGCGGCACATTTACCGGTGCTTTTGCGGGAGGAAAACTGGTTGCGGTGGCTGTTGTTGATGCGCGGCCGGTTACGGATTATCCGCAATATCGGCAGTTGTCATTTTTGCATGTCAGTCATGATTGGCGCGGGCGCGGATTAGCCTCGCGCCTCTACCGGAAATCTATGCAAATTGTCAAAGAGCAGGGTGCGGAAGGGTTCTATATTTCTTCAACCTCAACGCGGCATACGGTCGAGTTTTATCTGCATCAGGGCGGCCATCCGATAGAACAGCCGGATCAGAAACTATATGCTCTGGAGCCGGATGATATTCATCTGATCCATCAGTTCTGATCTTCGATGCACGGCTTTATTTTTTGCAGCGTTGTTTTCCAAGCTGAACTTTAAATTGTCTTGGCCCTACCAGTCCGGCCTTTGCCGGAAGCGTGATAAGAGTTGCTTTGATTGAGCAATTGCCTGCGACCACCAAATACTGGTCTTCACTCTGATAAACGACTTTGGTGACAGCTTGTTGCGGAGACAGCGTTTCAGTAACCGCAGAGATGACAGCATTCATTTCATTTGCGCGCTGATACTGCGGTGCAAGAGCAGCCAATGATGCTGAATTCAGCCCCATCATCAAAAGTGCGGTTGTAATCATTTTGAGAAATAGAATGCGCATACTGAATCCTTTGCCGGTTATATTACTGAAAGAGCTTGCATAGAGTGCGAATGTCCGGTGGGTAATAAACAGGAAATCAGACTTTAATCATCACTGAAATCAGGCACTTCGCCAAAGCTTGCTAACAGGCGCGGCGCGTTTATATCGCCGCTTTCTTCATCAACCATCACAGCATAGGCCGCAACACCAATAAACCGGCCGGACATAGATGTGGCAATCTTAATGGCACCTGCCTCACTGGAAGCAGGGCGCATTTCCGCCGCAACAAGTTTCTGATTATTCTTACGAAACGGTATAATGATATATTTTTCAGGGTTTTGTGCGGCGAGAGACATTATAGAATCCTCTATTTGTTCTTATAATGTTCTTATTTTTAGTTGCGGTCAAGCGCGATTATTGAGGTCTGAATTCAGGAAAGAGATGGCAGTTGAAAGCGGAATGCTTCATTGTCTTGCCCCCGCTGAGAATAAAATTTAGAAGGAGCAGAATTGTAACGTGAGCCATTCTATGAAAAATCTTGTTATAAATCTGGATAGATCTCCCGATAGGCTGAAACATTGTCATAAGCAATTTGGGCGCTTGAAACTTGATTTTGAACGTGTGGCTGCCGTTGATGCGCGTGGTTTGTCTCAGAGTGAACTCGACAATATTGTGTTGCATAAAGATTGGCCAAAGCCGACTAATTCCGAATTTGCATGCTTTATGAGCCATCGGAAATGCTGGGAAATTCTTGTTGCCAGTACGGATGAATATGCCGCAATTTTCGAGGACGATATTATCCTCAGTGATAGCGCAGCTGATTTTCTTGAGAGTTCTGACTGGGTGCCGGCTGATGTGAATATACTGCGTCTCGAAACCTTTAAAACGAAGGTCTATTTTAAACGATGGTGGAGACTTCAGATACGTGATCGACACTTGCTGAAAATGGTCGGTTTTCATGCAGGGGCGGGCGGCTATATTATATCCCGTCGTTTGGCTGTATCTCTGTTAAAAGAGACAGTTAATTATATGCCGGCACCTGTGGATCACTATTTATTTGACCCAGGGTGTGAGGTTTTTGCAAATAATATCATTTTTCAATTAGTACCGGCGGTATGCGCACAAGAACAAGTTTTATCCGCAGGAACCTTAACTTTGGGTGGCAATATTGAAGATCGTTCTGTTGTTAACTTGATTCAAAAAAAACGCGGCTCTCTTTCCGGAGGTCAGAAAATGCTGCGTGAGCTTAAACGAGGAGTGTATAAACTGAAACGCTTGGCTGTCGATAAAAGAATGATTGTTGATGTGCAGTAATTCTATTTGTGGCGAGAAATATCCTTGGGAAATGTGAATTTTGATCGGATATTTCTTCCGTCAAAATAGATTTCATCCAGTGTTTCAGTGAGTGAAATATCAAATCCGTTTGCTTTGATGTTTTTTATATAAACTCTTCGATCAGCTTCATTTTGTGAGAATGCATTTTTCTCTTTTTGGCTTCGCAATCCAAAAACAGACAGCGCTTTTCGAAGCCTTGTTTTGATCTTCTTGGCAAATTTGGTTGTGATTGCGCGCTCGTGTAAAGAAGGGTCAATGTTAATTTCTGTCAATAAGTCACGGTATATTTTGCCAAAATAGGGATCAAGATTTGTGCTCCCGCTTTCGATCCAGCCATACCATGGTTTCTCTGGTTGGCTGAAATGAACAAAGACAGGGGCAATAGCGTTCGATAGACCGGAGTTAAGCAATACGGCCTGATAGTTGAATATTGGACCGATGTCTGTCCAGTTTCCGTTTAAAAATGAGGCCAGAAAGTCCTGGTCAAAACAAACTGCATGAGGATATTTATCAAAATACATTTTGAGTTCGGCCGTAAAGTTAATTTGTACCCATTTGGAAACGTCAATTAAGAGTACGCCGGAATTTAGATAGCTGGAGGATGTTACACCTATATGTTGCAACCATTCCGAGCGTGAAAGCTTATCAAAAGGACTTGGCGGTACTTGAAGTGATCCGTAGTCAGTCACTGCACCAACACCGTAAGGAAGTGGTATTGTCCAGATATTTTGTGCTACGCGAATGCTCAGAATATCGGCATCCAAGTATAAAACCCGATTGTAACTTTTTAAAAATCTGGGCGCGAATAGCCTGAGATAAACAATAAGCGGCCATTTGCTACTATTGGGCAGATTCTGAGGTAGAAATTGCATTAGGAGATTGTAATGGTATTTAATTTTATTGTTGTAGTTGACTTCAATATTTGACGTATTTTTATTTTGTTTTTCAATAAAAATATGTACATCGCATGCCCAAGTTTTCGCAATGTGATATGCTTGTGCATTGACGACTTCTACTAAATTTTCATCAATAACGAAATAAAATGCATTCATAGTGCTATTCTCAAAATTGGGGGGCGTTGAGTGTAATATTAAACAAGATGATTGCTTATAAGGTATTTTTTGTAAAAATTCGCTGTAATAAGTTAATATTTGGGTTGATATTTTTCCCTTAAGAAACCCATCTGTGTGGGGGCAGCGTTTCCGGTGAAATATGTGTATAATTATCGTATATTTAAATCTGTGATGTTTGTCTTTCTACGGCTCATAATATTCAATGGTTGCAAAATGCTAAACATGCAAATGGGAGTATAAAATTTCAGCATATTCCTTTTAATGCTTTAAAAAATTAAATCATTTTGGGTAAGTTATATTGCGTTTTGGGGAAGGTGATATCTTTCCACGCTTTAATCCCTTGCCAAAAAAGCCTTTATATTCTAGGGCTTTTAGGTGTTCGGAGCGTAGCGCAGCCAGGTAGCGCACTTGACTGGGGGAAAGTGTTGTTTAGGTTTGAAACCCTAAGAAAAACAATCAGTTAATAATACTGGCCGAGCTTTCGTGGTAATTTTCGTGGCATTTTTTGTTGTTACTTCAACTCCCATCCTTTGTGCCAAATTTCAGTCCCCCTAAAAGACAATCCAGCTTTTTCACCATTAAAATGCCCGACAACTGGAGCACTCCGTGACCTCAATTCCTCCTGAATTCCAAGATGCCTTCACGTTTGCTTTCGGGGATAGCCCAGAACTGGCTGATGAGCTGCTAAACTTAGTGTTGGCTGGCAAGAAAACCGCGACCTGTGCCGCTTTGCGCGATTTCGGAGCGGACGGGGAGCCGATGCCACAAGTGGGGCGCCGTGATGTTGTGCTAGACGGTTCCGGTCGACCTGCATGCGTCATTGAGACAACAGATGTTACCATAAGCCGTTTTGATGAAGTTGATCATGATTTCGCGGAAGCGGAAGGAGAGGGCGACTTCACGGAGTGGGAAAAAGGGCACCAAGCTTACTTTGAGCGCAATGGTGGCTTCGAACCTGATATGGAAATTGTCTGTGAGCGCTTTAAATTAATCGCAGTTCTCGCCCGCTGATCGTAGCGTTGTCTAATCATATTTCCACCCACTTCTTTATCACGGCGATACTATTTGACTTGCTGGTGGGCAAAAATCTCACTCAGAAGCAGTCTTGATCTGATTGAGCGGTGCGGGGTCCCTCGCGGTGTTCATTGCGTCCATGGCATTGCGCACATCATCAACCAAAGCATGTGCATATTTCGTAGTGGTGGCGATATCTTCGTGACCAAGGAGCTTCTGTGCAACGCGCAGATTGCTTGCTCTTAAAATGCGAGTAGCGGCTGTGTGCCGTGTGTCATGAAATCTGAAGTTCTCAACACCTGCATCTGCAACAGCGCGGCGCATTGCCGTTTTTAAACCGGCCTCGGTGAGGGGATATCGTAAGCCACGGCACAAGCCGCGATTTTTCAAAGTGCGCTTGGCTTCATAGGTGAATACCTTTACCTCGTGGTGGCCTCGCTCTTGCCAGAGCAGATCAAATATCGCCTGTGACATTGGTATAATTCTGGTTTTCCCTCCTTTGCCTATCACGGAAAAGGCGCGTCCAAAGAAATCAACACGGCTCCATTCAAGACCGAGTATTTCCATGCGTCTGCAGCCGGAGAGAAAAGCAAACTGTACGGCCGTATCATAGCCGCGATCCAGTTGAGACATAATCTTTGCTTCTTCCATCCTTGAAGCTTCTCGGATGCGTTCACCGGATTCCCTCAGTAGGTGTGCAGACCAGATGACTTCACCTGTCCGGACTTTCCAGATTTTAGCGGCGCGAATAAGTATGGAGCGCAGCCGCTGTGTCATTGTGCGGTTTACGGTGGCCGGAGAGATTTTTTGTTCGGGCTTACGGTTAGGGATCAGATCGTTGCGGCGCTTCGCAACCAGACCAGCAACCAGATTATCATTGATCTTGCTTAGTCTAGTGCTTCTACCGATTGCTGTTTGTAGCCAATCCAGCGACCAAAGCAGGTTCTCGCGATCTTTTTGATGCTGGCCGATTTCATGCCAGTATTTCGATGCAGCAATCTCAAATGTCAGGTCATCCGCACCGAACTGCTTTTCTTCCTCGAGGAGCTTTTCAGCCTCTTTGCGTTTGGCGCGTTCTACTTGGCGCGCCTCTCGCTCCGACTTTTTGCCAGTGTTGCCTGAAAATCTACGACCTTGTAGCCGAAATTCGTAGGAGTAGGTGCCGTCTTTGTTATCCTTTCTGATGTAAACTGGCATTCTGTTATCTTCCTCTGGCTCTTGAAGGCTTCAATATCCGATGGCTCATAGCGGCGAACTTTACGCCCTCCGCGCCCGATATTAATAAACGGGATCTCGCCGTCATTCGTCAACCGAATTAGCTGCTTGCTCGAAACGGACAAAATCTTCGCAGTTTGCTCAACGGTTAATAGCTGGCTCAATCCCTTCTCCTTCCGGTGCAAGTTGTGAAACAGTAAAAACTTGGCTGCCTAATTCACGAATTAGGCGGATCAATCTGATAATATTTGTTTCGGCAGTTGAAATTTTGGTTTGCTCTTGTTTTTCTTCAGTCTTCAATAGCTCAATCTGAACAATCAGCTTATCCCTTGTCATTCTCCTGTCCTTCCCATAGCTGGAACTGATAATGAGTGCGCTGTAGGATTCTTATTTTTGAGGTGTATGCAGTGTCTGATCGCAGATATGACATGAGGCAGGATGTGAATGGCACGTGGGTGATTATCGATAGAGCCACTGGGTTCATAACCATGGTCGATGGCTCTTTGCAGATTGGCCTTGATAGGGACGCCGCCGACGATATGGTTGATTTGCTCAATAAGCTTGATCGGGAGCTGATGAGCAGCAGTAAACATTAAACTATCTGTCATTGCATGCGCACCTGTGGATGGATTGGCTCGTATAGTGAGCGACGCTTCTGAACGATTTTGGTGAGTGGCGGCTTTGGATGCTTCTTGCCGGAAAGCATTGATGACGGGCGCTTTGCGCCGATATGCTTCCCGCGAACGCTTGCAACTTTTGCTTTCTCTGCTACGTCCTGCCTTGTCTTTTTAATGTGGCAGTGAGAGTGGGCAGGGGCTAAGTTGCTTTCACGGTTTTCACCGCCGTTAATCAGTGCAATTCGGTGATCTGCATCCCATGTTTCAAAGGGGGCTTTGATCGGCAGCTTACAGCAGTGGCAGATACCAGCTGCACGATCAAAAACCCTCTGGCTCACGCGTGGCGGGATTTTCGTGTCGTCAGTCTTGCCGATCCATTCTTTGACTGTACGAGCCATCAGCGCCCCCAATCCAGAGAGCCATTGCGGTAAGGTATGCCACGTTCAATGGCGACGATTACAGCTGTGGTTCTGAGCAATTCACGCTCAAGATGGCTGTATCGCTTCTTGTCCTTCTTGGCTTTGGCGATAGTGGCCTTGAGAGTTTCAGCGGTGGCGCGAAGCTCTGGCAATGGATCATCCTGAAAACCGAGAAGCTTGCGCAGTTTTGAAATGAGGAACTGAATAATCATGCTGCCTCCATAAGGTAGCCTTGGCGTCGTGTGTCGGTGAGGGGGATATGATGATCGGCGCACCACGCCAGCGCGTATTCGAGCAAAGAGGCTGCGCGTTTAACTGACATGCGAGCGGTGCTTTCGCGGATGTTTACGAATTCACCTTCAAGCCCCGGCACAAATTCGACTTCGCCCTGCGTTGCTTTTGTGTGACCGGAAACGAGCAGAACTTTCCATTCTTCCGGTTTTCGCGGTTTGCCAGCCCATTCAAAACCAGACTTCGCAATGTCAGAACAAATTGAATGAAAGAAATCATTCTGCCCTCCGCTTCTGGTTGGTGGTGCAAATGTTGCTGTGTGGCCGTCAGGGAGAGCCATGAGTGCTCTGATCGCATTCTGGCGCACCTGCGGATTTACGATTGTGTAGCGCTGCTTTTCCATGAGGCACCTCAGAACGGAATGTCATCATCGAGATTGTCGTCAAAGCCACCACCAAATCCACCAGATTGCTGGCTGTAGGACTGTTCGGACTGGCGTGATTGGTTTTGCTGTTGGCCTTCGCCGCGACTCTCAAGCATCTTCAATTCGCCGCGGAACTTCTGAAGTACAATCTCGGTGGTGTATTTGTCGTTGCCCTGTTGATCAGTCCATTTGCGGGTTTGTAACTGGCCTTCAACGTAAACCTTCGCGCCTTTTTTCAGATATTGTTCCGCGACTTTGGCCAGATTTTCATTGAAGATTACGACGCTGTGCCATTCCGTCTTATCCTTGCGCTCGCCGCTCTGGCGGTCGCGCCAGCTTTCTGATGTTGCAATACGCAGGTTAGCAACCGGCTCACCGGATTGCAGGCGACGGATTTCAGGATCAGAACCAAGATTGCCGACCAGAATAACTTTATTGACTGAGCTGGCCATTATGCTGCTTCCTTTGTAGGTTCCTGTCCGTAAGCGCGAATACGCTCTACCAGTGCCGCTTTTTCATCGTTGAAGCGGTCAATCTCATCGGACATAGCTTTGATGTACGGCTCATCGCGGTAAACGCGTGTGACCAGCATTGGCAGACGAGGCCAGTAAGATACGAAATCCCACCATTCACGCTCTGAAATCCAGAGATTGCCCTGTACCTGTGCTTTATGCTCAGGCGGTAGACGATCACGCTCAAGCCGATCAATCTGGATGTGAGGAAGGGCGGTCTTAATTTCTAAACCGCCATCGGTTCCAATCAGACTATCAGGGCTTGCGCCTTTATCGCCGCTACGGATGAAGCCGACTTGATAAGGCTCAACACTGTTGATGAAGGCATAAGTCTCACGCGCTTCATCTTCCATCAGCTTGCCGCGCTCCATGTGCGGGGTTGTGAAGCCTTCTGCGAGTTCACCGGTGATAATCTCACCAGCAAGCTTGCGCATGTATTCCGCACGGGTTTTGCCTTCGCCTTTCGCCATGACAGTTGAGAAGCGCGATGCCGTGGGGATGCCAGCGCGAGCGGTAAACCATTCTGGTGAGCCTTGTTCGATATCCTTGAAAACCTGCATCATTGCGCCATCCTCTTCTTGCGTTCTTCAAGAAGGTTGACTGCTCTGTCGTAGTTTTCAGAAATCATTTCTGGCAGAGAGTTGATTTTGCCGAGGCGGCAAAACGCTTCAATGTCAGAGCCTGTTTCTTCGATGAGCTGCAGGAGGATTTTCACCTGATCTAGTGAGATAGTGCTGTATTGTTTGGCAGACTGGTTATTGCCGTCTGTGTCGTCACCAGTACTGATGTTGAACAGCATGCAAAGCAGGTACCGGCGACCATAGGTGGCTGTACTTCCGAAAGCCTGAGTGCCGGTTTTATTGACCTTGCCTTGTGCTCCTGCGCCATCAACAGGGATTTCCCCCACGCCATTGCGTGAGTGACCTTCTGCGTGGGAAATCTCCCAGACAATACGCAGTTCGCCTTTATTATTGTAACCGTCCGGCTGAAATGAAACGGCAAAACCATGCTTATGAATGGTTGGCATTGCCTGTTCTTCGATTGCCGCCAGATCAGCATAGCGCGACTTAGTATGGTCGTTGCCGCGGTTCTTGATCACGACCGGTAATTCGGACTGGCATTTTGACATAGCGGCAAAATATGCCTTCTTTGCCTGACGCTCTTCATCTTCACGGGCGCGGTCTTCCATGCGCTCCTTCATGTCGAGCATCTTCTCAAGGCGATCCAGCGGGATATTCGGATCCATTGCGATACGCTCAATCATGGAGATCATCGGCGCATCGGCGCGATAAGATTGAGTTTCTGTAGGCGTATGAATTTCAAGTGCGGCGCTCATGTGAGTTCCTTTCAATGAATTCAATATTTGAGGGTGACGTTAGGAACTAAACCGCTGACCATGTGGACAACGATCTTCTGAGCCTGTTCCGCAGATATGCCGGAGCACTCAATCAACTCAGCGACAATTGCGTTATTGATCGTCTTGCGGTGTTCTTTGTCGGCATAACGGCGGCGCTGTTCAGCTTCTTCCGCAGCCTTAGCGTCTGCTATGCGTTGACGTTCGGCAGCAGCTTCACGCTCTGCTTTTTCACGTTCTTGAATTACGGCCTGAGCAGCGCGTTCTTCGGCTTCTTTCGCGGCACGTTCTGCGGCTGCAATACGCTCCTGAGCGTCACGGTCGGCCTGTTCACGGGCTAATTCAGCCGCCTTAGCCAATTCCGCTTTGCGATTTTCTTCGGCAATACGGTCGCGCTCAATCTGCTCAGCCTTTTCACGTTCCGCAGCCTCAGCCGCCAGACGTTCAGCCTCGATGCGTTCACGTTCAACAGCCTCCGCTCTCAGGCGCTCTAACTCAACCGCATCTGTTTCTTGCTTCTCGGCTGTGGCCAGTAAGTTTTTGAGCGTTTCAATAGCGGAGTTGCGGGCGCTCGCTGCCTGATCAGCAAATTCTTGCCAGACTTCGGTACCGACTGGTGTTTTCTCAGCATCGTTCAGAAGTTCGCGCAGATCAGAAGATGAGCGTCCAAATCCAACCTTGCTCAAACCAGCAAGGGCTTCCAGACGCGCCTTATGGCCTTCAACCCGCTCAGTTTCCGCTGCTTCCCACTCAGTGAGAGGTTTGCGAACTTCATCGCGCAATGCATCGAGCTTGGTTTCGATGATATTACAGGCGGCGTTTACTTTTTTTGTCTGGTCGCGCCAGCCTTCGGTTAGTTTCTTGCCTTGGCCGATAAGAGCGGTCTTTGTCCGTGAAACCTTATAGGCGAGGGAAGCAATGGCATCGCGGCCAGTCTTGGTTTTCAGGTTCGGTTCGTGCTGATCAACCGCTTCTTTGACCTGTGAATACAGCTTTTCAAATTCTGCATCATCGGTGAACAGTTCCGCTGTCATAACAGCAGGCAGATTGATAATCAGGTCTGTTGATGTAGAGACCGCGCTCATGAAAATGCTCCGACATAAGTGAGTAAAACAGCCACAAATATTGACATTGAGGCGAGGGCGCAGAGGTCTTGGATAAAGCCGGTCATGCGACTGCTCTCAGGGCAGGCTCTGCAATTTTTTCAACGCGATAACCAAGCTCATGAGCGATGCGCACGAAGTCATCGACTGCGTTGTCACTGTAAACTTTTGCCATGGCCGTGTTGCTTGAGTGTTCATATGCGTGAGCCATAGCCGAGGCTTGAGCAACATTGGCGGCCAGTAGAGAGATACGGTAATAATTGACCATCACGCAGCCCTCCGCAGAGGCGTTTCGCTATCCTCAATAACGCGGGTCAGGAGTGCATCATTGCTTTCGGCTAGGCCTGCAAGCTTACTCGCAAGATTCATGGATACGCCTTCACCACGAGACAGGTTTGCACCGTCAACATAGACCGCGTTTACTTCAAGAACCGGCTCGCCGTTATCCCAGATCAGGGACACGTCGACTTCACATTCAAAATCCTGAAACAGTGTAATGCCGAGAGCTTTATCGCTCAGATCAGTGCAAAACGGGTATCGCATGTTTCTCTCCATCGTTTAGCGGATCGGCGGGTGCTTCTTCGCGCTGTTGATGGGAGTAAAATACCAACTTGGTATATTTAGTCAATACCGTTTTGGTATTTATTTTGGTATAAAATACCATGCGTATTTGCCCCCGCACCCCAGCCATGCTAGAATCAGGTCAGCAAAAAGCCCGCACGAGGCGTGCTAAGTTTAGTGTTAGGGCTAATGTCAATTTAGTGTTATTGTAACCTCCTGCCTTCAGATGGGCTTGCTCCGCAGTCTTTGAAGGCCGGAGGTAATTCTAATGATTGTCTATAAAAGAAATAATGATGCGTTGAAGCATGAGGCATCAACAGTAAGTAAAGTGCATTCACAGGTTTGCAAGGCAACCTTGACAGATGTGGATAGCATTGAAGCTCAAGAGTTGATGCAGTTCCTCAATGAGCAATATAAGAGAGGTATCACTGACCATAAGAGGTTATTGGACAGGAGCCTTACTCGCATGAATACTGATAGTAGCTATAAGATGAATTCTCAACGTTAAGTTCTTTAACTCTGGAATACATAATATTTTTGCATGGCACATTCTCCCCTTTGTAATCTCAGGGGAGGTGAGCCTCATCGAATGCACAATATCTATGGAGCTTAAAATGCATATCCAGGAGATGTCCCGTGGTGAAATTGCTTTGATGCTTGAAAGAGTGAGTATAGGCCATCTAGCTTGTTCAATTGAAAATATGCCGTACGTTGTTCCTGTTCGTTTCGTTTATCATGATGGCTACCTCTACTCGTTATCCTCTGCTGGTAAAAAATTGGAAATGATGAGTATTAATCGGAATGTCTGCATTAATTTTTTAGAAACTAATAGTCGAGTTGACTGGCGTAGTTTGGTAGTAACAGGAATTTTTGAAGAACTTCCTCAATCATTCGATGAAAATAGTTCGATGAAGCTTGCCCATAGGCTATTATCCAAGATTCCAGAGTGGTGGGAGCCTGCCTATACTCGTACAGAACTACGAGGTAAGGAAAGGTCGCTTATACCTGTTTATTTCAGAGTTTCAATTCTTGAGACTACTGGGCATCATACGCTGGATTAAGGTCTGGACACCAATTGACTGTTTTTATCGGTATAACTGCCTCGCATTCTCTCGATGATTTTTAGATGCCGCACAGTCTTTTGCTCTCTGATATCGATTCAAATCAGCCTCACGTCCTTTCGGTTCATAAATAACTCCAGCATTCGTCCTTTATGGACGCAAACTGAGGTGGAGGGCGAGCGCTCATATATATGCGCCTGCGCCTTGAAAAATGGGTTCTTTTCTATAATTCGTTAGAAAATCCTAATGAAATAGGAGGGGAATATGCCAGCCGCAGTTAATAAGAACGGCTTGGTCAAGAAAGACATGGATATAATTAGTATTGCGTCTTCACATGTTTGTTCAATGACTTACATCAAGCAGGATAGCAAAAAAGGTCAATCCCTTCAGAGGGAGGCCCTCCAACAGTATCTGGCAGGGCACAATTCTCAGAAGGATCTGATCGATACGCTGTTTATGTGCGTGCTCAAAGAGCAGTTACATGCTTTGAAAGTGGCAAAGCGTAATCGTAAAACCCATATCTTGTCACGTTTTGGAAAAAGAAAAACGCCGGAGTAACCAGCATGCACCACAACTCATTGTTGTATTGCAATATACTCCTTGGCTGAATACTAGGTGTTGACGCCCCGCAGAGTTATTTACGAAAAAGCTATACGTTGCAATAATCGCCGCCGTCATAGCGCTGATCGGTATTTGAATCGCTGTATTTGGTTGTCGGCGGTTTAATTCGCATAGGTATCTGGTGTAGAAGATTACTATTATTAATTGCATGGCGCTATTTATGCGCCTCAAACCCCTCCTCCTACATTTAGCAGGCTACGAAGTGCACGCTTAGTTCTCATTCTCCGGCACGTTTAATTGAGTTCTCAGCATCCCGATTGCCATGTCTGATGCTCGTTTAAAATCTAGCTGAGGGCTCTGGTCTATTTCAAGCAGTGTTAGTGCTTCTGTGTAAATCTCGGTGATTTCGTTATCGGAAAATATGCCTTTGCGCCGCAAGGCAGATACTAAGGCGCTTATTAAAGCACCGGAAACAAGTTGACTGGCGGTTACCCCGTCCATGCGTAGGTCTGGCTGCATAATTATCTACTCCTTAAAATATTCTCCACAGACATCATACGCTTAATTGTGGGCGTAGATAGTGGGTTGCACCACATATAGTGTATCCTTAACCATCCGTTAAAAACCTGTTCGCTTGCGCCAATTCGTTCTTGATGTGTTCTAATTTTCTGGAATGATAGAGGTTTGTGGGAACGGAGATTCTGATGCTTTCACAGTGTAGCGTACCTGATGGAATTGCAGCAAACCCAACAGATGCCGATGTGCAGATTGCTCAACGGCAAATTCAATCGGTCGAAGATCAAGCGGCATCACTAGCACGGGCAATGCAGAAAATGCACGGCGGCGATTGGCGATATTTTATAGACCCTATAGCGAAGAATGTATTTGTAACTCAATTTTCGCCAGCTGGCGTTGTGAGAAAACGGAGATAGGATAGTGCCTGCGCTTTCTGCTGCTCATTGAGGCGAGATACGATTGCCATAATGTCAGAGTCCAGATCGTCACCCTTTGGAAACAACAGAGCTTCCGCTGTTGTATTTAAATGCGGGGCAAGGCGCTCAGCCCATTGCTTGGTCAGCGTTCTATCGCCATCTTCTAGCCGCTTTATCTGCGGTTGTGAAGTTCCAGCAAGGGCGCCTAACTCTTTTTGAGTAAGGCCTATTTTTTCGCGCAAGCGCTTCAATTGTGACATGCGGACATTGTACGGGAAATACAAACGGTCATCAAAAACCATATTGGTATTTTTCCCTTGATTATAGATACCAATTTGGTATTCTGCCTTCATGTTGAAGCTCAAACAGTATCTTGAAAAACATAAGATCACCCATGCCGCCTTTGCCGAAAAGGTAGGCGTCTCACAGGCGACTGTTAATCGTTATGTGAGCGGTGACCGCTCCCCGTCAAAAAGAACAATCCTTAGGATTAAGGAAGCAACAAAAGGCTTCGTAAAAGAGCGGGATTGGTTCGTTCAAATGGATCGCGCAGCATGAGCCGCGCGACCCAATTCATCAGTTTCATATCACCGGTTATTCCTCCCGCCGGTGAGGCCGAGGCGGTTTCTTGCCCCCGCTTGATCGTCTCGGCCATCAATTCCCGTCCTTTGGCGGTGTATCTGCGCATGTCTGTTTTTGTTCAGTATGCGCAGCGCAATCTTTCCCACTGGCTCCATGCACTGGTTGCTCCTGTTTCGTTTGTCCCTCGCAAGGTCAAACGTAACGGAGAGGCTTTGCAATGTCTGACAAAGGTTTTGAAAGATCTGACAAAATGAGTGTCGATTACATCAGAAACGCCAGAGGAATGTCTGAGTTCATACTCAGCCGGTCTTATCGCGGCCCCGGCGATACTGTTGAGGCGGCAATGCATCGTGCAGAGCGTAGTTTTGGCGCTCCTGCAACTTGGATGCACCGGCTGAGATATCGAAACATCAAGGATATGCCTGTGTCTGCGTATGGAGCGATCCTGCGCGCCTACACGCTCGCAAAAGAAACATCACAAAAAGCATACGAGGCCGAGAGGGAACAAGCACATGCCCGTAATTCGAAACTTATTGGGCTGGCTGATCTTGCGGTCGGGGCGGATGGCCAAAGAGCTGAAACAACGGTTCCTCCGCTTCTGGTCACGCATGATGAAGCGACGACGACCCCAGAATAACCGGCAAGTTGAAATCAATAAGAGGCGGCAGGAATGAGACAGGAACTGAAAATCCCACATTACGCAAAACCAGTTCTTTCCCGCCTTCGTCAGGGCGGGGCTCTTGTCCGGCAGTCCTCAACATCAGAGGAAGCTACTGCAAAAGGCAATGGGTATATTTATTTCACACACCCAGACGGCAAGACCGTCGGGGCAGCATCTGCATTGTGGCTTATCGCAAATGAAATAGTTCAGCCTGCGGGTGATGATCTATTCGGCGGTTCGCAAACGTATCGGGTGGCGCATGTCTAATCGTTTGAGCCACCAAGACATGGTCTTTGCTATGCAGAAGATGCTGTACAGCAAGGAGCTATGGATTAAGACGCATGGAGCAGGCAAAGCTCCGCGTCCTTCACATGAAGTCGAGGAGCAGCGCAGCCTTTGTGATGCTCTTCGGCAAGCTGTGTCCGATTACTCTGTTGCAGCTTCCAGAGACAGGAGCGTGGCATGAGTTTTCAGGCAATGGCATGGGCTGTCCAGCAAGATTTACCAATGCGTGAAAAGATGGTTCTCGTGATGCTCGCCAATTATGCAAGCAACGAGCGTGGTGATTGCTACCCATCTATCAATGCTCTTTCCAAGGATTGCGGAGCAGGGAAGGACACGATTATTCGGGCGATTAAGACGCTCGAAGAGGGTGGATATTTGACCATCAACCGTCGGCAGCAAGAGGGTGTAAACCTCCCTAATACCTATACTCTCAATATGCAGGGGGTAGTAGCTAATAGCGACTACGGTAGTCGCTCACAGCAGGGAGGGGTAGTAGCTGAAAGCGACACTAACCTATTATTAGAACCTATTACTTCTTCACTACGTTCAGAAGTTAAGGCGCGAGCGCCTGAAAAAGCATCTGCTCAAAGCGAATTGATGAAGGTCTTAGATCAGGATCACGCAAAGGCTGTTATCGATCACCGCAAGGCGCTCAAAAAGCCGCTCACTCCGCACGCCGCCAAACTTTTGGCATCTCAATTTTCCAAATGCCCAGACCCGAACGCTGCAGCTGATGCGATGATTGAGAACTGCTGGCAGGGCTTTAAGCCTGAGTGGCTGATTAATCGTCAGCAAGCGCAGCGCCGCGATAATCCGGCCAGCCGCAAATTAACCCACACCGATATCTGGGCTGATGCCCTGCGCGAAGAAGGGATTCTCCCGAATGAACCAGATAGCCACGGCACAGACTTACTCGATGCAGGTTACGGAAACCGACATCAAGAAAGCAATGTACATCCTCTCCGTATTGCCAGCGCAGGGCGCTACTGATCCGAACCTGACCCGTGGTGTTTATCTTAAGGCGCTGGAGGGTGTGACCCGTCACAGTCTGGAAGTTGCGACTGACAACATCATCAAAGGCCACTCCAATCTCGAGCATGGTTTCATGCCGTCACCACCAGAGCTTCGCCGCGAGTGCGAACGAGTGATGAAGCCCATCAATGACAGTGCGCGATATGTGCGTGAAGTCGATCAGGCAAGGGTTGAGGCCAAAGGCCGTAAGCACAGTAGTCCCGTCGATGCGACCAAGAACCGAGACATTCTGGCGGTGAATATTGATCACGGCACATGGACAACCACTGGCAAGCGGACATTCCCAGATGGTTCACTTTGGGAAGCTAAGACAGGCACGGTTTATGGACCGGTCAACCATGCATTCAAACAGGCAGGAGCCGCATAATGAAAACAGAAGTGGACTTTGGATGCCGTGGTTCCAGTGTTGAAGACGTGAGTATCTATCGCGGGATGAATCCTAAATTTGTTCAGCGGGTATGGAAAAAGCGTCGATCTAAACAGCGTGAACATAAAACGCAGACGCATAACAGCACCATCCCTGACGTTTTAATATCAGCTGCGTTGCTTGTTTCCATGCAGTTCGAGACATTTGAGGAATTGCGGATGATGGCCGCTGATCTGTTCAATGTCCCAAAGGAAACTTTGGATGAGAAAAACAGAACTGTTCGTGTTGTTCGAGCTAAACATGCTGCCATTTGCGCAGCAAAGCTCCATTGGCCAGACATTTCGCTATCTGCCCTTGGGCGAGAGTTTTTCGTGGATCACACAAGTGCGCTCCACGCGCTGCGGAAATACGGAATTTATACCAGCCAATCACAAACGAAATCAGCAGCATAAGGATTAAGCCATGAGTGACGATATTACCGGTGATAGCGCCCAGACAATTGCAGTCGGCCAGCTTCGTGCCTTCATCGAGCGCATTGAACGCCTTGAAGAAGAAAAGAGCACGATCAGTGAGGACATCAAGGAAGTGTTCGCGGAGCTGAAAGGCTCAGGCTTTGACACCAAGGCTGTTCGCGCAATCATCCGGGCTCGTAAGAAAGAAGCGCATGAGCGTCAGGAAGAAGAAGCGATGATCCAGCTTTATATGGACGCGTTGGGAATGGCATAAGGAAACAGAATGGCGGCACCATCTAAAGAACAGCGCAAAGCAATCTCACGTGGCGAGGTGGGAACCCTCAAGTCCGATATTCGGGTGCATCGTGTTCCGAACCCGTTTTATTCACCGGATCATTCAGGTGAGAGCT